>CBDCVC010000002.1:1712500-2074112 GCA_965222875.1 Candidatus Multivorans sp. | reverse complement strand
GACGTTCGCCCGCGTCTCGACCAGGCCCATCATCGCCGGTACTGCGCCACCCCGGCGAAGCCGCCGAAGGGGCAGCTCCCCCTCGCCGAACCGCAGCTTGCAGCCCGAGATCCTCCGGCTGCAGACGTCCCGCGCCGGGTCCGCCACCGCCGCGTCCATCGCGTCCCAGTACCGGCCGCCGCGGTACGGACAGCCGTCGTCCGCGGGCGGGTTCCGCCAGGCGCCGCCCACGCGGCGCCGGTAGGCCCACTGGCACACGTCCCGCAGCACCTGGCGGCGGGGGATCATCGCCAACTCCAGATCCAGCGGAGACGAGAGCTGCCACACCACCTCCTCGCGCCCCTCGCTCGACAGCCGGTCCACCACCCACGACTCCACCGGCCAGTGACGGCCGGGATCCGCCTCCGAAGCGCCGTCCAGGTGCCGCGCCAGCGTCCGCACGCGCTCCACCGTGGCCCCCTGCCAGTCAGCCGGAGCCGCAACCGCGTCCAGCTGCGACACCCGCAGCACCGGACGCACCGAGGCCCCCGACTCGCCGAATCCGGCGCCCTCGAGCGCGATCGGCAACGGGGGGTACTCGTGGCCGCCGTAGCGCACCGACGCGCCGGCGCCGGGACCCGTCGTGTACCGCTCCACGCCGCCGCTCTGAAGGCGCACCGTGAACAGGTCCACCACCGCGCCGGCGTCCAGGCGCGACGCCTGCACCGAGGACGTCGGACCGCCCGTCGACGGAGTCGTCACGCTGGTGGGGTCGGGGCCGCCCTGGACGGTGATGGCGACCGAGCCCGGACCTCCGGGAACCGCGGCGATCACCACCGGCGTCGGAGGCACCTCGTCGACCGCGCGGACCGTCACCGAGCCCGCGCCGCCCGCGATCGCCGGCAACTCCACCGCCTCGACCGGCGCGGCCGCGACGACCGCACGGACCGAAACCGAGCCCGCGCCGCCCGCGATCGCCGGCAACTCCACCGCCTCGACCGGCGCGGCCGCGACGACCGCACGGACCGAAACCGAGCCCGCGCCGCCCGCGATCGCCGGCAACTCCACCGCCTCGACCGGCGCGGCCGCGACGACCGCACGGACCGAAACCGAGCCCGCGCCGCCCGCGATCGCCGGCAACTCCACCGCCTCGACCGGCGCGGCCGCGACGACCGCACGGACCGAAACCGAGCCCGCGCCGCCGGGCGCCGGCGGCAGCTCCACCAGCGTCGGAGGCACCTGGGCGACCGCGCTGATCGCCACAGATCCGGCGCCGCCCGCGATCGCCGGCAACTCCACCGCCTCGACTGCCGCGGGCGCGACGACCGCACGGACCGTCACCGAGCCCGCGCCGCCGGGCGCCGGCGGCAGCTCCACCAGCGTCGGAGGAATGGCCAGCTCCTCGGCGCCCACCAGCGTGACGGTGATCGTCACCGCGCCGTTGGGCACGTCCAGCAGATCGCCGAGCGCCGAGATCAGCGCATCGGAGACGTCCCAGTTGTAGGGCTCCGTGGCGTCCGTCGTGACCGCGGCATCCGCCTCCGGACCCGGGAACGTGAACTCGAGGCTGCCGCGGGCGATGCGCACGGCGCCGGCGCCCGTCTTCCACGCGGCCACGAGTTCCGGCCCGGCGCCGCCTGGAGCGTCGCCGGCCGCCGGCGCCGTCCGTACGCGCAGGTGCGGCTCGAGCCCGTGAGTGAAATTGAACCGGCTCAGGACCGCCGAACCGCCGCCGGCCACCAACTGCGGATCGAGCGGCTGGTCGACCACGCCGGAGAAGAACTGCGCCTTCGGGAGGTTCCCTTCGTTCGGGTCGGACCCCTGGCTTCGCGTTCCGGTAAATGTGAAGGTCTGCTCGAACAGCGCCACGGGCCGCTTCTCTCAGCTAGCTCGTCGTGACGTCGAAGTCGCCCGCCTCGACCTCGGTCCGCGCGATCCCCGCGATCACGGCCGCGGTCCCGTTCGCGCCAGGATCGCCGTCGTGCCACTGCAGGTGCCACGTGCCCGCGATGCGGCCCTCGAGCGCGCGCTGCGCATCGGCCGCCGTGGCGCCCACGCCGTTCGGCTGCGTCAGCGTCAGGTCGCCGGCCTCGATGCGCCACCGGCCGCCCAGCGCCAGGGCTGAGGGGTTGTTCGCGAGCTGCGCCTTCCACAGGTAGCTGCCGCCGGCAGCGGAGCTCCACGCCGAGACCCACGAGGCGTCCGAGCCCACCTGGCCCGCCGCCGCCACCGCGCTCTCGATCGCCACGTTCGTTGTTGCTTGTGCTGGCATCTCCAAGTCCTCCTTGTATTCCTCACGGGCTGAAGTCCTCCACCAGCTCCGCTTCCATGTCCCTGTGCGTGGCCGACACCCACGTCGGCCCGCTGAAGCGCTCGCAGCGCCACTGAGCGTCCGGCATGCCCTCGGGCAGCGGCGACGGCGACAGGAACGGCTCGTGGCCGCCCCGAGCCTCCAGAAACGTCCGCAGCGTCTCCGCGTCCGCCACCGGGATCGCCCGCCAGACGCAGCGGTGCCGGCGCCGCACGTTGTGCAGGCCGTCCGCCGCCACCTGCTCGTAGCCGTCGCCCAGGCGCGCGCGGCGGAGCTTGAACTCCGTGCCCGGGCCCGATCCGCGCGAGAGACCGACCGACGGCAACCGGATCGCCGCCGGCATCAGAACGCGCTCACCTGGTCGGAGCGGTTCAGCGCGCCTCCGGGGCGCTGCTCGTCCAGCAGCAGCTCCCGGAGCACCGGGCGGAGCTCGCGGCCGATCCGCTGCACCGCCGCCCGGCCGAACGCCTCCGCGTCCTCCGTGCCCTCCGGCGCCTGGATCGTCACCGCGAGGTTGATGTCGCCCACCGACACCTGGCGGCCGCCGCCGCCCGTGGCGCGCACCCCCAGGCCGGCCGGACCGCGGGCCAGCGGCAGAATCGCCTCCGGCCCCGCCTCGCCGGCCACGCCCCGGCGGCCGCCGCCGAAACCGAACTCCGTGCGGCGGTCGATGATGCCGCCGTACTGGAACTTGCTCTGGGCGGCGCCGGCGGCCGCGGCCTGCGCCGCGATCGCCACGGCGCCGTAGATCGACGCGGCCTTCAGCGCCGTGAGCGCGGCCGCCGGAGCCAGACCGGGGCCCACGACCGGAATCGCCGCGGTCGCCGCATAGGCGTTCGCCCCAGCCTGGGCGGCGGTCGCCGCGGCCTGAGCCGTGACCTGCTCGACAGCCGCTTGCGCCGCCTTCTGCTCGCCGCCGCCCAGGCTGCCGGCCAGCCGCCGCATGATCGGCGCCAGGATCGTCACACGGATCATCTCCGACACCAGCGACGCGACCGCCTGCCGGGCGATCCGGCCGAACGACTCCCGGAACGACTCGCCCAGCACCAGCGACGCCGCCGCCGAATCCGCCAGACCGCGCTGAATCACGCCGTCCGGCCCGAACACGGAGGCGAAACTCGATCCCAGGTCCGAGGTGAGCTGGCTCGACTCCTGCAGCATCCGCTCGTACTCCGCCGCGAATCCGTCCTCGAACGTGCCCTCGCCGCGCTCGATCGCCAACTCCGCCTGCGCCGCGGTGTACGCCTGCAGCGACAGCGCGCCGGCGCGATACAGCTCGTTCAACGCCCGTTGCCGGTCGGCCTGGTCCGCCTCGAACGGCGCGAACCGCTCGAGCAGGTCCGCCTTGATTCGCGCCTGGTCGATCAGGTCGTACTGGATCCGGAGTTGCTCCCGGTACCGCTCCCGCACCTTCTCCGACGCTCCCGCCAGATCGCGCAGGACCTGTTCCTCGATCTGCTGCTCCCGGCGCAGACGCTCCAGGCCGGCGCGCGAGAAATCGGTCTGAGAGGCCAGCAGCGCATTGCTGTCCGAGAGCTCCTTCAGCGCGATCACGCCGGCCCTGCGCAGCATCTCCCACGCTTTCGCCGTCGCCCTGCGCTTGGCGGCCTCGAACTCCTCCGCGGCGGCCAGGTCCCGTGCCGCCACCGCCGCACGGTGCTTCTCCTGCAGCGCCGCAATTGCCTCGACCTTCTCCTCCCGCGTCGCCTCCGTATTCGACAGGATCGCCCGGCGCTGCCGGCCGTATGACTCGGTCAGCTCGCCGAGGGAGCCGCGCGTGCCGTGCATCGTGGACGCCAACGCGCCGTACAGCCGGTCGTGATCGGCCAGCGCCCGCGCCGTCTCGAGCGCCGCCAGGCTCGAAGCCCGCTCCTCCTCGGCGAAACGCTCCAACGACGCGCTACCGCCATCGAGCGCCTGGCCATAGCGGTCGATCAGGGCGATCCGGCCGTCGTACACCGCCTCGATCCGGTCCGCTTCCGACATCGCCTCCCGCTCCAGCGCCAGCAACCGCTTGGCGGACGGTCCCGACGCTTCCCGGGCGGCATTCAGCTCGTTGGCGACCTCGGCCCGCGCGTCGCGGCGTTTCGCCTCCAGATCGGGGGGCGGAGCGGCTACCGGGTCACGCGCGCGCCGCGCCTGCTCCGCGTTGAGCAACGCCAGGTCCGCAGCCTGGTTGTCCACCACCTGCTGCCGGTACAGCAGGAACTCCGACCGGCGCGAGAACAGCGCCGCCAGGGATTCGTCCACCTCGCCGTATCCCTCGAGAATGCCGCCGCGGATGTCGTCCAGTTCGTCGTCGCTGAGCGCCTGGATCTCGCTCTCGCGGGCGGAGAACAACTGGCCCGGCTCCAGCCGGCGGGCCGCGACCTTGTCCAGCTCCCGGTTGAGGAGCGCGGCCTCGGCCCGCGCCTTGTTGATCAGCCCGCCGAACCGCTCGTAGTCGGCCAGCAGCTCGTCAGCCGAGTCGTCCTCGGACGGCCCGGCGATCAGATGTTGCAGCGCCACCACGTCCTCGGCGAACGACGCGAACAACCCCGTCCGCCGTTCCAGATGATCGAAGAAATTCCCGGCCTCGACCCGCAGCGCCCGCAGAGACTCTCCGATGCCGACGTTGACCTCGCGGAACGCGCGGTCGGTCTCCTCTCCCGACTTGAGCACGGCCGCGATCAGCAGATCCGACGTGAGCACGCCTTCCGACGCCAGGTCCCGGATGTTCGCGCGGGTGACGTCGAAGTCGATCTGCCCCTCTTGCCGCAACTTCCGGAAGCCTGTAAGCAGCCCCTGCTGGACGCCGAGCAGATTCTCCATCACGCTGCGCAGCTCGTCGCCCTGCAGACGTCCCGAGGCGATGCCCTGGGCGAACTGGATCAGGCCCGCTTGAGCCTCCCTGCCGCTTGAGCCGCCGATCCGGAGTTGCTTGTTCAGGAGCTCCACGACCCGCACCAGCTCTTCGTCGCTGCGCCCCAGGTGCTCGCTGGCCAGCGCCAGGCGGCTGTAAAGCGTCGCGTTCGTCGACAACTCCGTCCGCGTCTCGCGCGAGACGCGGAGCAGCTTGCGGCGCGCCGTCTCCAGGTCCTCTTCCGAATCGGCGGTCAAACGCAGTCGGTTGCGCAGCTCGGTGTTCGCGTCGGCGTACCGCACCGACCCCGCCGCGAGACGGCGGCCCCAGCGCCCCGCGAGCTGCACCGCCTGCAGCGCCACGAATCCCTTCAGGGCCGCGGACGCCGTCTTGATCGCCCCGCCCAGGCTCCTCGTGCCCGCCACGGCCCCTCCTGCGGAAGAGCCCAGTTTCCCCGAGGCCGCCGCGGCCTCCCGCTGCGAGCGCGTGAACCTTTTCGCCTCCGCGCCGGCCCGCCGCTCGCCCCCCGCCAGCTTGTCGAGCTCGCCGCGGGCGACCCGGACCTGGCCCACGAACCCCTTGCCGTCCGCCTGGAGCCGCAAGCCGAAGACGAGGTCCCGCTCAGGCATCTGCTAGCCTTTCCGTCATGGACATCGCCGCCATGTCGCTGCTCGTCGCTGCGGGCCTGGCCGGTGCAGTCATTCTGGCTGCCGCCGCTTTGCTCGTCTCTCGGCTCTGCGATCGGCTTGTCGGAGCTGCGGCCACTTGCACGGCCGCGTTCCTCGACGCCGTCGACGCGTGTCGCCGCTGACGCGGACCGCGGCGGCGTGGCGTGAGACTCATCGCGCCTCCGCCCTGCGTCCGAGCTCCTCGATCACGGCCGCCTCCATCGTGCGCAGCCCGTCGAAGACGGACCGCCACCGGAGCCTCCGCCCCCGCTTCGCCTCGCCGGCGCCGTCGGCGACCACCGCCCGCGCCGCACACCGGGCCGCCGCGTAGTCCAGCCCCACGACGTGCCCCGACGGTGCGCGGCGCCACTGCGTCTGCGCGGCCAGGAAGGCCCGCAGCGCGTCCCAGTTCTCCGGCAGCACCGAGCATGCATCGTCCCGTCTGAGGAGCGCGTCCTCGAGCCGGATCCCTAGCGCCGCCGCGTCCGCTTCGACCTGGTCCCCGCCTTCCCGGCCGAGCCACCAGAGCGAGGCCTGGCGGAGGTTTTTCCCGGCAGCCCGGCCATGAACAGCAGGTAGGCGTCCACCACGGCTCGAGAGAAATACGGGATGTCCGTCAGCGCGGAGAGGTTCTCCGCGCTGAACTCCAGAGGCTCGCCGTCGGCGGCGGATATGTCGTCCCAACCGGCGACGACGCGGCGCAGCAGCGCCGCGTCGCCCTCGGCCGCCAGGTCCCTGTACTTCTCTCCCGACAGCAGCCGGAAGTGCAGCACGCACTCGTGCCGCTGCGGCCCGTCCGCTGCCGGCACGTCGACCACCACCGGCGTCGGGTACGCCGCCTTCGGATCGGCCAGCCTGAACGTCATGCCGTCACCTGGCCTCGATGGTCAGTTCGTCGTTGCCGTCGTCGGGCTGGACCTCGAAATCGGAGCTCCACTGGAGCAGGCCCTGATCCTCGCCGTAGCTCGGCTGCGCGAGCTGGACCCGGGGACAGTCGATCTGGACGATCTTGCCGGCGCCGACGCCGTGGATGAGCTGCAGGGCGCCGGTGTCGCCGGCGCTGGCCTTGCTGAACGGATCGAGGACGGAGACTTCCTCCATGTCCACCGTCACCGAGCCGCTGGAGTTGCGATCCACGATCGCCGTGCTGTTGGCGCCGCCGATCGTCTCCCGGTAGATCACCTCGCCGCTGTAGTCGAGGCCGAGCCGGGCGAGCCGCAGGGCCGCCTGGCCGAACAGGCTGAACGTCGGCGTGTTCACGTTGCTGCCCGCCTGCGGCTGCTTCCAGCCGTCGTAGTCGGGCACGACGGCCGCCGTGTCCGTCGCCGCGGAGAACAAGCCCGTGAACGTGAACGTGATCCGCGGGATGAGCTTCGCCCCCAACTCCAGCGACCAGGTGCCGCGGCAGCCCGTCAGCGCGTGCAGGATGCCGCTCATGTTGTAGCGCAGCGTCAGCGTCTTGTCGTCCGCCGATTCCGGGTCCGCGCTGTGGGGGGCGTACACCGCCTTGGCGTTCGCGGTCACCGTTTCCTTCATGCCCGCGGCCTGGAGCAGCACGCCCCACGCCGGGGCTGTGCCCGCGGCGCCCGAGCCGGCCAGCTCGACCGAGAACCCCAGCGTCTGGTGGACGCCCACCGGCAGCGAGCCGGAGGCGCCGAAGAAGCCGCGCATCAGGTCGCGGTCCACCGTCTCGCCCGCCAGCGGCGCCAGCGTCGGATTCGTGGCGATCAGCACCGCGTCGCCGCCGGTCTGCGCCTCCGCCGTGCCCGCCGTCGTCTCGATCGACGCCAGCAGGACCTTCTTGTTCGCCAGCTTGTAGGCCATCCGGGCTCTCCTATGTGGAAACCAACTGCAGGCAGCGGTAGACGTCGTGCCACCACTGGACGCCCTTGCCCTCGACCGCCAGCGGCTGGCCGCGGTCGAACGTGACCGAGCTTTCGGCGCCCTCGGGATGCCAGCCCAGCAGCGCGTCGCGCACCGAGGCGCGGACGCGCTCGATCTCCACCAGGCCCTCGTCCGGGCCGCGCGCGGAGGTCACCCGGAGCACGATCGATACCGCCGTGGAGACGATCTGGCGCACCGGACCGATGCCGTCCATCTCCGGCGGACTGCCGATCACGGACGACTCGGCGGCGTTCTCCGCGAAGTAGCTCAGGAACGCCGCGTCACCGGTCCGGCGCGAGGCCTCCTGCGCCCGTTCGTCGGTCAGCGCCGCGTGCACGCGGAGCTTCGTCTCGCTGCGCAGGCGGTCGCGCCAGGACTCGAGCGACATCACGCCCGCGCCCCCAGGCGGCCGCGGGCGCCGGCGGTGAACGCTCGGAGCGAGTCCGCGGTGAGTGCCGGCCGGGCTTTCGCCACCAGCGGACCGACGCCGCCGTCGTCCGCGTCGCCGTCGCCGTCGATGTCGCCGGGCAGGTCCATGTCGCCGCGGGCGATCATGCGCAGCGACTTGCGGGCCTCGTCGGCCCGGCGCTGCCACTCGTCGTCCTCGCCCGCGCTCAGCAGCCGCTCGAGCGCCAGGTCCACCGTCCACACCGTGACCGGCGTCGGCGGGTCGTCCGCGGAGCGCTCCGGCTGCCCGTAGTCCGGGTAGCGGGCCAGCACGTGCGAATCGACCAGTGCCGAGGCGTCGTCCAGGGCCCGGTCAATCCGGGCCAGGGCCTCCGCCATCGGCGTGCCCGCGACGGGCGGCGCGGCCGCGGCCGCGCGCAGAGCCGGCCCCCGGATCAGGTCGTCGTCCGCGTCGCGCAGATCGTCCTTGCCCGCGACCTCCGCCAAGCGGTTCCAGCCCGCCTGGGCGGCCAAGTCTGCGAGCAGGGCGTAGCGCACGGTCCGGGCCCCCTAGTCGGGCAGCGTGTCGAGGAACTCGCGGATCAGCGTGATCACCGCCTCGCCGGCCGCGCGGGTGGCGCCGTGGAGATCTCCCAGGGCGTCGTTCGCGGTCTGCTTGACCTGGCGGGCCGCACCGAGCTCCGCCACCAGGCGATCCTCGTCGGCCTGGGCGGCGGAGACGTCGCTCTCGCCGCGCTCGGCCCCCTGGATCGTGCGCGTGAACTCGGACGCGGCCTCGGACAGGCGCACGCCGATCGGACGGTCGTCCTCGGCCTCCTCGACCACCGGAGCGGCGGGGGCGGGGTTCTGCGGGTCTTGGCCGGCCGGCGCCTGCCCCCAGACGGCCGAGACGGACAGGAGCAGGGTGGAGGCGAGCAACAGGATCTTGAGTGCGTGGCGCATGGCGGTTCTCCTCAGGTGGCGGGGTCGGGGTCGGGGTCGGGGTCGGGCTTCGGCCTGGGCTTCGGCCTGGGCTTCGGCCTGGGCTTCGGCGGGGCCGGTTCGATCGAGCCGTCGGCCAGCAGCGACTGGGCGCCCTGGGCGTCGGTGAGCTCGATCACGTCGCCCGCCGCGTGCAGGCCGTCGTCGTCGTGGACCTGCCTCAGGCAGCGGTAGCGGCTCTTCGTCTCGGTCATCAGGACACCACCGAGGTGAACAGCCAGGCGGCGCTCTTGGTGATCTCACGCGGCGTGTCGAACGTCGTGATCGGGTAGTACCAGGTGCGATTCCGCTCCCGGAACCAGGGACTCATGGCCTGCGGATGGCCCTCCCAGCGGAGCGTCGCGCCCCACGTGATCTGATCCAGAGTCATCGTGGGATCGGGCGCGGAGAGCTCCGAGCAACCGAGCCAGGCGATATGGCCCCAGACGTCCTCGAACGCGGCGGCGTCCGGCGAAGAGACCTTCTGCGCCATGCACTGGCGCACCTCGTCGACCATGAAGTACCGCGCCAGGCGCCGCAGCTTTTCGGCATCGGACATCGACATCTCGAGCCGCGGCATGTCGCCGTAGATCTCCTTCTTGATGTCTTCCCTCAGCAACAGTTTGCGGCAAACGTCGTAGCCGAGCGTCAGGACGTTCGGCTCGCGGCCCACCTTGCGCCGCACGGTGGACTTCGCGTCGCTCACCACCGACTGCGGGTCGGCTGCGGCGACGTCCCACCGGGCGTTGCCCGCCAGCGCCGTGACGTG
The DNA here is from genome assembly GCA_965222875.1 of Candidatus Multivorans sp. Taxonomy (GTDB): domain Bacteria; phylum Acidobacteriota; class Thermoanaerobaculia; order Multivoradales; family Multivoraceae; genus Multivorans. Next base: position 2,064,291 of record CBDCVC010000002.1, on the reverse strand, counting down.
ATCGGCGTGGTACCTGGCGGTGTCGGTGACGAGCCGCGCCGCCTCGATCTCGACCTGCAGATCGACCTGCGCCATCGTCAGGGTCATCTCGCGCGCCTCAAGGCGCACCGAGGCGCCCGGAATGCGCATCGCCTGGTCCATCCGGTTGCGCGCGATCCTGCCCGCCAGCCCGCGCTCCTCCAGGACGACCTGCTCGTTCGTCCACGAGCGCTCGACCTCTTTCATGTCTTCCGACTCGCCGAGCCTGATGTCGACCTCCACGAATCCGGACTTGTCCGACCGGATGTAGGTGCCGGCGAGATTCGGCACCTCGGCGACCGGGAAGATCGAGCGGTAGACGAACTTGTCGCGGTCCGGCACGTGGTTCTGGGCCAGCCGGGTCAAGACCCGGTCGACGACCTGGGCATTACGCTGTCTGAGTGGCGGCATCTAGGTCCCCTTCGCCTGCACCAGGCATTCCGTGAGGTCGCCAGCGGCCGCGGCGGCCTCGAGTGCGACGGCCGTGACGACGCCTGCGTTGTCCCGGTCGACCGCCCGGCCGGTCGCGTCGCTCTTCAGTTCGGCGCCGAGCGCGTAGGCGCCGCCGGCCTCGATGGTGGCCGTGCCGAGCAGCGTGTAGTCCACGCGCTCGGTGTCCTTCGCGTCGTGCCGCGTGACGCCGAGCGCGGCGGCGGCGGCGGCCGGATACTCGCCGTCCGCGCCGATGAACCGGTACGCCTTGACGTCCTCGCCGGCGACCACGCTCAGCGTCAGGACCGGGCGGCTCAGATTGCTCACAGCCGCGCCTCCTCGAGCTCCGCCGCCGCGGCGACCACCGCGTCGGCGTACGGGATCTTCCGCTCGGCCGCCAGGGCCGTTGCGCGCTCGTCCAGCGTGCGCCGGCCGTCGCGGTCCGCCGCGAACGCCGCCAACTGCACGCCCGGATGGGCGGCGTCCGGACGCGACAATTCCGTGTAATCGATCCGCTGCGGCAGTTCCTCGACGAAACCGCGCAGCCAGTCCGCGGCCGACACCTCGGCGTCGTCCTCGCCGGCCGCCAGCATGATGGCCTGCTCGTCCTCACCCTCGCCCTCGCCGGGGCCTGTCGCCGCGGCGAGAGCGGTCACCAGGGTCGCCAGGGCCGCGGTGTGCCGCGGCAGCACCCTGCCGGCCTGCGCCTGCTCCTGCGCCCACGCCTGGGCTTCCTGCTCGCGCTGGCGGGCCAGCAGCGCGTCGGCGGCGGCGAGCCGTCGTGCGAGCTGCGCCGCCTGGGCGTCGAGCCGTTCCTGTCTGGCCGCCAGGGCGGCCTCGGCATCCGTGGTCACAGGTGCTCCTTCCGGGGTCGGGGATGGGTCCGTGGATGAATCGTCTGCTGTGGTTGTGACTGCTGGTGTCGGCCGCGCGAACGCGGCAGTGAGGGCGTCCAGGAAACGGGCCGCGAGGCCGCGGGCGGCCTCGTCGACGCCGGCGTCGAGCGGCATCTCGGCGAACAGCGCCTGCTCGCCGTCGCCCAGCGGCGCCGCCAGGCGCACCTCGTCGAGGCCCGGGATCGCTGGCGCGTGGGCGCCCAACAGGCCGGCGTGCACCAGGCGCCACGGCTCGCTCGCCGACGGCCGCCGCAGGAACGCGGAGCAGCGCGTGTAGCGACCGCTGCGGGTCAGCTCGCGCGCCTCGGCCGTGACGTCCTCGAGCTCGGCGTCGACGCCGCGGCCCGGCGTGTGCGCCAGCGCCGCGATGTGCGCCAGGGACGGATCGCTCAGCCGGGGGAAGTGGCCCACGATCACGTTCGCCTCGCGGGGCCGGTAGCCGGCCGCCAGCGCGGCCAGGTCGTCCTCGGACATCGAGACCTCGCGGCCCGCCACGTCCCGGAACGTGCCGGCGCGGAGGATGTGCATGGAGTCGCGCGGAGCCACTGCCCGGCGATTCTGCGCGCACGGGCGCGGACACGACGCGGCAGGGCCTGACCGGCCCTGCCCGGCGACACTTTCCGGCGCGACGATGCCCAGGCTGAGCAATACCAGCGAGCGGCGGCTCGCCACCTGCCACTCCGACCTCCAGCGGGTGATCCGGGCCGCGATCGAGCGCGGCCCCGACTTCGCCGTGCTCTGCGGCCACCGGACCCGCGAGGACCAGGAGCGGTGCTGCCGGGAGGGGCGGAGCCAGCTCCACTGGGCGAGGTCGATGCACAACCGCCAGCCGTCCCTGGCCGTGGACATCGCGCCCTGGCCGGTCAACTGGGACGACCCGAACCGATTCCGGATCCTGGCCGGCTACGTGCTCGGCACGGCGCACGCCCTGGGCGTCGAGCTGCGGTGGGGCGGCGACTGGGACCGCGACTTCGAGGAGCACGACGAGCGCTTCCGCGATCTGCCTCACTACGAACTCGTGGAGGCCGCGTGACGCCCACACCGGAAGTCCTGGGCGCCGCGAAGGCGGTCGCCGCCGCCGTCGACGAGCTGCACCTCTCCCGCGAGGAGCGGGCCGAGCTGCGGCTGCGCACCGTGGCCTCCGTGCTCGGCCACTGCGTCGAGCTCATCCGCTGCCAGGTCGACCTGGTCATCTCGCCGGCGGGCGGAGGCGAGCAGGCCGGCCGGGTGCTGGACGACATCGCCGAGCTCCACCGCGCCGGCGTCGACGCGATCGACGCCGCCATTGCCGAGGGGGGCCGCGGCCGCCGCTCCCGCCGGCGGCGTGGCCGCCTGCGACCCTCGCCGCGCGAGGACGAGCTCGAGCCGGCCGAGTGACCCTCGACGATGTGATCGGACTGTGGCCGATCCTGATCGGCGCGGCGAGCATCCTCTACTCGGCACTCACGTCGAGGAGCAAGGTGAACGCCGCCGTCCCCCGCGTGCACCGGATCATGGACAACCCGCCCGACCTCGCCGCCCTCGCCGACCGCGACAAGACCCTCGCCGACATGGGCTGGCGGCCCACGCAGGCATACATCGAGGAAACCTACGGCGTCGAGGTCGAGGACGCGCCCAGGCCGGGGCCGGGACCGCCGGCGGCGCCCACGCCCGAGGAGGCCGCGATGGCCGCGCCCCGAGGCGCCCCGGACCCCGTCGAGACCATCCTCGCCGCCATCGACGACGACGCGCTCTCCCTGATCGCCGACGAGCTCGTCGGCCCGGTGCTCGCCGCGGCGCAGGACGACCCGGCCGGGACGCTCCGCCGCCTCGAGGGCGTCTACCCCTCGCTCGACGCCTCCGGCCTCGCCGACCTGCTCGAACGCCTGCTGCTGGCCGCCGACACGATCGGCCGCGCGGAGGCCCGGGCCGGGCGCTGACCTGACGTGCCCGGCATCGGCGACATCGATGTCGCGCACGCGATCGGCCTGCCGCCGGCGCGGGCGCTGGATTACTACCGGAGCAAGGGCTTCGTGCTGCCGTCCTGGCGCTGGGCGGAAGTCTGGCAGCAGCAGCACGCCGTGGCCTTCACCGTCGCCAAGGCGACGCAGATCGACTTGCTCGAGGACATCCGCGGCGCCGTCGACCGGTTCATCGCCGAGGGGCAGACCTACCGGGAGGCCGCGCGCGAGCTGGAGCCGGTGCTGCGCGAGCATGGCTGGTGGGGCCGCCAGGAGGTCCGCAACCCCTTCACCGGCGAGCTCGAATCCGTCCAGCTCGGCTCGCCGCGGCGCATCCGCACCATCCTGCGCACCAACGTCCGCACCGCCCACGCCGCCGCCCGCTGGCAGGCCCAGCAGGAGAACGGCAAGCGCCGGCCCTACCTGCTCTACGACGCGATCGACGACGCCGTCACCCGGCCCAGCCACCGGGCGCTGGACGGCCTGGTGTTCCGCGTGGACGACCCGTTCTGGCGCAGCCACTACCCGCCCAACGGCTGGAACTGCCGCTGCCGCGTGCGGGCCCTCACCGAGGCCGGCCTGAAGCGCCTGGGCCTCACGGTGAGCAAGAGTTCGCCCGGCGACTTCTCGCCCGTGGACGCCACCGTGTCCGGCGGCATCGAGGTGCAGACCACGAGCTGGCGCGGGATCATGACCCCCGACCCGGGCTGGGACTACGCGCCCACCGGCGTGCCCAGCTACAGCGACCTGCGGCGCTACGGCGGCCTGTTCGGCGGCGGCGACGGCGCCGGCGGCACGCCGGGGATCTTCCTGCCCCAGGTGCGCTCGGTGCTGCCGGGACAGCAGGGCCCGGCCCACTTCGGGCTGCCGGGCGTATGGCCCTACGGCCGGCCGCTCGCCGCCGAGCGGCTGCCCCGGCCGGACGGCAAGGACGCCGCGATCGCGCAGTGGTACGCCACGTTCGGCTGGCGCGGACGGCGGCGCCCAGGGGACGAGCGGAACGCGGTCCACACCGTGCGCACGCCGCAGGGCCTCGACGACGTCCACATCGACCACCGCGCCATCGAGCACATGGCGGAACACCAGCCGTCGCGAGCGGCGGACGCGGAGTTCCTGCGCGCCACGCTCGAGGACCCGCTCGAGGTCTGGCTCGTCTGGGTACGCGACGAACGGGGCCGAGCCGCTCTGAGGCCGCACTACCTGGCCGCGTTCGAGGACGGCCGCAGCGCCCTCGCCGTCGTCCAGCAGGACTCGGCGGTGCTCTGGACGCTTTGGACGTTCTTCGCCAGCCGCCGAGGCGTCGAGATCGACAAGCGGCGCGCCGGCCACCTGCTCTACCGCCGGGGCGGCGGATGAGCCGGCCCCAGAAGCCGGCGTTCTGCCGCGCCTGCGGGAAGGCGCTCCATCCGTGGGGCGTGGCCGCGCGACCGCTGCCGCTGCGCCGACAACGACCCGCAGCAGCAGGAACTCGCGCTCCGCCCGGACGATCGGGAGCATCAGCCGGGTCCGCTCCGTGTCCGCCGGCTTCCCGCCGTGGCCGATGATAGATGTCCGGGCGCGGTCACTCCGGGCGGTGCGCAGCCAGAGTCTAGCAAGTGACGCAAGCGCTGCGTGCTAGAGTGATTCCGATGTACGTCAGCAACGCCGGACGGGATTCGAACCCGCGAACAGGAGTTTCTGGCTCCTGAAATGGGGGATGCGCCCCCCCTGCCTTGGACCGCTCAGCCACCGGCGCTGGAACATCGTAACGCGGGCAGGTCCGAGGCGACCGAGCTGCCCGGCTAGCCAGAGGGCCGGGCAGCTCACCTCCCGATGACCGAGATCCGCATCGATCCGCTGCCCACGAACGCCCTGGTGCTGCGCCGCCTGCGCGATCTGCAGGCCGCGGCCTCGGACATGCGGCCCGCGATGCTGGAGATCTCGGAGACGCTCCAGGAGATCGTGGAGCGGAGCTTCGATGCCGAGGCGGACCCCGAGGGGCGGCCCTGGCGGCCGCTCAAGGCGGCCACCATCAGCCAGCGCGCCCGCAAGGGCTACACCGGCCCGAAGCTCCAGCGCACCCGCCGCCTGCTCGACAGCATCCTGCCCTACCACGACGCGGCGACCGCCGTGGTCGGCACCAACCTCCGCTACGCCGCCACCCACCAGTTCGGGGACGAGCACGACATCTCCGTGCGGGGCGTCGTGGCCCGCCGCGGCCGCAACATCCCGGCGCGGCCGTTCCTCGGCCTCGGGCCGGGTGACCGCGAGGAGATCCTGGACATCGTCGAGCGGCGCCTGCGCTGATCCTGCGCAGCGGCGGCGGGCGGATGGGCCACTAGTATGCCTGCCGTGCCCCGCCGGGAACAGAACGGAGCGTCGGCCTGGGCTGCGTACTGGCAGGCCCGCGAGGCCGACCATCGCGGCTTCGGCCGAGCCGGCCGAAGGGACCTGGAGCTCCCGCGGCGCGGCAGCGACGGTTCCGCCAACTTCGGGCCGGCATACCGGGCCGGGCGCGGCGAGTGGGACGACCTGGGCAGGCTCCTGGACGAGCACTGGGCGCGCGGCTGGAGCAACGAGTTCCTGAGCCCGCTCTACGGGTGCAAGATCTACACCGCCGCCGCCCTGGGAGCGCTCCTCGGCGGCGGTCGCGACGCGTGGATGCGCCTGCACCGCCTGACCGCCGTCTGGAGCCTCGTGGCGACTGTCGGCAGCTCGAGGCGCAAGGTCCGGGTGGACTGGGCCGGCGTCCGGGAGGACATCCCGGTGCTCGTCCGCAGCGGCGTGCTGATCCCCACGACGGGCTGCCGCGCGAACTACGGCGCCGCGGCAGGGAACCTGATGGACGGCGTTCTCGCCCGCGCCCTCGGGATCAAGCAACGGTGGTGGCGCGGCGAGCCGCCGTTCGAGCCGCCCGAGAGCGTCGCCGAGTGGCGCGGCGGCGGCAACCAGCCCTGGACCTCCATTGCGACGATCCGGGCCGCCGAGGCGCGGACCGAACGCCGCCTCCGCGACGTCGCGTTCAACCGGCTCTGCGCCGACGCGGTGCGCGGCGATGCGGCCGCGCAAGGCCTGGTGCACGAGGCGCTCGCCCCGCTCCTGGTGCTCCCGAGACGCTGCACGCGCCTGGTCGTCGACCGCCGCGACAATGACGTGATGGCCGCCCTGGACGGCTATCTGTGGACGCGGCAGAAGCTGAGCGTCCCGGCCTGCCGGATCGTGCGGGGCGCGGTCACGCCGCTGGTGGTCGCCACGCGGCGGATCCCGACGACGCAGACCACCGCCTCGGTGGGCCCGCGCGACGTGCAGGCGAGCGCCGACACGACCGGATCCCTGCCGCGCCTGCGCGGCGCGCGCACCTTCGAGTTCGCGGCTCCCACACCTTGACCCGTCCTGGACGCCGGCGGCGACTACTGCCGCGAGGTCGAGGCGGCGCTCGTGGAGCTGCGGCCCGGGCTCACCGTCAGCCCCTCGGAGTGGCTGCTGGTCGAGGAGTGGCGGCGCCGGGGCGTGCCGCTGCACCTGGTTCTGGAGGCCGTCCGCGAGGTCCTGGGCGCGGACCGGCGGCCGCGGCGGGTCACGCTCCGGTACTGCCGGCCGGCGGTCGAGGAGGCCTGGGAGATGCACCGCGAGATGATCGCCGCCGGCGGCGTCCCGTGAACGAGCTGCGCGCCCTGACGGTCAGGCACCCGTGGGCCTGGGCGATCGCCCGCGGCGGCAAGCGGATCGAGAACCGCACATGGAGGACGCGCTACCGCGGACCGCTGGCGATCCACGCCGCGGCGCGCATCGACCGGGAGGATCTCGATCTCGCGGTCGCGTGGGCGGATCTCGATCCCGGAGGGCCGCGACGCACGCCGATGGCGGATGCCGTCGCTGCCTGGTGTCGCGAGACTGCCGGGTCGGTCGTCGCCTACTGCCGGCTCGTGGACTGTCTGCCGCCCGAGCGATTCTGCGACGACCGCTGGGCCATGCCCGGCTGCTGGCACTGGGTCCTGGACGACGTCGAGGAGGTCGACCCCGTTCCCGCGCGCGGCCGCCTGGGCCTCTGGACGCCGGACTGGCGCATCGACTACCGGCGGGGCTGACCGCCGCGGATCAGCCTCCAGCCCGCCGGCGACGATCTACCCCCCCCTCCCCCCCTGAAATTCCCGTGCCAGCCCGGCGCTCCTCCGGGGCGGCGGGAGCGCCTGCCGCCGCGCGCAGTGCCGCCGCCACGCCGGCCAGCTCGCCCGCGATCCGCTCCAGAGCCTGCGCGGTGGCCGCCAGGGAGCGCGCCGCGGCGTCGAGATCGGGGCCGGCGTCCGGGCCGGATGGGATCTTCCGAGGCCGGGAAGATCCCATTGGGGGCCGGGACGGTCCGGTTTCCGCGGGCTCGATGCGGAGCTCCAGACCCAGGGCCGAGGCGATGCGGGCGGCACGGCTCACGGACGGCTCGTGGCCGCGCAAGACGTTATGCAAACTGGACTCTGGCACTCCTGATCTCCGCGCGACCTCGACCACTGCGAGGCCCTGCCGCTCTGCCTCGCGGCGTATCAAAGTGGCTAGCGTCAGAGAGCCGATCAAGCGCTATTTATAGCGCGCCCTGGACGGGACGCTATATCTAGCGCTATAGTCCCCCACATGTGGCGGGAGCACATCGCGGACCTCATCGAGCTTCGAGGAGCACGGCGGACAAGTGGATCCGGGCCGATCCGCGGTTCGCGGCGTTCCGGCAACCGAGGTCGTGAGCGACCGGATTCACTCGGCCGCCGCCGATGCGCCGCTGACGCTGACGCAGGTCGGCGACCTGGCGCGGGACCTGGCGGCGGCTCACGACCGTCTGGCGGAGGTGGTGGAGGAGGTGCGGGACGAGCGGCGCCGCGCGGTGAGCCGCCGGATGCACTCGATCCGCTCGCGCAAGCGGGCGGTGGACCGCGCGTGGCAGGCGCTGCACGACGCGATCGCCGCCAACGAGCCCCTGTTCGAGAAGCCGCGGACGCGGTTCCGGGACGGCGTGCGGTTCGGCTTGCGCAAGGGCGCGGACAAGCTGTCGGGCGACCTGGACGCGGCGATCGAGCGGATCGAGCGGCTGATGCCGGAGGAGCGCCGGCGGGACCTGGTGCGGGTGAAGAAGAGCCTGGTGCTGGCGGCGGTGCGGGGCCTGGACGCGGCGGAGCTGGAGGCGATCGGGGTGCGGGTGGTCGAGGGCGGCGACGCAGTGGTGATCGCGCGCACTGGCGACGACCTGGACGCGGAGCTGAAGTTGATCGCGGCGGAGCTGCCGGAGTGACGACGGCAATCGTCCCGTCCTCCGCGGCCCCGGTCGCGGCGCCGGAGGCGGCCGTGGAGGGCGCGCGCCGGGTGACCGTGCTGATGCATGCGGCGCGCGAGATGGCGCAGATCCTGGAGGCGCGGGCGATGGAGGAGCTGTGGCGCCTGCGGCCTCTGGTGCCGGACGAGTCGTGGCCGGCGTTCGTCGGCCTCCACTTGCCGGTCGACGTGGAGACGGCTGACCTGATGGTGCGGACGTGGGCGGCGGCGCGCCAGCGGCGCGAGCTGCGGGAGGCTGTGCAGCACGAGCCGACGGCGGCGGTGGCCGTGCTGCGGCAGAGCGTGGACGCGGGCGTGCGGATCGAGGACGCGACGGACGAGCAGGTGGTGAGGATTCTGTCGTCCCCGCCGCGGCTGCGGCAGCGGACGATCAGGCGGCTGATCGAGGCGGCGCCGGCCGAGGCGCCCGGCACGGAGGAGGAGGATCGGGAATTCGCGGCGGACGCGGCCGAGCAGCGCCGCCTGGCGCCGCTGCTGAAGCGCGTCCAGGACCTGGCGTCGGCGGCGGCGGGCCTGCGCATGGACGCGGAGGTCGTGCTGCGCCGGCCGCCGCATCCGCGGCAGCGCCGGGACCTGACGCTGTGGACGGACAACGCCCTGGCGTCGTTCGAGCGCATCGCGGATCTCGCCTCCGGGAGGTCCGGCGGCGGGCCGGTGGAGATCGTCGAGTGAGCGGCCGCGACCTGGTGGTGTGTTGCGACGGCACCTGGTGCGCGGCGGACGCTCCGCACCCCACGAACGTGTTGCGCACGGCGCGGGCGGCGCGCGCCTCCGCGACGGCGTGGTACGACCCCGGCGTGGGCTCGGGCCGCTGGGACCGGCTGCGGGGCGGGGCGCTGGGTTTCGGCCTGGCCCGCAACATCGAGGAGGCTCTGCTCTGGATCTCGGGGCAGTACGAGAGCGGCGACCGGCTGTTCCTGTTCGGATTCAGCCGCGGCGCGTACACGGCGCGGAGCCTGGCGGGCGTGATCGGCATGTGCGGCGTGCCGGCGACGACGGGGAACGCCCGGGTGGCCATGGCTCTCTATCGCCGGCGGCGGCGGCCCGAGCAGGGCGACCGGGTGCGTCTGCGGAGGCTGCAGGCGCGGAGCTGGCCGGCGCGGGTGGACTTCCTGGGGGTGTGGGACACGGTGGGGTCGCTGGGCGTGCCGGTGACCTCGCTGAACTGGATCGGCGCCCGCCGGCACCGGTTCCACGACGTGTCGCTGGGCGAGCACGTGGTCTGCGCCTGCCACGCCCTGGCGATCGACGAGCACAGGCGGCACTTCCTGCCCGCGATCTGGTCGAGCGGCCGGGGCGTGCAGGTCTGGTTCCCGGGCGCTCACGGCGACGTGGGCGGCGGCGTGCCGGACCGGGGGCTGTCGGACGGGGCGCTGCTGTGGATGTGGGCGCGGGCTCACGGCGCCGGCCTGCGCCTGGACCCGCGGGCGGTGCTGGACCTGGCCCCGGACTGCGAGGCGCCGGGGCGGGAGATGTCCTGGCTGTACCGCCCGTTCGGGCGGGTGGAGCGGCTGATCGGCGCGTCGACGCCGCGGACGGGGCTGCGGGGCGCGCTCGTCATGGGCGGAGAGCGCGTGCACTGGATGGCGGAGCAGCGCCTCCGGCAGGGCATCCGCTGGACCGGCGCGGAGCGCGTGCGCAGGGCTCTGGACGCCGGCGTGCGGTGCACGGGCACGGCGACCGAAAACCGGCTCCTGGAATGGGCGGCGACGGCAGCCTGATGGGCCGGGTGTCGCTCGGCGAGGAGGCCGTGCGCCTCATCCAGGACGCGATGTCCGCGGCGCCTCGCGGCACGCGGTCGCGGGCGGCGCGGGAGCTGGCGGAGCGCTGGTCGGTGTCGGAAGCGACGATCTGGCGGGCGGCGCGGCGCGGCGGGCCGAAGCGCAAGCGGGCGCCGGCGCGGCCGGAGTACCGGGAGTGGACGCCGGTGGTGGTCCTGGCGCAGCACGCGGCGCCGAAGCCGATCCCGATGGACATCGCCCTGCGGCACTGCATCGAGACGGGCAAGCTGCCGCCGGAGGCGGCGGAGATGCCGGTGTCGGCGGTGTACCGGACGGCGCGCGAGCTGGGCTTGACGGAGCGGCGTCTCCACCGCCGGGAGTCGGCGGAGTGGCCGCAGCAGGCGGTGCTGGTCGACGCGTCGACGTCGGACCACCTGGTGGCGGTGCGGCGGCTGGACGACGGGGACTGGCTGCTGCGTCTGCACCGCGGCCCGTATTCGGCCAGCGGCTACAAGAACAAGCCGCTGCCCCCCACGCGCGAGCGCGTGTGGGTGTGGGCGCTGTGGGACATGTGCACGGGGCTGACGGCGAGCCGGTACCTGGTGGCGCCGGGCGAGGCGGCCCAGTCGGGCCTCGAGTTCCTGTGCTGGGTCTGGGGCGGCGGCCGGGCGCCGATGCGGGGCCTGCCGGACGATCTGTGGCTGGACTCGGGTCCGCTGCGCAAGAGCAAGTCGGCGGTCGACCTGCTGGGCCGCCTGGGCGTGGCCACGGTGCCGGGGAAGCCGTATTCCTCGGCGCGGATGGGCGGCGTGGAGCGGAGCCACCGGACGCGGTTCAGCCGCTTCGAACGGGCGCTGTTTCTCGATGAATGCGAAGAGATCAAGCTCTCGAAGCTGAACCGCGGGCTGGCGACGATGGAACGGCGGGAGGGCGAGACGCGGTTCTCCCGCACGCCGGTGGACGGCGTGCGGGTGTCGCGCGCGGCGGCCTGGGACATCCTGGCGGCTCGGCGTCCGGAGCCGATCCGGGCGCTGCCGGAGAACGCCCTGGCGACGCTGGCGGCCGAGGTGCGCCGGCGAGTGGACGCGGCGGGCGTGGTGTCGTGGGACGGCGTCGAATGGGAGATCGACCCGGAGTCGGCGCCGGCGCTGGTCGGGCGCTGGGTGATCTGCCGGCGCCGGATCGTGGGCGGCGGCGGGGAGATCGTGGTGGAGGACGAGGTGACGGGCGACCGCTCGGCCTGCAAGCCGCTGGAACGGCGGCCGTACGGCGAGGTCTCGTCTCAGACGACGCCGCTCGAGCGGCTGCTGGGGGGCGCAGCGTCACGGAAGCCGGCCCGCAGCGTCACGCAAGCCGCCTCGTCCGACACGGACGGCACACAAGAGCCGCCCCGCCTGCGGGCGTTGCCGGCCCGGCTGGCGCCGGCGGCGAGCCTGGAGGACCCGGCGGCGCCGGCGGCGGACGCCTACGGTTCGGTGTCGGAGGCTCTGGCGGCGCTGGCGCGCATGTGCCCGCTGCCGATACCGCCCGGCGATCTCCGGCTGATCGGAGAGCGTCTCGAGGAGCGCGGCCTGACCCGGTCCGCCGTGCGCTCCCTGGCAGCTCACATCCTGCGGACCGCGAGGGGGAGGACGGCATGAGGGTGATGGCTCGGCAGTCGATGGGGCTGCCGGCGGATCCGTGGCGGAGCGTGGACCTGAGGACGAGCGACTGCATCCGCGTGCGCCAGGCGGTGCGCGCGGCGGTGGAGGCGCAGCTCATGGTGTGGATCGTGGGCGCGCGCGGCTCGGGCAAGAGCCACGCGGTGCGCGGCGCGCTGCCGCCCGGCTGCCGGGTGATCGAGCCGCTGCGGCTGGAGCGGGAGCGGCTGCGGATCGGGGACGTGGAGCGGGCGATCGTGCGGGAGTGCTCGGACGAGCCGGTGCGGCAGTCGGCGGAGGCGCGGAGCCACCAGGTGCGGCGCATCCTGGGCGCCGGCGCCCGCGGGCGGCGGCACGTGCTGCTGATCGACGACGCCCACGTGCTGCACGCGGCGACGCTGAAGGCGCTGAAGCGGCTGCGGGAGCTGGCGTGGCGGCACGTGCCGGCGCCGCTGCTGGGCGTGATCCTGGTGGGACAGGCGGACCGCGGCGCGTCGCTGCCGGAGGTGGGTCTGCGGTCGGACACGATGAGCATGGAGGGCCTGGACGAGGCGGAGGCCGCGGACGGGCTGCGGGCGGCGCTGGGCGAGTCGATCGAGGACGATGCCGTGTCGCTGCTGGCGGCGCAGGCGCGGTGGTGGCTGGACATGATGCGGCTGGCGGACGACGCGATCGTGGCGGCGGCGGCGCGGGGATCCTCCCGCGTGACGGCCGCGGCGGTGCGCAGCGTGATCGAGCCGCGGGCCGCGCACGCCGAGCAGCCGGCCGCGGAGATCGGCGCGGCGCTCGACGAGTGGGCCGCGACGGCGTGACGGAGGCGCTGCCGCTGACGGCGGCGCAGGTGCGGGCGATCCACGTGGCCCGGAAGGCCCGCGGGATCGACCGGGAGACGTACCTGGCGATGCTGGACGACGGCTGGGGCGCCTCGAGCTGCAAGGACCTGGACCGGCGCCAGGCGAGCGAGCTGCTGCGGCGCCTGGGCCTGCCGCTGGCGCCGCCGAGGCCGAAGGCGACGCCGCCTGAGCGGCTGCCGGCCGGCGTGACGCGCATGGTCACCGAGGCCCAGCGGCGCCTGATCGGCGAGCTGTGCGCGGATCTCGGGCTGACCGGCCGGGCGTACCGCGGCTGGCTGCGGCGCAACCAGGGGCTGGAGCGCGTGCGCACGAGCGCGGAGGCGCGGCGGGTGATCGACGGGCTGATGGCCTGGCGGCGGCGGCGGCGAGAGTCGCTCCGGGCAGCCTCCGACTAGAGCCGGACAGCGGCGGCCGCGAGGTGTCCGCGCGGCCGGGCGCAGAATCGGCCGGCATCGTCCTGTCCGGCCCGATGACTACCCGCGCACACGAGATCGACGACACGCCGTCCGCGCTGGCGGGCCTGGCCGACAACAAGTTGTACGTTCTCCAGCACGTCACGGGCGCGGACGTGATGCTCGCCGAGGCCGCGGTCGCGCCGCCAGCCGCGAGCGTCGCATCCCATGTGCTGCGGCGCGGAGAGTGGCTGCAGGTCAGGTCGGACGACGACCTGACGCTGTGGGTGTGGACTGCCGCGGGCACGGCGCGCCTGGGTGACGACGGCGACGGGCATCTGGATCGAGTCGCTCACGTGACCGTCTGGTCAGCCAGGACCGGGCGGCACCGTGTCGTCAGGGTCGACGGCGACGAGCACAACCCGGCGCACTACGTCGTGCGCGGCGCGTCGGTCCACGTGACGCCCGCGGCAGGCCGCGCCATCTACGCCTGGACCACCGGCGGCGAGGCGCGGCTGGTGACCACCGAGGCCGGCTGATGCCCATCTCGGATCGTCCGCCGGGCAGTGGCGGCGCCGGCGGCCTGACCAGGAAAACGGTGCACCTGAATCGCCGCTCACATGACTGCCACGTCCGGCAGTTCCGGGGCATGGTCGCAGACCGCGTGGGCGGCAGCTTCAACCTCGTGATCGGCGCGTCGATCCCCTCCGGGGCCTGGACTCCGGACCATCCCGAAGTGCTGATCGCCGCCTGATGCCCGTCTGGAGCGCCAAGACAGAGCGGCAGAAGATCGTCAGGGTCGATGGAGACGAGCACAATCCAGAACTGATCTACCTCTGCCGGCCGGCGTGGGGCGAGCCGATCGCAGTGATCTACACGGACGGCTTTGAGATCTCCGACGAGGAGGCTCACCTAGTCCGTCACACGATCACGAAGAACCGTGGGTGGAACTCCTACGATGAAGGCATCCTGCGCCGCGCGAGCGACAACTACCCGCTCGGTCAGCTCGTCGTCGAGGTCGCCGACGTTCACGACAAGCTGGTGCGGGACTTCACGCCGGAGCGGTTCACCGTTGCCGAGCGCCTCGATCTACGGGGCGTGTTGAGGAATCCGGTTGCGCTGACGATCGGCGACCGGGGACAACCGGCACACTGGCCGCCAGAGAGCCCGGACCTCCAGTGGCGCGTCGGTCACGGCGGCATCTGGCGGCACCACACCGAGGGCGAGCAGAAGCGGATCGTCGACGTCTATGGCAACCCAGACCTCGACGACTCGCACCGCGACCGCAACTTCGGGGCTCATCGCGAGTGGCTCCGCAAGCTGAACGGGGGCCGTGGCACTCGCCTGGGCTACCTGGGGATGCCGGCGTTCACGCATGGAATCTACGGCCGTTTCATCGCGGCTACGCGCCGGCACTTCCGGGAGGCTGATTGGCCGCCGCCTCCGAGCCCGGGTCCGCGAGTCCACGCCGTGGCGGCGTTCAAGAGCTGGACGCGCGAGCACCCGGGCGCGGTAGCGCTCCGCGCCTGGGATCCGGATGACGACTGGGGCGAGGTCGTCGGCGTCAGCGTCCGCCTGTGGGGCCTGCGGATGGACCGGCGGCCGACTCACGCCTACGGCCTGCTCGGCGTCAACTACCGCTACACGGGGCAGGGCGTGGTGGACCTGGACGTCAAGGCTCCGGAGGACCAGGTGTATCCGGTCGATTGGCTGCGCCGGCAGACGAGAGCGACGCTGTGCGGCATCAGGATTCTGGGCGTCGAGTACAGCAACGGCTGGATCTGGCACCCGCACCGGGACAGTCCGCTCAAGTGGTGGCGGACCGGAATGCATAAGTGGTGGCTGCATCCGCGTCGCCGACGAGCACGCTAAGCCGGGCTACCGGCGAGTTCGGCGCGAACGTCGAAACGCTCGACGGCCAGCGCCTCTATAGCCGGCGCAAGCGCCTCACCTGCCGCGCACTGAGACCACTGGCCCGGCTCCCCGCGGCAGTGCTCTCAGCAGACCGAGCTAGCTCCCGCCGTTCCCCCGCGTCTATCACCCGGTCTACGGTCTCCGCCGACGGCACACGCATGCCCCCGCACTGCGCCGCCACCGCTCGTGCCACTCGCTCCACCTCCCACGCCGTCGCCAGCGGCAGCGCCGTCGCCACGGCCCGCAGCAGCCGTCCCACAGTCACCCGCCACTACCCGCCACTACCCGCACGTACCCGTTTTCTCGCATGATGTTTCTCGCATGACTTGCGGCGCTTTCTCGCACAACTCTACACTCCGCTTCACTCGCTCCGGTTGGGCGTCGGTTAGTGCGGCGCCGTCGAGCGTCGCTCGTTCAGAGGCACCTGGGAGCTGACCCCTCCTAACCCCGACTGGGCTGGAAGTCGGTGCCGAGAGGGCTGATGCACGAGGCAAACGAACCGACACCCTCCGCGGACAGGGAATCTGAGCCGCCACAAGCTGTTATCCGGGCTAAGGTCCGACACTGCGTTGGGAACTCCTCGGGAAATGACGAAACAAGCTCTTCTTGCAACAGCTGTCGTGCTCGCTGTAGCAGTGCCGGCGGCCGGGCAGTTGCCCTGCAATCCCTGTGTCGGTCTGGCGACTGAGGACCCAGGCGGAGCGGCGGAGATCCTGGGTGCGCTGCCGGAACTGGCGGACGAGGCGCTTCTCGTGGTCAAGTGGCCCGTCGACCTCACGGATGAGGCCGAAGTCGGCGCGGCGGCCGAGGCGGCGTCGCGGTTGCGCGACAGCGGCGCCACTCCCTGGTACGCGGTGCGCTTCGCCGCGCCGCCGCCGGCGGCCGACCGCGCGGACGAGTTGACGCCGGAGCTGGAGCGGCTGGCCAACCTCGCCCGGTCGGCCCAGGCAGGGTCCTTCTTTCAGCTCGTCTGGCCGGGAGAGCTAAGGAATGAAGCGCTGCAGATCCAGGAGTACGCGCTGGCGCTGAAGCGGGCGGCGGTCGCCGTTTCGGGGGCGCAGCCGGATGCCGCCGTTGTCTCGGCGCCGCTGCCGGGCGATCCGGAGTTGCTCCGGGCACTCTACGGCCAGGAACTGGACGCCTACCTGGACGGAGTGGCGGTGGTCACCTCGGAGTCCGTCGATCTGGGCGCGCTGCGGGGACTGATCCGTGAACTGGACCCGGATGCCCTCGTCGCGGTCGAGCCGGGTCCGGCCGGCACTACGGCCACCGGCGGAGCCGCCGGGGGCAACCTGCTGGTGCGCGCGGCGGCCGAGGCAGAGGCCGGGGCCACCCTGTCCCTGTTCGCACTCTCCGGCGACGGCGACGGCGACGCCGCAGCGGTTCGAGCCGCCCGCCTGATCGCCCAGGAGTTCTCCGGCGATGTCGCCTTCGACCCCTACTCGACGCCTGCGGGTGCTGCGGCCTGGAGCTTCGTCCACGGCGAGGATCTGAGCCTGCGGATCGTCGTGTCGCCACCGGCGGCAGGTGCACCGGTCACGCTCAGCTTCAGCGACCGGCAGATCGGGTCGCCCGCCCGCTTCGATCCCGCGACCGGCGAAACCGAACTGCTGTTCGGCGGCCGGCGCACCCGGAACGGCTACGAACTCGAGCTGACCGAAACCGACGGGCCGTTCGTGTTCCGGCTCGACCGCGATCTCGCGGTCAACCTCGACGGTGCTACGAGCATCGAAGAGGCCCTGACCGTCGCCGACACGCGCCAGGTGCCGGTCGGCGAGATCCTGAGGCGGCTGCAGGCCTTCGAGGACGACCAGTCGAGGCGG
Organism: Candidatus Multivorans sp.; assembly: GCA_965222875.1. GTDB lineage: Bacteria > Acidobacteriota > Thermoanaerobaculia > Multivoradales > Multivoraceae > Multivorans. The sequence continues at coordinate 2,047,369 of CBDCVC010000002.1, read as the reverse complement.
ATCGCGAACTACAGCGCCACCAACACGACCTCGCTGCGCTTCCAGCTCGGCACCGGCATCCAGACGGTCGACGTGACCTTCCAGGGCCCCTTCTTCTTCCGCCAGGAGGCCGGTTTCGACTGGGCCTGGGACAACTTCTTCGTCAACGGCATCCGCTGGCGGCGCAAGAAGATCCCCGAGATCCCCCTGATCCAGCCGGAGAAGGCGGCCGCGATGCCCGCCGCGATCACCTTCACCAAGGAGTACCGCTACCGGCTGCGGGGCACCGCAACGGTCGAGGGCCGCGACACCTGGGTCGTCGAGTTCGAGCCGGCGGCGGCGCTGGGGGAGGGCCGCAGCCTGTTCCGCGGCACGGTGTGGGTGGACCGCAAGATCTACGCCCGTGTGAAGACCCGCGCGGTCCAGCTCGGCCTGACCGGCGACGTGCTCTCGAACGACGAAACCACCTTCTACAGCCCGGTCGACGAGAACGGCGAGCCGGCGGCGTGGGAGCGGTCGTCGTACTGGCTGCCGGCCCGGGTGGTCAGTCAGCGGCTGTTCTCCCTGCTGAACGCGACAACGGTCGTGGAAGGGTTGACCGAACTCACCGGTATCTCGATCAACCCGACCGACTTCGAGACCCGCCGGCAGGCGACCCTGGCCTCCGAGGCGACGATGGTGCGCGACACCGAGGTGGGGCTTCGCTACCTGGCCGTGGACAAGGACACCGGCGAGCGGGTGGTCAAGGAGGACGACAAGACCCGGATGTTCATCGTCGGCGGCGCCTTCTACGACGAGGCCCAGGACGGCCCCCTGCCCCTGGGCGGCGTGAACTGGCTGGCGTTCGACTGGCGCGGCACGGGCGCCCAGGCCGACCTGTTCATCGCCGGTCCGCTGATCCTCGCCAATGTCGCCAACCCGAGCCTGTTCGGCTCGCGCTGGGATGCCGGCTTCGACATCTTCGCGCTGGCGTTCGCGGGCGAGGACACTCTCTACCGCGACGGCCGGGAGTCGCCGCAGGAGAACGTGGAACGGCTCCGCCCGAACATGGACTTCAGCCTCGGCCGCCCGCTCGGCAGCTACGCCAAGCTCGACTTCCGCTACGAGCTGTCCTGGCACAAGTTCCAGCGCGCCGACGAGACCAGCGAGGACTTCGTCCTGCCCACGGATCATCTGAGTCACAGCCTGGGGACCACCCTCCGCTACACCCGTTCCGGCTACCGGCTGGTGCTCGGGGGCGCCTGGAACCTGCGAGGCGATTGGGAGCCCTGGGGCCTCGGCGTCGCCAACCTGACCCCGGACAGCTACACGCTGTGGAACGTGGGCGTCGCCAAGACCTGGCACCTGCCGAAGTTCCAGAAGATCGGCCTGTCAGTGGAATACGTCGACGGCGCCGACCTGGACCGCTTCAGCAAGTACGAGTTCGGGTTCTTCTCGGACGTGACCGTCCATGGCTACCAGAGCGACAAGGTCCGTGCCGAGCGGGCGGCGGCGGCGCACCTGACCTACGGCTTCGAACTCGGCCAGATCTTCCGTATCGACCTGATCGGCGACGCCGCCTGGGCGACGGACATGGCCTCCGGCCTGGACAATGAGCTGCTCGCCGGCGCCGGCATCGTCGGCACCTTCATCGGCCCCTGGGGCACGGTGGTCAACATGGACGTGGGCGCCGCGCTCGCGGGACCGGACGACGGCTGGAGCGCCTTCATCGCCGTCCTCAAGCTGTTCTAGGCATTGCCACTGCCATGCCCCCCGAAGACGACTTCGCGCCCGACATGGACGATGTCGTGGAGGTGCCGATCGGCGACGAGATCGACCTGCACCCCTTCGCGCCCCGCGACGTGAAGGACGTGGTTGAGAGCTACCTCGACGCCGCGTACGAGAAGGGCTTCCGCGAGGTCCGCATCATTCACGGCCGCGGCATCGGCGTACAGCGTCAGATCGTGCGCAAGGTGCTGGAGCGCGACCCGCGGGTCGTTTCGTTCAAGAGCGGCGGCCCCGGCGGCGGCGGTTGGGGCGCGACCGTGGCTCGGCTGCGGTAGGAGACTACGCGGCAGAACTCCCAGAGACCGGCGCTTTGCGCCGGATGCGGGCCAGAAGGCCCGCGCACCCAGTTTTCTGCCGCGCAGTCTCCTAGCGCTAGCCCGCATATCTCACGGGGTGATTTGAGATCGGGCCTCATCCGGCGGATAATCCAAGTGTTATCAGACATTTGGTCTACCCGCAGGAGTGAGGCCCGTGATCACAGAGTGTACTTCGTCGCAGCTTGAGTTCGGATTCCACGGTCGTCGCCGGGTGACGGCTTGTTTCGACGGCGGTCGGTTGACGACGGAGGGCGGCGGCTTGCTGCTTCGGGAAGCGGACGCTCGGATCGGCCTGTTGGCGCGCATGGCGTGTTGTTTTCGGGACTACCGGAATCCGTCGGCGGTGGAGCACACGGTCCGGGAGCTGGTGTCTCAGCGTGTCTACGGTCTGGCTCTGGGCTACGAGGACCTGAATGATCACACTCAGCTGCGCCTTGACGCGTTCATGGCGCTGTTGGTGGGCAAGCGGGACATCACGGGAGCGGATCGTCTTCGGGCGCGGGACAAGGGTCGCCCTCTGGCGAGCGCATCCGGGTTGAATCGGCTGGAGTTGTCCCTGCCGGAGAAAGCTTCAGTGGACCGCTACAAGCGGATTCCGGCGGACAGTGCGGCACTGGACGGTTTGTTGGTGGAGCTGTTCCTGGAGGCTCACGAGGAGGCTCCCGCGGAGATCGTGCTGGACCTCGACGCGACGGACGATCCGCTGCACGGGACTCAGGAGGGTCGATTTTTCCACGGCTACTACCGGTGCTACTGCTACATGCCGCTGTACGCGTTCTGCGGCGGGCACCTGCTGCTTGCGCGGCTGCGGTGCGCGGATGAGGACGCAAGCGCCGGCACGGTCCGCGAGTTGGCGCCGATCGTCGCCCGGATTCGAGAAGCGTGGCCGGACACGCGGATCATCCTGCGCGGCGATTCGGGCTTCTGCCGGGAACGGATCATGGCTTGGTGCGAGACGCAGGGACTCTTCTACGTGTTCGGCTTGGCAAAGAATCCGCGCCTTGCGAGGCGGCTTGCGAAGGCGCTTGCGAAGTCGCGGCGGCGCTTCTGCGCCACCGGCAAGGCGTCGCGCCGGTTCCGGGAGTTCCGCTACCGGACACGCTCCACCTGGTCTCGCAAGAGGCGCGTGGCGGGCAAGGCGGAATGGCTCGAGAAGGGCGGCAATCCTCGCTTCATCGTCTCCAATCTGCCGAAAAGCCGCGCCGGCAAGCAGGCACTCTACGAGCAGCTCTACTGCGCCCGCGGAGACATGGAGAACCGCATCAAGGAGCAGCAGCTCGACCTGTTCGCCGACCGCACCTCGACCGCCACCATGGCCGCCAATCAACTGCGCCTCTACTTCTCCTCCTTCGCCTACGTCCTGCTCGCCGCCGTGCGACGACTCGCCCTGCCAGGCACCTCAAAGGCCCGCCTGCAGTGCGGCACCCTGCGCCTCCAGTTCCTGAAGATCGCCGCCCGCATACGCATCACACACCGCCGCATCTGGATCCACCTGCCAACAGCCTTCCCCTGGCAGAACGACTTCGCCCAGGCCCTGGCAAACCTCCGAAGCAAACCCCTCTACCACCCGCCGGCCTGAGGCCGGACGCCAACCCGACCCCACAATACGGCGCCTCGCATCCCTACCGGGCCGGAGTGCGCCCGAAGACCACCCAGCAGCGCCGCCGCACGGCCTTGCCACGCCTCCGAGCACCGACTCGAACCCGCTCACCACCCCTGACGCCCACCGATAGCGCGCGGCCAACGCTCAAACGCCCGCCTCAGCTCCAAAACGAGCTCCTAAGACGCCTCGGGTAGAGTCGACGACTGGCGCGGTGGCCTTGGATCGGCTCCGTTTCCAGTCGCCGCTCATCGAACCGGACGTGCGATTTTCCCGCATCCGGCTCTCGGACGGGATCATGCCTTCGCCCACGGAAGGCTGGCCGTTCGCACCGTCAGGCGCGTAAGTGCGTACTCTTCCCAGAGTCGCTCGTCGGGGAAGCGCACACTCTTTCCCGACCTCACCTTGTGCTTCCGGCACAGCCACTGGCGCAGCCGCCGCGTCGCGTGTCGATCTATCGCCGCGTAGGACGGACTCACCTGCCCCAGCGTGAAGTAGTTCGCCCATCCGGTCATCAGCCGGTTGAGTCGTCCCACCACCACCGCTGGTTCCAGCAGTCCGTAGCGCCGCGCCGTCAACTCGCTCAGCCTACGGCAAATCGACAGTGCCCCAAGCCATCGGTCCACACCGCGCGATTCGATCGCCGCTACCGTCTCACCGTCCACGCCCGCAGCGCCGCCGTTGCGGCGGACCTCCTGCCAGGCAACGGACAGCACGTCGGCGCGCCACATCTTGTCGGCCAGCGAGTAGAACCGGAAGCCTGGAGCTTCCTTCGCTTTCGCATGTAGCGTCCTCTGGAGTCTCCGAACACTCTTTGAGGCGGTTAGGCTCTCGCCAGTCCTCACGTCCCTTCCCTCCTTCATACGCTGTTCCCGAACCAAGGCCCCTTCCCTCCGCCGGAGTTACCCGGCATCCCCGGTACTACGAGCCTCTCCGCCACCCCAAACGGCCACGACCTCTCCCTCGCGGGTTGTCGGTTGGCGCGTGCAACGCCACCATCGGGGGCTTCCCGTGTTGCCTCCATCTCCCTCTTCATGCGTGCCGCCGCCACTACCCCGGCGGAACCGGGCGGTGTAAGCGTCGCTCGCTTCCCGACCGGTGGCAGCCTTCCCCGTATTTCAGGCGGGTCGGCTCCCGCACTGCCCGTTTCGAGGCCTGCTCGGCGTTCACTCGCGTTGCGGCCCGCATGCTCGCTGAACCGCCCAAGGCGGCCCTTCTTCATCGGAGTGCTTCAGACGATCTCGTTACCTCCTTCATCCGCTCCGACTGCTTCCGGCTGGAGCGACAGTTGCCGGGCGGGATTCGCACCCACTGGGAAATGGCGCCTTACCACGGCGCACTGAAACATGCGGGCTAGCGCCCCGCTCGCTCAGCCGCCGTAGGGCGCCGACCGGGCGGCGCCGCGACGCGCCCACAGCATGCCGAGACCGAACGCGATCAGCGGCGTCGCGATGAGCAGATCGGACGCGCTCACCGTGTACGCCGGCGCCGACGCCAGGGCTTCGGCCGCGGTCTGCGCGGGCGCGGCGACCTCCGGCGCTTCACCGCCCAGGAGTTCCGTGACCGCCGCGCCCGCCTCCGGACGCTCGGCGCGCAACTGGTAGGCGAGCCAGCCCCCCAAGGTCACGCCGACGAGCAGGAACCGTGCGCTCGCCCCCTTCAACTCCGACTCCGCCTCGCGGTGGGCGTGTTCCCGCTCGCTCGAAGTGAGGTCCGAGTCCTCCACGCGGCGCCAGCGCAGGGCGTCGATCTCGGCCCGGCGCCGGGTCGCCGCGACGCCGGAGAAGAAGCCGATCACCGCCACCAGCACATGCAACACCACGACCAATCCCGGCACGTCGCGCGGAACGACCTGGACACCCACCACGGCCAGGATCGCGGCAATCACGAAGAACGTGGACCAGACGACGGCGACGGACTGCAGGCGTTTCCAGTTCATCGGTACAACCTATCTTCAGTCGTCCCTGTCTATCTTCAGTCGTCCCTGCCCAACTTCAGGCGCCCCTGCCCATCAGCTCCAGGAGACCCAGGGTCAGCACCGGCACGTAGGTGATCAGCAGCACGCCGACGCCGAGGATGACGAGCGCCGGCACGGCGGCGCGGTAGATCTGAAGGAGCGGCCGCTCGAAGCGGTAGGACGCCAGGAACAGGTTGAGGCCCACCGGCGGCGTCAGGTAGCCCAGCTCCAGGTTGGCGACGAAGATGATCCCGAGATGGATCGGGTCGACGCCGAAGGCCAGACCGAGCGGGATGATCAGGGGCACGACGACCACGGTGGCCGAGAAGATGTCCATCAGGCAGCCGACCAGGAGCAGGAAGACGTTGAGCAGCAGCAGGAAGAGGATCTTCGATTCGATGTTGTCCTGCGCCAGCTCGACCAGACGCTGGGCCGCCTGGGCGTCCACCAGCCAGCTCGTGAGGCCCATCGCCACCACCAGGATGATCAGCACCCCGCCGACCAGCACGGTGCACTGCCGGAACACCGCGATCAGTGGCTTCCCCACCTTCAGATCGCGGTGGATCACGCACTGGACGATGAAGGCGTAGAGAGCGGCCAGGGCCGCCGACTCGACCAGGGTCGCGTAGCCGCTGAAAATCGCAAACAGAATGACCACCGGCAGCAACAGCTCCCACTTGCCAGCCCACACGGCGCGACCAATCTCGGCTACCGACGTGCGGCTTCGGCGGGCGCCGCCGCGCAGGCCCTCCCGCACGCCCCAGGCTGCGATCAGGACGATCAGCAGAAAACCCGGCACCACGCCGCCGATGAACAGGTCCTCGATCGGCACCTGCGCGACGATGCCGAAGAGGATCAGCGGCAGGGCCGGCGGCAGCAGGAGACCCAGGGATCCGGACGAGGTCAGGAGCCCGAGCGAGAACCGCTCGCGATAGCCGTCCGCGGAGAGGGCGGCGAAGAGAACGCCCCCGAGCGCCAGGATGGTGACGCCGGAGCCGCCGGTGAACACGGTGAAGAACGCGCACACCACGGCGCAGACCACCGCCGTCCCGCCCGGCGCCCAGCCGAACATGGCGCGGAACACTCGCAGCAGCCGTTCGGACGCCCCGCCCTCGGCGAGCAGGAAGCCGGTCAGCGTGAACAGCGGAATCGCCGCCAGCGTCGGAGACACCGCGAGCCGGTAGCTCTCCGCCGGGATGGCGGCGAGCGGAACGAAGTCGGTGAGGAAAAGGAACACGGCCGCGCCGCCCAGGGCGGCGAAGATGGGGCCGCCGAGCAGGGTCGAAGCCAGAATCAGCACCAACCAGGGCGCCGCCGTGCGATCGGCGAAGGCCTCCCCGTTCGCGTTGATCCAGAGCCCCAGCGCGATCCCGAGCATCGCCAGACCGCGCCCCAGCCAGCGATCCGACGACTTCCACGCCAGCCGCAGGGCCAGCAGCGCGAAGCCGACCGGCATGACCGCCTGCCCCACCCAGACGGGTACGCCGGCCGCCAGCTCGATGCCGCCCTCGCGCTCGATCTGCACCATCGCCAGACTGGCCAGCCCCAGCAGCGTCGCCACCATCGCGCTGACGCCGCCGGTCAGAACCGCCGCAGCGCTCCGAAACCGGCCCTCGGGCAGGAAGGTTCCGGTGGCCAGGGCCAGCAGGCGCCCCTCGCGCGCCGCCAGGGCCGCGCCGAGGAAGGCAACCCACAGCGTCAGGTGCTGTTGGAAGGGAAGCGCGCCGGGAATGCCGGCGCCGGTCTGGCGGACGACGATCTCCGCCAGTGGCAGCAGCACCATCGCGGCCAGAAGCACGCTCGAGGCGCCATCCTCGGCGCGATGCACGAGGCGTACCACCGCCCGGAACCGGGCCGCGGCGCCGCTTGCAGTCAAGAGGCGCTACCGGCCGCTGTCCGAGGCGGCAGACGCGGCCGCTTCGGCCTCCTGCTGCTTGCGGTACGCGTCCCGCACCGCCGTCGCCCGGTCGAAGATCGCCTCCGGTACGACCTTGCCCCGCATGTCGTCGGCGAAGCTGTTGGCGATCCGCTTCCAATCGTCCTCGACCTCGGTGCCCACGATCGGAACGACCTCCAGTCCCTGGCTTCCCATCAACTTGATCGCCGTCTGTTCGAGGGTGGGAATCGTGTCGAAGATCCGACTCTCGGCCCGCTGACCACCCTCGATCAGCACCTCGCGATCCGCGTCCGAAACGCGGTTCCAAGCCCGCTTCGTGACCACGATGGCGCCCATCATCGGGATCAACGGGATGTCGGCGAAGTACTTCGCCCGCTTGAAGAACTGGACCGACATGGCGTAGATCGGCGGCACCGCGAGCGCATCGATCATGCCGGTCTGCAAACCGGTGACGATGTCGGTGGCGGCCAGCGCCACCGGCTTGAAGCCGCCCTGCCGCCACCAGTTGGTCATCGCCTCGTCGCCGGCCCAGGTGAAGATCTTGAGCCTCTGCATCTCCTCGACGGTGCGCGCTTGCCTATTCGTGAAGAAATGCACCTGCCCCACGTAGCCCCAACCCAGGAGAACGAAGCCCTTCTCGTCGAGCTTGGTGCGAAGACCAGGGGTCAGTTCCCGCAGAACGTGGAACATCTCGCGCTCGGAGCGGAAGAAGAGGGGTATCTCGAAGACGGTGAAGTCCTTCGAGATGTCGGCCAGACCGCTGACCGACAGGGCGGCCGCGTGGTACTGGCCGATCTTCATCTTGCGCAGGATGTCCGGCTCGTCGCCGGCTACGCCGCCGGGATAGATCGTCAAGCTGACCCGGCCATCGGTGCCCTTCTCCCAGTCCCGGCCCATGGTGTCGAAGAAGCCATCCCAGGGCGAACCGTCGGGCGACAACGTCGCCATCTTGATGGTGAAGCCCGCCGCCCCGGCCGGCGCGGCAACGGCCGCAGCAACCAGGAGCAGCGCCAGCAGCGGCGAGAACCGGAACTTCATCCTGGGCCTCCTTCGGGCGCCGGCCGGGGGCGCATCCGCGCCGCTCAGACCTGCAGTGTTCAACTGCCGGCACTGTATCAACGGCCCGACCCCGGCGGGCGTCACCGGCGAGAGGGCGATCCGCAGTCTTGACGACACACAAACCGCCGCTCGACGCCCCAGGCACGCCACAAGGCGGCCGTATCAGGCGCTTCGCCGGCGTCCTCCGGATCTTCTGCCGCAACCAGGAGGACACGGAGCCGGTCGAGCAGCGCCGCGGCCCGGCGTTCGCGGTCCCGGCTCCGCTCCCGCACCGCCGCCGCGAGTGCGCGCTCCTCCGCCATGCCGGCAAGAAGCACCGTCGGACGGCACCACAACACCGAACCGATCAGCGCCTCGCGGCTCGGTTCGAGCACCACCACCGCCAGATTCGCGCAGCACCAATGCAGCCAAGGCACGGCCAGACGGTCCACCCCCGCCGGCGACGACGCCGCGGGCGGAGTGACGACGACGATCTCCCGCGCCGGCTGCCGCGGCGCCAGCAACCCGTCGAAGACGGCGGCAGCGACGGTCTCCGTCGGGGCCACTGCGAGGTGACAGCAGAGCGCCTGCGGAGAGGACTGGGGCGCCGGGATCCGTTCGACCGATGGTCGTTCACCGCTCTCCAGCGCCGCCCGCCAGCGCTCGACCTCGGTCCAGCCGCGCTGAAACGACCACCACCGCCAGCGGCCATCCTGCGGGTAGAACACCCAAGGCTCATGGCCGCGGCTGCTCCGCGCCGCCATCGCCAATGCCTCCCGCGCCTGTGAGGCCGCCACAGCGCTATCCTAGAGCGTGCGCAGCAGAACATGGGCTAGACCGAACTTCCTGCGTCGCACACTCATAGGAGCGTGCGACGCAGAACAGGGGTTACGCCGATCTTCCTGCGGCGCACGCTCCTATGAGCCGGAATCTCCCGAGAGCAGGCGACCGTTCCATCACCCATGATCCAGGCCCACCCAACATCCCGCGGCAGGGCATCCGCGCGGTCCGCAACCGCCGTCGCCCTGGTCTGGTGTCTCGTGAGCGCTGTGGCCGCGCCCGGTGTCGAGATCTCGAATCCCGCACTGTTCCAGAAGAGCCTGGCCGCCGCCGCTCAGGCAGTGAAGCAGTACGGGCTGCTCGACGACCCCGAGGCGCAGGAACGGGTCAACCAGATCGGCTACCAGGTCGCCTACCACGCGGACGAAGGCGGCTACCCCTTCACCTTCGCCGTCGTCGACACGCCGCTTCCCAACGCCTTCGCCCTGCCCGCCGGGCAGATCTTCATCACCCGGGGCATGCTCGACCTGGGGCTCTCGGATGACATGCTGGCCGCGCTCCTCGGTCACGAGATCGCGCACGTCACCTCCGAGCACTTCCTGAAGCAGAAAAAGCGCGCGACCTGGCTCAACGTGGCGAGTTCCCTGCTCTCCGTGGGCCTGATCGCGGCCAGCGCCTCGGACCGGGACGACGGCTACATCGGCCCCTACGGGTACACCCGCGATCAGGGGTCGACCGCCGCCGCCGCCCAGGCGGCTCTCACCGGCGGCATGCTGCTCACCGAACTGCTCATGCGCAGCTACTCGCGCGAGCACGAGGACCAGAGCGACGAGGAGGGACAGCGCTATGCCGCAGCCGCCGGCTTCGACCCGAACGGGCTCGCGCAGTTGATGGCCAGAATGGGCGAACGCATCTCGCAGACGAAACTCCTCGGCTACTGGCAGACCCACCCCTTCTTCGACTCGCGCGTCCACGCCGCCGAGGCCCGCGGCCGCTACCTGGCGACCCTGGCGCCGGCGCCCTCCGAAGAAGTCGATGCGTACCGCACCGAGACGCAGACTGTCCTGCTTGGGTTCGGGGAACGCGAGACGAAGGAGAGGCCCCGCGGCGGCCCGCAGGGACCGCCGCCAACGTCACCCGAACTCGAACTGCTGAAGGAGATGGCGCTCGGCGCATGGCCCTCCGGCGCCGCCGCCGAGTCGCTGCGGCTCGAAACCCTGCACAAGCTGCGCGACGCGGAGCTCGAGCGGCTGGCCACCTCCCGGGACTACGGCGGGGTCACCGCCGCCTACCGCCGGCAGATGGAGAACGTGCGCTCCCTGACCCCCGACTCACCATTCCTGGCGGTGCTCAGCAACGAACTGGCCGATCTCCGCCGCCAGTCGGAAGAGCTCTACGGCCAATCGATCAGAATCCTCGACCGGGGCGTGTTCGAGACTCCCTTCCTCGAAGCCTTCCTCTCCAACTACCCCGACTCTCCGCGGGCGCCCAAGGTGGCGCTGCTGCTGGGGATCTCCTACAGCCGGCTCGGCCGCGAAACGGACGCGGTGGAGCATTTCCTCAAAGCCTGGGAATCTGAGCCCGCGGGGGCCGTAGCGGAAGACGGCGACAGCCCGGCGGCCGCCGCGCAGCGCGGGCTGCGCAACCTGGCGCCGGTGCTCACCCGTCTCGGCTCGCTCCAGCACTTGGCGCTCCAGCAACGTGACCCCGAACTCGGCCAGTTGGCGGAGGATCGGCTGGGCAAACTGGTCGGCGACTACGACGACATCACGAGCGGATCGGAGTATCTCGAGCGCTTTCCGGACGGTCCCTACGCAGGCGAGGTCGAGGAGCAGTTGAACAAACTCGCGGACGTCCTCTACAAGGAGATGCTCACGTACCAGCATCTCGGCGACGCGGCGAAGGCGATCACGCGCGCCAACCTGATCCTCACCCATGCCCCTCACTCGCCAAGCGCCCAACAGATCAGTGACGAGCGGCTCGACGAGCAACTCGACGCGTAGCCGCCCGACCGGCCGGAAGCCGACGGGACTGGGCTGCATATTGAGCCGCGGCCTCCGCCTCGGCTTCGGCCTCGGCGTTGTCTTCGTCGCCTCGGCCCTGCCGGCCCAGCACGAGGCGGCCGAGCAGGAGGCGGCCGCGGCCGTGAACGCGGTTCTCGCCGCCGTACAGACCGCCCGCAGCACCGACGACCTCATGGAAGCGCGCGGGCAGTTGCTGGCGCTGGGCCGGCGGTTCCCGCAGAGCGAACACCCCCGATCGGCGATTCGCGGCCGTGCCCTGGTCGAGGCAGCCGCACTGGGACGGCGCACCGGCGACGCGGCGAAAGCCGCCGGCGAGTTGCTGCGGGTGCTGGAGCGCGAGGCCGGGAGCGAGTGGACGCCGCGGGCCCACTTCGAACTCGGTGAACTGCTGCTCATGCGGGGCGACTGGCAGGGAGCAGTCGACCATCTACGGCTGGCGCGGGAAGGCTGGCTACGCCGCGCCGCCGGCGGCGGCGGGCCTTTGACCGACCTCGCCGATACGGCGCTCGAGCGGATGACCCTGATCCACCGGCTGATCCTGCGGCCGCTCGCAGGCCAGCAGCGCTGGCGCCGTTCCCGGCCCTACCTCCCCGAGCAGGTGGGAATCGAGAAGCCCCGTGGAGTCGCGGCCGGACCGGACGGCGAACTCCTGGTCACCGCACCGAACCGGGCGGCGATCCTGGATGCCGGCGGGACGCCGTCCTCGGCCCGCGACATCCGCGGGATCGTCCGGCCCAGCCAAACTTCCCGCGGCGGCGCGGCCGTGATCACAGCCGACGGAGTGACCCGGCTCCGGGATCTCGCGACCGTCTCCTTCACTCGCCCTCAGGGCGGCGCCCTTGACCGGATTGTCGCCGCCCACCGGGACGAGTTCGGCAACTGGACCGTGCTCTCGCGCCGCGCCGCCGAAGTGCTCCGCTACGACCCGGACGGCCGCCCGCTCGAAACCCTGCGGGTGGGCGGGATGACCGAGCCCATCGACCTCGCCGTGGGCGAAGACGGCGCCATCCACGTCCTGGACGCTGGTTCCCGCTCGCAAGCACCATCGGTGCTCCGCTTCGGCGCCGACGGCAGATTCGAGGAGTCGTTCCGCGCCGAATGGAAGCGACCCACAGCAATCGATGTCGACCCGTTCGGCAACCGTTACGTGCTCGACACAGGAAAGCTCCAGGTCCTGGTCTACGACCCGTTCGCCGCACCCATCGCCACCATCGGACCTGTCCTCCCGAGCGCGCAGGAGTTGCGGGCGCCGGAGGACATCGCGGTCGACGCCCGGGCGCGCATCTTCATCGCCGACAGCCGGCTCGGTACCGTCCTGGTCGTGGAGTAGCAGTGGGAATGCGCCACAAGCTCACCACCAAGGGGCGACCCCGAAGGGCCGCCCTGGCCGCGGTCATCCTGCCGGCGCTCCTCGCCGTCTCCGGCCCCCTCGCCGCACAGCGCTTCGGCGTCCAGGAGATCGGCCGCAGCGATCTCGAGATCGAGCGCTCGAGCCGGCTGCCGCCGCAGGCGACGGCCGCGCTGGCCGAGGCCGGCGATCTCTACGCGGATGGCGACTCCGAGGGGGCGATTCCCGTCCTGCAGAGCGTGATCGAGACCCTGGCGCCACTTGCCGCCGCAACCGGCGATGCACGGGAACTCGCCGGCAACGACCCACGCCTGTTCCAGACCCTGCGCACCGCCTGGCTCTACCTGGCCGCCGCCCACTGGACGCTGAGTGACCGGGAGGCCGCCGACGAGGCGCTCGACCGGATCGTCCGCCTCGATCCCCTGTTCGAGCTGGACGAGGAGACCGCCGGCAAGCAGTTGACCGACCGTCTGAAAGGCCGGAAGGAAGAACTGGTGGGCCGCGTCTCCTTCCTGGTCCTGCCGCGGGACGCCCGCATTCTGGTCGCTGGAGTGGAGTTCGAGAACAGGGCGCCGCCGGAGACCACGCCCGGCGAGGAGAACGGCGAGGAGGCGGCGGACGAGACCGGCGAAGAAGCTGCCGCCGATGACGCCGACGACTCCACGATCGAGCCGCCCGAGCCCAGTCCGCTGCTGATCGGCGACTACCTGGCCTTCGTTTCCCGTCCGGGCTTCCTGCCCACTACCGCCGCCTTCACGATCGTGGGCGCGCGAGACCTCGAAGTCGAGGTCTCGCTCGACCGCGACAGCGCGGTCGTCCGGATGCGCACCGCGCCGACCGGCGCCAGCGTACTGGTCGACGGCATCGAGCGCGGGCGAACCGCCGGCCAGGCAGAACCCTGGTTCCGGCCGGAGGGACCGGCCTCGGAGCATCCGCCCGAAGACTTCTCCGAGGAACTCTGGATCGAGGATCTTCCGCCCGGGCGCTACCGGATCGAGATCGAGAAGGACGGCTTCCGGAGCGTCGAGACCAGCCTGCAACTGCCTGACCTGCGCGACTACGACCTGCCGCCGATCGTTCTCGAGCGCGAGGAAGCGGTCATCGGTCTGACCGGCCTGGCCGAAGGCGCGACCGTCCTCGGCAATGGCCGGGTCCTGCGCCCCGACTGGTCGAAGTCGCCGCCCCAGGTACGTCTTCCTCCCGGCGCCTACGACCTCTCGGTGACCCACGGCGCCCTGGGCTACTTCGAGACCTCCGTGGTCGCCGAGGATCGGCGCCGGATCGATGTCGACATCGAACTCCGCCCCGCGCTCGTCTATCTCGGCGTGCTGGGCGACGATCCGGCCGGGGTTCGGGCCATGGAGTCGGCGCTCGAGTCGTTCCGCGGCGCCGGGGCCTACAGCGTCCTCGGACGCGCCACCGAGGGTGTCGCCGCGCTCGCAGAGCTGGGCGCCGATGCGGAGACGCTGCGCGACCGGGAAACCGCCCGCCGGGAACTGGACTGGACCGCGATCCAGGAGCAGGTCCAGGCCAGGCTGCCGGCAGCGCTCTACTTCGCCGCCGTCCTCAACGACGACTTGGTCGCCGATGCGGTCGACCTGTGGTGGTGGCCGGCCGCCCCCGGCCCGGCACGGCCCGACGTGCGGACCGTGCGGATCGATGGCGGACGCCTGGAGGCCGGACCGCTCTTGAGTCTCGCCGGCGCCCTCGATCCGGACCTGGGCCGCCAGACGCCGCGCTTCGGCGCCGTTCTGATCGACTCGCTGACCGCGGGCGTGCCCATCGTGGCCACGGTCGAACCCGGCGGACCCGCGGACGAGGCGGGGCTCCGGCCCGGGATGGAAGTCCTCGCCATCGACGGCACGGCCGCTTCCTCGACCGTTCAGTTGACCGCGGCCCTCGAGAACCTGGAACCCGGCGGCGTGGTCGAACTCGAGATCCAGGACCGGGACACCGTCATCGTCCTGACCGCCGAGCCGGAGTGGGGGTGGACGGGGCTCGATGTCTTCGACCCCGACCTGCTGCCGTCCGCCGCCGCCGCCCGGCTGCTCCAGGAACTGGAGCGAAGCGGCGACATCCCGCGCTGGCTGCTCGAGTTCAATCTCGCCACCCTGCTCCTCGCGGGCGGCGACGCTGCCGAGGCCATCCGCAGCCTGCGCACGATCGACGCTCCCGGCCGCAGCGGACTGGGCCGCGAGACGGTGGAGTACACGGTCGGCCTCGCCCTGAAGATGCTTAGCGACGAGGGCCGGGACGAGTACCGGGCACGCGCCCGGGCCGTCTTCGAGACCCTCGCCACCGCGCAGCGCGGGCGCCTTGTGTCCGACGCCGGGCCGAGAGTCGCGCCGCGGGCGCGCCTGCAGGCCGACGCCCTGGCGAACAACTGATGCCCGCTTCTGGGCCGCGACCCGATGTCCTGGTTGTCGGCGGCGGCCTGATCGGCCTGCTGATCGCGCGCGAGCTGATCCGCGCCGGCGCCCGGGTCGAGGTCGCCGACGACCGCCGCGCGGGCGCCGCCTCGCCCACCGCGGCCGGAATGATCGCGCCGATCGCGGAGAGCAACGCCGATGCGGCCTACGCGAAGATGGCGCTTGTGTCGCGCGATCTCTGGACCGAGCTGGCGCCGGCCCTCGAACACGAGAGCGGGACCTCGATCGACTACGACAGCTCGGGCGCCATCCTGCCGGTCCTCGACGAAACAGGCCGCAAGGTGCTGGGCGGGATCCGGGCACAGGCCACCGACCTCGGCGAGCCGACCGCGGAACTCGACCGCGCCGAACTGCTCCGATTGGTGCCGGACCTTCGTCCCGGGATCGAGGCGGCACTGCTGCTGCCGGGCGAACACCGCCTCGACAATCGGCTCGCCACTGCCGCAGCCGCGGCAGCCCTGCGCCGCCAGGGCGTGACCCTCCACCGGGCCGGGGTCGAGAGCGTGACCGAGGAACCGGGCGGCGTCTCTGCCGCGGGCGCCGGTTTCGCGTGCGCCGCCGGCGCCGTCGTGATCTGCGGCGGCGCCTGGACACCGGCAATCCGCGGTCTGCCTAACCTGCCCATCCGTCCCGTCAAGGGCCAGATGATCGCCTTCGACCGGATCGACTGGCCCTTTACCGGCGCCATCCGAACCCCGTCCTTCTATGCCGTCCGCCGTGCCGGCAACCGCCTGCTGATCGGTGCTTCGGTCGAGCACACCGGCTTCGACCTCAGCCTGAGCGACGATGTCGGCAGCGGAATGGCCAGCGCGGCCGCCGACCTGCTGCCGGCGCTACGCGGCCGCGTACCGGTCGAACACTGGGCTGGACTTCGCCCGGGGACGCCCGACGGGTGGCCCCTGGTCGGCCAGTTGAGCGATCGTCTGTACATCGCCGCCGGACACTTCCGCAACGGCATCCTGCTGGCCCCGCTCACCGCCAGGATGATCGCGCCGCTGGTCCTCGGCCGGCCCGGGGACCCCGTCGTCCCGGTCCCCGCCGCGATGCGGCCGGGCCGGTTCAACTCTGCTACTGTCTCCCGCACGAGTCCGCCGAAAACTCGACAGTCCGGCACTCACTGGCCCGCCCGAGGAAGAGTCCGATGACCCACATCATCTTTGAACCCTGCATCGGCGTGAAGGACACGTCGTGCGTCGATGTCTGCCCTGTCGACTGCATCTACGGCAAGGACGAGGAAGACTGGGACATGCTCTACATCCACCCCGAGGAGTGCATCGACTGCGGCCTCTGTGTCGACGCCTGTCCGGTGCAGGCGATCCTGCCGCTCGAGGAGGTGCCCGAGGGCCAGGACGAGTACATCGCGCTGAACTACACGATGTTCGGCTTCGACCCGCCTTGACGAACTGACCAGAGTTCAAGCGAAATCCGGGGCGCGACGCGAGTCGCGCCCTTCGTGTATCTGCGGTCCACCAGCCGGAACCCTCGCTAAGGATTCCAAAGGACTGGTTCAATTGAGTGTGATGGACTAAACTATGTGTCCAACTTGGGTCGTTGGTGCTCAGACCCACGCTCAGACCCTCGGAATGGAGAACTGGTGGAATACAAGGACTACTACAAGACGCTGGGGGTAGCGAAGGACACCTCCGCGGCGGAGATCCAGCGGGCCTACCGCAAGCTAGCTCGCCAGTTCCACCCGGACGTGAACAAGGACCAGGGCGCCGAGGCCCGCTTCAAGGACATCGGCGAGGCCTACGAGGTGCTCAAGGACCAGGACAAGCGCGGCAAGTACGACCAGTACGGCGCCGCCTGGCAACGGGTGCAGACCGGGGGCGCCCCCCCGCCCGGCTGGGAGGGCTTCCGTTTCAACTTCGGAGGCGACGAGCGTTTCGACTTCGGCAGCGCCCGCGGCAGCGGCGACGCCTCCGGCTTCAGTTCCTTCTTCGACATGCTGTTCGCAGACGCCGGTCCGCAGGGCTTCCCCGGCGGCGGCCGGCCCGGGAGCTGGACCCGTCCCCGCCGCGGCCGGAACCACGAAGTCGCGTTGCCGCTCAGCCTCGAGAACCTGGCCGAGGGCGGTCCACGAACGATCGAGTTTCTCAACCGTTCGACCGGCCGGACCCGGAACCTTCAGGTGCAGATTCCGAAGGGCGTGCTTCCCGGCCAGTCGATCCGGCTCAGCGGCCAGGGCGGCAAGGGCATGGGCGCGCCCGACGGCGATCTGCTGCTCAAGGTCGAAGCCCTGCCTCACCCGGTCTTTCGCCGCCGCGGGCGCGACCTTCATTGCGACGTGCCGGTGGCGCCCTGGACCGCCGCGCTGGGCGGCAAGGTGCGGATTCCGACCCTCGGCGGGCACGCGGAGGCACAGCTTCCGCCCGGCTCGTCGACCGGCCGGAAGATGCGCCTGCGCGGCCGCGGGCTGCCCGATCCCAAGGGCCCGGACGGCGATCTGCTGGCCGAAGTTCAGGTCGTCGTCCCCAAGCGGCTCACGGCGGAGGAGAAGGCGTTGTTCGAGCAGCTCCGTGAGACCTCCGACTTCGAGCCGTCCGGCGACACCTCCGGGACCGGCGGCGGGGAACACTGAGCGGGCCCCCGGAACCAACAGGAGTACTTGAACGATATGGACCCGAACAAGCTGACGATGAAGTCCCAGGAAGCCCTGACCGGCGCCCAGGACCGGGCGCGGCGTCTCGGCCACCAGCAGGTCGGCAGCGAGCATCTGCTGCTCGCGCTGCTCGACCAGCACGACGGTCTGGCGCCCCGGCTGCTCCAGCGCCTCGACGTCGACGCGGCCGCCCTGCGTGCGGAGCTGCAGAAGGACCTCGACCGCAAGCCGAAGGTCTCGGGCAGCGCCGGCGAACTTGGCAAGATCTACGTCACGGCCGGCCTGGAGCAACTCCTGCTCCGGGCCGAGGACGAGGCCAGGGCGCTCGGCGACGACTACGTCTCGGTCGAGCACCTGCTGCTCGCAGCAGCGGAGGGCAAGGACGGCGCCGCCCAGGCGCTCGCCGAAGCCGGCCTCACCCGGCCGCCCCTCCTGGAAGCGCTCAAGACGCTGCGCGGGGCGCAGCGCGTGACCAGCAACAACCCGGAGACTTCGTACGAGGCGCTCGAGAAGTACGGCGTCGACCTGGTCGCCCAGGCGCGCGCCGGCAAGATGGACCCGGTCATCGGCCGCGATTCGGAGATCCGCCGCGCGATCCGCATCCTCTCGCGCAAGACGAAGAACAACCCGGTGCTGATCGGCGAACCGGGGGTCGGCAAGACGGCGATCGTCGAGGGACTGGCCCAGCGCATCGTTCGCGGCGACGTGCCCGAGTGGCTCAAGGACCGCAGCGTGTTCTCGCTCGACCTCGGGTCGCTGCTCGCCGGCGCCAAGTACCGCGGCGAGTTCGAGGAGCGGCTGAAGGCGGTGCTGACCGAGATCGCCCAGAGCGAGGGCCGCATCCTTCTGTTCATCGACGAGGTCCACAACATCGTCGGCGCCGGCCGCACCGAGGGCTCCACCGACGCCGGCAATCTGCTCAAGCCGATGCTCGCGCGCGGCGAACTCCACTGCATCGGCGCCACCACCCTGGACGAGTACCGCAAGTACGTCGAGAAGGACGCGGCGCTCGAACGGCGCTTCCAGCCGATCCTGGTCGACGCGCCGTCGGTCGAGGACACGGTGTCGATCCTGCGCGGGCTGCGCGAGCGCTTCGAGGTCCACCACGGCGTGCGGATCCAGGACAACGCCCTGGTCGCCGCGGCCACCCTCTCCGACCGCTACGTGTCGGACCGGTTCCTGCCCGACAAGGCCATCGACCTGGTCGACGAGGCCTGCGCCCTGATCCGCACCGAGATCGACTCCCTGCCGGCCGAACTCGACGAGGTCACCCGTCGCGTCATGCGGCTCGAGATCGAGGAAGCGGCGCTCAACAAGGAGACCGACAAGTCGAGCAAGGCGCGCCTCCTGACTCTGAGACGCGAACTCGCCGACCTGCGGACCCGGGCGGCCGCGATGCGCAGCCAGTGGGAGAGCGAAAAGGCGGCGATCGACGACGAGCGCAGGGTGCGCGAACAGATCGAGCAGGTGCGGCGCGAGATCGAGATCGCCGAGCGCAACTACGACCTGAACCGGGCCGCCGAGCTGCGGCACGGGGTGCTCCCGGGGCTGATCGCGAAGCTCGGCGACAAAGAGCACGAAGCCGGCGACGGCGACACCCCCGATACCGGCGCCCGGCTGCTGCGGGAAGAAGTGACCGACAACGAGATCGCCGAGATCGTGTCCAACTGGACCGGCGTTCCGGTCACCCGCCTGGTCGAGGGCGAACGCGAGAAGCTGCTGCGCCTCGACGAGATCCTGCACCGCCGGGTGATCGGCCAGGACGAGGCGGTAGGGCTGGTGGCGGACGCGGTGATCCGCGCCCGCTCCGGCATCAAGGATCCCCGGCGTCCCATCGGCTCCTTCCTGTTCCTCGGTCCCACCGGCGTCGGCAAGACGGAACTCGCCAAGACACTGGCCGAGGCGCTCTTCGACACCGAGGACAACATGGTCCGCATCGACATGAGCGAGTACATGGAACGGCACACGGTCTCGCGCCTGGTCGGGGCGCCGCCCGGCTACATCGGCCACGAGGACGGCGGTCAGTTGACCGAGGCGGTGCGACGCAAGCCGTACGCGGTCGTCCTGTTCGACGAGATCGAGAAGGCGCACCGCGACGTATTCAATGTCCTGCTCCAGATCCTCGACGACGGCCGGATCACGGACTCCCAGGGGCGGACCGTCGACTTCAAGAACACGGTCGTCATCATGACCTCGAACCTCGGCTCGCCCCACCTGCTGGAAGGCGTCACGCCCGAAGGCTCGATCACCGACGCGGCGCGGGACGCGGTAATGGCCGAGCTGCGGCGAGGCTTCCGGCCGGAGTTCCTGAACCGGATCGACGAGGTGGTCCTGTTCTCGCCCCTCACCATTTCCGAAATCGAGCAGATCGTCGACCTGTTGACGGCCGACCTTGAGAAACGGCTCGGCGACCAGGGGATCGGGCTCGAACTGACCCCGGCGGCGCGCGAGTTCACGGCCCGCGCCGGATACGACCCGGTCTACGGCGCCCGGCCGCTCAAGCGCTACCTCCAGCGCGAAGTCGAGACCCGGCTCGGACGCGCCCTGGTCGGCGGCGACATCGGCGCGGGAGACCTGGTCGTGATCGACGTCGAAGGCGGTAGCCTCTCGATCCGAACCGGACCGACGACCGGTTCGGACGACGCCAGAAGCGACGACAATCGCGCCGCCTGAACCGCAGTTCCCACTCCAACCCCGCCGCAACCCCGCTGCAACCCCGCAGTAACCCCCAGATGGGGGGCCGACTCCAACACCGACCAGGGGCCGCAATGAAGCTCTACGCCTTCCAGGGCTACCGCTACAACTCCGCCAGGCTCGATGCCGCCGCCCAGGCAGCGCCGCCGTTCGATCAGATCGACGAAGCCCTGCGTGATCGCCTGCACGCACAGTCGCCGCACCAGTTCTCCCGGGTGACGAAACCGGCGGCGCGTGACGGCCGGACCCCACACGAGCACTCGGCCGCGCTCCACCGGGAGTGGCTAGAGAACGGGATCATCGAGCGCGATGAGACCCCCTCGCTCTACCCGTACGCCATCACCCAACCCGACGGCTCGAGCCGCCTCGGCCTGTGCGCCCTGGTCGGCGTCGAACCGGGACGCGAAGGGGACCTCTGGCCGCACGAACAAACGGTGGCGAAGTCGATCGCCGAGCGTCTGGCCCTGCTGCAGCTCACGCAGATCGACATCGAACCCGTGTTCTACCTCGCCGAAGACGACGGCGCCCTCGAACGCCTGCTCGCCTCTGACTGCGGAGGCGCCGCCGGCGCCGCCCTGGTCAGCCACACGGATCCCTGGACCGGCGATGTCCACAGTCTCTTCCGGATCACGGATCCTGAGCGGATCGGCGTCTACGCCGCGGCGCTCGCAGACGCCCGCGCCGCGATCGCCGACGGCCACCACCGCACCCAGGTGGCCCAGACCTACGCCGCGGAGGAAGGCGCGGAGGCCGGTACCGCCGCGGCCTGCAAGATGGTCGTGCTCACAAGTCTCGCCTCCGCGAACCTCCGGATCGACCCGGTCCACCGGGGCATCCGCGTGCCGCTGAACCGGGACGCGATGTCCGCGTTGCCAGCGCACCGCGAACCCCTGGAAGCAACCGCCGGCGCCGAGATCGCGGCCCGCGTCGCCGCCGCGCCGCAGCCCGCCCTCGCCGTCTGGTTCCAGGACGACCCCTCACCCGAACTCTGGACCCTCGACCCCGAGGCCGCGCCCGTCGACATGCCCGGCCGCAAGGCCGACTTGCCGGCGACCCTACTCCACCACCACCTGCTGACGACCGCCGGCGTACCGCTTACGTCCGCCACCGACGGCAGCATCGCCTACGAGGCCGATCCGGCCGACATCATCGCGTTGCTCGAGCGCTCCGAGATCAGCGCCGGCGTCTTCCTGCCGCCGATGACGCCGAGGCAGTTCGCGCTGGCCACCGAAGACGGCGACCTGCTGCCGCCCAAGTCGACCCGCTTCCTGCCGAAGCTCGTGTCAGGGCTCGTGTGGTGCGGGCACGATGCGGAGGTGGTGGCGGGGTGAGGCGAGCCAGCCGGCTTGCGCTACGATTCGAGAGTCGCGCCAAGGCGCGAACAACTTGTACCACGACCTCGGAAGTCCTCGATGGCCCGCTCCTCCGCCCGGTCACCCGCTAAGACCGCCAAAAGCCCGCAGTTGGTCCTTGATCCCGCCAACGGGAGTTCGCCGAAAGCACCTCGTCTCCGAACTGCAGCGGAGTCGGAGCCGCGGCCACGGCGGGTCGTGCGCCACGGCGTTCCAACCAACGACTTGGTGCTGAGCGCCTACACCGGCAGCAACGAATCCGTCCTCCCCAGCATCCTGAGTCTCTATGTCGCTCCGGGAAGCACCGTCGCCGACGTCACCTACGGCAAGGGTGTTTTTTGGCGGAACATCCCAGCCGATCTATACCGCCTATTGGCCACGGACCTCCAAACCGGCGTCGATTGCCGTGATCTGCCTTATGAGGATGGGGAGATCGACTGTGTTGTCTTCGACCCGCCCTACATGCACACACCGGGCGGCACAGCGCACTCGACTCACCGACCCTTCGAAAACTACTACAAAAACAACACAGGGACTAGGACGAAGAGCAAGTACCACGAAGCGGTCCTCGAACTCTACGAAGAAGGTGGCCAAGAGGCCTACCGCGTCCTGCGGCCTCGCGGGATTCTGATCGTTAAGTGCCAGGACGAGGTTTGTTCCAACCGGCAGCGGTTTAGTCATGTCGAGATCATCCAGGCTTACCAGGATCTCGGGTTCGTGGCCGAGGACCTCTTCGTCGTTGTCCGTAACAACCGTCCCGGTGTGAGCCGCGCCGTGAAGCAGGTACACGCCCGCAAGAACCACTCGTACTTCCTCGTCTTCTGGAAGCGCGACCGACGCGGTTCGCTGTGGACGGCACCGGAATGAAACCCGTCGACTTGATGTTGCAGGTCATAGAGGAGCACACGCCCAAATCGATCTGGAACGACGCACCCCTCGAGTCGTTTCGGCGCGTGGCGAACACGAATCGCGGAGACATCGGGGAGGACTTCGTCCGCCGCTACCTGGAGACATTCGGCATTGTGGCCCATCCCGTCGGTTCGCGAATCTCGGCAGCCGACCTCAAGATCGGAGGCAAGCTCTTCGAGGTCAAGACCGCGTCAGAAGACAAGGGAGGCGCGTTCCAGTTCAACCACGTCCGGCTCGACCGCACGTACGACTACCTCTTCTGTCTCGGAATTCGCCCATCCTCCATCCTGTTCGACGCATGGCGCAAGGGCGCCGTGTCTGAAGGCACCGCCGGAACCCTCGTGCGCATGGCCGAGGGCCAGAGCGTCACCTTCAAGCTGACGAAGAAGCCCGCAACTATGAGGAAGATCGAGGAACTTCCTGGCTGGATGCTGAAGGAGGTGCTCCAGCCGGAGAGCAGCGACAACGATGACCGCAATTGAACAACAATCCGCAACCCTGCACCATGGTCCGAACCGAAACCGCATTGAGGAAGTCAAGCAGGCCTTGGGAAACGACTCGACACGTCTCGGCGAGGTATGGGAACGGCCCGACAAAACTTCTCAGGAGATCGCCGAAGAGTTGGGGATACCTACGTCGGGCTTTGTCTACAGCTACCGCAGGATCATCGCGGCCCTAGTCGACGGTGACGTTCCGGCGAAGCCGACGTCCGCCAAGCAAGTCGCGTCAGCGCTACGAGGCTTTGCGAAACGGCACGAAGGCAACCTCTCTGAACAGGCGATCACGCGTTTACAAGAGCTAGCTGAACGATGCGACCGCGTCGCGAACGACCCGTTGTCGATCGCGCAGGAGGACAGCGTCGACCGGAGGCGCACGGAAGAAGTCGAGAAGCGGGGCACTCGAGGCATCTACGTCTACACCTATCCCCACTACTGGCGTCATCCCGTGCTAGCTACCGAGACACACGATGGCACCGGTGCCGAGAGGAGAGAGCGCACCTACTTCAAGGTCGGAGTGTCCGGCCGAGATGTCGCGGAGCGAATCGAGAATCAGATGCGAGGCACCGCCGTGCCAGAGGAGCCGGTCCTTTTTCGCATCTATACCGCAACTTCCAAGTCTCACGAGGGTCTCCCGGAAAAGCGGTTTCACAAGCATCTCCGCGCCGCGGATCACGGTCGAAACGTGTCCAGGGCTCACGGCAGGGAGTGGTTCCTCAGTCATCTGGATTTCCTGGACGACACCGCAGACCTTCTCGGCCTCTCGAAGCACTACGAGCGGCCCGAGGACGAATAGCCTTGAGGCACCTTCGCGCTCTCGCAGCCGCCACGGAGGTCGTTCCAGGCGACGGCCGGACAAGGCACCAGACGTGAGCAACTGGATCACTCCCCGGTACTCAAAGCGGCGCGTCGACCGCGCGGGACGCTCCCTGGTGCTGGCACCCGCTGACCGGCTCCCGGAGGAAGACCTGCGCGTCTTCGCCAACTGGCGTTCTGCCCATGCCTTCCCCCTGAACACGTTCCAGGTCTACCTCCGACAGCGTGCGCGGGGAGTGTGTCCGGATCCGGTCGTGTCCCAGCGCCTGAAGCGGACTCCGTCCGCGATCGAGAAGCTCAGGCGGTTTTCCCGAATGAAGCTCTCGCAGATGCAGGACATCGGCGGCTGCCGCGCGGTCGTGGACACGGTGGATCAGGTCCGGGACCTGCGATACGCGTACCGGAGGTCGCGAATCAGGCACTGTCCCGTCAACGGCAAGGACTACATCGCGAACCCCAAGGCGTCCGGATACAGGGGAGTTCATCTCGTTTACCGGTATCGCAGCGCAAGGAAGCAGACCTTCGACGGCCTCCTGATTGAGATCCAGTTGCGCACGAGGCTCCAACACGCCTGGGCGACCGCGGTCGAGACCGCCAGCGCATTCCTCGGGCAGGCTCTCAAGTCCAGCGAGGGCGAGCGGGAGTGGCTCAGGTTCTTTGCCCTGGTGAGCTCGGCCTTCGCCCTGAACGAGGGTTGCGCGCCGGCGCCGTCAACGCCCGCGGACTTCATTGCGCTGCAGAAGGAGATACGAGATGCGGTGGAACGCCTCGATCTGATCGCGCGGTTCCGCGAGTACCGGGCGCTGATCGACCGCATTCCCGTTGTGCGGGCCGTCGACAAGCTCCACTTCTTCCTGCTCGAGCGCAGGCCCGACCTGGGCGCTCTGTACGTGACGACGTATCGGACCGCCGAACAGGCGCGCATCCTTGAGGACTACTTCGTCGCCGAGCAGAAGGTCCGCGACATCGACGGCGCCGAGGTAGTGCTGGTCTCCGCCGATTCGATCCAGGCGGTGCAGCGGGCGTATCCCAACTACCAGTTGGACACCGACTACTTCCTGAAGGAGCTGCGCCGCATCGTCGGATGAGGGCGACCTCCGTCGCCCCGACCGACGTCACGCCAGGAAGCGGTGACTGCCGTCGCCGTGCGGCATCTTGCCGCTGCGCTTGCACTGACAGAGTGCGACCCGGCGGTTCTCCTCCAGGGTCAAGCGCATGGGCTCGAACTCCGTGCCGCGGTGGGAGCCATTGGATGCGTGATGAATATGACTTCCGAGAGCGGAACAAGACGAGAGTTGACGGGCTACCCGAGTGGTACTGTCGCCGGCATGAGTTCCGTATCTGCCCACGCGACTCGGAACTCGCCCGACCCGCTTCTCGATCTGGTGCCGCAGCATTGGAGGTCCTTGGAGAATCCGCGCCGGGACTTGCCGAAACTAGCCAGGGATCCGAGCGCCACGGCCCGCATCGAGGCGCTGCTCGCGGAGGTGCCCACCCGCCACGAGTTGTTCCTGGGCGACTCCCGCAGCGTGCCGCCGCTGGTGCCTGAGTCCATCCACCTCGTGGTCACATCGCCGCCCTACTGGACCCTGAAGGAGTACCCGACTTCCGACGGCCAGTTGGGCTGGGTCGCGGACTACGAGGACTTCCTGGACCAGCTCGACAAGGTCTGGCGCCGCTGCTACGACGCTCTCGTTCCCGGCGGACGGCTGGTCTGTGTGGTCGGCGATGTCTGCCTTTCGCGGCGCCGGCACGGGCGCCACACGGTCGTGCCGCTGCACGCTTCGATCCAGGAGCGCTGCCGCAGCGTGGGCTTCGACAATCTGGCCCCGATCATCTGGCACAAGATCGCCAACGCCGCCTACGAAGTACAGGGCGGCAAGGGCGCGTTCCTGGGCAAGCCCTATGAACCGAACGCCGTGATCAAGAACGACATCGAGTTCGTCCTCATGCAGCGGAAGCCCGGCGGCTACCGCCGGCCAACGGCAGGCGCCAAGCTGCTTAGCCTGATACCGGCCGATCTCCACCACAAGTGGTTCCGCCAGGTCTGGGAAGGACTCGGGGGAGCCTCCACCCGGCACCATCCCGCCCCGTACCCCCTCGAGATCGCCGAGCGGCTGATCCGGATGTTCAGTTTCGCGGGCGACACGGTGTTCGACCCCTTCATGGGCACCGCCACGACTCAGTCGGCTGCGGCAAAGTGGGGCCGAAACAGCGTCGGCGTCGAGGTGGAGCCGGAGTACTTCAAGGCTTCCGTGGCGCAAATGTCGACTCAGGCAGCCGACATGTTCAAACAGGTCGAAGTCGTGCCGCACACTCCAGATTCCAGTGTGTCGGCAGTTCGCTGAGCTCGCAGGCGATCCGACCTGAGGGACTAGAGGTTGGCGGTTACCGTTCAAGAGGCCATAGAGCATCTCTATCGCGTCGCCGTTGTCGAACAGAAGACGACTTCCCCGGCCAGGCTCTCCCTCAAGTCACTGCTCAAGAACATCCCGGGCACCGTCCCGAATCGGATTGACGACCTCATGGGCGAAGTGGCCAACGCCCAGTTGCACTCACCCGAGATCGTCATCGGGTACATCATGGTCTTCGACCGCAGTCAGGACTCTTGGTCGAAGAAACACGACTCGACGTGGCTCGGTCTACTGAAGTCGCGGTTAGGCCAACTGATACGCATGACGATAAACACCTTTCATCTACATGGAGCGTTGTTGCTCGCGCTGCTCTGGCCAGCGGCCGTTGTCGCCAGCCTGCAGGCAACGGAGCCGGACGCCTTCCAGAAACTGGCCGGCGAATACCGGGGGACGGTCAAGCAAACCCAGGTGACTGTGTGGGCTACACCCATGGGCGTTCCTGGAGGTGGCGAAGCGACCGTGTTGATGCTGTTCCCGGAGAAGGAACGGCAAGCCCTGGTGGCTCGCCTCGAGCTGCTGGCGGGCGACCAGGAAGCGCTCTACCGGCGCGCCTGCGATGACGCGCGCATCACCGAGAACGGCTATGACTACAACTCCGCCTTCTCCCGGATCTGGCAGTCGGGCGGGGCGCTGGTGTTCATCTACTCCGGCCCGGGCAGGCGAGGATTCCTCGGACCCGGCTGGCGCTCGGCAACCGCGAAGAGCGGCCTGCTGATGAACGAGGAGTACATGTCACTCCGTGGCCGCGAGTACATGGTCCGTCAGGTCGAGCGCGATCCTCGTACTGGCGGGCTGTCCGAGGTCCGGCTTACGCAGACCGGCTTTCTTCAGAACTTCTTCGACAATCCGAAACTGTCTCTGGTTGCAGCGGACACGCCTGCCGGCGTGCTCGACCTCATCAGGGAGTACGTAGACGCGAAGTACGCGGCGATGTCGACGGATCCCGCGGCGATTTGCCGCTGAAAGCCGGCCTCAGTCCAGGAAGCGGTGACTGCCGTCGCAGTGCGGCATCTTTCCGCTGCGCTTGCACTGACAGAGCGCAACCCGCCTGTCCTCCTCTAGGGTGAGCCGGATCGGCTCGAACTCCGTGCCCTTGTGGGACCCGTCGCAGAAGGGCTGGTTCTTCGACTCGCCGCACCGGCACCACCAATAGGTGCCAGCTTCCAGTTCAATCTTGGCCGGCACACGGTCGGCAATGCGGGCTTCACTCATCGATCTTGCTCCTCAGTCTCAAATCTGAACAGGTTGTACATCGCCGTACCGCCCGCTGGTCCGGCTCTCATGACAGACGGCGGGCGACCGTAGCGCCGAGCAACAACGTCCAGCCCGTGCCGGGTCCGGAGGGGAGGGTCCCAGCGGGCTCGAAGCGAGCGACGCACGATGACCCTTCAACGACCGACACCGAACCGGAGCGAGCGTAGTGAAGTGAGCGCCAACCTCCCCCTATCCGACCGAGCGCGAACGGCCGCTGGGACCCTCCCCTCCGGACCCGGCACGGGCGGGTGCGTCCGACGCCAATACGCCACACGAACGCCGACCCCTACTCGCCCGCCACGGCGGTGAGCGCCGCCACCCTCGCGGCCTCGAACTCGTCGCCGGGGTTCCAGGCCGGGAGTTCGGGGTTCTCGGCAATGGCGCGGGCGCAGGCGAGGCCGAGTTCGACGTCTTCGACCATGCCCTCAAGGTTCCAGCCTTCTCCGTCTTCGGTCATCGGCTGGTATTCGTCCGACGGCTGGTGGTAGACGTTCTCGGTCCAGGCCTCCAACTGCTCACGGCCCCAGCCCTCCGGCTGGTCGACGAAGTCGGTGCCGTTGTCGAGGTAGATCGCCGGCACGCCGATGCGGGCGAAGTTCAACTGGTCCGAACGGTAGAAGTAACCGTTGGCCGGGAACTGGTCGGGCAGCACGGTGCGGCCCTGTTCGGCGGCCGCCGCTTCGACGACGGCGTCGAGACTCGACTTGCCGTAGCCGATGTAGGTCACGTCGCGCGTGCGGCCCCACTGGTTGCCGCCGTCGTAGTTGATGTTGGCGGCCATCTTGCCGGGCGGCACGGTCGGGTGCGCCGCGTAGTACTCGGAGCCGAGCAGGCCCTGCTCCTCGGCGCCGACGAAGGCGAACAGGACGGAGCGGCTCGGCCCGGGTTCCTGGAAGGCCAGCTCGCTGGCGATCGCGAGGACCTGGGCGACGCCGGCCGCGTTGTCCAGCGCGCCGTTGTAGATGCGGTCTTCGAGGCTTTCGTCTGGGGAGACTCCCAGGTGGTCGTGGTGGGCGGTGAAGACGACCCACTCGTCGGCCAGCTCCGGGTCGCTGCCGGACAGGGCGCCGAGCACGTTGGCGGTCTGCTCGCTGGTCACGATGTTCTTGAGCGCCAGACTGGTCATGAGACCAAGCGGCACGGGTTCGAAGTCGGCGCTCCTGGCCGACTCCAGGGTCTCGTCGTAGTCGATGCCGGCCAGCTCGAAAAGACGCCGGGACGCCTCCTCGGTCAGCCAGGCGTTGATCTGCGTGCGGGGTTCGCCCTCGGCGGGCAGCTCGAACTGGGGCCCCGTCCAGGACGTCTGCACCACCTGGAAGGGATAGCCGGCCGAGGGCGTGGTGTGGATGATGATCGCGCCGGCGGCGCCGTGGGCCGCGGCGCTCTCGTACTTGTAGGTCCAGCGGCCGTAGTAGAGGCGGCGGTCGCCTTCGAACAGGTCCGGATCCCAGTCCGGATCGTTGTTCAGCATGACCAGCACCTTGCCGGCGAGGTCCGCGTCGCCGTAGTCGTCCCAGCCGTACTCCGGCGCCTGGATGCCGTAGCCGACGAACACGACCTCGGCATCCTCGATCGTCGCCTGCTCCGACTGGACGCCGCTGTGAGCGATGAACTCGTCCCAGAACGCGAACTCGACGCTGTCGCCGCCGTCTGAGTTGAAGGTCCAGGTCTCGGGCACGGTGGCGTCGATGCCGACGATGTCGAACGGCTGCTCCCAGCTTCCGTCCGCGGCCGCCGGTTCGATGCCCATGTCCGCCATGGCGTCGGCGATGTACTGGCGCGCGGCGACGTCACCGGCAGTGCCGGGGCCGCGGCCCTCCATGGCGTCTTCTGAGAGATCTGCGAGCCAGGTGTCGAGTTGCGTTGCGACATCGGGAGCTGGCTGGCCACAGGCGGCAAGGACGAATGCGAGAAGAAGAATCGCGAGTGCGAGAGTTGGTTTGGTCATCGCTGAATCGTAGCGTGCCGCCACGCCACACACTGATAGATTGTTCGCTATACGACATGCCCGCGACGAACACGCCCCGCCGGCCGGCCGCGGTGTCCGAGAGTGAACGGACACTGGACCGCTATCTGGACGGCCTGCTGGTCGAGCGGGGCCTCTCCCAGCACACCGTGGACGCCTACCGGCGCGATCTCCGGCGGCTGGCTGGCAACCTGGAAGCCGGGGGTGGCGATCTCCTCACCGCCAAGGTCGATCAACTCGGACTGCACCTGCGGCGACTGCGCCGGGAAGGGCTGTCGCCGCGCTCGGTCAGCCGCGCTCTGGTGTCGATGCGCCGGTTCTACGCCTTCATGGTCAACGAGGGTGACCGCGAGGACAACCCGGCGGTCAACCTCTACCCGCCGCGCCTGCCGCGACGGCTGCCCAAGGTGCTGCGGGAAGAGCAGGTGGAGGCTCTGCTCCGCGCCCCGGACACCAGCCGGCCGCCCGGCGTGCGCGACCGGGCGATGATCGAGTTGCTCTACGCCACCGGTCTGCGCGTCAGCGAGATGGTCGGTCTCACACTCCACCAGCTCCAGCTCGAGGCGGGCTTCCTGATCGCGTTCGGCAAGGGGGCCAAGGAACGGGTCGTGCCGGTGGGCGAGTCGGCCGAGAACTGGCTCGACCGCTATCTGAAGGAGGTGCGGCCGGCAATGGCGAAGGGCCGCCACGACGTGGTCTTCGTCAGCTACCGGGGCAGCGGGCTGACCCGGCAGGGGTTCTGGAAGCTGCTCAGAAACTACGGCCGGAGCGCCGGCATCCCGGATCTGTCGCCCCACGTGCTGCGCCACAGCTTCGCCACCCACCTGCTCGAGCACGGCGCCGACCTGCGCGCGGTGCAGGTCATGCTCGGCCACGCGAACATCACGACGACCCAGATCTACACCCACATCCACGAGCACCGCCTGCGGACGCTGTACGACCAGTTTCACCCACGCGCAAGGTGACGGGCGCCGCCTCCTAGAGGCCCAGGAAGCCGTAGATACGGCCGATGAAGTTCACCGTCTCCCGGTAGGGCGGCACCCCGTCGTGGGCGTCGACGGCGCCCTCGCCGGCGTTGTAGCCGGCCAGCACGCGCGGCAGGTCGTCCTCGAACCGGCGGCGCAACCAGGTCAGGTAGCGGGCCGCGGCGAGCACGTTGCGGGCGGGGTCGTAGAGCTCGCCGGCCGAAACGCCGAAGCGCTCGGCGGTCGCCGGCATGAGTTGCAGCAGACCGCGAGCGCCCTTCGACGACATGGCGCCGGCATCGTAGGCCGACTCCGCGCGCGCCATCGCCGCCAGGAGATCCGGGTTCAGTGCATGCTCGCGGCCGATCTCGAGGAACAGCTCGCCGTAGGGAACGGCCGGCGCCGTCTGTCCGGGCCTGTAGTCGAGCGAGAAGGCGCCCTCCGGCGGCGGCTCGGGAGGCGGCGCCTCGACGATCTCGTCGTCGACGATGCGCTCGATCCGCATCAGCGGCAGGGTGACGGAACCGCCGCCCTCCAGGGTCAGCCGGATGCGCTCGGCGTTCGTACCCCGCCCCTCGAGGAGCTCCCACGCCGTCACCTTGTACCGGTAACCGTTGGTCAGAACGGCCAGTTCCGCCCCGACCGCGGAGGCGCACAGGACCAGGACCACGGCCGCCGCAGCGGCCCGCGAGGCGACGCTCACGCGCAGCCCCCCGTCAGGCGCCGGCCGCGGTCATGAGCTCCGGGCCGGCGGGCTTCTCTGCCACGGCTGCCTCCGGTTGGTAGCGCATGACGACCAGGGTCAGATCGTCCTCGGCGCCGACGCCGTCGGTATGGCGCCTCATCTTCGCGAGGATGCGGTCGCACACCTCCTTGGCATTGGCTGCGGGTCCCAGGAGCGAAGTCCTGGTCCGGTCGTAGCCGAACGGCTCGCCGTCCCGGCCCACGGCTTCGATGAAGCCGTCGGAAAGCCAAGCGAGGACATCGCCCGGCTGCAGCTCGATGCGGCGGAAGCCGTAGTCCTCGCCGAGCGCGCCCAGCGGGGTCCCCGGCAGCAGAATCTCCTCGACTTCGTTCTGCCGCAGCAGATACGCCGGCGGATGGCCCGCGTTCGTGATGTCGACGACGCCCGCCTTCAGATCGACCAGGGACAGACTCGCGGTCACGAAGGTGCGGTCGCCCCCCGACCGCACAAGCCGATCGAGCGATGACAGGATCTCCCGTGGCGGTTTGCCCTCCTCGACCAGGGTCAGAAGCCCCGCCTTGAGCATCGCCATGCGCAGACCCGCGGAGAGCCCGTGACCTGCCACGTCGGCGATCACCACGGCCAGGCGATCGCCCTCGCCGCCATCCTCTCCCGGTAGCCGCACGATGTCGAAGTAGTCGCCGCCGATCGCAGCGGACGGCTCGAAGAAGGTGGCGAACTCGACGCCCTCCGCCTGCAGACTGCTTCCCGGAATCAGGCTCTTCTGGACCTCGCGGGCGATCTCGAGTTCCTGCTCCAGGGCGTGCTTCGCGGCGCGCTCGGCCACCAGGCCCTCGAGGCTCCGCGCCATCTCGTTGAAGGAGGTCTGCAAAGCGCCGACCTGATCCCGGCGACGCACCGGAATGCGGGCCGAGAAGTCGCCCGCCTGCACCGCCCCGGTCGCCGCGCTCAACCGGTTCACGGCGCGACTGAGCCCCAGGATCATGAACATGGCCATGACCGTCGCCGCGATGAAGACGTCGAAGAGCAGGAAAGCCGCGATGCCGAACGCGATCCAGCCGAGACTGTCGACCTGACCCGATGCCGAGAACAGGTGTCCAAAAACGATCCGCTGGGTAGCGCCGAGCGACGCCGACACCGGCGGCGAGACCGGTTCGCCGCTCGCGAAGCCGTGCAGCGGCCCGGCCATTTCGACGCCGACGATGCTGAGCGGCGAGCTGACGCCGAGGGACTCGAAGAACGCCTCGCGTTCGGCGCTGCCGCGGGTCCGCGCCAGCGGCTGGAGCACGAACTGGGTATCGAGGATCTGGACCGTCCACTCCGCGCCCTCCGTCTCGCCCTGACGCCGCAGCCGGGTCCAGACATCGCTTCTGCGGCTCAACTCAAGTTCCAGCAGCCCCCCGGTGTCCGTGTCGTAGAACGCCACCACCGCGGAAGTTCCGCGGCGGAAGGCCGCGGCCAGGGTTGCCGAACCGTCGGGCAGCAACACCAACTGCGGAACCCTGCTCCGCCGCCGCTGCCGATCGAATTCGTCGTCAGTCTCCAGCCACGCCGGAAAGGGCGCCGGCGCCCGCGGGTCTCCGGCCACACGGATGTCGCCCTGGTAGTACGCCAGTGCGGCGCCCCCCACGGTCGTGGGCAGACCGGACGGATCGAGGAGCCCCATTTCGAGCGGCTGGATGAGGAAGGCGGACACCGCCTCGAGTTCCTCGTGGAGGCCGATCGCCGCGTCCCGGTACAGGTGACCGAGGAAGAACCCGGACAGCAGGTAGGCGGTTACGA
Organism: Candidatus Multivorans sp.; assembly: GCA_965222875.1. Taxonomy (GTDB): domain Bacteria; phylum Acidobacteriota; class Thermoanaerobaculia; order Multivoradales; family Multivoraceae; genus Multivorans. The sequence continues at coordinate 2,014,276 of CBDCVC010000002.1, read as the reverse complement.
TCGCCAGCACCAGGCTGAGCAGGAAGGGCAGCAGACCGAGCAGGATGTAGCTGAAGGCCAACCGGCGTCCGACCCGCCACAGCAACCGGCGCTGGAGCCAGACGAAGACCACCCACGCGATGACGACTCCCGCCACGCTGGCGACCGTCCCGGCCAACAGGTCCAGAACCAGCGGCGCGTCGAGCGAGAGGGTGACGCTCGAGAGTCCCAGAGCGAGAAGCAGCCCCAACAGCCAGGCAGCTCGACGCCATGGCCTCCTTGGACTCGGTCTGTTCTCGCGACTAGGCACTGGAAGTTCTCGCCAACGCGCGGGGCAGCGTCATGGTACTATCTGCTTCCTCACTTCCAGCGGACGGATTTCGGACCGCCCGCCGGCGTGGCAGTGGCCTCGGCCCGCGTCCAAGAACGCCTCGCGTCCACATCGCAAGAGACGAACATGACCCTCCCGATCGCAGGGCAGACGGCCGCTGGCAGAGCCTCCGAAGCAACAGTCTCCGACGTCGTCATCCGCTTCGCTGGCGATTCCGGCGACGGCATGCAGCTCACCGGCACGCAGTTCACGAACACGTCGGCGCTGATCGGCAACGACCTGTCGACCCTGCCCGACTTCCCGGCCGAGATCCGCGCGCCGGCCGGCACGCTGGCGGGCGTTTCCGGTTTCCAGGTCCGAATCGCCGATCACGACATCCACACACCGGGCGACGCCCCGGATGTCCTGATCGCCATGAACCCGGCTGCGCTCAAGGCCAACCTGCGCGACCTGCGCGACAACGGCGTGATCATCGTCAACACCGACGAGTTCACCCCGCGCAACCTGAAGCGGGCCGGCTACGAGTCGAACCCGCTCGAGGACGACAGCCTGAACGCCTTCCGGCTCTACCAGGTCGGCCTGACGACGATGACCCGGCGCGCGCTCGAAGACAGCCCGCTCGATGTCCGCTCCAAGGACCGGTGCAAGAACTTCCTCGCCCTGGGCATGGTCTACTGGCTGTTCAGCCGCCCGCTCGAATCGACGATCGACTGGCTCCGGGTCAAGTTCAAGCGCCGCCCGGAGATCGCCGAAGCGAACGTCAAGGTGATCAAGGCGGGCTGGAACTTCTGCGACATCACCGACGCCTTCCAGGTCCGGTACGACGTCGAACCGGCCCCGCTCGAGCCCGGCATCTACCGCAGTATTCACGGCAACTCCGCCCTGGCGATCGGCCTGGTGGCGGCGAGCCGCCGCAGCGGACTGCCCCTCTTCCTCGGCGCCTACCCGATCACGCCAGCCAGCGACGTGCTCCACGAGCTGGCGACCTACAAGCACTTCGGTGTTGTGACCTACCAGGCCGAGGACGAGATCGCCGCCGTCTGCGCCGCGATCGGCGCCTCCTTCGGCGGCAGTCTCGGCGTCAGTTGTTCGAGCGGCCCCGGAATCGCGCTCAAGGCCGAGGGGATCAACCTGGCGGTGATGGTCGAACTGCCCCTGGTGATCTGCGACATCCAGCGCGGGGGGCCGTCGACCGGCCTGCCGACGAAGACCGAGCAGGCGGATCTGCTGCAGGTCATGTTCGGGCGCAACAACGAATCGCCTGTACCGGTGATCGCCGCCGCCTCGCCCGCCGACTGCTTCGACACCGCGCTCGAAGCGGTCCGCATGGCGACAACCTACATGACACCCGTCATCCTCTTGTCCGACGGCTACATCGCGAACGGCTCCGAACCCTGGCGGATCCCGCAGGTAGAGGAACTCCCCGACCTCCGGGTCGACTTCCATCAGAACGCCGAGGGCTTCCTGCCCTACATCCGCGACGAGAAGACCCTCGCCAGGCCCTGGGCGATTCCGGGCACTCCCGGCCTCGAGCACCGCATCGGCGGTCTCGAGAAGGAGGACGTCACCGGCAACGTCAACTACGAGCCGGACAACCACGACCACATGGTGCGGCTGCGAGCCGAGAAGGTCGCGCGGATCGCGGGCGACATTCCCGACATCGAGGTCGACGGACCCGAGAGCGGCAAGCTCCTGATCCTCGGTTGGGGCAGCACCCTGGGCGCGATCACCGGAGCGGTGAACCAGGCGCGGGCAGACGGCCTCACGGTCAGTCGCGCCCACCTCCGGCACATCAACCCCTTCCCCCGCAACCTGGGCGACATCCTCGACCGCTTCGAGCGGGTTCTGGTGCCGGAAATGAACCTCGGCCAGTTGGCCCTGCTCCTGCGGGCCCGCTACCTGAAGGACATCGAGACCTTCTCCAAGGTCGAGGGCAAGCCTTTCACGCGGGACGAGATCCTTCATCGGATCTACCCCCTCAGCGGCGCGGAGACATCTACCCCGGCCGGAGAGAGCGCTGCCCCTGGCCGACAAATGGCGGAGGCTTGACGCAAGAGATGCCGACCACTGAAATAGCGCCGCTGACCAGGAAGGACTTCCAGAGCGACCAGGAGGTCCGCTGGTGTCCCGGCTGCGGCGACTACGCCATCCTCGCCGCCGTCCAGCAGGTGTTCCCGGAGTTGGGGATCCCACGCGAGAATTTCGTCATCGTGTCCGGAATCGGCTGTTCCAGCCGCTTCCCGTACTACATGAACACGTACGGCTTCCACTCGATTCACGGCCGCGCGCCGGCCGTGGCCACCGGGCTGAAGATGACGCGGCCGGACCTCGATGTCTGGGTGGTGACCGGGGACGGCGACGCCCTGTCGATCGGCGGCAACCACCTGATCCACACCCTGCGCCGCAACCTGAACGTCAAGATCCTGCTGTTCAACAACCGGGTCTACGGCCTCACCAAGGGGCAGTACTCGCCGACCAGCGAGCTCGGCAAGCACACCAAGTCGACGCCCCACGGCTCCGTCGACTTCCCCTTCAACCCGCTGTCGGTTGCGATCGGCGCCGGCGCCACCTTCGTGGCTCGCAGCGTCGACATCTTCATCCCGCATCTCAAGGCGGTCCTGAAGCGGGCGGCGGCGCACAAGGGTTCGGCGTTCGTCGAAGTGATGCAGAACTGCAACATCTACAACGACAAGGCCTTCTCCGCACTAACCGACAAGACGGGCCGGCAGGCCAACGGCCTCTACCTGGAGCACGGCAAGCCCCTCGTCTTCGGCGACAACAAGGACAAGGGCCTGCGCTTCAACGGCACCGACTTCGAGGTGGCACAGCTCGGCAACGGCGCCACGGCGGACGACTGCCTGGTGTGGGACGAGAACCGCGCCAACCCGTCCCTGGCCTTCCAGATGGCGAGCCTCTCAAGCGGCGACGGCCTGGGCGACTTCCCCGTGCCCCTCGGCGTGCTGCGGGCCGTCGACATGCCGACCTACGACGCCGGCGTCATCGACCAGATCGAGCAGGTCTCCACCGGCCGGCCGCAGACGCTCGACCAGTTGATCCACGGCACGGACACCTGGACCGTGGACGCGGGCGGCAACGTCGACCGCGGGGCCAACTAAGAGTCGGCGTCTGCCCATTGGGCGTTCCAGGCCACCAACGTCCCCCCGCTGACGAGAGACGAGACCCCGACCGAGCAACGACGATGAAGAGGCGGCAAGCGTTCCAGGTCCTCCGGCTTCTAGCTGCCGTGGTGTTGCTGGCAGGCCCCGCGCCGGGCCAACAGGAAGACCTCCCGGAGGTGTTCTCGGAGGTGATCGACGTTCGGGTCGTGAACATCGAGATCGTCGCCACCGACAAAGCGGGCAACCGCGTCCAGGGTCTGGGACCGTCGGACTTCGAACTCCTGGTCGACGGTGAGCCGACCCCGATCGCCTACTTCACGGAGATCGAGGACGGTTTCGCTGTGGATACGACGACCGGTGATGTGGCTGGGGTGCCGAGCCTGGATCCGAACGCTCCGGTGGGCACGAACTTTCTGGTCTTCATCGACGACCTCTTCTCCATTGAGCGCGACCGGAACCGGGTGCTCGACCGCCTGGGGGAGGACCTTCAAGCGCTCGGTCCGGCGGACCGGGTAGCCGCCGTCGCGTTCGACGGCAAGACCGCGGAGACCCTGACGGCCTGGACGAACTCATCGGGCCAGTTGGAGGAGGCGCTGGACCGCGCGCGCGAGCGGCCCGCCAAGGGACTGGAGCAGCTCACCGCGCGGAAGCTGGCCGATAGCGACCGGGAGTTGACGGCGCAGGTCGAAGCGACGAGGGGCCGTTCACCCAGAGGGTCATCGAGCGCGGCCCCGCAGGCCGCTCAAGCGTCGACGGGCCTGAGCAGCCTCATGTCCAGGGCGCAACTGTCCTACCGGCAGAAGTTGAACAACCAGTTGGAGAGTTCGGTGCTGGCAGCGATGGCAACCATGCGCCAATTCGCCGACCAGCCCGGCCGCAAGGTGATGCTCGTTCTCGCTGGCGGCTGGCCAAGGTCCGTGGAGATCTACACGCGAGATCGCCTGCCCGCCGGCGGCCTCCCCCTCGGTCGCCGGGTGATGAGCGAGCACGAGTTGTACGGTCCGCTCGTGTCGACAGCGAACCTGATCGGCTTCTCGCTCTACCCGGTGGACCTGCCGGGCCACACAAGGGACTTCGCAGGCGACGCGTCGGGAGGGTTCGACCCTGCCCTCCGGCCCGACGGTGCAAGCTCGGCTCCGGGTTCTCTCGAAAGGGAAGACATCGTCCACAGCACCCTGTACCTGCTGGCCCGGTCGACGGGCGGTGTGCCGCTCGTCAACGCCCGGCGAGACGCGGCGCTGGCCACGGTGGTCGCCGACACCCGCTCGTACTACTGGCTCGGCTTCGAGCCGCAACGGCGGGAGGACAACAGGTTCCATGAGATCGTGGTCCGGCCGACAGGCCGAACGGACCTCGAACTTCGCACACGCGAGGGCTACGTGGACATGTCGCGGGACCACGAACTCGATATGACGGCCAAGGCCGCCCTGCTGTTCGGCGATCCGCCCGAGGCGCTGCCGCTTGCGGTGCGCTTCTCGGAGCCCGTTCGGGCCGGCCGCCGGAAGATGTCTGTGCCGGTCGAAGTGGCGATTCCCCTCGACGAAATACAACTCCTGCCCGTGGCCGACGAATGGCTCAACGTGGTGGAGGTTCGCGTGACGGCGATGGACTCGGGCGGCAACCGCTCGGAGGTGTCCTTCGAGAAGATCGCGATCGCCGGCACTGCAGAGCCGCAGCCGGGCCAGATCTTCTACTACCAGACCGATCTGCAACTCCGGCGGCGCAAGCACTCGTACGTGATCACGGTACACGACCCCTTGACGGGAACGAACCTGACCTCGACGGGGAAGATCGGTCCGAAGTAGGACTCGTCCCCAAGTGGCAGGCTGCGGAGACGGGCAACGGCCATGAAGCGGCGCCATTGGACCTTCGGGACCACCTGGATTCTCCTCGCCCTGGTGCTGCTCGGCACCGCGGCGTCAGCCCAGCAGCCGGCTCTGCCGGAGGTGTTCTCGGAAGTCGTCGATGTCCGGGTCGTGAACGTCGAAGTCGTGGTCACCGACAGGAAGGGAAACCGCGTCCACGGCTTGAAGGCCTCGGACTTCGAACTCCTGGTCGACGGCGAGCCGACGCCGATCGACTACTTCACGGAGATCGAGGACGGCTTTGCTCTGGATGCGGCGGACGGCGACGTGGCAGGGGTGCCGAGTCTGGATCCGAAGGTCCCGACCGCCACGAACTTCCTGATCTACATCGACGATCTGTTCTCCATCGAGCGCGATCGGAACAGGGTGCTCGACCGCCTCGAGCAAGACCTTGGCGAGTTGGGCCCGGCCGACCGGGTGGCCGCTGTCGCCTTCGACGGCAACAGCGTGGAGACCCTGACCACCTGGACGAACTCGGCGAACCGGTTACGGGAAGCACTCGACCGGGCGCGTGCACGGCCCGCCTACGGCCTGCGGCGGCGAAGCGAACTGAGAATGGTCGATAGCGACAGGGAGTCGGTTTCCCAATTGGAGGAGAGCCTGCGACCCAGAGCAGACGTGAGACGTCTTGCGTCCAGGGCGGAGATCTTCTACGAGGAGAAGCTGAGCGACCAGTTGGAGCGCTCGGTGCTGGCGGCGGTGGCAACGATGCGCAGATTCACCGATCGGTCCGGCCGCAACGTGATGCTGCTGCTCGCCGGCGGCTGGCCGTGGTCCCCCAAGGTCTACACTTTGGGGCGGCCGCCGTTGGATGGCACCGAAGCGATCGACCACAGGGTGGCCAGTGAGGACGACCTGTACGGCCCCCTGGCGTCAACGGCGAACCTGGTCGGCTTCGCGCTCTATCCGGTGGACGTGCGCGCCGCGACCTTGGGCTCTGGGGAACGGTCTGGCAACCTGCGGAGTACCCTGCAGCAGCTGGCAGCCTCAACCGGTGGTGTGCCGATGCTCATGGCGCAGCGGGATACGGCGCTGTCCCGAGTCGTCGCGGACACCCGCTCCTACTACTGGCTCGGCTTCGAGCCGCAACGGCGCGAGGACGACGCCTTCCACGAGATCGTCGTGCGAACGGTCGGCCGAACCGACCTCGAAGTACGGACGCGCGAAGGCTACGTGGACATGTCGCGCGACCGCGAGGTCGCCATGACGGCCGAAGCCGCCCTGCTGTTCGGCGATCCGCCCAACGCCAGACCGCTCGACGTGCGCCTCGGTGAGCCGGTTCGTTCTGGGCGCGGCAAGATGTCCGTACCCATGGAATTGACCATCCCGCTCGACGAGATCGAGTTCCTTCCCGCGGACGACCAGTCGCAGAACGTGCTGGAAGTGCGGGTCGCGGTGATGGACGACAGCGGGAACCGCGCGGACGTGTCGCTCGAGAGAGTCCCGGTCGCCGGCCCGGAGCAACCGCAGCCGGGCCAGGTCTTCCACTACCAGACCGATCTGCAGCTGCGCCGGCGCGTGCATAGGTACGTGATCACCGTCCGCGACCCCTTGACGGGAACGATCCTGTCGGCAACGGGAGAGATCCGTCCGGAATAGGGAACGTGCGAGGCGAACCGCCAGCCTCCGCCAACGGTCCCGAGCGGAAGCCGTCCTGATACCGTAATCGGCGCCCCAGGACTGACCCGGAAGCGAACCGACCGCACCGGGGAGGAGGAGCAAGGCGATGAGCGGATACGGCTTGGCTTGGACCGTGACCGTCCAAGTCGACGCGCATCGCGAGGGCAGCGTATGGGTGGCCACCTGTCCTGCCCTGGACGTGGCAAGCCACGGCGACAGCAAACAGGAGTCGTACCAGATGCTCGAAGAGGCGCTTACAGCCTTCTTCGAGGACTGCTGCGAACACGACACGTTGCTGGACGTACTCGCTGAGAAAGGGCTCGCTCCGACTGCCTCAATGGTGACCGTCAAGCCGCCGCCAAGCCGAAAGGCCTCCGACTGGCTCAGCATCCCGGTCTGGCTTGTGCCGAATGCCGCCCCGCGCCAAGCTTCCCTCCCTTAGCCCGAAGCAAATTCACCGCGCGCTGGAGAAAGGACGGCTGGGCCAAGTCCCGTCAGCGCGGCTCACACCCCGTCATGAGGAAGGCTGGAAAGAAGGCTCCCGTCGTCGTCCCGATGCACAAGAAGGACCTTCCCCGAGGCACGTTGGCCAGCATCCTCCGGAGCGCCGGCATCGGTCGGGAGCGGTTCGTCGAGTTGCTGGTGGAGTAGCAAGCTAGAATGGCCTGTCGCGATCTACGGTGTAGGTCTGGGGGTTGTCGCTACGCGCTCAAGGCACCGCGCAGCGCGCACCTAGACCAAGCCCCGATTACTCTTCTGTGCTGGCGGTCGGAGATCCTGTGAGCAAGCACTACCGAGGACTTGGAGGAACCGCAACACGTCTGTCCCGCAATCCGCTCGGAATCATCGCCCTCTTTTTGGTGCTGGTTCACGGGTTTGCAGGCCTGGTCCTAGGATTCCGGGTCGACCTTGCCGACGGCCAGCGCGGACTGCTCGTACTCTTCCTCATACTCTTCCCGGTCCTCGTTCTCTTCGCCTTCCTATGGCTCGTTGCAAAGCACAGCAACAAGCTCTACGGCCCGGGCGACTTCCAAGATGAGAGACACTTCGTCCGGCTACTCCTAGCCAGCACGTCCCTTGGAGCAGCGGCTGCCAAGGCGTCGGAGTCGACAACCGTCGACGACCTAAGGAGCATCGTGAACTCCTTCGGGCTTAGACTCCCTGATCTGACCAACCGAGCCAAGCGGCAAACCAATTTGCTCTGGGTGGACGACCACCCCAACAACAACGTATTCGAGACGGAAGCATTTGAGGCAGTTGGCGTGGGAGTCACACCTGTTCGGTCGACGGCGGAAGCCCTCGATTCGCTGGAACGCGTGCGATACCACGTCATCGTTTCGGACATGGCGCGAAGGGAAGGTCCACGAGAAGGGTACGCTCTCCTGGCCGAACTACGAAAGCGCGGCGACAACACGCCTTTCTTCATCTACTCATCTTCGGGTTCACCTTCTGCGAGGAGAGAAACTCGCAAACTCGGTGGTAACGGCCACACGGCGAGTCCGCGAGAGTTGTTTGAAATGGTGATGCGGAAGTTACCACCGCAGTAACTTGACGGGCCAGCCGTTTGCGGATGACGCCGACCTCAATGAGCAGGCGGCACACTGGCTGGAGGGTACAGCCAACGAGCGCCGGCCTGGCACGACGGGCGAGCCGCCCGGTGGACCGCTTCGAGCGTGACGAGCGCTAGGCGCTTCGCCCCTTGGCGAGTTCTCCGTAGCGGCGTCTGGGCGCTCGGCAGACCGAAGCGCCGGCCCGGCGTCGTGTCGTAGCGCGCCGCCGATACAGGTGCAGTGGCATTCGCTGCGGGAGTGCGCGGAGGCTGTGGCAACGCTCGGAAACTGAGCCACCCAACGATTGGAAAGTGAGCCACCTTGGCCGTGTTCGAGTGTACGCGAGTCTTCGCTGTTCGTCCCCTTGAGTCAGTAGCAGTGGCGGCTGCGGTAGCTGTGGAAAACCGGTCTGCCGGTCTTCCGAGGCGGTGCGGGAAACGGTCTGCCGTTCTCCGCACCGCCGGCAGCAAAGGGCGATGCGCTCCTCGCGCCTGCCGGCGGTCAAGACGCTACAGCAGTTCGACTTCAGCTTTCAGCCGAGCATCAAGCGCGGGCAGATCGAGAGCCTCCACGAGCTGGAGTTCCTGGAGCGCGCGGAGAACGTGGTCCTGCTCGGTCCGCCGGGAGTGGGAAAGACGCACCTGTCAGTCTAGCGATCGCGGCCGCCGAGTGGGGGCGACGCGTCTACTACGGCACCTTGGCGGCGCTGATTGAGTCGCTGACCGAGGCCCAAGGCTGCGGCAACCTGTCGCGCCGGCTTCGCCTACTCAGCCATCCCGCGTTGCTGGTAGTGGACGAGATCGGCTATCTGCCGCTATGCCAGGACGGTGCCGTGCTCTTCTTCCAGTCGATCAATGCCCGCCACGAGCGAGCGTCCACGGTGTTCACCTCCAACAAGGGGTTCGAGGAATGGGGCGCCGTGCTCAGCGACGAGATCATGGCCGCCGCTCTCTTCGACCGCCTCCTGCACCATTGCCAGATCGTCAACATCCGGGGCAACAGCTACAGGATCAGGGCCCACCAAGACCTGCTCCGATCCCCTACGACGAACGCCACCGGGAAACCGCGTCGCGACGACCAGACCCTTCGCCTCGTTCTTCCGCCTCCCGCCGATGTACGTCTCGTCGGTTCGACCGGCCCGCCCAACCGCTCTCCGCGCTAGTCGCCGTAAGCCTTGCGGAGCCGGTGGAGCAGGTGCCATGCCGACTTCTGCGAGATGCCAAGTTCGCGGAAAAGACGCATCGACGAGATGCCCTTGAGGTTCGTCGCCAAGCTGCGATCGCCCAGGGGCGATACCCGAACTTGCTGCTGTGCATGACCGTTCCGGTCTCGAGGCTGCACGTCGGCTTGTTCGGGCAGTCGCGGCAACGATGCGTCATCGTCTTGTGCTTGATGCCGAACTGGACGTTGAAGCTCCCGCAGTGCGGACAGAGCGGGCCATCAGGCCAGCGTTGCGCCTCGAACCACCTCCCCGCCCGGTCTTCGGTCCAGAACATCGCCATGATGTCGAAGAACGTCAGACCATTCCTGAAGCGATGGTCACGCATCCAGAGGTTCGCTCGTAGACCATGCCCAGCGAGGGCTCACTTCATGCCTACTTCCGGCCAACACCCTGTGCTGACCATGTCGAATGCATCGACAGGCCCAATCCCAAAAGGGCGCTTCAGGGTTGTGTGTGGGCATGAAGTGACTCCGGCGCGAGGTCGAGTCCGCCGAGATGGAAGTAGATGGCGAGCCGGAAGTGTGCTCGGTTTCGATAGCCGTGCGCTTTTCGCTTGATCTCCTGGATCTTCGCGTTGATGCCTTCGGCGCGGGCGTTGGAGATGCTGGACACAGCAGCGTTGATGACGCTATCCCAGTGGTTCTTGATCATCTTCGCCACCTGCTTGATCGGTTCCAGGCGGCTGCGGACGGCCCAGTTGTACCAGCGCTTCCACCGCCGCTCGGCCCAGCCGCGGCGCACGTAGCCCCACGAGGAGCGCGCCATCTCCTTGATCGCCCAGGCGCGGGCCACGCGAAGATGACTCGCGCGAAGAGCGGCGAAACGCCGCTGCTGCGAACCCGTCATTCCCCCACGCTTCATCAACCACAGGTAGCGGCTCCGCTTCAGACGCGAATCCCCTGCTTCGAGCAGCTCCCGCTGCTCAGCACGGCGAACCAGGTCCACGGCGTGGTTCAGGTGCGCGACGATGTGGAACCTGTCGTGCACGATGTCCGCATCCGTGTACTCCGCCACCGAGGAGATGTAGGCCGGCCACATGTCCATCGCCACCTGCTCGATACCCGCGCAGCTTTGCTCTCCCAACTCCTCGAAGTAGCCGTCGATGGCCGACCGACCACGACCGTCGGCCACATGGGTCACCACCCCGCGTTCCAGATCGTTGACTACCGTCACGTACTCGTGGCGCTTCCGAAACGACGTCTCGTCCACCCCGATCACCCGAGGCGGCTTCAGCTCCCGCCGTGACAGACCCCGTTCCACGGCCCGGCGCTGAATCCCCGCCGCCTGATCCCAACTCAGGCCCAGACGGCGCGCCACCGCATGCACGCTCGCCTCACGCAGCCACTCGATGGCCTCCGCCTCGAACAGCGCCGTGAACCGCGAACCCGAGTCCGCCCAAGGCACCTTCAACTGGCGAATGCCGTGCTCGACGCAACGCACCCGAGGCACCTCCGCGTGAACCCGAGTCTGGTGCTGCATCGTGTCCAAGTGACGCCAACGGCGATGCCGCCTGTCGTACCCCGGACACGGCAAACCGCACTCCGGACAGCGCGTCTCTCCACGATGCTCGACGTGGATCTCCACCGTGCCGCCAACCACCGGACCCCGGCGACGCGGATGGCGCTCCTCCATGCGAAGCACCACCTCCCGCACACGCCACGGCGGCTTGACCCCCAACAGCCTCTCGAACGTCTTGGCACTCTTCATCCCGCCAGTCTATGGCCGATCGGCAGCCTCTCTCCCAGCTCCATGCCCACACAACAGCCTGAAGACCCCCCAAAAGATGGTCAAGCTCTCGCGGACGTTCTTGGTCAGTCGAGTCGGATAGCGAGCGCCGACAGTCGTCGAGGAAGTGCGGATAGTGTTCGATCGCGGCACACAATCGCGCGGCTCTAACAGCCATCGTCGCAATTTCTTCGGCCCTCGGAACATCGCCACGGCTCCATACGCCGGGGAGATCCTCGGCCGCGAGAAGTTCAGCGAGCGCTTCGATGGAGGATGCGTTCTTCGCCTCGTCCAATGGGTCGTAGCCGGCAGGTATCACTGACATGTGTTCTCCGTTGTAGTAGTGCTAGAAGAAAAAGGACTGGAACACACTCGGCGAAATCCGAGCAAGTACTAGCCCGCCAACCGGTTGCGGAGCATACTCAAGGCACCAAGCACAGCGCCACCGGCGAGTGTTCCTGTCGCCGACTTGGCCCGTCGCGATCTGGCCGAGCCGTCACTCAAGGAGACCTCTCGGGGGTGTTTCCCCAAGTTCCCAGCCGGTGCGCCTACCCCAGCTTCCGCCGCAACGCCTCCATCACCAGGGGCGGCACGACGCCGGTCAGGTTGCCCTCCAGGCTGCCGACCTCCTTGGTCAGACGGCTGGAGAGGAAGATCCACTCCGGCGCCGGGAGCAGGAAGATCGTGTCCACGTCGGACGCCAGGCGGCGGTTCATCAAGGTCATCGGCAGTTCGTAGTCGAAGTCGGCGCCGGAGCGAAGGCCGCGGACAACGGCGGTGGCGTTCCGTTCCCGGGCGTAGTCGACGAGCAGGCCGCTGAAGCTCTCGATCCGGCAGTCATCGGATTCGCCGAGCAGCTCGCGCAGGAGGTCGATCCGTTCCTCGACCGAGAACAGCGCCTGCTTCTGCTCGTTGTAGAGCACCGCGATGTAGAGCACATCGAAGAGCCGGCGGGCGCGCTCGATCAGGTCGAGGTGGCCGTTGTGAACCGGGTCGAAGGAACCGGGGAAGACGCCGATGCGTTGGCTCATTGGCCGCTCCTGAGCTGACTGGAAAGGTCGATCGTGGTCACGTTGTGCGCGGCGTCGGTCAAGCGCAGCAGCAACAGCCGGGCGCCCTCGGCGGCATCGATCGACAGGGTCTCGCGCCGGCTGTCGAGCAGACCGTCCTCGACCCTGGCGGCGCGCCACTCGCCCGCGTTGACGCTGACCACGGCCTCGCGCAGCGGACTCCATGCGTCCTCGACCACCGCGGTCACGCGGCTGCCGGCGCGCGAAGCCTCGACCAGTCGCGCCGGGCTGTGGTCGACCACGACCGCGGCCGATACCTCGTCGGCCTCGAGCGCATCGCCGGGGGTGTTGTCGAGCTTGTCGGAGGCGCTGACCCGGAAGCGGTAGACGCCGTCCGGCAGCACGGTGGCGTCGAAGCTGAAGAAGGTCGTCTTGAGGTCGTCCGCCACCTCCAGCCAGAGAGCATCCGCGTCGCTCTCGCCCTCGCCGGCCGCCGCGAGCGCCGCCTCGCGGGCGAAGGAGAGCCGGTAGCGGAGACGGTCCTTGTTCGGGTCCTCGGCCTCCCAGCGCAGGGTCCGGTAACCCAGCTTCCACAGGCTCTTCGTGGAGCCCTTCTGGGTCTGGGCCGGATCGCCCACGGTGGTGAAGATGCGGTCGCGGTTCGGGTGCGCCGGCTCGTAGGCCTGATTCGACGGATTGAAGTTCGTCGGCACCAGGATCGTCCCCGCCGGGAGCACTTCCAGCTTCTTGATCTCGGGCTTGCGGTTGTGCTGCCGGTAGGTGACCTCAACCGCCACGACCTCGGGGGTGCGGTCGCCGCTGCCGCGGAGTTCAGCCCGCCACTGGAGGTAGCGGCCCGGCGGCAGGCCTTTGAGCGGCGCCTCCCGCGCTACGGAAGCCTCGGTCCAGTCCGACCACGTCTCGTCCGGGTCCGAACTCATGCCGCTGCGGGCGGAGAGCGCGACCTCGGCGCCGTCGCCGGCGCGGCCGCGCCAGCGGATCGAACCGAAGCTCGAGACGGAAGACGCGTCGAGCGGCTTGGCGGTCACCGTCCCCTGCCTTGCCAGTCCCCCGCTGTCGCCGCCGACGAAGCCGTAGACGGCCGCCGCATTGACGCTGGCGAAGACGGGGCCCGCCTTGCCCCGCCCCAGGCCGACGATCTGGCTCTGGTCGAGGTCCTTCTCGAGCACCATCTGATCGTTCTGGAAGCTGAACAGCTTGCCCTCCTGGCCGGTGGCGACCCACAGCCGGCCCTGCTGGTAGCTCAGGGCGTACACCGTCTCCATCTCGAACTTCCAGATCGACTCGACGGCGCCGGTCGCGTCGATCCGCAGCACCTCGGAGCGCGGCCCCTTGAAGGAGGCGGCACGGCTCCCCGCGGAGATCGCGCCCGTCTGGACGGTGACTTCGCTCTTCTGGCCGTTCGAGCTCGAGGAGTTGCTCCCGGTCGAGGCGGCGCTTCCCGTCGAGCTGCTTGCCGACGAACTGCCGCTCGCGGAGCTTCGCGTGCTGCTCAGGTTGACGAAACTGGCCTCGGAAGCCAGCGCGGAGGCGTAGAAGACGCCGTCCTCGCTCGGCGTGATCGCCAGCACCTCGGGTCCGGCGGCGTCGTAGAGCGTGCGGGCTTTGCCCTCCGCGTCGATCTCGAGCAGCAGACCCTCGCCCGCGGTGCCGGCGAGCACCGTGCCGTCCGGGCGCAGCGCGAGCGAACGGACGTGGACGTCGGTGCTGTCGTAGAGCAACTTCGATTCGCCGCTTGCGAGGTCCACCCGGTGCAGCTTCCCCTCCGGACCGGTCGCCACCAGCAGGCCGCCGTCTCCGGCGCCCAGGAGCGCCCAGATGTACTGCGCATCCGGGTCGAACAGCTCTTCGACCTCGCCCTCCGGCCGCTTCCGGTAGACCTTGCCGTCCGGCGACGAGCCGGCATAGACGGCGCCGGCGCCGTCCACCCAGACCGCGAACACTTCGGGTTCCTCGGTGGCGAACAGTTCAGTGACCGTGCCGGCATCCCCGTCGATCTCGACTTCCAGGACCTTGCCCGAGTTGCCGGTACCCGCCGCAAAGCGCCCCTCCGCTCCGACGAAGGAGAACAGGAAGGGCTCCGCGACGGTGGCGAACTGCTCGGCCCGCTGGGCCAGACGCAGAATCCCCAGCCGATCGACGCTCACGTCCACGAGCTCGCCCGTCAAGAAGGCGGCCTGGCTGTCGGCGCGCCAGATCTGGACTTCCGAGGCGCGGGCTACGCCGCCGCCGGCCAGCAGCAACCAGGTCCCTGCCGCGATTCCCGCCGCGGCCCGGGCGCGGTCCCCCAAGGTACGGGCCCTCAAGGCGCTATACCGGGCAGGATCTCGAGGTCGAGCCGGAACAGGCCGTCGAGCGGAATTCCGAGATCGCGTCCCTGCTCGTTCACGATCGCCAGGTTCAGGGCCCGGGGCTCTCCCTGCAGGGGAGACGCCTGCCAGATCGACCGCACCGAGGCCGGAAGCTGCGGCATCGGCCGTCCCTCGACGATGAGCCCGCGGGCCGGCACGACGCCGAGTGCGGCGAGCCGGCTCTTCGGCTGGAACGAACGCAGCATGTCGAGCTGGTCCGTCAGAGACGACGCCTTGCTGGGCTCGAGTTGCAGCCGCGCCGCGTCGATGCTCACGCCGTCGCCGACGAAGAGGTAGTAGCGCCCCGGCCTGCGATCCTCGGGGATCGTCACCTGCAGGGTCTCCTGGTACCGGTCGCCGCGATGCCGGCGGAGATCGAACACGACGTCTACCGTGTCGCCTGAATGAACCCTCTTCGAAGAGGCCTGGGCGCGCTCGATCTCGACCGTCCGCACTCCGTGGGTCTGGCTCAGGGTGAGATCGATGCCCTCGATCTCGACGCCTTCGTAGTCCGAGTTGACCAGGGCCCCGATCAGGGCGATCAGGTAGAAGGCGGCGCTCGTGCCAGGGCCCGAGCCGTCGAAGTTCTGGCGCAGCGGCACGTCCTCGTGCCCGCGCAGGCGCAGCGTGCCGGTCATGTCCAGACCGCTCTCGCCGCCGCCGTACGAAGCGGAATCGAGCGCCTGCATGGTTGGAATGCCGACCAGCGATGGCAGCATCCTGGGCAGATCCGCCAACCGGAGATCGAAGCGGCGGCCCTCGCCGTTCGGGGCCTCGACCTGGATCGTCATGGGGATCGTCCGCGCCTCGGCGCCGACCCGCCCCCTCAGTCCCACGAAGCGGTCCTGGTCGAAGGCGCCGACCACCGAGCCGATGTTGCTGAGCCGCATCGAGCTGTTGAGCCGCGGCACGACACCGATCACCTCCACCGTCGCCATCGGCACGCGCAGCGGGCCCACACCGAGGTACGGGTGCCCCATGGCCAGCACCTCGCCGTCCTCGACCCGGGTCACCGTACCGCCGACCGCGACTTTCAGGTCGCCGTCGATCAGTACCCCCGCGACCGCACTGCCGGCGCCGAGGTCCGGCATCTCCACCGTGTCGGCGCGTCCCGCCGGGGCGGCGCCGAGCATCCGCCGCAGCGGTTCGCCGAAGCCCAGGGTGGCGACCTGTGCGCCCCCGCGGCCACCCCAGTCCGCCGGCGCGACAAGCGAGCCGAGCTGTTCGGCGACGGTTTCCCGAACCGCCGCGGCAACGTCCTCGGGCGGTTCGAGCATCTGCCGCACGGCCCGCTCGAACGGCTGCGGCGCACCCGGAGCAGCCAGCCCCTGCGACTCGCCTGCGGCTTCCCCCCCTTCGAGCGCGCTCAACTCCCGCATCGCGGCGATCGGTGTGATCAGCGCCAGCGCCTCGCTGGTGAACGCCCAGGAGTAGGCAACCGCCCCGGCAAGGCGGTCGTCGATGTAGACGGGGCTGCCGCTCATTCCGGCGACGACGCCCGACTCCTCGAGGCCGTTGCCGCTCAGACGGGCGACGATGTAGCTCGTGCCCGGATTCATCTCGCGGATCACGCCGACGACCTCGACACCGAAGCGCGCAGGCTCGCTGCCGGCGAACACGGACAGGCCGTAGCCGGTCTGCCCGCGAGAAACCTCGTCGACGCCGATCTCGTTGCCGTTCAGATCGACCGGAGGAGCCGATTCGGTACCCGACGCCGCGACCGGTTCCTGGGGTCGCGCCGCGCCAGCCGGCAGCAGGACTCCGGCAACCAGGAGACCGAAGAGTGCGGCGGAACGGGTCACGGTTACAGGTGCGCAGAATCCGGCGGCAAGCGGCATCCAGAACCGGCCCGGGGATAGCTAGAGATCGAAACGTCCGCGGCGAAGCACCCGCAAGCCGGCGGAAGTCCAAGATACCACGGTGGATGGCGGCCCTCCGGGCGCCTGCTCGCCGCCCACGACGACCGCGCCGGCGTCGCCGAGGATCGGTTCGAGCCCCGGCAGATCGCAGATCGGCGGCGCCCCGCTCCGGTTCGCGCTGGTCGCGGTCAACGGGTGTCCCAGGGCGCGGAGCAGTCCCCGGAGCCGTTCATGCGCCGGCACCCGCACCGCCAGCGTCCGGCCGCCCGCCGCCGCTGGCACCGACACACCGGAACGAAGCGGCGCCACGACGGTCAGCGGCGCGGGCCAGTGGGCCTCCGCCATCCGCACCGCCTCGTTCGGTTCGATGCCGATGTCGGTCGCCTGCGTCAGGCTCGCCGCAACGACCGGCAGCGGCTTGCCCCGCTCCCTCTCCTTCAGGCGGTAGATCGACTCGACACCCGCCGCGGAACGCGGATCGACCGCCAGGCCATAGGACGACTCCGTCGGGATCGCGAGCACCCGGCCGTCGGCCAGGGCCTGGCTCAAGTCGTGGGGATCGCCGTCCCAGGGCCAGACGCGGAGCATTGGCTACTCGGCGGCGATCAGTTCCTCGGCTGCCGAGCGGACGGTCTCGGTGATCTCTTCGCCGGCGAGCATGCGCGCCACTTCCTCGACGCGGCGTTCATCGTCGAGGCGGTGGACATCGACCAGTGTCCGACCGGCTCGCACTTCCTTCTTGACCTCGAGGTGGAGGTCGCCGCGGCTCGCCACCTGGGGCAGGTGGGTCACGGCCAGGATCTGGCCGCCGCCGCCCAAGCGCTGCAGCTTGCGGCCGACGATCGCGGCCTCGGCGCCGCCTATCCCTGCGTCCACCTCATCGAAGACCAGGGTCGATTCCGCTGCAGGTCCGGCGCCGCGCACGGCGGTCTGAAGCGCCAGAAACAGGCGCGCCAACTCGCCGCCCGAGGCGACCCTGGACAACGGGCGAAGCGCCTCGCCCGGGTTGGCGCTGAAGCGGTAGGTCACCTGGTCGACGCCCAGGCGATCGAAGGCGACGCGCTCGCCGTCCAGTTCCAGGGGGCTGTCGGCACGCGACGCACGGCCGATCTCCACCTCGAACGCGGCGCGCTCAAGCGCCAGATCCCGGAGGTGGCCAAGGACATCGCTCTCCAACGCGGCGCCGAGTTCGCGGCGCGTGAGAGACAGAGCCTCGGCGCGCGCGGCGTACTCCGCGAGGCAAGCCGCGGCCTGCTGCTCCACCTCGTCGCGACGGACATCCGCGGTCTCCAACTCGAACAGCTCCTCGGCCAGACGGCGGCCGTGCTCGAGGACGTCGGCACTGCTGCCGCCGTACTTCCGAGTCAGGCGCTCGATCACACTCAAGCGTTCCTCAATCCGGTCGAGCCGCCTGGGATCCGAATCGGAACCGACCGCCCGTGTCCGCAGATCGGCCGCCAGATCGTTCACCAGCGTGCCCGCTTCGGCCAGGGCGTCGGCCCAGGCCCCGGCCTCGGGTTGCCAGCGCGCGATGTCCTGCAGCGCGTTTGCGGCCTGAGCGAGCCGGCTGTCAACCGCGTGCTCGTCGTCGCTGAGCAAGGCGAGCGCCTGGTGCAATGCGCCCGCGATCGCCTCGGCGTGCCGCAGCACTTCGCGTTCGGCCCGCAGCTCCTCGTCCTCGCCGGACAAGAGGCCCGCGGCGTCGATTTCGGAGGTCTGGAACTTGAGCAGGTCGATCCGCTCCAGGCGAAGCTGATCATCGCCGCTCAGGCGTCCGAGCCGATCGGCCGTCTCGCGGTAGGCCTCGTAGGCGCTGGCGCACGACGCCACCAGTGCCGCAACGGAGTCGCCGCCCGACCGATCGAGCCAGGTCCGCTGCAGTTCGGGCGACAGCATGCCAAGTTCGTCGCGCTGACCGAAGATGCGGATCAGACGGCGGGTCACCGCGGAAAGAAACCCCAGCGTCACCGGGTGATCGTTCACGAACACGCGGTTGCGGCCCGCCTGGGTGACCTCGCGGCGCACCAGGAGTTCGTCCCCTTCCGCCGGCACGCCGGCCTCTTCGAGCAGTCGCCGCCAGTCGCTGCCCGAGGGCTCGAAGACGCCGCTCAGGACCAGCGTGTCCGCGCCCGTGCGGATCGTCTCCGAACTCGCGCGGCCCCCGGCGAGCAGGGACAGCGAATCGACCACCAGGGATTTGCCCGCGCCCGTCTCGCCCGTGACCACGTTCAGGCCCGGCCCGAACTGAAGCTCTGCCCGTTCGATCACGGCCAGGTTCTGAACGTGCAGAGAGCGCAGCATCGGATGCCTGCCTACCGGGCTATTCGTCCGACACCAGCTCGGCAGCGCGCGACGCCGCCTCGACGATCGCCTTGATCAGGGTCACCCGGAGGCCTCCCTCTTCCAGCCGCAGGATGCCGTCGACCGTGCAGCCCGCGGGCGTCGTCACTTCGTCCTTGAGCAGCGCCGGGTGGCGGCCCGTGTCGAGCACCATCTTGCCGGCGCCGAGACAGGTCTGGGCAGCCAACTCGATCGCCATCTTCCGAGGCAGGCCGACCTTCACGCCCCCGTCCGCCAGGGCCTCGATCACGATGTAGAGGAACGCCGGTCCGGAGGCGGACAGTCCGGTGATGGCATCCATGTGCTTCTCGTCCGCGACGACGGTGCGCCCCAGGGGCAGGAACAGACGTTCCGACGCCGCCAGGTGGTCGGCGGACGCATGGCGGCCGGCGCTAATCGCGGTCATTCCGGCGCCTACGCGGCTCGGCGTGTTCGGCATCGCCCGGACGACCGGGATGGGGCCCGGCAGACGGTCCTCGATGTAGGACGTGGTCACCGAGGCCAGAATCGAGACGACGAGTTGTTCCGGACGCAGCGCGTCGCCGATCTCGGCCAGGACCAGGTCGGCAGTCTGCGGCTTGACCGCAAGCATCACGATGTCGGCGCCCTTGACCGCGGCCCGGTTGTCGACGGTGCCTTCGACTCCGAAGTTCCGCGCCACCCGGGCGACGCGATCCGCATGGCCCGCCGTCGCCACGATCGACCCGGCGGCGACGGCGCCGGCGTCGAGCCAGCCGCCGATCAGGGTCTGGCCCATCTTGCCCGCGCCGATCATGGCGACGCGCGTATAGCCACCCACTGTGCCCCCTTCGTCCTTCCTGCTCGTGGTCACCTTCGGATCTCCTCGGTTCGTCGGCCCGCGACGTTATGCCGACTTGCCTTCCGAGGGAAGTTACCAGCGACGGCGCTAGCGCGGCCGAACTCCCGGAGACCGGCGCTTTGCGCCGGATGCGGGCCAGAAGGCCCGCGCACCCAGTTTCTGCCGCGCAAGCTCCTAGCGCCGGTGAGCCAGATTCCCGCGCAGCAGCCGCAGGAACAGCGCGCGCGCCACATGGCCGGCGATCTGCGGGTTCTCGCGCAGCCGGCGCGTCGAGTAGGCATACCACTGGCGGCCATACGGCACGTAAATCCTCACCCGATGGCCGGCGGCGGCGAGCTCATCCCGGCGCTCCTCAGTCACCCCCAGGAGCATCTGGAACTCGTACCGGTCAGCCGCAAGGCCGCGCCGCTCGACGATCGCCGCCGACTCGCGCAGGAGATAGCTGTCGTGAGTGGCGATGCCGACGTAGGCGCCGCGGTCGAACAGGGCCTCGAGTGACGCCAGGAAGTTCCGGCGCACCTGCTCGTAGCCGGTGAGAGCGACCGTCCGCGGCTCGACGTAGATCCCCTTGCAGAGGCGGACGTTCGCCCGCTCCGGCAGTGCCTCGATGTCGGCGAGGGTGCGGTGGAGGTAGGCCTGGAGCACGACCCCGACCGCGTCGCCGCCGGCGCCGGCGCCGCGCGGGCCACCGGCGTCGGCGCGGGACCGCGAGTCGGCAAGCGCCTCGCCGTACAGGTCCAGGGTGTCCGTCGTGCAGGTGTGGTCCTCCATGTCGATGCGGACGAAGTTGCCGCGGGCGGCTGCCCGCTCGACCAGGCGAGCGAGGTGCTCGCGGCAGAGTTCGCGATCGACCTTGAGCCCCAGGAGGGTCAGCTTGACGGAGACGTTGCAGTCGAGACCCTGGTCGCTGATCGCCTCCACGAGGTCGACGTAAAGCCCGGTCCCCTCGACTGCGAGTTCCCGGCTGTCGACCTCCTCGCCGAGGAGCGCCAGGGTCCCAGCCAGTCCCCTCCGGTTCAGGCCGCCGGTACAGGCGAGCGCATCGTCCGGCTCGTCCCCGGCCACGTAGGGCGCCGCCACCCAACGCACGAGGGGAGGCGGCAACAGTGGCAGGGAGCAGCCGACGAAACGCGAGAAGATCGTCATGGTCTCACTTCCAGGGGCGGGACGGGGAATGCCGGCTACCGGCTCTCATCCTGCCGGGCGAACATGCTCATGGGCGTGGTAGCTGCTGCGCACCAGGGGACCCGCCTCGCAGTGGCTGAAACCAAGCCCCAGGGCGAATTCGCGTAGTCGCGCGAACTCGTCGGGGTGAACGTAACGGTCGACGGGCAGGTGGTCCCGGGTCGGCCGCAGGTACTGACCGATGGTGAGGATCTCGGTTCCCGCGGCGCGGATGTCCGTGATCGTCGATTCGAGTTCCGCCGTCGTCTCGCCCAGGCCGACCATCAGGCCCGTCTTCACCCGGCCGCCATAGCTTCCACCGTCGCGGCGGGCCGCCGCTTCGCGGAGCAGGTCGACGCTGCGCTCGTAACGGCTGCCGGGCCGCGCCTGACGGTAGAGCCGGGGCACCGTCTCCATGTTGTGGGAGAAGACCTCCGGCCGCGCCTCGAGGACGATGTCGAGGGCGTCCGCGACGCCCCGAAAGTCCGGCGTCAGCACCTCGACCGCGCTGCCGGGCACCTGCGCCCGGACCGCCCGGATCGTGTCCGCGAAGTGGCCCGCGCCGCCGTCCGGCAGGTCGTCGCGGTCGACGGAGGTGACGACCACGTGCAGGAGTCCCATGGTCGCCGCGGCCTTCCCCACCCGCGCCGGTTCGTCCGGGTCGACACCGGGGGCGGGGCGGCCGGTGTGGACGGCGCAGAACCCGCAGCGGCGGGTGCAGGTGTCGCCGAGGATCATGAACGTGGCGGTACCGTGCTGGCCCCAGCACTCGTAGATGTTCGGGCAGCGCGCCTCTTCGCACACCGTGTTCAGGTTCAAACTCTCCACCAGCCGGCGCACGCGGTGATACGACTCCGGCGTCGACAGCCGGATCCGCAGCCAGTCGGGCCGCGGCAAGCGGGCGGCGCCGGCCGCGGCCGGCGGGGTGCCGATGGGAACGAGTTCGTCCATGCGCGTTACGACTCCGGCGGCCGACCCTCCCGCGGCCGCGCGTCACCCTGGATCCTAGCCCCTGGAGCCGGCGCAACCAGCAACTCCGGCGCCACCGTGACCAGCCGCCGTTCGAAGACCTCCGCGAAGACCCCGGCGCAGCACGCGGCGACTTCGGCCAGGCTGTGGCGGCGGCCGGTGAGGTCCTCGATCGAGGTCATCACGCCGGCGTCGAAGCCGCAGGAGAGGATGCCGGCAAAGTCGTCGAGTGCGGTCGACACGTTGAGCGCGAAGCCATGGGTGGTGACCCAGCGCCGGAGGTGGATGCCGATCGAGGCGATCTTCCGATGCCCGACCCAGACGCCGATCCGCTCCCGTTCCTCGCCGCCCAGAGCACTGACGCCGAACGCCGCCAGCGTCCTGACCAGCACCTCCTGCAGATCGCGGACGTAGGCGCGAACGTTCCGGCGGTCCGGCCTCAGGTCGAGCACCGGGTATCCCACGAGCTGACCCGGACCGTGGTACGTGGCGCGCCCGCCCCGGTCGCACCGGGCGACGGCGATTCCGCGCTGCTCGAGCCAGTCCGGCGCCGCCAGGACGTCGCCCCGGTCACAGTTCCGGCCCACCGTGTAGGTCGGCGGATGCTCGAGCAGGAGCAGCGTGTCCGCGGCGGCGGGGTCGGCGTCCAGGATGGACTGCCGCACCCGGTGCTGCAGCTCGACACCGGCTTCGTAACCGACCCGGCCCAGGTAGGCCGCGCGGAGTGCCGTCTCCACCTTCCGAGCGGCGTTCGACCCCATCTCGCCCATGTCCACAAGGTTACGCCTTGTAGGTGGCCGCCTGCTCCGCGGTCAGAAAGTCGTTGCGGAGATCCTCGGCGATCTGATCTTCCAGCCGGTCTTCCGGTCTTCCCCAGCCGCCGCCCGTCGCGGTGACGCAACGGACGATGTCGCCCTTGCGAAGAGCAAGGCGCGCGGCCTTGCCGTAGATCTCGGACGGATCGCAGCGTTTACTCCCGCCAACATCGAAGGATCCCGCGTCCGTTCCCGTCAATGTGTACGCCAGGGTGTCGGTATCTTCATCCGTGGCAACGATCGCGCTTCCCACGTTCTCATTGGCTCCCGTGTTCTCGTCTACCGACCGACTGTAGCTCCGCGAGGAGAACATCGGGGCCGCAGACGCCAGCGTGTCACCGCTCCCCGCATCCGACCACGCGGACTCTCCCTCGTCATTCGTGGCCTTGATCCTCACGTTGTACGTCGTACTGGCAGTAAGACCCTCTATTGTCGTCGACGTCGAGAACGACACGTCAGTGTGGTCCGTCCACACATTGCCAGCGGTGGTAAGTTGATACTGCACCTTGTACGTATCCACAGAAGGTATCCCTGTGCTATCGACTACCGTCCATGACACCGCAAGGCTCGTAGGCGATGCACCGGTTACAGTAGGCTCAGCGGGCGCGGGAGGAGGTTCATCGAGATCGTTCAAATTGACCGTGACGTCGGCAGTAGCCGAGTCCTTGCCGTCAGTCGCCGTAACGATCAGAGCGAGCGCTACCAAGCTCTCGTAATCGAACGTCTGGCCGGCCTTCGTCCTTATCTGAGCACTAGCAGAATCAATTGTGAACTTGTGACTATCCGTGCCGGATAGCGAGTACTCCAGAGTATCTCCACTATCGGCATCCGTCGCGGTGACGGGGGTACCTACATCACTGACATCCGAGATGTTCTCGTTCATCGCGAAGGTGACCGAGCTGTCAGCGAACATCGGCGGACTATTCACGACGGGCTTCGGATAGGCATAGATCGACATCTTCAGTGTGGCATCCATGACCTCCCACGCACCAGCGTATCCCTTGATTCCGTCATTCTCTATCGACCACCCTGTCGCAGAACCCGAATCCTCGTCATCCTCCTCAGTTACATCAAACTCGTAGTTGTCGTGCGGGTACTGCGTGATCATGACGAAGTACTTTGTACTTCCGGCCAGTTCGACAACTCCCTGTGCGGCGAACAGGCGCTCACTCGTGGTGCTTCGGGGAGGGTTGTAGAGCGAGGTGCCGATCTGTCCTACCGGGTCTCCTGACCCGTCGGCATCAACGAGATAGGAGTAGATCCCGTCTGCGTTCTCCGGCCAGCCCGAGACCTTTAGTCCAACATGGCCAAGCACCCATGTTCCGGGACCAGTAGTGAAAGCGGTTGCAATCCTCTCATTGACCGACAAAGCGACAGCGGTTTCGCTGGTTGTGCCGGTGTTCGAGACCTGCAACACGGAACCCGTATGTCCGATTCCGTAGGTCGAGTAGCTGCTATCGCCCGAGGTATTAGAAGCTCTGACCGCAACGTAGTAGGGTGTGGTCGAATCCAGGCCGGTGATTGTTGTGGATGTGCCAGTCTGATCTTGCGGTCCGTCACTCCAGGGTCCTGAGAATCCATCTCCTGACGAGTACCTTATGTCATAGGACGCCGCCCCGGTAACCGAGTCCCAACTCACATCCAAGGCCGTCGAGGTTGAGCCGGGAACAACGTACGGCTTGCCAGGAGCCGATGGAGCCTGACCGGCAGCGAGTGCCGGAAACAGAAGACTCGCAGCCAAGGGTATGCATGCAATCTTGAAGAACCAGGTGGACGGCCCGGAAGCGTTCATCGCTGCTTGACCTCCCGCCACCAGTTGGGCACCGAGACAACGACTCCTTCCAATGCGGCCAATCGATTGGCCAGGTCAATCGCCTGAGTGCCGGGATCGGTCTTGACCACACAACTATTCGGAAGAATGTCCGTGACTTCCGCATTGTCCGTCAGATCGTGAGTATCCAGGAACTCGTCCACATCCTCCTGAGTCCACGATGCATCCAGGACCAGAATGATGCCGCCTATCGCAGAGAGCAGTTCGCCGGCGTCGGTCCTGAAGACAGAGAGTTCAGTCGAGCCCACCGTTGCAGCCTCAACCGACCTGGGGCGCGCGCCGGGATCTACCTCCCTGATACTTCTTCCCCTTTTTCCTTCAACCAGCACCTTGTCCTGAACCAGGGTAAGGCGAACCGTCCGGCTGCCATCTCGATAGGAGGTTTCTACTGTCCCTTGGGAGAAGACGGTGCTGCCGGCGAGCAGCAGCAGCGTCACAAGACCGGTCTTGAAGCTCACGTACATTGCGTGCGGCCTCCTCGCGTAGAGCGTTGATTAGGCGGTTTCGCGAGCGGCCGATTCATCACTCCGCACTTGCTTCAGCCGGATCACCCCCGCTCGATGCCCGGACCGCAGTGGATCCCTCAGGACAGGCTTGCGTCAGGCGTTGCCGGCGGAAGGTCGCTGCCGTGTTGCGGGCAGTCTTCAGCCGCCATTGGCAGCTCTCGCTATGCTGCCGTCCATCTCAGCACTTTAGTGCTCCTCTACCCCTGTTAGGGAGCATCCTTCGGACCACCAGCAGGACAACTTGTGCACGCTGAGGAGCTGAGGAAACACGTTCAACCGATGCCCCGCCAAGGAGAAGACCACTACCGATGTCTCTTCACAAGGAGTGCGGTCGCCCCAACGCAGTTTCAGTCAGGCAAGCCCTGCGCACATCGCTAGCCGAGAACACGCGGAGGGCCTACCGGAGCGGCTGGCAGCGGTTTGCCGTCTACTGCAACCGGAGACAGGTTGACCCCCTGGCCGCGACCCCCGAGAACGTGGCGGAGTTCCTGGTCGCGATGGCGGCGGGGCAGGAAGCGCCCCGGACAGGAACGGAGGCGGAGAAGCCGCTCGCCTTGGGCACAATCAGGATCTGCCTGGCCGCGATCAACCGGAGGTACGGGGGGCGGAAGCTGGAGTCCCCGGCGCGTCACCTGACGGTGGCGAGCGTCCTTCGCGGACTCGGAAGGCTGGCGGACGAACGGCCCCGGCAGGTCAAGGCGCTCCGGGAGCACGAGATCGCGGCGATCCTGGCGTGCTGCGATCGGCAGGCAGCGCAGAAGGAGCAGCGGGCCATTGCCACCCGCGACGCGGCAGTGATCGCGGTCGGTTTCGCGGGCGCGCTCCGGCGGTCGGAGATCTGCCAACTGAGGCTCGATGATGTCGAGTTCCTGGGCGGACCGGGCGAAGCAGGTGGCATGTTCCTGCACGTCCGGCGCTCGAAGACGGACCAGCTCGGCGAGGGCCAGAGCATCGCGGTGCCGGAGGGGGCGTTCATCCGGCCGGTCGAGCGGCTACGGCGGTGGCTGGCGCTGTCCGGCGCCACGGCGGGACCGGTATTCCAGACGCTGTGGCGCGGCGGGCGCCCGCGAGGGAGAGCCCTACACCCGACCGACGTTGCCCGCCTGGTGAAGCGGTGTGTGAGCGTTATCGGTCTCGATCCGGCCGACTACTCGGGCCACTCGCTCAGGGCTGGCTTCGTGACGAGTGCGGCCGTCCATTCAGCTCGCCTGGACAAGATCATGGAGGTGACCAGACACGCGAGCGCCGGCATGGTGCTGCGGTACATCCGGCAGGCGGACGCGTTCAAGGACCACGCCGGCACCGCGTTCCTGTGAGCCGGCACCGAGCGTCGCGGCGTCGCGCGGCCCACCGCGGCAGCTCCGGCACGAGGTCAAGGATGCTTGACAACAGGGGTTAGCGAGCGTTGCCTGGTCGCGACAGGCCGATGCCTCGGGGCCGGCCGGCGCGGGCGCGCCGCGTCCCTGGAGGTTCTGCAAGTGGTGCCGCGAATCATGGAGAGCGCTGGGGCGCCGTCCGCACGTTCGTCAACACTTCCCAACAGCCGAATGTTCCGGCAGGGGTTCGCGCGTGCCGCTTCGCGGCATCGCGCTCGATGCCGGCCAGAAGGCCGGCGCACCGGCAGTCGGCGCCACGGGACGACAGAGGGGGATTATAAGGGAAAGTTGACAAGGGCTAGGATCCTCAGTAGGCTGGATACGCCAGTCAACGGAGGAACCGATGAACGACTCGACCACCTACAACGCACCTGGACAGGCCCACCGGAACGGCATCTCGCTGTTCGCGCTGGAGCGGATGTTCCCGAACGAGAACGCCGCGCGCCGCTGGTTCGAGGCCGCCCTGTGGGGCGGCTCGATCCACTGCCCACGCTGCGGCGGCGATCGCACCCGCGAGGCCAAGCACAAGACCATGCCCTACTGGTGCTCCGACTGCCGCGCCTACTTCTCCGTCAAGGTCGGCACCGTCATGGAGGGATCGAAGCTCCCGCTCCGCAAGTGGGCCTACGCGATCTACCTCGAAGCGGCGAACCTCAAGGGCGTCTCCAGCATGGAGCTGCACCGCGCCCTCGACATCAGCCAGCCGGCCGCCTGGTTCATGCTCCACCGCATCCGGGCCGCGTTCAAGGACGGCTCGTTCTCGAAGCTCGAAGGCATCGTCGAAGTGGACGAGATGTTCGTCGGCGGGAAGCAGAAGAACCGGCACAAGAAGGACGCCGACAAGTACCGGGACGGCGACGGAGGCGGCAGCTCCTCGTTCTTCGGCAAGAAGCCCGTCGTCGGCGCCATCCAGCGCGACGGCAAGGCCGTGGCCGCGCCGATCGACTCCACGGACGGCAAGACTCTCACCCGGTTCGTCGAGGCCCACGTCAAGCACGGCGCCCGCGTCTACACCGACGATCACGGCGGCTACGGCGACCTGATGGAGACCTACATGCACCGGACCGTCAAGCACTCCCTCGGCGAGTACGTCCGCAGCGTGGACGTGCATACGAACACGATCGAGTCCCTCTGGTCGATGTTCAAGCGCGGCTTCGTCGGCAAGTACCACCGGATGAGCTTCAAGCACCTGCACGCCTACGTCGACGAGTTCGTGTGGCGACGCAACGTCCGCGACCTGGACACCGCCGAGCAGATGGTCGAGATGGTCCGCGGCATGGCCGGTAAGCGGTTGCGGTACGCGGATCTGGTCGCGTAGAGTTCGGGCATGAGCAAGGACGAGCAGAACGCCGAAGTCTCTCGGCTGTTCCTTGAGCGCTCGGATGCCCTCCGGCTCCTGGCCTGTTACGAATCCAAGATCAGTCGAGCCATGAGCCTGTTCTACCGGCTTGCCGAAGTAGGCCGGATACAGAACGCCGTGAGCCCTCGGCCGGATCTTCACGTCTCGGAAGTAGCCGAGATCGAATACCCGCCCCAGGAAGAACTGGTTGAATGGGTGCAGGGAGCCGCGGCGCAACGCGAGATCGTCAGGCGCTGCGAGCAGGCTCTCGACGGTATGGGCCTACGCTACTAGCGCACGTCGACCCTGCTTACTCCACCGTCACGACCGAGCGGGAGGAGAAGGTCGCGGCCGGCTAGAGCCTCGGCAGGCGGAACATTCGCGACCTCGACACCGTCGAACAGATGCTCTGGATCGCCCGTGGCATGGCCGGCAAGCGGTTGCGGTACGTGGACCTCGTGGCGTAGAGTTCGGCTCCCAGAACCACAAAACCCGCGGCTTGGGGCCGCGGGCCAAGGGGTTTCGATCCAACAACGAGAAAGGACCTCGTGATGAAGAACGGAGATCTCGCTAGAGACTCTAGCCACAAGAGCGCCCCGAACGCAAGCGCCCCGAAGTCGAAGCCTGTCCAGTCCCTCAAGATGGCCGCGAGCAACGCTACGGCGAAAGCGCTTCCAGTAGCTCACGCCGCCGCACAGTACGTGCCGGGGATCCTTGAATCCTACAGCTCTCCAAGAACGCGCCGAAGGGGCGCCCGGTGTAAGTCACCGCGACCGACAAGCGATCGCTTCGTTGTCGGCGACCTGTTGGATGGCGTAGAAGCCGATGTTTCGTGGCGGTGGTTCACGTTCACTGAGTCGGTGGTAGAGCGCCCCGGTGCTGTCCTGAAGAAGATCGGGCGACCACGGATTGAGCGGGTTGTCGTCTCGATACAGGCGCTTCGGGATCACGGGTTCTCCGGGCTCGATGTACCAGGACTTCTTGAGTTGTCCAGCGGACGTTAGGCGGCTCGGCACCAAGATATCCAACCTCCAAGGGATATCGGTGAGTCCGGCGGCGTACACCCAGAAGAAGCCGTTGATCTTGCACCCGTCGAGTACCTTGACGATCACCTCAACGTTGTCTGGCGTGAAGAAGTAGAAGACCATCGACGGGCCGGTCCAGGCCAAGTTGGGGGCTCCGTAGGAATCCAGCAGACAGGCTCTCGCCCTTGGATCTCCCGGCTCTACCCAGAAGTCCACACCTACCCAGAAGCTCTCGGCATCGAATCCTCGAGGCCAGTGTCTGACTTCGCCAACCGCTTGGCTGTAATCGCATCCGGCCCTGTCGTCGTGCGAGGCGTCTTCCGTGTCCGATTGAGCTCCGGTCGGCATGCCAAAAGTAGTCACCGCAGCGAGTGCGACGA
The DNA here is from genome assembly GCA_965222875.1 of Candidatus Multivorans sp. Taxonomy (GTDB): domain Bacteria; phylum Acidobacteriota; class Thermoanaerobaculia; order Multivoradales; family Multivoraceae; genus Multivorans. The sequence goes on along the minus strand of CBDCVC010000002.1, from coordinate 1,985,059 downwards.
CGCTCGCTCCAAGAGAGAGCATGGGCTCTCCTTTCGCTGAGGCTCCGGCCCCCGGAATGGTGCCGGGCCGTGTCTAGCGCACTGCACACGGCTGAGGCTCCCGCCTATTCACCGTCAGGGGCGGAGATCATCTCCACCTGCCCCGGCTCTTGTATTCGGCGAGCGGCCCGACTCAGGGGCCGTGTGCTCGCGCTAGACGGTGAGAAGTGTAGGTCGCGCCTACCGCCTTGTCAACTTTGCATTATAATCCCCCGACAGAGCGGCATCCGATACAGTGCCGGACTGCCGATGCCCGCCGGAGAGCCGCCCGAACGCCGCCCCACGGACATCGGCGACGGCAGACCGGACCACGGGCGGAAGCCCCGCATCGGGCTCGTCCTGACCGGAGGCGGTGCACGGGCGGCCTACCAGGTCGGACTTGTCCGGCACCTGGCGAAACGGCTTCCGGAGTTCCACTTCGATGTGCTGACGGGCGTTTCCGCCGGCGCGATCAACGCCTCGTTCCTCGCTTCCCATCCCGGCGGCGCCGCCGAAGCGACCGAAGACCTGAGTAGGGTCTGGCTCGAGTTGACACCCGATCACGTGTTCCGGGACGACGGATGGTCGCTGGGCGGCATGGTCGTCCGCTGGCTCCTGAACCTGGCCTCGGGCGGCCTCCGCTACCGCCCCCAGGTTCGTGGTCTGGTGGACACGTCGCCGCTCGGCAGTCACCTCCGCAGCGTCCTGGGCGTCGACAACCGGAACGGCCGCGTCCTGTCGGGTATCTCGGACAACCTGGCCCGGGGCCGGCTCGACGCGGTCGCGGTGACCACCGTCGAATGGTCGACGGGACATACCGTCACCTGGGTTCAGGGCCGGGACATCGAGACCTGGGAGCGGCCCAAGCGGCGCTCGGAGCAGGCCCGGCTCACCCTCGACCACGTACTCGCCTCGGCTTCTCTGCCGCTGATCTTCCCGGCGGTACGGATAGCCGGCGCCTGGCACGGCGACGGCGGCGTGCGTCTCACGTCGCCGCTATCTCCAGCCCTCCACCTCGGCTGCGACCGTCTGATTGCGATCTCCACTCGTCACCAGCCCCTGGCGCCCAGAGCGGAGGCCGCCAGCTATCCGCCGCCGGCCCAATTCGCGGGCGTGCTGCTGAACGCCGTGTTCCTGGACCAACTGGACCAGGACGCGAACCGGCTGGAACTGATCAACGGCCTGCTGGCGAAGCTGCCGGCAGAGGAGCGCGGCTCGCTCCGGCTGGTCGACCTGGTGCTGCTGCGGCCGTCGGAGGACCTGGGGCGGCTCGCGACCCGGTTCGAGCCCCGGCTGCCGAAGGCGTTCCGGTTCCTCACCCGCGGCCTCGGCACGCGCGACACGAAGAGCCCCGATCTGCTCAGCCTGCTGATGTTCCAGCCCGACTACATCCGGGCGATGATTGAAGTGGGCGAGCGCGATGCGGAGGCCCGGCACGCCGACATCGCGAAGTTGATTGGCGGCGATTCGGGCTGAACTGACCACGCCCTCAGCGGTGGTCGGATGCGGGCGGGACGCCCGCGTTCCCAGGGATGACAACGGCGGCTAAGCGACCCCAATCTCGTCGCAGAGGTAGACGTCCTGAATGTGGTTCAGGAGTTCCACGCCCTCCGCCATCGGCCGCTGGAACGCCTTGCGGCCCGAGATCAGGCCCTGGCCGCCGGCCCGGCGGTTGATCACGGCGGTGCGCACCGCGGCGGCCAGGTCGCCGGCGCCGCCGGAGGAACCGCCCGAGTTGATCAGGCCGATCCGGCCCATGTAGCAGTTGGCGACCTGCCAGCGCACGAGGTCGACGGGATGGTCGGAGACCAGCTCGCTGTAGACGAGATCGTGGGTCTTGCCGAAACCGATCGCCGGGTAGCCGCCGTTCTTCGTCGCCTGCTTCTGCTTGATCACGTCGGCTTCGATCGTCACCCCGATGTGGTTCGCCTGGCCGGTCAGGTCGGCCGAGTCGTGGTAGTCCACACCGTCCTTCTTGAAGGCGTCATTGCGGAGGTAGCACCAGAGGATGCAGGCCATGCCAAGTTCGTGGGCCTGCTGAAAGCACTCGGCGATCTCCACGAGTTCCTCGCGGCACACCTCGGCGCCGAAGTACACCGTAGCGCCGACGGCAGTCGCGCCGAGATCCCAGGCCTGCTCGACCTGGGAGAACAGGACCTGATGGTAGGTGTGAGGATGGGTCAGGCTTTCGTTGTGGTTGATCTTGACGATGAACGGGATCTTGTGCGCGTAGCGCCGGCCGATGCTGCCCAGCACACCCAGGGTCGAGGCGACGCCGTTGCAGCCGCCCTCGATCGCAAGCCGGATGATGTTCTCCGGGTCGAAGTAGATGGGGTTCGGCGCGAACGACGCCGCTCCCGAATGCTCGATCCCCTGGTCGACGGGCAGGATCGAGACATAGCCGGTGCCGCCGAGGCGCCCGTGCCCGAGCAGACGCTGCAGGCTGCCGAGAGTGCGGTTGTTGCGGTCCGAAGGGCCGAAGGCCCGGTCCACGGTGTCCGGCCCCGGCACCGTCAGAAGCTCTTTCGGAATCCCGCTGCAGACGTGTCCGAGGAGGCTCTCCGCCTCGCTGCCCAGAAGCTGTTCGATGCGCGCGATATCGGCCATGGCTGGTCTCAGGTACTCCTCAGAGAAGATGTCGGTGGATCAGGCTCGGCGCGATTGTAGCGCCGCGGGAGGCGCCCCGCGCGGCCGATCAGTTCAGGCCGCCGGCCGGCATCTCGGGGCCGGCCTCCGGCTGGTCCAGCCGTTCAAGCAGCCGGAGCAGCACATCGAGCGGAGGACCCCAGAGCCGGTGGCGCCCGACGTGGTACACGGTGAGCGGCACCTGCTGTCCCTCGATCTCGAAGGTCCGCTCCTCGATCAGCCGGGGATGCCTCAGCGCCGACAGCGGTAGCCGCACGGACGGCGCCTCGACGTTGCTGCCGTCATCCTCGGGCGACGGCACGGCGACGACGCATGCACGAAGCCGGAAACCACCAGTAGAGCCCATCTCGTCCAGCTCGCCCAGGCGCAGAACGCGCGACGGCTCGACACCGAGACCGACGCTGACCAGCCGCGCCACCGTCGGCCAAGGGTCGTCGCCCTCGAAGGGCGTAGCGGCGAAGCTCAGCGGCGGCGTCTCGTTCGGCTCCTCCCGCAGCAGGGTCCAGAGTTCGGCCGCTTCGACGTACAGCGGCACCACCAGGGCGACCCCGGTACTGCTTCCTCCGGCGGCCGGCAGCCGTTTCGACTGCTCCAGCATGCGCTGCATTTCGAGAATCCAGCTCACTGGCGCCGACACTACCGCCGGCGAAGCTCCAGGCGATGAACCGAGTTCGGGGCGTCGGCGGCATTGCCCACAGTCAACCGCAGGCGGTACAGGGCAACCGGTTCTCTCGACCACCACAGGCGATGCCGGGCCACGGGATCCGCCAACCACAGATCGACCGCGGTCCGCCCAGACGGCAAGGTCCGCCGCTCCTGAACTTCCGCGCCCTCGACCTCAAGGCCGGTGCTCCCGTCGAGGACCACCTCGAGCCTCTCGGGCCGGGGAGGCACTTCCGCTCCCGAGCCGCCGGCGCTGCCGTCTTCCCAGGCGACCAGGAACTCGGCCCATGCGTCCTCACGCGGGTCTCCTGACCCGCGTTCCGCGGTTCCTATCACCAGGCTTTCCTCACCGAAGGGGGCGATCCTGCCGGCGATCGGCCGCAACCACAAACCACCCACGAAGAGGTCCGGCGACCCGGCCGGCTGCAGCCGCTGGGTCGTCTCCTGGGGCAGAAGGGGTTTCAGGAGACCGGCCGGGGGCGGCGGCGGTCGCAGCGCCGCGTCGGGCTGCAGCCAGAGCGGGTAGAGAAGGAGCGCCGCGGACACGGCAACCCCGAGGATCCGCATCAGGCTGAGCCGCGCAACGAGGAACCAGAACATGGGCGCCAAGGCGCCGACACTTCCCGGCCCGAGGATCGCCCGTTCGTCGCCCAGGTCGAACGGAAACAGCAGGGCGCGGGCGGCGAACGAGCCGAGCGCCGCGATCAGGAGCACCCGTCGCCAGCCGCCGGCTGCAGCAGCCCAGAACGCGGCCCACACCAGCGGAACGCAGTAGGGCAGGAAGCCGATCGTCCGGCCGACGAGCGCGTACAGCAGGGTTCGAAGACGGAGGCCTTCGGCGGCCCTCACGTCGAACTGGGGGCGATCGGGCACCCCGCCGCCGGCTCGGAGGCCGTCGCTGCGCGGCCCGGCGGTCCGGCCCCACTCTTCGACCTCAAAGTCGACCGCCGGAAAGCCCGTTGCGCGATCGAACACCTCGTGCTCGACCGGTCCCGCCCCGCCGCGGGCCAGCGCCGCCGCGCCGAAGACGGCCGCGAAGGTCAGTACCGAAGCCACCGCCAGCGCAACCGCCGCGAGCCGCCGGCGATGCTGCAGCAGCGAGAGCCAGACCGCCGCCCCGAGAGCCGGCAGCAGGCTGAAGCCGTCAACCGAAGCCACCACCGCCAGCGCCAGCAGGCATCCGACCAGCGACCAGCGCAGCACCGTCCGACCGGTCGTCTCGATGGGACGCCCTGAGCCGGCCGTCCGTCGTGCTGAACGCCGGGCCGCGCGTCGTGCTGAACGCCGGGCCGCGCGTCGTGCCGAACGCCGGGCCGCAGGCATGATCTGCACCACCAACGCCCAGGCCACGGCCGACACCGCGAGGCGAAGCAGCTCCGGCGAGGCCAGGGGCAGCAGAGTGAACGTCGTCGTACCGGCAATGCACAGCGCGATCCACGCGGGCGCCCAGGGCCCGACCGATCGCTCCAGCACCAGGGCGGAGGCCGCCGCGGCAAACGCCAGCAACAGCCAGTTCAGCACCGCCGGTCCCCACCGCGGCGAGATGCGGACGAAGGGTGCGGCGACCACGGCATAGACCGGCGGCCTGCCGAAACCGATCTTCCCGCTGCCGGCGCTGGTCGTAAGCGCGATGGCCTCCGGTTCCCGCTCCCAGGTCCTCACGTAGCGGTCGTAGTCCTCGCGGTCGTAGGACAGATCGCCGTCCCAGGCCAGACTGGCCGCGGCCATCAGGTATGTGACCTCGCGTTCCCCCGCCGTGCGCGCATCCGTCAGCGCGGCGAAGAAGAGAAGCGCCGTCAGCAGCCCGGCCAGAACCAGCCAGGACCACCGCCGCGCGGTTCTCTGGTAGTTCACAAGTCCCGGTCGAAGGCCTGGGCCCCGCAGTGGGTCATTGAGCCGCCGCCAAACAGGTGGGGCTCGAGGCGGAGCCGCGCCGGTCCGATCGGCTTGCGGAGCCTCAGACCGATCCGGCACGCGTCACCCGGCACGAGATCGCGGGGCAAGGGGATCCACGGCCTGCCCTGGAACAGGTCGCGGCTGCCGCTCCAGAGCTGGGGTTCGAGAACGACGCCACCATCCGCGTGGCGGCCCGAGAGCCAGGTGGCGAAGCCGGTGTTCGTGACCACGATCTCCACCGCGCGCCGCTCACCCTCCGCCCAGGGTCGTTCACAGCCTTCGACTTCGATCCGTCCCGGCAACCAGCCCCAGGTCAACGACGTGGGAGGCGAAGGACGCGGCGGAGGCGGTGCGGCGGGCGCCTCCGCCGGTTCGCCGGACCACTCCACGAGGGCCTCGGCGACCGCCCCGGCCGACGACGACGGCCGGTGCTCGCGCTCGATGAAGGAGCGCGCCGCAGCGCCCATCTCCCGCAGCCGGTCGGGCGCAGCCAGGCGCCGGCGCAGAAGACCGGCGAGCGCCGCCGCCTCCTCCTCGGGGTCGTCCCCGAGCGGCGCCTTGACCACCACGTCGCCCGGCAGTTCGGTGAACTGGCCGTAGTCCGAGACCACCGCGGGCCGTCCCAGCGCCAGGATGCGTAGCAGCGAAGCGGAGGTCTCGCCCGCGCTCGGATAGCGCAGATTGAGGCACAGGTCGCAACCGGAAATGGCGATCGGGAAGGAGGCGTCGTCGAGGAAACCGGTCACTGTGACCCGGTCCTGGACTCCCAGGTCCCGCATCAGAGTCGCCAGCTCGAGTTGGGGCGCCACTTCCCCGGCAACGACCGCATGCACCTCCTCCATGCCGGGTTCCGCCAGCGCCCGCAGCAGCACATCCGTCCGCTTGATCGGCGTCTGAAAGCCGAAGGAGCCGAGCAGGACGGCGGACGGCGCGACGCCCAACCGGCGCCGCCACGCCGCGGCATCCTCCCGGCTCGGCGGATCGGGTGCCGGCATCGGCATCGGCACCCGCCGAACCTCTGGCAGGGAGTGGCCGGGCGCCCGCTCACCCAGCTCCTCCTCGAGGAAACGGCGGCCCCAGTCGCTGTGAACCAGCAGGCCGCGCTGGCGAAGCAGCAGCGAGCCGTGTGCCGGCATCTCGAACAGCCGCGCCCGGCCATGGGCGCCCCAGCGGGTCGGTATCGCCGCCGCCGCGCCCTCCCAGCCGTGCTCGCCGCCGAGCGCGGCCACGTAGGCGTCCAGATCGCCGCTGGCGAGCGTGGCCTCGACCAGGAGGTGATGGAGCAGCAGGTCGTGCACGGTCACGACCCCCGGGGCTTTGAGGGCGAACCGGCGCACGTCCTCGTGGTACACATTGTTGCCCAGTTGGTAGAAGGGAAGGCGCCGCGCCGGGTCGAGCGCCGCAGGTTCGACGACTTCGTAGCGGCGCCGGACCTCGGACGCCACCTCCTGGCCGGGCAGGCGCACCAGGCGCAGGTCGCACAGAGGAGCGAGTTCCTCCAGCAGGTCGACGCTGTAGTCGGCGATGCCCGACCGCACCGGGGGCAGCGGCGAAATGTAGTCGACCGCCGGTCCGGTCACCGACACCAACTCCTACGCCGTCTCGAGCTGGTGCCCGAGCCAGGCATCGATGAACGGGTCGATTCCGCCGTCGAGCACGCGCTCGACGGCCGAGACCTCGAGCTTCGTGCGGTGGTCCTTGACCATGCGATACGGGTGCATCACGTAGCTCCGGATCTGGGAGCCGAAGCCGATCTCCATCTTCTGCCCCTCGCGCTCGGCCTGTTCCTCGCGACGCTTCTGCACCTCCCGGTCGTAGAGGCGCGCCTTGAGGATCTTCATCGCCATCGCCCGGTTCTTGATCTGGCTGCGCTCGTTCTGGCAACTGACCACGATCCCGGACGGATGGTGAGTGATTCGCACCGCCGAATCCGTCACGTTGACGTGCTGACCGCCGGCGCCGGACGACCGGAAGGTGTCGATGCGGATGTCCTTGTCCTCGATCTCGATGTCGATGCCGTCGTCGACCTCGGGGTAGGCGTAGACCGAGGCGAAGGAGGTGTGGCGCCTCTTCGCCGCGTCGAAGGGCGAGATCCGGACCAGGCGGTGAACGCCGTTCTCACCGCGCAGGCGGCCGAACGCGTAGTCCCCGCGCACCGCGACCGTCGCGCTCTTGAGCCCCGCCTCGTCGCCGTCGAGCCGTTCGAGCAGCGTGACGTCGAAGCCGCTCTGCTCCGCCCAACGGAGGTACATGCGCAGCAGGATCTCGGCCCAGTCCTGGGAGTCGGTGCCGCCCTCACCGGGGTGGATGGCGAGCAGGGCGCTACGGTCGTCGTCCTCGCCCGAGAGTTTCAGCTCCAGGTCGAGCGCCTCCGTCTCGCGCCTCACGCGGTCGATGAACTCGCCGAGCTCCGCCTCGCCCTCGACCGCCTCCGCACTCTCGGCAAGCAGTTCGAGCCAGGCCTCGATTTCGTCGCTGTCCGCGTTCAGCCGGTCGACGGTCGTCTGCCGCCGTTCCAGGGTCTGGCGGCGGCGCAGCAAGGGCGCGCTCTGCCTGGGATTGTCCCAGAATCCCGGCTGCTCCATCTCATGATCGAGCGCGGCGAGCTGTTCCCGGACCTCGGCCGGGTCAAAGATACCTCCGCAGACCGTCCAGGCGGGACCTGAGTTCGGTCAGCGAGCGGTTCGCGTCGGAAGCGATCATGGGCACAGTATGGCAAACGCGGCCAGCAGGAGGCAAAGCGAACTCCCCACCCCCCGACGCGGAAGCCGAGTCACCGTTCACGCAGTATGGCAAACGCGGCCAGCAGGAGGCAAAGCAGCGGCACCAGCACGGGCGCGCGCGAGAACGGAGTCATCCCGTCGAGCGGCGTAACCGGCATCCGCAGCACGGCCGTCTGATCGATGTCGGCGATCGCCAGGATTCCGCCGCGGCGATCGATCAGCGCCGAGATGCCGGTGATCGCGGCCCGGATCACCGGACGCCCGTTCTCGGCGGCCCGGAAGCGGGAAGGTCGCAGATGCTGATGGGGCGCCCAGGTGGCGCCGTACCAGGAATCGTTCGCCATGGTGACGAGCACGGAGGCCCCGCGCCGGACACGGGCCGCAACCTGCCTCGGAAAGACGATCTCGAAGCAGATCGAGATTCCCAGACGAGCGCCTCCGATGTCGAGCAGCTTCACCTCGTCCCCGGTCGAGAAGCTCCCCGTGTTCCGCGCCAACTGGCGCACACCGGGCAGGTAGCGCGCGAACGGAACGTACTCGCCGAACGGAACCAGGTGCATCTTGTCGTAGGTCTGGCGGTCGGCCCGGGCGTCACCGGGCGTCACCAGGTAGGCCGAGTTGAACGCCCCCACCTCCTCGCCTGCCTTGAAGCGGCGAGCGCTGTTGAACAGCAGCGAGCAGCCGCGACCGACCAGCGCCTCGACATCGCGGGCGAGTACCGCGTCGCGTTCCAGCTCGTACGGCCAGCCGGCACTCTCGGGCCACACGACGAGCGCACCTGGCGCGCAGGCCTCGTGGCTCAGTTCGAAGAGCCGACGGTAGTTGGCGTGAATCGACGAATAGTCCAGACCGCCAAGAAGCTGATCGTCCGTCATCATGCCGATATTCGGTTGGACCACGCGAACATCAAGCACCGGTCCGGCCGGCGCCGTCCGGTCGAGATTCGTCCAGCGCGCGATCGTCAGAAGCACTGCAACACCGGCCACAACCGTCATCGCCTGACGGCGGGTCCCGCGGTCCGCAAGCCTCAACACCCCCAGGCCGGAGACCACGACGACACCTGAAAGGCCAAGGCTGCCGATCCAGCGGGTCAGGTCGAGAGCGCCCGGAACATCGACCCACGCGTACGCGAGCAGATTCCACGGGAATCCCGAAGGGCCGGCGCCCCGCACCAGTTCCAGACTGACCCAGATCGCCGGCGCCACAACCAGCGAAAGAACGTCGCGACGCGCCAGCGCCGCCCCAGCCAGCCAGCAGAACAAGCCATGGTAGGCGCCCAGGTAGAGGGCAAGGACGGCCAAGAGGCAAACCGACCCCACACTGGGCAAGCCTCCATAGACCGTCAGCATCGTCGACAGCCACGGCACCGCGATCAGCCACGCCACGGTGCCGTGAAGCCAACCGAGCCACAGCCTGCGCCAGGGCCCGAGCGGCGCCCCGGCAATCAGCCACAGCGGCGCGGCGGCCGCCAGAGGAATCAGGAACCCGGGGCGCTCGTCGAAACAGAACGCCCACCAGACGCCGCCGCAGATGGCCAGGCCGACCTGGAACCAGATCGACGAAACAAGCGCCGCCAATGCCGCCGACGGTCCCGACGGCGTACCCTGGCCGGCGGTCAGTTGTTCGGCGTGATCCAGGTCTCGAGCCCGTACTGTTTGGAGAGCAGCTCGGCAGCGGCCGAGGCGGAGTCCTGGTCGTCGAACGGGCCTACCCGCACCCGCTGCATCACCTGGCCGTCGAGCGCCTGGGGTGACAGGAAGGCGCGGTGTCCGTCCGCGCGCAGCTTCTGCTCCACCGAGGCCGCCTGCAGGGCGTCGGCACTCGAGAAGACCTGGACGACCAGGCCGGCCGTGGTCGTTGACGCGGCGGAGGCCGGGCGAACGCTCTCGACCGGCGGCGTTCCCTCCTCGGCGGCGCCGAAGAACCGCACCACCTCGGCCGGCGCCGCTTCGCTTTCTGCGTCACCGACGGCAGGAGTAGCCGCACCCAGGACCGTCTCCGGAGACGGCAAGCCCGGCAGCGTGACGGCCGCTTCGGTTTCGGAGAGATCGAGATCGTTCGACCGCCCCCACCACACGCCGGCGGCGAAAGCTCCCACCAAGGCCAGCGCCAGAAGAGCTACGAAGGCGGCAATCTGGCTGTTGCTGACAGCGACCTCATAGGGCTCGTAGGCGTCGCCGTTCACTCTTCGGGCGGTGTGTATCCCGCAAAGGCCTTGAAGAGGTCGAGCGGCAGCGGGAAGATAATCGTCGAGTTCCGCTCGGTGGCGATGTCCGCCAGGGTCTGCAGGTAGCGCAGTTGCAGCGTGACCGGGTTGACGCTGATCGCGTTCGCCGCCAAGGCCAGGGCCTCGGATGCTTGCAGCTCACCGCTGGCGTGGATCACCTTGGCACGCTTCTCGCGCTCCGCCTCGGCCTGTTTGGCCATCGCGCGCTGCATTTCCTGCGGCAGGTCGACGTGCTTGACCTCCACCATGGAGACCTTGATGCCCCAGGGATCGGTCTGTTGATCGATCACTGTCTGGAGCCGGTCGTTGAGTGTCTCCCGCTCGCTCAGCAGTTGGTCGAGTTCGGTCTGGCCGAGGATCGACCGCAGCGTCGTCTGAGCCAACTGGCTGGTTGCAAAGAGGAAGTTCTCCACCTCGACGATCGCCTTGATCGGCTCCAGTACGCGGAAGTAGACGACGGCGTTCACCTTCACGGAAACGTTGTCCCGGGTGATGATGTCCTGCGGCGGAACGTCAAGCACGACCGTGCGCAACGACACCTTGACCATGCGGTCGATCGGCCACAGCACCAGGACCAGGCCGGGGCCCTTCGGCTTCTCCAGAATGCGGCCGAGGCGGAACACGACGGCCCGCTCATACTCGGCCATGATGTTGATCCACCGGGTGAGCAGGAACAGGCCTGCAACGACTAGGAAGCCGATAAAGGGAAGGCTCGCCATATTGATCAGGGTCCTTTCTTCTTCGAAGTGCTCAGGAGTCGCCGACCGGTTCGACGCGCAGAGTCATGCCGTCCACTTGAACGATCCGGACCCGGCCGCCGACCGCGACCGCGACATCGGACTCCGCGTTCCAGATCTCGCCGTGCAACCGCACCTTGCCGGGCACGCCGACCTCGATGCCGGCGCTCACCAGACCCAGCTCATCGAGCAGGCCCTCTCTTCCCGTCGCCACGCGGTTGCGCTGCGCCTTGAGCGCAAGCCGGGCGAGACCGAGCGCCAGCAGCCCGATCGTGATGCCGATGGCGACGATCAACTTCAAGCTCGCCCGCAGCGCGGGGTCGGCGTCCCGGAACAGCATCATCGCCCCGAGACTGAAGGAGATCGCGCCGCCGAGCGTCAGCATGCCGAAGCTGGGAATCTTGACCTCGAGCACCCAGAGGACGGCGGCCACGAAGAGCAGGGCCAGACCGGCGTAGTTGACCGGCAGGACGGACATCGCCCACAGGCCGAGAATCAGGCAGACGGCGCCGACGACTCCCGGGAAGATCGCTCCAGGATGGGTGATCTCGAAGATCAGGCCGATCGACCCCAGCGACATCAGCAGAATCGCGATGTTCGGGTGGGCGATGATCGACCGCACCCGCTGGAAGGCCGACATCTCCATGCGGCGTACCGTCGCCTCGCGGGTAGCCAGCGTCCGCTCCCGCCCGCCCTTCTCGACCACGCGGCCGTCGAGATCGACGAGCAGCGACTGCAGGCTGGGCGCGACCAGATCGACGAGACCCGCGTCGAGCGCCTCCTGCGCCGTGAACGACTTGCTCTCGAGCACTGCCGACTCCGCCAGCTTCTCGTCACGACCGCGGCGGGCCGCCAGCGAACGGATGGTCGCCGCGGCATCCTGAGTCACCTTCTCCCCCATCGCCCCCGGGATGTCCTCGCCGCCGCCGGCAACCGGGTGAGCCGCGCCCGTATTCGTTCCGGGGGCCATCGCGGCAACGTCGGCGCCCATCAGGATGAAGAAGCCGGCCGACGCAGCCTGGGCGCCGCTTGGGGACACGTAGACGACGACCGGTGTTGCGGCCTCCAGGAACCTCGTGAAGATCTTTCGCATCGCCTGCATCTCGCCGCCCGGCGTGGACAACTCGACGATCAGGGCCTCCGCCCCGACCCGGTCAGCCTCCGCGGTCACCTCGTCGATGAACTCGGCGATGACGACCTGGATCACGGAGTCCACCGCGGCCACGATCACTTCCGGCGCGGACTCCTCGACCGGGTCGTCCGCCTCGGCGGGAGGATCGCCGTCGGCAGGCGCCCCCGCTTCCCCGTCCTCAGGTGCCGCGGCCCGGGTCTCTTCCGGCGCCCGGGACTCTTCCGATCCGGGTTCGTCGGCGAGCAGGACCAGTGGCGCCAGGACCAGGGCAAGGGCAAACGCCAGCCGCAAGAGACTTCCCAGTCGTGTCAGCTTCAGCGAGCTGTGCATCGCAGACAGTCTACTTGACGAGCAGGCGCCCGTTACCGGCGGAATGGTCGGGGCGAGAGGATTTGAACCTCCGGCCTCACGGTCCCGAACCGTGCGCTCTACCAGGCTGAGCTACGCCCCGTCGCACTGGTACGCCGCAGAATACGGCCACGCAGGCAGGAAGTCCAGCGTTCAGGGCGACGCCGCGTCAAGCCGGGTCAGCGGCCTCGGGCGCCGCGATCACGATCTCCTCGTCGTCGCCCGCTTCGTGCTCGAACGTCTCACCGTTCACTTCGATCGTCGCTGCGTCGGCGTTCCGGAGTTTGAGACGGATCTCCTCGTCCGCGGTAACGGTCAGGGACTCGCCTTGAATCCGCAGCTCGCTGACCGTGCGCTCGCCGTCGCTGTAAACGTCAACCCAGCTCGTCGCCCGGAACTCCAGTGTGACCCGCAGGGCCTGCTCGGGCAGCGGCGCCGGCGTTGGTGGCGGAGGCGCCCCTTCGGTAGCCGGCGGCGCCATCGTCTCCGCGTCCTCGGCTGCTTCGCGGTCGGTACCGGGATAGAAACGCCACACGAGAAACAAGGCGATCGCCACCAAGACCAGCACAATCGCGACGGTCTGTCCGAACGACCGCGTTGGAGACCGCTTCGCCAGGTTCTCGATTCCGCCCTCAAGGTCGTCCTGGGCCGAAGCGGCGAGATAGAAGTTGAGCACTTCGTCGGGATCGAGGCCGACGATCCGCGCGTACTCGCGGAGGAAGCCCTTGACGAAGATGCTGGCCGGCAGCAGGTCGAAGCGATCCTGTTCCAGCGCCTCCAGATACCGGATGTTGATCTTGCTCGACTGTGTGATCGTCTGCAGCTCGACTTGGCGAACTTCACGCTGGCTGCGAAGCCAGGAGCCGAAAGACTCCCCCTCGCCCGCAGGCGCCACAGCCTGATTCTCCTCGGTCATCTCTCCATCGGTATTCTTCGGGATCACGGCTAGCACCATTCATTCTATCTGCGAGGCGGTTGGCGGCGCCAATCTCAGCCTTGTCCGAGGCCGTCCCCGACCCTCTCCCGGCTTGATACCATCATCAATCCGCACACGCGCCGCTTGCACCGCCGCGGCCGCCACCGCATGAGGATCCCGCAACGCATTCAAGACAGCCTCGCCAGCGGTGACATCGACGCAGTCGAGGCAGAGTGGCTGGCCGCGGTCGAAGGAGAGCTCGCGGTCGACACCTTCCTCGCCATCACCAGAGGGCTGGTTCGACTCGGCGAAGCGGAGCGTGTCGGCACACTGCTCGAACTGCTCGACGACCAACTGCAGGGGCGCGGCCGGTGGGCGGAACGCCTGGTCCTGATCCGCGGCGCGGGCGGCAGGTATCTGCGGAGCGGTCAAGTCTATGAGACCGTTCTCGACACTCTGCACGAACTCTACCGGGACCGCGAGTCCGACCTGAACGAGCTGCTCCATGAACTGGACCTGGACCGGGGACGGCAGGAGACGGTCAAACTCTGGGACAAGGTGGACCGGCTCCGCAACCTGCTGGCATTCCAGCGCGGCGACATCGTCGAGATGACGGGCCGAGGAGTCGGGCGCATCGCCCAGGTGAACATGCCCCTGCAGACCTTCAAGGTCGACCTGGAGAAGGCGCCGGGAGTCGCGGTCGGCTTCCGGGCCGCCGGCAAGATGCTCACCCTGCTGCCCCCGGAGCATGTGCTGCGACGAAAGCTCGAAGAACCGGAGCAACTGAAGACGCTCAAGCCGCCAAAGCTGCTTGAGCTGACGCTCAAGAGCTACGACCGCCCGCTGACGGGGGCCGAGGTGCGGGCCATCGTGGTCGGCATCATCCCCGAGCGACGCTGGTCGAGTTGGTGGACCAGCGCGCGGAAGCAGGCGCAGGTCCTGTCGTCCGGCGGATCCCGGCAGACCTATCGCTGGGTCGAAGCGACCGACGCCGAGAGTTCGCTCTGGCAGGAGTTCACGCGGGCGCCGAACCGCGCCAAGATCGGCCTGCTGCGACGCGCGGCGAATCAGTCGCAGGAGCTGCGGGATCGGATGGCGGCCGCTTTGGACGACCTGGGCCAGCACCTGACCCGGAGGCATCCGGCGCTCGCATTCGAGATTCGCTGCGCACTGGAGCGGTTCGGCGCCGAACCTTCATGGCCCGCAGAGGAACTCCTGACCAACCTGGAGGACCCGCTGGACTTCTTCTCGTCGATTGATCAGCGCGGCCCACGCGAGCAGGCCTACACCCTGCTGCCCGCCTGTCGCCGCGACTGGCGCGACGTGCTCGAGAAGCGTTTCCTCCTGGAAACCGACACGAAGGCGATCGGCACCATCGCCGGTGTGATCGACGAGGAACTGCTGCGCCGCTGCGCCGCGCGCTCTCAAGTGCAGCCGCATCGCACACCGGCTGCCTTCACCTGGCTCGCGGAGGGCGCCGCGGCCGAGCCGGCACTCCGCGCGGGCCGGCAGAACCGCCTCCTCAATCTGTTGATCCACTCCCTGAGGCACGAGGCCTTCGCCCCCTTCCGACTCCGCCTCAAGGCCCTCTTCGACTCCGGCGGCACGGTACCGAAGATGCTGCCCGAACTGACCCTGGAAGAGGCCCGGCAAGCAGAAGTCTCGATCCGTCACGCGGCGCTCGAGGACTACAGGCGCGAGCCTCTGCTCGCGGCACTGCACCTCAAGTTCCCCGACCTGCTGGCCGACCAGGACACCGACCGCGGCGATCTCTACGCCCTGCCGGCCTCAATCGCAGCGAAGCGCGAGAGACTTCGGGAGCTGGCCGAGAAGGAGCTGCCAGCCAATCGCAAGGCAATCGAAGAAGCGCGTGCACTCGGCGACCTGCGTGAGAACTTCGAGTACAAGGCGGCCCGTCAGCGCCACGAATATCTGACTTCGCTGGCCACGGAACTGCAGCAGGATCTGCAGCGCTCGACGCCGATCAACATCGCCGCCGCGGCCTGCGACAAGCTCCGGATCGGCAACCGGGCGATCTTCGAGTCGGAGAGCGGCGAACAACGCACTCTGGCCATCCTCGGCCCCTGGGAGAGCGCACCCGATCGCGGAATCATCTCGTACGAGTCCGACCTCGCCGTCAAGCTGCTCGGCTCCGAGCCCGGCGCCGATGTCGAGATGGACGGCGAGACCTTCACTCTGCAGGCGATCGAGACCCTGGAAGCCGCCAGCCTGGGGCTGGAGTAGGAGCCAGCGCTGCGTGCGCCTCGTGTACGCAAACGCGAGGAGTGCTAGACTTATTGCGAAGTGTCTCTAGATGTCGAGGAGGTTCGGCGGATTGCCGAACTGGCGAGGCTCCAGCTCTCGGCCGGTGAGGAGGCGAAGTTCGCGTCCCAACTCGGGAGAATCGTCGACTACATCGACCAGCTTCGCACGTTCGACGCGGGGGCCGCTCAGCCGGACGACATCGAACCGGAACAGGATGCCGGCGCCAACGACGTGCCGGCAGGAGACCGCCCGCTCCTCGACGACTTTCTGGACAACGCACCCGCGTCCCTCGACCGCTTCCTTCTCGTGCCCCAGGTCAAGGCGACGCCCGGCGGCGCAGAGTGAGGCCGACCGTGACCGCCGAAGCGCTGGCAGCCGCCGTCCGTTCGGGCGAGCGAACCGCTGTCGAGACGGTCGAGCAGGCATTCGCCCGCATCGACGAGGTCGACGCTTCGGTGGGAGCGTTCCTCGAACTCTGGCGGGAACAGGCGGCCGAACGCGCAACCGACATCGACCGGCGCAGAGATTGCGGCGAACCCCTCGGCCCTCTGGCCGGCGTCCCGACGGCGCTCAAGGACAACCTGTCGCTGGCCGGACACGAACTGAACTGCGGCTCCCGGATTCTCTCCGGCTACCGGGCGCCCTACACCGCCGGTGCTGTCGAGCGCCTGCTGGCCGCCGACGCCGTGCCGGTCGGCCGGGTGAACATGGACGAGTTCGCGATGGGTTCTTCTTGCGAGAACTCGGGGCTGGCCGTCACCTGCAATCCCTGGAACCTAGCCATGGCGCCCGGCGGTTCGAGCGGCGGTTCAGCAGCCACGGTCGCGGCGACCGAGGTGCCGCTCGCCCTCGGCTCCGATACCGGGGGCTCGATCCGGCAACCGGCCGCCTTTTGCGGCGTCGTGGGCGTCAAGCCGACCTACGGCCGCGTTTCCCGCTACGGCCTGGTCGCCTTCGCCTCGTCTCTCGACCAGATCGGACCGCTT
Source organism: Candidatus Multivorans sp. (assembly GCA_965222875.1). Lineage (GTDB taxonomy): Bacteria > Acidobacteriota > Thermoanaerobaculia > Multivoradales > Multivoraceae > Multivorans. The sequence goes on along the minus strand of CBDCVC010000002.1, from coordinate 1,968,502 downwards.
GCCGGTACGGTGCGTGACGCCGCACTCGCGCTCGGCGCCATCGCCGGCACCGACCCCCGCGATTCCACGTGCAGCGAATTGCCGGTCGACGACTATCTCGAATCGGTCGAAGACGGCGTCGAAGGTCTGAAGGTCGGCACGATCCGCGAAGTCAGGACCTCGGCGCTCGACGACGATGCCGCGCAGGGCTACCAGCGGGCGCTCGAAGCACTCGAGACGGCCGGCGCCGAGCTGGTCGAGGTGAGCGTTCCCCTGATCGACGCAGCGGTCGCGACGTACTACGTGCTCGCCAACAGCGAAGCCAGCGCGAACCTGGCCCGCTTCGACGGCAGCCGCTACGGACACCGAGCCGAGGGCGCCCGTTCGCTCCACAGGATGTACACCGACAGCCGGAGCGAGGGCTTCGGCAGCGAGGTCAAGCGCCGGATCATCCTGGGCACGTTCGCGCTGTCCTCCGGCTACTACGAGGCCTACTACGGCCGTGCCGCGCGCATCGCCGGGGCCATGCGGCAGCAGTTCGCCAGCGCCTTCGAAGCCGTCGACCTTCTGGTGACTCCAACCTGCCCCTCCGGCGCCTTCGCCCGAGGGGAACGGGTCGACGATCCGCTGGCCATGTACCTGTCGGACGTCTTCACCACGCCGCCCAGCCTGGTCGGGATTCCCGGAGTCTCGGTGCCGTGCGGCCTGGACAGGCGGGGCCTTCCCCTCGGTCTCCAGGTCCTGGCCCCGCCCTTCGCCGACGCCATGGCCCTGCGGGCGGCAAGGGCGGTCGAGCTCGCGATCGGTTTCGAGTGCAGCCCGGAGGCGATTCCATGAGGACCCGCACCGCCGCTGTCTACGCCGCGGCTTTCGCCATCCTCCTACCCGCCGTGGCGGCCGCGGCGACGAAGCGGGTCGCCGTGCCCGAGATCGGATCGCCGACACCGGTCGCCGTGATGACCGGGCACGGCAAGATCCACATCGAAGCGAAGCCGCGGGCGAACGAAGGCCTGCTCGCCTTCGCGAAGCGGCTCTGCGGCAACTCGAGGCACTCCTCCGCCCTCAGCCGCGCCAATGGCGGCGTTCGGCGCCTCAAGCGGGGAGTCCGCTACAAGGTTCCCCTTGATCTGCTGCCCGAGAGAAGCCAGCAGACGGCGGTTCGCGCCCTGTTGCCGAAGGACGACGCGACTGCGGAGGGCTGGAAACACCGCGTCTCGTCTTCCCGGCGCGGCCGGGACGCAGAAAGCCTGTGGAGCATCGCGGAGTGGTTTACCGACTCCGGCGAGAACCACCGCGTGCTGCGGCAGGCGAACAGGCTGACCAGCAACGTGATCCGGCCTGGACAGGTGATCCTCGTCCCGCGCCGCATCCTCGCCGAACCCTTCGCCGGCATGTTGCCCGCGCCCCCGCCCCGAACGGCGACCATCCAATCCAGTGCCGGGGCGACACCCTTCGTTCGCTACGGATCGGACGAGAAGGGCGAGTATGCAAGCTACCGCCTGAAGGCGGGCGAGGCCCTGTACTCGAGTGTCGTGATGCGGTTCACCGACCGTCTGTGGGCGGTAGACGTGAACGAACTGGTGCGGGAGATCAAGCTGCGCAACGAGATCGGCAACGTCCGGGATCTGCCGGTCGGCTACGAAGTCAAGATCCCGCTCGACCTGCTTTCGGCGCGCTATCTGCCGCCGGACCATCCGCGCCGCGTGGAGTGGGAGGCGCAACGCGCCGCCGGCGAGCAGATCGAGAACGAGGTGCTGGCGCTCGACCTCGACGGCGTGACCGTGGTGCTCGACGCCGGTCACGGCGGCCGTGACATCGGCGCGCCGGTCGGCGACCTCTGGGAGAGCAACTACGTCTACGACATCATGCTGCGAACCAAGAGAGTGCTGGAGAGCCGCACCGCCGCCGCCGTCGTGCCGACGACGCGCGAGGGCTCGACGTTCCGGATCGCCGACGCCGATGTGCTGCCGCAATCCCGTGGCCACGCCGTACTCACGAATCCGCCGTACAGGATCGACAACGCCGCCGTGGCAACTAACTTCCGCTGGTACCTCGCGAACTGGGTCTACCACCAACGGCGGAAGGGCGGCGTCGAGCCCGGCCAGGTGATCTTCATCTCGATTCACGCCGACTCGCTGCACCACTCCCTGCGGGGGGCCATGGTCTACATCCCGGGATTGGTCGGCATCACCAACAACTACGGCAAGACCGGAGCGCCCTACACGTCCCGACGGGAAGTCAGAGCTGAACCGCGCGTGTCCTTCACGCGCAACGAACGGACCACGAGCAGAGGACTGTCCCGCGACCTGGCCGAACACGTGCTGGCCAGCTTCAGAGACGCCGACCTGGCGATTCATCACAACGGGCCGGTCCGGGATCGGATCGTCCGCCGGCGGACGGCCTACGTGCCGGCACAGATCCGCTTCAACCGGGTGCCGGCCAAGATCCTGCTCGAGGTCTGCAACCTGGGCAACGAGCAGGACCGCCGGTTGATGAAGACCCGCGCCTACCGGCAGCGGGTCGCTGAGGCCATCGTCGACGGCATCCTGTCGTACTACGGCGTTCCCCAGGGCGGCGCGGACCGTACCGTCACCGCCGGCGGCAATTGACGCCAGCGCGCCGGCGCCGCAACGCCCCCTCAGTATCGACGCATCAGGCCGACCACCTTGCCCTGGATGCTTAATTGGTCGGCGGGCACGTGGATGGGGCCCATCTCCCGGTTCGCCGGCTGCAGGCGAACCGTGTCGCCCTCCGGGTAGTACCGCTTGAGGGTCGCCTCGTCGCCGACCAGGGCCACGATCATCTCGCCCGAGTGGGCCTCTTGCCGCTGGGCTATGACCACCAGGTCGCCGTCTTGCCGCTGGGCTATGACCACCAGGTCGCCGTCGCAGATGCCGTCGTCGACCATCGAGTCGCCTTCCACCTGGAGCACGTAGTGGCGGCCGGCGGCGCCACGCTCCAGCAGGTGCTCCGGTACCGACAGGTCGTCGACGCCGGCCACCGCCTCGATCGGCTGGCCGGCCGCGATCCGGCCGTGGAAGGGCACGGCATTCGATGCCGGACGGCGGGAACGGAGCGTCTTCTCGGTCAGCTCGAGGCCGCGCTTCTGATTCCAGCCGCCCCGCAGGTAGCCCTTCTGCCGCAGCAGCTTCAGGTGCTTGTGGACGGTGCCGTAGGAGCGGTAACCGAAGCGGCGCCGGATCTCCAGGTGGGTGGGCGCCACGCCCCGCACGGAGACGAACTCGCACACGAAGTCGAGAATCTGCTTCTGCCGCTCGGTCAGGAAGTCATCCATCGACTAGCGATGCTAGACGCAAACCGAGCGTAAAACAAATGCCGCGCCCCGGCTGGGAGCCGGCGCGACAGTACGGTCGCCGCTTCGCGGCGCGTCTCCTCGCAGAAGCCGGCCAGAGGCCGGCGTACCCAGCCTTTGCCGCATACACTACGCGACCAAGCCTCCCACGTGCCGTAGAGCACGCGCCGATGAACCGGCTTCAGATCGTCCCCACATGGCACAGCAGCACCTGGATCAGCACGAACTAGGGAACGGCCTGCGCGTCGTGCTCCACGAAGACCGGCGCCTGCCCCTGGCCGCCGTGAACATCTGGTACCACGTCGGCTCCAAGAACGAGCAGACCGGACGCACCGGACTGGCCCACCTGTTCGAGCACATGCTGTTCCAGGGCTCCGCGCACGTTTCCGAGAACGGGCACTTCGAGCACATCCAGAGCGTCGGCGGCGTCGCCAACGGCTCGACCTGGTACGACCGCACGAACTACTACGAGACCCTGCCCTCCAACCATCTCGAACTCGGCCTCTGGTTGGAGTCCGACCGTCTCGGTTTCCTGCTCGAGGCCCTGACCCAGGAGAAGTTCGAGAACCAGCTCTCCGTGGTCATGAACGAGCGGCTGCAGCGCGTCGACAACCAGCCCTACGGTCTGGCCATCGAACGCCTCAGCGAACTGCTGTACCGCCAGCGCGACGGCGGCAACCACCCCTACGCCTGGCCGGTGATCGGCTACATGGACGACCTCGAAGCGGCGACCCTCGACGGGGTCCGGGACTTCTTCCGCACCTGGTACCGGCCAAACAACGCGGTCCTCACTCTGGCCGGCGACATCGACAGCGCCCGCGCCCTCGATCAGGTCAGGCGCTACTTCGAAGACATCGCGGCCGGACCGCTGCCGCAGGCGCCGCAGGTCGACCCCGTAGCCGAGATCGGTCCCCGCGGCACGGCGCGCGAAGTGCTCGAGGACACGATCGAGTTGCCCCGCTCCTACTCCGCCTGGTGCCTGGACGGATACGGCAGCGACGACTGGTACGCCGGCGCGATGCTGGCGACGATTCTCTCCTCCGGCATGATGAGCCGGCTCCACCGCGACCTGGTCTACGAGCGCCAGATCGCGCAGTCGGTGTCCGCGATGATCCTGCCCACGGAGATCTGCGCGATGTTCGCCGTCGTCGCCACCTGCCAGAGCCGCGAGCCGGACGCGCTCGGAAACGCCGAGGCCGTCGAGGAGGCAGTCCTCGAACACATCGAAGCGATCCGCGCGAAGGGTCCGACCGAGTCCGAACTCGAGCGGGCGCGACGGATTCTGCTGCTCGACTACCGCGACAGCGAGCAGGACCTGGCTCTGTGCGCCGACCGGCTGTCCGCCGCGGCGACCTACCTGGGCGACCCGGCCGGCGCCTGGACCGAACCGGATCGGCTGCTCGCCATAGGCGCCGAGCAGATCCACAACCTGGCCGAGCGCGCTCTCGGCCCGGAACGCCGCGCGGCCGTGGTCGTGGTGCCCAAACCGTGAAGACCGCAACTCCCCCGGCGCTCGACCGCAGCCGGTCTCCCGTCCCGGCGCCGAGCCGGCCCTGCGCCTTTCCCCGGTTCGAGCATGAGCGTCTTATGTCCGGCGTCCGTCTGTGGACTCTCGATGTCCCGGACCGCAATCTGGTCACCGTCACTCTGCTCATGCCCGGCGGCAGCGAGCTCGATCCGCCGCACCTGGCTGGACTCGCCTCGTTCACGGCCGGATTGCGCAGCAAGGGCACAAAGCAGCGCACGGCGCTCGAATTCGCTGCCGCGGCCGAGGACCTGGGAACCGGCATCTCGTCCTCCTGCTCCTGGGAAATGGCGGGGGTCGGCGCCACGATCCGCTCGGAGGATGTCGACGCCGGCCTGGAACTGGTCGCCGAAGCCGCGCTGCAACCTGCATTCAGGGCGGAGGAGATCGAACGCGCCCGCCGGCGGCGTCTGGCCGAGATCGACCGGCGGCGCAGCGATCCTTCCAGTCTGGCCGGAGCAGCCTTCGCGCGCGCCGTCTACGACGCGACCCCTTACGGCAACCCCTCAATCGGCGATCGCGATACCGCCCAGGCGATCACCCGGAGCGACATCGCCGCGTTCCATCAAGCGGCCCTCGCCGCGCGCTCCTGCCACCTGATCGCGGTGGGCGACTTAGGACCCGGCCGGGTACGGCAGGCGATCGAGGAGAAGATCGAACGCGATCTCCGATCCCACCGCAGGGAGTTCGACGACGAACCGGCCGGCCTCGAACCGGACAACGCGACGACACCGACGCGCCGGGTCGTGATCGTCGACCGCCCTGGCGCCGCGCAGACCCAGTTGCGCGTCGGCCATGTCGGGATACCGCGCCGTCACCCCGACCGCATCAAGGTACAGGTCGCGAACTCGATCCTCGGCGGCAAGTTCATCAGCCGCCTGAACCTCAGCCTGAGGGAGCGGCACGGCTACACCTACGGAGTCTCCAGCAACTTCAGCTCCCGCCGGGGTCCGGGTCCGTTCGTGGTCTCCACGGCGGTGGCCAACGAAGTGACCGGCGCCGCCTGCCGGGAGATCATCGGCGAACTCGAGCGTCTCTGCCATGAGCCGCCCAGCGAGGCGGAACTCGACGAGGCCCGCAACTACCTGGTCGGCGTCTTCCCGTACACCCTGCAGACGATCCAGAATCTCGCCTCCCGGCTGCAGGCGCTCGCCACCTTCGACCTGGACCGCGACGAGTACGAACGCTGGCCCGAACGGATCCGCGCCACGACCCGCCAAGATGTCTACGGGGTCTGCCGCCGTCATCTGTTTCCCGACCGGCTTGTCGTAACCGCGGTCGGGCCGGCATCCGAACTCGCACCCCAACTCGAGGACCTGGGAACGATCGAAGTGCAGCCGGCCGGGTGAGCGCCGCGGCGGCTCGCACCGGCCGGCCGCGTGGTATCTTCTCCGGCTCGATGCAACTCGAAAGTTCGGACAAGATACGCAACCTCGCCGTCGTCGGACACAACGACACCGGCAAGACGACTCTGCTCGCCGGCCTGCTCTACACCGGCGGCGTCTTCAACCGGCAAAACCGGGTCGAGGACGGCAACACCGTCACCGACTTCGACGACGAGGAGATCCGCCGCGGCATCTCGATCGGCCTCGCCGTCTGCTACACGCCCTGGTCCGACGGCGCCGGCGAGCACAAGGTCAACCTGATCGACTGTCCCGGCTCCGGGATCTTCGTTCACGAGACCAGTTCGGGCATGCGGGCGGCCGACGCCGCCCTGCTGTGCCTGAACGCCGCATCGCCGACCCAGGTCATGGCCGAGAAGGCCTGGGAAGTCGCCGCGGGGCTGGAGCAGCCGGTGATGCTGCACCTGACCAAGATGGACCGCGACAACATCGACTTCGAGGGTTGCATCGCCGAACTGCAGCAGAACTTCGACCGCATGGCGCTGCCGGTGCAGATCCCGATCGGCGACGGCAAGGACTTCACCGGCGTCGTCGACCTGCTGAGCCGCAAGACCCACGTCTACGACCGCGACGGCGCCGGCCGCAGCCGGCCCTCCGAGCCGCCGGCCGACCTGCAGGACCAGATCGACGAGTGGCGGGAGAAACTCACGGAAGCGGTCGCCGAGAGCGACGACGACCTGATGGAGGCCTACTTCGATCAGGGCGACCTCGACCAGGAACAACTGGTCGAGGGGCTCAAGAACGCGATCAGGAACCGGGCGCTCTTCCCGGTCACGATGTCCTCCGCCGGACACGGCATCGGCAACTCGGCTCTGCTCGACGCGGTGGTCAGGCTGTTGCCGTCGCCGATAGGAGCGCCGCCGATGCCGGCCGCCGATCTCGGCGGAGAGCCCGTGGAACTCGAGCGCGGCGAGGGCGCGCCGGTCAGCGCGATCGTCTTCAAGACCATGAACGACCCCTTCACCGGCCGCATCTCCCTGCTCCGGGTAGCCGCGGGCTGCATGACCTCCGACACCGGCTACTGGAATTCACGGCGCGAGGAGGCGGAACGCGTCGGCCACCTGATGCACATGCAGGGCAAGACCGGCCAGGACGTGCCCCAACTCCTCAAGGGTGACATCGGCGGCGTGGCGAAGCTCAAGAGCAGCGTCACCGGCGACTCGATCACGAGCCGCGAACGGCCGCTTCGCCTCGGATTCCCCACCCCCCCGGTCGCCGCGATCTCGTTCGCGATCGAGCCGAAGACGAAGGGCGACGAAGAGAAGATCGGCGAGGCGGTGCTAAGGCTGGTCGAGGAGGATCCGAGCCTGCGGGCCGGGCGCGACCCGCAGACGGGAGAGTTCCTGCTCTCGGGCGCCGGCCAGCTCCACGTCGAGATCGCCGTGTCCAAGCTGAAGGCCCGGTCCAAGGTCGAAGTCATCCTGCACCCGCCCAAGGTGCCCTACCGCGAAGCGATCAGAAGACCCGCGGTCGGCCACGGCCGGCACAAGAAGCAGAGCGGAGGCCGCGGCCAGTTCGCCGACTGCACGATCACGATGGAGCCCGTCCCCACCCCGGAGGACTACGAGTTCGTCGATGAGATCTTCGGCGGCTCGATCCCCCAGAACTACCGCCCGGCGGTCGAGAAGGGCCTGCTCGAGGCAGCCGCACGCGGCTACCTGGCCGGTTACCCGGTCGGCAACTTCCGGGTCCGGCTCCAGGACGGCAAGTACCACGATGTCGACTCGTCCGAGATAGCCTTCAAGGTCGCCGGCTCCCTGGCCTTCAAGGACGCCATGGCGAAGGCCGCCCCCACCCTGCTCGAACCGGTGATGCAGGTCGACATCAACACCACCGAGGACTTCATGGGCGACATCATGAGCGACCTGTCCTCCCGCCGGGGCCGCCCCCAGGGCATGGAAGCCAAGGGCAACGCCCAGATCGTCAAGGCCACCGTCCCCATGGCCGAGATGCTGACCTACGCCCCCGCCCTGCGCTCGATGACCCAGGGCCGCTCCAGCTTCACGATGGGCTTCTCCCACTACGAGGAGGTCCCCCGGCAGATCCGGGAGAAGATCATCGCCGAAGCGAAGCGGGCGGACGAAGAGGACTAGCCGGAGGCAAGCAGCCGGAGGCAAGCAGCCGGAGGCAAGCAGCCGGAGGCGCGGCTTCGCCGCGCCGGGCGCGCCGCTGGCGCGCCTCGGACGCGAGTCGGTTACACCCGCCTGCTGCGGTCCGGGGAGAGGGTCCCAGGGGCGGCGTCATCCGTGCGCCCGATGACGGGCGCACGGACTGGTTCACGGGTGGCGCGGATCGCGCCACCCGTGTTCGCGCTTTCCGGGTGAAAAGGGAAGGTTGCGCTCGCTTCGGTCGGCTGCGCTCCGGTTTGGTGTCGGTTCATGCAGGGACATGGGGCGTCGCTTGCCGACAGACCCCTGGGACCCTCTCCCCGGACCGCAGCAGGCTGGAGGTCGTCGGGATGCGCACCCGGAGGCCGGCGCCGTTGCTACCATCGAGGCATGGTCGTGGAGCCAAGCCATGTACCGGCCTCAACCAGCTTCGTCCCTCCTCCAGCACCGGGCGAACGACCCACGGAGTACGCCGACCGCATCGGCGAGTACCATGTCGCCGCCAAGTCCGAGGCGCACCGAAAGCAGCACGGCCTCTACTTGACGCCTGTGGGCGCCGCCGACTTCATGGCGGCCCAAGTCCGGGTCCCCGGCAACTGCCTTCGGGTCCTGGATCCTGCCGCCGGTGCGGGCATCCTCTGCTGCGCAGCCGTTGAAGCGCTCGCCGATCGCGACCCACCGACGAACCGGATCGAACTCGTCGCCTACGAAGTAGATGCCGAGCTGGCGGAACCTCTGAAGGCGGTCCTCGACTACCTTCGGGACTGGTGCATGGAAGAGCATGGAATCCGCCTTGCGGCTCGCATCGAGTCGAGAGACTTCGTCATGGAGCATGCGGAGGCCCTTCGGCGTGAAGGAAGTCTGATTCCGTACGAGTCGGACGACCGCGAGTTCGACATCGTCATTTCAAACCCGCCGTACTTCAAGATCAACAAGAGTGACCCGCGGGCGGTTCTCGCTTCAACCGTGGTCCACGGCCAACCGAACATCTACGCCCTGTTCATGGCGGTCAGCGCCGTCCTGATCCGCCCCGGCGGCGATTTCATCTCCATCACGCCGAGGAGCTTTGCCTCCGGCTTGTACTTTAGGCAGTTCCGGCAGGTCTTCTTTGACCTGATTCGTCCTACCCTGGTTCACGCATTCGGATCGCGCCGGGAGGCATTCAAGCGCGACGAGGTCCTGCAGGAGAATGTCATTCTCCACGGCACTCGGCTCAACTCCGCACCGCAGGATCCACAGGCACCGTTCGTCATATCCAGCAGCCGGGGCGTTGCCGATCTGAACGAGTCGTCCCGCCGCACAACGTCCCTACAGGCAGCCCTGAATCTCGACGACCGCAACCGCGTACTGCGACTGCCCGTTTCCGACGAGGAAGCCCAGGTTCTCGACCTCGTGGATTCATGGCCCAACACGCTGGCCAGTCTGGGCCTCCGTATCTCCACGGGACCGGTGGTCCCCTTCCGCGCGAAGGAGCTGGTCGATCGCGAGGGTCAAGTACCCGACTCGCACGTTCCACTCCTCTGGATGAACCATGTGCGGCCAATGCAGGTCACCTGGCCGTTGCATCGGCACAAGCCGGAGTACCTCAAGCGTCACGGTGCCGAGAAGTTACTCCTCCCGAACCGCAACTACGTTCTCCTGCGCCGCTTCACCGCGAAGGAGGAGGTCCGCCGGCTTTCTGCGGCACCCTACGTTGCCCAGTCCATGCCCGTTCCTCTGGTGGGTCTTGAAAACCACCTGAACTACATCTATCGACAGCCCGGTTCGCTCACCGACGAAGAGGCATGGGGCTTGGCGGCGCTCTACAACAGCCGCCTCCTAGACACCTACTTCCGGTGTCTGAGCGGGCACACTCAGGTCAACGCAACGGAGCTACGCGCCATGCCGCTGCCGGCGAGCGACTTCATTGTCGAACTCGGTGAGCGAGTCCAGCAACTCGCCAACCCGATCGGCCATCTCGACTCGCTGATCGCGGACACACTGTCCACCGCAATCTCCAGGAAGTCCGTCGTTGGCCAGCGTTGAGGAGGCGCGGACAATCCTCCGCGCCTTGGGGATGCCCGCAGCGCAGTCGAATCAGATGGCGGGGCTGACCCTGCTTGCGCTGTGCGGACTGACGCAGCACGACTCCTGGTCGGGTGCGTCACGCGGTCGACGAACCGTAACCAAGGGCATCATGGATCACGTCCGCGAGCACTTCGGCGGCGACTACGCCCCCAACACCCGCGAGACGTTCCGCCGCCAGGTACTCCACCAGTTCGTACTCGCAGGCCTTGCTGAGCACAACCCCTTCGAGCCTGACCTGCCAACCAACAGTCCACGGTCTCACTACGCCATCACCGAGGCCGCGCTTCGGGTCGTCCAGTCCTTCGGGACCGCCGACTGGGAACCCAACGTCACGGCGTTTCGCCGCGACCTCAGCGCTTGGCTCGCAAAGTACGAAGACTCGCGGTCCCGAACCCTGGTCCCCATTCGGTTCCCCGACGGCCAAGAGGTGCGACTCTCGCCAGGTTCGCACAATGAGCTTCAAAGGGCAGTGATCGAAGAGTTCGCTCCGCGCTTCGCCCCTGGCGCGAACGTCCTCTACCTCGGCGACACCGCCAAGAAGGACCTCCACGTCGACCAGCAGCGCCTTCTTGAGGTCGGCCTTCCGCTGACAGAGCACGACAAGCTTCCCGACATAGTCCTCCACGACCGCGCTCGCGACCGGCTCTTCCTCATTGAGGCGGTGACGTCACATGGCCCCGTCGACCGGAAACGCCTCACCGAGTTCGAGACCCTCCTACAGTCCTGTCGCGTCAAGCCCGTGTACGTGAGCGCCTTCCCTGACTTCGACGAGTTCCGCAAGCACATGAAGGCCATCGCGTGGGAAACCGACGTGTGGCTGGCACAGGTGCCGGATCACCTGATCCACTTCGACGGGGACAAGTTTCTTGGGCCAACCGCCTAGCTTGGGGTTAGCCCTTGCCGAGCCATCACCTAAGTGCTACTGCTCCGTGATCAGCGCGACCAGACGCTGCAGCTTCTCCTCGTCGAGATGGAAGCAATCGTCAGGAGAGTGCCACGTTCCGAAGTACCCCTCCGTACTGTCGCCGCAGATCGCCCTGATCTTGTCCTCGGCAATGCCAAAGTGCCGCGCGATGCGTTCTGTGACGACCGCCACCGCCAGTCCCTTCTCGCGCGAGCTTGCCTCGGGGAACACTGAGATGATGGCGCTGTAGCCCTCCTCCAGCTTGACCTGAAACCAGAGAGTTGTCCGGCTCCTCTGCTTTCGCAGGACGCCTCCGAACCCGCTCACGGCCACATCCCACAGGTCCGCAACACCGCTCTTCTCGGCGAGGGTGCGCAGTTCGTCCTCGCTCCGCGCCGGCCGCCGCTTCGCCCCAGGACGCGCCTTGGCGCGTCTCTGCACATCCTCCTCGTCGAGCAGCAGAGAGCGTGCCACGAACTCACCGTCGTCCGTGTTGAAGTATGCGAACGTTGCCGCGTTGATGTCCACGCCATGCGTCGAGGACAAGTATTCGACGATCCTCTGCGTCGTGTCGTCAAGCGACGACGCCACGATGTAGATGCGGTGTCGTTCGTTGACGACCTCTGGTGGTTCGTCACCGAACTTCCTCTGAAAGGCCACCTCGAAAGGCTCCTTCAAGTACTCGCGGGCGCACTCTTCGACATCGTCTCGACCAAGCTCCTGTACCCAAGAGGCATAGTCCAGAGCCTGCGCAACCACGTCCCGGGGCGTCCGGTCCCGCTTCAACTCCACAACCACCAAGTTGCCGTCTCGATCCACCGCGAGGAGATCCAGAGGCACGCCGTATCTCGCAATCTGCCAACCGATGACCAATAGGTCATCGCTCAGCAGTCGAATATCCCCACGGAGCCACTCTTCGAGCCGCCCTTCCAGATCCAGGCGCGACTGTCGCACCGGCTGGAGTCGGTCGGAATCGATCTTCCAGAGCTTCACTTCGAGTGGCATACGCGGCTCCTGTGGCCTTGTCTCAGCGGCGAAGCCTAGCAGTCCGGTTCGGCTAGCGCGGCAAAAAGGTCCGGAAGCCGGCGCTTTGCGCCGGATGCCGGCCAGAACCCGCGTGGCGCGGATCCGCGCCACGCGCGAACCAGTCCGTGCGCCCGTGAGCGGGCGCACGGATGGCAGGCCGGCGCACCCAGTTTCTGCCGCGCTAGCTGCTAGCTGGGCCTGGTCGAGGTGCGCCGTTGCCCGGCGACGTCCAGCCAGCAGTGGGCCGAAGGAGGGGGTCCCTGCGGGCTGTCGGCAAGCGACGGCCGACGCCCACACATCGTCCGACGCCAAGCCGGAGCGCAGCCGACCGAAGCGAGCGCAACCCCCTCTTTTTACCCAGAGAGCGCGAGCGGCCGCAGGGACCCCCTCCTTCGGTCCGCGGCAGGCGGGTGCAACCGACGCCGACGCGCCAGCGCACGCCGCTTCGCGACGGCGCCCGGATACCGGCCAGAACCCAGGTGGCGCGGATCCGCGCCACCTGCGAACCAGTCCGTGCGCCCGTCATCGGGCGCACGGATGGCAGGCCGGCGCACCCAGTGTCTCTCTACTCGTCGGCGTCCACGAACTCGATGACGGCCAGTTCGGCGGCGTCGCCGCGGCGGGGGCCTAGCTTGGTGATGCGGAGGTAGCCGCCGGGGCGGTCGGCGTAGCGGGGTGCGATCTCGTCGAAGAGCTTCTTGACGTGGTCGCGGTTGGGGAGCCAGCGGCGAACCAGGCGGCGGGCGTGGACGGAGTCGTCGCGGCTCCGGGTGATGAGCTTCTCGGCGACCGGGCGCAAGGCCTTGGCTTTCGCCAAGGTGGTACGGATCCGGCCGTGCTCGACCAGGGAGGCGAGCATGTTGCGGAACATTGCCCGCCGGTGGGCCGTGGTCCGGCCCAGTTTCTTGTAGCCAACTCCGTGACGCATCTTCGCTCCTTCCCGGGAAAGCTCTAGAGCGGTCCAGCGGCCGTCAGGCCTGGACGCCGCTCTCCGCGTTCTCCGGAACCTCCATGCCGAAGGAGAGTCCCATCCTGTCGAGCACCTTCTGGATCTCTTCGAGCGACTTGCGGCCGAAGTTCTTGGTCTCCAGCATCTCCTTCTCGCTCCGCACGACGAGGTCGCCCACCGTGTTGATGTTCGCGTTCCTCAGGCAGTTGGCCGAACGAACACTCAGGTTCAGATCGTCGATCTCCTTCTGGAGCAGGGTGCCGAGGTCGCCCCCATCGACTTCCTCCTCGGCCGCGGCTTCGACGATCAGGCTCTCTTCGGCGTCGATGAAGATCGTCAGGTGCTCGCGCAGCAGGGCGCCGGCACGGGATACTCCCTCTTCCGGCGTCACCGTTCCGTCCGTCCAGACCTCGACGATCAGTCGCTCGTAGTCGGTTGTCCGGCCGAGTCGCGCCGCCTCCACGCGGTAGTTCACGCGCTTCACCGGGCTGTGGACGGAGTCGAGCGGAATCCAGCCGATTCCCATCGACTCGTCGAGGTTGAGGTCCGCGCCAACGTAGCCGCGTCCGTTCTTGACCTGCGCCTCGAGGCGGAGCCGGCCCCGTTCGTTCAGCGTCGCCACCTTGCTCTTCGGGTCGCGAATCTCGACGCTCGGGTCGCCGTTGAAGTCACCGGCGGTCACCTCGCGCGGCCCCGCCACATCCAGCGTGATCACGCGCGTCGTGCCGTCGAAGGACCGCAGCGGCACCTGTTTCAGGTTCAGAATGATGTCCGTTGTGTCCTCTACCACCCCTTCGAGTGAAGAGAACTCGTGCAGCGCGCCGTCGATCCGCACCGCGGTAATCGCGGCGCCCTCGATTGCCGACAGGAGGCTACGACGCAGGGCATTACCCATGGTGGAACCGAAGCCGCGTTCGAACGGCTGGGCCGAGAACTTGCCATACGTATCGGTCAGAGTCTCGGTATCGATTTCGATCCGCTTCGGGCGTTGGAATCCCTTCCAGAGCATGTTCACTCCTACAATCTCGATTGCGTTCCAGGTTGAAACGTTGATGTCTCGGTGCGGTACCGGCGGCAATGCCGCGTCAGACCCGACGCCGCTTGCGGGGACGGCAGCCATTGTGCGGAATCGGCGTCACGTCACGGATCGATCGGATGCTGATGCCGGTGGCCTGCAGAGCCCTGACGGCCGATTCGCGCCCGCCTCCCGGACCCTTGACCAGCACGTCGACCGACCGCACGCCCAGGTCCTTGGCCTGATAGCCGACCGCCTGCGCGGCCACCTGAGCCGCGAACGGCGTTCCCTTTCGCGACCCCTTGAAGCCGTTTCGGCCCGACGACGACCAGGTCAGAACATTGCCATCCGGATCGCTGATGCAGACCAGTGTGTTGTTGAACGTCGCATTGACGTGCGCCACGGCGTGGGGCACCACGCGCTTCTCCTTCTTCCTCGACTTTGCCATCTAGTGTTGTGTCTCCGGTAGTCCTCTCTCGCCTACTTCCCGACCTTCTTCCTGCCGGCCACGGTGGCACGCCGGGGTCCCTTGCGGGTACGCGCGTTGGTGTGCGTGCGCTGGCCTCGGACGGGCAGGCCCTTGCGATGCCTGACACCACGGTAGCTGCCGATCTCCATCAGACGCTTGATGCTCTGGGTCACTTCCTTGCGCAGGTCTCCCTCGACCGACCCCGCTTCCTGAACGACCCGGCGGATACGTCCGGTCTCGTCCTCGGTCAGATCCCTGACCTTGACCTCGGCGGCGACACCCGCCTGATCCAGCAGCACCAGCGCCCGTGAGCGGCCGATGCCGTAGATGTAGGTGAGGCCGATGCCGACCTGCTTGTTCTGCGGTAGATCGATCCCCGCGATTCTCGCCATTCCAGCTCTCTCCCGTCCTTCTCAGCCCTGCCGCTGCTTGTGCTTGGGGTTCTCACAGATGACGCGGATCACTCCGCGACGCCGGACCACCTTGCACTTCACGCACATTTTCTTCACTGACGTTCGCACCTTCATGATGGTTCTCCTTCGATGCCGAACCGACCGTCAGGTCCGCAGCCTGTACACGATCCGGCCACGGCCGGGGTCATAGGGCGAAAGTTCGACCAAAACGCGATCCCCCGGAAGAATCCGGATGAAGTGCTTGCGCATCTTTCCCGAGATGTGGGCCAAGGCCTGGTGCTTGTTGTCAAGCTCGACCTTGAAGACTGCGTTCGGCAGTGTCTCCACCACAGTTGCCTCGACCTCGATCGCCTCTTCCTTCTTCACGCCCTGTGTTCCCTTCGTCCTCTTGCTACCTGTCACGTTCAAGCCGCCTGCGCCGCCAAACCCCTCGCAGGCTCGGCCAGAATCTGCAGGTCCTGCGGCCCCATCCCCCACCTCACCAGGAGGCTGCGTCTCCGAACTTCGCTCCGCATCGTTCTACGCCGCCGCCTCCTGGCCCAGTACGCGCGCTCCGGTCTTTGTCACCGCGACCGAGTGCTCAAAGTGAGCCGACAACGATCCATCCTTCGTTCTCGCCGTCCAACCATCTCCATCCATCTTCACGGCCCGGCTTCCGGCGTTGACCATGGGTTCAATCGCCAAGACCATCCCCGACCGCAACTCCATGCCACGACCCCGGCGACGGTAGTTCGGCACTTCCGGTTCCTCATGAAGTGCGGAACCGATACCGTGACCGACGAAATCGCGAACCACGGAGTACCCGTGACCCTTGACGTACCGCTCGACCGCTCGACCGATGTCGTGCAGCCACCTGCCGGGCGCCACGCATTCCAGAGCCACATCCAGGGCCCGGCGAGTGACTTCCAGCAAGCGCGCGGCCTGCTCCGAGACCGCACCTACACGGTACGTGCGCGCAACGTCGCCATAGTACCCCGAAAACTCCACGCCGCAGTCGATGCTGACGATGTCTCCCTCCTTGAGAGGCACGTCGTCCGGGATGCCGTGGACGATCACATCGTTCACCGAAGTGCACAGGCTGGCCGGAAACCCCCGGTAACCGAGAAATGCCGGCCGGCCGCCACGCTCGCGAATCGCCGTCTCCGCATGGACATCGAGTTCGCGTGTGGTCATTCCGGGGTGCAGCCGCTGCTCCAGCGAGGCCAGCACCTCCAGGACGATCCGGTTGGCGCGGTCCATCAGGTCGAGTTCCTCTTCGGTCTTGAGAATCGCCATCAAGCGGCTTTCCCCTCCACCAGCGCCGCCTCGATCGAGGTCGTGACCTGTTCGATGGGGACGTTGCCGTCGACGCGGCGCAGCAGCCCCAGGCCCTCGTAGTGAGCGATCAGGGGCTCGGTCTGCGCGGCGTAGACCTGCAGCCGTTCGCGCACGACCTCTTCGCGGTCGTCATCGCCGCGGCCGCGCAGCACGGAACGTCGAACCAGAACCTCGTCCGGCACGTCGATCGTCACCACGTGATCGAGGGCCCCGCCGCCCAGGATCTCGTCCAGGGTGTCGGCCTGGGGCGCGGTGCGCGGATAGCCGTCGAGCAGGAAACCCGCGGCCGTATCGGCCTGAGCCAGCCGGTCGCGAACCACCTCGGCCATCAGATCGTCGTCGACCAGAGCGCCCGAGGCCATCACACCCTCGACACGCCGGCCCAACTCGCTGCCCGCGGCAACCGCGGCCCGCAGCATCTCGCCGGTCGAGACGGCCGGCACACCGAGACTCGCCGAGAGGCGCTCGGCCTGGGTGCCCTTGCCGCAACCGGGAGCTCCGAGCAGCACAATGCGAAGAGGATCAGCCACGGCGGCCTCGGATCCGGCCCCGCTTCATGAAGCCCTCGTAATTGCGCATCACGAGCTGGCTCTCGATCTGTTGCAGCGTGTCCATGGCCACGCTGACGACGATCAGGAGCGACGTGCCGCCGAAGTAGAAGTTGATCCCCATGCCCTCGGTCAACCAGAGAGGCGCAACCCGATCCAGGGCGCCACCGACGAAGGGAAGCCCGCCGACCTTGAAGCCGGCGATCAGAAATTCGGGCAGAACGGACACCCCCGCCAGATACAGGGAGCCGACCAGGGTCAGACGGGTCAGCACCCGGTCGATGTACTCCGAGGTGCGCCTGCCGGAGCGGATGCCGGGAATGAACCCGCCGTATTTGCGCATGTTCTCGGCAAGATCGTTCGGGTTGAAGATGATCGAGACGTAGAAGTACGAGAAGAAGATGATCGCCGCCACGTAGAGCAGGTAGTAGACCGGCTGGCCCCACTGCAGCGCGGTGGCGATCCGCTGGATCGGTTCGTACTGGATCATGCCCGCCACAGTCGCCGGCACGGTGACCACGGAACTCGCGAAGATGACCGGAATCACGCCGCCGGTGTTCACCCGTAAGGGCAGGTAGGTGCTCTGCCCGCCGTACTGGCGCCGGCCGACGATCCGCTTCGCGTACTGCACCGGAATGCGCCGCTGCGCTCGCTCCATGTAGACGATGAAGGCGACGACCACGAGCATGAAGGCCGACAGGAAGAGGATCTTGAGCAGGGACATGGCGCCGCTCTGCATTTGACTGAAGAGCGTCAGGACGGCGCCCGGCAGACCCACCACGATGCCGGCGAAGATGATCAGGGAAATGCCGTTGCCGATGCCGCGCTCGCTGATCTGCTCGCCCAGCCACATCACGAAGGCGCAGCCCGTGGTGAGCGAGAGCACGGTCATGAACTTGAACCCGAGGCCGGGGTTGAAGACCAGGGGCGCGCCTCCCGGCGAGGTCAGGTTTTCCAGGAAGAAGGCGATGCTGGTGCCCTGAATGATCGAGATGATCACCGTTCCGTACCGGGTGTACTGGGTGATCTTCCGCCGGCCCATCTCGCCTTCCTTCGAGAGCTTCTCGAGGTAGGGCCAGACCACGGTCAGCAGTTGCAGAATGATGGACGCCGAAATGTACGGCATGATGCCGAGAGCGAAGATGGCCACCCGGCCCAGGCTGCCGCCGGTGAACGTGTTGACGAACCCCAGCACGGTGCCCTGCATCTGGTCCATGAACTCGAGCAGAGCCTGGGGGTCGATCCCCGGCGTCGGAATGATGCAGCCGATGCGGTAGACGGCCAGCAGGCCGAACATGAACAACACCCGATTCCGGAGATCCGGAATCGCAAAGATGTTGCGGAAACTCTCGACGCCCACGTGCTAGCTCCGTCAGGCGATCTCTTCGCAGGCGCCGCCGGCGGCCTCGATCTTGGCGCGCGCGGACGCGCTGAAGCGGTGCGCCCGGACGGTCAACCCGGCCGGCGCATCGCCAACGCCCAGAACCTTCAGCTTCATGCCCCGGCGCACACGGCCGTGGGAAACGAGGAGGTCCACGTCGACCACATCGCCGAGACCATCCAGGTCTCCGACGTTGATCACCGTGTACTCGGTCCGGAAGATGTTGGTGAACCCGCGCTTCGGGACGCGTCGCACGAGGGGCATCTGGCCGCCCTCGAAGCCGGCGCGGCGGGAGAAGCCCGCACGCGAGCGCTGGCCCTTGTGGCCTCGCCCGGCAGTCTTGCCCGTACCGGAGCCCGGTCCACGGCCGATCCGCTTGCGCGGACGGCGGCTAGCCTTTGCCGGTTTGAGTTCGTGAAGTTTCATGTCAGCCCTCCTCAGAGTCCCCAAGAATCCGGACCAGGTGGGGAATCTTCCGCACCATGCCGCGCACCGCCTGGGAGTCTTCCCGCTCGACGATGTGGCGAATGCGCCTCAAGCCCAGACCGCGCAGAACCTCGCGTTGCGGTCTCGGCCTGCCGATCGTGCTACGCACCTGCTGTATCCGTATCGTCCTGCTCGCCACTGCCTCTTCCTCCCTGATCTGTGTTCATCGACGCGCCGTCCAGCGAGTCCAAGCCACGCAGTGTCCTGACCTGCTTTTCGCTGCGCAGGGACATGAGCCCGGCGAAAGTCGCCTTGACCACGTTCTGCGGGTTCGTCGTCCCCAGCGACTTGGTCAGTATGTCCTGAATGCCGGCGCCCTCGACCACCGCGCGCACCGGGCCGCCGGCGATGACCCCGGTTCCTTCAGAGGCCGGCTTCAACATCACCCGACCGGCGCCGAAGACGCCCACCGTCTCGTGCGGGATCGTCGTTCCAGCGAGCGGCACCCGTACCAGGCTGCGCTTCGCGATCTGAATCCCTTTGCGAATCGCGGCCGGAACCTCCTTCGCCTTGCCCGAGCCGTAGCCGACGCGGCCGGCGCCGTCGCCGATCACAACCAGGGCGGTAAAGGAAAAGTTCTTGCCGCCCTTGACGACCTTCGTCACCCGGTTGATGTCGACAACCTGCTCGAAGAACTCGCTGTCGAGATCTATATCTCTAGCCACTGTTCACGTCCCTAGCCACTGCTGTCTCCTTCGCTGCTCTGCTGCATCAGAACTTGAGGCCTCCGGCGCGCGCACTGTCCGCAAGCGCCCGAATCCGGCCGTGGTACAGGAAGCCGCCGCGGTCGAAGACCACCGATTGCACGCCCCGCTCCTTGGCGCGCGCCGCAAGCGCCTCGCCCACCGCCTGCGCTGCGCTGCAACTGCCGGTCGAGCCTTTGAGCTCTTCGCAGAGTTCCGACTCGAGCGAGCTGGCGAACGCCAGCGTGTGGCCCGCCCGATCGTCGATCAGTTGAGCGTAGATGTGGCGGCGGCTCTTGTGGACCGCCAGACGCGGTCTCTCCTGTGAGCCCCGGAGCTTCTTCCGGACGCGGTAGCGCACGCGGCGCCGGCGGCGGCTCCGATCCAACGTTCTCTTTCTGCGCAGGTCGCTCATTCCCTCGATGTCCCTGTTTGCCGAACTCGTTCCAAACCGTCTAGACAGCCGCCGCCTTGCCGACCTTGAGCCGGATGACCTCGTCGCGGTAACGGATGCCCTTGCCCTTGTACGCATCCGGCTTGCGCAGGCTGCGGAGGTCGGCCGCCACCTGCCCGACCTGCTGCTTGTCGATGCCGGAGACCGCGATCCGGTTCGCCCGGTCGTCGATCGAAACGTCGATCCCATCCGGGATCGGGTAGACCACGGGGTGGGAGTACCCCAGCGCCAGGTGGACTTCGCGCCCCTTGACCTCTCCCCGGTAACCGACGCCGACGATCTCCAGCTCTCGCCGGAAGCCCTCGGTGACACCGACGACAGCGTTCGCGAGCAGCGCCCGGGCCAGCCCGTGCAGGGCTCGTTCCGGTCCGCTCGAGCCGGAACGGTGCAGCGTGACGACGCCGTCCTCCACGCGGACCTCGATGCCCTGCTGGAGCGGTTGCTCCAGCTTTCCCTTCGGACCCTCGATGGTCACGGTACCGCCGCTTGTCGCCACCTTCGTCTTGTCCGGCAGCGGGATCGGCGCCTTTCCTATGCGTGACATCTCAGTACACCTCACCAAGAGTCACTGTGCCGCCGTAGGCGGCCCGCGACTGGTTGCGACTGCCGTGCCGAGCGCTGTTGCCCTGCATCTCAGTACACCTCGCAGAGGACTTCGCCGCCCACGCGCTGGCGCCGCGCCTGGGCATCCGTGAGCAGACCCTTCGAAGTCGACAGGATCGCGACGCCCAACCCGTTCAGAACCGGCTTCAGATCGTCGGCGCCGCGGTACACCCTGCGTCCGGGCTTGCTGATCTTCCGCACCTTGGTGATCGCCGGCACCCCCTCGCCGTTGTAGGCCAGGAAGATCCGGATCGTCCTGCCCGGCGGCGAGTCGTAGACCTCGTAGTGGCTGATGTAGCCCTGGTCCCGCAGCACGCGGCACAACGCGATCTTCAGGCTCGAGGACGGCGCCTCGGTCTGGTCGTGCTTGACGATCAGGGCGTTGCGGATCGTGGTCAGCAGATCCGCGATGGGGTCGGTCATGGTCATCGGTGGCAGTCCTTGGTTGAGAGTTCGCGCAAGTAGGAACTCAGGTCGCGAACGGCATGCCGAGACCGCGCAGCAGGTGCAGCGCCTGCGCGTCGGACTCCGCCGAGGTGACGAGGGTGACGTTGATGCCCTTGGAACCGTCGCTCTTCGAGTAGTCGACTTCGGGGAAGATCAGATGGTCCCGGATACCCAGGGTGTAGCTGCCCCGACCATCGAAGCTCCGGTCCGAGATGCCGCGGAAGTCGCGAACTCGCGGCAGCGCGACGGTGACCAGGCGATCGAGGAAGTGCCACATCCGGTTGCGGCGCAGCGTGACCCGGCAACCGATCGGCATGCCCTCACGCAACTTGAATGCAGCGATCGACTTGCGGGCACGGGTGATGACCGGCTGCTGACCGGCGATCAGGGCCAGCTCGGGCACGGCGTTCTCCAGGATCTTGATGTTCTGGATCGCTTCGCCGATGCCCATGTTGAGAACGATCTTCTCCAGCCGTGGCACCGCCATCGGGTTGGAGATGCCGAACTCCTGCTGCAGGCTGGCGATGACCTCCTCCTGGTAGAGAGTCTTGAGTCGGGGAACCATGGTCATTCCTTCAGGTCACAGCCTCAACGCAACACCGCGCCGCTGACCTTGGCGTAGCGCGTCGACTTGCCGTCCTCGAGACGCCGCTTGCCGACGCGCGTGGGCTTGTCGGTGTCCGGGCAGATCACCTTGAGATTCGAGATGTGGATGGGCGCCTCCCGCTCCAGGATGCCTCCCTGAACCTGACGCTGCGGGTTCGGCCGCTCGTGCTTCTTGACCAGGTTCACGCGTTCGACGATGGCGCGATTCCCGGCCGGAAGCACCCGCAACACCTTGCTGCGCACGCCGCGGTTCCGGCCCGCGATGACGAGCACCTCGTCGCCCTTCTTGATCTTCAGCTTGTGCCTGTCAGACTTGGGCATGTCAGATCACCTCCGGCGCCAACGACACAATGCGCATAAAGCGCCGCTCGCGCAGCTCGCGGGCGACCGGGCCGAAGACGCGGGTCCCGATCGGTTCCCGCGCTTCGTTGATCAGCACCGCGGCGTTGTTGTCGAAGCGTATGTAGCTCCCGTCGCGGCGGCGCCGCTCCTTGCGGGTCCGCACGATCACCGCCCGTACGACCTGGCCCTTCTTGACCGTGCCTTCGGGTACCGCCTCCTTGACCGAGGCGGTGATCACATCGCCCAGCACACCGTACTGCCCGGAGGAACCGCCCCGCAGTTGAATGCAGGCGATTCGCTTGGCCCCCGAGTTGTCGGCGACATCGAGCACCGTTCCCATCTGGATCATCGCCGCACCTACCCTTCCGCGCGCTTGACGATCCGCTGCACGCGCCAGCGCTTGCTGCGCGACATCGGTCGGGTCGAGACGAGGGAAACGACGTCTCCCTCCCGGCAGTCGTTCGATTCGTCGTGCGCCACGAACCGCGACGACCTTTTCATCAGGCGGTGGTAGAGCCGGTGCATGACCGTCTTCTCGACCGCCACGATGACTGTCTTGTCCATCTTGGCGCTGACCACCTGGCCCACCCGAACCTGGCGGTGGCCCCGCGCTTCTTGCTGATCCACGTTCATGTCGTTCCTGTCGCTCTCTCGCGCCTGACGGTAAGGACCCGCGCCAACTCGACCCGGGCTTTCCTGATCCTGCTCGGCTTCTCCAGTTGGCCAATCGACTTCTGCAGCCGCAGGGCGAACAACTGGTCCGCCAGTTCATCCTCCTTCTGCCGCAGCTCGTCTCCGGTCAACTCCCTGAGTTCGCTTGCCTTCATCGCCTTCTCACCCCTTAGGACCTATGCCTCAGACCTGTGCGCCGTGGCGCCCGACGAAGCGGGTCTTGATACCGAGCTTGTGGGAGGCCAGCCTCATTGCCGACTTCGCCAACTCCGGCGACACGCCATCGAGCTCGTAGAGGATGCGGGCGGGACGAACGACCGCAACCCACTCCTCCGGGTTGCCCTTGCCCTTGCCCATCCTGGTCTCGAGAGGCTTCTTGGTGATCGGCTTGTCCGGGAAGATCCGGATCCAGACTTTGCCGGTTCGCTTGATGTGGCGGGTGATCGCGATTCGCGCGGCCTCGATCTGACGAGCCGTGACCCAGCCGGCCTCCTGCGCCTGCAGGCCGTACTCGCCGAACGCCACCACGTTGCCGCCCTTGGCCAGACCTCTGCGGCGGCCGCGGTGGTGCTTGCGGAACTTGACCTTCTTCGGCATCAACATCGTTCGTTACTCCCTCGAATCCCCTTGCGTCCAGCCGTGCCTACGCCACCGCGCGACGGCCGCGCTCCCGCGAAAGATCGCCGCGGTAGACCCAGACCTTGACCCCGATCACACCGTAGGTCGTGTAGGCCTCGGCGAAGCCATAGTCGATGTCGGCCTTCAGGGTGTGCAGCGGCAGCCGCCCTTCCTGGTACCACTCGGTACGAGCGATCTCGTTGCCGCCGAGCCGACCCGAAACCATGATCTTGACACCCTTGGCGCCGAAACGGAAGGCCGATTCCATCGCCTTCTTCATGGCCCGGCGGAAGGCAACCCGGCGGAGAAGCTGTCCCGTGATCGCCTCGGCCACAAGTTGGGCATCGAGCTCCGGACGCTGGATCTCCTGGATGTTGATGTGGACTTCCCGCCCCATCTGCCGGCTCAGGTCGTCGCGCAGCTTGTCCACTTCCGCGCCCTTGCGGCCGATGATGATGCCGGGGCGCGAGGTGTAGATCGTGACGCGCAGCTTGTCCGCGGCGCGGTCGATATCGATCTGGCTCACGCCGGCGTGCATCAGGCGCTTCTTCAGACCGGTCCGCAGCTCGATATCCGAGTGCAGGGTGCTGGCGTAGTCCCGTTCGGCGTACCAGCGCGAATGCCAGCCCTGGTTGTAGACCAAACGAAAGCCGTAAGGATGTGTCTTCTGACCCATGAGCGCTCCTACGTTGGCTCTGCCGACTGACTGCGGGAATCAAGCTTGATCGTGACGTGGCTCTGCCGCTTGAGGATGCGGAACGCACGGCCCATGGCCTGCGGGCGCAGGCGCTTCAGCGTCGGACCGCCGTCCACGAAGATCTCCTTGACGTAGAGCTGCCCCACGTCGACCCCCCTCTGCTGGTTCTCGGCGCGGTTCTCGGCGTTGGCAACCGCCGACCGCAGCAACTTGAAGAGCGGTCGTGCCGCCGCCTTGGTGCTCAAGTGCAGCAGCGCCGAGGCTTCCTCGACATCCCGGCCGCGGATCAGGTCCGCCACCAGGCGCACCTTCTGGGGCGACGCCTGGAGGTACCTGAGTCGGGCGATTGCTTCCATCGTTCTGTTCTCTCTCCAACTACCGGGGACGAGCCCGGCGCTCCCTCTTGCCGCCGGCATGGCCCCGGAAAGTCCGCGTCTGAGCGAACTCGCCGAGCTTGTGACCGACCATGTTCTCGCTGACGAAGACCGGAATGAACTTCATGCCGTTGTGGACGGCGACTGTGTGACCCACCATGTCCGGAATGATCGTGGATCGGCGCGACCAGGTCTTGATGACCCTCCGGTCGTGGCTCGCATTCATCGCGACCACCTTGTCGTAAAGGTGGTTGTCGATGAAGAAACCCTTCTTGAGTGAACGTCCCATGCTGACCTCTGTTTCGTGCTCTCGCCGGCCCTACTTGCGGCGTTCCCGCCGCCGTACGATCATGCCGCTCGTGCGCTTGTTTCTCCGTGTCTTGTAGCCCTTGGTCGGCTTGCCCCAGGGCGTTGTCGGATGCCGTCCGCCGGAGGCCTTGCCCTCACCGCCGCCCATGGGATGGTCGACCGGATTCATCGACACACCGCGGTTGTGCGGCCGGCGGCCCCGCCAACGGTTGCGACCGGCCTTCCCAAGCGCGATGTTCGAGTGCTCCGAGTTGCTGACCTGGCCGATCGTGGCGCAACAGTCGATGTGAACCCGGCGGACCTCCCCCGAGGGGAGACGGATCTGAGCGTAGACGCCCTCCTTGGCCATCAACTGGGCGCCCGTGCCGGCGCTGCGCACCATCTGCCCGCCGCCACCGATCTTCAGTTCGATGTTGTGGATCATCGTGCCCAGGGGGATGAACCGGATCGGCAGGCAATTGCCGACATCGATCTCGGCGCCCTCGCCCGACTGGACCACCGCGCCGACCTTCAAGCCCTCGGGATGGAGGATGTAGCGCTTCTCGCCGTCGGCGTAGTGCAGCAGGGAGATCAGCGCGCTCCGGTTCGGGTCGTACTCGATCGTGGCCACCTTTGCGGGCACGCCGATCTTGTCGCGCCGGAAGTCGATCCGCCGATAGCGCCGCTTGTGGCCGCCGCCCCGGAACCAGATCGTCTGCCTGCCCTTGTTGTTGCGGCCGCTGATCCGCTTCTTGCCCTCGACCAGGGCCTTGTGCGGCTTGTCCGTCGTGACCTCGAGCCTTTGTGCGTACTCCTGGAAGCGGCTGGCCGGATTGGTCGGTTTGAGTTTCTTGATCGCCATTGTCCTTGGCTCTCGTTACGCGTTGTCGAAGAGATCGATCTGGCCTTCGGCCAGCCGTACGTATGCCTTCTTCCAATCGGGGCGCCGGCCGACGAAGCGACCCTGGCGGCGGACCTTGCCGTGCATGTTCACGATCCGGACCTCCGCCACCTTGACACCCTCGAACTGGGCCTCCACCGCGCGCCGCACCTCGATCTTGTTGGCCCGGGAGTCGACGACGAAGGCGACGATGTTCCGAGCGTCACGGAGTTCGGTCGACTTCTCGGTGATCAGCGGCCGCCGCAGGATTTCCTGCACTCTCATGACCCGCTCCCGTTCTTCCGCCGCTTCTGCAGCACCGCGGACAAGCGGCCGATCGCGGTCTCGCTGAACAGCACGTAGCCACGATCGACGATGTCGTAGACATTCACACCCAGGGCGTCGACGGTCTTGATCTGCGGGTGGTTGCGGGACGCCAGGATCAGGTTCCGGTTGCCGTGGTCGTCGACGATCAGAATCTTCTCGTCGATCCCCAAGCCCCGCAGACGCGCGGCGAAGGCGCCCGTCTTGTGGCTGTCGAGATCGAGCGAGTCCACCACCATGATCCGCTCCTCGGCCAGCTTGCGCGAGAGCGCCGACTTGAGCGCGTTGCGCTTCTCGTTCCGCGACAGCTTGTTGCGGTGGCTGCGAGGCTGCGGACCATGCACGACGCCGCCGCCGCGGCGCAGCGGAGAGCGGCGGCTGCCGGCGCGGGATCGACCGGTGCCCTTCTGGCGATACGGCTTGACCCCGGAACCGCGCACCTCGTGCCTGCCCTTGACGCTGTGGGTGCCCGCCCGCCACGCGGCCCGAACCGACACCACCGCCAAGTGGATCAGATGCTCGTTGTACGGGTAGGTGAACACCTCTTCCGGCAGCTCGAGGCTGCCGACCGCCTCGTTGTCGAGGCTCCTGATCGCGACCTTTGGCATCAGACCGAACTCCGAACCATGACCAGACCGTTACGGGCGCCCGGAACTGCGCCACGCAGATAGAGAAGGCGGTTCTCAGCATCCACCTTGACCACCTTCAGCTTCTTCGTCGTCACCCGTTTGCCGCCCATCCGGCCCGGGAACCTCATTCCCGGGAAGACACGCGAGGGACTCGCCGACTGCCCGACCGAACCCGGAGCGCGATGGAACATCGAGCCGTGGGTGGCTCCGCCGCCCCCGAAACCGTGGCGGCGCATGACGCCCTGGAATCCCTTCCCCTTGCCGTTGCCGATCACATCGACCCGGGCGCCGACCTCGAAGATCGAGACCCCGATCTCATCGCCAGGCTGCGACTCGTTCGCCCTGTCGACCCGCACCTCGACCAGGTGACGCATTGCCTCGACCCCGGCCTTCTTGAAGTGGCCCCGGCGCGCCTCGGTGACCCGCCTCGGCGGCCGCTTCTCGACCAGGCCGATCTGCACCGCCTCATAGCCGTCGGACGCCGCTGTCTTTCGTTGCACGACCCGGCACGGGCCGACCTCCAGGACGGTGACCGGCACCGCGGCGCCGTCCTCGGCGTAGATCTGCGTCATGCCGATCTTGCGCCCGAGAAGCCCCTGCTTCTGACCCTTGCTTTCGCTCACCGCCTTCATCCCCCGTCGCTTCGCCAGCTCAACTGCCGGTTCAACTGCCGAACGCCTTGATCTCGACGTCGACGCCCGCCGGAAGCTCGAGCTTCATCAGCGCGTCGACGGTCTGGCTGGTCGGTTCGAAGATGTCCAGCAACCGCTTGTGGGTGCGGATCTCGAACTGCTCCCGCGACTTCTTGTCCACGTGCGGGGAGCGATTCACCGTGTAGCGGGCAATGTGGGTCGGCAACGGAATCGGTCCGACCACGCGCGCGCCGCTACGCCGCGCAGTGTCCACGATCTCATGCGTCGACGTATCCAGGATGCGGTAGTCGAAGGCCTTGAGCCGGATACGGATCTTCTCGTTCACCATTCTGCCTGATTCCAACCTTCCTCGAATACCGACCTTGAACCGCCTACTCGACGATGTCGGTGACGGTGCCGGCGCCGACCGTGCGGCCGCCCTCGCGAATGGCGAAGCGCACGCCCTTCTCCATCGCGATCGGAGCGATCAGCTCCACATCCAGCGTCACGTTGTCGCCCGGCATCACCATCTCGGTACCTGCCGGCAGATTCGCCACCCCCGTCACGTCCGTCGTCCGGAAATAGAACTGCGGACGGTAGCCGTCGAAGAACGGCGTGTGACGACCGCCCTCGTCCTTGTTCAGCACGTACACCTCGCCCTTGAACTTCGTGTGCGGCGTGATCGACTTCGGCTTCGCCAGCACCTGGCCACGCTCCACCTCGTCCTTCTTCGTCCCGCGGAGCAGCACGCCGATGTTGTCGCCGGCCTCGCCGGCGTCCAGCAGCTTCCGAAACATCTCCACGCCCGTCACCACCGTCGACTTCGTCTCCCGAATGCCCACGATCTCCACCGTCTCGCCAACCTTCACCCGACCACGCTCCACGCGGCCGGTCACCACCGTGCCGCGACCCGAAATCGTGAAAATGTCCTCGATCGGCATCAGAAAGTCCTGGTCCACCGCCCGCTGCGGCGTCGGGATGTACGAGTCCACTGAGTCCAGCAACTCCACGACCTTCGAACCCCACTCGCTGTCCGGATCGCCGCTCTCCAAGGCCTCAAGCGCCGAACCGCGAATGATCGGAATCTCGTCGCCCGGAAACTCGAACGAAGACAGCAGGTCCTGAAGCTCCAGCTCCACCAGGTCCAGCAGCTCCTCGTCGTCCACCATGTCGCACTTGTTCATGAACACCACGATGTACGGCACGCCGACCTGACGAGCCAGAAGCACGTGCTCCCGCGTCTGAGGCATCGGACCGTCAGCAGCAGACACCACCAGGATCGCACCGTCCATCTGCGCCGCGCCCGTGATCATGTTCTTCACGTAGTCCGCGTGACCCGGGCAGTCCACGTGCGCGTAGTGACGGTTCGCCGTCTCGTACTCCACGTGAGCCGTCGCAATCGTGATCCCGCGCTCACGCTCCTCCGGCGCCTTGTCGATCTCGTCGAAAGGCACGTACTCCGCACCACCCGCCTTCGCCAGAATGTTCGTGATCGCTGCCGTCAGCGTCGTCTTGCCGTGATCCACGTGACCGATCGTCCCCACGTTCACGTGCGGCTTCGTACGCTCGAACTTCTCCTTCGCCATTGCGGTGCTCCTGCTAACTCTCTTGTGTGCTTGATTGTCTTGTCTGGAACGTCTTCTGAAAGGGTTGCCGCTGAAACGGTTGCCGGCCGGGCCCGTCAGCGACTCAGCCTGTGGCCTTCGCCACGACTTCCTCGCTCACATTCCTCGGCGCCGGTTGGTAGGACTCGAACTGCATCGAGTACGTTGCCCGACCCTGTGTGACCGAGCGCAGATCGGTGGCGTAGCCGAACATCTCCGCCAGCGGTACGCGGGCGCCTATGACCTGGGTGTTGTTGCGCATCTCCATGCCCTGCACCTTGCCCCGGCGCGAGCTGATGTCGCCCATGACGTCGCCCATGTAGTCCTCGGGCGTCACCACCTCGACTGCCATGACCGGCTCGAGCAGCACCAGATCCGCATCCCTGGCCGCATCGCGCCAGGCCATCGAGCCGGCGATCTTGAACGCAACCTCGGAGGAATCGACGTCGTGCGTGCTGCCGTCGTACACCTCGACCGCGACCCCGGTGACCGGATAGCCCGCCAGTGGGCCCGATTCCAGGGCCTCCGCGATGCCCCGTTCGATCGACTTGATGAACTCCCTGGGGATCACGCCGCCCTTGGTGGCGTCCTCGAACTCCAGGCCCTCACCCTCGGCCGGCCGCACCCGCAGCAGGCAGTGGCCGTACTGCCCGCGGCCGCCGGACTGGCGCACGAACCGTCCTTCGCCCAAGGCTTCGGCGGTGATCGTCTCGCGGTAGGCGACCTGGGGGCGTCCGACACTGGCGCCGACCCTGAACTCACGCACGAGGCGGTCCGTGATGATCTCCAGGTGAAGTTCGCCCATGCCCGAGATCAGGGTCTGGGCCGTATCCGGGTCCGTGTGGACCCTGAAGGTCGGGTCCTCGCGCATCAGCTTCCCGAGCGCCAAGCCCAGCTTCTCCTGGTCCGCCTTCGTCTTGGGCTCGATGGAAACGGAGAGAACCGGCTCCGGGAAGTCCATCGACTCCAGCACGATCGCCGCCCGCGGATCGCAGATCGTGTCACCGGTGGTCACGCTCTTGAGACCCACGACCGCGGCGATGTCGCCGCACCACACCCGCTTGATCTCCTCGCGCTTGTTGGCGTGCATCTTCAGCAGCCTGCCGATTCGCGCCTTGCCGCCGCGTTTTGCATTCAGCACCGACTGGCCGGTCTCGACGCGGCCCGAGTAGACCCGCATGTAGGCGAGCTGACCGACGAACGGGTCGGTCATGATCTTGAACACGAGGGCGCTGAACGGCGCGTCGTCGGACGGCTCGCGCACAGCCACCTCGTCGCCTTCCACGAGGCCCTCGATCGGAGGGACATCCAGCGGCGACGGCAGGTACTCGAGCACCGCGTCGAGCAGGGGCTGGACACCCTTGTTGCGGAAAGCCGAACCGCAGAACACCGGTTGCAGGTGGTTGGAAGCCGTCGCCCGGCGCAGGGCCGCGCGGAGTTCGTCGTTCGTGACCTCGGCGCCCGAAAGGTACTTCTCCAGGAGCTCCTCGTCCATCTCGGCAACCGCCTCGACCATCTCCTCACGAGCCGCCAAGGCAAGGTCCGCGTACTCCTCCGGGATTCCCAAGTCCCGGAACTGCGCCCCCAGGCTCTCGTCCTCGTAGACGCAGGCCGACATCTCGACCAGGTCGATCACACCGGTAAACGCGTCCTCGCGCCCCAAGGGCAACTGCAGCACCACCGGCGAGGCGCCGAGCCGCTCACGCATCATCCGCACGCAGCGGTCGAAGTCGGCGCCGACGCGGTCCATCTTGTTGACGAACGCGATCCGCGGCACCCTGTACCGATCCGCCTGCCGCCACACGGTCTCGCTCTGGGGCTCGACCCCGGCAACGGCGTCGAACACGGCCACGGCGCCATCGAGGATGCGCAGCGAGCGCTCGACCTCGGCGGTGAAGTCGACGTGTCCGGGCGTGTCGATGATGTTGATCCGGTGATCCTTCCAGGTGCAGCTCGTGGCAGCCGAAGTGATCGTGATGCCGCGCTCCTGCTCCTGCTCCATCCAGTCCATCGTCGCGGTGCCTTCGTGCACCTCGCCGATCTTGTAGTTCACACCGGTGTAGTAGAGGATGCGCTCGGTCGTCGTCGTCTTGCCCGCATCGATGTGCGCCATGATCCCGATGTTCCGGGTCTTCTCGAGTGGGACAGTTCTGGACATGGCGCTGGACATGGTGATCTGGGTCGGGTTCTCTAAGGGCGATCGGGGGCAATCAGTCGTCTAGTGCAGTTCTAAGCAGGCGGTTTTCGCGTGTGGTTCCAACAAGAGGGGAGAGCCGCAGCTCCGCGGGGGCAGCGGCGGCGCCGTGACGGGCCGTGGACAACCGGCGGCTGGGAACGACGTGGGCGCCGCCGAAGCGGCCCCAGAGGCGTTCGCTACCAGCGGTAGTGGGAAAAAGCCCTGTTCGCTTCTGCCATCCGGTGGGTGTCCTCTTTCCTCTTGATCGCCACTCCACGGTTCTCGGCCGCGTCGAGCAACTCGCCGGCCAACCGCAGTCTCATCGTCTTTTCACTGCGGCCCTTCGCCGCCTGAATCAGCCATCGCATGGCCAGGGCCAGCTTGCGCGCAGGCCGCACCTCGATCGGAACCTGATAGGTCGAGCCGCCGACGCGCCTCGACTTGACCTCCACGGCCGGCTTCACGTTGTCGATCGCCTTCTGGAAGACGGGTACCGGATCCTCCTCGCCGGTGCGCTCCTTGATCGTGTTCAGAGCGTCGTAGAGGATGCGTTCGGCGACGGACTTCTTTCCGTCCTTCATGAGGACGTTGACGAACTTGCTGACCAACTGCGATTGATACAGCGGGTCGGGCAGGATCTGGCGCTTCGGGACTTCGCGGCGTCGAGGCATCTTCCAAGTTCCTCCGACTCAGTTCTTGGGGCGCTTGGCGCCGTACTTGGAGCGCCCCCGGCGGCGTTCGTCGACGCCGACGGCATCCAGAGTGCCGCGAATCACGTGGTAACGGACGCCGGGCAGGTCCTTCACCCGGCCTCCGCGGATGAGCACGATCGAGTGCTCCTGGAGGTTGTGCCCGACCCCGGGAATGTAGGTCGTGACCTCGATGCCGTTGGTCAGCCGGACCCGCGCCACCTTGCGCAATGCCGAATTCGGCTTCTTCGGCGTCTGCGTATACACGCGCACGCACACGCCGCGCCTCTGCGGCGAACCCTGGAGCGCCGGACTCTTGGTCTTGACGACCTGGCGCTGGCGGCCCTTGCGGACCAGTTGGCGGATGGTGGGCATTGAACTCCTGCTCGAGTGAACTCTTCTACTTCGTTGACGGAAAGCGGGCGTTTCGGCGCAACTCGCGCCGCTGAACGGAGGGATCGCTAGCGGCACAAGGACCGGCCGACAAAAGCCGGAGCGGCCGGACCTGGCTGACCGCGCGCAGCGCTTGGCGCTGCGCGCAGCACCGGGTGGGTTCCCGGTTCAAGGCCTGGCTCGCAGAGGTGGTGGTGGACTGTCTCTTCGGCCCGCTCCGGGCGAGCCGCACAAGGGCGCGAACGTTAGCAGAAACCTGAGAGCCGGGGCAACCAGGGGAGCCTCGAAGTGGGCGCCTCAGTGGGCGCCTCAGTGGCCGGACGGCGTCTAGCGAACCAGGTCCGCTAGTTCTCGCCGTCGCTGAGCACCTGCGGCATCGTGCGGATGAACTCCTCCGGGTAGTCGTAGTTGTACAGATCGTCGGCAGCCAGGTCCGGCGTCGGGTAGGTCACGTCCTCGATGTGGAAGTCGTGGTAGTAGTCCATGCCGGTGCCGGCGGGGATCACCCGACCGACGATCACGTTCTCCTTCAGGCCCCGGAGGTGATCCACCTTGCCGCTGATCGCGGCTTCGGTGAGCACCCGGGTCGTCTCCTGGAAGCTCGCGGCCGAGATGAAGCTCTCCGTGGAGAGCGACGCCTTGGTGATCCCGAGCAGCAGGGGCCGGCCGATGGCCGGAGTGCCTCCAGCCGCCGTAACCCGCTCGTTCTCTTCCTTGAAGCGCCAGCGGTCGACCTGCTCGTCGATCAGGAAGTCCGTGTCGCCGACCTCCTCGATCTTCACCGAGCGCATCATCTGACGGACGATCACTTCGACGTGCTTGTCGTTGATCGCCACGCTCTGCGAACGGTAGACCTCCTGGATCTTGTCCACCAGGTAACGCTGGAGTTCCTTCTCGCCCTTGACCTGGAGGATGTCGTGCGGGTTGATGTTCATCGCCTCGCCGATCAGCGGATCGCCCGCCGTTACGTACTCCCCGTCCTGCACGTTGACGTGGATGTGACGCGGAATCTGGTAGCTGAGGCTCTCGCCGGCTTCGTTCTCGACGGTGATCTCGCGGTTGCCCTTGACGATCTCCTTGCCGAGGCGCACGGTGCCGTCGATCTCGGTGATCACAGCCGGTTCGCGCGGGCTCCGGGCCTCGAACAGCTCCTGCACGCGCGGCAGACCGCCGGTGATGTCCTTGGTCTTCGTCGTCTCGCGCGGAATCTTCGCCAGCGTGTCGCCGGGATGGACCTCGTTACCGTCGTTGACCCACAGGTGGGAACCGCTGGGCAACAGGTAGCGCTTCTCTTCCGCGCCGACCACGACCACCGCCGGCGCCCGCTTCTCGTTCTGCGACGCCTCGACGATGATCCGGTGCGAAAGCCCCGTGACCTTGTCCGTCTCCTCGCGGACGTTCTCACCCTCGACGATGTCGTGGAACTCCACCCGGCCCGCGACCTCGGAGAGGATGGCGGAGGTGAAGGGATCCCACTCGACCAGGTCCGTCCCCGGCTCGACCTTCTGGTTCTCGTGCACCAGCAGGTGGGAGCCGTAGGTCAGCGGGTGGCGCTCCAGCTCGCGCCCGGCCTCGTCGACCAGGACCAGCTTGCCGTTCCGGTTGACCACCACGAGATCGCCCTCGCGGCTGTCGACCGTGGCGACTTTGATGAACTTGACCCAGCCGATGTTTCTCGACGCGTGCCGGGACTGCTCCGAGACCCGGCTGGCGGTGCCGCCGAAGTGGAAGGTGCGCATGGTCAACTGGGTTCCCGGCTCACCGATCGACTGGGCGGCGATCACACCCACCGCTTCGCCCAGGTCGACGGCGCGCCCCGTCGCCAGGTTGCGTCCGTAGCAGAACGCGCAGACGCCGCGCCGGGTCTCGCAGGTCAGCACGGAGCGGATGCCCACCCGCTCGATGCCTGCCGCCTGGATGCCGTTCGCCATCTTCTCGGTGATCGAGTCGCCGACCGCCAGCAACTGCTCGCCGGTCATGGGGTCGAAGATGTCCTCCTGGCTGACGCGCCCGACCAACCGGTCCCGCAGCGACTCGAGAATGTCGCCGCCCTCCATGATCGCGCCGACGACGATGCCGTCGATCGTTCCGCAGTCGTGCTCGGTGACGATCACGTCCTGGGCGACGTCGACCAACCGCCGCGTCAGGTAGCCGGAGTCGGCGGTCTTGAGCGCCGTATCGGCCAGACCCTTGCGGGCGCCGTGCGTGGAGATGAAGTACTGCAGCACGGACAACCCCTCGCGGAAGTTGGCGTGAATCGGCGTCTCGATGACCTCGCCCGAGGGCTTGGACATCAGACCCCGCATGCCGGCCAACTGCCGCACCTGTTCGCGGGAGCCCCGCGCGCCCGAATCGGCCATCAGGTTGATCGGGTTGAACTCGCCCCGCTCGGCCTCGACCTCCTTCATCTCGCGGAACATCTCGGCCGAGACATTCTCGGTGACGCGATGCCAGATGTCGATGATCTTGTTCTTGCGCTCGCCGGCGGTGATCACACCGGCGCTGCGCTGCTTCTCGATCTCGAGCACCTCGCCGCGCGCCTCATCGATCAACTGCTCCTTCGCCGACGGCACGACCATGTCGTCGACGCCGAAGGAGATGCCGGCCAGGGTGGCGTACTGGAAGGTGATCTCCTTGATCTCGTCGAGCATCCTGACCGCCAACTCGCTGCCGTGGCGGATGTAGCAGTAGCCGACCAGGTCCTGAAGCCCGCGCTTGCGCAGCAGGCCGTTGATGAAGGGCAGTTCGTTCGGGAGGTTCTCGTTCAGGATCACACGGCCGACCGTGGTCTCGACCACTTCGCCGTCGAGCTCCTGGACCTCGGCGTGCACGATGTCCTGGCTGTCGTGCTCAACATCCAGGTCGACGTAGCTGCCGCTCATCCGCAGCCGGATCGGCGTCTGGGTCTCGACGGCCCGGCTCTCGAGAGCGAAGAAGACCTCGTCCGTGCTGGCGAAGGTCCGGCCCTCGCCCTGTGCGCCGGGGCGCGGCATGGTCAGGTAGTAGCCGCCCAGCACGAGATCCTGGCTGGGCACTGCCAGCGGCCGACCATGCGCGGGGCTGAGGATGTTGTTCGAGGCCTGCATCAGCACATGGCTTTCGATCTGGGCCTTGGGTGAGAGCGGCACGTGAACCGCCATCTGGTCACCGTCGAAGTCGGCGTTGAAGGCGGCGCACACCAGGGGATGGATCTGGATCGCCTTGCCCTCGATCAGCACCGGCTGAAACGCCTGGATGCCAAGCCGGTGAAGGGTGGGCGCCCGGTTCAGGAGCACCGGATGGTCGCGGATGACGTCGTCCAGTGCATCCCAGACGACCTCCTCCTCGCGCTCGACCATCTCCTTGGCCGCCTTGATCGTGCCGACGTACTCGCGCTCCTCGAGCCAACTGTAGATGAACGGCTTGAACAGCTCGAGCGCCATCTTCTTCGGCAGACCGCATTCGTTCAGCTTGAGATCGGGGCCGACCACGATCACCGAACGCCCCGAGTAGTCGACGCGCTTGCCGAGCAGGTTCTGGCGGAACCGGCCCTGCTTGCCCTTCAGGGTGTCGGAGAGCGACTTGAGCGGGCGGTTGTTCGAGCCCTTCAGCACCCGGCCGCGCCGGCCGTTGTCGAAGAGGGCGTCCACCGCCTCCTGGAGCATGCGCTTCTCGTTGCGGACGATGACCTCGGGCGCCCGCAGTTCGAGCAGCTTCTTGAGCCGGTTGTTCCGGTTGATGACCCGGCGGTAGAGATCGTTCAGGTCGCTGGTCGCGAACCGCCCGCCATCGAGCGGAACCAGCGGCCGCAGCTCCGGCGGAATCACCGGGATCACGTCCAGGATCATCCACTCCGGCCGGTGACCGCTGCGCCGGAACGCGTTGACGACCTTGAGCCGCTTCGCCGCCTTCAGGCGCCGGATCTGGCTGGTGTCTGTGCGCATGACGATGCGGAGCTCCTCTGCCAGCTCATCGATGTCGATCCGGGCCAGGAGCTCCTTGATCGCCTCGGCGCCCATCCGCGCATCGAAGCCGTCCGGGCCGTATTCGTCGCGCAGTTCCCGGTAGCGCTCCTCGGAGACCAGCTCGTTCTCTTCGAGGTCGGCGTCACCGGGATCGATGACGACGTAGCTCTCGAAGTAGAGGATGCGCTCGAGGTTGCGCAGGCTCAGGTCGAGCAGGTGACCGATGCGGCTGGGCAGACCCTTGAAGAACCAGACGTGGCTTGCCGGGCTGGCCAGCTCGATGTGGCCCATGCGCTCGCGCCGCACGCGGGAGCGCGTGACCTCGACGCCGCACTTGTCGCACACGACGCCGCGGTGCTTCATCCGCTTGTACTTGCCGCACAGACATTCCCAGTCCGTCATCGGCCCGAAGATCTTGGCGCAGAACAGGCCGTCCCGCTCCGGCTTGAAGGTCCGGTAGTTGATCGTCTCGGCCTTCGTTACCTCGCCGAAACTCCAGGACCTGATCTTCTCCGGCGAGGCCAGCGCGATCTTGATCGCGTTGAAGTCCTTGACCGACTGCGTCTTCTCGAAACTCGAAAGTGGTTGCACCAGGCGACCTCCCCTAGACCTTCATCAACTCGACGTCCAGACACAGACTCTGCAACTCGCGCACCAGCACGTTGAACGACTCCGGCAATCCGGGATCCTCGGGCACGTCGCTCTTGACCAGAGCTTCGTAGGCGCGGCTTCGACCCTCGACATCGTCGCTCTTGACCGTCAACAGCTCCTGCAGCGTGTAGGCGGCGCCATACGCCTGCAGTGCCCACACTTCCATTTCGCCGAAGCGCTGGCCGCCGAACTGGGCCTTGCCGCCCAGGGGCTGCTGAGTGATCAGCGAGTAGGGGCCGATCGATCGGGCGTGGATCTTGTCGTCGACCAGGTGGGACAGCTTCAGCATGTAGATGTAGCCCACCGTGACCTTCTGCTCGAAGGCCTCGCCGGTGACCCCGTCGAAGAGGGTGGTCTTGCCCGAGGTCGGCAGTCCCGCCTCGACCATCAGTTCCTTGAGCCGCGACTCCCGGATGCCGTCGAAGACAGGGGTCGCGAACTTGATCCCGAGCGATCGTCCGGCCCACCCCAGGTGGGTCTCCAGGATCTGGCCGACGTTCATCCGGCTCGGCACACCGAGCGGATTCAGCACGATCTCGACCGGCGTGCCGTCCGGCAGGTACGGCATGTCCTCCTCCGGCAGGATGCGCGAAATGACGCCCTTGTTGCCGTGGCGCCCGGCCATCTTGTCGCCCACCTGCAGCTTGCGCTTCATGGCCACGAAGACCTTGACCAGCTTGATCACGCCCGGAGGCAGCTCGTCGCCCTTCTGCAACAGCTTGATCTTCTCCTCGTTGACCCGGTGCATGACCTCGATGTGGGAATCGGTGCGCCCGTAGATCGAAGCCACTTCCTTCAACAGGTCTTTCTGCTCCAGCGGCAGGGCCAGGATCTCCTGCCGGTTCAACTGCTCGAGATGCCGGTACCGGATGGCCTCCTTCGCCTTC
Source organism: Candidatus Multivorans sp. (assembly GCA_965222875.1). Classification (GTDB taxonomy): domain Bacteria; phylum Acidobacteriota; class Thermoanaerobaculia; order Multivoradales; family Multivoraceae; genus Multivorans. The sequence goes on along the minus strand of CBDCVC010000002.1, from coordinate 1,931,006 downwards.
AGGAGCCTCTTTCCCTCCCGGTCCTGCACCGCGACGGTCGGCTTGAGGCCGACCAGAAGATCGGCGATCTTCTTGTTCCGCTCTTCGTGCATGATCCGCGCCTGATCGCGGGTGTTCTTCTCCAGGCGGCCCACCTCCTGCTCCTCGATCTCGAGCGCCCGCTCGTCCTTGTCGACGCCCTTGCGGGAGAAGATCTTCACTTCGACGACGGTGCCGTCGATGCCCGGAGGCGCCTTCAGGCTGGCGTCACGAACGTCTCCGGCCTTCTCGCCGAAGATGGCCCGCAGCAGCTTCTCCTCGGGCGTGAGTTGGGTCTCGCCCTTCGGCGTGACCTTGCCCACCAGGATGTCGCCGGCCTTGACCGAAGCGCCGATCCGGATGATGCCGCTGTCGTCGAGATCGGCAAGTGCCGCCTCGGCGACGTTCGGGATGTCGCGCGTGATCTCTTCGGGCCCCAGCTTGGTGTCCCGGGCCTCGATCTCGAACTCTTCGATGTGAATCGACGTGTAGGAGTCGTGGCGCACCAGCCGTTCGGAGACCAGGATCGCATCCTCGAAGTTGTAGCCGCGCCAGGGCATGAACGCCACGAGCACATTGCGTCCCAGCGCCAGTTCCCCCTCTTCGGTTGAGGCGCCATCGGCCAGGACCTCGCCTCGCACCACGCGCTTGCCCTCGCGGACGACCGGCTTCTGGTGCACGCAGGTGTTCTGGTTCGACCGGCGGAACTTGGTCAACTGGTAGATGTCGGCCCCGAACTCACGCGGCGCACCCGTTTCGGGGTCCGCGCCCTCGACGCGGACGATCACACGGTCCGCATCGACCGAGTCCACGACGCCGGCGCGCTGGCAGAGCACCACCGCACCCGAGTTGCGCGCGACGATCCCCTCGAGGCCCGTGCCGACGATCGGCGAGTCGGAGCGCAGGAGAGGCACCGCCTGCCGCTGCATGTTCGATCCCATCAGCGCCCGGTTCGCATCGTCGTTCTCAAGGAACGGAATCAGCGCGGCGGCCACGCTGACGAGCTGCTTCGGGCTGATGTCCATGTAGTCGACCCGCTCGCGGTCGACCGTGACGAAGTCCCCGCCGGCGCGAGCTACCGGACGTTCGTTCTCCAGGAACCCCCGCTCGTCGATCTTGGCGTTGGCCTGGGCGATGATGTACTTCTCCTCCTCCCAGGCGGTCACGTAGAAGGCGTGCGGCTCGGCCTGCACCTGCCGCTTCTTGTTCCGCTTGAGGCGTCGGTTCTCCGCCTCCAGGTCGTCGCCGGCAACGATCTGACCCAGCGCGAACGTGCCGTCACCCGGCTTGATCACCTTGAAGTGGTCGATGACGCGGCCGGCCTCCACCTTCTTGTACGGGCTCTGGATGAAGCCGTAGTCGTTGATCCGCGCATAGGTCGCGAGCGAAGAGATGAGGCCGATGTTCGGCCCCTCCGGGGTCTCGATCGGGCAGATGCGGCCATAGTGCGAAGCGTGGACATCGCGCACTTCGAAGCCCGCGCGTTCACGCGACAGCCCGCCCGGACCCAGGGCCGACAGGCGTCGCTTGTGCGTCACCTCCGACAGCGGGTTCGTCTGGTCCATGAACTGCGAGAGTTGCGACGACCCGAAGAACTCCTTGATCGCCGCGATCACCGGCTTCGAGTTGATCAGGTCGTGCGGCATCGCCGAGTCGATGTCCTGGTGAACGGACATCTTCTCCTTGATCGCCCGCTCCATGCGCACCAGACCGATCCGGAACTGGTTTTCCAACAGTTCACCCACCGCGCGCACGCGGCGGTTCCCCAGGTTGTCGATGTCGTCGATGCGGCCGACGTCCTTCTGCAACTGCAGGAGGTACTCGATCACCCCGTAGAAGTCCTCGGCCGAGAGGGTCTTCCGGTCAACCGGCACCTGGGTCTCGAGCTTGATGTTGAACTTGAACCGTCCGACCCGCGAGAAGTCGTACCGCTTGGAGTCGAAGAACATGCCGTAGAACAGCGAGCGCGCACTCTCGTGCGTCGGCGGATCGCCGGGGCGCATCCGCCGGTAGATCTCGATCTGCGCCTCCTTCGTGTCCCTGGTCGTGTCCTTCGCCAGGGTGTTCGAGATCGTCGCGCCGCACAGCTCCCAATCGGGGAAGAAGACTTCCAGCTCGCTGTGACTGCGCTCCGCGAGGCGCTCGTCGAGGTCCTCCGGAATCGGCTCGTTCGCCTCCAGCAACACCTCGCCGGTGTCCTCGTCGATGACGTCGGCGATCAGGAAGGCGCGCTCCAGCTCCTGCGGACCGACCTCCGCTTCGATGTTGTCGCCGGCGGCCAGGCGCTCGATCGCCGTCTCGTCCAGGGTCAGCCCGGCGAAGACGCTGTAGTGGTGCCGGATGCCCCGGCTCGAGCGGTCGCGCTGCCGTTCGCGCTCCAGCACATCCGGACCGATGCCGAGGCGGTAGACGCCTCCTCCCGACAGCGTCAGCGGCATCGCGGTGTAGAACTGACGCAGGATCAACTCGTTCGTCTCCAGGCCCAGGGCACGCAGGAACACGGTGCCGTAGAACTTCCGCTTGCGATCGATCCGGACCGACAGGATGTCCTTCTGGTCGTACTCGAACTCCACCCAGGAACCCCGGTAGGGGATGATCTTCGCGAGGTAGACGCGCTTGTCGCGGGTGAAGAACACGCCGGGGCTGCGGTGGAGCTGGCTGACGATCACCCGCTCCGTTCCGTTGATGATGAAGGTGCCGGTGTCGGTCATCAGCGGGATCTCGCCGAAGTAGACCTCCTCTTCCTTCGCATCCCGCATCATCCGCGTTCCCGTCTCCGGATCCTTGTCGTAGACGAAGAGACGGAACGTGACCTTGAGCGGTACGGCGTAGGTCATGCCGCGCTCGCGGCATTCGGCGATCGAGTACTTGAGCTGCAGCTCGACCGGCCCGCCGCAGGTGTCGCACTTGGTCACCCGGTTCGCGTTGACGGCGCCGCAGCTCGGACAGCCGACGCTGTCCTCAAGCGGGTGATCCGTCATGATCTTGTCGCCGCAGTTGGTGCATGACATGCGCAGGTACTCGAGCCCCTTCAACTCGCCGCAACGGCAGTGCCAGTCGCCGATCGAGTAGCTCACGAAGTCGAGCGAGCAGGTCTCCCGGAAGTCCCAGAACGGGAAGATGCCGGTAAAGACTGCCTGCAGGCCATGGCTCACGCGCTCGCCCGGGAGCAGGTTCATCTGCAGGAACCGGTCGTAGGAACGGCGCTGCACACCGATCAGGTTCGGAATCGCCAAGGTCGTCTCGATGGTCGAGAAGTCCATCCGACCGTTGCCGTTGCCGTTGCGGTGACCGTTCGGCGCGTTTCTGTGATCCGTCATGCTTCGATGTCTCCTACTTCAGGTCCTCTGCTGCGCGAGGCGGGAGCAAGGCAGGTGCTGTAGTCGGGGCGACGAGCACAGTTGTTCGCCCGGAAACGGTCCGCCGCGCTTCGGCGGGCGGACAGGGAACGGAAGAGCGCTGGAGCGACGGGGCAACCACACGAATGCCACCCCGGCGCCGACTGCCGGGTCGAGGTTGGCCGACGTGATTCTACGCCGACCCGGGAGAAGATCGCCAACCGGAATGGCTACTTGACCTCGGCCTGACCGCCGGCTTCCTCGATTTTCGACTTGACCTCGTCGGCCTCTTCCTTTGAGACACCCTCCTTGACGGCGACCGGCGCCGATTCGACCAGGTCCTTGGCCTCCTTCAATCCGAGGCTGGTGACTTCGCGCACGACCTTGATAACGGCGATCTTCTTGTCGCCGAACGAGGTCAACTGCACGTCGAACTCGGTCTGTTCTTCGGCCTCTTCGGCCTCGCCGCCGCCAACGGCCGCGGCCATGGGAACCGCCGCCGCCGCCGACACACCGTAGTGCTCTTCGAGCTCCTTGACCAGCGTATTCAGCTCGAGGACGGTCATCTCGTCGATCTGCTTGATCAGATCCGTTGCTGCTACTGCCATTTCCTTGGATCCCCTTCCTATTCAGCGGCGCCGGTCGGGCGCCGCGGTTCCAAACATCGATAGCGAGGGCCGCCGTCAGCCCTCTTCCTTCCGACTTGCAATCTCGTTCAGGGTGCGGAGGAACTGCGGCGTCACGTCGCCCAGACCCCGCACAAACCGCGCAATCGGCGACTGGAGCAGGAACACGAGCTTCGCCACCAGAGCCTCCCGGCTCGGCAGATTGGCGATCTCCTGGATCGCGTCGGCCGAGACCGTCTGGCCGTCCACCAGGCCGGCCTTGAACTCGAGCACCGGTACGTCCTTCGCGAACTCGGTCAGCGTCTTGGCCAACCCGACCGGATCGTCCTCGCTGTACGCGATCGCCGTCGGCCCTGCGAGGTGCTCCGAGAGAGCGCCGAGGCTGCTGTCTTCGAAAGCTAGCTTGGCGATCCGGTTCTTGACCACCGAGTAGCTGCCGCCGGCTGTTCGCACCCGGCGCCGCAGGTCGTCGACCTGCCCCACCGTGATGCCGGAGAATCCAACCAGGAACGCATGCGGCACGGCGGCCATGTCGCTCTGGTAGCTGGCCAGCAACTCGGCCTTCGCCTCCCGTGTCAGTGCCATTTCTCTCGACTCCTCCAGACCGTCTCAAGTCGCCTACGACGCTTCCACTTGAGCGGCTTCGGCCGTATCGACCCGAACGCCCGGGCCCATCGTTGAACTCAGGTTGACCGAGCGGACGTACGTGCCCTTGGCCGCGCTCGGCTGCGCCCGCATCACCTCGGCCAGCAGGACCGCGGCGTTCTCCTTCAGTCGTTCCTTGTCGAACGAGACCTTCCCCAGGGGCGCATGGACGACTCCGGCCTTGTCGACCCGGAAGTTCACCTTGCCCGCCTTGATGTCCTCGATCGCTTTCGCCACGCCCAAGGTGACGGTCCCGGTCTTCGGGTTGGGCATCAGGCCGCGGGGGCCCAGAACGCGGCCCAGCCGGCCCACGACGCGCATCATGTCCGGCGTCGCGACCACGGCGTCGAAGTCCAGCCAGCCGCCCTGAATCCGCGCCGCCAGTTCCTCGCCGCCGACCTCGTCGGCACCGGCGGCCTCGGCCTCCTGGAGCTTCTCGCCGGAAGCGAACACCAGCACCCGTACGGTTCGCCCGGTGCCGTGCGGCAGCACGACGGTGCCGCGCACCATCTGATCCGCGTGCCTGGGGTTCACTCCGAGGCGAATCGCGATCTCCACCGTCTCGTCGAACTTGGCGAAACTGCCGTTCTTGACCTGCTCCAGGGCCTCGTCGAGCCCGTGCGGACGGTCGCCTATGGCCGCCTTCGCCTCCCTGTACTTCCTGCCTGCCTTGCCCACGAGCGTTCTCTCCTTAGCCCTCTGGTTCCCTGAAGCCTGTGTTCCCTACAGCTTCGACGCCGGTCAGGCGTCGATCTCCAGCCCCATCGATCGGGCAGTGCCGGCGATGATCCTGCACGCGCCGTCCAGGTCGACCGCGTTCAGGTCGGGCATCTTCGTGCGCGCGATCTCCTCGAGTTGGGCGCGCGTCACCGTGCCGACCTTGTCCCGGTTGGGCTCGGCGGACCCCTTGTCGAGCGAAGCCGCCTTGAGCAGCAACACCGCGGCCGGCGGCGTCTTGGTGATGAACGAGTAGGTGCGGTCCGCGTAGACCGTGATGACCACGGGAATGATCAACCCCCCATCGTTCTGCGTTCTGGCGTTGAACGCCTTGCAGAAGTCCATGATGTTCAGGCCGGCCTGACCGAGTGCAGGACCGACCGGAGGCGCCGGCGTCGCCGCGCCGGCCGGGATTTGAAGCTTGATCTGCCCGGTTACTCTCTTGCCTGTTCTTTTTGCCATCGTTCCCTTACCTGGTTTCAACCAAACCGCACTCGACCTTCATCCGCTCCGCGAAGCGCCCTCAGGTCTTCTGGACCTGGAGGAACTCGAGCTCCACCGGCGTCTGGCGGCCGAAGATCGTGACCATCACCTTCAACGTGCTCCGGTCCAGGTTGATCTCTTCCACGGTGCCGGTGAAGTTGTTGAAGGGTCCGTCCACGATCTTGACCAGCTCGCCCTTTTCGAACAGGTACTTCGGCTTCGGCTTCTCCTTCGCGGTAACGACCTTCTCGATGATCGCGTCGACTTCGGCCTGGGCGAGCGGCGTCGGCTCCTTGCCGGTACCGACGAAGCCGGTCACCTTCGGCGTGTTCTTGACCACGTGCCACGCCTCATCCGAGATCTTCAGCCTTCCGTCGCCGCGCTGCTCGCACTCGATCTCTAACAGGATGTAGCCAGGGAAGAACTTGCGCTGCGTTTCCCGTTTCTTGCCGCCCTTGAGTTCGACGATCGTTTCGGTCGGGATGCGCACCTCGCCGAACGCGTGGCCCATGTCGTGCGCCTCGGCGCGCTGCCGCAGGGTTTCCCGGACGCGCTCCTCGTAGCCCGAGTACGTATGGACGATGTACCACTGCCGCTGCGGAGCGGAGGCTTCCTCGCCGCCGTCCGCCGCGGCCTCGACGCTGCCCATGGCCGCCGTTTCGACTTCGCTCATCGAGTACTCCCTGTCGTCGCTCGCGCCCTTAGGGCTCATTGCAGGAACAGGTCGACGAGGCCTTGGTAGAGACGCTGGATGATGAGATCGGCGATCCACAGGAAGATGGCGAAGATGACACTCGTGATCAGCACGACGCCGGTGGTGCCCACCACCTCCTCCCGCGAGGGAAAGGTCACCTTCTTCATCTCGGTGCGCACCTCGCCGAGGAACACGCCGAGCCTGCCGACTGCCGCCATCTCTCTCCTCCTGCCCGTCTACCTGTCTCCGCTACCTGTCTCCGCGAACCATCTCCGCGAAACCCGTTCTCCATCCCGTCCGCAGCGTCCGTCCCGCCGTTCCGCCTCCTGCAACGCGTCCCCGGAATCGCCCGAAGAACGTCTGGCAGGCCAGGAGGGTCTCGAACCCCCAACCTTCGGTTTTGGAGACCGATGCTCTACCAATTGAGCTACTGGCCTGAGTCCTCAAGTCCAGTCACAAATCAAACCCCTTACTCGACGATGTCGGTGACGGTGCCGGCGCCGACCGTGCGGCCGCCCTCGCGAATGGCGAAGCGCACGCCCTTCTCCATCGCGATCGGAGCGATCAGCTCCACATCCAGCGTCACGTTGTCGCCCGGCATCACCATCTCGGTACCTGCCGGCAGATTCGCCACCCCCGTCACGTCCGTCGTCCGGAAATAGAACTGCGGACGGTAGCCGTCGAAGAACGGCGTGTGACGACCGCCCTCGTCCTTGTTCAGCACGTACACCTCGCCCTTGAACTTCGTGTGCGGCGTGATCGACTTCGGCTTCGCCAGCACCTGGCCACGCTCCACCTCGTCCTTCTTCGTCCCGCGGAGCAGCACGCCGATGTTGTCGCCGGCCTCGCCGGCGTCCAGCAGCTTCCGAAACATCTCCACGCCCGTCACCACCGTCGACTTCGTCTCCCGAATGCCCACGATCTCCACCGTCTCGCCAACCTTCACCCGACCACGCTCCACGCGGCCGGTCACCACCGTGCCGCGACCCGAAATCGTGAAAATGTCCTCGATCGGCATCAGAAAGTCCTGGTCCACCGCCCGCTGCGGCGTCGGGATGTACGAGTCCACTGAGTCCAGCAACTCCACGACCTTCGAACCCCACTCGCTGTCCGGATCGCCGCTCTCCAAGGCCTCAAGCGCCGAACCGCGAATGATCGGAATCTCGTCGCCCGGAAACTCGAACGAAGACAGCAGGTCCTGAAGCTCCAGCTCCACCAGGTCCAGCAGCTCCTCGTCGTCCACCATGTCGCACTTGTTCATGAACACCACGATGTACGGCACGCCGACCTGACGAGCCAGAAGCACGTGCTCCCGCGTCTGAGGCATCGGACCGTCAGCAGCAGACACCACCAGGATCGCACCGTCCATCTGCGCCGCGCCCGTGATCATGTTCTTCACGTAGTCCGCGTGACCCGGGCAGTCCACGTGCGCGTAGTGACGGTTCGCCGTCTCGTACTCCACGTGAGCCGTCGCAATCGTGATCCCGCGCTCACGCTCCTCCGGCGCCTTGTCGATCTCGTCGAAAGGCACGTACTCCGCACCACCCGCCTTCGCCAGAATGTTCGTGATCGCTGCCGTCAGCGTCGTCTTGCCGTGATCCACGTGACCGATCGTCCCCACGTTCACGTGCGGCTTCGTACGCTCGAACTTCTCCTTCGCCATGACGCTCGTTGCCTCTCCCGCTCTAGCGGCTCAACTATCGGTGTGCTTGCTGCTTTGACGCCCGTCTGGAGCCCACGACCGGATTTGAACCGGTGACCCCTTCCTTACCAAGGAAGTGCTCTACCCCTGAGCCACGTGGGCAGCCGTCTCAGGATTCCCCATCTTCAAGTCTCTGAACCGTGTTCCTGGACACCCCTATCTCCCCTCGCCAAGGCGACCCTCGACACACAACAGGACCCGCACCCCGGAGCCAAGCTCCGCGGGGCATCGCGGGGAAGGGGCGGAGTCTAGCCGCTTCTACCGCAGCCGTAAACCCCCCTTGCAACATCCATCTCGATGGGTATGCCGTCCTCTGCGGAACAGCGGCGGACGGGCCTACGACGCCTGATGGCGTACGACTTCGCCGTCGACCAGGAAGACGACGTCCTCGGCGACGTTCGTCGCCAGATCGGCCATCCGCTCGAGATAGCGCGAGATCGACAGGAACTGGATGCTGGCCGACGCCAACTCGGGATCCTCGTCGATCATCCTCTGGACCACTCCGTACATCGCCTCGTGACTGCGGTCGACGACCTCGTCCTCCGCAATCACCGAACGGGCGAGTTCCGTGTCGCCGCCAACGACCGCGTCCAGAGCCGCCCGGAGCATCTTCGGGATGCGCTCGGCCATGGTCCAGATCTCTTCCGGGACTTCGACCGGCTCGGCCACCGCAAGACTCTCGGCGCGCTCGGCGAGGTTGCGGGCCAGATCGCCGGCCCGTTCGAGATCGTTGTTCACCTTGAGGTAGGTCACGACCATTCTCAGGTCCGACGCCACCGGCGAATGGAGGGCCAGGATCTTGAGGCACTCCTCTTCGACCTCGATCTCGCGGGCGTCGATGATGTGGTCCTGGCGCTGGACTTCGTGCGCCAGGTCGACGCTCCGCTCCCGGAGCGCTCGCAGCGACTTGGCGATCATGTCCTCGACCATCGCCGCCACCTCCAGGAGCGCCCGCGTCACCTCGTCCAAGTCGCGCTGTAGATGAATCCTCAAGCCATCAATCCTAGCGCCCCAAAACGCCTCGCAAGCTCGGAGTTTCGGCAGCGAATGTCGCGCAGCCGTGTGAAGAGCGCGTGAAGCACGCCTCAAAGCCGCCGGGCGGCGGTGGGCAACCAGAAGCGGAACGTCGAGCCCCGTCCGCGTTCGCTTTTCACCTCCACCCCTCCGCCGTGTCGCCTGGCGACGTTGTTGACGATCGCCAGGCCCAGACCGGTGCCCCCGAGTTCCCTGGAGCGGGCGCGGTCGACACGGTAGAAGCGCTCGAAGATTCGGTCCAGGTGTTCCGTCGCGATACCCGGCCCTTGATCTTCGACTTCGAGGACCGCCCGCCCGTTCTCCGCCTGCAGACGCACCACCACTCGACCGCCCACCGACGAGTACTTGACCGCGTTGTCGACCAGATTGGACAGCGCCTGCCGGATCGCTTCCTCTTCACCCAGGACCTGAACCGGGGCTTGGGGGCATTCGGCGACCAGTTCGAGACCGCGCTCCTCGCTCGAGGGCCCGAGCAGACTCAACACTTCGCCCACCGGCGACCGCAGATCGACGATCTTCTCCGGCGGCTCGGCCGAGGATTCGATCCGCGACAGCGTGAGCAAGTCGGAGACCAGGGCGCTCAGACGATTGCTCTGCCTTCGGATCTTGCGCAGGAAGCGGCCACGCGTCGGGCCGTCGACCGGATCCGCGTCCAGCAGGGTTTCCACATAGCCGTGAATGGCGGTCAGGGGCGTCTTCAGCTCGTGCGAGACATTCGACACGAAGTCGCGGCGCATGCTCTCCAACCGCTCCAGCTCCGTGATGTCGTGGATCACCGCCACCGCCCCTTCGACCTGTTCGCCGTCCCGGCGTGACGAGAGCAGGGGCGACGCGTTCAGCTCGAACCTGTTCGGGCCACCATCCTGGCCGGCGAAGCGCGCCAGGGTGAACGTGCGACTCACCTGCCTTCGCTCTTCCATCGCCTCGATCAGGGCGCCCGAGATTTCCGGCTGGCGCGACAATTCGTAGATCGGACGTCCGACCGCCAACTCCGGCGCCGGGCGTCTGAACCAGTTCGCGGCCACCGCGTTCAGGTGCAGCACCTGCCGTTCCGTGTCGATCGCCACCACCCCTTCGACCATGCCGCCGAGCACCGCCGTCAACTGGTTGCGCTCCGCCATGAGCTGTTCGACCTGTTCCACGAACCGCGCCTCGTTGTCCTCCAGGCAGGCTTCGAGCCGGGCGAACTCGTCACCGCGGCCGGCCTCGGCCCGCGGCACGCGCGCACCAAGCGCAGCAGCCTTTGTCAGCAGAGCTCGCGCCCGCTTCGCCAACCGGCGGGCGGCGAGAGCGACACAGGCGCCGGCCAGCAGCGCCAGGGTCCAGAAGACGGCCGGGCCGAGTCGACCCGAGGCCGCCGCGCCGCCAAGCAGGAGACCCGCAGCCAGCAGGGCGACCCCGCCCATCAAGAGGCGCCAGAAGAGAGGTGAACGGATCATGGGAACTCCCGGGCGGCCGGACCCCGGCGGCGCCGAGCCGGCCGCGTCGAGTAACCAGAACCTACACCGCTGCCGTACACCCTTGGCGGCTCTACCCCTCTTCCTCGCTGAAGCAGTAGCCGATGCCGCGGACCGTCTCGATCAGGTCGCGGTGCGGCCCGAGCTTCTTGCGCACCGCCCGGACGTGGACGTCGATGTTGCGGTCGACAACCACCGCGCGGTCCCCTATCGCTCGATCCAGGAGTTGGCCGCGGGTGAACACGCGGCCGGGATGCGAGGCCAGGAAGTGGAGAAGGCGAAACTCGGTGGGCGTGAACTCCAGCCGCCGACCCTCGACCTTGATCCGGTGCTTGACCGGGTCGATCAGAAGCGGCCCCCGAATCACACGACGTTCCGGATCGCGGTCCCGCATCGGGCCCCGCCGCAGGACCGCCCGGACGCGGGCGACCAGTTCCCGGGGGCTGAAGGGCTTGTGGATGTAGTCGTCCGCGCCGACGCCGAGACCGAGGACGACATCGCTCTCCTCGCCGCGGGCCGTGACCATGATCACCGGCAGGTCGCGGGTCGATTCCACCGAGCGCAGGCGACGGCACACATCGAGACCGTCCAGACCGGGCAGCAACAGGTCCAGCAGCACGATGTCCGGCTTCTCGCGCCCGATCACGGAAAGACCCGTACGGCCGCTGGTCGCCGTCGCGACGTCGAAGCCCTCTCGCTGAAGGTTGTACTCGATCAGTTCGAGGATGTCGGGCTCGTCTTCGATGACGACGACCTTCGTGGCGCTCATGGATTGTCCGGCACCCCCAAGAATTACGGTTGACCTGCACCCAAGGCTAGCCAGCCTTTCGTGAACGGGCGATAAAGCCGGTTCTTCCGGCTCCGACGTAGACATCGGGACGGCCGGCGTGTCAATCTCGGTGGAGATTCCAGAGACGAGAGCACCCCGCTGGCCGACAGAGCGGACAGGTCGGCTGCTTGCGGCGAAACCTCCCAACCCCCAATCTGACCCAGCGAGTGCGAGTGCTCCGTTTCCTCACTACGGCTGCGTTGATTCCCATCGCCGCCGCCGCGGCCGCTCAGAACAACGAAGACGCAAAAGACCGGTTCTCGGTCAGCGTCGGCGGCCGGCTCCACGTCGAGGCCGGCGCCTCCTCTCCCGACCCGGTCCTGGCCGACCGGTTCGAGTTCGAGGACGGCATCGACTGGCGACGCGCTCGCCTGGTGCTGAACGGCGAGTTCCTCAACCGCTTCACCTTCAAGATCGAGCACGACATCGCGAGCGGAGACATCGTGCCCACGGACGTATTCATCGAGGCAGCGCCCAAGGGCGGCGCAGCCACCTTCCGCGCGGGGCACTTCAAGGAGCCGTTCAGCCTCTCCATCCTCCAATCGTCCAACTACCACTCGTTCATCGCGCGTCCGGCCGCGGCCACCGCCCTGGCGCCGGGCCGCAACCTCGGCTTCATGATCCACGACCGGCTTCCCGGCGACCGCGTCGCCTGGGCAGTCGGCGCCTTCCGCGACAGCGATGGCTACGACATGCGGCCCGGGTCGGACTGGAGCCTGACCGGCCGCCTCACCGGCCTCGCCCTCGACGGCGACGAGGGAAGCGATCTCCTGCTCCACCTCGGCGCGGGGGTCTCGCATCGCCAGCCCACCGCGGACACGGTCCGTCTGCGCGGGCGCGCCGGCGTTCGCCTCGCGCCGCGCATGGTCGACACCGGAAGGGTGCCGGCCGACGGCATGCGGCTGCTGGGCGTCGAGTTCGCGCTCGCGCGGGGTTCCATGTGGCTGCAGGGTGAGGCGCTGTCGGCCCAGATGGACCTGCTGCCGGTTGGTTCCCCAGATGGTGAGAGCGCCCGGTTCGAGGCCCGGTACGTCGAAGCGGGCTGGTTCCTCACCGGGGAGAGGAAGCCCTACAGTCGAAGCTCCCGCACCTTCACCCGGTTGAAGCCCAAGGCGCCCGTGCCCGAAGGCAAGGGCGCGTGGGAACTCGCCGCGCGCTGGGATCACATCGATCTGAGCGGCGGCTCCGTTCTCGGCGGCAGCCAGCAGAGTCTCTCCCTGGCTCTCAACTGGACCCTGTGCAGCAACTTGCAGGTGCTCATGAACTACGTGTCGACCGACCCTGCCGGAGTCGGATCGGTCGAACACGTCGGTCTGTTCCTGAACGTGGACTTCTAGCAGAACTACCGGAGCCGGCGCTCCGCGCCGGATGCCGGCCAGAAGCCGGCGTACCTGTACCTTTCCGGGGTGGATTCTGGTGGGTCGTTGAGAGAGGTGGAATGGACCAGTAGCCGTCGTGGCTGCGGTAGCTGTGGGAAACCGGCTTGCCGGTTTTCCAAGGTCCGGCGGGAAACGGTCTGCCGTTTTCCGCGGGGCCGGCAGCTTCCGCAGCCGAGACCGCCGGTCGGTTTCGTCTCCGGCCTGCCGGAGTCACTGAAGGAAGGTCGGCAAGCAGCCAGGAGCGACCACCGGCGTACTGTGCTTCGAGCACCTTGCTGGGACCTGTGCCCTGGCTGCTTCGCCGCGTTGGACGCCCAGTGGAGAGTCAGTGCCTTAGAGCACCAGTACAGGTACGGGCAGGCAACGCGGCATGCCGACCAGGCAACACTACCGCAAGGGGTAAGGAGGACGAGATGACCAGGAAGTGGTTCGCCGGCGTGGACTGGGGGTCCGAGACCCACCATGTGTGCGTGCTGGATCGGGACGGCAAGGTGAGGGGGCAGCGGGCGTTCGACCACAGCGGCAAGGGACTTGCCGCCATGGCGGACTGGCTCCTTGGACATACACGACCGACGCCTCCGGGCGAGATCGGCATCGCCATCGAGGTGCCGCACGGACCGGTCGTCGAGTGCCTCCTGGAGCAAGGCTTCGCCGTGTATTCCATCAACCCCAAGCAGCTCGATCGCTTCCGGGACCGCTTCTCCGTCGCCGGCGCCAAGGATGACCGCCGCGATGCACGGGTGCTCGCCGCCGCGCTTCGCACCGACCCTGAGTGCCTGAACCGCGTGCAACCATCCGATGCCGCCACCGTCATGCTGCGCGAGGTGTCCCGCGCCCGCAAGCAGTTGGTCGACCAGAAGAACCGCCTGGAGAACCAGGTCCGCGACCAGATCTGGCGCTACTACCCGCAGTTTCTCGCCGTGGTCAAGAACGAGGTGTCGGCGCCCTTCGCACTGGCCTTGTGGCGACTGGCGCCGACCCCCGACAAGGCTCGACGGGTGCGCGAAGCCACGCTCGCCAAGCTGCTCAAGGAGCACCGCATCCGGCGCCTGACTGCCGCCCAACTGCGCGATCAACTGCGGGCCGAGCCGATCGCCGTTTCCCCGGACGCCGTAAAGGCCGCCGTCGAACACATAGGAATCCTCCGGCCGGTGCTCGACACCGTCTGCCGCCAACTCGCCGACGCCGAAAGGCGGCTGGAGCGGATGACCCGCGCACTCGAAACCGCGGTCTCTCCGGAAGACGACGAAGACACGCCCAAGCCAAGCGACGCCGCCATCCTCAGGTCGCTGCCCGGACTCGGCATGGTCGGCCTCGCCACCCTGCTCTCCGAGGCCGATCAAAGCCTGGGCCGCAGAGACTACGAGGCACTGCGTTGCCTCTGCGGAGTGGCGCCGGTGACCGTCAAGTCCGGCAAGAAGCTCATCGTCATGCGACGACTCGCCGCCAACGAACACCTCAGCGACGCCGCCTATCACTGGGGACGAGTCGCCATCCAGCATGACCCGATCAGCCGCGCCAAGTACGACGCCATGAAAGCCCAGGGAAAAACGCACGGACGAGCCATCAGACAGATCGTCGACCGACTCCTCGGCGTCGCCTGCGCCATGCTCCGAGACCGCACTCTCTTCGACCCCAACAAGCGATGCCATGCCCAGGTCGCATGACCTCCCTGACCCGCAGCAGCCTCCACAAAACCCACTTGCTAAAGGGTGGAGAGTCCCAGCCCCGCGCTGCACGCCGATCAACTGCCGCAGCGGCCGATCCTCGGCGAACTAGCCTCAGTCGCCCAGGTGCTCGGCCAGGAACGCCGCGTAACGTTCCGACGCCTCGATCCGGTTCACCCGGTTGCGGAAGCCATGTCCTTCGTCGGGAAACAGGACGTACTCCACCGGCACGCCGTTTGCCCGCGCCGCCTCGACCAGTTCGTCGCTCTCGACCTGCAGCACGCGGGGATCGTTGGCGCCCTGGACCACGAGCAGCGGGCGGACGATGTTCGAGGCGTGGAACAGCGGCGAGATCCGGTGCAGACGCTCACCCTCCGTGGCCGGATCGCCCAGCTCGCCGAGCAGCGCCACGTTCTGCGCCTGCCACCATGGCGGCGTGCTCTCCAGGGTCCGGATCCAGTTCGTGACCCCGAAGATGTCGATGCCGACATCGAAGACCTCCGGTTCGAAGGCCAGCGCGGCCGCCACCATGTAGCCGCCGTAGCTGCCGCCGATGATGCCGACGCGAGAACCGTCGACGAAGTCCTGGGACTCGAGCCAGGTGCGGGCCCACACGCAGTCCTTCAGGTCGACCTCGCCGTGCTTCTTGTCGTCCATGTGGAAGAAGGTCTTGCCGTAGCCGGACGAACCGCGGTTGTTCACGCCCAGGACGACGTAGCCCTGGTTCACGATGTGCTGGATCTCGGCTCGGTAGGTGCGGCGCGTCTGACCGCCCGGTCCGCCGTGCACCCAGACCATCGCCGGCGCCGGATTCTCGGCCGATGCCGTGTGCGGCCGCCACAGGATGGCCGGAATCTCCAGCCCGTCGAAGCTCGGGTAACGAATGACCTCGGTCGTCACCAGATCCTCGATCTCGATCTCGGGGTTCAGGCTCCGGGTCAGGCGAAGCGCCTCGCCGCCCTGCTCGAGGTCGTAGACGTAGAGGTCCGAGGGCGCCCGGTCGCTGCTCAGGTAGAAGGCCATCAGGCGATCGCTGGACGAGAAACGGACCGCTCCGAGGTCGCCAGCCGGCAGGTCGGGAAGTTGGACCACGCTCCCGGTCTGGGTATCGAGCACCTCGACCGAGGTCGAGGCGTCCTCGTTGATCGCCGAGACGCGGTAGCGGCCGGTCTCGGAGAAGGAGACGCCGAAGACGTCCCAGTCGGCGGCCAGCACCAGTTCGCGCGTGCCGGTCTCAAGATCGTACGACCACACCTGCGCGAACTCGCCGTGCTCGTTCGTCCCGTAGTAGAGCTCTGCACTGTCCGGCGTGAAGCCCCCCGACGAGTGCTCAACCTCGCCCTCGTGTTCCGTGACGTGGACCAGCCGGCCCGCTTCGAGGTCGTAGGCGTACACGTCGCTGTCGTAGTTGCTGTTCAGCCGGTCCAGGGCCAGCCACCGACCATCGTCGCTGACGTCGCCGAGGTTGAACGTACCGTCGTTCTCGAACACCCGGTGTCGCGCAAAGTCCCAGGTTCCGGGCGGCGGCACCTCATAGCGGTAGAGGTCCATGGCGAAGGGAGTGCGCTCGTTCGTCCGCACGAAGAACGCCCCACCGTCACTCCCCCAACCGGCGAAGGAGGCGCGCACGTTCTCTCCCGGCGTGAGGTCCACGGCGTCTTCGGGAACGTCCCCGGCGCCGTCCGACCCCACGTACAGGTGGTTCAACTCGTTACCGCCCTGGTCGCCCGTGTACAGAAACCGGTCGTCGTCCGGGAAGTAGCTCTGCGCGAACACCGGCCCCGCGCTGTCGGTCAGCGGCGCCGGCTCGCCTCTCCCAACCGGCATGGTGTAGACGCCCCAGACTCCGCTCACGTCGCTGGATACGAGCAAGCGGCTCTCGTCGGCAGAGAACGAAGCGCCGCTGTAGGAGGTCGTGTTGTGGAACGCGGCGGCGCTGTAGACCGCGGGTTGCCGCGGGACCGGTTCGTCACCGGCGGCGCAGGCGAGGATGGCCATGGCCAGGATCGTTGCCAAGAGCGCCGAGCCGTTGCGGCGGATCGTCCGGTTCATGCAAAGTGTCACAGTGAAGCTCCCATGGGTCGGATGTCTCCGAGCAACAGGCGACGGCGCGGACGCTGAGCCTCGTGACATCGGCTCGAACAGACAGACCGTTGGAATCCCGCCATGAGGATCAGGACGCCTGAGTGCCTGCCGCTTCGCGCCTTCGCCTGGGCCTGTGTGGTTCAACGCCGTCTTCCCGGCACATCTCAAGAAAGACTGCAAGCGACGTCGCCGCCTCCTGTCGAAGATTCGCTTTGTCCTTGGCATAGAAGTCTGCGCCCCCGTTCAGACCGACGAACTCACCCCGGTACATCCGAAGCTCGGCGTCGTAGCGAACAACAGCTCGGTAACCCTCAACCTCGATCGTGCTGGTCATGGTTCTACTCCATTCGCCCTGAGCCACCGCCGGATACTCATTACGGCACCCTTGTCCGTCGTGGGCGCGGGGTGCGGGCGGTGGAAGACGCGGCGTTCGTCAAAAAGCCTGACGCCGACTCGCGAGCCTCGGCGCTCGCTGATCTCCGCCCCCAACTCGATGAAGAGCGCCTCAATGTCACGCCACGGTATGTTAGCGCTCGTCGGTCGGCTGAAGATCAGCGCCAGAGTTCTCTGGTGGCGTCGCCTCACGGCGGCGACGATACAGCCTCGATCACCCTTACACGCTACGAATACTCGGTCCGAGGACCTCCGGCGACCAGCTTACAGTGCTGCTACGGCTTGCCGACCCGATACGCGCGGCAGGCTACGCGGCATGCACGCCCACTTGGAACGTCGTCAGGATCGGCCTGCCCCGTAACTCCAACGGGAACTCCTCGAGGTAGAGCTCCGTCGCCTCGCGCAGATAGGCCAAGGCTTCCTCGATGCTCTCGCCCTGGGTCGTCACTCCCGTTTCCGGGTTCACCGCGGTGAATCCGCCTTCTGACGCGGGCAGCAGCACCGCGGTTAGTTCCATCATGCGCGTCATGTCTCCTCCATCGATCCAATGACGGAACCGTCCATCGGATGCTATACGGGCCGCCGCTCAACGAGCTGTCCAGCGAGAAGTGATCCTGAACGGGAGTTGTGAATCCATCGAGAGGTGAGTCTCGGCATCGCCTTCTTGCAGAGGCCGACGCCACCCGGGCGCAGCGATGCGGCCCCACCACTCGCGCCGCCATGAGCCGCCTGTACAAGGAGTATGGCGATGAGCGCTCTAGCCCGCATATTTCACCGTGAGCAGATGAGGGTGCGTTGGTAGCGGGATTGAGGGAGGCTCGGCCGGTCTCTTGGTGCGAAGGGGTCGTATTCACGGTCTGACGACACCGGCATGTGTTGCGTGAGGTGCTCGGGCCGGTGAACTGGCCGGATTCTGGGATCGCGCAGTAGTTGCGGGGGCACTGCTTCCAGTGGCGGGGCAGCGGATGGGGTCTGTTGGCGTGAGGGACGGTGCACTCTCTATCCTGGCGGCTTGAAGAGCGGTTGTCTACGCAGGTTGTCGAGGGCCTGGGCGAAGTCGTTTTGCCAGGAATAGGCAGAAGGCAGCGCCAGCCAGATACGGCGGTGGGTGACTCGGAGGCGGGCAGCGATCTTGAGGAATCGGACTCCCATGGTGCCGCACTGGGCCTTGGCATGGCGGGTTGAGGCCAAGGCGAGCCGGCGCAGGGCGCACAGCAACATGTAGGCGAAGGAGGAGAAGTACAGGCGCATCTGGTTGTCGGCCAGAGTCGAGGTACTGGTGCGGTCGGCGAACAGAGCCAGTTGCTGCTCCTTGATGCGGTTTTCCATGTCGCCGCGGGCGCAGTACAGCTTCTCGTACAGGTCTTGCTTGCCCGCCCTGCTGCTCGGCAGATTGGTGACCACGAAGCGGGGGTTGGCTCCCTTCTCCAACCACTCCGCCTTGCCGACCACCCGCCTCTTGCGGGACCAGGAGCCCCGTGTCCGGTAGCGGAACTCCCGATACCGGCGCGACGCCTTGCCGGTCGCCACCAAGCGCCGACGGGACTTGCGCAGGGCCCGCTCCAGCTTCGACACCAAGCGCGGGTTGCGCGCTACGCCGAACAGGTACCCCAGCCACTGCGCCGCGCACCACGCCATGATCTCTTCCCGGCAGAAGCCCGAATCTCCCCGCAGAATGATCCAGGTGTCCGGCCACGGTCCGGGCCACGATCGGCACCAGCTCCTCGACCGTGCCGGCGCTCGCATCCTGAATCCGACGTCCGCAGCCGCGACGCCAGCAGGTGCTCGCCGCAGAACACGTACAGCGGCAGGTAGCAGTACGACTTGTAGTAGCCGTGGAAGAAACGGCCTTCCTGGGCGCCGTGCAGAGGATCGTCCGTCGCGTCGACGTCCAGCCAGATCTCCCCCGGCGCTTCCTCGTGAGCTTCCAGGAACACCTCCGTCAACAAACCGTCCAGCTTGCCCCAATCGGCCGCGATCCGCCTGTAGCGATCGCTCTCGGCCTTGTCCCAACGACTCAACTCCAAGCGGTTCAGAGCGCTCGCACTCGCCAGCGGACCACCCTTGTCGCGCGACCGCCGACGGTCCATCCCCGCGATGTCCGACTTGCCCACCAACAGCGCCAGAGCGCTGTCACTAGGAAGCTGATTGTGGTCATTAAGATCCTCGTAGCCGAGAGCCAGACCGTAGACACGCTGAGACACCAGATCCCGAACCGTGTGCTCCACATCCGATGGATTCCACCAGTCCTTGAAGCAAGACGCCATCCGACCCAGAAGACCGATACGCGCCTCCGTCTCCCGAAGGAACACTCCGCCACCGTCCGATGCCAGACGCCCGCCGTCGAACCTCCCTGTTACAAGACGACGACCGTGGCGCTGAAACTCAAGACCGAACGAAGTACGCTCTGTCATCACGGGTCTCCCTCCTGCGGACCACCCAAGTCCTTGTCAGCACTTGAATTATCCGCGGTTGGAGACCCGATCTCAACCCCCCTCGGGTAGAGTCGACGACTGGCGCGGTGGCGGTAGGACGAGGGGGTAGCTGTTGCCGGCAGCTTTTGGCTGCGCCGGTGCCTCACTCCTCGCCGTGGCTCCGTTTCCAGTCGCCGCTCATCGAACCGGACGTGCGGGGTTTCCCGCATCCGGCTCTCGGACGAGATCATGCTTTCGCCCACGGAAAGCTCGCCGTTCGCACTGTCAGGCAGGTGAGTCCGTACTCTTCCCAGAGCCGCTCGTCGGGGAAGCGCACACTCTTCCCCGTCCGCACCTTGTGCTTCCGACACAGCCATTGTCTGCTGACGACGACTTGTCGAGCAACGCGAAGTCATCCGCATAGTTGACGATCTCCGCCTCGAAGCGCCGGTGCGGACATCTCAAGGGTCGGAGATCGTCGAACGGATCCCATCCGAGTCGGGAGGCTCCCCCGTTCCCTCACCCGGAACACTGCGACTGAGGCAGCCATATCGGAACCTGTCAACGACTTTGACACAGGAGCTTTGCGGATTTACTGAGCCATTTCGGATGTTTCGGGGTCGGGCTTGTTGATCCAGACGGCTTGGGGCAGTGGTCTGTGCTCCGGTTCGCCGCCGACGAATCGTTCGGGGTGGCGTTTCCAGGCGGCGCTCAGGGCGCGCTGGCGCTGGTCGAGCACGGCCTGGGCCCGGCCGTAGTGGACGGTTTCGGGGGTCAGCATGGCGATGCCGGCATGGCGGTGTTCGGTGTTGTACCAGGGGAAGAACGACCTGCAGTAGGCGGTCGCGGCGTCCTGGTCGGGGAAGCGGCGGGGGAAGCCGGGGTGGTACTTCAGGGTCTTGAACTGAGCTTCGGAGTAGGGGTTGTCGTCGCTGACCCTGGGGCGGCCAAGGGATCGGTTCACGCCGAGACGGGCAAGCAGCTGGGCGGTGCCCTGACTGGTCATTGGCGCGCCTCGATCGGAGTGCAGGGTGAGGACGTCGGGTTCGACGCCGTGCTTGAGGCAAGTCTCCTCGATGAGCCTCTGGGCGAGCGCGGAGTTTTCGCGGTCGGCGACCATCCAGCCGACCGCGTAGCGGCTGAAGAGGTCGAGCAGAGTCGCCACCACCTCCGCCGGCGAACGATCGACGAACCGGGGAGACGCAAGCGTGGCCTCGACCCGCTCCCGCTCGACCTTGCTCAGTGCCCGGGCGGGCGCGGGTCGGGGCTGCCGACGCCCGGGAGCGGGCCTCGCGCGACGGTAGAACGTCGACCGCGACACGCCCAGCGCCCGGCACGCCGGCGCGACGCCGACCTTGCTTGCCAGGGACCGGGCCGCCATCAGCAGTCCTTCCCGTCTTTGAGGCTGAATCCCAGCAGCCCTGCAACTTTTCCCTGCACGTCGAGGATCGTGTGGGCGGCGGCCAGCTCCTTCTCCAGCCGCTTGACCTTCGCTTCCAGCCGCTTCACCTTCGGCGCCAGAGGGTTGGCCTCGGTCGGCTTGCGGCCCCGCTTCTTCGGCCTCAGACCGGAAAGCGCGCCTTCTCGCCGCGCCTTGCGCCAGTTAGCCAGATGGGAGCTGTACAGACCCTCTCGCCGAAGCAGACGGCCTACTTCGCCGCGATCCGCGCATCGGTCCGCCTCCTCCAGAATCCGAAGTCGATACTCCGCCGTGAACTGCCGTCTGGTCGGCTTCGCCACCACCTCCGGGTCGGGCGCTGCCCCCGCGGGCGTCGCGCCGGCCCCGCGGGCCTCGTCGCTACGCTCCTCAACCCCCGGGGCCGGAAGCTCCGAGCCGCCGCCAAGTCTCTGCTCTCGTCTTGCCATCGATCCTCCTTGCCAACGTACGCCCTCCACTATTCAACGGGAGGCCCGCTGTGTCACGTACGTTGGCAGAGAGGGTATCCAAGCTGGCCGCTGATGTCGGCACCAGTCGGATCTCCATGAAACCTGAGACCGCCGCCGGCTATCTGGACGCACTGGAACAGCTCATGGTCATCGAGGATCAGCCGGCTTGGTCACCCCACCTGCGTTCCCGGGCGGTGCTCCGGGAAGCTCCAAAGAGACACTTCGTCGATCCTCCCTTAGCGGTAGCCGCACTGCAGGCCACGCCGGCCCGCCTGCTGGAGGATCTGCGCTTCTTCGGCCTCCTGTTCGAGTCCCTGGTCATCCGGGACCTCCGAATCTACGCACAGGCCAACGACGCACAGGTGCTCCACTATCGAGAAAAGGGAGGTCTGGAAGTGGACGCCGTCGTCCAAGCCGCCGACAGCCGCTGGGCGGCGTTCGAGGTCAAGTTGGGCCACGCTGGATCGATGAAGGCGCCTGCGACCTCCGCCGTCTGGCTCAGCGCGAGCCCCACGCAGCGATGGACACTCAAAGCAAGCCGTCCGCCCTGGCAGTGATCGTGCCGAACGGCTACGGCTACGTCGGCAACGATGATGTCGGCGTCATACCGATCGGAGCTTTGGCGCCTTAAGGTCACGGACCCGCCCAAGCGGTCGCACTCGGTAGACAGGTGCCTCACCTAACCACTAGGATTGCCCATTCTTCCATGCGAACCAACTGAATATGGGGATCGTCAACACCGAACAACGCCCGACTGCGGCTACCCTCTTCTGTGGCATGGGCGGCTTCGCCTCGGGCCTGAACGGCGCCGGCTTCCGCATCGTTTGGGCCAACGACTGCGATGAACAGGCCTGCGCGGTCTTCCGGCACCGCTTCCCCGATGTCCGCCTCCTTGAGCGCGACATACGTGCCCTGAGGGTAGCGGCTGACGAGCTTCTAGATGTGGACCTCCTAGCCGGCGGCTTTCCATGTCAGAGCTTCTCGCAGGCCGGTGCCCGCCGCGGATTCAGCGATCCGCGGGGCGAGACGTTCTTTGAGATTACGAGACTCGTGGAAGAGTTTGAACCAATCCGAAGGCCGAGCCTGCTTCTGCTCGAGAACGTGCCGCATCTGCTCTACGGCGCCAAGGGACTGTGGTTCGACCACACTCAGCGCGCCCTGCGACAGGCCGGTTACTGGTTCCGAAGGTCGTCCTGCTGGGTCGTGAACGTCAAAGACGCAACCCAGGTGCCGCAGGACCGTGACCGACTGTTCCTGGTAGCAGCTTCCAGAGCCCACTTCTCCTACAATCCCTTCCGGCCTCCGGTCACAGATGGGCCAACAGATCGGATCCCCCTCGACGGATTCCTCGACCGCCGACACCGCTGCGCGACGCCCGAGTACCTGCCGCCCGAAAACAAGTACTATAAGATGATCGCCCGCAAGATGGCTGCGGGATCACCCGACAACATCTACCAATTGCGGCGCTCGTACGTCCGCGAGAAGCCAGGCGGCCTGTGCCCGACGCTTACTGCGAACATGGGCCGAGGCGGCCACAACGTCCCATTCATTCGTGACGCATGGGGTGTCCGCCGCCTCAGCGTGAACGAGGTCGCCCGTCTGCAGGGGTTCAAGGACCCGGAGCACTTGTTTCCCGACTTGCCCGCCCCGGCGAAGTACCGGCTGCTAGGCAATGCGGTCTGCGTGAGCCTCGCCACTCTGGCTGGCCGAGCCTGTAGGCGAGCGCTGGAGGACCAGACACGATGAAGCACCAAGTCGGATGGCGTTTCCCGCCCACCGGAGGAGGCCAGGAGGACGGCTTCCAGCATCCGGGGATAGCGCACTTCAGCGGATCGCGACTGCGCAGTCTCGCGCGGGAGACAACCCAGAACTCGCTGGACGCACGTGCAGACCAGCGAAAGCCCGTGGAGATGTGCTTCGAGATCGTCAATCTGCAGGACGACGTCGATCTCGGCCGACCCGAACTCGACGAAGTCCTCGAGAGCTGTAAGACCGCGGCCAAGCGCAGCAGGGACACCACAGCCGTTTCCTTCCTCGAGGAGGCTCGGGATGTCCTGAACAGACCGACCGTTCGCTGCCTCCGCATCTACGACAAGAACACGACCGGCCTAGCCGGCGACCGCTGGCGCACCCTCGTGAAGACCCAGGGATTGAGCGTCAAGGACGGAAAGGGCGCCATGGGTTCACGCGGGACCGGGAAGTTCGCACCGTTCTCCATTTCCCAACTTCGCACGGTGTTCTACTGGACCTCCTACTCCGAAAACGAAGGTACGTCGGAGCGATTTCAGGGCAAGGCGGTGCTGCTCGCCCATGACGGCAACGGCAACAACCGCCTCCAGGGAACTGGTTTCTTCGGGATCCGGGAGGACTGCTCCGAACTGACCAGAGCGAAGCAAATCCCGAAGATCCTACGCGTCCTGGACCACGATGGGAAACCCATCCACGGAACAAGCCTCGCAGTCGCCGGTTTCGGCGAAAAGGACGGCTGGCAACGACGTGTTGCCGCCAGCATTGTCGAGAATTTCTTCTACGCGATTCGATCCGCCCACCTGAGGGTCGTTCTCGAGCCAAGCGACGGTGAAGACGAGATCTCGATCGACGAAGCCACTCTCGACCGTTGGTTCGACGATCTGCTGCACGACGGGAACATCGGCGACGAACAGATGAAGAGCCTCCGCGAGGCCCACACGTTCTGGCGCCTCTTCGACGACGAACGAACGATCAAGCGGGAAAAACAGGATAGGGATCTGGGGCATTGCGAGCTCTGGATCCGCCTCGCAAAGAACGAGGAGCTGCCTCGAAAGGTCGCGTTGGTGCGAGGTACCGGGATGCTGGTGACGGCCCGTCAGATGAAGCTCATCCAATTCCCGGGGCTTCCGCGACTTTGCCGCCGTCGCCGTGTTCACCGATCCTGATGGCAACGAACTGCTCCGCGACATGGAGAACCCCAACCACGACCAGTTCGAACCGGACCGCGTTCAAACAGAGCAAGGAAAGCAACGGGCCAAGCGCGCGTTGAATCGCATCACAACTTGGATCCGGTCCGAGATCAGGACTGTCGCCGGCCCCCGGGATCAATCCCGTACGAAGATGATCGACGAGCTGGCCCGGTACCTCCCCGACCTGCACCCCGACGACGCTTTCGGCGAAGGCGAGAGCGGTTCCACTAACTCAGAAAAGCGCTTTGAAGAGGGCATAGAGGTTCTGGAGCGGGAAGTCCGCAGGCACAAGGCGGTCCATCTCGACGACCAATCCGTCGACGAACACGAAGGCGACGGAGAAGACACCGGCCACGAAGGGGGCGGAGGCGAAGACGGGAACGACGGAACCGGAGGGGACGGCACAGGATCCGGTGAAGGCGAGGGGGAAGGCGGAACCGGAGGACGGGGCGGCGGCGCGAAGGGAGGCGCCATTCCTATCCGGGACGTACGGCTCCTGCCCGTCACCTATGACGGAAAGCGCTTGGAACTGAGCTTCGTACCGGAAGCGGGAGGCCGGGTCGAGCTAAGAATCGACGAAGCCGGTGACTCAACGGCCATCGCCCATCCGAGCCTCAGAATCCTAACCGCGAACGGTTGGGAGCCGGTCGACCGTCACGTACGCGAACTGAAGGCGCAGCAGAGACAGACGATTCAGATTCGGTCCGATGAGCGAATCGATGAACGTGCCTGGAGAGTCGGGGCCGCCCCGCCGAGGAACGAGTGAAGCTCGATCCCGGCAAGGCGTTTCCCCACCCGGTTCTCCGCGGCGGCGGAGTCAGCTCCGACTACCCCAAGGCCGAGTTCCAAGTCTCCATCAATCTGGCTCGGATAGAGGGCACTACTCGCCTCTACTTGAAAGCCGAGTTCGAACTGAGCGACAACGACCTCAAGCAGCTCGTCACCGAACGCAAGGCGGCCTACGTGCTTCTGATCAAGGCGCCCAAGACACACTTCCGGCAGCGCCTCCAGTCGTGGGAAGAGAAGCTGACGGAGGAATTCGAGGCCGGTCGGATTGCCGGACGTACAGAGATCCTCCCCTTTCTGGTCTGTGCTGAGGATCTGGTTGATTTCCGAGCGTCCGGTTGGAACAAGGCATACGGAGGCCGCCGGTTTGACATCGAGGCCGGCTCGGTGCTGGCGCAGGACGAACAGAAGGACTATTGGATCGATCGGGCTGACGAAGCGCCCATCGGATCCATCTTCGAGATCGGTGGGACGAAAGACGTAGAGGAGGGCTGCTGGCGCTGCGAACTTGACAGCGAACGCGTCGTCATCCGCATGTCCGGCGCGGACTACGAGAGGTTCGAGGCGGCTCGGAGTCGTCTCGACGGAACCGTGGAAGCGGAGTACCTCATGAGCGGTCTCTACCTTCCGGTCCTGATCCACGTACTCCACCAAGCGGATCGAGCCAACGGGGAGTACTTGGAGCGCCGGTGGTTCGCCTCGCTCAATGCCCGCCTACAGAAGCTCGGTCTAAGGCAACTCGGAGCGGACAACGAAGACCGTTCGCTAGACGCCCAGAGCCTCCTGGAAAAGCCATTCGACCGGCTGCTGTCCGTGACTTCCGATGAGCAGGAACGGCGCGTATGACGATCCGCTACTACACTCGGGAAGGAGTCGAGAAGCTCCGTGATGGAGTGGAAAGGCACTTGGACTGGTACTACGAGCCGGTTGGACCGCCCCCGGTGCAGGTGCCCCACACCGTCCGGGAATCCCACGTGGACGCCGAGAGCTTGGCCGGCCAGCTGTCCCTCGGAGACACAGGGAAGCCCTATGCGACGGACTTGGACAACGCCTTGACGGTGTATCTCGCTCTACAGCGACTTAGCCGCCATCAGGCCTCAGAGGAGAGGCTTTGGACCTATCTCTGCCACGTCGAGTGCTCCGAATACGTATCGCAACGCTGGCTCGCAAAGCGCCCGGACCAAGCAGACGTAGCGGTGAAGAAGGTCTGCAACCACTTCTTCGCCCGCGGAAACCGGGCCCTGATTCGGGACAACGGCATCTCTCGGCTCTGGTGGTTGGGCTGCATTGCCCATCGTGTCGACCGGGAGCAGCCCAGCCGGTTCTTGGAGATCCTCCTCCATCGGCAGGACGTGCGCTCGGCGCTGATAGAGCGGCCCACCGTGTCCATGAACGGCCACGTCCTCCGGGGCATCTATGCCGTGATGAGGGACTACTGGCAACACGACAGATCTCTATTCGAACGTGAGACGTTCCGCTCCTGGATGGTCGCCCTCAACCGTCAAGGCGGCGTTCTCCTGCTCGACTCGCTGCCATGTCACGCCCTTGACCGCTTACTCCGGCGAGAGGCTCACAACGCAATCGCTGCCCCGACTCCCAAGTGACTGACAACCTGAGCTCCGCCGACCGGTCCCATTGCATGGCGCAGATCCGCTCACGCGGGATGAAGCCGGAACTCGCCGTGCGGTCGATGGCCCACCGACGTGGCTACAGGTTTCGCCTACACCGCCACGACCTTCCGGGAAGACCTGACTTGGTGTTTCCGCGCCATCGGGCAGTCGTGTTCGTCAACGGTTGCTTCTGGCATTGGCATGCCGACGCGGATTGTCCGATCGCCGGACTGCCGAAGTCCAACCTCGCTTACTGGAGGCCGAAGCTCACACGGACACGGCAGCGCGATCAAGAGAACGCGACGGCGTTGGCTCGGCTGGGATGGCGCGTCTTCACTGTCTGGGAGTGCGAACTGCGTGACCCGGAAGCGGTACTGGAACGGCTTGACACCTTTCTCTCATATTCACAAGACCACCTCGGCTCCACTCCCACAGAGTAGGTCAGTGGCACAACGGAGGCACGGGAGATGTCGATGAGTCTTCGAGAGCAGGCAGGACTTCCACCCTATCGCGAGTTGAACTGGATCACGTTGGAGGCAATCCGGCGGTTACCGATGCCTGCGACGAACGACGAGATCGATGAGGCCGTAGCTACTACGCTGAACTTGACTCCTACACAGCGAGCCGTGCTGGCAACCAACGGTAGACAGACGGCAGTGGCCTATCTCGTTGCTTGGTGTCGGACGACTCTGAGAAATGTTGGCGCGTTGGAGAGGGCGGGGCGCGGTCTCTGGCGGCTTACACCCGAGGGCGCCGACATGAGTGAGGAGACTGTCACACGCCGTCGCGCAGACTACCGGCGCAGCAGCCGCGTCAGATGGGCCGAGAAGCGCCGATCACAAGCAGAAACGGCCGAGGCCGCCGGCCACCACAGCGAGGCCGAGGAGTTTGAGGAACTCGGCTGGAACGACGAGCTGCTCGCTCGGCTACAGGCTATGTCAGCGTCGGGGTTCGAGCGCCTCGCCGAGCGGCTCCTCAGAGCTTCCGAGTTTGAGGACGTCAATGTGACGGGCCGTGCCGGTGATGGCGGTATTGACGGGACCGCCCTATACCGTCTATCGCTTATCTCCTTCCCCGTCTACTTTCAGTGCAAGCGCTACAAAGGAAGCGTAGGCCCGGCGGTTGTAAGGGACTTCCGGGGCGCAATGGCGGGCCGGAGTGATCGCGGCCTCATCATCACGACCGGATCATTCAGCCGCGAGGCCAAGCTCGAGGCCACGCGCGACGGCGCCACTCCCTTGGACCTGATCGACGGCGAGAGTCTCTGCGAACTCCTGAAGGAGCGGGGCTTGGGAGTGGAGGTCCGCGAGCGCACCGTCGAGGACGTCACCATCGACGATGAGTACTTTGACCGATTCGAGACCGCTCCAGATCGCTGACGGCACGCACCTCGCGTGGTGCCCCAGAAACGACGTCCCATAGTCCCCGCTCTCCCGGCACGGTCTTCAGCCGGCCAGCCTCGCAATCCCTATTCACGGCGTCCTGTTCGTCTAGGTCGTTCTCTACGCTGGGGCAACACCGGAGTGGATTCCTGGGATGAGGTAGCGGCCGGCCCCAAGACGCCTCACGGGTGTTGGCAACGCTCTGAAAGTGAGCCACCTAGGCCGTGTTTCGAGTGATCTCGACCGACGCTCGGACTTGCCCGAGAACGTCTCATACAGCCCTTCGATCACACGCCGCTTCCAGTTGCCCACCTGCTTCGCGTAGATCTTGTGACGCGCCGCGATCTCCGACAAGGGCCTGTCCTCGCGCAGAGCCTCCAGCACTACCTCAACTTGAGTGTCTGGGAGGTTCGGTATACAGAACCGTCGCCTCCGGTCTCCCGAAGGCGGCGGCCCGGCCCATGAGGGGCCACAGGGTCAATCGCCCGCATGACAGACAATCGCCCCCGGGTCAATGATGGGCGTCACCCGTTCATGTGTTCACCGACTTCGACGCGGGCGTCTCCTCCCGGTCCCTTACCGCTTTGTCGGAGAGACGCTGGTCCGCTTCCGCTACCACTCCCTGTACAGGCGGGACAAGGGCGTGATCCTGCGTCATCTGGCCAAGATGACGGGCAAGTCGCCGCCGCAGCTTCAGCGGCTGATCCGCCAGCACCGTGAGACCGGCCGAATCCGTGACCGTCGCGGGGCGTCTCGTCACGCATGCGAGCGCCGAAAGCCGCAGCCGGGCGGGCGGGCTTCCTGCGCGCCGACACGGTGCATCAGGGGGATCACGACGGCGACAAGGGCGTGTACCACATCAACCTCGTGGACGATGTGACGCAGTGGGAGCACGTGGCGACCGCGCCATCTCACAGCGATGTCTGGTGCCGACACAGCAATGACAACGCACTCGTCGAATCGAAGAACGGCAACATGATCCGGCGCCAGTTCGGCTACCGGCACATCCCCAAGCTGTTCGCCCGCGAGGTCAACGCTTTCGCCCGGGACACACTCTCGCCCTACCTCAACTTTCACCGCCCGCGCCTGTTTCCCATCGAGCTCACCGACGGGAACGGCCGCACCAGGAAGCGCTACGCCGCGAGCGCACTCAACCAGCCTCGTGCCAGACTCTTCGCACTCATCGACCGGGATTCCCTCCCCAAAGATCGTTTCTCCATTGGAAAGGACTTCTCACGGCGGCGCCGCGTACAGCCAACCCGCCTGTTCGAGAATCGAGACCAGGGCGAGATCGACCAGCTTCTCGCCGGCGCCGACCTCGACGATCGTGGCTTCCCGTCCTCCGTAGCCGCCCTGGGCGGCGGCGGCGATGGTCGGGAAGTAGGCGAGCTCGCCGTTCGTGTAGCCGGCGAACAGGGTATGCGGCGTCTGGCTCGAAGCGCGCAGGCGAAGCTGGTGCTCGACGAAGAACTCGCCGGGGAAGCTGGCGAGCGCGATCTGGTTCTCGCGCCGGTTGCCGATGACCACGGTGTTCACTTCCGCCTCCCGTTCGAGCTGGAAGCGCGCCCGGAACATCTCCAGCAATCTCTCCTGACCATTGGCGCGAAAGGCCTCCTGCACCTCCGGCGATTCCAGGTCCCAGCGCGCATTCAGCGGTACGAAATGCCGCCGCACCGAGAGTGTCTCCGGATCGTGAAAAGCGCCCGCGGCCAGAAGATCGGCGCGAATGCGGAGCACCTCGTGTCCGAGCCGCTCACCGGCCATCCGCGCCTGTTCAAAACCGCCTTCCTCGGGCGGGGTCTTGTCCCAGAACGGGTTGATGTCGCCCGGGGCGCCCTGCAGGAACATCGGAACTCCGCCGCCCCGCTCTTCGACCAGGGCAGCCATTGCCCCCGGGTAGTCGGCGGAAACGAGCATGTTCTCGGGCCCGAGAATGACCGGGTGAACGGCGAAGTTGACCACCGTCGCGATCGCACCGCCCTCCGCGGCGTCGACCGCCAGCACCGCCACCGAGTCGTCGACCGGCTCGGTCGGCAGCCGCTCGCGGTTTCGCCAGAGCATCTCCACGCTGCCGTCGGACAGCACCCGGCGCCGGTTGAAGCCCTCGCTCGCCGCGCCCCAGCCCACCGCGACCCGCGCCGGCCGCAGCCCGGCGTGGGCCTCGACGATCGCGCCGACGATCTTCCGCTCCATCTCCGCGATCCAGGGCCGCCCCGCGCTCGGAAAGTCCGGTTCGAAGCTCGGCGCCGAATGGGTGTGCGACGCGCTCAGCAGAACGTGGTCGAACCCGGCCGCGGCTTCGACCTCACGCCGGACCACGACCGTGTTCGCCTTCTTGATCGACCCGAGATCGAGCGTGACCAGCGCAACCGTCTCGCCACCCGCCTCGAGCACCAGCGCCCGCGCATAGAGCGGATCGTGAACGCCTTCGGACCGGTTCGTGCCGCGGACGCCGTAGCCGTAGAGCAGCGATCCGAGCGGCGGTGTGATCTCGACCGCCGCGGCGGCGGCCCGCAACTGGGCGGCCGCGGGCAGCGGAGTCAGCACAGCAGCGCCCAGAAGGATCACACCCGCCGTCGCGCGGACCAGCCGCAACCGAGAGATTCCGTTAGCTCTCGCCACCGCTCAACATGCCCCAGGGCACCCTGCCCAGCGGGTCGCGCAGGATGCGTCGCGCCACGACCATGCGGTGAACCTCGTCCGGGCCGTCGTAGAGCCGCGCGTACCGCGCCTCGCGGTACATCTGCTCGAGCGGCGTGTCGCCGGTCACGCCGAGCGCGCCGTGGACCTGGATCGCCCGGTCGATCACGTTGTGGAGCATTCGCGCTCCCCAGAACTTGATCAGTGAAATCTCCACCCGCGCCCGCTCGCCGCGATCCATCGCCTCGGCGGCGTCCAGGGTCATCAACCGGGCAGCCTGGATCTCGGCCGCGGACTCGGCGATGTAGCGCTGGATCTCGCCCTTCTCCGACAGGTAGGAGCCATGCGCCCAGCGCGACTTGGCGCGCTCGCACATCAACTCGAAGGCCCGCTGGGCCTGTCCGAGCCACCGCATGCAGTGGAAGATGCGACCGGGCCCAAGGCGCTTCTGGGCGATGACGAAGCCCTCGCCGCGGCCGCCGAGCAGGTTGTCCTTCGGCACCCGCACGTCGTTGTAGCGCACCTCGCAGTGCTGGCCGGCCGTCGTGCCCATCGTCGGCACCGCGCGCACGATCTCGTAGCCGGGCGTGTCCGTCGGCACTATGATCGACGAGAACTTGCGGTGGCCCTGGGCTTCCGGCTCGGTGAGCGCGAAGCAGGTCGTGAAGGCGGCGCGGCTGGCGCCGCTGGTGAACCACTTGTGGCCGTTGATCACCCAGTCGTCACCGTCGAGCACCGCCCTGGTCTGCATCAGCGTCGGATCGGATCCGGCTACCTCGGGCTCGGTGAGTCCGACCGAGGGGTAGATGTCGCCCGCCACCAAGGGTTTGAGCCACCGCTCCCTCTGCTCGTCGCTGGCGTACAGGTGGAGCATGATCGAGTCCTGCATCGACGCGGAGCCGACGGCAATCTGGCCGTAGTGCGAACGGCCGATGATCTCGTTCAGGTAGACGAAGGACATCAGCGGCAGACCACCGCCGCCGATTTCCGCCGGGTGCCCAAGCGCCCACAGACCACGCTGCTTGGCCAGCGCCTTGAGTTCCGCCATCCGGCCACGGGCGCGGTCCTGTTCCGCCTCCAAGTCCGGCTCGGCAGGAATCACCTCGCCGTCGATGAACGCGCGCATCTGCTCGCGCAGCTCGATCACCTCGTCCGTCAGACCGTACCTGCCCATACCTTGCCTCCCGTTCGACGCGTGTTCCAGAACAGCCGCCGATGATGCCACAGCGAGGCCGGGCCCGCCGTCTAGCCGAAGGCTCTCCTACCCGTACCGACCCTCAATGTAGGCCGCGGTCTGGCCGTTTGCCGGGTTCAGGAACATCGACGCCGTGTCGCTGTGCTCGACCATCTCGCCGAGCAGCATGAACACGCACTCCTCGCTCGCGCGGCGGGCCTGCGCCATGTTGTGGGTGACGATCAGGATCGTGTAGTCGCCGCGCAGCTTCCAGATCAGCTCCTCGACCGCCTCCGTGCCGGCGGGGTCGAGCGCCGAGCAGGGTTCGTCCATCAGCAGGAGTTTCGGCTTGACCGGCAGCAGGCGCGCGATGCAGAGCTTCTGCTGCTGCTCCAGCGAGAGCTCGGTGCCGCGGCGGTCGAGCGAATCCTTCAACTCGTCCCAGAGCAGGACCTCGCGCAGGGCCTCTTCGACGATGCGGTCGCCTTCGGCCCTGGTCGGCGGACGCTCGTTCGGGCGGTGGACGCGAGTCCCGAACAGCACGTTGTCGCGCACCGACAGCGGCAACGGGTTCGGGCGCTGGAAGACCATGCCGACCTGCTTGCGAAGCTGAGCCAGCTCGACCTCCGGGGTGTAAACATCCAGGCCCCACAGCCGGATGCTGCCCGACGTGCGCACATACGGAAAGCGTTCGTTGATCCGGTTGACCGAGCGAAGCAAGGTCGTCTTTCCGCATCCCGAGGGGCCGATCAGGGACGTGATCGCGCCCGCCTTCACCTTCAGGTCGACATCGAACAGAGCCTGAAAGTCGCCGTACCAGAGGTTCAGCTTCTCGATCAGGATCGCCGCGGCCGCATCGGCAGCCGTGGGCGTCACTTCCGTCGCCGGAGTCGCCGCGGTCATCCGAACTTCCCTTCGACGTAGGCGGTGGTCCGCGGATCCCTGGCCGCACCCTCGAACATCGCCTCCGTCTGGGTGACCTCGACAAGTTCCCCGGTGAGGAAGAAGGCGGTCCGCGAAGCCAACCGCCGCGCCTGCTGCACGAGGTTCGTGACCAGCACGATCGTCATCTCGGACTTGAGCTCCGACAGCACCTCCTCGATCCGCATCGTGGTCACCGGATCGACCGCGATCGAGAACTCGTCGAGCAGGAGGATCGACGGATCCTGGGACAGCGCTCGGGCAATCGTCAGCCGCTGCTGCTGGCCGCCCGAGAGCAGACTGCCCAGGGAATCGAGCCGGTCCTTCACTTCTTCCCAGAGCGCGGCGCGCCGGAGGCAGCGTTCGACGATGACGTCCAGGTCGGCCTTCTTTCGCGTGCCGCGCAGCCGCGACGACAGCGCAACGTTCTCGTAGATCGTCATCGGCAGCCCCACCGGCAGCGGAAACACGACGCCGATCCGCTGGCGCAGGGCATACGGATTGCGCCAACTGCGGACGTCCCGGCCCTCGACGCGTACCGCGCCCTCGACCGTCATGCCCGCCGTCATCAGGTCCATCCGATTGATGGCGCGCAGAAAGGACGTCTTGCCGCTGTTCGCCGGCCCGATGACGCCGAAGATCTCGTGCCTTGGAACCTGGAGCGTGACGCCCGAGAGCGCCAACTGTCCGTGGTAACGGATCGCCAGGTCGACAACGTCGATCGCGAAGTCGGCGCCTGCGCTCGCCGGCCCGGGAGCGCTCACCACTTCTTGCGGCCCCGCAGATAGACCCGGAAGGCGATCGAGAGCCCGTTCATCGCCAGCACCATGGAGATCAGCACCAGGGCAACGCCGAAGGGCAGGTGCTCGGGCACCTCCGGCACCTGGGTCGAGATGACGAACAGGTGGAGCGACATCGCCATCGTTTCGTCCAGCACACCCTGCGGCAGGAACGGGAGGAAGAACACGGCGCCGGTGAACATGATCGGCGCCGTCTCGCCTGCGGTGCGGGAGACCTCGAGGATGACTCCGGTGAGGATGCCGCTGACCGAGTTCGGGAGCACGACCTTGCGGATCGTCTGCCAGCGCGTCGCCCCCATGTTCCAGCACGCCTCGCGAAAGGCGAGCGGCACTGTCTGGAGCGACTCCCTGGTGGCGACGATGACGACCGGCAGGGTCATCACCGCCAGGGTCAGACTGGCGGCCAGGATGCTGGTGCCGAAGCGGAAGAAGATGACGAAGGCGCCGTAACCGAACAGCGCGTGGACGATCGACGGCACTCCGGCCAGGTTGATGATCGCGAGGTTGATGGCCCGGGTGAGCCGATTGTCCGGTGCATACTCGCTCAAGTAGAGGGCCGCCGCCACGCCCACCGGCACCGAGGCGAACAGAGCCACGACCACCAGCCACACGGTGCCGAGCAGGGCGGGCAGGATGCCGCCCGCCTTCATCCCCTGGGTCGGCGACGTGAACAGGAACTCCCACGAGATCGCCGGACCGCCCCGGTAGATAAGCACGCCGAGGATCAGGGCGACCGGCAGAATCAGCATGCAGGTCATCCACAGGAAGAGGAGCCGGAACAGTCCCTCCACGTTCCGGTTGCGCCGGTTGCGGTCGGTCGCCTCGAACACGCGCTTCTCCTCAGGTCCTCAAGGGTTCGCCGAAGCGGCCGGGCGGCGGCCGCGGCGGCGGCGCCTGCGCCGACCGCCGCGAACGAAGACATCGGCCGCGAAGTTGATGGCGAAGGTGACCAGGAACAGGAAGATGCCGAGCGTGAACAGCGCCTCGTAGTGGTCGGAACCGGCGGCCGTCTCGCCGAGTTCGGCGGCGATGGTCGCGGTCAGCGCCCGTACCGAGTCGAAGGGGCTGGTCGGCAGGTTGATCGAGTGGCCGCTTGCCATCAGCACCGCCATCGTCTCGCCGAAGCCGCGCCCGACACCGAGCAGCGTGGCCGCCACCAGACCGTTGCGGGCGGCGGGGAGCACGACCTTGAAGGTCACCTGCCAGCGCGTCGCCCCCATCGCCTCGGCGGCTTCGCGGTAGCCGTCGGGGACAGCCTTCAGCGCGTCCTCCGCGATCGTGGTCATGATCGGCGCCGCCATCAGACCCAGGATGATCCCGGAGTTGAGGACGTTGAGGCCCACCGGCACGTCGAAGATCTGGATGATCAGCGGGTTCATGATCGAGAGACCGATGAACCCCCAGACCACGGACGGGATTGCGGCCAGAAGCTCCACAAGCACCTTGAGCGTCTCGCGCATGCGGCCGGTCGCGAACTCGCCGATGTAGATCGCGGCGCCGAGCGAGAAGGGCACCGACACGACCATCGCGAGCCCGGTCACCGAAGCCGTGCCCGCGATCAGGGCCAGGGCGCCGTAGGTCGGGTTGTAGTTCGAGGTCGGAGTCCAGCGCGGCGAGAAGAAGAACTCGCGGAAATCCCGCAACCCTCCATCCATGGGATCGAAGACGAAGCCGGCACCCTCGCGGGTGATGAACAGGAAGATGCCGGCGATGAGAACGATCGCCGAGAGGCCGCCCGCGAAGACTAGGACCTGCACCGCCCGGTCGATCCACCAGGCGGCATCGCGCCGGTCGGCCGCGTGCGCTAGTAGCTTGCGCCGTAGCATATGGGGTACGCCAATTCTCCTGCCGCGCAAGCTCATATGTCAGGCACGTTGCTGCTGGGTCTCCGGTTCAGGGACAGTTCACGTCGCCGCGCGGCGCGTAGCCCTTCTCGTAGATGATGCACTGGCCCTCGTCGCTCAACACCCAGTCGAGGTAGCTGCGGATAGCGCCTTCGGGCTCGCCGGCGGTGTACATGAACAGGGGGCGGGCGATCGGATACGAAGCGTCGATCGCGGTCTCGACCGAAGGAGACACGCACTCGCCGCCCTCGCCCTTCTTGACGCAGGGCATCTTGATGTGGTCCGTCGCGTAGGCGAGGCCGCTGTAGCCGATCGCGCAGGGCGTGTTCTCGACCAGGTCGACCACGTCCTTCGAGCCGTGCATGTCGCGCGAACCGAGCTTGAAGTCGCGCTGGTCGCCGAGCACCGCCTCACGGAAGTAGACGTAGGTGCCGGAGTTGTTCTGGCGGCTGACGCGGACGACCTCGTCGCTGCTGCAGCCCGGCACCTCGACGCCGAGCTGGCGCCAGGTCTCGATACCGCCGCCCTCGCCGTAGAGTTCGGCCAACTGCCCCAGCGAGACCTCGTCAAGCGGGTTGTCGGGATGGACGAACACCGCCAGCGCGTCGTAGCCGACGACGAACTCGATCGGTTCATTGCCGTTCCCGCGCGCCAACTCGAGCTCGGAGTCCTTCATGCGCCGGCTGGAGTTCGCGATATCGACAGTGCCGTTGATCATCGCCGAGATGCCGGTGCCCGAGCCGCCGCCGGTCACCGCAACGGCGGTGCCCGGAACCACGGCCGCGTAGTTCTCGGCCCATGCCTGGGCGACGTTGACCAGGGTGTCCGAACCCTTGTTCTGGATCACATTGCGGGAACTCCCGCCGCCGCAGGCGACAACCAGGGCGGCAAGCACCAGACAGGATGCGGTGGACGTGACTCTCGCGGTCTTCATAGGCGCCGAATCTCGTGTAGTCGAACAGCTTTCCAAGGCCGAAGTTCCGTGAAACGGCCCGCAGTTTCTCCCGCCTCAACCCCCGGAATTTCGGCCTGCGATGGCGGAGCGTACCGCACGGCAGGTGAACAACCGGTAAAGATCCCGCGCTCAGAAGTAGGCCGTCAGGGACGACCAGGCCACCACCGGCACCGCTCCGTACTCACTGCCGAGCACCCCGTTCCGAATGCCGCGTCCGGTCGACACGATCAGGCCCGCGCCCATGGACACCTGGTCGGACACGGACAAGGTAATCGCGGGCTGAAACAGCGCCGAGGAATCGTCACGGTTCAAGAGCACGGCGCCGGTTACGGTCAGCAGCGGGTGGGCCTGCCAGCCCAGCGAGAGGCCGGCGTATCGGCGGCCGAGCGACGCGACTTCGCCGCGGCTCACACGGTCGGAACCGGCAAGCCGCGCGTAGTCCGCGGGGTCGCCGGCCCCGAAGCCGTTCCAGCTCGCTTCGGCGATCAGCGTCAGAGTCGGCGTCAACAGCCGGTCGACGCCCACCGTGAAGCGCCAGAAGTCGCCGCAGCCGAACACCGGGTGCGCGCTCCTGGGGTCGCAGCCCGGACTGGTCCAGGAGGCTTCGCCGCGCAGGCCGGTGCCGCAGATGTCAGCCGAGAAGAACCCCCCGAGGACCATGTCGCGGTGGAAGCCGCCGACCATGTAGCCGAAATCGAGGCTCGAGTCTCCCTCGCCGAGTTCGCTGTGGAAGCGGCCCAAGGAGGCGAAGCTGAGGTCGTCGGGTGTACGAGAGCCCTGGCTGGCCGCGATGACCTCGACCTCCGAAAAGTCTCCCACCGGCACGGTGAACCGCAGCGCGTCGACTCCGGGCTTGTAGTCGCGATCGATGCGCTGCGGCGCGAACGGAGCGAACAGGTCGAGCACGGGCCAGAAGTAGTTCACTCCCCAGGTAATCGCCTGACGCCCGAACACCATCCGGAAGCCTGGCCGGTCCCAGCGCAGGTTGAAGCGGTCGATCTCCGTTGTGCCGGCGACATCGCCGCCGCCGAAGGACTCGGACTCGAGATCGAAGAAGCGCCGCGTGGCGCCGGTCGCCACCGAAGTCAGAGAGCCGCTGCCGGGTGGCGACACCGCCTGCGCCACACCGTGCACCTCGAGGCGGAAGCCGTCGCGGGATCCCGCTCGCCAGCGAGAGTCGAGCCTGAGTCGGAGGATCCCGAGCTCGACGCCGCCGGCGCCGCCTATCGCAGCGTCGTCGGCCGAGGCGTCCCCATCGCCGCCCAAGTCAATCTCCTCCAGGACCTGGAAGGCGAACATCCGCACGTCGCCGTCCACCACGGTCTGCCCTGCCGACGGCGTTGCCGCGGCCAGCAGCAACGCCACCGCCGCCGCGCCGGCGAGCGGCCAGTCAGCGGCGTTCGTCGTTCGCGACGCTGCCATCGACCAGGCGCACCACGCGGCGCGCCCGTTCCATCACCTGCGGATCGTGGGTCGAGAACAGGAAGGTCACGCCCTGCTCCCGGTTGAGCGTCTCCATCAAGCCCAGAAGGGTCTCCGCGGTCTCGGAGTCGACGTTCGCCGTCGGCTCGTCGGCAAGCACCACCGCGGGATTGCTGGCGATGGCGCGGGCGATCGCCACCCGTTGCTGCTGTCCGCCCGACAGTTCGGACGGCCGGCGATCCTCCATTCCCTTCAGGCCCACTTGTTCGAGCAGATCCATCACCCGTTCGCGACGGGTCGCCGCGTCGACGCCCTGAACCCAGAGCACCATCTCCGCGTTCTCGTAGGCGGTGAGCACCGGCATCAGGTTGTAGGCCTGGAACACGAAACCGATCCGGTCGCGCCGCAGGGCGCTCAACTGCTTCTTGTTCAGGCTGCCCAGCTCCTGCCCCTCGAACACGATCGAGCCCGAGGTCGCGGAGTCCAGTGCACCGATCAGGTTCAGACTGGTCGTCTTGCCGGAGCCGGAGGGGCCGCAGATGGCGGTGAACTCGCCGGGTTCGATGTCCAGGGAGAGTCCCCGAAGGGCG
The DNA here is from genome assembly GCA_965222875.1 of Candidatus Multivorans sp. Classification (GTDB taxonomy): domain Bacteria; phylum Acidobacteriota; class Thermoanaerobaculia; order Multivoradales; family Multivoraceae; genus Multivorans. The sequence goes on along the minus strand of CBDCVC010000002.1, from coordinate 1,892,574 downwards.
TGGATGTCCACGCTGCCCTGCCGGTAGACCTTGGTCACGTCCCGGAGCGAAATGATCGGATCGCCGCCCACTTCAGACCACCTTGATCGTCTCGACCGGCTCCACCCGGCCCGCGCGCCAGGCCGGATAAATGCCCGATGCCAGGGTGGCCGCGACCGCAAACAGGGCGATCATCACCGCGTTGCGCGGGAAGATGCCGATCTTGAGCACCGGATCGAGGCCGACGCCGGCGACCTCGATGGTGCCGCCGTAGACCGCGGTCAGGTCAAGGCCCGTCGATGACAGGTAGAGGTACGGCCCGGCCGTGACCAGGAAGGCGCCGGCGAGACCGAGCGCCGCCAGCCACACGCTCTCCATCATCACGAGGCGGAACAGCCGGCCCGGGCTCCAGCCGATCGCCAGCATGATCCCGAACTCGCGCAGCCGCTCCATCACGCTCACGAAGAGGGTGTTGAAGATCCCGGCCGCGACCAGGAAGGCGATCAGGATCTCCATCACCACCGCGCCGCCGACCTTGAGCGCGATGAACGCCGCCAGTTGCGGCTGGCTCGTGTTCCAGGGCACGGCCGCCACGGCGGCGCCGAGTTCCCGGTCCAACCGGCCGGCGACCCGACCGCTCTGCCGCTGATCGTGAAGAAACACGGCGACCATGGTGGCCTCGTTGTCGCCGTAGCCAAGCAAGTCCCGTACGGTGTCGAGCGGCAGCAGGCAGAACCCGCCGTCGACGGTCGGGGCGTTGGTCTTGAGCGTTCCCCGCAACCGCGCCAGGCCGCTCACGATCTCCCCGTTCTTGTCGGTCAGGGTGTAGACCACCTTGTCGCCGAGCTCCATGCCCAGATTGCTGGCCAGACGGTGACCGAGGATCACGCCGCCGGTGTCGCCCGACTCGAGGGCCGCTCCCTCGTCGAGCGCTTCCAGGATCGACAAGGTCGTCTCGTCCTCCGCCCCCGGATCGAAGGCGATGAAGGCGGCGCTGAAGTTCTCGCCCGCCGTCGCCAGCATCGTCGGTCCGATAACCCGGTCCACGGCGTGCGCCATCCGACCGCGCTCGCCTTCGAGCGCCGCCTCCACCGCTTCGCCGCGAACGACCGTGCGCGTCGTTGTCGGAGTATCGAGGTACTCCGGATGCTGCAGACTGACGTGACCTCCCCCGAGCCGGGCGGCCAGATCGATCATGTCCTTCCAGTTGCGGTCCTGCATGGCGGTGAACACGACCGCGAGGAACACGCCGAAAACGATCGAGCCCATCGTCAGCAGGGTTCGCCGACGGTTCCGCCACAGGTTGCGCCAGGCCAGGGCCGCCACGCCTTGTCCGCTCATGTTCCTTCCCCTCTTCGCACGTCGCCGCCCCTACTGGTGGTGAATCGCCGCGATCGGGCTGATGCGCGCCGCCTTGACCGCCGGGAACAGCACCGCCAGCGCGACGATGAACAGCAGGATCATGACGGGTCCGGCAATCGTCGTTGGACTGATCGCGCCGGTCCAGACCTGATCCATCGAAACGCCCATGATCGCGGCACCGCCCAGTTGGCCCACATCGATCCCCTTCGCCACGACGAACCAGAGCGCGGGCAGGCTGGCCACAAGTCCGATCGCGATCGCCAGCGCCGCCTGCAGCGCCCCCTCGATCAGGATGAGCGCGAGAACCCGTCGGGGCGAGACGCCGATCGCCTTCAGCACGCCGAACTCGCGGATCCGCTCGAAGACCGCCATCAGCATCGCGTTCAGGATCAGGATCGCGATCACGACGTACACGATGAACGCCACCACCTGAACGGCGGCTTGAGCCGAATCGAAGATGTTGGCCAGACCCGGCAGGAGTTCGCGCCAACTCCGCACCTCGGCCTCGGGGGAGCTTGTGGCCGCGGCATCGGCGACGACGCCTGCCGCAGCAGTCAGATCCTGACCCTCCCCGCTGCGGACGATGACCTGGTGCGCCCCGTCCTCCAGGGCGAAAAAGCTCCGGAACTGATCCTCGACCAGAAACACCGTCGCCCGGTCCGTCTCGTCGCTCAGGCTCTGGAGCACGCCACGGACCTGGAACAGGTCGTTCGCCATGCTGCCGTCGGTCGCCTGGCTGAGCGCCACGAGTTCGTCGCCGACGTCTACACCGAGCGTCCGCGCCAGTCTGTACCCCAGCACGACGCCTTCGGGATCGGACGAATCGAGCCACTCGCCCCGATCGAGCCGCTGGTAGACATCGCTCACCATGGCGTCGCGCTCCGGTTGCAGACCCTTGAGCAGGGCCCCGGTCGACGCGTCGCCTGAAGCCACCAGGGCGCCGCCGAGCAGGCGCGCGCTGGAGCGGAGCCCCGTCTCGTCCAGGGCCTCGAGCAGCGCGTCGGGATCCTCGATCCGTTCCCAGATCGACGGCCGCTCCCGGTATCCCTCCGCGTGGATCTGGATCTCACCCACCTCGACGTCGAGCAGGGTGCTCTCCATGCTGCCGAGCATCCCCTCCATGAGCGACGTGTAGATCACCATCGTCCACAGCGCCAGCGTCATCGCGCCGACCGTGACCAGGGTGCGGCGGCTGTTGCGCCACAGGTTCCGCCAGGCCATGCGGAGGAGCTTCATGTCCCGCCGCCCTACTGGCGAAGCGACTGCAGCGAGAAGGTCCCCGGCGGCAGATCGATGTCGAACGCCATCTCCTCGTACACGATCTCGGTGAACTCCTCGGAGTCGTCAGCCGGAAAGACGCGAATGCGCCGCGGCAGCGTCTTGCCGCCCAGCCGGCCGATGTCCTCGTACTGAACCGTCCGCACCAACTCGGTCCGCTCGTCCAGGAACTCGACCCGATCCGGCAGTTGATCCTCCGCCCGGAAGCGGATATCGACCGCGCCCCACACGACCGGCGCGTCGGGCCGGGGTGTGCAGCGCACCACCCAGTGCCCCGACGACCCTTCCGGCCGCTCGAGGAACTCGCAGTCGAAGTCCTCGCTGTACCGGGATTCGCGGACCAGGTCGTCGTTCGTGAAGTGGCTGCCCATCCAACCCGCCGACAGCATGGAACTCGGCACCTTGATCGTGCGGTCGACCTTGGGCAGGTAGTTCCAGATGTTCTGCTCGACCTTGAGCGTCGCCGTCCCCCGCTCCTTCGCCGGCGCCTCGATCCGAGCCAGGAACTTCTCGCTGCCCTCGGAGAGGATGTGGAGCCGCAACTCCCGCTGCCAGCGCTTCGTCTTGATCCGCATCGTGATGCGGCTCTCGCTGGACTCGCCGCGGAGCATGTCGTCGGCGGCGAGTATCAGGTCCTCGATCGAGGGCTCGGTTGCCGCCGATCCGCCCGAAGGCAGAAGCAGGGCAATCGCCAGCAGGGCGCCGATGCCGGGGAACTGCTTGTTCACGCGAGGAGGCAGCTTAGCAGCCAACGGCACTCGACCGCGGGGCGGCGCCGGCGCCCGCACCGCTACTCGATGTAGCCGAGAGCCTGGAGCCGACGCCGGGTCTCCTCGTCCACTTCGACTTCCGGCGCCGGCACCCCGTCGCGCCCGGAGTGTTCCAACTGCTCACGCAGCAGCCGGGCCAGGCGACCAGCCAGGATCGGCCGTTCGGCGGCCAGATCGCGCTGCTCCTCCGGGTCTTCCACCCAGTCGAACAGTTGCCGACTCGGCGCGCGCCCGGGGCGGCGCAGTTCGATCAACTTGTACCGGCCGCGGATCAGAGACGCGGCAGGACGCCGGAACCTGTCCATCGTCGAGAGCAGGAGACGATCGGCAAGGTCGTGCCCGTGCAAGCCGGCGTCCGCGGCGCCGCCGTGGAGCAGCGGCAAGAGACTGTCGCCTTCGACAAAAGGCCCGGGCTCGCCGCCGGCGATCTCGATCAGCGTCGGCAGGAGATCCGCCTGCTGGACGGGCAGCGGCACGCGACGGCCCTCGGTCTGCCCCGGCCGGTGGATCAGGAAGGGGATGTCCAGCACCTCGCGGTGAAGGTCCCACGCGTGGCCGAAGACGCCGCGCTCCTCGAACGCTTCACCGTGATCCGCGACGACGGCGACGAGGGGGTCACGGCCCCGCCGGCCCAACTCGTCAGTCAGCTCCCCGAAGACGTGATCGTTCCAGGCGATTTCGGCGTCGTAGAGAAGGAACAGCTTCTCCACCACATCCGCAGTCGAGAGCGCTTTCTTGCCGCTCAGCGCCCTCATGTGGGCCACCGAGCCCAGTTCAGGATCCTCGACTGCCGCCGCGAATCGGCTGCGGAACGGCTCCGCCGGCGCGAAGGAGGCGTGCGGCTCGACGCTCAAAATCATCAGGAAGAACGGCAGCTCCGGCGACCGGGCGGTCAGTTCCTCCAACCACGCAAGCGCCCGGCGAGCAAGTTCGTCGGCATCGACCGCCGCGTACTCGAAACGGTCGAACCCCTGCGCGAACCCGGTATCGGCAGTCACGTTCGCGTTCGCCGAGAAACCGGCGGTGGCATAGCCGAGTTCCCGCAGCCGCTCCGGCAGGGTGGCGAAGGACTCCTCCAGGCCGTGGCTCAGCTCCCGGATGCCGTGGCGTTCGGGCCCCACGCCGGTGAGCAGGGTGGCCACCGTCGGCCGGGTCCACGACGACTGGGCAATCGCTCGTTCGAACACGGTGGACCGCTCCGCCAGGGCGTCGAAGTTCGGCGACACCGGCCGGCCGTGGCCATGGAAGCCCAACCGGTCGACCCGCAAGGTGTCGACGATCCAGAGCAGCATGGACTCGGGCTGCTGTGCACCGCCCGGCGAAGGCGGCCGTGAGACTCCGGCCTCATCGGACGGCGGCGCCTCGGCAACCTGATCCGGCCGCCGCAGTCCGCGCTCGTCCCCAGTCAGCCGCGGCCGGCGCAGGACAACGCCGGCCTCCTCTTCACCGGAAGCGGCCGCTCCACCCGTCGCGCGCAGCGTCAACCGAGCCGGCCGAACGGGCGCCAGCCAATGGTCGCCGGCCGCGTTCGCATCCCGATCTCCCACGGGTGGGAAAGGCAGATGCAGGGGCGGAGCGGACTCCTGGGTGATTGACCCGGCCAGCGGGTCCGTGCCCTCGACCTCCCACACCACATCCAAGCGGCCGACGCCGCGAGTCGCCATGCCCTCCCACTGCAACTCGAGGTCCTGCTCAGGCTCCAGGAAGAACGAAACCTCACTGGCTGCCGGGATCCAGAGCGTTTCGCCCTCCCCACGCGCCTTACCAGCATCGGGCCCGTCCCCCAGAGCAATCCAGTCGCACGCGAAGGAGAGTTTTCTGGGGTGCTTCGGCGCCTGGCCCGCTTCTCTCGTCCCTTCCGGCCGCCCGAAGTACGCCGGCACCATGGAAAGCCGGTGACTGCCGGGAGTCGCCCGGTCCGCCGACACGACGAAGCTGCGCTCCATGAAGCCGGCCGCGAGTTCCAGCGACGCGACCTTCTCGTCGTCCCAGAGGACATCCAGGACCTGCGGCGGCGCACCCGGATAGCTGAACGCACGGCACCGCACGCGGACCTCCAGAGCCCGCTCCCACGCCAGAAACACCCCGACCTCCGAACGCGGCCCGACCGCCCACACGAACGTGGCCCCGCCCGGGTTCGTTTCGTTCCAGGACCAACCACCGACCAGGGCAGCGGCTGCAGAGGGAGTTCCCAGATCGATCAGGGGCCGTTCCCGTTCGACTTCGGCGTAACGGAACTCCGAGACGAGGTCGACCAGCTCCACGGGCGCCTGACCCGGACCGCAACCAAGGAGCCCAAGGCCAGCGGCCAGCGTCACGGCCCAGGCAAGCCGCTCCTGCTGGGATCTCTTGCTCAAGGCATCGACTCTGACGCGGCTCACCGAAGCTGTCCAGCCGGCCGCGCGGCCAAGGTGGTCGGTGCCTTGCTTTGTGTGCAAGCCCACTCGGCACCGACTTCCAGCCCTGTCGGGTCAGGAGGGGTCGGCTCCCAGGTGCCTCTGAACGAGCGACGGCCGGGCCCTCTCAGGAACCGACACCCAACCGGAGCGAGTGAAGCGGAGTGAGCTTTGATCGGGCGATATCCCGTGAGGTCCAAAGAGGGTGAATGAGAGTATCTCCATAGCCACAAAGTACAGTGTACATGGGGACTTGTGCGGGTTCACGACCGCTTGTCGAAGGCCGTAGGAGCATCTGACAGCGAGCTACCGTAGCGCACAAACTGGGGGACATGCGAAGGGAGTATGATACCGTCATCTAAACGGAGGAACGGCAATGGCTCTCACCCAGCGACAGGTCGACGCGATCAAACCCAAGGGCAAGCCCTTCAAGCTCTACGACAGGGACGGACTGATGGTCCGCGTAACGGCCGCCGGCAAAGCCAGATGGGTCTGGAGGGGCATGGTCAGAGGCAAGCGGATAGAGGTCGGCATGGCTTCGACCCGGTTCCGATCGCTCAAGCAAGCTCGTGAGGTCGCCTTCGAGCATACGAGAACCGCCCGAACGGGCGGCGATCCCAGAGCGGCCGTGTCCTCCGATGTGCCGACGTTCAGAGAAGCCGCGACGATGTATCTGGAGATCCAGTCTCCCGACTGGGGGGAGGACCACTCGCGGCACGTCCGGCGGCTGCTGGAGCGCCATGCGTTCCCGAGTCTCGGCGACCTGCCGGTAGACGAGATCCAGACCGCCGACCTGATGCGGGTCCTGGTCCCGCTGTGGCGACGGCAGAGGGCCACCGGGCAGCGGCTCCGGCAGAGGATCGCGGGCGTCATGGCCTGGGGCGTGGCTGCTGGCTATCGGGAGGACGACCCGACGGCCAGCCTCTCGGCCGTGCTTCCGGCCGGCCGAAAGCAGAGAAAGCACCATCGGTACGTGCCGGCCAAGGAGCTTCCAGAGGCTTTGCGGAAGGTCGAGGGCTCCGGGGCCTGGATCGGGACGAAACTGGCGCTGCGGTTCCTGGCGTTGACGGCGGCGCGGAGCGGCGAGGTTCGTGGCGCAAGGTGGCGAGAGTTCGATCTGGAGTCGGCCACCTGGGTCGTTCCCGCCTCGCGGATGAAGTCCCGCAAGGAGCACAGGGTTCCCCTCTCCAGCGCGGCGCTTGTGGTCCTGGACCGGGCCGATGGGCTGCGTGGCCGGGGTCGCGGGCTCGTGTTTCCCGGCATTCAGGGGAAGATGGTGGGGGCGGCCGTATTCGGCCGGCTGCTGAAGGACCTTGCGATCGATTGCAGCCCGCACGGCTTCCGCAGTTCGTTCCGGTCCTGGTGTTCGGACGAGGGGATCGACCGGGAGCTGGCGGAGCAGGCCCTGGCCCACGCGGTCGGTAGCCAGGTCGAGCAGTGCTACGCCCGCAGCGACGTGCTGGAGCGCCGGCGCGAGGTCATGGAGTCCTGGGGCGCGTTCCTGGTCGAGTAGGTACTACGGAGGCTAGCGTCGGCGGCGGAAGTCGGGGATTACATCGCAAACTAGCCAAGCACCGCCAGCGAGCTAGACTGTCCGCCCATGACCACAGACGTTGAGGTGGTGTTGCGGCGCATCGGTAAGCGGTGCTTCCGCAACTGCTACGAGACCGCGATTCGGAAGGGCGAGGACTTCACTGTAGCGGACCTGATGCGGTGCGATCCGACACCGAAGACGGAGAACTCCAAGCGGAGCCGGAGCTCCGCCATCAGGCGGCTAGTGAGGGAAGGGCTTGCTGAAGATGCGCTGAGCCGGTGCTGTGGGCCTCAGGTTCCACCCTAGGACGGCTTCTTGGCCTTCGCCTGTAGCGTCGCGTCTGGCGGCTTCGCGTTGCCGAAGATCGTCTCCCAGACCTCCCGCATGGTCGGACCCGGAAGCTCCGGCATGACGCGCTTCGGACGACCGCGCGGGCGCTTCTTCGCCCTCGACCTCCCCATCGCCGGCGGTTCCGTCTACGAGTACCGCGAGATCCCGGCTGTTCCCGGCTAGTTCCGGGCCGCTTGGCTAGTTTGCGATGTGATCCCCCGGAAGTCGGGTGTCTCGTCCGTCCGGTGTCCGCCTCGTAAGCTAGCAGACCCCACGTGCTACGCGCGCTTCGCCCGCTGCGCCCGTGGAGCTAGCGAGGGAGGGCCTGCGCCCCCCCTTCGAACCCCCCGTCGCGTCCTTGCCGCGAGTCAGAAACCGTGAGCTGGAACAGGTCCTTGCTCACGCGGCAGGCAGGTCGAGCAGAGCCATACGCGGAGCGACTGTCTGGAGCGCGCGCCGGCACGTTTCATGGAACGCCTGGGCCGGGGCTTCCTCGGCGGAGTTGATGCAGGCGGGAAGGTGGCGGGATCCGAAGACCGCGACCGGCCACACCGAAGCGGAGCTGGCCGGCCCCGGTCCGGTCGCGCGGCTGTTCTACGGGCGGTCCTGAACCACCTCAACCACCTCGCCGTTGACGTAGCGGATTCTCGCGATCACGTTGCCGTCCGCCCGGCGCGCAACCCCCGTGCCGTGCTCCTTGCCGTTGACCCAGGGCGTTTCGATCACGTCGCCGTCCGCCCCGCGCTCAAGCTGCGTGCCGTGCTTCTTGCCGTTGACGTAGGGCGTTTCGATCACGTCGCCGTTTTCGCGGCGCTCAACCTCGGTGCCGTGCTTCTTGCCGTTGACGTAGGGCCTTTCGATCACGTCGATCACGCCGGCCGCGAAGCGCGTAACCTCGGTGCCGTGAATCTCGCCGTTGACGTAGGGCGTTTCGGTCACGTCGATCACGCCGCCCGCGTAGCGCGCAACCTCGGTGCCGTGGATCTCGCCGTTGACGTAGGGCGTTTCGTACACGTCGCCGTCCGCCTGGCGCGCAACCCGCGTACCGTGGATCTCGCCGTGGACGTAGGGCGTTTCGATCACGTCGCCGTCCGCCCGGCGCTCAACCCAACGGCCGGCTCGGCGACTGCTGGCGAAGATGCCTTCGTGCGTCGTGCCGTCCGCATAGGTCTCGCGCCAGCGGCCGCTAAGTTGGCCGTTCGCGAAGGTGCCTTCGGCGACCATGCCGCTGCCGAGCGTTACGCTCGCGCGGCCGTGCGGCTTGCCGCCGACTAGCGCGCCTTCGTAGACGCTCGCGCTTTCCGGGATTGCCCACGTCAACACGCCTTCGCCTTCGGCGACGGAACCGTTGCACGCGCCGGTCCAGGCCGCGGTCTCTTCGGCTTGCAGGCCGTTGTTCCACACATGGCAGCCGGGGTGACTGTCCAGTAGGTGCCAGCACTCCGCGCCTTCGGCCTTGCCTTCGCAGGTTTCCGCCGGATCGAACGCGGCCGCTTGGCCGTGAACGCCGGCCGCGCTCAGCAACAGCAGCGCGGCGGCCGTCTTTGTCGTCATCATCGGGATCCTCGGTTCGTTGGGTTGGCTCAAGCGTACCGGCTCAGACTCTCTCAGCACCGCGGGACGGGGCCGCAAGCGGTCCCGCAGCTGCGCCGGGGCGGTGGCGACACGAGGCCTCGATGCCCGCGTCACTCCAGACGCCTGATCCGGTCCCTACCGCCCCCGAGGAAGTGTGCAGTTCTCAGTTGCCACAAGTGCGCAGTTTTCGGTTGCCACTGACAGCTGTTGGGGGCAAGTGTAAATCTCCCGTTCGTGGCAACCGAAAACTGCACACTCTGCGGTTGTTCGGATGTCGGGTGTCGTTCGATGCTGGTGGCTTTGCCAACAGCGATGGAGCGACACACGGATGCATGGATGGGAGACGAGGATGTTGTTGAGGCACTACCTGGAGCGGGGAGTCTCGAAGGCGGCCGTACACGCACCTCCAGCCGAGTTGACCGACTGGAGGAATGTACGAGGGGAGGAGGAAGGGCGGATCGTGGTACCGGCGATGGCCGTTAGCCCGACTTCGCGCACAAACCGTAGCCGTCGCTACGGCCTGCGAAGCCCGGCCCACCGGCGCGGTGCTTCTTGACTGTGGACTCTTGGTAGCTGGTGCTGGTAGCTGGTGCTTGGTAGCTGGTGCTGGTAGCTGGTGCTGGTAGCTGGTGCTGGTAGCTGGTGCTAGGTAGCTCTTGCTTGGTAGCTCTTGGCTTCCTGGTCGCTGTGTCTGGTGCAGTGTGCTCGGCGTCCTCCTCCCCGCAACGGACTCTACTGTGACGGGGCTGAGCAGGTCAAGCGGGTTCGGGGCACCTTAGGGGACAGGCTCTAGCCTTCACTCCCCGCAACTGCCTGCCATTACTGTCACTTCCGCCGATTCCGAGCGGGAAGGAGTGAGCGCAACCCCCTCCCATCTCCTCTCAAGCGCTCACGTCACCTGGGAGCCGACCCCTCCTGACCCAAGACGGGCGGGTGCGTCGCCCCGGCCTGCCGAGCCCGGTCGAGAAGCCGTTCCGCCCGGTGCAGGTGCGGGGCGTCGACCATCTGGCCTTCGTGGCGGAAGGCCATGCGCCCCTGGGCCTGATTCTCGGCGAAGGCGGCCACCAGGGCGGCGGCGGAAGCGATCTCCGCCTCGCTCGGCGTGAACACCTCGTTGACGATCGGGATCTGGTTCGGGTGGATGGTCATCTTGCCCTCGAACCCCATCCAGGCCGCCCGCTGGCAGTCCTGGCGTAGAGCGTCCAGGTCGCCGATGTCGGTGAAGACGCTGTCGATCGGCTGGGCGCCGCCGGCGCGCGCCGCGAGCAGGGTCATGGAACGGCAGTAACGGAACACGTCGAGATACTCGCCGCGCTCGTCGCGACGGCGGCTCGCGCCGATCGATACCGACAGGTCCTCGGCGCCCCAGGTCAGCGCCGAAACTCGCGTGGTCGCCGTCAGGTGAGCGAGATTGAGGGCGCCGCCGGCGGTCTCGGTCGCGATCAGGATGAGGGCGATGCCGCCCAGATCGTGCCCATGGGCCAGCTCCAGTTGCGCCACCAGCCGGTCCACCCGCAGCACGTCGTCGACGCCGCTGACCTTGGGCACGACGTAGGCGTCGGGCGGATGCTCCATCGTGACCTCGTAGTCCTCGCGGCCCCACGGCGTCATCAGGTCGTTGACCCGCACCGTGCGCTCCTTGCCGCCGAAGTCGGTTGCCTTGAGCCACCCGGCAACCTCACGGCGCACGTCCTCCTTGCGGTCCGGCGTCACCGCGTCCTCGAGGTCGAGGATCAGCGTGTCCGCCTCGAGCCCCAGCGACTTGGTCAGCATTCGGTCATTGCCGCCCGGGACGAAGTGGACGGCACGCCGGAGACGGGCACTACTCACAGCCGCATGACTCTAGTCCGTTCCGATCTCCAGTTCGACCCTCCGGAGGCCTTCCGCGAAGGTCGCCGGCGGCGGGCCCAGCCCGAAGCGAAGATAGCCCGGCATGCCGGCCCAGCGGCCCGCAACCAGCAGCACGCTGCGGTTCCGGCGCAGCCTCTCGGCAAATGCGGCGCAGTCGGCCAGGCGGCCGTTGTCGAGGAAGGGGACGAAGGCGTAGGCGCCGGCACGCGGTTCCCGATAGATGAGCGCGCCGTTCTGTCGCCCGGTCCAGTCGCGGAACGTCTCCCGGTTGGCCCGCATCATCCGCCGCGCGCGCTCGACCAACCGTTCCTGGTTCGACGGCTCGGTGGCGAAGCGGGCGATCGCGTCGGACAGCGCGCCGGGAGCGATCGTCGTGTAGTCGCGCCGCGCCCAGCAACGCTCCACGAACTCGGGCGGGCCCACCATCCAGCCGAGCCGGGCCCCCGGCAGGCCGTACGCCTTGGACAGACCCGAGACGGCGATCACCCGCTCGCCGCGACCCCAGATGCCCGGCGCCTCCTCGCCCGGCGCCAGATCGTGCACGGCGCCGCGGTAGACCTCGTCGGACAGCACCCACGCGCCGACGCGTTCCGCCGCCGCCACTACCGCATCGAGTTCCGAGGGCGTGAACACGTGGCCGGTCGGGTTGTTCGGATGGCTGAGATAGATGAGCTTCGTCCGTTCGCAGACCGCGGCCTCGAACGTCTCCCAGTCGAGCGACCAACTCGACTCATCATCGCCGGGCAGCAGCGGCACATCCCGCACCACCGCGCCGGCGCCCCGCGCCGCCAGCGCCACCTGCAGGTAGTTGGGCACGATCGCCACCACCTCGTCGCCGGGCTCGATCAACACCTGCACGGTCACGTAGTTCGCCTCGGACGAGCCGTTGGTCACCAGCAGGTGCTCAGTTGATGCGCCTTCGTATTGGCCGGCAAGTTGGGACCGCAGCTCCGGAGTGCCGTTGGACTGGATGTACTCGAGCGGCACCGTGCGGAGCCAGTCCAGGTCGAGCCCCAGCGCCGCCAGGCCGTCAAGCGACAGCGGCTCGACACCGCTCTCGCTCAGATTCACATCGACCCGGTGTTCCCAGAGCGACTGCTGCCGCTCCAGTTCGAAGGTCTCCATCTCCACTTCGACGCCCTCTGTTGTTTCCTCTTCCGCCCCCGGGCGCCGCAGTATGCCAGCCTCCGTCAGGATAGGGGTCATGCCTCGTGCTCGAATCCTGCTGCGGCTGCTCGGCGCGGTCCACCTCGTCGCCTTCGTTTCTCTCTGGGTGCAGATCGACGGACTGATCGGGTCGCGCGGCATCCTGCCGGCCGGAGAGTTCTTCGCCTACCTCGATCGGGTGCTCGGGCCCGGGACGCTCGAACGCCTGGCGAAGGCGCCGTCGTTGCTCTGGTTTTCTTCCAGCGACACGGCGCTGCACGCCCTGTGTGCGGCCGGCGTCGTCCTCTCGCTGCTCGCGATTGCCGGCATGGTGACCGTCCCCGTCTTCGGCGCTCTCTGGCTCTGCTATCTGTCGCTGGTCTGGGGCGGGCAGACCTTCCTCGCCTTCCAGTGGGACACGCTGCTGCTCGAGGCAACGGTTTGCGCACTCGTGCTGGCGCCCCTCGGCTGGCCGATCGGTTCCCGGCCGCGGCCCGACTCCTTGGCGGCATGCGTCCGAGCGGCGTTCCGCATCGCTCCCGACACCGCGGCCGGCCGGCCCGGCCTGTGGCTCTTCCGCCTGTTGGTGGTCAAGCTGATGTTCCTCTCGGGCGCGGTCAAGCTTCTCAGCCTCGATTCGACCTGGTGGCAACTGACCGCACTCGACGTCCACTACTTCACCCAGCCGCTGCCCGTCACGGCGAGCTGGTACGCGCACCATCTCCCGGACTGGTTCCATCGCCTGTCAATGCTGATCATGTTCGCGGTGGAGCTGGCGGCGCCGTGGCTTGTGTTCTCTCGGCGCCTGCGGCGCACCGGCATGGGAATGCTGCTGGCGCTTCAACTTCTGATTGCCGCCACCGGCAACTACGGCTTCTTCAACCTGCTGAGCGCGGTGCTCTGCCTGTCGTGGCTCGACAGCGGCGGGTTCGGTTGGATGGCCGGTCGCGGCGGGCAGGTGGACAGCCCCGCGCAACCGGCTCCGGCTGCCGGGGACGGCCGCCCCCTGCTGGCCGCCTCCCGACGGATCCGCTGGGCGGCAGCCGCCGCGATCCTCTGCCTGAGCCTCCTGGTCGCCGCCCGCGAACTCACCCGATCGCTGCCGCGGGGACCGGACACTCCTCCAGTGGCAGGCACCGCGGCCGACCTCGTTGACCGGGTGCTCGTCGATCCGGCGACGCCCCTGCTGCGAGCCATCGCCCCCTTCCGCTCGATCAACGGCTACGGCCTGTTCCGCGCCATGACGACCTCACGCCCCGAGATCGTGGTCGAGACGAGTGCCGACGGCGTGATCTGGAGCGAGCTGACCTTCCGCTTCAAATCCGGGCCTGTCGATCGTCCGCCCCGCGCCGCCCAGCCCCACATGCCCCGACTCGACTGGCAGATGTGGTTCGCGGCGCTCGATCCGCAGCGGGCCGACTGGCTGGGCCCCTTCGTCACGCGGCTGTTCGAGGGCGAACCTGCGGTGCTGCGGTTGCTCGGCGCCGCCGGCCGGAAGGCCGAACCGCCGAACTACCTGCGCCTGCGGCTCTACGACTACACGTTCAGCGAACCCGGAGCGGGCGGGCCCTGGTGGCGGAGGGAACTGCTCTACGATCTCTCGCCCGTGCTCGCTAGGGCAAAGCGTGAACCGACGGCATGACGCTCACGGCGTGGCTCCCGAAGCCGAAATCCGTCGGCTTGTACTCGCCCACGATCCGCACGTCGCTCTGCTCCGGGATCCGGTCCTCCATCCCGAGTCCCCAGTACACGGCGTTCACCACCAGCCGGCGCAGCCCCTCGCTCTCGAAGTCCGTCGAGGCGCCCATCGTGGTGGTGAACACCCGCGCGGCCTTGCCGCCAGTGCCCGTGTACGAACGGGTCCAGGCCAGGGGCTCCATGGGCTCGTTCTTCGGCCCCTCGACGGGCGGATCGTCCGGAGACATACCGGCCAGCACCGCGCCCAACAGCAGCACGTCGGCGTCGTCACCGAGGTTCTTCACCCCGTAGACGTCCGTCCGGCCCCAGACGTCGGTCACTCCGCGCAGGATCGGATGGCCGGCGGCGCCGGGCGCCATGACGCCGCGCGTGCTCTCCCGGCCGTGGTGACCGTGGTGGTTGATCCACGTTTCGCCGAGCACCTGCTGCCCGAACCCGCCCGGCCAGGTGTCGCTGCGGAAGCTCCAGTGCGCGTACGGGCTGTCCAGGTTGCGCTGGTAGGAGAAGGCGTGGGTGGCGGTCCGCAGGCCGACGATCGGCCGCCCCGATTCGACGTAGTCGACGATGTGCTTCATCTGCGCGTCGGGCAGCTCCCGGAAGCGGGTCGCGATCACCATCAGGTCGGCGTCGTCGAGCGCTTCGAGACCCGGAATGTTCGTCTGCTCCTCGGGATCGATCGCCCCGGTCTCGGCGTCGATCGAGAACAGCACCACGCACTCGAAGCCGTGCCGCACCGAGAGCACCTTGCCCAGCATCGGCATCGCCTCTTCCGAACGGTACTCCTCGTCGCCGGCGATCAGGACGACCTTGCGGCCGGCGCCGGGACCGTCGCCCCCCGGGTAGTTCACCCACTGTTGTTCGCTGCTGAATGCCGGCCCGTGCAGGAAGGGCGTGAGCACCGCGCACAAGGCCAACCGGGACGGAAGGGAACCGTCCATTCTCATATCCGAGGCCTCCAAGATCAGCGTAGCACTGAGCACCTCACGATCCGAAGCAGGAGGCGGACGCCAGGGCCAAACGCCTCGCAGGCTCCAAGTTGGCGCTATCGTACGCATCCCCTACACTCGGCGGCTACTTTCAAACGACCGGCACGGCACGATCCAGGAGACCCGAATGAAGAGACAACCACACCTCCTCGCTTTCGTCCTCGGTGCGCTCCTGCTCGCAACCGGTATCGTGGAGGCACAAGAATTGAAGACGGAATTCCTCGGCTCGCAACAGGGCTTCTCCCACATCGCCAAGACGACCGCAAACGGCGTCACCACGATCCTGATCTCGGGCCAGATCGGCTGGGCCGACGGCGCCGAGGCGCCTGCAGCCACTCTCGCCGAGCAGGCCGAGATCGCCTTCACCAACGTTGTCAAGCGCCTGGAGCAGGCCGGCGCAAGCGCCGAGGACATCGTGAAGACGAACGTCTACATCAAGGACATCGACCCCGAGAAGGTCCAGGCCGTAGGCCGGGCCGAGGCCAAGGTCCTGCAACTCGACCCCCCGCGCGCCTCAACCTGGGTCGGCGTCACGGGACTCGTGTACCCGTCCCTGCTGATCGAGGTGGAAGCGACGGCGGTGGTGGCGGCTGAGGAGTAGGCGAGGGAGGCGCGGTTGTGGCGTCAGCGGTCGGCGCTGCGCGCCGGCGGTGTTTTACGGAAAGCGGGCCAGAAGGCCCGCGCACCCAGGGACACCCCGATGCCAGGGCGGCACTCTCTACTGCAAGCGTTGCCGCCGTAGGCGGCCAGGTGACGCGCCGGCCGGAGGCCGGCTCCTTCCACCCAGGGGCGCAGCCAAGACCACGGACGGGATTCGCTGGCCTGCATCGCTTGCTGCGCAAGCGATGTACGCCGAATCCCGTCTCCCGCTCCACGCCGGCGCTCCGCGCGATGTCGAGCCAAACGGGATTCGCTGGCCTGCATCGCTTGCTGCGCAAGCGATGTACGCCGAATCCCGTCTCCCGCTCCACGCCGGCGCTCCGCGCGGCGTGGAGCGGGAGACGGGATTCGAACCCGCGACCAACAGCTTGGAAGGCTGTGACTCTACCCCTGAGTTACTCCCGCACGCCCGCAAAGCGAAGAAGTGGTGGAGGCGGATGGATTCGAACCATCGTAGGGCTTTGCCCGACAGATTTACAGTCTGTTGCCTTTGACCGCTCGGCCACACCTCCGGCAACTTCCTCCGTGGAGCCGGCACCCGGATTCGAACCGAGGACCTACTGCTTACAAGGCAGTTGCTCTACCAACTGAGCTATGCCGGCCCTCGCGACGAAGCACTTGGGCACCATGGCGGCGCCACGGCGACGCCGGAGTCTACGCCAGGCCCTCCGGCGTGACAAGACGCTGGCGCACCGCCTCGTAGAGCAGCGCTGCGGCCGCCGTGGACAGGTTGAGGGACTCGACGCGGCCGCGCATCGGCAAGCCGAGAAGGCCGTCGCAGAGGCTCCTCGTGCGGCGGCGCAGGCCGCGCGCCTCGCCGCCGATGCAAAGCACGATCGGGCCGCTCAGGTCGACCGTCCACGGCGCTACGCCTGTGGTGTCGGCGCCGTAGACCCAGTAACCGTCGCGCTTGAGGCGCTCGATCTCCTGGCCGCTGTTCACAATCCGCTCGACGTCCAGCCAATCGACCGCACCCGCGGCGGTTCCGGCGACCGCGGCCGAGAGCGGCGCCGCGCCGCGGTCACGGATCAGAACGCGGCCGACCCCGGCCCCCTCGCACACCCGCAGCAGGGCGCCCAGGTTCCGCGGATCCTGCACGTCCTCGACCAGCACCACGAGCTGCGGATCGACGGCAGCAACCACAGGTCCGCCCCGACTCCGGGGCAACAGGACCGCCGCGAAGCCGCGCGCCGCCGCGTGGTCGAGTCCCGCCGCTTCGAGCCGCCCCCGCAGTTCGGCGGCGGCCACGCTCTGAACCGGCACGCGGTGTCTTGTGCACAGGCTCTCGATCGTCCGCCGGCGCTCCCCCGCCGCCCTGGAGATGACGACTTCGCCGACTTCGTGCGGTTGGCTGCGGAGGATCTCGCGGACCGGCTGAAAGCCGAGTCGCCAGGCGACGCTGGCGACCGGCTCCGGAGTACCCCGGCGATCGCCTCGTCTGCTCACACGCGCCGCCGCTCGATCAGCACGACGGCCTCGGCCGCCATGCCCTCACCTCGACCGAGGGGCCCCAGCCCTTCATGGGTCGTGGCCTTGAAGTTCATTCGCCCGGGGTCGAGCCCGAGCAGGCGCGCAACATGATCCTCGATCGCCGCGCGGTAGGGCGCCATCCTTGGCCGCTCGGCGATCAGCGTCACGTCGCAGTTCCGGACCTCGAACCCCTGCTCGCGGACCAGGTCGACAATCCGCCGCAACAGGTCTGAGCTGTCGGCCCCGCGCCAGGCGTCGTCCGACGGGGGAAAGTGGACTCCAAGGTCACCGAGCCCGGCGGCGCCGAGCAGGGCGTCGCCGATCGCATGGAGCACCACGTCGGCATCGCTGTGACCGTCCAGACCGGCCCCGTGTGGAATCCTCTGGCCGCCAAGGATCAGGGGTCGCCCGGGCCGTAGCCGGTGCACGTCGTAGCCGTGGCCGACCGCGGTCTCGACGACCCCCCGGGCTCCTTGCCGCGGGCGCAGCAGCGCCTCGATCGCGGCGCGATCCGAGGAATCGGTGAGTTTCGGATTCGGGTGGGACGCCTCAACAGCAACGATCGAACCCGGCTCGAACAGGCTGCTCTCGTCGCTCACCTCGATGTCCCGCGCGGCCGCCCGATCGAGTGCAGCCGCCAGTTTCCCAGCCCGAAAGACCTGGGGCGTCTCGGCCCGAAACAGACCCGCCCGATCGACCGTCGCGCCGAGCCGGCCCGACTCGACCGTCTTCAGGGTGTCGCTCACCGGGCGTCCGAGGACCGCTCCCGCCCCGCCGCCCTCGGCCGCCGCCCGGACGACGGCTTCGAGGTCCACCGCGCTCAAGCAGGGACGGGCGCCGTCGTGAACGGCAACCCAGTCCGAGGGTTCCGCGGCGGTCGCCGCGAGCGCGGCCGCTACGGAATCCTGGCGGCGCCGGCCACCCTCCACCGTGGCGACCGCCACTCCGGGCCGCGGTGCAACTTCCTCTGCCAGCATCTCCAGCGTCTCGCCGGCGCTCCCCGCAGGCGCCGCGACGACCACCCGGTCGATGACCGTGACGGCGACAAGCCGCTCGACTGTCCAGGCCAGTACCGGGCGGTCCAGGAGCAGGGAGAACTGCTTCGGCCGATCGCCACCGAACCGCCTGCCCCTTCCCGCGGCCGGGACAATTGCGTGGACGGTCAAACCTCGAGGATGTCCTTCTCCTTGTTCGCCAGCGCCTGGTTCACCAGGCCGATGTAGTGGTCGTGGAGCTTCTGCATCTCGTCGAACCCCCGGCGTTCGTCGTCCTGCGAAATCTCCTTGGCCTTCTCCATCTGCTTCAGGCGATCGTTGCCTTCGCGCCGCACGCCGCGCACGGTATTGCGGAAGCGCTCGGCGATCTCGTGGGCGCGCTTCACCATCTCCTTGCGACGCTCCTCGGTGAGGGGAGGCACCGGGACACGGACGATCCTGCCGTCGTTGGAGGGATTCAGCCCCAGATCGGCAACCAGGATCGCGCGCTCGATCGCGGCGATCTGGGTCGGATCGAACGGCTGCGCCACCAGCAGGGTGGCGTCGGCGACGGACAGGCTCGCGAGCTGATTGAGTGGCGTCGGCGTACCGTAGTACTCGACCGTTACGCCATCGAGCAGCGCCGTCGAGGCCCGACCGGTCCGTAGTGTCTTCAGCTCCTGGTGAAGGTGGTCGACTCCATCCCTCATCTTGAGCTCCATCTCCAAGAACAGCTCTTGCATATGACCCTCCGCCTCCGTGTACGGACTCTAACGCCGCGCCGGGTTACGGCTCGTCGCATGACGGTTCACGTGACCAGGGAACCGATCTTCTCTCCCAGAACCACCCGTCGGATGTTGCCCGTAACACCGAGGTCGAACACCGCAATCGGCAGGTCGTTCTCCCGGCACAGGCTGATCGCGGCCGCGTCCATGATGCCCAGGTTGCGCTCCAGGACCTCCTGATAGGTCACTTCGGGCAGGCGCTTCGCTCCGGCGTCCCGGCGCGGGTCGGCACTGTAGACGCCGTCGACCTGGGTTGCCTTGAGCAGAATCTCGGCCTGGACTTCGTTCGCACGGAGTGCGGCGGCGGTGTCCGTCGTCAGGTAGGGGTTGCCGGTACCGGCGCCGAAGATCACGACCCGGCCCTTCTCCAAGTGCCGGATCGCCCGGCGGCGAATGAACGGCTCGGCGACGCTGCGCATCTCCAGCGCCGTCTGCACCCGGGTCGGAACACCGGTCTTCTCCAGCGCGTCCTGCATTGCCAGGCTGTTGATCACGGTCGCCAGCATGCCCATGTAGTCACCCGTGGCCCGCTCGACGCCGCGGTGACTCGCAGCCAGGCCGCGGATCACGTTGCCGCCCCCGACCACGATGCCGATCTCCACGCCGAGTTCGAAGACATCCCGAATCTGACCGGCGATCCTGCCGACCACGGCCTCGTCGATGCCGAACGGCTTGTCGCCCATCAGGGCTTCGCCCGACAGCTTGAGCAGGATGCGGCGGTAGGCCGGCTCGGCAGCAGCGGCTGCAGTCATCCGGCCATCAGGAGGGATCGGAAGCCGGAGAAACCGCTGCCGCCACGGTCGAGTCGCCGCCGAGCTGGAACCTGGCGAAACGGCAGATGCGCATGTTCTCGCCCAGCTTAGCGATCGCCCCCTTGAGCACGTCCTCGACCTTCCGGTCCGTGTCCTTGACGAACGGCTGCTCCAGGAGGCAGTTCTCGGCGAAGAACTTCGACATCCGGCCCTCGACGATGCGCTCGACGATGTGCTCAGGCTTGCCCGACTCAAGCGCCTGTTCCCGGTGAATTCTCTTCTCCCGTTCGAGGACGTCCGCGGTCACCTCTTCGCGACCGATGAAACGGGGCTGGCTGGCGGCAACGTGAAGCGAGAGATCGTGCGCCAACTGCTGGAAGTCGTCCGTGCGAGCGACAAAGTCCGTCTCGCACTTGATCTCGAGCAACACGCCGATCTTGCCGCCGGCGTGGATGTAGGAGACCACTAGACCGTCGCTGGTGGCGCGGCCGGCCTTCTTGGCGGCGGAGGCCAACCCCTTCTTGCGCAGCGTGTCGAGCGCGGCTTCCACATCACCGCCGGTCTCGACCAGGGCCTTCTTACAGTCCATCATGCCCGCTCCGGTCCGCTCGCGGAGCTCCTTGACCATGGCGACTGTCACTGCTTTGCTCATCTCTTCCTTCTCCCTACGGGGCTTGACCCGCCCCTGACTGGAACTTCACTGAATCTCGCTCGCCGGACGAAGAACCGTCGGCGCCTCACCACGAACCTGACGGCCGGCTTACGCGCTGCCGCTGGCCGCGGCAGGTTCCGCCACCTCGGCTGCCGGCTCGGCGGGCTCGGCCTGCCCTTCCGAGTCCGGGGTTTCAGCCGGCGCCGGGGCTTCGCCATCAGGCTCGACGGCCGCCTCGGGTTCAGCTTCCGCCTCGTCGCCCTTTCTCCAGGCGGCAGCACCCTCGATGTACGAGTCGGCAATGCGGCCGGCAAACAACCGGATCGTCCGTATCGCGTCGTCGTTGCCAGGAATCACGTGATCCACGAGCTCCGGGTCGCAGTTCGTGTCGACGATGGCCACGACCGGGATGTTCAACTTGTTCGCCTCGGCTATGGCAATGTGCTCGCGTCTCGGATCGACGACGAACAGCGCATCCGGAAGCCGCTCCATATCCCGGATTCCATCGAGGTTGCGGACCATCTTCTCCCGGTCACGATCCAGGCGTAGACGTTCCTTCTTGGTCAGCAGGCTTTCCTCGTCGGCGAGCTTCTTCTCCGTATCCTGGAGGCGCTCGACCGAGGCGCGGATGGTGACGAAGTTGGTCAGCGTACCGCCAAGCCAGCGATGGGTGACGTAGAACTGACCGCAGCGCCGCGCCTCTTCCTCGATCGCCTGCTGCGCCTGACGCTTGGTGCCGACGAACAGCAGCCGGCGGCCCATGCGAGCCATATGCTCGACATAGTCCGCCGCCTCGTGGAAGCGCAGCAAAGTCTGCTGAAGATCGATGATGTAGATGCCGTTACGGCGGCCGAAGATGTAACCGCGCATCTTCGGATTCCAGCGCCTGGTCTGATGGCCGAAGTGGACACCCGCCTCCAGCATCTCCTTCATCGTGACGTGAGCCAAGAACCTGTCCCCGCTACCTTTTGCTGAACTGGAAGCGCGCACGCGCACCCTTCTGACCGTACTTCTTGCGTTCCTTGCGCCGCGGATCCCGAGTCATGAACCCGGCCGCCTTGAGCGGTTCCCGGAAGGCTGGCTCGAAGTCCACCAGCGCACGCGAGAGGCCGTGCCGAATGGCGCCCGCCTGGCCCGAACTGCCGCCTCCGCGGACGGTGGCCCACATGTCGACCTCGCCTTCCTTCTCGACCACCTGCAGGGGCTGGTGGACGATCATCTTCAGCACTTCGCTGCTGAAGTAGTCGTCCATCCCCATGCCGTTGACCGTCATCTCGCCACTACCGGCGCGCAGGAACACGCGCGCCGCGGCCGTCTTGCGGCGGCCGGTCCCGTAACTCGCTTCCGTCAACTCGGACTCCCTGTGATCGCGATCGGCGCCGGCTGCTGCGCCGCGTGCGGATGTTCCGCGCCGGCATAGACCTTGAGCTTCCGCAGTTGCCGGCGGCCCAGGCGGTTCTTGGGCAGCATGCCCCGCACGGCCAACTCAACGAGCCTGGTCGGCCGGCGGCCGCGCAAACGGCCCGCCGTCTCCGACTTGAGCTTGCCCGGCTGTCCGCTGTGGCGGTAGTAGATCTTCTTGTCGTCCTTGCCGCCGGTGAGAACCGCTTTCTCGGCGTTGACGACCACCACGAAGTCGCCGACATCGATGTGGCGCGCGTAGGTGGGTTTGTCCTTGCCCGTCAGGATGCGCGCCACTCGCGTAGCCAGACGTCCAAGAGTCGCGCCCTCGGCGTCCACCACATACCAACGACGCTCGATCTCCCCCACCTTGGGGCTGTAGGTCGGGTTGGGCGTCCTTGCTCTGGCTATTGCGGTCATCGTATTCCTACCCTGGCCGGCCGGCCCCTACCCACCGGAGTGCCGGCACTCCGTTGCGCGCAGACTGCCGGAGGAGCGGGCATACTCCTACCGAACCTCCTCGCGCAGAGGAACGGGGATCGTAGAGTCCCAACCAGGGCTTGTCAAGACGAGCGCGTACGGATCCTCCGCCGACGCCACGGCAGATCGCGGCGGCAACGGTCGAACCAGGCCAGTGGTCCCATCGACGGTCGCGGCGGCGTATTCTCACCGCCACGATGACTGCTCTACGCGTCGGACTCACCGGCGGAATCGCCAGCGGAAAGTCGACGGTGGGCGGCATGCTCGCCGGAATGGGCTGCATCGTCACGGATGCCGACGCCCTGGTCGTCGACCTATACCGGCCGGGCGAGCCGGGCGCTCGGGCTGTCGCCGACCTGTTCGGCCCACAGATGCTGAAGGCGGACGGATCGGTCGACAAGGAGGCGCTCGGACCCGCGGTGTTCGCCGATCCGGCCAGCCGCAAGCGCCTGGAACAGGCGATCCACCCCCTGGTCGGTCAGCGCTACCTGGAGATCCTCGAGTCCGCCGGCGACGGCGCGGTCGTCGTCTTCGAGGTCCCGCTGTTAGCCGAGACCGGCGGCCGCGGACGGTACGACGCCGTCGTCACCGTCGAGGCGCCCAGCCAGCTCCGCCTTGACCGCGCTGTCGAACGCGGGCTCGACCGAGACCAGGCACAAGCGCGCATGGACGCCCAGGCCCGAAGCGGGGACCGCCGCGCCGCCGCCGACTTCGTGATCGAGAACGACGGCAGCCTGGAGGAACTCCGCGCCCGGATCGAGACAGTGTGCGCTGCCCTGAAACAACAGGCGGAGCAGTCTGGCTGAGCCCTAGCGGCGCCTGCCGTCAATCCGCAGCCGGAATTCAGCCATCCCGCAGGGCCCGCAGGAACTCGCGCCAGGCCCGGCCACGGTGGCCGATCCGGTCCTTCACCTCGTCGCCGAGCTCGGCGTAGGTCCGCTCGAGTCCGTCGGGCTCGAACACCGGATCCCATCCGAAACCGCCCTCGCCTCGCGGCGGCAGCACCAACCTGCCGGCGGTCGCGCCCTCGGCGATCACCTCCCGGTCACCGTCCAGGAGCATGAGGGCGCACCGCGCCACGACGCCCGGGTCGCCGGCGCGAATCGCGACCTGCGCAATGCCTTCGTCGCCGACCGCCTCCAGCATCCACTTCACCAACGGACCCGGGAAGCCGTTCATGCAGGCGAGTTCCAGACCGGTCTCCTCGACGACGACCGGCCGCTCGAGCCGCTGCCAAGCGGCCTCGGCCTTGAACCGCAGCACGTCGATCAGGTCGCCCGACTGAATCTCCGGCAGGTCGATCGCCGCCGTCTCCAGCCGGTGGCCGACGATCCGCTCCGCCTCGCGCCGCTTGTTCGCGTTGCCGGTGACCAGCACCCACGGTCGCTCGCCCCCTCTCCCGCCGCTCACCTGTCCGCACCTGGAACCGAGAGAGCCAAGACGCGGGCAGTGTAGCCCGCCAGATGCGGAACGACTCGACCCGCCCCGGGCGCGAAACGCGCCGATAGACGCCCGGATGTCTGCCATACTCTCCGGCTTTTCTCGCGACACGACAGCCTACGTGCGCGAATCCGGCCTTAGGGAAGGAGGCCTCACATGCCTAAACACCTGATCTCGATCGCCGACCTCGAGGACGGTCAACTCGAGTCGATTCTCGAGCTGGCACTGCAGCTCGAATCCAGGCCCCAGTCACACCGCGACACGCTCAGGGGCAAGTCGATCGGCCTCTACTTCGAGAAGGCGTCCACCCGAACCCGGGTCAGCTTCGAGGCGGGGATGGCGCAACTCGGTGGCCAGGCGATCTTCCTCTCCAACCGCGACCTGCAGATCGGCCGCGGGGAAACGATCGCCGACACCGCCCGCGTCCTGTCGCGATACGTGGACCTCCTGATGCTGCGCACCTTCGAGCACAGCACCGTCGTGGAGATGGCCGAGCACGCCACCGTGCCCGTGATCAACGGGCTGACCGACGAACTGCACCCATGCCAGGCGCTCGCCGACCTGATGACCGTCCGCCAGGAGTTCGGCGACCTGCGTGGCCGCCGGATCGCCTACATCGGCGACGGCAACAACGTCGCGCACTCCCTGATGATCGTCAGCGCCCGCGCCGGTCTCGACTTCTCCATCGCCTCGCCTCGGGGCTACGAAGTAGCGGACAAGTACCTCGACCTCGCACGCCAACTCGCCGCCGATACCGGCGCCGGGATCGACACCGGCGCCGACCCGCAGGCCGCCGCCGCCGGCGCGGACGCCGTCTACAGCGATGTCTGGACCTCGATGGGCCAGGAGCAGGAACAGAAGCAACGCCTCGCCGACTTCGAGGGCTACACCGTCGACGACGACCTGATGGCCCGGGCCAAGGGCCACGCGATCTACCTCCACTGCCTGCCCTGCCACCGAGGCGAAGAAGTGACGGCATCCGTCGTCGACGGCCCCCGGAGCCGCGTCTTCGACCAGGCCGAGAACCGCATGCACACCCAGAAGGCCGTCATGCTGCGCCTCCTCGACCGCGCCTAGGCGAGCGCACAGTCGGTGCTGCGCACCCGCCGGCTGGGGGCATGGGGGGTCAACCTCCAGGTGGCGTGAGCGCTTTCTGAGTTCTGGAGGGGGTGGCGCTCACTCCTTCCCGCCCGGAGTTCGCGGAAGTAGCAGAGAACGCAGATGCTTGCGAGGAGCGTCGCCAAGGAACTGTCCCCCAACGTGGTCCCGTTTGCCACACGGTGCACGAAACGGGCGGCATGAGGATCCAGGTTCCACTCACGCCACCACGCGTGACGTTGCCCGACGAGCGCTAGTGACGCGACGTAACGCGGCTGCTGGCGGACCCAACTGTGCTAGGGAAGGGTTCGGCGCTTCGCCGTCTTCAGCCGCTGTCTCGAGATGAGCTTGCCCCGGTTTCGTGGACACTTCATCCTTGGAGGAGGAGGTACCCACGATGCCAAGAACAAGACCTCGGTACCCGGCAGAGTACCGGCAACAGATGGTGGATCTGGTCCGGTCCGGGCGGAGCCCGGACCAACTAGCCCGCGAGTTCGAGCCCTCAGCGCAGTCGATCCGTAACTGGGTGGCCCAGGCAGACCGGGACGAGGGCCGCCGCGCTGACGGACTGACCACGGCGGAGCGCAAAGAGCTGCGGCGCCTGCGCCGCGACAATCGCCGGCTGCGCGAGGAGCGGGAGATCCTGGCAAAAGCAACGGCCTGGTTCGCCCGGGAGACGGGACCGAAGGGATCTTCAGGTTCATGAGGGCGCACCAGGCCGAGTTCCGGATCACGACAATGGCCCGTGTGCTCGGCGTCTCCACGAGCGGGTACTACGCCTGGTTGAAGCGACCGCGGTCGGCCAGGAGAAGTCGGACACTGCTCTCGTCGAGCGGATGCGGGCGATCCATAAGCGGAGCCGGGGCACCTACGGCGCTCCCCGCATTCAGGCCGAGTTGGCCGACGACGGGGTTCTGGTAAGCCGCAAGCGGGTCGCCAGACTCATGCGAGAGTCCGGCTTGTCGGGCATCAGCCGGCGCAAGCGGCCGACGACAACCCGCCGCGCCGCTTCGGCGCGTCCGGCGCCGGACCTCGTCGACCGGAAGTTTGCGGCCGAGGTGCCGGACCGGCTATGGCTGGCCGACATCACCTACGTGCCGACGCTATCGGGCTTCCTCTACCTGGCCGTCGTCCTGGACGTATTCAGTCGGCGAATCGTCGGCTGGGCCATGGATTCGTCTCTCGCGACAGAGCTCGTGCTCGGTGCGCTGGAGATGGCCATCGACCAGCGCCGGCCGGAGGAGGTCATCCATCACTCCGATCAGGGCAGCCAGTACACTTCCCTGGCCTTCGGGAAGCGCTGCCGAGACGCAGGCATCGCGCTCTCGATGGGTTCCGTCGGAGATTGCTACGACAACGCCATGGCCGAGAGCTTCTTCGCCAGCCTCGAGTGCGAACTGCTCGACCGGACGACCTTCCGAAATCGCGCCGAAGCGAAGACCGAGCTCTTCCGTTGGATCGAGGGCTGGTACAACCCGCATCGGCGCCACTCAGGCATCGGACACCGGTCGCCCATCAACTTCGAAAGAGCCTACCGCGAAGCCGCCTGAACCCCAAACCTAAACCGTCCACGAAACCGGGGCAACTTCAGTCCAAGGGCATCATCGGGCCTCTATCTCCACCGTTCGGTGGAGTCCGAGGTGGCCTCCAGTCTAGCAAGCCAGCACAGGATCCTGACGGTTCCAGCGTCTGGGACGAACATACTCCTCACAGGCGACGAGTCGCGCCGGGAGTGAGCACCGTATGCGACCAGCAGTTCAATGACTGCGTGCGCCTAGCCATGGAAGGTGGACGAAGCTTGCCAGATGGACGAAGCCGAGAGCAGTGTGGTTGGGACCAAGAGCGGAGGGGGCTGGGACCAGGTGACGGCATGTGCCCCGAAGCGCTACATGGTCCCGCTCCGACCGCCTCTCGACACCCCTGGGTGCCATGGGCTGGAAGAACGGGACTGGATCATCCTGGTCTGTCGGCATACCGACGACTACTCGTCCAGGAACGCGCCCCAGGACTCCATGACCTCGCGCCGGTGCTCCAGCAGGTCGCTGCGGGCATAGCACTGCTCGACCTGGCTCCCGACTGGCGTGAGCCAGGGCCTGTTCCGCCAGTTCCCGGTCGATCCCCTCCTCCGAGCACCCGAACCGGAAGGAACTGCGGAACCCGTGCGGGCTGCAATCGATCTTGAGGTCCTTCAGGAGCCGCCCGAACACGGCGGCACCGACCATCTTCCCCTGGATGCCGGGGAACACCAGACCTCGATCCCTACGCGGCAGTCCTCCTGCCCGCTCTAGATCTAGAACGGCCACACACGCGCTGGAGCGAACCCTGTGTCTCTCCGAGACTTCGTGCGCGTACCCGTGCCGATCCAGCGGCCGAACCACGATGGAACGGAGACACCCCCCCTCCGTTCCACCGTTTCCGCCGCTACCGTTCCAACCACCGCAACGCGTATCCCTCTTTCCCTCCTGTGGTTCCGCTCCGAATCGGAAAACGAGCGTGCCGAACGAGCCGGGGTGGGTCGTGCCGGGAGCGACCCCCCGGTTTGCCGCACTTCGTGCGGCACGCCTTTCCCCTCTCCGTTCCACTCCTCGTTCCACGTTCGGGAGGGGTCGCTCCCGGCAGAACTGATCCCTGCGGGAAGGCCCGGAGGCCGAACGGACCGCCGCGGACCGGGGCTGCCGCTCGCTGAGTTGCCCGACAGACTTGACCGCTGAGAGCGGCCAGAGTCGTACCGAGTCGGACCGTCGCCTACCCGACCAGGAACGCGGCCCAGGCCTCCATGATCTCCCGCCGGCGCTCCAGCACGTCGCTCCGCGCGTAGCACTGCTCGACCTGGCCGCCGACCGCGTGAGCCAGGGCCTGTTCCGCCAGCTCCCGGTCGACCCCCTCGTCCGAACACCAGGACCGGAACGAACTGCGGAACCCGTGCGGGCTGCA
Source organism: Candidatus Multivorans sp. (assembly GCA_965222875.1). GTDB lineage: Bacteria > Acidobacteriota > Thermoanaerobaculia > Multivoradales > Multivoraceae > Multivorans. Next base: position 1,865,023 of record CBDCVC010000002.1, on the reverse strand, counting down.
ATCGATCTTGAGGTCCTTCAGCAACCGACCGAACACGGCGGCACCGACCATCTTCCCCTGAATGCCGGGGAACACGAGCCCGCGACCCCGGCCCCGCAGTCCATCGGCCCGCTCAAGGACCACAAGCGCCGCGCTGGAGAGGGGAACCCTGTGCTCCTTGCGGGACTTCATGCCCGAGGCCGGAACGACCCACGTCGTCGACTTCAGATCGACCTCGCGCCACCTCGCTCCCCGCACTTCGCCGCTGCGCGCCGCCGTCAGCGCCAGGAATCGCATGGCCAACCGCGTCCCGATCCATGCCCCGGAGCCGTCCACCTTGGCCAGCGCCTCGCGCAGCTCCTCGGCCGGCAGGTACCGGTGGTGCTTCCGCTGCTTGCGCCCCGCCGGCAGCACCGCCGAGAGGGTGCTCGTCGGGTCGTCCGCCCGATAGCCGGCAGCCACGCTCCAGGCCATCACGCCCGCGATCCTCTGCCTAAGCCTCTGCCCGGTGGGCCTCTGTCGCCTCCACAGCGGTACCAGGACCCGCATCAGGTCGGCGGTCTGGATCTCGTCGACCGCCAGGTCCCCGAGGCTCGGGAACGCATGGCGGTCCAGCAGTCGTCTGACGTGCCGCGCGTGGTCCTCTTCCCAGTCGGGAGACTGGATCTCCCGATACAGCGTCGCGGCTTCCCTGAAGGTCGGGACATCGGAGGCTACGGCCGCTCTGGGATCGCCGCCCAGTCGGGCGGTCCTCGTATGCTCGAAGGCGACCTCCCGCGCTTCCTTGAGCGACCGGAACCGGGTCGACCCGCTGGTAGACTGCGGACATGGCCGAAGCCAGCGAGGCGCCACAGAATCCGCTTCACGAGCGCTACGCGAGCGCTGAGATGGGGCGGCTGTTTTCGGCCCGGCACCGGTTCCGGACCTGGCGGCGGCTTTGGATCTGCCTGGCCGAAAACCAGGCAGCGCTGGGGCTGCCGATCAGCGAGCGGCAGCTCGACGCGCTGCGTGAGCATGCGGACGATCTCGATCTGGAGCGGGTCGCGAAGCTCGAACAGGAAACGCGCCACGATGTGGTGGCCCACCTGCGCCATTTCGCTGAAGTCAGCGGCGACGCGGGCAGCATTTTGCACCTGGGCGCGACGTCCGCGTTCATCACCGACAACACCGACGTGCTGATCATCCGGGAGGCCCTCGACCTGGTCGCGGGCAGGCTAGCAGCCACAGTCGCCGAGCTGGCCACGTTCGCCCGCAGGGAGCGCGGCACGACCGCGCTCGCCTACACCCACTTCCAGTCCGCCCAGTTGACGACGCTGGGCAAGCGCGCCTGCCTCTGGCTGCAGGACTTCCTGACCGACCTCAAGGAAGTGGCCAATCGCCGCGACCGGCTGCGCTGCCGGGGCGCCAAGGGCACTACGGGCACCCAGGCCTCCTTCCTGACCCTGTTCGGAGGCGACCACGGCAAGGTGCGTGAACTCGACGCCCGGGTGGCCTCGGCGCTGGGCTTCGAGTCGAGTTGGCGGATCACCGGCCAGACCTACCCGCGCAAGCAGGACAGCCAGGTTCTGCACACGCTTTCCGGCGCCGCGGAGAGCTGCCACAAGTTCGGCAGCGACCTGCGGCTGTTGCAGGGCGTCGGCGAACTGTCCGAGCCGTTCGACGAGAACCAGGTCGGTTCCTCGGCGATGGCCTACAAGCGCAACCCGGTGCGGGCCGAGCGCATGTGCTCGCTGTCGCGGCGGGTCATGAGCGACTCCCTGCACGGGGCGCTGAACGCCGGCACCCAGTGGCTCGAGCGCAGTCTCGACGACTCGGCGAACCGGCGCCTGGTACTGACCGACTGCTTCCTGACCGTCGATGCCGTGCTGCTCCTGGCCGCGAACATCGCCCAGGGACTGCGGGTGAACCGCGGCGGGGTGGCCGCGAGGGTGCGGCGCGAGCTTCCGTTCATGGCCACCGAGACCTTCCTGATGGAGGCTTCCCTGCGTGGCGGCGACCGGCAGGAACTGCACGAGCGCATCCGCCGGCACAGTCTCGAGGCTTACGCGCGGGTCTCCGCGGGGGAGCCGAATCCCCTGCTAGACCTGATTGCGGGCGATCCGTCGTTCGGGCTCGGCCGCGACGAGCTCGAGTCCCTGGTCGACGCGGATTCCTTTACCGGCCGTTCCGCCCAGCAGGTCGACGATTTCCTGGCTGAGGCCGTCGAACCGGCGCTGGCGCGGCACCGTGCGGCGGCGTTCGAGGCACCGAGGGTGTGAGCCGAACGCAGTCGCTGGCCGCACTCCTCGCCGTCCTGTTCTCGGTCGGCTGCGCTTCGACCTCGGCTCTCAAGACCCCTCGCCGCGGGACAACGCAGGAAGGACTGGCGTCGTGGTACGGCGCGCAGTTCCACGGCCGGGCCACCGCCAGCGGCGAGATCTACGACATGAACCGGATCTCCGCGGCCCACAAGCAACTGCCCTTCGGCACCGTCGTGGTGGTCGAGAACAAGGACAACGGCCGGAAGCTGCGGGTTCCGATCAACGATCGCGGCCCCTTCGTCAAGGGCCGGATCATCGATCTCTCCCTGGGCGCGGCGCGAAGACTCGACCTGTTCGGCGCCGGGCTCGCCAGGGTGCGAATTCGCGTCGTTCAGACCGCGCCCGAACGCCGCAACCTGCCGATCTCCTACCCGGTGAACGGACGCCCGCCGAAGAACTCCCGCGCCAAGGCCACGCGCAAGACGGCGCCCAAGGCCGCGGCCCCGACCGGCCGAGCCGAGCGTTCCGGCTTCACGATCCAGGCCGGCGCGTTCAGGGAGCGCAGCGGGGCCGCCGACCTGGCCCGTCGCCTGCGCCGCGAGCTGGGCCTGGACAAGGTCAGGATCCGTGAACAAGGAGGCTGGTACCGGGTCCAGATCGACCGCCGGCGTCAGAAGGCCGCCGACCTCGTGCGGCAGAAGCTCGAGAAAGCCGGCATCGCAGCCATCGTTCTGCGCTGACCGACCACGTCCAGCCGGCGCCAGGGGCATGGGGGGTGCGGCCGACGACAGTCCGCCTCCGCCCGACTCCCGTCAGGACAGGTCGACGAGGTTGACGGAGATCGATTCGTCCAGGGCCAGGAGCGCTGCCATGCACGCCTCGTTCGGGGTTTCGTCGAGACGCAGGACGGCCAAGGCGTGGGCGCCCGGCTCACGGGCCAGGTGGATGTCGGCGATGTTGATGTCGTCGTTGCCGAGCAGCGTGCCGAGGCGGCCGACGAACCCGGGGACATCCTGGTTTCGGATGATGAGCAGAAGGCCCTGGGGTTTGAACTCCAACCGGAAGCCCGCGAACGAGACGACCCGGAGGTCGCCCCGGCGATAGACCGTTCCGGAGACCTGAATGCTGCCCCCTTCGGCGTTCCTGGCCTCGACCCGCACCAGGTGGGCGTACGTGGCCTGGTCGCTGTGGGTGGCCTGCACGAGCTCGACGCGGCGGTCGGCAGCCGTGCGCTCGGCATTCACGTAGTTCACCGCCTCGCCGCACGACGGCGTCAGTGCGCCCCTAAGCGCCGCCACCGCGACCGATTTCCTCAGATCGTCGTCGATGCCCCACAGGTCCGCCTGGACCCGCTGCAGGCTGCCGCCGAGCGCGACCGCGGCCAGCCGGCCGAGTTGCTCGCCCAACCGCAGGAACGGTTCGCCGCGAGAACCCGAGGAACGGAACGGCAGATTCACCGCCGATACCGCGAGCGAGCCCCGAAGCGCGGCGAGCACCATGCGGGCCGTCTCGGTGGCGATGCGCTCCTGCGCCTCGGTCGTCTGGGCGCCGATGTGGGGCGTCGCCACCACCCTCGGGTGGGCAGCGAGCCGGTAGTCCGTCGGCGGTTCCTCCGGAAACACGTCCAGACCCGCGCCGGCGAGCTTGCCGGACTCGAGCGCCGCAAGCAGCGCCTCGGCGTCGACCACACCGCCGCGCCCGACGTTGATCACGGCCGCGCCGTCCTTCATCAGGGCAATGCGCGATTCATCGAGCATGTTCCTGGTCTGATCCGTAAGCGGCGTGTGGAAGGTAATGAAGTCGGACCGGGCGAGCAGATCACCCAGAGCCACCGGCTCGACATCGAGTCGCCGCGCAACCTCCGCCTGCAGGAAGGGGTCGTAGGCGAGCACTTCCATCTCGAAGGCCCGGGCCCGGGTAGCGACCCGCCGACCGATCTGACCGAAGCCGATCACGCCGAGCGCCTTGCCCTGCAGCTCGCTGCCAACGTGGCGCTTGCGCTCCCAGCGCTCCGCCTTGAGCGACGCGTCGGCGGACGGAATCCGCCGCGCCAGCGCCAGCAGCAGGGCGAACGTGTGCTCGGTGGCCGAAAGCGAGTTCGCAGTCGGCGCGTTGATCACCAGCACGCCGCGCTGCGTAGCGGCTGCTATGTCGATGTTGTCGACGCCCACGCCGGCACGGGCCACCACCTTGAGACGTTCGCCGCCCTCCAGAACCTCGCGGGTGATCTCGGTTCCGCTGCGCACGATGACCGCGTCGTAGTTCGCGATCAACTCGACAAGCCGTGGACGGTCCTCGTCTCGAAGCTGGTCCACTTCCGCGCTCTCGCGCAGCAACTCGGCGCCTGCCGGCGCCAGGGAATCGGCAATCAGGATCCGCGGCATCGGCTGCACCTCGGTTCAGGCTCGGGTCGGCTGGACTGGTCTGAGAAACTTCCGGACCGGAAGCGACCGGCACGGCGGATTGTGGCAGCGCTTCAGGAGTACAGCAAGACCGATTCGCGCTCGGCGCGAAACTCGTCTTCGTCGTCGCGCCAGCTCGCGAACCAGCGTTCGAGCGCGTCCGGCGCTTCGAGGCCGAGCCGGAAGCGATCGGTACCGGCGAGCAGGTCGATCGCCGGCGTGTCCGACACGAACTCGTAGGGCTCGGCGCGCCAGTCGAAGGCCGGCCCCAGGACATCGCGAAAGGCGAGCAGCAGCTCGAACCCGAGGCGCACCGGCCGAAGGGCCCCGGCGTCGACAACGCGGAGTTCCACGCCGGCGCAGACCGCCCCCGCGTGCTTCTGAAACTGGGGCCTGAACATGGCCGGGACGACGGAGACACCGGTCAGTCCGGCGGTTTCGAGACGCGCCCGGCAGCGGCCGGTGAGCGCGGGCGCGTCGGCGCCGGGCGTCCCGAGAAGCTGAAACGGCCGCGTCGTGCCGCGACCCTCGGACACCGTGGTCGCTTCGAACAGGCACAGCCCCGGGTAGATGGCGGCGGTGTCCGGCGTCGGCATGTTCGGCGATGGCGCCGTCCACGGCCGGCCCGTGTCCCGCCAGGTCTGCTCGCGCCGCCAACCCTCGACCTCGAAGACGGCGAGTGAAGCGGTGTCCCAGCCGCGGCGGCGCGCCTCCAGCAGAACGATCTCGGCCAGCGTCAACCCGTGGCGCGGCGGCATGCGAAAGGCGCCCACGAACGAGGCGAGGTCCAGGTCCAGCAGGTTGCCCTCCACGTCCCGGCCGCCCAGGGGGTTCGGACGGTCGAGGATCCAGACCTCGCAGCCCGCGGCGAGCGCGGCCTCGGCCGTCCACACGGCGGTGGCGGCGAACGTGTAGTAACGCGCGCCCACATCCTGGAGATCGATCACCAGCAGGTCGCAGCCATCGAAGACGTCCGGCTGGGGGCGCAGGCTGGAGGCATCGTCGCCGTAAAGGGAGATCACCGGCGAGCCCGTCCACGGATCCCGCTCGTCGCGAGAGGCGACCATGTCCTGCTCGACGCCGTAGAAACCGTGCTCCGGTCCCAACAGAGCCGCCGCCGGCTGCGCCGCTGCCAGGGCCAGGTGTGCGTGGACGCCGCCCTGACTCTGCGACGCCTGGTGGCACAGGAGCGCGTAGCGACGGCCCTTCAGACGTTCGGCGTCGTCGAGCAGTCGGTCGAGACCGGAACGGATCGCCACAGTCAGTGTCCTGTCTCTGACACAACTTGATACGGCAAAACAAGCCGGAGACAGGACACCTAGCGGCCGCGGCGGTACTCGCCGCTTCGACCGCCACTCTTCGCCTCCAGCAGCAGATCGGTGATCACGGCGCCGCGTTCGACCGACTTGACCATGTCGTAGAGCGCGAGGGATGCCGCCGCGCACGCGGTCAGCGCCTCCATCTCGGCGCCGGTGCGGGCTGTGACCACCACGCGGCTGCGGATCGTCACGCCTCCCTCGCCGGGTTCGATCTCCACTTCCACCTGGTCCAGCGGCAGTGGATGAGCGAGCGGCACCCAGGTGGCCGTGTTCTTGGCAGCCTGCACCCCCGCTACTCGCGCCACGGTCAGTGCGTCGCCCTTGGGCAGCCTCTCCAACCGATCGACGGTATCGCCGGACAACAGCACCCGGCAGGAGGCCTCGGCCACCCGCCGTGTCACGTCCTTGGCCGAGACATCGACCATGGCCGCGCGCCCGCGACGGTCCAGATGGCTGAAGGAGGAGTCGGCGCCCATACCGGCGATGCGGGACGCGACAACAGGCGACCCGCAGAGGCGGCTAACCTACCGCACGATGCGCCTCGCCATCGTCATGCGCCGCCCGGGTCGCTCGCTAAGCTGACAGCCCGGAATGCGCCTCGCCATCGTCATGCCGGTGCTCCAGGAAGAGGGCGCCGTGCAGGCGGCGGTCGCCGCCGCCCGCAACCACTGCGACGATCTGATCGTCGTCGACGGAGGCAGCCGGGATCGCACGGTGGAACTAGCGCGGCGAGCCGGCGCCACGGTGGCGACCGCGCCGAGACCGGGGCGAGGTCTGCAACTGCGCACCGGCGCCGCCCTGGCGCTCGACGCCGGCGCCGACGTGCTGCTGTTCCTCCACGCCGACACACGCCTCCCCGTCTCGGCTCGACCCGCTATAGAACAGGCGGTCGACAGCAAGGCCGTCGGCGGCGGTTTCCTGGTCGACTTCGAAGCGGCGCCGCAGCTCCTGCGCCTGGGCCGCCGCCTGGTCGATCTCCGCACAGAACGGCTGCGTATGCCGCTCGGCGACCAGGCGCAATTCGCCACCGCGGCGGCCTACGCCGACTGCGGCGGCTTCGCCGACCTTCCGATCCTCGAAGATCTGGACTTCATCCGGCGACTCCGTCGGCGAGGATCAATCTCGATCGTCTCCGAACGCGCTACCACCTCGTCACGCCGATTCATCGAACGCGGGGTCGTTCGAACGGTGGCGACGAATTGGCTGATCTGGCTGCTCTTCGCAGCCGGCGTCAGGCCCGCGCGCCTCGCCGGCCTCTACCGCCTGGTGCGCTGAAGATACTGGGTGCCCGTGCGGCCACGGCCGCACGGGGTCACGCACTTGTACTCGCCTCGGCGGCCAGTTGGCCGCCTTGGCGAATACAAGTGCTTAGTTGAGGGCGTCCTTGAGCGGACGGCTGACCTTGAAGCGAACGCCGTTGCTCGCGGCAATCTGGATCGACTCGCCGGTCTTCGGGTTGCGGCCCATGCGGCCGGCGCGGTGCGAAACCGAGAAACTCCCGAGGCCCGGCAGTTGCACACGATCACCGTCCTGCAGGTGGCTGGAGATGCTGTCGATCAGGGACTGGACGGCGTCCGCCGCCTGCTTCTTGCTTAGACCCGCGCCATCGGCAACGGCTTCTACGATGTCTGCCTTTCCGGCCATCTAGTGTGCTCCTTAGAGTCTTTGGCGTGAACTGTGTGGATCGGCCCGTCAACCGTCGTCCAGTACTCAAGCCGGGGCACGATGCGTGAATCGGCAGGCACTTGGCATCTGGCATTCGGACTCGTCTTCCGGTATGCTCGGGAACTTTTTTGACCAACTCCAGAACACCCGGTAAATCTAAGCCAGAACGACCCTCTTTGTCAACGCCGACTTGGACTTACGGCTGCGTTCCGTCTCACTGCGCGAAACAGGACGCCGCCTGCCGGATCGGGTCAGAGCTCCAAGACAACCCGGAAGGTCGGCTTCAGTCGGAGGTCCGCTCGAGCACCTGCACCGTGAAGCCGTCATGATCGTCGGCCGGCAGGAGACGCCACACGCCGAATCCTGCGACGTGCTCCAACTCGGGCCGGCGAAGATCGCCCGCGAGATCCCGCCGACGAAAATCGGTCCGGGACTCCAGGAAAGCCGCGGCCACGGCCTCGTTCTCCTCCGGCTCGATAGAACAGGTGATGACCACGAGCAGGCCTCCTGGGCGAACACATTCGGACGCGCCCCGAACCATGGCCAGGCCCTGCGCCGAGAGCCGCTCGATCTCACCGGCGCTGATCCGCCACTTCAGTTCGGGATGCTTGCGCAACGTGCCGGTTCCGCTGCACGGCAGGTCGACGACGACCCGGTCGAAGACGGGCCCGAAGGGGAGGGCAACGCCGTCCGCGGCCAGAAGCTGGGGCCGAAGCTGGAGGCGTGCGGAATTCCGGCTCATGGTGACCAGGCGCCGCACCGACTGATCAGCGGCAATGCTGCGGATGTCCGGCTGCTCGGCCAGCATTGCGAACGTCTTGCCCCCCGGCGCCGCGGCCACGTCCAACACGCTTTCGCCGGGCTCGGGCGGCGGCACGATCGCGGCCAACTGACTTGCCTCGTCCTGCACGTAGAAGCCGCCCTGCCGGTAGGTGTCCGAAGTCAACGGATTCCCCCACCGGACCGTCACACAGTGCGGCGCCAGGACCGACGGCTCGACTCCTACATCATCGTCGATCAACTGCTCCGCCAGCGGGGCGCGGCCGCCTCGATCACGGAACGCCAGCAGGTGCAGCGGCTTGGGACGGTTGTTTGCGCCAAGCAGGGCGATCGTTCGCTCCTCGCCGTAGGTGCTCAGCCAACGCTCGACCAACAGGTCCGGGTGGGAGTAGCGGATTCCCAGCTCCGTCGTGCGGTCGGCGGTATCGGCCGGCCAGTCGTCGCGGCGTGGTGATCGGGCAATCCGTCGAAGCACGCCATTGACGAAGCTGGCCCCGCCCGCGTGGGTGCGGCTTCCGGCCTGCTCGACTGCCTCGTTGACCGCCGCGTGGGCCGGTACGCGGTCGAGAAAGAAGAGCTGGTAGGCGCCGATCCGGAGCGGCGCCAGCAGGGCCCGCTGAATGCGGTCCAGCGGGCGCTGCGACGCGGCGATCAAGACATGGTCGATGAAGCGCAACCAACGCAGCGTCCCGAGCACGAGTTCCCGCAGTAGCGCGTGGTCGCGCGAATCGCAGCGCTCGAGCGCGCCACCGAGAAACGTCGACACGGGCGCCTTCGAATCCAGAGTCCGCTCGAGCACGAATGCCGCCGATTCCCTGACCTTGGCGTGTGCCGTCATCGCCGTGTCCCGCCGGCGCCAGCCGCCGCGGGAATCCAGATTCCGGATGGCCCGCCGACGAGTCACTCCGCCGTTCCGAAGCGCTCGCCCACAGCGAGACGCAGTCCGTTCGCCAGATCGAGGCCACTGATCTGCCGGCCGCCCGGCCGCTGCACCCGGCAAAGCGCCAGCGCCGACGAGCCCCCGCACCGGACCACCGGCGCCCGTCCGATTCCCTCGACTCTCCGGCAGCCGAGGAAGACGCCGGGTCGATCCAGGCCGGCCCGGCCATCGCCCCCGGCACACGACGCCAGCGGCCGCGACGCGACGATCCGTACCGCCTCGCCGCGAAGCCAGCTCCGGGACCCTGGCCACGGCTCGTAGGCGCGCACCCGCCAAGCGATCTCTCTCGACTCCCGGCGCCAGTCCACGATGCCGTCCTCCGAACGCAGCATCGGGGCATAGGTCGCCGCCGCGTCGCACTGCGGCTGCGGCTCGACGGCGCCGGATTCCAACGCCTCGAGCGTCCGGACGAGAAGTCGGGCGCCGATCGCGGCCAGCCGCGGCGACAACTCGCCGGCGGTCTCGTCCACGCTGATCGGCGCCTCTTCCTGAAGCAGGATCGGTCCGCTGTCGAGGCCTTCCTCCATGACCATCGTCGTCACACCGGTCTTCCGCTCTCCGGCCGCTATCGCGGTCTGAATCGGTGAAGCGCCACGATAGGCCGGCAGCAGCGACGCATGAATGTTCACACAGCCTCCCGCCGGCAGTTCCAGCAGGGCGCGCGGGAAGATGCGGCCGTACGCCGCAACCACAGCCAGGTCGAGCTCCAGGGCACGCAACCGGCCGAGGAAGTCGGCGCCGCGCACGCCCGTCGGCTGCAGCAGGTGGACGCCCCGGTCGAGCGCCCAGCGGGCCACGGGCGGTTGGGCCAGACGGCCGCCCCGACCGGCTCGGCGCGCAGGCTGGCTGACGACCAGGAGCGGCCGGCGGCCAGCCGCCTCCAGGGCGCCTAGCGTCGGGACCGCGAACTCGGGCGTGCCGAAGAAAGCGATGCGGTTGAGTCTTCGCGGCGCGGACACAATGCCCGGGAGACTACGCGACGCGCCGGCCAAGGCGCCCCCGTTCTGCGGCGCAGCTTCCTAGTCAAAAGCGATCTGCGACTGCTCGATCTCTTTGAAGAAGTCCGGCGGCACCAGGACCTCGCGCGGCTTGCTGCCCTGCGCCGGCCCCAGGATTCCGTCCTGCTCCATCAGGTCGACCAGGCGGGAGGCACGGGAAAAGCCGACCCTCATGCGACGCTGAAGGAAACTCGCCGATCCCATCCGTTCCGAGACCACCAACCGCGTGGCCTCGTCGTAGAGCGCGTCTCCGCCTCCGTGCTCACCTGCGGCAGCCGTCCGATCTTCCGGCGGCGGTTCCAGCACCGCCGGATCCAGATTCGGCTGGCCCTGGCGCTTGAGCCAGCGAACCAGCGCGGCCGTCTCCTGCTCGGTGACGTAGGCGCCGTGCAGGCGGATCGTGCGGCCGCTGCCGGGCGGCATGAACAGCATGTCGCCCTTGCCCAGCAGCTTCTCCGCTCCGACCTGATCGAGGATCGTGCGCGAGTCGTGTCGCGTGGCGGCCGCGTAAGAGATCCGGCACGGGAAGTTCGCCTTGATCGTGCCGGTCAGCACGTCGACCGACGGGCGCTGGGTGGCGACGATCAGATGGATGCCGACGGCCCGGGCCATTTGCGCGAGCCGGGCGATCGAGGTCTCGACCTCGGACGAAGCCACCATCATCAGGTCGGCCAGCTCGTCGATCACAACCACGTAGTACGGGAGAGGTTCGAAGTCGCGCGGCCCCACCTCTTCGTCCGCTTCTTCGTCCCGGAGCCGCAGGCGCCGGGCCACCTCCGGATCCGCGATCGCCTGGTTGTAGAAGGCGATCGATCGGACATGCACCTCCGCCAGCAGCCGGTAGCGGCGCTCCATCTCCGCCACCGCCCAGCGGAGAGCGTTCGCAGCCTGCTTCGGCTCCACCACGACCGCGGTCTTGAGGTGCGGAATGTCCGCGTAGACCCCCAGTTCGATCCGCTTCGGATCGATCAGGATGAACTGGACCTCATCGCTTCGCGCCTTGTACAGGATCGAAGTCAGCATCCCCTGCAGACCGACGCTCTTGCCGGCGCCGGTGGCGCCGGCAACCAGGAGGTGCGGCATCTTCGTCAGATCGGCGTAGAACGGCTCGCCGCGCAGAGTCCGTCCCAACGCCATGGTCAGGGGCGACTTGTGCTCCCGGAACTCGGGAGCGTCCAGCAGGCGACCCAGCGGGATGACCGTTCGTCGCGTATTCGGCACTTCGATGCCGAGCGTAGAGCGGCCTTGCATGCGATCGATCCGGATCGCTTCCGCCTTCAACGAGAGCGCCAGGTCGTCCTGCAGGTTGATGATCTGGGCGACCTTGATCCCCGGCGCCGGCTGGAACTCGAAGACGGTGATCACCGGACCCGGGCTGATCCCCTCGATCGTCCCCTCGACACCGAACTCCGCGCAGCGGGCACAGATCAGCTCGCCGAGCTCACGGACCTCATCCTCGTTGACTTCCGAGTTGACTTCCTCGCAGTACAGCAGATCGATCGGCGGCAGTTCAGGGCTTTCGGCCGTCTGTGCGCCCGTCCCGTTGCTTGCCTCGGCCGCCGCGGATGCAGGCGGATTCACTTTGAGCGCCGCCATGGGAGGAGCCGACTCCTCAGACCGTGCGGGTTTCGGTCCGACGACCTCGACCTTCTTCTCCGGAAGCGCCTTGCGGAGCCTGAGTTCTTGAAGCAGCGAGTCGGCAACAGGCGCCGCGGTAGCCGCTTCTTCGCGCCGGCCGGCCTTCTTCGCCCTGGCAGTCTTCGGCCCGCGCCTCAGTTTCCCAATGAAGAGAACGACCAGTCCCTTCAGCCGGCCCAGAGCCCCGGCCAGCCACTCCTCGAGGCTGCCTCGCATGGTCAACGCGATGCCGAAGGTGAGCCCGAACAGGGCGATCACCGTGGCGCCGATGGCGCCCAGTTGGCTCTGAATGCCACCGGAGATCGTTGACCCCACGAGACCGCCGGCAACCAGGGGCTCGCCGCGGATCTGCACTTCCCCGACAGCGAGATCGATCAGGGTCGGCAAGGCGATCAGCGCGACGACAATGCCGGCGCCCTGCAGCAGCGAGGGAAAGCGGCCACGTGCACGCACGAGCCGGTAGCCCAAAGCCAGAACCGCCAGCGCCACCGCCACGACCGACAGCCCCAGAAGCCCGTAGCCGGCAGCCGCAACCTGGGCGCCGACCGGACCGATCAGGTTCTCGGTCTCGCCGGAGTTCGCGCCGCTCCGCATGAAACTGGGGTCGCTCGGCTGGTAGCTCAACAAGCTGAGCAGCAGCAGCGCGCCCAAGGCGAGCAAGAGGAGGCCGATCAGTTCGACGCTCTTGCCCGCCGGTAGCCCGCTCAGACCGAACCGCCGAGCGCCATCGTCCGAGCGGATCACCGGCACCCTCGACAACCAGCCATGACGGGACCATGCACGGGCACACGATTGTAGCCCATAAAGTCGAATATGGCTATATGCAGCTAGTAGCTTGCGCGGCCAGAAACTGGGTGCGCCGGCCTAGGCGAGTTCTGCCGCGCAAGTCTGCCGTGCCTCCGCCTGACGAAGTCGCTTCATCTCGCGGAACAGCGCAACGAACGCAGGCAGGCCCAGCTTCTCGGCCCGCACCCCGGGCGGCAGGTCCAGCGCCGCGAGCGCCGCTTCGGCTGCTGCCCGACCTACGGTCGGCCGGAAGTTGTTGAGCAGTGTCTTGCGGCGCTGGCTGAAGGCGGTGCGCACGAAGCCGGCAAAGGCGGACCACTCCGTCTCGTCGACCGGCGGGGCGACACGCTCCAGTCCCACGAACGCGCTGGTCACAGCCGGCGGCGGCACGAAGCTTCCGGGCAGGACGACCGACAACCGGCGCGCCGTCGCCCGGGCAGCGACCAGGACACTTAGCCCTCCGTAATCGGACTCGCCCGGTTCCGCGGTCAGCCGGTCCGCGACCTCACGCTGCACCAGGAACGCGGCCCGGGCGCCGACCGGCGCCCCCTCGAGGACGGCGAGAACGATCCGGGTCGCCACGTTGTACGGCAGGTTGCCGGCGATCCGGGTCGTAGCAGGCGCTCTCTCGTAACAGAGATCGCAGCCGTCGCCGGCGACCAGGACCAGGCGCGGATCCGCGATCCGGCGGCGCAACTCCATCGTCCAAAGCAGGTCGAGTTCGCAGGCGATCACGCGGCTCGCGCCGCGTTCCAGCAGCAGGCGGGTGAGCACACCGCCGCCGGGGCCGATCTCCACTACGCTGCGACCGGCGACGTTCAGAAAGTCGACGGCCGGCGCCGCAGATCCGGAATGCCGAAGATGATGCTGGCCCAGGGACCTCTGGAGCGGGGGTGTCCCTCTGTGCCGCCCAGCCACCGGCCTGCACGGTAGCAGCCTCGATCCCAGGGACACGGAGGGCATAAGCTCTCAGCCAACACCCGCGCCGTTCGAAAACGTCCAAACCGCAGTTCAGGAGCCTGAATGAGCCAAGGAAACGTGTCCCACGCCCCGTCGCCGGAATCCCCTCCATGGGCGCCCCGACCGGAACTGGAGTGCGTCGCCTGGAGCGGCTGACCGATGCCGCCGCCTAGCACCTCGGCCCGAATTCCGGCCGCTCAGGCAGCAGCCGCGATACGGAGGGTCGTCGTTGCTCGCCGCGAGGGGTCGGCTCAGGGACGGGACAGTCTGACCGGTCTCTTCGACGGCCGCGCTCTTCACGACGCTCTTGCCACGGCAATTGCCGATGCCGAGCGGCGAGGCGAGGATGTCGGCCTGCTGTTCCTCGACCTCGACTACTTCAAGCGGATCAACGACCGGCACGGTCACCAGGCCGGCAGCCGCATCCTCCGTCAGGTCGCAACGCTCCTCCAGACCGTCGCCGCCGATGCGGGGGGCTTCGCCGCGCGCTACGGCGGCGACGAGTTCGTGCTCGTTCTGCCCGGCGCCGACCTCGACCAGGCGTTCGGTCGAGCCGAGCGCCTACGCAGCGATGTGGCGTCGACCCTGTTCTCCAGTGACCCGGGGCCTGGTTCTCGACCCGTGGTCAGCCTCACCTGCTCCATCGGCGCCGCCAGCCTGCTCCGCCTCGCCGCCACCCTCACCCGGGCCGACTCCGAGGAAGGCGCCGCCACGCGCCTGCTCCGCCAGGCCGACGATGCGATGTACGCGGCGAAGAGAGCCGGCTGCAACCGCGTCGTCGCGACCGACGCCAAGGCCACCGGGGCCGCCTGAGAGCCGGGTCAGCCTCCTCGCCCCTAAGCGGAACTTCACTTGGCCTGGACGCAGAAGCGGCAGTAAACACGGGCAGGATCTCCAGATTGCGGTGTCAGACTGCTGTAAACACGGGTTTCGCTGGGAGTTTGAGGAGTTGGAAGGCCTTTTGCTGTAGTGGCGTCGGTTCGGCGGTGACCATGAACCGGCTGTCGGGCTGACCTTGGAGGGTGACCTCGTTGAGTGTCAGGCTTCCGAGGTGGTTCAACAGATCGGCCATGTTCTGGACGGGGAGGCCGTCGGGCGTGGTCTTGGAAGCGGTCTTCCTTCTTGCGCTGTCGGACGGTCGTGCCTTTTCGACCGGGGTGGATCGCTTGGCTCTCGCGCCTTCGGGATCGTCGTCCTCGAAGAGGAGCGGCGCGAGCGTGCGGCGCATGTGCCATTCCAGGTACCAGGCGAGCATGCAGAGGAAGACATGTGCCCGTACCCGGTTCTCCGCGTAGACATGGATCGGGCGCACTTGGAGGCGGTCGGTCTTGATCGCCCGGAAGGCTCGTTCAACGCGTGCGAGCGCCTTGTAGGCCTCGACCGTCTGCTCGGCGTCGATCTCGGCGCCCGAGAGGCTGGTGCGTATGATGTAGACGCCGTCGAGCCGGGACTCGGCGTCGATCTTCTCCTGGTTGCGCTCCCAACTGATTCCGTCGTCGCGCACCTCGATGTCGAAGTGCTTGCGCACCTTCCACCGGTTGGCCTGTTCGCCGACCGCGGCGTGGATGCGGTCGCGGTTGCTTGCTCCGGGCCGTCGCCTCCGGGCACTTGCGTCGATTTCGGCGAGGGCGGCATCGGTTGCTGCAAGCAGGTCCTCGCGTTTTCGCGCCCGTTCCTCACGCAGACGCGGGTTCAAGCAGACCATGAGGCGCTCGCCGGGGAAGTCCGGGCTGGTGATTTCGGCCACCTGGTCGGCCACGAGATCCTCCGGGCGAAGCGGCGGCCGGGCATTCTCCTCGGGGTCTCGCGTGACGAGGAGCTTTCGGATCTCGGTCGTCTTCAGTGCCGAGATCCAGTCGAGCCCGGCGGGCTCGACGTCCTCGCGGATGCGCGCGCTGGTGAGCATGCCCCGATCCCCGACGAGCGCGATCCGCTCGATGCGAAAGCGCTTGCGGAGCTTGAGCACCTGAGCGCTCACCGTGGACGGGTCGCTGACGTTGCCGGAGAACACCTCGACGGCCACCGGGCATCCGTCGGCGCTGCAGAGAAGCCCGTAGGTGATCTGCTTCTTGCCTTTCTTCCCGTCCCGGTTGTGGCCGAAGGCGGCGAGCGGGCAGCACCTGCCTTCCACGAAGCTTGAGCTGACGTCGTAGAGGATCAGTGTGCTTCCGGCGAGATGCCGCCTCGCGAGACTGGCTTCGATGTGACGCTGCCGAGAGTGAAGCCAGTCGAGCATGGCGAGCATCTCGTTGCCGGTGACGCGCCCGAGTCCGAGGACGGTCCCGAGACTCGAGGCGGCCGTATCCGGCGAGAGATGCCGTGCCGTGGAGAGCTTCGAGGCCGGGTCGATGATGCGGGCGACGACGGCCGCGAGAGCGAGCTTGCCGCGGCGTGTGCTCTTGCGGTCGAGGATGCGCGGGAGTCCGAGCTGTCGGGCGACGCCGAGGATGGCGGCGACGTGGCCGTGCAGGAGGGCCCTTCGGATGGAGACGGCCTGGTCGATGCCGGCGAAGACGGCGCCGCCCTTGAGGACGGCGCGGAATCCGTCTACGACGTGCGGCGGGAGCTTGGTGAGGTTTGCGACCGTCTTGTGTCGTACGCGCTTGCCTTCTCGCCAGGACTGCCGGAGCAGAGTCTGCGGCGAGCGGCCGCGGTTGGAGATGACATCGATGCGGAAGGACATGTCGCCTTAGCCAGCATGTAAACACGCTGTGGCGAGAATCCTACCGGAAATTCATAGATCTGTCTACATGTACTCATTCGTTTGCATGTAAACAAATATCCCGCTCCTGGACCAGCCCCAAGTGCCCTAAAACCAACTGCCATCAACGATCTGCCGCCAAACGACGCCGGAAATCGACCGTGAAGTTCCGCCTAAGGCCGCAGCGCGCGATCCAGAACGGATCCGCCGCAGTCTGGGGCAACCGCGTCGCGGCGGGCAGGTCGTGGGCAGCGATCGCCTCGAGGCGGTGGCTGCGGAGCGGCACGGCGCCGATCGAAAGGGGCCACGGCGGACGACGGAAGGCGAACAGACTGAAGGAGACCGCTGCCCGACCGTCGGCGTCGATGGAGAGCACATCCCGCGGCGGACCCTCGGCTCCGTTCGACCAATCCAACCGCAGCCACAACTCCTCGAACGACTCGAACCAGCCCGGCGGCAGGCCCGGCCAGGTCTGGATACCGCGCCGGACCTCAGCCCGCAGATCGGGGTCTCCCTCGAAGACGACCGCCGCCAGAAGCAGCGGCTCGGCGAGGATCGCCCGCGCCGCCCGCTCGGCCACCCGCGGATCCCCCGCCGCGGCGCCCGCCTCGCGTTCAAGGCGCATCAGTTCAAAGGGCGCAAGCGCCGACAGCGGATCGAGGTCACAGGCCCGCTCCAGGGCCTCCCGTCTCCGTTCGGTGTCCTCGCTCTCCACTATGCCGGCCAGCAACCAGAGCGGCGCGAGCCCGTCGGCGGCCCTGGCGGCCGCCCAAGGATTCAGGCGTACGTGGTAGAGCGGGAAACGCGGATCCGCTGCCACCGCCGCCCGAAGGTGGACCATCGCTTCCTCCGACGGGCCGCCGTTTGATGCCTCGGTCGCCACACCGTCGGAGGATCCCGCCGCACCGATCTCGGCGCTAGCGGCCCCGATCGCGCGTTCGTACGCCCGCGCCGCCCAGCCCCGCTCCAGCGACCAGGCCAATGCGGTGGCCAGCCACAGGAACACGACAACCCGAGCCCGCGGCCACGGCCAGCTCGTGGGCAAGGCCTCTGCATCGGTCCCCGCACCGCGGGCTGCCGCGGCCAACCCCAAGTTCAGAATCAGCGCGGCGGGCACCGCCACGACACCGGCGAACACCCCGAACATCAGGCAGACTCCCGTACCCAGCAGACCGAGCATTGCCGCCGCCAGGAGTTCCGGATCGTCGACCAGGTCCTCGGAACGGGCCTCCCTCCCGGAGCGGCCCACCGGAAGATCAACGGCGGCCGGATCCCCACCATGCGCCCGCGACCGGACGAGTTCGACCAGTCGTCGCTGGCCGTAGCGAACGATCACGGCGAGCAGCAGCAGCGAACCGATCGCCCCCAATTCGTACGGCGCCTGCGCCAGAAGGCTATGGGTATCGGTGATCACCTCGCCGGGAGGATGAACGCCGGGCGCCGGCCGCCAGTGGCGGGCGAGGATCCAGCTCGACGAGCCGGGACCCCAGCCCAGGATGGGCCGCTCGGCAAAGCCCTCCTTCGCCGCGGCAGCGTAGGTTCGGCGCGACAGCAGCGACGGGTCTTCGAGCCGCAGCACCGCGCCCAGGCGCTGAACCGGGCCGGGCACTTCAAGCCGCGAACCCGCCCAGCTCGCGGTCAGCGTCAGCGCCGCGGCGAGGACCAGGAGGGCGCCGATCCGGACCAGCCACCTCCGAGCGCCCGTCAGCCACAGGGCCCATGCCGCTGCCGCGCCGACCTGAAGCACCAGCGCCAGCAGGCCCGACATGGCGCCCGTGGCGCTCAGTGTCCAGATCAGGATCGAACCCACGAGGACCGCCGCGGTCCAGCGCGCCCGCGAGCCGCCCGGCCACGGCAGACGCCAGACGCCAAGCAGCGCCGGCGGCAGCAACGCGACCAGCACCAGCGCCAACTGGTTGTGATGGCCGATCGGAAGCGCGGCCCGGCCCTGTTCGTGCAGCGGCTGCTGGATCAGGGCCCAGATCGAAGCCGTCACGGCGACGGCCGCACAGCCCGCAAGAGCCCATCGCCGCGCTACCGGCCGACCAAGCAGGTGGCCCATTCCCGCCGCAGCCCAGGCCGCGGGAAACAGGAAGATGACGATCGACTCCCCGGCGCGCCCGACCGGGGAAAGAAGCCAGCTTGCCGCGACCGAGAGCCAGAGCGCCGCCGGCAGCGCCGGCCACCAACGCGCCCGCGCCGTTGCAAGCGCCAGGGGGTCGCGGAACGCTCTTCGTCCCACCCACGCAAACACCAGGATGAGGACCGCACCCGTTACCTGAGAGGCGGCGCCGGCGCCGTAGTGAAAGGTCCCGGCACGGAAGACCATCAGCGCCAGAGCGGACGCAACAACCAACGCGGCGCCGACCTCACGCCACGACCGCCCAATCATCGGCCCGGCGCGGCGGGCGCCCGCCTGCTGCGGGACCTGCGGCGGCGGCTCTTCGGCCATCGGCCGGCTCAGGAACCGGAACCGTGAACGCCGGTGGCGCCGGAGCGCCTGGTCAGGCGCACCGCCAACTCAGGAGCTTCGCGCAGGCAGGTCCAGAGAACGCCGAGCGAGGTGACGAAGGCGCGCCAACCGGTCCGGACCAGAGCGGGCGGCTTCGCTTCTATCTCGGCATAGCCACGCCCATCGGCCTTCGCCTGCTCCCAACCGGCGAACAGGCGGCCCCAAGGGCTCGCCAGAGCCTCGGCCATCTGCCGCTTCGCCTTGTACGGATACCAGAACGTGTCGTGGTAGAGAACGCTCGCCAGATAGGCCCAGGGCGCGAGAAAGGTGCGCAGCGACCACTCGACCGGACGCCGCAGCGGCCCCCAGTAGATCTTGTGCTGCATCCTCGCCGCAAAGGTCATCTTCTGGAACGGCCCCACGAATCCCCAGCTCCTGCCGGCGACCGCGGGATCGCCGACGATCTCGATCTCGCGCGGATCGCCGCAGCCCAGACCGAGATCGTGGGCCAGCCGGATGTACCGGATCGAGAGCGGATCGAAGCCCATCAGCTTCGCCGCCACGGCGTCGATCGCCACCTGATCGGCGCTGGCCAGGATCACGTTGCCGATCCGGGGAATCATGCAGCGCGGGCCCGGTCCATCCCCGGCAAAGGTCCCGTCCATGGCCGCGAACACGCCCCGGTGTATGTGCTGCTGGATCATCAGCAGGTCGACCAGCGTCTCGTGGATCACCGGATGGGTCCAGTGCCGCCGCTCGTTGAGCAGGCCGCCGAAGGCGTTCTTCATGGCGCCGGTCGTGGTGGTGAAGACGTGGGTCTTGACCGTCGGCAGGTGAATGATGTTCTCGCCCACGAAGCGCGCAGGAATGTGGAAGCCCCGGGGGTAGACGTCGTTCAGACAGAGGAAGCGCTCGGTCAGATCGCCCACGGCGTCACGAACCTCTAGCCACTCCTCGCCCTCCTCGTAGAGATGGACGTTGCGCAGGCCGTGTGCCCTGATCACGTCGATCTGCTTGTTCTCCCGCTCGCCCAGACGGGCGTCGATGACCACGGTCCGGTTGTGGCAGCCGTGGATCAGACCGGGGTCGTAGCCGTCGCTCTTCATCGCCCGCACGACGCCATCGAGCTGCCAGGGCGTGGTCGAGCTGCCAGGGAAGAAGAAGTGCCACGAGATGTTGATCTTGAGCGCCGTGTCGACGGAGGGATCAACGACTTCGCAGTAGCCCGCGAGGTTCAGCAGCTCGTGGTAGTCGGCCAGCACCGAGGACGGCGCGGTCGGCAGCACGGCGACGCGGGGCCGGACTGGTGAACTCAGTTCGCGGCTCCTCGCGCACCTCGGGACATGGCCGCCAGGAAGTCCGCGTTCGAGGGCGTGTTCTTGAGCCGCTCCTGGAGGACTTCCATGCTCTCGACCACCGGCAGTGGGTTCAGCACCTTGCGCAGCACCCAGACCCGTTGCAGTTCGTCCGGCGACAGCAGCAGTTCCTCCTTGCGCGTGCCCGACTTGTCGATATCGATGGCCGGGAAGATCCGCTTGTCGACCAGCTTCCGGTCGAGGTGCAGCTCCGAGTTGCCGGTGCCCTTGAACTCCTCGAAGATCACGTCGTCCATCCGGCTGCCGGTGTCGATCAGCGCGGTGGCGACGATGGTCAGCGAGCCACCGCCCTCGATGTTCCGGGCGGCGCCGAAGAAGCGCTTGGGCCGCTGCAGCGCGTTGGCGTCGATGCCGCCCGACAGCACCTTGCCCGACGGGGGCTGCACCGTGTTGTAGGCGCGCGCCAACCGGGTGATGGAGTCGAGCAGGATGACCACGTCCTTGCCGTACTCGACCAGCCGCTTGGCCTTCTCGATCACCATCTCGGCGACCTGGGTATGGCGCGAAGCGGGCTCATCGAAGGTGGACGACACGACCTCTCCGTGTACCGAACGCTCCATGTCGGTCACTTCCTCGGGCCGCTCGTCGATCAGCAGGACGACGAGCACGACTTCCGGGTGTTTGGTCGCGATCGAGCGCGCCAGGGACTGCAGCAGCATCGTCTTGCCGGTGCGCGGCGGCGCCACGATCAGGGCGCGCTGGCCCTTGCCCATCGGCGCCACCAGATCCGTCACCCGCGAAGAGAGGTCGCCGGGAACTTCCAGCCGGAGCCGTTCATCCGGGTACAGGGGAGTCAGGTTGTCGAAGAAGATCTTTTGGCGTACAGCATCCGGATGCTCGAAGTTGACCGCCTCCAGCTTGATCAGCGCCAGGTAGCGCTCACCCTTGTTCATCGGTTGGCGCACCTGACCGGAAACCGTGTCCCCTGTGCGCAGATCGAAGCGCCGGATCTGGCTGCGGGAGATGTAGATGTCATCCGGGCCCGGCAGGTAGCTGTACTCCGGGGCTCGCAGGAAGCCGTAGCCGTCGCTCAGGCATTCGAGCACGCCCTCGCCGAAGAGCAGCCCGCTCTTCTCCGTCTGGGCCTCCAGGATCTTGAAGCTCAACTCCTGTCTGGCCATGCCGGCAGCCCCCACCACATCCAGCTCGCGCGCCAGTTTGAGGAGGTCGCGGTTGCTCAACTCCTTCAGGGCCTTCAGGTCGAACGCCAGATCGGCGCTGGCAGCCGCCCGTGCGCCGCCATTCTCACTACGCGTCGTTTCCCGGGCTCCGTTCGTCGTCATTTTCTCAGGTCCTCGGTATCTGTGGTACGCCACCGGGGCTGAACTCCGGGTTCAGCAACATTCCGAGCAGCCGCGCGACTCCTTCACCGGTTCGAGACGAGACGGGAAACAGCGCCGCCCCGGACGGCATTCCCAACAGCTCTGCAACCTCGGCAAGAGTTCGAGCCCGAGCCCCGCGTTTGACACGGTCGATCTTGGTGACCGCCACCACGGGATCAAGCTTCAGACTGCGAAGGTACGCGTACGCTTCGGAGTCGAGTGGTGTGCCGGCGAGCTTACCATCCACCAGCAGCACCACCGTGGCCAAGCCCGCAGCCGACCCGAGGTACCGGTCCACGCTCCGGCCCCAGGCCTCCCGCTCGCGTTTCGAAACCCGCGCGTAACCGTAGCCCGGCAGGTCGACCACGTACCACGACTCGTCGATCAGGAAGAAGTTGACGGTACGGGTACGCCCCGGCCTGGAGCTCGTGCGCGCAAGGTCCTTGCGCCCGAGCATCCGGTTGATCAGGCTCGACTTGCCGACATTGGAACGCCCGGCGAAGACGATCTGAGGGCGACCGTCTCTGGGCAGGTCGGCCGACCGCACGGCCGAAATGACGAAGCGTGCGCTGCGGACCTTCACGGTCCCCTTCCTCCCGGTCTCCAGGAGTCTGCGCGAGGGCGCAGATTCCTAGTGCTTCCTAGTGAGCGACGTTGGCCGGCGGGGCCTCGTCCGCCGCTTTCTGGAATTCGGCCGGCACTTCGGGCACCCGGCGGACGACGCCGTCGAAGACGGTTTCCAGTACCTCGTCCATCGACTCGACGAGATGGAACGTCATCTCTTCCCGGACCTCCTCCGGCACTTCCTCGAGATCCTTCTCGTTCTCCTTCGGAAGCAGGAGCTCGAAGATCCCGGCCCGGTACGCCGCCAGCACCTTGTCCTTGATGCCACCCACCGGCAGCACCTTTCCGCGCAGCGTGATCTCCCCGGTCATCGCCACGTCGCCCCGCACCGGTATCCTGAGGAGAGCCGAAATCAACGCCGACGCCATCGTGATGCCGGCGGAAGGCCCGTCCTTGGGAATGGCGCCCTCGGGAACGTGGATGTGGAGATCCTGGTCGGCGTGGAAACCGGGCTCCAGGCCGAACGCGTCGGCGCGGCTGCGGAGATAGGACATCGCGGCCCGCGCGGACTCCTTCATCACGTCGCCGAGCTTGCCGGTCAGGATCAGCTTGCCCGAGCCCTTCATCAGGCCGACTTCGCTCTCCAGCAGTTCACCCCCGGCCTGGGTCCAGGCCAGTCCAGTAGCCACGCCGACCTCGGATCGATCGAGCTTCTTGCGAGGACGGAACTTGGGCTTGCCGAGGAATTCCGAAATCAGATCCCGGTCGACGGCAATCGCGGACGCCGAAGATGCGGCCTTGCCCTTGCTCTTGCTCTTCGATTTCGCCTTCACCTTCTCGGCTCGACCGTCTTCGACCAACCTTCGGACCAGCTTGCGGCACACGGCGGCAATCTCGCGCTCCAGGTTCCGGACCCCCGCCTCGCGGGTGTAGGAGTCCATCAGGAACCCGAGGCTGTCCTCGCCGAACCGGATCGCATCGTCGGTCAGGCCGTGGCTGTCCAACTGCCTTGGCACCAGGAACTGGCGCGCGATCTCCAGCTTCTCGTTCGGCGTGTACCCGGCGAGGTGGATGATCTCCATCCGGTCCCGCAGCGCGGGTGGAATCGGGTGCTCGACGTTCGCGGTGGCGATGAACATCACCTTGGAGAGGTCGTACTCCACGTCCATGTAGTGGTCGACGAAGGTGTCGTTCTGTTCCGGGTCCAGCACCTCCAGCAGCGCCGACGACGGGTCGCCGCGGAAGTCCACCGACATCTTGTCGACCTCGTCGAGCAGGAACACCGGATTGACCGTCCCCGCCCGCTTCATCATCTGGATGATCTGGCCGGGAAAGGCGCCGATGTACGTACGCCGGTGCCCGCGAACTTCCGCCTCGTCGCGCACGCCGCCCAGGGAAAGGCGCACGAACTTGCGGCCTGTGGCGGAGGCGATCGACTTGGCCAGCGACGACTTGCCCACGCCCGGTGGACCGACGAAGCAGATGATCGAGTTCTGGGTCTTGCTCGTCAGTTGCCGGACGGCGAGGAACTCCAGCACCCGCTCCTTGACCTTTTGCAGCCCGTGGTGACCCTGGTCCAGGATCGTGGCCGCCTTCTTCAGATCCTTCAGTTCGCGGCTCCGCTTCTTCCACGGCACCGAGACGAGCCAGTCGACGTAGTTGCGTGACACGGTCGCCTCGGCCGACACCGGCGGCATGGCCTCAAGCCGGCGCAGTTCCTGCGCGGCCTTCTCGCGCACCAGTTTCGGAGCGCCGGACTTCTCGATCTTCTGCTTCAGGTCGGCGATCTCGTCGGCGCGATCGTCCTTGCGCCCCAACTCGTGGTGGATCGCCTTGATCTTCTCGTTGAGGTAGTACTCCTTCTGCGCCTTCTCCATCTGCTTCTTGACCTGCACGTTGATCCGCTTGTCGATGTTGATCTTCTCGACCTCGACATCGAGCAGGTCGTGAACCGCCTGCAGGCGTTCGTACGGATTCAAGGTCTCCAGCAGGGTCTGCTTCTCGGCGGTGGAGACGGTCAGGTGCGCCGCCAGGACGTCGGCGAAGCGGTCGGGATCGTCGAGCTTGAGCGTCGACATCAGGCTCTCGAAGGCCAGGTGGTGGGACATCTTGGCGTACTGCTCGAAGCTGTTGAGCAGCCGGCTCATGTAGACCTGCACCTTGTCGTCGGCCGGGTACTTGATCTCGTAGACCTCGACGTCCGCCTCGAAGGCGCCGTCCTTTTCCTCCAGGGTCCGCAACTCGGCCCGGCGCAGCCCTTCGACCATGACCTTCACGTTGCCGTTCGGCAACTTCACGTTCTGGACCACCCGCGCGACGACTCCGATCGGATGGATGTCGTCGATCCCGGGATCGTCCACCTTGGGATCCCGCTGGGCGACCAGGAAGATCAGCTTGCCGGCCGTGCGGAGAGTCTGCTCCAGCGCCAGCACCGAGCCGCTGCGCCCGACGATGAAGGGGGCCATCATCTGCGGGAAGACGACCATGTCCCGCAGCGGCACTACCGGCAGCCGCTCGCTCGAAGTCGAAACGTATCCGGAGGCCATCGCTACACCGCCTTCTCGTAGACGGTCAGCGGCTGTATGCCCTTCATCACCACATCCTCGTTGATGACGCACTCCTTGACGCCGGCTTCGGACGGCAGGCTGTACATCAGTTCCAGCATCAGTTCCTCGAGGATGATCCGCAGACCACGGGCACCGACATTGCGCTTCATCGCCTGCCAGGCCACCGCCCGCAACGCCTCGGCCGTTAAGGTGAGCTTCACGTCCTCGAACTCGAACATCGCTTGGTACTGCCGAACCAGGGAGTTCTTGGGCTCGGTCAGGATCCGGACGAGGGAGTCCTCGTCGAGCATCTCCAGGGTCGCCACGACCGGCAGGCGGCCCACGAACTCGGGGATCAGACCGTACTTGATGAGGTCCTCGGGCAGCACGTGCCGGAGCATCTCGCCCGCCCGCTTGTCGCGGTTCCTGATCTCAGCGCCGAAGCCCATCGTCTTCTCGTTGATCCGCCGTTCGATGCGCTCTTCGAGGCCGACGAACGCACCGCCGCAGATGAAAAGAATGTTCGTCGTGTCGATCTGGAGGAACTCCTGGTGCGGGTGTTTGCGCCCGCCCTGCGGCGGCACGTTGCACTGCGTCCCCTCGAGGATCTTGAGCAGCGCCTGCTGCACGCCCTCGCCCGACACATCCCTGGTGATCGAGGGGTTGTCGCCCTTGCGGCAGATCTTGTCCACCTCGTCGATGTAGACGATGCCGCGCTGGGTCTTTTCCTTGTCGCTCCCGGACGCCTGGTAGAGCTTCAGGATGATGTTCTCGACATCCTCGCCGACGTAGCCTGCCTCGGTCAGCGTGGTCGCATCCGCGATCGTGAAGGGGACGCTCAGCAGCCGGGCCAGGGTCTGCGCCAGCAGCGTCTTGCCGGTGCCGGTAGGGCCGATGAGCAGGATGTTCGACTTCTGCAGTTCGACATCGGTCCTGGCCCGCTCGCCGAAGTCGATCCGCTTGTAGTGGTTGTAGACCGCGACCGCGAGCTTCTTCTTCGCCTGCTCCTGGCCGATCACGTAGTCGTCGAGCAGCTTCTTCAGTTCCTGAGGCTTGGGCAGAGCCGCGTCCTGGCGCTGCTCGAGCATCCTGTCCTCGGCGATGATGTCGAGGCAGATGTCGACGCACTCATCGCAGATGAAGACCGTCGGGCCGGCGATCAGCTTCTTCACCTCGCGCTGGCTCTTGCTGCAGAACGAGCACCTGAGGGCGTCGTCTCCGCTGTCCTTCTTCGGCATCCGTCGGTTCGTTCCTGCTGGTTGTCGTGCGCTTCGTCCGGCTTGCCTGCGTTGGACCCATACAGGTCGCGGGCACCTACGGATGGTAGCACGGCTCCGGGCCGCGAGCTGCCATCCGTGCGCCTGATGACGGGCGCGAGCCGCGCTGCTACTGGGTTCCTCGACGCTCGACAACGCGGTCGGCGAGCCCGTACTCGACCGCCATCTCGGCGGTAAGAATCTTGTCCCGCTCGGTGTCGGCGTGGACTTCATCGGTCGGTTTGCCGGTGTGCAAAGCCAACAGTTCGTCGATCCGGCCACGCATCCTCAGCAGGTCCTGGGCATGGATGTCGATGTCCGTCTGCTGGCCCCCGAGGCTCTGCACCCAGGGTTGGTGAATCAGCACCCGCGCGTTGGGCAGCACGAGCCGCTTCTCCTTGGCGCCACCCGCCAGCAGCACCGCGGCGAAGGACGCGGCCTGACCGACACACAGGGTCGAGACGTCTGGCTTCACATGCTGCATCGTGTCGTAGATGGCGAAGCCCGCGGTCACCGAGCCGCCCGGCGAGTTGATGTAGAGCGAGATGTCCTTCTCCGGGTTCTCGGACTCGAGAAACAGCATCTGCGCGATGACCAGGTTCGCCACGTCGTCGTCGATCGCCCGGCCGAGGAACACGATGTTGTCCTTGAGCAGCCGCGAGTAGATGTCGTAAGCGCGTTCTCCCCGGTTGGTCTGCTCGACCACCATGGGTACAAGCATCCCTCAGCCCTCTCTTTCGGTCCGGTTCTTCTGCCCGGCCACAATGGGTACCAGCATCCTCTAGTCCTCTCCTTCGGCGACGGGTTCTTCCGTTGCGCCGCCCGATCCATCCGTCGGCGCAGCGGGCGGCGCGTTGGCCTCGAGAAGAGCCTGCACCGTCCTGTCCCGTCTGAGTTCGATCTTCAACATCTCCAGGCCGCCATCCCGCTCGAGCTCGCGGCGCAGCTTGCCGCGGTTCGTGTTGCGGGCGCGAGCCATGATCTCCAGCGCGCGCTCGAGGTCTTCCCGGGTCAGTTCGATCCCGTCCTCCCGGGCGATCCGGTCGAGCAGGAAGGAGGCGTGCGCCCGCTTGCCCGCCTGCGGACGGATCTCCTCCATCATCTGCTCCCAGGGCAACTGCTGCCGTTCGAGATCGACACCCTGTCGAGCCAGGTTGTTCGCGTAGGACCGCGCCATCTGGAACGCCTCGCGCTCCACCACCGCCTCCGGCAGAGTGACCGGATACCGCTCGCGCAACCGATCGAGCAGAGCGTCCGAACGCTGCTGGCCGGCAGCCTCGACCTTCCGCGCCTGCACCTGCCCCCGGAGGTTCTCCCGCAGATCGTCGACACTCCCGATGCTCGCGGCCAGACCACTGGCCCAGTCGTCGTCGACCTCGGGCAGCTTCCTCTCGAGCACCTCGTGGAGTTCGATGTCGTACCGGCGCTGCCGCTCGATGCTGTCCTCCTGCTCGACGCGCTCGAACGTCGCCGTCTGACCGGCCGAGAGCCCCGTCAGGTTGTCGGTGAGTTCAGGCCAGACCCGGTCGTCACCCAGCTCCAGGTCAATGTCGTGGGTCGCCGGCCCCATGCGGTCCGCGTCCTCGCCGGCGCCCGCCGCATCCGCATCGAAACCGGGCATGGCGGCGCGATGGACCTCCCCGCGCAGCCGGTCGCCGCGCGCCGCGGAGCGGTCGACAGGCACCCAGGTCGCGCGCTCCAGGCGGACCTGCTCCAGCACTTCGTCGACCTCCAATTCGGTGGGCGCCGTCGCGGGCTGCGGCAACTCGAAGCTGCGGTCATCGCCGATGTCGACCTCAGGCTCGACGTCGACCGTCACCGTGAAGCGCAACAGCCGGCCGGGAACCACCTCGACCGGCCCGACACTTGGCGGCAGCATGGCGTGGACATCCTCCTCTTCGCGCGCCAGATTCCAGTACTTCGGCGCCAGCCGCTCCGACACGCCCTCGCCGATCGCCTCGCCGAACCGCTGGCGGATCAGGTCGAGCGGCGCCTTGCCCTTGCGAAAGCCGTCGAGACGGGCCCGGCGGCGGTAGTCCCTGGCTACCCGCAGGTACTCGGCATCGACCTCGTCGGCCGGCACCTCGATGTCGAACTCCCGCCGACACAGGCCGACCTCCCTCTTAGTGACCACTACAGTCATGGTCGAACGGGGGACTCAGTCGATTCCGGTAGTGCGAGAAAGTGAGGGGGCCAGACGTGCGAACGGGGTGCGAAAGGGGGGACTCGAACCCCTGAACCCTTCCGGGACTAGATTCTGAGTGTAGCGCTCGACCGGTTCCGCGTCAGGCGTGCGAAAGGGGGGACTCGAACCCCCAACCCTTCCGGGACTAGATCCTAAGTCTAGCGCGTCTACCAGTTCCGCCACTTTCGCGCCGCAGCAGTGCGGAAGCTTCGGCCGCCACGGGTGGGGCGTGGTGAGCCGCCTAGGAATCGAACCTAGAACCCACAGATTAAGAGTCTGTTGCTCTGCCAATTGAGCTAGCGGCCCGGCCTCCATGCCGCCTCCGCGTCAACCGGTTCCTCCGGTGCCGGCGGCAGCGCGGGACTATACCGAAACCCTGCGTCGCTAGCCACCCTGGACGAAGCGGACGACCTCGACCCAGTCGCCGTTGCGGAGCGCCGTTTCGCCGAAGCGGGCTCGCGGTACGAGCTCGCGGTTCACCTCGACCGCCACCGTCTTCGGGTGCTGGTCCAGGCTCGCAAGCAGATCGAGAACGGTGGCGCCGGATCCCGACGAAGCCAGTTCCCGCTCCTGGCCGTTGACCCGGAGTTGCAGCATTGCACCCATCGCAGGTCGTCCTCAGTCGGGTGCGAGTTCCGCGGTCCGGTCCGGCGCGTCGGACCACAGCCGTTCCAGCCTGTAGAACTCACGCCGCTCGGCGTCGAACACGTGGACGACCACGTCACCGTAGTCGAGCAGCACCCACTGGCCCCTGCCCGCGCCTTCGAGATGCAGCGGCCGGGCGCCGTCGGCGCGCAACCTGCGCTCCACCGCTTCCGCGATGCTGCTCACCTGGCGGGCGTTGACGCCGTTGCAGATGACGAAGTAGTCGGTGAAGTCGCTGACTTCGGTGAGTTCCAGCACCCGCAGATCCTGCGCCTTGCGATCAACCGCCGCCGCGGCGACCGCGCGGACACGGTCCTCGGAGTCGGTGGGCTCCGGGGCGTGGGTAGTAGTGCCCGCTTGGGCCTGGAGCGTCTGTACTTGCGTCAACGATACAACCCGTACTTGCGACAGTAGCGCAGCACCGGGTCCGGCATCAAATCCGTGCTCACTTCCGCACCCTGTGCCAGCCGGCGCCGAATGTCGCTCGACGAGACATCGACCGAACGGTGCCGGACGAGGACGTAGCCTCGCGCACTCTCGACCGACGAGCGCACCTCCGGGGCGAGACCGCGTTCCCCCGGACGCGCCAGGACAACCAGCTCCACGGCCTCGATCAGGTCGCCAAAGCGCCGCCAGCCGGGCAGTTCGTTGAAACTGTCGACGCCCAGGAGCAGATGCAGACTGGCATCCGGGAACTCGGCCGCGTAGCGCTCCACCGTCTCGATCGTGTACACGGATCGCCCGAGATCGAGCTCAGCATCCGACACGACGAGTTCGGGGTAGGGCAGCAGCGCCAACTCGACCATCGTGTTCCGCAAGAGAGCCGGCGCCCTGGTCCCCTGCGGCTTGTGCGGCGGGCAGGCGGTCGGCAGGTAGTGGACGACATCGAGCCCGAGCAATTTCCGAGCCGCGAGCACCGGCAGAATGTGGCCGTTGTGGATCGGATCGAAGCTGCCGCCGAAGAGCCCGATCCGCGCCCCTGCTCCGCTCATGGCTGGGCTCCTGCGGCCACGTCCGCGGCGGCCTCCCGGGCGTCGAGCAGGCCCCTGAGTTCCCGGACCAGCGGCGCCAGACCCGCACCAGCCACGGCCGAGATTTCGAACGCCCGCAGTCCCCGTCTCGCGGCCAGTTCATGAAGCTCGCGGTGCCTGTCATCGTCGGCGATGTCCAGCTTCGAGCCGCACAGAATCCGGGGCCGCCGCAGGAGATCCTCGTTGAAAGCGCCCAGTTCGGCGCTGATCGTGTCTACGGCATCCTCGATCGAACTCTCGACATCCTCCGGCTGCGGCCCGAGATCGACCAGGTGGAGCAGCACACGGCACCGCTCGACGTGACGGAGGAAGCGCGTCCCGAGTCCGGCGCCCTGGGCGGCGCCCGCGATCAGACCCGGCAGATCGGCAATCACGAAGGGCGCCGCCTCCACCGGCAGCGCCGGCGCGCCGACCACTCCGAGCTGGGGAACAAGGGTGGTGAACGGATAGTCCGCGATCCTCGGCTTGGCGGCGGTCAGAACACTGATCAACGTCGACTTGCCGGCATTCGGCAGGCCGACGACCCCGACATCGGCGAGCAACTTCAGTTCCAGGCGGAGCCGCCTCTGCTCACCCGGCGTCCCCGGCTCCGTGCGCCGCGGCGCCCGTTGCCGTGCACTCACAAAGCGCGCGTTGCCGCGGCCGCCGGCGCCGCCGCGGGCGACGATCATCCGTTCGTCCTCGGTCAGCACCTCACCCAGGGCTTCACCGCGCTCCGCGTCGTAGACCTCGGTGCCGAGCGGCACCGGAACGAGCAGGTCACCGCCGCTCCTGCCGGTCTTGTTCGAGCCCTCGCCGTGCCGGCCCCGCTCCGCGTGGTAGTTGGCGGGAAACGTGAGGCGGTACAGCGTGCCGAGTCCCGAGGCGCCCACCAGGACGACACTGCCGCCGTGACCGCCATCGCCACCGGAGGGGCCTCCGCGGGGCACGAACTTCTCGCGCCGGAACGCCATGCAACCGTTACCGCCCGCACCCGCGAGGACATCGATGACGGCCTCGTCGATGAAGTGCATCAACCGCTCCCGGCAGCGGCTTCAGGCCCTATGAGCGTGCGCCCCAGAACATAGGGTACGCAGATTCCCCGCCGCGCACGCTGCTAGCCGGCTGGATGAACGTTGACCAGCGTGCCACGCCGGCCGCGCTTGCGAAACTCGACCACACCGTCCGCCCGCGCGTACAGCGTGTCGTCGTTGCCACGACCTACGTTCTCGCCGGGAAAGAACCGGGTGCCGCGCTGGCGAACGATGATCGTCCCGCCGGTCACGCTCTGGCCCGCGTAACGTTTCACGCCGAGGTTCTTGGGATTCGAATCGCGACCGTTGCGGCTCGAGCCCTGGCCCTTCTTGTGCGCCATCTCTATCGACCTCCGTTTCGGGGTCTCAAGCCCCGGCCGCCCGTTCGATCGCCTCGATCCGGAAGCGCTGCATGTCCTGCCGGTGTCCGTTGCGCCGGCGGTAGCCCTTGCGGCGCTTGAACTTGAAGACGATGATCTTCGGCGCTCGCAGGTCGGACACAAGAGACGCCCGCACCCGCGCGCCCTCCACGACGGGCTCGCCCACTTCGGCTTCGCCCTCGCCGCCGCCGATCATCAGCACCCGGTCGAAGAACACCTTCGAGCCGGTTTCGGCGCCGGCGACACGCTCCACGTCGACGACATCGCCCTCTGCGACCCGGACCTGCTTGCCGCCGGTCTCTATCACTGCGTACATGGTTGTCTCTTTGCGGCGCGCCGTTGCTCCGGGCGCCGAACGTCATTCGCCGTTGCCTGTCAACTCCCCGTGCGGTCCGCGCTGGACACCGCCGAGGCGGCATTCGGCCACCGACAGTAGCACCGGCCCGCCAGCCCGGTCAACGAGCGCGGGGCCCGAGCGGCAGTTCGACCTCGAAGGTGGCGCCGGGACGACCGTCGACCCGGACCCGCACCTCGCCGCCGTGCGCGTTGGCGATACGGCGGACGATCGCGAGCCCCAGACCGGTACCGCCGCGACGCCCCGAGTGGAACAGATCGAAGACACGCTCGCGTTCCGCCTCGTCCACGCCCGGACCGTTGTCGCCCACCGCCAGCACCACCGATCCATCCCGGATCTCGGCCTCCAGCCG
Source organism: Candidatus Multivorans sp. (assembly GCA_965222875.1). Classification (GTDB taxonomy): domain Bacteria; phylum Acidobacteriota; class Thermoanaerobaculia; order Multivoradales; family Multivoraceae; genus Multivorans. The sequence goes on along the minus strand of CBDCVC010000002.1, from coordinate 1,833,138 downwards.
GAGGCGCGGATGGTCGCAGTCGTTCATCGCCGCCACCGCATTGTCGACCAGGTTGAGGAGCAGTTGGTTCACCTGCTCGCGATCCACATGGAACACGGCGCCGCCGGTGCGATCGTCTATCTCCGAAGCGACCTCCTCGGAGCGCAACTTGCCGGCCACGACCTCGTTGCAGTGACGCAGCAGCTCGGCCGCTGTCGTGTCCTGAAGATCCAGTTCGGCCGGACGCGCGTAACTGAGGAAATCGGAAACCAGACGCTCGAGACGGCCGACCTCGGAGCGCGTGATCGCCACCAGACGGTCGGACGACCCCACGGTACGCCGGCGTTCATCCGTCGCCATCTCCTCCTGGAGCATCTGCATGTTCAGGTTGAGTGAGTTCAGGGGACTGCGGATCTCGTGGGCGAGACCCGAAGCCAGCGTGCCGACGTAGGCCATCTGTTCCGCCTCCTGGGCCTGACGCTCGGCAAGAGCGGTTTGGCGAGAGAGCCGGCTGTAGATCACATAGCCGGCGACGAACAAAGCCACGGTCAGCGCCGCGATGATTGCCGCCTGCCGCAGCAGCTCCCGGCGCAGGACGCCCAACCGCTGTTGCAGTTCGGCACGCGAGATGCCGATCACGAAGGTGCCGATGTTGCCCACCGGCACCTTGACCTCCTCGTACGGCGCCTCACGGGTGAACGTTTCCGCGACCAGACCGGGCGACTCCAGGTTCGGTCGCTCCCCGCCCGCCGTCTGGGTCTCCTCATGCCGGTCGCGGAACACGAGCCGGCCATCCATGTCGCGGATCTCCACCATGTCGACGATGTCGCGCTGAACCAGCACCCGGTTGATGTAGCTGCGCGTCTCGGACTCGGTGGCCATGGCGGTGTACAGATCGCGCCCCGTGTTCTCCACGCGGCCGGCGATCCCCTCCGCCAGTTCCTCGGCTTCGGCGCGCGCTTCCACGACGATCCGGTTCAGCTCCCGCTGCGACAGCGACCGGAAGATCAGCCAACCGAACAGGCTGAGGTCGGCGAGCACGAAGACGCCGACGATCGCCGCCCAGATCCGGCGGCGTCGCTGCCTGGTGTCGCTGCCGAGCCACTCCAACATGCCTACGAACGCTATAAGAGAGATGGGGTGTACGATGATTCCGTGCCTGTGGGGCGAACGTCGATGCGGGTATTGGCGGCAGCCGCAACGGTCGCCGTACTCGGCTGGGGTTGCAGTTCCGACGCCCCCCGCGACACCACGCGCGTCACCGTCGGGCTGCGGTTCGACTACCCGACGCCGAACGAGCTGATCGGCCCACCGACGCTGGCGTACGCGGCGATCAACAACCAGTTGTTCCTGTCGCTGATGGAGGAGCGAGGGGACTTCCGCGAAGGCCCTCCGGCCTGGGCGCCGGGACTGGCTGTGTCATGGGAGTTCTCGGAGGACCGGCTGCAGTTGACCGTATGGCTGCGCCCGGACGCGGTGTGGAGCGACGGCGAACCGGTGACCGCGGAGGATGTCCGCTTCACCTGGCTGGCGCAGACGGATGCCGACGTCGCGTGGAGCTACTCGGCCTACATAGAGTCGATCGTCGATGTCGAGGTGATCGCTCCCGACACCGTCCGCTTCCACTTCAACGCCGCTCTGCCGACGGTATTGGCCGACGTGTCGACCGGCACGATCCTCCCCAGGCACGCCTGGCAAGCGCGGCCGTTCGCCGACTGGCGGGGCGACCCCGGCTGGTTCTTCGAGCACCTGGTCACCAACGGCCCCTTCCGGCTCGTGAGCCGAACACCGGGCCGCGAACTCGTCCTCGGGCGCAACCCCGACAACTTCCAAGCAGACCTCCCGCGGTTGGAGCGGATCGTCCTGCGCGTCGTGCCCGACAGTACGGCGCTGACCAACCAACTTCTGGCCGGCGAGCTCGACGTCGCCACCGGGATCGCGGCCGCGGACGCAAGTCGCATCGACGGCCGGTCCGGTCTCCGCGTGATCGCCTACAGCAACCGGCAGTTCACTTTCGTGGTGTGGAACACGCGCAAACCGTGGTTCGAGGACGCGGCGACCCGGCGCGCCCTGGCGCTGGCGATCGACCGCCAGGCGATCGTGGACACCATCTGGCACGGCTACGCCAAGGTCGGCAGCAGTCCGATCATCTCCGGCGTCTGGGCGCACGACCCGGACCTCGAACCCTGGCCCCACGATCCCGCGGCCGCCCGTGCTGAACTGGCCGAAGCCGGCTGGATCGACGCCGACGGCGACGGCATTCTCGATCGTGGCGGCGTGCCATTCCGTTTCGAGCTGGCTACCTATACCGGCGCCGGCGCACGCTGGGACGCGATGCAGATGATCCAGGCCGACCTCCGCGCCGTCGGTATCGACGCTCAGCCGCGCCGCTTCGACCCGAACGCCCTCAATGACAGATTGAAGGAGCAGGACTTCGACGCCGCCGCATCCGCGTTCGCAATCGACACCGGCCTTGACTTGGGCTTCGCCTTCCACAGCGAGTCGATCGGCGGCTTCAACTTCGCCGCCTACGCCAATCCCGATGTCGATCGGCTGATCGACACCTTCGCCACCCGAACCGATCCGCTCGAGGGCCGGGAGGATCTCCACGAGTTGCAGCGAATCCTGCACGACGACCAACCCATGCTCGTGCTGTGGGAGCCGCTGAGTCTGGCCGCTTTCGACGATGGACTCGAATCTGTGGCCCCCAACGCGCTGAGCCCGCTCGCCAATCTCAAGGAATGGGCCTGGCGCTGATGTGATCCGCTTCGTCCTGCGCCGGACGGCGGCTGCCGCCGTCCTCTTCCTGATCGTCCTTACGCTGACCTTCGCCGCAGTCACCCTGGCGCCCGGCGATCCGCTGGCGCCCACCGACCCCCGCGTATCGCCCGAGCAGGCGGAACGGCTGCGGACACTCTACGGGCTCGACCAGCCTCTGCCAGTGCAGTACGTCCACTGGCTCGGCGCGGTCGCCCTGTCCTGGGACTGGGGACAGTCCTACCAGACGGGACGGCCGGTCTCGGAACTCCTGTTCGAAGCCCTCCCGCCCACCCTGCTGCTCGCCGGCGCCGCCCTGCTCGCCCAGTACCTGCTCGGCGTCGGCCTCGGGCTGATCGCGGCCGGCCGCCCGCACTCCTGGCTCGACCTCGGCGTCCGCGGCGCAAGCCTGCTCGTGTACGCGCTGCCGACCTTCTGGGTCGGCCTGATGGCGGTGCTGGTACTCGGGGTCGGCCTGGGGCTGGCGCCCACCGGCGGCATGACGTCCGCCGCCGCCTTCGAGCTCGGACCGCTGGCGACCGCTCTCGACGTTCTTGCCCACCTCTGGCTTCCGGCCCTGGTCCTCGGCCTGTCCATGGCCGGCGACATCGCCCGCTACACCCGGAGCTCGCTGATCGAGTTCCAGTCGACCGAAGCCGGTCGCGCGGCGCGCGCACGCGGTTTGTCCGAGACGCGGATCCTGCTCGTCCACGGCCTCGCCCACGCCGCCCCGAGGCTGCTCCAGATCGCCTCTGTCTCGGCGCCGCTCCTGCTCTCCGGCGCGATCGTCGCCGAGGCGGTGTTCGCCTGGCCCGGCCTGGGCTCGGCCACGCTCCAGGCAATCCAGGCCCGCGACGTTCCCGTGGTGCTCGCCGCCACCGCCTACGGCGCGGCCCTGGTCATCGCCGCCTCCCTCGCCGCGGACCTGCTCCTGGCCCGTCTCGACCCGAGGATCAAGGCGGAATGAGGCGCTCTTCCCTGCCAGGGTCCGCCAGAACGGGCGCCTGGATCCTCGCCTGCCTGGCCCTGCTCGCCGCCGCCGCGCCCCTGCTCGCTCCCTACGATCCCGTGCAACAGCTCGACGCCGCCGAATCGAGCCGCCGGCCGCCGTTGTCGTCTCTGCTCGTGGTGCGCACGGTCGCTCACGAGCCGCGGCTGGCCGAGAGCGTGCGCGTCGACGGCGACGACCTCATCCTGGAGCGGCGTTCGGGCGCCCTGCGGCTTCCGCTCAGCTCGGTGACGAACTTCGGCGAGTACGGCGTCACCGAAGAGCGGCGGGCCTGGCTCGGCACCGACGCGCTCGGCCGCGACCTGCTCTCGCGGCTGCTCCACGGCGCGCGGATCTCCCTGACCATCGGGCTGCTCGCCGCGGCGCTCGCGCTGACCGCCGGCACCGCCGTCGGCGCCCTGGCCGCTACCTGTGGACGTTTCGTCGACCAGGTGCTGATGCGGACGGTGGACGGACTGCTCTCTTTCCCCCACCTGGCCCTGGTGCTGCTGCTGGCGGCGCTCTACCAGCCCGGCACCTGGCTCCTGGTCGTGCTGATCGGCGGCACCGGCTGGATGGGACTGGCGCGTCTGGTGCGCGGCGAGATCCTGCGCCTGAAGCAGGAACCGTTCGCCCTCGCCGCGGCCGCCTCCGGGCGCTCGCCGGCCGGCGTCCTGGTCCGCCACCTCCTGCCGAACGCGACCACGCCGCTTCTCATCGACGCCAGCCTGCGGGTGGGCGGCAGTATTCTGGTCGAGGCGGCGCTTTCCTTCCTGGGACTGGGTGTGCAGCCGCCCCAGGCCAGTTGGGGATCGATGATCGCCGACGGACAGAGCCACCTGACGACGGCTTGGTGGATCGCCGCGTTCCCCGGCCTGATGGTCGCCGCGGCCGTGATCGGATCGAGCCTCCTGGCGGACGGGCTGAGCGACCGGCTCGCAGGGTTCGGGGCCGGCGCCGGCCCCAGGCCAGGTCGCCGCGCTCGCGTGCGCTCCCCCTGGGCGATCCGCACCTGGCTGGGTCAGGCATGACCGGCGGCCTGAAGACATCCGACTTCGACTACCACCTGCCCCCGGAAGCGATCGCCCAGCATCCGGGGACACGGGGTGAGAGTCGCCTGCTCGTGGTGGGCCGCGCCACGGTGGAACGGCCCTTCGGCGACCTGCCGGAACTGCTCGATCCGGGCGACCTGCTCGTGGTCAACGACACCCGGGTCATTCCCGCCCGGCTGCGGGCGCGGCGGCCTTCCGGCGGCCGGGTCGAGATCCTGCTGGTCGAGCGCGCGGCGCAAGCCGAATGGTGGTGCCTGCTGCGTCCGGGACGGCGGATGGACCGGGGCGCCCGCATCTCGTTGGACGGCGGGCCGGCGGCCCGGGTCGAGGAACGCGCGGGCGGCCGCTTCCGGCTCCGCTTCGACAAACCGATACGGCCCCTGCTCGGGGCGATCGGTGAGGTGCCCCTGCCGCCCTACATCGAGCGGCCGCCGTCACCGGAGGACCGCGATCGCTACCAGACCGTCTATGCCAGACAACCGGGCGCCGTCGCCGCCCCCACCGCGGGCCTCCACTTCACGCCCACCATCCTCGAGGCGCTCGACCGTCGCGGGATCGGACTGGCCCGAATCACACTCCACGTCGGCCCCGGCACCTTCCGGCCGGTGAAGACCGAAGATACGGAAACCCACATCATGGACTCCGAACTGTTCGACGTCCCAGCCGCCACCGCCGAGGCGGTGGCCGACACGCGCGGCCGCGGCGGCAAGGTGGTCGCGGTCGGCACCACGGTCGTCCGCACACTGGAGACCGTGGCCTCCGGCGGGAGCCTGATCGAGGCCCGCGCCGGCCGCACGGAACTCTTCATCCGTCCCGGCTACGAGTTCCAGGTCACGGACCGCCTGATCACGAACTTCCACCTGCCACGCTCGACCCTCTTGATGCTGGTCTGCGCCTTCGCCGGCCGGAACCGCACGCTTGACGCCTACCGGCAGGCCACGGCAAGTGGGTTCCGCTTCACCTCCTACGGCGACGCGATGCTGGTCTCTCGCAGCCGGAGGATGCGGTGAGCCAGGGCCGCCGCGCCGAACCCGTTGTCGATATTGACCACCGCAACCCCCGGCGCGCACGCCGTGAGCATGGTGAGCAGCGGCCCGATCCCCTCGAAGCTGGCGCCGTAGCCGACGCTGGTCGGCACCGCGACCACCGGAGAGGGCACCAGACCGGCCACCACCGTCGGCAGGGCACCGTCCATGCCGGCCACGACCACGGCCACGTCCGCGCGGCGGAGTTCGTCCACCGCACCGAGCAGACGCTGGATGCCGGCGACACCCACATCCCGGATGCGCTCGACTTCGTGACCCAGCCAGCCGGCGCACACCGCCGCCTCCTCGGCCACCGGGAAGTCCGACGTTCCCGCGCTGACCACCGCGATCCGCCGACCCGAAGCCGGCCCGAACCGGCCCACGGTCCAGACCCGCGCCCGCGGCTCGTAGCAGCCGTCCGCGACCTCCGCGCTCAACCGTTCGGCCGCCGGCGCCGCGATCCGCGTGACCAGCGCCCGGCCCGAATGCTCCACCATCGACTCGACGATCCGGACCAACTCGCCGTCGCTCTTGCCCTGGCCGAAGACGACCTCGGGCAGCCCGCTCCGGAGTTCCCGGAACAGGTCGAGCTTGGCGGCGCCCAGGTCGAGGTACGGCAGGCGGGCCACCCGCTCATGCGCGGCCTCCGGCGAGACCTTGCCGGAGGCCACGCCCCGGAGCAGTTCGAGAAGTTCCTCGCGCCGCATCGCGCCTCCCGGCAGCGTCAGGCGGCGTCCGCGCCGCCGGTTCGGTAACCCCGCGGGTCGAGTGCCGCCCCCGCGAAGCCGAGCTCGAGCAGCCGCGCCTCGATCTCGCCCCACTGCCGTTCCGCCTCGAGCAGCTCCGCCGCGCCCACCTCGACTCGCGCCGCGGCGCGGTCGTGTCGCACCCGAAGCACACGGAAGCCCCGGCTTCGCAGCTCGGCCTCCGCGGCCTCGATGCGGCGAAGCTTGGGCAGGGTCACCAGTTGTCCATGCGGTATCCGCGACGACAGGCAGGCGTTGGCGGGCCGGTCCCAGACCGTAAGCCCGAGCGCGCGGGCGAGGCGACGCGCTTCGGCCTTCGAAACGCCGTGCGCCAGCAGCGGGCTGTAGACGCCGCGTTCGCCCACCGCCTGAAGTCCCGGCCGGTCCGGGCCCGGGTCGGAAGCGTTCGTGCCGTCGCAGACGGTGGCGAACCTACCGTTCGCCGCCAGCTCCAGCATGCGGTCCATCCGCAGCCCCTGGCACACGTAGCAGCGGTGACGCGGGTTGGCGCGGAATTCCGGGTCGTCGAGCTCGCTGTAGACCGTCACCTCGTGGCGGATTCCGATCTCGGCTGCGAGTCTCCGAGCGTAGTCCAGTTCCTCGCCGGCGAGCGTTTCGGCCGCGGCCGTCACCGCCACCGACCGGTCGCCCAGGGCACGGTGCGCCAGGGCAGCGACCAGCCCCGAATCGACGCCGCCCGAGAACGCCACCAGCACCGGGCCGCGGCTTCCCAGGTCGTGCTCGAGCGCCTCAATCCGGGTGGAGATCCCGGAAGCCTCAGGCGGGATCGTTGCCGCACACTCCATGGCGGCGAGTCTATGGCGGCGAGTCGTCGCCGCCACCCAGTTCGAACTTGCGGCGCGGCGCGGCGGAGCCCCGCAGCACCACCGGCACCGAGAACAGGGCCGCGTAGACGCCGAAGGTCAGGATCGGCACCAGGGGCATCGCCTCGAGCTGCTCTCGCCTCGCCATGGATCGCAACAGGTAGAGCCAGCCGGGCGGCCCGAACAGGTAGAGCACGAACAGCAGCCGCGAACGGGCGACCTGGAGCACGATCTCGTCCAGCCTGCGGCCCGCCGAACCCCGCTCCCGCTTCAGACGCTGGACGTAGACGTTGCCGAAGAACCAGCCCAGAAAAGCAGCCAGGACGTAGAGCGGATAGAGCGCGAGCTCGAAGGTCAGGTTCCACCGGAGAACACCGATCTGGGCCAGGATGCCGACCGACCAAGCGGCCAGACTCGACGACAGGATGGCGGTTTCCAGACCTCGCATCGGACCGCCTCTGAGATCACCCGGCCGCCAGGAGAGCCTCGTACTCGGCAGCCGTCATCAGGCCGCCCGGCGCTTCGCCGTCCAGCCGCAGCCGCACCAGCCAACCCTCGCCGTACGGATCCTCGTTGACCAGCTCGGGAGCGTCCTCGAGCCGGCTGTTCGTCGCCTCCACGGTTCCCCCGACCGGGGTGTAGATCTCCGCGACCGCCTTGACCGATTCAATGGCGCCGATCTCGAAACCGGCCCCGAATGCCTGGCCCGGCGCGGGCATGTCGACGAACACGACATCGCCGAGTTCCTGCTGGGCGAAGTCCGTGATGCCGAGGACGGCCTCACCGTCTTCCAGCTTGAGCCATTCGTGCTGCTCCGTGTACAGGCGATCGTCGGGAATCATCAGAAGGTCTGTCCTCCACCGGCCTTCGGGCGTCGATAGAACGGTAGCTTGACAATACGGCAGGGGATCTCCCTGCCACGAACTTCCACCGAGGCGGCGCTGCCGGGCGCCGGAACCCCGCCCTCGCCGCAGTCCACTCGAGCGATGCCGATCGCCCGCCCCAGGGTGGGCGCGAAGGCGCCGCTGGTCACCGGCCCGGCACAACCCGGCCGGTCGCTGACCGTCAGACGGTGGCCGTGGCGGGCGATGCCGCGGCCAAGGGCCTCGAACCCGATGAGCCGGTGGCGGCAACCGTTCCGCCGCTGGCGAACGAGGGCGTCGCGGCCGACAAAATCGCCCTTCTTCCACTTGACGATCCACGACAGCCCGGCTTCGATCGGCGTCGTCTCCTCGTCGATGTCCTGGCCGCAGAGCATCATCCCGGCCTCCAGCCGCAGCGTGTCGCGCGCGCCCAGTCCGGCCGGCGCCAGGCCGTGGTCGCGACCGCCTTCCAGCAGCGCGTCCCAGAGAGCCTCCGCGTCACCGGTCGGAACGTAGATCTCGAAGCCGTCCTCGCCGGTGTAGCCGGTCCGGGACACCAGCCGTCCCTGCGATTCCTGCTGGAGGAACGAGTAGTAGCGCAGGTCAGCCGCCTCGGAACCGACGACCTCCGCCACGATCCCGACCGCCTCCGGGCCCTGAACCGCGATCAGCGCCGTCTCGGCGGACAGGTCGTCGACCTTGACGCCGTCTCCTACCCGCGCCGCCGCCGCTTCGAGCAACTCCAGGTCACGCACCCGCGAGGCGGCGTTGACCACCAGGAGGTAGTCCTGCGGGTCGAGGCAGTAGACGAGCAGGTCGTCGATGAAGGTGCCTTGCGCGCTAAGGAGGGCGCTGTACTGCGCGCGGCCCGGCGCCAGCGCGCCGACATCGTTCGGGGTCAGGCCCTGCAGCAGGGACAGGGCCCGCGGACCCCGCACGCGTACCTCCCCCATGTGGGAGACGTCGAACATGCCCGCGCGTTCACGCACCGCGCGGTGCTCGGCGAGCACTCCCTGATACTGAATCGGCATCTCGTAGCCGGCGAACGGCCCGAAACGGGCCCCCGACTCGACGTGGCGCCTGTACAGGACCGTCCGTTCCACCGTGTCCACCTTGTTTCAGTCGCCAGAGAGCGGTAGTCGGAAGCAGCGCGGCGAGCGCCGAATCTGGTATCGCTCCCAGATCCGTTCACCTTCGGCGGCTGACTCTAACCGGGAACAACCCCGAAGTGTGTAGATGGCGGCTCGACGCTGGAGGACCGCCGTGGCACCAGAGCTTTTTGACACGTGGACCCGTCTGTGCCAGCAATCCCAAGTCTTTCAACAGGAGGTCCTCCACAACAGGAGGTCCTCCAATGAGGAACGAAAAGTGGTTCCGTGGCGCGCTGGTGAGGGTGCTAACGTTCGGGCTGTTGACGGGCGGTTCGCCTACGGCATTCGCCGAAGAGTGCGTGGAGAACACGGCTGCTGGGTGCGGTGCTGACGTTGGGAATGCACCTTGGCTTGCTCGATCTTTGCGAGGGGTACATATGATCGGACTCGTTCTTGTCGCGGGCTTGGTCCTGTTGGTGACTTTGGAGCTAGCGAGTGGCGCCATCATCCTGAATACCCTCACGGAATCGTGGAGATCGTGGCGCGAGCGCCGAAAATCGTTCACAGCTGGCTAGGGCGCTTCGACGCTGAGCCTTTCACCGCCGCCCCCGGTTGCGCGGGGGCGGCGGTTTCGCATACTCGGATGGCCGGCGGACCCTGCCGCAAGACGGAATGGTCGGGCCTGAGCCCGCCTTCAGGGGAATGACGAGGTTCGTAGCCACAGGAACCGGCCGCTAGCCCGCGTAGTCACGACAAAGCGAACGGATTCCACATGAAGGGACCCTTGCTCGCTATTGCGACCGCCCTCGTTCTCGTCGCCGCGGCCCACGCCAATCGCGCTTGGACCGCGTGGCACAAGCTCGCCACTCTTGAACTCGACAACGGCGAGTCGGTCGTTCTCGAATGGCGGGCGAGCCTTCACAACAACTGGGAGGAGAACGTCCGAGCGCAGTGGCGGGTCACCAACCGGACCTCGCAGACCCTCCACGACGTGAGCGTGTCGACCCGGACCTACATTTGCGCCGGCGGCCGGACGCGCACCGTGCCGGCGCCGGCCCGTCTCCTCGGGAAGACATCCGAAGTCCGGCCAGGCAAGCGCCGGGCGACCCAGCCGGACCACTTCACCAAGGATTCGTGCCTGATCATCTACCGGGTGGTGTTCCCGGAGTCCGGCCAACTCGTCAACTTCCGGCTCGGGGACTCGACCTGGAAAGGCTGGGGAGAGTTCGGCCGCGTCGTCGTGCCTCCGGCAGACCGACCGTGATCCTCAAGCGATCAGGGCGCAGGTGCCGTCGCGCCGCCTGGAAGACGCCGTCCGGGCTGAGTCGTTCGATCCGTTCGAGCCGCCACGACCGCTGGTAGCTCGGCAGGTCGAAGAGCAGCGCGTCGACGAGCTGTCCGGCCCACAGGCCGGCGGTCTCGGTCAGAAACGGTTCGCGGCCGAACAGGCCCGTCCTGCATGCCTCGAGAACTTCCGCTTCGGGTGGCCGCTCCAGCACCTCCAGAAGCGAATCGCGCACCAGCTCGAGCCCGCGTTCGACATGATCCGGATGGGTGCCGAGGTAGACCGAGAGCGCACCCGGATCAGTGCCGGCGCCAGCCAGCAGATCGACGTGGGTGGCGTATGCCAGACCCTCCTGTTCGCGAATGCGGTTGGGAACCAGACCGGCCAGACCGTCGGAGCCGAGCAGGATTCCGAGAGCGCGCAGCTCGGGCAGATCGGGATGCCGCCGATGGACGGTGAAATGCCCGGCGTACACGTGCGCCTGCTCGTGTGAGCCGGTGGGGACCTCGATCCGCCGTTCAGCCCGGCCGCGGGGCGCCGGCGGTTCCGACCTTGGCGCGGCAACCGCGGCCGGCAGGGCGGCGGCGCCGAACAATCGCTCCAGGTCGCCGAGCACGGCCTCCTCATCGATGGCGCCGGCTACCGCGATCACGCCGCCCCGCGCCAGGGACTCCTCGTGAAAGCGCCGGCAGTCCTCCGGCGACAGACCTCCAAGCGATTCCGGCGTGCCCTGGCCCGGCGCCGCCAGCGGATGCGGATGGTAGAGCTGATCGCGGAAGGCCCAGCCGGTGACCACCTCGGGGCGATCCGCGAGACTACGGAGTTCGCCCAGGGTCTGGTCGCGCAGCAGTTCGAACCGTGCCCGATCGAAGCCGGGTTCGAGCACCAGTTCGGCCAGCCACTCGAGCGCCAGCCCGGCATCGTCAGCCAGTGCCTCGACCGCAACCCCATAGACCTCAGCGGTCGCCAGACCGCTCAGCGACACGCCGCGCGCCTCCGCCTGTTCGGCGATCTCCCACCAGGTCCGGCGGGCACTGCCTTCGACCAGCATGCGGCCGCACAGGAGCGACAGGCCCGCCAGCGGCTCGAGGCGGGCGCCGCCGCGCAGCCAGGCCCGGGCCGCGACGACGCCGGCGCCCGGCACCCGCAACGCGGCAACGCGGAGCCGGCCGGACCAGAGGTCGAGGCGCGAGGGCTCGCGCTCCACCGGCGGGAGCGGTGCGGACCGGCCGGTGCTCACGACGCGCCGTCCGGCAGCGACCAGCCGACGATCCGCGTCGCCGGGGACAGCCAGGCCGCGCAGGCATCCGAGACGTCGGCGGCGGTGGCGCGAGCGAGCACCTCGAACGAATCCCGGCTGAAGCCAGGAAAGAAGAGGGCGTGCTCGACGGCGGCCGAAACCGCCCGCTCGGCGATCCGCTCGTGCATGAACACCCAGTCGGCGAACAGGACGCGCTTCGCCCTCTCGAGTTCCTCCACGGGCGGCGGGCTCGCGGCCAGACCGTCGACCCGCGCGCACACTTCCGCCTCGAGCCGGGCAGGGTCGACTCCCGCCGCTACCTCCGCGGCCAGAGTCGACATGCCTCCGAGCCGATGACCGCTCGACCCGCAAGCGGCCCAGAGCGCCAACGGGTCCTGTTCGACCAGGTCTCGCTGAATGCGACTCGCCCGTCCACTGGCGAGGACACACAGGGCGAGACGAACGTGGACGGAGGCAGGATCGTCGGCCGCCGGCGCCGGATGCGCAACCAGGAGACGCGCCATCTCACCGCGGCGCTGCTCGACCCGGCGGTCGGGCGCGGCATCGAAGACCGGAGGTTCGACATGCCCCCCGTCCGCGGACGGCAGCGTGACGCCAACGTCTTCCAGACCGCCGTTCCCGGAGGCCCCCGCTCCCAAAGCGGCCTCTATCCGCTCCATCGCGTCCCGCGGCAGGCCTCCGGCCGCGACCAGGACGGCTCTTTCGGGCCGGTAGTGACGGCGGTGGAACGAACCGAGGGAGGAGGCGTCCAGGCCGCGAAGGCTCGCCCTGGTACCCAGCACCGGCCGGCCATAGGGATGGCTGCCGAAGAGGCGTCGCGCCACCGCCTGCTCCAGGACGTCCCAGGGATCGTCCTCGACCATCCGGATCTCTTCGAGAATGACCTCGCGCTCGCTCTCGACTTCCTCCGGCAGCAGGCTCAAGCCCCGCATCCGGTCGGCCTCGATCAGCAGCGCCTCGTCCCAGGAGCCACGCTCGAACTGGAAGTGGTACGCACTGACGTCGTGCGACGTGAAGGCGTTGTTCGTGCCGCCGAGCCCCTGGGTCACGCTGTCGATCGCTCCCGGAGGGTAGAGCGCCGACCCCTTGAACATCATGTGCTCCAGGAAGTGCGCAACACCGGCTTCGTTCGCCGCCTCGTCCCGGCTACCGGCGCGATAGCAGAGGACCGTGACGATCGATTCGGCGCCCGCCTGGGGCAGCAGAACGACGGACAGGCCGTTGTCCAGGGTCTGCGCCTCGGCGGTCACCCGGTCGAACACCCGCAGATCAATCATGAGGAGCGCTGGATTCGTGCCATCGAGATCCGTCTGGGCGTCGGGGTAGCCGTCGATCCATCGCGTCGCTCATCGTCGCCAAGCCGCCCGAGCGTCACGCCGCTCAGTGTTGGGTAGCGTCCGGTCGTCGTCACGACAGTTCGCAGTCGTGGACCGTTTCGACTTCAAAGCGGCCACGATCCTCCGACCAGGCCAGTTGCTCGACCCGGGCCCTGCGGCCGTCCGGCCCGGCCTCCAAAGTGATCCAGTTGCAACTGTTCCTGCCCTGCTCCGCTCCCCGGCCGCGCCTGGAAGTCGACGTCCCGCTGTGGACCAGCCACAGCCGTCGCGGGCAGTCCGGCGCCCTGCCCACGGCGGCAACGTGGACGTGGCCCGACAGGACCAGGTCGACACCGGCCGCGGCAAACGCGGCCAGCGCCTCGTCGCTGCGGCGCGCCGTGCGCCAGCCCATGAGTTCGGGCAGCGCCGCCAGCGGATGGTGGGCAACCGCGATCCGTACCGGAGCTCCGGAGACTGGGTGCGCCGGCTGCACGGCTCCTGACCGGCCCGAGCCGAACCGTTCGCTTACGCCCGCCAACTGCCTACCCGTGAAACGGCCGTTGCCGATGGTCAGGTTGAACGCCGTGTTGAAACCGACGACCTCCAGCTCTTCGTCCGAGAAGACCGGCGCCAGGTCGGTGCTGAAGTGCCGGCGGTAGGCGCCGTAGCGGTCGAACAGCCGCTCCCAGAACCGGTACATGGGCACGTCGTGATTGCCCGGCACGGCCAGAAAGGGACGTCCCAGGCCCTCGAGGAACCGGCGCGCCTGCCGGAACTGACGCGCCCTGGCGCGCTGGGTCAGGTCTCCCGATACGACGACCAGGTCGGGCCGGCGCTCCCTGACCAGCGCTTCCACCCCGGCTGCCGCCGGCTCGTAGTGAGGCGGCCCGAAGTGGATATCGGAGAGATGGAGCAGGCGGCGCACCGCTGGAGCGACCCCGGACAACGTGGGGCCGAAGGAGTTGCTACCGAACGAGGAAACTTCGCACGCTCTCGTCGACCCGCTCGCCGGCGAGGTCACCGAGGATGCCCATGATCTCCCGCCCCCGGGCGCGCCCGATCAGGAAACCGATCGACGCGGCCACCGCAACCGATGCCAGGGGATAGGTCCGGACCAGGGACACCCAGTCGAGACCCGGCGTCAGACTGCCGACGATCCGATCCTCCACCGCGGGCTGTTCAGGAGCGGCGGTCACGACGCAGCAGGAATCCCAGGACGAAGCCCACGCCGGCAGCGATCAGCACCGCCCGGCCGGGGTTGTCGCGGACGTACACGTTCACGTCGCCGACCAGTTGATCCAGGTCCTTGCTCGCCCGTTCGTAGCCGTGGCCGAGTTTCTCCTTGGCGACGCCGTAGCCCTCGCGAGCCGCCTCGCCGGCCCGACCCGACGCCTTCTTGACCCGCTCCGAGAGCTTCGAGTCGCGCATCCGCTCGCGCGCCGCATCGACGCGGTGACCGACCGCCGAGCGCGCCTTTTCCACGCCCTCGGCGACTGCCTCACGGGCCAGGTCCATCGAAGTCACGTTGCTGTCCCCGTCCGCCTCACTCTTCTTCGCGTTGCTCATGTCAGCTTTCTTCTTGGTAGTCAGTCAGTTACGGCTATCCGGCGCCGCCGCACACGGCACCGCCGCCACACTCGCCAATCATACACTGCGGCGCTGCTACAATCCGGCGCCCCCGGGGCCTCGGGGGCAAGCCTGTGGGGCAGTAGCTCAGTTGGGAGAGCACCACGTTCGCAACGTGGGGGTCGAGGGTTCAAGTCCCTTCTGCTCCACCACCCCGCCCACCCGACTCCTAGAAATTCGGATTCTCCGCCTCCGGGTCTTCCTGCGCGCGCCCGACCATGGGAACGAAGCGCACGACGTCGACCTGGCGGCGCACCAGGCCGTCGGTGGTCTTCCGGATCACAACCAGATCCTGGAGGGTTCGACCCACCGGCGCCACCAGGACGCCGTTCACCTTGAGCTGCTCGAGCAGGGGCGGCGGCACCTCGGACGGCGCCGCGGAGACCAGAATGCCGTCGAACGGCGCCTCCTCCGGCCAGCCCCGGTAACCGTCATCCACTCGCACCTCGACGTTGCCGTAGCCCAGTTCGTCGAGCACGGTCCGCGCCCTCTCCGCCAGGTCGTCGATGATCTCGATCGTGTACACGCGACGCGCGAGATGCGCCAGAACCGCAGTCGTGTACCCCGAACCGGTGCCGATCTCCAGCAGCTTCTCGTCGCCGTCGAGCTCCAGGAGGTCGGCCATCAGCGCCACCAGGTAGGGCTGCGACACGGTCTGGCCGGAACCGATTTGCAGCGGTTCGTCGCGGTACGCCTCGTCCCGCAAACCCTCAGGCACGAACTCATGGCGGGGCACCGTCTCCAGCGCGTTCAACAACCGCGGCTCCTCGATACCCCGGCCCCGAATCTGCTCGTCGACCATCACCCTCCGCTGCGAGGCGAAGTTGTCGACCTCGAGGTTCGGCTGCGCCGCGACCCCGAGGGGCGCACACAAACAGACGGCGGCGGCAACGGTCCGCGTTCTCCAGGGACGGGGGCGGCGCGCCCCCGTGGACCGCGGCGGGCTGCTCAACGAGTACACGACTCCTTATGATAGGCAAATCCCGTGCCGGATCGTCGATTGCCGAGACGAGTTGCTGGACGCGGCTCTCCCCGGAGCAGAGCGGAGGGGCGGCGCCGGGCCGGCCGCAACGAGGCCGAGCCTCGCCTGCGTTCGCTCGATCGCGTCAGGGAGGAGATCGCCGCCGCCGTGGAGCGGTCGCCGGCCGACGACACCGAGATCCTGTGGCTGGAGAGCAGGCGCTTCCGTACCGGCTTGCGGGTTCCGGCCAAGGGCCGCTACCGGCGACGGTCCCGTCAGGTCATGGTGAGAGTGCGCAATGGACGACGCGCCGGCGCTCACCGCACCGGCGGCAGCCGCGCGGGTGAGCTCGACAGCCCAGTCCGCCTGGCGATGGCGGCGGCGCGGGCCTCAGCTCCCGAATCGCTGCCCTCCCTGCCCGACCAGGGCGAGCCGCCGCTCCCCGCGATCGACGTTCACGATCCCGCTATCGCCCGCCTCCACGCGGATGCGGCGCGGCGGCTGCTCCTGGCGGTCCTGAACGACGACGAAGCGGCGGTCGTCGAGTGGACCGTCGGACAGGCCGCGATCGCCAACAGCCGCGATCTGGTGCGCGGCCAGCGGGCCACCGCGATCCAGGTCGAGGTGCGAAGCGGCGACGGCCCCGGCGCCGGCTTCGTCCGCCACGCCGCCCGCTCAGTCGACGAACTGAATCTCCACCGGCTCGTGGAGACGGCCCGCGAGCGCAAGGCGCCGGGCAAAGGCGCCGGGATGCCGCCGGACGGCGCGAGCGTGCTCCTCGCCCCGGAGGCGACCCTCGAGTTGCTGGAACTCCTGAACCTCTACGCCTTCTCCTCGCGCTCGATCGTGGAGGGCGAGTCCTTCCTGCTCCAACACATGGGCGTGCAGGTCTTCGACCGTGGGCTCCACCTTCTGGACGACGGCTGCTGCGAGCTCGGCCTGCCGTTCCCCTTCGACCTGGAGGGGCGGACGAAGACGGCCGTCGAACTGGTGTCGGCGGGCGTGCCGAAGACGCCGGCTCTCGACACCGCAACCGCGGCGCGCGTCGGCCTCAAGCCCACCTGCAACTGCACCGGAGGCGAAGAGGCCTATCCACTGAACATGTTCCTCGGTACGGGAGAGCACGACGACGACGCCCTGTTCGAGATCGCGGACGGGGGCGTGTGGATCAGTCGGTTGGACGAGGTCGAATGCTTCGACCCCGGGCGCATGCGGGTACGGGCAAGGGCGCGCGGCGTGCGCCGCATCCGCGACGGCCGGCTCGGCGAACCGGTGGTCGACCTGGTCTGGGAGGACAGCCTTCTACGGGTGCTGTCCAACCTGCTGGCGATTGGAGCGACCTGCTACTCCCGCACTTCGCGGGACGGTTTCCTGGGCGGGACGACGGCGCCCGCGCTGGCCGTCAGCGACGTGGACGGCCTCGCCCCCGCCTAGCAGCCCGTGGCGAAAGTCGCGCTGCGTTCCGCGGCGCTGACCGCGGATCAGGCGGCACGACAGCGGATCAGCACGACGGTCTGGTCGTCGCCCTGCGGCAGGCCGGCCCCGAAGCGGCTGACCTCGTCGTCGATGGCCCGAACGATCTCGGACAGCGGCCTGTCGCGCCTCTCCCGCAGGAACGTCTCCAACCGCTCCTGCCCGTACTCTTCTTCCGCCACCGACTCGCACTCCGTGATTCCGTCGCTGTAGAGACAGACCAGGTCGCCCGGTTCCATCTCCACCTCGTCGACCCGGTACGTAGCGCTGGGCAAGAGACCTAGAGGCAATCCGCTGGCGCCAAGCGGCATCACTTCGCCGCGCCGGCGCACCAAGAGCCCCGGGTTGTGTCCGGCGTTGACGTAGCGAACGGAGCGGCTCTGCGGATCGACCTCCACCAGGATCAGGGTGATGAAGCGGTTGGTGGCGCTCGACTCGACGATGTGCTTGTTCAGGCGCTCGAACAGCTCGGCCGAAGTCTCCACAGGGGCGCCTTCTCCGCCGGGACGGGAGTCGTCGACCAGCAGACGAAGCGCCGAGTCGAGGGTGGAGACCAGGAGGGCGGCCGGCATGCCCTTGCCGGTGACATCGGCGACCACCATCCCCCGGCGCGAACCTTTGAGCTGAAGCGAGCCGTAGTAGTCGCCGCCGACCTGGCGGGAAGGCCGGCTCCAGCCCACCGTCTCGAAGCACCCGACATCAGGCATGTCGGACGGCAGGATGTTGCGCTGAATCTCGGCCGCGAGTTCCACCTCTCGCTCCAGCCGCTCCTTCTCGAGGGCCTGGCGATGGAGGTTCGCGTTGGTCAATGCGATGGCGGCCTGGTTCGCGAACAGGGACAGCGCCCGGCGGTCGGAGGCCGCGAACGGCCCGATCCCGGTTCGGCTTTCCTTGTCGGCGACCACCAGCAGGCCGACGTTGCCGCTGCCGCCGTCGCCTTCGATCGGCACGGCGAGAGAGTGCTCGGCGGCCGGAATCACGCCGGCCGCCGCTTCTTCGAGGGCGGTGCCGTCCGAGCCGGCGACCGGCGGCACATCGAGGACATCCCGGGCGCCGGCGCCGATCGTCCCGGCCAGGGCCAGCCGGCCCTCCGCGTCCCGCAGGTAGAAGGCGCCGCGACGGGCGTCCAGCAGGGACACGGCGCGGAGCAGGATCTCCTCGGTCAGTTCCTCCAGGTTCAGGGTCGAGGCGATCGCCAACCCCACGTCGTACACCGCCTGCAGCGTGACCACGTTGTAGTTGTCGTGGAACTTGCGGTCCTTCAGCTCGTCCGCCAACTCGCGCAGCCGTAGACCCACAGCCAGGATGTCCGCGAGTTCGCTTCCCTCCGGCGTCCTGCCGCCATCCATTCCGGCGCTGTCCTCGCCCATGCCGGCGCCGTCCCCGCTGCCCGCCGCCTCGTCGTTCCCGGCGTAGTAGAGCACCAGGTCGTGCTCGAGACTGCTCTCCCGTTTGCCCAGCACGCCCCAGGATGCGACCGGTCCGCCGTCGCGACGGTAGATCTGGGCGCCACCTAATCCGTTGGCCTCGCACCACTGCCTCACCAACCGCGTCTGAACCGCGCCGCTCTCCCAGTCCGCGATGTCCGCCGTCGCCGCCAGCCGCCACAGATCACCGACACTCCCGGAGCGACTCGCTGCCGGCCTCACCGCGGGTTGCTCGGCAGTCCGGAGAGTCAGGACGTACCCGGCTGGAGTTCAGCGACTGCCGCCTGCTCGTCTGGGTAGATCGTCGAGTACTGCGCCAGGCCCATGATGTGGAACGTCTTCTCGATCGTCGGTGTGAGATTGCAGAACGCCAGACGCCCCTTCACCTCGAGCATCTTCTCGATGATCTCGATCAGGATCGAGATCCCGATCGAGTTGACGATCTTCGTGCCCTTGAGGTTGAGCAGCAGCGACCGGTAGCCGTCGTCCAGCAGGGCATAGGCAGCCTCGGCGATCTCCTCGCCCCCCTGGTTGTTGATGTAACCGTCCGTGTAGATCACCGCCAGATCCTGGCGGCGTTCCACGTCCAACTTGAGACCCTCGGTCATGGACCCAACCCAACTCCCCCGCGCATGCGTCAGCGCGTCTTCGACATGACGACTGAGGTGCCGCCCTCACCCGAGAGCACGTTCACCTCGTCCATCAAGCCCTCGATGATCCTCAAGCCCCATCCGCGCTTCCGGATGGACGTGAGGTTGTCTTCGATTCTCGGTTGTACCAGCTTGGAGGGATCGAATCCAACTCCCTGGTCCTGGATCGTGATCCGCAACACACGCGGATCGTCAGCCTCTGCCGGCCCCAACACCGCCAACTCGAGATGCAACCGGCCGTCGGCGGCCCGGCTGTGTTCGATCGCGTTGATGCAAGCCTCGACCACAGCCATGCCCACTTCCTCGACCTTGTCGGTGCTCATTCGTATGGACTTCGCCACCGCGCAGGCGCTGGCACGCGCCTGGAGCTCCATTTCAGGCGCGAGCCTGAACGTCAGGTGGGTCTCTTCGAGTACACCGAACTCAGACATGGAGGAATAGGCAACGGGGGCCGCGGCAGCCGCCGCGCTAGGCGGTCAGAAACAGCTTCAGACAGTAGATCACCGCGGGATGGAGCTGATCGTTCAGCAGGAACCATACGAAACTCGCGACGACCGCAGAAGACCAGAACACACCGGCCGGAATCGAACTGAGAGCCCAGTACCGGAACCCTGACAGAACCCCCGGCCCCGACGCGGCGGCGCCCCCACGGTCCAAAAAACTGAACTGCGACCCTACCATCATGCCGACCTCCCTTCGGTGCCCTTCCCTAAGAGCAAGTCCGCTGCCAGCGGAGGCCGACATCAGGCAGAGTGCCGGAATTCCAGGCCTGACGGCCGTTTCGGGAAGACCGGGCCAAGCCGATCGTGAATCCCCAGGCGCGGCAAATTGTCCCTGCGGTGTGTTCAACTGGCCCTGGACTCAGCCGGGACCTGCCACGAAGTCACCGCCATAAGAGGGCACGGGGCATTATTGCCCGTATAGGGACACAATGCCCCGCGAGCGACCCGCGCGCCCAACCGACGGCAGACGGATCAGTAGCGACCGCGCGACAGTGTGCGGCGGTGCACACCGAGCAGTTTGGCCGCTGCGCTCTTGTTGCCCCCGGTCAAGCCGATCACCCTCCGCACATGGCGGCGCTTGACGGTCTCCAGATCGAGCGGCTCGGGGCCCCGCGTGCCCGCGGCGGCGCCTCCGATCAGCGACTGAACCAGCGATTCGTCGACGACTCCGTCGGCCAGGGAGGCCGCTCCCTCGACGATGTTCTGAAGCTCCCGGACGTTGCCCGGATAGTCATGCGCCAGGAGCAGGTTCAGCGCCCCGCGATCGAACTGAGGCAGCTCGACCGCCTCCCGGTCGCAGAACCGCTCAGCGAAGTACCGCACCAGATGCGGGATGTCCCGACGCCGCTCGCGCAGCGGCGGCAACTCGACGCTGATCCCCTTCAGGCGGTAGTACAGATCCTCCCGGAAGCGGCCTTCGGCCACGAGCTGTTCGAGCGGTTGGTGGGTCGCGGCGACCACACGCGTGTCGACCGGGATCGCCTGGTGACCGCCGACGCGGACGATCTCACGCTCCTGGAGCGCGCGCAGCAGCTTGACCTGCGAAGCGACATCGAGATCGGCCACTTCGTCGAGGAAGAGGGTGCCTCCGTCGGCCAGTTCGAAGCGGCCCAGACGAGCACGCACACCGGTCGCCACGCCGCCCTCGATGCCGAACAGCTCGCTCTCCAGCAGGCTCTCCGGGAGGGCGGCGCAGTTGACGGCCACCAGCGGTCCCGAGCGCTCCGAGCGCCGGTGCAGGAGCGCCGCCATGAGTTCCTTGCCGGTGCCGCTCTCGCCGCGCAGCAGAACGCTGACGCTGCGCGGCGCAACCCGGTCGATGACCTCCAGGCTGCGCCGCATGGCCGGCGCGTGGGCCACGATCCGCTGGCCCCCGACCTCCGCGAGGTCGTCCAGGCGTTCCTTCAGCAGCTTGTTCTCTTCGGCCAGGCGCTCACGGGAAACGACCAGACGCTCCACCTGGCGCAGACCATCCACCGCGACACCGGCCAACGCCGCGACGGACCTGAGGAAGCGCCGGTCTCCGTCGCTGAACCCTGGTTCGCCGGCGCCCCGCGCCTCCTTGTCGAGCACCGCCACAAAGCCGAGCAGAGAGTCGCGCGACTTGAGCGGCGCCGCCACCAGGGAACGGAACTCGCGGTCCGCCAGCTTGCCGCCGGTACGCGCCACGGTTTCATCCTGGGCCAGCAGGTCGTGCCACAGAGGGCCGGCAAGAAGCGTCTCGGCGGACGGCGGACGGCCGCCGAAGCCGACCGTCGCAGCGGCGCGGGCGACGCCGAAACGGTCTCGGGTCACCGCGGCGGCGGCCGCCGGATCGACCACCGTGCACACTCTCTGCAGGAGATCGTCGAGCAGACCCTGCTCGGACTCGTGAGAGTAGAGCGCCACCACCAGGTCGTACAGCGTCTCGAGCTGCAGGCGCTGCAGGCGCCCGGCCAGGTCCGAGGATGGGCTCGATGCAACCACGCTTTCTGCTTCCGTCCCCGTCAACTCGCCCTTCGCACCGGCGTCCGCGTCGCCAGCACCTTGCGTAAGAACGCTCCGGTGTGACTCTCGGGCGTGGCCGCCACCTGCTCCGGCGTGCCCGCCGCCATCACTCTGCCGCCGCCGGCCCCACCTTCGGGCCCCAGGTCGATGATCCAGTCCGCGTTCTTGATCACGTCCAGGTTGTGCTCCACGACCAGCACCGTGTTGCCCCGGTCGACGAGTCGCTGCAGCAGGGCGACCAGGCGCCGCACGTCGTCGAAGTGGAGGCCCGTGGTGGGCTCGTCGAGCAGGTAGAGGCTGCGTCCGGTTGCCCGCTTGGAGAGTTCGGTCGCCAGCTTCACGCGCTGCGCCTCACCGCCCGAGAGCGTGGTCGCGGGCTGGCCGAGCCGGATGTACCCCAGTCCCACCTCGTCCAGCGTCGAGAGGATGCGGTCGATGGCCGGGATGTTGGCGAAGAAGCCGCGCGCGTTCTCCACGCTCATCGCCAGGATGTCGGCGATGTTCTTGTCCTTGTACCGGACCTGAAGGGTCTCCCGGTCGTAGCGCAGCCCGCCGCAGACGTCGCAGGTGACGTAGACGTCCGGCAGGAAGTGCATCTCGATCTTGTTCTGGCCGTCGCCGGCGCAGGCCTCGCAGCGGCCGCCCTTGACGTTGAAGCTGAACCGGCCCGGTTTGTAGCCGCGCGCCCGCGCCTCCGTGGTCTTCGCCATCAGGGCGCGAATCGGCGTGAACACGTTGGTGTAGGTCGCCGGGTTCGAGCGTGGCGTGCGGCCGATGGGGCTCTGGTCGATCGCGATCACCTTGTCGAGATGCTCCAGTCCCTCGATCCGGTCATGGTCGCCGGCCGGGGCGGCGGCGCGGTAGAAGGCCCGCGCCAGCGCCTTGTACAGGACCTCGTTGACCAGGCTGCTCTTGCCGGAGCCGGACACCCCGGTGAGCAGGACGAAGCACCCCAGCGGCAGGTCCACGTCGAGATCGGCCAGGTTGTTCTGGCGCGCGCCGCGAATGCCGAGCCGGCGCCCGTTGCCGGGACGCCGCGTAGCCGGTACCGGGACCTCCGACTCGCCGCGCAGGTAGGAGGCGGTGAGCGAGCCCTTCGCCTTCTCGACTTCGGCGAGCGGCCCCTCCGCCACCACCTCGCCGCCGTGCTCGCCGGCCCGCGGCCCCAGGTCGACGATCCAGTCGGCCTCGCGCATCGTCTCCTCGTCGTGTTCGACCAGCAGCACCGAGTTGCCGAGATCCCGCATCTCCTTGAGCGTTCGCAGCAGCTTCGCGTTGTCGCGCTGGTGCAGACCGATCGAGGGCTCGTCCAGCACGTAGAGCACACCCTGGAGTTTGCTGCCGATCTGGGTGGCGAGGCGGATGCGCTGGCTCTCGCCGCCGGACAGCGTGCCCGAGGCCCGGTCCAGGTTGAGGTAACCCAGGCCCACATCCCCGAGGAAGGACAGTCGATCCTCGACCTCCTGGAGGATCTTGCCGGCAATTTGCCGTTCCTTCCCGGTCAGCCGCAGGGCGCCGATGACCCGCCGCAGATCGCCGATCGGCATCGAGGTCACCTCGTCGATCGGCAGACCGCCGACCCGCACGGCCAGGGCCTCGGGGCGCAGGCGGCGACCGTTGCAGTCGCCGCAGGTGCTTACCGACATGTACTTCTCGATCTCGGCGCGAACCCCCGCTGAATCCGTCTCGGCGTGTCGCCGCCTGAGCATCGGCACGACTCCCTCGTAGCGCCCGCGCCAGCGGTAGGACGACCGCCTCCCCTTGACTTCGAACCCGATCTCCCGGCTGCCGGACCCGTACAGGACGACCTGGCGGGCTTCTTCGGACAACTCGCACCACGGGGTCCCAAGGTCGAAGCCGAACTCGGCGGCGACCGTCCTGAGCATCCGCAGACGCCACGAGCGGGAGGTAGACGGGAAGGGGCGAAGCACCCCTCCCTTAATCGAGCGCCGCGGGTCGTCGAGGATGCGCTGTTCGTCCACGGCCATCGACGAACCCAGCCCGCTGCACGAAGGACAGGCCCCATAGGGGCTGTTGAACGAGAACAGCCGCGGCGAGATCTCGGCCAGACTAGTGCCGCAGTCCGCACAGGCGTAGTGCTGGGACATGGTCTCCTCGGGAAGCCCCTGAGGCGCCACGACGAGCAGTCCCCGACCGACTTCCAGCGCGGTCTCGAACGACGCCGCGAGGCGCTGCTCGATGCCCGGCCGCACGATCAGCCGGTCGACCACGATCTCGATCGTGTGCTTCCGCTTCTTGTCCAGTACCGGCAGGTCCCCCGAGAGTTCGACGAGTTCGCCGTCGATCCGTGCGCGCAGGAAGCCCTCGCGAACCATCTGCTCGAGCTGGCGGCGGTACTCGCCCTTCTTGCCCCGCACGTAGGGAGCGAGAAGCAGCAGGCGGGCGCCCTCCGGCATCGCGGCCACCCGGTCCACCATCTGCTGCACTGTCTGGGGCCGGATCACCTTGCCGCACTCCGGGCAGTGGGGTACGCCGACCGAGGCGTAGAGCAGACGCAGGTAGTCGTGGATCTCGGTCACCGTACCGACCGTCGACCTGGGGTTGCGGGACACCGACTTCTGCTCGATCGAGATGGCGGGCGACAACCCGTCGATCGAGTCGACGTCCGGCTTCTCGACCTGGTGCAGGAACTGGCGGGCGTAGGCCGAGAGCGACTCGACGTAGCGACGCTGCCCTTCGGCGAACAGGGTGTCGAAGGCGAGCGAGGACTTGCCGGAACCCGACACGCCGGTGACCACGACCAACTGCTCGCGCGGGATCTCGACCGTGATGTTCTTCAGGTTGTGCTCGCGGGCGCCCCGAACGACGATCTTCTTCCCGCTCACCGGCCGGGCTCCCCGTGCGCCCCGTGCTCGGAAGGGCCCGTGCGCATCCGCCGGCGGCCCCGGAACACCTCGCCGGCCTCCCGATCGAGGGTTCTCTCGCGCTCCTGCTGGCGTTTGTCGTACAACTTCCTGCCCTCGGCCAGAGCCAGTTCGACCTTGATCCGGTTCCCCTTCAGGTAAACGGAGAGCGGCACCACCGTCAAGCCCCGGTCGCGGGTGCGCCCGAACAGACGGTCGATCTCGCGCCGGTTCAGAAGCAACCGGCGCGGCCGCTCCAGTTCGTGGTTCTCCCGGTTGCCGTGGCTGTAGGCCGATATGTGGGCGTCCAGCAGCCAGGCCTCGTGGTCACGGAAGGCGACGTAGCTCTCCCGCAACTGGATCTTGCCGCCGCGAATCGACTTGACCTCAGTGCCCAGAAGTTCGATACCCGCCTCGAAGCGCTCCAGCACCCGGTACTGCCGCCTCGCCTTTCGATTCACCGCCAGGGGCAGACCGCCGGCCGGGGACTGTCGGTTGGTGCGCTTGGCCATACGTGTCCATCCCCCGGCATCCTGAGCGGCGCCGGCGGCCGCAACTTCTTCAGGGACCGAATGCCGCTCTAGGCTTGCCGGAGTCTACCCCTGCGGCGGGCGGCGCCCCGTGCGGTCGAGGCGCCACAGATGTGTGGCCAATAAGCCACAGATCGAATCGCCAAGACTCAACCGGAAGGGGCGCCAGCCATGTAGAAAGAGCAAAGAACTCCTTGAGGAGACAGGCAACTCGAAAGGACGGCCCCGGCGTGGCAGCGGCTGGCACGATCCGTGCTCAGTCAACCCGTCGATGGGCGGGCGTGCCAATGGAGCGAGCCGGGACACAAGCCGTTCCTCCCACTCCGACAGCACCCGCGACCGTCTCTTCCGGCAACAGACAATCCGCCGGTCCACCGCCATCTCGGGCGTGGGCATCCACACCGGCAAGGAAACGAATCTGCGGATCCTACCGGCGCCGGCGGGCAGCGGCATCCTGTTCCGTCGCACCGATGCCGGCAACGTCGAGGTCCGTGCCGACATCAAGGGCGTCAGTTCCCTCGAGCTGGCCACGACGCTCGGCCGCGACGACATCACCGTGTCGACGGTGGAGCATCTGCTCGCCGCCCTCTACGCCCTCGGCATCGACAACCTGGTCGTGGAACTGGACGGCCCCGAAGTGCCTATTCTGGACGGTTCGGCGATGCCCTACGTGCTGCTGCTGCAGGCGGCCGGGATCCGCCGGCAGAACGCCGACCGGCGGATCGTGGCAATGACCTCGGTGCTCGAGTTCAAGCGCGGCGACAAGTGGCTGCGCGCTTCCCCCTATCCGGGTCTGCGCCTCGACTACACGATCGATTTCCCGGGCTGTGCCGTGGGGCGGCAGCGGCTGCAACTGGAAGTCGACCAACGCAGCTTCGAGCGCGACCTGGCGCCGGCGCGAACGTTCTGCCGCCAGATGGATGTCGAGCAGATGCAGCGTGCCGGACTGGGTCTCGGCGGATCGGTCGACAACTGCATCGTGTTCGACGAGAAAGGGGCGGTGAACACCGACCTCCGCTTCGCCGACGAACCGGTTCGTCACAAGGCGCTCGACGCGGTCGGCGACTTCACTCTGCTCGGCGCGCCGATCTGGGGTCACTTCGAGATCCTGCGCGGCGGCCACCAACTCCACTACGATCTGCTCAAGGAGCTGGTCGCCAATCCGCAGTGCTGGACCTGGATGGTCGGCGAAGAACTTCCGCCGCAAGTGGACCTCCCCCTCGATCCGAAGCAGCCTTCGGCCTGGGCGCCGCTCCTGGCCGGTCCACCGCAGTAGCGCCGCAATCCACCGCCCGGACCGGCGGGCTGGTAGTGTCGCCCGCATGAGAGTCCCGTGGGCGGGGCGGCTGATCTGCGCGCTCAGCCTGTCGAGCGTCCTGGGCGCCGACGTACTCGCGGCCCAGCCCCCACGAGAGGGTTCCGCCCGAACCCGCAAAGCCGGCATCGCCGCCCTGTCCGTCGTTCGCGACGGCGCCGCGTTGCTGGTCAGCTTCCGCCTCGACCGCGCCCTGGACGAACGAACCTGGGAGAAGATCGAGAGCGGTCTGCCAACCGGCTTCACGTACGACATCGAGGTCCAGAGACTGCGCCGCCGTTGGTTCGACAAGCGGGTCGGCGCGACCCGGCTGCAAGTGGTGGCGATGTACAACGCGCTCACGCGGGAGTACCTGGTCAACTTCAAGCGCGACGGCGAGCTCTACGCGAGCCAGGTGGTGACCTCGGCCGCCGACCTCGAAGGGGCGATGACGGTCTTCGAGAAGCTGCCGTCGATCGAGATCGAGGACGACCGGACGGGACGGTTCGTCCTGAGGGTGCGCGCGGAACTGCGGTCGCGAACCCGTCTCGGCCTGATACCGGACCGGGTCCACACCGCCTGGGCCCAGACCAGGCCCTTCCCTGCGTTCCAGCGAAAGGTCCGGGGCCAGGGAGCCGAGTGACGTGACCGCGACGCAAACCACCCCGCCGCGCTCGCTGCGCGAACTGATCAAGAGCAACCGCTTCCTGGTCTGGCTGCTGGCGCTCGCTCTGGCCGTGCCCACCGCCGGCTACTACGCGCTCCAGCGCGGCCGCGAGATCGATCCCACGGTACTCAACAACAGCATCCTCCTGTTCGCGCTGCGCAACCTGAACGTGGTGCTGATTCTGATCGTCGCCTTCGTTCTCGTCCGCAACCTGACCAAGTTGTGGATCGAGCGACGGCGGCAGCGTCTCGGCGCCAAGTTCCGCACCAAGCTGATCCTGACCTACATCGGCCTGTCGCTGATTCCGGGACTGGTCCTGTTCGCCTACGCGACCGAACTCCTGCAGGGCTCGATCGACCGCATGTTCCGCACCGATATCGACGACCTGCTGGAACCGGCGAACCAGGTCTCCCAGGCCCTCACCTCCACCCACCAGGACCAGTTGCTGCGCGACGCGGAGCGCTTCCTCCGCGACACGGCCGATCTCGACCTCGACGACCCGCGAGGTCGGGGCAGCCTGTTGCGGGCCCTGGGGGAGACGCTGCCTTCGGGCGACCTGGACTACCTGGCCGTGTACCGGGACACGACCTTCCTCTACGCGAGGGTCAACTCCCAGACTCTGTCCGAAATGCCCGAACCGACGCGCGGCATGCTGCTGGAAGCGATTCGCACCGGCGCCGCGCGCGCCATAGGCGAGGTTTCCGGCAAGGAGGAGCGCCTGATTCTCGCGGCGGCGGCAACGGACGGCGGCGCCGAAGCCACCGTGGCAGTCGCGGGCAGGCTGCTGGACGCCGAACTCGCCGGCAACACGGAGACCCTGATCGGCGCCTACCAGTCGCGCCGGCAACTGCACGCCCAACGGGACGAGATACGGGCCGCGTACTGGCTCCTGTTTCTGACGGTCACCCTGTGCATCCTGCTCGTCTCCTGCTGGGTCGGCCTCTATCTGGCCGGCCGGGTGACCGGACCGATCGAAGCGCTGGCGGACGGTACCCGGCGCATCGCCGGCGGCGACCTGGAACACCGGGTAGAGGCGGCCGCCGACGATGAGGTCCAGGTGCTCGTCGACTCGTTCAACCGGATGACGGACGCGCTCCAGGACTCGAACCGCGATCTGGTCGCCACGAATCGACGTCTGGACGCAGAGCGCGCGCGGATCGAGGCGGTGCTCGAGAGCGGTCCGGCCGGCGTGTTGTCGCTCGATCGCGACGGGAGGATCCTGACCTGCAACCGCGCCGCTCTCGAGATGTTGGGCCTGCCCGCGGACATCGCACTCGCCGGCGCGCCGCCGGAGGCGCTGAGCGAGCTGCTGCCCGACCGCGGAATCGAAGCCGTGTTCGCCGACCTGCCGGACGCCGCCGGTCCGCGCCGCCCGCAAAGCGCTCCGGCGCGTCGGGAAGTCAGCCTGGGCGGCAAGGACGACTGGAAGACGCTGGAGGTGAAGACCAGTCCGCTGCGCGCCCCGAGCGGCAGGGGCGGCTTCGAACTGCTCGGCCACGTCATCGTGATCGAGGATCTGACCGCCCTGCTCGACGCCCAGAAAGCCGCCACCTGGACCGAGGCGGCGCGGCGCATCGCGCACGAAATCAAGAACCCGTTGACGCCGATCAAGCTCGCCGCGGAACGCATGATGCGCAAGGCGAAGAAGAACGACAAGAGCCTGGAGGCCGCGATCGAGGAAGGGTCGTCCATCATCGTGCGCGAGGTCGGCAACATGCTGAACCTGGTCGACGAGTTCGCGCGTTACGCCCGCATGCGCCGGCCCCAGCCCCGCGACGTCGACGTCGAACGTCTGATCGGCGAGACGGTCGATCTCTACCGCGAACTGAAACCGGGCGTCGAAGTCGAGGCCCACATCGAGGCCGGGGCAGACGGCCTGCACGCCAAACTCGACGCCGACCAGATGCGCTCCGCCCTCGTCAACCTGCTCGACAACGCCATCGCCGCCACCACCCCGCCCGGACAGGTCACGGTCCGCGCCGGCCGCAGCAACGGCGTCTTCGACCTCTCCGTCAGCGACACCGGCAGCGGCGTGCCCAAGGCGGCGCGCGAGAAGCTCTTCCTGCCCTACTTCTCTACCAAGGGACGCGGCTCGGGGCTCGGGCTCGCTATCGTCCAGCGCATCGTCAGCGACCACAACGGCTCGATTCGGGTCGAGGACAACCAGCCACGCGGCACAACCTTCGCGATCGAGCTGCCGCAGGACAGCCCCACCCACTCAGCCTGAACGGAACACCGTGAGCAAAGCACGCATCCTGGTCGTCGACGACGAGGCCGGCATCCGGCAGACCCTGCGGGGGATCCTCGAGGACGAGGGTCACTCGGTCACCACCGCCGCGGACGCGGTCAGCGGGCGCGCCCTGATGTCGAGCGACGAGTTCGATCTCGTGCTGCTCGACGTGTGGTTGCCCGACCGCGACGGCCTGGACCTGCTCTCGGAGCTTCGGGAAGGAGACTTCGTCACACCCGTTGTCGTGATCTCGGGCCACGGCAACATCGACACGGCGGTCAAGGCGATGCGGATCGGCGCCCACGACTTCCTGGAGAAGCCTCTGGCGCTCAACCGGGTGGTCGTCTCGGTGGAGAACGCGCTCGAGCGCAACCGTCTCGAGCAAGAGGTGCGGGAGCTCTCCATCCGGCTCGATCCGGAGCGGCGCCTGATCGGCGATTCCGAGCCGATGCGGAAACTGGCGAGCGACCTGGAGCTCGCCGCACGAGCCGAGAGCCGGATCCTGATCACCGGCGAGAACGGAACCGGCAAGGAACTCGTCGCCCGCCGCGTCCATAGCCTTTCACGGCGCAGCAGCCGCGCCTTCGTCGAGGTGAACTGCGCCGCGATCCCGGAGGAACTGATCGAGAGCGAACTCTTCGGGCACGTCAAGGGCGCCTTCACCGGGGCATCCGGGAACCGCCGCGGGCGCTTCGAACAGGCCGACGGAGGCACCCTGTTCCTCGACGAGATCGCGGACATGTCGCTGAATACGCAGGCCAAGGTCCTGCGGGTGCTCGAGGAGCAGCGGTTCGAACGGGTAGGCGGCAGCGAACCGATCGACGTCGACGTGCGGGTGCTGGCCGCCACGAACAAGGACCTCGAGGGAGACGAGCTCCCGGCCGGGCGATTCCGCGAGGATCTCTACTTCCGGCTGGCCGTGATTCCCCTCCACGTGCCGGCCCTGCGCGACCGGCGCGAGGACATCCCGGCGCTGGTCGACCACTTCCTCAGGCGCTTCGCGGCCGAGGCCGGACGCCGTCCCAAGACCATCGGCCCCCGAGCGCTCGAACGCCTGGTCGCCTACTCCTGGCCGGGCAACGTGCGCGAACTGCGCAACCTGACGGAGCGGCTGATGATCATGGCGCCGGGCGACATGGTCGTGGAAGCGGATCTGCCGCCCCGGATCCGCGGCGCCGACGCCATCGCCCCGGTCGACGACGACTACGCGTCGCTCAAGGAGGCGCGAGAGGCCTTCGAGCGCCTCTACATCGAGCGCCGCCTGGTCGCTGCCGGCGGCAACGTCTCCCAGACCGCCCGGGAGCTCGGGATCGACCGCCGCCACCTGTACCGCAAGCTCCGGGCCTACGGCATCGCCCCCGGGGCGCGGCCAATGAAGCCAACGCTGTGAAGCGGTTCGTCGTCGGCACCGCCGGCCACGTCGACCACGGCAAGACCCGCCTCGTCCAGGCCCTGACCGGGGTCGACTGCGACCGTTGGGAGGAAGAGAAACGGCGCGGCATCACCATCGATCTCGGCTTCGCGTCGATGGTCGAGAACGGCTGGCAGATCGGCTTCGTCGACGTGCCGGGACACGAACGGTTCGTGCGTAACGCACTCGCGGGACTGGGTGGAATCCAGATGATGGTCCTGGTCGTGGCGGCCGACGAAGGCGTCATGCCCCAGACCCTGGAACACCTCGCGATCTGCTCGCTGCTCCGGATTCCGGCCGGTGTCGCGGTGCTCTCGAAGACGGACCTGGTGCCTCCCGATCTGCTGGAGCTGGCGCAGTTGGAACTCGAGGAAACGCTCGCCGACACGCCGTTCGCCCAAGCGCCCATCCTGCCCGTCTCGTCGGAGACCGGCGCCGGGCTGGACCAACTTCGCGAAACCCTGGTCCGGCTCGCCGGCGAGGCGGCGCCGATCGACCGCCACAGCGGGCTACCCGCCCGCCTGCCGATCGACCGCGCCTTCCACCTGAAGGGGCTCGGCGTACTGGTCACCGGCACGCTGGTCAGGGGAACCGTCACGGCCGGCGACGAGTTGGACATCCTGCCCAGCGGCGGCCGCGCCCGGGTGCGCAGCATTGAAGTCCATGGCGAGGGCCGCGAACGGGCGGAGGCCGGCGAACGCACCTCGCTGCAACTGGTCGGCGTCGGCCTGGAAGACGTCGCCCGAGGGCACGAACTGGTCGCACCCGGCGTCTACCGTGCCGCATCCTCGCTGCTCGTCCGCTGCCGGCTCCTGCAGTCGGCGCCCGAGGCGATCCAGGGGAGCTGCTCCGTCCGCCTCCACGTCATGGCCGCGCAGCGGGTCGGCAAGCTGCGACCGCTGGCACCCGGAACCCGGGTGGCGCGATCCGCGCCACCCGTGAACCAGTCCGTGCGCCCGTCATCGGGCACACGGATGGAACGCCTGGAACCGGGCGGGGAGGCGGTGGCGGAGATCCGCCTGGAGGCGCCGCTGGTGGCGATTCGAGGCGACCGCTTCGTGATCCGGCGGCCGTCGCCCCAAACCACCCTCGGCGGCGGCGAGGTGCTGGACCCGGCTTGGCGGCACCGCCGCGGCAAGGCTCTCGGAACGACGATCGACGCGCTCTCCGCGGGCGCGAGCGAGGCCGCCGTGCAATGGGCGGCGGACGGCCGGGAGGCCGGCCTTGCGACCTCTGAACTCGCATTGCGCCTAGGGGTCGTCCTCGGCGATGCCGCGAGTGTGCTGACCGGCGCCGCCCAGGAGGGCCTGCTGCTCGAGGCGGGATCCGAACGGTTCGTCACCGCGGCCACCGTCCGCAACGTGTCGCGCCGCGCCCGCCGGCTGGTTGCGGCACACTTCGCCGCCGACCGCCTGTCCCGCGGCATGCCCAAGGCCGAACTGGTGCGGCGGCTGCTCGGCGCCCATGCCGCCGACCTCGCCCCCGCCTACCTCAACTGGGCTGGCCAGGGCGGTTCGGACAAGGCGGTAACCGTCGAAGGCGAACTCGTCACCCTGCCCGGTCGGTCCAGCGAACTGACCGAAGTCGAGTCGAAGCTCGCGCAGGGCATCGTCCAGGGATTCGAGAACCAGGGACTCACCCCGGGCTCGCCCGCGGAACTCTGCCGCAGCCTCGGCGCCAAACCCCAGGTCTTCGACGGCGTGCTCCGCTACCTCGTCGAGCGCGGCAAGCTGACGCGGCTGCCGAACGGCCTCCTCCTCGCCGCCAGCGCCCTGGACCAGTTCCAGGCCGACGTGCTTGCCACCGGCTGGGACACCTTTACCGTCGCCGAGTTCAAGGACCGGTTCGGCCTCACCCGGAAGTGGGCGATCCCCCTGCTCGAGCACCTGGACCGCCAGCGGCTGACGAGGCGGGAGGGAGACCGGCGGCGGGTGCTGCGGCCGCGGGGGTAGCGGAGACGAGTCCCGGGCCGGTCGCTGCCCCCCGGGTCAGCCGCCGTCCGTTCCTTCCAGCGGCGACCAGTCGAGGCCGTGGGCAGCGGCGACCGCCTCATGCGTCACCTGTCCCTCGACGACGTTGACGCCGCCGGCGAGGGCCGGGTCGCGTTCCGCCGCCGCTCGCCAGCCGCGGTCGGCGATCTCCAAGGCATAGGTCATCGTCGCGTTGGTCAGCGCGTAGGTCGAAGTGTGGGGGACGGCGCCGGGCATGTTCGAGACGCAGTAGTGGATCACCCCTTCTTCGACGTAGCGCGGATCGCGGTGGGTGGTCGGGCGGCTTGTCTCGGCGCAACCGCCCTGGTCGACCGCCACGTCCACCAGCGCCGATGCCGGCTCCATCCGCGCCAGGTGGGCGCGGGTGACCAGGCGCGGCGTGCGGGCGCCTGGAATCAGCACTGAACAGACGACGAGATCGGCCGAAGCCACCGCGCCCTCGATGTTCGCGTCGTTCGACATCAGCGTCGTCACGTGGCCCTGGACCACGTCGCGCACATAGCTCAGCCGCCGAGGATCGATGTCGAGGATCGTGACGTCGGCGCCGAAGCCGACGCCGACCACACAGGCGTTCAGCCCCACGACACCGGCGCCGATGATCGTGACCCGTCCGCGGCGCACGCCGGAGACCCCGGGCAGCAGCAGCCCCTTGCCGCCGGCCAGGCGCTCGAGCGACGCGGCGCCGGCCTGAATCGACAGCCGCCCGGCCACCTCCGACATCGGCGCCAGCAGCGGCAGCACGCCGTCCGCGAGCTGCACCGTCTCGTAGCCGATGCCCACGACCCGTCGTTCGAGCAGCCGCGCGGTCAACTCCTCCGACGCGGCCAGGTGGAGATACGTGAAGAGGATCTGCCCGCGGCGCATGCGCTCGAACTCCGGTTCGAGCGGCTCCTTGACCTTGAGGATCATCTCGGACCGTGCCCAGACCGCATCGGCCCCCTCGACCACCGAGGCGCCCGCCCGCCGGAACGCGTCGTCCGGGATCGCGCTGCCCACGCCCGCGCAGGCTTGAATCGCCACCTCGTGGCCGCGCGCCACGAACGCGGCAACGCCGGACGGTGTGATCGCGACCCGGTGCTCGTCCGTCTTGATCTCGGTGGGAATGCCGATCCGCATATCGCCCTCACTTCGAATGCCGGGCCGCCGCGCCACCGGCGACCCCGTCCATCGTGGCACACTAGAGCACCATGCCGGCTGCTAACCTGCCCCAATGGAGGGAGCAAGCCCATGACCACCATCGACCAGATGTCCTTCGGCGTGGTCCTCCAACCCGACCCACCGGTTTCGCGCGTCGTGGAGCTCGCGGTCATGGCGGAAGGCCGAGGGTTCGACCACTGCTGGCTCTTCGACTCGCACGTGTTGTGGCCGGAGCCGTTCGTGATCTTCTCGCAGATCCTGGCGAGCACGGAGCGGATGGCAGTGGGCCCGATGGTCACCAACCCGGGCACCCGGGACGTGACGGTGCTCGGGTCGCTGTTCGCCACTCTGGACTCGATGTACCCAGGGCGCACGACCTGCGCCATGGGCAGAGGCGATTCGGCGCTGCGCTACATCGGCCAACGGCCGGCGCCGCTTTCGACCGTGGTCGACGCGATGGGAGTCATGCGGGCGCTGTTCGCGGGCCGCGAGGCCGACTTGGGCGGCACGTCGGTCAGCATCCCTTGGCGGAGCGACGCGGGTTCGGAACTGCCGATCTGGGTCGCTGCGTATGGCCCAAAGGCGCTCGACGTCGTCGGCCGCCATGCCGACGGGTTCGTGCTGCAGTTGGCCGACCCGAAGATCCTGGAGTGGACTCTCCAGGCGGTACGCGACGCGGCCGAGGACGAGGGCCGCGATCCGGACGCGATCACGGTCTGCGTGGTCGCGCCGGCCTACGTCGGCGACGACCTCGCGCATCAGCGCGACCAGTTGCGCTGGTTCGGCGGCATGGTAGGCAACCACATCCACGACCTGGTCATGCGCTACGGCGAGGACGACTCGAAGGTCCCGCGCGCGCTGGCCGAGTACATCCGCCAACGGCAGGGATACGACTACTCCCACCACGGGCGCAGCGGCAACCCGGACACCGAGTTCGTGCCCGACGGCATCGTCGACCGGCTGTGCGTGCTCGGCCCGGCGGAAGCCCACATCGAAAAGCTGCGGGAGCTGAAGTCGCTGGGCGTCGACCATTTCGCCGTCTACCTGATGCACGACGACAAGGAAGCCACGCTCGCGGCGTATGGCGAGCAGGTGATTCCGGCGCTCAGGGGCGGGTAACTTACGCCTTCGCTTCGTACCAGTCGGGGCCGGTGCCCACGTCGACGACCAGGGGCACGCTCAGGTCGGCGACTCCTTCCATCTCCTCCCTGACTAGGGCGGCGAGGTCAGAGGTCGCGTCGGTGGGCGCTTCGAGGACCAGTTCGTCGTGGACGGTCAGAAGGAGCCGCGCGGCTTCGAGTTCCGCCCGCAGCCGCCGGTCGACGGCGATCATGGCCAGCTTCAAGAGGTCCGCAGCCGTACCCTGGATGCGGGCGTTGACGGCCATCCGTCGCGTGTTCTCGCGCACCGCGCGGTTGCGGCTCTTGATGTCGGGCAGGTAGCGGACACGGCCGTAGAGGGTCTCGACGCGCAGTTCCTCCTCGGCCCGCGCCAGCGTCTGTTCGGTGTAGGTGCGCACGCCGGGAAAGCGCTCGAAGTAGGAGTTGATGAAGTTCTGGGCCTCGCCGCGTGCGATGCCGAGGGCGCGCGCGAGTCCGAAGGCGCTCATGCCGTAGATGATCCCGAAGTTGATCGTCTTGGAGGCCCGCCGCTGCTCGTCGGTGACCAGTTCAGGCGCCACGCCGAACACCGTGGCCGCGGTCGAGCGGTGGATGTCGTCGCCGCGCCGGAAGGCAGAGGTCAGAGTCTCGTCGCCCGAGATGTGCGCGAGCACGCGCAGCTCGATCTGGCTGTAGTCGGCGACCAGGAGCTGGTAGCCGTCGCGGGCGCGGAAGGCGCGGCGTACTTCGCGCCCGAGGGCGGTGCGGATCGGGATGTTCTGCAGGTTCGGGTCGTGCGAGGACAGCCGGCCGGTCGCCGCCACCGCCTGGTGGTAGCGGGTGTGGAGGCGGCCGTCCGCCGCGACCAGGTGGGGCAGGGCATCGACGTAGGTCGACTTGAGCTTGGTCAGCTCGCGGTAGTGCAGCACCTTGGCCGGCAGGTCGAAACCGCGCTGCGCGAGCTGCTCCAGGACATCGGCGCCGGTCGAGTACTTCTTCGTCTTGCGGGTGCGGCCGAGCACCGGATACCCCAGCTTCTCGAACAGGACGACGCCGAGCTGCGGCGGCGACTGGATGTTGAAGCGCTCCCCGGCGAGGTCGAAGATCTCCTCCGCCAGGTCGCCGGCGTCGAGTTCGAGACGCCGCGACATGTCCGCCAGAACGGCGGAGTCGAGTTCGATGCCCTCCTCCTCCATCGCCGCGAGCACCGGCATCAGAGGCGCCTCGACCTGTTCGTAGACCTCGCGCGCCCCCGGCGACTCCCCCCACTGCGGAGCGAGCGCCTCGAGGATCAGGGCGGGCAGCACGGCCTGTTCGGCCGCGTAGACACCGAGACCGGTGTCGTCGCCGAGAGCCGCGGTCGCTTCGCCGAGACCAGCATCCGCCGGCGTCGTGGCCTTGTAGAACAGGCGGTCGAGGGCCACCGTGGCCAGTCCGAAGCTGCGCACGGCCGAGTGGACGAGGTAGGCCATCAGCATCGTGTCGACCAGTCGCGCGGCGACCGCCGGCCGGCCGTCCCGGTGCGGACAGAGGCGGACGACCTCCTTCAGGTCGTGTCCGATCAGTTCGAGGCCGGGATCCGCGAGCCACGCCCGCAGCTTCGCCGCCACGGCTTCCCGCAGGCCGGGACGCCCGAAGTCCGCGAAGCAGGCCTGGCCAATTGCCGCGGCCCCTTCACCGTCCCCGTCAGCCTTGCCCGCGACCGGCGCGAACGACAGCCCCACCGGCACGCCGCCGCGCCGGAAGACGACGCCCACCGCGATCCGGGGACCCAGGTCCGACGCCGCCCCCTCGAACGCCTCGACGGTCTGAAGAACGACGGCCGGCTCGATCTCCGGGCCGCCGCTTTCGCTCTCGAGCTCCTTGAGCAGGCTCCAGAACTCGAACTCGCGGCACAACTCCGCCAGCGCCTCGTAGTCCGGGGTCTCCATCTTGAGGGCGTCGGGCTCGAAGGGAACGTCGAGATCGGTGTGGATCGTGACCAGTTCCTTCGACAGCACGGCCATATCGGCGTGCTCCTGCAGTCCCTCGCGGTACGCCTTGCGCTTGAGCTCGGGCGCCGCCTCGAGCAGAGCTTCGACGGAACCGTACTCGCGCACCAGGGTCTGCGCACCCTTGGCGCCGATCCCCGGCACCCCGGGCACGTTGTCCACCTTGTCGCCGACCAGGGCCAGGACCTCGACCACCTGCCCGGGCGGCACGCCGAAGTCCTGCTCGACCAGGGCCGGGTCGTAGGTCTTCTCGCGTCCCGTGTGAAGCATCGACACCCGGTCGCTCACGAGTTGAAACAGGTCCTTGTCGGCGCTGACGATGGTGACGTCGTAGCCCGCCTCCTCCGCCCTCTTGCCCAGGGTGCCGAGGACATCGTCCGCCTCGTAGCGCTCGAGTTCGAGGATCGGGATCCGGAAGGCCTCGATCGCCCGGCGGATCGCCGGCATCTGCGCCTTGAGGTCCTCCGGCATCGGCGCCCGGTTCGCCTTGTACTCCGCGTACGCCTCCGTGCGTATCGTGGCGCGCCCGACGTCGAGCGCGATGCCGAGGAGCAGCGGTTCCTCGTCGCGCAACAGCTTGCGCAGCATGTTGATGAAGCCGTAGATCGCGTTGGTCGGCTCGCCGGCGGACGTCGACAATCCCCGGATCGCGTAGAACGCGCGAAAGATCGTGGAGTACCCGTCGATCAGAAAGAGACGCTTCGCGGTCACGGTGGCGACTACTCTAGAAGCTCGCGCCGCGGAACGCAGCAAAGCGAGGTTCGCGGCGCGAGCTTCTAGTGAGGTGGGGGCTGGGGCCAAACATGGAGCCTGCGACAGGTTTGGCGGCGCTAGTCCTGTCCAGGCGTAGGATTGCGCCGCCGCACACTTCTCGGGTCGCTACAAGCCATGCTGCGCAAACTCCCAGCCGCTCTCGTCCTCGCCACGCTCGCCGCCGCCGGCGCCGCGTGCGCTCAACCGTCCGAAGAGATGGTGCGCCTGCGAAACCTCGGCTACGCCCAGCTCGAGAACGAGAAGCCGGCGGAAGCCGAGACCACCTATCGCCGCCTGATCGAACTCCTGCCCGAGGAACCGCTCGGCCACGCCAACTTGGGGATTGCCCTGCTCCGACAGGAGCGGAAGGAGCAGGCGCTGGCCGCGATCGACCGGGCCCTGGAACTGGGCGGCGACCGCGCCGACCTGCTGCTCATCCGCGCGGACATCCTGCAATGGACGGGCGAACGCAACGAGGATGCGCTCGCGGACTACCGCCGCGCCGCCCGGGCCGCGCCCGACCATCCCGAGACGCAGTACGCGCTCTTCCGCCACGCCGAGATCATGAGCGGCGCCGAGGCCGAAGCCGATCGGCGGGACGCGGTGGACCGGCTGCGCCGCCTGCGGCCCGACAATCTGGTTGTCCTGCTCCTGAGCGGCGCCGCTGCACTCGAGGACGGCGACCGAGGGCGAGCAAGCGACGACTACCTGCGAGTGCGGGAGCTCATCTGGCAGGCGCAGCCGATCGCCGAGCGGGTGCTCGGGGAGGTCCTCGACGCGCTGGAGGCCGACGACTTGGAGCGCGCCCGCCGCGATGCTCCCCGGATCAAGAACGTCCTGCTCGAAACCCCCGGCTGGCACAGCAGCCTGGCCGAGGTCTACACGAACGTCCGGGGCATTCCCGTGGAGCGCTTTGAGGACGAGGAACCGGGCGAGGACTTCGGCCCCGCAAGTCCGGCCCGCTTTCGGGCCACCCGGATCGACAATGCGCCCACCTCGGGCCGGGCGCTCGAAGTCGCCGACTTCGACGGCGACGGCCGGCCCGACATGGCCCGCGTGGCGAGCGCCCGCGGCCAGGATGGTGCGGCGTCCCGGCTCGAATTACGGCGGGCCGCAGCCGGATACGCCACACCTGTAGCCGCCCCCGAGACCGGCGCCCAAGTCCTCGTGGTCGGCGACGCCGACAACGACCGCCGGCTCGACCTGGTTGCCATCGGCGATCCCCTGGCCGTCTGGCAGGTCGACGACACGCCCCCGTTCGGGGACGCGAGCGACCGGTTCCTGCCTGGCTCGCTGGCCGCCACCGCGGCCGACCTGATCGATTTCGACAGCGACGGCGACCTCGACCTCGCCGTGGCCCGGGCCGACGGCGTGCCCGATCTGCTGCGGAACGTGTCGGGCGAAGAGGTCTTCGAGGGGCCGCTCGAGGCCCTGGGACGGGAGGCGCTGCCCGAAGTCGAGGCGCGGCCCTACCACCACCTCCAGGCCACCGACGCCGACCGCGACGGCGACACCGATTTGCTGCTCGCCCACGACGAGGGTGTCCTGTGGTTGGACAACCTCCGCCAAGGGCGCTTCGCCGAAAGAACGCCCCCCGCCCCCAGCCGCGGGCTGCTCGGCAGGCTGATCAGCCTCGTCACCGCCGACGAGCCGGCAGCGAGCGCCCTGACCACGGAGGCGCCGGTGCGGGTCGTACGGACCGCCGACCTCGACCGCGACGGGGTTCCCGAGTTCCTGCTCGCCGGCGATTCGACGCTCATCCTGAAGCGCGACGAGGACGGCGCGGTCGCTCCCTTCCCCCTGGCCCCCGAGTCGATCGCGCTGCCGGACGGCGCCACCGACCTGGCCGTTCTCGACGCCGACAACGATGGCCGGCTCGATCTGGCCCTGGTCGCGGAGGGCGAACTGAGGGTGCTCACCCAGACCTCGGACTCCGGCCCGGAGGCGCTCGACTTCCGCCTCGCCGGCATCACCGGACTGCCCCGCGACCCTCAGTTCACGGCCGTCCGCGCCGACGACCTCGACGACGACGGCGACCAGGACCTCGTCGCCGCGGGCAGTACCGGCCTCTACCGGATCGAGAACCTGGACGGCTCGGAGAACAACTGGCTGCGGGTCCGCCTGGTCGGACTCGACGTGGCGGGCCAGAAGAACAACGTCTTCGGCCGCGGCACGACGATCGAGGTCAAGTCGGGCCGGGCGTCCCAGTACTTCGAAGTCGACCGGCCGATCACCCACATCGGGCTCGGCAACCGCCGCAAGGCCGATTTGATCCGCGTCGTCTGGGCCAACGGCGTCCCGCAGAACCGCCTGGACCCGGGCGAGAACATGACCATCGTCGAGGAGCAGGTGCTCAAGGGCAGTTGCCCGTTCCTCTACACCTGGGACGGCGAGAAGATCGCCTTCGTTACCGACCTGCTGTGGGGCGCCCCACTCGGCATGCCCGTCGCCGACGGGGTCTGGAACGGCTACGACCCCGACGAGCTGGTCCGGGTCGACGGCGCCGCCCCGCGCGACGGCTTCTACGACCTGCGAATCACCGAGGAGTTGTGGGAGGCCGCCTACTTCGACCGCGCGCGTCTCTGGGTGGTCGATCACCGGGAGGGCGTGGAAGTGGCCAGCAACCTCAGAATCGTGCCCGGCCGGGGGCACATCGGCCGGCCGCCCGACGAAGTGGTAGCCAGCGCCGAGATCCGCGCGATCGTCCACGCCACCGATGGCCGCGGGCGCGACGTGACGGAGCGGGTCCGGGCCCGGGACGAGGTCTACGCCGACGGCTACCGGCGCTCGCGCTACCAGGGCCACGCCGCCGAGCCCTGGGCCTTCACCTTCGACCTGGGTGAAGCGCCAGGGAGGCCGATCCGGCTGTGGCTGAACGGCTGGGTGTTCCCCGCCGACGCGAGCCTGAATCTCGCGATCGCCCAGGCGGTGGAGCACGGCGACCTGCAGATGGTCATGACCCGGCTCGAGGTCGAGACGAAGGACGGCTGGCGGACGCTGCTCGACCCGATGGGCTTTCCCCCCGGCAAGACGAAGACGATGGTGGTCGACACGCCGGCGTTGCCCGCGGGCGCCACCAGGCTGCGGATCGTCACCACGCGCTGGCTGCACTGGGACCGGATCGCCTGGAGCACGGACATGAGCGGAACAGGCGGCGCCGACGTTGTTGTGCAGGCCCGCCTCGACGCCGCCGCGGCCGAACTGGCCTACCGCGGGTTCTCGTCCCTGACCAGGCCTGCCCCCAACGGTCCGCACCTGTTCGACTACCAGCGCACGAGCAT
Source organism: Candidatus Multivorans sp. (assembly GCA_965222875.1). Classification (GTDB taxonomy): domain Bacteria; phylum Acidobacteriota; class Thermoanaerobaculia; order Multivoradales; family Multivoraceae; genus Multivorans. The sequence continues at coordinate 1,792,076 of CBDCVC010000002.1, read as the reverse complement.
GGAGTCCCCGTGGCTGCCCTTCCCCGGCCGGTACACGCGCTTCGGCGACGTACGCGACCTCCTGACCGCCGTCGACGACCGCCAGGTCGTGATCGGTCCCGGCGACGAGATCCGCGTGCTCTTCGACGCCCGCGACCTGCCGCCGCCAGAGCCCGGCTACACTCGCACCGTCTTCCTGGAGAGCTTCGGCTGGGACAAGGACGCCGACCGCAACACCTGGAAGGCGGACAGCAACCTGCCCCTGCCCTTCCAGGCGATGTCCGGCTACCCGTTCGGCCCGGGCGAAACCTATCCCCGGACGCCAGAACTCGACGCCTACCGCGAGCAGTGGCTGACGCGGGTCGTGGGGCCGGAGTCGCCCTTCCAAGGGGCGACGGCTTCCGGTCGCGCCGTTTCGGCCCGGCCATAGCCGACTCCGCTACGCTAGCCGGCGGCAGGCGGGGCGGTCATGCCCACCGCCGCCACCAAGAGACGGCGCCGAAGGGAGGGAACTAGCGTGGCAAACGGCACCAGCGGACGCGGCAGGTTCGGTCAACTCGGGTTCATCTTCGCCGCCGTCGGCTCCGCGATCGGGCTCGGCAACATCTGGAAGTTCCCGTACATCACCTACGCCAACGACGGCGGCTCCTTCGTCCTCGTCTACCTGGTCGCGATCGCCCTGATCGGCCTGCCGATCATGATGGCCGAACTCGTGATCGGGCGGCGTACGCGGCAGAGTCCGGTCGGCGCCTTCATCAAGGCTGCGAAGAACACGTTGGGCGGCCGTGCCTGGGGCGCGGTCGGGGCGCTCGGCGTCACCGGCAGCTTCATCCTGCTCTCCTACTACGCCCTGATCGCCGGCTGGACCGTCTACTACTTCGGCCAGTGTCTGAGCTGGTCCGTGCGGGGCTTCGACATGGAGGGTCAGGCGCTGGGAGAGGCTTTCGGCGGCTTCCTGGCCAACGGGCCGCTCCAGATCGGTTTCCACGCCCTGTTCATGGTCGTCACCGTCGGCGTCGTCACCCTGGGCGTTCGCGAAGGCATCGAGCGCGTCACCAAGATCCTGATGCCGGTGCTCGGAGCGATCCTGCTCCTGCTTGTCGTCAACTCGTTCTGGAGCCCCGGCTTCGGCGAGGCGATCAGCTTCCTCTTCCATGTCGGCCCGATCACCGCCGACGGACTGCTCGAGGCGGTGGGCCACGCGTTCTTCACCCTCTCGGTCGGCATGGGCGCGATGCTCACCTACGGCTCCTACATGACGTCGCGGCAGTCGATTGCAAGGAGCGCCGTCGCGATCAGCCTGCTCGACACCCTGATCGCGATCATGGCGTGCATCATCATGTTCTCGATCATCTTCAGCGTCGACGCCGCCGAGCGGGCGACCACGTTCGGCAAGAGCGCCACGATCCTGTTCACCACCCTGCCGCGCATGTTCTACGAGATGCCCCTGGGCGTGGTCCTGGCGCCGATGTTCTACCTGCTGGTCGCCTTCGCCGCCCTCACCTCGACCATCTCGCTGCTCGAGACGGTCGCCTCCTACCTGATCGACCGCCGCGGTTTCAGCCGGCGCAACGCCTGCCTCGTCACCGGCGGCGCCATCTTCGCCTTCGGCATCCCCTCGGCCCTCTCGCTCGGCGCCAGCGGCGCCCTCTCCTCCTTCGCGCCGTTCGGCGAACGCACCGAAGGCTTCTTCGTCACGATGGACTACACCGTGTCGAACTGGATCCTTCCGCTAGGCGGCCTGATGACAGCCCTCTTCATCGGCTGGTTCCTGACCGGCCGCGCGTCACGAGAGGAACTTGCCCAGGGCCACGGCGAAGTCAGCCGGTGGTATCCCATCTGGCGCGGCCTGCTCCGGTACGTCTGCCCGATCGCGATCCTGTGGATCATCTGGGCCGTGATCGGGGGGCGGTCGTTTGCGTAGAGACCGCTGTCGCTAGCGGGGGCCTGTGGCCGTAGAAGCCATCGGCTCACGTTGCGGACGGCTCAGTCAACCTGCCGCTTCGCGGAAGCGCTCGAACCGCCAATCGATAAAGTCCGGGTCCGGACGATCCTCGGGCCGGACCGGGCGCCGCAGCCGAGCGCCGTCGAGTCCCTTGAGGCTGTCGAGCAGGGGACCGTCCCGGCCGTCCCGAACCGACCTCGCCACATGGATGCGGCAGTCCGTGTCGACGCCGATCAGATGCGCGTCGAACGCGGTGTGATGGAGGGTCGACATGCAGATGCCGTTGGTCACTGTCGCGGGGCCGTCTTCGGCATCCGGCAGGATGTGCGCCCCCACCAGCAGACGCGACAGCGTCAGTCCGCTGAAGGCGCAGCGATGGCCGTACGCGGACTTCGTCCGGATGCTGAACCAGGCTTGGTGGTTGCGCTTCTTCCCGGCGACGAGCGAGTAGGACCGCTCCCGCAGCTCGGTGGAGGCACCGCCGGCTTGGGCGGCCTGGATCGAGCTCATCGTCGGGACGAGAGCGTCCGCAGCCGCCAGGAGTACGCGGCCGGTCGCGAAGTCCAGGTCCTCCACCCATACCGGCGAAAGCGGCTCGTACACGGCAGGCGAGACGCCGACGAAGTAGACCAGGGGTGCGCGCCGACGCCGGGCCTCGTCGAGAGCAAGGTTCGTGGAATCCTGCCTGCCGCCGCGGGCGAGGTCGTAGGCAAGTAATCCCGTCCGGTAGTCCGGTTCCCCCACCTGGTCGCGATACCAGATCCGCCGGCCCTCCCGCGGGGCCACCGTCCTGATGCTGAGCGCCGCGCTCATCTGCCTCGGCTTGAAGATGCCCGTGGCGCGCCCCGCGAAGTGGACCTTCTCGCCCCCGAAGCGGAAGCCCCGGTCGATCGCGCTCCAGGGCAGCCGGGGACCGTGCGTCAGGAGGAGCTGGTCCAGCGCAGCGAAGGCGGCCGCTCGAATCGCCTCGTCGGGGTCGGTGTGCATCAGGCCTGGAGTCACCGGCTACGGCCGGCTGGTGCCGCGGCGCGCCGAGGCATCGTCCGCGAACACACGACCGTCAGTTGACGCTCTTCATGTCGTCGTCCTCACCGGAACTCGCCGGTGAGACGACGAAGTAGCCCCAGGACCGCAGGTGTTCAGCAATCGCGGGCGACCCGTCGGCAACCTCTACCTCTCCATCGACCGCACCAGCGGGGCCGACGCGGCGCAGCGCCTCGCAAAGGTCCCGGTCGAACGTGCCGCTGCCGAAACTGACCTCCTTGGCAGCGTCGTCGAGCTCCTGCAGAACGACGCAGAGTTCATCGCGCGCCGCCCCCACCTCGTCCTGGCTGGCGCTTTGCCGAAGAGCCCTAGACATCGTAGCCGCCTGCGCCACGCGGTGTTCGAGATCACTCACCCGCTGTCGCTCGTACCGAAGCGGATCTCCCGGCGAAACGTACTTCCTGGACATCGGTTCCTACTCTCCTGGATCCTGTGAACGCTCCGCTGTCGTCCACAGCCCGTACTCTACGCTGACCGCGACGAAGCCCTACCGGGACGTAGCGGGAGACTCAGTTGATCGCAGTCTTGATCGGTCGCCACGCTGGTCCCAGACACGAAGAACTTCGATGCGATCCTCAGTGACGCGATAGACGAAGGAGAACGGGGTTCGAGGGATCAGTAGCTCCCTTATCCCCGGCATGCCCTCGACTGGCCGTCCGATGGCTGGGTGGTCTCGAACCAAGTCACAAGCCCCGAAGTACGCTTCGGCTGCCCGCCTCGCGCCACCCGGAAAAGTCCGGGCGTAGTACGTGCGCATCCACGCGAGGTCACCGCCAGCGCTCGGCAGGAAGACGAGCTTCACCGATCACGAGGGCGGGGCAACACATCCGGTTCAGGTGCCTGGGTTCTCGAATCCGTACTCCACGACGACACCCACTCGTTCATCGCTTTCTCGGAAACGAACGATCCCGCCTCGGCCTCGTCGATCGCCGCACGGATGGCGGCGCGCTTCTCGGCGCAGTTGAGCAGCATCGTCTCAATCGCATCGCCCGCAAGCCGAGAGGCCGACCGTCGCTGCCGCCTCGCCTCGACCTCGAGGTTTCTCATGAGACTCGCGTCGATTCGCAGGCTGGCGCGTTCCATGGCCATGGCGTCGATCTCCAATCAGGAAGCGGCTCTACGTCAGGCCGCCGGTGTATGAACATCGTATGACGAGAACTCCGCACCTGGCTCCTAATTCCGGATCCGACCTGCAAGCCAGGGCAGGAATTCCTCATCGATTCGCGCCTCGACCGTGAGTTCCAGTAGCGGCGGCGCCCCTTCCGGCAGCCGGCCGCGCAGCTTGACCGCGTCCTTGGAGGTCGTGAGGACGGCGTCGCAGCGGTGCCGGGCGCAGGCAGCTTCCACCGCGCGCAGCGACCGCTGCGGGTAGCGGTGGTGGTCGGGGAAGCGGAGGTGGTGCACGTACTCCAGGCCGGCACCGGTCGCGGTGCGGGCGACGCGCTCGGGGCGGGCGACGCCGGTGACGAGAAGCGGACGGCGGGGCGGCGATCCCCGCACGACTTCTGCCCGGAGCGTCGAAGTGAACACCGGACCATTGAAGCCGTGTCGACGCAGGGTCGGCTCGAAGTCCTCCGGCGGTTCGTCGCCGGCTTCGAGGCCGGTGAGCACGGCAGCATCGGCGAGACGCACAAGTTCCAAGGGCTCGCGCAGCCGGCCGCCCGGCAGGAGCAGACCGCCGGCGAACGGGTCCGCGGCCGGAAAGGTCAGGATCTCGACGTCGCGGCGCACCCGGACATGGGAAAAGCCGTCGTCGAGGACGAAGACGTCGATGGCCGGATCGCGGCTGAGCGCCAGGGCGGCGGCCGCGCGGCGGTCGGCGCCGACGACGACGGCTACGCCCGGCGCCTGCTCGAGGATCATCAGCGGCTCGTCGCCCGCTTCGCCGACCGAGGCCAGGGGGCCCTCGCCGAGACTGACGACGAGCGGCGTCCGGCCCCGCCGGCGGTAGCCGCGCGAGAGGACAGCCACCCTGCGGCCCTGAGCAGTCAGGCCGCGAGCGGCGGCGATCACCGTCGGCGTCTTGCCGCTGCCGCCCCAGTGCAGGTTGCCGACGCTCACCGTAGGCCGACCCAGGCTTTCCGCGCGCGCCGCCCAGTAGCGCCGGCGCCGGCCGTGCGCCCAGCCGTAGAAGCGCTGCCAGGGACTGCGGATCACCTTCATCCCAGGTCCACCAGCCCGCCGAGCAGTTCGACCGACCGCTTGACCGCGCCGCGGTTCCGGTCGACGATCTCGAGGCCCCGCCGGCCATGCTCCGCCGCTTCGCCGGGCCGCTCCAGCAGGCGCCGCCAGGCCGACGCGAGGGCCTCGCCGTCCCCGACCACCGTCAAGGCGCCCGCGGCCTCGAAGTCGTCGGCCATGCGCCGGAAGTTCTCCATCGACTGGCCGACGATCACCGGCACGCCGAAGCGCGCGGCCTCGATCGGGTTGTGTCCGCCGGTCGGCACCAGCGAGCCGCCGATGAAGGCCGCAGACGCCAGCCGGTAGATGGAGGCGAGTTCGCCCAGAGAGTCGAGCAGCACGACGCGGACCGGCGCCGCCGGGGGCTCACCCACTCCTGCCGACTGCATCCTGCTCCGGCGCAGCGCCGGCAGGGAGTGATCCTCGACCTCGCGCCAGACTTCCTCGAAACGCTCCGGGTGGCGAGGCGCCAGAACCAGCATCGCCTCGCGCCCGAGCCGCTCGAAGGCATCCAGGACGATTCCTTCCTCCCCGGCCATGGTCGAGCCGGCGACCAGGATCGGCCGGCCGGCGGCGACCCGGCGCAGGGTCTGCTCCAGGCCGGCGACCGGGGCCGGCTCGGGAGTGTCGAACTTCAGGTTGCCGGTCAGCGATACCGCCTGCCCCGAAGCGCCCAGGCGCCGCAGCCGATCCTCGTCCTGAGAACTCTGGGCGCCGAAGCGGCTGACCGGATCGAGCAGCGTCCGCCGGCAGAGACGCCCGCCGCGCCTCATGCGGACGAAGCTGCGGTCGCTGACGCGGGCGTTGAGTACCGCCACCGGGATCCCGCGCCGGCCGCAGCTCCGCAGCACGAGCGGCCAGAGTTCGCTCTCAAGCAGCACCAGGGCCCGCGGCTGGTACCGGTCCAGGAACCGGGACACCAGCGGACCCAAGTCGAAGGGCAGGTAGGTGACGACGACACTGCGGCCACCCCTGGCCAGCGGCATGAAAAGCTCCTTCGCCGCCGCCTGGCCGGTGGGCGTGACGGTGGTGACCAGCAGATCGAGGTCCGCAGGCAGGGCCGGGGCCAGGGTCGCCGCGACCGCCGTCTCGCCGACGGAGGCGGCGTGGAGCCACAGCGGCCGCACCCCTCGGGCCTCCGGCAGCCGGCCCAACCGGGCCGGGAGGGTCTCCATGTAATGGCGACCTCGCCGGGCCAACAGCACCGGCGCCGCCACGCCCAGCCCCGCCGCCATCGCGAGCTGGTAAAGGAACCACATGCTTTGGAGCCCGGCCGGAGATGAGGCGTCTGATCAGGACCGCACCGGTCCCGGAGTATAATTCCGCCGCCTCCAGCCGTCGTGGCCGCCGGGCGGTGGGCGTTCCAGGTTCCTCGAAGCGCAGTCTTTGGACGCTTTGCCCCGGGCCTCCGTATCAACAGCGAGGCATGAGATCCGCGCAAGTCATCCGCATGGAACCGCCACGCGAAGATCCTCCACGGAGCGGTCTGACGATCGCCTACTCGCGCCGTCAGCGCAAGGTGGCGTGGTCCGAGGCGTCCGATGTCGAACTGCTGGAGGGCATGCGCAGTGACGACGAACTCGCGCTCGACGAGTTGATGCGGCGCAAGGGCGCCCAGTTGCTGCACATGGCGACCAGCATGGTGGGCGACCGGGAGGACGCGCGCGACATCGTGCAGATCGCCTTCCTGCGAATCTGGGACTCACGCCAACGCTTCGACCCACGCTACAGCCCGAACACCTGGATCTACCGCATCGTCTCCAACCTCGCGATCGACCACCTGCGCTCCCGCTCGTCCCGCATCCGCTCGCTGCAGGGCTTCCAGTTGCAGCATGAGCACCAGAGCGGCGAAGCCTTCGCCCGCCAGCTCGAGAACCTGTCCGAACGGGAGATTCAGTCCGTGTTCCACGAGTTGGCGTCGACGCTGAGCGACAAGCAGCGCGCGGTCTTCGTGCTGCGCGAGATGGAGGGGCTGAAGGGCAAGGAGATCGCTCGCATCCTCGGCATCCGCCCCTCTACCGTCCGCAACCATCTGTTCAACAGCCGCCGGCAACTCCGCAAGGAACTGCTCAAGCGGTACCCCGAATACGCTCAACACGCCCGGGTCCAGCACGCCGGGATCGAGGAACGCTCATGACCACCGCCTGCCCGGACTGGGCCGCACTCGTAAGCGCACGCGAGTACGCCGAACAGAGCCCCGATGTCGGCGCCGCGGCCGTGGACCGCGCCTGGGAAGACGCCCTGCGCCACCGGGAGGATTGCGGGCGCTGCCGTGCGGTCTCGCTCCAGATCGACCCGCTGCTCCTCTTCAGCGGCGACTTCACCGGCGCTCGTGACCGGAGCGACATGGCCCACGAAGTCGACGAACTCCGCAAGCGGGTCCGGCTCGAGCTCGACGGGCGCGCAACACAAAGACGGCTCAACGCGGCGCGGACCGCCCGCCGCCGGATGCCCATCGCGTCGGTGCTGGCCGCGGGCGCCGCGGCCGCGGCGCTCGGCCTGAGTCTCCTGCTCTGGCCGGAGACCGCGCCGCCGGCCGGCGATGTCCTGGGTTCCGAACTGAGTCTCCCGGCCCATATCGCCATGGCCCCGCTCGTGGAGCCGCTCGGCGACGAGCCGATGCGTATGTTCCAACTCCCCGGCGACGGCCTCGCCTCCAGCCTCGATGTGGTCCTCGTGGTCACGGAGATCGCGCCATGACGGCGGCGCCTTCCGCGGGTGCCCGAATCGCCTGGGCCGTGGCCGCCCTGATGCTGCTCCCGGTCTCCGTCGCCGCGCAGCAGGAGGCCGAGACGCAGATCCGTCATGCGTTCACGCTCCAGCATCAGCGCGCCGACGACGCCCTGGAGTGGATGCAGAGCGAGATGTCGCCTCACGGCACGATCGAACTGCAACGTGCGACGAACACCCTCGTGCTGAGGGACGCGAGCAGCGTCCTCGAGCACCTGCTGGCTCTGCTGCGCGACTTCGACCACCCCCGCCGTCAGATCGAGTTGAAGATCTTCATTCTCGAAGCGTCGCGCCGAGGCCGCGGCGACCCGCGATCCGAACTGCCCGCGCAGCTCACCGACGAGTTGGCCAACTGGCTGGCTTTCACGAGCTACCGGCTGCTCGGCCAGGGCCGCTTCGAGGCCATGGAGGGTGAGGACGTCCGCTTCGAGATCGGCGCCGAGTTCCGGCTCGGCTTCCGGGTCGGCACCGTGCTGCTCGACCGCCGGCTGAAGCTGTACGGCGTCGAGATCGAGCGGCGCCGCGGCGACGCTCTGGACGAGGGCGTCTTCAGCGGCCATCTGAACGTCTGGGTCGGCAAGCCCCTGGTGCTGGCGCTGCCGTACCGGGGCTCCAGCTCCAGCGGCCTCGTGGTCGCGGTAACCGTCCGGCCATCCCAGGAAGACAACCTGGGCGCCGGCGAGTAGGGCCGCTCTGATCATGCAGTTCGTCTGCCGGCTGGGCACTGCCGACGGTCGCATCGTCGAGCAGACTCACGAAGCGGCGGATCTCCGCAGCGCGCGGCGCGAGATCGAGCGCCGCGGACTCCACGTCTTCGAGATCCGGCGCCGCGGCCTGCAGCACACGCTGGGATCGCTGCTGGGACGGGCCTCGACGACCCGACCGGGCAGCTCACGCAAGACGATCCCAGGCCCGGACTTTCTGGTCTTCAATCAACAGTTGGCCGGCCTGCTCGGCGCCGGACTGCCCCTGCTCCAGTGCCTGGAGCTGATGCACGAACGGCAGCGCAACGCCGCGTTCAAGGAAGCGCTGGGCGAGATCAAGGACCGGGTCGAGAGCGGCGAGGAACTCTCCGAGGCGTTCGCCGCCACTGGCAACGCCTTCCCGCCGATCTACGCGTCGATGCTCAAGGCCGGCGAGCAGAGCGGCGGGCTGGAGCGGGTGATCCGCCGCTACGTCCGGCAGCTCAAGCTGGTCACCAGTTCCCGCAAGCGCGTGGTCAGCGCGCTCTTCTACCCGGCGTTGCTGGTCTGCCTGTCGGCCGGCATCGTGACGGTGATGATGTTCTTCGTCATGCCTCGCTTCGAGGAGTTCTACCAGGCCCTCGACCTCGACCTGCCCTGGATCACGCAGACGTTGCTGAGCCTGTCCCAACTGCTGCGCAACCCGACCACGCTGGTCTTCCTTGCCGCGGCGGCCGCAGGCGGCTGGGCCGCTTGGAGGGTGGGACGCAGCGGTCGTCTCGGCGCCATGGTCGACCGCCTGAAGCTGCGGCTGCCGATCATAGGACCGATCCTCCACCGCTTCGCGCTGTCCGAGTTCTGCCGTTCCCTGGCCACCTTGCTGCACGGCGGCCTGCCGCTGGCCTCGGCGCTCGACACCTCGGCTTCCGCGGTCACGAACAGGTTTCTCCACCGACGTGCAGTGGCGCTCGGGCCGCGGATCAGGGAGGGTGCGGCCTTCCATACCGCGCTCGAGGAGTCGGAAGTGTTCACCGACCTCGCCATCGACATGGTCAAGGTCGGCGAGGCGACCGGGGCGCTGGACGAAATGGTGAACAGCGTCTCCGACTTTCTCGACGAGGACATCGAGACCCGCACCGAGCGGCTGCTCTCCCTGATCGAGCCGGTGATGCTGGTGGTCATGGGCTTCACCATCGCGCTGCTCGTCCTTTCCATGTATCTGCCGCTGTTCAGCGTGCTCGGACAGGTGCAGGGCTGATGGTCATCCAGCACGCAGTCACCCAGGACGAGAAGGCCGCGGCGCGGAACCGGCGCCTCATCGCGGAGGGCGTCTCGGACCTCGAAGGCCTGCACCTGGCGACCGAGGAGGAGGGACGGCTCGCCCGGGAACGGGCCGAAGCGGCTCAGGTCGCGGCGCGGTTCGGCCTGGAGGTCGCCGACCTCGAGAACTTCCGCATCGACAACGACCTCTTCCGTCACATCCCGTTCGACCTGATGCTCCGCTACAGCTTCATCCCCGAGCGCCAGTTGGAGGGCCGCCTCGCGGTCGTGATGGCCGATCCGACGGACGTGGTCAAGCTGGACGAGTTGGAGTTGCAACTGGGCCAGCCGCTGGACGCCCGGATCGGCGCCCGCGCCGAGATCGAGGATCTGCTCCAGAAGTCCGAGAGCGCACAGCGGGTCCTGGACGAGGCGACCGAGGACTTCAAGATCCAACTCGTCCAGGAGGACGAGGACAGCGGCGAGGTCCTGTCGATCGACCGTATCTCGGCCGACCAGAGCCCGATCATCAAGCTGGTCGACTCCACCCTCTTCAACGCGATCCAGCGGCGCGCGTCGGACATTCACATCGAGACGCGCGAACACGAAGTGATCATCAAGTACCGCATCGACGGGGTGCTGTACCAGGCGATGGAACCGATCGACCGCCGCCACCACCAGACCATCGTCAGCCGGATCAAGGTCATGTCGGAACTCGACATCGCCGAGAAACGGATCCCGCAAGACGGGCGTTTCAAGGTCCGGGTCAGCGGTCGCACGATCGACTTCCGGGTCTCCGTGATGCCTTCCGTCCACGGCGAGGACTGCGTCATCCGCATCTTGGACAAGGAGTCGATGAACCAGGAGTTCAAGACCCTGCGGCTCGATGTCCTCGGCCTGGACACAGACACGATTACGAAGCTCCGCAAGTTCATCCGCGAGCCCTACGGCATGGTGCTGGTCACCGGCCCTACCGGGTCCGGAAAGACGACCACGCTCTACGGCTGTCTGTCCGAGATTCGGTCCAGCGAGGACAAGATCATCACGATCGAGGATCCGGTCGAGTACCAGCTCGACGGGATCACCCAGATCCCGGTCAACGAGAAGAAGGGCTTGACCTTTGCCCGCGGGCTCCGGTCCATCCTCCGCCACGATCCGGACAAGATCATGGTCGGGGAGATCCGCGACGAGGAGACGGCCCAGATTGCGATCCAGTCCGCGCTCACCGGCCACCTGGTGTTCACGACCGTCCACGCAAACAACGTGGTCGACGTTCTCGGCCGGTTCCTGAACATGAACGTCGACCTGTACAACTTCGTGGCGGCGTTGAACTGCATTCTCGCCCAGCGGCTGGTCCGCCGTATCTGCAACCACTGCCGGGAAGCGGTCCAGGCCGATGATGCGCTCCTCGAGGAAAGTGGTCTTGAGCGGTCCGACATTGCGGGATGGCAACTCTTCGAAGGCCGGGGCTGCATGGAGTGCAACGGCACCGGTTTCTTCGGGCGAATGGCGGTGTCGGAGCTGCTCGATCTCTCCGACCCCATCCGCGAGTTGATCCTCGACCGCCGCCCCGCTTCCGAGATCCGCCGCGCCGCGGGTGTGGAAGGGATGCGTTTCCTGCGCCAGAGTGCGCTTCAGAAGGTCCGTGAAGGAGTGACCACCCTCCGTGAGATCAACAAAGTTACCTTTGTGGATTGAACGCCTTGTCGGCCTCGACGACCCTCGGGGGCCGGCGTCGGTGTTCCTGCTCGACGAGCGCGAACTCGTCCTGGCGCACTTCCTGCGCCAGGAGGGATCGGTCCCGGAACTCCAGGTCGTTCGGCGACGGGAGCTTCCCGCCGACACCTTCCAGGACGGCGCGCTGGGCGGACCGTTGCGAGAGCCCGCCCAGTTCCATGAAGTCGTCGCGGAGCTTCAGCAGGCCGCCGATACCGCCATTGGAGAACCGGTCGCACGCGCTGCCCTGGTCCTCCCCGACCGCTGGCTCCGGCTCACCTTCGCCGAGCTCGAAGAGGTTCCGGGGAAGCCGCACCTGCGAGAGGAAGCCCTGCGCTTCAAGCTCCGCAAGCAGGTGCCTTTCCGGGTCGAGGAACTCCGCGTGCGCGGCAGGCGAACCGGCGCCGCCGGCAGCGGCGCTACCCGCTTCCTGATCGGTTTCGGCGTCGAACACGTCCTGGCCCAGATCGAAGACTCGTTCCGGAGCGCCGGCATCCACATCGGCGCGGTCACGAACGAGAGCCTGAGCGCTGCCGACGGCATCGCTCGCCTTGATGGCGACTCAGGCTCCTTCCTGCTCCTTATCGCCCATCGTGACGGCTACTCCCTGCTCGCCCGCGCGGACGAGGGTCCAGCTCTCTTCCGATACAAGAGCATCGACCCGGACCTCCCGTCCTCCGTCGCCTCCAACCTGGCAGTGCGCGACCTGCGACTGACCAGGAGCTTCATCGAGGAGCGCGAGCTGTTCGGCGCCGAGCGGACCCTGCCCGGGTACGCCCTGATGCTGGCCGCGGAAGAGGCTCGCGGCGTTTGGCGCGACCGGCTCGAAGAGGGTTTGGGGCTGCCGGCCCGGATTCTCGACGGCAACGGGAGCCTCGGCGCCGGACCTGCAACCCCGGACATCGGCGTACAGCAGGCGCTGCCGATGCTCGGCGCGTCGCTGACGGTGAGAACATGAAGAGCACGTTCAATCTGGCCGCCCGCCCATTCGTCAACCGCCGCCCCTGGCGGCGCTTGACCGCGCTTCTCTGGGCGCTCGGAATGGCCCTCCTGGCGTTCAACGCGGTGCTGTACTGGGGCTATCTCACCGGCTCCGCCGATGCCCGCACCGAACTCGCCGAGCTGCGCCGGCAGCTTGCCGCCGATGGCGCCGAACTGGACCGGTTGGGTTCGGAGCTCGCGCGCCTCGATCTGCAGTCCCAGAACCGCGAGGTCGCGTTCCTGAACGAGCGCATCGCGGATCGGCGTTTCCCCTGGGGCCGGCTCTTCAGCGACATCGAGCAGGTCCTGCCATGGAACACGCGGCTGCACAGCCTGGCGCCCCAGCCGAGCGAGCGGAGCCGCAGACGCCGGGCCGAGCCGGGCCCGGACGCTGCCGCGCGCGTCATGCTCGACATCAGCGGCGAAGCCCAGGACGGAGATGGCCTGCTCGAGCTGATCGACTCCCTGTTCGAACACCCCTCATTCCACGGTCCGAAGCTGCGGCACGAAAGCCAGCAGGACTCCGGCCCGCTCGACTTCACGATCGCCGTCGCCTACACGCCGGAGACCGCCGCAGGCGAGCCCGAAGCCGCCGCGGATACCGCAGCCACCGGAGAAGAGGCAGCGCCGATGGAGGGACAGCCGTGAGCCGCCGGCGGGTATGGCGCCTGCGCATCTGGTTCTGGATCGGTGTGGGCCTGTGCGTGATCAACGCGGGCCTGCTGTCGACCTACCGCGGCGTCTACGCGGGCCGCTTCCAGGCGCTGGAGGACGAGATCGCCGAAGTGGGCAACCTGCGCACCCGCACGACCCAGGAGGTGGCCCGCCGCGAAGGTCAGGTGGCGACGGTCGAGGCAACGCGCAGCCGCGTGGCGAGCCTCTACCGCGAGGGCTTCGCCACCGAGCGGGAACGGGTGACCGACCTCATCCGGGAGGTCAAGGATCTCGCCGACCGCTCCGGGCTCCGCCCGGGCTCGATCTCCTACCCCGAGGAGCAGTTGGAGCAATACGGGCTGGTCGAGAAGTCGCTCGTCTTCACGGTCGAAGGGAACTACACCCAGTTGCGGCGGCTGATCGACCAACTCGAGATGACGGACACGTTCGTCGCCCTCGAGTCGATCAGCCTGAGCGAAGCCACTCCGAACCTGCGCATCGACCTGCGTCTGTCGACCCTGTTCTCCGACGGCGAGTCCAGAGCGGCAAGTCAGGAGGCGGGAGCATGAGCGCCGCTGAAGACAGATCGAACCGGCCGCGGCCCCTGCTGCTGGTCTTGCTCGGGGTCGTCGCACTGATCGCCGGCTGGCGCTACCTGCCCTCGTTCGGCGGTGGCCCCGGCTTCACCCGCACCACCTCTGCCGATCTGCGTTCGACGACGATCGAGGTCGTGGAGCTGGCCGCGCACACCCTGGACCAGCCGCCGCCGGAGGCCATGGCGGCGCGAGACCCCTGGTCGTTCGGCAGCCGGCCCGCGCCCGAGCGGGTCATTCCCGAAACGACGCTTCCCGAGCCGCAACCCGTTCAGCCCGTCGTCCCGGCCAGACCGAAGCCGGCGCCCCCGGCGCCGAAGGTGCTCGGCCCGCGACCTCCCGCGGTCGACATCGTCTATCTCGGCACCCTGGGACGGGACGCCGATCCGGTCGCCGTGTTCTCGGACGGGACGGAGATCTACAACGCGCTCGAGGGCGACCTGGTCAAGGACCGGTTCGAAGTACAACGGATCGGCTACGAGTCGGTCGACCTGGTGTTCGTGGGCTTCCCCGACGAACCGGCGGTGCGACTGGCCATCGGCGGTCGACCGAACGGCAGCTAGAGCCAGAGGACTCAAGTACATGGACGAACGAAACGGACAGCGGCCGCGCACTTTGGCGATGGCTCTCTTGGCTTTAGTGGTCTTCGCCTCCTGTAGCGGCTACCGGAGCTTCCGCGAAGCGCAACACGCGGAAGTCGCGGGCGACTGGGACGCTGCCGTCCTCCGGTACATGGAACTGGTCACGGCCGATCCCTCGGACCTCCGCTACCGGGCCGGTCTGCTGCGCGCCAAGACCCAGGCCGCCCATGCCCACTTCGAGCAGGGGAGGAAGCTGCAGGAGGCCGGCCGGGACCGCGACGCGCTGCTGGAGATGCAGCGCGCCGTGCAGCTCGACCCGACGAACCAGTACGCCCTCACCGAACTGGAGAAGATCCGGATCCGGATCGAGAGCAGAGGTCGCGGGTCGAAGACCATCTCCCAGCTCAAGGAGGAGACCCGCGGCGCCGAGCCGATGCCGCCGACTTTGAATCCGCGTTCCGAGGAACCGATCACCTTCGACTTCCCGAACGCGAACTTCATGGAGATCTACCGCGCGATCGGGCAGGCCTTCGGGTTCAACGTCGTGTTCGATCCCCGCCTGCGGGATGCACCGCTCGCCGGCCCGATCGAGCTGCGGGAGGTGACCGCGCTGGAGGGCCTCGAGATCCTGATGCAGAGCCTGGGGCACTTCTACAAGGTGCTCGACGAACAGACGATCATGATCCTGCAGAACACGCCGGCGAATCGCCAGGCGTACGAGGATCGGATCATCCAGACCTTCTTCCTCTCGAACTCGGACGTGAAGGACGTGATGACCATTCTGCGCAGCCTGCTTGCGACGCGGTTCATCGCCGCGAACGAACGGTTGAACGCGATCGTCATGCTCGACAGCGTCGAGAAGGTCAAGGTCGCGGAACGGATCATCGAGCAGAGCGACAAGGCGAAGGCCGAAGTCGTCATCGATGTCGAGCTGCTGCAGATCAACACCTCGAAACTCCAGGATCTGGGCCTTTCGCTCGACTCGAACACCCTGGGCATGAGCCTCGACATCGGCGGCGAGGAGGTACCGCTCAGGATGTCGGATGTCGAATCGCTGAATCAGAACAACTGGGTGCTCAGCGTGCCGGGCTTCCTGTTCGACTTCGTGAAGAGATCGACCGACGCGCAAATCCTGGCCAAACCGCAGGTGCGCATCACGGAAGGGGAAGAGGCCTCGTTCTCCATCGGCGACCGGGTACCCATTCCCGTCACCAGTTTCAACACCGCGAACACCGCGGGCAGCAATGTGGTGCCCATCACGTCCTACCAGTACCAGAACGTGGGCATCGAGGTGAACATCACGCCCCGCGTCCACCACAACGAAGAGGTCTCCCTGGACCTCGACATCGAGGTCAGCGACCTGAGCGGCCAGATCGGCGACCAGCCGATCATCGGCAGCCGCAACATCCAGACCAGCATCCGGTTGCGCGACGGCGAAACGAACTTCCTCGCCGGGCTGATCCGCACCAACGAGTCGAACACCCAGGACGGGATCCCCGGACTGTCGGAGATCCCGGTGCTGGGCCGCCTGTTCTCCAGGAGGGCGAGCGACAACACGCGCACGGACATCGTGCTGACGATGACGCCGCACATCATCCGTCGGGCGGACATCACCGAGCAGGACCTGGCGCCGATCTGGGTCGGCACGGAACAGAACGTCGTCTTCCGGGGCTCGAGTCCGCGGATCGACTCCGGGATCGACGGTCCGTTCGACGAGCCGCAGGATGAGAGCGACGAGACGAGGCAGCAATTGGAGGAGCGGCTGCCGCCGGGCCTGCGCGACGCGGCGCCGGAGGGCGACACGGGCCAGGAAGGAGACGACCAGCCCCCTCTGGGCGTCGAACTCGTCCCGCCACCGGCCAGCCCGCTCCAGAACGCGAGTCTGCTCGACAGACCGCCCGCGATCGTTCCAGCTCTCTTCCAGCCGTCGTCGACGCGGACCGATCCCGAGATCGAGCTGTCCTTCGCGCCCCAGGCGCTGCTCGCGACGGTCGGCGACAGCTTCGAAGCGCGTCTGGACATCAGGGCCCGCGCTCCGCTCTCCCACCTGCCGCTGCGGCTCCGGTACGACCCGGAGCGGATCGAGGTGACCGCGGTCAGGGCCGAGTCCTTCCTGGGCGACCAGAGCGAGATCTCCCTGATGACCGACAACTCGACACCGGGCACGGTCATCGTCGGCCTCAGCCGGCTGGGCGATCGGGCGGGTGTGGCTGGACGAGGCCACCTGCTGGCTCTCGAGGTGCGGGCGGTAGGTCCCGGCAGGGCGACGATCGCGGTCGAGCAGGCCAAGCCAAGGGGTCCCGAACTCGAAGCGCTGCCGGCGCCGACCGTGCGTCCGCTGGAGATCGAGATCCGCGATGTCGAGCCGCCGGACCGACCCGGACCGGAGACGGTCGCTTGAGTCTGACGACCGCAGGCGGCGGGTGGCGACGAGCCGGGTACACCCTCGTGGAACTGATCACGGTGTGCGCCGTGATGCTGACACTGGCGGCCGTCGCCCTGCCCACCGCCACGTATACGAACAAACGGATCAAGGAGGCCGAACTCCGGTCGCACCTGCGCACGCTGCGCAACGGCATCGACGAACACAAGCGCTACAGCGACGTCGGCCTGATTCCAATCGAGATCGGAACCGACGGCTATCCGAGTGAACTCGATATCCTGATCGAGCCGATCCAGTTGATCGGCCAGGCCGACGGAGAGATCCGCTTCCTGCGCCGTATTCCGGTCGATCCGATGACCGGCGAGGCGGAGTGGGGGCTGCGAAGCTACCAGGACGACCCGGACGACACGAACTGGGGCAGAGAGAACGTCTACGACGTCTACTCCCTCTCCGAGGGCGTCGGTCTGAACCGCGTTCCGTACCAGGAGTGGTGACATGAACCGAAGAATGGGCCAGCGCGGCATGTCCCTGCTGGAACTGATCATCGTCATGGCGATCATCGGCATCCTCGCCGCCGTCGCGGTGCCCCTGCTGAAGAACGCGCCGAGACGGGCGCAGGAGGCGACGCTGAAGCAGAACCTCCGGGTCATGCGCGACGCCATCGATCAGCACTACGCGGACAAGGGGCACTACCCACCGAGCCTCCAGGCCCTCGTCGAAGCGGAGTACCTGCGCGCGATCCCGCTGGACCCGATCACCCGCAGCAACGACACCTGGGTGGAAGTCTTTGCCGAGTTCCCCGCCCTCTCCGACGAGGACCCCTGGGCTGAGACCGACCTCTCACCCTTCGGCGATCCCGGCATCGACGACGTCCACTCCGGTTCGGAGGAGAACGCGCTGGAGGGCGGGGCCTATGCCGACTGGTGACCTGACGTCTCGCGGCGCAGCGGCGGACCGATCCTCCGAGGCCGGCTACAACCTCGTTGTGCTCGCCGTCCTGATCACGGTGATGAACATCGCCGTCGCGGCGGCGCTGCCGTACTGGAGCAGTTGGGCGAAGAGGCAGAAGGAAGCGGAACTGATCTTCCGTGGGCTCCAGTACGCCGAGGCGATCCGCCTGTTCCGGGTCCGCCAGGGGCGCCTGCCGACGGCGCTCGAGGAGCTCATCGAGGTCGAACCGCGGGTCATCCGGCAGTTGTGGCCCAACCCGATGGACGAGGAGGGCCGCTGGGGCCTGCTGATGCAGGGAGCTCCGAGCAACGCCGGCCAGCAGGGAAACCGCCGAGCCGGGAGGGCCGGAGCGGCCAATACCGGTGCGGCCGGCGGCGCCGGCGGCGGCGCACTGACCGCCGTACCGCCTCCGAACGAAGAGGAGGGCGAAGGGCCGACAGTCGGACCGATCCTGGGCGTCTACAGCGCCACGCCCGGCCCCTCGATGCGCGTCTGGAACGGCCAGGAAGACTACGAGAACTGGTACTTCACCAGCGAACTGATCCAACTCAGGCCCGGCAACGTCACCGAGGGCAGACCGCCTCCGCGCCTGACCAGCGAGTGGATCGGCAAACCCTTCCCGCCCGGCCTGCTTGAGGACGGCAAGGCCCAGGACGGGGCCGCGCCGGGAGAACGCGACCGGGGACGCAACGGTTGACCGGGCGACCCGCGGCGCCGGAACCACCCGACCGGGCAACTGAAGGACGCCAACCAGAAGCTCCCCCCGTCACCATCGGCATCCGCCGGCTACCTCACTCTGCCGGACTGCCCGAACGCGCCTCGGCCGGCAGCGCCGGGTACGACCTGCGCGCCGGCGTCGACGCTGCGGTCCGGATCGAACCCGGCGCCCGCGCCCTGATTCCAACCGGCCTCATCCTCGGCCTGCCGCCGGGCTACGAGGCCCAGGTCCGGCCACGCAGCGGACTCGCGTACCGGCATGGCCTGACCGTGCTCAACGCTCCCGGCACGATCGACAGCGACTACCGGGGCGAAGTCAAGCTGCTGCTCGTCAATCTGGGCCAGCGCCCGGTCACGATCGAGCGCGGCGAACGGCTGGCCCAGATGGTGGTCGCCGCCGTGCCGGAGATCGCGTTCCGCGACGACGACACGCTCGGCGCGCGTCCCGTCGCCGGACGGCGCAACGCCGGCGGCTTCGGCTCCACCGGCGGTTAGGCCGTCAGTTGGAAGCGCCGTCGCCCGCGGTCCAGCTCGGCAGAGCCCCCGGATCGATGCCCAGGGAGGCGAGCGCGGTCGACCAGGCGTCGACCGGATCGGGCGAGAACACGATCGACTCCTCCACCGGCGCCGTCAACCAGTCGCTGCGACTGACCTCCTGTATCAATTGGCCCGGCGCCCAACCGGCGTGACCGAGCAGGAGCCGCATGTGGTCCGGAGCGCGGCGCGCCAGCGTCCGCAGTGCGAGGATGTTCTGCGTCGCGCCCACGCCCGGCGCGATCTGGGTGATCCCGTCCGCTTCCACCCCGGTCAAGCCGTTCAGGGACAGCAGCACCGTACCAACCTCCGGCTGCACCGGGCCACCGACGAAGGCCGTCGCCTCCGAGCCGCCCAGCCACTCGATATCGAGTTCCCGCAGCACCTCGTCGACCTTGAGTTGGCTCGGACGATTGACGACGAAGCCGAGACTTCCTCCCTCGCCGCCCTCCTCATGCGCCGCCAGCAGGACGACCGCCCGGAAGAAGAACGGATCCTGAACCTGGGGCATGGCGATCAGCAGACTCGGGGTCTCGAGGTCATCCAGCCCGGACATGGCGCGACTCTACACGGCGGTACGGGGTCGACGGCGGGCCCGGCGCGGGACCGCAGGCGCTGACGCCGGCGGCGCTTTGGGTTATGTTGTCGCTGACCGGGTCGGAGCCGGCCCGCGACCTCGACTGCACATCAAGACCCCGGCGCCGCGCCGGAGATCACGGAAACAGGGACATGACGAACAGCTTCGGCGCCAAACGAACCATGAGCGTGGGAGGACGCTCCTTCCGGATCGCCCACCTGCCGACATTGGAAGCAGCGGGCCTGCCGGTGACACGCCTTCCGTACGCCCTGAAGATCCTCCTGGAGAATCTCCTGCGCCGGGAGGATGGGCGCATCGTGCCGGTTGACGACATCGAGGCCGTCGCGCGCTGGGAACCTGCGGCCGAGCCGAGTGTCGAGATCGCCTTCATGCCGGGCCGTGTGCTGCTGCAGGACTTCACCGGCGTGCCTGCGGTGGCCGACCTGGCCGCGATGCGGGACGCCATGGCGCGCATGGGCAGCGATGCCGCGAAGATCAATCCCCTGCAGCCGGCCGAACTGGTGATCGATCACTCGGTGCAGGTCGACGAGTACGGTTCCGCGGCCGCCCTCCTGATCAACGCCGAGCGCGAGTTCGAGCGCAACGAGGAGCGCTACCTCTTCCTGCGCTGGGGCCAGACCGCGTTCGAGAACTTCCGCGTCGTGCCGCCGGCGACCGGCATTGTCCACCAAGTCAACCTTGAGTACCTCGCCCGCGGGGTCATGACCTCGCAGAACGGCGCCGGCGAACCGCCCTTCGCGTTTCCCGACACGCTGGTCGGCACCGACTCCCACACGACGATGATCAATGGACTCGGCGTCCTGGGCTGGGGTGTGGGCGGAATCGAAGCCGAAGCGGCGATGCTCGGCCAGCCGATCGCGATGCTCGTACCCCAGGTCGTCGGCTTGCGTCTCGTCGGCAGGCTGCCCGAAGGAACCACCGCCACGGACCTCGTCCTCCGGGTCACCGAGATGCTCCGCAACCACGGCGTGGTCGGCAAGTTCGTCGAGTTCTTCGGTCCCGGGCTGAGTGAGTTGCGCCTCGCCGACCGCGCGACGATCGCCAACATGGCGCCCGAGTACGGCGCCACCTGCGGCATCTTCCCGATCGACCGGGCCGCGGTCGATTACCTCCGTTTCACGGGCCGTAGCGAGACTCAGGTGGAACTGGTCGAGGCCTACTGCCGCGAACAGGGTCTGTTCCAACGCCCGGACACGCCGGAGGCCGAGTACAGCGACACGCTGGAACTCGACCTGAGCACGGTCGAGCCGTCCCTGGCCGGTCCCCGGCGGCCCCAGGACCGGGTGCCGCTCTCCGGGGTCAAGGAGTCCTTCCTCGGCCAGTTGCCCGGCCTGTCCACCCGCAAGGGCGGCCTGCCGGTGATCGACGGCGACGGCGCGAACGGCGATGGTGCACAGGAGGAGGCCGCCGGCGCCAGCGGCAACGGCAAGGTCGAACTGCAGGACGGCGCCGTGGTGATCGCCGCGATCACGAGCTGCACGAACACCTCGAACCCGTCCGTCATGCTCGCCGCCGGCCTGCTGGCGAAGAAGGCGGTCGAGGCCGGGCTGAAGGCCAGACCCTGGGTGAAGACCAGTCTGGCGCCCGGTTCCAAGGTGGTGACCGACTACCTTGGCGAGGCCGGACTCACCCCCTACCTCGAGCAGTTGGGCTTCCACACCGTCGGCTACGGCTGCACGACCTGCATCGGCAACAGCGGCCCGCTGCCTGCGGCGATCTCGGCCGCGATCGCAGAAGACGAACTCGTTGCCGTCTCCGTGCTCTCCGGCAACCGGAACTTCGAGGGCCGGATCTCAAGCGAGGTACGAGCCAACTACCTCGCGTCGCCACCCCTGGTCGTGGCCTACGCGCTGGCGGGCCGCATCGACATCGACCTCTACAACGAGCCCCTGGCCTCGAGCGCCGACGGCCCCGTCTACCTGCGGGACGTCTGGCCCTCCCAGAGCGAGATCCAGGCGGCGCTCGAGAGCTCGCTGCGCCCCGAAATGTTCAAGCGCCAGTACGCCGATGTCTTCGCCGGCAGCGAGGTATGGCAAGCCCTCGACGTGCCCTCCGGCCAGACGTTCGACTGGCAGGCCGACTCGACGTACGTCAAGCAGCCTCCGTTCTTCGTCGACATGCCGCGCCGGCCGCAGCCGGTCGAGGACATCCGCGGCGCCAGGGTGCTGGCCCTGCTCGGCGACACGGTGACGACGGATCACATCTCGCCCGCCGGTCCGATCGGCCCCGACAGTCCCGCCGCCGGCTACCTCCGCGACCTCGGCGTCGAGCCCGCGCAGTTCAACTCCTACGGCGCCCGCCGCGGCAACCACGAGGTCATGATGCGCGGCACGTTCGCCAACGTCCGCCTCCGCAACCACCTGGCGCCCGGCACGGAAGGCGGCTACACGGCGCTCCTGCCCGAAGGCGAGCACACGACCATCTTCGACGCCGCCACCGCCTACCGCGAACGGGGTGTGCCCCAGATCATTCTGGCCGGCCTGGAGTACGGGACCGGGTCGTCGCGCGACTGGGCGGCCAAGGGACCGCGCCTGCTCGGCGTGCGCGCCGTCATCGCCAGGAGCTACGAGCGGATCCACCGCAGCAACCTGATCGGCATGGGGATCGCGCCGCTTCAGTTCCGGGGCGGCGAAGGCGCCGGGGAACTCGGGCTGACCGGCCGCGAGGAGTACGAGGTGGAGGGACTCGCGGCGGGCCTGGCCGCGAACTTCGAGCCCGGCCTGGAGGTCACAGTGCGAGCGCACGGCGAGGACGGCAAGACCAGCTTCCGGGCGCTCGTGCGCCTCGACACCCCGCAGGAGGCCGAGTACTACCGCCACGCGGGCATCCTGCAGTACGTGCTGCGGCAGCTCCTTGACGACGGCGCCTGATCGACTCCGCCAGGTCGACCCGGTCGCCGCGCTGCCGGCCGCCGAGCGGCTCAAGGTCAACGAGGTTTTCTACTCGATTCAGGGCGAATCGACCTTCGCGGGCCGCCCCTGCGTCCTCGTGCGCCTGACCGGCTGTCAGATGCGATGCAGTTGGTGCGACACGGAGTACAGCTTCTACGAGGGCGCGTGGATGCGCGTCGCGGACATCATCGCCGAGGTGCTGGCCTACCACTGCCCGCTGGCGGAAGTCACCGGCGGTGAACCCCTGCTCCAACCCGGCGTTCATCCCCTGATGAGCGGACTCTGCGACCGGGGACTCACGGTTCTGCTCGAGACCGGCGGCGGGTTGGACATCTCCGGCGTCGATCCGCGGGTGAGGCGGATCGTCGACCTGAAGTGTCCGGCCAGCGGCGAGGCCCCGAACAACCACTGGCCGAACATCGACGAGCTGCGGTCGACCGACGAGGTGAAGCTCGTACTCGCCGACCGCGGCGACTACGAGTGGGCGCGCGACGCGATCCGCAAGCACCGGATCGACCGCCGCTGCACCGTCCACCTCTCGCCCGTCTGGGACGCCCTGGAACCCGCCGACCTTGCCTCCTGGGTGCTTGAGGACCGGCTGACGGCCCGGGTTTCGATGCAGCTCCACAAGACCCTCTGGGGCGCTGAAACACGGGGCGTCTGAATCGGGCCGAGGGCCCCCCATCGCCGCTCTCAGGGCTGCTACACTCCGCGCCGTATACGCCGACCGAAAAACAAGGCCGATACCGGGCAAACACACGAGGTGAGACAGTAGATTATGAGTGCGGCGAAGCTGACTTTGGACGATCAGGAGTACGAATTCCCCGTCATCGTCGGCTCCGAGGGCGAACTGGCAATTCACAGCCAGGCGCTCCGGAGCCAGACTGGTGCGATCACCCTGGATCCCGGCTACGGCAATACCGGATCGTGCCGTAGCGCGATCACGTTCATCGACGGCGAGCAGGGAATTCTCCGCTACCGCGGCTACCCGATCGAACAGCTCGCCGAACGCGCGTCCTTCGTCGAGGTCTGCTACCTGCTGATCTACGGCGAACTGCCGACCGAGCAGGAGCTGGAGGACTTCCGAGCGAAGCTGCGGCGGCACACGCTGATCCACGAGGACATGAAGAAGTTCTTCGAGGCGTACCCGCCGACGGCGCACCCGATGGCGATCCTGTCCTCGATGATCTCGTCGCTCGCCACCTTCTACTCGGAGGACGAGGACGACGACCTGCACGTCGTCCGCCTGATCGCGAAGCTGCCGACGATCGCCGCCTTCTCCTACAAGAAGTCGATCGGCCAGCCGTTTGTGTACCCGCAGAACGACCTGGCCTACACCGAGAACTTCCTGAACATGATGTTCTCGGTGCCCTGCGAGTCCTACGAGCCGCCGGATGTGCTGGCTCGAGCGCTGAACATGCTGCTCATCCTGCACGCCGACCATGAGCAGAACTGCTCGACGTCGACTGTCCGTATGGTCGGCAGCTCCGGCGCCAGCCTGTTCGCCGCCATCTCCGCCGGCATCGACGCGCTGTCGGGGCCGCTGCACGGCGGCGCCAACCAGCAGGTGATCGAGATGCTGGAGGCGATCCGCGACAGCGGCGACGACTACGGCAAGTTCGTCGACCGGGCCAAGGACCGAAACGACGAGTTCCGGCTGATGGGCTTCGGCCACCGCGTCTACAAGAACTTCGACCCGCGGGCCAGCATTCTGAAGGGGGCCGCGGACGAGGTCCTGGAGCAGCTCGGCGTCGACGATCCGCTGCTTGAGCTGGCCAGGAACCTGGAGGAGGTCGCGCTCCAGGACGAGTACTTCGTGGAGAGGAAGCTCTACCCGAACGTCGACTTCTACAGCGGCATCATCTACCGCGCGATGGGCCTGCCGACCGACATGTTCACGGTCATGTTCTCCCTGGGCCGGTTGCCGGGCTGGCTGGCGCACTGGAAGGAGATGCGCCACGATCCGGAGAACCGGATCAACCGCCCGCGGCAGATCTACACCGGCGCCACCGCCCGCGACTACAAGGCGCTCGCCGACCGCTAGCAGCCCGGCTACGCGCGCAATTCCGGACGGACCGGCTTCGCCGGCACGTGGCCGCGGCGGTAGACGAGGATCGTGCGGTCGAACGTGATCACGGCCCGGCCGTCCTGGTTGTAGCCGACCGTGCGGAAGCTCACGATGCCCTGGTGCGGGCGCGACTTCGATTCGCGAACGGAGAGCACCTCGCTCTGGGCGTACAGCGTGTCGCCTTCGAACACCGGGTGCGGCAGACGGACCCTGTCCCACCCCAGGTTCACCGCGTTCTGGGACAGGTCGGCGACGGTCAGCGCGGTGACCAGGGACAGGGTGAAGCAGGAGTTGACCAGGGGCCGGCCCCACTCCGTCTGGCCCGCGTACTCGCGGTCGAAGTGGATCGGGTTCGGGTTCAGGGTCATCATCGTCAACCAGACGTTGTCGCCCTCGGTGACCGTACGGCCCAGGGCGTGACGAAAGATCTGGCCGACCTCGAAGTCCTCGAAGACTCTGCCCGCGCCGCCTTTAGGCGGACCATCGTGCGTGCGTGTGTGGTTCATGCTATTGGGTGTTCTGGCTGCACCGTGGCGCCAGCCCGTCTTGCGTACATGCGTGGTTCATGCTCTCAGGATCGCTCCGTTCTGTTCGAGTCCGTCGATGTCCCCGGCGCTGTAGCCGAGACCCTGAAGGACCTCTCCGGTGTGTTCGCCCATCCGCGGTTCGCGCCGGCGGAGGTCGCCGGGCGTGCGCTCCAGGCGCGGTGCGGGCGCTATGTGAATTTCTCCGTCCGGTCCGATCGGGAAGGTCCCCCGCTGCACGTTGTGCTCATGGCGTGGCGCCTCGTCGAGGTCGAGCACCGGCGAAACACAGGCGTCGAGCTCGCTGAACACCTCGGCCCATTCGTCGCGGGTCCGGGTCAGGAAGGCCCGCCGGAACGCATTGATGTGCGCCGGCCAGCGGTCGGGGTCCATCTGCTCGTCCGCGACATCGACGCCCGTTCCCTCGCACAGCGCCGCGAAGAACTGCGGTTCGATCGCGCCGACCGAGACGTAGCCGCCGCACTTGCACTCGTAGCAGCGGTAGAAGGCGGCGCCGCCACCCAGGAGTCCTGTGCCCGGCGCCGAGCGGGCGCCCTTCTGCGCGAAGTGCACGGCCATCAGGGAAGCCGCTCCGTCGATCATCGCGGCGTCGATGTACTGGCCGCGGCCGGACCGTTCCCGCTCGAACAGGGCGCAGAGGATGCCGAAGGCCGCCATCAGGCCGCCGCCGCCAAAATCGGCGACCAGGTTGAGGGGCGGCAGGGGCGGGTCCCGGCCGTTTCCGATCTGCGACAGAACGCCGGCAAGTGCTATGTAGTTCACGTCGTGCCCGGCGGCCTGCGCCATCGGCCCGGTCTGGCCGTAGCCGGTGAGCGAGCAGTACACGAGACGGAGATTGATCGCCGAGAGACTGGCGTAGTCGCAGCGCAACCGGGCGCAGACGCCGGGCCGGTTGCCCTCCAGGAAGACATCCGCCTCCGCGGCAAGTTCGTGGAGGATGCGCTGGGCGCCCGCGGTCTTCAGGTTGAGCGCGATGCTGCGCTTGTTCCGCGACAGCATGTCCCCGGATCGGACCGGTCCGCCCACCGCGTTGTCGACCCGCAACACGTCCGCCCCCATGTCGGCGAGCAGCATCGAGCAGTACGGCCCGGGAGCAAGCCGCGACAGGTCGAGAACCCGCAGTCCGTCCAGGGCGCCCACGGCGGCGCAGCCTAGCAGTCCGCGCCGGCGGCGCCGCACGCCAGCCGTGAACCAAGCGTGGGCCCGTCAGCGGGCGCACGCTTGGAACGCCTGCGCGTCGGTGATCGCGGGCGCCGGAAGTCCCGGCTCGTTCCCGTACTCCTTCACCGTTCCCGTCACCGTATCGGTCACCCGGACCCTGTACCCGAGGTCCGTCGTCGAGGCGCCGTACACCCACACGTGTCCGTTGAGTGTGCAGCCGTCCAGCACCTTGATCAGAATCTCCCAGTTCTCCCGGTTGAAGAAAGTGAACAGCCCCGAGTCGTTGGTCGCCAACCTACGCAGACTCGACTCCGTGCCCTCGCCGAACTCCCAGCGACGCGAAGCCGCGGGACCGGTGCTCATGTCCGCGAACTGCACCGGCTCGCCGGTTAGAGCCCGGCAAAGCTCCCGGTCGCACTCCACGCCGCTCACTTCGATCACAGCCATCGGGGGCGTGTCGTCGTCCTCGATCGATACGGTCGCCGCGCCGCCGCCACTCACGCCCGGAGGCAAACCGCCGAAACCAAGAACCACCGCTTCGCCGAAGTCCTCCTTGCTGTCGTCCGTGGCCTCAAACTCGAATGTCCGGGTCGTCACCCCGCGGCTGAACGTCACCCGCTCAGGCACGCCCGAATAGTCCGCTTCCGACGCTCCGCCACGGTGGATTCGAACCAACGGAATCGACACCTCCCGCTCCGCGTCCGCGCTCAGAACCACCGTCACCTCAACCGTCCGCCCTTCCAGAACCTCGTAGCGCGAGGAACCGAACGAGGCCTCCACTTCCGGATCCTCGTCCGGCGGCGGCGGCGGTGGCGGCTGCGCCGGCGGCGGCTGCGGCGGGGGCGGGGGCGGCGACGGCGGCCGGCGGCCGTCGTTGTCCTGGATCGCCAGCGTCGTCTCGCCGCTGCCGCCGGCAGTCACACGAGGCGGCAGCGAGCCGGAGCCCAGCACCACCGCCTCGCCGTCGTCATCCGCACTGTCGTCCGTCGCCGCGAACAGGAACTCCTGGATCCTCACTCCGGCGCCGAATGTCACGTGCGAAGGCACTCCCGAGTAGTCGGCATCCGTCGTGCCGCCGTGGTGGGTCCGCACCAGGTCGATCACGAGGTCCCGCTCCGGGTCGCGGTTCAGGCGCACGACCACGTCCACCGTGCCGCCCTCGGTCACGTCGTAACTCGCCGAACCGAACGACACCTCGACCTCGGGATCGTCGTCGTCGCGAATCGTCCCCGTCACCTGCAGCGTCGACCCGCCGCCGGCCAGCGACGCGTGCTGCGCATTGCTGAGCGTCAGCGTGCCGCTCGCCGCCACATAGTCCGACCCCGCTCGCGCGCCGGCGGACCCGGAACCATCGGAGGTGGCGTAGTCCACCGTCACGTCCGAAGTGCTCGACCTGCTCAGCGTCACCTGAAACACGAGCGTGAGGACGGTCTCGGACGCCTCCGCGGCTTCGACCGACAGGGTCGACCTGTCCGTCTCCAAGATCGTCACCCGAACCGAGGAAGCCCGCACCGAGCCGTAGTCGCTGCCGCTCACCTGATGGCCGATCGTGACCGGAGCATCCGCCGCCGTATCCGTGTCCGTCGCCGCCTCCACGAGCACCGTCTTCGGGACCCGCCAGTCCCCTGTGTTGAACGTCAGCTCCGTCGGATCGACCGACAGGTCCCTGTTGACCGGGACTGACGGCGTCACGGTCACCGGGCCCGTCGGCTCGGAGTCCAGCACCACGGTGTAGCTCCCGGTCGACCCCTCCTCGACCGTCAGCGCGTCGCGCGAGATCGTCACCCCGCGTCTCGCGTCTACGCTCACGTCGAAGATCTGCGTCGCCGGGGTGTTCGAGCCGGTCACATCGGTCGCAGTGACTGTGATCGTCGCCACACCGGCAGCGACCGGAGTCAACGTGACTCGAGAACCAGAGGCCCGCGCCCTCGCAACGCCCGGCGCCGACGAGGATGCGCCATACGTCAAGGTGTCCCCGTCCACATCCCGGAACCCGCCCGACACGTCCACGGATTCGTCGCCATCGCCAACCTGCAGGTCTTGTCCCGCCAGCGTGCCGACCGTTTCCGGCGGCTCGTTGACGCCGGTGACTGTCACACTGATCGACGTGGCGGCCGAGTTGCTTCCCCCGTCGGTCACCCGCACGGTTACCTCGTACTTGCGATCCCGATCGGCGTCCCCGGGCGCCTCGTAGTCCTGGGCCGCCATCGTCAGGATCCCGGTATCCGGATCGATCACGAAGTGCACCGCGTCCGGTCCTTCCCTGGTCCAGGTCAGTTCCCCGATCGGACCGCCTTCCGCCGCCAGTGCAGCCGATGTCCATTCGCTGTTCTCCTCTGCGCTGGCATCCGCAAGACCCGAGATCGTCAACCACCTTGGATGACCGTCGACCACCCTCACCGTCACGCCCTTGCTGACGCTGTTGCCGTCGGCATCGGTTCCCTGAACCGTCATCTCGTAGTCGTTGTCGGAGTTCGCATCCGCCGGGTGCTCGTAGTCCTTGCGCGGGAGAGACAGGTCGCCGGTCCGGGTATCAAGTTCGAAGTGTGCAGCGTCCGCGCCTGTCTTGGACCAAGTGACCGCTCCGACCGGACCGTCGCCAACCGCGCACACGTTCCCTGGACAGACAAGCTTCGGGAGCAAGGCCAGTTTCGCCCCGTAGCTGCGCGTCTCCGGGATCTTCTTACTGAAGGCGCCGTCGATCCGCAGCGATCTGGTCTCGGCCGCATCGTTCACCGTCACCGTGACTGCGGCGGTTGCCGAGTTCCCCTCGGTGTCCGTCGCCCTCGCCGTCACCTCGTACTCGTTGTTGCCGTCCTGGTCGACCGGGAGCTCGAAATCCAGACCCGACAGCCCCAGCACGCCTGTTGTCGAATCAATCGTGAAGTGATCGGCGTCGACCCCCTCCTTGGTCCAGCTCACGGTACCGACCGGACTTCCGGTCACCGCCGGCGTAGCGGATGTCCAGGTGGCGTCCTCCGCCGCCGACCCCTTCGAAAGCCCCGCAACCGCCAGCGACACACTGCTCGAAGGGTTGTACGCGACGGCCTGAGAGGTCGCGACGCTGGAGTTGCCGACCGCGTCCTTTGCCGCGTTCGCCGGCACGGCCAGGCTTATCGTCGCCGCGCTGGCCGTGGTCGGCGTGACCTGCACGGTGTAGGTGCGCCCGTCGGAGCGCGACAGGGCCGCGACGGTGGCGTTGGTCGCCGTCACGTCGCCGACGTCGCCGAAATCCTCCACGTCCTCGCTGAAGGCGATCGTCGCGACGAAGGCCGAGCCGGTCGCGCTCGACGGTGCGATCGCAGGCGAGGGCGCCGTCTGATCAAGCGTGTAGGTCCGATCGGCGTGCGCGGGCCAGGTCGTGTCCAGCGCCGTGTCGGACAGATCCTGAATGTCCTGCCTGGACGCGAAGCCGAGCGTCACTTCCCCGTTGAAACCGCTCAGGCCTGCCGTGACTTTGATGTCGTAGAGCCGGCTGCTGCCGGTTTTTTTGGGCGACCGTCAGGGTCGTGGCGCCCAGGCCGGAACCTGAGACGGAACGCCGCCACGGTCGCGCGGGTGTTGTTCAGCGTGGAAGCCGCATCGGCCGGACCGGCCACGAGACTCGGGTCCGCAGTCTGGCTGACGCCGAGGGGATCGCCCTCGTGGTTCAGAGACGGGTCGGAGAACCCGCCCACACGCGAGCAGCCCGACAGTCCCCAGTATGTGCACTGCGTCCTGTAGGCCATGATCGTTCGCCAGCGCCTCGCTGCCTCCGCCCCCCGTTCGAATCCGGCCTGGTTCACATAGCCGTATGCACTGGCGTAAGGCCTGTTCGTCAGGCCGTCCGGGAGGACAGTGTCCTCCTGGTAGCGGTCGTGGTTGAGACCCATGTTGTGACCGAGCTCGTGGGCAAACACCACACCGCCGCAGCCAAGGACGGTGAGGCCGAACGCGTAGGGCGCGAACGAATCGCCCACGTCTTCCATGAGGTAGGCGATGCCGCAGTAGCCGGACCTGCCGTCGACCCCCCACCTCTCCACCAGGTGAACCATGTCCGCGCCGACCGCATCCCGCATGGCGTGCACGCTGTCCATCAAGCCGTCCTCGGTGAGGCGGAACGGTGTGAATTCAGAGGACCTCTTGGTCTCGACGTAGTCCAACTCCTCGACATGGACAAGACGAATCTGCTGGTTGACGCCAATGTCGCGGTAGAACCCATTCACGTCGGCAAACCAGAGATCGATCCGCGCCTCGATCTCGGCTTCTCCGCCGGCCTGATCCTCCGCCTCTGTGGTGTACACGACCAGGACGTCGATCTGCGAGGGATCGCTGGACGCGCTGCCTACTGAGGTTCCGGACGCGATCCTGCGACTGCCCCCGGGCGCCGCCGGGGCAGACTCCGTACCGCCACACTCGGGGAGCGTGAGTTCATCGGTCTGCCGGATCTCGACGACATCCCCGTCCGACCGGATCGTGTAGGTCGCCCCGTCCGCCCGCGCCGTGCCGACCACGATGTCCCCGTTGACGACCAGGGTCACGGTCCCGAACGGCGCGCCTTCAAGGCGCCCGGACAGCGAGTATCCGGACGAAGTAGGCACCGCACGCAGGTCAACGACCCGGAATGAGGCGTCGTCGAACAGGTTCAGGTCGACCAGGTCCGTAGCCGGCGCGCCCTGTTCGACTGCCGCGCGCGCCGCCACGAGAAGGCGACGGTCAATCCTCGCCTGACGACGACGGAGCGTCGCACCCAGGAACTCGGGCGATGCGGATTCCGAGGCCGTAGCCGCACGCACACCGCCCACCTGCTCTGCTGGCGCCGCGGTCGGCAGGAACAAGTCGTCGGCCCTCGCGGCCACCGAAGGAGACTCTGAGACGCGATGAGCGCGCAAGTGGCTACAAAGGTCGGGCCGATCAGGGCGGATCGTGCAGACATTCGCGAGAACCTCGGACGGCGTAGCGCAGAACCTCAACGCTTCCTATCGCATTCCGCTGGCAATACTGCACCAGGCCAACCCACTCCCGTTGATACCCTGACCCGATGGAAGCGCCGGCCGCGGCCACGATACTGCCGGGTTCCGAGCACCCGATCTCGTGGCGGCACATCTCTCCCGGTGCCCAGAAGGTGCTGCGGAGATTGGATCAGGCTGGCCGGAACGCCGGTCTGGTCGGCGGCAGCGTACGCGATCTGATGCTACGGCGCGCACCGAAGGACTACGACGTCGTCACCGACGCGCGCCCCGAGGACGTGCGGCGGCTGTTCCGGAACTCCCGGATCATCGGCCGCCGCTTTCGCCTCGCCCACGTCCTGTTCGGCGACGAGGTGGTCGAGGTGTCCACGTTCCGCGGCGCGCCGGATCCCGACCATCAACGTCGCTCGCCCGGCGAACTCCTGGTGACGAGCGACAACACCTACGGCACCCCACGACAGGACGCCTTCCGCCGCGACTTCACCGTCAATGCCCTGCTCTACCGAGCCTCCGACCGCGCCGTCGTCGACTACGTGGGAGGTCTTGAGGATCTCGATCGCGGTTGTATCCGCGTGATCGGCGATCCCAACCTGCGCTACCGCGAGGATCCGGTCCGCATGCTGCGGGCCTGCGAGTTCGCCGCGCGCCTGGACTTCGAGATCGAGGACGAGACCCTTGCCGCCGCCTTCGAGC
This sequence comes from Candidatus Multivorans sp., assembly GCA_965222875.1. Taxonomy (GTDB): domain Bacteria; phylum Acidobacteriota; class Thermoanaerobaculia; order Multivoradales; family Multivoraceae; genus Multivorans. The sequence continues at coordinate 1,760,239 of CBDCVC010000002.1, read as the reverse complement.
ACCGCCGGGAGATCGCCAAGGCCTCGCCGCACCGCCTGATCGAGGAGCTGATCCAGCTCCTCTCGAGCGGCCGGAGCGCCGCGGCCTTCGACTGGATGCGGCGCTCGGGGCTGCTTCCGGTCGTTCTGCCCGAGGTCGACGAAGTGCGGGGGGCAGGGACCGAGACGGCCGGCTTCTCCCAACTCGCCGGGCGACTTGACGAACGCGTCAACACCGGGCCGGAAGTGCCGCTTGCGGTGCTGCTGTCGACCCTGCTCCTGCCACGGGTCGTGGTCGGCAGGGAGCGCCTGGAGGCCGGCGGGGCAGGAGTCCAGCGCCGGCGCCTGCAACGACTCGTGGACGATGTCGTGGCCGATTTCAGCACCCGCTTCGCGCTCTCCGCCGAGCGTCGCGGCCGGATCATACGGACGCTGGAGACATTCCAGCGACTGTGCGAACCGAACCACAGCCCTAAGACCGTTCACAGCCTGGTCCGGCGGCAGGCCTTCGGTCCCGCGGTGGAGCTGTTCTCCCTGCTCTCGGCTGCCACCGGCGGCGGCGGCGAGGCACTCGAACGCTGGCGGGGGGTCGCCGAATCGGCGCCGTCCCGAAGCCCAGCCGACACCCCGCAGCGACGGACGCGGCGAACGCGAAGGCGGCGGCGCCACCTGTAACGGCTCAACCGGTCCAGCGGAACCAACGCGCGAAGAGGCCCTGGACGGTAGGACTCAGCCTCGTCCTGCGCCACTGGTTCGCGGCCTTCTTGAGCACCTCCGCCTGGGTCGGATACGGCAGGATCGTCGACGTGAACTTCGAAAGACCGAGACCGTGAGTCACGGCCAGCGCGAGCGGCGCGATCAGATCGCCGGCGCCGGACGCCACCACCGTGGCGCCGAGCACGCGATCGCTGCCCTTCTGGAGCAGGACCCGCAGAAACCCCTCCTCCTCGCCGTCGAGCAGGGCGCGGTGGTTCTCTTCGAACGGCGCATCGACCACGTCGACGGCGATGCCCCGCTGCTCCGCCTCCTGCCGGTCCAGGCCGACGTGCGCCACCTCCGGCGACGTGTACGTACACCGCGGCACGACTAGCCGGTCGGCGCGGGCGGTGGGAAAGAACAGCGCGTTCTGAATCACAACACCGGCATGGGCGTCCGCCAGGTGGGTGAACTTGGGCGCCGGCGTCACGTCCCCGGCGGCGTAGATGCGGGGATTCGTCGTGCGCAGCTTCGCGTCGACCTGGACGCCGGTCGCATCGCAACGGACGCCGATCTCCTCGAGCCCGAGGCCCTCGATGTTCGGCGTTCGGCCCACGGCAACCAGGAGTTCATCGCAACTCGTCTCGCGGCGGCCGCCGTCGCCGTCCACGCAAGCCAGGCGAAGGCCCCCGTCATGGGGCGCGACTTCTTCGATCCGCACACCGAGCGCCAACTCGACCCCGTCCCGCCGCAGGGCTCGCTCAACCAGAGCCGCCGCGTCCGGATCCTCCCGCGCGAGGATGCCAGGCAGAATGTCGAACGTCGTGACACGGCTGCCGAGCCGGGCGAAAGCCTGGGACAGCTCGCAGCCGATCGGGCCGGCGCCGATGACCGCCAGCCGCTCGGGTCGCTCGGTGAGCGAGAAGACCGTCTCGTTGGTCAGGTAGTCGCACCCGTCGAGACCAGGAATCGGCGGCGCCTGGGGGCGCGCGCCGGTGGCGACGACGGCGCGGCGGAAGCAAAGTTCGCGATCACCCGCAGCGCCGCTCACCGCGACCGCGCGGTCGGACAGGAATCGGCCCTCGCCGAGGTAGACATCGACCCCGGCAGCGCGAAAGCGCTCGGCCGCGTCGTCCTGGCTGATCGCCGCCCGGATCCGGCGCATCCGCTCCATCGCCGCGCCGAAGTCGCCCGCGCCACCGGCCCCCGCCGCCCCGAAGTCGGGATCGGCGCGGCCGGCGTTCCACCGCCGCGCCGCGGCGATCACGCCCTTCGACGGGACACAGCCGAAGTTCAGGCAGTCGCCGCCCATAAGCCGGCGCTCGATCAAGGCTACCCGCGCGCCCAAGCCCGCGGCCACGATCGCCGTCACCAGACCGGCAGTGCCGGCCCCGATCACCACCAGGTGGTACCGGCCTTCGGGCGCCGGGTTGGTCCAGTCGTCGGGGGACACCCGCGCCGCGAGTTCCCGGTCGTGGTGACTCTCCCGGAGCAGTTCCGGCCTCGTCATTCGCCAACCTCCTCTCTGAGCGCTCGCCGCGCGATCCGCACGATGACCGTCGACACGGCGATCAGCGCCACCAGGCCGACACCCCATCCGGCATAGGTGCCCCAGCCGCGCTCCGGGGCAGCCCCGGCGGCAAGCAGGGCCAGGTCGCCCGCCACCTTGCCGTAGTACACGTAGAGCAGCGTCGCCGGCAACATGCCGATGCACGCGACGGCGTAGTCGACCAGCCGCACCCGGGTCAGCCCCAGGGCATAGTTCAGGAGCACGAAGGGGACAACCGGCGTCAAGCGCAGCAGGAAGGTGATCTTGAGCCCTTCGCGCTGGACCGCCCGGTCGATGGCGGCGAAGCGCCGCTCACCGGCGATCCGTCGCTCAACCGCTCGGCGAGCGACGTAGCGAGAGACCAGGAAGGCTCCGATGGCGCCCAGGGAAGCGCCTACGAACACCAGCAGAGTTCCCTTCCAGAGACCGAAGATCGCTCCGCCGGCCAGGGTCAGCAGGGAACCCGGAATGAAGGCAACGGTGGCAACGGCATACCCGGCCACGAACACCACCGGCCCCCAGAAACCGAGCCCGTCGACCCAGGCGGTGAACTCCGGCAGATAGACGGCGACGCGGCGGCCGAACAGCAGGAGAGCGGCGACCACCAGGACCAGGACCGCCGCTCGCACCGCAAGCCGCGACTTCGAGGCCTTCACCGGCTTCCCGTTGACCGGACCGCCCCCCTCGGGCAGGGCAACCTGACTCGCAGTCTCGTTCATCTGAAGTTACCTCCTCCGCACTGGTGTTCCGCACCGGCGAGATCGAACACGGTCTTGACCGGCGTGTACACGTCGCTCGGCAGCTCCACGAACCGCGTCTCCCAACCGGCCATCGATCCGTTCCACAAACCGGGACGTTCCAGTGCGGTGAGTTCCCGCCCGCCATGACTCTTGCGAACGATGAAGCTGGCGCCCCGGTCGACGTAGTCCTCCAGCCGGTACGCCCCACCGCCGGGCGCCAGCGCCGCGCAGACCAGGAACACCGGGTTGAAGTGCGTTGACTGCTTGAGAATCGCCGTCTGCTCCCCGTCTTCCAGGTCGATCTGGGAGGTCTCGACGATCTGAAGCCGCAGTCCGCCCAAGGTTCCCGAGGCGCCCGAGGTTTCGTGAACCCAGAAGGGACCCCCTCCGGCCGTACCGACGGCCGGAACGACACCGCAGACCCTGGCCGGCCGACCCGAACCCCGCGCCAGTTCCCGCGCCATTCCGGCAAGGATCTGCATGGCAAGAACCGACGCGGCCTGGGCCTTCTCGGGCTGAACGTTGTCGATGTTCTTCACCCCGATCAGCTCGAAGCCCCGATCGGCCAGAGACTGGAGATTGCCAAGCAGTGCGCCGTGGCCACCCGGCCGCACCAAGAGTGGCGCTGCCGGATCGTCCGCGATCCGGAACGGCTTTCCATCCGGGTCGACCGCAATGCTGTCGGTAGCCGGCGACTGGTGGGAGAGCGTGACTTCGAAGCGGCATCCCAGCCGCCCTTCGAGCACCGGCAGCCGGTCACCGAGCAGTTCCTCGAATGCCGGCCGGTGGCGGACGGCCACGGAGAAGTGGATCGCCGCCGAGCCGCGGCCGCCCATGACAGCAGCCGCCTCAACCATGTGTTCCTCCAGCGCGGTCCGCCGCTCGCCATCGGCGTACCTGTGAAAGGGGATCAGGGCCTTGGGCGCGTCGCCGTAGCGGTCCAGGAACTCGGTCGGACCACAGTCGAAGGGAAGACAGGGCCGGGTGTTCTCGAAACGGGTCAGGACCGGATCGTTCACAGGAAAGCCGGCGGTCTGGGCCGTTCGAAGTTCCGCAAACAGCCGCGATGCCGCGCCGGACGCCGGCACGAACCGGATCAGGCGGCCCGCCCGCGAGGCGGATCGGCCCCCTTCGGCCAGGCGGACGGCCTCGGCGCCTTCAGGCAGAGGCAGGATGCCGTCGCCGATCCGGGCCGGGCGTGCGAGCTTCGTCTTCGGCGGCGGATCGCGCAGGAGCGCGAGTTGCCGCCGGGCCTCCTCGACGCCAATGCCGTGCGCCTCGAGCTGATCGCGGTCGGCGGCCCTCAGGCCGTCCCGATCCGTCAAGGTCTCCGCTCGAAACACATCCGACTCAGTACGAGAACGTCGGCAACTGCTCAAAACACCCCGCTACGGTAGGCGCCGCCCGATCGCGGTCCGAAAGCCGCGGCTCATCGACCGGCCAGTCGATCCCGATCTGGGGATCGTCCCAGGCAATCGAGAGTTCGTCGTCCCGGTCGTAGTAGTCGTCGCACTTGTACTGCACCTCGGCGGTCTCGCTGATCACGCAGAAGCCGTGAGCGAAACCGCGCGGAATGTAGAGCTGGCGGAAGTTGTCCTCCGACAGCACGCAACCGGTCCAGCCGAGGAAGGACGGAGAACCGCGCCGGACATCCACGGCAACGTCGAAGACCTCGCCCCGGGTGACGCGAACGAGCTTCGTCTGCTGCCGGCGGCATTGAAGATGGAGCCCGCGCAAGGTGGCGCGGCCGGATCGCGAGTGGTTGTCCTGAACCCACGGCCTTTCCACGCCGCACTCAGCGAACCTGGATGAGTTGTGGCTCTCCAGGAAGAAACCGCGGCCGTCCCGGTGAACCGCGGGTTCGACGATCAGCACGCTGGGCAAGCCGGTCGGATGAACCCTGGGCGGCGCGGTCAACGCTCCTCCTCCAGGACGAGGCTCAGATAGCGGCCGTAGGCGTCGTTCGTGGCTTCCGCCAGACGGCCCAACTCGTCCGCGTCGATGTAACCCATCCGGTATGCCACCTCCTCCAGGCAAGCGACCTTCAACCCCTGTCTCTCCTCAAGCGCCTGAATGAAGTTGCTGGCCTGAAGCAGCGCCTCGTGCGTGCCCGTGTCGAGCCAGGCGACGCCACGGCCAAGGAGTTCGACCCGCAGCGTGCCCTCGGCCAGGTAGAGCCGGTTCAGGTCGGTGATCTCCAGCTCGCCGCGCGCCGACGGCTCGAGTGTCCGGGCCAGTTCGACCACCCGCTCGTCGTAGAAGTAAAGACCCGGTACGGCGTAGGGCGACTTCGGCGCCGCAGGCTTCTCTTCCAGCCCGACCACGCGCCGCTCGTCATCGAACTCGACCACGCCGTACCGCTCGGGATCCCGGACCCGGTAGCCGAAGATCACAGCACCCGGCGATGACACATTCCGCTCCGCGGCCCGCTGGAGCACCTGGGCCAGCCCATGGCCGTGGAAGATGTTGTCGCCCAGCGCGAGCGCCGCCCTGGCCCCGCGCAGATGTTCGGCGCCGATCAGGAACGCCTGGGCGATGCCCTCCGGCGCCTCCTGCACGGCATAGGACAGCTCGAGGCCCAAGTCGCTGCCATCGCCCAGCAGGCGCTGAAACGCGGGCTGGTCGTGCGGCGTCGTGATGACCAGGATCTCCCGCACGCCCGCGACCATCAGGCTGGACAGCGGGTAGTGGATCATCGGCTGGTCGTACACCGGCAGCAACTGCTTGCTGACCGCGCGAGTCACCGGGTGGAGCCGGGTACCGGCCCCGCCCGCAAGCAGGATTCCCCGTAGCGGACTCATGTCACCGCCGTCAGGCGCTGCCCTACGCCCATCCGGTTCCTCGAAGCGCCAGGGGCGACCGCCTCGCACCATTCGCGGTGACCAAGGTACCAGCGCACCGTTTCGCGCAGACCGCTCTCGAAATCGTGCCGCGGCGTCCATCCCAGTTCGCGCCGCACCTTCGCGGGATCGATCGCATAGCGGTGGTCATGACCCGGTCGGTCCTCAACGAAGGTCACCAGTTGCCGGTAGCTCCCCATCCCCCTGGCGGCAAGCGCGGCGTTCCGCGCCGCCGGGAACTCCGCCTCGACCGCACCACAGACCGCCTCCACGACTTCGAGGTTCGTTCGTTCCTCGTCGCCGCCCAGGTTGTAGCTCTGGCCCGGTTCGCCGCGCCTCAGCACCGTGAGCAGACCGGCGCAGTGATCGTCCACGTGAAGCCAGTCCCGGACGTTCGCGCCCTCGCCGTAGACCGGCAGGGGAAGCCCGGAGGCGGCGTTCAGGATCATCACCGGAATCAGCTTCTCGGGATACTGGTACGGACCGTAGTTGTTCGAGCAGTTGGTCACGATCGCCGGCAGGCCGTAGGTGCGGCCGTAGGCGCGCACGAGGTGATCCGCGGCTGCCTTGGAGGCCGAGTAGGGCGAACTCGGGTCGTACGGCGTGTGTTCGTGGAACCGTCCCTCGTCACCCAGGCTGCCGAAGACCTCGTCGGTCGAGACGTGGATGAACCGAAAGGCGGCTCTCTCCCGCTCCGACCGTTCCCTGAGGGCGCCCCGGGCAGCTTCGAGCAGTTCGAACGTGCCGCCGATGTTGGTCCGAACAAAGTCGCCCGGACTGTCGATCGAGCGGTCCACATGGCTCTCGGCGGCGAAGTTGAGGACCGCCGTCGGCCGGTACTCGGCGAAGACTCGCCGGACCGCGTCGCGGTCGGCGATGTCAGCCTGCACGAACCGGTAGCGCGGATCGGCCGCAACCGCCTCCAGGTTGAGAAGATTGCCGGCATAGGTCAGCTTGTCGAACACGACGACGCGGCTGTCCCGGCACGAACCGTCGGCCAGCGCCCTGGCGGTGAAGTTGCAGCCGATGAAACCGGCGCCGCCGGTAACGAGCAGAGTCTCGTTGGAAGCCACGAAGAACGATCCCGTCTCAGCCTTCCGGGTTCGGCGACAACACTGCCGGGTTCTGTGACAGCACCGCGGCCGCCGCATCCAGAACCACAGCGTGAAGGAGGCCGTTGGTCGCCACGACGCCGCGATTTCCGTCCAGGGTCCGCCCCAGGCTGAAGTCGAGGCTCCGGCCGTAGGCGTCGGTCACGGCGCCCCCAGCTTCGGACACCACGATGAAGCCCGCCGCGTGGTCCCAGATCTTCTCCCGATAGGTCCTGGACGAGGGCAATCGGAGATAGATCGAGGCATCGCCGCGTGCGATCACCCCGTACTTGCACTGGCTGTCCATGCGCACGGGAGGAGCCGTCACCCCGAGCCGCACAGCAATCCGGGCATGCCGATCGTGGTCCGAGTGCATCGCTTCGGCCGACTCGCAGAAGGCGGCGTCGCCCGACGCGGCAACCGCAGAGACCCCGATCCGGCGCGGTGTCCCCCTGTCCTCGTCGAACGGCAGCTCGCAAGCGCCCCGACCCCGGGCGGCGACGAACAGGCAACCGCGGCCCGCGGGCGAAGGCAGGTTCGGGCAACCGAGCACACCGCCGACGACTTCGCCGTCCTCCATCAGACCCAGGGCGATCGCGTACTGGTCGCCCCGCAGGAATCCTTTCGTGCCGTCGATCGGATCGAGGACCCAGAACCTGCCGCTCGCGCCGCCGGGATACGAGCAGCGGTCGATCGCGGCTCGCACGTCGTCGGCGGTGACATCGGGCAGTTCGGACCGGACCGCGGCCACGACCTTGTCCAGGGTCTCCCTCCCTCCGGCGCTTTCCAGAGCCGTCGCGGTCTCCTCGCCCACGATGGCCTCTCGGGCCGGCAGGGTGAGGCTGACCAGTGCCTGCGCCGCGTAGTCGGCGACCGTCACCGGCGAACGATCCTCCTTGGTCAGGAAGGACCCCTGAAGCGACTGCTGCAGACGCCGCGTAACGCGGCCCGCAATCCGCACCGACCGAACCGCAGCCGCCAGTTCTCCGTAGTCCCCGGTACCTGTGTGATCCTCCCCGCCCTTCACGCGGCAATGATACGGGCAGTTGCCGTGCGTGCCACACTGCAACCCGGGTGGCGCGCCCGGCGCCACCCGCGAACCACTCCGGGCGCGAGTCATCGAGCGCACGGATGACACCCGGGTGGCGCGCCCGGCGCCACCCGCGAACCACTCCGGGCGCGAGTCATCGAGTGCACGGATGACATCTTGACGCATCGACAGAAAGACGAAGTCGCGCTCATAGCAGAGGCTGTCGAAGGGTCGCAGCGCGCCTTTCAGACCCTGGTCGAGCGCTATCAGCGCCCGGTCTTCAGCTTGGTCGTGCGCATGGTCCGGGACCACGGCATCGCCGAGGACGTCACCCAGGAGGTCTTCATCAAGGCCTGGCTGGCCCTCGCCCGCTATGATCCGCGGCGGCGCTTCGCGAGCTGGCTCTTCAAGATCGCAAGCAACGCGGCGATCGACCATTTACGGCGAAAGAAGCTGCCCACCACTCCGATCGAGAGCAGCGACCCCGACGAATCGTCGATCCTCGACCGCACCCCGGACGAGCGGGCCGAGGCCGCCGATACGCTGATCAAGAGGCATGAACTGGCGGCCGCGCTGGAGGCCGCGGTGGCTGCCCTCCGGCCGGAGTACCGCCTCGTCGTGCTGCTGCGGTTCAAGGAGGAGCAGCCCTACCGCAACATCGCAGAGATCACCGGCATGCCCCTCGGAACCGTGAAGACGAACCTGCGGCGGGCCCGCCGCGAGATCGAACAGCGCCTGCGCGCGGAGGGCGTGGTTTGAAACCGCGGCGATCTCCGCATCGTAGGGCGAAGGGCATGGTGAACGCCGCAACAAGACCGCCGTCATACAATCGCACGCGCCGCGAGGGCTGAACATGCGGAACCGAATCGACCTCCGGACTCTCTTCCAATCGCTAGAGGATCCCGCCCCATCGGACGGGTTCGTCGGCCGCATCATGCGGCAGGTGGCGGCCGCGAACCGGCCGATCGAAGCGCCGGCGCCAACTCCGCACCTCTTGCCGTTCCCGACGCCCCGGTGGGCACGCGTGTCAGCCGGCGCAATGGCCGCAACGGCGATGCTCCTGCTCGGCGGCGGGACGCTGCTCGTCCCGTCCACCTGGCTGACCATGCTGAGAGCCCTGGAAGCAGCGCTCTTCAGCGCGGTCTGGATCCTGACCTGGACCGCCGGCGTCCTCGCCGAGAGCCTCGCGTTCCTGAGCGGTGCGGTCCAGGTCGGAGAGGCTCTCGACCTGATTCTGCGCACGCCACAGGTCACCGGGGTGGTGACCGTCGCGACGCTGCTCAGCCTGATCGCGGTCCATCTTCTCCACCGGCTCTCTTCGGGACCGGGCAGCCGGCGGCGGATCCGTGGAGCACGAGCCGGCGCCCTGTTGCTGGTCGGCGGACTGTGCTGCACCGGCTTGGCGTTCGGCCAGCCCCAGGAAGCCCAAGAGGCCGAGGAAGCTCAGGAGGAAGCGAGCACGGCTCTGGAGGAAGCGCGAGAACGCCTCGACGAAGCACTCGAGGAAGCTGGCGAACAGGCCCAGGGCGCCATCGAGGGGGCCATCGAGCGGCTGGAGGATCTCGAGCGCGACCTGAACGGGATCGAGGAGGAACTCGTCGACCTCGACAACAAGGTCGCGTTCGGCAGCACCGTGCGGGTCGGCCGGGACGAAGTGGCCCACGACATCGTCTCGATCGGCGGCGACATCAAGGTCGACGGTCAGGTTCGCGGCGACGCGATATCGATCGGCGGCACGGCGAAGATCAACGGCCGCGTGACCGGCGAAGTGGTCGCGATCGGCGGCGGCGTGGAACTCGGCCCCGAAGCGGAGGTGTGGGGCGACATCGTCACGGTCGGCGGCAGGGTGCGGCGCGAAGACGGGTCGTCCGTGCTCGGCGAGGTATCCGAAGTCGATTGGGGTGACTTCGACTGGAACTGGGGTGGTGACTGGTTCAACACTTGGGACGGCGACTGGTTCCCAGGTGTCGGCGACCGCCCCCCCTTCTTCCGTCTTGGCAAGGTCTTCGAGTTCGTCCAGTCGATCATTTTCACCGTTCTGCTGATTGCGCTCAGCGGCCTGGTCCTCCTGGTGGCGCCCAAGGGAGTCGGCCGGGTGCGATCGGCGGCGGCGTCCGACCTGTGGATCATGTTCGCGGTCGGCCTGGGCGTGGAGGTCTTCTTCTTCCCCGTCCTGATCATCGTCAGCCTGCTGCTCGCTGTGACGATCATCGGCATTCCCTTCGCCGTCCTCGTCTGGCCGGCGGCGTTCATCGGTCTGGCGGCCGCCTTCGTGTTCGGCTACGCGGGGTCGGCGGCGGCGGCCGGCGATTGGTGCCGGCGTCGCTTCCAGGGCGCCGGCCGGGTAGCGGCCGGCAGCTTCGGCGCTCTGGCGCTCGGCGTCCTCTCGATCCAGGCGCTCGCACTCGTGGCCGACCTGCTCGGTTTCCTGGGGCTGCCGTGGTTCTTCCGCGTCATGTTCCGCATCCCCGGAGTCCTGATCTGCTACCTCGCCTGGACCATCGGCCTCGGCGCGGTCTTCATGACGCGGTTCGGCACCTCCGACTACGGGGCGGCCGCCGCCGCGCCGCTGCCCCCCGCGCCACCGGCGACGGACGGTGACGAAGTCGCCGGCGGCGACCCGGGCGAGGCGGAGTCCTCGCCCCCGACCGACGACGGCGACTCGGAACCTGAGATCCCGAAACCTCCGCCGGACTGACCACTAACCTGGGATTCGCCAGCCACCGCCGGCGTCCTCCCTGACGGCGTCCGGCGTACGCCGTAGTAGGCTGCAGCGCATGCTGGGCCGCGGGCTCGCAGCGACCGCAATGCTCGCAGCGCCTTTCGCTGCCGTGTCCGCGCCCACCGTCGGCGGCGCGGTCGACTTCGCGGAGTCCTGCCGGCAGCTGAACGCCGGCTCGAACCCGTACTTCGGGACCGGCATCGTGGACGTGCTTCGAGATGAACTGGTCTCGGCCGGCGCAAGCACCACCGGCACGACGCAGGTGCGGCTCGGCCGTGAACTGCTACGGCTCGGCAACACCGCGGAAGCGATCGGGCACCTGTCGACGGCCGTCCGAACACTGTCAGCTTCGCCGACCGTCGATCCGGCGGCGCTCTCGTTGGCCGAGTGGAATCTCGCTCTCGCGCACCTGCAGCGGGCCGAGGATCTGAACTGCATCCATCACACCGGCTCGGAGGAAGCGGGCGGGGAGCACGCGCAGACCGGCGAACCCACCCACTCGGTCTCCCGGTCGGCCGACAGTTGCATCTTGCCGCTGGCTTCGTCCGCCGTTCACGCCCGCCCCGAACACGCCCGGGCCGCGGGCGACGGGTTCCTGGCCATTCTGCGGCAGGACGGCCCCGCGCCCTGGCAGGTCCGCGCGCGGTGGCTCCTCAACCTGGCGCGCAGGTTGTCCGGGGACTTTCCGGAAGGTGTGCCGGCTGAGTTCCGGATCGACGAAGTCGTCTTCGCCGACCGGTTCGCGGGTGGTCGCTGGCGAAACCGGGGTCCGGAGCTCGGGGTTGATGTGCTCGACCTTGCGGGCGGCGCGGTGGTTGACGATTTCGACGGCGACGGCCTGCTCGATCTAGTCACGTCGAGCTGGGACCCCTGCGGACCGGTGCGCGCGTTCCGGAACGATGGCCAAGGCGGCTTCGAGGACGTGTCCGCAACCTGGGGGCTGGAAGATCAGGTCGGTGGTCTCAACCTGGTCCACGCCGACTACGACGACGACGGCCTCCTCGACCTGCTCGTTCTCCGAGGCGCCTGGCTGCTGGACGATGGCCGCATCCGCAATTCCCTGCTGCGCAACGAGCTCGACGGCGATCCGGGCCGCTTCGTCGACGTCACCGAGGAAGCGGGTCTGGCCGAACCCGCCTACCCGACCCAGACCGCAGCCTGGGGTGACTACGACGGCGACGGCGATCTGGACCTCTACGTCGGCAACGAGGCGACCGAAGCTCACGACTTCCCGTCGCAACTGTTTCGCAACCGCGGCGACGGCACCTTCGAGGACGTTGCGGCAGCGTCGGGTGTGGTCAACCTGCGCTACGCCAAGGGCGTCGCCTGGGGGGACGTGGACAACGACAGCGACCTCGACCTCTACGTCTCCAACTTCGGCTCCAACCGCCTCTATGTCAACGACGATGGCGCCTTCGTGGATGTCGCCGTACGGGTCGGGATCACCGAGCCCGAGCGGGAGAGCTTCGCCACTTGGTTCTTCGACTACGACCACGACGGCGACCTCGACCTCTACGTCGGCGACTACCGATCGCAGGCCACGGAGGTCATGGCATCCTTCGCCGGCGCAGCTCCGTCAGCCGGCCAGCCGCTGCTCTACCGCAACGACTGCGGTCCCGAGCCCGGTTGCGGCGGCAGACTGCGCATGACCGAGGTATCACGCGAGCTCGGGATCGAACGGCCGGCCATGCCGATGGGAGCGAACTACGGCGATCTGGACAACGACGGCTGGCTCGACTTCTACCTCGGCACCGGCGAGCCGGATCTGGCGAGCCTGATGCCGAACGTGATGTACCGCTACAACGGGCGGCGCTTCGAGGAGGTCACCTTCGCCGGCGGCTTCGGTCACCTCCAGAAGGGACACGGCGTGGCGTTCGGAGACCTGGACCTGGACGGAGACATGGACCTGCTGCACCAACTCGGCGGCTTCTACCCCGGCGACTCGTTCGGTAACGCCCTGTTCGAGAATCCGGGCAACGGCAACGCCTGGGTCACTCTCCACTTTGCCGGGGCCGGCGCGGCCGGCGGTGGCGCCAACCGTTTCGGCGTCGGCTCGCGAGTGGCGCTCCTGGTCGAGGGTCCAGGCGGCGACCCGCGCACCATCCACCGGCTCGTCGGCTCGGGCGGCTCCTTCGGCGGCAACAGCATGCAGCTTGAGGTCGGCCTGGGCGACGCCGTCCAGATCGCGGAGATCCGGGTGCGGTGGGCCGGCAGCAGCGCCGACCAGCGCTTCCGGGACATCGCGCCCCGAGCGGTCTACCGGATCGTCGAGGGCGCGGAAGCCCTCGAACGGGTATCCGCGGCCACCTTTCTTTTGGGCGGCGAAAGATGAGACACATGCTCGGTGCCGGCACGGTTGCCGTCTGGGTGCTAGCGGCGCTTTCCGCCCTGCTCGCCGCGGCGGGAGACCGGGAGGTCCTCTTCGTCGACGCGACACGGAGCGCGGGCCTCGACTTCCGCCACTGGAACGGCATGAGCGGTCACCTCTACTACCCCGAGGTGGTCGGCGCCGGCGCGGCGCTCTTCGACTACGACAACGACGGCGACCTCGACCTCTACCTGGTCCAGGGAAACACCCTCGGCGAGGACGAGGACCGTGCAAGGGCGACCGTGCCGTGGACCGGCAAGTGGCCGCCGCAAGACCGCCTGCTCCGCAATGACCTCGAGCACAGCAACGGCCGCGCCACGGTCCACTTCGTCGACGTCACCGAGGAGAGCGGCATTTCGGCATTCGGCTACGGCATGGGAGTCACAGCCGGTGACGTGGACAACGATGGCTGGACCGATCTCTACGTGCTGAACCTCGGCGACAACCAGCTCTGGCGCAACGAGGGCGACGGGACGTTCACCGACCGTACCGAAGCCAGCGGCACCAGCGACCCGCGATGGAGCATCGCGTCGGCAGCCGCCGACTACGACGGCGACCTGGACCTCGACCTGTTCGTCGTGAACTACCTGAACTTCTCCGTGGTTACGCACAAGACCTGTCTGACCGAACGGGGCGAGATCGACTACTGCCTGCCCAGCGCGTATCAAGCGGTGCCGGACCGCCTGCTGCGCAACGACGGCTCCGGGCGGTTCACCGACGCGACGGCAGAAGCCGGCCTGACCGCCACGCGACCCGGCAACGGCTTGGGCGTCCTGGCCGCCGACCTCGACGGCGACCGTCGGCTCGACTTCTACGTCGCCAACGATCTCATGCCCAACCATCTCTGGATCAACGGCGGAGACGGCGTGCTGGTCGAGGAGGGTCTGATCAGTGGCGCGGCACTCAACGCGGACGGCGAGGCCGAGGCCAGCATGGGGTTAGCCGCCGGCGACTACGACGGCGACGGCGACCTCGACCTCTTTCTGACCCACTTCGCCCGCGAGACGAACACGCTCTACCGGAACGACTCCGAGCCCGGCGCCGCAGCCTTCCGGGACCGGACCAACGCAGCCGCCCTGGCGCGACCGAGCTGGGACGCAACATCGTTCGGCACCGCGTTCGTCGATCTGGACGCCGACGGCTGGCTCGATCTGGCGGTAGTGAACGGCGCCGTCACGTTCGCCGCCGGCAGGCCGCGCACCGAAGACGATCCGTTCCCCCTGGATCAACCGAACCAGGTGTTCCTCAATGTGGCCGGCGGTAGCGGCGGCCGGCAGTTCGAAGCCGGCCCGGCTGGCATGCTGGACGGCGCCGCGCCCCTCGTGAGCCGCGGTCTCGTCACCGGTGACGTCGACAACGACGGCGATACGGACCTGGTCATCACGAACAACAACGGACCGGCACGCCTGCTGCTCAGCCAGGTGCAGACAGGCGATGACTGGATCGGCCTGACGCCGCGGCTGGACGAGGCCCACGGTCACCGGCCGGCATCCGGCGTCACCGTGCGCGTCCACCGCGACGGAGCGCCGCCCCTGGTGCGGCTGGCAGGTGCCAGCGGCAGCTACACGTCCGCGGGCGATCCCCGGGTGACGGTGAACCCGGACGGAGCCGCGGTGTCCCGGATCGAGGTCCGGTGGACCGACGGAACAGTCGAAGTGTGGCCGGCGCCCCCTCCCGCGGCTTACACTGATCTCGTCCGCGGCACCGGCGAGGAAAGGGAGCTACCGGAAGACGAAGAACGATGAGCCACCGATTACAAGAATCACGCCCGATGATCGCGCTCGCTCTTGCGCTCCTCTGTTGGTTCACCGCCGCGGCTGTCGGGGCACAGACGGAGGCCGCGGGGCGCCTGCTTCCGGTCCCCGACGTCAACCTGCGCGGCGTCGACGCAGCGGTTCGCGCTCAGATCGAAGAGCAACGCCAACTGCTCGACGAGGCGCTCGCCGCAGGCCCACCGTCGGCGGAAGAGGCCGGGCAATTGGGCCTGCTTTTTGGCGAGGCCGGTCAGCTCTACCTGGTCTACGACCTCCTGCCGGCGGCCAGGGCCTGCCTGGCCAACGCCGCGGAGCTGCAACCGCGGAACTTCCGCTGGCGCTACCTCCTCGGCAGCGCCGCCGAGCACCTGGGAGAACTCGAAGAAGCAGTCGCGGCCTACGAGCAGGCGCGCGCGCTGCAACCCGACGATCCGCCCACCGCGATCCGTCTCGGCCGCGTCCACTTCGAGCTGGGACAGTACGAGCGGGCGCGCACCCAGTATGAGCGGGCACTCGAACTGCCGGGCGCGGCGGCCGCCGCGCACTTCGGCCTGGGTCGCGTCGCCTCCGAGACCGATGACCCGGCGGCGGCGCTCGAGCACTTCCAGGCGGCGCTGCGGAACCAGCCCAGGGCCAACTCGCTTCACTACCACATCGCCCTTGCCCACCGCGCCCTCGGCGACGACGAAGCATCGAGAGCGGCAATGGAACTCCGCGGCGAGGCGCCCGTGGCATTCGCCGATCCGATCGCGGCGGAGATCAAGGAATCGGCCACCGGCATCGGGGCGCAGTTGCTGCTCGGCCGCGTCGCTCTCGCGGCCAACGCCTTCGAAGTCGCCGAGCAACGGTTCCGCGAAGCGATAGGCGACTACCCGGAGAGCGCCGCGGCGAAGCGCTCGCTGGCGGCGGCCCTGGAGCGGATGGGCCGGAGCGCAGAAGCCGCCATGTGGTACCAGGAGGCACTGAACCTGAGCCCCGACGACGCCGCGCTGCTGTTCCACACAGGGCGGCTCTACAACGAGGAGGGCAGGTTCCAGGCAGCGAGTGAGCGACTCAGCCGGGCGGTCGAACTCGAACCGTCCTTCGGGCCGGCCTGGGTCGAACTGGCAAGGAGCCGGGGTGAAACAGACGACCCTCTCGGAGCCGCCGAGGCCTTGACCCTGGCTCTCGAACTGGCCCCGGGAGACCGCAACCTCCGCTTCCATCGGGCAAGCAACTACCGGCGCGGCGGCCGCCGCGAACTCGCGCTGCGGGAGTTCGAGTCATTGCTGGCTGACTTCGGGCTCAATCGCGAGATCGTGATGCAACTCGGGCGAATAGAGCAGGAACTCGGCCGACCGGCCTCGGCGGCCCGTCGCTTCGAGCAGCTCATCAGAGCCGGCGCCGACCCGGCCCACCTGAGCGCGGCCCACTTCGAACTCGGCAACATCCGCACCGAGCAGGAGCGCTACGAGGAGGCGATCCCCCACTACCAGCGCGCGATTGGCGCCAACCCGACCCTCAAGGCGGCCTACGCCAACCTGAGCACCGCCCTCGGTCGTCTGGGCCGTTTCAAGGAAGCCGCCTTGGCTTCGCGCCGCGCCCTGGAACTCGACCCCACCGACAGCCAGGTTCGGGCGGCGGAGGTCACGGCTCTCCTGCTCGCAGGCCAGGATGCACAGGTGCGGCTCATGCTCGAGCAGACCCTCGATCTTCCCGACCAGGGCGGCAGCGGCTACTTCGCCGTGCTTCTGGTCCAGGTCCTCGCCGCCTCCGAGGACGACGAGGTGCGAGACGGGCAAAGGGCCCTGAATGTCGCCCAACAGTTGTTCCAGCGCGCCCAGACACCGGCCCACGGCGCCGTGCTCGCCATGGCCTACGCCGAAACCGACAACTTCGAAGAGGCCGCGGCCTGGCAGGAACGACTCATCGAGAACCTGGAACGAACCGCCCCCCCCGAGGCCCTAGAAGAAGCCCGCGAGCGGCTCGCCGCCTACCGCGAAGGCCGCAAGATCCGCGCCCCCTGGCGCCGCTGACGGGCGTCTGCGGCGGTAACGCGGCGCCGTGGCGGCGGTGCCTACTGCCGCCTCGGCTGGAGGGCGTTGCGCTGCGCAACGAGGCCGGCCAGCTCAGTGCTCAGCGAACATTCGCCTGAGGCGGGGATGGAGAACGCTGACGAGGCGGTTCCCGCGGTCGCGCATCCAAGCGACGGCCTCCCGATACTCCTCGCTCTCTTCGCTGCTCTCGAACAGGGACGGGGTGCACTCTCTTCGAAAGCCGAGGCAGGCACCGCCACGCGGAGTGCGCCACTCCTCCAGGTCGTCCCAAGGACGATCCCGGTCGGACGCCGGCGGCCGCATCTCCCGCCTCAAATCCTCGACTGCGGCCCGCGTCTCATCGAAGATCCGTTCCTCTCGCGTGCAGCCCGCCCGGGCAACCAGGTAGCAACTGATGGCTGATCCGAATCCGGAAAGAGAAAAGACGAACCGCAAGGCTTCGCCGTTGGCGGCGCCGCGGACCTTGACCCTCTTCGGGAAGCCCTCCTTCTCAAGCTCCGAGTCCGGATCAGCGAAGGCGAAATCCTCGCTGAATACCTAGGGCGACTTGGCGCTGCAGGTCCTCGTAGCTCCATGAGGCGAGGTCCTTCGCGTAGTCGAGAATCTGGCCGATCACTTCGCGGCGCGCCTGCGGGTTGCGCCAGAGTTTGAACTCGCACAGCGTCAGCCGGCCCAGGTGATTGACGAACAAGGCGTCGATGCTCCCGGCCGGCACCCGGAGTTCTCGGCAGATTGGAACCGCATCCGCGTAGGCCGGATCGATAGCGGGGATCGGGAGACACTCTGGATGGTCGAAGAGGAGCTCTTGGAGCCGCGCCTCGTCGACACTCCCCTGGCGAACCAGTGGGAACAGACTATCGACTGTCCCGCAGTAGAAACGCCTCGACGAACTGACGCGGCGAGACCACCGAAGCGCCGCTCGGCGGCGTCCGCAACAGCAAGCGGTCGCCGGTAATCAACTGCGCCCGACGCTCGCTCGCCAGCAAGTCCCACAAGTGGTTGTCGCCAATGTCGGGAGCATCTCCTGCCGCGTCGGGCTCCCGCCACACCGCGTTTGCGACCAGCTCGGTCAGGAACCGGTCGAGTTCGTCTGGCGCCAGACCGTGCCGTTCGGCAATCGCAGGACGACGCAACACGGCCGAGTACTCGCTCAACAAGGCTGGCGACATCAGGTAGAGGAGCCTGCCGCCGATCATCGCTTCCAGGATCCTTGCCGGCGGACGGTCCGAGTGGCCATCGATCAAACCGGAGACGACGACATTCGTGTCGACGACACACAGT
Source organism: Candidatus Multivorans sp. (assembly GCA_965222875.1). Lineage (GTDB taxonomy): Bacteria > Acidobacteriota > Thermoanaerobaculia > Multivoradales > Multivoraceae > Multivorans. The sequence continues at coordinate 1,742,154 of CBDCVC010000002.1, read as the reverse complement.
CGCCGGTAGCCCGGACCACGGCCCGTATCGGAGGGCCGAGGTCCGCGCGCCAAGGTCTACATCCCTCCTCGATGACGCCTTGTCTCCTCGACCGCGAGAGCCATCGCGCGATCAGAGTCAAGCCCCGAGTTCGCGCGCGCTCTGAGTACGAGTTCCCGGGCGCTCTCATAGGGCCGAATACCCCTCATTTCCAAGCTCTCTTCAATGATCGCGGCCATCGAACGGCCCTGGCGAGCCGCAGCTTCCTTGAGGGCGCGGTGCGTCTGGTCTGCAACGGTGATGGTCAAACGGGTCATGCGGTGGGCACTCCGAAGTAGGTAGCCGACGTAACCGGACTAGCACCATAACACCAATACACCAGTTCATCCAGGCCAGCCCTGTTCGGCCTCGGCGTCAATTGGCTGCTGGCTCGTACCGGCCCGGCTCGGTCTCCATCACCTTCCCCCCTTCGACCATGGCATCAAGGTGCGCCCGCAACGAGAAGGCGGCCGCGCCGTGGAGCTTGCGGTCGACGTCGACGTAGATGCGTTCGACCATCTCCGGGATCGTGCCGACTCCGGCCGCGATCGCTTCCAACGCCTGATCGGTGCGCTGCTGGCGGTGGCGGCGGATCTCCTCGATCCGTTCGAGGGGCGGTTCGATCGATTCGCCGTGACCGGGGTGGAGGACTTCGATGCCGGAGCTGCGGTCGAGTTCGATCAGCCGTTCGAGGGAGGACATGTACTGGTTCAAGTTGCCGTCCGGGGGCGCGATGATCGAAGTCGACCAACCCATGACCAGATCGGCGGTGAACACTGCACGCTCTTCTTCGAGCAGGAAGCAGAGGTGGTCGCTGGCGTGGCCGGGGGTGTGGAGGGCCACCAGGGTCACGTCGGCGGCGGACAGGCGCTCGCCGTCCTCGAGGCGGGCACCGGCGGCGAACGGCGGCTGATCGCTGAAGGTTAGGATCGCCGCGCCGTAGTGATTGGCGACGCGGGGCGCCAGGGGCCAGTGGTCGCGGTGCAGATGACTGATCAGGACCGCCTCGACCTGCCGTCCGCCAACTGCCGCGGCAACCGCATTGAAGTGCCGGTCGTCCTCCTCACCCGGGTCAAGGACGAAGACCGGCCCGCTCTCCGGGCCGATGACGTAGGTGTTCGTGCCCGGTCCCGTGAACATCCCCGGGTTGTCCTGGGTCACCCGCAACACGCGGTCGGACAGCCGCACCGGCCTGCCCTTCGCGAGACCTTCCATCCGGCGGCGGCTGCTCAAACGCTGAACGCCCGCTTCCAGTCGCGGGCATTGGCCACGGAAGGACTGGGGGCGGCGTCCTCGTAGCCTTCTTCACCCGGAATCACCGCGCGCGGCGGGTCATCCGGCGTCCGGCCCAGCAGGACGCGCGGCTGGATGATGGGGAATTCCCTCTGCGCGTCGACCGCGGCGACCGCCGCGTCCGCGGTGTCGAACCGGGCCAGCTTCATCAGGTTGCGGATGGTGGGGAAGATGATCATCCACTCTCCACGCCGCCCGTTTTCGAGCGCTTCCCGCGCGGTGACCCAGGCCGAACTCGTCAGCTCGTGGTCGTCATGGCCGGCTGTCTGATTCCCCGGCGCCCGGGTGACGAAGAAGCGGGTGTCGTAGCGCCGGGGCTGCCCCTGCGGAGTGATCCAGTGCGCCCAGTAGCTGATGCGGTCGGTGGCCAGGGTCAGCCCTTCTTGAGCCGCGATATCGAGCAGGGAGAGCTTGCCGGCGTTCAGCTCGCCACGCAGGGCCTCGTAGTGCTCCTCAACCGACCGGTCCGAGAAGTCGAGCAACTGTCCGTCAGGGTCGTAGGCCAGCAACACGCCAGCCTCCTCGAAGCACTCACGGATCGCGGCGACGTAGAAGGTCAACCCGCCCTCCTCCAGCGACAGCCGGGCACTCGCCTCGCGATCCGTGACGCCGTGGCACAGCGCCTCGTCGACCCGGTCCTCGGGGTCGACCCGGCCGCCCGGGAAGACATAGGCGCCGCCGACGAAGTCCGACTTGATGTGCCGGCGCTCCATGAACACCTCGACGCCGCGTTCGCTGTCCCGCAGCAACAGGACAGTCGAAGCGTGACGGGCCGTGACCGGAGACTTCGACTGCTCAGACATCGCTACCAGCTCCTTTCGCAGCCGGTGGACTACGGCCCGGCCCCCCTTGCGATCGACCTGCTTGATCGAGTTCTTCGATCAGGTCGTCGGCCGCGGGCTCCGAGGCCTGCAGGCGCCTTGCGGCCTCCTCCGCACCGCGCATCGCGTGCAGGAAGCTGCGTCCCGCGATGTCCTTCAACTCCTCGTCGCTGTATCCCCGGCGAACCAGTTCGACCAGAAGTTCGGGGAACGTGGAGGCATCCTCGAGCCCGACCGGCACGGTGGGGATGCCGTCGAAGTCCGAACCGATGCCCAAATGGGCGGTTCCGATCAAAGCCCGGATGTGGTCGATGTGGTCCGCGACGTCGCCTATCGCAGCCTGCGGCCCGGGGTTCTCGCGCCGCCAGGCTTCGAGATGCCCGCGGAGTTCGGCCGGCGCCACGCCCGCCCCCGAGAGGCGGAGGCGCTCCGCTTCCATGCGCCGGAAGTGCGCGCGTACACCGTCGTTGACGAAGGACGGTACGAAGGTGACCATCACGACACCCCCGTTCTCCGCGAGCCGCCGCAGCACGTCGTCGGGAACGTTGCGCGGGCTTGCAGTGACCGCGAACGCTGAGGAATGCGAGAAGATGACCGGCGCCTTCGTCTCGTCCAGCGCCTGGTGCATCGTCTGCGGCGATACATGGGAGAGGTCGACCAGCATGCCGAGGCGGTTCATCTCCCGCACTACCTGGCGGCCGAAGGCCGTGAGCCCGCCGTGCGCGGGCCGGTCGGTGGCCGAGTCGGCCCACGCCGTGTTGCTGCCGTGGGTCAGGGTCATGTAGCGAACGCCGACATCGTAGATCTGTCTCAGTACGCCGAGGGACGACTCGATGGAGTGCCCGCCCTCCGCTCCGAGCAGTGACGCGACCTTGCCGGCGCCGTGGATCCGCTCAATGTCGTCGGCCGTCAAGGCCAGCTCCAGGTCGTCGGCGTAGCGCTCGATCAGCCGCTTTGTCAGGTCGACCTGCTCGAACACCACCCGTGCAGCACCCGGCCGGCCGAAGGAGGTCGGGATGTACACCGACCAGAACTGAGCCCCGACACCCCCCTGACGCAGGCGCACGAGATCGGTGTGCATCGGCGGTTCGAGCGCCGAGGTGTCGCGGAAGTCGATCCGGTCGAGGTGGTTCGAAACCCGCGTCCGGTACTGCCAGGGTACGTCGTTGTGCCCGTCGATCAACGGCACCTCCCGGAGCAGGCCCATCACATGCTGCCGGCTGGCGCGCTCGTCTTCGGCGTAGGCCACGGGCGGTGAACCATAGCTCACCGCGACGGTCAGTAGAGCGCCCACAAAGGCGCCAGTTCTCCACGTCATCCTGACTCCCCTCCCCTCACGAAGCCGCGATTGTAGGGGAAGCCGACTGCCGAGCCGCCGGAGACGGCCGCACGACTCGAAGCCGCAGAGGACAGGCAACGGGGTTGCTAGGCTGCGCGCGCCGTGCAGAACTGTTGGGTCAGAACGATCGGGATCATCGGCTTCGGCAGCTTCGGCCGGTTCATTGCCCAGCACCTCGGCGCCCGCTTCGACGTTCGCGCCTGGGACCGCCGAGAGCTGGAAGCGGAAGCAGCGGACCGGGGAGTGCTGTGGACCAGTCTTGACGCCTGCGCGCACTGCGATGTCCTCATTCCGGCAGTGCCGGTCCAGGAACTGGATTCCCTGCTTGTCCAGGTGGTCCCCCATCTCCGCGAACGCACCCTGGTCGTGGATGTCGCCTCGGTCAAGGTCAAGCCGCACCGGATTCTCGAGCACCGGCTTCCGCCGCAGGTCGAGTTCATCGGCACTCATCCCATGTTCGGCCCCCAGAGCGGCAACGAAGGTATCCGGGGCCTGAAAGTCGTGCTCTGTCTTCCGAACCGCCCGGTGAATCCGCGACGGGTCGCAGCCCTGCGCGGCTTTCTCGAGGCAGACCTCGGGTTGGAAGTGCTCGAGATGTCGGCCGGGGAACACGACGTGGAGATGGCCTACATTCAGGGGCTGACCCACTGGATGGCGAAGGCGCTGCGCGAAATCCACGTCCCCGACCCCGCCCTCGGCACGGTCGCCTACCGGCACATGATGAAGATCGAGGAGAACCTCCGGCACGACTCCGACGATCTCTTCCTGACCATCGCCCGGGAGAACCCGTTCGCGGCCGACGCCCGTCGCGAACTGGCCGAGAGGTTGCGCGAGATCGAGAAAGCGATCGAACGCGAACCGCCGGCCGACGACTGACGACTACGACAACCAGCGCTTGCGGCGCCGGTAGTGCTTCACGTCACGGTAGCTCTTCCGCTGCCCGACCTGGGTCAGGCCGAGGTAGAACTCCTTGACGTCGGCGTTGTCCTGGAGCTCCGCCGGCGTTCCCTCCAGCACCACCCGGCCACCTTCCATGATGTAGCCGTAGTGGGCGATCTCCAGGGCGCGCGCGGCGTTCTGTTCGACAAGAAGGATCGTGGTTCCCTGTTCGCGGTTGATGCGCTGAACGATCTCGAAGATCTCCTGCACCAGCAGCGGCGCCAACCCCAGGGACGGTTCGTCCAGGAGCATGAGCTTCGGCTGGGCCATCAGCGCCCTTCCGATCGCCAGCATCTGCTGCTCGCCGCCCGAGAGGAAGCCGGCCATCGACGCGCCACGCTCCTTGAGGCGCGGGAAGTAGCTGTACACGCGGTCCAGAGATTCGTCGACCCCTCCCTTGTCCCGAGCCGTGTAGGCGCCGGCAAGCAGGTTCTCCTGCGGCGTCAGGTGTTCGAACACCCGGCGCCCCTCCATGACCTGGAAGATCCCGCGACGCACGATGTCCTCGGCCGGCAGCTTGTCGATCTGCTCGCCCTCGAACTCGACCCCGCCGTCCGTGACCTCGCCGTCCTCGGGATGAAGCAGCCCGGAGATCGCCTTGAGCGTCGTCGACTTGCCGGCCCCGTTGGTGCCCAGAAGCGCCGCGATCTGGCCTTGTTCCACCTTGAGCGAGAGCCCCTTGAGAACGAGGATGACGTCGTTGTAGATGACTTCGACGTTGTTCAGGGAGAGCATGGCGTGACTCGGAGATGTGGTCGAACCCGGCGTCGGTCGGCGTCGCCCACCAACCACCGGGAGTGCGGCTGGCTCTACTCCGCCGCCTCCGGGCTGGCGGCCATCCGCATCTCCGTAACCGGCTGCCACTTGCCGTCCCGGACCTCGAAGATCCGCATGCCCTTGACGCCGCGATGGTCGGTGGCGGTGAAGGTGACCGGGACCGTCACACCACCGGACTCGAGCCCGTCGAAGGTCTCGAACGCGGCGTGGATGGCCTCGCCGCTAATCTCGCCCGTCGCGGCGGCGCGCTCGATGGCCTCGGTCACGAAGCCGGCCACCGTCCAACCCTGGCCGTAGAGCAGGCCCTCCTCCTCGATCGAACCGCCCTTTGACGCGAGGTACTCGCCCGCCTCGTTCAGGCCGTCGATGCCCTCACCAGGCGGCGAGTAGATGACCGAACCCAGTACGCCTTCCGCGGCCTCGCCCGCGAGTTCCACCAGCACCTCGTTGCTGCAGTAGTTCAGGCACGCGAAGCCTAGATCGAGGCCTAGATCCCGCGCGTTCTTGATCGCCACCGACGCCGGGTTCGACGTGTTCTGGAACACGACCCAGTTGGCGCCGGACTCGGCAATCCGGGTCAGTGTGGCGCTGAAGTCCGTGTTGCCGCGCGCCATCTCGTGTGGCGCCATCTCGATGCCCAACTGCATCGCGTACTCCTCGCCTCCCTGGCGCCACGGGGAGAGACCGAACGGACTCGCGTGATGCATAAGCGCCACGTTCGGCTTCTCGCCTCCCGTGGCCTGCGCCTGCTCCATCAGGTAGTCGAGCAGAATGAACAACTGGTCGCTGTAGGTTGTGCCGACGAGGAAGTTGTACGGCGCCTCGGCCGGGTCGCCCAGCACGTGCGAGAAGGACGCGGAGATGAAGGGAATCCGGTCGGCCGCGATCCGGCCCTTCAGGGCCTCGGTGTCGCCGGTGCCCCAGCCCATGAACATCACCGACCCGGCCTGGACGAACTCGGAGTAGAGCTGTTCGGCCTTCGCGACATCGTAACCGTAGTCGTTCCACAGCAACTCGATCGGGCGGCCGGCGATGCCGCCGCGCTCGTTGAGCCAGTCGTAGTAGTCGCGAATTGCCTCGGCATACATCGTGCCCACATCCGAGGTCGGACCCGTCAGATCGAAGATCGCGCCGATCCTGATCGGGGCGGTCGCCTCGTCGACCGGTTCGCCGCCTCCGCAGGCGACTAGGAGCAATACAGAAAGAACGGCTATGAAGGCGAGACGGGTCATGGCGAAAGTCTCCTCAAGGGGTGCCGCGCACCCCAAGTCTGGCGTCCGAGTAACCGGCGGATCATATCGCCCACCATGCGGCGCGGTGGCTAGTAGGAGAAGGGCCAGACACGGAAGTAGTCCTTCACGTTGCGCCAGAGCTTGGCGAGGCCCTCCGGTTCGAGCACCAGGAAGAGGATGATCACGAGGCCGAAGACGCCCTGCTGGACGTACGGCAGGACCGTGGCCGCCCAGGGTGCTGTGTCCTGCAGCGAACGGCCCACGGTGTTGATCATTGCCGGAAGCAGAACGATGAGCGTAGCGCCGAAGAACGAGCCCGAAATCGTCCCCAAACCGCCGATGATGATCATCGCGAGGTACGAGATGGAGACCTCAATCGTGAACCGCTCCCAGGTGACGATCGATCGGTAGTGGGCGAGCAGGGCGCCGGAAAGCCCGACCAGGAAGGACGAGGTAGCGAAGGCGAGCAGCTTGTACCCGAAGACGTTGACGCCGATCGCCGACGCCGCAATGTCCTGGTCCCGGATCGCCACCCAGGCTCGGCCCACCCGCGAGCGGAACAGATTGGCGGCGAAGAGCGCGACCGCCAGAGCGATGACGACCAGGATCCAGTAGAAGCGCCCATCGGTGTTCAGCCGGGTGCCGAACAGTTCGGGCGCCGGCACGACCAGCGCCTCCGTGCCGCCGGTGAGCCCGTCCCAGTGCGTGACCACGAACTCGACGATCTGCTGCGCGGCCAGGGTCGCTACAGCCAGGTAGAGCCCCTTGAGCCGCAGAGAGGGCAGGCCGACGACCAGGCCGGCAACGGCGGTGATCAGGGCCGCAACGGGAATGCTGATGTAGAAGGGAACACCGAACCGGACCGTGAGAAGGCCGGCGCCGTAGGCGCCGATTGCCATGAAGGCGCCCTGGCCGAGCGAGATCTGGCCGGTGTAACCGACCAGGATGTTCAGACCGATCGCGCCGATCGTGGCGATGGCGATCTGATTGGCCAGATTCAGCCAGTACGGCGAGGCCAGGAACGGAAACACGACGAGTCCGGCCAGGAGCAGCCCCGTGCGCACCTTCTGCAGAGGCATGCGCCGCAGGGACATGTCCGAGCGGTAGTCGCTGAAAAAGACTCCGGATTCCATGATCGATGGCGGACGTCAACCGGGACGGGACGCACCGCGGTCGGCGCTGGCCCTCAGCTAGACCCTCTCGATGATCTCCTTTCCGAACAGGCCGTAGGGCCGAACCATCAGCACCAGGATCAGCACGATGTAGGGCACGATGAGCTCCAACCCGGAGGTCGTGTATCCGGCGGTGTAGGCCTCGAGCAACCCGATCGCGGCACCGCCCACGATCGCGCCCGGCACAGAATCGAGGCCGCCGAGGATGACGACCGGGAACACCCGCAACCCGATAAAGATGATGTCGTGGCTGACGCCGACCGTGTTCGCCAGCACGATGCCGGCGACCGCCGCGGTGATCGCCGCCATCGCCCAGGCCACCGCAAGCACCCGCTTGATGCTGATGCCCATCGAAAGAGCCGCCTGCTGGTCGTCGGCGATCGCCCGCATCGCGATGCCGTCCCGCGTGTGCCGGAAGAAGAGAGTCAAGACCGCGAGCAGGACACCGGCAATGCCGATGACCAGCAACCGGTCGATGCCGACCACGGCGCCGAAGAACTCGACCTTGCCCTCGGGGATGAAGTTCGGGAAGGCCTTGGGCCGCGCTCCCCAGATGCCGTTGACCACTGCCCGCAGCAGGCTCGACAGGCCGATCGTGACCATGATCATCGAGATCACCGGCTCGCCGATCAGCGGCCGCAGCACGAGCCGCTCCACGATCAGGCCGATCATGGCGGCGGCGAGCAGGGTCGCCACGACGCCCACGCTCCAGGGCAGCCCGAACTGGCCGATGAACGCGAACGCAAGGTAGGCGCCGAAGAGCAGGAACTCCCCCTGCGCGAAGTTGATCACGTCGCTCGCCTTGTAGATGACGACGAAGCCGACCGCGACCAGGGCGTAGACCATGCCGTTCGAGAGGCCGGAGACCGTGAGCTGAAGGAAGACGTCGCCTTGCATCGTCGGGATCCTCGGGCGCCTACCTACGCACTCTCGGGTGCGGCAATCCGCAGCCGGGTCTGCAGAATGGCCGTGGTGCCGTCCTGGTAGGTGATCTCGTTCTCGATCTCCACCGCGTCCTTGCCGCCGTATAGCGCGTCGACGAGCAGGCGATAGCGATCGGCGATGAAACGGCGCCGCACCTTGCGGGTGCGGGTCAGCTCCTCGTCGTCCGCGTCGAGTTCCTTGTGCAACAGCAGGAGCCGCTGGATACGGGCCGACTCGGGCAGATCGGCGTTGACGCGCGCCGTGTGCTCCAACGCAAGTTCGTAGATCTCGGGCTTCTGCGCCAGGTCGGTGAAGGTCGTGTAGGGGATTTGACGGCGTTCCGCCCATTTGCCCGCGTTGGCGAAGTCGATCGTGACCAGGGAAGTCACGAACGGGTAGTCGCCGCCGCCGAACACGACCGCCTCCTTGATGTAGGGGCTGAACTTCAGCTTGTTCTCGATGAACTGCGGCGAGAACTGGGTGCCGTCGTGCAGCTCCATCACGTCCTTCTTGCGGTCGATGACGATCAGGTGCCCGTCGTCGTCCATGTAGCCGGCGTCACCGGAGTAGAGCCAGCCGTCTCGGAGCGCTTCCTCCGTGGCCTCCTCGTTGTTGTAGTAGCCCAGGAACACGGACGGGCTTCTGGTCAGGATCTCGCCGCCCTCGCCGAGGCGGACCTCCATACCGGGGACCGGCGTGCCCACCGTATGGAACTTGATGTCGTCGTCACGGTGGGCGACCGAGATGCCCGAGACCTCGGTCTGGCCGTAGATCTGCTTCAGGTTCACGCCGATGGCATGGAAGAAACGGAAGATGTCCGGCCCCAACGCGGCGCCGCCTGTGTAGGCGCGCCGGATTCTCCTGAGGCCCAGCTTGTCGCGCAGCCAGAAGAAGCAGAACGAGTTCGCCAGCGTGCGCTTGAAGGCGAGGAGCGCCGGTTGGCTGCCGTGTTCGAGCAGGGTGTCGGCGGAGCGGTAACCGACATCGAGCGCCCAGTTGTAGACCTTCCGCTTGAGCCACGAGGAGTCCTCGATCCGGACCTGGACGTCGGAGACCATGTTCTCCCAGATGCGCGGCGGCGAGAACATCGTGTGCGGTCCGATCTCGCGAATGTCCTGCTGCACCGTCTCCGGCTCCTCCGGGAAGTTCAGGGAGAAACCGACCAGCAGCCCACAGGCGGCGCCGATCATCTGTTCGCCGATCCAGGCCAGGGGCAGGAAGGACACGAACTCGTCGTCGCTCTGCATCGGGTCGATGCCGTTGAAGCTGTGCGCCATGGTCAGCAGATTCCGATGGGACAGCATCGCCAGCTTCGGCTTGCCCGTGGTGCCGGAAGTCGTCGAGAGCAGAGCCACGTCGTCGGCTTCGGTCGCCGCGACCCAACTCTCGAAGTCGGCTTCGGTGCTGCTCCCGCCGGACCGTCCGATCTCCTCCACTGCGGGAAAGCCGAGCAGGAAGTCGTGTGGGTAGGAACCGAGTCCGCGTGGGTCGTAGTAGATGACTTTGGTTACCGCGTGGTCGCCACTCCCGTCGCTGCCGCTCAACTCGTCCCAGACTTCCAGCAGCTTGTCGACCTGCTCCTGGTCCTCGGCGATCACGAACCGGGCGCTGGAGAACTCCATCAGGTAACGGACTTCGACCGCGACCGAATCCTGGTACACGCCGAGGGACCGGGCGCCGATCGACTGCGCCGCGAGCTGCGCGATCAACCACTCCGGACGATTGTCGCCCAGCACCGCCACGATCTCGCCCTTCTTCAAGCCGAGCTCGACGAGACCGCGCGCGAAGTCCCGCACCCGTTCGGCGTACTCGGTCCAGGTGAAGCTCTGCCAGATGCCGAACTCCTTCTCCCGCAGGGCGACCTCGTCGCCGCGCTCCCGGGCGTTCTTGAGCAGCAACTTCGGCAGCGTGTCCGCGTCCCGCGGCAGGGCGCCCGGCGAGCTCACTGGGAACCTCCCAGATAGGCGCGAATCACTTCCGGATCGGCGCGCACGTGGTCCGGCGAGCCACAGGCGATCGAGCGGCCGAAGTCGAGCACGGCGACGCGGTCGGAGAGGTCCATGACCACCCCCATGTCGTGCTCGATGAGAACGGTCGTCACGCCCCGTTCCTCGTTCACGTCGAGGATGAAGCGAGCCATGTCCTCCTTCTCCTCGATGTTCATCCCCGCCATCGGTTCGTCGAGCAGCAGCAGCTTGGGATCGAGCGCCAGCGCCCGGGCGAGTTCGACCCGTTTCTGCAGGCCGTAGGCGAGCGTGCCGACCGCCTGATGGCGAAGGTTCTCGATCTCCAGAAAGTCGATCACGTCTTCGACCACGGCGCGGTGCAGGGTCTCCTCCCGGCGCTGCGAGCCAAAGTAGATGCCGCAGGTCAGCACGTTGCCGCGCATGTGGATGTGCCGCCCCAGCATCAGGTTCTCGAGCACCGTCATGGCGCGGAAGAGCTCGATGTTCTGGAACGAGCGGGCGACCCCGAGCTGCGCGACCCTGTGGGGCGCTCGGCCGAGCAGAGACACGGGCGCCTCACCCGGCGCCGCGGAGTAGGTGATCGAGCCCACCTGCGGACGGTAGAGACCGCTGATCGAGTTGAGCAGCGACGTCTTGCCGGCGCCGTTCGGGCCGATGATCGCGAACACCTCGCCGTGACGCACGTCCAGAGCGACATCGTCGAGTGCGCGTACGCCGCCGAAGGAGAGAGTGAGCCCGCTGATCTCGAGACAGGTCGAGGCCGGCTGCGAGGAGGCTGAGGGTTCGGCCACGGCTGCGCGATTGTATGCGGGCCGCCGCCGGAACGGGGCGAACCGACCGTGGGAGGGAACTTCCGCTACGGCGCGATCTGCAAAGATCGCCGCGCCGTTCGTTCTCCCCAACCATCAGAACCCGAGGATCCCCATCATGCCGGCCCGTCCCGTATTGGTCAGCGCCCCGCCCCAGCTCGACCTCGCCGTCGCCCAGGCGATCGGCTCCGTCGGCGAGTACGGCTGGGGAGGCGCCGCCAGCACCGCCTTCTGGATCGATCCGAAGGAGGACCTGATCGTCATCTTCATGGTCCAGTTCTGGATGTCGGGCACGTTCAACTTCCGGGGCCAGCTCAAGTCGATCGTCTACCCGGCGCTGACCTGACCAGCACTTGTGGTGGACAGCCCGCGTCCGACTTGCGAACCCGGCTTGCGAGGGAACGAGCAAGACGCGAACCAGTCCGTGCGCTCGTCCACGGGCGCACGGATGGAACCCGGCTTGCGAGGGAACGAGCAAGACGCGAACCAGTCCGTGCGCTCGTCCACGGGCGCACGGATGGAACCCGGCTTGCGAGGGAACGAGCAAGACGCGAACCAGTCCGTGCGCTCGTCCACGGGCGCACGGATGGAACCCGGCTTGCGAGGGAACGAGCAAGACGCGAACCAGTCCGTGCGCTCGTCCACGGGCGCACGGATGGAACCCGGCTTGCGAGGGAACGAGCAAGACGCGAACCAGTCCGTGCGCTCGTCCACGGGCGCACGGATGGAACCCGGCTTGCGAGGGAACGAGCAAGACGCGAACCAGTCCGTGCGCTCGTCCACGGGCGCACGGATGGAACCCGGCTTGCGAGGGAACGAGCAAGACGCGAACCAGTCCGTGCGCTCGTCCACGGGCGCACGGATGGAACCCGGCTTGCGAGGGAACGAGCAAGACGCGAACCAGTCCGTGCGCTCGTCCACGGGCGCACGGATGGAACCCGGCTTGCGAGGGAACGAGCAAGACGCGAACCAGTCCGTGCGCTCGTCCACGGGCGCACGGATGGAACCCGGCTTGCGAGGGAACGAGCAAGACGCGAACCAGTCCGTGCGCTCGTCCACGGGCGCACGGATGGAACCCGGCTTGCGAGGGAACGAGCAAGACGCGAACCAGTCCGTGCGCTCGTCCACGGGCGCACGGATGGAACGCCGAGCCGAGCGGCGCACCGCTGAACTACAGCGAACGCGGCGCATCGAGAAGGCCGTCTCCTGGTCGCGGCTGGCCACCGTTCTTCTGGCAGCCGTACTGGTCTGGTTGTCGGTCCAGGCGAACCTCTTCCCCCTGGTCTGGGCGGCAGTGCCGGCGCTCCTCTTTCTGGTTCTCGTAGTCCTCCACGAGCGGGTTCTGCAGCGGGCCAACCGGCTGGAGCGGGCGCAGACCTTCTACCGCCAGATTCTCGACCGCCTCGACGGCGACTGGCGCGCAGGGGGTCAGCCCGGATCGCGCTTCGCCGACGAACACGCCGAGCACGTCTACGCCGCGGACCTCGACCTGTTCGGCGCCGACTCCCTGTTCCAGATGCTCAGCCGGGCACGCACCCGCGGCGGCGATGAACTGCTGGCATCGTGGCTGCTCCGGCCCGCATCACCCGATGCCGTGCGCAGGCGGCAGGAGGCCGTGCGCGAACTGGCGCCCCGCCTCGACTTCCGCGAGCGCCTCGCCGTGTCTGGTCGAATCGCGCGCGCGGACCTCGATCCGGAGGCGCTGCGCGCCTGGGCGGAGGGAGGCGTGGGGTCTGCCCTCCCCGGCGCCGGCGGCCGCGAGTTCCTGATGCGCGCCCTGCTGGTGTTGGCCGCGGTCACCAACCTCCTTACCGTTACCGGCTGGATGATCTGGAACTGGGGGCCGTCGCCCTTCCTGGCCGTGGCGATGCTGGAAGTTCTCTGGAGTCTGGCCGTGCGTCGCCGTTTCGCGGCGGCCACAGGCGGCGTAACGCGGGCAAGCCGTGACCTCAACCTGATTGCGTCTCTGCTGGAGGTCATCGAGCGCGAGCCGTTCGAAAGCGACCTTCTGGTAGAGCTGGCGCAGGAACTACGGAGCGGCGATGGAACCACCGCCTCCCGGAACGCCAGACAGCTACAGCGTCTGGTCGATCTTCTCGACTCGATGCGAAATGCCCTCTTCGTCCCCTTCGGCCTGCTGCTGCTCTGGACTCCCCAACTCGCCTACGCGATCGACTCATGGCGCCGCCGTCACGGCGACCGGGTCGCCGCCTGGCTCCGGGTACTGGCCGAGGTCGAGGCCCTGGCCAGTCTCGCCTCCCATGCGTTCGAGCACCCCAACCACACCTTTCCCACGCTGGTCGAGCCGGCCGGGAAGGGGCGCCCACTGCTCGTCGGCAGACAGCTCGGGCATCCGCTGCTGCCCGAGGAGACCTGCGTGGCGAACGACATCTCTCTGGCCACGGTGTCCACGGACGCCATCGAGGGAACGCGACCCGCGTCCGACGAAACCCAATCGCCGGCCCAATGCCTGATCGTCAGCGGCTCGAACATGTCCGGCAAGAGCACGCTGCTCAGAACCGTCGGAACGAATGTCGTCCTGGCGCTCGCCGGCGCGACGGTGCGCGCCCGATCGCTGCGACTGACGCCGCTGGCCATCGGATCACAAATCCAGCTCCGCGACTCCCTTGCCGAAGGCCAGTCCAGGTTCTACGCCGAGATCACGAAGCTCAAGTCCGTGCTCGACCTGACCGGCCAGGAGACGCCGGTGCTGTTCCTGCTCGACGAGATCCTCCACGGCACGAACTCCCACGACAGGAGGGTCGGCGCCGAAGCCCTGGTCCGCGGCCTCCTCGACCGCGGCGCGATCGGACTCGTGACCACCCACGACCTGGCCCTGGCCCGGATCGCCGACGACTCGGCAGGGTCGTCACTGCGAAACGTCCACTTCAGGGATGACCTGGCGAACGGCGAAATTCAGTTCGACTACCGCCTGCGCGAGGGCACCGTCACGCGCAGCAACGCGCTCGACCTGATGCGCCAGGTCGGCCTGGACGTGTAAGCGTAGAGCGCTCGCGCGGCGGCCCGGACGCTGAGCGACTGAAAGGCGGAGCCGGGAGTTTGCGCCGCAGAACGATCCGCCCCTGGGAACGCGGGCATCGTGCCCGCATCCGGCGCTAGGAAACGGCCGAGGTGGGCAGGGGCTCCAGCGACTCGATGACGGCCGCGTTCTCTGATCGTTCCGCGTGCCAAAGATCCCAATCCTGCTGCAGGCCGAGCCAGAATTCGGCGGTCATCCCGGTAACTCGGGCCAACCGCAGCGCAGTGTCCGCAGTCACAATGCCCTTGGCATGGACGATCCCACGGAGCCGAGGATAGGAGACACCCAACCTCCGGGCGAATGCCGACTGCGAGATGCCCAGCGGCTTCAAGAACTCCTCGAGCAGCATTTCTCCCGGGTGCGTCGGCGGTTGACACCGTGGCAACCGGCGTGCGGACTGAGTTCCTCCACCCCGCCTGCCCGCGGCCGCCTCAGTGGTAGTCGGCGATTTCGACAGTCCCCGCCAACCAAGGTTCGTGGCAACCAGAAGGGAACCCGATTCGTCTGAGGTATCCCGGATGGGCAGATTCACTCGGTTCCGGCGCTGCCGCGTCCGCCGGATCCACAAGGGGGTTCAATTTGAAGCACAAGCACATCGTCATCGCCCTGTCGCTGATCCTCGCGACAGTCCCGGCCGTCGCCTTCGCGCAAGGCGGCGACGGCCAGGACGCGGGTAGCACCAACGCGCGCGTCCACATCGTCGTCGGTGGCGCCACGGGAGACGGACCGCCGTGCACCTGCGCAAGACACCACATCGTCGTTGTGGGGCGTGAAGGCGCCCGGGATTCCGGAACCGCCGGGCGGCAACCGGATGGCGGGATCGTGCAGCAGGCGGTCAGCCGTTTGGCTTCGCGAGTCTCGGCCAAGATGGTGCGATCCGCCGTTGCTGCCGCCTTTCGCCTGGCGTTCTGAGGAACCTGGGATCGCGGGTGCGAGGCTGGCAGCGGTCCGAACGACTGGTGAGCGAACGAGCCGCCAGCACGCTCCCGCGACGAATCCACTTGGGCGCCGTTCCTGTTCGATTCAGGGACGGCGCTCTTTCTCTTGGGCGAGCCTGGGGAACTGCGGCCGCGGCTACGAAGGCCGGTCCCACAGGAGAGATCGGGACGCACCGTGTATCGTTGGGCGCACGCGGTGCCTATGTGGGTATAGTCGACAGTGGTGGCCTTGGAGCAGGTCGCCGACCAACGCCAGTTCCAGCCGCCTACCATGTTTCACTCGGTATGACGTAGAATCGGTTACCAGTGACCGCCACAGTTCTTCACACCCACTCGTCGCCTGAGCCGGCGTTTATCCCGGAGCGCGTTCCCGCGCCCGAGGTGGAGGCGTACGCGATCGAGGCGACCGAGGACTTCGAGACGCTCAGGGACCGTGCGCGCGACCTGGTCGCCAAGGGGTCGTACCGGGAAGCCGCTGCCGTCTATCGCCAGGCTGTTGAGGTCGCCACCGCCGCGGGCGAAGCAGACCTCGCCGACGAGGCGCTCTGCGGTTGGGGCGCGGCGGAGACAGAACTCGGCAACGGCGTCGAGGTGATGCCGGAACTGCGACGGATCCTGCTCGGCAGCGCCGTCGACCACAACTGCTGCCTGGCCGCCTATACGCTGGCCCGCGCCCACGAGCTGGAAGGGCAGATCAAGAAGGCTCTGTTCTACGCCCGGTCGTTCCGCGATCGTGCGGAGTACGTCGAGCGCCACGGATTGACTGGTTTGGCCCAGAATCTCCTGGGCAACCTCTTGGTAGCCGAAGGGCGAGAGGCTGAGGCTGCTGCCTGCTATCGCACGGCGCTCCGGGACGCGAGGAACGCACCAGCTACGTGGATAACCACCGCGGAAACGAATCTGGGCTACTGTCTCCTCGTCAGCGCGGCCGGTGCCAGAGGCCTCCGCCGGGCCAGAATGCGAGAGGGTCTTCGCCTAGTTTACCGGAGCATCCGCACGTTCCGACGCGAAGGTGCGGTCCAGTACGCGATACTGCCGCATCTGGACTTGTGTTTCGCCCACCTTGAGTTGAAACGGCCGACCTCCGCCAAACGACACGGACGACGCGCGCTTGAGTTGGCCAAGCAATACGACGACTCCGCAACGATCAAGAACAGTCTCTACCTGCTCGGCCAAGTGGCTCTGCTGGAGGGCGATACGGAAACGGCGCGCCAGTTCTTTGGCGAACTCGAGCAGCGCTTCTATCCCGGTCACACCGGCTTGGTTGACGTGCTGGTGTCGCTGGATCTCCGCCAAGTGGTGAACCTGAGAGCGTGATGAAGAGCCTCCGCCCAAGATCCACGGAAGTGGCGTTCGGCCGTTGGGCAGTCGTGACGCTGCTGGCTCTGCTGCTCAGCAGCGGTGCGGCCCAGGCCGCCGGCAGCACTCCCGTCCTGGGACACAGCGGCGACATCTACCACGTGACCGTCGGAACCTACGGCGAACTCTTCCCGGACGGCACCCAAGCGTCGACGGACGCCGAAGTCCTGCGCCTCGAGGCTCGTCGAGGCTCGGGAACGATCGAGCACTATGTGGTGCCCGGCAGCGAGGCGGACGACAGCGACAAGACGCCGTCCCTGTCCTTCGACGCCTCCACGGGTCAGCTCTACGTTGTCTGGTCGAGCAACAGCAACTCGACCCTGACCCGGATCAACCTGGCGTCCTTCGACGGCAGCGAGTGGTCCGACACGATTGAGGTCTCGGGCAACATCTACAGCACCAAGTCGGCCCCACGGGTCGCCGTCACCCACGACCGTTTCGAACTTGCAGAAGGAAGTTCCGGCGAGTCGAGCACGCGAACCGTTCTTCACGTCGTCTGGTCCGAAGACACCACCGACGGCGAGAAGACGATGTACGCGCCGGTGGTGCTCATCGACGGCGAACTGGCTTCCACGTGGCGCCGCGTTCACCGGCTGAACGACTATGTGTCCCAGGAGTTGGTCGACGACCCGTTCGAAGGGGAGGTGCCGGAGAAACTGCTGAAGGCACCGACCGTCGACACCGGTGCCGAACCGAACGCCGTAGTGATCGGTTTCGCGGATAGTGACACCGGAGCCTTCCTCCAGTTGGAGCTCTCGACTCCGGCGGTCGAGCTCGCCGAACTCGCCGGTAGTCTGGCCGACCACTTGGACTCCACCAACCTGTGCGAACGGATTGAGAACGACGAAGAGGGCGCGATCACTTCGGTTGCCGAAGCGGCGAGGGTTCACATCGTCCTCGTCGGCCGCCGAATCCGCAGCCGCGTACTCAGTCCACTGGCGCTGGACGTGAAGAACGTACTGATCGATCGCGCCGCCGACCTGTGCACTGAAGACGGACTGACGGGCGTGTCGAGCGCCGCTCGCGTCCACATCGTCCTGGTTGGCGCCCGATCCCAGGCAGGCGATCTTCTGGAAGAAACCACGAGCGACAACAGCCATGTGCTCCTAGCCGCCGCCCAGCCGGTCGGCGACGACTACGTCCAGCATCTCGCCCGGCTGCAGGTGAAGTCGGAGCGTGCAGCGCCCACGGTCGGAGACGGACAGCCAACGATCTTCGTCTCGCCCACCGGCACCGGAGCTGTCGTCGTCTGGGAAAGCGAAACCTCGATGACCTACGTCGAGACCGTCGCCGGCGCGTCCGCGGACGATGCCTGGAGCGA
This sequence comes from Candidatus Multivorans sp., assembly GCA_965222875.1. Classification (GTDB taxonomy): domain Bacteria; phylum Acidobacteriota; class Thermoanaerobaculia; order Multivoradales; family Multivoraceae; genus Multivorans. Next base: position 1,724,205 of record CBDCVC010000002.1, on the reverse strand, counting down.
GTCCTTCAGCCTCCAGATCGGCGACGACCTTTCCCGCTCCGAGGCCTTCTCGATCCTCCGCGACCGCGCCCGCTCCCTCGAGTAGCCCGCCTCCGGGCGAAAGGTCACCGGGCACTATCGAAAGGCCGAACCGCCTTTCACGATGGCTCCGGCGTGCAAGGCCGCGCGTCCAGCGCGCTGACCAGGCCCCAGCCCGACGCCGTCCAGCCCGTGCCGGGGCTCAGGGGGAGGAGTCCCAGCGGACTCGAAGCGAGCGACTCCCGATCCCTTCACAGCAACCGACGACCAACCGGAGCGAGCGTAGTGGAGTGAGCGCACAACCCCCCACAGTCCGAACAAGCGCGAGCGGCCGCTGGGACCCTCCCCCTGAGCCCCGGCGCGGGCGGGTGCCGCCGAGGCGCGTCGCCGCGTCGCCGTGGCGCCTACGGCCCAGCGCGGACGACGGAACCGTCCGCGCCACGCAGTTCTCGGCGAAGCGCATCGCGGTGCCGGAGAAAGGCGGGCAGCACGGCATCGGCCAGCGGCGGAACGGGTTCGTTGACCAGGGTTGCCGGATTGATCCAGCGGCCGTTGCGCTGCACCCGGTAGTCGAGATGGGGAGCGGTTGAGAGACCGCTCGAACCGACGTACCCGACCACCTGGCCCTGCTGGACGCGGTGGCCGCTTCGAATCCCCTCCGCATAGCCGGACAGGTGGAGATAGGACGTCACGTAGCCATTGGCATGACGCAGGCGGACCGTTCGGCCGCCGCCGCCGCGAGTGCCTGCCAAGGCGACGGTGCCGTCGGCAGTGGCCCGCACCGCCGTTCCTGCCGGCGCCCCGTAGTCGACGCCGTAGTGGGGCATGCGCCGCTTCAGGATCGGATGGAAGCGATTCAGCGAAAACCGCGATGTGACCCGGGAGTATGGAAGGGGGGAACGAAGGAACTGCCGTCGCAGCGGCTGCCCCTCGCCATCGTAGTAGCGATTGAGTCCGGTCGCCGCCACCGCGACGGCATCCTCCGGCGCCGTGCCTTCGGCGCCCTCGTCATCGCTGAAGCGGTACGCCTCTACCCAACGTTCCCGGTTCCGGTAACGCAGCGCGTGAATGGCCGTGACACCCTCGACCTTGCCGTCAAGCAGCAGCTCGTCGTAGAGGATCTCGAAGCGATCGCCAGCCCGAAGATCGCGGTTGAAGTCCAGGTCCCACTGCAGCACCTGCGCCATGCTGTTCGCGAGGCTGGGAGGCCCGCCGGCCCGACGAATCGAGCTCTCGAGCGCACCTCGTAAATCGCCACTGATCGACCGCCGCACATGGGCCCGCCGGTAGGGACGGTAGCGACTGCTCCAGACGCCGTTCGCTCGCTCGGCGACGACTACGCCCTGGCCCCGGCGCGGCAGGCTGATGCCCACCAACTCACCGCCTGGGCGGACCATGGAGAAGACCGGGTCACGGGCTTGGAGCCTCCGTGGATCGAGCACTTCGCTTACCGCCGCCGACGCCTGGTACAGCTCGGAGTCGGGGACTCCCGCTCGCAGCAGTACGCGGTCCAGCGTATCGCCGCTTCGAATCTGGTTCTCCAGGGGGAAGGGCGCCCGGTCGAGGGCCGCCGCATCCAGGTCGAGGACCGTGGCGGAACCCGTTGCAACGTCGAAGTGCCCGGCGCCGACAACCACCTTCTCGGGGCGCGGCTGCAGTCCTCGCCATCCGGCAAACACGCCCAGACCGACCAACGCGAAAGCGCCAATCCAGCGTGTAAGTTGCTTGGAACACATAAGTTAGCGGGTTCGGCAGGGACGGACGAGTCCCCTATTCTGCCACGTCCCAGCGACTTGGGCACAGAACCCGGCTACTTGTTGCGCCTGGAACTCCGAAAATCAGCGTGGCCGTCGTCAGGCCGCATCCTGCCTGGACCGCATCTTCCGGGGCATGCCGGAACGGATGTAGCCGTGCTCACGCCCGTAGCGCAGCAGGACCGCCTCCAACTTGCGCCGCCCCCGGTAGAGCCGGCTCATCACCGTTCCAAGGGGGATTTCGAGCCGGTCGGCAATCTCGCGGTAGGACAGTCCCTGCAGATCCGCCAGTTCGACGGCGATCCGGTAGTCCTCAGGCAGAGCCTCGAGGGCCCTCTTGACGTCCTGATCCAGGGCGCCCTCGAGCAGGTCTTCTTCCGGCGTTGGGCCGCGGGCATAAAGCGGCGACTCCAGGAGCTTCCACTCGAAGGCGTCCTCGATGTCGTCGAACGAGTTCTTCAGCGGCTGCCGCTGGCGCTTGCGGTAGCGGTTGATGAACGTGTTCTTGAGGATCTTGAACAGCCAGGCCTTGAAGTTCGTCCCTTCCTGGAACTTGTCGTAGTACTTGTACGCCCGAAGATAGGTCTCCTGGATCAAGTCTTCGGCGTCCTGCCGGTTTCGGGACATCCGATAGGCCGTACTGTAGAGGCTGTCCATGAAGGGCAGCACCTCGGCATCGAAGTTCCAACCACCACTGTGATCGGCCATCGCGTTCATCTCTACCTCCCCGCCGCGCGTGTTGACTGCGGCATCTTGCAGCGAGGGGCAGCACATTCGATGCCAAGTCCGGCGACAAGAACCGCAGGACCTGCATCTCTATTTCCGCCTTGGCTCTTCCGGCGGTCGGCAAACACCCGGCTCTACCGGGTTCACCGCTTCCCGCTCAGCCTAGGCACGCCAATATGGCCGGTGCGCGCCGAAAGAGGCGCTCCTGATCTCTAGAAGAAACCGGCGCCGCGGAGTGCGATGAGCAGCGTGTAGAGGACGACCGACTCCATGAAGGCCAGACCGATGATCAGCATGATCTGGATGCGACCACCGGCACCCGGGTTGCGCGCCAACCCGGCGCAGGCCTGGCCTGTCGCCCGACCCTGACCGATCGCGCCGCCGGCCGCGGCGATGCCGAGCCCGACGGCGGCCCCAAGAAGGCCGAGATTGGCGCCGCCGGCGCCCTCCTGCTCGCCGTCCTGTGCCAGAGCCGGAACGGCGAACAGTGTGAGTAGCGCGGCCACGAGAAAGACCAGCTTTGACTTCTTCATTTCGCGAAAGTCCCCTTAGTGTGCCTCGGCCTCAGCCTCGGCGATGTAAACAGTGGTCAACAGGATGAAGATGAAGGTCTGGATCGTGGCGCCCATGAGACCGAGAGCCATGATCGGCAACGGCACCGCGAAGGGAATCAGGCCGAAGATGGCAGCAACCGCAAGGTGCTCGCCGAAGATGTTCCCAAACAGGCGCAAACCCAGCGACAGGACGCGGGCGGCGTGGGTGATGATCTCGAGGGGAATGAACATGGGCGCCAGAAAGACGACCGGCCCGGTGAAGCGCTTGAAGTAGCTCAGGCCGTTTCTGCGCAGACCGAACAGGTGGTAGAGCACCCACGCAGTGATCGAGAGGGCGAACGTCACGTTCACGTTCTGCGTCGGAGGCTGCAGGAAGAAGATCGAGCCCGACAGGTTGCTCACGAAGATGAAGAACGCGAAGGAGGCGATCAGGGGCAGGTGCCGCGAGCCACCCTCGCCGATCGTCTCCTCAAGCAGATTGCGCAGCCATAGCAGGAGGACTTCAATGACCTGCTGCAACTTGCCGGGATCGTCCTTGCGCAGGCCGCGTGACACCGTGACACCGAGAATGGTGACAACGCCGAAGACGAACAGCGCCATGACCACGTGGTCCGGCACCTCATGAGGGAGGTTCTCCTCAGCCCCGGCGAGGTCCACCGCGCCCTGCCAAACGGCGTTGACGGGCTTGTAGAGGATCGAATGTTCTCCGGCGGCCATGACGATTGAAGCGACTCAGGTAGTGAAGGTTGTTGAAGGCCAGTGAAGGTAAGTGACCATTGCTCGAACGGGCTGGTTGATCGTGCGCGAGGCTACCTTGGATCGGTCTTGAAGGAGCCGTGTATGCGACTGGGTCAGCCGACTAGCGAGCCGACCCGAAACGGCCCACCAACTCGGAGATCAGCAGCGCCAGCGGCACAACCGAGAATCCCAGGATCAGCGCGATGAACTCCCTTGACCCCACCAGAAGGGCCGCAACGATGAAAGCGCTCAACAACGAATAGCGGAGAACGATGAACAGGACGTTCTTGGCGCCAAGGCGCCCGTCAGCGCGAGGCTCCAACGCGCGAACCTGCATCTCCAGGCCGCGGAAGCTGAAACTACTGACGAGCCCAGCGGCTGTCAAGGTGATGGCGGCGCTCAGGCTCCAGACGAAGGCGAGCGCGCCTCCCACAGCGGTCACCGCCAGGGCGCACCGGACGACGCGCCTCGACATGACACGGAGTTCATCGTCGTTGCCGCTGCGTCCGGCGAAGAACCGGGTCAGACCGGCTTGCTCCGGCCGCCCAGCCCCGGCACCAAGTTCACCGGGGGTCGGTGTCACCGTCTTCCTCGTCGGCGTTCAGTCGCTGCACGACCTGGTACACGTTGTAGAAGCCTGCCGCGACACCGAAGAGCCCCCCGATCAGGGCGCCGGCGTTCGCCGCATCGAACCAACCCCCGACCGCCCTGCCGGCCAGGAAGCCGAGAACCGAGGCCACCGGAAACACGAGCCCAATGGTGGCGACATCGAGCAGGTGGCGCGGCAGGCGCATTCCAGGCCCCTCGCGGCGGAACGCCGCTACGACCTCGAGTCCCACAACACGTCGGCCTCGCCACGCATCCGGTTCTCGTAGCGAGCCATCACGAACAGGGCGTCCGAAAGTCTGTTGACGTAGGTCAGAGCGGGGGCGCCGACTGTGTCCGTCGCCGCAAGAGTCACCAGGCGCCTTTCCGCACGCCGGCAGATGGTGCGTGCCAGATGCAGAGCGGCGGCAGACGGGCAACCGCCGGGCAGGACGAAGTTGGCCAACGGCGCCAACTCTTCCTGCAGTGCGTCGATCGTCTTCTCCAAGCCGTGGATGTGTCGCTCCTCGATGCGCGGGACCTGAGGAGCGTCGCCGTCCGGGGGCACACAGAGATCCGAGCCGAGGTGAAACAACTCCTGCTGCACGCGGCCCAGGCAACCGCCGACCCGTGCTGAGACGCCGGCAGCGACGGCTACGCCGACTGCCGAGTTCAGCTCGTCGACCGCTCCATACGCCTCGACGCGGGCGGAGTCCTTGCGAACCCGGACCCGAATGCCCAGACCGGTCGTTCCGGCATCGCCGGTCCGCGTATAGACGCGAGTAATCCGTGGCAAGGGGGTTCCCCAGCGCCACCCCGTGGCGGCTAGTGTTGTGTCTCCGACCTAGCAGCGTGCGCGGCAGGAAGAATCGGCGTACTCCATGTTCTGCGGCGCACGCTCCTAGACGTCGTCCCGGATCGCGCCTTCGACCGGGCTGCTGGCGCCCTCGGTGTAGATGCCGCCGGTCAACTCGAAGGACTCGACCGCGCGCTCACGGAGTCGCTCCAGGGCCTCGTCGAAGTTGTCCGGCGTCATCTCCTCGTCGCAGAAGGAGCAGCAACTCTCCCACGTGAAGCCGAGGCCATCCACCTGCTTGCGGCCGCCGGGAGTCACCTCGTCGGTGATCGGACACCAGATCGTGCTCATCGCCAGCATGAAGTTGTTGACGTAACGCTCTTCCGCTGCCTTGGCCGCGTAGCCGTCGGGATCACCTGCGAAGGCCGTCTTGACACCAGCCTCGCTGCCTCGGTACTCCACGCCGGCGTGAGTCCAGGTCTCACCGTCGGCGGAGGAAGGCACGAGCTTGACCGGGCAGAAGTCGGTCGACTTGACCGCCTCCGGAATCTTCACCTTGGCGAGGTCGACCGCGTCGGGCGGCAACTGGGCACCGATCGGCGCCACCCAGAGGAGCGCCGCGACGAGCACCGTGAGACGAAGTACTGGACGGCCAGAGACGAGCTTGATCGGCATGGATTGAGTCCCCCCGCGAAGCTGAGAGTCGAGAGTCAGGCGCCGGCCATCGGCGCTCGCTACGTCAAACAGGACACGGCAGTATAGCAATCTGTTTCGGCATTGCGCGGGCGTTCGCGGCGGACCCTTCCCTCCCGAAGAGCGCCGGTCCGGGTCTGAGGCTGGTACGCTGTCCCGCCGTGACCCAATCCGCGGCAGCATGACACTCCACCGGCTTGGAAGCCGACTGAACGGCTTCATCGTGGTGGGCATCCTGACCGGCCTTGGCGCCGGGGCCGTCCTGGTCGCGGCAGCTTCCGCGCAAGACCCCCAAGGGAGGGAGGACAGCCCGCCTGCGACGGTCCAGGCCTCAGCGAGCGACGACCTCGACAAACGCCACGCCCAGTGGCTCGCCGAGGTCCAGGCCATCATGACATCGGAGGAGCGCGAGCTCTTCCTCCGGCTCACGAGGGACTACCAGCGCGACGCCTTCGTACGGAAGTTCTGGCAGGTCCGCGACCCGGTCCCCAAGACCGGCCGCAATGAGATGCGCGAGCGCTGGGAGGAAAGGGTGGCCTACGCCCGCAGCAACTACGGAGGGCTTACCGACGCCCGCTCGCAGGTGCTGCTGATTCACGGCGAACCGAACCGGATCGTCCAGGTCCGCTGCACGACAACAAGAATCCCAGCCGAGATCTGGGTCTACCAGGGCAGTGACCGGGTACGGTTTCGCTTCATGCTGATCTTCGTGCGGGCCCGGGGCCTGGGCGAGGCCCGTGTCTGGGCGCCGGGCCGCGGGGATATTCGCGGACTCATCCAGGGCGCGAAGGGCTGCATCAACGGCCACCTGCTGGAGGATGTCGCAGCCCAGGTGCGCAGCCTGGGCGGCGACTACTCGAGTCAACTGGCGCGGGTGCTGGCGAGACCCCGGCCGCGTAATCAGGAGTGGGTTGCGGCCTTTGCCGCCGCGTCCACCGACCTGCCTCCGGCCGCGCCCCTGTTCGAAGCAGAGGTCGAATACGACTTCCTGGGCCGCTTTCAGAGCCGGACCGTAGTCCAGGGCCGGGTGAGCGTCGATCCTTCAGCGATAGCGGTCGGCGAGTTTGCCGGCTACCGGTCCCGGGATCTCCTGTTGGTCGGCGAAGTGGTCAGGGACCAGGAGCTGTTCGAGTCGTTCCGCTACAAGTTCGGCTTTCCGGCAGCCGAAGATCAAATCTCGGACATCGGACCCGGGCTGCTCCTGCCCTTCCAACGCTACCTGCGGCCAGGCGAGTACCGGCTCATCCTGCGGCTCGAGGACATCAACGGCGGCGTTTTCTTCCGCGGGGAGCAGGATCTCGCCGTGCCGAAGCTGTCCCACCGCGCCCCGCTCGCTAAGTCCGACACCGACGGCGAACGGTTGCTCGCGGAAGCGGCCCGCAGCGTGGGTTCGGAGTCGGTCCGGATCCGGCTGCTCAAACCCGCGGGCGAGATTCTCTCGGGGCTGGTGCGCTTCGACGCAGTCGTCGAGGGCGAAGGAGTGTCGGCCGTCTCCTTCGTGCTCGACGACACGCCGGTCCTGAGGAAGGCCCAGCCGCCCTTCAGCGTTGAGCTCGATCTCGGCGATTTCCCTCGGCCCCGCACTCTACGTGTCGAGGGCGTAGGCGACGAGGGTGACCTGCTGGCCTGGGATGAACTCCCAATCAACTCGGGCGAACACAGCTTCACCGTCCGGCTGATCGAACCGCATCGGGGCCAACGCTACGTCTCGAGCCTGCGGGCGCGAGCGGATGTCGATGTGCCGGAAGGAGCAACACTGGACCGGCTCGAGTTCTATCTGAACGAGAACCTGACCTCCACGCTGTACCAGGAGCCCTTCGTCCAGCCGATTCAACTTCCACCGTACGCCGGCGTCTCCTACGTACGCGCCGTCGCGCACCTGAGCGACGGCAACACGGCCGAGGATCTCGTGTTCATCAACTCGCCCACCGACATCGAACAGATCGAGGTCCAGTTCGTCGAGCTCTTCATCTCGGTTGCAGACCGTAGGGGGCGTCCAATAGACGGCCTGGAAGAGGGCGACTTCACCGTGTTCGAGGACGGCCAGCTTCAGGCTGTGAGCCGCTTCGAGCGCGTCGTCGACCTGCCGATTCATGTCGGCGTTCTGATCGACAACTCAGCCTCCATGCGTAACTTTCTCGACATCACGCGTCGGGCAGCGCTCGGGTTCTTCGAACAGGCGGTGACTCCACGAGACCGGGCTGCCGTCATCACGTTCAACCGGTTTCCGCAATTGGCGGTCCGCCTCACCAACGACCTGAGGGAGTTGGGAAGCGGCTTGGCGGGCCTTGTGGCCGAAGGTCAGACCGCTCTCTACGACAGCCTCATCTACAGCCTCTACCACTTCGCCGGCGTTACGGGTCAGCGGGCGATCCTTCTACTCTCCGATGGCAAGGACGAGGTTTCTCGCTTCTCCTTCGAGGACACGCTCGAGTACGCCCGCCGTGCCGGCGTCACCATCTACGCGATCGGCCTGGGAATCGACGAGGCGGGCGTCAGACGGCGGCTGGACCGGCTGAGTACGCAGACCGGCGGCAAGAGCTACTTCGTTCGCGACCCGGACTCACTCGACGAGATCTACGCCAACGTCCAGCGCGAACTCCGGTCCCAGTACTTTCTGGCCTACCAATCCAACAGCACACGCACCGACGACGGTTTTCGCCGGATCAAGGTCGACGTTCGCCGGCCGCACGCTCATGCCAACACAATGAGCGGTTACTACCCCTAGCAGCCCGTGGCAGAAGTCCCGCTGCATTCGAGCGGCCATGCATCCCGCCCAGCATCGTTGCTCCTCGGTCGAATATGGCCCGATATACTCCCTCGTCGCGCCTTGCTGGGCGGGCGCCTGACCGCTCTCGGTGCGACACGGACTTCTACCACGGGCTGCTAGGACTGCAAGGACGAGATCCGACGGCGAACTGTCCGGAAGAACTCCTCCCGGCGCGCCGTGTCCTCGCTGCAAGGTCGGACGTTCCGACCAGCGCCACGAAGAGAAGCCCCAGGATGATCACGGTGCAGTGAATCAGGTTGGTCACCGCCGATCCCCATAGCCCACCAAGAGAGGTGTAGACAATCAGGAGGAAGGCGCCGCACATCACCCAGACTCCGAACGGGAGGTCGGTCACCGCGAAGAGAATCGTGCCGATCACGAACGGCTCGAGGATGTTGACGTTCAGGTACTCGGTCTCGACACACTCTCCGCCCTCCCTCTTCGCCGCAGCATAGCGTCGCCAAACGCCGCGCGAGCTCCCAGGACGAAGAAAGCCCCCGGCGGGTGTGAACCCGCCGGGGGCTTGAGAGGATCCCGGCGACGACCTACTCTCCCACACCGTCGCCGGTGCAGTACCATCGGCGCTGCGAAGCTTAACTGCCGTGTTCGAAATGGGAACGGGTGTTTCCCCCGCGCTACGGTCACCGGAAATCGCAGCAATCCGGGCAGCGCCGCTCTTCACGGCGCCGCCCCTGAATCGAATCCTCTTGGGTGTCACTTCCGTGACGCATATTGCGTCCCGGACAAACCTAAGCGTCCAAGTCCCGAGTGCGGCAATCTTCGAAAATGGTCAAGCCGAACGACCGATTAGTACGGGTTAGCTAAACGTCTCGCAACGCTTACACGTCCCGCCTATCAACCTGGTAATCTACCAGGGGTCTTCAGGGATACCTCATCTCGAGGCTGGCTTCCCGCTTAGATGCTTTCAGCGGTTATCCTTCCCGAACATAGCTACCCAGCTGTGCCGCTGGCGCGACAACTGGTGCACCAGAGGTTCGTCCGTCCCGGTCCTCTCGTACTAGGAACAGCTCCTCTCAAGTATCCTACGCCCACATGAGATAGGGACCGAACTGTCTCGCGACGTTCTAAACCCAGCTCACGTACCACTTTAATCGGCGAACAGCCGAACCCTTGGGACCTGCTTCAGCCCCAGGATGTGATGAGCCGACATCGAGGTGCCAAACCGCCGCGTCGATATGAACTCTTGGCGGCGATAAGCCTGTTATCCCCGGAGTACCTTTTATCCGTTGAGCGATGGCCCTTCCATACGGAACCACCGGATCACTAAGTCCTACTTTCGTACCTGCTCGACTTGTAGGTCTCGCAGTCAAGCTCCCTTTTGCCTTTGCGCTCTGCGGCTGGTTTCCAATCAGCCTGAGGGAACCTTCGAGCGCCTCCGTTACTCTTTAGGAGGCGACCGCCCCAGTCAAACTACCCGCCTGACACTGTCCCCGACCCGGATCACGGGCCTGGGTTAGATCTCCAATACGCTAAGGGTGGTATTTCACCGACGACTCCACCGAAACTAGCGTCCCGGCTTCAAAGCCTCCCACCTATCCTACACATAACGCATCAGGGATCAGTGCCAAGGTGCAGTAAAGGTTCACAGGGTCTTTCCGTCTTCATGCGGGTAACCGGCATCTTCACCGGTACTACAGATTCGCTGAGCCCCCTGTGGAGACAGTGCCCAGATCGTTACGCCATTCGTGCAGGTCGGAACTTACCCGACAAGGAATTTCGCTACCTTAGGACCGTTATAGTTACGGCCGCCGTTTACCGGGGCTTCAATTCAGAGCTTCGCTGGCCCGAGGGCCTGCTAACACTTCCTCTTAACCTTCCGGCACCGGGCAGGCGTCAGACCCTATACGTCGTATTCGACTTCGCAGAGTCCTGTGTTTTTAGTAAACAGTCGCCTGGGCCATTTCACTGCGACCGCCAGCAGCTCAGAGGGCAAGCCTCATCACCACCGACGGCACACCTTCTCCCGAAGTTACGGTGTCAATTTGCCGAGTTCCTTCACAGGGGATCACTCAAGCGCCTTGGGATTCTCTCCCCGTCTACGTGTGTCCGTTTGCGGTACGGTCGCCCCGCTCTCTGCTTAGAGGTTTTTCCTGGCAGCATGGAATCAGCGACTTTACGGGCCGAAGCCCTCGGGATCACGTCTCAGCGTTAAGGAGCCGCGGATTTGCCTACAGCTCCCGCCTACACGCTTCAACCTACACTTCCAATCGTAGGCTCGCCTATCCTTCTGCGTCACCTCATCGTCATAACGAGAACGGAACGGTACAGGAATGTTGACCTGTTTCCCATCGACTACGCTTTTCAGCCTCGCCTTAGGGGCCGACTAACCCTGAGCGGATTGACCTTCCTCAGGAAACCTTAGACTTACGGCGAGCAGGGTTCTCACCTGCTTTGTCGCTACTTGTGCCGGCAGGGTCTCTTCTGAGCACTCCATCGGTCCTCACGGTCCGACTTCGGCGCCCTCAGAATGCTCCTCTACCACCCGGCCCAGCCCGAAGGCCGTTCCGGATCCGCAGCTTCGGTGATCAGCTTGAGCCCCGTTGAATTATCGGCACGGAGCCACTTGACCAGTGAGCTATTACGCTTTCTTTAAAGGATGGCTGCTTCTAAGCCAACCTCCTGGCTGTCTGGACGTCTCCACATCCTTTCCCACTTAGCTGATACTTTGGGACCTTAGCTGGCGGTCTGGGTTGTTTCCCTCTCGACCACGGAGCTTATCCCCCGTAGTCTGACTCCCGCGGTCCACATGCGCGGCATTCGGAGTTTGGTTGGATTCGGTAAGCTTTTGGGCCCCCTAGTCCATCCAGTGCTCTACCTCCGCGATGCATCCGCGAGGCTAGCCCTAAAGCTATTTCGAGGAGAACGAGCTATAACGAGGTTTGATTGGCCTTTCACCCCTACCCACGGCTCATCCAAGCCGTTTTCAACCAACATTGGTTCGGGCCTCCACTGAGTGTTACCTCAGCTTCACCCTGGCCATGGGTAGATCACCTCGCTTCGCGTCTACCACCGCTGACTGGATCGCCCTGTTCAGACTCGCTTTCGCTACG
>CBDCVC010000002.1:0-1707500 GCA_965222875.1 Candidatus Multivorans sp. | reverse complement strand
CGCCCGTCCAGCAGGCCGTGCAGTACGTATCCGGGCTACCGGAAACGCAACCGAGCAGTCCTTCCAGCGAGAGGTAGCCGAGACTGTCGGCCCGAATGAAGCGCCGAATCTCCTCCAACGAGTGATCCGACGCGATCAACTCGCCGCGGGTCGGCGTATCGATGCCGTAGATGCAGGAGAACGCGGTCGGCGGCGACGTGATCCGGATGTGAACCTCCGAGGCGCCGGCTTCGCGGACCATACTGACGATCTTGCGCGATGTCGTACCGCGGACGATCGAGTCATCCACCAGCACGATTCGTTTGCCTGCAATCAGTTCCCGGACGGGGTTCAGCTTGACCTTGACGCCGAAGTGGCGGATCGACTGCCGCGGTTCGATGAAGGTTCGGCCGACGTAGTGGTTCCGGATCAGGCCCAGTTCGAGCGGCGTCCCGGAAGCGCGGCTGTATCCGAGCGCGCCGTAGAGCCCGCTGTCCGGAACCGGCACGACCAGATCCGCCTCGACCGGCGCCTCCTGAGCCAAACGGGCGCCCATTCTAAGGCGCGACTGGGCAACCGAGTCTGAGAACACCTCGCTGTCCGGGCGCGCGAAGTAGACGTGCTCGAAGATGCACCGCGCTGCCCTCGAGACGGGTGGCAGGCGGTAGCTCTCAATGCGGTCGCCCCGCGCCAGCACCACCTCTCCGCGGTCGAGTTCGCGCAGCGGCCGGGCCTCCAGCAGGTCGAAGGCACAGCTCTCGGAAGCGAAACAGGGCTGCCCGTCGAGATCCCCCAGAATCAGCGGCCTGAAGCCGTAGGGGTCGCGTGCAGCGATCAGCCCCTGCTGGCTGATCAGAAGCAGCGAGTAGGCCCCCCGGACGTCTCCCAGAACCTGCAGGAGCGACTCGACGATCTCCTCGTGAGGACGGGTGGCCATCAGGTGGAGAAAGACCTCGGAGTCGCTGGTGGTCTGGAAGATCGATCCTGCAGTTTCCAACTCGTGACGGGTGCCCATCGCACTGACCAGGTTGCCGTTGTGGACGATGCCGAGAGGACCCATCGAGGTCATGACGACAATCGGCTGAGCGTTTGCGATGACACTCGAACCGGCCGTCGAGTAGCGCGTATGGCCGATCGCTCGATCGCCCGGCAGTCCTGCGAGTTTGCTCGCGTCGAAGATCTCGGCAACCTTGCCCATGCCGCGCTCAGCATGGAGCTGTTCCCCATCCCACGAGACGATCCCGGCGCTCTCCTGGCCCCGGTGTTGCTCAGCGTAGAGACCAAGGTAGGTGAGGTTCGCCGCGTCCGGCGCCCCCTCAATACCGAAGATCCCGCACATCGTGGTTACACTAGCCCACGGCCCGCGGAAGAGCCTCGGTCCAAACCGCCCACAGGTCGTCGACCGCACCATCGACGGCGCCACCGTCGAAACCCAGTACGACACGATCACCGCCCACTTCGCCGATGTCCGAGGCGGGTACTCCGAACTCTTCCGCGGACGCGAGCACGTCGTCGACCCGGGCCGGCGCGGCTGTCGCGATCGCCCTCCCCTGCGCCTCCGAGAAGAGACTCAGCGGTCCGCCGTCGAAGTGCCCGCGCATTCCCAAACCCCAGGTCATGGCGCACTCGGCCAGAGCCACGAGCAGGCCGCCCTCCGCGAGATCGTGGCAGCCGCTCAGCCAACCCGCCCGGCGCGCCCGGCGCAGCAACGCACAGAGGGCAGCCTCCGCCCGAAGATCGACGGCGGGCGGACGTCCCGCCTCGACGCTGTAGAGCAGTCGCTGGTAGGCCGAGCCGCCGAACTCGTCTCCGCCTTCGCCGAGCAGCAGCACACGATCGCCCGGGCGCCAGAAGCCGCAGCCGAGCACGCGGTGAAGTTCACCCTCCGCACCCAGGTCCATCAACTCGTCGATCACGCCGACCATCGCCACCGTGGGCGTAGGCCTTACAGCCTCGCCCTCGGTCTCGTTGTAGAGGGAAACGTTGCCGGAGATCACCGGCACGTCGAACGCCCGGCACGCCTCAGCCATCCCGGAGATGCACTCCCGAAGCTGCCACGCGATCTCGGGGTTCTCCGGCGAACCGAAGTTCAGACAATTCGTCATGCCCACCGGCTCGGCGCCCGCCGTGGCCAGGTTCCGCACTGCCTCCGCCACCGCCTGCCGGCCCCCCATCCGCGGATCGAGCCAGCAGTAGGAGGGATTCGTATCCGAGGTCAGCGCAAGCGCCGACGGCGTGCCCTTGAGCCGTAGAACCGCGGCGTCGGAGCCCGGGCCGACAATCGTGTTCGAGCGTACGGTCGAGTCGTACTGCCGGTAGATCCAGGCCTTGTCTCCGAGCTCGGGCGTCCCCAGCAGGCGCTTGAGCGTGCCGAGCGGATCGTGCGGCGCCTCGGGCTCCACGGCTTCCTGACGACGGACAAGGTCCGCGGGGGGCGCCGCAGGGCGGTCGTACACGGGCGCCCCGTCCACCAGCGGCTCGACCGGCATGTCCGCCACTGTCTGGCCGCGGAAGGTCAGGCGGGCTCGACCATCGTCCGTCACCCGGCCGATCGCCCTTGCCTGAAGGCCCCAACGGGAGAGGATCGAGGCGACGGCCTGCTCCTGACCTCCCTGAGTAACAAAGACCATCCGCTCCTGAGACTCCGAGAGCATGATTTCGTACGGCGTCAGAGACGCCTCACGCAGCGGCACCTGGTCGAGGTCGATGTCCACTCCCGCGCCACCGCGAGCCGCCATCTCGAAGCACGAGCTGGTCAATCCGGCCGCGCCCATGTCCTGCACTCCGAGCACGACCCCGCTCCGCATCGCCTCGAGACTCGCTTCGAGCAGCACTTTCTCGGTGAACGGATCACCGACCTGCACGGTGGGCCGCTTGGCCTCGCTCTCGCTGTCGAAGGCTTCCGAAGCCATCGTTGCACCGTGAATGCCGTCGCGACCTGTACGGCTGCCCGCGTAGATAATCGGGTTCCCGGCCCCGGAAGCCGCGGCGGTGAAGATTCGCTCACGACGACAGACCCCGAGCGCGAACGCGTTGACCAGGATGTTGCCGTTGTAGGAACTGTGGAAGCCGGTTTCGCCTCCAACCGTCGGAATGCCGACACAGTTTCCGTAGTCGCCGATGCCGCGCACCACGCCGTCGACGAGGTGCCGCATCCGCGCGCCGCGCTCGCCCTCGATGTCGCCGAACCGCAACGAATCGAGGCAGGCGATCGGGCGCGCGCCCATGGTGAAGACATCGCGCAGGATGCCGCCGACGCCCGTGGCAGCGCCCTGGTAGGGCTCGATGAAGCTGGGGTGGTTGTGGCTCTCCATCTTGAAGGCGGCCACCCAGCCATGACCGATCTCGACGACCCCGGCATTCTCGCCGGGCCCGTGGACGACACGGCGGCTCCGGGTCGGGAACCGGCGCAGGTGGATCTTCGACGACTTGTACGAGCAGTGTTCCGAGTAGAGGGCCGAAGCGATTCCCAGTTCGGTGTAGGTCGGGACACGACCGAGAAGATCGCAGAGACCGCCGTACTCCTCGGTCGTCAGGCCGTGCTCGGCCGCGAGCCCGGCATCCACCAGAGGCTCGCCGGCAAGGGGACTCGGCGCCGTCACAAGGTCTACCCGCCGACCGCCGCCGTCAGCGCCCCCAGGCGGCCGCTGCCGGTCTGAACCGCTCCGGCCAGCAGGGCCAGGCCGTCGCCGTTCCCCAGCAGGTCTTCGGCGCAGCGCTCGGGGTGAGGCATCAGCCCGAGCACGTTGCCTTCCGCGTTGCACACACCGGCGATCGACCTCTTCGATCCGTTCAGGTTGGCCCCGGGCGCCACGCTCCCATCCGCACGCACGTACCTGAAGACCACCTGCCCCGCCCGTTCCAGATCGTCCAGGGCCTCGTCGGTGTCCACGTAGGCGCCCTCGGCGTGTGCAATCGGGATACGCAGCACCTCACCGCGGCGGTAACCCGAGCAGTAGATCAAGTCGTCGCGCTCAACCCTCAGATGTACGTCGACACTCAGGAACCGGAGGTCGCGATTCCGCCGCATCGCACCCGGCAACAGGCCCGCCTCCAGCAGCATCTGGAAGCCATTGCAGATGCCGAGCACCCGTCCCCCCGCCTCGGCGTGCTGCCGCACCGCGGCCATGATCGGCGAATGCGCCGCCATCGAGCCGGCGCGGAGGTAGTCGCCGTAAGAGAAACCGCCCGGCAGGACGACCAACTCGCACTCGTCCAGTGACGTCTCCTGGTGCCAGAGGAACACCGTCTCCTGCTCGAGCACATGCCTAAGCACGTGGTACACGTCGTGATCGCAGTTGCTGCCCGGGAAGACCACGATCCCGCACTTCATTGCGAGATCCACTCCACGCTGTAGTCCTCGACGATCGGGTTCGCGAGCAGTTGCCGGCACATGCGGTCGACCGCTTCCGAAGCCTCGGCTCTGCTCGTCGCGTGCAGCGCGACCTCAAAGCTCTTGCCGGCCCGGATGCGCTCGACGCCGTCGAAACCGATCCGCCCCAGCGCGTCTTCGATCGCCCGTCCCTGGGGGTCGAGAACCTCAGCGCGCGGATAGACCAGCACCCGCGCCACGAAGCAGTTTCCGTTCCGCGTCAACTCAAGCCTCCCTGGTTCCATCCGAGCGCTCGATGACGAGCGCTCGGACTGGTTCGCGCCACCCGGGTTCAGCAGCCACACCGCTTCCCGCGCCGACCTCCAACCACGGTCCCGGCCGATGCTGCTCGGCTACCACGAGCTTCGCACGGGAACGCCGGCGATCGAGAACCGGCTGCGCCGACGCGGCCGCCATCGCGGGCGAGTTGTTGGTTTCCGAGAGATGGCACAGGACAACCCACGACAAGCGATCCGACAGGAGTTCGTCGAGACCCGCAGCGGCTTCTTCGTTACTGAGGTGTCCACGCGCCGACGCCACTCGCTCCTTCAGGCGCCAAGGGTATGGTCCCGCGCGCAGCATGTCGAGATCGTGATTCGACTCGAGCAGCAGAACGTCGAGATCCCGGAGGCTGCGCCACGCTTCCGGGGTCCGGCGACCAAGATCCGTCGCCAGCCCAAGGCGATACCCACCGCTGCTCTCGACGACGATGCCGACCGGCTCCCGCGCATCGTGCGGCACCGGGAACACCTCGATCCGGAAGCCGGCCGCGGTGAGCGGAACGCCGGGGCCCATCGGACGGGCGAAGGCCCCCAGGTCGCCCAACTGGGGGCCGCGATAGGTGCCGCGGGTACCGTAGACCGGAACCTGGTGGCGTCGCGCAAAGCGGCAGGCGCCGCGACTGTGGTCGTCGTGTTCGTGGGTCAGCAGTACCACGTCCACATCGGCCGCCGAACGGCCGACCAGGTCGAGCCGCCGCTCCAGTTCCCGGCATGAAAACCCGGCATCCAGCAACAGGCAACCTTCTGCGCTCTCGACGATCGTGCTGTTGCCACCACTGCCGGAGCCGAGCACGGCTGCGCGCAGACCAGCGCCTCCGCCCACCCTTCGGCGGCCCGAGTGGAGCTTGGAATTCCGCGCGGCCGCAGCCAGCGCGCCGTCACCGAAGAGCGAAAGCTGTCTGTCAGGCATCGGCAGCTAGCAGTGGAGGATAGGGCCAAACTCCGAGCCTGCGAGGCGTCTGGCGGCTCTATCGATGCCCGCCCCGGCCGCTTCTCTTCAGAACCGCTGTCCGATCCAGAACGTCGTGCGGCTGTCGCCCGACTCCTTGAGATCCCACTGTGTCGCAAAGTCCCAGTGCAGATCGACACCTAGCATCCTCACCGTGATACCGAAACCGTAGGCGGCGATCGCATCGTCCAGCCGGCTGTTCTCGGAGTCCCAGATATCGAAGCTCTGGATGCCGTCGAAGTACGCGCCGGCGATGTCGATGAAGAACCGTCCCTGGATCCCCTGGAAGGTCCAGATCGGCGTCACGAAGAAGTCGATCAGGGGGAAACGAAGCTCGAGGTTGGTGAAGAAACCGTGGTCGCCGACCATGTCGCGGAAGTCGACTCCCCGCACTGTGTCCAGGCCGCCGAAGTACACCGGGTTGGGGAAGTTCCCGGTTCTCATGCTGCCGAAGATGCGGGTCGCGAAGACGCTGCGCCGGGTGAGCGGGAAGTACTTGCGGGCGTCCAGTTGGATCGTCTGGGTCAGCACGCCCGACGTCTCGAGGTCGGGAGCGTACTCGGCCGACAGCCGGTAGCGGTGGCCGCTCGAGGGTCCCGCCGGCCCGAACACGGTCGTGTCCCCCACCAGGGCGGTCTGGATCACCGGGTAGTCGTCCTCGCGCGGGTTGATGACCGGAATCGGCCGGCCGAAATCATCCAGCAAGAGGCGGAAATCGCTATCGCGCGCATAGGCCTGCAGGTCGATCTTGCGCCGGATGTAGCCGGCGCCCAGCTCGAACCGCCGGTAGAAGCTCATCGGGTACGAGATGGAGAAGATGGCGCCGGTCTGCTGGAACAGGGACCGACCCCTCTCGTAGTACCCATAACGGTAGTCATAGCCGACGTAGAAGGCGCGGTCGTCGAACAGCGACACCTGCCACTGGAGCCTGTTCGACAGGTTCAGGTAGGTGACGTTGAACTGCGAGAAGCTCTCGACCGAAGCGAAGGTCGTGAATAGCCGCCGGTCTCCGAGGAAATCCGAGAACTGGAGGTAGACTTGGCCCAGGAAGGTCTGGTTGTCGTCCACGCCGATCGCGGTCTGGGCGTCCTCCAGAAACAGCCTCCAGCCGCGCTTGTCCTCCTTGTTCGACTCGTCGATCGACACCTGGATGTCAGGCTCGAAGATGTCGATGGCCGGGATCGGATCGCCGCCGATGCCCACGTCGACGACCTGGACCTCGCCGATCGGTTCGTCGATGTTCCTCTCGTAGAGGTCAAAGCGGCCCTTCCAGAAGCCCGTGTAGACCAGCCGGTCATCGCTTCCGGCCGTGGTCAGAACGGTGGGTTGGAAGCAGCCGGTGATCGCGTTCGTGTACTGCCGCAGCTCGCCCGTATCCAGGTCGAGGCCGAAGATGTTCTCGGCGCCACTCCGGTCCGACGTGAAGTACACCGTGCCGTCGTCCCCCGAGAACACCGGGTCCGTGTTGTGGTACTCGTCGCTACCGACGCGCGTACGCTCCATCGTTGCGAGGTTCAGGCGGAAGAGCTGACCGGTCTCGCCAGGAATCGAAGAAAAGACGAGCCACTTGCCGTCGTTGGAGTACGACGGCGCACCGTCGAAGACCCCGTCGTCGGTCAGGTTGCGGATCTCGAGGGTTTCCAAGTTCAGCTCGAAGATGTCGTACTGGCCGTTCTGGTTGCCGCCGAAGGCAACGCTCCGGCCGTCCGGACTCCAACTGGGCGCCGTCTGCTGCTCGATCTCCATGTCGATCACCCGGCGGACGCCGCCGCCGATGACATTGACGATGGCCAACGAGTAGCCCGCTTCCTTGCGCACGAAGGCGGCGAGCGAGTTGCCATCCGGCGAGAACGCCAGGTCACGCCCGTGCTTGCGCCCCAGACTCAGCATCTGGGCGACGTAGTGTCGGAACTCCGAGGTGTAGCCCCGGGTCAGGTTGCGGACCGGCTCGCGCTCCTGGGTATCGAAGAGCACGATGTCGATGTCATCCTGATAGGTCGAGAACGCCGCCACCAGATCGCCCGAGGGCGAGGCGACGGGAGATGTCTCCTGGCTACCCTGGGGCCGGGTTCGGAACGGACGGCCGAAGTCGCTCGGTTCGCCGGTCGCCACCAGCTCGGGCAGGTACTGGTTGCGGAGCCAGCGCCGGAACTCCAGATCGAAGTCGTCCGGATCGATCCGGAAGGCGCGCTCGATCGCCCGGCCGACGCGGGCACCGATCGTGTTCCGGAACTCGAACAGGAAGTCGATCACGCCGTCGGCGCCCCACCGCTCCTCCATGAAATCGAACGCGGCGTGGCCGTAGCGGTAGGCGAAGAAGCCGCCGGCCTGACCCGAAGTAATCGGCGGCAGGCGGTCGTTGACCACCGCATCCCTCAAGTACATCCGGTCCGAGGCGCTCTCATCCTTGGCGAAGTAGCTCGCCATCCCCTCCATCAACCACTGGGGCGGACTGCTGGTCAGAGCACGCCCGAGGCTGCCTCCGAAGAGGATGTGGTACTGGAAGATGTGGGTCAGCTCGTGGAGGAGCAGTTCGTAGAGCTCGATGTCCGGCAGGTCGACCGGCATCACCATCCGGAACCTTGCCGAAGTCGCGAATGCGGCGACTCCCTCCGGGATGAAGTTGATCATCACGTTGTTCTGGAGGAAGTCCGAGTGCGTGTTGTAGATGATCAGCGGCGTCGGCTCCTGGATCTGGTAGTCCAGGTCGAGCGACAGTTGGTCGTAGGCGCTCTCGGCCAGTGAAGCCACCTTCTGGAGCTGGCTCTCGCTCTCCGAGTAGTAGTAGATGTCGAAGTGGGTCGAGTGGTAGATGCGCCAGTCGAAGTCCTCGTAGCGGATCTTGTTCTTGCCGAAGCCCTGAGCCTGCAGGCCGGCGCCCGAACCAACCAGAAGCGCGCAGGCGAGTGCGGCTACGCGGAGGGCCCACTGTCGCGCAGGCCGAAGTACTGCTGAGTGCACTAGCTCCTCCCTAGGGCGTGAAGATCACGCGCGCTACTTCAATGTCCTTCTGCGTGAAGACGCCGAGAATGCGGTCCTCGAGCGCGTACAGGTTCTCGAACATGCCCTGCAGCGGATCCGCCTGCTCGCCCTCGAAGCTCTTGAAGTCCTTGAAGTTGTCGTTGTAGATCAGTTCGCCGGTCTTGCCGTCGAAGACCATGACGACGATGTCGTACTCAAATCCGGTCTGTTCGACGAGCACCTGGCGGTACATGGTGCGGCCGTCGAAGGGCGACGTGTACTCCTCTGTCCGGTAGCCGGAACGGTCCTGGATATCGAAGTCCAGGGTGCCGGCAAGGATGAGGTCTGCCTGCGTCCGTTCCCCCAGACTGCGCCAGAAGTCCTCGTCACGCGCCAGCATCTCCAAGTCGTAGGTCGGGTAGTCGATGCGGCCGGCCTCGACGATCCGCAGGTCCGTCTCCCGGCGGAGAACCTTGTTCAGGTAGCGCTCGAACTCTCCCTGCACGTCGATGTCCGTACCTTCGATCCGGCCCTCGCCCTCCTGGCTGACGACCAGGAAGGGCGCCGGCAGCAGGGTGTTGCGCCCGGCAAGGTCGATCCGTGCCCGCATCGGCAGCTTGAGCCGCACTTCCACCGTGCCGTCGGCGGTCGCGGGAGCAACCGCGAACAGGCCCAGGAAGCCCGTAAGCAGACCGGCCAGGGCAACGACCGCCGGCACTCCATTGCCGCGCTTCATCACGTCATACCTCCCGCCATCCAACATTCAGTTTGCAAGAACTGTTCCATGATCCTCGCTGCATCGACGCACGTCCAGTAGTCCGTCACCGACCATCGGCCGGGGACGCGCCCGTGCTGCTGTTCGCCACACCCGCCGCCCCCGCGGGGCCGCCGGGCCCGGGTTCTTCTTCGGCAGTATCGCCCTTGAAGTTCTGGTAGTACTCGACGAAGCGCGAGTAGTTCCGGCGCACGTCTCGTTCGCGGGGCGCCAGCCTCAGGGCCTGCTGGTAGTAGTTCAAGGCCTCCTCGAACAAGCCCAACGCCTCGTGCGCCACCGCGATGTTGCTCAGGAGCTTCGGGTGTTCCGGTTCGATCCGGCGGGCCTGTTCGAACCGGAACAGGGCCTCGCTCCAGAGACCGCGGTTGGCCATGTCGACGCCGAATTGCCACTGCTGCCGCGCCTCAGGGGTCACCTTGCGCTTCTGCGCATCGGCAACATCAGACGCCGTCACCAGGAGGAGGACGCCGACGATCAACGGCAGCACGCGCGGCAGACATTGAGCAGTGCGCGTCACCGATCGAGTATAGATCACGGGCCCGGAATCCGTCTCTGTCTCTAAACGCTGATTTCAGCCAACAAACACGTCCCGATCCAGCGAGGGAGACAGCAATGGCAGAAGAACCGGACCCGCACAACGGCCCTCACAAGACCAACCGCGACGAGATCCGGCGGGCTCTCATCGCGCTGAACATGGTGCACGAGGACCGGGGGTTGGTCTGCGCACTCGCTCAACGACTGCAAGCAGAACGGGATCTCGCCCGCGACCACTTCGCCGAACAGGCAGCCGGCAGCCTGGAGGCGCCGGTCGACAAGGTACGGGAGACGCTACGTGCGGCCCGCTGCTGCCTCGGAGACGTCGGCGCCGAGACCGCAAGGGCGCAAGAGGCCGGCGCCACGATCGTCACTCTTGTAGACGCCGAGTATCCGCGTGCTCTGGCCGACCTGGGACTGCAGGCGCCGCCTGTCCTCTACGTCCGCGGCGAGCTCGGAGGCGGCCCCGGTGTCGCGATCGTGGGTTCACGCAAGGCGGACGCATACGGCCTGGAGGTGGCCGGTTGGTTCGCCAGGCGGCTCGCCGCGGCCGGCCTGATCATCATCTCCGGATTCGCCCGCGGCATAGACCAGGCCGCCCACCGCAGCGCTCTCTCGGCGAGAGCGGGGACCGGCCGTACCGCGGCCGTGCTCGGTTGCGGTCTCGACATTGACTACCCCCGGGGCAGCAGGCGGACCGCTGCCGAGATCGCCCGGCGGGGCTGTCTGATCAGCGAGTTCCCTCTCGGCTGGCAACCCCGCCCCTGGCACTTCCCGATCCGTAATCGCATTATCGCCGCACTCGGTTTCGCATCGATCGTGGTCCGCGCCGCGAGCCGGTCGGGCTCCCTGATCACCGCCCGCCTGGCACTCGACCTCGGGCGCGAGGTCTATGCCGTCCCCGGCTCCGTGCTGTCCCGCGAATCGGCGGGAGCACACCTGCTGCTTCGGGACGGCGCCATCCCCGCGCTGGATCCGGATGCGCTGCTCGAGACCCTGCCGACCGCCGTCCTGGACGCGCTGGAACGCAGGCCGCTGCAGGACGCAGGCTCAGCCCCGAGCGCCAGCGGCAACTTCAGCCCCGACGCCGCTACGAAAGGCGGCGCCGACTCCGAGGTCGACGGGCTTCTGGTTGCGCTGCAGAGCGGCGCCCGGACGCCTGAACAACTGGCATCCAGCCTACGCCTTCCGATCCCGGGCGTGCTCGCGACCCTGGCCCGCCTGGAGGTCGACGGATTGGTGCGCCGCTACGAGGGCGCGAACTACGCACTGATGGCGCGCTAGCGCCCCGACGTGCGACGCTTCCGGCCCGGCCGCCGCTTCGGCGCTCTGGGGTCCTTGCCCTGGGCCTTGAGCTTGGCCTCCCGAGCCGCCAACAACTCGACTGCCTCCTCGAGACCCACTTCCTCGGGGTCCCGACCCTTGGGCACCGAGGCGTTCACCTGACCGTCCGTCACGTAGGGCCCGAATCGCCCCTTCTTCACCGACAGTTCGAGGCCGCTCTGGGGGTGTTCTCCCAGTTCCCTGAGCACCGTCTTCGAGGCGCCGCGCCGCCGTTTGGGCTGGCGCAGAAGCCCGAGCGCCTGCTCCAGGGTCACGGCCGCCAACTGCTCGTGGCGTTCCAGGCTCCGGCTCTCCTTGCCGCTGCGAACGTAGGGGCCGAAACGGCCATCCTGCACGGTGACCGGCTCGCCCGTCTCCGGATGAAGTCCGAGTTCACGCGGAAAGGAAAGCACCAGGACGGCCTCGTCCAGCGTCAGGCTGCCGCGATCCATGGACGGCCACAGGCTGGCCATCTTGGGCTTACCCGCCTTCGCGGACCGCTTCCGACCCTTTCCCTCCGGGCTCGGATCGCCCAACTGGACGTAGTCGCCGTGGCGGCCCGTCTTGACGTAGATCGGCTCGCCCGTCTCCGGATGGAGTCCGAGCGGACCGCTCTGCTCGGACGCCCCCTGAAGCAGCTCCAACGCGTGCTCGAGAGTGACCTCATCCGGCGGCACGTTGTCCTCGATCGAGACACGCTGCCCGTCGTCACCGGCCTGCAGGTAGGTGCCGTAGCGGCCGACGCGAACGACCACCTCCCGGCCTTCCTCGTCCTTCCCCAGACGCAGCGAACAGACGGCCCTGGCATCGATGCCGTCCACGCCCTCGCCCACCATGGACTGCAAACCCCGGCGTCCATCGCCGGCCGCACCCTTCTCGGGGCCGTAGTAGAAGTTGCGCAACCAGGGCTCCGCTTCGCGGACGCCGCCGGCGATCTCGTCCAGATCGTTCTCCATGCGCGCCGTGAAATCCAGGTCCACGAGGTCGCCCAGGTGCTCTTCGAGCAGCCGGGTGACGGCGAAGGCGAGGAACGTCGGCACCAGGGCCGAGCCCTTCTTCCACACGTATCCCCGGTCGACGATCGTCTGCAGGATGGCGGCGTAGGTCGACGGCCGTCCGATCCCCTGCTCCTCCAACTCCCGCACCAGACTGGCTTCGGTGTACCGCGCAGGCGGCTGGGTCGTGTGGCCCTTCGGCTCAGCACTCGCCACGCCGACCGTCTGGCCCTTGTGAAGCGCCGGCAGAAAGCGCTCCTCGTCCTCTGCCCGCGCCTTCGGATCGTCCCGGCTCTCCACGTAGACCCGCAGGAACCCGGCAAAGCGAAGCACGCGACCGGAGGCGGTCAGTTGAACGGATGCCGCCGACGGTGTGGACGTCGACAGCAGAACACTGGTGCTCGTCCCCTTCGCGTCCTTCATCTGGGACGCCAGTGTCCGCTTCCAGATCAACTCGTAGAGGCGGAAGGAGTCCCGGTCCAGGCGCCCGCGTACCTGGTTCGGCGTCCGGAAGTCCGTGCCCGCGGGCCGGATGGCCTCGTGCGCCTCCTGGGCGTTCGCCCTCCCGGAGTAGAAGCGAGGCTTCTCCGGCGCATACTCGGACCCAAAGAGTTCGACGATCTGCCGCCGCGCGGCGGCGATCGCCTGGCCCGAGAGCGCGGTCGAATCGGTCCGCATGTACGTGATGTAGCCGTTCTCGTACAGTCCCTGGGCCACCCTCATCGTTCGTTGCGCGGTGAACCGGAGTTTCCTGGCCGCCTCCTGCTGCAGGGTCGAGGTGATGAAGGGCGCGTAGGGCCGGCGGGTGAACGGCTGTTCCTTGACCTCGGCGACCGCGGGCCGGGTCGCCGGCAACTCGTGCCCCAGCCTTCCCGCCTCGACCTCGAGCAGCAGGTGGGCGGCGGTCTTCAGCTTGCCGGTATGCCGGTCGAAGTCCCGTCCGCGCGCCAGAGTTCTGCCGCCCAGAGCCGACACGCGAGCGGGGAAGCGCTTTGCCTCGCCGTCCTCGGTCTCAAGCTCCACCTCCACGGTCCAGTAGTCGGCGGGCACGAACGCCATCCGCTCCCGCTCCCGCTCGACCACGATCCGGGTCGCCACCGACTGAACGCGGCCCGCCGACAGCCGCGGCTGGACCTTCTTCCACAGCACGGGAGAGACCTCGTAGCCGTAGAGCCGGTCCAGCACCCGCCTCGCTTCCTGGGCGTCGACCAGACGGCGGTCGATCTCCCGGGTGTCGCTGAGCGCCGCTTCGACGGCGGACTTCGTGATCTCGTGGAAGACCATCCGCCGCACGGGCACCTTGGGACGCAGCACTTCCTGGAGGTGCCACGCGATCGCCTCGCCCTCGCGGTCCTCATCGGTTGCGAGCACCAGCTCGTCGGCGCCGCGCAGCGCGCTCCGAAGCTTGGTGATCTGACCTCGCTTCTCGCTGGGGATCACGTACAGGGGATCGAATCCACCTTCGACATCGACACCCAGACGCGCCCAGGGGCGCCCCCGGTACTTCTGCGGCACCTCGGCAGCGGTCCGCGGCAGGTCCCGGATGTGACCGATCGAGGACTCGACCTTGTAGCCGGGACCGAGGTAGCGCTCGATCGTCCGGGCCTTGGCCGGCGACTCGACGATGACGAGAGAGTTAGCCATGCGTGCGGGCGACCTTAGTAGAGCGGTGAACCTTGTCAAGCCGGCGGGCCCTTGCCATGATGTACTGATGACCGCGCCCGTCGTAGTGGTTGGCGGCGGGCTCGCCGGCAGCGAGTGCGCCTTCCAACTCGCCTCCCGGGGCCGCGCCGTGACTCTGTACGAGATGCGGCCGCAGCGCTCCACGCCGGCTCACGCCGGCAGCGACCTCGCCGAACTCGTGTGCTCGAACTCGCTGCGCAGCGACGACCCGCACCATGCCGCGGGACTGCTCAAACGGGAGATGGAGCGCTTCGATTCGTTGATCATCGCCGCCGCGAGAAGCAACGCGGTTCCGGCCGGCGGCGCGCTGGCCGTGGATCGCGCCGGGTTCGCCGCCGACATAACAGAGGCGATCGAAGCGCACCCGCTGATCGAACTGCGGCGCGAGGAGTTGACCGCGCTGCCGGCGCCCGACGAATGCGACTGCGTGATCGCGACCGGGCCCCTGACCTCCGAAGCGCTGACGCGGGAGATCGAGCAACTGATTGGTGCGGACCATCTCTACTTCTACGATGCAATCGCCCCGATCGTCACGGGTGACAGTCTCGACAACCACCTGTTGTTCCGGGCTTCCCGCTACGGCAAGGGAGGCGACGACTACCTGAACTGCCCGCTCGACGAGGCGGAGTACCGATCCTTCCACCGCCGGCTGCTCGAGGCGGACACGATCGAGCTGCGCGAGTTCGAGCGGCCCCTGTTCTTCGAGGGCTGCCTCCCGATCGAGGAACTCGCCCGCCGCGGCGAGGACACGCTGCGCTTCGGGCCGATGAAGCCGGTCGGCCTGCAGACCCCGGACGGCGACCGTCCTCATGCCGTCGTCCAGCTCCGCCAGGAGGACCTCGCCCGCAGCCAGTACAACCTGGTCGGCTTCCAGTCGCGGATGACCTGGCCCGAGCAGCGTCGTGTCCTGCGCACGCTTCCGGGCCTGGAATCGGCCCGTTTCGTCCGCTACGGCCAGGTGCATCGCAACACGTTCATCAATGCGCCGCTTCACCTTGACCGCTGGTACCGCATTGCCGCGCGGCCTCATCTGAGGCTGGCAGGACAGATGACCGGCGTCGAGGGTTACCTCGAGTCGGCCGCCACCGGACTTGCCGTCGCGCTCTACCTCGTGCTCCAGGACCAGGATCAAAGGCCGCCTCCGCTACCCGACACCACGGCGCTCGGCGCTCTGGCGAGACACCTGACCGAGTCGAATCCGAAGCGCTACCAGCCCACGAACATCAACTACGGCCTGCTCGAACCGCTTGGCCGACGGGTGCCGCGACGTGACCGCCGCGCCGCCTACGTGGCCCGTGCCGGGCAGGCCCTGGAGGCCTGGGCCGATAGCATGGGCCTCAGCGGAGCACTCTCATGGGAACCACCGTTCAGCGCGCCGGGAGGCGCGAAGAAGCCGGGCGCCGCGGCGCACTCGCCGAGCTGATCGCGGACTTCCTGGAGTACCTGGACTTGGAGCGCAACTGCTCGGAGCACACGGTCCGCGCCTACGGCCGGGATCTCGCCGCCTTCGCCGACTTTCACGCCGCGGGCGGCGGCAGCGATTCGAACCTTGAGCACATCGACCAGCTCCTGGTCCGGTCCTTCGTCGCCTCCCTGAACCAGCGCCGGCTGGCCCGCCGCACCCAGGGCCGCCACCTGTCGGCGCTCCGGGGGCTCTTCCGCTATGCCTGTCTCACCGGCCGGATGCAGTCGAACCCGGCCGACTCGGTGCCGACACCGAAGGTCGAGAAGACGCTGCCCCGCCACCTGCGACCGGCCGAGATCGACGCGCTGCTCGAGGCGCCCGCCGGCCGCGCCGGACCGCTCGGTCTCAGGGACCGCGCGCTCCTGGAGCTGCTTTACGCATCCGGTTTGCGGGTCGGCGAACTCGTCGCCCTGAACTGGCGCGACATCGAACTCGGCGCCAGGGTGCTCCGGGTCGTGGGCAAGGGCGACCGGGAACGGATGACGCCCTTCGGCGAGCCGGCGGAGAAGGCGCTCAGGCAGTGGCTCGACGCCTGGGAAGAGGTGTTCCGGCGCCCGCGCGCCGGAACCGACCAGGACGAACCGGTGTTCCTGAACCAGAGAGGAAGCCGCCTGAGCGCGCGCTCGGTCCGCCGTGTCATAGACCGCTACGTCGCTCAGACGGCACAGGCGGCGGGCGCTCATCCGCACGCCCTGCGACACAGTTTCGCCACCCACCTGCTCGAGTCCGGCGCCGACCTGCGCTCGATCCAGGAACTGCTCGGCCACGCCTCCCTTGCGACCACCCAGCGCTACATGCACGTGGACACCGGACGCCTGCTTCAGGTCTACCGGGAAACCCACCCCAGAGCGAAGCGCGGCTGAGGCCCGCAGCCGGACCACCTGCCGCCTCGCTCGCCGACACAACCTGCCTCGCGAAAGGAAACCGCATGAGACTTCCCATCGCCCGCACGACCGTCACGCTCGTGCTCGCAACTGCGGCCGCCGTCCTCCTGGCCGCCGCGGGGGCCGCCGGGGCCCAGGACGACCTGCGCGGCTTCCAGCTCGTCGGCGACTACCAGCTCTTCCTGCAGGGGCAGGAGGCCGCCGGCGCCCAGCTCTACCTCTCACGAACCGCGGCCGCGTTCCTCGTCATCGCCGACGATCTGCCTTCTCCGGTGCTACTCAGTCCCCGCAACCAGGCCTCGTACAAGGTGCAGTTGCTGAAGATCTCGCCGGCTGGCGAGGACACGCTGGATCTGCTGCCCGGGGCCCTGTTCGGCTCGCCGATGCCCTTTCGCCAAGTCCCCAAGGGGATCGAGTTCAACGTCGACGGCGTCAGGGCTCAACTCCGGCAACGACCGTCGCTGGCCGGCGAAGCGACATTGGACGCTCTGTACGACCACGACCCCGGCTATCGCCGCTCGGCGAACGCCTACGAGACCGACTCGGCAGTCGTCGCCGAGGTAGCCGATCTCGGCGCCGGCGTCGAAGTCCGGGTCGTCTTCGGATCCTGGTGCCACGTCTGCGAGCGCTTCATGCCGCGCGGCCTCAAGGTCCACGAACAGCTCCAGGAATCGCCGCTCCGGTTCAGTTACTACGGCCTCGGAGACGACAACCCCTGGGGCGATGCCGAGGTCGACCGTCTCGGCGTCAAGGAACTCCCCACCGCGATCGTCTACCGCGACGGCAGGGAGATCGGGCGCTACATCGGCGGCCCGGGCTGGACCCAACCGGAAGTCTCGCTGCGCAACATTCTGCGAGAGAATCCGTGAAACGAGGGGACCGCTGCCGTCAACCTCGCCGGCCGCCAACCTGAAGGGAGACCACCCGACCACATGACCACCATCCTGCTCGTACGCCGCGGCGACACGACCTGCATGGCCAGCGACGGCCAGGTCACAAACGGCGCCGCGAACACGGTGGTCAAGGCGCGCGCCCGCAAGGTCCAACGCGCCGACCACGGCCGGATTCTGGTCGGCTTCGCCGGCGGCGGCGCGGACGCCCTGGCCCTGTTTGCCCGCTTCGAGGCCAAGATCGAGGAGTACCAGGGCAACTTCGAGCGCGCCGTGGTCGAACTGGCGATGGACTGGCGGACGGACCGCGCGCTGCGCCGGCTCGAGGCGCAGATGATCGTCGCCGACGCGAGCAAGAGCTTCCTGGCCATGGGTAACGGTGACCTGCTCGAGCCGGATGCGGGCATGCCGCTCGCCATCGGTTCGGGCGGAAACTACGCCCTCGCCGCCGCACGGGCGCTGCTCAAGCACACGGAGCTCGACGCGGAACAGGTCGCCCGGGAGGCGATGCGGATCACCGCCGACCTGTGCATCTACACCAACCACGAGGTCACCGTGGAGCGCCTCGAAGGAAACGGGGCCGCGACATGACCGCCGAGCCGGCGCAGAACGCCCAGTTCGTCGAGAACCTGACGCCGCGGGAGATCGTCGCGGCCCTCGACCGGCACGTCGTCGGCCAGAAGGACGCGAAGCGCGCGGTGGCGATCGCGATGCGCAACCGCTGGCGGCGGCAGCAACTCGATCCCGAGACCGCCGAGGACATCGCACCGAAGAACATCCTGATGATGGGCCCAACCGGCGTGGGCAAGACGGAGATCGCGCGCCGGCTGGCCAAACTCGCGCGCGCCCCCTTCCTCAAGATCGAGGCCAGCAAGTTCACCGAGGTCGGATACGTCGGCCGCGACGTCGAGTCGATCGTCCGCGACCTGATGGAGCTTGCGGTGGCGATGGTCGGAGAAGAGAAGCGGGCCGCGGTGGAAGCGGATGCCGCGTCAAGAGCCGATGAGCGGCTGCTTCAGCTCCTGGTTCCCCAGGCGCCCCAAGCGGCCGCCGACACGGACGACCCAGCCGCCGACAGCGCACCGACCGAAACCCGGGAACGCTTCCGACAGTGGCTCGAGGAGGGACGCCTGGACCACCGGATGGTCGAGATCGAAGTGGACGACGCCTCCCAACAGCAGTTCGAGATGTTCACCCCTCAGGGCGTCGAGGCGGTGGGAATCAACCTCAAGGAGATGCTCCCGGGCCTGTTCGGCAAGCGCAAGCGCCAGATGGTCGAGGTCTCCGAAGCGCGGGAGATCCTGCGGCGGCAGGAGGCGGAGTCATTGATCGATCGTCAGGACGTCGCCGAGGAAGCGAGACTGCGCGTAGAGCAGGCCGGCATCGTCTTTCTCGACGAAATCGACAAGGTCGCCGGCCGCAATGGCGGCCACGGACCCGACATCTCGCGGGAAGGGGTTCAGCGCGATCTGTTGCCGATCGTCGAAGGAACCACGGTGACGACCAAGTACGGCCCGGTCAAGACGGACCATGTGCTGTTCATCGGCGCCGGCGCCTTCCACGTCGCGAAGCCGTCCGACATGATCCCCGAACTCCAGGGACGCTTCCCGATCCGGGTCGAACTCAGCGCACTGGGCGAAGCGGAGTTCGTCCGCATCCTGACCGAGCCGGACAGCGCCCTGACGACGCAGTACCGCGCTCTCCTCGGCGCCGAGGGCCTGGACCTCTCCTTCCGCGACGACGCGGTGAAGGAGGTCGCCCGCCTCGCCGTGCAGGTGAACTCCCAGACCGAGAACATCGGCGCCCGCCGTCTGGCCACCCTGATGGAGCGTCTGCTTGAAGAGGTCTCCTTCGAGGCCCCCGACATGGAGGGTGTCGCCCTGGAGGTCGACGCCGCCTACGTAACCCGGGCTCTCGCCGACATCGTGGAAGACCGTGACCTGAGCCGCTATGTCCTGTAGGTACCGCCATCGCCATCCCAGCGGCCCGGCCACGATCGTCGCCGTTCTGCTGACGCTGCTGCCCGCCACGGGCTGCGGCCGAAAGGGCGATCCGTTGCCGCCTCTGCGCGAGCCGGACCCCATCGCCGAAACGGAGCTCAGCGAACCGGCCGCCGCCGACAGCGAGCCTTCCGAGGCCGAAGCGGACGACGAGGATGACGACGACGGCGAGACCGGCTCGGACAGCGAACCGAACGACGGCGGGGACGACGACGGCACGCCGCCGTGACTGACCGTAACGGCACGCCGTTCTTCTTCGTTACCGGCGCGGGCAACGACTTCATCGCCCTTCTGGACCGTCCCATTCCGCCCCTCGAGACGGTGAAGGCGTGGTGCCGGCGCGGCGTATCGGTCGGCGCCGACGGCCTGTTCAGCCTGCGCCGCGTGACCGACGGACGTTACGCCCTCGACTACGCCAACGCCGACGGCGCCCAGGCCGACCTGTGCCTCAACGCGGCCCGCTGTGCCGCCCGGCTCGCCTTCGACCAGGAGCCTTCGGCTTTGAGTGTGCATATCGAGACCGCGGCAGGCACGTTGACGGCCGAACCGCTCGACGAGACGCGCACTGCTGTCCTCGTACCTGCGCCGGGACCCGGACGCCCGACGACTCTGCGGACAGACAGCCGGACCTACCCCGGCCGCCGGATCGACGTCGGCGTGCCCCACTTCGTCCTCTGGTGGCAGGGCGGCCTGGACGAGGCGCCGGTCGGCTCGCTCGGTCCAATCCTCCGCGCCCACCCGGACCTCGGAAGGCAAGGCGCGAACGTCCACTTCGTCGGCCTCGACCCTCCCGGAGGCTTCCGTATCCGGTCGTTCGAGCGCGGCGTCGAAGCCGAGACTCTGGCCTGCGGCACCGGCGTCGTGGCCGCGGCCGCCTGCGCCATCGCGGAAGGCCGCCTTTCCCTGCCCCTCGTCGCCGCCACCCGCAGCGGCTTCAAACTGCATCTGGAGGAAGGCCGGCCGGCGCCGGCCGGCGAGGAGCGCTGGCGTCTGTCCGGGGACGCCAGAATCGTCGCCTCCGGCCGTATTCGTGACACGGCGACGCCCCTCGTCCCCTCATCCGGAAAACCCCGGTCCGGCACGCCCTGAAACGGCGTTCACGCCGCCCCGAACCGGCGTATGCACGCCACGCGCAACCGGCTGTTACCCTCCGCCCCATGAGCAGCTTCCCGCCGGTCGAAGAGCAGATGGAACTGCTCCTCCGCGGGGCGGTCGACGTCGCCTCCGAGGAGGCGCTACGGCGCCGGCTCGAGCAGTCACGCCAGAAAAACCGCCCGCTGCTGGTCAAGACCGGCTTCGATCCGACCGCGCCCGATCTGCACCTGGGTCACGCGGTCCTCCTGCGCAAGATGGCGCACTTCCAGCAGCTTGGGCACCGGGTCGTGTTCCTGGTCGGCGACTTCACCGCGATGATCGGCGACCCGACCGGTAAGAAGGCAACCCGGCCCCAGCTCTCCCGCGAGGAGGTCCTCGCAAATGCCGAGACCTACCAGGAGCAGGCCTGGAAGGTGCTCGACCGGGAACGAACCGAGATCCTGCACAACAGTGAGTGGCTCTCCGAGCTGGGCGCCGAGGGACTCATCCGGCTGGCCGGTTCCTGCACCCTGGCCCGGATGATGGAGCGCGAGGACTTCCGCGCGAGGTTCGAGAACCACGAGCCGATCTCGATTCACGAGCTGCTCTACCCGCTGACCCAGGGCTATGACTCGGTGGTCCTCGAGGCCGACGCCGAACTCGGCGGGCACGACCAGTTGCTCAACCTCCTGGTCGGCCGCGACCTGATGCGCGCGCGCGGCCTGGCGCCCCAGATCGCGCTCACCGTTCCGCTCCTCGTCGGCACCGACGGCGTGCAGAAGATGTCGAAGAGCCTCGGCAACGCGATCGCCTTTGAGGACCCGCCCCGCGAGATGTTCGGCCGCACGATGTCCATCCCCGACGCGCTGATGTGGGACTGGTGGCTGCTGTTGACCGATCTGGACCAGGCGGAGATCAATCGCCAGAAGGCCCAGGTCGAGCAGGCCGAGGCCGGCCCACGCGATCTCAAGGCTGAGCTGGCACATGACCTCGTACGCCGCTTCCATGGCCGCGAGGCCGCCGACGGCGCGCGCGCCGAGTTCGACCGCATGTTCCGCGGCGGCGGCGTGCCGGACAAGATCGAGACCCTCCTCGTCCCCGCCGGTCAGCCTCTCTTTGCCGTCATCGCCGATGCCGGCCTCACGGGCAGCAGAGCCGAAGCGCGGCGCCTGGTCCAGCAGGGGGCGGTCTCCCTCGACGGCGAGAAGGTCAGTGATCCGTACCTCATCCTGGAGGAAGGAGCGGATGTCCTGCTCAAGGTGGGCAAGCGCCGCTTCTTGAACGTAAGACTCGCGACACCGAGTGCAGCGATTCCAGAGTGACTGAGAGCAATCCGGACCCGCCGTCGCCGCCCCTCGTGGAGCAGCAACCCGAGCTGCCTCCGCTGCGCACCGGCGTCCGCCTTCTTCTTTTCGCTCTGGGCGGCCTGTTCCTTCTGCTGGGCATCATCGGCGTCCTGCTTCCCGTCGTGCCCCAGATCGTGCCCCTCGCACTCGGCGCGGCACTGCTCTCGCTCGCCAGCGACCGCCTGAACCGCCGCCTGCGGGCTTTCGTCATGCGCCGCTGGCCGAAACTCTGGCGGCGCATTCAACGCGTCCAGGCCTGGCTGCACCGCCGGCTCAGTTGAGGCGTCGCTACTCCGTGTTCTGAGCGCGTTTCCTGAGGCCGCGCAGGAACACGCCGTTGAGCGCGATCAGCACCGCGGCAACGACCAGCCACTGGACGAGCATGTTGCCCACACCGAGCGGGCCCCACCGCGGCTCGTTCCACGCACCCCAGCACATCCAGACCACGAGCGCCAACGCCTGGACGACGACCAGCCGGATCGCCCACTCCCACCACACGCCGACCGCCATGTCCTGCCCTCCCTGGTTGATCAGTTCCGCACGGAAGCGCGCCACGCCGTAGCGAACGACGATCAGGGCAAAAAACAGACCGCAGAACATCAACGCCACGCTCCAGACCGTGTCCTGATTCACAAAGAACGGCTGGGAGAGCGCCGAGGGAATGCCCAGGGCAAAGGCGGCGACCGCCAGCGAGATGACCGCCGTCCGGCGTTCGAGACCCGCCTCTTCGAGCGCCAAACTGACGAGCTGGAACATCGCCACCAGGGACGTCCAGGCGGCGAACACCAGGGCCGCAAAGAACAGGACCATGAACACGTTGCCGCCCGGCATCGCATTGAACAGTTGCGGGATCCAGATGAAGGTCAGACCTTCGTTGCTGGCGCCGACGATCTCCCCGGCCGCATCGGGCATCAGCGAGAAGACCGTGCACAGCACCATGACGCCGGCGAGCAGGGAGACGCTGTTGTTGCCGAACGCGAGCAGGAAGGAGTTCAGGTTCGTGTCCTCCCGGCGGCGCGAGAAGACGGCATAGGTCAGGACCAGGCCCCAGCCAGCGCCCGTGTCCCAGGCGTTCTGGGTCAACGCCTG
The DNA here is from genome assembly GCA_965222875.1 of Candidatus Multivorans sp. Lineage (GTDB taxonomy): Bacteria > Acidobacteriota > Thermoanaerobaculia > Multivoradales > Multivoraceae > Multivorans. The sequence continues at coordinate 1,684,900 of CBDCVC010000002.1, read as the reverse complement.
CAGCCACACGTTGTAGTCGAGCAGGTCGCTCCAGGTCGGCTCGAACAGGAACTGAAGACCCTTCGACGCCCCCGGCAGCGTGACGGCCCGGACCGCGAGTACCACGACCAGCACCAGCAGCGCCGGCATCAGCACCCGCACCACGCTCTCGATGCCGCGAATGCCCTTGAGCACCACAATCACCGCCAGGACCAGAGCGAGGGCGTGGAAGATCAACGCGGAGGGCGAGAAGGAGAAGCTCTCCCAGAGTTCGCTGGAGCCCTCGCCGCGGAGTTGCAGAGTCGCCGCTGCCAGCAGGTAGCGCAGCGTCCAGCCCATGACCACCGCGTAGTAGAAGCCGATCGCCGCCGCCACCCAGGCAATCCAAGCGCCCATCCAGGCGAAGCGGTCGCCCATCATCCGCGCGAAGGTCCCGACGGTGCCGTTTCGCATCTTCTTGCCGAGCGCGAACTCGGCCAGGATCAGCGGCACCGACCAGAGCATCAGGAAGACGACCCAGGCGACCAGGAAGGAGCCGCCGCCGTTGGACGCCGCGATCCGGGGGAACCGCCACAGGTTGCCGGTACCCACCGCCATGCCCAGCATGGCGAGCATCAGCCCCCAGCGGCTGGAGAAGAGTTGGGCGCCTGCAGCCAGTACTCGGGATCCGTTCTGCGGTCTCGTCTCAGGGATGAACGAGAGGGGACACTATCAACACCGACCGGAGGCGGCGTCGGCCCGTAACTCAGCCCACCAAGTCGCAGCCGGCGAAGAAGAACGAGCGCTCCAGGCCAGCGTTCTCGGGCGAGTCGCTGCCGTGGATCGCGTTGTTCTGGATGTTCGACCCGTAGAGGTTCCGGATCGTGCCCGGCGCCGCCTGGGTGGAGTCGGTCGCGCCCATCGTGTCGCGGAGGTGGGTGACGGCGTTCTCACGAGCGAGCGCGATCGCCACCGCCGGACCGCTGGTCATGAAGGCGACCAGGTCCGCGAAGAACGGCCGCTCCCGATGGACCGCGTAGAAGGCCTCGGCCTGCGCCTGCGAAAGGCGCAACCGCCGGATCGCCTGGATCGTGAACCCCGCGTCCTCGAGGTGGGCGATGATCCGGCCCGTGTTGCCCGCGCGGACCGCGTCCGGCTTGATGATCGTCAGCGTCTCTTCCATCTCGTCTCCCGTTCAGCCGCGGCCGTCAGGAGGCCAGCGCGGCGGCGACGCGCGCGCCCATCTCGGCGGGCGAGTCGACTACCAGCACGCCGGCCGCTGCAAGCGCCGCCTTCTTCTCGGCGGCGGTTCCCTTCCCGCCCGCGACGATCGCTCCGGCATGACCCATCCGCCGCCCCGGGGGCGCTGTAGCGCCGGCGATGAAGCTGACGACCGGGATATCGAGGTGCTGCCGGATCCAGTCCGCCGCCTCCTCTTCCGCGGCGCCGCCGATCTCGCCGATCATCACGATCGCCTCGGTCGCATTGTCTTCGGCGAACAGTGCGAGCACGTCGATGAAGTTCGTGCCGCCTACCGGATCGCCGCCGATGCCGACGCAGGTCGTTTGACCGAGGCCCTCGTTCGTGAGCTGCCACACGGCCTCGTAGGTCAGTGTGCCGCTGCGGCTGATCACGCCGACGTTGCCCGCCGCGTGGATGTGGCCGGGCATGATGCCGACCTTGGCCTGGCCGGGCGTGATCAGACCCGGGCAGTTGGGTCCCAGCAGCCGGCTGTTCCTGCCGGCGAGGAACGTCTTCACCCGCACCATGTCGCGAACGGGAATGCCCTCGGTGATGCAGACGATCAACTCGACGCCGGCATCGGCCGCCTCCATGATCGCGTCCGCGGCGAACGGCGGCGGCACGAAGATGAGCGTCGTGTTGCAGTCCGTCGCCCGGCGCGCCTGCTCGACCGAGTCCCAGACCGCGAAACCTTCGACCGTGCTGCCGCCCTTGCCGGGCGTGACGCCGCCGACGACCTCGGTGCCGTACTCCCGGCACCCCATCGCATGAAACAGGCCCTCCGTGCCGGTGATGCCCTGCACGATCAGGCGCGTGTCCTCGCCAACCAGAATCGACATCGCGTCTAGCTCCCCAGGGCCGCTACCGCGCGCTCGGCGGCGCTCGCCATGCCGTCCGCCACGATGAAGTCGAAGTCGGCCTCTTCAAGCACCCTCCGGCCCTCCTCGACGTTGGTTCCCTCGAGCCGTACGATGACCGGCGCATCGACCGGCGTGCCCGCCGCGTCGAGTTCCCCGATCGCCGCGACCACGCCGCGGGCGATGCGATCGGTGCGGGCGATGCCGCCGAAGATGTTGATCAACACCGCCTTCACCGCGGCATCCGAAAGGATGATCCGGAAGGCGCTGGCCACCGCCTCCTGCGAAGCCGAGCCGCCGACATCGAGGAAGTTCGCCGGTTCGCCTCCGTAGAGCTTGATGATGTCCATGGTCGCCATCGCCAGCCCTGCGCCGTTCACCATGCAGCCGATGCTGCCGTCCAGCTTGATGTAGCTGATGCCGTACTTCGATGCCTCGACTTCGAGCGGGTTCTCCTCGTGGACGTCTCGCAGCTCGGCGACATCCCGCCTCCGGAACAGCGCGTTGTCGTCGAAGCTCATCTTCGCGTCGAGCGCGTAGACATCGCCCTTCGAGTCGACCATCAGCGGGTTGATCTCGACCAGGGAGGCGTCGGTCTCCAGATAGGCCGCGACCACGCTGGCGACAGCGGCCTGGACCTGCCGCGCCGTGCCGCCCGAGAACCCCAGACCGGACGAGACCCGCCGGCACTGGAACGGCAGTACGCCGAGTTGGGGATCGATCAGTTCGCGGAGGATCGCGTCAGGGTCGGTGCGGGCCACTTCCTCGATGTCCATGCCGCCGGAGCGGGACGCCATCAACACCGGCCGCTCGGCCGCCCGGTCCAGGGTCACGCCCAGGTAGAGTTCCTGCTCGATCTCGAGCGCCTCTTCGATCAGGACCTTCCGCACCCGCTGGCCTTCGGGACCGGTCTGGTGGGTCACGAGATGCATACCGAGGATCTCGCCAGCCAGCCGCTCAGTCTCCTCCGGGCCGGCGGCCAGCTTGACGCCGCCGCCCTTGCCACGGCCACCGGCGTGAATCTGGGCTTTGACCACACAGCGGCCCCCGAAGTCCCGGCAGATCTGCGCCGCCTTTGCGGGATCGGAGGTCACCTTCCCCTGCGGCACCCTGGCGCCGAAGCCGCGCAGGAGTTCCTTGGCCTGAAACTCGTGGATCTTCAAAGCGTGGCGCGCCTCAGTCGAGGTTCTCGACGATCGCCTGGCCGAATTCGGAGGTCTTGAGCAACGTCGCTCCCTCCATCTGACGCTCCAGGTCGTAGGTCACGCGCTTCTGACGGATCGCGCGGCCGATCGCGTTCTCGATCGACCTGCCGGCCTCCTGCCAGCCCAACCAGCTCAGCATCATCACGCCCGACAGGATGACCGAGCAGGGGTTCACCTTGTCCTGGCCGGCATACTTCGGCGCCGTGCCGTGCGTGGCCTCGAACAGGGCGACGCCATCGCCCTCGTTGGCGCCCGGCGCCATGCCCAGGCCGCCGACCTGAGCCGCGAGAGCGTCCGACAGATAGTCGCCGTTCAGGTTCGTCGTGGCGATCACGTCGTACTCGTCGGCCCGCAGAAGCACCTGCTGGAACATGGCGTCCGAGATGCGGTCCTTGATCAGGATGCGGCCATCCGGCAGCCGGCCGTCGTACTTCGACCACAGGTCGTCCTCGCTCACTGTTACGTCCGCGAACTCCTCGGCCGCGAGCTCGTAGCCCCACTCCTTGAAGGCGCCCTCGGTGAACTTCATGATGTTGCCCTTGTGCACCAGGGTGACGCTGCCTCGTCCCTGGGCGCGTGCGTACTCGATCGCCTTTCTGACCAGCCGCTTGCTCGCGGTCACCGAGACCGGCTTGATGCCGACGCCGGAGTCGGCGCGAATGTCCCGGCCGAGCTCCCGCCGCACGAAGTCGATCAGGGCCGCGCTCTCCGCCGTTCCCTCCTGCCACTCGTGGCCCGCGTACACGTCCTCGGTGTTTTCGCGGAACAGGACCATGTCCACCTTCTCCGGTTCGCGTATCGGCGACGGCACACCCTCGAAGTAGCGCACCGGGCGCACGCAGGCGTACAGGTCGAGCAGTTGCCGGAGCGCCACGTTCAGGCTGCGGATGCCGCCGCCTACGGGAGTCGTCAGCGGTCCCTTGATCGCCACCCGGTAGTACCGGATCGCATCGACGGTCACGGGCGGCAGCCATTCCCCGGTCCCCTCCAGGGCCTTCTCTCCAGCCAGAATCTCCAGCCAGGCGATGGAACGCCCTCCCGAGTACGCCTTCTCCACCGCGGCGTCGATCACCGTCTGGGCGGCGCGCCAGATGTCGGGGCCGATGCCATCTCCCTCGATGAAGGGAACGATCGGGTGTTCCGGCACGACCAGAACGCCGTCCCGCCAGCCGACCTCCTGACCGCCGGCTGGCGGCTCGACTGGGGGTTCGCTCAAGGCGACCACCTCACGAACGGGCGAACCGACATCAAAGGAATGACGGACCGAAAACCAAATGAGTCAAGTGCGAAGGCACGACACGGAATCTCAGAGCCAAAGCGCGGCGCAGGGTATCACGTTTCCGGGCCTGCGGTTCGGGCCGAGCGCCCTGGAGGCTGCTAGGGTGCGGTCCATGAGTGGGCAACCCGTGTTCCACCTGCCGATACCGGACCACGCCGCCTCCTGGGAGGGCATCGACTGGGAGGCTCTGGTCGACGTCGCGGTCCGTAGCCGCGAACGGGCCTACGCCCCCTACAGCGGTTTCAGGGTGGGCGCCGCTCTGCTGGCGGCGGACGGCCGCATCTACGGCGGCTGCAACGTCGAGAACCGCGTGCTCGGCCTGACCCTCTGTGCCGAGCGCGGCGCGCTGTCGGCCGCGGTCGCGGACGGACGGACTTCATTCCAGGCGCTGGCCATCGCTACCACCGCCACACCGCCATGCGCGCCCTGCGGGCAGTGCCGCGACGCCCTGGTGGAGTTCTCCTGCGACCTGCCCGTGGTATCGGTCACCGCCGGCAACTACGAGGCCGCGAACTGGAGTCGCTTCACACTCCACGATCTCCTGCCCGAACCGTTCGTTCTGCAGGTCCGGAAACCCCGATCCCTGCCCTGAGGACACCGCGTTGCCGTCCCGGCTCGGAATGCCCGCAGCCGCGCGGCGCCCTGACCGCGATCAGGCCGCGATGGGCGCCGGCACGGGCGCCCGGGAGAGGCTTCAGGTTTCGCCAGCCTCGGCAGCCAGGGCCTCCGCCACGGTGTCGTGGGTCGGGAAGAGGGACGCCACGCCAGCGACGGTGAGCAACTGGACGATCCGCTCGGAGGGCCGGATCAGGATCAGCTTCCGTTCCTCGGCGCGAAGGCGCACCAGGTAACCGACGAGTTCACCGATCCCGGTCGAGTCCATGTAGTTCACGTCCGAGAGGTCGAGCAGGACGTGGCCGTCGCCTTCGGACAGACTCCGCTTCAACGCGTCGGCAAGGAAACGCGCGCTCTGGCCGAGCTTGATCACGCCCTCCACCGCCAGAAGGCTGGAATCCCCGATCTGTTGCTTGTTGATGATCATCGGGGAGGTCGCAGGGGCGAAGAGGCGTTTCGGGGCGCTAACGGCTGAACCGGCCCACGAAGGAGCTGCGCTTGCCGGGGCTCTTCCAGGTGGCGCCCAAACCTTCGCCCTGCCAACTGTGTTCGATGGCGACTCCCGGCGCCGCGCCGTCAGTCGGGGCCAGGGGCGGGTAGAAGACCGTTTCGTTCCCGCACAGATGGTCCCGGTGATCAAGTGGCCGGGTCCGCAGCGCCGCAAGATCGCCGGCGCTCACCGACGCGGCCCCGTTCGCCAGCATGTCGAACTCGACCTCTGCCGTCTGGACCAGGGCCACATCGGCCAGCAACTCACCGCCCATGCCGCGGGCGAAACCCTCGAGAGCGCGCCGCTGGGACGGGTCCGCACCGGCGTCCACGATCAGGACCGACTCAGCGGCGTCCGACTCGGCGTACGGATCGCCGAGCGTGGCTTCGGAGCGCACGACGGCGAGCACCGAGAGCCCCTCCAGGTCCACGCCGTCCCAGCCGCCCTCCTCGATCCGCCAGGCCATGATCGCCTCGTTGCCGACCAGTCCGACCTCCGAGTTGGCGAAGCAGGGGCCGGTGTAGACATCGGCCGTCCGCGCTTCGACGTAGGTGCCCGAGACCTCCACCCCGGCGCCCACCGCCGCGGCGGGCAGGAGGAGAACGAGTGCGACCAGCGGGGCCGCGTTCAGGCGAGCGCCCGCTGACGGGCGCTCGCCCCGTTCGCAGGCGGCGCGGAACGCGCCGCCTGGGTTCAGGCGTTGCATCTCGGTAAGTCTCATGTCTCTCATGTCGAATCTCCTTCGAAGCAACTGCGGCCCTCCCGGCAGCATTCCTTGGAGGCTACCGCGCCGTCGGGCCCGAGACAGTTCATGCTGTGGGTACACCAGACGAAACCGTCGTCGATCTCGTGCTGGGGATCGATGTCGGCGCCCGGATCCGGCGGGGCAAGGGCCATGAACATCGTCTTCCAACGGAGCCTTCGGCACAGTTGCGGGGTCTCAGCAACAGTCTTCGGGGTCTCGGCAGCAGCCAGTCGGTCAGCCATGACGTCAAGCCTCCATCCCGGCAACGCGTTCAAGCGCTCTCCTCACGGCGACCCTGGCGAGCTGCACCTTGTACCGATTGCCGCTCATCGGCCGGGCGCCATCCACCGCCGCCTCGGCGGCCTCTTCGATCCGTTCCGGCGTCAGTTCGCCACCAGCCACAAGGTCGCCGGCCGCGGCGGCGAGATAGGGAGTCGGAGCGGCGTGGCCCAGCACGATCCGCGCCTGGTCCACCCGTGGCGCCTCTCCGGTCAGCGAGACCGCCGCCGCCATCAGCGGCCAGTCCAGGGACCGGCGCTGACGGACCTCGTACACCGCTCCGCGGGCGGCGCTCACACTGACCGTCACTTCGACCAGCAGCTCGCCGGCCCCCAGCGTGTTCTCGCGCTCGCCTTCAGCATGCGGCGCGCGGTACAAGGCCTCCACCGGCACGCGCCGTTCTCCCGCGGGCCCCCGGACCGTCGCCTCCGCCCCGAACGCGACCAGGAGCGGCGCCAGGCTGGAGGGGCTGACGAAGCGCGCATCGCCCTCCGGGAAGATCGCGTGGTACCGGTTGTCGCCTTCGGCGACCATCGACCGGCCATCCTGCCCCAAAGCGAGCAGACCGTAGCCACGGCGGTAGTACCAGCAGCGCGGGCGCTGGAGCAGATCGCCGCCCACGGTGCCCATGGCCCGTAACTGTGCGCTGGCCACACCGTCGATCGCGGTCTTCAGCGCCGGCACAGCCGCGGTCGCTTCGTCGTGGTCCCGCAGCTCCTGCAGCGTCGTCATCGAACCCACCCGGAGACGGCCGCCAGAGGCCTCGATGCCGGACAGGTCTCCGACGCCGCGCAGCGCAACCAGCCGCTCGACCTGCTCGACATCGTCCTTGAGCAGGCTCAAGAGGTCCGTTCCGCCGGCGAGGACCTCGCTGCCCTCGGCTTCCAGCAGACTGACCGCCTGTTCCACCGTGGTGGGCGCGGCGTAGCTGAAGGGTCGCATCAGGCAATCCCTCCTCGGCCCGCCAGCGCATCCAGCACCCGGTCCGGCGTCAGCGGCAGGTAGGGCACGCGAACCCCGATCGCATTCGCCACCGCGTTGCTGATCGCGGCGCCGGGCGAGATCACGGGCGGCTCCCCCAAGCCGATCACGCCCCGCTCGTCGTAGCCGGGGCCGGTCATCATGTGGACTTCCAGCGATCCGACGTCCACCAGGCCCGCCAGCTTGTAGAACTCCATGTCCGCGTTCAGCAGCCGGCCCGAGACCGGATCCGGAATCCACTCTTCGAACAGCGCGTAGCCGACGCCCATGATCAGACCGCCGTAGACCTGACTCTCCGCGAGCCGCCGGTTGATGACCAGGCCGCAGTCCTGGACCGCCGTCATCCGTTCCACGTGGACTACGCCGGTGTCCATGTCCACCTCGACCTCGGCGATCTGCACGCCGCCGACGCCGCTCGATATCAACCGGCCGGGGCCCGGATTGCGTCCCTGCGCGCTGATCGGTGCACCGCCGATCTGAGCCGCCGCTTCGGACCAGGACATCCCGCGCGAGGGCTCGCCCTCCACGAACACGCGGCCCTCTGCCGCCGCCAACTGCTCCGGCGCCGCCTCGAGCCGGGGGGCGACTCGCGCCAGGACTTCGCGCAGGGCGTCCTGCGCCGCGCGCCGGGTCGAGGCGCAAACCCCGCCGACGGTCGAACTGCCGCCGGACGGACCCGACTGCGGGAACCGGTTGTCGCCCAGGGATACACGCACCTGGTCCAGCTCGAGGCCGAACGTCTCGGCCAGCACCTGGGCGACGATGGTTCGCGTCCCCGTACCGATGTCCTGAGAGCCGAGCCGGGCCTCGACCGCGCCGTCGGGATGCACGGTCACGTCGCAGTTGCTCGCATGGCCGCGTCCGCCCCAGGTGTGAATCGAAACGCCCAGGCCGCGCTGAACGGCGCCCTCCCTGGTTCTCTTCCGCGGCTGCCAGCGTTCCTTCCACCCAGCCATCTCGGCGGCGATCGCCAGCTCTTCCCGGTACACGTCGGCTCGGCCGGTGAAGTCCAGGTTCCGGTCCAGGAAGTCGATCGGGTCGAGGTCCAGTTCATTGGCCAGGTCGTCCAGGCTGGCCATGGTCAGGAAGCACGCCTGGGGGTGATTGGGCGCCCTCCAGGCCCGCGATCCGGCCAGATTCGTCGGCACCGACGTGTGGCGGAGGCGCCGGTTCGGCAGCCTGCTGAACACGTACGGCAGCGGCGTCTGGCCCGTGCCCGGCAGACCGCCCGAGCCCCAGGAGTCCGAGTCCCAGGCCACCAGCTTGCCCTGCTCGTCCGCCGCCACCCGGACCCGGGCGAAAGCGGACGGCCGGCTGCCTGCCACCGACACTTCCTGGTCCCGGTCCAGGAACAGCTTCACCGGCGCTCCGGCCTTGCGCGCGAGTTCAGCGCCCACGATTCCCCAGCGGTCAGGCGAGAACTTGGAGCCGAAGCCGCCTCCCATGTACTCGGTCCGGATCCGCACCTGGGTCGCCGGTATGCCCAGTTCGGAGGCGAACTGGCCGGCCAGAGTCGAAACTGCCTGGGTCGAGGCATGGACCTCGAGTTCGTCGCCGTCCCAGGCCGCGACCTGACCGTGCGGTTCGAGACACATGTGGGCCATCTGGGGCATCCCAAGCGTCTGCTCGACGGTGCGGTGGGCGGAGGCGAAGGCGGCGTCCGGGTCGCCGTCGGTCCGCTCGGCGCCCGGCTGCGCCGCCGGCGCGCGGTCACGGTGTTCTTCGGTGACGAAGTGCGGCAGCACTTCATACTCGACCTGAATCGCACGCAGCGCGTCGCGAGCGATGTCCTCGGTTTCCGCGGCAACCGCAACCACCTCGTCGCCCGCCCACTGGATCTCGGAACCCTCGCCTTGGAGCACGTGGACGACGCGCACGCCGGGAATCGCCTCCGCCGCCGACACGTCGATCGCAACGACGCGGGCGTGGGCGTGGGGGCAGGTCAGGATCTTCGCGACCAGAAGACCCGGCGGATTCTGGTCCGACGGGTACTTGGCGAACCCGGTCGACTTGACCGGACCGTCCAGGCGCGCCGGACGGTGGCCGATCTGGCCCCTACGCTCCGCCTCGGGCCAGAAGTAGTCAGCCACCGCCGTGTCCTCCGCTGTTCCCTCCAGCAAAGCCCGGGCCGCCGACCACAGCGCGGATGCCCATGTAGGTGCCGCAGCGGCAGAAGTTGCCGCCCAGTCCGGCTTCGATCTCCTGTTCCGACGGTGTCGGGTTGTTCGCCAGCAGCGCCGCGGTCGCGACCACGAAGCCGGGCGTGCAGTAGCCGCACTGCTGCGCATCGTTCTCCACGAAGGCCTGCTGCACTTCGTGCATGGCATCCGGCGAGCCCAATCCCTCGACCGTCGTGATGCTGCGTCCCGCGGACTCGATCATCAGCCGGCTGCAGGCGTAGATCGGACGGCCGTCCTCGAGCACCGTGCAGGCGCCACAGGCGCCGCGGTCGCAGACTCTCTTCGGGCCGGTGACGTCCAGGTGGTCTCGCAGCCCGTCGAGCAGCGTGACCCGCGGCGCCACTTCCAGACGGCGGGCGACGCCGTTGACTTCGAGTTCGACTTCGACCGCACCCGGCCCGAGGGTCGGGGCGCCCTCTACATCCTCCGCCGCGGCGGCAGCGGCGTCCCCCGGCAGCAGGCTCGCCGCCAAACCACCCGACAGGGCCCCGGCGGCGCCGCCGCGCAGGAACGACCGGCGAGAGAATCCAGATCCCTTTGCGTCGTCGCTCACGCGCCTCTCCTTCTACTGAGAGCGCCCGACTCTAACAGTTCAGGGCCGCACCGCGCCGGGGTCGCGGCGTCGAAGCCGATTGCACACCTCGACAAACTGCGACAGGCCGTCCGCGGTGAGCATTCCACGCAACTCGTGGTCCCGGACCACCCAGAGCGCACGCGCCGAACTCTGCAACTGCCGCAACACCTCCAGCAGGTCGCAGTCCTCGGTCACGGTCAGCGGCTCGCGGTTCATCAGTTCGAGCAGCGGCGTGTCGCCCGGGCAACGGGCGACCAGTTCGAGCAGGCGCTCGCGGTCCACCTCGCCCGCGACCCGTCCCCATCCATCCACGACCGGGAACTGGCGCTGGGTGGTGGAGAGCAGCAGGCGCACCGCCCACTCGATCGTGTCCTGCGGCGCCAGTCGTTCGCACCGGGTCATCATCGCTTCTCCCGCGCGGCGGCCCTGCAGGACCTGCAACGTCCGCACCAGGGAGGACTCCCGGCTCGCTCCCACGAGCACGAAGAATGCGGTCAGAAGCAGAAGTACGTTGAATGGCACGCCAAATGTCCACGGCACGAGGGCAGCCATCCCGAGCAGCGCCGCCAGCACCATCCCCAGCCGGGTCGCGATCTTGGTCGCCCGTTCCTGACCCAGAAAGAAGGAAAGCGCCGAGCGGAGGATCCGGCCGCCGTCGAGGGGAAACGCAGGCAGCAGATTGAGCGCGAACAGGCACAGGTTGCCGAACAGCAACCACTGCAGTGCCGAAGGCAGATCGACGACGGCGCCGGCGCCCCAGGGCGGCAGACCGGCCACCACCAGCCCGAAGAAGAGCACTATCGCAAGGCCCAGGTTCAGCAGCGGGCCGGCAGCCGCGATCGCCAACTCGGCCGAGCCCTGCGGATAGCCGTCCAGACGGGCTACACCCCCGATCGGCGTCAGCACGATCTCCCGGGTCTCGATCCCGTACCGGCGAGCGGTCAGGGCGTGGCCCAGCTCGTGCATGATGACGCTCGCAAGCAGCCCCACAACCACCAGACCGAGCAGCCCGGCGTTGCTCTCAAGATCCGGCGCCAGCACCGCCATCCACACCAGGAGGAGGATGAAGGTGAAGTGGACCCGTACGCGGATTCCGAACAGGTTGAACAGGGGGAAGGCGAGCCTGCCGATCAAGGGTCTCATCCCGCGCGCCTCCTGCCGGCGCCGACCCCGGGCCCACTCAGAAGCCGAGCGATCCGCTCCAGCCCCGAGACCAGCATCTGGTCGCTGCAGGCGTAGGACAGGCGAATGTGGCCCTCGCAGCCGAAAGCCGAACCGGGTGTCGTGGCGACACCCGCCTCATCGAGCAGGCGGCGACAGAAAGCCGCGGAGTCGGGACAGCGCTCGTCGAACCAGGCGCTCACGTCCGGGAACGCGTAGAAGGCGCCGGCCGGCGGTGGGCAAACGACGCCCGGAATCCGGCCCAACTCAGCCAGCACGAGCCGGCGGCGCCGCGCGCACGCCTCCACCAGAGCCGCTGCCTCGGGCGGCTCACTCTCCAGCACCGCCTCGGCGCCGGCCATCGCGAACGAGGTCGCGTTCGAGGTCACGTGGCTCTGCACCGCGGCCGCCGCGGCAACCACCGAAGGGGCGCCGAGCAGGTAGCCGAGCCGCCAGCCGGTCATGGCGTAGCTCTTCGAGAAGGAACCCACGAGGACGACCGTATCCGGATACCTGGCCGCCAGCGACGCGACGCTGGCGTGCCGTTTGCCGTCGTAGAGGAACCGCTCGTAGGTCTCGTCGGAGATCAGCAGGGCGCCCCGCTCGGCGCAGGCGGACGCAATCCGCTCCAGGTCGAGGATCGAAACGACCGCGCCGGTGGGGTTGCACGGCGAGTTGACGATCACCGCCCGCGTCCGCTCCGACATCGCCTCGAGCAGAGGCTGTGCCCGAATCGCGAAACCGTCCCCGGCCGCCATCGGCACCGTCACCGTCATAGCACCCGCGAGCCGCACCTGGGCCGGAAGGCTGACCCAGGCCGGCGTCGGCACCACGACTTCGTCGCCGGGCGACAGAAACGCCCGTGCCAGCTCGTACAGCGCCGCCTTCGCGCCCACCGTGACCAGCACGTTGGCCGCGCTCCAGGGCGCCCCCCGGCTGCTGTAGCGGGCCGCCAGCGCCGCTCTCAGTTCGGGCGTGCCTTCGAGCACCGTATACTTCGTCCGGCCCTCGTCGAGGGCTCGTTGTGCAGCCCTTACGGCTGTCTCCGGCGAGGGGAAGTCGGGCTCACCGGCTCCCAGGTCGAAGACCTCGACCCCCTCGCGCCGTAGCTCGGCCACCCGCCGGGAGACAGCCATCGTCGCCGACTCGCGCTCACCGGAAGGCATGGATCAGGATCGTAACAGCACGTTCGGTGCAGGAGCGGCGGCAGCCGTCGCCGTGGTTCTGTGCCTGGCGGCAGTCGCCGGCGGCCAGTTCAGGCCGCCTTCGAAGGCTTCGCTCGAGGCGGTCGCCGACTTCACCTCCTACGCTGCCGGCGAGTCGGTGCGCATCGCCGCGGTGATCACCGTCGACGACGGCTGGCACATCCAGAGCAACACGCCGAGCTTCGACTACCTGATCCCCACCGAGATCGCCTTCGAGCTGCCCGCCGGCTGGCCGCAGCCCGAAGTCAGCTATCCGGACCACGTCATGTGGCAATTCGAGTTCTCGGAGGATCCGCTGGCGGTCTACGAACACGAAGCGGTCATCCACGCGGAACTCGATGTGCCCGCCGGCGCGGCAGCCGGCGTCGTCGATGTCTCGGCCGAACTCACCTACCAAGCCTGTGACGACATCCAATGTTTGCCGCCGATCACTGCCGAGGCAACGGTTTCGCTTGAGATCGGCGCCACCGGCGAGGCCACCGGACATCCAGCCTTCGAGAGTACGCCGGCCGCACCCACCGGCGCCTCCGCCGGCGCCCTGGGGCTGTTCGCCGCCCTGATTGCGGCTCTGCTCGGTGGACTGATCCTGAACGGCATGCCGTGCGTACTGCCGATCGTGTCGCTCAAGCTCTTCGGACTGGCCCAGGCTTCGGGCCGGTCCCGCCGGGAGATCACAGCGGGCGCGTTGATGACGACCCTGGGCATCCTCGTCTCGTTCTGGGTGCTCGCGGCGGCGACGCTCCTTGCCCGCTCGGCCGGTCAGGCGGTGGGCTGGGGGATCCAGTTCCAGAACCCCCTGTTCGTCACCTTCCTGGCCCTGGTCCTGACCCTCTTCAGCCTGAACATATGGGGCGTGTTCGAGATCCAGTTGCCGCAGGCGATCAGCAGCCGCCTGGGCGGCGGCCAGAGCGAGGGCTACTCCGGACACTTCTTCTCGGGCGTTTTCGCGACCCTGATGGCGACGCCCTGCTCGGCGCCCTTCCTCGGCACCGCGGTCGGCTTCGCGCTGAGCCAGCCGGGAACCACGATCGTGGCCACCTTCACCGCGGTCGGCGTCGGACTCGCGGCGCCCTACCTGCTGCTGGCGGCGGTCCCCAACGCGACCCGGCTGCTGCCGAAACCCGGCGAGTGGATGGCGACGCTGCGCGGCATCATGGGCTTCCTGATCGCCGGCACGACGGTGTGGCTCCTCTACGTCCTGGCCGCCCAGATGGACAGCGCCCGGCTCGCCTTTGTCGAGGTCGGGCTGCTTGTGCTGGCCCTCTTCGTCTGGCTGCAGGGCCGCACGCACAAGGCGGCGCCGCGCATCCTCGGACGCGTCGGAGCGGTGGCCGCGGCCCTCTTCGTCCTGTTCCTCGCGGGCGGCGCATCGGCCCACTCCGGCGGCGCCGCCGGACCCGGCATCGAGCGCGTCCTGAACTGGGTTCCCTTCGACCCGGTCCAGGCCGCGACCCTCGCCGAGGAGGGGCGGCTGGTCTTCGTCGACGTCACCGCGGACTGGTGCGCCACCTGCAAGGTGAACGAACGTCTGGTCCTCGAGACCGAGGAGACGGCCGCCCTCTTTGCCCGCTACGACGTGGTGGCGATGCAGGCCGACTGGACCAATCGGGACGATGGCATCGCCCGCTACCTGGCGAGCTTCGGACGCTACGGCATTCCGTTCTACGCGCTGTACCGACCGAACCAGGCGCCGCACGTCTTCAGCGAACTCCTGCGCAAGGGCAGGCTGGAAGAGGCGATCCGCAGCTCAGCCGGCGACTTGGTCGCATCGCGATAGGACCGGGGCGCCGAGCGCCCGCGGGCCAGCCCCCGCTCAGGCCGGCGGCCTCAGTGACGCCACCAGAACATCCCCTTCGTCCTCGCTTCCGAGCAGGAAGATCTGGTCGAGCCGCCGCACGGCGGCGCCCGCGTCGAAGTCCAGGCAGAGATCCGCTCCGTCCAGCATCCCCACTTCGCCTTCCCCGACCTCGTCGCCAAGCAGAACCACCCAGCGGTCCGCGACCCGGACCAGGTCGCCCGGCGCCGGCGAGCCCGCGTCCGGGCCGCGCCAGGACAGGCTGCCGTCGAGCGACGCAAGTTGCCAGTTCAGGTCCTCCCAGCGCGCGCCTCCGGCATCGAGCAGATCGCGCAGCACAATGAGCCGGCTGAAGGCTAGTCCGTCGCTGTGAAGCTGCTGCAGGCGGGTCAGCGCCGCCTGGTCCCAGTCGCCGTCCCCGCGCTCGATCTCCGGCAGACCGAAGACCGCCGACGGGGGTCCCAGGGCCGCGGGCAGTCGCGCCACAACCCGGGTTGCGCCGGGAAGCTCGTCCGACTTCACGCGCTGGTCCGGAACCAGCGCTTCCTCGTCCGCCGAGGCCTCGACCCAGACCTGGTACCGGAGGGTTCCGAAATCCCGCTCGATGTCCGGCCCGTCCTCTTCCAGCCAGCCGTCGAAGTAGGCATCCAGAGTGCCGTCGATCGACCAGGCGCTGCCCCATTCGGGACGAAAGAACTGCTCGTAGCGGAACGTGTCGAGATCCGCGCCGTTCTCCATTTTCCGGAACGGAACGCCGTGCTCGACACTGAACCAGAGCAGCCTGACCCTGCCGAGACCACCGAGCTCCTCCACGGGGAGAGCGTCGAACTGCCGGCCGTCGAGCACCACCCGCGGTGTGGCGCTGTAGTACTCGGCCTCGCCGTCTCCGTCTCCGTCTCCGCCGCCGCGGTGCACCTCGACCACCGCGTGCAACCTGAAGTCCTGGCCGGCGGGAATCTCGACCGTGCCCGTCCTGGCCACGCCCTCGGCCCCTGATTCCACGCCGACCCAGGCCCGGACCAGTTTCGGTGTTCTCGCCTGCTGCGCCTTCGGCGCCAGCCACAGGACCGCCGCCGCCAGGGCGACGATGGCGGCCACGATCACGAATAGAAGGCGATTCCCGCGCACACCCCCATCTTACGTCGGCAGCACGGAGCGGAACGTGAGACGGTGAAGCGGCGTCGGCCCCAGTTCCCTGAGCGCGGCGCGGTGATCCTCCGACGCGTATCCCTTGTGGCTGGCGAACCCGAAGTCCGGGTACTGCCGGTCGTAGGCGGCCATCAGGCGGTCCCGGTCCGTCTTGGCGATGATCGACGCGCAGGCGACGGCGAAACTGAGGGAATCGGCCCGCACCAGGGGCACCGTCGACACCTCCGCGCCGCACACGTCCACGGCATCGAGCCGCACCGCATCGACGAGGGCGACGGCGGGTCGAACCGACAGTGACCGCAACGCACTCCGCATCGCCCACCGGGTGGCCTCAAGCACGTTGATGCGGTCGATCAACGCGGCATCGCCCATCGCAACCGACCATGCGGCCGCCCGCTGCTTGATTGCCTCGGCCAATCGTTCCCGCTGCGGCGCGGACAGCCGCTTGCTGTCGTCGACGCCGGGAATCAGGCAGTCCGGCGAAACCACCACCGCCGCCGCGACCACCGGGCCGGCGAGACAACCCCGACCTGCCTCGTCGACGCCGGCGACGAGCCCGTAGCCGGCCGTCGCGAACTGCTGCTCGAGCCCGCGCATCAGGCGCAGGCGGTAGGTCTCGGCAATGAGCGCCGCCAAACCCGTCGCGGACTCCGTGTTTGGCCCCAGCCCCCACCTCCCCATGAGCTTGCCCCTTGGAACTCGCTACGCTTCGTTCCTGCGGTGAAAACTCATGGGCCTTTGATGCCCGCGGTCGCCGTCAGCGCTTGCGGAGCTCCTCGATGCGCGCGGCGCGGCCGCGCAGTTTCCGCAGATAGTAGAGCTTGGCGCGGCGCACCTTGCCCTGGCGCACGACCTCGATCTGACCGATCATCGGCGAATGAAGCGGGAAGATGCGCTCGACGCCGATGCCTCCCGAGACCTTGCGCACGGTGAAGGTCTCCCGGGTGCCACTGCCGCGGCGAGCGATCACCACACCCTGGAAGATCTGGATCCGCTCCTTGGCGCCCTCTCTGACCCGGACGTGAACCTTGACCGTGTCACCTGCCCGGAACTCGGGCAGGCCCTGCTGCACGTACTCCTGCTCCACCTGCTGTAGATCGTGCATTGCGTGTCACCTGTGCCTGGGCCGCAAGTTCTGACCCTGCGGCTTCGTTGTCTGCTGATCGGCTTCGCGCGCCCGTCCGCGCACCGCGAAGCGGCAAGACGCGGATTATCGCCTGTTCGGCGCCCTGCGCGCAACCTCTGGCGCGGCGGCTTCCCCGCCCAGCAGGTCCGGCCGCTTCCGGCGGGTCGCCTCAAGCGCCTGCTCCCGGCGCCATGCGTCGATGCGGCCATGGTCGCCCGATCGGAGCACTTCCGGCACCTCGATGCCCTCCACGATCGGCGGGCGGGTGTAGTGCGGGTGGTCGAGGAGGCCGTCGCGGAAGCTCTCGTTCACGACCGACGAATGCCGACCCACGACCCCGGGGACCTGGCGCGAGATCGCCTCGACGACGACCATCGCCGGCGCCTCGCCTCCCGACAGCACATAGTCGCCGATCGACAATTCGGAGTCGACAACCAGCGCGCGCACCCTCTCGTCGACCGCCTCGTAGCGTCCGCAAAGGAACACCAGCCGCTTCTTGTGCGCCAGACTCTGGACCAACGCATCGTTCAGGCGCTCTCCCTGCGGCGAGAGCAGGATGCGATGGGCGCCGGAGTCGCCGCCGGCAACGGCCCGCACCGCCTTGAGCCAGGGCGGGGCGGTCATCACCATCCCGCCGCCGCCGCCGTAGGGCTCGTCGTCGACGCTCCGGTGGGGATCGTCGGTGTAGTCGCGCAGGTCGTGGACCCGCACGTCGAGCAGGCCGGCCGCTCTCGCCCGACCGATCAGGCTCGCCTCCAGGAACTCGCGGAAGACCCCCGGCAGGATGGTTATGACGTCGATTCGCATGCTTCCAGCAGCCCCTCGGGCAGGTCGCTCCGGATCAGGCGCTCCTCGACGTTGATCTCCGGCAGCAGTTGGTTGGCGAACGGGATCAGCACCGAGCGGCCGCCGCCGTCATCGGCCGGCCGCGCCACCGAAAGCAGCACGCCGCCGCCGTCCTCGACGACCTCGGTGACCTCGCCCAGATCGCCCAGTCCGCTGTCCACGACCCGGCAGCCGACCAGTTGGAAGTAGTAGAACGTGCCCTCTTCCGCTGCCGGCACAGTCTCCTCGGGAACCTCGAGCAGAGAGCCACGGAGCGCCTCCGCTCCGTCGCGGTCCGTCACGTCCACGAACTGGACCAGTTCCCGACCCCGATGCGGCCGGCTCGACGCGACCTCCAGCCGCCGCAGGCGGGGCCCGTCACGGACGAAGAGCTCCGAACCGCTCTCGAACCGGGCCGGGTTCTGGCTGTCAGGCAACACCAGCACTTCGCCGCGCAGGCCGTGGGCCCGCAGGACAGAGCCGACGGCGATCATTTCCGTGTCGTCGCTGCGGACCGATTGCGGCGCCTGATCCATACTCACCTCCGGCCCCGGATCGGCGCTGGCTCCACTAATCCGGTTCGACGATCTCGACCTCGTAGTACTCGCCGGTCTCGGCCCCGCGCACCTCAAGCAGCGCGCGCAGCGACCGCACGCTGCGTCCCTGGCGGCCGATCACACGCCCGAGTTCCTCCGGCGCGACCTCGACCTGCAGCACGATCGCGTCCTCTTCCTCGATCTCCTCGACCCGAACCGCCTCGGGCCGATCGACGATCGACCGGACGACGCCGGCGAGTTGATCGGCGACCTCTGACACGCCCTAGGATTCCGCCGTGGCAGAAGCTCTACGCACCAGACCCCGAACGGTGTCCGTGACCTGCGCTCCCCGCGAGACCCAATGGTCGATGCGGTCCGTCTTGAGGCGGATGACCACCGGATCCTTGCACGGATCGTAGTGCCCGAGCTCCTCGATCACCCTCGACGAGGGGACCTTACGGCTGTCGGACACGACGACGCGGTAGAAGGGTCTATGGCGCGAACCCATGCGCCGGAGTCTTATCTTCACCATCTCAGGATCTTCCAGGGTTGTTCGGCCGCCGGCTCCATGGCGGGCCTGGCGGCGAGGCAGCGGCGCAGTCTAGCACCAGAACGGCTTGCTCCAGGGAACGCCAGTCCCTCTCACCGCAGTTGGGGCAGAACCCGTCGTGCGCAGTCCATGATCGCGAACCGCCTGCACATCGACTTGATCGTGCCGATGTGAACTCCACCGGTCCGCGCCGCCTGCCGGCTGTGCTCGCCCTTCGGGAGCCTGAAGGGCTTGCAGTCGGCAAACCGAATGACCCAATGATGGTCCGTCTCGACGCTGGTGTAGCCCGGAGCGCACTCGTCCAGCATCCCGAAGACCTTCCGGAGCGGGGCCTGCGGCACGGGCGCGCTTAAGCGGCCAACTGGACTGGAAGACTCTCCCCTGCCGGCAGGACGGGATTGTTCTTCGAGCGCAGCTCAAGCTCAACAACACTGGCGCCGAGTTCGGGCTTGGGCTCCAGCGGCAGCGAGCTATCGACCTTGCCGGCCGCAACCATCAACCGGCCTTCGGCGAACTTCGCTTCGCCCCAGGCATCGGCGCTGTCGAAGAAGTCGAGCACGCTCTCCCGGAAGCCCTCGAACGCGGCGTTTCCGGCCATGTCATACAGGACGGTCTGCACGTCGTCCTTGTAGGCCAAGTACGCCTCATTCAGGGTCGAGCCGACCCCGGCTACACCGCCCGGGTTCAGGCCATGCGCGATGTGCTCGCCGCTCGCTTCCTTCGTCACGACGGCCGCACCGCGCAACTCCACGCCTGCAAGCCACCCCTCGCCGACAACGGAAGTGCGGAACTTGAACAGGAGGGGGTAGACCATGTCGATCCCCTCCGCACGCCACTTGCTGATCAGGAGTTCAGTCTTGTCCATGGGTCAGTCCCTGCGCCCTGGAGAGCACGAATCGGAACGCGGAGGAGTACCACGACCGGGAGCCAACCGTCAACTCTACTCCTTCGCTCGCAATGGCGGAACTTGAGGCGCGCCCGACAAGTCGACTCTACCGCCTCAGGCCAAGTCAGCTCGAAGCCGCCTGGACGGCAGTCGCGGACCATCGGACGCCTTCACCGACAAAGACGAACTAGGAGGAGGGCTCTCGGAATGGCGCTAGGAACTTGCGCGGCAGAACGATCTGACCTGGGAACGCGGGCATCCTGCCCGCATCCGGCGCGAAGCGCCGGCCTCCGGGAGTTCTGCCGCGCAAGCCCAGAACGCCGGACCACCGGACATAGGATGGGCGCTCCTAGTGGCGCCCGAGCTTTCCTGATCACGCCCGACCAACCCCGAAGTCCATGCAACCGTTCGAATTCATCGAGAAGTGGCGAGCCTCCCAACTGAAGGAGAGCTCGGGAGCGCAGGAGCACTTCATCGACCTATGCCGCTTGCTGGGGGAACCGACCCCAGCAGAGGACGACCCGACCGGCGAGCGCTACTGCTTCGAGCGCGGCGCAAAGAAGGACACCGGCGGCGACGGCTGGGCAGACGTCTGGAAGAAGCACTGCTTCGCCTGGGAGTACAAGGGCAAGCACAAGAACCTCGACAGGGCCTTCGACCAACTACGCCAATACGCGTTGGCGCTGGACAACCCTCCGCTCCTCATCGTCTCCGACATGGAGTCGATTCGGATCACGACCAACTGGACGAACTCGGTCAGCGCAACCGAGACTCTGATGCTGGACGATCTCGCTGACGCCGAGAAGCGGCAGAAGCTCAAGTGGGCCATGTCCAATCCCCAGCGGCTCCGCCCCGGCCAGAGCCGGCAGGATCTCACAGAGAGCGTCGCAAAGACGTTCGCATCCCTGGCGCAGGCGTTGAGGGATCGTGGCCACGACAGCCACCGCGTGGCTAAGTTCATCAATCGGCTCGTATTCTGCATGTTCGCCGAGGACGTGGACTTGCTCCGGAACGACGTGTTCACGCGCATGCTTGAGACAGCGCACCAGAAACCGCCGCTGTTCGTCCCGATGACTGAAGAGCTCTTCGCCGCCATGGCGAGTGGCGGCCGGTTTTTCGGTCCCGATCCAGTGCTGCACTTCAACGGCGGACTATTGGACGACGATGACGCCCTGCCACTGCAGAAGACCGAGATCGAGACCGTCTTGCACGCCGTCCGGCTCAACTGGTCCGACGTCGACCCGTCGATCCTCGGCACCCTCTTCGAGCGAGGCCTCGATCCGGACAAGCGCTCCCAACTCGGCGCCCACTACACCGACCGGGAGAAGATCATGCTGATCGTCGAACCGGTTGTCGTCCTGCCGCTGGAACGCGAGTGGAGCGAGGTGAAGGAGAAGATCGCTGCCAAACTGGAGCAGGAGAAGAAGCAGCAGCGAGTTGCGGGTGCCCGCAGGCGGCGTGAAGCAGAGCGCCTGCTGCACGGGTTCCTGGAGCGGCTCCGGAAGTTCACCGTACTCGACCCGGCGTGCGGCTCCGGGAACTTCCTCTTCCTGGCGCTCAAGGCGCTGAAGGACTTGGAGCACCGGGTGCAGTTGGAAGCGGAAGCCCTCGACAGAGGCTTGCAGCGATCGCTCCCGCGCGTCGGACCGGCGAACGTCAAGGGCATCGAGATCAACCCCTACGCTGCCGAGTTGGCCCGGGTCTCCGTGTGGATCGGCGAGATCCAGTGGATGCGCGGAAACGGCTTCTCAGGCACCCGCGAGCCGATCCTGGATCCCCTGGAAACGATCGAGTGCCGAGACGCCCTGTTCACGCCGGACAACGAAGAGGCGGACTGGCCCGAGGCTGACGTCGTGATCGGGAATCCACCGTTTGTGGGCGGCAAGAAGCTCCGGCGGGAACTTGGCGACCCGTATGTTGACCGGATGTTCTCTGTCTACGAGGGCCGCGTACCGCAGGAAGCAGACTTGGTCTGCTACTGGTTCGATAAGGCCATGCAGCTCATGGCCAAGGGCCGCACCGCTCGCGTGGGGTTGGTAGCGACGAACTCGATCCGAGGCGGGGCGAATCGCCGCCTCGTCGGGAACCTTGTCCGGAACAGAAGGCCGGCAAAGCGGATCTTCGACGCCTGGAGCGACGAGCCATGGGTGGTGGATGGTGCTGCCGTGCGTGTGTCCCTCATCTGCTTCTCGCGCACCGACGACGCCTTCACGCCCGTTACCAGACTCGATGGTGAAGTCATGGACGAGGTGTTCACCGACCTGACCGGCCGCAGGGCCGATCAGGGAAGCGACCTCACCGCGGCCCGCCCTCTTGGCGCGAACGCGAACGTGGCTTTCATGGGCGACACCAAGGGTGGGGCGTTCGACGTTGCGGGCGACAAAGCGCGGAAGTGGTTGACGCTCCCCGCAAACCCGAATGGACGGCCGAACGCTGACGTGCTCAAACCTTGGATGAACGGCATGGACCTGACCCGCCGGCCGAAGGGCAAGTGGATCGTCGACTTCGGCTGGACGATGTCCGAGGAAGAGGCGGCTCTCTACGAAGCGCCCTTCGTCCACGCAAGGGAGAACGTTCACCCTAAGCGCCACGAGAACAACCGCGAGTCCTATCGCGTCTACTGGTGGCGGCACATGGAACCACGACAGGGTATGTGGCGCGCCTTCGCTGCCCTGGATCGGTACATCGCGACACCTGCCGTCGCCAAGCATCGGGTGTTTGCCAGGCTGGACACCAGAATCTGTCCCGATCACGCACTTATCGTCATCGCCCGCGAGGACGACACAACGTTCGGCATTCTGCATAGCCGCTTCCACGAAGCATGGTCCCTACGACTGGGTACGTCGCTAGGCAAGGGCAACGACCCCCGCTACACGCCCACCACCACATTCGCCACCTTCCCGTTCCCGGTTGGTCTGTCACCGGACATCCCTGCCGAGAGGTTCGCCGAGAATCCGCACGCCATAGCCATCGCGGAAGCCACCCGGAGGCTCGTCGCTCTCCGCAACCGCTGGCTCAACCCGCCCGAATGGGTGGAATGGGTCAATGAACCGGTGCCCGGCTACCCGAAGCGCCCCGTCCCGCGCAATGACACCGCCGCCAAAGAGCTCAAGGCCCGCACGCTCACCAGCCTCTACAACGACCGCCCACAGTGGCTCGCTGACGCGCACGCCGCGATAGACGAGGCTGTTGCCACTGCTTATGGCTGGCCCGCGGATATCTCCGAAGATGATGCCCTCGCAGCTCTACTCGCGCTCAATCAGGCCGCGCCAGGCTGACCCCTTCGAAGAACTCTCATGTCAGGCCCCGCAACCGCCCTCCGCCGGCTCTACTCGTCCTCAGATATCTCGGACTGGTGCTCCCGAATCCAGGCATCGGCTTCCGCTGCTGTGTACACGCCTCGCACTACTCCGGCATCCTCAGGCACTTCGAAGGAGTGAGGCTGCTCCAAGTGCGGGCCTATCTGGGGCCAGAAAACGTGTCTCGCCGTATCGGCTGGAAGGGCTTCTGCGAGTTGCTCGGCCCTCTGCTGGTTTATCCCGCCGAAGAAGACGGCATGGCATCCATCGCCCGAGAGGCTGTCTTCCTTATCGGCAGCGGCCCGAACGCGGTCCGCAAAGCTGGAGTCCGACGACCAGGGCGGGTTGCCGGCGCCTTGGAAGTTGGTGCCACCGAGAAAGGCGCCCTGCAGGCTCACCCTCTCCATTCTCACAGCTTGCATCTGAGCTCCGCTTAGCGTTGCCGCGTGCAAACGCGCGTCGGTAAGGCCTGCCCCTTGCAGGCGGGCATTCCGTAGATACGCCCCCACAAGGCGACCGGCGAGGATCATGGCTCCCTGAAGGCGAGCGTCAGTCAACCTGGCACCCTGCATTCGAGCCTCCATGAGATTGCACTCTCGCAAGCATGCTCTCTCGAGCTTGGCGCCCTTGAAGTGTGCGTCGACCAGTACCGATCCATGAAGACACGCGTCACCCAAGCGCGCTCCATCCAAGCGCACTCCGCGCAGATTGGCCCTCGGAAGCCGCGCTCGACGGAGGTCGGCACCGTTGAGCCAACATTCCTCGAGATCAGCTCGACATCCACGAAATGCAGCGTGTTCGCGCATAAATAGCAGGGTCAACAAGCTCTGTATCTCGGTTGACGGCTCCGTTGCATGTAAGTCCTGGTACTCGGGTGAACGAGTAGTCTGCCGAATCTTCTCGCAGAGAATCGCCAGGACCGTGTCACGGAGTTCTTCGGTGTCCTTGGCCAAATGGGCGAGTTCGTACGCCGCGGCGAAGCGCTGAACCGGCGAGTCGCTTCCGAGGTGGTCAACGGCGATCTTCAGCCGTTCCTGTCGTTGTCCTCGCTCGACTAGCTCGTTGGCTTTCGCCTGTTGCTTCATCCCATCGGCCTGGGCCGCGGCGGCACTCTCCATGGCCTTCGCACGTCGATTGGCAACGACTACGTTGAGCGCAACAAGGACGCCCCCCATGATCGCGCCGAGGAACTTAAGTGCATCGTTCTTGTCTTTCGCACCCAGGAACTCCAGGACACAGTCCGAGCAGCCGAATCCGGTCGTGAGGAAGGCGGCAACGCCGATCACGAGGACTCCGACCAAGAAGTACTGGAGCCACCGCTCGCGCTTCATCGTGGGTCGCCCACGGTCAGTTCTGGCCCTCCGGCGAAAACGAGCTCACTTCGCTCACACCCCGCGGATGCCCTTCATCCACTTGCCCCGGGTGCGCTTCATCAGCTTGCGCATCTGACGGTACTGCTTGATCAACTGGTTCAGCTCCTGGACGGTGCGGCCGGCGCCGCGGGCGATGCGGCGACGCCGGCTGGCGTTGAGGATCGCCGGGTTCTGCCGTTCGCGCGGCGTCATCGAGTCGATCAGGGCGGTGACCGCGACCAGCCGGCTCTCATCGACGGCGTCGGCCACGTTCGCGCCGCGGAACTGCCCCGGCAGCAGTTCGAGGAGCTGGGACAGCGGTCCCATGCGGCGCAATTGGCGCAACTGGTCGCGCAGGTCCTCGAGCGTGAACTCCTGCCGGGCGATGCGCTCCGCGAGGCGCTCGGTCTCCCGGCGTCCTGTGACGCGCTCGGCCTTCTCGATCAGGGACAGCACGTCGCCCATGCCCAGGATGCGGGACGCGATCCGGTCCGGTGCGAAGGTCTCTAGGTCCTCGAGCTTCTCGCCCACGCCGACGAAGCGAAGGGGGACCTCGGTGACGCCCCGCAGCGACAGGGCGGCGCCGCCGCGGGCATCCCCGTCGAGTTTGGTCATCACCGCGCCGGTGAGCGGCGCTCCCTCTGCAAAGGCGGAGGCGCTCTTGACCGCGTCCTGGCCGGTCATCGCGTCGCAGACGAACAGCGTCTCGCACGGGTCGACCCGGTCCACCAGCGCCCGGAGTTCCGCCATCTTTTCCGCATCCACGTGGAGCCTGCCGGCGGTGTCGAAGATCAGCGTGTCGAAGCCTCCCTCTCGGGCCGCCCCTAGCGCCCGACCCGCGAACGCCAGAGGCTCCTCGCCTGCCTGCGGTTCCAGCACCGCGGTGTCCGCCGCGGCGCCGACCTGCTTGAGCTGCTCCACCGCCGCCGCCCGTCTGAGGTCCCCGGCTGCCAGCACGGGTCTCCGGCCCTGGCCGCGCAACCGCAGCGCCAGCTTGCCCGCGGTGGTCGTCTTGCCGGAGCCCTGAAGGCCGCAGAGCACGACCACCGCCGGACGGCCCTCGAGCTGGAGCTCCCGCCCCGGCTCTCCGAGCACGGCGACCAGCTCGTCGCGCACGATACGGACCATGTGTTGATCGGGTGTCAGACTGCTCAGCACCTCATCGCCCAGCGCCTGCTCCTGCACGCGCCCGACAAAGGAGCGCACGACCCGAACGTGGACATCGGCCTCGAGCAGGGCCAGGCGGATCTGGCGCACCGCGCGTCGCACGTCGTCCGGCGAAATGCGGCCCTCCGAGCGCAGGGAACGGAAGACCCCCTGGAGCTTGTCCTGAAGACCCTCGAACATCAGCCGAGCCCAGCCCCAGCGTCGCCGGACCGGCGCTTCGCGCCGGATGCGGGCAGGATGCCCGCGTTCCCAGGAGCGCCTTCTCTCCCCGCGCGCCGCCGGCCGAGCGCGACCAGGGCCGGCAGCAGCGTGATCGAGACCAGGGCGGTGGCCACCGCGCCCAGGATGGCGACGATGCCCATGGAGCGCAGGCCCGGGTAGTGCGACAGGGCGAGCGATCCGAAACCGACGCTGGTCGAGATGGCGGCAAGCACGATCGCCTTGCCGGTCTCGCCCAGGGCCGCGACCAGACGCTCGCCCTCCAGGGCGTCGGGGCCGAAGCCGATCTCGCGCCAGCGATGGACCATGTGCACCCCGTAGTCGACGCCGATGCCGATGATCATCGTGACGACGAACACGTTGAAGAAGTTCATGTCGAGCCCGATCAGCACCATGATCCCGAGCATCCAGACCACCCCGATGCACAGGGGCAGCAGGGACAGGAGGGTGCTGGCCAGCCAGCGGTAGTCCAGGAACAGGAGCAGGGCAACGAGAACGAAGCCAATGATCGAAGCCGTCACCGCGTCGACGCGAATGCCCTTCCGCAGCCGTTGGCCGACCACGTTCACGCCCGTGAGCTGGGCCTGCGGGCCCAACCGCTCCGCGAGTTCGAACGCCCCGGGCGGCGCGCTCCGGCGCCACATGCCTGGCGGCGGATACAGGTAGACGACCAACTTGGCCTCGCCCTCGTTCCGACCCATGTAGCGTTCCAGCATCCGTTGAATCTGAGGCGATTCGCGCAGCGTAGCCGCGGTCACCGGCTCGCGGTTGGCCCCGGCGTCGGCAAGCAGATCGATACCCCGGCGGAAGGGTTCCGCGCGCAAACCCTCCTCCGTGGCATAGCGCTCGAACAACTCGTGCAGGTGCTCCCGGGCCAGCAGCTCCCGGTGACGATCGAGCCAGTCGTGTCCCGCGGCCTGGCTGGCCGGCGAGGGAACCAGGCTGCCGATCCCGCGCATCCCGGCGAGGATTCCGCTGTCCACCAGCTCCTGGGCGCCCTCCTCGGCCTGGATGGACAGTTCCAGGGCTTCAGCCTCCGTGGCGCCCGAGAGCACGATCATCGTGTAGTTCAAGCCCGATCCGAAGTGCTCGGCGACCTCATTCTGGACCTCGACGCCCGGATTCCCCTGGGGTCGCAGTTCCCTGATCGCGTCCTCGAACTCCAGGCGCGGGGCGAGGGCGCCGGTGGCCGCGGTGACCACCGCGCAGGCGCAGATCACCAGGACCGGCCGCTTGAAGCTCCAGCGCACCAGCCGGCGGGCGCCGAGGCCGTGCAGGACGAGTCTCGGCATCCGGCCCCCGGTCCGGCGGCGATCTTCCCGCCATGCGAGCATCGCCGGCAGCAGCACGAGCACCGAGACCATGCAGAAGAGGATGCCGGTGCCGGTCAGGAGACCCATCTGCCGCAGCCCCACGAAGTCGGTCACCATGAACGCGTAGAAGGTTGCCGCGGTGGTGATGGCGCCGGTCCAGACCGCACGGCCCGAGGAACCGCTCATCGCCACCAGGGCCGCCTCGAGGTCGGCGCCGCGGCGCCGTTCCTCGACGTAGCGACCGTAGGAGACGATGACGAAGTCGATCCCCAGGCCGACCAGCAGGGCCGCAAAGCCGCTGGTCAGCGCGTTCAACTCGCCGAGCACGGCGCCCGCGAAACCGAAGGCCAGCACCAGCCCGAAGGCGAGGGGTACGAAGGCATAGACGACCAGACCGACGCGACGGAACGCCAGGGCGAACAGCAGCAGCACGCCGACCAGGGACGTCGCCATATTCGAGACCAGTCCGCTGACGATCGTGCCCGCGTCCGAGACGGCCGTCACATACGTGCCGCCGAGAGCCACCTCCGGCGCCGGCAACGGCTCGCCGTCCGCCTCCTGGCCGGAGATCTCCGGCCAGCGAGCCAGCAGGTCCGCCGTCAACTCGTCGATGGCCGCAAGCAGCCGGCGGCCGAACTCGATCTCCTGAGCCGGCTGCGCGGGGCGCGCGATCATGAGCGCCCGCGAGCGGTCCCCGGAAAGAAGGTAACCCGTGCCGGTGTCGACCTCCAGGCCGCGAGTGAGTTCGATCTGCTCCAGGAAGACCTCGTGGATGTCCAACGGGTCCAGCAGCGTCAGATCGCGCAACACGAGCGCCTGAGGGGAACTCAAGCCCCGGCGCAGCTCGGCGACCTGGAGCTTGAGGCCGTCGTCGGTCAACCGGCGCGCCACCTCCTCCCGACCCTGCTCGTCGAGGTAGACGAAGAGGTTGGCGGAGAAGAACTCGACCAACTCCAGCACCTCGCCGACGTCGTACTCGACGTAGTCGATCTCGGCGAGTTCTTCCATCGACGATCCAAGCTCGTCGACGAAGGACAGGTACGGGTCGAGCGGCTGATCCTCCGGCAGGCGCACCAGCACCAGCAGGTAGTCCAGACTGCCGAAGTCCTCGATCGTCGACCGGAAGGTCGTGACCACCGGATCGTCCTCCGGCAGCAGGTTCAGGATCTCGGTATCGAAGCGGAGAGTCGTCGCCGACGACACGCAGAGCACCGCCAGCACCGCCGCGACCACGAACACGCCCCGATGCCGGCGCCGGGCAAAGGAGGCCGACCAGGCCAGAACGCGCTCGATCACGGTCGAAGCCCGCCGCAACCGGAGAGGTCAACGACCGCTGGCCGGCGCCCAGCGACGGACGCCCGCCGGGCAGGCGCGTTCCCGCTCATTGCCCGCGCGGCGCTCCGCCGAAGGCCATCAGGACCATGCGGCCGTTGCGCACGAAGTACTCGACGCCGGAGTAGAGCGTCGCGGCCAGGGCCACCCACAACGAAACCGGCGCCAGCAGGTTCAGGGCGCCCAACTGGTCCGAGATGATCAGCAGCGAGATGGCGACGATCTGCGTCGTCGTCTTGACCTTGCCCGCAAAGCTCGCGGCCAGGAGCACGTCCTGGGCCGCGGCGAGGGAGCGCAGCGACGAGACCGCGAACTCCCGAGCCACCACAACGACCACCATCCAGGCCGGCGCCAGTCCGAGACCGACCAGGGAGATGAACGCCGCCGAGGTCAGGATCTTGTCCGCCGCCGGGTCGAGCAGCTTGCCGAGCGCGGTCACCTGCTTCCGGCGGCGAGCCAGAAACCCGTCGAGGAAGTCGGTCAGGGACGCCGCCAGAAACAGGCCCAGACCGATGAACTCCCAGCCGTCGATCTTTGTCAGCAGGACCACGACCAGCAGGGGGACGATCAGGATACGGCTGATGGTCAGGGCGTTCGGCAGATTCAGGCCGGCCCGGAGGGACGGCGGCGCCGGCTGCTGGCGATCGGTTTCGCGCTCGGTCGCCATCCCGTTTTCCAGTTAGCTCAGACTGTCTTCGATGTGCCGCTCGGCAGCGGCGAAGGCGAGAAGGAGATCCTCGGCCCGGCCCCCGGCCTGGGCGAAGTCGCGGCGGCCGCCGCCGCTGCCCGAGATCGCCGAGCCCATCGCGCGCGCCACTGCCGCCGCATCGACCCGGTCCTGGAGGTCCTGGGTCACCGAGGCGACGAGCTTCACCTTGCCCTCGTCCCGCGCGCCGAGCACGACCACCCCCGAGCCGAGGCGACTCCGCAGGACGTCAGCCAGGCTGCGCAGCTCACCGACGTTCGAGGCCGGCACCTCGCGCAGGACGACGTCGACGCCCCGGATCGAGCGGGTGTCGCCGTCCGCCGACTGCCCGCGCCCCGGCTTCCCGTCGCCGGCCAGCAACCCGAGACGGAGCTTCGACAGCTCACGCTCCACCTCCCGTAGACGCTCCTTGAGGGCCCGGACCTCGACCGCGGCCTGCTCTCCGGAAGCGCCGATCTCCGCCTCGAGCGTCGCCAGCAGATGGGCCCGGTCCCGGTGCAGGCGCTCCGCGCGGTCGCCCGCGAGCGCCTCGATGCGGCGCACCCCCGCGGCCACGCCGCGCTCGCCGACCAGGGTCACGGGGCCGATCTCGCCCGTGTTCCCGACGTGACAGCCGCCGCAGAGTTCCAGGCTGAACCCGGGCACCTCGACCGTGCGCACGCGATCGCCGTACTTCTCGCCGAACAGGGCCATGGCGCCGGCCGCGACGGCTTCCTCGTAGGAGCGCTCCGCGATCCCGACCGGCACCGCGCGCCGGACCCACTCGTTCACGGTGTCCTCGATCGCCTCCTGCTGAGCCTCGGTCACGGGAGCGCCGTGGGTGAAGTCGAAGCGCAGCCGGTCGGGGTGGACCAGGGAGCCTGCCTGGCGCACGCCGGGGCCGAGGTGCTGGCGCAGGGCGGCGTGCAGCAGGTGGGTCGCGGTGTGGTGGCGCTGGGCGGATTCGCGGCGTTCGCGGTCGACCTGGAGACGGACGTCAGCCCCCTTTTCAAGGGCACCCTCGGTGACCTCGATCTGGTGGATCGTCAGAGCGCCGTCCTTGAAGGTATCCAGAACGCGAGCCTCACCGCCGTCCCACTTCACGAGGCCGACATCGCCAACCTGCCCGCCAGCTTCGGCGTAGAAAGGGGTCTCACCTCCGAAGGCTGCCAGTCCGTCACCAGACAACCGCTGGTTCGCCTCACCTTCGCTCGTTCGCAGCAGTGCAACACGAGCCTCCGCTTCTAGACGGTCATAGCCGACAAACTCGGCGGGCGGAATAGCCCTAAGTCGAGCCTTCACCTCAGGGGCGCCGACCGACACGGTCGCCGAGAGGTGGACCACCTTTCTCGAACCCGCCCGCGACCGTTCTCGCTGTTCCGCCAGCGCCGCTTCGAACCCCGCCTCGTCGATCCCGAACTGCTCCTCCTCGGCGATCTCGCGCACCGTCTCTATCGGCAGGCCGAACGTGTCGTAAAGGCGGAACGTCGCCTCGCCGTCGAGCACCGACCGGCCGTTCGCCCGCGCCTCCTCGATCGCCTGCTGGACCTTGCCTGCGCCGACCGCGACCGTCTCCAGGAACCGGGTCTCCTCGGCGGTCACCGTCGCCGACGACGGTTCACGCGCCGCCTCGAGTTCCGGATAGTGGCCGGCGAACGCCTCCTCCAGCGAGGGCAGCAGCGATGCCATGAACGGCTCCTCGAAGCCCAGCTTCATGCCGTGGCGCGAGGCGCGGCGGAGGATCCGCCGCAGCACGTAGCCGCGGCCCTCGTTGCTCGGCAGCACGCCGTCGGCGAGCAGGAAGCCGACCGCCCGCAGGTGGTCGGCGACCACGCGCATCGACACGTCGGCGTCCGGGTCGCGGCCGTACTCCTGGCCGGCCTCCCCGGCGACGGCCGCAAGCACCGGGCCGAACAGGTCCGTGTCGTAGTTGGACCCGACTCCCTGAAGCACCGCCGCCACCCGCTCCAGACCCGCGCCGGTGTCGATCGACGGGTTCGGAAGGGCCGCGCTCCGGCCGTCCTCGTGGCGCTCGAACTGCATGAAGACCAGGTTCCAGATCTCGAGATAGCGGCCCGAGTCGTTCCCTTCCTCCCAGCCGACCTCGGGCAGGTCCGGCGCCGTGTCGACGAAGATCTCGCTGCACGGACCGCAGGGCCCGGTGTCGCCCATGGCCCAGAAGTTGTCCTTCTCGCCGCAGCGCAGGACCCGCTCCGGCGGCAGTCCCGACAGCCGGACCCAGAGGTCGGCCGCCTCGTCGTCCCGCTCGAAGACGGTGGCGAACAGGTGCTCCGGCCGTAGCCCCCAGGGCCCGGTCACCACTTCCCAGGCGGACTCGATGGCCTCTTCCTTGAAGTAGTCGCCGAAGGAGAAGTTCCCCAGCATCTCGAAGAACGTGTGGTGGCGCGGACTCGGCCCGACGTTCTCCAGGTCGTTGTGCTTGCCCGACACCCGCAGGCACTTCTGGGAGGTGACCGCGCGCGGCGAGTCCGGCTTCTCCACGCCGAGGAAGTAGTTCTTGAACTGGACCATGCCGGCGTTGACGAAAAGCAGGGTCGGATCGTCCCGCGGCACCAGCGGCGAACTCGCCACCTCCGCGTGCCTGCGGCCGGCGTAGAAGTCGATGAAACTCCGCCTGATATCCCGACTCAACATGAGCTGTGACCCCGTGTCTCCGTTTCCTCAGCAAAGAGTTGTTCAGCCGACTCATCGGCCGAATCGAACAGGACGGCGCCAATAGTACGGGGAGCGAAGCCGCGGCGCTCCAGATGCCGGGCCAGGGCCGCGGCGTCCCGGGCGGGGTGGGACGAGCGCCAGCGCGCGGCCATCGACCCCGCCCGCTCCAGTTCGTCCTCGTCGCCTACGCGCTCGAGCGCGGCGCCCGCGGCCGTCTCGTCGGCCCCGCGCCGCCGCAGGTCGAGTTCGAGCCGCCTCCGGCCGTAGCCGCGGCGCAGAAGCGAGCGGACGAGCATGTGCGCGGCCTCCTGCTCGTTCAGAAAGCCGCCGGCAACCAGGCGCTCGATCGCCGCGTCGACTTCCGCGTCCGGGTAACCCCGGCGGGCGAGCTTCGTCCGCAGCTCGGCCGCGAAGTGCATGCGCCGCGCGAGCAGGTCCAGCCCCCGGTCGTAGGCCGACTTGGGGCGCCGCTCTCGTTTCGACTTCGACTTCCGCACCTGCGCCTCCAGCGTTCGGAGGATAGCGCCGTCACGACGCACACAGGGCCACGGCGAGCGCGGCAACCGCCGCCGTCTCCGTGCGCAGGACGCGCGGGCCGAGGTCCGCGAGAGTGGCCCCCCGGCCGAGGAACCACTCGATCTCCCCTTCGCTGAAGCCGCCTTCGGGGCCGACCACCAGGATTCGGGCGCCGCCGCTCTGTTCGAGCGCGGATTTCGCGACGCGTTGCTGCCGGGCCACCGCGCGCTCCGAGAAAGAACGCGTGGTGCGCTCCGAGACGAACCACTGCAGCTCCCTTACTCCGAGTTCGATCGCCTTCTCCACCAGCCAGACCGCCCGCTGCGGACGCACCACAGACACGAACAGCGTCAGACGCCGGACCGGCTCGAAGGTCGGCGCCGGCCCCTCGATGTCCAGCCGGGCCCGCCCGGCCTTGACGCCGGCGACGATCGACCATCGGGCGCCGCCCCGGCCGTCGACGAGGCGCACCCGGTCGCCGACCTTGAGGCGGCGGGCCCGGAACAGGTGCCGGTAGTCGGCGCCCTCGACCTCGACCGTGTCCCGGTCGAGTTCGCCGCCGTCGACCAGCAGGTGGATCACAGGCTCAGGCCTCGGAACTCCGCTCGGCCCTCTTCCCGTTGTCCGGCGCCGCCGGCCCAGCCTCGCGGCCCGATCCCGAGAAGAAGGCCATGACCCGGTCGAATACGCTCCGCGTCTCCCGGATCGTGGCGCCCGCCGTGCCGCTACCGTCCTCGTTCAACTCGGCGAGCGCGCGCACGTGTTCGAGTTCCCGCTCCGAGAGGTCCCTGGGCGCCGGTACCTCGAGCCGCACTTCGACGAGGTGGTTGCCCCGGCCGCGGCCGTCGATACGAGGGATGCCCTGGGATCGCAGCACGAAGGTTGAGCCGTGCTCCGTAGCCGGCGGCACCCGCAGGCTGGACGTGCCGTGGATGGTCTCGACCTCCATCGTGCAACCGAGCACCGCTTGCGGGTAACCGACGGTGACCGCACTCAGGACATCGGCGCCGCGGCGCACGAACTGCTCGTGCGGTTCGACCTCGATCACGACGTAGAGGTCTCCCGGCGGGCCGCCGTGCCGGCCGTGCTCCCCCTCGCCCGGAAGGCGGAGACGGGAACCGGTATCGACGCCGGCCGGAACGCGGACCTGGATCGACCGCTGGCGCTCGGTCAACCCTCGACCCCTGCAGCCTGTGCAGGGATCACGGATCACGGTTCCGGCGCCCCGGCAGTCGGGACAGGTGCGGGCCACCGAGAAGAAGCCCTGGCTGTACTGGACCTGGCCGCGGCCGCCGCAGACGCGGCAGGCGGTCGGACCGGACCCCGGCGCCGCCCCGTTGCCGCCGCAGGTGTCACAGTGCTCCAGTCGCGGAATGCGCAGCTTCGGATCGGCGCCGAAGGCGGCCTCCTCGAAGGAGAGCCGGAGGTCGTACCGCAGATCCGCCCCGGCTCGCCGGCGCCTGCCCCCGGCCCGGTTTCCGAACATGTCGCCGAAGCCGAAGACGTCGCCGAGGATGTCCGAGAAGTCGGCGAAGATCGTCGGGTCGAAGCCGCCGCCAGAAGGCGCCGCCTGGTGACCGAAGCGGTCGTAGCGCCGCCGCTTCTCGGGATCGGAGAGCACGGCGTACGCCTCGGCCGCCTCCTTGAACTTCTCCTCCGCCGCGCTGTCGTCGGGATTCCGGTCCGGGTGGTGCCGCACCGCCAGCTTGCGATAGGACGACTTGATCTGCTGCAAAGTAGCTGAGCGCTCGAGGCCAAGGACCTCGTAGTAGTCGCGCGGCATGGGGATCTAGGCGCCGCCGCCGGCAGCGGCGTCCGATTCGCTCCCGGCGCCGTTCGCAGCTTCGGTTCCTTCGGGAGGGGCAGCATCCGGCGCCGGCGGCGCGGTCGGCATGGCGACCCTGACCATCGCCGCGCGCAGCAGCGTCGACCGCATCGTGTAGCCCTTCTGCAGTTCCTGCACCACGGTAGGCTGATCGACCTCCGCGCTCTCCTCGCGGGCAACCGCCTCGTGGACATTCGGGTCGAACACCGCGTTCAGGCTCTCCACCGGTTCGACGTCGAACCGGCGCAGGAGATCCGTGATCTGGCGCCGGATCATCTCGACGCCGGCACGGAACTCGTCTGCCGAGGCTTCGGACTCGAGGGCCCGATCCAGATTGTCGACGACGCCCAGGAACTCGCGCAGCGGGGCCGAGACGTAGCTCGTACGCAACTGCTGCCGCTCGCGGTCCATCCGCTTGCGCTGGTTGTCGAGATCGGCGAGAGCCCGCAGCAGCCGATCCCGGGTCGCCGACAGCTCTTCCCGGAGCTGCTCCTCGACGCTGGGCGGAGCGGCCCCCTCGTCCACGGCCGCCTCGAGGACCTCGTCGGCGGCAGGCCCACCCGCTTCCGCGTCGGGGCTCTCCTGTCCAGGAACCTGACTCTCAGGTCCCTCCTTCGGCTCAACTGTCATGCCTCACGCTCCGGTTAGCTGCTAGACACCGCCGGCCAGGACCTCGGACAGACGCTCGCCCAGGTAGTTCACCAGAGGCACCATCCGCGGGTACTCCATGCGCGCCGGCCCGACCACGGCGACCGATCCGCTCACGCCGTTCCCGGCCCGGTAACTGCGCACGACGAGGCCGAAACCAAGTTCTTCCGTCAGCCGCGAATCCTGACCCAGCACCACTCGGACGCCATCCGCGTCGAGACAGCGGTTCAGCAGACCTGCCAGGCGGGCGCGCTCCGCGAACATCTGGAACATGCCCTCGATCCGGGACATGCTCGGCGACGCCTCGAACAGGCTGTGCGTTCCAGAGGCAACGAGCGATGGCGCGTGGCCCATGTTCATGCCGTCCCTGGCCAGTTCGATCGCCCGGTGCAGCAACTCGTCGAGGCGCGCCCGCTCGTCGCTCATCATGCGGAGCAGTTCCTCGCGGATCTCGAACAGGGAGCGCCCGGCGTAGTTCTCGGTCAGGTAGTTCGAAATGCGCACCAGGTCTTCGCGCGGGATCAGCTCGTCCGTGACCACCAGCTTGTTCTCCACGAACCCGTTCTCCGCCACGACCACGCAGAGCACCTTGCGCCCACTGAGCGGCACGAACTCGATCGCCCGCATCACCGCGGAGCCGAGAGCGGGGGTGAGGACGACGCCGACGTGGTGGGAGAGTTCGGAGAGCAGCTTGGAGGTCTCTTCCGTCAGTTCCTGTCCGGTGCCACCCGCGGTCTGCAGCCGACCGTCGATCAACCGGCGATCTCCGTCGCTCACCTTCTTCGCCGGCATCAGGTCATCGATGAAGAGGTGGAAACCGGCTTCGGTCGGCAGCCGCCCCGCCGAAACGTGCGGCTGGCGCAGATAGCCCATGTCCTCCAGATCGGCCATCACGTTTCGGATCGTGGCCGCGGAGAGCTGAATCTGCCTGTCCTTCGCGACCCGCCGCGAAGACACCGGCTCGCCGGAGGACAGGTAGGTCGCGATCACCTCGCGCAGGATCTCGCGGTCGCGCTCACTGAGTTGGTCGAAGGCACGGCTCATAGGCGTCGCATGTTACAACGGCGCGGCGCCCGGCGGCCCATGAGCGAAGGCCGGTTCGGGCTGCCGCAGCTCGCCGCCGCGCCGCCCGCCTCGGCGCCGAGTGGTAGCGTTCAGGCACTGGCACCCGGCCATGAGATGTCCATTCTGCGCCGCCAACCATGATCGCGTGGTCGATTCGCGAGACGTCCGCGGGGGCGAGACGGTCAGGCGTCGCCGGGAGTGCCTGAACTGCCACCGCAGGTTCACGTCCTACGAGCAGATCGAGAACATCGCCTACCGGGTCGTCAAGTCGGACGGACGGCGCCAGGAGTTCGACCGGCAAAAGCTCCTGGGCGGACTGCTCAAGGCCTGCGAGAAACGGCCGGTAGCTCTGCCCGCACTCGAGGAGATCGTGGACCAGGCCGAAGCCCTGCTCCACCGCAAGGAGGACCGTGAGATCGCGACCACGGAGCTGGGCAACTTCGTGATCGACCGTCTGAAGACTCTCGACCAGGTGGCCTACGTCCGCTTCGCCTCCGTATACCGGCAGTTCGAGGACGTGGACGCATTCATGGCCGAACTCCGCTCGCTTCTCGAGGCTTCGCGCAAGGACTGACCTTCCGCGGACCGCGTCCGTTCGGCACAACAGACTGGCGCCCCAGAGCCCCTCGCCTGCGGCTCGGTTCCCTGGCCCAGCCCACCTCCCTAGCACTCCGCTTTCGCGCACGGCACGTTGTGCCGTTTGCGGCGCGGACTGCTAGCGTGGCGGCATGGCCGGGACCTCGAACAACGAGCAGTCGGACGTCATCTCCCTGCCCGACGTTCTGCCGGTGCTGCCGCTCAAGGACTCGGTCATCTTCCCCTACATCATCCTGCCGCTTTCGATCAGCCGCGACCCCAGCATGCTCGCGGTCGAGGATGCGCTGAGCAACGACCGCATCATCCTTCTGGCGCCCCAACGCGACAGCTCGATCGAAGAGCCCGGACAGGACGATCTCCACAGGATCGGAACCGCCGCGTTGATCATGCGCATGCTGAAGTTGCCGGACGGTCGGGTCCGGATCCTGATCCAGGGCCTGGCACGGGCCCGGCTGAGGCACCTGAGCCAGACCGAACCCTTTCTTCGCGCCCGTGTGGTCGAAGTAGACGAAGGCCAGGAGGATCGGAACCAACTCGAGGCGCAAGCCCTGGTCCGCAGCGTCAAGGAAGGTCTGGAGACCGCGGTCAACCTGGGCAAGGACATCTCTTCCGAGGTCATGGTGATCGCGGCCAATCTGGATCACCCCGGTCGGCTGGCCGATCTCGCCGCGAGCAACCTGGGCCTCAAGCCGGAGGAGGCCCAGAGCGTGCTGGCGACGATCCAACCGGTCCAGCGGCTGCGACGGGTCGGGGACCTGCTGACGCGCGAGATCGAACTGCTCAGCATGCAGCAGCGCATCTCGGCGCAGGCCAAGAGCGAGATGGACCGGAGCCAGCGCGAGTACTTCCTGCGCCAGCAACTGCGAGCCATCCTGGACGAACTCGGAGAGGGCGATGACCTTCACGGCGACATCGACCGCTACCTGCGCGCGGTCGAGGAGCGCGGCTTGACCGAGGAGGCGGCCACCGAGGTCGAGCGCCAGGTCCGAAGGCTGGAGCGGAGTTCTCCCGACAGCGCCGACAACGCGACCATCCGGGGCCATCTGGACTGGTTGACGGGACTGCCGTGGTCGACCGTGAGCGAGGACCGGATCGACCTCGACCGCGCCCGCGCCGTGCTCGACGAAGACCACTACGATCTCGACCGGATCAAGGAGCGGATTCTCGAGTACCTGGCGGTGAGACAACTCAAACCTGACGCCAAGGGGCCGATCCTCTGCCTGGTCGGCCCCCCAGGCGTCGGAAAGACCTCGCTCGGTCGTTCCATCGCGCGCGCGATAGACCGCAAGTTCGTGCGCATCTCCCTGGGCGGCATCCGCGACGAGGGAGAGATCCGCGGCCACCGGCGCACCTACGTCGGTTCTCTGCCGGGGCGCATTATTCAGGGACTGAACCAGGCCGGAACCAGCAACCCGGTCTTCATGCTGGATGAGATCGACAAGCTTGGCGCCGACTACCGCGGCGACCCCGCGGCAGCCTTGCTCGAAGTGCTGGATCCGGAACAGAACTCCACGTTCAGGGACCACTATCTGGGTGTCGAGTACGACCTGTCGCGAGTGCTCTTCATTGCCACCGGGAACCTGCTCGAACCCATTCAGCCGGCGTTCCTCGATCGACTCGAAGTGCTTCGTCTCTCCGGTTACACGGAGGACGAAAAGGTGCTGATCGCACGCCGCCACCTGATTCCGAAAGCGACCGCGGAGAATGGTCTGCCGGAAGGAACTCTCGAGATCACCTCCGCCGCATTGCGCAGTCTGATCCGCGGGTACACGAAGGAAGCGGGCGTGCGCAATCTCGAGCGGGAGATCGCAACCCTGTGCCGCAAGGCCGCCGTGCGCGTTGCGCGCGGAGACGACCGCAAGTTGCGGGTAACCCCGGCCCGGTTGAATGGCCTGCTGGGTCAACCGCGGCACTTCAGCGAGGAACTGCTCGACCGCGATCGGATCGGTGTCGCGACCGGGCTCGCCTGGACCGCTGCCGGGGGCGACCTCCTGCTGATCGAAGTAGCGGCTTCTCTGGGCAAGGGCAAGCTGGTCCTCACCGGTCAACTGGGCGAAGTGATGAAGGAGTCGGCGCAAGCCGCATTGAGTTGCGCCCGAGCCGCGAGTCCCGAGGGCCCAACCGGCTCGGGTTCGGATTTCTTGCGTCGCCACGATCTGCACATTCACGTCCCTGCCGGATCGGTTCCGAAGGACGGTCCATCGGCCGGTATCACGATTGCCGTCGCAATCGTCTCCGTCCAGAGCGGCCGACCCATCGATCACACGATCGCGATGACGGGTGAGATCACGCTGAGGGGCGAGGTCCTTCCGGTTGGGGGTCTGAAGGAGAAGCTGCTGGCCGCACGCGGAGCGGGGATCGGCAAGGTGATTTTGCCCGAACGGAACCGGCGAGACTTGTCGGAGATCCCGCCGGCGGTGACCCGCGGCCTCGAATTGGTCTTCGTCGACCACTTCGATCAGGTTCTCGAGGCCGCGCTGCTCGACCCGGAGCATTCGCAGTCATGGCCGGCGGCGAAGACCGGCTGATCGCCTGGCTCGCGAACCTCGCGGGCTTGGGAGATCGGATCGGCGACGACGCGGCCCTGCTCGAGTTCGGCGGCCGGCAGCTCGCATTCAGCGTCGATACCCAGCGTGCGAACGTCCACATTCCAATCGATCTCGATCCGGCGGCCGCCGCGCGGCGGCTGCTTGCGGTCAGCCTCTCCGACCTCGCCGCCACCGGCGTCGAACCGCGCTGGGCCCTCCTGGCACTCGGCGTCGACGACGAGAAGACCGCCCGACGCTTCCTGGCCGCTCTGGTTCAACGCAGCGGGCGCTACGGAATCGAGCTGATCGGCGGCGATACCGCCCGTTGTGGGGCGCCAGGCCACCTCGACGCCTGCCTGACCGTGATCGGGGAAGTACCGGCAGGCAGCTCTCCGCTGGCTCGCAGCGCCGCCCGTCAGGGCGACGACCTCTGGGTCGGCGGTGCGGTCGGCGAGTCCGCGCTGGGACTTGAGCTGGTCAGGTCGGGCGCCCGGATCGTCGGGCGCAAACCGAGGCTGCCCGACGAACTGCCGCCTGACCTGGCCCGCGCCGCGAGCCGGGTCGTGCGCCGGCACCTCGAACCTCGACCGCAGCTCGAACTCGGACTGATCCTCGGGAAGCGATGCCCACCGGGAGCGGCTATCGACATCTCAGACGGTCTGGCGGTCGACGCCGGGCGCCTCTGCCGCGCCAGCGGCGCCGGCTGCGTACTCCACGAGGAGGCGATCGCCCTCCGCCCGGACGCCCGCCGTCTGGCCGCCTACCTGGGTCTCGATCCGCTCGACCTGATCCTGGGCGGCGGCGAGGACTACGTACTCCTGTTCACGCTGCCACCCAAGGCGAACTTCAACCATCCCGGCTGCCGACGAATCGGCCGCGTCACCAGCCAACCCGGCATGAGCCTGTTGCGAAGCGACGCAGTCCTCGAACCCCTATCCCCAGAGGGCTGGGATCATCTGGCCTGAGCGTCGGCACGGGCGCCGACTAGAGATCACATGGCGCCACTTGCGCCCGCGGTGCGGACGCTTCATGGGTCACCGCTTGAGCGTGATCGTGATCGGTTGCTCCAGCTTCTTCAGCACCTGACTCACCTGGGCCTCAAGCGCGGCCAGACGAGCCTCGACGCCGCCCTGAGCCGCAGCGGAAGCGGCCTTCCTTCGCACCTTGGCGGTGCGCACCTTCCGCTTCCTTGCCGGAGCAGCGGCCTTCCGGGGCGCAGCGGCCTCGACCTTCACCTTCGGTTTCCGGCCCCGCTTGCTCTTGGACCGGATCTCACGAAAGACCGCCACCGCTTTCGGGTAGTAGCGGCGCTTCCGCCCTTCGCCCTCGTGCGGAATCCGGTCACCATGCAACTTCACGTAGCGCTGCAGGGTCGGGCTGGAGATCCCCGTCTGCTGGCCGATCGCGGTCAACGTCAGCAGCTTCGGACCAGGAGCGGTCCGAGGAGCAGCCTTGGCCCGCGCCTTCCGCTTCTTCCGTGCCGGGGCCTTGGAACCCTGGGCGGCGGCCTTTGCCTTGGGTTTCCGCCCCGGCTTGCTCTTCGCGCGAAGCTGCCGGAAGACGGCGACCGAGTCCGGATGGTAGCGACGCTTGCGACCGGCGCCCTCATGCGGAATCCGACCACCGAACAGCTTTACGTAACGCTGCAGGGTCGGATAGGAGATGCCCGTCTGCTCACTGATACTCGTAAGCGTCAGAAGCGCCGCGCCGGACGCAGCAGCCTTCGCCGGCCTCTTGGGGCTCGGCTTGCGACCGGACCCTCCACGCTTTGAGACCCGTTCCTTCTTCAACGCGTTGAACACCTTGACGGCGGCGGCCGGGTACCGCTGCTTGCGTCCCTCCCCCTCCGACGGGATTCGATCCTGGTACAGCTTCTTGTAGCGCTGCGCCGTGGCCATCGAGATTCTCGTACGGCGAGCAATCTCACCCAATGTCAACAGGTTCTTCTTTCCAGCAGCCGCTGCACTCACCGCGGTACTCCCCTTCGTCGGCCTTTGTTCCTTGTCCCCTAAGTCCCCTCTATGGGAACGGCGGGAGGTATGCCCGGACCATAGCAGAAAGCACGGCAAGGCCGCGTCGCATACACAATTCGCCGTCCGGATCAACTCGCCAAGGGAACAGGCAGAGGGCAACGGCGCGGGAACCGAGCGAGAAGACCAGGGTCCGGTCAGGGAGCGTAGTTCAACTTTCTGACCAGGTAGGACAATGCCTGTCGACTCAGACCGAGAGAGCGCGCTGCGCGCGCCTGATTC
The DNA here is from genome assembly GCA_965222875.1 of Candidatus Multivorans sp. Lineage (GTDB taxonomy): Bacteria > Acidobacteriota > Thermoanaerobaculia > Multivoradales > Multivoraceae > Multivorans. Next base: position 1,643,788 of record CBDCVC010000002.1, on the reverse strand, counting down.
CCACCGGCCTCCGCGAGCGCCTTGCGGATCAAACCGCGCCGGTACTGTTCGAGCTTCCGGTGATAGCTGGCCCCCTCCGCCTGGGCGGGACGCCGTGGCTCATTCGGAAGCCCCAGCATCTCAACCGCAATCTCCGGGCCTTCAGCGAGCGCCGCCGCGCTCTCGATCGCGTTTCTAAGCTCTCTGACATTCCCGGGCCACGGATACTCGAGAATCCTCCTGCAGGCGCGCTCGCTGAACCGCAGACTTACGCGGTCACCCGAGAACATTCCGAGAAAGTGGTGCGCCAGCAACATCACGTCGTCATCGCGATCCCGGAGTGCCGGCGCTTCGACATTCGCCACCCGAAGCCGGTAGTAGAGATCCTCTCTGAACTCGCCGGCCTCAACCATGGCCGAAAGATCGCGATGGGTTGCCGAAACGAGACGGAAGTCCAGACGACGCGAATGGCTCTCGCCGACCCGTCGCATCTCACCTTCCTGCAGGATGCGCAGGAGCATTCCCTGCGCTGCCCGTGGCAGTTCCGCAATCTCATCGAGAAACACCGTACCGCCTTCAGCGCTCTCGAACACACCGATCCGGTCGCGGTCGGCGCCGGTGAACGAGCCTCGGAGATGACCGAACAGGTCCGACAGGAGGAGACCCTCAGGAAGAGCGGCGCAGTTCACGGCCAGCCAGGGCCCCGAGGCGCGTGCGCTCGAATCGTGAAGCTGCCGCGCCAGCAGTTCCTTGCCCGTACCCGACTCGCCCAGAATCAATACCGGCAGATCGTGCGATGCCAGCTTCTCGACGCGCTCCTGGGCCGCCACCAGCGCCTTGCTCCGACCCATCATGCCCGATGTGGTCGACTTTCTCGCCTCCGCCAACTCCAGATCGTGACGGCGACGACGGGACGCCGCAGGCGCTCGACCCGCGATCACGGTCAACAGGGCCCGCCCCGGCTCCTCGATACGGTCCGCACTGAGCACCAGTTTGCCGGCGGGCACGCCGACCGAGAACTGCTCAGAGCCGCCGGGTCCCTCCAACAGAACTTCCTTGGCCTCGTCCTGCCCTGCCACGGCGAGAGACTCGTGGACCACGATGCGTGCCTCGGGATGACCGGCGGATGACAGCAACGAATGAAACGTGCTCGAGTCGAACTCTCCCGCGTCCAGGAAGGCGCGAAGAGCTCTCCAAGGGCCCAGCCGGGCGCCGTCGACGCGCTGCGCCGGCGCTTCGGCGCCCACTTCGGACAGGGTTCCCACTGCCGATTCGAGCAACCCGACCGGCACTGTCTCGACTCCAAGACAGACCAGATCGTGGATGGTCAGCGCACAGCGGTAGGCCCCCTGCTCTTCGAGCCGCCGCCAATCCGCGCTGCTCGGGGCCCGGTTCTCGCTGACCGCCTCCCACAGCCCGGCACAGGCGGCGCCCGCCCCAACGACGCGCGCCTCCTCCCCAAGCCCGGCAAGAAGAAAGACAGAGCGCCGAAGCGTCGCCAACTCGTTCCAAAGGCTGGCGCGGTCGTAGACCGGAAGGTGTCTCCGGAACTGCTTGAGCGCCGTCGCCAGAGCCTGATCGGCCTCTGTGAAGTGGCCCCCGTCCAGCGCGAGACGGGCCCGGGCCAGGCACGACATCCAGTCTTCGGGTTCCCCTTCCGGGTTGAGCATAGAGGCCGGCTCGAGCAGAGAGGCCATCTCGCCGGTCGCGCCGACCTCACGCATCGCCAGGACGGCGAGAGCACGTCCCCGACCGGCAAAGGGACCGACCGCGGCCTCGACGGCCCGCTCCGCCCAGGCTTTGAGCTGAGCAGGGCGGCCCGCAGCCCCATGGATCCTGATCGCCTCCTCGCACTCTTCGAGCTTCGCCGCGCCGCCGAGACGGCGCTTCTCAAGCACGGTGAGAGTGCGGCGCGCAGCCGCCATCCGGCCCATCCTCACCAGACCCTTGAGACGGATCAGGATGTCTTCGGTTCGGCGAGAACCCTTGACCAGCGCCAGGGCGGCCTCGAACCGGCCACTGTCGAGGAGTGCCCGCGCCACCGCGCTCCGCTCCCCCGGCTCGGCGAGCGGCTCTCGCAGGGACTCGTCCACCGCACGTCGCCAATCACCCCGGGCAATCCAGTCGATCGGCCCACCGGAAGCGTTGTCGCCAAGCCAGTGCTCCAGCGCCTCGTCGCTGCCGAGAATGGTGGAGAGGCGTTCCGTGATGGTGGAGAGCCGTTCCGTGACGGTCGAGAGCCCTTCCGGGTCGGGGCCGGCGGCCCGCAGTAGCGAGCGCCGCCACCGGGAATGGCCAACGATCACGACCTCTTCGCCTTCTTCGCGTTCGTGCACGGCAACCAGGGACACCCTCGCGGCCCGGTACTCGCCTCCCCACAGAAAGGGGGCGTGATCCAGAATGTCCGCGACCAGTCGGTCCGCCGGGAAGGGCAGAAGGAGGTCGCGCCAACCTACGACCACGGGGCGAAGCGCCGCCCGCACGGCGCTCCGGCCGACCATCTCCTCACTCCCGAACAACAACGAGGCGAACCGTCTCAGTACGGCCTGGGGCGACCGTCCGTCTCGCCCCACCGTCACCATGCCCGGCTCGATCCGGAGCACGCCCCGCGCATCGACGGCAAGTCCTCTCCAGGACTCCAACCGCCAGCCGGCGGTTCGCAGATGGGCCAGCAACGCGGCGCCCTGAAGCAGTAGAGCGGCCCGTTGCCGATCGTTCAGGCTGCTCTCGGGGAGACCCGCGGCGCCGGCATCTTCCGGAACGGCCTCCAACGCCTGGTGACGGATACGCCGCACCGCAGTCACCGTGCGATTCCCTCAAGGTCGCCCCAGAAGCCGGGGTAGGACTTGGCAACCACCGCCGGGCGACGAATCGCCAGCCCTCCCCGCCGAAGACCTACGAGCGCCATGCTCATCGCGATGCGGTGGTCGTCGTAGGTATGGATCGAGACGCGCGGCGAACCCGGCGCCGCGGTCAGGCCGGGATTCCCTTCGATGCGCAGACCGTCCGGCAACTCTTCGACCGAGGCGCCCGCCCGCTGCAATTCGGTTCCGATCGTGGCCAGGCGGTCGCTCTCCTTGATCCGCAGGTGGGCCACATTGCGGATGGTTGTGACGCCGTCGGCAAAGGCGGCCACCGCGGCAAGCGTGGGCGCCTGGTCGGGCATCTCGGAGAGGTCGCAGTCGAGCGCGGTCAGGGCGCCGTCGCCCTCGACCTCGATCTCCCCTCGCGCCGCCCGCACCACCGCTCCCATCTGCTCGAGGAGCCCCAGGAACGCGCGGTCGCCCTGGGTCGACGCCGGCGCCAGACCCCGCAGCCGCACCCGGCCGCCGCACAGCGCCGCTGCTGCCGCGGGGTAGGCAGCCGCGGAGTCGTCGCCGGCGACGCGGTAGCGGCCGCCCGGCGCCTCCGGCCTGTGGGGTTCAATCCGGAATTCGCGCGCCCCGCCGGCACCGCCGGACCCTACGGAAGAACCGAAATCAGCCATGACTTGAAGAGTTGTGTCCACATATGGACTAGAGACGAGAAACGGCGCCAGAAGTTGGATTGGCCTCTCCGCCCGCAGTCCCGCCATGAGCAGCGCGGACACGTACTGACTCGACTCCCCCGCATCGATTTCGACCCGCCCGCCGGCCAGAGTGCCGCCTTGGATCCGGATCGGCGCGCAGCCCGGCCGACCGAGTTCGTCGATGCTCGCGCCGAGTTGGCGCAGAGCGGCGAGAAGCGGTCCGAGCGGTCGTTCACGCAGCCGCGGCGACCCGTCGAGGATCCACTCGCCCGGCGTCACCGCACAGCTCGCGGTCAGGAACCGCAGCAGCGTACCCGCGCTGCGGCAGTCCAGCCGCACCGGCGAATCGGGTGGGCCACTTCGCGGCGGTAGGGCCCGCACTTCGACGCCAGAGACGCGCCAGAGACGCCAGCCCATGCGCTCGAGGGTGTCCGAGAACGCGGCGATGTCCTCGGCTTCGAGCAGGTTCTCGATCGTCGCGGGCCTCTGCCCGATCAACGCCAGGTTCAGCACCCGATGCGAAATGCTCTTCGAACCCGGAGGCTCGACCGCTCCCCCCACGCGGTCGGCGCGCCGAACCGGATAGGGGTCCCGCAGGGACTCGTTCAACCCAGCCACAGCAACTTCCTGTCGTCGAACCAGCCATTTGCGATCCGCACCTCGCCGCCGCCCTGGCGCCACCTCCGCGCGGCGTGGAAGTGTCCGAGCAGGAGCACGTCGTGGCCCTCAGCGAGACGGCGGGCGGCGTAGCGCCGGATGACTCCCTCCGGGATCCGTTTCTTGTGCTCCAGGTTGGTTCCCGAAAGTCCCCGCTCGGTCGAAGTCACGAGCCGGCGGCTGAGCCCGGACGGCAGCCGGAAGGCCAACCACCGGCTGACCGGGTTCTTCGACAGCCTGCGCCAGCAGCGGTAGCGCCAGTCGCGCCGATTCAACCCATCGCCGTGAACGGCGAGGTATCTCGCTCCACCCGCCTCGAAGCGGACTTCGAGGCCGTAGTCGTCGAAGAGATCGTCGTACACGCCGCCGGCGAGGAAGAAATCCCGGTTCCCCTCCACGTAGGAAACGCGGATTCCGCGCCGCCTCAGATCCCGGATCACGGGCGCGAGCAGCCGCACCTCCGGGGTCTCGAAACGACGCGAACCGATCCAGAGATGGAACAGGTCGCCGAGAAACAACACCCGGGCACAGCGCGCGGGCTCGAGCGCCTGGAGCTGATCAGCCAGTTCCTCGCCGCTCCCCCCGGGGCCGCCCAGGTGCGCATCGGCGACCACAACGACAGGCATTCGACAATCAGCTCGCTAGACGATCGTCAACGTTGGTCGAGCGGAGGCCAGTTCCATGAGCCGGCGCTCAACCGCCCCGGCGATGTCCTGGAAGATGCCGGCCTGCGCCCCGTCGGGCGCCGAGACGACGATCGGCACACCGGCGTCGCTGCCCCGCACCAGCGCGCCGTCGAGCGGAATCGCCCCCAGGACTTCGCAGTCGAGCAGCTCCGCGGTGCGCGCAACGCCTCCCCGCTTGAAGATGTCCGTCGTCTCGCCGCAATGGGGGCAGACGAAGGTGGACATGTTCTCGACCATGCCCAGCACCGGAACCTCGACCTTGCGGAACATGGCAAGCCCCTTGCGCGCGTCGATCAGGGCCACGTCCTGGGGTGTCGAGACGATCAGGGCGCCGGACAGGGGCAACTTCTGCGACAGGGTGAGCGCCGCATCCCCGGTACCGGGAGGCAGGTCGAGCAGCAGGTAGTCGAGTTCGCCCCAGTCCACGTCCCCCAGCAGTTGGCCGAGCGCCTTCATCACCATCGGCCCCCGCCAGATCACCGGCGTATCCGGATCGAGGAGGAAGCCGAGCGACATGACGCGCACGCCGTGGCGCTCGAAGGGCTGAATCTTGCCGGCGACGATCTCGGGCCGGCGGTTGATGCCGAACATCAACGGGATGGAGGGACCGTAGATGTCCGCGTCGAGCAGTCCCACCCGCAGCCCGGCGGCCGCCATCGCCGCGCTCAGGTTCGTGGCCACGGTCGATTTGCCGACGCCGCCCTTCCCGCTCGCCACCGCCACGACGTGGGAGACCCCCGGCAGCAGGGAGGGGTCGCGCGCCGTAGCCGGCGCGGGCGCCGTCGCCACTTCCAGCGATACCTGCACGTTCGCAATGCCGTCGAGCGAGCCCACGGCATCGACGATGCGGCGCCGGATCTCCCTGGCGGCGCCGGCGTCACGGGTCGGCACACGCAGATCGACCACCACGTCGCCACCGCTCACGCCGACCCGTTGCACGAAACCGAATGAGACGATGTCCCGTTTCATGCCCGGGAAGGTGATCGTCCGGAGGCACTCGCGGACCCTGTTCTCGATCGCTTCAGCCATCGCCTTCTCCCACTGTCTCAAGACCCGCCAACCGGCCAACGCGCCGCTCGACGTCCTGCATGAACGTCCGCCGCCCCCGCACTCCCACGCTCGCCGGGTCGAGCACCTCGTCGAAGGACACATCGACGGTGGCCGGCCGCACGACCAGCGCTCCCTTGCGCCGGATGCGCCCGGTGCCCCGGATGCCGATCGGAGCGACCAGGGCCCGCCCCTTGAGAGCCAGCAGGAACCCGCCGCTCTTGAACGGCCTCATCCGGGGACCGGAACTACGGGTTTCTTCAGGGAACACGGCCACGGAAATTCCCCCGGCCAGCAACTTCGAGGCCGCGGCGAACGTTTCGCCGGCGCGGCTCCGGTCGTCGCGATCGACCTGGACGAATCCCGCCGCCCTGAGACCCCAGCCGAAACCCGGAACCCGGAACAGGCTGCGCTTGGTCAGGAAGCGCACCGGCGAGTCCAGAATCGCGAGCAGGGCCGCAACGTCGTACAGGCTCCTGTGGTTTGCCATGTACACCAGAGGACGGCCGTCGGTTGCCGCGCGCCAGGCCGCGTGGTCGCCGCCCGCGTAGTTGAGGCGCAGACGGACGCCGCCCGCCACGAGCAGCCCCCGAGCCCAGAGCCGCGCCATCAATCCAGCCCAGTCACGGCCTGGCAGCCAGGAGCCGATGGCCGTGGCAACCCCCATCACGGCGCTGCCGAAGACCAGGTACAGGTTGCCGGTAACGGTTGCCACCGCCACCGCCCACACCGGCGGCTGCGACGACGACGGCCCAGGGGCCTTCCCCTCCACCAGGCGCGATGCCTCGCCCAAGTACGAGCTCGGGCCATGTTCCGAGCCTGCGGCGGTAGGATTCCGGTTCGACAAGGTTCTGCTCAACGCTGTCAGGAGGGGAAGCTAACACCAAGCACGCGCCACGAGCACGACACGCGCGAAGATAGTTGCCCCGCGGGCTGATGCAACAGGTTGCACACAAGATTCTGTTCGATTTTGCGGCCCCGCTGCGCCATGTCGGCGCGGTGTCGCTGCTGGCCGGCAGAGGTCTGACGGCCCTGGTCAGACCACCTTACGAGTTCCGGTCATGGCTTCATCAGATGGAACATCTCGGCGTCAGCTCGCTCGGCGTGGCCGCGATCACCACCCTGTTCACCGGCATGGTATTGGCTCTGCAGACCGCGTACAGCCTGCCCGAGCTGGGGGTCAAGTACTACATCGGCAGCGTGGTCTCCAAGTCGCTGACCCGGGAACTCGGACCGGTACTCGTCGCGCTCATCGTAGGCGGTCGGATCGGTTCCGGCATGACCGCGGAACTGGGCACGATGAAGGTCACCGAGCAGGTCGACGCGATGCGCTCCATGGCAGCCGATCCGGTCAAGAAACTGGTGGCGCCGAAACTCGCCGCCAGCCTGATCATGCTGCCCGTGCTCACCATCCTGGGCGACTTCCTGGGCATCCTCGGCGGCCTGTTCATCGCCACGAACCAGTTGAACCTGTCCTACGGCCTCTACGTCAACGACGTCCTCCAGGCCCTGACCCTAGGCGACGTCCTGAACGGGCTGGGCAAGTCGGTGTTCTTCGCCTGTTTCATCGCCGTCATCGGCTGCTACAACGGCCTGAACGCTACCGGCGGCGCCGCTGGGGTGGGGCGCGCCACCACCAGAACCGTCGTCTGGGCATCGATCATGGTGCTGGTGTCTGACTTTTTTCTGACCAAGCTGTTTCATGTCCTCGCCTGACCAGCGGGCGCAACCCAGCCACGGCCAAGCGCTCTATGTCGTCCGCGGGCTCTGCCGTCGATTCGGCGACCGCGCCGTCATCGACAACCTGGATTTCGAGGTCATGCGCGGCGAGTGTCTGGTTGTCCTCGGCCGCTCCGGTTCCGGCAAGAGCCTCACCCTGCGGCAGCTCAACGGACTCGACGACGCCGAGGCCGGCGCGGTGCTGTTCGAGGGAACGGATCTCGTCCAGTTGACCGAACGGCAGTTGTACCCGCTGCGGCGCCGGATCGCGATGCTGTTCCAGTCGGCGGCCCTCTTCGACTCGATCGACGTGCTCGAGAACGTCGCCTTCCCTCTCCGCGAGCACGACCGGTTGAGCGAGGAGGAGATCCGCGAGCGCGTGGCCGGCGCCCTGGCGTGGGTGGGCTTGTCCGGGATCGAAGACCGCATGCCGGCAGCCCTGTCCGGCGGCATGAAGAAGCGGGTCGCGCTCGCTCGCTCCCTGGTCCTGAAACCCGAGGTCGTCCTCTTCGACGAGCCGACGGCGGGCCTCGATCCCGTCACCTCGGCGACGATCTCCAGCCTGATCCGAAACACCCAGGGCGAGTTCGGCACCACTTCCGTCGTCGTGACTCACGACCTGCGGCTGGCCCGCGACGTGGGCGACCGGGTAGCTCTCTTGGACGGAGGCCGGTTCCGCTTCATCGGCGCCTGGGAGCAGGCCGAACGAAGCTCGGACCCGGCGCTCAGGGCGTTCCTGGAAGGTCGACAACCGTCCGCAGAGGAGGACATCGATGCAGCGTGATTCCAACACAGCCAAGGTGGGCCTGACCGTGCTGGGCGCGCTCATCGTCCTGGCCGGCTTCATCCTCGCCATCGGCGATCAGAGCTTCCTGTTCCGTGCCAGCAACACCTACCGCATCATGTTCCCCACCGCCGCCGGCCTGGCGGAGGACAACCCGGTCCAGTTGAACGGCGTCACCGTCGGAAAGGTGGACCGCATCCTGCTGAGCGAGCGGCCGGAAAGCGAATTGCTGGAAGTGCGGATCAGCGTCGAACGCCGGTACGCGAATCGGCTGCGCCGCGACTCCCTGGCCAGGATCAAGACCCTGGGACTGCTCGGCGACAAGTACGTCGAGATCACCTCGGGCTCCCCCGGCGCGGTGCTCCTCAACCCGGGCGAAGAGATCCCCGCCGCCCTGCCCACCGATGTCGACGACCTGATTGCCAGTGGCGCCGACGTGGTCGACTACGTGGTCTCCACCGCGCAGTCTCTGTCGACCATCCTGGCCCGCATGGAGCGGGGCGAAGGGCTGCTCGGCGAGCTGGTCGCCGAACGCGAGGACAAGCGGATCACCGACACGGTGATCCGTACCCTGGAATCGGTCGAACGCCTGACCAACCAGGTCGAGGCAGGCGACGGACTGCTCGGCCGCCTGCTGACGGACGAGGAGATGGGCGACCAGCTCGCTTCGTCCCTGGACCACATCGAGGAGACCCTGACCCTGCTGCGGGAAGGTGACGGTCTGGCGCCGGCGCTGCTCCACGACGCCGAACTGAAGACCCGGTTCGAATCGACCATGGCCGACACGGAGGTCGCCGCCGCCGATCTGCGCGCCATCGCCGCGGACCTGCGGGACGCCGACGGGCTGCTGCCCCGGCTGCTGAACGACGAGGAACTCAGCGAATCGCTGACAACCGAGGTGGAGCAACTCCTCAAGCGCCTGAACTCCACGCTTGAGCAGGTGTCCGAAGGCGACGGCACCGCGGCCAAGTTGATCAACGATCCCGCGATCTACGAGGCGCTCGACGATCTCGTGGTCGGCATCAACGAATCGAAGCTGCTGCGCTGGCTGGTCCGCAACCGCCAGAAGGCGGGGATCAAGAAGCGCTACAAGGACGCACAGGACGCGGCCCCGGACGCCGGGTCGGGACCGTCCGAGGAGGACCGATGATCGTCTGCGCACGCTGCGGCCAGGAACGCGAAGCCCTGGGCGATCCGCCGTTTCCCGGTTCCCTCGGCGAGGACATTGCCGCCCGCGTCTGCTCCGGCTGCTGGGACGAATGGATGGCGATGGAGATCAAGGTGATCAACGAACTGCGCCTGAACTTCATGGAACCCGAAGCCCAGGCGACCCTCTCCCGCCACATGAAGGACTTCCTCTTCCCGGCCGACGCCGACCCCGCCGGCCGGCTCGACTTCGAGTCGATCGGCGAATCGGCCTAGCGGCCTGGATCCGGCGGGCCGGCGGCCGGTCTTCGGACTGGCGCTTCGGCGTCGGCTGCACCGCAGAACGACACGAAGAGAGCCGTTGGCGGCTCTACAGCAGGTCCGCGACCGCGGTTTCGACCTCGCCGTTGTCGGGGAAGCGGCCAAGCTGCTTCTTCGAGAACACGGGCCGGCCGTCGACGGCGACCTCGAAGACGCCGCCGCTGCCGTCCACGAGCTCCGAATCGAGGTCGAACCGCTCCTTCAACTGAGCCGCCAGACCGGCGGCTCGGGGGCGGTAGTTTCACATCACGCAGTATTCGATCGTGACTCGGCTCATTTGAAGCTCAGCTCCGTAGTTGTCTGGAGCGGCCTACGGTAGCATGCGCCAATGCGTGTCTTGGAGCCCGTCGAGACGATTGCGGCACGCGAGCGGAGGCAGCAGGAGCTTGCGGCGGCGACCCCGGACGCCGAGCGGGTGAAGCGTCTCGCGGAGCGCGTTCGGGACATGCTCGTCGAACTCGGCCTCGATCTGGACGACCCGAATCTGCGCACCACCCACGAGCGGGTGGCCAGAATGTACCTGGAGATGTTCCGCGGTCTCGACCAAGGGTCGCAACCGCGCGTCACGACCTTCCCGAACGACGAGAACTACCGCGCCATGGTCATGGAGAAGGACATCCCCTTCTACTCCATGTGTTCGCATCACCTGGTGCCCTTCTACGGCCACGCGCACATCGCCTACGTGCCGGGCGACAAGATCCTGGGGCTGTCCAAGTTTGCGCGCATTCTCGAGTTCTACGCCAAGCGGCCGCAGCTCCAGGAGCGGCTCACCGAGCAGGTGGTCAGCTTCCTCGAAGAGGAACTCCGGCCGCCCGGCGCGATGGTCGTGATCGAGGCCCGTCACCTCTGTGTCGAGATGCGCGGCGTCGAGAAGTCCGGCGCCATGACGGTCACGTCCGCGCTCCGGGGCATCTTCCACGAACGGCCGATCCGGGAGGAGTTCCTGGATCTCTTGAAGGGCCGTTGACGGTGCGGCGCCCGGCGGCCCTGGCTCTGACTCTGGTTCTGGGCGCGACCTCGGCGGCGACGGCTGCCGACAGTCTCAAGCGGCTTCATCCGGACGACCTGATCAACCCCTTCCTGGGGCCCGCCTACACGCGCTGGATGGTGGGACCGGTCGGTCAGCTCGCCGACGAGGAAGAGCGGACACTCTTCCTTCTGATCGAGTCGGACGAGGCGGCGGAAGCCTTCGTCGAGCAGTTCTGGCGCCGAAGAGACGGCGCACTGAAGCGGCAGTTCGAGCTGCGGGCTGTCGAGGCCGACAAGCGCTACTCGGAATCGGGCCTGCTCGGCCGGCGGACGGATCGCGGCATGGTCTATGTCTTGTTCGGAGGCCCGGAGAAGACGGAGTGGGAGGAGCACCGCGACATCGATGACCCGGCCATCGAACTCTGGACCTACCCGAAGAGCACAGCCAAGGGACTGAACGGCAAGAAGCCGGCGCGCCGGTACCGCTTCGCACGCGACGGCGATGTGATGCGGCTGTTCTCCAACGACCCGAGCGACCCGGCCAATCGCCGGCGCCGGATGATCCGCCGGATCAGGGAGCCGTCCCGCCCCTGGCGCTAGCGCCGGACGAGCGGCCGCCAAGCGGGCGGATCCCGGCCTGCAGGGTCGCGGACCCGAGCCGGACGCTACGATCGACTCGTGTCCGGCAGATTCTCGCTCCGCCTCGGCAAGGAGGACTTCAAGTTCTCCGCCGCCCACTTCACCGTCTTCAGCGACGGCGAAGCGGAGCCGCTGCACGGTCACAACTACCGGGTTGTGGTGGAGTTGAGCGGATCCGCGCTCGACGAACTGGACTTCCTGGTTCCTCTCGCCACGGCGAAGCGGGAAATCCGCGCCCAATGCGCCGCCCTGGACGAGAAGGTCCTGTTGCCCGCGGACTGTCCTCACCTCGAACTCGCCGGGGACGGCGAGGCGGTGACGGCGGTGTTCGGCTCGCGGCGCTACGAGTTTCCGTCGTCCGAGGTCGTCCTGCTGCCGGTTGGCAACGTGACCATCGAGGCGCTGGCGCGGCTGCTGTGGCACCGTCTGCGAGACCGATGGGCGCACTTTCGAGACCGGGTAGCGGTCGTCGAAGTCACGGTGACCGAGACCCGGGGCCAGGGCGCAAGCTACCGGCGCAGCCTGTAGCCGCCGAGCGGCCGCTTGGAACCTCCCCTCCGGACGCCGGTGCGGACGGGTGGCGCCGAGCAGCCGCAGCCGCAGCCGCGGCGTCAGCCGCGTCGCCGCAACTGGACCACCGTCTCCAGGTGGGCGGTCTGCGGGAAGATGTCGAAGAACGTGATCGACTCCAGGTCGAAGTCCCGGGTCAGCTCGCCGAGATCGCGAGCCAGCGTCGCCGGATCGCAGGACACGTAGGTCAACCGGGCCGGCGCGGCCCGCAGCAGGGCCCGGCGGACGTTCCACGACAAACCGACGCGGGGCGGATCGGCCAGAACGCGATCAAGTCCGGGCGCCAGGCCCTCGCCGCCTGCCTTGCCGTCGACCCAACTCTCGACCGCGGCCCGCTCGACCCGGCAGTGACGCAGGCCGTTCAGGCGCAGGTTGTTCCTCGCGTAGCGCGCGGCGACCGATTCGCCTTCGACCGCCGTCACCGACCCATAGCGGTCGGCGAGACCGACCGTGAAGAAGCCGACCCCCGCGTAGAGGTCGACCGCCGTCTCGCCCTCGAAGGAACCCACCGCCGATCGCGCCACCGTCTCCAGCAATCCCCCGTGGGCCTGGAAGAAGCAGCGGGCGTCGAAGGTCAGGCGACGCCCCAGCAGCTCGACCTCCAGTTCGCCGCCCGGCAGTCCGCCCAAGGGGGGCGCCGCAACCACCGGGCTGTCTTGGTCGAGACCGTCCGTGGCCAGGCTGAGGCGGCCCGGCAGAGCCTGCCCGGCCTGCGCCGCGTCGTCCAGCAACCGCGGCAGATCGGCCAACTGGGCTTCGAGCGCCGGCGCCAGCACCGGGCAGCGGTCGACCTGGACCAGGTCATGGCTGCGGCGACGGCGGAAACCGACGCCGGTCGACCCGTCCGCGTCCTGTTCGACGTGGACCTGGGCCCGCAGGCGATAGCCCCACTGCCGGTCCCCGACCGGTTCTTCGACGTGGCAACTCGCAAGCTGAGCCGGATCGATGCCGCCCAGCCGGCGCAACGTCTCCGTCGCTGCGGCGACCTTGAGGCCGAACTGCGCATCGTCCTCGATGTGCTGAAGTTGGCAGCCGCCGCAGCGGGCGTAGAAGGGACAGGGAGCTTCCCGCCGCAGAGGGCCGGCTGAGATCACGCGTTCGATCTCGGCGCGGGCGTAGCTCGGCCGGCGTTCACTGATCCGGACATCGACCACGTCGCCCGGCGCAGCCCGCGGCACGAAGATCGGCAGATCGCGCCAGCGCGCCAGACCGTCGCCGCCCAGCACGACCTTCTCGATTGTCAGCTCCAGGCGGCTGATTCCCGCCAACGCGGCGAGGGTTTCCAGCCGTTCAGCCGAGAGAGGCTGTTTCCGCGGTCCCAGGGGATCGACCTATTCGTCCTGGCCGCCGCTATGGCGCCGTCCGTGCGCCCAGGTCGGATCCCGGCTCGCGAACTCGTCCAGTTCGCTCGGCACCTCCACCAGCGTGCGGCTCAACTCCGGGTCGCACACGTCGTTCTCGCACTCGTAGACGTACACGTTCCAATCGTCCCGGCGGCGGTATGCGCACAGTGTCTGGTAGCTGTCGCAGTGGCCGCACTTGATCGAGAGGCTGCGGATGTTGATCACGACGCGAACGAACCTCCTGCGACGCGAGAACCGGGCTGCCGGGCCTCCGGCCTCAACCCGATGCGACCGCGCGCGCTTCCTCGATCGCGCTCCTCACCACGCTCGCCCCGGTCACACCGATGGCGATGTAGGACACCTCACCGAGCGGATTGAGCACCAGGAGCGTGGGCAGACCGGAAAGCTCCGCGGTGCGCATCACCTCGCTCTCGGGGTCGAGCAGCACCGGGTAACCGAACGGCTTCTCGTCGACGTGCTTCTGGACCGTCTCCAGATCCTCGCCCGTGTTCAGGGCCAGGAACGTCACCCCCTTGTCGGCGTACTCCGCGTGCAGCCCCTCCAGGATCCTCGCCTGGGCGTCGCATGGCTTGCACCAGGTCGCCCAGAAGTCGACCACCACGACGTCTCCGCGCAAGTCCGGCGGGCCCAGGCGCGATCCGTCCAGGGTGTCGAGCTGGAAACTCGTCAGGATCGGATCGAGTTCCGAGACATCCGGCGCCGTCGCCACGTTGAGCCCGACGAAGACGACGAACGCTGCCGCCACCACGCCCAGGGCCACCAGCAGCCCAATTGCAAGACCTCTTGTCACCCGGGCAGCCTAGCAGCCCTTGCAGGGCTCAGCCCTGCTGGCGCCGACAGCTCGCGGACCTCAACTGCAGCCGCTGGTGGAGCCGCAGTTCATGCACTTGTAGCAACTGCCGTTGCGCACCATGATCGATCCGCACTCGTGGCAGGACGGCGCGTCCTGCTGCAACAGGAACGTGACCGGGGCCAGTTGGCCGGCGTCCCTTCCTGTTGCGGCCTCCTCCGCGGCCGTGCCGTTCGTCTTCCCGGCTTCCTTGGCCTCCGGTCGCGTGTCCGCGCGATGGATCACCCCCGCTACTTCTTGCGCCTCGGGCGACAGGAACTTCGACGCCAGCCAGCGGAAGATGTAGTCCATGACCGACTTCGCCATCGGGATCTCGGGGTTCTTGGTGAATCCCGAGGGCTCGAAGCGGCTGTGCGTGAACTTGTCTACCAGAATCTGGAGCGGCACGCCGTACTGGAGCGCCACCGACACCGCCTGGGCGAAGGAGTCCATCAGACCGGAAATGGTCGACCCTTCCTTCGCCATGAGCAGGAAGATCTCACCCGGCAGGCCGTCCTCGTACAGGCCGACGGTGACGAAGCCCTCGTGACCGTTGATGGAGAACTTGTGGGTGATCGCCCGCCGCTCGTCGGGCAGGCGGCGGCGCGAGACGCCGGCCGCTATGCGGGCAAGGGCGGCGGCCTGCAGATCGTCGCCGTCGGCCGGCGCGTCGCTCGTGGTCGACAGGGGCTGCGAGCGCTTGCAGCCGTCCCGGTAGATCGCCACAGCCTTCAGGCCCAGCTTCCAGCCCTCGATGTAGGCCTCTTCGATCTCTTCCGCCGTCGACTCCTCCGGCATGTTGATCGTCTTGCTGATCGCTCCGGAGATGAACGGCTGCGCCGCCGCCAGCATGCGCAAGTGCCCGAGATGATGAATGGACCGTGAGCCGCTGGCCGGCTTGAAGGCGCAATCGAAGACCGACATGTGCTCGTCGGCGAGATGGGGCGCGCCCTCGATCGTGTCGTGGTCGTCGATGTACTCGACGATCTGCTGAATCTCCGACTTCTCGTAGCCCAGCCGCTCCAGCGCCAGGGGCACGGTCCGGTTGACGATCTTGATCATGCCGCCGCCGACCAGCTTCTTGTACTTGACGAGCGCGATGTCGGGCTCGACCCCGGTCGTGTCGCAGTCCATCATGAAGGCGATCGTGCCGGTGGGCGCCAGCACCGAGATCTGGCTGTTGCGGATGCCGTTGCGTTCGCCCAGTTCAACCACGCCGTCCCACGACTTCTTGGCCGCGTTCAGGAGATCGAGCGGTACGTGGGCCGGGTTGATCTCCCGCAGCGCGGCGCGGTGGTTGCCCATCACTCGCAACATCGGCGCCCGGTTCTTCTCGAAGCCCTCGAACGGACCCTTGACCGCCGCAATCCGCGAGGACTGGACGTAGGACGCGCCCGACATCAGAGCCGTGATGGCACCTGCGTAGTCGCGGCCGGCCTCCGAGTCGTAGGGAAGGCCACGGGCCATCAGCAGGGCGCCCAGGTTCGCGTAGCCGATGCCGAGCGGCCGGTAGGCGTGGGAGTTCTCCTCGATCCTCGGCGTCGGGTAGCTCGCGTTGTCGACGATGATCTCCTGCGCCGTGATCACGATCTCGCAGGTGTGCCGGAACGACGCCGTGTCGAAGCCGACGCCCGGATCGTAGAACCGCATCAGGTTGAGCGACGCCAGGTTGCAGGCGGTGTCGTCCAGGAACATGTACTCGCTGCACGGGTTGCTGGCGTTGATCCGCTCGGTGTTCGGGCACGTATGCCAGTGATTGATCGACGTGTCGAACTGCATCCCCGGATCGCCGCAGACCCAGGTCGACTCGGCGATCATGTGCAGCAGTTCCGCCGCCCGGTGGCTCTGCATGGGCCGGCCGTCGGTGACTGCGGTCGTCGTCCAATCCGCGTCGCTCACCACCGCCTGCATGAACTCGTCGGTGGCGCGCACCGAGTGGTTCGCGTTCTGGTAGAAGATCGAGTCGTAGGCGCCGCCGGGGACGTTGAAGCCCGCGTCGTAGCCGGCATCGATCAGGGCCCAGGCCTTGCGCTCCTCGACCTCCTTGCAGCGGATGAACTCCACGATGTCCGGGTGATCCGCATCCAGGATGACCATCTTGGCGGCGCGCCGGGTCTTGCCGCCGCTCTTGATCACGCCGGCGAAGGCGTCGAAGCCGCGCATGAACGACACCGGCCCCGACGCCGTTCCGCCGCCGGCCAGGGTCTCGGCGGAGGAACGCAGCGCGGACAGGTTGCTGCCGGTTCCGGAACCGAACTTGAACAGCATGCCCTCGGTCTTGGCCAGGCCGAGGATCGACTGCATCGTGTCCTCCACGGAGTTGATGAAGCACGCCGAACACTGCGGGCGCTCCTCGATCCCGACGTTGAACCACACAGGCGAGTTGAAGCAGGCGTACTGGTGGAGGAGGATGTGCGTCAGCTCCGCGTGGAAGGACTCGGCGTCCGCCTCGGACGAGAAGTAGCCGCCCTCGCGCCCCCATGCCGCGATCCTGTCCGCCACCCGGGAGATCAACTGCCGGACGCTCGACTCGCGCTCGGCTGACCCCAACTGGCCGCGAAAGTACTTCGAGGTGACCACGTTCGTCGCGGTCTGCGACCAGGCCTTCGGCGCCTCGACGCCGAGCTGCTCGAACACGGACTCGCCCTTCTCGTTGGCAATCACGGCGTCGCGGATGTCCCACTCGACGCAGTCGAAGGGGTGGACGCCGGGCTCGGTGTACCGCCGCTCGATGGTCAGACCGGTAGGGCTCGAGGCGACCGGGAGCGGACCGGCGGCGGCGCCACGGGTCCGCGCCGCCGCTCCTGTCGACGGCGCAGCCAGCACTTCGCGGTCCGTCCCTCCCGTCGTTCGTCCCCTGTTCCAGTTGCCGCCACCAGCGTCCGCCATAGTCCCTCTCCCTTCGGTGTTCTCAAGCTCCGGCGTCAACGCAGTCGGACGCTGCGCGGGCTGTTCCGCGCCGCTCGTGAGCGTAGTGCCATGCTTGAGACGTGTGAACGTCCAGTGAAGTCAGAAGCTCAGTCTATTCGCCCTGCTAGTCCAACATGTGGTGGTTGTCAAGGGGTGACTGTACAAGATATGGCACTCATCGGTCTATGCAGCCTCATCGATAAACAGGGAAGAAGCTGCGGAGAGGCCCGCTAAACCCTGCGGATTCCCGGGCAGCGATAAGCTCACCTGCGGTGAGCACCCGCACGACGAGTTCGGATATCGAACTACCGTCCTTCTTCGCGCCGGAGGATGTCCAGGAAGACGGCGGCGGCACCGCGCCGCCCGGCTCGTTCCCCTTCACCCGCGGCCTCTACGAGGACATGTACCGCAAGCGGCTGTGGACGATGCGCCAGTACGCCGGCTACGCCAGCGCCAGGGAATCGAACCGCCGCTACCGCTACCTGCTCGACCAGGGGACGACCGGCCTCTCCGTCGCCTTCGACCTGCCCACCCAGATCGGCTACGACTCGGACGCCGCGGCGGCGCGCGGCGAGGTGGGACGGGTCGGCGTCGCCATCGACAGCGTGGAGGACATGAGGACGCTGTTCGACGGCATCCCGCTCGGCCGGGTGACGACCTCGATGACGATCAACTCGACGGCGTCGATCCTGCTGTCCATGTACCTGGCCGTCGCGGAAGAGCAGGGCGCCCCGTGGTCGGCGATCGGCGGGACGGTCCAGAACGACATCCTCAAGGAGTACATCGCCCGCGGGACCCACATCTACCCGCCGTCCCACTCCCTGCGACTGGTCACGGACCTGATCGCGTTCTGCTCCGAACACGTGCCGCGGTGGAACCCGATCTCCATCTCCGGCTACCACATCCGCGAAGCGGGTTCGACCGCCGCCCAGGAAATCGCCTTCACCCTCGCGAACGCGCTCTGCTACGTCGACCTGGTGCTGGCCCGCGGCCTCGACATCGACAGCTTCGCCCCCCGGCTGTCCTTCTTCTTCAACGCCCACAACAACTTCCTGGAAGAGGTCGCGAAGTTCCGCGCCGCCCGCCAGCTCTGGGCGGAACTGGTCCGCGAGCGCTACCGGCCGCGCAACGAACGTTCCTGCTGGCTCCGCTTCCACACCCAGACCGGCGGTTCGACCCTCACCGCCCAGCAGCCCGAGAACAACGTCGCCCGGGTCGCCATCCAGGCGCTGGCGGCGGTCTGCGGAGGCACCCAGTCGCTGCATACGAACGGCGCCGACGAAGCCCTCGGCCTGCCCACCGAAACGTCGGCGCGCGTCGCGCTGCGCAGCCAGCAGATCGTCGCCCACGAGACGGGGGTGGCCGACGTCGCCGACCCGCTCGGCGGTTCCTGGGCAGTCGAAGCGCTGACCGCCAAGCTCGTACACCAGGCGCGAGGAATGATCGAGGAGATCGAGGAGCTCGGCGGCGCCGCCCAGGCCATAGAAGAGGGGTACCAGCAGAACGAGATCACGGGCGCCGCCTACCGCCATCAACTGGCGGTCGAGTCGAAGGGCACCGTGATCGTCGGCGTCAACGCCTACACCCAGGACGAGTCAGGGGATGCCCAGTTCCTCGCCGTCGATGCCGCCGCCGAAGCGCGGCAGGTCGAACGCGTGCGCCGCGTACGCGAAGAACGGGACACCACGGCGGCCACGGGCGCCCTGGACCGCCTGCAGCAGGCGGCGGGAGCAGAGGGCAACCTCGTGCCGCGGATCCTCGCCTGCGTCCGGCAGCGCGCCACCCTGGGCGAGATCGCCGACCGGCTGAGGGCGGTCTGGGGCGAGTACGAGCGGTGAAGTCAGCCTACGAGAGGGCGCTCGAGAAGCTGGAGAGCAGGGGCATCGCCGCGCCCCAGCGGGACGCCCTGGACGAGAACCAGCGCCGGCGCATCGAGGACGAACGGAGTCGCCACCAGGCGAAGCTCGCCGAACTCGAGATCCTCCACCGCAAGAATCTGTCCCCCGACCCGGCCAAACGACTCCAGGAAGAAGAGAACTACCGCGCCGAGAAGCGACGCCTGTCGGAACGGCTGAAGACGAAGATCGAGCGCATTCGCCGCGGCGCCAGCTAGCGCGAAGTTCTGATGCTCAGCAGCCGCGCCGGCTCCAACCGTCTGGCCGCAGCCCAAGCGCGGTCCATGGCCCAGCGACACAGCGATCTCAGCCGCAGCGGGGAGGCTCCGCAATCCCAACCGGCCCGTCGGGATACTCCGCTACCGGCGGTCCTTTACGGGTTGAGACCTCGCCGGGACCAGGCTGTTCGCTGCTTGCCGTTTGCTGGCAAACAGTACGCCGTCCCTGCATAGAACGGCCTTGGCGTTCCTCTCGACCACTTCCGCTGGCCGCTGACTTGGTGTCGCCTCTACCTTCACTACCTCTGATCCTCGCAGGTAGGACATCGCGACCGGAACGCTCGCGAATGTCGACCGCTCGAAGAACTCGATCACGTCGGCATGGCTCCCGAACCGGACCTTCGCGCCATTCACGGTATCCAGAACATCGCCAGCTTGAACTCCACTTCGAGCAGCGGGTGCTTGAGGCACGACATGTTCCACTCGTACCTGTCCACTGTTGGGATCCACGGCAAAGCCGACGCCCATGTAGCCCGCCCTCTTCTGGGTCGCGATCTGCTCCTCGGCCATCAACGGCACCACGAACACAGCAGCGACAACGACAGCTGCTCTCAATTTTTCTTGCATGGCTTCCTTTCCGGGAGAGCGCTACTGTGACACTCGGCTCTCGCTCCAAGGTGTTACATCGACATGTCTACAATCGTCTCCAGACAGGCAGTACATCCACCTGCCAGGCGCCAACTCGCCTACGACATACTCACTACCTTCTACGCGGATCTGCCAAGCACCGTCTATCGCTAGAAGGTGTGCCGTGTCCCACTGAACACCGCCGGGCGAGATGATCGCCCCACTGCTCGTGACAGGTGCCCGCAGGCTGCCCCGCAGATCCGGAAGTTCGATCTCGATCGGCCCAATGTCCAAATCGAACCGCCACGCGACCATCCCCATTCCACGCCTACGCACGACAACGTCGACGAGTTGAGCAGCCGGCGGCAGCCAAAGTTCCGTGGTTCCGTCTTCCCGCGTCTTGCCACCACTGATGGCGCGATCCGGCCCAATCGGTTTCGCGAGTACCTGCGCACTATCCACCGGAACACCGGACGAGAAGACGGCCAACGTGATCCGCTTCTGTTCCTCCAGATGCAAGTCCACCGCCGTCATCTCCCCGGACTTGCTCACTCTCGCCGCAAGCCAGGGGGACCTAAGCTCGCGGCCCTCAACTCGAGCAGTTGCTCGCACTTGGTAGTTCCCTTCGGGAACTCCTGGTATTGAGAACTTTCCGTCAGTGCCTGACGTTGCCTGCCAGCGCTCAGGCCGAAGGGCGTCCCGCTCCTTCCCCTGATCATCAGCCGGCACCATCACACTGACATTGGCCCCGGAAACCAGATCGGAAACACCTGTCGTCGGGGAGATGCGGAACACTTGACCTTCGATGCCTCCAGCAGCCACCTCGATCTCCACGCGCGCAACGCCGTCGCTGTCCGGCTCAACTTCAATGACTCCAGCCTCGCTCAAGGGATTCGGCGCGAATCCATTCCAACCGGCGGTATCCCATTCGCCTTCACACGGGTCGCAGTCAGGCGCCGAACTGACCTCAACGAACCAGTGCCCGCTACGGGGCAGCCAGCCTTTGAAGCGACCGTCTTCCCGGCTGCGCAGGGCCGTCCGCTCACTCCCCCAAGCGCCCCCGAACCAGACCATCGCGTCCTCCAGCGGTTCGCTGCCCTGCCGAATCACCCCTTCCAGGGGTATCGCATCCAGCTCAACGACTACTCGGTCGTTGGCCGTGAAGAACTCGATCGGCTCGCGTCCCAGGCGATTGCCGAAGCGGTCGCCTATCTGGAGTTCATAGGATCCCGCCGGGACGTCGCGCCAGATCCACTCGCCGGAATCGCGCGACGGCGGTTCCATCACGCGCCCGCGACGGTACACGCTGCCGTCCTCCGAACGAGTCACGGATTGCAGCTTCAGACTCAGGTCGTCGCCCCTCACGTAGAACGGTGTCAAGACCGACACTGCCAAGCGAGTCCTTGCGGCCGGATAAAGGTCGCCGAGATCGACCACGTCATGCAGAGCCCCGATGGTCGCAGTCCGTGTATCCGGCGAACCAACCCGGCTTAACTCGTACTCGCCGGGCTGGAGGCCCTCAAAACGAACGGAGTGGGCGCCATCCGTCCAGGCCACGCGAACAAACTCGAAGAGTGCATGTCTGCGTTGCAGAACGAAGTGGGCACTTTCCCCGCTCTCGCCCTGGTAACGCCCGGTGACAACTCCTCCCCGGACCGTCTCAACCACACCGAGGTCCGTGTCGTCCGAAACGGTCACAGTCGACTTCCGGAGCGGGAGGAACGGTCCTAGCAGGACCTCCAGATCCGTCGTAGAACCACGGGCAAAGGGACAGCTAACCGCCACCCGGCGCTCGTCCGGGAATCTCTCGACCTCACAGGTGCCGCGGTGGATACCCGGGTCGAGGAGCGGCGCGACGGCGCCCGCTCTGTTGGAGATTCGGCCGACGATTCCGACAGTGTCTTCGTTCAGCATCGCGACGCCGCGGTCGGCGCCCCACGCCTCGAGACGAACGGTTCCAGCCGGAACCAGAACAATGTCGATCTCTCTTCGATCCGTTGAGAGCAGCAAGGTGGGCCCCCACCACCCCTCGGCCCTCGTCTCGATCTCCCAGACCGATCCGACCGCGGGTAGCGGCACCGCCGCGTGAAGGTCCACGGTGGACGCCCTCCCGATCTCGGCGGTGACGCTCGCAAGGGGCGTCTGCGTCGCAGCCTCCAGGAACGCCAAACCGATGTCGGCCGGAAGTCGGTCGTCTACCGTTCCCCTGATCTCGATGTGAACGACCAACCGCACCGTTTCCGGCACTTGGCCCTCGGCCGGCAGCGCAATCGTCAGCACGCGCGTCAGCACTAGACCGAAGTTCTGAGCTTCAAGTCGTGAAATCGCCTGTAGTGGTGGGCGTTTTCAGTTGTTCGGCGGTGTCTTGTACTGGGTACGTCGGCTTCAGGGGCGGATGCCGAGTAGTTTGAAGGCTTCGTTCTGGAGTGGAGTGGGCCGTGCGAGGACGTCGGCGGTGGAGTCGGCCTTGCCGTGCATCCGCACGCGGTTTCGGGTCAGCGTGGCCAGGTCGGCGAGCAAGGTCTGGAAGCTGTGGACGGGGAGTCCGTCGGGGGTCCTCCGGGAGTTGGCCTTGGCCATTGCCTCGGGCGACCTGCGCGCGGGATCGACGGGCGACTCGCGTTGGTCGTCGCGGCGTTGGTCGTCGAAGAGGAGGGGCGCCAGGGTCCGGCGCATGTGCCACTCGACGTAGTAGGCGAGCATGCAGAGGAAGACATGGGCGCGCACCCTCGAGGCCAGGCGATGGTGGACGGGGCGCACTTTGAGGTCGACGCTCTTGTAGGAGCGGAAGGCGCGTTCGACGCGGCTGAGGCTCTTGTAGGCGCGGACCGCATCGGCTGCCGGCAGTTCGTCTTCGGGGACGTTGGTGCGGATGACGTAGAAGCCGTCGAGAGCGGCTTCCTCGGCGATGCGCGCCTCGTTGCGGCGGTATTGGAAGCCGTCCTCTTCGATCTCGACCTCGAAGTGCTTGCCGACCTTGTAGGCGCCCCGGGCGCGGTCCGCCCGCACGGCGATGGCGTCCTTGCCGCGCAGGAGGTTCTTCTTGCGCCGCGTCGCCGCAACGACGGCGTCGAGCTTGCGCTCGGTGGATTCGAGAAGCTCCTTTCGCTTGCGGCCGCGTTCCTCCGCCAGAAGCGGGTTCCGGCACACCACGAGGCGCTCCTTGGGGTACAGCTCCGGGACCCTGATCTCGGCCATCTTCCGCTGGTCGAAGAGCGACAGTTGCAGGTGGCCTTCCTGGGCCAGCGTCCTGATCGCCGGCGCGCGCAGGGCGCTGATCCAGGACAGGCCCGCGGGGTCGAGGTCCTCGCGGATGCGCGCGTCGGTGATCAGGCCCCGGTCTGAGACCATCACGATCCTCTCCAGCGAGAAGCGGTCGCGGAGCTTCTGCACCTGGGCGTTCAGGGTCGTCGGATCGGCCGTGTTGCCCTCGAATACCTCGACCGCGACCGGGCATCCGTCCCGGCTGCAGAGCAGGCCGAAGACGATCTGGACCTTGCCTCTCTTCTTGTCCCTGGAGTAGCCGTGCCTGGCCAGCGTGCACTTCCTGCCCTCAAAGTAGACCGAGGTCACGTCGCAGAGCACCAGCGAGCCGTCTTCCAGATGCCGCCGGGCAAGAGTCCGCTCGATGCGCGGCTGTCTTTCGAGCAGCCAGTCCATGGCGCCGTAGAGTTCGTCGGCCGAGGCCTCCTGCACGCCGAGTTCCTCGCCGAGGGTGTGGCTCATGGTCTCGCTTGCGAGTCCGCGGGCGGTGGCGAGCTTGGATCGCGGCTCGAGGATGCGGGCCGCGATCATGGCCAGCGCCAGCGCCCGTTCGCGCGAGGGCCGTCGGTCGAGGAGTCGTTCGATGCCGAGGCTTCGGGCCGCGCCGAGGACGGCGGCGACATGGCCGTGCGGTCTGGCGCGCAGGATCTCGAAGGCGGCCTCGAGCGAAGGCAGGGCGACTCCTCCCTTGAGCAGGGTTCTGAGTCCTTCGACGAGTTGGTCGGGCCACTTGGAGAGGTTGGCGAGAGTGCGTTTCTTGACCTTTCCGTCCTGTCGGTAGGACTCTCTCAGCAGGACGGCGGGTGGTGAGTTTCGGTTGGGTACCCGTTCGATGTACATGGCTTCTCATTGTAGACGAAACCATTCAGGATGTCTACATGCCACGAGATTCTTACATGGCTACAAATGGCAGAAAACATGGGCGGCCCAACACCCCAAAACCCAAGCACTGCAACGCCTCTCGACGACGAGGAGGCCCCAGGAGCCTCAGAACTTCGGACTAGAGCGCCAATGGCGAACTGATGGCGCTTCTGCGTGAGGCCGCTTCTGACCATCCTCAATACTCCGGTGGCCCCCAGTCACCACATCGTCCTTCCTCCTCGCAAGTGACTGTCCGGCTCTCAACGTTCCCGTTCTCGTCGTACACGATCACGATCGTCCTGTTGCAGCTACCGGCGCTGCCGTCATTCATGCACTCGCCGGTTCCCCAGTTGCAGGATCGGCAACTGGCGAAGACTGACGAAGAAGCGCTGAGCGACAGCAACATCAGAAGCACGCCGCAAATCGCCATACTCCGAGATCTCTTGAGGCTCTGAATCATGGAACTAACCCTCCCTTTGTGTAGGTGCTACAGCCTCGGCGCCAAACGACTCATCCGTAGGCGACCGAGTGCTTCGAGGGTTTCTTCATCTGCCCAACCAGCCTAGAGCCGAATGTGAGAGATGTCCGGTCACAAACTGGCCGATATCGGTCAGATTCGCGCGAGACCGGCCAGATCCAGAGGCGCGACCTGCTCCCGGCGACCGGGCGCCTGGCGCCAGATCCTGGATCCGCCGCTGCCCCCTACGTGTCCACCTGCATTGAGGCCTTCTTGTACTGCGACGGGCTGCAACCGACATGCTCCTGAAAGGCACGGCGGAACGTCCGTTCGCTGTTGTACCCAATGGACTCTCCAACCCTGGCCACGGCGAAGTTGGTCTCGCGGAGCAACCGGCAAGCATGTTCGATTCGATGGCGAGCCAACCACCTTGCGAACGTCACCCCGGCATGCTGCCGGAAGTACTTCGAGAAGCCCCAAGGCGACATCGCCGCAACCTTGGCGATGGCATCCACATCCAGATCGTCGGCTAGATGGTCGTCCACGTAGCGCAGCAAGCGTGCAAAACGCGCGAAGCGGCGGAATGGGTCGGTTCCGGATGCAGGAGTTTGCTCGCCAACTGCGCCTGCACCAGGAGTGGCATCGACGTGTCGCGACCCCGCCGCACGGCCGCGTCGTGTTCGCTCCCGGAAGCAGTCCAATCGAGCGGGATCAAGCGAAGCGATAGCCCCACCGCCGCGGCCTGCCGCTCGAGCAACGTGTGGCGTACGCCATGCAGGATCGCCCGGCCGTTCCTCTCGTTCACCAGCCCGATCAGGCCCCGGACATCCCAGGCAGGACCAGCCCTCAGTACCCGCAGGGCCCATGCTGATTCCTTTCCGCCCGACCAACAAAGCCATGTCGGCCTGGCGCGCCATGAAGGAGGGCTGGACATGAGGCTCTAGCCGGCGAGACTCGGCGTTTCCAACTCCTGCAGACTCGTCACGAACAGGCGGCTGCCGCGCAGCGCCTCGATCGCGTCGACCGCCGCCATCGCCCCCGAGATCGTGGTCACGCAGGGAATGTCGAACTTGAGCGCCGTGGTGCGAATCTCCATGTCGTCCGCGAACGACTCGCCGCCCAGGGGCGTGTTCACGATCAGGCTGACATCGCCGTTGATCAAGTGATCCACAACGTGCGGGCGGCCCTCCGCGAGCTTGTTGACCCGCCGCGTC
The DNA here is from genome assembly GCA_965222875.1 of Candidatus Multivorans sp. GTDB lineage: Bacteria > Acidobacteriota > Thermoanaerobaculia > Multivoradales > Multivoraceae > Multivorans. The sequence continues at coordinate 1,618,124 of CBDCVC010000002.1, read as the reverse complement.
TCGATCCCGCGCGCGCCGAGGTAGGCGGCGGTACCAGCAGTGCACAACAGTTCGAAGCCGAGATCCCGCAGCCGCTCCGCCACCTTGAGCAGCGCCTTCTTGTCCCGGTCATGGACCGACAGGAACGCCGCTCCGCTGTCCGGCAGCGCATGGCCGGCGCCCAGCCAGGCCTTGGCGAAGGCGCTGCCGAACGAACGCCCGATGCCCATCACCTCGCCGGTCGACTTCATCTCCGGGCCGAGCACCGGGTCGACACCGTGAAAGCGGTCGAAGGGGAAGACGGGCGCCTTGACGAAGAACCGGTCGACCTTCGGTTCGGTGGTGAGGCCGATCTCGTCGAGGGTCTCGCCGACCATGACCCGGGTCGCGATCTGCACCAGGGGCAGGCCGACCGCCTTGGCGATGAAGGGCACCGTACGCGAGGCCCTCGGGTTGACTTCCAGCACGTATACCTCGCCGCCGTAGATGGCGAACTGCACGTTCATCAGGCCGACGACACCCATCCGCAGCGCCAGCCGCACCGCAATGTCGCGCATGCGATCCAGGTCGGGCTCGCTCACCCGGTACGGCGGCAGCACCGCCGCCGAGTCGCCCGAGTGGATGCCGGCCTCCTCAATGTGCTGCATGATGCCGCAGACCACAGCGCGCTTGCCGTCTGAAACCAGGTCGACATCGACCTCGAAAGCGTCCTCAAGGAAGCGGTCGAGAAGCACCGGCCGTCCGGGCGAGACATCCGCGGCGCGGCGCATGTAGCCCCGCAGCGTGGGTTGGTCGTAGCAGATGGACATGGCGCGCCCGCCGAGCACATAGCTCGGTCGCACGACCACCGGGTAACCGATCTCGTCCGCCACGCTGCAGGCCTCGTCCAGCGACGCGGCGGAGCCGTTCGCCGGCAGCAGAATGTCCTCTTCCGCCAGCAGATCGCCGAAGCGCCGGCGATCCTCGGCCAGGTCGATCGCCTCCGGCGAGGTGCCCAGGATGTTCACACCCGCGGCCTCCAGGCTGTGCGCGAGCTTGAGCGGCGTCTGGCCCCCGAGCTGGACGATCGCGCCGAGCGGCTGCTCACGGCGATAGATCGCCATCACGTGCTCCAGCGTCAGCGGTTCGAAGTACAGCCGGTCCGACGTGTCGTAGTCGGTCGAGACGGTCTCCGGGTTGCAGTTGACCATGATCGTCTCGAAACCGGCCCGCCGCAGCGCGAAGGCGGCGTGAACGCAGCAGTAGTCGAACTCGATCCCCTGGCCGATACGGTTCGGCCCCGAGCCGAGGATCATCACCTTCTTCCGGTCGGTGGGCAGCGCCTCGTCCTCGACGCCGGGTGTCGAGTAGAGGTAAGGCGTGATCGCCGAGAACTCGGCGGCGCATGTGTCGACCCGCTTGAAGACGCGGTCCATGTTCCGTTTCGTGATCTCCTGCGCCACCAGGTTCTCCTCGCTGCCGAGCAACGAGGCGAGGCGCTGGTCACTCAGGCCATTCAGCCGGGCCCGGCGCAGGAGCGGATCCGGCACCGAGTCGAGATCCCAGCAGGCGAGCTCCGCCTCGCACTCCATGATCGATTCGATCTCGCGCAGGAACCACGGGTCGATGCTGGACGCGGCGGCGACCTCTTCCACCGTCCAGCCCTGGCGCAGCGCGGCGAAGACCGCGAACAGCCGCTGCCAGTTCGGGGTGGAGAGCCGCCGCCGCAGACTGACCGGATCGCTGACCAGCTCTTCCTGCCGCGGCCACGCGGCTTCCAGCTCCAGGCCACTCAGGCCCTTCATCAGCGCCTCGCGGAAGTTGCCGCCGATCGCCATCACCTCGCCCACCGACTTCATCGACGTGCCCAGGGCGCCGTCGGCGCGCTCGAACTTCTCGAACGCCCAGCGCGGGATCTTGACTACCGTGTAGTCCAGGGTCGGCTCGAAGGCGGCGAAGGTCTTGCCGGTGATGTCGTTGGCGATCTCGTCCAGGGTGTACCCCACCGCCAGTTGAGCCGCGATCTTGGCGATCGGAAAGCCGGTCGCCTTGGAGGCCAGGGCCGAACTCCGCGACACTCTCGGGTTCATCTCGATCACCACGCGCCTTCCGGTCCCGGGCTCCACCGCGAACTGAATGTTCGAGCCCCCGGTCGCGACGCCCACTTTCCGGATCACCGTGAAGGCGTCGTCGCGCATGTCCTGGTACTCGGCGTCGGACAGGGTCTGCTGAGGCGCCACCGTGATCGAGTCGCCGGTGTGAACGCCCATCGGGTCCACGTTCTCGACCGAGCAGACGACGATCGCGTTGTCGGCGACATCCCGCATCACCTCCAGTTCGAACTCCTTCCAGCCCAGGACCGACTGTTCGAGCAGGATCCGGGAGACCGGACTCGCCTGCAGAGCGCGGGTGATCACGTCCTCGACCTCGTCGCGGTTGAAGAGGACGCCGCCGCCCTCGCCACCCAGCGTGAAGCTCGGCCGCACGATGGTCGGGAACCCGAGGCGTTCGACGATCTCCCACGCCTCCTTCAGGGTCGTAGCAGTCCCGCTCTCCGGCACCTCGAGCCCTGCCTCGACCATGGCCCGCTTGAACAGTTGGCGGTCCTCCCCCAGGCGCAGAGCCTCGACGCTGGCGCCGAGGAGTGTCATGCCGGCGTCCTCCAACACGCCCGACTCGGACAGCGCCAGGGTCAGGTTGATCCCGGTCTGGCCGCCGACGGTCGGCAGCAGGGCGTCCGGGCGTTCCCGTTCGATGATCTTCAGGGCGACGTCGGGCACCAGCGGCTCGACGTAGGTCGCGTCCGCGAACTCCGGATCGGTCATGATCGTCGCCGGGTTGGAGTTGACCAGGATCACCCGGTAACCCTCGCGTCGGAGAACCCTGCAGGCCTGGGTGCCGGAGTAGTCGAACTCGCACGCCTGACCTATGACGATCGGCCCGGAACCGAAGATCAGGATCGATTCGATGTCCGCGCGCCTCGCCATGAGCGCGCGGAGTATACATGCAACCCGGCAGCCCGTCCACGGAGAAGAATGCTGCAGAAATGTCACGGCGGGCTAAACACTTTGGCCTCGACTACCGTATAGTTCTCATAGAGGCGGCACCGAGTCGTCGGCATCAAGCCCCGACTCCTGCGTCGTCACCTACCGGGTTGCGACTGGACCGCGTCCGCGGCCAGAGGAACTGCAGCCCACCCTCCGGACACCGTCCGGACCTGCCTCAAACCTTCAAACCTCCGCGTCGGCGGGTCCAACCCGGCGGCGCGCGATTCACACCAGGGAGGGGTTGCTTTCGAGCAACCCCTCCTCCCAATTCAGCTCAACTACCTCTCGTAGCCCGTGCTGGAACCGCACCAAGAGCAGCGAGACGAACGGCTGCGCCGCTACTCCCAGCGCAGGGCGCGTGCCGGCTCGACCGACGCCCCCAGCCTCGCCGGCCACCAGCAGGCGAGCCCCGTCACCAGCAGGCTGAAGCCGGCCACCGCCAGCAGGTCCAGGGCCCGCACGTCGAACGGAACGCTGCTGATGAAGTAGATCTCCGCCACGCCCGGATCGAACCGCACGAGTTCGTAGCGGGTGATGATCACGCTGACCAGGGCGCCGAGACCAAGGCCGAGGGCCGTCCCCACCGCCCCCAGGCTCATCCCGCCGAGCAGGAACACACGTTGCACGCGCCGCGGACCGAGGCCGAGCGCGGCGAGCACCGCGGTGTCCCTCCCCCGCTCCCGGACCAGGACCACCAGCGCGGACGCGATATTGAACGTCGACACGAGCACGATCAGGCCCAGAATCAGGAACAGGCCCCACTTCTGAAGCCGGAAGGCGGCGAAGATGTCGCGGTTGCTGAGACGCCAGTCGGTCACCAGCGCATCGGCGCCCACGAGTTCCTCGATGTTCTCCTGCACGTCGGACACAGAGGCGCCGGGCGCCGTGGTCACCTCGAGGACCACCCGGCCTCCCCCGACAGCAACCGCCGTGTCCCGGTGGACCACGGAATAGCTGCGGTCGTACTCGGAGAATCCGGTCTCGAAGGCGCCGCCGATGCGGAGCGTGCGGTAGGCGAATCGGGGTCCGGAAGAACCCGAGGCCACGATCGCCGTCAGGCGCACCAGGTCCCCTTCCGACACGCCAAGGGTGCGCTGAAGCTCACGACCCACGACGATCGCCTCGATCCCCACATCGCCACGGGCGAGTTGACCCTCGGTCGCGCCGAAGGACGAAGCGCCGGGTACCACGCCGCGCGTCAAGACATCGACGCCCGCCGGATTGCCGCTGCTCGCGAGCGAACCCTGGCCGGCCACGGTCACGGCGACCGTTCCGGCGCCCGGCAGGGCCCGCAGACGCTCAGCGATCCGGTCCGCGGCGCCCGGGTCCACCGAGGCGTCACCGAGCGGTGAGACGATCAGCGGGCCCGCCTCGAGCAGCCGGCTCTGGACGCTGTCGCTGTAGCCGCTCATCAGCGCCATGGAGATGACCATGGCGGCCACGCCCAGGGCGGTCGACCCGAGAGCCGAGCGCGCCGTACCGCTCAGCAGCCGGCTGCGCGCGCCGAGCAGATACCGCGCCGCGATCCACCAGACCACACCGTCCCCACCGCGACCCGCGGGCGCCGCGCCCCGCCGGTCCGGGTCAGCCACAGACTTCCAGGAACTCCCCGAACAGCCGCGCCGCATCGTGCGGTCCCGGCGCCGCCTCCGGGTGGTACTGGACCGAGAAGATCGGTCTCCCGATCGCCTTGAACGCCTCGACGGTGCCGTCGTTCAGATTGACCGCCGCCACCTTGCAGTCGTCGGGAAGGCTGTCCGCGCTGAGCGCGAAGCCGTGGTTCTGGCTCGTGATCGAGACCTGGCCGGTCTCCTCGTCCCGCACCGGCTGGTTGCTGCCGTGGTGGCCGAACTTCAGCTTGAAGGTCTTGCCGCCCAGAGCCAGACCCAGCAGTTGGTGCCCCAGGCAGATACCGAACACCGGCACCCTGGCCTCGACCAGTTCGCGCACCTCGCGGACGATCTCGCGCAGCGGCGCCGGATCGCCCGGGCCGTTCGACAGCACCACGCCGTCGACGCCCATGGCCAGACACTCGCTGGCCGGCGTGCGCGCCGGCAGCACCGTGACGCGAGCGCCGTGCCGGACCAGGGAACGCAGAATGTTCTGCTTGACACCGAAGTCGTAGACCGCGAGCCGGTACTTCTCCTCGCCTTCCGCCTCCATCTCGTACGGCGCCTCGCAGGTGACTTCATCGGCGAGAGCACGTCCCTCCATCGTGGGCTGCCGCCGCACCTCCTCGATCAGCTCCGCATCGGGACGGTCGCAACTCGTGATCATGCCGCGCATGGCGCCGAAGTCGCGGAGCCGGCGCACGGCGGCACGGGTGTCGATGCCCGCCAGAGTCGGAACGCCGTTCGCCTGCAGAAAGGCGCCCAGGTCCGTGTCCCCCATACCGGAGCGGCGGCTGGTGAACTCGCGGGCGACAAAACCTTCCACCCAGACCCGGTGCGACTCCGCTGCGTCGTCGTAGGCGCCGTAGTTGCCGATGTGGGGCTGGGTCATGATCACGATCTGCCCGCGGTACGAGGGGTCGGTCAGGATCTCCTGGTAGCCCGTCATCGAGGTGTTGAAGACGATCTCGGCAAAGCGACTGCCCTCGACCAGCGCCTCCCCGTGGAAGACGGCGCCGTCCTCGAGAATGAGGCGGCCGCTCACGACGCCGGCTCGGAGAGCTCGACCCGCACGCCCTCGTGCTCGACCTCCTCGATTCCGGCGACCGACAGGCCCAGGTTCTCGTAGAACGTCCTCGCCTCTTCAATCGACGGTACGGCGATCGCGATGTGGTCCAGAGCGGTGATCATGAACGTGCTCCTACGTCTCGCCGGAATCCGCCGACGAACTCGGCGACCAGCCGGTCCGCAAGGTCGTAGGGATCCACACTACGCGGTCCGGCGTTCGCGGGCGCCCGATTCTGTTGCGATTCCGGCGCTCCGTCCAGAGCAGCCGGCCGGTCCGGATCCCCCGCTGCCGGGGCGAAGCTGCCGGCTTCGACGGCGTCCATGGCGAGCCGCAGCACGGAGTACCGGTACAGGTCGAGCACCCGGCGGCGGAAACGGGCCGACCGGCGGGCGGCGATTGCCCCGCCGGCCTTCAGCCCATCGAAGCACCCGGAGACCGCATCAAGCAGTTCCTCCGCCCCCTCGCCTGCTCGCGCCACCGTCGAAACCACCGGCGGCCGCCCAGCCCCAACGCCGCGCTCCGGCCCGACGGCGTCCTCGATCGCGCGGCGCGCGGCGCCGGCGCCGGGCAGGTCGCTCTTGTTGACGACGAAGACATCCGCGATCTCCATCGTGCCGCTCTTCATCGCCTGGACGCCGTCGCCCAGACCGGGTGCTGTAACCAGCACCACCAGGTCGGAGTTGCGGCGGATCGCCGTCTGAGCCTGCCCCGCGCCCACCGTCTCCACCAGAATCCACGGGAAACCCGCCGCGTCGAGCAGGTCGACGGCGGCGGCGGCGGCCCGCGCCAGGCCGCCGGAAGCGCCGCGCGAGGCCATCGATCGGATGAACACGCCCGGGTCCGTCTCCAGGTCGGACATGCGAACCCGGTCGCCGAGCACCGCGCCGCCGGTCAGCGGGCTGGTGGGATCGAACGCCAGCACCGCCACCGGTTCGCCTCGATTCCGGAGCTCCCGGGCCAGCGCGGCCGTCAGCGTGCTCTTTCCAACTCCGGGCGGGCCCGTCAAACCGACGGTCACAGCATAGCCCGCACGCCGGAACGCGACCCTTGCCCAGGCGGCCTCGGCCCCGCTCTCGATCGCGGTCAGGGCCCGGGCGAGACGCCGGGTCCGGCGCCAGGGCTGCGGTCCGTCCAGCCAGACCTCTCGTTCGCCGTCCGCGGTCACGATCCAAAGCGACCGATGTCGACCGCTCCGTAGTAGTGCCAGAGAATCTCGCGGTAGCTCAGACCCCGCTGCGCCATGAGGTAGGCGCCGATCTGGCACATGCCGACGCCGTGTCCACGGCCCGCGCCCTCGAACCGCCAGCCCGCGACATCGCCGGCGCCGATTTCGGCGGTCATCCGGACCAGGTTCTCCGGTAGGTCGAGGAGCCAGCGGATGGCCAGGCCCCGAACCTCGACCGAGCGCCGTTCGCCGACCAGGTCGAGCCTTGCTATCCGGCCCGAGACCCCCCGCTCGAGCACGTTCAACGAAACCAACCCCAGGCCGGGAAAGCGCTTCTCGACCGCCTCCCGCAGCGAGCCGTGAGGCCGCCACACCGACCAGGGCACAGCAATGGGTTGGCCTCCCACAGCAGGCGTCTCGTGGACCACGAGGGCCGCACGACCGCCGACGACGTAGGCCCTGACCCGATCCCCGGGCGCCATGGCGAGCGCCCCGACCGGGACGCCCAGGTCCGCCGGCGACGCGCCGGGCGGCGCTTCGGCGGTCAACAGGGCGGCCTCGGGCGCCAGGGGCACCAATCTCCGCACGCCATCCCTGCGCAGTTGCAGCCAGCGGCCGTCGATCCGCCCCAGGTTCCCGGCCACGACCTTGAGCGCGCCCCTGGACCGGGCCCGATGCAGGCGCTCGCTCCGCCGGCGCTCCCGCACTCTGCCCAGGCCAAGCGCCTTCAGCAGGTGCTGCTCCGGCGTTCCTCCGGCTTCCCCGACCAGCGGCACGATTCCGCCCTCGACGCACGCGGCGCCGGCCGGACCGTTTCCAGCCAAACGCGGGAAGACGTTGCCCACAAGTTCCGTGCTGCCGCCGCAACTCGCCGTGAAGAGGGCCTCGAGGGCATGGCCGGACCGGACCAGGATCTCGCCGCGGGTAGCCGCCACCGCCGCGTCTGAGCGCGGATGCTCCGCCTCCAGTCCGCCATAGACCTGGCACAGGGGCGTTGCGCAGATGTCGTAGCCCTCGTCGTCGAACTCGCCGCGATGCCGCACCGCGTAGGTGCGCGCGGCGACCGCCTGCGCCTTGGTCGCTTCGAGCTCGGGGTACAGGTCCGGGCCCAACTCGACCGGCACCACAGCGCGCACGTAGTCCTCGAGCGGCGCCGCGTTCACGACGTTCAGGCCGGCGCGATCGTTCACGAACAGTTCGAGAGCACCCCGGTAACGGCGGCCGAGAATGCGAACGACGTCCCCGACCGACTCGAACCGGAGCCGCCTGCCCGCAATCCAACCGATGCCCTCGACGACGCCGATGCCCTCGACGACGAACCCGGGATCCTCCAGCACCGCGCCCTCAATCGCGATCCAACTGTCGTCGAACCCCTCGACCCGGAGTCGACCACGAGCCTCCTCGGCCTGCTCCCGGCTCGCGTAGCGCCCGACCCGAACCCGGTACAGCCCGGTGGCGGCGTCGAGGACCGAGTCCGCTTCCTGATCGAACAGTCCCGCGAGTCGGGTGGCAAGCTCCCCTGCCTGCCACCGATCCCGCAGAGCCGCTACCTGGAGCCGATGTACGCCGGGACTCGCCTTCCCCGGCGCCGGCCGCACGCTGAAGCTCCCATCGACCTCGTACCGTTCGCCGTCCTCGGCCACCAACCAGGAGGGTGTTTCGCAGCAAGGAGCTTCCAGGCGGTCCAGGTCCGTAGCGACTCCTACCCGGATCTCCGCCGGCAGCGCGATCGGTCCGGGCGCCGGACTCGGGTTGGGGGCCGGCGCCGGCCGCGCCGCGGCCACGAGCAGGCAGGCCAGCGCGGCCGCACCGAAGCCGGCCGCCCACGGCATCACCTCTTCTCGGGTCGGTCGCTTCATCGCGTACTTCCATACGTTATTGGAAATACGCGAAACGGCGCCCTGGTCGGGCGGCAAGAACTGGGTGCGCCGGCGTCCTACACCCAAGGTGTTTACCGGTGCTGATGGGCCTGGAGTTCGTGCCGGTAGTCGCCGACGGCGTCGATGGGGATCGGCTTGGCCATCTGGTGGAGACGGCTGACCAGGCTTGCCGGAACGCGGCCGGCGAGCGTCTGGCCGGTGGGAATGTCCTCACCGTCGCCATCGGACGTCAGGTAGTAGTTGCTGGTGAACAGGGTCGGCCGCCTGGCCATGTAGCGGCGGTTGATCAGCAGGTAGAGAGTGTCCGAGACGAAGGGCGTCGGCCGCCTCGCGCCGAGCTCGTCGACCACCACGACATCCGCCTCCTGCAACGGTCGCAGCAGATCGGCCTGGCTCAGATCGGCGTCTTGCTGGAACGTGGCCTGAATGTCCGCGACCAGGCTCGTGAAGTCGACGAAACGGCCCCGGACGCCGTACTGCTCGGCGAGTTCGATCAGCACCGCCACCGCGAGGTGCGTCTTGCCGCGCCCGCTCGGGCCCACGAACACCAGGCCCGTCTCGCGCAGGGAGCCATCGAGTTCGAGGAAGTCCTCGATGTACAGCTCGCAACTGCGGCGCGCAGCCCGTAGTTGGTCGTTCGCGTCGCCGGCGAGGCGGAAGTTGCTGAGCCGGCAGCCCTGGTACTTCGGCGGAATCCCGAGGTCGTCGAGCCGGCGGCTGCGAACCCGCGCCTGGTAGCAACTGCAACGTCGCGCGCGGTTCGTCACCACGTCGACGATCCAGCCACGCCCCTGGCAGAACTCGCAACCCGTCTCGTTCAATCCTCTTCCTCGACCTTGACCAGGGCGCCGCTTCGCACCCAGACCAGTGCGTGCCGCCGCCGTACTCCGCGGCGCCGGTCCGACACGTCCCGCTCCACGATCTCGAGCAGGCGGTCCCGCTCCGCCTCCAGCCGCGCCAGCCGCTCCTGGAGGGTCAGAATGACCTCGACGCCCGCGAGGTTGACGCCCATGTCGCGGGTCAGCGTCAGGATCGACTCCAGGCGGTGGAGGGCGTCCTCGTCGTAGAGCCGCGTGTTGCCGTCGCTTCGTTGCGGCTGGAGCAGTCCCTCTCGCTCGTAGAGGCGAAGGGTCTGCGGATGAATGTCGTAGCGCTCCGCCACCTTGCTGATCATCACGTAGCGACCGCCCCCCACCCGCCGGCGGCGGAACGGGGGGCGGCGCTGCCGCGACGACCGGGACTGAACCATGGCGACGCTAGTTTGCCTTCTCGTCCCCGGTGGAGTCGTCCACGTCGACGAAGTCGGCGTCGATCACGTCGTCCTCGTCCCCCGCAGCCTGGTCTTCCGGGCCGGCGCCGGCGCCCTGCGCACCCTCCGGCGGCGCCTGGGCGCTCGTCTGCTCGTAGATGACCTGGGCCAGCTTGTGCGAGGCCTGGGTCAGGCTGGCCGAGGCGCTCGCCATCGCGGCGGCGTCCGCCGCCTCCATGCTCTTCTTGGCTTCCTCGATCGCCGATTCGATCTCAGCCACATCGCTGCCTTCCAGCTTGTCCTTGTGCTCGGCGAGGTTCTTCTCGGCGCCATAGACCAGGGAGTCGAGCTGGTTCCGGGCGTCGATGACCTCCCGGCGCTTCTTGTCCTCGTCGCTGTGCGCCTGGGCGTCAGCGACCATGCGCTCGATCTCGTCCTTGTCGATGCCGCCGGAGCCGCTGATCGTGATCTTCTGCTCCTTGGCCGTGCCCTTGTCCTTGGCCGAGACGTTGACGATGCCGTTCGCGTCGATGTCGAAGGTGACCTCGATCTGCGGCAGGCCCCGGGGCGCCGGCGGGATGCCCACCAGGTGGAAGCGCCCGAGGGTCCGGTTGTGACCCGCCATTTCGCGCTCGCCCTGCAGCACGTGGACCTCCACCGAGGTCTGGTTGTCCCCGGCGGTCGAGAAGGTCTCGCTCTTGCGCGTGGGAATGGTCGTGTTGCGGTCGATCAGCTTGGTGAAGACGCCGCCCAGCGTCTCGATGCCGAGCGAAAGCGGCGTGACATCCAGCAGCAGGACATCCGTGACGTCCCCGGCCAGCACGCCGCCCTGAACCGCGGCGCCGATCGCCACGACCTCGTCCGGATTCACGCCGCGGTGCGGCTCGCGGTCGAAGAACTCCTTGACCGCGCTCTGCACCGCGGGCATCCGGGTCTGGCCGCCGACCATGACGACTTCCTCGATGTCACTGGTGGAGAAACCGGCATCCTTCAGCGCCTGCCGGCAGGGCTCGAGCGTACTCCGGACCAGGTCCTCCGTGAGCTGCTCCAGCTTGCTCCGGGACAGCTTGTAGTTCAGGTGCTTGGGACCCGAGGCGTCGGCGGTGACAAAGGGCAGGTTGAGCTCGGTCTCCTGCACGCCGGAGAGCTCGATCTTCGCCTTCTCGCCCGCTTCCTTGAGGCGCTGCATGGCCATCGGGTCCTGACCCAGGTCGATGCCCTGGTCCTTCTTGAACTCCGCCAGCAGCCAGTCGATGATCCGCTGATCCATGTTGTCGCCACCGAGGTGGGTGTCGCCGTTCGTCGACTTCACTTCGACGACGCCCTCACCCACTTCGAGGATGGAGATATCGAAGGTGCCGCCGCCGAAGTCGTACACGGCGATCGTGCGGTCCCCCTCCTTGTCCAGGCCGTAGGCGAGCGCCGCCGCGGTGGGCTCGTTGACCAGCCGCTCCACCGTGAGACCGGCGATCTGGCCGGCGTCGCGCGTTGCCTGGCGCTGGGCGTCGTTGAAGTACGCCGGCACGGTGATCACCGCCCGGTCGACCGGACCGCCCAGGTAGTCCTCCGCCGCCTGCTTCAGCTTCTGCAGCACCATGGCCGAGATCTGCGGCGGGCTGTAGCTCTTGCCTACGGCCTCGATCTGGACGTCGTCGCCCGAACTCGCGACCGAGTAGGGAACCATCTTCTGCTCCCCCGAAACCTCGCCCAGGCGCCGTCCCATGAAGCGCTTGATCGAGAAGATCGTGTTCTGCGGATTGGTCACCGCCTGCCGCTTGGCAACCTGACCGACCAGGCGCTCACCCTTGTCCGTGAACGCGACGATCGACGGTGTCGTCCGGCTTCCCTCCGAGTTCGGAACCACCTTCGGGTCCGAACCCTCCATCAAGGCGACGACGCTGTTCGTCGTCCCCAAGTCGATTCCAATGATCTTGCTCAAGTCCTCGTCTCCTGATCGCCCGCGCCGGCAGCGCGAACGGATGTTGGTTTCCTTGGTTCGCTTCGGGGCCCGATCCGAGCATTCGATAGCCGGCTACAGCCCCAGTGCACCAAACACCCTAAGACCTAAGCGTTCCGATGTCAAGTCCCGAGCAGCAATAATCTGATACTGAAGCGCTCATGTTCCGGCCACTACCTGTCCGGCCGCCCCAAGAGCCCGGTGGGCGCGGCGCAAGCTGCTAAGTCGTCAGTTCCGGCTCTTCTCGACGTAGCGCATGCGGAGCTGAGCGAGCAGGTTCTCGACCATCGCGCTCTCCTCCGCGCTGACGTTCCCTCGCGTCTTCTCCTGCAGCACCGCCAGCAGGTCGATCTGCAGACGCGCCCGGGGAAGATCCTGCGCGCTCTGGCCATCCGGAAGCTGCGCGTCGCCCAGCAGAAAGGCAATCGGCTCGGCAAGCATCGCGACCAGGTCCATGAAGCCGGGCGCCGGGCGCCCGGCGCCGGCCGGCGACGATTCGTAGGGGTCGACCGAGGGGTCGGGCGCCGCGACGGCCGGCGTGTCCGGCGCTTCTCCGCCGCCCGGATCCGGCGCGGGCGCCGCGGGCTCTGCGGTCGCCTTCTGCTGCTCGAGAAACCGGTACTCTTCACGCAGTTCGCCGTCGTCGGTGAACATCCTTTTGTCGGTGACCTTCACATCCGATCTCCCCGCCGAAGAATGAACGAGCGTAACAGAGCAGACGGTGCCGCCGACCCCTCCTCGCTGGCCCCGATCGCGGCGCTGATCGACCGGCTTCGCGTCGACTGCCCCTGGGACCGGGAGCTGTCCCTCAAGGACCTGCGCGCCTACCTGATCGAGGAAGCGCACGAACTCGCCGCCGCGATCGACGAGCGCGACACCGCGGCGATTAGCGAGGAGCTGGGCGATCTGCTGTTCGAGGCGGTCTACGTCGCCCGGCTCGCCAGCGCCGAGCTGTCGGACGTTCCCGTCGGCGACGCCATCCGAACGGTGATCGAGAAGATGGTTGCCCGTCACCCGCACGTCTTCGACAACGAGGAGGATCGAGGCCAGGCCGCGTCCGCGGCCGAGGTCGCGGCGCTCTGGGAGCAACGCAAGCAACGCTCTGCGGGACGTTCCGCGCTGGACGGCGTACCCGCTTCGCTGCCGGCTCTGGTCGGCGCTTACCGGCTCGGGCAGAAGGCGGCCGGCGTCGGCTTCGACTGGGACGCTCCCGCGGCCGTGCGCGCCAAGGTGGCCGAGGAGCTTGCGGAACTCGACCGGGAGACGGCAAGGAGCGCGGCGGCAGACGGGCCGCAAGCGACCACGAAGGTCGAGGAAGAGCTGGGCGACGTCCTCTTCGCGATCGCCAACCTCGCCCGCCACCTCAAGGTGGATCCCGAACGCGCTCTGGCGGCCGCGAACCGGAAGTTCCGCCGTCGCTTCGCCGTCGTGGAGGCGGAACTCGGCGCCGGCGGCGACGGCGACGGCGAAGCGGACAGCAGCCGGATGGAGCGGATGGAACGGCTGTGGGAGCGCGTGTAACGCGGGTCTTCTGACCCGCGGGAGAGAGCGCCGCCGCGAAGCGGCGACCATAGCCAAGCGACCCACTGACGCGGCAGAAGAACTCGCGTTAGCCGAGATTCAAAATCAGGTCGATCGCGCCTTCGAGGACGGGATCCGACCCGTCTTCCGGCTCGGCGAAGAAGAGGGCGCCGAGTCGGTGGGCCTGCTCAACGCGGATCCTGCGGTTGAGCCGCTTACCGTCCGGATCGGTGTAGAAGGCCGAGGTCAACTCCAGCACGCCGCCGTCGTTCGGCAGCTCGATCTGCTCCACCTCTCCCGCGTAGCCGAACGTCGGTTCACCGTACAGTTCGGCGTCGACCGCCTCTTGCAGCACGGCGGTGAGGACTTCGGCGGCGCCCTGAGAACTCCGGTCGACCAGCACCGCGATGTCGCCCGCGAACAAGCCGCCTTCGCCGGCGAAGCTCTGGAGCTCGCGCTCCTCGCGGTCGAGCAGGCTGCCCAACTCGCCCCGCGCGAACCGGCCCGCAACCGCGTACGCATCCGCCACCGATCCTCCGGCGACGCCGCGCAGATCGATCAGCAGCAAGGCGCCCTCGTACCCGGCCAGCGCGGCATCGACCTGGACGGCCGTGTCGGCGCCGAAGCTCGGGATCGTCAGCACGCCGACGCCGCGAACCTCCTCGAATTCCGGCGGCAGAAGGTCGTACTCGGCAAGGACGAGGCTCTGCTCGATGCTCTCGCCGCGCCGCACCAGTTCGAGCCGCAACTCGGAACCGGCGGGCGCCGCGAGTTGCCGGCGCAACTCCCACAGCGGCATCTCACGAGACGAACGGCCGTTGATGCCGGCGACGATGTCACGCAGTTCAAACCCCGCCAGATCCGCCGGACTGCCGCGGTCCACCGCGGCGACGTAGGCCGTCCCGCGCTCCTTCAGCACCAGGAGGCCGCTGTGACGGCGCCCGATCTCCCGCGCGGCGCGGTACGACTCCACCTCGCCCGCCGGCACATAGACCGAGAACGGATCCAGCGCGTCGCTCACCCCGTCCAGCGCGCCCGCCATCAGGCCGCGACCGTCGACCTCCTCAACGTACGAGCCGCGGATCAGCCGCAGGACCTCCTCCCACAGCGTGATGTATTTGTAGATCGAGTCGGTGCCGGGCTCGTCGTCGCTGGCGCCCAGCCACGCGCCGCTTGCAAGGCCCAGGACGAGGAGCAGCGACACGCCGACGAACAGCAGCCTGCCGCGCAGGTTGCCGTCGGATGTCCCCGCCCGGCGGTCCACCGGCGGACGCTCCTGCCCGCGTCCCTGCCTGAGTGCGATCACCGGTCCATCAGGAGAGCGACGCGACCGCCTCGTCCTCGTCCTTCATGATGTCGAGCACGGTGACCAACTGGGTGATCTGCAGCACGCCGAGAACCCGGCGCGGCAGAGCGAACAGACCCAGCTTGCCGCCGCGGTTGGTCACCGTGGTGTAGGCGGCAATCAACTCGCCGACGCCGGAAGAGTCGATCGTTCGCACCCGGCTCATGTTGAGCAGAATGTTCAGAGCGCCCGCGCCGATCGCTTCGTGAACGGCCTCCCTCAGAGCAACGTCTCCCTCGCCTATGGTGATCTTGCCCTGGAGATCGAGAATCGTCGCTCCATCCCGTTGGCGCTTGTCAATCTTCATTCCGCTCCTCCCTGGTCTCCTTCGGCAGCGGCGCACGGACCGCCAAACTTCTTGTGAAGCCGGACCTTCGTGCCGCCCCCGGCGCCGAAATCGTACTCGATCTTATCCATGAACTTCCTCATGTAGAAGATTCCCCGGCCTTCCGTCTTCAGCAGGTTGTCCGGCGCCAGTGGATCCTCCACCGCGGCCGGGTCGAACCCGCTGCCCTCATCCTCCACCGTGATCTCGATCCCGTCCGCGCTCACCTCCAAGGCGACCTCGACCTTCTTCTCGGCGTCCAGCGCGTTGCCGTGCTTGATCGCGTTGGTCACAGCCTCCCGCAGCGCGATGCCCATCCAGTAGCTGCTCTCCTCGTCCACCTCCAGCGGTTCGAGCGCTTCGTCCAGAACCGCCTGCACCAGTTCGACGTTCTCGTACCGGCTGCCTACCCTGAGCCGGATGGTCTGTCGAACAGGTGCTGACACGATCGCCGGTCCCGTTCAGTTCCGGGCTCGCGTCGCACCGACCTGGTGCTGGTACTTGCTCTTCGCGCCCGGTTCGCCGTAGGCCACGTCAGGTTCCGACTCCATCGCGATGAAGATCAACTGGGCGATCCGGCGGCCGGCGTCGAGCACGAACGGCACCGGTCCCAGATTCTGCAACTCGAGCGTGATGTTGCCTTCGAAGCCCGGGTCGCACCAGCCGGCCAGGGAGTGATTGATCCACAGCCGGCCCAGCGTCGACTTGAGCTTCAGATCGCAGGCCACCGACCTCGGGATGCGCACGAACTCGAGAGTCGTGGCGAGCAGGACCTCGTTCGGGAACAGCTTCACCTTGTCTCCCCGGAACTCCTCCGGGTCGCGGGTCGGACAGATCCAGTGGTCGCCCACCCGCACGTCGTAGCTCGCGGAGTTCACCTGCGTCGGCTCGAACGGCGTCACCCCGCCGCCCTCGCCCCAGGCGCGAATCCAGTGGTCCGGCTTGATCACGCCGGCGCCTCCCCTCGGTCCCGCGCCTGTTCCCGCACCGGCCGTCTCCTCAGTAGAAGACGACCGGGCCGCCGTCGTCGCCGCGGTGAATCGTCTCGACGAATCGGATCACGCCGTCGGCGAGCGACATGACCAGCGTCGACGTGCGGTACCCGTCGCCCTCGAACCGGACGCCGCGGAGCAGGTCGCCGCCGGTGACGCCGGTGCAGCAGAACACGATGTCGTCGCCGGGCGCCAGCTCGTCGGTGGTGTAGATCCGGTCCCGGTCCTCGATCCCGACCTCCTCGAGCCGGCGCTCCTGCTCTTCGGAAAGGGCGGACAGCCGGCCCTGGATCTCGCCGCCCAGGCAGCGCATCGCCGCCGCCGTGATCACCCCTTCCGGCGCGCCGCCGGTGCCGATCACCGCGTGGACACCGGTGCCTCGCACGGCCGCGGCAATCCCGGTCGAGAGGTCGCCGTCGCCGATCAGCTTGATCCGGGCGCCGGCGCCGCGGATGTCCTCGATCAGACCGCGGTGGCGGTCCCGGTCGAGCACCACGATCGTCAAGGCGCTGACCGCGCAGTTGAAGGCGCCGGCGATGGCGTTCAGGTTGTCCTCCACCGGCGCATCCAGAGCGACGGCGCCGCGGGCGGTCGGGCCGACCACGATCTTGTCCATGTAGATGTCGGGGGCGTGCAGGAGCCCCCCGCGCTCCGACGCCGCGAGCACCGCCATCGCGTCCGCGGCGCCGGTGGCGCACAGGTTCGTTCCCTCCAATGGATCGACGGCGAAGTCCACCGGCAGGTCGCCGGGAGCGCCGCGACCGACCCGTTCCCCGACGTAGAGCATCGGCGCCTTGTCCCGCTCCCCCTCGCCGATCACGACCCGGCCGTCGATCGCCATCACAGCGAGCGACTCGCGCATCGCCTCCACCGAAACGTGGTCCGAGTGGCGACGGTCGCCGTAGCCCATGGTCTGCGCCGCGGCAACCGCGGCCGCCTCGGTGACGGCGACGAAGTCGTGCTCGCGCAGGCCGCCCGCCATCAGTTCCCCCCCGACGCCACCGCGGCCAGTTCGGGGCGGGCGGCGGCCTCCCGCGCCTGCGTGCGGGTCATCGACGGGTTGAAGGAGGGGATACCGGTCACCGCGGCGCCGATCACCAGGCCGTGGATGTCGTGCGTGCCCTCATAGGTGTAGACCGACTCGATGTTCAGCATGTGGCGGACCACCGGATACTCGTCGGAGATGCCGTTGGCGCCCAGGATTTCGCGCGCCAGCTTGGCGCATTCGCGCGCCACCCAGACGTTGTTCCGCTTGCACATCGACACGTGCTGCGGCTCCATCGTCCCGGCCGTCTTCAGCCCCGCCAACTGGTAGACGAGGAACTGGCCCTTCGTGATCTCCGTGATCATCCACGCCAGCTTCTCCTGGACCAGTTGGTGGCTGGCGATCGGCTGGCCGGCGAACTGCACCCGCTGGCGGGCGTACTCGAGCGCTGTGTGGTAGCACTCCATCGCCGACCCGAGCCCGCCCCAGCAGATGCCGTAGCGCGCCTGGTTCAGGGTCTGGAGCGCACTGCCGACGCCGCGTGTGCCCTCGAGGATATTGCTGGCCGGAATCCGGCAGTTCTGGAACGAGAGTTCACCGGTGACCGACGCCCGCAGCGAGAACTTGCCGTGCTGCTCGGCGCTCACGAAGCCCTCGGCGCCCTTCTCGACCAGGAAACCCCTGATCCCCTCGTCCGTGCGCGCCCACACGACGGCGACATCGGCGACGCTGCCGTTGGTGATCCACTGCTTGGCGCCGTTGAGCACCCAGCAGTCCCCGTCGCGGCGCGCGCGGGTGCGCATCGCCGACGGGTTCGAGCCGAAGTCCGGCTCCGTGAGGCCGAAGCAGCCGATCATGCGCCCGGTCGCGAGTCCCGGGATGAAGCGGTCCTTCTGCTCCTTCGAGCCGAAGGTCAGGATCGGGTACATGACCAGGGAGCTCTGCACCGAGACCATGCTGCGGATGCCGGAATCGCCGCGCTCCAACTCCTGCATCACGAGCCCGTACGCGACATCCCCCAGGCCGGGGAGTCCGTACTCCCTGAAGTTCGCCCCGAACAGGTTCAGATCGCCGATCTCGGGCGCGAGTTCCATCGGCGCCCGCGCCTCTCGATGGCACTGCTCGATAATAGGCTTCACCCGCTCGTCGACGAACTGACGAACGGTATCTCTGATCAGACGCTCCTCCCCGCTGAGCAGCGAGTCGAACTTCATGAAATCAACGCCGGGAAATCGCTCCAAGGCTCTCTCCTGTGTGTTTGCGGCAGCGCCGAACCCTAACAGCCCGTGACCCCGATCCGATTCCTGCTGCCACTTCTTGCCGGCGCCGCCTGCGCCTGGTGGATCGACCGGTCGACTTCGGCGCGGGGACTGCTGCCGCCCCGTTTCGCGGCCGCTGCGCCCGGCGGCGTTCGCCGCCGCGTCGCAGCGATGGTGATGCTGGGCCTTGTGCTCTGGGTCGGCGTGTTCGCGGCCATCGGCCAAATCGGTCTGCCGTCGGGCATGGACCAGATCGACTTCGAGAACCTGTCACCCCTGAACCTGTTCCAGATGCACGCCTTGCTGGTCGTGACGCTGGCGGTGTGGTTGATGCTCGGCTACTGGCGTTGCGGGCACGATGCCGGCACGGTGATCCGAGGCCAGCTCGGACTGCGCCTCAGACCCGGGCAGAGCGTGCCGGCCGAGGTCGGACTCGGGATCGGGGCGGGCGTCGTTCTGTGGGCGAGCGTGCTGGCGGTGGTGCTGACTGCGGCGCTCGCCGTCGGCCTCGCCGGCGGCTCCGAGAACCTGCCCAGCGAGGCGCCGAAGATGGTGCTCTGGATGGGGAGCCTGCCGGTCCTGCTGCGGGTCATGGTGAGCCTCTCCGCCGGCGTCGTCGAGGAGCTCTTCTTCCGCGGCTTCCTGATGCCCCGGGTCGGCTTCGGCGTGTCGAACGTCCTCTTCGTGCTCGCGCACCTGAACTACGAACAGCCCTTCCTGCTCCTGGGCGTCGCCTTGCTCTCAGTCGCCTTCAGCTATCTCACTCTCTGGCGAGGCAACATCTGGCCCGCCATCGTCGCCCACACCGTCTTCGACGCGATTCAACTGTTGATCATCGTGCCCTCCGCCGCCGGCGCGGCGGGCGGATAGGAGGCTACGCCTCAGACCAGCAGGCCGGCGATCGTCGCCGTCTGCAGGCAGGCCAGGGTGCCGGCGATCATCGCCCGCAGACCCAGGCTCGCCAGCTCGCTCTTGCGCTCCGGGGCCATGCCGCCGATGCCGCCGATCTGGATCGCGATCGACGAGAAGTTGGCGAAGCCGCACAGCGCGTATGTCGCGATGACCTGAGAGCGTTCCGACAACTGGCTCTCGGCGGAGATGTCCTGGAACCGCGAATAGGCGACGAACTCGTTCACCGCGGTCTTCAGTCCGAGCAAGGTTCCCACCGAATCCGCCTCGGACCAGGGCACGCCCATCACCCAGGCCAGGGGTCGGAAAAGCAAGCCGAGGATCATCTCCAGGTTCAGTCCGGGGATTCCTATCCAGCCCCCGACCGGGCCCAGGAAACCGTTGAACATCGCCACCAGGGCAACGAAGGCGAGCAGCATGGCGCCGACGTTGAGCGCCAGCTTCAGGCCGTCGCCGGCGCCCTGCGCGGCCGCGTCGATCATGTTGGCCCACGGCGTCTCGACCTTGAAGTCGGACTCGGCCGAGACGCGCCCGGTTTCCGTCTCCGGGATCATCAGCTTGGCCATGACCAGGGCGGCCGGCGCCGACATCACACTGGCCGCGATCAGGTGTCCCGCGGAGATGCCCAGGCCGACGTATGCGGCGAGGACGCCGCCGGCCACGGTGGCGAAGCCGGCCGTCATCACCGCCATCAGCTCGGAGCGGGTCATCTTCTGGATGTAGGAGCGGATGATGAGCGGCGCTTCGGTCTGGCCGACGAAGATGTTCGCCGAAGCGGACAGCGATTCGGGGCCTGAGGTGCCCATCAGCTTCGTCATCACGACGGCGAAAACCCTGACCACCCGTTGAATGACGCCCAGGTGGTACAGCACGGCGACGACGGCCGAGAAGAAGATGATCGTCGGCAGCACCTTGAACGCGAACAGGTGCTCCTCGAAGGTCTCTCCAAAGACGAACAGCGAACCGAAGTCCGCGTAGCCGAGGAACACGGTCGCGACGTCGTTCGCGCCGCGGAAGAACGCCCGACCCCAAGGCGTCTTCAGAATCAGCACTGCGAAGACGAACTGAATCGCCGTGCCCACCAGCACCGTGCGCCACCTCACCCGCCACCGGTCGGTGGAGAGCGCCCAGGCAATGCCCGGGATGACCACGAGTCCGATCAGGCCGGTCACGGGCAGAGAGCGGATTGGCTAGGGCCCGCTCGCCTTCAGGAAACCGAAGTAGTCGCTGTCGGTCGAGAGCACCAGCCAGGTGTCGGCGTCGATGGTCTCCTCGAAGGCCGCCATCGTGCGCAGGAACTCGTAGAAGTCCCGCGACTGCGCCGACTGGTTGTAGGCCGAGGCGTAGATGTCGGTCGCCGAGGCGTCGGCGCGGCCCCGGATTTCGGTCGCCGTGCGGTAGGCCTCGGACTCGATGCGCTTCAGGTCGCGGTCCATGTTGCCGAGAATCTCCGACGCCTGCCCCTGGCCCTGGGAACGGAACCGGTCGGCAATCCGCTGCCGCTCCGAGATCATCCGGTTGAACACGTCCGGCTCGACCTGCTCGCCGTAGTTGATGCGCCGGAACTGGACGTCCAGCACATCGATACCCAGATCCGCGGTGCGCGCCTGGGCCGCGGCCAGGATGTCCCGGCGGATCTTGTCGCGGCCGGTCGCGATCTCTTCCAGGCCGCTGCCGGCGTCGAGATTCGATTCGTCCGCCGCCGCTTCGCGGTTCGAACTGCGGATCACCTCGATCAGGTCGTGGTTGGCGATCGCGCTGCGCGTCTCGCCGTCGAGGATGTCGTCGAGCCGCGACTGGGCGCCGCGCTCGTCGCGCAGCCGCTGGAAGAACAGCAACGGGTCGGAAATCCGCCAGCGGGCGTAGGTGTCGACGAAGATGAACACCTTGTCGCGGGTCGGCAGCTCCTCCGCGGAGCCCTGCCACTCCAGGAAGCGGCGGTCGAAGTACTGCGCCTTCTGGTAGGGCAGCTTGAACTTGAGCCCCGGCTTGTCGATTGCGTCGCCCTTGGGAGCACCGAACTGGGTGATGATCGCCTGGCGGTCCTCCGGCACGACGAACAGGGAGGTGCCCAGAAGCAGGAGCAGCACCAGGACCAACAGGGCCACGACGATCTTCACGGCGATCCCTCCCCGGCCTGCTGGGCCGCCGCCTGCCGCGTCCTGGCCGCGCTGACTCCATCGAAGCTCATGATCGGCGTCAGACCCTCGACGTCCTCATCGACGACGATCTTCCGGCCCACCTTCGGCAACACACGCTCCATCGTCTCGATGAACAGCCGCTTGCGCGTCACCTCCGGCGCTTTCCGGAACTCCTCGTAGAGGGCGACAAAGCGGGTCGCGTCGCCCTGGGCGCGATTGACCCGATCGAGCGCGTAGCCCTCGGCCTGCTGGATCGCCTGCCGCGCCCGGCCTTCGGCGCGCGGGATGATCCGGTTGTACTCCGCCTCGGCTTCGTTGATCAGCCGCTCCAACTCCTGCTCCGCCTGGTTGACCGCGTTGAACGACGGCTTGACCGGCTCCGGCGGGTTGTTGCTCTGCAGCACCACCTGGTCGACCCGAATCCCGGTCTCGTACTGCTCGCAGAGCTCCTGCAGTTCGACCTTGACCGTGACTTCGATCTCGGCCCGGCCGACGGTCAGGACTTCGCTCACCGTGCGGTCGCCGACCACCTTGCGCATCACCGCCTCGCTCATGTCGCGGAAGGTGTCGTCCATGTTGCGGACCCGGAACAGGTACTGGTACGGGTCGACGATCCGGTACTGCACGACCCACTCGACCACCGCGGCGTTCAGGTCGCCGGTGAGCATGTTCGCCTCGTCCGCGTTGTCCACGAAGGAACTGCGCACCGCCACGCTCTCGGAGCGGAAACCGAACTCCTCCTTCAACTGGCGCTTGACCGGCACCTTGGTCAACTTGTCGACCAACGGAATCATGAAGTGGAGCCCCGACTCGGTCTGGCCGATGTAGCGGCCGAGCCGCAGAATCACGCCCACTTCTTCGGGCTGAACCGTGTAGACGCTGGAGAGGAGGAGCAACCCCACCACCACGACCAGCGCGACGATCTTCAGGCCTCCGAGCCGTTCGCGAAGAACCTTCGCCAGGTTCTGGAGGTCGAGCGGGCTCTCGCCGCCCGGGAAGTTGTCCGCCATGGGAATCGAGGCTATGCCATCGCCACTTGAATAACAACCGGTGAAGCGCCGAAACGTCCGGCCGCGGCAAAGAACCAAGCCTCCGTCCCCGCCTTCGACAGCGCGTCCAGGCGGTAGTCTCGCCGCCATGCCGCCGCGCTTCGACGACGACGCGAAGACGCTCCGGCTGTCCGTGGCGGACCTGCTCGACCACCGCTCCGCCAGACACCTCGGGTTCGCCAAGCGGGGCGGGTTCGAGCGGCTCTGGGTCGGCCAGGCGATCCACAGCCGCTACCAGGAACAGGCGATGGCGCGCGAGCCGAGCTACCGGCGGGAAGTCGAACTGTCGCTGGAGTTCAACCACCGCGGCTGGCAGGTGACCCTGACCGGCCGCGCCGACGGCGTCTACCGGGACAAAGGCGGCGTCCTGGCCATCGAGGAGATCAAGTCGGTACGCCCCAACACCGAGCCCTCGCCGGGGCTGCTGGAGACCTACCGGCGGCAGGCGGCGATCTATGGCTGGATCCTGCACCGGTCGGGCGCCGCGCCGCTGCCGGTGCGTGCCGAACTCGTCCTGATCGAGATCGGCACCGCCGACATCCAGCGACTCGAGGTCGAGCTCGACTGGGAGGAACTCGAGACCGGCATCCGGGTGCGGCTCAACGCCCTCGTCCACGACTACCAGGCGGTCCGCGCACATCGCCAGCGGCGCGAGTTGGCCGCCGAACGGATCGAGTTCCCCTTCCACCAGCCCCGGCCGGGCCAGCAGGAGATCGTCGACCGCGCCGGACTTGCGGTCGAGCAGCGCGAGCACCTGCTGGTCCAGGCGCCAACCGGCCTCGGCAAGACGGCGGCAGTCCTGTTCCCGGTCCTGCGCGAGGCGCTCGCCCGCGACCTGCGGGTATTCGTCCTCACCGCCAAGAACACTCAGGCAGCGATGGCGAACCGGGTCATCGACCTGCTCAACCGCGAGCGCGCCTTCCACTCCCTGCACCTGCGGGCCAAGGCGCGGATGTGCGCGAACGACGAGATCATCTGCCACGAGGACTACTGCCAGTACGCCCGCGACTACTACGTCAAGCTGCAGCGCAGCCGGCTCATCCCGAGGCTGCTCCAGGAGCACAGCCTGCTGGAGCCGGACGCGATCTACGCCGCCGCGAAGAGCACCCGCGTCTGCCCGTTCGAGATCAGCCTCGAGCTCGGGCGGCAGGTCCAGGTGGTGGTCGGCGACTACAACTACGCCCTCGACCCGTTCGTCAAGCTGACCGAGTTCCAGGGCGACGCGGACCTCTCCGGCACCGTCCTGATCGTCGACGAGATCCACAACCTGGTAGACCGCGGCCGCGGCTACTACAGCCCGGAACTGACCGCGAAGAGCTGCCGGGACGCCGCGGCGAGCCTGCGCAGGGTGGGCCGCGGCGCCGAGGGCGGGCCCACCAATCGCCTGCGCGAACTCTGCGCCGCGCTCGAAGATCTGATTCGGACCGGCGTCGACGGGCAGCTCGATCGCCCGGACCGCAGCGCGGTCGCCGAGGGCGCGCCGCCCGAAGACGAACTCTGGCGCCTGCGGCCCGCCTTCGACCGCGGCTTCGTGGACTACCTGGAGTTTCGCCGCGACGCCCGGTCGTTCGCCGAAGGCGACGCCTTCGTGGATCTCTACTTCAAGCTGCTCCGGTTCCTCAACACGCTCCAGCTCGCCTCCTCGCCCAGGCACGCCGAGTCCTTCAGCTTCCTCTTCCGGCGCACCGACGGCGAACCGAGCTTCAGTCTCCTGTGCAAGGACGCGAGCGCCTTCCTGGGGGCGACGATCAACCGCTGCCGCTCCTGCATCGGCCTCTCGGCGACCCTGCAGCCGTTCGAGTTCTACCGCGACCTGCTCGGCTTCGACGAGGCGCGGACCTCGACCCTCGAGGTGCCCAGCGCCTTCCCCGCCGAGAACCGCCGGATCGTTGTCGACACCTCGGTGGCCACGACGTACCGCACCCGCGAGGACAACTACGGCCCGATCGCCGAACGGCTGGCCGAGTTCGCCCGCTCGGTGCCCGGGAATTCGATGGCCATCTTCCCCAGCTACCGCTTCCTCGCCGAGGTCGAGGAACGGCTGCCCGACTGCGGCCGCAACGTGCTGGTCCAGCACCAGACGACCAGCGAAGCGCGGCGCCAGGAGGTGCTCGACGCTCTGACCAGTCCGCTTGCCGGCGACACGCTGCTGCTGGCGGTGGCCGGCGGCGTGTTCTCCGAGGGCGTCGACTACCCGGGTGACGCGCTGCTCGCGGTCGCCGTCGTCGGCCCCTGCCTGCCCGCCGTGACCATGGAACAGAAGCTGCTTCAGGCCTACTACGACGAGCGCTTCGACCGCGGCTTCGAGTACGCCTTCGTGGTGCCCGGCATGACCCGAGTGGTCCAGGCCGCCGGCCGGCTGATCCGCTCCGCCGACGACCGCGGCGTGATCGCGCTCCTCGACCGCCGCTTCCTGCAACAGCCCTACCGGAAGCACCTGCCGGCCGAGTGGTGGCCCGAGTTCGCCGAGGAGGAGAACGCCGACCTCGCCGGCCACCCCGCAACCACCGCGGCGGCCTTCTTCGGCCGATGAAAGGAATCCTGCATGCTGCACATGGGAACCCGGGTGGCGCGATCCGCGCCACCCGCGAACCACGCCGTGCGCCCGTCATCGGGCGCACGGATGGCACGCGGGCATCCTGCCCGCATTCCGGATCCGCCCGCCGTCGACACCCTCCATGAACGCCCTGTTCCATCGCATCGAGCGCTTCGTCAGCACCGGTGAAGGCAGCTTCGAGGAACTCGCCCCGGCGGCCGCACGCTTCGGCTACGAGCGCGTCGAGCCCTACCGCCGCCTGTGCGAGCGGCGCGGCCTCACCGTCGACGCACTGGACGACTGGCGGGCGGCGCCGCCGGTGCCGACCTCCGCCTTCAAGTCGCTGCGCCTCGCCGCCGCCGAGCCCCGGGAGGTCTTCCGCAGCAGCGGCACAACCCGCGGTGCGGAGCGGCGGAGCGTCCACCATCACCCGTACCCGGACCTCTACCGGACCGTGATCGACGCATCCTTCGGCGGCGCCTGCCTTCCCGGCGACCGCGCGCGGGTGCCGATCCTCTCGCTCATCCCCGACCGGGCCGCGGCCCCCGACTCGAGCTTGTCCTTCATGGCGGACCACGTCTTCGAGCGCCACGCCGCCCCGGACAGCGTCTGGGCCGTCTCGCCAGGCGGGGTCGACGTGGGACAGGCACGCCGCTGGCTGCAGGCGCGCACCGACGGCGAGCCAATTCTTGTTCTCGCCACCGCCCTCGCTCTCGTCCTCCTTCTCGACCACCTGGAAAGCGGCGCCGGACACGCACTCCGGCTGCCGGCCGGAAGCCGCGTCTTCGAGACCGGCGGCTTCAAGGGTCAACGCCTCAAGACGACCCCGGAGGACGTCCGGCGTCGCGTCCGCACCCTGCTCGGCCTGGGCCCGGAAGCTGTGGTCCGCGAGTACGGGATGACGGAGCTGACCAGCCAGGCGTACTCGCGTCCCGGCGGCGAGCGCCTGCGCACACCGCCCTGGATGCCGTTTCGCGTGCTCGACCCGGAGACGCTGGAGGAAACCGAAGACGGCCGCACCGGCCTGCTGTCCTTCTTCGACCTCGCGAACCTCGGTTCCGTCTGTCACGTGCTGACCGAGGATCTCGGAGTCGCCGAAGGCGGCGCCTTCCGCCTGCTCGGCCGCGCCAGCGGCGCCGAACTCCGCGGCTGTTCCCTGACAGCGGAAGAGCTGGGGCCGGCGTAAAGAGGCCAACCGATCGTGAACCGTAGAGAACCCCGCCACAACGACGCCCTGTCTCTGGGTGCGCGGGCCTTCTGGCCCGCATCCGGCGCATAGCGCCGGTCCGGCATGAACGCGCCCGACATCACAGCCCAGCGCCTCACCGCCTCCGCGCCGGCCCTTCGCGCCATCTTCGACGACGACCTCCTCGCCGCCTGGAACGACACCGTGGCCGCCTTCCTCAACGCCAACAGCCCCGAACGTCGCGCCCTCGACCCCGACCTGCTGGCCGCAACCCGCCTCTCCCCCGCCGGCCTCGACCGCGGCCTCCGGACCATCGGCACCGGCATGGCCGGCGAGCCCGCGGCCGCGGCGCTTCGCCGCGCGCCGAAGCAACAACAGGACGGCTTCAGCCTCGTCGTGCTGCCGGCAAACCCTCCGGCGCTGATGCTCCAGTCCCTGCTGCCGGCCCTGGCGGCGCGGGCGCCCGTCCTGTTCAAGTCATCGCGAGCCGAACCCTTCTTCGCACCGGCATTCCTTGCCGCCCTGGGTCGCCGGCGCCCCATCCTGCGCAATGCCTACGCCACCGCCACGTGGACCGGCGGCGACGCCTCGATCGAAGCTCCCCTGTGCGCTCGCGCCCGGCTCGTCGCCGCCTACGGAAACGAGTCGACGATCGCCTCCATCGCGGCCGCAGGCCCCCGGAAGCTCGTCACCTTCGGCCCCAAGCTGAGCCTCGGCTGGGTAGGCCCCGATGCCGACGTGAATCGGGCAGCTCGCGGCATGGCCCTCGACATCGCGCTCTTCGACCAGCGCGGCTGCCTCTCCGTCGAGGCCGTGCTCGTCGACCGGACGGCGGCCGACCCCTTCGCCGACGCTCTCGCCGAGGCTTTAGGCGAACTGGCCACCGAACTGCCGCCCGGCCGCAGCAACGCCGCCGACCGGGCCGGCGTCCGCCTCGCCCGCGAGGACGCCGATCTCCGCGGCCTCGCCTGGTCCGGCGACGCACTCGACGCCGGTACCGTGATCGTCGAGAACGACGCCACGATCAGCCCTTCTCCCGGCCTGCGCACCGTCCGCATCCACTCCGTCTCCGAGTTCCCTACCCTCTACGACTGGAACGGCCGCATCCAAGGCATCGCCGTCGCCGGCCACACGCCCGCGACCGTCCGCCGCGCCTTCGAACAAGCCGGCGTCTCCCGCTTCGCCCCCGCCGGCGAACTCCAGGCCACCGATGCTGCCTGGCGCAACGGCGGCATCGATCTGGCAGCCGAGCTCGCGGAGACGTCTGGGTAACTCGGGCCGTTGAATGACGAACTTCGTTTCGCGCACTATCTCTGTACGAACGACGGTGCTAGTGTGTCCTTACGATGGAGAAGCGCTTGACCAGGACCGGCAACAGCCAAGCGATCGTGTTGGACAAGGGAATCCTCAAGGCCACGGGGATTGACAGCGACACGCTTCTGGAGGTCTCGACGGACGGCGACGTCATCCTGATCTGTCCGATCCGCAGCGACGATCGCGTATCGAAGCTCAAGCGCGGCCTGAATCGCATGCACGAGCGCTACGCCGGGGCCTTCCGGCGGCTGGCGCAGTAGCGCGGAGGCGTTTCGGGGCGAGTGGAGCCGGTATTCCTCACGCTCGACGAAGTCCTCGCGATCCAGGCAGAGCAGATCGAGTGCTACGGCGGAACGGAAGGCCTACGCGACACCGGCCTCCTGGCGTCCGCCCTGGCGATGCCCGCCGCGACGTACGACGGCCAGTTCCTCCATCCGAACCTCTTCGAGATGGCCGCCGCCTACCTCTTCCATCTGTGCAACAACCATCCGTTCCTGGACGGGAACAAGCGCACGGCACTCGCCACGTGTCTCGCCTTCCTGTGGCTGAACGATCTCGAGGTGGTGGCGGATCCGGACGAGATCGCGGACCTGGTTCTCGGCGTCGCCGACGGCAGCGTCGGCAAAGCGCAAGTGGCCGTCTATCTGGAGGAGCGCTCGCGACCTGTGGCGTGACGCGCCACGGCTCCCGGGCGGCTCCGGCAGCAACTCCAGGGCCGCATGAGCTGTCGAGAGTCCTCACGCCGCCGCTACTCAGGAAACGCGCCGATGTCGCCGAACCCGCAGAACGGCCGGGCCGGGTTGTTCGTGTACGTCCTCGACGCTCCCGTATGCGAATCCAGCACGGTGATCGTGTAGTCGACGTCCGTCAGCGCACTGGCGTAGACCCACCACGAGTCGTTGAACCATCGGCCGTCGAGCACCTTGAGCACCAGCTCGATGTTGCCCGGTGAGAAGAACCACATGTAGCCCGCGCTGTCCGTGTCCGGGATCGGAGTGCCGACCCCGGTCTCGCCCTTGGCCGGATTGCTCCATGTCGCCGTCACCTGGAAGCGACCGTCCTGCAAACAAAGGGCGCCGGAAGGACAGTCACCGTTCTGAGAGGCGGCGACCCGGTCCGCGAGATCGGACGCCGAAAGCGAGGCGGCGCCTGACCCCGCCGCGAACGCCTTCGTGTCGCCGCGCCCGCAGATCTCACCCGGGGGATTCCGGTACTCCCTGAACTCGCCCGTCTCCCGGTCCGTCACGGAAAGCGTGTACTCCACGTCCGACAGCGCGCCGTAGAAGACCCAGAAGTGCCGGTTGAGTCCCCTGCCGTCGAGGAGCTTGAACACCAGTTCCACGTTCTCCTCGTCAAAGAAGGTCGCGACCGCCGATTCCTCGGTCAACTGCCGCATCGTGCCGGAGCCCTCGCTGCCGTCGTACTGCGATCGCCAGTCGACCCTGAACAGGAACCGTCCGCCTCGAACACAGACGGCCGTCAGGTCGTCTTCGAGCCCGGCGCACGATCCGATCGTCACCGGCGGGAGTTGATCGAACCGAATCGTTCCCTCCGTATTTTCCCAACCGTCCGCGTAGAAATCGGCGCCCGTTACGAACTCCGGCTCGGCGACCACAGATGCCGATGGGCTGTTGGGCTTCCAGGTAACGACTTCCGACCGTTTCTTGTTGAAGGGGATCGTCACTGTCGGCGCACTCAAGGTACCCCCCGAAGCCTCGAGCTGCACTTCCAGCGTGATTCTGACCGCCGCTATCCTCCGTACCTTCAAGTCCATCGACCCATCCGGTTTCAGCCGGGTCCGCTCGAATCGAACCGGTACGGGAAAGCCAACTCCGGGGTTTCCCTGCAACCTCAGAGTCTCCAGGGACCGCAACGGATCGAAAACGCCCTCAGGAAGCACTCTCAAGTCGTTCCCTTGCAAGTCCAACTCCAACAGCTTGTACGAGTTCCTGAACACCCGCGCCGGTAGCTCCTCAAGGCCGTTGTCTCTAACTCGCAGGTACTTCAGACTCGGAAGGCGAGCGAAAGCGCCCGCGGGGAGCTGTCCCAGTCGGTTTGTCGACAGGTAGAGACGCTCAACACGCGCCATTCCCGCCAGAAGGTCTTCCGGAAAGGCACTGAGACGATTGTCCCAAACCTCCAGAGACTCCAGATTCGAAAGGGCCGACAAGAGCCCCGACGGAAGTTCCTCGAGGCGATTCCCGCTTAAATGAAGGAACCTGAGCTCAGGCATCTCGTCGAACAGCCCGGCAGAGATGCTCTGCAGGTCATTTGAGCTCAAATCAAGCGTCCGCATGGAGCCAAGGTCGGAGAATAGACCGACAGGCAAACCACTGAGGCTGTTCCGGTCCAGGTAGAGACCCTCAAGACTCGACAGCCCCGCGAACACGCGCCCCGGAAGAACGGTCAAGTCGTTGACACCTAGAAGCAGGAGCTTCAAACGCGAAAGGCCTGAAAAGACGTCCGATGGAAGAGCCGTCAACTTGTTGAAGGACAATCTGAGCTCGTGCAACTGAGACAGCCCCCGGAAGATGCCGGGAGGAAGAGACGTGAGCTCATTCTCAGCCAGGTCCAGTTCCTGCAGGTTCCCCAGGTCTCGAAAATCGTTCGGCTGAAGACGTGTGACGCCTCTTGGGCGCAGCCTCTGGATTCCAGCGAGTTGCGCCCCGGTGACTGACCCGCAGTCCGTGCTTCCCAGACTCTTCAGGATCTCATCGCGTACAGCCGCTGTCCTCTCGCAGACACCCTGGCCGTCCGCTCGGGCCGAGCCCAGCAACACCAACAGACCCACCGCAGCCGCGAGACGAACGCTAAGGGAGTGTCGCTGAGGCGAACGCGAGGAACAGGTGCACGTCACGTCACTCCTCCTAGAACGGGTCGGCGAGATTCTAGCTACAGCTAGTGCCGTGTCACTCGTCAAAAGTCGGATAGAGGCGCTTGAGTTTGACGCGAGCGTCGTCGGTGGTGAAGTGCCAGTTGACCTTGGCTTGGATTCGGTCTCTGGCGTCCTGCCAGGCGCCGACTTCGGTGCGCAGGATGTCGATGGAGTCGATGCGGCGGTTGAGGCACTGGCGGATCATCACGCTGAGTTCGACCTCGGCGACGTTCAGCCAACTGCCGTGCTTGGGGGTATAGACGAACTCGAAGCGGTCCCACAGCGCCTTGGCCCGGGCCGGGTCGAAGGTCTCGTAGAGCGCGCCGGGGCGGTGGGTGTTGAGGTTGTCCATCACCAGCGTGATTCGGGTGGCGTCGGGATACTGCCCGGCGATGTCTTCCAGGAAACGCGCCCAGTCGGTCTTGGTCCTGCGCTCGGTGACCTTGGTCAGACGCCGCCCGGCCAGCGGTTCGGTCGCCATGAACACGTTGCAGGTGCCGCAGCGTCGGTACTCGTAGTCTTCGCGGACCTCCCGTCCAGGGGCCTGCGGGATGGGCGCCCGTGTCTCGGCGATCAACTGCCGCGGCGTCTCGTCCATGCACACCACCGGGAAGTTCGCGTCGTGCGGACGCCGATAGACGTCGAGCACCCGCTCCATGTTCGCCGCGAAGTCGGCGTTGCATTGCGGCGGAATCACCCAGCCGACGCGGCGCCACGGTTTGAGAGCGTTTTTTTTAGCACCCGCCGCACCGTCTCGTGCGAGACGCTGTCGATATAGCCGAGCTCCACCGCACGGTCCGCCAACAGACGCAGAGACCACTGCGAACGCCCTTCGGGCGGCTCGCCGCAACTCAGCGCGACCAGCCGCGCCTCGAACTCGCCATCCGCCTTGCGCAGGTACTTCGGACGACGCCCCTGCCGACTGCCGAGCGCCGCCTCCAGACCGTCCTCCACAAACCGCTTCTTCACACGATCCACCCTGCGCGCACTGATCCGCAAGACCCCGGCGATCGTCTCGCCGGTCGGCCGACGCCCGTTGAACTCGCCCTCGTCGCAGTTGAGCAGAATCAAGGCGTTGATCACCTTCTGCGACCGATGCGAACCCTTGCGCGTCATCGTCGCCAACGCCTCGCGCTCCTGCGCCTCCAACTCCACCACATACCGCTTCATGCCAGACTCCTTGCCGTTGTCGAACGGCAAGGAGCCTACTACGATTCATACGGCAGAGGACGTGTGACATGACACTAGTTCCAAGCGACGTCGGTCAGCGCACTGGCGTAGTCTCACCACGAGTCGTTGAACC
Source organism: Candidatus Multivorans sp. (assembly GCA_965222875.1). GTDB lineage: Bacteria > Acidobacteriota > Thermoanaerobaculia > Multivoradales > Multivoraceae > Multivorans. The sequence continues at coordinate 1,586,449 of CBDCVC010000002.1, read as the reverse complement.
AACGGCCATCGAGCACGTTGAGTACCAGCTCGACGTTGCCCGGCGAAAAGGCGTGTGCCTCGCCGGAATTCTGCTGCTGCGGCAGCCCCGATACCGTCTCGACCACCACCCCGTCCTTGACCCGGAACGAACGCGGCAGCGTCCGGTACAGCGGACTCAGGAACGTCGGCGGCGCCTCGCGGATCTCAAAGGCGGGGCCGTAGGACCAGAAGAAGGTGTGGTACTCGTCCGGGGTGAACGAGCTCAGGACCCACATCCGGCCGCCGCCGAAGACGTGCTGGTTCAGGCTGTCGAGGGCCTTGCCGAGATCCTCGTCGAGGTCGGCGATGACCAGCCAGTGCTCGCCCTCCTCCAACTCCGGCACGATGGTGGAAAGGCATAGGAGACTGTCCCCTTCGCCGCTGCAGATCTCGTGGATCGTGCGGTCCGGCTTGAGCCGGGTCGCCAGGTTGTCGAGCGGCAGGTCGGGCGCCGCGCGAGCGAAGGCCAGCAGGCCCACGGTCAAGGTGCCGACGACGGCGAGCCTGATCCACGGCACGCCTTCCACTACACGCCGGCCCAGGAACGCCAGCGCCAGGGCCGGGACCATCAGCGCCAGGTCCTGCCAGAAGGCCTCCGCCGGCGTGCGTTCGACCAGGTTGCCGAAGCAGCCGCAGCCGGCCTCGTCCTCTACGGCGATGCCGCGCAGATCACGGTAGTAGGCGCGTCCGGTGAGAAACAGGAAGAAGGCAACGAGCAGAGCCGAAGGCCCCAGCACCCACATCCGGCGCAGGCCGAGGATCAGCGCGCCGCCGAGCCCGACCTCGAGCGCCAGCGCGATCACGGTCACCACCGCCGCAGGCAGCAGGAAGTCCAGACCCTCGATCTCGATCTGGTTCACGAAGCCTTGGGGGTCGAGCGCCTTGACTGCCGCGCCGAACACCAGGACCGCGCCGAGGAAGGCGCCGCCGGCCCATCCCACCACGCTCAGCGCAAGCTCGGAGCGATCGCCCGGCGCCGCCGCGCGGGTCTGCCTGCGGGCCTTACCCAGCATGGCTCGCTGTCATCCGTCTGCCGCTCATCCCGTTGTTATCCTGACTCTCCGCCGCGCCGCGCGCCTCGGCCTTGCGCGCCACATTCCAACCGCGCAGCCTACTCGATGATCTCGATCTCCAACCTCAGCAAGAGCTTCGGCGAACAGACCCTGTTCGCGGGCGCGAGCGTGCGTTTCGCCTCAGGGCAACGGTACGGCCTTGTGGGCTCGAACGGTTCGGGCAAGTCGACCCTCCTGCGCATGCTGACAGGCGACGAGCCGCCCAGCGAAGGCTCGATCTCGGTGCCGAAGCGCTGCCGGCTGGGGGTGCTGAAGCAGGATCACTTCCAGTACGAACAGGATTCGATCCTCGATGTCGTGATGATGGGCAACGCCGAGCTGTGGCAGGCGATGGTCCAGAAGGACCGGCTGCTGGAGCGGGCCGACGAGCACTTCGACGGCGACCGCTACGCCGCTCTGGAGGAGGTCGTCATGCGCTGGGACGGCTACTCCCTCGAGTCCCGGGCGGCCGAGATCCTGGAGGGGCTGGGGATAGAAACGGAGGTCCACCGCGAGCCGCTGTCGATCCTCTCCGGCGGCTTCAAGCTCCGCGTGCTGCTGGCGCAGACCCTGGCCGCGTACCCCGACGCGCTGCTGCTCGACGAGCCGACGAACCACCTGGATATCCTCTCCATCCGCTGGCTCGAGAAGTTCCTGTCCGAGTTCAAGGGCGTCGTAGTCGTCGTCTCCCACGACCACCGGTTCCTCGACAACGTCTGCACCCAGATTCTCGACATCGACTACGAAGCCCTCACCGCCTACCCGGGCTCGTACTCCAACTTCGAGCAGAAGAAGGTCGAGGAACGGGCCCGGCGAGAGGCCGAAATCGCGCAGCGGCAGCAGGAGATCGACCACCACCAGAAGTTCGTCGACCGCTTCCGCTACAAGGCCACCAAGGCGCGGCAGGCCCAGAGCCGTGTGAAACTGATCAACCGGATCTCGATCGAGCAACTGCCCCGGAGTTCGCGCCGCTATCCGCTGTTCCGCTTCCAGTCGCGCCGACCATCCGGCAAGCGGGTGCTGACCCTCGAAGGCATCTCCAAGAGCTACGGCGACAACGAGGTCCTCGACGACGTGTCGCTGGAGATCGGCCGCGGCGAGCGGGTGGCCGTGATCGGGCCGAACGGCATCGGCAAGTCGACCCTGCTCAAGATCGCGATCGGCGAGGTCGGCGCCGACTGCGGCCAGATCGACTGGGGGTACGAGACCCACCCCGGCTACTTCGCCCAGGACCACCGGCAGCAGTTGCTCGACTCCAAGGGCGCCGAGAAGAAGACGGTGGAGAGCTGGCTCTGGGACTGCTGCCCCGGCGAGCCGATCGGCTTCGTGCGCGGCCAGCTCGGCGCCGTCCTGTTCTCCAAGGACGAAGCGGCGAAGCGAATCGGCAGCCTCTCAGGCGGCGAAGCGGCGCGCCTCCTGTTCTGCCGCCACGTCGTGCTCAAGCCCAACGTCCTGGTCCTCGACGAGCCCACCAACCACCTCGACCTGGAGGCGATCCAGGCGCTGATCCACGGGCTCCTGGACTACCCCGGCACCCTGCTCCTCGTTTCCCACGACCGCTGGTTCGTGAGCCAACTCGCCACCCGGATCATCGAGATCTCGGCCGAAGGCGTCAACGACTTCGTCGGCAGCTACGACGAGTACCTCGACCGCCTGGGGGACGACCACCTCGACCGCGCCGCGGCCCTGGTGCGGGCCAAGCGGGACAAGCGAGAGATGCGAGAGACGGCGAAGAGACCAGGGCTCGCGACACGCCCTACCAGACCTGCCGCAACCCGTGGGATCGATAGCTCCTCATCCGACCATCGCGGCTGACCAGAATCAAATTGCCGCGAATGCACTGGTGAACGAGCATCCGGTCGAACGGATCACGATGCGCATCCACCCGCGGCAGGATGTGGTAGCTCGCCGCGTCGCCGCTTTCCAGCGGGAGGATCTCGAAGCCGAGCCGGCGGCAGTGGTCGGGAATCTCGTCCGGAACCAGCGGCTCGAGCTTCAGCTTCCCCAACCCGTACTTCAGCGACGCCTCCCATAGGGACACGGTACTCACCAGTACTCGATTGCGCGAGTCTTCAACGATCTCGCGAGCGGGAACGGACAGCCTGGTCGATCTGCCGATGGCCCACAGCAGGACGTGGGTGTCCAGCAGGTACGTCACGCGCCGCCCAGGAACTCCTCTTCGGTCATCTCGAAGTCATCGGTGAACTCGATCGTGACCTCCCCGTCGAGGAATCCGAGTTCGCGCTTGCCGGCAAGCGCCGGTTCATACGGAACGATCATGGCGACCGGCGTCTTCGATCTCCCGTACAGGACGCCGATGCGCTCGCCACGACGCACGTCGGCGAGGATCTTCGAGAACCCGGCCTTGAACTCGGCCACCGGAAGCGCTCTCATGAGCCGACTCTGGCAGCCAACCTGTCAAGTTGTCAAGTTGGAGCACTTGCGTCTGCGAAGGCGGCGCGGGGGTCTGCCGGTGTCAGGTGAGGGCCGAGGGCAAGACCGTCGAGAGTTGGTTCTGGGACTGCTGCCCCGGCGAGCCGATCGGTTTCGTGCGCGGCCAGCTCGGCCGCCGGGCGACAAGTCGACCAACCCTTCACACCCCGAAGTACCGCGCATCCGGGTGATGGAACACCAACGCCGACACTGTCGCCTCCGGGTCCATCATGTCGCCCTCGGTGAGTTCCACGCCGATGTCGGCGGGCTGTAGCGCCGCGAACAGTTGGCGCTGGCCGGCGAGGTCGGGGCACGCGGGATAGCCGAAGGAGTAGCGCTTGCCGCGGTACTTCGCCGCCAGGCGTTCGCGGGTCGTCATCTCGGGCGGGTCGGGGAACCCGAGTTCGGCGCGGAGTCTCTGATGAAGGAGCTCCGCCGCGGCTTCGGCGGTCTCGAGAGCCAACGCCGCGTAGGCGTGGCTCTTGAGGTACTCGCCTTCGTGCTTGAACCGTTCGGCGGTGTCGCGCACGCCCGCGCCGGCGGTGACGACGAACAACGCCACGTGGTCGCCGGCCGGCAGCACGTAGTCGGCGAGGCAGAGGCCGTCTTCGCGCGGCTGCCGGGGCAGGAGCCACTCGGCTGCGGCCTTCTCCTGAGCCCCCTTCGCCGGACTCGAACAGGCTCAATCGATTGCCCTCGCTCCGGGCCGGGAAGAAGCGCCACACGCCCCGCACGGCCATCGCGCCCCGGGCGAACTCCTTGACTTCCTCGACGACGGCCTCGACCTTGTGCAGCTTCGGATCGCCGGCCTTGCGCAGACGCTCGACGGAGCCCTTGAGGCCGAGGTGCTTGGCGTAGAGCATCTGCAGACTCAGGTGCGGCCACACGTCGTCGAGGTCGAAGCGCTCCGTGCGCCTCTCAAGATACGGAGGCCGAGGAACGGAGACATCCGTGCGCACGGTCGAGCTGCGGCGCTCCTTCGCCGGCGCCGCCGACGGCCTGGTCCGGGCCCGGAACGCGGCCGCGTCGCGTTTGCGGAGCGACTCGACCTTCTCCAGCAAGGCCCCCCTTCGATCCGCGTCGCACAGGCGTTCGATCAGATCGAGCCCGCTCATCGCGTCGCTCGCGTAGGTGCAGACGCCGCCGTACTCGGGCGCGATGCGGCCGTGCGTGAACCGCCGCGTCAGCGCCGCTCCTCCGACCACGAGGTCGGTATCGATGCCGGCCGCGGAGAAGTCGCCGGCGGTGGCCACCATCTGCTGAGCGCTCTTGACCAGCAGGCCGGAGAGACCGATCACGTCCGGCTCGTGCCGGCGCGCGGCCTGGATCAACTGCTCGCTCGGCACCTTGATCCCCAGGTTCACCACCTCGAAGCCGTTGTTGGTCAGGATGATGTCGACCAGGTTCTTGCCGATGTCGTGGACGTCGCCCTTGACCGTGGCCAGGATCACCCGGCCGCGGGTCATGCCCTCCATGCGTTCCATGTGCGGCTCGAGGTGATCGACCGCGGCCTTCATCACTTCGGCGCTCTGCAGCACCTCGGCCACGATCAACTCGTTGTTGTTGAACAGCCGGCCGACCTCCGCCATCCCGGTCATCAGCGGTCCGTTGATGATGTCGAGCGGGTCCGGCCAGCGGGGGTCCGCCAGCGCCGTGTCCAGGTCCGGGCGCAGTCCTTCCTTGCTGCCCTCCACGACCGACCGCGAAAGACGTTCCGCCAACGGCAGAAGGTCCCGCGGCGCCCGTTCCTGCCAGCCCTTGCGCTCCCGGAACGCCGCCGTGAACGCCTCCACCGCACGCTTTCCCGCCTCAACATCGCCGGGTTCCAGGTCGAGCAGCGCCTCGGCGAGCACGCGCTCCGCCACCGGGATCTCGGCGTAGCGGGCCAGACCCTGGGTGTTGACGATCGCCGCATCGAGGCCCGCCTGCGTGCAGCGGTAGAGGAACACCGCGTTCAGTACCTCCCGGCCCGCGAGCGGCAGGCCGAAGCTCACGTTCGAGATGCCCAGGATCGTCCGCGTGCCCGGCAACGCCTCGCGCACCGCGCGCACTCCATCGATCGTCGCCTTCGCCGACCCGAGATACGTCTCGTCGCCCGTTCCGCAGGGAAACACCAGCGGGTCCCACCAGATGTCCTGGGGCTCCAGGCCCCAGCGCGAGGTCAGGAGCTCGTAGCTGCGCCGCGCGACCTCGAGCTTGCGGTCGGTCGACACCGCCATGCCCTGCTCGTCGATCAGGCCGACGACCAGGGCGCAGCCGAAGTCCCTCGCCAGGGGCACCACCCGTTCGAAGCGCTCCAGCCCGTCCTCCAGGTTGATCGAGTTCAGGATCGACCGTCCCTGGCACCAGGTCAGGGCAAGCGCCATGACCTCGTGGTCGGTGCTGTCGATCATCAGCGGCGCCTTGACCCGGCGCACCAACCGCTCCAGGAACCGTTCCATGTCGTCGCACTCATCGCGCTCCGGGTCCTGGAGACAGATGTCGACCACCTGCGCTCCGCCCAGGACCTGGGCACGCCCCACCTCAGCCGCCGCCTCGTACTCGCCTTCCAGGATCAGCCGCTTGAACTTGCGGCTGCCGAGCACGTTGGTGCGCTCGCCCACCAGGAGCGGCCGGTTGTCCTCGGTGAGTTCCGCCACGTCCAGGCCCGAGACCAGGCATCGCCGGTGATCGGGGGGCTGCCGGGGAGCGCGGCCGCGGACGACGCCTGTGAAGGCCTCGATGTGCGCCGGCGTGGTGCCGCAGCAACCGCCGACCAGGTTGAGCCAGCCGTGATCTAGGAAGCGGGAGAACACGGCACGGAAGTCCGCGGGCGACTGGCTGTAGAGACCATCCTCGTCCGGCAGGCCGGCGTTCGGAACGCACGCCACCCGGGTGCGGCAGATCTCGGACAGGGCCCGCAGGTGATCGAACATCTGGTCCGGCCCGGTGGCGCAGTTGAGACCCACGTAGAGCAGGTCCCGGCGGTCCCGGTGCAGCAGCGACGCGGCCAGCGCCTCCACTTCCTGGCCGCCGAGCATGGTGCCTGTCGTCTCGATGGTCACCGAGACCGCGACCGGCAACCTCCAGCCCAACTGCTCGAACGCCCGCTCGATGCCCAGCAGGCCGGCCTTCACGTTGCGCGTGTCCTGGCAGGTCTCGAGCAGCAGGTAGTCGGCGCCGCCGGCCGCGAGCCCCAGCGCCTGGGCGCAGAAGTCGTCCCGCAAGCGCTCGAAGGTGACGCCGCCGGTCACCGAGATCGCCTTCGTCGTCGGTCCCATCGAGCCGCAGACGAAGCACCCCCGCTCCGCCTCCGCGCAGGCCTGTCGCGCCAGTTCGGCGGCGCGCCGGTTCAACTCGAAGGCACGCTCGGCGAGCCCGTACTCCTCGAGCACCAGGGGCGTGCCTCCGAAAGTGTTCGTCTCGACGATGTCGGCGCCGACTTCGAGGTAGGAGCGGTGGACCCCGAGCACCACGTCGGGCCTGGTCGCCACCAGGATCTCATTGCAGCCCTCGAGCTCCGCGCCGCCGAAGTCCTCCGGCCCCAGGTCCGCGACCTGGAACGCGGTGCCGGTTGCCCCGTCGAGCACCAGGATCCGCTGCTCCAGCGCAGCGAGCAGGGCGCGTTCCCGGGCTGCCCGGTCCGGCGGTTCCGGTAGTTGTTCAACCCGCTGTTCAGCCGGCACGGTATCCACTCCACACTTGCCCCGGCTGATCCGTCAGCCGGGCCGCGACGCTAGCAGCGTCAGCCGGAACGGGCCGCGACGAAGCCCCGCCGTCGCGGGACCAGCCGCGAGGCGAGCAGTGCGCCGAACGCGACACCGACCGCATCGGCGACCAGGTCCATCCACTCGCCAGACCGGTAACCGAGCAGCATCTGGCAGATCTCGATCGCACCGCCGTAGGCCACCGCCGCCACCGCCGCGAGAAGCACGCCGCGGACCCGGCCGGCGCGCGCCGGCGGCCGGCACCAGACCCAGGCCAGCAGAGCGAACAGAACCGCGTGGACGATCTGGTCCCAGGGCAGTTCGACCGCCATCCGGCGCGTATCGCCCCCGAGAAGGCCCGCAAGCCACCGCAGGGCGCGCTCGAAGGCGCCGGCGAACGCGGGCGCCGGCAGGAGCAGGAACAACGCGACAGCGCCGGCGACGCCGACAGAGAGCCATCGCCACTTGAGCGCCAAGCGCCGCGGGGAGGAATCAGCGGGGTCCGACGAACCCCTCCTTCTCCAGGTGGAGGATGACCCGTTGGGCGGCTTCCTCGGCGGTGATATCCGTCGTGTCGATGATCAGGTCCGGGTTCTCCGGCGCCTCATAGGGATCCGATATGCCGGTGAAAGCGTCGATCAGTCCCGCCCTGGCCTTGGCGTAGAGCCCCTTGACGTCGCGCTGCTCGCACACGTCGAGCGGCGTCGCCACGTGGATCAGGATGAAGCCGCCGACATCCTCGATGATCTCCCGCACGTCCTGGCGGACGCTCTCGTAGGGAGCGATCGGAGCGCAGATCGCCACGCCGCCGTTCTTCGTGACCTCGGAGGCGACAAACCCGATGCGCCGGATGTTGATGTTGCGGTGCTCCCGGGAGAACCCGAGTTCGGAGGACAGGTTGGTGCGCACGATGTCGCCGTCGAGCAGCGTCACGGGACGGCCGCCGGCTTCAAGGAACTTGACCAGAAGAACATTGGCGATGGTCGACTTGCCGGCGCCGGAAAGGCCGGTGAAGAACACCGTGAGACCCTGGTTGCTGCGCGCCGGATGGCTACGGCGCAACTCGCCGGCCACTTCCGGAAAGGTGAACCACTCCGGGATCGGAAGGCCTCGGCGCAGCCGGCGGCGGAGGTCGCTGCCCGAGATCGACAGCGTCCGTTCGCCCTCCTGCACGGCGTCCACCGGCTCGTAGGAATCACGGTCCTCGACGTAGACCATCATCCGGAAGGGGACCATCTTCACGCCGAGCTCGGCCTCGTGCTCGACCATCAGTTCCTGCGCGTCGTACGGGCCGTAGAAGGGCCGGCCCCTTGAGTCCACGCCAGGGCCCGCGTGGTCGCGGCCGACGATCAGGTGGGTGCAGCCGTAGTTCTTGCGGATCAGCGCATGCCAGAGCGCCTCGCGCGGTCCCGCCATGCGCATGGCGAGAGGCAGCAGCGCAAGCTCCGCGGTGTGGCGCGGATAGTGGCTCAGGACCTTGCGGTAGCAGCGGACGCGCGTGTAGTGATCCAGGTCGCCCGGCTTCGTCATGCCCACGACCGGGTGGATCAGGAGGTTCGCTTCCAGCTCCCGGGCCGCTCTCAGGGTCAGCTCGAAGTGCGCCCGGTGCATGGGGTTGCGGGTCTGGAAAGCGACCGTCGTCTTCCATCCGAGTTGCGCGAAGCGACGCCGCAACTGCTCGGGCGTCTTCCGCAATCCAGGAAAGTCGTAGTGCCGCGGCAGTTGCACTCCCTCGATCCTCCCGCCCACGGACACGGTGTTCGTCCGCTGGTAGAGATGGGCGACGCCGGGATGAGCCTGGTCGAGCGTGCCGTATACGAGCTCGGCCTCCTTCTTCCGGTCGTGTTCCCAGACGTCCTCCACCGTGAGCACCGCCAGCATCTGCCCTTCCGGGTCGCGCAGGACCAGGGGGGAACCCGCCTCCAATCCGCCGGCCGCTTCCGGCGTGATGTCGAGGGTGATCGGAATCGGCCACAGCCCGCCGGAGGGCAGGCGCATCGCCTCGCAGACGCTGTCGAACGCGGCCCGGTTCATGAACCCGCCGAGCGGCGCGAATCCGCCGCAGAGAAGCAGCTCCAGGTCGCAGGTCTGGCGCGGCGTCAGCGTCCAGGAGGGCCACTCGCGCGATCCCTCCCGCAGTTCGTTCAGGCGTTCCGGGACGGCAATCAGCGGCTGCGGCGATCCGCCGCGCCGCGCCACCTGCGGCTCGGTCATCATCTGCTCCGTCGACGTGGTCGTAGTGCGGCCCAGCAGCGCCGGCCGGCTGCGCAGTCTAGCAGCCGGCCGGGGTACTCTTGCCAGCGCCAATGGTCTGGGAGCGAGAGATCGAGGAGCTGAAGCGGCGCCGCGAGTTCGCCCAACAGATGGGCGGCGAGGCCGGCATCGCGGAGCAGCACCGTCGCGGCAAGCTGACGATCCGGGAGCGTCTCGAGTTGTTCGCCGACGAGGGCTCGTTCCGGGAGATCGGTGAGCTTGCCGGAGTGGCCACCTACGACGGCAACGAACTCCAGGACGTCCGACCCTCGAACAGGGTCATCGGGCTCGCCCGCCTGGACGGCCGCCGCGCGGTTCTGAACGGCGGCGACTTCACCGTGCGCGGCGGCGCCTCCGACGCGTCGATCGGCGACAAGAGCGGTCACGCCCAGAAGCTGGCGCTCGGCTGGCGTTTGCCCTACGTCCGGCTGCTCGACTCCACCGGCGGCAGCGTGAAGACCTTCGAGAAGATCGGACGCACCTACATCCCGACCAACGCCGCTACCCCGGGCGTCGAGGACCTGCTCTGCACCGTCCCGGTCGTCGCGGCCGTGCTCGGCTCGGTGGCCGGACTGCCGGCGGTCGAGTCGTGCCTCGCCCACTTCAACGTCATGGTCAAGGGCACGAGCCAGGTGTTCCCGGGTGGGCCTCCGGTCGTCAAGGCCGCACTCGGCATCGACATCACGAAGGAAGATCTCGGCGACGAGCGCACGCAGGTCTACGGGAGCGGCGTCATCGACAATCTCGTCGACTCCGAGGAGGAGGCCGCAGCACAGCTCAAGCGGTTCCTGAGCTATCTGCCGGACAGCGTCTGGCAGATGGCGCCGCGCGGCGACACCCACGACGACCCGGGGCGCCGTGAGCCGTCGCTCCTGTCCGCCATCCCACGCGAGAAGAACAAGGCCTACGACCCGATAGAGATCCTCGACGCGGTTCTCGACCGCGACTCGTTCTTCGAGATCACGCCGTTCTACGGACGCTCTCGAATCGTCGGACTCGCCCGCGTCAACGGCTATCCCGTCGGCACGATGATCAACAACCCGGCCCATCTCGGCGGCTCGATGAACGTCGCCGCCGGCACCAAGGTGATTCGCTTCCTGCAGTTGTGCGACACCTTCCACCTACCGATGGTCTATTTCGGCGACGAGCCCGGATTCATGGTCGGCCCCGAGCAACAGCGCCAGGGGATCGTCCGCGCCGGCGCCAAGATGCTGTGCGCGACGCTTAGAACCCGCATGCCGTGGTTGACCATCATCATCCGGCAGCTCTACGGCGTCGCCGGCCAGTGCCACGATCGCCCGAGCGGCATGTTCAGGCGAGTGGCGTGGCCGTCCGCCCACTGGGGGTCCATGCACATCTCCGGCGGCGTGACCGCCGCCTATCGGCGCATCATCCGGGAGTCCGACGACCCCGCGGCCAAGCAGAAGGAGATCGAGGACCGCCTCGAGGCCCTGGCGTCGCCGTTTCGCACCGCCGAGGCGTTCAACATCGAAGAGATCATCGATCCCCGCGAGACCCGACCGATGGTCTGCGAGTTCGTCGACGCCGCCCAGGCGGTTCTCGAGACCCAACTCGGACCCGGTCCGACGCCGTATATGCCGTAGGGTGTATCGTCCCATCCGCCGCAGGCAGTGCCCGCCAGAGGTGCTGCACTCTCAAGATCCGGAACGGAGGCCATCATGCCGATCGTCGATCATTCCATGGACGGCAAGGTGGCACTGGTCACCGGGGGCTCCAAGGGCATCGGTCGCGCCATCGCCCTCGCGTTTGCCGAGAACGGCGCCGATATCGCGATTGCCGCTCGAGGTCTCGAGGCACTCGAGACCACCTCCGGCGAGCTGCGAGAGTTCGGCCGCCGCGTCGTTGCAATTTCCGCCGACGTCGGCAGCACCGAAGCAGTCGAGGACCTCTACGAGCAGGTGGTCGCCGAGCTCGGTGGCATAGACATCCTGGTCAACAACGCAGCCAGGGGCGGCGGTGGCCCGATCTCCAAGCTGAAGGAGGACGTCTTCCGGCGGGTCATGGCAACCAACCTGTGGGGACCGATCAGACTGTCGCAGTTGTGCCGGACCACGATGCAAGAGCGCGGCGGCGGCATGATCATCAACATCGCGTCGAACGAGGGCCTCCGGGCGTCGCCGGGACTGGGCATCTACCCGCCGTCCAAGGCGGCGTTGATCAACTTCACCGAGATGATCGGCAAGGAGTGGGCGAAGGACGGCATCCGCACGGTTGCCATCGCTCCCGGTCTGTGCCGGACTGAACTGGCTGCGGGCCTGATCGAGATGGTCGAGAAAAACAACATCGCCATCAACCCGATGGGCCGCATCGGAGAGCCGGAGGATATCGCGGCCCTGGTGTTGACCCTGGCGACTCAGGCAGGAAGGTTTGCGACCGCGACCACCTACGTTCTGGACGGCGGTGAGCTGAGTGCAGGACCGCTCGGCTAGCGCCGCCACCTCCCTGCAGCCCCGCGGCGCCGAACTCAGACGTCCGGATGGCGCAGGCGCCAGTCGGTGGCCTGCTCGTACGCGTAGGCGAGCCGGCAGAGCGTCGGCTCGCTCAGATCGCGGCCAACGAGTTGCAGGCTGTGCGGCGCTCCCGCCCCCGAGAAGCCGCACGGCACGGAGATGGTCGGCGTGCCGGCGAAGTCGGCGGGCGCGGTGAAGAGCTGCATGCTGCCAAGTGGCGGATCGAAGTTCTCGGCGACCTCCGCCACTGCTTGCCCGAACGCCGCGACCGTGTCGTATCCCATCGCGTCCGTCATGGGAAACGCGGTGACGTTGGACGGGCAGACAAGCGCGTCGACGGTGGAGAGCATCGCCTCGAATCGCCCGGTGAACGCCGCACGGCGTTCGGTCGCCGCCGCGTACGCGTCGTCGCTCACCTGCGAACCGTTCTCCAGGAACTCTCCGAAGTACGGCCCGTAGTCCCCGGCCCGGCTGGGGTACGTCGGGGCATGGGCGCGGACGGCCTCGTATGAGCAGAGGGTCCACCAGTCCTCGAACGGCGCCGCCGGCATCTCGACATCGACGACCTCGGCGCCCAGGCCGGCCAGGACCTGCAGTGCCTCGTGGACGGCGGCGGCGACCGCGGGATCGACGCCTTCCGAGGCGTACCGCCTGTCGAATCCGAGCCGCATCCCGGCGACGTTGCCATCCAGCATGGTCAGAATGGGGGGCATCGGTGCGTCGAGCGTCGTCGGGTCGTTCGCATCGACGCCGGCTATCGCCTCGAGCATGATCGCGGCGTCGGCGACGCTCCGCGTCATCGGCCCGATGTGGTCGAGCGAACCGGCAAGTCCGTAGCGGCTGACACGCCCCCAGGTTGGTTTGAGACCGACGAGGCCGCACTGGGCCGACGGAAACCGGATCGATCCGCCGGTGTCCGACCCAAGAGAACCAAAACAGAGTCCGGCCGCCGTCGCCACGCCTGAACCGCTCGACGAGACGCCCGTCCACAGGCCCTCGTCCCATGGGTTGACCGGGATGTCGAAGTCCGGGTGGTAGCCGGCCATCGCGCCCTCGGTCAGGTTCAGCTTGCCGAGGAGAACGGCGCCGGCGCCGTAGAGCCTCGCGACCACGGTGGCGTCGACCTCGGGGACGAAGTCGGACAGCACCGAGAGAGCACCCATGGTGCGCACGCCCTGCGTGTAGCAGAGGTCCTTGACGGCGACCGGGACGCCGTGCAGCGGCCCGCGATAGCGCCCGCCCTCGATCTCCGACTCGGCCGCCCGCGCCGCGGCCAGCGCCTCGTCGGCCATGACGGTCGCGTAGCTCTTGAGCCGTTCGTCAACGGCGGCGATCCGATCGAGCATCGTCTCGGTCAGCGAGACCGGCGAGAGTTCGCGGGCTTCGATCAGCCGTGCGACATCGCGCAGGCTCAGGTAGTGGATCGGCTCGTCGTGCATCGGTGCTCCTTCGGGCGGCGCTCCGCTGGTCGGCTCATCTGCGCCGCAGCCCGCAAGGAACGGTCCGGCCGCACCGGCCCCAATGAGCCCGAGCGCCGTGCGGCGGGTCAACTTCATGCGGCCGTCAGACCGACCGCTTTGAGATCGGCATCGACCATCGTCTCGACGAGCTGACGGAAAGTGACTCGGGGACGCCATCCCAGGCGCTCCCGGGCCAGGCTCGCGTCGCCGCAGAGCGAGTCGACTTCGGCCTTGCGGAAGTACCGGGGATCGACCGCGACCAGCACCCGGCCGCCCTTGGCCACACCCTGCTCGTCGACACCCGCACCGCGCCAGGTCAGCGGCAGCCCGGCATGGGCGAAGGCGATCTCGCAGAACTCGCGCACGCTGTGGGTATCGCCGGTGGCGATCACGTAGTCGTCGGGCTGCTCCGCGCGCAGCATCAACCGCATCGCCTCCACGTAGTCGCCGGCAAAGCCCCAGTCGCGCCGCGCGGACAGATTGCCGAGGTGCAGACGGTCCTGCAGGCCCGCCCGGATGCGGGCCGCGGCCAGGGAGATCTTGCGGGTGACGAAGGTCTCGCCCCGGCGAGGCGACTCGTGGTTGAACAGGATCCCGTTCACCGCGAACAGGCCGTGGGCCTCGCGGTAGTTGCGGGTGATGTGGAAGCCGTAGGCCTTCGCCGCGGCGTACGGACTGCGCGGATAGAACCGGGTCGTCTCGTTCTGGGGCGACTCCGCCGTGCGCCCGTAGAGCTCGGACGAGGAGGCCTGGTAGAAGCGCGCCCGCGGGCAGTGCCGGCGCACCGCCTCCAGCAGCCGCAGCACCCCCAGGCCGGTGACCTGGCCGGTCGCCGCCGGCAGTTCGAAGGAGACCTGGACGTGGGACTGCGCGCCGAGGTTGTAGATCTCGTCGGGCGCCACCGTCGCCACCGCGCGGTCGAGCGACGACGCATCGGTGAGGTCGCCGGCGATCAGGCGGAGTCGGGGCCCCGAATCGCCGTCCCTCTCGAGCAGGTGGTCGATCCAGCGCGTGTTACCCGACTGGGCCACCGGACGCACGAGACCCCAGACGTCCCAATCGTCGTCGAGTAGCTGCTCGGCAAGGTAGGAACCGTCCTGGCCGGTCACGCCCGTGACCAGCGCCCGCGGCCTGGGGCTGCCGGCGCTCACACCAACTGCAGCAGGTGGCCCATCTTCTCGCGCTTGGCCCGGAGGTACTCGCGATTCGACTCGTTCGGCTCCACCTCGATCGCCACTCGATCCACGATCTCCAGGCCGTAGCCGGAGAGGGCGATGTACTTGCTCGGGTTGTTCGTCATCAGCCGCATGCGCCGGACACCGAGATCACGCAGGATTTGGGCGCCGATGCCGTACTCGCGCTGGTCGGCGCGGAAGCCCAGCTTGTGATTGGCCTCCACCGTGTCGTGCCCCTGGTCCTGCAGCTCGTAGGCGCGCAGCTTGTTGAACAGACCGATCCCGCGACCCTCCTGGAGCAGGTAGAGCAGGACGCCCATCCCCTCTTCGGCGATGTTCGCGAGCGCCTGGTAGAGCTGGATGCCGCAGTCGCAACGCTGGGAATGGAAGACGTCTCCAGTCAGGCATTGGCTGTGGACCCGCACCAGGATGTCCTGCTCCGGCGTCGGCTCACCCATCACCAGGGCGACGTGCTCCTCGCCCGTGAGTTCAGCCCGGTACGCGTACGCCTTCATGTCGCCATACGGAGTCGGCAGCGTCGGCGAGGCAATGCGCTCGACCAGGCTCTCGTTGCTCAGACGGTAGCGGATGAGATCCGAGACCGTGATCATCGGCAGCTTGTGGCGCTTGCTGTACTCGACCAGGTCGGGCACCCGCGCCATGGTGCCGTCTTCGTTCATGATCTCGCAGATCACGCCGGCCGGCCTTAGCTCCGCCAGCGTCGCCAGGTCAACCGACGCCTCGGTCTGACCGGCCCGCTTGAGGACGCCGCCGCGCTTGGCCCGCAGCGGGAAGACGTGACCCGGCCGCAGCAGATCCTGCGGGCCGGTGGCCGGATCGATTGCGGTCTCGATCGTCGCCGCGCGGTCGGCCGCCGAGATCCCCGTCGTCACCTTGCCCCGGGCTTCGATCGAGACGGTGAACGCGGTCTCGAAGGGCGACGTGTTGTCGCGCACCATCAGCGGCAGGTCGAGTGCGTCGCAGCGGTCCTCGGTCATCGCGAGACAGATCAGGCCACGGCCGTGGGTGGCCATGAAGTTGATCGCGTCGGGCGTCACCTTCTCGGCGGCGATCGCGAGATCGCCCTCGTTCTCCCGGTCCTCGTCGTCGACGATGATCACCTGGCCGCCGTCGCGGAAGACGGCCACCGCCTCTTCGATCGGCGTGAAGACGGTCTCTTCCCGGTCCCTGTCTCGTTCCGACATAGGGGCAATCGTAGCAGTGCCTACTCGCCCCAACCCAGCTTGCTGCGCAGGGCGTCATAGTGGGTCTGGCCGTCGACCCGCGCCAGCAGCGCCCTCGACTCCGAGGCGGTCACGACCACCCGGTCGCCGCCCCCCAGCCGCGCCCCCTCCTGGCCGTCCAGGG
This sequence comes from Candidatus Multivorans sp., assembly GCA_965222875.1. Classification (GTDB taxonomy): domain Bacteria; phylum Acidobacteriota; class Thermoanaerobaculia; order Multivoradales; family Multivoraceae; genus Multivorans. The sequence continues at coordinate 1,570,531 of CBDCVC010000002.1, read as the reverse complement.
TGAGGTACACCTCCTGGTCCCGGCTGCCGAGCGTCATCGCGATCGTGCTGGTGTCCGGCACCACGATCGGCCGCATGGACAGGGTGTGCGGCGAGATCGGCGTCAGCACCGCGACCGGCAACGTCGGGTAGAGGATCGGGCCCCCGGCCGAGAGGCTGTACGCGGTCGATCCCGTCGGCGTCGAGACGATCAGACCGTCCGACCGGTAGAAGGCGACCGGCTCGCCGTCGATCTCGACCTTCAGATGGATCATCCGCGCCAGGGCGCTCTTGTGGACCACGGCGTCGTTGAGCGCCCGGTACCGGCTCACGCTGCCGGCCTCACGATGCAGTTCGACGTCCAGCAGCAGCCGCTCCTCGACCTCGAACCTGCCCTCGAGAATCGTCCCCAGGTTCGCGTAGAGGCCCTCGCGTCCGATCTCCGTGAGATAGCCCAGGGTGCCGAGGTTGACCCCCACGATCGGCACCCCCGGACGGCTGCGAGCCACCGACAGCAGGGTGCCGTCACCGCCCAGGACCACGATCACGCCGACCTCGTTCGAGTCGGCGGCGACGACGGCCACGCCGCGGTCCCCGAGCCAGCGCTTCACCTCGGCAGCGGTCGCGGCCGCCCGCTCGCTGTCCCGCTTGGCAATGACCGCAACCTGGTCGATGTCGGTCATGTCACGAAGGGCGCGATGGTCATGTCACGAAGGGCGCGATGATTACGTCCTGAAGTGGGCGAGGATCTCGCGATTGCCTGCCGGTCCCCGAAGATCGCAGTCTACCGAGGCTGCGAACCGGAGCCCGAGGGCGCCCAGTTCGCCGATGCGCTGCTCGGCGATCCGGCGGCGCAGCGCATCGTCGCGCACCACCCCACCCTTGCCCACCTGACCGCGGCCGGCTTCAAACTGCGGCTTGATCAGCACGATCAGATCGGCGCCGGCCGCGAGGTGCGGCAGCAGCGCCGGCGCCACCTTGACCGCCGAGATGAAGGAGACGTCCATGGTCGCGATCCGGCATCGCTCCGGCAGGGCGTCGGCCCCAAGGTGGCGCGCGTTGATCCGCTCCATCACGACCACCCTGGGGTCGCCGCGCAGCCGCGCGTCGAGCTGACCGTAGCCCACGTCCAGCGCGTACACCCGGGCCGCTCCATGCTGTAGGAGACAGTCGGTGAACCCCCCGGTCGAGGCGCCGACATCGAGACACACGGCGCCCTCGGGATCGACCTTGAAGCAGCGCAGCGCCTGCTCGAGCTTGCGGCCCCCGCGCGACACGTACGGCGCCGACCGGCCCCGCACCTCGATCGCGGCGTCCTCCTTGACCGCCGCCCCCGGCTTGTCGCGGCGCTCGCCTTCCACCCAGACCTCGCCCGCCATCACCGACCGCTTCGCCTGTTCCCGGCTGCTGAACAGCCCGCGCTCGACCAGCAGTTGATCGAGACGGCGCCTCACGAGCCCCGGTGGACCAGAAACGCGACCAGGGACCTGAAGAGCTGCCGCCGCGCCGGCAGTTTCTCCACCAGGGCCAGGCACCGGTCGGCGGCCTGCCGCGCCTTCTCGCGGCTGCCGTGCAGGCCGAACAGGTGCGGATAGGTCAGCTTCGCGGCCTGCCGGTCCTTGCCGGCCGTCTTGCCCAACTGCTCGGAACTGCCCACCTCATCGAGGATGTCGTCACCGATCTGGAACAGCAGCCCGAGTTCGGCGCCGATCCCGCCGAGCAGCTTCAAGCGGTCGTCCCCGGCGCCGGCGTAGATGCCGCCGAGCCGGGTGCTCGCTTCGATCAGGGCGCCCGTCTTCAGGCGATGAATCTGCTCGAGAATCCGCGCGGCGCGTTCCCGCCTGGACCCGCCGTTCTCGATCCTGGCCCCTTCATGCTGCAGGTCGAGGACCTGGCCCCCGATCATCCCCATCGTGCCCACGGCGCCGGCCACCAACCGCACCGCCTGCAGCCGCCGCTCCGGCGACGCCGACGCCGGCTCTCGGGCCAGGACCTCGAAGGCGTGGTTCAGCAGTGCGTCGCCGGCAAGCACCGCCATCGCCTCGCCCTGCACCTTGTGCAGGGTCGGTCGACCGCGCCGGAGGTCGTCGTCGTCGAGGGCCGGGAGATCGTCGTGAACCAGGCTGAAGGTGTGGACCATCTCGATCGCGGCGCCGCCCGCCAGCAGATCGCTCCGCGGGGCGCCGCAGGCCTCGCCGGCAAGCACGACCAGGGCAGGCCGCACCCGCTTGCCGCCCGCGAACACGCTGTACCGCATCGCCTCACAGATGGCGGCGGGCGCCGTCGCCGCCGCCGGCAGGAGCCCGTCCAGCGTGTCGTCGACCTGCGGCCGCAGCGTCGAGAGGAAGGACGCGAAGCGAAGAGATCGCGGCGGCGAGCAACGCCGCGATGATGAGGCCGATGGCTCCCACCGGTTGCTCACGAGTCGTTCGCCCGCTCGTTCTCCCCGACCGCCTCCGGCAGAGCTTCCGCCGCCGGCATCGCCTCCGCGACCAGCATGATCGGCATATCGCTGACGATCGGATAGACGAGGCCCGACTCCCGGCACCACAACCCTTCGGAGACCTCCGGCGCCTCACCCGCGAAGTGCTCCCGGTAGCGGGCCACGAGCCGCTCGCACACGGGCGCCGGCAGCGGCGTCACGGTCAGCGCGCCCTTCGACTTGGGGCACACGAGGAGTTCAAGCAGTTCGGGATCTACGGTCACTTTGGGGACTTACCTCGACCATCGGAGAAGGAGGGAGTTCACACCCGGGTTGCGACCATAGTAGGACGAGTTGGACAGATGGAAGAAACCGAGACCGACTCGCGAGCCGTTGCGCAGACGGCGTCCCACCGCGATCCCCGAGCGGAACTCGAGCGCGCCGCCGATGTCCTTGCCGTCACCCGCCTCATAGAAACCCATGGCGACGGTCGATTCGAGAAACCAGGAGCGCCCCAATTCGATCCGCCGGTCGGCGCCGGCGTACACGTAGAAGGACCCGTCCGCCGTCACGAAGGCGCCGACGTTGGGACCTAGCCCCAAGCACCAGTCGGTGCGGAACCGGTGCTCGATGCCGACCTCGGCGGCCGCGTAGTCCTTGCCGAAATCGCTCACGCCGGTGCTGACGCTCACGCCGGACTCGTCGGCGCGGCGCGGCGCGTCGTTCTCCGAAGCCGCGTTGCAGGCGAAGGCGGCCGGGGCGGCCAGGCTCCCCAGCAACGCCAGCAGGACGGGCGCTCCGTGGCGCAGACCGGGGAAGCGCACGGCCAGGTAGCCTACAATGCGCCATGTGGACGAAACGCCGGCAGACGCGCAGCGGCCGCCCATTTCGGCCCTGGTGACCACCTTCAACGAGGAACGCCACATCGCGGAGTGCCTGGCATCCCTCGACTGGTGCGACGAGGTCCTCGTCGTCGATTCCTTCTCCACCGACCGCACTCCCGAGATCGTGCGGGCATGCGAACGTGCCCGCTTCGTGCAGCGCATCTACTACGGCTCCGCATCCCAGAAGAACTGGGCCATGGACCAGACCCGGAACGAATGGGTCCTCATCCTCGATGCCGACGAGCGCTGCACGCCGGAACTGAGGCAAGAGATCGAGAATCTGTTCCAGAACGATGAGCCGGCTCACGATGCCTACACGATCAAGCGCCGGGTCTACTTCCTCGGCAGGGTGATCCGTTTCTCGGGCTGGCAGCACGACCGCGTTGTCCGGCTGCTGCGCCGCGACGCGGGCCGCTACCCGAACCGGCGCGTTCACGCCGACATGTGGACCCGCGGTCCCGCACCGGTGCTCCGGAATCCCATGGAGCACTTCATGGTCGACGACCTGCTCGCCTACTCGCGCCGCATCCAGCGCTACAGTTGGTGGGGTGCCGCCCAGGCTTGGCGCGAGGGCCGGCGGTCGGGGCCGGCGGAAGTCCTCGGCCGCTCGCTGTGGCGCTTTCTGCGGACCTACGGCCTCCAGCTCGGCGTGTTCGACGGCATGCGCGGCCTGGTGTTCTGCCTGCTCCAGGCCTACGGCACCTACCTCAAGTGGTCCTACGTCTGGTCCTGGCACGTGAACCACCAGCGCGGCATCGAGCCGCCCCTGCCGTCATTCGACGACAGCAAGAACACCTGGCGCGGCTTGACCGAGCTGGAGACCGGCGCCGCCAACTAGCAGGCTGCGCCGGGCCGCCGTCCCCGCGTCAGTCCGCGCTGACCAGCAGCGGCTCGATCTTCGTCGCCAGGCCCGTCGTCTCGTCGGCGTCGACCAGGACGGCAGCGAGCCGCACGTCCCGCTTGGCGACCTCGAAGCCGGAAGGCACGTTGAGCAGGAACCGCTTCAGCGCCCGGTCGGCGCGCACACCGATCACCGAGTCGTACGGGCCGGTCATGCCCACGTCGGTGATCAGGGCGGTGCCCTGGGGAAGGATGCGGGCGTCGGCGGTCGGCACATGGGTGTGGGTGCCGAGCACCGCACTCACCCGGCCGTCGAGGTGGTAGGCCATCGCCTGCTTCTCGCTGGTGGCTTCGGCGTGGAAGTCGACCAGCACCAGTTTGATCGCCGGATCGAGGCCGGCCAGGACCCTGTCAGCGGCCGCAAACGGCGAAGGCAGCGGTTTCATGAACGCCTGCCCTTCCAGGTTGACCACCGCGTACGGCGTCCCCACCGGCAGTTCGCCGACGAAGACCCCGACTCCGGGGTTGCCCTCCGGGTAGTTCGCGGGCCGCAGCAGAGTGGGCATCCGGTCGAAGAGCGGCACGCCCTCCCGCTTCGACCAGGCGTGATTGCCGGAGGTCATGCAGTCGATCGGCAACGCCGCGAGTTGCTTGAGCACCGCCGGGGTCACGCCCCTGCCGCCGGCGGCGTTCTCGACGTTGACGATCACAGCATCGACCCGGTGGCGGTCGATCAACTCCGGCAGCAGGCTCGACAGGGCGCGACGCCCCGGCTTGCCGACCACATCGCCGACAAAGAGGAAGCGGGCCATCAGCGCGCGTACTCGATCGAGCGCGACTCCCGGATCACCGTGACCTTGATCTGGCCCGGATAGGTGAGCTCGCCTTCGATCTTCCGCGCCACGTCGCGGCTCAGCCAGACGGCCTGCTCGTCGCTGATCTCCTTGCAGTCGACGATCACGCGGACTTCCCGGCCAGCCTGAATCGCATAGCTCTTATGTACGCCCTTGAAGTTGGCGGCAAGCTCCTCCAGCTTCTTCAGCCGCTTCACGTAGCTCTCGAGAATCTCCCTCCGCGCTCCCGGACGCGCCGCGGACACGGCGTCGGCCGCCGTCACCAGCACCGCCTCGACCGTCTCCGGGTCGTAGTCCCCGTGATGACACGCCATGGCGTGGACCACCTCCTCGCTCTCGCCATGCCGGCGGAGCAGGTCGATGCCGATCTCCAGGTGGGTGCCGTCGATCTCGCGGTCCACGGCCTTGCCGATGTCGTGCACCAGCCCCGCCCGCTTGGCGACATGAACGTCCACCTTCAACTCGCCCGCCATGATCCCGGCCAGGAAGGCGACCTCCTTGCTGTGCTGCAGGACGTTCTGGCCGTACGACGTGCGGAAGCGCAGGCGCCCGAGCAGCTTGACCAGCTCCGGGTGGAGCCCCGACAGGTTCAGTTCCAGCAAGGCATCGCGACCCTCGCGCTCTACCCGGTCCTCGAATTCGGATTCGACCTTGGCCGCGACCTCCTCGATCCGAGCCGGGTGGATGCGGCCGTCGGCGATCAGGCGCTCCAGGGTGACCCGCGCGATCTCCCGCCGGAAGGGGTCGAAGCCGGAGAGAATGACCGCCTCGGGCGTGTCGTCGACGATCAGGTCGACACCCGTGGTCAGCTCCAGGGTCCGGATGTTCCGCCCCTCACGCCCGATGATCCGTCCCTTCATCTCGTCGTTCGGCAGCATGACCACCGACACGGTCGTTTCCGAGACGTAGTCCGAAGCCGAGCGTTCGATGGCAAGACTGATGATCCGCTGAGCCTCCCGCTGGGCCGACTCCCGGGCTTCGTCCTCGATCCGCTTGGCGAGGTGCGCCGACTCCATGCGCACCTCGTGTTCCAGGCTGTGGCTCAGTTCCTCTCGCGCCTGCTGCACGGTGAGGCCCGAAACCCGTTCCAGTTGGCGCCGGACGTTCCCCAGCCCCTCGGCGAGTTCGGCCCGCTCGGTATCGAGTCGCCGCTCGCCGTCCGCGACCGACCGTTGCCGCTGCTCCAGTTCCTCGCCGAGACGCTCCAACCGGGCCGTCTCTTCGCGCGCCCGGGCCCGCCGGTCCCCGACCTCCCGTTCGCGCGCCTCGAGCTTTCTCCTCTGCTCCCCCGACGAGCGCTCGAACTCGGCGCGCAGCGAAAGGACCTCCTCCTTCGCCGCGAGTTCCAGTTCCCGCCCCTTGGCGGCGCACTCCCGCTCGGTCTCCTCGACGAGGCTGTCCGCCCGGCGGCGGGCCTCCGAAATCAGCCTCGCAGCACTACGCCGACCGGCAAGGCTCCAAAGCAGCCAGGCTGCAACAAGAGTAGCCGCCGCGACCGCGACGGCAATGAGAGTAGCTTCGGTCATCAGCCCTCGATCCGGGCAGAAGGGCATCCCCCGCGAGGCCGTGTGAACGCGCCCCGACACAGAACCAGAGCGGGACCAGGTGGGTGTCCGCGCCACTCGCCGTTAGCGTCCCCGTTCGAGCGGGGCTGGCACGGGCAAGCAGTTGAGAGACTCCCTTCAAAAGAGCGATGGTTCCAACCACGGCTTTCATCACGAACCGCGCAGGGGATGCAAAGTCAGAGATTCTTCCAGCAAGCAGTCGAGTCGCGGCGTCCGCGCCGCGCTGACGCACAGGATACAGGGCTCCATGCAATCAAGTCGCGGCGTCCGCGCCGCGCTGAGGCACAGGATACAGGGCTGCACGAAAGTCAGGAATCGAGCGCCGCCTCCAGGTCGGAGGTCAGGCTGGACACGCGCTCAACCATCTCCACGAACCGGCCGTCCTCCCCCTCCTCGGACGAAGACGACGACTCGTTGACGAGATTCAGGGCGGCAAGAATGGCGATCTTGCCCGCATCCAGATTGGGCGAGTGATCGGCCACCTCCCGCATCTTGCGGTCGACCCTCCGGGCAAGCTCCCGAATGCGCTCGGCATCGGTCGCTCCGTCCTCCCGGAGGGTGTAGGAAACGCCGAAGATCTCGACCACCACGGTGGCCGCAACATCTTGTTGGCGTTCGCTTTCGGCCACTACTCGATACCTCGAAGGATCGGCACTATAGCACCCGCTCGCACCGGCCCCGGCGCCTCCGAGCGCACGACTCAAGAGCCGCCGAGCGTCCTGTCGAGCCGTGACGCCTTCAGGAATCGTCGCTGCCGAGCAACTCTTCGAGACCTTCGGCAAGCGCCTCGACGCGCTGGCCGATCTCGGCACGCTCCTCGGCTGCCCGCTGCTCCGCGGCTTCGAGTTCGGCGGTCAGTTCACGCGTCCGATCACGCTCCGCCGTCAGAGCCGCCTTGGCCCGCTCGATCACTTCCTCCAAACGCACGATCGCAGAGGCGGAGTCCTCAGCCATCAGGACGAGGAGGCGGAGGTCCCGGCAGAGCCGGCGGCGAGGGCGCCCTGGGCCGCGGACGCCACGGCCGCGAAGCCCTCGGCATCGCGCACCGCGAGATCGGCGAGCATCTTCCGGTTCAGCTCGATGCCGGCGAGCCGCAGGCCGGACATGAAGCGGCTGTAGGAGAGGCCGTTGAGGCGCGCGGCAGCGTTGATCCGCACGATCCAGAGGCTGCGGAACTGCCGCTTCTTCTGGCGGCGGTCACGATAGGAGTAGGCGAGCGCCCGGTCCACCGCCTGCTTGGCGATGCGGTGCCCCTTCGACTTGACGCCGTAGTAGCCCTTGGCCTGTTTGAGAATCTTCTTGCGCCGGCGAGCGCGCCGGCTGCCGCGTTTTACTCGTGCCATCGTCTATGACCCTCCGTGGCTCCCGCGAGCCACCGGCTCAGCCGTGAAGCATCCCCTTGACCGTCTTGGCGAAAGCGCCGGCGACATCGGTCTGCTTGCGCAGCTTCCGCTTCCGCTTCTGCGATTTCTTGGTCAGGATGTGGTTCGTCATCGAGTGCCTGCGCTTCACCTTGCCCTTGGCGGTGAGCTTGAAGCGCTTGGCCGCTCCACGGTGAGTTTTCTGCTTGGGCATTCCTGAGCCTCCTCGCGGGGCCCGGGTGAGCCGCCGAGCGGCGGATACTAACCGGAAACGCCGCGCACGGCTACCCGGTACGTGGCTTTGAGGCGGAGCGGAGCGGCGGAGCGGAGCGGCGCAGCGGCGTCGGCCAGGGCCGCCTGCTGCGGGACCGTCGGGCTTCGCGAAGCCTCAACCCGGCCGGACGATCCGGCAGGGTCTCCAGTGCTGGGTCCAGTGGTGGTCGGTCTGGACATGACGGGCGCGGACGCTCTTGCAGACGCAGTTGCTGAACTCGGATGCCGGGAACGAGCGGGCCAAGCGGATGACGACGCCCTCTCTCTCGCCGCCGAGGGCCGAGGCCTGGGCGTGGCTGCTATGTATGAAGTCCCGAAGATCGTCCTCGGTGTGGAAGGTGCCCGCAAAGAGAACGGGCACCACCGGAATGTCGCGCTGCGAGGCGTAGTCGGCAAGGAAGCCGAAGGAGGAAAACAGGCCTTGGCCGTCGCGAAGCGCGAAGGCGTAGAAGGTCTCGTTCTCCGGCACCGGCCCGTATTCGATGCTGTGGACGCCGTAGATGTCTTCGCCATAGAGAAGGGTGCCGGGTTCGGTGACCTTCCATGCATGGTGCTTCTTGACCATCGCCATCCACTTGGCGGTCGACGGTGCGTTCACGCTGCGGGCGTAGACGAAACGTGCTAAGACATTACCGACGCCGGACCTGCCGGGCGTCAGGCGTTTCCGGTACTCCTCCAAGATAAGCAGACCCTCATCGACGACAACTATGCACCGTTCTGCCACCCGCTGCAGCTCGTCAATGCACGCCCTCTCGCAGCAAACGTCGACGTCGGCCGCCTTGTTCGCCACGATGGCCACATTCGTATCCACTACGTAAGAGGCCAGCGGCGTAGCCTTCATCCATTCGCCCGCCTGAGCCGTTCCAGACCAGCGCGGCTTGTGGCGGCGATCTCGCCCATCTCGTCGCCGAAGAACTTGTCCGGCCAGTTCTCGATACCCCCGAGCTTATTCAGTCGGAGCGGTTCCAGCACGGCAGCACCACGTTCAGAGCGGACGAAATGGAGCTTCAAATCGGAAGGCGACACCTCCTCCTCAGCCACGCGACGCTGGAAACGCCGGAGCAAGTGTTCGCTGTGGCTTTCAACCACGATCTGCACGTCTCTGCGTGCCGCAACCGCGAGCATCACGTCAGCAAGGCCGCTCTGGACCGAGGGATGGAGGTGAATCTCAGGCTGCTCCATCAGGACAATGGAACCCTCCGGGACGTAGTAGAGCAGAACCAGAACGGGAAGGACCTGCGAGACACCAAAGCCGACATCCGTGAGGGTCGTCTCCGGGCTGCTCTTGTACCTCCTCACCAGCGCTTGGTAGAGACTTGACCCGGGAACGACCTCGCGGACCTCAAAGGACTCGATCAGACCCAATGCCTCCAACCAGTACGCCATCATGGCCTGGAACGGCATTCGGTGCTTCCTAGGCGCCACATTCTCCCTCCAGTTTAGGTCCTGGGTCTTGGCGAGAATCGCGTCGATCGTGAACTCGCCGCTGTCGCCAACGCCATCCCGGCCCGCCCCCGTCCACCGGTACTCCCGCCGGGGGTGTTCGCGCAGAGGACCCAGATAGTAGATACGATCCATCAAGTCCTCGTAGGCGTTCTCGAAGAAACTCAGGAAGTCCGCATTGCGATAGAGATGTCTAGCTGCGCTGGGGAAGAGATGGGTCTTGACCGGTCCAAAGTCATGGGGCGTTCGCCCCACGCTTCGATCAAACATGAACGCGCCGGGGCCTTCGGCTGTCAATCGGTCAAATCGCGTGCGGTCGCTCGCTTTGAGTCGCAACCCGAACGTAGTTTCGGCAAACCAATACGCCAGTCCCTTAGCCACGAGTCGCCTGGAGGAGCCGGATTCGAGCCCTACTCGAGCCGTATGGCGAAGCTCCTTGCCGGAGAAGCTCAGCCGATGCAACCGGTCATGGACCTCCAACCGATCGTCAAGATCCCATGCCAGAGTCCACGCCATGTCAGGCGGTTCAGCCTCATCCGCGGTTCGCCGGTGCACGGCGCCCTCGTAGTTCCCCAGGTTGACCAGTTCTGTCGGTCCCCCTCCAAAATCCATAACCAGGCTACGGTCGGCCGCGTTCTTGGTCTGCTTCAGCATCAGTAGGAACTGCAGCAAGCTGCTCTTCCCGGAACTGTTCTCTCCAAAGAGAGCAGTAACCTTCCCCAGCTCGATCTTCAGATCGCGCCAAGCCTTGAAGTTTTGGACATGGAGTTCCGTCAGCATGGTGTCCTCCCTCCCAGCCTGAGCTTCACAGATTCAGCGATTTCGACGCCGCGCGCTCGGCGATGCGGGCCGCCAGATCGTCGATCGTCACCGCGCCCTGATCGGCGGCACCGCCCCCCGGCGCTTCGCGGAGCCGCAGCGACACGGTGCCGGCGTCCTGTTCGCGGCCGCCGATGACGAGCATGTAGGGGACCTTCCGGGCCTGGGCGTCGCGGATCTTGTAGCCGAGCTTCTCGCTGCGCTGATCGAGCTCGACCCGGGCGCCGGCGTCCTGCAGCTTCTTCGTCACTTCGGCGCCGTAGTCGAGAAAGCGGTCGGATACCGGCAGGACGACCGCTTGTGTCGGCGCCAGCCAGACCGGGAAGGCGCCGCCGAAGTGCTCGATCAAAATACCCATGAAGCGCTCGACCGATCCCATCATCGCCCGGTGCAGCATGACGGGGCGCCGGGTTCCGCCGTCGCTGGCGGTGTACTCCAGGTCGAGACGCTCCGGCATCTGGTAGTCCAACTGCACCGTCCCCAACTGCCAGCTCCGTCCCAGTGCGTCGCGGACCTGGAAGTCGATCTTCGGGCCGTAGAAGGCGCCGTCGCCCTCGTTGATCTCGAACTCCAGGTCGCGGCTTCTGAGCGCGCTCATCAGCGAGTCCTCGGCCCGCCGCCACAGTTCCGCGCTGCCGCTCGACTTCTCGGGCCGGGTCGAGACCTCGATCAGGATGTCGTCGAAGCCGAAGGTCCTGTAGATCTCGAGGATCGTCGACACCGGGCGCACCACCTCCTCCTCGATCTGCTCCTCGGTGCAAAAGGTGTGCGCGTCGTCCTGACAGAACGTGCGCACCCGCGTGAGCCCGGTGATCACGCTGGATCGTTCGTAGCGGTGGAGGCGGCCGAAGTCGGCGTAGCGGATCGGCAGATCGCGGTACGACCGCAGGCCGGTCTTGTAGATCAGGCAGTGGGTCGGGCAATTCATCGGCTTCACCGCGTACTGCCGCTCGTCGACCTCGGTGAAGAACATGCTCTGGCGGTAGTTGTCCCAGTGCCCCGAGCGGCGCCAGAGATCGACGTCGAGAATCTGCGGGGTGCGCACCTCCTCGAATCCGTCGCGTTGGTTGAGACCCTGCACGTAGTCCACCAGCAGGTTGTAGATCACCGTGCCGCGAGGGTGGAAGAACGGACTGCCGGGAGCGTGGGGCGTGAAGCTGAACAGGTCGAGCTCCGGCCCCAGACGGCGGTGGTCGCGCGCTCGCCGCAGTTCGACGTCGGCGAGGTAGCCGTCGAGCGCCGCCTGGCTGGCGAAGGCGGTGCCGTAGATCCGCTGCAGCCGCTCACGGCTCTCGTCGCCGCGGTAGAAGACGCCCGAACTCTCCAGCAGCTTGACCGCCCCGACCTGATCCACGCGCTGCGCGTGCGGACCGCGGCAGAGATCGACGAACTCACCGTGCCGGAACAAGGTGATCGGTTCGCCTTCGGGAATGTCCTCGAGGCGCTCCAGCTTGAGTTCCTCGCCCAGGTCGCCGAACAGCTCCCGCGCCTGCCGGCGAGAAGTCTCGACCCGCTCCACCTCGTGCTTCTCGGCCAGGATCTCGCGCATCTTCGCTTCGATCGCTTCCAGGTCCTCAGGCACGAACGCGCGTGGGAAGCGGAAGTCGTACTGGTACTTTTCCGAGTGGTCCCGGCGTCCCACGTCGATCTGCGTGCCGGGCCACAGTCGCTGGACCGCGTCCGCCAGCACATGCTCGGCGGTGTGGCGCAGGAAGGGCGCCGCCTCCTCGCTCTGGATCGTGATCAGCCGCAGGCTGCCCGACACCTCGATCGGCGTGCGCAGGTCGAGCGCTCGGCCGTCCAGCTCGGCGCCGACCGCGGCCTTCGCCAGGCCGGGGCCGATCGACAGCGCAACGTCGAGCGCCGTCGTCCCCGCCGGGACTGTCCGCACCGATTCGTCCGGCAGGGTCAGGTCAATCATGCAGCGAGTTCCGTCTGAGGTACCGCGGCTGGCCGGTTCTTCCTGCCGGCACCGCGATGGTAGGCGCTAGCGGACTCGAACCGCTGACCTCTACCGTGTGAAGGTAGCGCTCTAACCAACTGAGCTAAGCGCCTGAGTCACAGACCGAACGGCCCATGTCTGCGGAGGTCCGAGCAAGCTCGAACCCTGCGGAGGTCCGAGCGGACTCGAACCCTGCGGAAGTTCGAGCAAGCTCGAACCTTGGTAGGCCCGAGCGGACTCGAACCGCTGACCTCTACGATGTCAACGTAGCGCTCTAACCAACTGAGCTACGGGCCTGAACCCCGCGACCGATTGGCCGGCAATGGCCGCCGCGAGAAGGCGCAACGGTACAAAGGGGACCGTTGCCGTGTCAACGCGATGCAGTGGCTCAGTACACGCGAGGATGTTTGACGGTGGGGGAGGCGCCGCTTCACGGCGGCGCCGGATGCGAACGGCCGCACCTCCACGGGCGGGGACCACACCTTGCTCACACCCACCCGAAGCGGTACAGTGTGTTTCCGCAAAATCACTATTTGGGGTATTTATCGTCAATGCAGAAACCCCGCACATCGTCCATCCCCCAAGGCAGGCGCAACCTCGCGGCCGTCGCGAGGCAGGCCAACGATCTCATCCGTATCGACGATGTCGTCGCCGCCCTGGCCGTCACCCGGCCGGTGGCTACAAAGATGCTCTGGCGCTGGGTTCGCCAGGGCTGGCTGAGGCGCGTCGGCCCCGGCACCTACGCCCTGGCGCAATTGGACTCCATCGACAGCGAACACGTCCTCGACGATCCCTGGGTACTCGTCCCCGCACTCTTTGGGCCAGCCTACATCGGCGGCTGGACCGCCACGGAACACTGGGACCTCACCGAGCAACTGTTCCGACCCATCGTCGTCATGACCACGCGGCCCGTACACGCCAAACACCGGGCGCATCACGGCACGCCGTTTCTGTTGCGCCATGTCCTTCCCCGGAAGCTCTTCGGCACAACAGGCGTCTGGCGCGGCAGTACCAGAGTTCCGGTATCAGACGTGCACCGCACGATCGTCGACCTCCTCGACGAACCCGCCATCGGCGGCGGCATCCAGCACGTTGCCGACTGTGTCGCAGCCTACCTGCCGCGCGACGACCGCAACGACGATGTCCTGGTCGACTACGCCGAGACCTTGGGCAACGGCGCCGTGTTCAAGCGCCTCGGCTTCCTGGCGGAACAGCGCGGCGACGTCCCGCTCGCCGACGCTTGCCGCACCAGGCTCACTAAGGGATACGCCAAACTCGATCCCGCTTTGCCATGTTCGCACACCGTTCCCCGGTGGCGCCTCCGGGTGCCGGCGCAGTGGCCGAAAGCGCCCACACATGATTGACAAGCGCGAGATCCTCGACGCGGCGACCGGCCTCGGGCTCACGCCCCACGTCGTGGAAAAGGACTACGTCCTCGGCTGGCTGCTGTGGGGCGTCGCAAACCACGAAGCGATTGCCGACACCTGGACCTTCAAGGGGGGCACCTGCCTGAAGAAGTGCTTCTTCGAAACCTACCGGTTCTCCGAGGACCTCGACTTCACTCTTGCCGACGACGCCCATCTCGACAAGGACTTCCTGACCAAGGTGTTCGCCGGCGTCGCCGACGCCGTCTACGACCGCACCGGGATCGAGGTCCCCACGAACGCCCAGCGGTTCGACCTCTACCGGAACCCCCGCGGAAAACTCTCCTGCCAAGCCCGCATCGCCTACCGCGGCCCGGTCTCCCCGCGCGGCTCGAACATGCCCCGCGTCAAGTTCGACCTGACCGCCGACGAGGTCCTCGTCCTCCCTGCCGTCCGCTCGCGCGTCTTTCACCCCTACAGCGACGAGCCGCCCGAGGGCATCGCCATCGGGTCGTACGCGTACGAAGAGGCCTTCGCGGAAAAGACCAGAGCTCTTGCCGAACGCGCCCGGCCCCGCGACCTCTACGATGTCGTCAACCTCTTCCGCAATGTCGACGCCCGCCCGAAGCCGGCCGTCCTTGCCAACGTGCTTCGTCAAAAATGTGCATTCAAAGGCATCGACCTACCTGTCTTCAGCCACCTCGAGCCGTCACGCCCCCTGCTCGAGAGTGGCTGGGCGCAGATGCTCGCGCACCAGCTACCCATGCTGCCCCCGTTCGAGACCTTCTGGGACGAACTGCCCGACTTTTTCGCCTGGCTAGCCACGGGCCACGCACCCCGTCCGCTTGCCGCGTATCTCGGCGGCGGCGGCGAGGAGGTCATCCGCACCCGCATCATTTCGTTCCCCGCTTCGGTCCCGGTCCATGCCAGGCCGACCATGCAAGCCCATCTCGATGTCATCCGTTTCGCCGCGTCCAACCGGCTCTGTGTCGATCTCCTCTATCAGGGCTCGACCCGAAGGATCGAACCCTACTCCCTGCGCCGCACCCTCGCAGACAACGTCATCCTCCACGCCCATAACCGCGACAAGAACGCCCACCGTAGCTATCGGCTCGACCGAATCCAGGGCGCGCGCGTCACCAACGAGAGTTTCATCCCGCGCTTCGCGATCGAACTCACCCCGTCGGGCCCCATCTCCGTCGCACCTTCCGCCAGCAGAGGCAGTGTGCTGTCCCCACGGTCCTCCTTGACCGCCCCGACGGGCCTCCGTTCACCGCGCCCGCGCAGCCGCTCCCGCGGACCAACTCATGTCTAGGAGCGTGCGCCGCAGAACATGGCGTACGCCGATTCTTCCTGCCGCGCACGCTCTACGAGTGCAACTATTGCGGCAAGCGGTTCTACCGCAAGACGCGCACGAGCCGACTCAACAAGCACAAGGACAAGACCGGCTACCCCTGCCCCGGCCGTTCCGCCTACTACATCGACACCCGCTATTGATCTCCGCCCCACAGGCTGCCGCTTTGTTGCAGAATCGCAGGATGATGTCCAGTCTCCAGTTGGCGGAGTTGATCGAAGAAGCGCGGCGGAGGATCGCCGATCAGGTCTACGTGAGCCCCTGCGCCCGGTCGGAGTACTTCTCCCGGCTCTGCGGTCTCGACGCCTACTTCAAGCTCGAGAACCTGCAGATGACCGGCTCGTTCAAGGAACGGGGAGCCCTGAACCGCATCCTCACGCTCTCCGAAGAGGAGCGGAATCGGGGCCTGATCACCGCCTCCGCCGGCAACCACGGGCAGGCGGTCGCCTACCACGCCGGCCGGATCGGCCTTGAGGCGACCGTGGTCATGCCGCTGCCGACGCCGCTGATCAAGGTCGCGAACACGCGCAGCTTCGGCGCCGACGTGCGGCTGGCCGGGGAAACGTTCGACGATGCCCAGGCCCACGCGCACGAGCTGGAAGCGGAACTCGGAGCGACCTACGTGCATCCCTTCGACGACGCCCAGGTAATCGCCGGGCAGGGCACCATCGGCTTCGAGCTGATGGCCCAGGAGCCCGACCTCGAGGTCGTCGTGGTGCCGGTCGGCGGCGGCGGCCTGATCTCCGGCATCGCCGCGGCGTACAAGGCGCACCGGCCGCAGACCCGGATCATCGGCGTGCAGACGGAGGCCGTACCCTCGATGAGAGAGAGCCTCGCCGCCGGCGAGCCGGTGGCCGTCGACCGCCGCCACACGATCGCCGATGGCATCGCGGTCAAGCGCCCGGCCGACATGACCCTGAAGCTGGTCGAGGAACTCGTCGACGACCTGGTCACGGTGGACGAGGAGGAGATCGCCAACGCGGTGCTGCTGCTGCTCGAGCGCGAGAAGACGGTGGTCGAAGGCGCCGGCGCCTCCGTTCTGGCCGCGGTCAAGGGCGGCCACGTGCCGCAGGCGAAGGGACGCCGGACGGCGATGGTGCTGACGGGCGGCAACATCGACGTCACCCTGCTCAGCCGCATCATCGAGCGCGGCCTGACCAAGGACGGCCGCCTGGTGCAGCTCGATGTCTGCGTCAAGGATCGGCCCGGCGCTCTGGGCGCGCTGCTCAACCTGGTCGGCGATACCGGCGCCAACGTCATCGAGACCCATCACGAACGCGCGTTCACCGCCCTCGGCCTGAACGAGGTGCACATCGAGCTGCGGCTCGAGACGCGCGGCCCGGAGCACGTGGAAGAGTTGATCGAGTCGATCGCGGCAGCCGGCCTCCACGTCCGGCGCCAGACCGAGCCCCGGAGCTGGCACGAGTAGTGAGGCAGACGAAGGGTGGCGTCGGCGAACACTGGGTGCGCGGGCCTTCTGGCCCGCTGCCGCCAAAGGCGGCCAGGAATACGGCCGGCCAACGGCCGGCACATTACCTTCGCCGACGCCACCCTTCGTCTGCCTCGACTGCTAGGCTTGCCGCGCGTGAACGACGAAGCTTCGGATCCTTCGCCATCCGACTCCAGTCTGGACGAACCCGACCCGGACTCCGACCAGCGCACCTCACGGGAGCGCCACTCGTCCCGTTCGCCGCGGCTCCCAACCTTCCATCGGGCTGAGCGCCGATGATGCCGCCGTTCCTGGCGGTCACCGGGCCGCCCATGGGCCTCGCAGAACTCCCGCCCGGCTGGGGGCTCGCCCTGGCCATCTTCCTGGTCGGCCTGAACGGGTTCTTCGTCGCCGCCGAGTTCGCGCTGGTCAAGGTCCGTCCGACCCAGATCGCCCCGCACGTGGACACCCTTCGGGGCCGCATGGCGCAGCGCATGATCGACCAGCTCGACGCCTGCCTGTCGGCGACCCAGCTCGGCATCACGCTGTCGAGCCTCGGTCTCGGCTGGATCGGTGAGCCGGCGGTCACCTGGCTGCTCAGGCCGCTGTTCAACCTGGTACCGAACCTGTCTCCGGCCGTCGCCCAATCGGCCAGTCTGACGGTCGCCTTCCTGTTCATCAGCATGCTGCACATCGTGCTCGGCGAACTGGCGCCCAAGTCGCTGGCGATCCGCAAACCCGAGCCGACGAGTCTGTGGGTCGCGCTGCCGCTGTGGGCGTTCTACCGGATCACCTATCCCGGCATCTGGGTACTGAACCAGATGGCGAACGCCGTCCTGCGCCTGTTCGGCATCGAACCGGTCGGCCACGGCGAACTGGCTCACAGCGAGGAGGAGATCCGGAGTCTGCTCGCCTCCGAGGAGGACTCCAAACTCTCCGACCCCAAGCGGGAGCTGCTCGACAACGTGTTCGAACTCTCCGACCGCAACGCCCGCCAGGTGATGGTGCCCCGCACCGAGGTCATCTACCTCGACGCCACCGCCCCGATGGAGGCGAATCTCGACCGTGCCCGCCAAAGCGGCCACACCCGCTTCCCGCTCTGCGAGGGGGACCTCGACCAACTGATCGGCCTGGTCCACATCAAGGACCTGTTCATCGCCGAGGATCCGCCGGCCTCCCTGCGGGACATCGCCCGCGAGACGTTCGCGGTGCCCGAGACCCTGCCGCTCGACCAGTTGATGGCCCGAATGCGCCACGAGCACATCCACATGGTGGCAGTCTTCGACGAATACGGCGGCGTTGCCGGCCTCGTCACCCTGGAGAACGTCCTGGAGGAGATCGTCGGCGAGATCCAGGACGAGTTCGACGCCGAGGTCCCGGAGTTCGTCCGCCTCGAGGACGGCGGCTACAAGGTTCTCGGCGGAATGCTGATCGACGACCTCGAGGACGAACTCGGAATCGAGATCGCCGACGCGCGGGAGGAGGACACCGTGGCCGGCATCGCGCTCTCCGAACTCGGCCGCACCGCCGAACCGGGCGACGCGGTCGAAGCCGGGCGGCTGCGTCTTGAGGTGCTGGAGGTGGATGGCAACCGGATCGTCGCGTTGCGGGTCGACGTTCTACCCGAAGCAGCTGAAGAAGATGGCTAGCCGGTGGCCGGGGGTCTTCTGACCCCCGGTTCCGGGTTCCCTGGCAACGCCCTACCCCTACAACCGCCCGAGGACGACCTCTGACACACGGTCCAGCGGGACCACCTCGCGCTCGCCGTCGCCCCGAGTCGAAACCTCGGCGCCGCCGCCCCTCAGCGAGCGCGCGCCGACCACGACCCGGACCGGGAAGCCGACCAGGTCGGCGTCCTTGAACTTGACGCCGGGCCGTTCCGCGCGGTCGTCGTAGAGCACGTCGAAACCGGCCGGAGCGAGCGTGTCCACGAGCTCCTCGTAGAGCGCGTCGGCGGCCGAGCGCACCGCTTCGTCAACCGGATCGAGGGAGCTCAGAACGACAGTGAAGGGCGCCAGCGGCGACGGCCAGATGATGCCGTCCCGGTCGTGGCCCTGCTCGATCGCGGCCGCCGCGGTGCGACCGATACCCAGGCCGTAGCAGCCCATTTCCATCGGTTGAAGACGGCCGTGCTCATCCGTGAACGTGCAGTTCATCTTCTCGGAGTAGGTCGTGCCCAGCTTGAAGATGTGGCCGACCTCGATGCCGCGCGAGAGCCGCAGCTCGCCGCCGCTGCAGCGCGGGCACGGATCGCCATGGGCGGCGGTCATCACGTCGACCCATTCGAACGGCCGCGTGCTCGCCACGTCCCGGTCCCAGCGTACTGAGGCGAAGTGCCGGTCGCCCTTGTTGGCGCCGCAGACGAAGCCGGCGAG
Source organism: Candidatus Multivorans sp. (assembly GCA_965222875.1). Classification (GTDB taxonomy): domain Bacteria; phylum Acidobacteriota; class Thermoanaerobaculia; order Multivoradales; family Multivoraceae; genus Multivorans. Next base: position 1,551,628 of record CBDCVC010000002.1, on the reverse strand, counting down.
GGGACGGGCCGACTCACAGGCGACCAGGCGCACGTCGGCCGAAAGGCCGACCGGACCCGAGAAGCCGAGCGGACCGCCGGTCGCCGCCTCCACCTGCTCGGCCGTCGCCAGGCGCAGGCCGAGGCCGCCCAGAATGTTCAGCAGCTTGACCTCGTTCACCTCGCGGTCGCCGCGAATCGCGACCGCCGCCAGGCCGTCGTCCGTTTCGTAGATCAGCGTCTTGACCACCCGCGCCGGCTCGACCTCGAGCAGCTCGGCAACCTGCGCCACCGTCGTCGTGCCCGGCGTCGTGACCTCCCTCGGGGCTTCGCCGCCATCCGCGGCCGGCACGGGCAGCTCGCCGACCTCCGCCCGCTCCACGTTCGCACCGTAACCGCAGGCGGCGCAACTGGCGACCGCGCTCTCACCCGTGTCGGCGAGCACCATGAACTCGTGCGACGACGAACCGCCGATCGTCCCGGAGTCCGCTTCGACCACGGAGTACTCGAGGCCGCAGGCCTCGAAGATGCGCGAGTACGCGGCGTGCATCGCCAGGTAGCTCCGGTCGAGACTTTCCTCCGCCGTGTCGAACGAGTAGGCGTCCTTCATCAGGAACTCGCGGCCGCGCATGAGCCCGAAGCGGGGCCGGATCTCGTCCCTGAATTTGGTCTGGATCTGGAACAGGTTGATCGGCAACTGGCGGTAGCTCTTCACGTCGCGCCGCACGAGATCGGTGACCACCTCCTCGTGCGTCGGACCGAAGCAGAACCGCCGGCCATGCCGGTCCTCCATGCGCAAGAGCTCGGCGCCGTACTTGAACCAGCGCCGGGACTCCTCCCACAGCTCGGCGGGCTGGATCGCCGGCATCGACAGTTCGATCGCGCCGGCCCGCTCCATCTCGCGTCGGACGATCGCCATCAGCTTGCGCAGGGTACGCCAACCGGCCGGCTGCAGCGTGTAGATCCCGGCCGCGAGCCGCCGCAGCAGGCCCGCCCGGGCCATCAACCGGTGGCTGACGACCTCGGCGTCCCTGGGCGCCTCGCGGGCGGTCATCAGGTAGTAGTTGCTCCAACGCATCGTCTTGCCGGGTTCGGTTCGGTACGGGAACTGCTAGGCGCGACCGCGCACGCGTTCGATGATCCGCGCGGAGTCTTTCATGAACTCCATCATCCGTTCTTCGATCGCGCCGCCGCGGTCATCGAGCCGGCGTGCCCGGGCCAGCACGCCGCGCGCCCGATCCTCGTCGCCGGACGCAAGAAGCGCCATGCCAAGCCGGGTGAGCACGGCCGTCGACGGCCCGAGCTCGGTCGACTGCGACAGGAAGTCGATCGCCTCGTCCAACTCCTGCCGCTTGTAGTGGACCCAACCCAGCGCGGCGAGCGGAAACTGGCGCAACTCCTCCGGCGCGTGCTCCAGGGACCGGCGCGCGAAGTCGAGTGCCTTGTCCAGGTCCTCGTCCATCTCGGCCAGGTTGTAGGCCATCTCGTAGTAGGCGATGCTCTTCGAGAAGTTCGACCCGCCCTCGTCCAGCAGCCGGCGTCCGACCTTGTTTCCCTCCAGGTACTTCCCCTCGCTGCGCAGAGACTCGATCAGGGTCGCGTAGGCCGTCGCGCGCAGCATCTCGCCGGCATTCGAATCGAGCACGCGCTGGGTCAATTGACCGATCTCCTGGCCGCGGTCGAGCCGCAGACAAGCCAGGGCGTAGGTCATCAGCAGGGTCGGATTGTCCGGGTCGAGCGCGAGCGCCTCGCGGTAGCAGCGCAGCGCCTCCGCCGCGTCGCCGGCGCCGATCGCCTCCTCTCCGCGGTTCACCCAGTCGGCAGCCGCCGGACTGGTCGCCGGCAGCTCGGCGCCGGTCCGGCCCGAGAGGTAGGCGACCAGATCGCGGTAGCGCATCCGCCGGGGATTCAGTTGCTGAGCGGTGCGGAACGCGGCCAGGGCCTTGCGGTTCCAGCCCCGGTCCAGGTAGCAGAGACCGAGGAAGTGATGGCATTCCTCGAACGAGGGATCGACCTGGACCGCCTGCCGGAGCGATTCGATCGCCGCCGCGAGCCGGCCCATCTCGTAGCGGCAGCGGCCGAGCAGGTAGAGCGCCTGCGGCACCCCGTCGATCTCGACCGCGCGCTCCAGGTAAGCCACCGCCGACTTCAACTGCCCCCGGCCCGCCAGCGACGCACCGAGGCAGAAGTGCGGCAGGAAGGCGTCCTGATGGAGGACGACCGCACGCTCCAGCAGTTCCTGGCCGCGTTCTTCCTCACCCTGCTGAAGACGGATCACGCCGCTGTAGACAAGACCCTGGACATGGTCCGGCTTGGTCGCCAGCACACGGCTGAAGTAGTCGAGCGCCCGCTCCAGGCTTCCCTTCTGGAAGTGGGACTCGCCGAGGAAGTGCGCCAGCTCGTGGTTGCCGCGGTCTACCCCGGCCGCCGTCTCGAGGGCTTCCATCGCCTGGGCCAGGTCGAGGCCGCTCAGAGCGAACTCCGCATCGTCGAGAAGCTGTTCGAAGGCGGGGCGACGCCGACCCTCGTAGAGCCCGAGGATCCGGTCCTTGACGGCCGCGAACCGCTCCCGCTTCTCGAGCACCAGGAACTGGTAGTCCATCTTGGACTCCCAGAGGTCGCTCCACTCGGCCGCGTCGATCAGCTCCTGGCGTTCAAGAAGATCGCGAAGGGCAAGCATGCCGGCGTGGTGGACGAGAATGCTCTCCTCCTGCCGGTGCATGGCGCTCAGCACCTTCTGCACGGTTTCGCCCGTGCGTTTGAGCACCTCCTCCAGGATCGAGATGCGCTCCAGCAAGTGCTCGTCGAACGAGAACTCCTCGTCGCCAACATCCAGCGACTCCGCAGGCGGCGCGGCGGCGCCGGAGAGCACCATCAACTTCTGCCTGCAGCGCTGGCAGTACTCCGCGTCGTCCTCGTTGCGCGTGCCGCATACCTGGCAGTACATCGGGGCCAGCCTAGGAGGCTGCGCCGCAGAACGCAACGCTCAGGTCAAGCCGTCAAACCACGGCGCCCGCCGCCCCAGCCTGCTGTCCAGCGCCGCGCCGATCCCCACGCAGGTGACGATGGTCCAGGTCCATCCACCCAGATAGGGCGCCATCTTGACCAGGCCCAGAGCAAGGAGCCCGAGGAGCACGGCAGCCATCGGCCGGCCGGCGATCCCCGCGCGGTTCGGAAGCAGGCGCGCCCCCACCGCCATGAACACCGCCACGGTGCCCCACAGCTTGCACACCATGGCCGCCACGGCACAGACGACGAGCAGCGGCGCTCCGACCAGGGCCGGCGCCGCCGCGGTCAGGACGCCGAAGGTCACGCCCACGGCGAGCACAGCCACCAGGCCGGCGAAGAAGTTCCGGAACGGCCGCTCCAGGACACTCTGGGCGGTCACCGTCAGCGACGAGTCGAAGCCCCAGACCAGGACCACCGACACGAGCAACCAGGCCAGCAGCAGCGCCAGGTTGAGCATGGCCACCGCGGACGACAGCGGCGAGCGGCCCATCACCGGCCCCTCGGCTAGGACGAGCCACGAGGACGGCGCCCGCGGATAGGCCACCGTGCGCCCCTCCACCGCCGCCCCGGACTCGGCGTTCACCTCGCCGCCCAGCACGAACACATCGCCGCGCAACCGGGCCGGCGGTCCCAGGTGGACATCGCCGCCGAGCACGATCACGTCGCCCAGAACAACGCCGTCGATGCGGGCGTCGCCGCTCAGGACGACGACGTCCGAGCGCGCCTCGCCGCGCAGCTCCAGATCCCGCCCCAGCGCGACGACCTGATCCCGCATCACCGCCTCGGCGTCGACGACGACGGCGGCCCCGGCGCTCTCCGCCGGCGGCTCGGCCGGCGCGCAACCGGCGGCGACCGCGACAGCGAGGCAGGCCAGCGCCCCGACGGCGTGGCGCCGGCGTTTTAGGGCGAGTTTGGTCACGAACGCCGATCGTAGCGCCGGTAGCGCCCCTGGCGGCAGGGATCAGGGCCGCGCCGCACGCCATGGCGGCAGGGCGCGAAGGCGCCGCGACCGGAGACTGTCAGCGCCGTTGCCGTTCCCGCGCCGTCGCCCTGGAACCGCGTCTGAGCAGGGAGAACAGGAGCGCGGTGAGGCCCGCGGCCGTCAGGCCACCGAACAGCAGCCCGGGCGCCGCGGGTTGGAGCACCGAGGACACCGCCGCGCTCAAGCCTCGCCACGAGGCATCGAGCAGGCCGGCGCCGACCAGCCCGACGGTGACCGTGAAGTCGAACAGCGTCGCCACGGCGGCGGCCGCGGATTCGACCTGGGGCGCCAGCCCGGCCAGCACCGCCAGGGCGCCGCCGAAGAGCCCCACCAGGGCAGCGGCCGCTGCCACAGCCCTGCGGCCCCGGGCCCGCGACGGGGAGGACCGGACATCGATCTCGACCGGCTCGGGCGCGAGCCGTTCCGCGGCCAGGAGTTCACGCACAGCGGCCAACCCGCGCGCCTCGTCGCGGCACTCGGCGCACTCCACGAGGTGCCGCTCCGCCTGCTCGCGCTCGGGTTCGCTCACGGCGCCGTCGACATGGGCGTCGATCAGTTCGGCATGGGAACAGGCGCCGGACATCGAACCGCTGACCCCTTTCCCCGCGCTCAGCCCTTCCCCCGAAGGCGTCCTCTCCGAACTCGTCATCCGTACTCCCCCCGTCCTTCAGTCGGTGAGGTATTCAGCCAACCGGGCCTTCAGCATCCGGCGGCCGCGAAACAACTTGTTCTTGACCGTGCCCAGGGGCATGCCCTTGAACTCGGCGATCTCTTCGTAGGTCATCTCGGCGAAGTGTCTCAACTGGATCAGCTCCCGGTACTCGTCCTTCAGACAGTCGATCGCGGCCCCGATGGCATCGCGCCGCTCGAGGTTCCGAAGCACCCGGTAGGGGTCTCTCTCCTCACTCGGAAACTCCCGCTCCTGGATTTGTCCGTCGACGCCGACCCGCCGCATCGGAACCAGCTTGAGGCGCCGCTTGCGGAGCAGGTCGATCGCCGCGTTCTGTGCCACCCGAAACAGCCATGTCGAGAATCGGTACCTGGGGTTGTAGCGGTCGAGGGCCCGGTAGACCTTCAGAAACACTTCCTGGGACAACTCCTGCGACTCGTCGACATTGCCGAGAAAGCGATTCAGGTAGTTGACCAGGCGCCCCTGATACCTCTGCACGAGGTCGGTGTACAGGGCGGCCTCGCCGTCCAGAATCGCAGCCACCAACTCCTCGTCGGTCGCCCGAGTTGCCTCCACAGCCTTCACCTACGTTCCCCGCGCTCGATTGTTGCGGGCTGGCCGCGGCGGTCGCGAACACCGCGGCTACGTTCCCCGCGCCCGATTGTTGCGGGCCGGCCTGAGGCGGTGCGAGCGTCCCGGCCCGGCTCCGGCAACCCGCGGCTGCTATACCCTCTCCGCCCAGGGACCAGCGTCCCCGCATTCGCCGCAGAGAGAGTAACCGGGTCGAGATCTTGATTCACGCACGCGGACTCGGTATCCGCTTCGGCTCGCAGTGGGCTCTGGCCCACGTCGACCTCGACCTCGAGTCCGGGGACCGCCTGCTGCTGGCCGGGGCCAACGGCTCCGGCAAGACGACCCTGCTGCGGTTGATCGCCGGACTCCGGCGTCCCACGGCGGGCGAACTCCAGGTCGACGGCCGGCGCGCGGCCGAGGATCGCTTCGGGGTCCGCGGCACCCTGTCCCTGGTTTCCCACCACGACTATCTCTACGACCGGCTGAGCGCCCTGGAGACGCTGCAGCTCTGGAGTTCGCTGTGCGGCCGGAACTCCAGCGACCCCCAGCTCCTCGACCTGCTCGGCGAACTCGGTCTCTCCGCCGACGCCGACCGTCAGGTCGCCGGTTTCTCGGCCGGCATGAGGAAGCGCCTGATCCTCGCCCGGTCCCGTCTCGAGAACCCGCGGCTGCTGCTCCTCGACGAGCCCTTCGCGTCCCTCGACCCCCAGGGGCAAAGCCTGATCGAGAGCTGGATCGGGCGTTTCGTGGACGGCGGCGGGACCCTGATCGTCGCCTCCCACGCGATCGAACGGGCTTCCCGCCTGTGCAACCGCGGGGTTCTACTCGAGCAGGGCCAGGCGGTGTGGCAGGGCGCGGCCGCCGATGTCTTTGCCGCCTGGGGGCGGAGGCTGGCGAGACTGTGAAGTTGCTCCGTCCAGTACTCGTGCTGCTACTCAAGGATCTGCGGGTCGAGTGGCGCGGTCGGTTCCGCTTCTTCTCCATCGTGCTCTTCGGAGGCATCACGCTGGTGCTGTTCTCCTTCGCCATCGACGCCGACGACCGCGCGGCAGCGACCATGGCGCCCGGTTTCCTGATCCTCGCCCTGCTCCTGAGTTCGACCCTGGGGCTCTCCGAGTCCTTCCGGGTCGAACGGGAAAACCGCGCCCTGGAGGGGCTGTTGCTGCTGCCGGTCGAACCGGCGGTTCTCTTCTACGCCAAGGCGCTCGGCAACTTCGTCTTCCTGGCCCTGCTGGCGCCCGTGCTGCTGCCCTCGGCGATCATCATCTACGGCATCGATACCGGGCCGAACGCGCTGCTCGGGCTGCTCGGCGTCTGGCTGCTTGCCGCCGCAGGACTCGCCGCGCCCGGCACGCTGTACGCGGCGATGACCAGCCGCGCCTCGAGCCAGGACGTGCTGCTGCCCCTGCTCCTCTTCCCCCTGGTCATCCCGGTGCTGATCGCCTCGGTCAAGAGCGCGGCTCTCGTGCTGCACGGGGATCCGATGGATCAGACGGGCAGTTGGTTCGTCATTCTGATCGCCTTCGATGTGATCTACTGGGCGCTGGGTGGCGTGCTGGCCGCCGTGGCGATGGAGGAGTGACGGCCCGCCGGCAGCCCGGCTTCCCGTCACCCGAGGGAGCGAATCGAAGGTGGACGGCGTTATAGTCGGCGGTTGGGGATGGGTGGTTGCCGCCTATGGTTCGGCGGGCGCCGCCTTGGCCCTCTACACCTTCAGTCTGTTCGCGCGGCTGCGACGGATCGAAGGCAACGCACCGGCGCAGGAACAGAGCAATGAGCACGGAACCCACGACCCCCACCAGCGCAACGCCTAGCCGCGGCAACCGGCGTCTTCTGCTGCTGGCCGCGGGCGGCGCAGTGGCCATCGCCCTCTCCGTTCTGGCCTTCGGCGACGTCGGCGAGAACCTGGTCTACTACTGGAGCCCGTCGGAAGTCCACCTGGCGGGCCCAGACGCGGTCGGCGCCAGCATCCGGCTCGGCGGCCTGGTCGAGGAGGGCTCGGTGAGCCGGAGCGAAGACGGCCTGACCCTCGAGTTCACGGTCACCGACGGCGCATCGCAGATCGATGTCCGCACCACCGCCGTGCCGCCGGCCATGTTCAGGGAAGGCATCGGCGTCGTGGTCGAGGGGACGATGGGGCAGGACGGCCAGTTCACGACCTCGCGCCTCCTGGTGAAGCACGACAACGAGTACCAGGCGCCCGACGTCGATGACCAGCGCGGCATGGCGGAGTTGATCGAGTCCATGCAGTTCGACACGTGACCTCGGCCCTGGGCCAGGGGTTCGTGCTCCTGGGCCTGATCGCGGCGAGCTTCGGAGCTGCCTTCGGCTACATCGCCGGCGCGCGGCGGTCGGCCGCCGGCCTGCTCTGGACCCGGCGTCTGGCTCTGCTGTTCGCGGCGACCATGGTCGGCGCCTGCGCGGTGATGTGGTTCGCGCTGATCAACCACGACTTCTCCGTCTCCTACGTGGCCCAGGTCGGGTCGCTGGCGACGCCGCTCCACATCACGATCTTCTCCCTGTGGTCGTCGCTCGAGGGGTCGATTCTGTTCTGGGGTCTCATCCTGGGCCTCTACATCGCGGCCTCGGCCATGCTCCAGCGCCGCGGGCACGACGACTACCTCGCCTACACCCTGGCCACCCTGCTCGCGATCGGCGCCTTCTTCACGTTCCTGATCGCCAGCGTCGCCGACCCCTTCGCGCCCACACCGCTGCCGATCCCGCCGGACGGCCCCGGGCCGAACCCGCTGCTCCAGAACCATTTGCTGATGGCGATCCATCCGCCCATGCTCTACCTGGGCTACGTCGGCATGTCGGTGCCGTTCGCGATGGCGGTCGCGGCGCTTCTCCGCGGCCAGTTGGGCGCCACCTGGCTCCGCCCCATGCGCCGCTGGCTGCTGGTCCCGACATCGTTTCTCACCGCCGGCATCATGCTCGGCGGCTGGTGGTCGTACGAGGTGCTCGGCTGGGGCGGCTACTGGGCCTGGGACCCGGTCGAGAACGCCTCCTTCCTGCCCTGGCTGACCGGCATCGCGGCGCTCCACTCGGGCGTCGTCCAGCAGCGGCGGGGGACGCTGAAGGCCTGGACCGTGATCCTGATCATGATCACGTTCCTGCTCACCATCCTCGGCACCTTCCTGACCCGGTCGGGGGTCGTGAACTCGGTCCACTCCTTCACCCAGAGCCTGATCGGCCCGGTGTTCCTGGGCTTCCTCGCCCTGTGCACCGTCGCGGTGATCGCGCTGCTGGCGCTACGGGTCGACACGCTAGTCTCCGAACCCTCGAATGAGCGCCTGGTCAGCCGCGAAGGCGCCTTCCTGCTGAACAACCTGCTGCTGGTCAGCCTGATGTTCACGGTGCTCGTGGGCACGCTCTACCCGATCGTCGCCGAGTCGCTGCGCGGCGTGAAGGTCAGCGTCGGCGAGCCCTACTTCAACCGCATGGCCGTGCCGCTGTTCACCGCGCTGCTGCTGATGATGGGCGTCGGCCCGGCGCTGCCGTGGGGCGGCAGCGATCCGAAGCTGCTGCGCCGCGCGCTGGTGCGCCCGCTGCCGGCCGCCGCCTGCGGTCTGGCGCTGGCGCTCCTGCTCGGCGCCCGCAGCGCGCCGGTGCTGATCGTCTCCGCGTTTGCCGGCTTCGCGCTCTGGGTGACCGCCGATCAGGGACTGCGGCCGATGCGGGCGCGCCGGCGGTCCCAAGGCGGCAAGGGCGTGTTCAGTGGAGTGCTCACGGCCCCGGACAAGCTCGGCGCCTACGTCGTCCACGCCGGCGTCGTGATCACCTTCGTCGCCATCGCCCTGTCGTCCACCTTCCAGCGCGAGGCGGAGTCCACGCTGCGGGCAGGCGACACGCTCAGCCTGGGCGCCTACGAGATGACCTTCCGCGGCGCCGAGCAGGTAGAGGAACCGCACGTGGCGCGCCACCAGGCCGAGGTCGAGATCACGCGGGGCGGCCGGAGCGCCGGCACACTGCTGCCGTCGCTCAACCGCTACTCCACCCAGCGTGAGCCGATCGGCACGCCCGCGGTCCGGTCGAGCGCCACCCACGACCTCTACCTGACCCTGATGAACGTCGGCGCCGACGGGTCGGTCGGCCTGCGCGCGATTGTGACGCCGGCGGTCATGTGGATCTGGATCGGCGTCCTGATCATGGTCGTGGGCACCGTTCTGTGCCTCATCCCGACCGCCGCCGAGCGGCGGGCGGCCAGCCCTCGGGCGGTCCCCGGCCTGGCGGCGACCGCAGCCGGAGGCGGCGGACGATGAACCGCAAAGTCCTCCTGATCGGCCTGGCCATCTCCGTGCCGCTGCTCGTCCTGCTGGGATTCGCCTTCCAGCACGACCCCGCCATCGTCGACTCGCCACTGGTGGGTCAGCCGGCGCCGAGTTTCCGCCTCGCCGGCCTCGACGGTCGCGTCGTGGACCTCGAGGAGCTGCGCGGCCAGCCGGTGGTGATCAACTTCTGGTCGACCTACTGCCCACCCTGCATCGTCGAGCATCCCCTGCTGATGGCGGGCGCCCAGCGCTGGCAGGGCGAGATCCACTTCATCGGCATCATCTTCCAGGACGACCCGCAGCAGATCGCACGCTTCAACACGGAGTACGGGAGCTGGGGTCCGTCCCTGATCGACGTAGGCAGCCGGGTCGCCATCGCCTACGGCGTCTACGGCCCGCCGGAGACGTTCTTCATCGACCGCGACGGCGTGATCGTCGACAAGGTGAGCGGCGCCGTGTGGCCGGACAAGCTGCTCGAGACCGCCGACCGGCTGCTCGAGCAGCCGGCCGAAGCCACCGGCTGATATGCGCCGCCGAACCTCGACGTCGCGGCGAGACGGCCGGCTCGCGATCCCGGTGACGACGTTGCTCGGGCTCCTGGTTGCGCTCCCGTTCGCGACGCCGGCTTCGGCCCAGCCGCGGGACACCCCTGACCTTCTTCTGCCGCCAGCCGAGGGAGAGCGTCGACCGGTGCTGGGCATCGAGGTCTCCCGCGAGTTGGGCGAGCCGCTCGGACAACCCCTCTCCGGCGACGAACTGGACCGGGCTGTGGCCAAGGTCGCCGCCGACATCCGCTGTCCCAAGTGCCAGGCCCTGTCGATCGCCGACTCCGCTGCCGAGTCGGCCCGGGCGATGCGCGAGGAAGCGCGGTCCCTGCTCGCGGCCGGCTACACCGGCGACCAGGTCGCCCGCTACTTCGAGCAGCGCTACGGCGAGTTCGTGCTGCTCGAACCTCGAGCGCGTGGGCTCAACCTGATCGTCTGGACGGCGCCCGCGGCGATCGTCCTGGTCGGCGCCATGCTGGTCGCCCACCGGCTGCGGCAGCGCCGCCGAAGCGGGGAGGAAGCCCTGGACGCCTACCTGCAGCGGGTGGAGCAGGAGACGGCGACCTGACTCTCACAGCGTCGATCGCGATCCTGGCCGCCATCCTCGCCGGCCTGGGTGTCGGGCTCGCGTTGCTGCCTCGGGAAACCGCCGCACGCGCGGCCGCCCTCGAGCTGCAGCGGGCCGACCTGCTGAGCCGCCGCGAAGACCTGCTCGGCCGCCTGTCCCAGCAAGGTCTCGAGCCCGCCGACCGCCGCCGGCTCCAGGTGTCCACCGCCCGCGTCCTCAAGGAGCTGGACGACGTCGAGGAGGTGCTCGCCACCGTCGCCCCGAGCGGCGGCGCCGGGAAAGCGACGGCGCCGGCAGGCCGCGCCTTCGTACAGGCGCATCCCCTGCTCTCCGGCGTCCTGCTCGGCGGCGGCGTGGTCGGCCTGGTCGCCGCCCTCGTGGTCTGGGCCCAGTCCGACGCCCAGCCCGATCCCGAAGCCCAGCAGATGGCCGATCAGCAGAGCTCCGACGGCGCCGACTTCCGGGGCCAGACCCCGCTCGGTCCCGAGATGGCGCGGCAGGCCGAGGAACTGGGGCAGCAGATCGAAGCCGATCCCACGAATCTCGACCTGCACCGCGCATTGACCCAACTGCTGTTGATGAACGGCCGTCACTTCGACGCCTTCCAGCAGGCCCAACGCATTCTGGAGATCGATCCCGAGGACCCCGACGGCCACTACGTCTCCGGCATCGTCCGCCTCACGATGGGGCAAACCGACGTCGCGCTGAATGAACTGAGCCGGTCACTGCAGAGCGACCCCGGCCACGAGCAGGCAGCGACGATGCGAGGCCTGCTCCTCCTGCAGCTCGGCGACCGCGACGGCGCCACCGCAACCTGGCAGAGCGCCAACGAGGCCCGCGCCAGCACCCGCCTGCAGCAGCTCATCGCCATGGCCCGCGAAGGCAAGACGTTCCAGGAGATCGTCAACACCCCGTTGTAGGCTTCGTCGGGCGTGCCGCCGGAACACACACCCGCCCGCAGGGGGTCCGGGGCAGGGCTGGCGTATAGTTCCGCCGGAGTATCTGAAGTTCGATGTCCCCACTCGCCATCCTGGTTCTGATCCTGATCTGCGGCTTCGTGTGGGGGGGCTTCACTTTCTTCCTGGTGCGGGCGCTCAGGAGCGAACGGTCCCGCGCACAGGACGGCTGACCGTCCGCGGGGCTTCTGTGCGCGTCTTCCTGGTCGGCTTCATGGCGGCCGGCAAGAGCAAGGTCGGCCGTCTGCTGGCCCGGTCGCTCGGTTGGCCCTTCCGGGATCTCGACTCGGACATCGCCGCTCACGACGGGCAGCCAGTGGCCGAGATGATCCTCGAACACGGTGAGGCCCACTTCCGTGAGCGCGAAACTGCGGCGCTCCAACGCTGCGCCGCGCTCGATCCGGTTGTCGTCGCCACCGGCGGCGGCGCCTTCACGCTGGAGCGCAACCGGCGCCTGATCGCGGCTCTCGGCCGTAGCGTCTGGCTCGACCCGCCGTGGGAGATCCTCTGCCGCCGTGCTGAAGGCTCACACCGCCGGCGGCCGCTGTTCGAGTCGCCGGAGCAGGCTCGGGTGCTGTACGAGGCCCGGCTGGACTCGTATCGCCTGGCTGATGTGCGAGTTCGAACCAAGGGGATTGAGCCGGCGAAGGTCGTTGCAGCGAACGTGGCCGTGGAGTTGGGTCTGACCCGGGATTCCAGCTAGGAGCTCCGCAACCGCGCCTTTCAGCGCAGCGAGCCCAGCAGGAGGCGGCAGCTTGATTCCAGGCGGCGTGGATCGAGGGCGGAGATCACGGCCACGGCGTCGGCGCCGGCCTCGATCACGCCTGGGGCGCGCTCGGCGTCGATGCCGCCGATTGCAATCAGGGGCTTGGCGGTGACCGCGCGCGCGGCGGCTACTCCGGCGAGCCCGACGACGGGGTCCGGCCGGTCTTTCGTCGAGGTCCCGAACGCGGGGCCGATCGCCACCGCGTCGACTGCGGTGTCGCGGTCGGCCTCGATCGCCTGCTCGCGGCTGTGGGTCGAGCGGCCGATGCGGCAGTGCGGCGGCAGCGACGCACGCGCCACCGAGGGCGGCAGATCGTCCTGGCCCAGGTGGAGGCCGACGCGCAGGCCGCCCGCCGCCAACAGGGCGGCCGCGATGGCGGTCCGGTCGTTGATCCAGAACAGGGGAGCGTCCGGAGCGGCGTCGCTGCCTGCCGCGGTCGCGTCCTCGACGACCCGGCCCACCGCCTCCGCCAGTCGCCACGCCTGGAGGCCCGGGAGGCCCTTGGCGCGAAGCTGGATCCAGCGCACTCCGCAGTCGAGCAGAGTCCGCACTGCCCCGGCGACCGGTTCCGGTTCGGTACCGAAGAGTCCCGTGTCGACGATCGCGTAGAGGCGGTTCGCGGGCGGCCGGAGCGGAACCGGAGACCGGCCTGCGGCCGATCCGGGCGGGACGCCCGCGTTCCCAGGAACCCGACCGGCGCTCATTCTTCGTCCAGCCGGGCGAGAAACCCGGTGTCGAGCTCGGCGTCGGCGAAGGCCCGCGAACCGACGATCCGCTGCATCAGCGGCAGCGTGGTGCGGACACCGTCGATATCGAACTCCATCAGGGCGCGGGCCATCCTCGAGATCGCCTCTTCCCGGTTCGCGCCGTGGGCGATCACCTTGGCCACCAGCGAATCGTAGTGCGGCGGCATCGACCCGCCCTCGAACCCGTGGCTGTCGACCCGGATGCCCGGACCGGCGGGAGGTCGGTACCGGCGGAGCGTGCCCGGCGAGGGCGCGAAGGTCTCCGGATCCTCCGCGTTGATCCGGCATTCGATCGCGTGACCGCTGGTGTCGATGCCGTCGGGCAACCCCAGCGGCTCGCCGGCGGCGGCAAGGATCTGCAGCTTGACCAGGTCGACGCCGGTCACGGACTCGGTCACCGGATGTTCGACCTGGATGCGCGTGTTCATCTCCAGGAAGTAGAAACGGTCGCCGTCCACCAGGAACTCGACCGTGCCCGCGTTCGCGTAGCCGACCCGCTTCGCCAGCCGCAGCGCGGCCGCGCCCAGCGATCGTCGCAGGTCGGCCCCTACCCTTGGGGCCGGAGCTTCCTCCACCAGCTTCTGGTGCCGGCGCTGAATCGAGCAGTCGCGCTCGCCGAGCCCGACCGTGCGGCCGAACGAGTCGCCGAAGACCTGGACCTCGATGTGGCGCGGGCGTTCGACCAGGCGCTCCACGATGAGTTCGCCGCTACCGAAGGCGGCGCGGGCCTCGCTCGCCGCCGACTTGAGAGCGCTCTTGAGTCCGGCGCGGTCACGGACGGCCCGCATGCCGCGGCCGCCGCCGCCCCCGGCGGCCTTGAGCATCAGCGGATAGCCGATCCCGTCGGCGAACGCCGCCGCCTCCGCGGACGACTCCGGCAGCGGACCGCCCTCGAGCACCGGTACATCGGCCGCGACCGCGGCTTCGCGACCTCGGCTCTTGTCGCCCAGCGTGCGGATCGACGACGGCGAGGGCCCGATCCAGGTCAGGCCGCACTGCTCTACGGCGGCGGCGAAGTCGGCGTTCTCGGCCAGGAATCCGTAGCCGGGATGGACCGCCTCCGCGCCGGTGATGAGTGCTGCCGAGAGCAGGTTGCGCTGGTGCAGGTAGCTCCCGGCCGGCGCCGGAGACCCCACGCAGACCGCCTCGTCGGCGAGCCGCACATGCAGAGCGTCACGGTCCGCGGTGCTGAAGACCGCGACGGTCGCGATGTCGAGGTCCCGGCAGGCACGGATGATCCGCACCGCGATCTCGCCCCGGTTGGCGACCAGGATCCTGCGGAACGGGCGCGCCGAGACGCCTTCGGGCCTCAGGTCTGAATCACGAAGAGAGGCGCGCCGAACTCGACCGGGTCGCCGTTCCCGGCCACCACGGAGCTGATGACTCCGGCGACGTCGGCCTCGATCTCGTTCATCAGCTTCATCGCTTCGACGATGCAGACGACCTCTCCCTTCTCGACCTTGGAACCGACTTCCACGTATGGCGGCGCGTCCGGGTTGGGGGCGACGTAGAACGTGCCCACGATCGGCGAACTGAGCACGTGCCCTTCGAGCGCCGGCGCCTCTTCGGCCGCCGGCGCCCCGTCCGCCACCGGCGGCGACGAATCGGCAGACGCCGCTGGCGCGGCCCGCTCTACGCGAGGACCTCCGGCGCCGCCTCCCCGATCGCCGCCCACCCGCAGGTAGAGGCCGCCCACCTGGTACTCGACGGAGAGGTCCGAGCCGCCGCGCCGTTCCTCGGCGACGAAGCGGATCAGCGCCTCGACTTGCTCGTAGCTCAGCACAACGGCGGAGTGTATCCGCTACCGGCGTCCCTCTGCCGCGGGCTTCGCCTTCCCGCGCAAGCTCTCCAGCCCCTCGCGCGCCCGGCGGTTCCCCGGGTCGGCCCTGAGGATCTGTTCGAAGATCTCCGCGGCCTCCCGCCGGTGTCCCTGGGCCAGGTACAACTCGCCCAGCGTGACCGTCGGCGTCGGCGAGTGAGCAGCCCCCGAGCTCCCTTCGGCTGCCATGGCGGGCCGCGGCTACTGACCCGTGACCTGGACGAACTTCGTCACCTCGTCGGAGCCGAGCGTGTTGGTGGCCCGAAAGGTGACCGCGTAGGTGCCCGTGTCGGCGTAGGTATGGGTCGGGTTCTGCCGCGTGCTCGTGTTGCCGTCGCCGAAGGTCCACAGCCAACTCGTCGTGCGGCCGTCGGTCGTGTCCTCGAACGCGACCAGCAGGTTGCGGGTGCTGAACGTGAAGTCGGCCCGCGGCAGGCGCTGAATGCTGACGCTCACGTTCGTGGTCACCAACTGGCCGCCGCCGCTGCCGACATCGACGCCGACCTCGAAGCTGTCGCCCGTGACGGTGTCGAGATCGCCCGGCGTAACGATCAGCCGGTCCGACGCGGTGCCGTCCGCGCCCGTGGCGATCAACCCACCGCCCGAGTCGAGCGTGCCGATTTCGGTGCGGAAGTTGACCTCGGCCTTCTCGAGCGGCTGGCCCCGATCGTCGCGAACGATCGCCAGCAGATCGGCCTCGCCGCCCGTCTCAGGCACGCTGTTCGGCGTTACCTGCACAGTCACGGACGCCGGCGACAGACCGACCTGGACATCCACCGTCGCCGTCTCCGAGCCGCCGGTGCTCGCGGAGATCGTGGCAACGCCGAACTGACCGTTGGCCTTCAGCATCGCCAGCGCCTCGCCCCGATCGTCGACGGGAACGCTGGGCGGAATCGAGCCCAGCGTGGTCGCAAGCCGAACCAGGGTGCCGGAACTGACCGGCGTGCCGTTCGGCCGCAGCGCCACGACCCGGACTTCGGAGCTGCCGTCCGACGGGATGCGGTCGGGATTCGCGCTGATCGTGATCAGCGTGCCCGAAGGCGCCACTGGACTCGTCTTGTCACAGGCCGCGAACAGCGCCAGAGACAAACTGGCGGCGAAAGCGACAGGCAGGAATCGGCGCCGGGTGTCCATCTCTCGAATCAGTATACGAACGCGGTGCGGAGAGCGTCTATTCGCTCGTGTCCGGGCCGCGTCCGACCCGGACCAGTCTGGTCACTTCGTTCGCTCCCACCGGGTTCTCGGCGCGCAGGGTCACCGCGTAGTAACCGGGCTTGGCGAACCGATGGGACGGGCTCTGGCGCGTGCTTGTGGCTCCGTCGCCGAAGTCCCACAGCCTGCTTGTCACCTGACCCGCGGAAGTATCGCGGAACGCGACCAGCAGACCGCCGGGACTGTACTTGAAGGCCGCCTGCGGCAGTCGCTGGATACCGACGCTCGTGTTCGCCGTCCGCAGGGCCACGCCGTCGGAGCCCACCGCCACCGCCAGTTGGAAGCTGTTCTCCCCCACCGCGGCCAGTTCGGCGGCGGTCAACGTCAGCCGGTCGGTGACGCCCCCGGCCGCTCCGGTTGTGAGCAGCCGACCTCCGGAGCCGAGCGTGCCGGTTTCGGTGAGGAAGTTCACCTTCGCGTTCTCAAGCGGCCGTCCGCGGTCGTCGCGCACGATCGCGACCAGTTCGACCTCGCCGCCGGTCTCGGGCACGCTGCTCGGGATCGTCTGAAGCGTCACGGACCCGGCAGGACGTCTGTACTGACCGGACTGCTCCTCGGCGCCCTGGGCCAGCGCGGCAGGCGCCAGGAGAATCACCAAAGCGGTCATCGCGGTAATGACAACGTGGATTCGACGGATCGCGATCATGTTCTTCCCTCCATGAGTTCGTGGGCAAGCTCTTCAACATCGTCTACGGACATCCGGCCGACTCCGTCTAGCGGCCGTCCGACCCGTCCAGTCCGCGCCGGAGGCCGGAGAAACCCGGCTAGCCCGCAGCCGAGGCCGGCGGCGATCCCTGCCGGCGCTTCACGGTGCGGACCGCGGACAGGTCTTCCAGCGACTGTTGCAGGCGGTTCAAGTGCTTGCGGTTGCGGACGTCGACCACGACGTCGATCGCCGCCTCGCCGTGACCGCGGTTGCGGCTCTCGATGTGGCGGATGTTGCTGCCCTGCTTGGCGATCGCCTCGGTGACGCGCGCGAGCACGCCGGGCCGGTCGCGGGTCTCGATGACCAGGGTGACCGCGAACATCGAGTCGTTGCGGCGCGCCCACTCGACCTGGATCTCACGTTCCGGGTGGTACAGCAGGTTGCGCACGTTGGGACAGTCCACGGAGTGGACGGAGACGCCCCGGCCGCGGGTCACGAAACCGATGATGTCCTCGCCCGGCAACGGGCTGCAGCAGCCGGCGAAGAACGCGAGCATGTCGTTCTCGCCCTTGACCACCAGCCTCGCCTGGTCGCGGGGCAGCACCTTGCTCACGGCCTGGCGCAGGCGGCCCGGCGCCTGGTCTCGGCGCCGCAGACGATCCGGCGGCAGGACCGCACGCAGCACCGGCTTCGCCGAACCGCGGCCGAAGCCCAGCCGGCTGAACAATTCGTCGACGCTCGCGTAGCCCTCGGCGGCCACGAAGTCCGCCATCTCCTTCGAGTCGAACACGCGGCGCGGGCTCACCCGGTAGCGGCGCAGTTCACTGGTCAGCATCGTGCGGCCGATTTCGATCGCCCGCTTCTTCTGTTCGGCGTTGATCCAATGACGGATCTTGCTCCGCGCCCGCGGCGTGGCGACGATGTTCAGCCAGTCGCGGCTGGGTTCGCGGTTGGGGTTCGTCGTGATCTCGACGATGTCGCCGTTGCCCAGTTCGGTGCGCAGCGGCACCAGCCGTCCGTTCACCCGCGCGCCGCTCGTGTGATGGCCGAGTTCGGTGTGAACGCGATAGGCGAAGTCGAGCGGTGTCGCGCCGCGGGGAAACGAGAGCACGTCGCCCTTGGGCGTGAATACGTAGACCTCGTCGGGATACAGGTCGATCTTGAGCGCGCTCAGGAAGGTGCGCGGGTCCGGCACCTCCTGCTGCCACTCGAGGAGCTGGCGCAGCCAGACGATGCTGACGTCGTTCCCTTCGGTGTCGAGCCGGCCTCCCTTGTACCGCCAGTGCGCCGCCACGCCCTCTTCGGCGAGCAGGTCCATCTTCTGGGTCCGGATCTGGACTTCGAACGGCTGCCCGCCGCGGCCCAGCACCGTCGTGTGCAGCGACTGGTACAGGTTCGGCTTCGGCATCGCGATGTAGTCCTTGAAGCGGCCCGGAATGGGCCGCCAGATCTGGTGCACGACACCGAGCGCGGCGTAGGTGTCCTTCACGTCGACCGTGATGATCCGGAAGGCCAGGAAGTCGAACAGGTCCGGCAGATCGATCTGCCGGCGACGGAGCTTCTGGTAGATCGAGTAGTAGCCCTTGACCCGGTGACTGATCTCGGCTTCGATCTCCGCTCCCTCAAGCACCTGCCGCAGACGCTCGGCAACTCGCCGGGTCGTGCTCCGGGCCCCCTTGATCCGCTCGTCGAGCTGTTTGCGGATGTCCTCGTAGCGGTGCGGATGCAGGTGCCGGAACGCCCGATCCTCCAGCACCCGCTGAATCCGGGACATCCCCAACCGGTGGGCAAGCGGCGCGTAGATCTCCAGCGTCTCGCGCGAGATGCGCCGCTGCTTCCCGGGCTCGAGATGCTCCAGGGTGAGCATGTTGTGCAGGCGATCGATCAGCTTCACCACGATCACCCGCAAGTCGCGGGCCGAGGCCAGGATCAGCTTGCGGAAGCTCTCGGCCTGCACCTCGTCGCTGCGGACGTACTCGTGGCGGCCGATCTTCGACACGCCGTCCACCAGGTCGGCGATCTCGTCTCCGAACTCGGCCGCGAGGTCCTTCTTCGTTGCCCCGGTGTCTTCCAGGACGTCGTGCAGCAGGCCGACGGCGACGCTGGTCTGGTCGAACTTGAGCTCCGCCAGCATGTGGGCGACGCCGAGGGGATGGCTGATGTACGGGTCTCCCGAGCGCCTGACCTGCCCGCGGTGGGATCGCTCGGCATACTCGTAGGCGCGACGCAGCCAGGCTTCGTCGCAGGCGCGGTCGTTCTCTTCGAGGCGACGGATGACCTCGGCGATCCCCACGTCCCCAGGCGCCCGCACCGGGAGCGGATCCTGGGGTCGTGTCGCGAGCGCCATCGCCTCGCCCTAGGCTGCAGCCGCCCTCTTCTGTCGTCGCTCGCGGCCGAACGAACCCTCCCAGAACAGCACGATCGGGCTGGCGACGTAGATCGACGAGTAGGTGCCGACGAGCACACCGATGAGGAGCAGGAAGGAAAAGCCGCGAATCACATCGCCGCCCAGGATGAACAGGCTGCCGACCGCCAGCAACGTGGTTCCGGAGGTCAGGGCGGTGCGCGACAGGGTCTGGTTCAGACTCCGGTTCAGCACGTCGACCAGGCTCTCGCGGCGGTTGCGCCGCAGGTTCTCGCGCACCCGGTCGAAGACCACGACGGAGTCGTTCACCGAGTAGCCGATCACGGTCAGGAACGCCGCCACGGTGGTCAGGTTGAACTCATACCCGGCAAACGCGAACAGGCCCAGGCAGACGGCGACATCGTGGGCGAGCGCCACCAGGGCGCCGATGCCGAAGCGCAGCTCGAAGCGGAACCAGATGTAGGCCAAGATACCGGCCAGGGAGAAGCCGATCGCCAGCAAGCCCTTGCGCCGCAGCTCGCTGCCGATCTGGGGCTGGACGTTGTCGCTCGACAGCACCGCGAAGTTGCCGAAGGTCGCGCGTTCCTGGATTGCCGCGACCGCGGCGGCGCTCAGCGCCTCGTTCGGCTCGATCTCGGACCAGTCCCTGATCAGGCCCTCGATCCGCCGGTGCGCCATCACCTCGGCCGATGCCTGGCGGTAGTGCTCCCGGGCCGCAATGTCGTCGCCCGAGGCGCGCTGGTCGTCCGGATCGGCCTCGAGCAGCAGAGAGGCCAGCGCCTCGGTTCCCTGCCGGTTCAGATCGAAGCCCGAAACCCCGCCGTTGTAGCGCTGCTGCAGCATCTCCTCGACCCGGACGGCGCTCTCTTCCCCGGCTTCCTCCGCGGTCGGGGTCCTGAGGATGACCGAGTTGTCCTCCTCGGTGCCGAACGACTGGATCGACGCGTTCTCGATCCCCGCGTCCTGAAGCAGCCCGCGCAGCTCCTGGACATCCGGCGGCTCGGCGAACTGCACGATCATCTGCGCGCCGCCCGCGAAGTCGATGCCGAGGTTCAACTGGCGGCTGGAGATGAAGCCCACCGACGCGATCACCACGACCGTGGACAGCACCAGGCACACGCGCCGCATGCGCATGAAATCGAAACTTGTATTGCGGAAAAACTCCATCGACAAGTCCCCTCAGATGGATAGACGCTCGACGCGGCCTGAGCGCGAGAGGAGCAGGTCGAACAGGAGACGGCTGTTGAAGACGGCCGTGAACACCGAAGCCAGGATGCCGATGGTGAGCGTCACCGCGAAACCACGGATCGCGCCGGTGCCGAAGTTGATCAGGAAGATGGCCGCGATCAGGGTAGTCAGATTCGCGTCGAGAATCGACGACCACGCCTTGCCGAAGCCGGAGACGACCGAGGCCTTGACCGTTCGGCCGTTGTGCAACTCCTCGCGGATCCGTTCGAACACCAGGACGTTGGCGTCGACCGCCATGCCGATGGTCAGGATCAGGCCCGCGATGCCGGGCAGCGTGAGCGCGGCGCCGAAGTAGGCCAGGACACCGAACACCAGCACGAAGTTGAGCCCCAAGGCCACCATCGCGTTGATGCCCGAACCGCGGTAAACGACCAGCATCGTCAGCATCACGAGTGCGATGCCGTACATGAAGGCGCGGGCGCCCTGGTCGATCGAGTCCTGTCCCAGGGACGGACCGACAGCCCGCTGCTCCAGGTACTCGATGCCCGCCGGCAGGGCGCCGGAACGCAGCACCGTCGCCAGATCTTCGACCTCCTGCTGGGTGAACGACCCGCGGATGACCCCGGAGTCCGAGATCCGGCCCTCGATGATCGGCGCCGACTGCACCCGCCCGTCGAGCACGATCGCCAGGGGCCTGCCGATGTTCGCTCCGGTCCAGTCCTCGAAGATCTGGGCGCCCTCGTGGGTGAGCGAGAAGTTGACCACCGGCTCCTGGAATTGCCCGAGGCTGGCGCGCGCCGTCTTGAGATCGCGGCCCGTGATCACCGGGCGCTTCTCGAGCGCGTAGTAGCCCTGACCGAGCACGTTGCCGTCGTCGTCCCGCTGGTTCTGGGCCAGGATCTCGAGGTGATCGGGAAGCGTGCCGCCGTACTCACTCAGGATCTCCTGGGTGTCCACAGCCGCGCCGCCGTTCGGCGGATACTCCGCGAGGCGGAACTCGAGGAAGGCGGTGTTCTTGATCAGGTTCTTCACCCGTTCCGGATCGTCGACGCCGGGAAGCTGGACCACAATCCGGTTGCTGCCCAGGCCCTGCCGCTGGATCACCGGCTCGGCGACGCCGAACTCGTCGACCCGGTTGCGGATCGTCTGCAGGGCCTGGTTGATCGCCTGCTCGCGGATGTTGTTCACCTCGTCGGCCCGGCGGTCGAAGATCACGTCCTCGCCGCTGCGCCTCCACGTCCAGTACGGCATGGACTGCTCGAGGATGTCGGGCAGCAAGGCGTCCTGGTCGGCCGGCAGGCCGGTGAGTCGGAAGCGGACCGGCGATTCGGTCACGCCGGCGACGCCGGAGGCGCCCTTCTCATCCAGTTCCTGGACCAGGCTGTCGATGTCCTTCTGCGCCTCCGCCCGCAGCGCGTCGTCGGTCAGCACCTCGAGCACGAGGTGGATGCCGCCGCGCAGGTCGAGCCCCAACTGGATCGAGTCGCCGAGCGGAAACGCCCAGAAGGCGCAGGCGCCTACCACGACCACCACGAGCAGGCCCCGCCAGAGCAGATTCCGGTTCACGACTTCGGCGCCTCCGCCAGGCCGGTCACCGCGGCCTTGGTCATCTTGACCTTGACGCCGTCCGCGATCTTCACGATCACGGCGTCCGGCTCGGTCGACACGACCTCGCCGTAGAGACCGCCCTGCGTGACGATGCGGTCGCCCCGCTTCAGGGCTTCCACCGTCTTCCGCAGTTGCTGCCGGCGGCGGCGTTCCGGGGCGATGAGCAGGAAGTAGAAGATGCCGCCGATCAGGATCAGCGGCAGGATCGACATGAGGCCCGAGGGCATGCCCCCCGCGGCGACAAACAGTGTGGAATCAGGAATCATCTCTGGTGCTCCTAGGATGGCGCGGTCAGGCGGGCCTCGCGCAGCCCGCACCGCAGGGCGTACCCTATCGCCGTTCGGCTTCCAGGTCGCCGGCGCCGGCGACATCGGCAAGCCTGCCGGCGGCAATCGCCCGCCGCAGCCCGGCCATGAAGTCCAGAAAGAAACGCACGTTGTGCTCGGTGGCCAGCACCTTGCCCGTGATCTCGCCGCAGCGGAACAGGTGGTGCAGGAAGGCGCGGCTGTGCCGGCGGCAGAGCGAGCAGCCGCAGGCGGCGTCCACCGGGCGCGGATCGTCCCGGTAGCGGGCGGTCTTGATCCGCACCATGCCGGTGGACGAGAACAGCGTGCCGTGGCGGGCGTTGCGCGACGGCAACACGCAGTCGAACAGGTCGATGCCGAGACCCACGGCATGGAGGATGTCCTCCGGCGTGCCGAGGCCCATCAGGTAGCGGGGCCGGTCCTCGGGCAGGGCGGGCGCCACCCAGGACACCGCCTGCCGGCCCAGCTCGCGGTCCTCGCCGACGCTGACGCCGCCGATGGCGTAGCCGTCGAAGGGCAGCGCGGCCAGGGCGGCCACACTGCGTCGTCGCAGATCCTCGAAGAAGCTGCCCTGGACGATCCCGAACAGGCCGGCCGCGCCCTGTTCGCCGCCGGCGCCCCAGCGGTCCAGCGAGCGCCGCGCCCACAGCGTCGTGCGCCGCAGCGACTCGGCCGCCGCTTCGCGCTCCACCGGCCAGGGCGGACACTCGTCGAGCACCATCGCCAGGTCGACGCCCATGAGTTCCTGGACCTCCACCACGCGCTCCGGGGTCAGTTCCACCCGGCTGCCGTCGTGGGGACTCTGGAACATCACCCCGCCGTCGCTGATCCGCCGCAGCCCGGCCAGGCTGAACACCTGGTAGCCGCCGCTGTCCATCGCCAGCGGACCGTCCCAGCCGATGAAGCCGTGCAGACCACCGAGCGCCGCGATGCGCTCGGCGCCCACCCGCTCCAGCAGGTGGAAGAGGTTCGTCATCAGGATCTGCGCCCCGGAGGCCAGCAGGCGGTCATGACCCATCCCCTTCACCGCGCCCAAGGTGCCGACCGGCATGAACGCCGGCGTTTCGACCTCGCCGTGCGGCGTGGTCAGACGACCCAGACGCGCGAGTCCGTCGCGGCGGTCGACACGGAACCGCAGCGGGCTGGCGCCGCCGGACGTCTCCGCCGCGAGCTGATCACCCACGCGGTCCCTATCGCTTGAGGTCGACCTTCGTCACCTCGACGTCGTCCGGCAGCGAGAGGATGAACTCCTCGTCGTCGATCGGCTCGTTCAGGACCATGTCCTCGAGTTCGATCACCCTCTCGTCGCCGCTGGCGTGCACGACCTTGAAACGCCGGGGCAGGTAGCTCTCGGGGTCGATCCAGATATCGATCGTCGTCGCGTACTTCTCCACCCGGCGATAGTCCGCCGTCAGGTGCATGTAGTAGGGATCCCCCTCCTGCTCGGGAAACTCCACCTGGACCGTGAAGTGCTGCATCAGCGTTTCCAGGCTGCCGGCAGGGCCAAGATAGGTGAGGACCTGTTCCGAGAGGTTGCCGACATCGGTCACTTTCGCCGTGCCGAGATCGACGTACCAAGTGGTCGCCACATCCCCGTTCATGGCAATCACCAGGGGTTCCGGTTCGACGAACTCCCACCTCAGTGCGTCGGGCGGCCGGAAGCGGAACCAGCCCCGACTCACCTGCGGCGCCAGCAACAGCTCGCTCGTCAGGTGCTGCACCAGGCGCGCCTGAATGGTCTCGATCCGGTTCTGCTCGTACTTCACCCGCTCCACCAGCCGGTCAAGCTTCTCGCGCAGGCCGAGGCCCTCGGCCGTCGGATCGGGCGGCGCCGTGGGCGCTTCGGGCGACTGGGCCGGGAGCGTCGACACCGCGATCAGGGCCACGAACAGTGCGCCCAGCCACGGCGCGCTACTGCCGAATTTAAGGTACTTCATCGCGTTGGCCGGAGCCGGCCGTAGAGTAGCAACCCGTGGCTGCCCCGACGAACGCGCCTCCCAACCTCGCCTTCCGCGATCCCATCCACGGCTTCATCGAAGCCGACGAGCTGGAAGCGGCGCTGATCCGCACCAGGCCGATGCAGCGCCTGCGTTCGATCCGTCAACTCGGCCTGACCCATCTCGTATTCCCCGGCGCCGAGCACAGCCGCTTCGGCCATGCCCTCGGCACGATGCACCTGGCCGGGCGCGTCTACGACACCCTGGCGCGGGCCGAGGAGATGCCGCTCGATTCCGGTCCGCGGGCGCGCGCCCGGCGCCTGGTCCGGGCCGCCGCTCTGCTCCACGATCTCGGCCACACCCCGTTCAGCCACTGGGCCGAGGATCTGTTCGAGGACGGGATCGACCACGAGGAGATGAGCCGGCGGCTGCTCGCCGGCGACGAGATCAGCGGCGTCTTCGAGCGCTTCGGCGACGGCGTCGAAAGCTCCGACGTGATCCGGCTGCTCGGCGACCGGCTCGACGGACCCGAGCGGCTGCTCTCGCCCATCGTCAGCGGCGAGCTCGACGTCGACAAGATGGACTACCTGCTGCGCGACTCCCTGTTCTGCGGCGTGCGCTACGGCAACTTCGACCTCGACCAGGTGGTCTCGACGGTGCGGCCGCTATACGACGACACGACCGGCGAACACCGCCTGGGCATCGACGCCGAGGGCCTGCACGCGGTCGAGAGCCTGATCCTGGCTCGCTACTACATGTTCACGCAGGTCTACTTCCACGTCACCGGCAAGGCCCTGGAGCTCCACCTGAACGAGTGGCTGCACGAGCAGGGGATCACCTGGAGCAGCGATCCCGAGCGCTTCCTGGCCGACGACGACGGCGAGATGATGAGCCGGATGCGCCGTTCGGACAGCCTGCACGCGCGCGCCATCACCGACCGCGCCCACTTCCGGCTCGCCCACGAAACCGACGAGCACCTGGCGCCGGAGCAGAAGACCGCGTTCGAACGACGCCTCGAACCCCTGCGCGAGCGCTACGGCAGAGGTCTCCTGGTCTCGAACTCGGCCAAGGACCCGCACCGCCTCGGCCGCGGCCGGGTGCCCGTGCGTCAGGCGAGCGGCCGGCTTCTGCCGCTCGAGGAGGCCAGCCACTTCATGCGCCACCTAAGGCGGATTGATCGTTACCGGGTCTATTGCAGCGACGCTGTCTACGATGAAGTGCGGCTCGCGCTCTCGAGTTGATCAATCCGCCTCCGGCCTAAGGCGGATTGATCGTTACCGGGTCTATTGCGGCGACGACGTCTACGACGAGGTGCGGCTCGCGCTCTCGAGCTGATCCGCCACGCCCGGCGCGACCATGATGGCCGCCCGGCCGCCCGGATGGAGCAGGCTGGCAGCGCCGGGCCGGCGCCGCGCCGCCAGCCGCACGATGGGCCGGCCCTCCGCCTCGAACTTCGCCTCGTAGTTCGTGCGCGGCCCCTCGGGCCAGCCGCCGGGGAGGAACTCGACCTCGACCGCCGGATGAAGCTCCAGCGTCTCCACCACCGCCTCGCCGTACTCGAGGTGGTCGGTGGCGAAGAACACCCGTCCCGAGGACGGCTCGAGCAGCGACAGCACGAGATCGACGGTGCGCGGGTCGAGCAGCCGGCGACGGTGGTGCCGGCTCTTGGGCCACGGGTCGGGGAAGTAGATGTGGACGGTGCGCGCCATCGCCTCGGGCAACAGGGTCGAGATCAGGTAGAGCGCCTCGCCCCGGAGCAGGGTGAGGTTCCCGAGACCTCGGGCTGCTGCCCGCCGCGCCGCCAGACGGAAGTACTTCGACACCATCTCGACGCCCAGGAACGGACGGCCGGGCGCGGCGGCGGCCGACGCGAGCAGGAACCGGCCCTTGCCGAAGCCGAGTTCGACCTCCCAGTCCGAGCGCTCCTCAAGCGCCGCCAGCAACTCGGACCGGCACGACGCCAGGCCGCAAGACCCGGCGCCGCCCCAGACCACAGGCGCTAGCGCGCTCAGAGCAGATCCCGGCGGCCCAGGGCCCGCAACTGCTCCACGATCTTTCGTACGTCCTGCGCCCGCTCCCGCGGCACGACGAGTACGGCGTCGCCGGTCCTGACTATGGCCAGACCTTCGACGCCGATCGCCGCCACGGCGCCCTCGTCGGCGAACAGGAGGTTGTCGCGGGCATCGACGGCGAAAGCAGAGCCCACCGTCCGGTTGCCGTCGCCGTCCGCCGGCAACGCCTCCGCCAGAGAAGCCCAGGAGCCGAGGTCGTTCCAACCGCAGTCGGCGACAACACAGCCGATCGAGGACAGCCGCTCCATCAGTCCGCAGTCGATCGACACCGACTCCAACCCGGCGTAGATCGAATGCCGGCGCTCCGGGTCGCCGCCTTCTTCCGCCACACGCTCGAGGCCGGCGGCCAGTTCGGGCAGGTGCCGGCCGTAGAGATCGAGCAGAACACAACCCCGGAACAGGAAGATCCCGGCGTTCCAGAAGTGCCGGCCAGAGGCTTCGAAGCGGGCCGCCGTCTCCGGGTCCGGCTTCTCGGTGAACCGCACCACCCGCTCCACGCTGCCCGCGGCGGCGGGCGCCGCAAGTTCCAGGTAGCCGTAGCCGGTCTCGGGCCATGTGGGCGCCACGCCGACGGTCACCACCTCGTGATCGCCGCGCTCGATCGACTCGGCGCCCCGGCGAAGCACCAGGCGAAACGCCTCCTCGTCGGCGACCCAGTGGTCGGACGGAAACACTGCAATCACGTCCTCCCGTACGTGCTCCGGCATCGAACGCACCGCCCAGCCGATCGCCGGCGCCGTGTTGCGACCGCTCGGCTCGCCCAGGATGCGCGACGCCGCGAGCCCCGGCAGCTCGGCCGCGACCGCGGGCGCCAACTCCTCGGTGGTACAGACCCAGGTCCCGTCCGCGCCGCAGAGCGGCTCGATCCGGCGCGCGGTGGCGGCCACCAGGGAACCGCCCCCGAGCAGATCGAGGAGCTGCTTCGGCCGGCGCCTTCGGCTCACCGGCCAGAACCGCGAGCCGACACCGCCGGCCAGGATGAGACCAATCATGCTGTCGCCGCTCAGTCGCCGGCCGCGCCGCGGGCGCCATCCGTCCGCCCCGGGCGCCACACTGTCACCTCGGACAGCGCCTTGCGCCGCAGGTCGGGCACCTCGCAGTCCGGCGCCGGATAGCCGACCGGAAACAGGATGTACGGCTTCTCGTTCGGCGGCCGCTCGAGGATCTCGCTCAGGAAGGCCATCGGGCTCGGCGTGTGAGTCAGGGTGGCGAGTCCCATCCCGTGCAGGGCGGCGATGAACAGGCCGCAGGCGATGCCGACGCTCTCCTTGACGTAGTAGTTCTTCCGCTTCGCCCCCTGCTCGTCGAAGCCGAAGAGCTCGGCGAACACGACGACGATCCAGGGCACGGTGGTCAGGAACGGCTTCCGCCAGTCCGTGCCCAGCGGCTTGAGCGCTTCCAGCCAGTCGTCCGGCATGCGCCCACCGAGATAGCTGTGCTTCTCTTCGGCCTCCGCCGCCTCCCGGATCCGCGCCTTGATCCCGGCGTCGCCGACCGCCACGAACCGCCACGGCTGGCGATGCGCTCCCGACGGCGCGGTCGACGCGGCCTCGATCACCCGTTCGATCAGCCGGCGGGACACCGGCTCGTCGGTGAAGAAGCGCACGCTCCGCCGGCTGTCGAACTCCTCGAAGATCCGGTCCGCCCGTCGCTCCATCTCCGCCGACTCGACCCGCGGGGGCCGGTAGGGCACGAAGACGGGAGAACTGGTATCAGCGCTCCTAGCCACCTGCCCGCTCATTCAGCATCAAAGCCCCTTCCCCGAGTCCGACGACGGCCCTCCTGCTGCGGTCCGACGGAGCTCGTCCTCGACTACCCCGGCCAGCGCTTCGTACGCGACCGCCCCCGCGAGCGGCCGGCCGTTGACGAACAGCGCCGGCGTCCCGCTGACCCCGGCCTCGATCCCGGCCCGCCGGTCGGCCTCCACGCGATCCGGCGTGTCCTCGGCCTCCATGCAGGCGGCGAAGGCCTCCGCGTCGAGGCCGGCCCGCTCCGCCTTGTCCAACAGATCGTCCACACCAAGCGTGTCCTGCTCCTCGAACATCAGGTCGTGCAGCTCCCAGAAGGCGCCCAGGTCCTGGGCGCACACCGCGGCCTCGGCCGCGGCCTGGGCGTTGGGATGGATCGCGTGCAGCGGGAAGTGACGGAACACCAGCCGCACCTCCGTCGGGTATTCCTCGAAGAGCTGTTCCAGGGTCGGCAGGACCCGCTTGCAGTACGGGCACTCGAAGTCCGACCACTCCACGATCGTCACCGGCGCCTCGGCGTCGCCCCGTGCCGGCCCGGTCGCGGGATCGACCGAGAGACGGTACGGCTCGAGCAGGTACTCGATCTCGTGCCCGTCCTCGAGAAACTCCACGAATCGCTGCTGGGCCAGGTAGACCCGGACCTGGGCTTCGAGTTCTTCCCGCCCGCCCCGGATGCGGCCCTCGTTCTCGGTGAAGAAAGCGTCGATCTCCTCGTCCGTCAACCCGGCCTGGAGACGCTCCATCTCCGCCTCCCGCCACGCCTCGGGCGCCAGACCCGCCTCCCCGGCCGCGGCGAGGACCAGGCGGTCGCGAACAATCCCCTCGAGTGTCCGCTCGATCAGGCTATGCCGCTCGGAGTTGACCTGCAGGTCGCACTGGATGCGCTGCTGCTCCAACTGCTCCAACTGCGCGGCCGCCCGATCCAGCGCCTCGCCGTGGCCGATGTCCACGCCGTCGAGCCGCGCCGCAGCCTCCTCCTGAGCGCTCGCCTCCTGGGCCGCGACCCCGGACTCGGGCCGCAGGACAAGGAACGCGATCACCGCAAGCAGGACCCCGTAGAGCGCCGCGTGGACGCCCCAACCGGGCCGGTTTCTGTGCTCGGAACTCTCTGTACTCAAGGGTCGTCTCCTCCGGCGTCACTCTACCGGAGCCGAATACCAGGTCGGCGCTAGCATGGCGCCGAATGGGTGGCCTGTTCATCACCTTCGAGGGTCTCGACGGCAGCGGCAAATCGACGCAGCTCGAACGCGTGGCGGCGCGGCTCGAGCGCCGTGGCGTCGCCCACGTGGTCACCCGGGAGCCCGGCGGCACGCCCTTCGCCGACCTCTTGCGCGAGTTGTTCCTGAGAAGGGAGGCGGCTCAGGTCGACGGTGTGGTCGAGCTGATGCTGGTGTTCGCCAGCCGCCGCCAGCACCTGATCGAAGTGATCGAGCCGGCCCTGGCCGCCGGCGCCGTCGTTCTGTGCGACCGCTTCACGGATTCTACCTACGCCTACCAGGGCGGCGGCCGGGGCGTGCAGCCGGAATTGATCGCCGAGGCGGACCGGCTCGTCACCGGCTGCCGCGCGCCAGACCGCACCCTCTTCTTCGAGTTGCCGCCGGAGGAGGCGCAGCGGCGGCGGCGCGGTCGCACCGCCGACCGCATCGACCGGGAGAGCCTGGCCTTCTACCGCCGGGTCCATGCAGCGTTCCAGGAACGGATCGCGGGCGAGCCGGCGCGCTTCCGCGTCATCGACGCGGCGGCGCCGATCGAGACGGTGGCGCGGGCGGTCGAGGAAGCGCTGAGCGACATCCTCGATCCACCGCAGCAGGACCAGGCGGCCCGCGCATGAACCGGGCCGCGGAGCAACTGCCGGGGCTTGCTGCCGCGGGCCGGCTGTACGCCTCGCTGATCCTCCACGGGGGCGAGGCGGACGATCGGCTCGACCTCGCCTGCGAGATCGCACGGGCGCTGCTGTGCGAACGGGCGCCGGAGGCACGCCCGTGCGGCAAGTGCAAACACTGCCGGCGGATCGACATCGAGGACGACGGCGTCTTCCATCCCGACTTCGTGTTTGTGCGCCGCGATTCAAGGAAGAGAGAGACGGTCATCCCCGTGGACAAGGTCAGGGCCCTCTTGCGGACAGCCCAGGTGTCGCCGTTCGAGGCCCGGGGCCAGGTGTTCGTCATCGTCGAGGCGGAGGCGCTGCATCCGGCCGGAGCGAACGTGCTGCTCAAGACCCTCGAGGAGCCGGCCGACAGGTCGCCGAGGAACTTCCTGCTGCTGGCCTCGTCGGCCAACGAGTTGCTGCCTACCCTGCGCAGCCGGTCGCTGACCGTCTACCTCGGCGCCGGCAATGCCGCGGGCGCCGGCGCCGACGAGGAGTTGGTGCCCGATCTGGTCGACCTCTGGCGACAGCGTCCCGGCGACGACGCCTTCGCCCTGTGGGTCTCGGCCCTCGCCGGCCGCCTGGTCCAGGGAGGAGGCTTCGAGGACATCCGGGCGCGCCAGTGCTGGACGCGGATTGCTGCGGCTCTGGCAGAAGCGGCCGGCGCTTTGGACGACCGGGCCGACCGGGCCGCCGCGCTGGCCCTGGCCGCCGACCTCCTCGATGCCCACCGGTTGCGGCTGCGCTCGATTCAGCCCCGGCGAATCATCGAAGGCCTCGCCGCCCACCGCCTGCGGCCGGATCGGCCCGAGACGGGCTTCGAGAGCTCGGTGAACGAACTGATCGGACCGCCCTGAGGAGGGCGGAGACTCGCGCACGCCGCGCAACCGCCCTATCCCGGCATCCGCTCCGGGCTCCGCAACCGTCGCCACCGCCGCCGCACCTCGTTCGCCTCCACCCCCAAACGCGCCGCGATCCGGTCCTGCCGCCGCTCCATGTCTTCGAGGTCGACCGGGTAAACGTTCCGCCGACGCGGGTCGTCGAGGCCAATCAGGTTGCGGGGTTCGATCGCGGGACCGATCCAGTCCGTCAACTTCCGGGCCATCCCAGAGCCAGCGGACCGCTCGTCCAGTCCCTCGAACAGCCCGCGGCGGACCGCGCCGCCGACGCCCAGGAAGCCCTGCCAGCACCAGCCCTCGTCCGGAGGGTCGAGCAGCCGCTGCCCCAGTTCGTCGAAGCTCGCGGCCGCGAAGTAGGCCATGGCGACGGCGGTGAAGCTCTCGAAGTCACCCATCAGGCGGTAGGCGGCGGCCAGTAACCGGTCGATGTGGTCAGCCTCCGCGGCGAGCAGCCGGCCATACCTTTCGACTGCCGCCGGCGCCGGCAGCCCGCGCCGGCAGAGATCGGCGATCCGTTCGACGGCGAGCAGGCTCCAGGCGATGCCGGTCGAGAACATGGGGTCGGCGAAGGCGTAGCTGTGGGGCAGGAGCAGCCAGCCCGGACCCGCGGCGCGGTCGCGGCGGTAGGCAACGCCGGAGCGCGCAGCCACCGGCCGCAGAGCCCGGTGGCCAGCGAACTGGTTCGCCAGCGACGGGTAGCGACCGAGCATCCCGGCAAATGCGGCGCCGGCCTCGGAGGCATCCGCGCCGCCTTTGCCGGCGAGCCTCTCGATCGCCGCGGCCGCCGCGGGCCGGTCGTCCGGAAGCAGGACGCCCGCGCTCACCGAACCGTCGTCGAAGCGGAGCTGGTACATCCAGCCCTCCTCCAGCAGGTGGTGGGCGGCGCTCCAGCGCTCGCCAAAGGGCGAATCCGGCCAGCAGTCGCCGCGGTCGAAGGGAGCGATGCCGTCGAAATGCGAGTAGACCAGGGTCGTCTGCAGCCGCGGCGGCAGCGAGCACGCGCCAAGCTGTTCGGCGAGTGGCGATCCGCCCGTCGCGTCGACCAGGAGGCCGGCCTCGACGACGCGGCCACCGGCCCGGATCCGGACCGGCTCGGCGCACGCACCACCCGGAACGGAGACCACCTCGACCGCGGTTTCCTCCCGGCAGTCCACGCCCTCGGCTCGCGCGCGCTCGAACAGGAAGCGGTCCACGTCAGCGCGCAGCCACTGGTTGTCGGCGGCATCGTCGTCCGGCGAAGCGGCGACGATCAGGCGGCGACTGCCGGCGGCATCCGGCACGAAGGTCTGGCCCGGACGGTGGGAGTAGAAGCAGAAGCCCCGCTTCAATCCCCCGCCGACCTCGGGCAGCCCGCGCCGCCAGCGGCCGTGGGCGGCCAGCGTCCACAGATCCTCAAAGCGGTAGTGGACCGCCAGCCGCTCCAGGGCCAGGTTGGCCAGCGGCGTGGACGACTCGCCGAGCGCGAACCGCGGGTGGCGGCCGCGCTCGAGCAGCAGCACGTCGCGGCCGTCGGCATGGAGTGCTCGCGCCAGAATGGAGCCGGCGAACCCCCCGCCGGCAACGACGACCTCACGCCGCTCCGCGCCGTCCCCATGTGACGCGGGTCTTCTGACCCGCGCGGCG
Organism: Candidatus Multivorans sp.; assembly: GCA_965222875.1. Lineage (GTDB taxonomy): Bacteria > Acidobacteriota > Thermoanaerobaculia > Multivoradales > Multivoraceae > Multivorans. The sequence goes on along the minus strand of CBDCVC010000002.1, from coordinate 1,519,275 downwards.
GTTGCGGCCGCGCAGCGACCATCCTCGCGGCGTTCAGCGGCCGCAGTCATCGCACGCCGTCCGCCGCGGTTCGCCGGTGCGGTTCATCTCCCGGATCGCCTGGATGCGGGAGGCCCGGCAAGCCCCGCACCCCGAAGCGACGGACTCGAGGTCCCAGGGATCGACCTGCACCGCGGTCAAATCGTCGACCGTCTCGAGCCCCAACGCCAACGACTCCTCAACCAGGGACAGGTCAGGGGGCTGAAACTCTCCGAGCCGCTCAAGCCGCTCCAGTTCGCCGTTGCCGCCCCGCACCGGAATCAGCGCCACCGACCGGGCGCCGGCGCCCACGGCGTGGCGCACGCTCGCTGCCGCCCACTGCGCCTGCTCCTCCGCCGGCACGAACGGCACGCCGACGAGCGCGAACGCCCGCAGGTCGACCCCGTCCGCGAGCAGCCGCAGGGCGGCCCGGTCGAACTGCTCCAGGGTCAACTGCTTGCCGAGCCGCGGCAGGGCTTGCGGATGCACCGTCTCCAGGCCCATCGCCACCTCCAGGCGACCCTCGAGCCGGTCGGCGAAGCGGCGCACCCGGCCGTCCACCAGACGCGGGTGGCACTCGACGACCACCCGCTCGAAGCCGTCCGCGAGCCGCGCGATCGGTTCCAGGTCCGCCTCCGGCACTGCTCGCGGCTCGAAGAAGTTGCTCGCGTTGTAGAGCTTGAGCCGGTCGCACCGGTCGAGACCTGCCTTGTTGAGCAGGCCGGGCAGGCTCTTGAGGGCCGATCGCAACTGCGCCGGCAGGGCGCCCTCCGGCGTCGGTCCAGAGGTGGTGTACCGCCACAGGTCGCAGAAGACGCAGGTGAACGGACACTCGGCCCCGGTCAGGAACACGGTCGCCGACGAACGGAGCTCACCGCCCGGCGCCCGCTCCAGCTCGACCGTCACCCCCTGGGGCCGCGAGGGGTCGAGCACCGGCTTCGGCGGGCGGAGTGCCCGCACGGCGGCCGGATCGAACCTTGGCGCCGCCTCGTCGGACCCCGTTCGCATTCCCGCTCCCCGGTCCAGGTGGAGCTGCTACCCGTAGAGCGACTGGAAGTGGCGCCGGTACTGCTCGGGCGGACGGTCGAAGGCGGCGGCGAACACGTCCTCCGACGCCGCGCCCTCCTGGAAGCGGCGCTTGGGGAAGACCGGGAAGTCCAGCCCAAGCACCCGCTTCATGCCCCGCCGCACGACCTCGCCCTTGAGCTCGTACAGCGCCTCGTGCGAACCGCCGACCAGCGTGTCGAACGGGATCGCCTCGGCCACCGCGATCACTGCCGGCCGGGTGAACGGACTGAAGCCCTCGAAGCCGAGCAGCCGGGCCGGCGCGTGGGTGCGGACGGTGGCCCGGCCCAGGCCGCCCGAGTAGGTCTGGGAGTGCTTGATCATGCCTATGCCCCAACCCTCCTGGTAGAGCATCGAGTTGCCCACCACGCTGGTGATCGTCAGCTCGTGGTTCTCCTCCAGCGGGTAGTCCTTCAGGTTCTCGTCGCCGCCGTCGCCGTCCACCAGGAGCCGCCAGTCGGGATAGCGCGCCCGAATGCCGCGCAGCAGGGCCAGGCCGACCGCGGCGCACTCGACATCGAGCGGCTTGTAGTCCTCGATCACCTCGACCGCCCGCAGCGGATCGACCGCCTCGGCGCCGGCCGCGATCTCCTCGCCGAGCATCTCGAGGTCCACGCGCCGGAGGAACTCGCGCGCCTGCGCGGCGTCGCCGGCGCCGTCGCCGACCCGGAGCGTGAACGCCTTGAGCCGGGCGGCGCTCGAACCGCCCTCGAGCAACGCACGGTTGAGCGCCACCAGCACGGCGCCGCTGTCGATACCGCCGGAGAAGCAGACCCCGATCGGCGCCCGCGCCCGCTCCGCCGGCATGGCGGCCAGCCACCCGCGGAGCTCGAACATCAGGGCCTCGACGTAGCGTTCGCCGATCAGGTCGAGATCCGGCGCCAACGTGCCGCGCGGCGGATCGAAGAAGCGCTCGTGGGTCGGGTTCGGGTCGGGACAGCCGATCAGGCGCAACGTCGTTTGGTGGTGCGCCGGGACCATCCTCGTGTAGGTGGGGTGGAACTGGTCGAAATAGCCCTCGGCAGCGAGACAGTCCCTGATCTCGTCGATGCGCTGGGCGATGACCAGCATCGGCCCGGAGGACTCCTTGGCCAGGAAGTAGCGCATCGGCCGGTCGAGGCTGCGGGCCATGACGATGTCCACGCCGCGGCGGGCGGCGAGCGCGAACGACCCGTCGATGCCCAGGACCGCCTCGGGGCCGCGCAGCAGCCGTTGCCGGGCCTCGTCCGGGGTCAGGTTCCACAGGCGCTGTTCGCTGTCGTCGATCAGATTGAGAACGCGTGCGATCGGTTTGTCCACCGTGACTTCCTCCCATCAACTCCGATGCTGGAAACGCGGGCATCCGGCGCCGTTCACCACGGGCTGCTTGCGCTGACTAACCGTCGTTGCCCGCCGGTCGCATGGTACTGTCCCCGCGATGCCCAGGCACCTCCCGACCCCTGCTGCGCCGGGCCGCGGGCCCCTCGGCGCCGCATTCCGCGCCGCTGTTTTCGTCTTGGTCTGTACAGGTGTCTCGACCGTACCCATCGGCTGCCAAAGCGCGCCCGAGTCGGATGAAACCGGCCCGACGCGGATCGTTCTGCAAGAGGAGGGGCTCGCCTTCAACGCCCTGCCGGACGGCTGCACCCGCGTCGAGCCGAGCGAGTTGCCGTTGGAGCTCGCCTGCGAATTGGTCGAGACGACGGAGACACCCGCCGGGCCGGCGGGCAGCATCTGGCTGGAACTCGGCGAGCCCAGCGACTTCGGTATCGAGATCGACGATGTGGCGAAGAGCCACAAGGCGTTCTACGAGGAACTGCCGGAAGGCGTCCACCTCGCCGGCCGGCAGATCATCGGTCCGCTCGGGCCGGCCCGGTACACCCGAGGACGCTACCTGGGCGACGACGGCGCCACCCAGCAGCAGATCCGGCTGTTCATGCTGCACCCGATCGAGAACCGGCTCGTCACCCTGGTCTACCAGCACCCGGCCGGCGACGACGGCGACAGCCGCGGCCGCGTTTCGCAGTTGTTGGTGCTGCTCGGCGAAACGGACGTGGCCAGCACCCCGGCGCCGGCAGCCGAAACCCAGCCCGAATAGACGAACTCGGCGGCGCGGCGGGAGCGGCGCGGGGCGCCGCGCCGCTTCGCCCGCTTCCCGGACGCGGGCTGCAACCCCTAGGAGAGGTTGACCGATGCTCCCGCGCTGGCTCGACGACGACGAGCCCCTCGTACCGGACCCGGAGGTCGACGAGGGCGCACCCCCGAAGGCTCGCCGGCCGGCCTGGTGGCGGCCGGGCCACCGCGTCGGCCCGAAGACGCTCGCCGTCTTCAGCCGTCAGTTCGCGGTGCTGCTCGACGCCGGCCTGCCCCTGCTCCAGAGCCTGGAGATCCTGAGCGTCGAGGGCCAGCACCCGGGCCTGCGCTCGATCCTGCTCGAGGTCCGCTCGGAGGTCGAGGCGGGCGCCGGCCTCGCCGACGCGATGAAGCGCCGCCCGCGCGCCTTCGGCGACCTCTACGTCAACCTGGTCGCATCGGGCGAGGCCAGCGGCGCTCTGAACACGGTGATGGACCGGCTGGCGACCCACGTCGAAAAGGTCGCCAAGCTCCGCAACCAGGTGCGTTCCGCCCTGACCTATCCGGCCGCCATACTCACCGTCGCCGCCACGGTGGTGTTCCTGATCCTGTGGAAGGTGATCCCGGTGTTCCAGCACCTCTTCGACGACATAGGCGGCGACCTGCCGATCCTGACGCGGCTCGTGGTCGGCGTCAGCGAGTTCATCGGCGCCTACGTGCTCGTGCTGCTCGCGCTCGCCGCCGCGGCCGGGTTTGCCGCGAACCGGCTGCTCCGCTCCCGGCGAGGCCGCAAGGCGGCCGACCGTCTGCTGCTGCGGCTGCCCGTCGTTGGCAAGCTGATGCTGCGGATCGTGACCGGCCGCATTTGCCGCACCCTGTCCATCCTGCTCTCCTCGGGCATTCCGATCCTCAGCGCGCTGTCCATTGCCGCCGACGCCGCCGGCAACGTCGTGGTCGCAGGCGCCCTCCGCAGGGTGCGCCGTGAAGTCGAACAGGGCCGTCCGATCAACCAGTCGCTGCGCCGCACGAAGATCTTCCCCGCCATGCTCTGCCAGATCGTCTACGTCGGGGAGCAGACCGGCACCCTGAGCCCCATGCTCACCCGCATCGCCGACTTCTACGAGGAGGAGGTCGACAACGACGTCGACGGAATGATGAAGCTCCTAGAACCCGCGCTGATCAGCATCCTCGGCATCATCATCGGCGCCATCGTGATCTCGATGTACCTGCCGATGTACTCGGCTCTGACGCAGATCGGGTGAGGGCAACTCGCGCGTGCCACTTCGCGGCAACGCACTTGATGCGGGTCAGACGACCCGCGCACCCAGAGCGCCACCGTTCCCGGAGCCAGATTCCCGCTGCCGCCGAAGGCGGCCACAAAGACGTGCCGGCCGCAGGCCGGCTCCGCTCCAGGATGTCGCGGCCCGATTGACGGGCGACCGGCGGCTCAGGTAACAACGCCGCATGCTCTCACCTGAGGAAGCCTGGGCCGCCATCGCCGCCGAAGCAGGCACGCTCGAAGTTGAACGCGCAACCCGGGCCGATGCGGTCGGCCGCGTTCTGGCCGAAGACCTGACCGCCACCGTCGACGTTCCGGCGCACGACGTCTCGGCGATGGACGGTTTCGCCCTCGGCGCGGACGTCGAGCCGGGAACCGTCCTGCCGGTCGAAGGAATCGTCGCCGCCGGCGATCCGCCGGGTGCGGAACTCCGCCCCGGCGCAGCCATGCGGATCATGACCGGAGCGCCGGCGCCGGCCGGAGCCGATCGGGTGATCCCGATCGAACAGACGGAGTTCGAGGCCGGCGACGCCACGGACGCCCCGGCGGGCACGGTTCGCATCGTGGAACCGGCGCCGGCAGACAGCCACATCCGCCGGCAGGCCGAGGTCACCGCGTCCGGCGGGCCGCTGCTGGCGGCGGGGGAACTGCTGACGCCCGGCGGAGCGGGCGTGCTGGCGACCCATGGCATCCACGAGGCGCCGGTCTACCGCCGGCCGACCGTAGCCACCCTCTCGACCGGCGATGAGATCGTGCCCGCCGAGGCGGAGCCCGGTCCGGGGCAACTCCGCGACTCGCACCGGGACTTTCTGCGCGCCGCCCTCTCCCAGCTCGGCATCGAGGCCCGCTCGCTCGGCATTGCGCGGGACGATCCGGCCGAACTGCAGGCCAAGGTCGAACGCGGCCTGGAATCGGACGTGCTCCTGATCTCCGGCGGCGTCTCCATGGGTGAGTTCGACTTCGTGGAACAGGTCCTCGGCGACACCGGTCTCGGCTGCCGCATCCTGTTCGACGCGGTCGCGATCCAGCCCGGCAAGCCCCTGGTCGCCGCCCGCCACGACAGGGGATGGGTGTTCGGTCTGCCCGGCAACCCGGCCTCGGCCATGGTCACGTACTGGCTGCTGGTGCGACCGCTGTTGCGTCGCATGACCGGAGGGGACGACAGTTACTGGCAGGGCGCACTCAGCGCACGGCTCACCGGGGACCTGCCCGGCGCCAAGTGGCGAGACCGCTTCTTGCCCTGCCGGCTCCGGGTCGAGTCCGGGATGGTGCTCGCCGACCCGCGGCCACCGCTCGGTTCCCACGACCTGGTCGCCTACGGCGCCGGCGCCGGGCTCGTGTGGGTGCCGAAGTTCAGTGCCCCGGCTGGGTCCGGAGACCCCTGCGAGGTGCTGCCATTGTAGCGCGAGTCTTCTCTCCCGGCCTGCTGCTACACTCACGCGCCGCCGACCGATGGGGCCGTAGCTCAGTTGGGAGAGCGCTTGAATGGCATTCAAGAGGTCGTGGGTTCGACTCCCATCGGCTCCACCATTCCGGTCGGCCTGAAGCCGCAGCCTTCTTGCCCTAGCCCTCCGGGCGGGCGCTGTCGAGCATCGCCAGGAACGCCTGACGCTGTTCTCGCATCGTCGCCGCGGGGCCGACGGCGCGCAGGAACCAGGGGCCGCCGGGCGCTTCGATGACCGCGCCGTAGAGCGCGAAGTCCGGCTGGTCCGTGCTCGGGAAGCTGCCGATCGTGCTCGCCTTGACCGTGCCCTGGAGCTCGATCCAGATGCGGCGGACGCCGTTGCTCTCCCGGCTCTGGGTGATGGGCTCGGGAGCGCCGGCTTCGAGGACGACCTGGCTCTTCCAACGTTCGACGTTCGCCGCCGCGCCACCACCGCCGCCGGGACCGAAGTAGTACATCGAGATCTCGCCCGAACCGCCCGAACCGGGAATCTCCGCCTCCAGCATGCGCATCCTCGACCGGGGTTCGACCGGGTTCCACGCGGCGGGAAGCGCGATCGACACGCCGTTGGCGCTGACCGGATCCGACAGCTCGACGGTCTGTGCTCCCTCCTCGGCGCCGGCGTTTCCCTGGGCGGGCGCATCGGGGCCGCAGGCAAGCAGCAGGAGCGCCAGCCCGAGCGCCGGCACACGGGGCAGCGGCTGGACGGTCGGGATCCTCATCGCTGCGCACCTCGTCCTCATCGTTGGGCTCCTCGTTGCGGTCATGGAATCCGGCGGACAACCGGTGGGCTGAGGATATGCTGCCCGGCGGAAGCGCTCGGGGGCTGGTGCCTCCTGCGGTCTTCAAAACCGTTTTCCGGGGCGTGATGCGTCACCGGGGGTGGGTTCGATTCCCATGCGCTTCCGCCACGGCTGCATGACATCCGGTAGCTTGGAGGGCGGCCCGCCCGGACGCTGCTACGAGGCCGCGGCGGCCTTGGAACCGTCGCTCTTCGCGGAGGAGGTCGAGGCGCCGGCCTTCTTGCCCGAGTCCGAGGACGACTCCTTCGCCTCGGACTTGCCGGAGACGCCGGAGCCGTTGCCGCTCGCCGCTGCGCCGTCGGACTTGGCGCCCTCGGCCGGGCTCTTGTCCTTGCGGGCGTAGTCGTTCACGTACCAGCCGCTGCCCTTGAACTGGAATGCGGGCGCGGAGAGCAGCTTCTTCAGGCTGCTCCGGCCGCACTCCGGACACTCAAGGAGCGGCGGCGCGGCGAACGCCTGGATCGTCTCCAGCGTGGCCTCGCACTCCGTGCACCGGTACTCGTAGAGAGGCATGACAGCGGCGGAACATATCAGTTGGCAACAAGCCTCCGGCGCAAGCTGCCAATATGGACGATCCGCGCCCTAGAACTGGTACGCCACGCCCGCGTGGACGGAGGCGTAGGTGCTGGCGGCATCGATGTCCGCGTAGTGGCCCGAGAGCTCAACGACCACCGACAGACGCTCGTTGATCGGGAAGTCGCCGGAGACGCCGAGGGTCAGACCGGGGCCCTCCTCCGAGTCCACGCCGTTGCCGAGTTGGTAGAGACCGAGGCCGAAGAACACACCGGACTGGTAGTAGAGCTCCTGGAAGCGGTACTCACCCGCGATCGTCGCGTAGCGGAAGGTCGGGCTCAAAAGAGAGCCCACCTGATCGCCGCTGAGACCGATGCTGCCGAAACGAATCCCGACCGCGGTGCGAGGCTGCGTGCGCCAGGAGAACGCGGCCTGGACGCCTCCCTTGTCGGTTCCCTCGCTGAAACTGCCGCCGATCGTGGGGCTGAGCGTGACGGTGTAGCTGTACCGCTCCTGGGCCGCGGCCGTGCCCGCGCCGGCGAGCAGCAGGAGGACCGTCGCCAGCAACAGGACGACGAGGCGGTATGCATGTCGCGGCGCCCGCGGGCGCCCGGGGCAGGACTGAGGATCCGATGCGGTCAAGTGAATCTCCTTTTGGCGCGCCGGGACTCTAGCAACCAGCACCCCACAACACCCAGCACCCCGAAGGGCCGGCGAAAATCCGTCCTTGTCGGCAGGAATGACCGAAAACGGCCCACCCACCGGAAGACTGCCTACTTCGTTCTACGGATCCCGACGGCGAAACGTCCTTCCGCGCGCCCGATGACGGGAGCACGGACTGGTTCGCGGGTGGCGCGGATCCGGGCCGCGGCCCTGGTCCTCGGTCGGAGCGCCACGAACTGCGCACGGCGGCTCCTTGCGCTCGCCCTTCACCTGCTCCTGCCCCGAGTCTGTCTCGCCTGCTCCGCTCCGGCCCAGCGGGAGCTCAGCCTGTGCCCGGACTGCCGCCGCCTGCTGGCGCCGCCTCCGCGGGGCGCCGCGGCCGGTGACCGGCTGGAGGGCTGCGACGCCTTCTTCTGGCTCTGGGTGTACCGGTCGCCGATCGACCAGGTCATCCTGGGCCTGAAGCACCACCGCCTCGACTACCTGGGGCGCCACATCGCGGCCGAGGCGGTGGGCGCGCTGGGAATGGAACTGCGACGCGCGGAGTTGATCGTCCCGATGCCGATGCACTGGCGCCGCCGCCTCGTCCGCGGCCGAAACCATGCCGAGTCGATCGCCCGCCCGCTGGCCAGGCAGCTCGAGCGCCCCCTGCGCTCCGTGCTGCGACGGCGGACCCTGGGCCGGCCCCAGGTCGGACGGAGCCGGCGCCAGCGGCTCGCCAACCCGACCGTCGTGTTCCACTGCCCCCGCCCCGCCGACGTCCGCGGCCGCGTCGTGCTCCTGGTCGACGATGTCGTCACCACGGGCGCCACGGCCGGTCGCGCCGCCCGGTGCCTGCGGGCCGCGGGCGCGGCGGAGGTGATGGTCTTTGTGCCGGCGCGCACGCCCGACTCATCCGCTATAGTGAGTGGCTGACATGAATTGCCGGAACCATCCCGGCGACTCCGGGTCGACCGTGGCGCGCGCGCGCCTGCTCTCGGCTGGAGTCCTGGCGCCGGTCGCCGCGGTCGCGCTGTTCGCCGCCGCGCCCGTCCGGGCGGGCCTCGACGTGCCCAGCCTCGCCGATCCGACGGCGGGGCGGCTGGTCGGCCGCGTCCATGCCGCCAAGGCGCCGCTGCCCGCGGCCCAGGTTTACGTCTACGACGTTGCCGACAGCAGCAAGCTCCGGACGACCACCGATCGCTTCGGACGCTACGCCTTCCAGCCCTTGCCCGCCGGCATCTACCGGGTGATCGCCCACCGGCCGGGTTACGTTCCCGCGGTGGCGGAACTGACCCGCACCACGGGCGAATCGCTCCAGTCGCTCGACTTCGAGCTGGGCGCCCGGGGGCGCCGCTCCGGCAAGGACGGCAAGAAGGACGACGAGGACTTCTGGTCGGTCCGCGCGCGCATCCCCAGCGACGTGCTGCGCCAGATTCAGATCGCCGAAGCGATTGCCGACGACCAGGGCTGGGCGCTCGAGACGGCGATCCAGCGGGAGCGATTCGAAGCCGAGCTCCGGACCCTCTCCGGCATCGAAGAGGCCGGGGACGCCGGCGCGCGGGTCCTCGGCAGCCAGCTCGATCTCCGCAGCCGGTTCGGCGAAACGCAGGTCGCCCTCCGCTCCGATCTGCGCGAGTTCAAACGCCAGGCCTTCCGAGCCGGCACGGCGCAACAACCGCTCGGCGACAGCCAGGCTTTCGCCCTCGACGTGAACCACCGGGGCTCCAACATCCAGTTCACGTCGCAGCGTCACCGCTTCCAGGGCACCCAGGCCGGGGCCCGGGGCGACTGGGATTCCGCCGTGGCCGCCGGTCTGGAGAGCTACGGAGTGCGCGTGGAACAGGCCGCCGGCGGCGGCGCCTCCCACTTCGAGGCCCGCTACACCGCGGACAACAACTTCCACCACGGCTTCGGCGATCTCTACGCGGGCCCCAGCGGGGTCCACAGCCAGGCGCTGGCCGCGATCGATTCGCCGATGTCGTCGACCACCCTGGAGTTCCGCGGCGCCTACGAACGGCAGATGACCGCCACCACGTCGCTTGAGACCGGCATCAGCTACCGCGAACGGCAGGCCTACGGCAACGGCCGGCTCTCCAGTTGGGGCGACGATCCCCACCAGCGCTTCGACGTCTTCGGTCAGGGCGACTGGGAGATCCAGCCCACCGTCATCCTCGAGTACGGGATGTTCAGCACCCTGAGCGACGGCAGTCTCTCGTTCACGCCTCAGGCCGGCTTCGTAGTCGAACTCGGTTCGCGGTGGCTGGCCAAGATCGCCGCGAGCCAGCGGGTCGACTCCGAACAGCTTCTGTTCCGTGACTTCCTGCCGGTGCAGTACCAGGACGACGAAACCTGCAGCACGACCTACGAGCACTGCTACCGGGTCAAGCTCAGCCGCCGGCTCGGCGCATCGGACCAGGACCACCGCTTCGAGTTCGGCGCCAACCGGCGGCAGTTCGCCGACAACGTCCGGTTGTACTTCAGCCGCGACATCTTCGACCGGCTGGAGAGCCTGCTGCTGGTCGACGGCGATCAGGTCGAGGAACTCCAGTTCGGTTTGCAGCAGCGCCTGGGCGAGAAGATCCTGACCCGCGTCAGTTCCTCGGCGGCCGTCGGCGGCGGCGGTCTGCTGCGCGCGGCTGACGGCAGCGGCAGTCTCCGCAACGAGGTCCGCTACCTGGTCGCCAGCGCCGACACCCAGTTCGAGCGCAGCTCCACCGGCGTCCTGGTCGCCTACCGCTGGGTCGAACAGGAGCTCTCGCCCGTGACCCACGACGTCGCCGACTTCCGGCCCGCCAGCGCCGACACCGTGCTCTCCGTGGAGCGCATCCAGGTCGTGCTGACCCAGGGCCTGCCCTGGGTCACGGGCCTGCAGAACTGGGCCCTGCAACTCGAGATGCAGCTCAGCCGCGGTCACGTGCCGATCAGTTCCAGCCACGACCCCGATCAGCTCCGCCGCCGCATCGTGGCGGGTATCGCGGTCCGCTTCTAGCAGGCGACCCCTCGCCCGCCAGGCCGGGGTTTGGCTCGGGCTCGCCGCTTCGCGGCATCGCGCTTGAGCGGGCCAGAACCCGTTCCCGCCCACCGGGACAGTTCAACAAACCGTCCCAGAACCAACAGATTGAACACACCTCCATGCCCATAAAGGCTAACCTGCTCTAGAATCAAAGGGCAAGGGTCGGTGCTCGGTGGCACAGCACATGCTTACGACATACTAGATGGGCCCCAGGAACGGTAGCTTGGACCGCGGCTGAGGCGAAGAAGTCACACCCCTACAGAGAGCAGATCCCCGATGCGCATCGAGTCCCGACCAGCCCGACTCGGCCTCACTGCGGCGTTGCTCCTGCTGACCATTCTGGTCGTCGGGCTGGGCGGGTTCTCCGTCGGCCGCAAGGTGGCCTCCTTCCAGACGATCGGCCTCGTGGCCGAGGCGACCGACAGCGGACTGCGCGTGGTGTCGGCAGACGAGCCATCCGACCTGGAGACCGGCGACATCGTCGTCCTGGTCAACGGGGAGCGGGCGCTGTCCGCCGACGAACTGGACCGGTTGCTGCGCTGTTGCAGCGAGAGCGACCTGCAGGTGCTTCGGGACGACGAGCTGGTTTCGGCCCGCCACAGCCTGCCCGGGGTGACCCTGGACTGGTCCTACATCGTGCTCGCCCTGACCGGGATCGCCTACCTGCTGATCGGCCTCTACACACTGAGCCGGCAGCGCAGCCGGCCCATCCTGCTCTTCCACCTCTGGACGTTGACCTCGGCCGCCGTCTACCTGCTGACGCCGGTCGCGCCCTACGACGGCATCGACCGCATCTTCTACCTGGTCGACAGCGTCTGTCGCCTCCTGCTGCCGCCCCTCACCCTGCACTTCTTCCTCGTGTTCCCGGCGCGGCCGCGCTCCCGCTGGCTGCGCCGCGCGGCGCCCTGGCTCTACCTGCCGGCCATAGCACTCCTGGTGGTGCAGTTCGACCAGATCTTCGGCAGCGGCATGCTGACCGGCGGCTTGAACGCAGCCACCCTGGAGCGGCAGGACCGCATCGAACTCGTCCTGCTCGTCGCCTACGCGCTAGCGGCGGCCGCGGTCCTCGGTCGCAGTCTGCTGTCCCGTCGCGGTTGGGAACAAGGCCGCCAAACCCAGTGGATCGCGTTCGGCGTCGCCGGCGGCTACCTGCCGTTCCTGCTGCTCTACGTCGTGCCCTTCTCCTTTCAGCTCCCGGCGCCCGCCTGGCTGACCGTCGCCGCTACGGCGCCCCTGGCGCTGGTGCCGCTGAGCTTCGCCTACGCCCTGCTGCGCTACCGGCTCTGGGACGTGGCCGTGATCGCCCGCGATGTCGCGACCTACGCTCTCACCGTGCTGCTGGCCGTGCTCGGGTTCTCCCTGCTCAGCCTGCTCATCCGTCGCGGCGTGCCCCAGGACATGGTCGTCGCCAGGGGCTTTCTCAACGCCAGCGCTCTTCTGGTCATCGGCACACTCTCGATCCCGGTCAAGCGGGGCATCGGCGCCGGCCTCCAGCGGCTCCAGTACCGGGCGCAGCAGAGCCGGCGCGCCCTCGAGCGGCTGGGCGAGGAACTGCTCCACGAACGGGATCTCGGCCGGCTCGCCTCGATCATGCTGAAGGAGCTGGAAGAGGGACTGGACCTCGAGCAGAGCAACCTGTTCCTGGTCGAGGGCGACCAGCTCGTCGCGGTCAGGGAGGAACCCGAGGCGCCCGCCCTCGAACTCAGTGAAGTGGACGTTTTCGTCTGGAGCGAGCCCCACTTCCTGCTCGCGCCGGCGCCGCTCGCCGACACCGCGAAGAGCACCCCGATGCGGCTCTCGGTCCTCGGTTATCACTACGTCTTCCCGCTGGAGGTGCGCGATCGCCGGGTCGGCCTCCTCTACGTCGGCCACCACACCGGCGGCGCACCGCTGTCCAGGGACGACCTGGCATTGATTCGCCAATTGCTGAACCAGGCGGCGCTGGCGATCGAGAACGCGCAACTGCTCGAACAGAGACGGCGGCAGTTGGACCGCGTCTCCGAACTCAAGCGGTTCAGCGACGAGATCATCGAGTCTTCCCCCGCCGGCATCGCCGTCGTCGACTCCGCCAACCGGATCGTGACCGCGAACGGCGCCTTCGCGGCCCTCGTCGGGCTCACCCGGAGCGATCTCGAGGGCCAAGCTCTCGACGACCTGATCCCGCTCCGGCTCTTCCCGAAGCAGGGCGACCCGCCCGTCGAGGCCCGGTTCGAGGACTTGCAGGGGCGCGAGCAGAACCTGCAGTTGTCGGTCGCCGAGTTCCTGGGCGCCGCCCACGGTCATCGGGTCGTGGTGGCCCACGACATCACGGAACGCGAAGCGATGAAGCGGAAGCTGGCCGAGAACCAGCGCCTGGCGGCGATCGGCGCCATGGCCGCCGGCGTCGCCCACGAGGTGAACACGCCGCTGACCGGCATCTCGAGCTACGCCCAGATGCTCCTCGCCGAAACGCCCGACCGGGATCCGCGCCGGCGCCTGCTGCGCAAGGTCGAGCGCCAGACTTTCCGCGCCGCCCGCATCGTGAACACGCTGCTGGACTTCGCGCGCCACGGCCGGCACGAGCCCACCGCCGTCGACATGGGCGCCGTCATCCAGGAGAGCTGCGACATGCTCGCCGAGCGTTTCGCGGAGGCGGGCGTCGAAGTCCACGTCGACCTCGACCCCGACGACGGGATCTGGGTGCTCGGCAACGACACCGAGCTGAGCCAGGTGCTCGCCAACCTGCTGGCGAACGCCGTCGACGCGATGACCGAGGCAGGCTCGGGACCGAGATGCCTCACCCTCACGGTGGGAAACCTGGACGGCCAGATCAACGTATTCATCGACGACACGGGCCCCGGCATTCCCGAACAGCACCTCGAACGTGTATTCGAGCCTTTCTTCTCCACTCGCAAGGCCAGCGGCGGCACCGGCCTCGGTCTCTCCATCAGCCAGGAGATCGTGCGCCGGCACGGCGGTGACCTCTCCGTGACCAACCTCGATCCTGCGGGCTGCCGATTCACCGTCCGCCTGCCACAGATGGTCTCGCCGCCGCTAGCGCCGCAGGAACAAGGACCATGAACATTCTCGTCGTCGACGACGAAGAAGTCCTGCAGGACGTTCTCACGGCCCTGATCCGGCAGGAGGGGCACCATCCGATCTGCTGCGCCTCTGGCCAGGAGGCGTTGACCGTCCTTGCCCACGAGGAGATCGACCTGGTGCTGCTCGACCTGATGCTGCCGGACATGAACGGCCGGGAGGTCATGCGCCGAATCCGGCAGAGCGAGCCGGACCAGGTCGTGGTCGTAATCACCGCGTACTCCTCCATCGAAGGCGCGATCGAGGCGATGCGCGAGGGCGCCTTCCACTACCTGCCCAAGCCGTTCAAGAACGAAGAGGTGCGGCTGACCATCCGCCAGGGTCTCGAACGCCGCCGCCTGACTGCCGAGAACCGCGACCTGAAGGAGCAACTGCGGGAACGCCAGGGCTTCGACCGCATCATCGGCAAGAGCCGGTCGATCCGCCAGGTCTTCGACCTGATCCGCAGAGCGGCGCCGTCGAAGAGCAACATCCTGATTCGCGGCGAGAGCGGTACCGGCAAGGAGTTGGTCGCCAAGTCGATCCACGGCAACTCGAAGCGCAAGGACGGGCCCTTCGTCACCGTGAACTCGGGCTCCATGCCCAGCGAACTCCTGGAGAGCACGCTCTTCGGCCACGTCAAGGGGGCCTTCACCGGCGCCGTGTCGCACAAGAAGGGCCTGTTCGAGGTCGCCCACGGCGGCACGATCTTCTTCGATGAGATCGGGAACATCCCCTCCGACACCCAGTCCAAGCTGCTGCGCGTGATCCAGGAGAAGGAGTTCATGCGCCTCGGCGGACTCGAGACGCTGCGGGCCGACGTGCGGCTGGTCGCGGCGACGAACGCCGATCTGGAGACGCGGCTGGCCGGCGGCGAATTCCGCGAGGACCTCTACTACCGGCTGAACGTGATCACGATCCAGCTACCGCCCCTGTCCCGGCGCGTCGAGGACATCCCGTTGATCTCCCAGCACTTCCTCCGCACCTATTCGAGCGAGAACGAGAAGCAGCCGCGACGGCTGACCTCCGAGGCGATGGACCAGTTGATGGCCTACCACTGGCCCGGCAACGTGCGCGAGCTCGAAAACGTGATCGAACGAGCCGTCGTGCTCTCGACCGGTGCAGAGATCGGAGTCGACCTGCTGCCGGGCAACATCCGCAATCCAGACACGACGCTGCCGGCCCCGGACACGCTGCCTGTGCGGGGCGTCTCCTTCAAGGAAGCGGTCAGCGCCTACGAACGGCAGTTGATCGTCAAGGCGCTGCAGGCCTGCGGCGGTGTCCAGAAGCGCGCGGCGGAGCGGCTGAAGGTCAAGCCGACGACGCTCCACGAGATGATGAAGCGCCTTCGCGTCACGGTCGAGAGCCGGGCGAGCTAGGGCTAGCCGCTTGCGTCGAGGAACGGAGGTGCACGCGGCGGCGGAGGACGCACCCGCCCGTCTTGGGGCAGGAGGGGTCAGTGCCGCGCTACGGCTTGACGAGCCCGTCGTAGGCCTCCGGTCGCCGGTCGCGGTAGAACTGCCAGACCGATCGCACCTCGTCGATCATGCCGAGGTCGAGGTCCGCGACCAGGAGTTGGTCTTCGTCCTTTGACGCCTGGGCGACGATCTGCCCCCTCGGGCTGACGAAGTAGCTGCTGCCGTAGAACGAACCGAGGTTCCAGGGCTTCTCCGTGCCGACCCGGTTGATGCAGCCCATGAAGTAGCCGTTCGCCACCGCGTGCGCCGGCTGCTCGATCGTCCACAGGTGGTCGGAGAGACCGGCCACGGTAGCCGACGGGTTGTAGACGACCTCGGCGCCGGCGAGACCCAGGGCCCGCGCGCCCTCCGGGAAGTGGCGGTCGTAGCAGATGTACACGCCGATCCGGCCGTAGGCGGTGTCGAACACCGGATAGCCCAGGTTGCCCGGGCGGAAGAAGTACTTCTCCCAGAAGCCGGAAGTCTGCGGAATATGGGTCTTCCGATACTTGCCCAGGTAGCTGCCGTCGGCGTCGATCACCGCGGCTGTGTTGTACAGGACGCCCGCCGTCTCCCGCTCGTAGACCGGCACGACCATGACCATGGCGTGGCGACGCGCATACTCCGCCATCCGCTCGGTGGTCGGGCCGGGAACGGGCTCCGCGGCCGCAAACCAGCTCGAATCCTGGCCCGGACAGAAGTACGGCGTGTTGAATACTTCCTGCAGGCAGAGAACCTGGACGCCCTGCCGGCCCGCATCCTCGATGTACGGGATGTGCTTGGCGGTCATCGCCTCGACCGTCGCGGCAACCTCGTCAGCGGACGCGCCGTCTCCGCAGGTGCCCTCCGGCAACGACATCTGGATCAGACCCGACTTCAACATTCTGCTCATGTCATCTCTCCTGTGCTCGCCGGCACCGGATGCGGGCAGGATGCCCGCGTTCCCGGGACGATCGTTCCTCGGCACGGTTTCTCAGAAGGGGCCGCTGAACAGGCGCCGCTTGATGAAGTTCCCGCCGCCGGCGCGACCGTGCCAGATGTTGTCCTCGACCACCACCCGGCCGCGGCTGATCACGATCTCGGCGACGCCCTGAACCTCGGCGCCCTCGTAAGTGTTGTAGTCCACCCGCATGTGGTGCGTGTGCGGGTTGTTCACGCTGATCACCTCCCGGCGGTCCGGGTTGAAGACGACCAGGTCGGCGTCGCTGCCGACGGCGATGGTCCCCTTCTTCGGGAACAGCCCGAACAGCTTGGCGGCCGCGGTCGAGGTCAGCTCGACGAACTTGTTCACCGACAGCCGGCCACCCGCCACGCCGCCGTTGTAGACCAGGCTCATCCGGTTCTCGACCCCCGGGGCGCCGTTCGGGATCTTGCTGAAATCGTCGATCCCCAGGACTTTCTGATCCTTGAAGCAGAAGGGGCAGTGGTCGGTCGAGATGCTCTGCAGGTCGCCGAAGCCGAGCCCCCGCCATAGGTGGTCCTGGTTCCACTTCTCCCGCAGCGGCGGCGTCATGACGTACTTGGCGCCCTCGAAGTCCTCCTGGTCGTAGCGGCTGAGGTCGAGGAACAGGTACTGCGGGCAGGTCTCGGCGAACACCTGGGCGCCGCGATCCCGCGCCAGGGTCACCTGCTCGAGCGCGTCCGCGCAGCTCAGGTGGACGATGTAGACCGGCACTCCGGCCACTTCCGCGATCGCAATCGAGCGATGCACGCCCTCCGCCTCCATGCGGGTGGGGCGGGTCAGGGCGTGGTACTTCGGCGAGGTGTTGCCAGACGCGACAGCCAGCTTGACGATCTCGTCGATGACGATCCCGTTCTCGGCGTGCATGCAGACCAGGGTGCCGTCCTCGCCGGCCTTGCGCATGGCGCGAAACAGCGTGCCGTCGTCCACGTAGAGCACGCCCGGGTACGCCATGAACATCTTGTAGGAGGTCACGCCCTCGTCGGCCAGCCGCCGCATCTCCCACAGCCGGTCGTCCTCCATGTCGGTGACGATCATGTGGAAGCCGTAGTCGATGCCCGCCTTGCCGGCCGCTTTCTCGTGCCAGGTCTCGAGCCCCTGGAGCGTCGATTGGCCCTTGGTCTGGATCGCGAAGTCGACGATCGTCGTCGTGCCGCCGAAGGCGGCGGCCCGGGTGCCGGTCTCGAAGTCGTCCGCGCTGGTCGTGCCGCCGAAGGGCATGTCCATGTGGGTGTGCGGATCGACGCCGCCCGGAATGACCAGCCGCCCCGCCGCGTCGATCGTCCGGTCCGCCTCGACATCGAGGTCGCGGCCGATCAGGGAGACGGTCTCGTCCTCCACGAAGATGTCGGCGCGGTAGTCATCCACCGCCGTCATGACGCGACCGTTACGAATCAACAGGGACATCGTTCCTCCTCTCCGGCACCGGGCCGTGCCGATCCGTACACTCTAACCCCATGACCGGCGCCGAGCCTCACTCCGTTCGCCGCCATCTGCGGGTCGCGATAGACGCCTACGACGCCACGATCCGGCAGTTCATTCCCGGCTACGAGGAGATGCTCCGGGTCGCCGCCCAGGAACTGACGCCGGTCGCTGCCGGCCTGGTGCTCGACCTTGGCGGCGGCACCGGCGCGCTGGCCGAGGCGATCCTCGAAGTCGATGGCGGCGGAACGGTCGAGCTGATCGACATCGACGGCGAGATGCTCGCGCAGGCCAGAACCCGGCTCGCGCGGTTCGGGGGCCGCGCGCGCTTCGCGGAGGGCTCGTTCCTGGCCGCGCTGCCCCGCTGCCACGGCGTCGCGGCGTCGCTGGCGCTGCACCACATACCGACCCTGGACGGCAAGAGGGCGCTCTACCGGCAGATACACGAAGCGCTCGAACCCGGCGGCGTCTTCGTCAACGCCGACGCAACGATGCCGGCCGAGCCCGCCGCGGCGGACGCGACCTGGCGCGCCTGGGCCGACCACATGGCGGCGCACGGCATCGAAGAGCGGCGCGCCTTCGAACACTTCGAGGAGTGGTCGGAGGAGGACACCTACTTCCCGCTCGAGGACGAACTGGTAGCGGTCGCCTCGGCGGGTTTCGATGCCAGGTGCGTGTGGCGGGAGGTCGGGATCACGGTCGTGGTGGGGCGGAAGGTGGGGTGAGAGCTAAGCCGTCGACTTGTTGCAACGCTCTACTGCAGTTGAGAGGTCACCAGGCCTCGGGCCCGCCCGCGGCAAGGAGCCGGCCTGCGGCCGGCACGTGACCTGGCCGCCTTCGGCGGCAGCGGGCCAGAAGGCCCGCATCAGGCGCGCTGCCGCGTAGCGGCGTGCACGAGCTGTCACCCCCGCCGCAACCGCACAACCCGCGGGATCCCGGCCAGGTCGGCGACCACGGCGTCCACCGCGAACCCTCCGCCCTCCGCCAACTCCCGCACCCCGTCGAGCTGCCCCTTCCCGATCTCGACCAGCAGCCGCTGCCCCTCTCCAAACAAGTCCCCGGTTGCCAGGAGGCGCCGGTAGAAGTCGAGACCGTCGCCGGCGAACAGCGCCTCCGGCGGCTCGTGATCGCGGACTTCGGGCATCAGGGAGTCCCACTCGTCCACTGCGATGTAGGGCGGGTTCGAGACGACGACATCGAACGACTGCATCCGGAGGGCCGACAGCAGGTCGACAGAGAACAGGCGCACGCGGTCGCCGACCTCGTGCCGGCGGCAGTTCGCTGCCGCCACCGCCAGCGCGCCGAGCGAGAGGTCCGTCGCGACCACCGAAGCCTCCGGGCGCTCCAGCGCCACCGTGATCGCGATGCAGCCGGATCCCGTGCCCAGGTCGAGCACTCGTGCGCCGGCGCCTGTGCACTTGAGCGCCGCTTCCACCAGGTTCTCCGTCTCCGGCCGCGGCACCAGCACCCGTGGATCGACAGCGAAGCTGCGGCCGTAGAACTCCCGCCGTCCCAGCAGGTAGGCCATCGGCGCCCGGGCCACGCGGCGGCGGATCAAATCGGCGTAGCTCAGGGCGGCAGGCTCGGGGACGTCCTCGTCCGAGCGGGCGTAGAGCTGCGCCTCGTCGAGCCCGAGGACCTCGCCGAGCAGGAGCGCGGCCTCCCGGCGCGGCATGTCCACCACGCCGCGCAGGTAGTCCCTGCCTACGTCCAGCAGCTCGACGACCTGGTCAGGCAACGTGGAATCAGATCGCTCCGCTGTCGCCCGACTGCTGCAGCCGCTCCGCTTCGAAATGCCGGTGCAGCGGGACGATCAGCGGGTCGAGGTTGCCTTCGAGGATGGAGGGCAGCTTGTGGACCGACAGCCCGGCGCGGTGGTCGGTGACCCGGTTCTGCGGGAAGTTGTAGGTCCGGATCTTCTCCGAGCGGTCGCCGCTGCCGACCATCCGCCTGCGCTCCGCGCCGATTTCGGACTCGGCCCGCGCCTGTTCGATCTCGAGCAGGCGGCTCTTGAGCACCCGCATCGCCTTCGCCTTGTTCTTGATCTGGCTCCGCTCGTCCTGGCAGGTGACGACCACGCCGGTGGGCTGGTGCGTCAGCCGGACCGCCGAGTAGGTCGTGTTGACGCCCTGACCGCCGGGGCCGGACGCGCAGTAGGTGTCCACCCGCAGGTCCGAGGGTTCGATCTCGATCTCGATGTCCTTCGCTTCGGGCAACACGGCGACCGTGACCGCCGACGTGTGGATGCGCCCGGAGGCCTCCGTCTCCGGCACGCGCTGCACGCGGTGGACGCCCGCCTCGTAGCGCAGGGTGGCGAACGCGCCCCGGCCCTCGACGATCGCCGACACCTCCTTGACGCCGCGAATGCCGGACTCCGAGAGGTCGAGGATGTCGACCTTCCAGCCGTGCGCATCGGCGAAGCGGCTGTACATGCGGAAGAGCTCCGCGGCGAACAAGGTCGCCTCGTCGCCGCCGGTCCCGGCGCGGATCTCGAGCACCGCGTTGCGCTTCTCGTCCGGGTCCTTGGGCGCCAACTCCTGCTTCACCTTCTCCCCGAGCGCGGCGAGCGTCGCCTGCAGCAGTCGCTGCTCCTCGGTCGCCATGGGGAACAGATCGTCGTTGCGGTCGAGTTCGCCGAGGAGCTCCGCGGTCTGATCGAGTTCCTCCCTGGTCCTCTTGTACCGGTGGAAGAGCTCGACGACCGGGTTCAGCTCCGCCAGCGCCCGGCTCGTGTCGCGAAACACCGCGGGGTTGGCGAGCACGTCCGGATCGGCGAGCTTGGCCGTCAGCTCGTCGAACGTCTGCTCTATCTCTTCGAGCTTGTCGAACATGGCCCGAGATCCTCCAGTTGGTTCCGTATCCTGCCACGGACGGCGGACGCCGGCGTAAGAAAGGAGCCGGCCTTCGGCCGGCGCGTGAACCTGGCCGCCTTCGGCGCGTGTTGCCCGCGGGTCAGAAGACCCGCGGCTAC
Source organism: Candidatus Multivorans sp. (assembly GCA_965222875.1). Classification (GTDB taxonomy): domain Bacteria; phylum Acidobacteriota; class Thermoanaerobaculia; order Multivoradales; family Multivoraceae; genus Multivorans. Next base: position 1,498,575 of record CBDCVC010000002.1, on the reverse strand, counting down.
AGGCCCGCGCACCTGTACCTTTGCTGTGTGGATTCTGGTCCCGGTCCGAGGCCGACCGACAGGCGAGTAGTCGTCGAGGCTGCGGTAGCTGTGGGAAACCGGTCTGCCGGTTTTCCAAGGTCCGGCGGGAAACGGCTTGCCGTGTTCCGCGGGACCGGCAGCTTCCGCAGCCAGGGCAGCCGGCATCGTGCCGGCGGGCTCGGGCCGGAGTCCGGCAGATGGAGTCGGCAAGCAGCCAGGAGCGACCTCCGCGCACTGTGCATGAAGCACCTCACTGGGACCTGTGCCCTGGCTGCTTCGCCGCGACTGAGGCCCAGTGGGAAGTTGCGCCATCGAGCGCCAGTACAGGTACCAGGCCATCGTCGCGGCGTGCCGACAGGCACAGAGTAACGCACGAGGAGGTGTGACATGACAGAGGCTTGGTTTGTCGGCGTGGATTGGGGATCGAAGAAGCATCATGCGTGTCTGCTCGATGCCTCAGGCAAGGTCGTCGGGCAGCGCGTCTTCGACCACAACGGCGAGGGGCTCTCCGCCATGGCCGACTGGCTCCTGCTCCGCACCGGAAAGCCGCCTTCCGAAGTCGGCGTCGCGATCGAAGTGCCGCATGGGCCGGTGGTCGAGAGCCTGATGGAGCGGGGCTTCGACGTGCATTCCATCAACCCCAGGCAGCTCGATCGGTTCCGGGATCGATTCTCGGTCGCCGGCGCCAAGGACGACCGGCGCGACGCCAGGGTCCTCGCCGCGGCGCTGCGCACCGACCCGGAGTGCCTGCGGCGACTCCAGGCGCCAGACGAGGTCACTCTCCAACTGCGCGCCTGGACTCGAGCCAGGAAGCAGTTGGTCGAGGACCAGAAGCGGCTCTCGAATCAGACCCGCGACCTGCTCTGGCGCTACTACCCGCAGTTGCTCGAGGCCGTCAAGAACGACGTCTCCGCCAACTGGGCACTGGCCCTGTGGCGGCTCGTACCTACCCCGGCCAAGGCGCTCAGGGTGCGCGAAGCCACCATCGCGGAACTGCTGAAGAAACACCGCATCCGGCGCCTTACCGCAGCTCAACTGCTCGCCCTGTTGCGCCAGCAGCCGATCGCCGTCGGACCAGGCGTCGTCAAAGCAGCCACCAGCCACATCGACGCACTGATGCCGGTGCTGAAAGTCGTCAATCGGCAGATCGCCGACATCGACCGAAGCCTGGAGCGGATCACCCGGCAAATGGCCGAACCCGGCGTCGTCGAACAACCGGACGGCAGCACCACGGTCGAGCACACCGACGCCGGCATCCTCCACTCCATCCCCGGAGTCGGAACCGTCGTCCTCGCCACCCTGCTCGCAGAGGCACACGAACCGTTGCGAAGAAGAGATCCACAGGCACTGCGCTGCCTGGCCGGCGCCGCGCCCGTCACCAGACGCTCCGGAAACAAGCTCATCGTCGTCCGGCGACTCGCCGCCAACGAACGACTCGCCGATGCCGCACACCACTGGGCACGCGTCGCTGCCCAACGCGACACCATCAGCAAGACCAAGTGCATAAGCATGAGAGCCAGGGGACACCGCTACGGCCGAGCCCTCAGACAGCTCTCCGATCGCCTCTTCCACGTCGCCTGCGCCATGCTCCGGGACCGCACCCTCTTCGACCCCCATCGACCCTCCGCATCATCACGACCGCGGCCAGAAGCAGCCTGAAACTGCCAACCTGGCGTGAAACCCCAAAACCCAAACCAACCGAACATCAAAACACTACTCACACCACTTGCACAATGGTGGGAAGTCCCAGTGGCGGCGGCCGCCGGAATGCCGGATCCTGCTTTCCGGTTATCGTTTCGTATGGCCGCGTCAGCCATGATCGCCTGGACGCTGCCGCTGCTGGTGCTGGCGGGCGACGACGATCCGCGTATCCGCCTGGTCGAACTCCAGTCCGACGGGCAGCACCAGGCCGCTCTCGAGGAGACGCAACGGATTCGCAGCGAGCAGCCGGACCTCGCAGCCGGGTACGGCATGTGCTACCTGGAGGGAAAGCTGCTGGAAGAACTCGGGCAGCTCGAAGACGCCTCCGAGGCGTTCGCCACCTGCCTGACCGAAACTCCGGCGCTCGAGCCCTGGGCACGCTACCGGCTGGCGATAGCCCAGACCCGGCTCGGCGCCCCGGAGATCGCGGCCGGCGTCGCGGCGACGCTCCTCGGCAACCGGCCGCCGCGGGTCCTGGTGCGGCCGGCGTCCGAACTGCTCGCGTCGAGCCTCGACCTGGGCGGGGATTGCCGGCTGCTGGGCGGAATCACAGTATCCCGCATGCCCGCATCCGAACGCCGCCTGCTGAGCCTGAGCCGCGCCAAGTGCCGGCTCGCGGCCGGCGAGCTGGACGAAGGGGCTCTCGACCTGGTCGCCCTGCTCGAGGAGCGGTCGAACGACGTCGTAGCCTTCGAGGCCGCCGAACGGCTGCACGGCCTGCGTCCGGATCCCCCGAACCCGCAGGAACTGCTGCTGCTTGGTTTGACCTTCCACGAACATCGCGCCTTCGACCGCTCCAATCAACTGCTGGGCCAGGTCGTGATCGACCTGGAGGTGCGGACGAACTCCGACTTCGAGATCCACTACCGGTGGGTGCGCAGCCACTTCTGGCAGGGCCGCCTCGAGGATGCAGCCCGGCACTACGAAGTGCTGGCCACGAACGCGAACTCGGCGCGCTACTCGGCCCAGGCGCTCTACCACAAGGCGAAATCGGAAGAGTTGTCCAGCGACTGGGAGGCCGCCTCCAACACCTTCCGGCGCGCCTACCTGGCCCATCCCCAGGGCAACTTCGCGGCCGCGGCGTTGCTCGGAGCGATGCGCCTCGACTGGCGGCGTGGGCTCGAGGATGAAGCGCTCGAGCTCTATCCCGTGCTGCTGCAGCTCCAGAGCGACCGCGCCGTGGTCGCCCGCGGCAGCCTGTTCCTCGCCGTTTCGGACATCGTCCAGGGACGTTTCGACCGCGCCGGGGACTGGCTGGCCGACGCCGCACGCACGAGCCGCAGCGTCGCCCTCGAAGTGCGCTACTGGCAGGGCCGGCTGCTCGAGGCCCGCGGCGGTCTGGACCGCGCCATCGAGCACTACGCCGACGTACTCGCAGCCGACCCGTACCACCCCCTGGCGCAGGTGGCCGCGAAGCGCCTGACCGCTGAGCCGCTCCGGGTTCACGCCCAGCGGCTCGCGGGTGAAATGGCGCGTTCCCAGAACCCCTCCCTGCTCTACCGCGCCTGGCTGCTCTACGGTCGGCGCGGCGACAATGCCGTAGCCGCGCGGCAGATCCTTCAGGGCCGGCTGGCCGCCGACTCGGGCTTACGTTCCTTCCTGACGCTGCGTGCCGTGCCGGCCGACAACTGGCCGCTGTGGACCCGGCCCGTCACAGGTCCACAGGAGCTGATGCTGGCGCTCGGCCTGTGGGGAGACGCAGTCGAGGTCGTGGGCCGGCACTTCCCGGTGGCGAGCCCGCGTCTCGCGCTGACCGCGGCCGAGGGCCTCGCCGAGAGCCGGCCGCGGCGTGCGCTCCTGATCGCCGAGATCCTCGCTGAACGCGCGCCGAGCCGGATCCCGGCGCCGCTCCACCCGCTCACCCTCCGCAGAGCGCTCTACCCGAGAGCCTACGGCGACATGATCGAATCCGCCGCCGCGCGGCGCGGTCTCGACCCCTTGCTGATGGCGGCGATCATGCGCCAGGAGAGCCGCTTCGACCACCAGGCGGTGTCGGCGGCCTCGGCGCGGGGCCTGATGCAGTTCGTCTACCCCACCGCGGCGCGGCTGGCGGCCAGCTCCGGCAGGCCCCTGCGAACGCCGCGCGACCTGGAAGATCCCTCTCTTGCGATCGAACTCGGCGCCGCGCACCTGGCAGAGCTGCGGGCCCTGTTCGGCAACGAGCAGCACATGATGATCGCCGCCTACAACGCCGGCGAAGCGCAGGCCGGCCTCTGGCGCCGTCACTGCTACACCAGCGACGCCGACGAGTACTTCACGAAGGTCGGCTTCAGCGAGACCAGGAACTACCTGGAGCACGTGTTCCACAACGTGGCCCAGTACCACGACCTCTACGGCGCCGGCCCCGCGGGCTGACGCCGTGAGCGCCCCCAAACCCGCGGCCGCGGCCGGCCGGCTGCGGATCGTGGCCACGCCGATCGGCAACCTGGCCGACCTCTCCCCGCGCGCCCGGGAGGCGCTGCTCTCCGCCGACCTCGTCGCCTGCGAAGACACCCGCCGCACCGGCCGGCTGTTCGAGAGTCTCGGCGCCAGCGGCCCGGCCTACCGGCCGCCGCTGCTGCCGCTTCACGACCACAACGAGGATCGGCAGATCGGCCGCGTGCTGCGCACGCTCGAAAACGGCGGCGACGCGACCCTGGTCTCCGACGCCGGCACCCCCCTCGTCTCCGACCCCGGGTTCCGCCTCGTGCGGGCCGCAGTGCAGCAGGGCTTCGCGGTCGAGGCGCTGCCCGGCCCCTCGGCGATCCTGGCCGCGCTGGTGGTCTCCGGGCTTCCGCCCTACCCGTTCACCTTCCTCGGCTTCCCGCCGAGAAAGAAGGGCAAACGGCGGCGCTTCTTCGCCTCCCACGCCACACTCGCCCACACCGTCGTGTTCTTCGAGTCGCCGCAGCGCGCCGCCGCCTCGCTCGCCGATGCCGCCGACGCCTTCGGCCCCGACCGCGACGCAGCGCTGGCCCGGGAGTTGACCAAGCTCCACGAAGAGGTGCTGCGCGGCCCGCTCGGCGAACTCGCCGGCGAGGTCCGGGAGCTCCCGAAGCTGCGCGGCGAGGTGACGGTCGTGGTCGGCGGGTGCGGCCGGCGCTAGCAATCGCCTGATATGGCTTCCCTTGATGGCCGTAAGCGCCAAGCAGCAGTCCCGTCAGTCTCGGGGCTTATCGAAGAGCACCCATACGGCGAAGGCCCGGCGGTCCTTGACCCTCGTACGCCGCACCCCCTGAATGGCCACGATTGCGAGCTGCACATGCGCGAGAGCTTCAGTTTGCCGGATCTCGATGTACGGGTCGTAGTCCGCCAACTCACGCTTCTCTTGAAGCGTCACGAATTGCTCAGCGAACTTGAGAATCGAGCTCGGGAAGTCCCTAGAGTCGCCCTTGAGTTGGCCGCACCGGTTTCGAGCTTTGCCATGCTCCAGTCTTCCCTAAACATGGCGCCAAGCTCTGGCGCTGCGCGGCACTTTGTCGGTGCCGACAAGCATGTCCGCACAGGAGATAGCCAGCCAGTGGAACAGAGCGTAGTAGCTCGTACTGACGGATCTGCGGAGATGCGCCTGAGTGCTACCCCTTACGGCGAGATCCGCTGCTGTTCTCAGTAGCTCCTCAGGCCGTAGCAGCGGCAACTTCGTCCCACTCGGACTTCTCGATGTACGACGGCAACAGGAACACGTCCTTCGCGTCCGCCTGCTCCAGCAGCTTCTTCTCGACGACCGTCATCAGGTCGAGAACTCCCTTGGCGAGTTCTCTCAGCCGCTCTTCTGTTGCGCCTCCGTCGAACACAATCTCGACGCGGAAGTACGGCTCCTCATCGAGGTCGAGTTTCTCTGTGACTCGTATCGGGTCGAAGACGAAGCTGTTGCCGAAGCGATGCTTCAGCTCCGCTGCAAGCAGATCTTCGACCTTCCGGGCGAGTTCGTCCTGGAGGCGAGTGCGTCGTGTCATAGGTGGTCTCCTTCGAGGTGAGGGCCCAAGCCTTCATACCCCGAGTCTGCTCTCCTTGGGGCCAGCTTGGGAGAGTACGGCAACCGTGCTCGCCATAGAACCTTTGATTCTGTGGCGAGATCCTAGCCAGATGGACAAGCCAACTCCAACCCGAGAAGAACCCCTGCGGCTGCAACGAGCCATCGGATCCGTGTATTTCCGCTCCGTGTTGTGGCAGAGTACGCGGCCACAAGAACGAAACACGGGCGAGATCCGGGCCGGTAGCTGCCCCTCGACAAGACCTCACCAGGTCTTGCCCTCCGAACGCGGAGCGCGAGACCAGGAGGAGACATGAACAGGGACCAGATCGCCGAGGCCTTCAGACACCACGAGCCCAGCGCCGGGAGCATCGAACTCCAGGAGCGCATCGCCCGGACCATGACCACCGCGGTGGTCGAGGTCGCCGGCCGGTTGCCCGACTGCACGGAACGCAACGCCTTCATCGACCTCTGCCGGCGGGCGCAGTGGACGGCCAACGCCGCCGCTTGCAGGCATGAGGGCGTGCAATTCCTCGAGCAGGCCGACTCGGGCGACGCAGTCGACCGAGAACTCCCGCGCGCGCCCAAGCCCGTCGTCTCCGACAACGGCGCGGTGCGCCTCACGCTCGCCGGCGAGTTCCACCGCGCCACCGCGGAACGGCCCGACTTCGAGACCCGGCTCGACACACCGCCCGGGACCTACCGGCGCGTCGTCTTCCGTTTCCGGGTACGCCACGGCGGCTGGAACCGGGTCCCCTCCCGCAACCAGAACCTGTTCTGGTTCGCCCGCGACCGGCACGTCGACCTGTTCGGTTTCGGCATCGCCCGGGGGCCGGGCGGTCCGCCGCAGGTCTTCTACCGCACCGACTGGGGCGTCAACCACACGAACAAGCAGCGGGTCGTCGAGCGCTACCTGATGCAGGCCGGCGAGACCTACGACGTCCGCTTCGACTTCGACGCCGGCGGCCGGCGGATCGTCCTCACCCTGGCCGACTCGAGCGGCGCCGAGGTGATGCGGGCCGCGGGCGCGCCGAACATCGACGAGATTCCTTTTGGGGCCGGCCAGAAGATCGCGGTCGGCTTCGGTTTCCGGGGCGAGTACGAGAACGAGCCCGCGCAGCCGGGCTGGGTCTGGTCCGATCTCGAGATCGAACTGGAACCGGCGGGCGGTTGAGACAGCGGAGCTGAGCGGAGCCGGCCGTTGGCCGGCGCGTGAGTCTGGCCGCCTACGGCGGCAGCGGGCCAGAAGGCCCGCACCAAGCGCGCAGCCGCGAAGCGGCGCGCGCGATCTGCCCTCAACAACGGGCGTTCAACGCCCGCTCGATCCAGCAGCCGCCGAGGACTTGCGTGCCGCGGTAGAAGACCGCCGCCTGGCCGGGCGCGACGCCGGCCTGGGGTTCGCTGAAGTCGACCCGGCAGGCAGCGTCGCTGCCGTCCACACCGTGCACGCTCTCGACCCTCGCCGCGACCCCCGGATGACGCGAGCGGATCCGCACCTCGACCTCGACCCCTTCGCCGGCGGCCCCCCCGGCGATCCAGTGCAGGCCGCGGCCGATCAAACCCGGCGCCAGGAGCTCGTCGCGGCCACCGACCACGACCCGGTTTCGCTCAGGCTGCACGTCGAGCACGTACAGCCGGCGGCCGGTCGCAACGCCCAGGCCCCGTCTCTGCCCCACGGTGTAGCGGTAGTACGGCGCGGCGTCGCCCAGTTCCTCGCCGTCGCTCGCCGTCACCCGTGCAGGCGCCTGCGGCAGGTCCGGCCGCTCGCTCTCGATGAACTCCTGCACGCCGCGGTCGACGAAGCAGATCTCCATGCTCTCGCCCTTCTCCGCCACCGCCAGTCCGGCTTCCCGGGCCAGCTCGCGCACTTCCGTCTTGGTCAGTTCGCCCAGCGGGAACACCGCGCGGGCCAGTTGCTCCTGGTTCAGCTCGAACAGGAAGTAGCTCTGGTCCTTCGACCGGTCGGCCGCGGTGTGGAGTTCGTAGCGGCCGTCCGGCCTCCGCCGGATGCGCGCGTAGTGGCCGGTGGCGATCCGGCCGGCGCCCAGCCGCCGCGCCCGTTCCCAGAAGGCCTCGAACTTGATCTCCGTGTTACAGGAGATGCACGGACTCGGCGTGCGGCCGTCAACGTAGCTGTCCACGAACGGATCGACCACGTGCCGGCGGAACTCCCCGTCCATGCGCAGCGTGTAGTGGGGCAGGCCGATCTGCTCGGCCACCCGCCGCGCGTCGCCGAGGTCGAGCGAACCGCAGCAGCGGCCATGCCGGACCTGCTGCGAGCGGTCCCAGAGCAGCATCGACAGGCCGACGACCGGCGTCCCATGGCGCTCCAGGAGCAGCGCCGCGACCGACGAGTCGAGACCGCCGCTCATCGCCACCGCGGTCAGAGGCACCGGCGCAGCGCCTCCACTTCGCGCTCCAGCACCGGCAGGAAGCGGGCGATCTCCGCCTCGTCGTTCGTCGTCCCCAAGCTGATCCGGATCGACGCCAGGGCTTCGGCCGCCTCGACCCCCATTGCGAGGAGCGTCCGGCTCGGCTCCACGACGCCCGAAGCGCACGCGGCCCCGGTCGAGACCGCGAAGCCGGCCAGATCGAGACGAACGACCAGCTCCTCGCCGATCAGGCCGGGAAACGCGACGTGGGTCACATGGGGCAGCCGCGGCGACGACGCACAGTGCAGGCGGGCGTCCGGAAACCCGGCGAGGCCCGCCTCCAGCCCTTCGCGCAGCCGGCTCAGCCGCTCGATGCGCCCGTCAAGTTCCTCTGACGCCAGCGCCGCGCAGGCGCCGAAACCCACCAGGGCCGCGACGTTCTCGGTACCGGCCCGCCGCCGGCGCTCCTGGCCGCCGCCCAGGATGAGCGGCTCGAAGGCGGCGCCCTCCCTGATCCGGAACGCTGCCGCACCCCCCGGTCCGTTGAACTTGTGCGCCGCGACCACGAGGTAGTCCGCCCCCAGAGCCCCGGCATCGATGGCGAGCTTGCCCGCCGCCTGCACCGCGTCGCACAGGAGCCGCACGCCCCGGGCCCGGCACGCCAACGCCGCCTCGGCCACCGGCTGCACCGTCCCCAGCTCGTTGTTCGCCAGCATGAGGCACACCAGCCGCGTGTCCGGGCGCAGCGCCGCCGCCACCGAGTCGGCCTCGACCACGCCGTCAGCCCCCGGACACAGCCGGGTCACGTCGACACCGAGGCTCTCGAGCCGGTCCGCGGCGGCCTGAATCGAAGGATGCTCGAGTTCCGAGATCACCAGGTGGCCGCCGCCGGCGCCGGCCGCGCCGGCGAACGCCGACAGCAGAACCGCGTTGTTCGCCTCCGTGCCCGAGGCGGTGAAGACGATCTCGGGGGAACTGCCGCCGACCAGATCCGCTACCTGCTCACGCGCCAACTCGACCGCGGCCCGCGCCGCCCGTCCGAAGGCGTGGACCGACGACGGATTGCCGTGCCGCGCCCCGAGCCACGGCGCCATCGCCTCGCCCACCCGAGGATCGAGCGGCGTCGTGGCGTTGTGGTCGAGGTAGACGGACGTGGGCATGGTGGTGGGGATTGTACGTTCAGAGACTGGGCGGGCGGTGTTCGCCTGCGAGCACGAGCTGTCCGCCCGGCGGCGTTAAGGCGGCGCCTCGCCTCGCAGGCGGGCTGACGACCATGGCCACTGCTCGGCCTTGCGGCACAGTCCTGCGGTAACAGGGTTGCTCCAGATGTATCGTCGAACGGCCTCAAAGTGGCGGCGGTCGCGGATGTATCGGTCGTAGTAATCCGCCATCCAGAATCCACCGGTTCGGCCCAGGATCTGATTGGCGCGGCGGGCGGAAACCGACTTCCACATCCGGACGATGTGCGGAAGCGGAGCCCGGTGCGGCTCGACCAGCACGTGGACGTGGTTGGGCATGATGCACCAGTCGATTAGTCGGTAACGATCGCCGTCGCCGTACAGAAGCGTGTCCTGCATGAGGGCGCCGATCTGCGGCTGGCGAAGGTAGCAGGCGCCGTGACCGGCGTCCTCGAAACGGCCGATCAGCCGATCGAGCTTTGCTGCCCGGACCCGATCGCCAGCGGCGCCGTTCAGCTTGGCCTCGTCTCGCCATCGCTCCAGCAGGTGGTTCGGCACACTGTCGGCAAGGCGGAAACCGACGCTCTGTAAGCGCCGCGGATCATCCAGGTGAGGGTGGTAGCCGCGGGAATGCCATCCCAGGGGCGCGTTGTCGCTTGGGCTTGCGCTCGTGGAGACCATTGCTTGCCGAGGGTGCTTGCGGCGGTGGCCAGTCGCCGATGCTGGTGTCTGGCGAAGAATAGGTACGGGCGCCGCTTGTAGTGTGTCCAGAGCCTGTTCCAACTGCTGTAGAGAACCACAACAAGGCAACGACCGTGCGCTGGGTGCGCGGACCTTCTGGTCCGCTGCCGCCGAAGGCGGCCAGAAACACGCGCCGCGAAGCGGCGACCGCGGGGTGCAACGGTACGACCGTGGGGTGTGGACGGCGCTGACGCGCCGGCTGTGTCTTCCGGAAAGCGGGCCAGAAGGCCCGCGCACCCAGCGATACGCCGCCGGCTTGGCGATGCTCTCTACTGCAACCGGGACGATCCCGCTGCGGGCCGATGCGCTCTCCACCGAACCTGCCAACTGCTGTAGAGAACCACAACAAGACAACGACCGTGCGCCGGGTGCGACGGTACGACCGTGGGGTGTGGACGGCGCTGACGCGCCGGCTGTGTCTTCCGGAAAGCGGGCCAGAAGGCCCGCGCACCCAGCGATACGCCGCCGGCTTGGCGAGGCTCTCTACTGCAACCGGGACGATCTCCCTGCGGGCCGATGCGCTCTCCACCGAACCTGCCAACTGCTGTAGAGAACCACAACAAGGCAACGACCGTGCGCTGGGTGCGCGGACCTTCTGGTCCGCTGCCGCCGAAGGCGGCCAGAAACACGCGCCGCGAAGCGGCGACCGCGGAGTGCGACCGTACGACCGTGGGGTGTGGACGGCGCTGACGCGCCGGCGGTGTCTTCCGGAAAGCGGGCCAGAAGGCCCGCGCACCCAGCGATACGCCGCCGGCTTGGCGAGGCTCTCTACTGCAACCGGGACGATCTCCCTGCGGGCCGATGCGCTCTCCACCGAACCTGCCAACTGCTGTAGAGAACCACAACAAGGCAACGACCGTGCGCTGGGTGCGCGGGCCTTCCGGCCCGCTGCCGCCGAAGGCGGCCAGAAACACGCGCCGCGAAGCGGCGACCGCTGGGTGCGACGGTACGACCGTGGGGTGTGGACGGCGCTGACGCGCCGGCGGTGTCTTCCGGAAAGCGGGCCAGAAGGCCCGCGCATGTATGGTCCGCCCCGCTTGGTGCAAGGTCTCTTCTGGAGATTCTGGCGAGGTAGGTGCAGTTGCTTGCATGTATTCGGCCTGTTGATGGGAGTCTCTGTGTGCGAGCTCCCTGGCCTCGATGGAATACGCGCGCGCCGGCCTCTTCACACCCAGACGGCCTCTTGATGGGCCCTGCGCGGGCTCAGGCTTCTCGACGCGCCGGTCCGACCTGTTTCGCCATTGCTCGTTTGAGTCCTCGCAAACTGCTTGGTGGGGCAATCCTCCTGTGGTTGATTCGGTGCTGACTGGGCCGACTACGCCGCGGCTCGAGAGACCCTCGTTCGGCCGCCGGCGAGGCGTTCGTCGCAGTAGTGCTCGTCGTGCCTGAGCACCGCCCAGGCGATCCGCGCCAGCTTGTTGGCCAAGGCCACCGTGGCGATGTTCGGCCCCCGGCGCCGCTTGACGTCGAGCGCCCACTCCTTGAGACGCGTCCGCTCGCCCTTGTGCGCCGTGCGCAGGACCGCCCTCGCACCGTGGATCAACAGCGCACGCAGGTAACGGTCGCCGCGCTTGCTGATCCCCAGCAGCACCGTGCGACCGCCGGTCGAGGCCTGACGAGGCACCACCCCGATCCAGGCCGACATCTGACGAGCGTTGCTGAATGCCCAGCCATTGCCGACCGCCGCCACCAGGGCCGTCGCCACGATCGGACCGATGCCCGGAATCGACATCAGACGCTCGCACAGAGGGTTCTCCTTCGACTGCCGCACCAGCATCGCGGTCAGATCGGCCACCTGCTCGTCCGCCTGCATCAGAGCCTGGTGCTGCATGCACAGAAGCGCCCGAAACGCGCCCGGCAGCTCCCGCTCCGGGTCCGAGGCGATCTGAGGCACCTCCCGCTTGATCACCGCCAGACCCTGGGGCAGCACGATCCCGTACTCGCGCAGGAATCCCCGCAACTGATTCGACAACTGCGTGCGCAGACGCACCATCGACTGACGGCTCCGAAGGACCTGCTGCAACGCTCGGCGCTCCTTCGTCTTGTACGGCACGAAACGCATCGTCGGACGAGACACCGACTCGCAGATCGCCTCCGCGTCGTTGTAGTCGCTCTTGTTCGACTTCACGTATGGACGCACAAACTGCGGACTGATCATCCGCACGTCGTGACCCAGAGCACTCAGCTTCTCCACCCAGTGGTGTGCCCCGCAGCTCGCTTCCATGCCCACCAGGCACGGCTCCATCCGCGACATCAACTCCATCAGCCGCGGCGCCTTCACCTGACGCTGCAACACCACTGCCCCCGACGCGTCCATCCCGCACACCTGGTACACATGCTTGCCCAGATCGATCCCGACTCGAGTAATCTCTTCCACGGTCCGCCTCCTCCTTGTTGTGTGAAACAAAACACCATTCTGGCCCCAAGAGAGGCCGTAAAGGTGCGGGGCGGACCATCCCATTACCCAGAGATACATCGTGCCGCGAGCGTTGCTTCCTGCTGCAACCTTGACGGCTCGCGTCCTAACCCTGCTGCTCGATCCACCAGTCGATGTGCTCGTCCAGCACCACCATCGGCATGGCGCCGCCGCCGATCACGGCGGCGTGGAAAGCTTTGATATCGAACCGGTCGCCGAGCGCGTCTTCGGCCTTCCGGCGCAGGCGGAGGATCTCGAGGTTGCCGATGCGGTAGGCGAGCGCCTGGCCGTGGATGTCGGCCGAGTAGCGCAGGAGTTCGGTGGCAATCTCGACGTCGGAGTAGACGACCCTCGCGCTCATGAACTCGCGAGCGCGCTCGATGTCCCAGCCCAGGTGGTTCATGCCCGTGTCGATCACGAGGCGGCACGAAATGAACATCTCCATGACCAGGCGCCCGTAGAGGTCGTACGGGTCCTCGTACATGCCCATCTCCTTGCCCAGGTTGGCGGCGTACTCGGCCCAACCTTCGGTGAAGGCCCCGTAGCCGATCGTCTCGCGGCGGAACCGGGGCAGGGCCTCGCGCTCGTTCGCCAGCGCGAGCTGGAAGTGATGGCCGGGAATCAGCTCGTGGTAGATCAGCCCCTGGGCGGAGAACAGGGACCGGTTATCGAGATCGGACCCGTTGTAGCGGTACTCGCCGCGTGGGTTCGCGGCGGTCGGAAGCTGGTAGACGCCGAAGGTCATCGTCGCTTCCGAGGTCTCGTCGAGCCGGCGGACACCGTAGGGCGCCTCCGGCAGCGCCTCGAAGTAGTCGGCGACGTGGGGCTCGATCTTCTCGATGTAGCCCATGTAGCGTTCCTCGACCTCCTCGGGCGACTGGGCGATGAAGCGCGGGTCGGCCCGGACCTGGTCGAGGAACTCCTTCATCGCGGTCTCCTCGGAGGCGGCCTCGAAGCCGATCTGCTCGCGCAGCGCCGCCATCTGGTCTTCGAGCCGCGCGACCTCCTCAAGGCCGATCTCCTGAATCTCCTCGGGCGAGAGGTCGGTCGTCGTGTGCATCCGAACGCGGTGGAGGTAGAGATCGCGTCCGCCGGGCACGCCTCCGAGTCCCACCTGCTCGGGCGCCGCCGCGAGGTAGTCCTCGCCGAGTTCGGCGATCAGACGACCGAATTGCGCGTCGATGCCGGTCTCGACCGCCTCACGGACCAAGGCCAGGAAGCCATCGGCCGCATCACCGACCCGGTCGGCGGCCGGCACGAAGAGCTCCTCCCGGCGGCCGCGGTACCCCTCGAACATGCCGACCACGTTGCCGACCTGCGCCTTGGGCAGATAGATCCCCCGCTCCTTCTGCCCCTCAAGCTTGTCGGCGAGTTGCCCGAGGGTCTGTCCGTACTCGCCCAGCAGGTGAAGGTAGTGGTCCCGCTCGTCCTCGGTTCCGACCGGAGCGGCGCCGAGCACCTGGTGGAGGATGTCCAGGATGAAGCCGCCCGCCGCATAGGGCGTGATGTTGAAGTCCGCCCAGTAGTGCTCCGGCGCCTCGACCAGGAGACCGAGGTTCCACCGCAGCAACTCCAGCGAGATCCAGTCCTCGTGCTCGATCGCCTGTTTGTCGACTTCGGCCAGGCGGTCGAGCAGGCCCTGGGCGAAGGCCGCGTCCGCCTCGGCTGCCTCGAGCGTCCAGTCCGGGAAACGCTCCACCCTCTCACCACGGCGGAATCTGAGGTAGGGGTCGCGGTCGGCGACGAACTCCAGGTACTCGTCGCCAGCGGCTGCGATGCGCTCCGCGCCGGCGGAACCGTCGCGGGAGATCTCGACGCTGCAGGCGGCCAGCAGTGGAACGACGAGGACAGCGAGGAAAAGGGATGTGTGTCTCATGATCGCCTCCTGGCACGACAGAATGGTCGCCGCTGCGCGGCGCGTCCCTTCTCAGAAGCCGGCGAGGGCGCCGGCGCACCCAGTCTCAGACGCGCAAGTTCCTAGCGTAGAGCACCGGCACGACGAGCAGGTTCAGGAACGTCGAGGTCAACAGCCCGCCCAAAATGACCTGCGCCATCGGACTCAGGAGCTCGTTGCCCGGGGCGCCGGCAGCCAGCACCAGGGGCACCAGCGCCAGCCCCGCCGTCAGGGCCGTCATCAGCACGGGCGCCATCCGCTGGCCCGAGCCGCGCCGCACGGCTTCGTCCAGCGGCAGCCCCTCGTCGAGCAGCCGCCGGTAGTTGCTGACCAGCAGCACACCGTTGCGCGTCGCGATCCCGAACAGCGTGACGAAGCCGATCACGGTGGCAAGCGAGAGGACGCCGCCGCCCAGAGCCACCGCGACGACCCCGCCGACAAGAGCCAGCGGGACATTGACGAGCATGATCAGCGTTTCGCGGTGGCTGCCGAACTCGATGTAGAGGAGCCCGTACATGGCAATCAGGATGAGCACGACCAACAGGGCGACGGTGGAGATGCGGCGGCCGGCCTCCTCGAACTGCCCGCCGAAGGTCACGAAGTAGCCGGACTGCAGGTCGACCCCGGCGTCGACGGCGGCTTGCGCCCGCCCCACCGTGCCGGCGAGGTCGGCGCCCGCCACGTTGGCGGTGACCATCGCCACCCGCTGCGCGTTCTCCCGCCGGATGAGCGACGGTCCGAGAGCGTGCCGGACCTCCGCCACGGCGCCCAGCCGAACCAGGTCACCGGCCGGCGTCGAGATCGGAAGGGCCGCGATCTTCTCGGGCGAGGACCGGAGGCTCGGCGGCAGGCGAACGGCGACATCGGACGCCAGGCCGTCCTCGACGATCTCGCCGACGACAACACCCTGGAAGAGCGCTTCCACACCCTCTCCGAGGCCCGCAAGGCCAAGCCCGTACCGGGCGATCGCGGTGCGATCGAAGTCGATCACGAGCTGGGGAATCGCCGCCTGCTCCTGGTTCGACAGGTCGACGATGCCGGGCACCGCGCCGAGGATCTGCTCGACCCGGGAGGCGAGCGCCCGTAGCACCGCCAGGTCGGGCCCGAACACCTTGACCGCGAGATTGGTCCGGGATCCCGACATCATGTGGTCGATCCGGTGGCTGATCGGCTGCCCGAAGGAGACGGTCGTCCCGGGGATCGAAGCCACGGCGCGGCGCATCTCGGCAACCAGTTCGTCCTTGCTACGGCCGTCCTCGAGCGGCGCCAGGACGACCTCCATCTCGGAGGCGTTGACCCCCTGCACGTGCTCGTCCTTCTCGGCGCGACCGGTCCGGCGGCTGGTCGACACCACCTCGGGGAAGGCGAGGAGCGCCTCCTCGACCTGGCTACCCAGCCGGTCGCTCTCGGCGAGCGGAATCCCCGGCGGGCTGACGACCGCAACGGTCAGCGATCCCTCGTTGAACGGGGGCAGGAAGCTGCGGCCCAGACCGGGTACGAGCGCGGCCACGGGCGCCACCGCCAGGACCACCAGCAACAAGACCGCCCGGCGATGCCCGAGGCACCAGTTGAGCGTCGGCGTGTACCCCGCTCGGAACGCGCGCAGGAGCCAGGGCTCCCGGGCACGAAGCGCCTTCGCCCGCCCCAGCAGCAGGAGCGCCAGCACCGGCGTGACGGTCAGCGCCACCACGAGCGAGGCCGAGAGCGCCGCAATGAAGGCGAGGCCGAGCGGACGGAGCAGCCGGCCTTCCAGCCCCGGCAGGAAGAAGATCGGCACGAAGACCAGGACGACGACCAGAGTGGCGATCAGGATCGGGCTCAGCACCTCCTTCGTCGCCGCGGCGACGACCTCGGCCGCCGGCCGGCGATCGCCCCTCGGCAGACGCCGCTCCTCCTTCAGCCGGCGGAAGATGTTCTCGATCGCGATGATCGCGTCGTCGACCAGGAGGCCGACCGCGATCGACAGGCCGCCGAGCGTCATCGTGTCGACCTGGAGGCCGAGGGCCGCGATCACCAGAATCCCGGTGACCAGCGACAGAGGGATCGCGAACGCCGAGATCAGGGTCGTCCGGACGCTGCCGAGGAATAGCGCCAGGATCACGATGACCAGGATCGCGCCCCAGCCAAGCGCTTCAGAGACGTTCCCGATCGCCACCTCGATGAAGTCGGCCTGGCGGAAGTTCTCGCTCTCGAGAACCACGCCCTCGGGGAGCG
Source organism: Candidatus Multivorans sp. (assembly GCA_965222875.1). GTDB lineage: Bacteria > Acidobacteriota > Thermoanaerobaculia > Multivoradales > Multivoraceae > Multivorans. The sequence continues at coordinate 1,482,086 of CBDCVC010000002.1, read as the reverse complement.
TCTGCTGCAGCCTCGCCAGAGCCGCGTCGATCGCCCGGGTCAGCTCGAGCGTGTTGGCCTCCGGCTGCTTCTGCACCGACAGGATGACCGCGGGGCGGTTGCGGTACGACGCCGTGCCGCGAGCCGGCTCGGCGCCCCATTCGACGGTCGCGACGTCGCCGACGCGCAGAGGGACGCCGCCCGCGACCCGCACCACGGCCGCGGCCACGTCCTTGGGGCTGCGCGCCCGGGTGAGCCCGCGAACGATGTGCTCCTGCCCGCCCTCGACGTGGAAGCCAGCCGCCAGACTGCGGCTCGCGGCGGCCACCGCCTCGATGACGTCGGTGAGGGGCAAGCCATTCTGGGCGAGAGCAGCCGGGCGAACCGTGACCTGGAGCTGACGCCGCTCACCGCCGATCGGAACCACCTGGGACACGCCGGGGATCGAGAGGAGCGTGCGCCGGACAACCGTCTCGGCGACACGGCGCAGTTCCATGGCACTGACGCCGCCGTCCGCGGCCGGGGCCGCGGTCATCGCGATGAACGTGATCTCTCCCATGATCGACGAGATCGGGCCGAGTTCGGGCTGCTCGGCCTGGGCGGGGAGGTCGACCCGCTGCAGACGTTCGCTGACAACCTGGCGGGCACGGTAGATGTCGGTTCCCCAATCGAACTCGACCCACGCCACCGAGATCCCGTCGGCGGAGACCGAGCGCAGCCGGCGCACTCCCGGCGACCCGTTGACCGCCGACTCCACCGGGAAGGTCACCAGGAGTTCGACCTCTTCGGCCGCCATTCCCGGGGCTTCCGTGATCACGGTCACCGTCGGCGCGGAGAGGTCCGGGAAGATGTCCACCGGCAGGGTCGCGATCCAAGCCGCTCCGGCCAGGGTGAGGAGCGCGGCGCCGGTTACCACCAGCCACCGGTGGCCGAGAGAGAACCGCAGCAGTCTTTCGAGAGGTCCCATTCCCCAAGCCCCTTAGTGGACGTGACCCTCGGCCTCGCCGCTAGCCATCAGGGACGAGCGGCGGATAGCGTCGCCTCCGCGGGTCACCAGGCGCTGGCCGGGCATCAGGCGCTCGACGCGTGCCCGGTCTCCCTGCCGCTCGAGGACGGTCACCCTCTGGCGCACGAAGCTCTCCCCGGAGAGCTGCAGGAACACGACCGGTACGCCGCCGTCGTCGACCAGGGCGGATTCCGGAACGACGATGCCGGTTTCCTCCTCGTCCAGGAGGATCTGCGCCGCGACCGTCGATCCCAGCGCAATGCCGGCACCGGCAAGGCCCGGGGCCCGCAGCAGAACGGTGACGGTACCGGTCCGCGGCGAGACTTCCGGCGCGACCGAGACGAGGGAGAGCCCTTCCTCTACTCTGACCGGCTCGCTCTCCGGATCCTCGAGAACGAGGCCCCGCACACCCGAGGCGGCGAGCCGCCGCGCTCCCCGCGGCGGCAACGCGACCTCGACCCACACCAGGTCGGTCCGGACCAAGCGGGCAAGGGAGTCGCCGGCGGCGACCGTTGCGCCGGGTGTTGTGCTGACCTCGGCGATCTGGCCGGCGAACGGGGCCCTCAGCAAGGGGCCGCTGCCCTCGGCGCCACCCTCACGGGAAGTGCGCGCCGACTCGAGGTCTCGCTCTGCCGCCCGGCGTCGGGCCTGCAGGGTTCGGACTCGAACGCCGGCCTCCTCGACTTCACGCTTGCTGGTCGCCTCGAGAGCCAGGAGCTCTTCCAGCCGCGACCGCCGCGCCAGGGCGCTCTCCAGCTCGGTCGCCAGGGTCTCGAGTTCCGCTTCGAGCGTCGCCAGGCTCCTCTCGGCCGCGACCAGCGGAACCACCCGGAAGAGGGGAGAGTCCCGCGCCACGTAGCGTCCGACGAACGGCCAGGAGGGGGATCCTTCCGCCGGCTGCACGACGCCGTCCACCTGTGCGGTCACCGTGCTTTCGCCACCCGCCGGCGGACGGAAGGTCGCCAGACCGGCCACGCTCTCGGCCAACCGACCCTCCTCGACCCAGGCGGTCGCGAAGGAACTCTGCCACTGCTGCTCCTTGAGGAAGGAGATGGGCTCACCCCCGTCGGACCCGGCCGGGGGCGAGGACGCATCCAGGAGGCCACCCGGGTCGTCAGCCGTCCCGACGCGAACGCGACCGCCCCGGATCTCCTCGGTGCCTTCCGCATCGTGGATGCGGAACAGCACATCAACGTCGCCGGCCTGCCGCGGCGTCACCTCGATATCGAAGATCCCGGGCCGGAGCACCTGGTCTGCACCGAATACCTGCTCCCCGGAAGCACCCACGAGGACGATTTCGACTCTGCCGTCCACCACCGGCGTGAAGTCGGCGAGCCGAGTCACATGGGTGTGAGCCTCGGCCGCCTGACCCGCCACCAGAGCGTCGACCTCCGGGAAGACCTCGAAGCGTTCGCCCCAGGCCGTCACGGCCCAGGTTTCGCCGTCGGCGGGCGGCGGCTCGGCGGGCGGAGCGGTACCGCAGGCGAGCAGGAAGAACGCAGGGAGCGCGCCGACCCAACTCCGCCGCGAGCGTGCGCAGCACGGGTCAGGCACACGGCGCTCCGATCCTGGGAACGCGGGCATCCTGCCCGCATCCGGAGCAGTTCGGCTCCGGGCCTGCTCGCACATCTTCGTCATCATCGTTCCACTCCAGGTCATGGCTGCGGCTCTCGCCTTGCCGGCGCGGCCGGCACAAGCCCGGCCGTGATACCCGCAGACCCCGCGACGCGTTCCAGCTCGCGGTGGGCGGCGAGCGCCGCCTCGTGCAGATCGAGCACCGCCAGTTCCGCTTCGGTCGCCGAGCGGTGCGTCTCGAGCAGATCGGTCACACCGGTCTCTCCCTGGCGAAAGGCCGCCTCGGCCCCGTCCAGCATGCGGTCGCTGCCGTCCAACTCCCGTAGAGCCTCCGCGAGAGCCGCGGAAAGGCGTGCGAAGTTGTTGCTCGCAGCGCCGCGGGAGACGGTCACCTCCCGCTCGATGAGTTCGAGCCGCGCCCGCGCGGCCTCCAGGCCGGCATTCGCGGTCTCGCGGGACGCCTGCCGGCGATCGAAGAACGGCAGGGACCAGGCGAATCCAAAGATGGGCCCGTCGACGGCGCCCGGTGTGAGATCCTGCCGCCGCCAGCCCACGGTGACCTCGGGAGAGGCCATGTAGCGGCGCGTCGCTTCCCGAGCGACTTCCGCGGCGGCAAGGTCCGCTTCGGCGGCGCGCACCCCGGTACCCACCCCATCGAGCGACGGGGCGTCAGGCGGGTCCGGCAGAACCGGGTACGCAGCCGACGGAAGATCGGGGCGCCAGGCGGCTGCCTCGGCTCGCGCCCCTTCGCTCGCCACTTCCGCCAGAACAACGCGGGACCTGAGCGTGGCCGCAGCCAGCCGGAGGCGATTCGCTTCCAGTCCCGAAGCTTCTCCCCGTCCGGCACGCGCGGCCTCTCGCCGCGCCAACGATTCGACCCGCTCCGCCCGAGCCGCCAATCGCTGGCGGCGGGCATTGGCCACCGCCCAGCCGGCGTACGCCTCCCTCATCGCCAGCCGGTAGGTCCGGAACTCGTGCGCCAAACGCGTCCGAACGGCCTGTACCTCCGATTCGCGAGCCTCGATCTCCGGCCCCCGCTCAGCCCCCGGGATCTGCCAGGAAACCAGGATGTCGGTCTGCCCGATCGGCCCCGCCGGATCCTCCCGAATGCCTTCCAGCACGGGGTTGTCGAACGTCCTGGCCGCGGTCACACGGGCTTCCGCGCGCGTCAGGGCCTGGGCGCTTTCGCGCACGGCCGGGTGCTTCTCGTCGAGTGCCGAGAGGTACTGGGCCTCGGTGAGAACCCGCGGCTCCTGGGCCACGCCCGCGGCGGCGATGAGCCACGCCAAGAGACTGATCAGACGGAAACGATGCATGCTGACTCCTTTCCACGTCGAGGTTTCGGGCTCGAGATGAGCCCGGCCACGAGCCGTGGATCAGAGCAGCAGGGAACAGTGGGATCTGAACAGCGGTGTCGGCGGTCCGCGTCGGGAGGAGCCGTCGAAGCGAGATCCCTCGGCGAGGGTCACCGGAGGCAAGGCTGACGCGGGGAGCACCGCAGCGAAGGCGGGGCCGAGGCCCGGTATCCGTGCCTGGCCTTCGAACGTGGCGTCGTGGTCGTGGTCCGGCGCCGCCTCAAGATCGTGGTGATGACCGTGGGTCGCCGCCCTCGCCAGGTCCGCGAGTTCATGCTCGTGCGAAGCGCCGTGGGAACCGTGATGCTCTACCGTCAGGTGCAGTCCCACTCCCAGCGCAAAGGCGCTTGGCGCCAGCCATCCCAACAGGATGGCTACTGTGACCAGGCGCTTGCGCGGGGCGCTCACGGGAGGCACTGTGACAGACGCGCCGCGGTTGGTCAACGAAACGAAACTCTCCACTCGAAGCTCAGGCCTGAAGCGGAAACGCCTAGAGGAGTTTGAGGAACTCCTCCACGGTCAATCCTGCGGTCTTGATGTTGCCGCGAAGCGTTCCGGGCGCCACGTCTCGGCGATGCATGGGAATCACGACTGGCCGAGGCCAACCGTCGGCGTCGATGATCGCGTGTCCGCCCTTCTGACGAACAAGCGTGCCGCCGGCCTTCTCGAACGCTCTGATGGCCCGGTCAGGAGCGACCGGATGTAGTCGTCGACGTCCCGGCATCGCTGATGATCCAGATGGGGAACTCGACGTAGTTCGCCTCGTCGTCGAAATCTGGCTGCGTGGAGGTGGCCACCGAGTGGCGGGTCGGCGTCACTCCCCGTTCTTCGAGGAATGCCATCCAGGTGTTCTTCTCGAGGCAGTGCTCCATCACCAGTTGGACCGCTTCTTTCAGCATCTTGACGGCGTCCTGGGAGTCGCTCCCCTGGCTGGCGATGTCGAGCGCAGGGCAGATCGCTACCCAGATGCCGTCCTCTTCGTGGGTCCGGACCGCCAACTTCAGGGTCCAGACAACGTCGACACCCATGGTTTCTTCCTTCCTTGATCTAGATGGACAGCAGTCGTCCACGTGAACCGCATTCTACGGAACCTCGCCAAGACCACGAGGACGAGGCATCAGCGCTTGTGGCCACCAAGAAGGCTACCGCAGGGACAGCCGATCGAGCGCCGAAGCGCAGCGGGGAACTCCGACGCCCGGCCCCCTGCGGGTAAGGTGACCTGCATCTCCCTTCTCGATGTCACGGAGGCCGCACCCATAGTGATGCCAAGCTCCTTTCATGTGCTGAGGCCGCTCTCTCCGACCCTCGCCGCTCTGCTCCTGGCAGCCCTCGCAGCCTGTGGCGGCGAGTACCCACCACCGCCGGCGACGGCACAGGTTCCCTTCGCTGAAGCGATCCACGGGGTCGAGTTCGAGGACCCCTACCGCTGGCTGGAAGAGCAGGACAGCCCGGCGACCCGCGCCTTCATCGACCGGCAGAACGAGTACGTCGAGCAGGTCCTCGGCGAGTCTCCCGGGCGCGACTGGGCTAGACGGCGGCTACGGGAACTCATGGGAACGCCGGCCATCGGCTCGCCCAACAAGGCCGGCGACTTCGAGATCTTCACCCTGCGCCGGCCCGGCGAGGAGCTGGCCTCGATCGTTCGCCGTGAGGCGCCGGAAGATGCGCCCGAGGGTGCACCCGGGCCGATCGACCCGGCGCGCGACTACGAGGTCGTGGTCGACCCGGCGGATCTCGGCGGCGACTACACGCACCTCGACGTCGTGTCCGTTTCGCCCGACGGGCGGCTCCTGCTCTACAACGTGCGAGTCGGCGGCGAGGACGAGACCACGGTCCGCTTGCGCGACCTCGAGCAGAACGTCGACCTCGACTTCGAGCTTCCGCGGGCGTTGAACGACCAAGCGTTCTTCGCCAAGGACGGCAGCGGCATCTACTACACGATCCGCTCCCGCAACGAGGGATCGCGCGTCCGTTTCCACACGTTCGGCACGGACCGGGCGGACGATGCTCTCCTGTTCGGCGAGGGAATCGGGCCCCGGAGCTTCGTGCGCGCGGAGCAACTCGACGACACGAAGCTGCTCGTTGGGGTTCAACACGGATGGGCCCGGAGCGAGCTCCATCTCGTGGAAGTCGGAACCTGGGCGGCTACGCCTCTCGTCACCGACGTGGATGCCCGCTTCAACACCCACAACGCCGACGGCAGGCTGTTCGTGCGCACCAACCTGGATGCACCGCTGAACCGGCTGATGGAGGTCGATCTGGAGCGGCCCGACATCGCCAACCCGGGTGGCGCGTTGTCGCGCCACACGCGAACCAGTCCGAGCGCTCGTCATCGGGCGCTCGGATGGAACTGGCGCGAGGTCGTCCCCGAGGCGAGCGACGTGCTGCAGGGCGTTGCCGTCATCGACGACAAGCTCTACCTGACCTACCTGCACGACGTGGCGAGCCGCATCAGGGTCTTCGAGTTCGACGGCACGCCCGCCGGCGAGGTCGAGGTGCCCGAACACCACAACGCCAGCATCCGGGGAGCCGGCGAGGGCAAGGCGCTGCTGTCGCTCGTCTCCTACCTGCAGCCGCCCGTCACGTACCTGCTCGATCTTGAGACGGGCGAGCGTGAGGTCTTCCGCGAGCCCCAGGCGCCCTTTGCCGCCGACGGCTACACCGTCCAGCGGGTGCGCTACACCTCGAAGGACGGCACGTCCGCTCCGATGTACCTGGTCCATCGCGAGGACTTCGAACCCGACGGAAGCACCCCCGCCCTGCTCAACGGCTACGGCGGCTTCAACGTCTCCCTGACCCCGCGGTTCAACCCACTGGCTGCTTTGTGGCTCGAGGCCGGCGGCGTCTACGCAGTGGCGACGCTCCGCGGCGGCAGCGAGTACGGCGAGGAGTGGCACCAAGGCGGGATGCTCCACAACAAGCAGAACGTCTTCGACGACTTCATCTCCGCGGCCGAATGGCTGGTCGAGTCGGGCTACAGCCACCCGGACCGCCTGGCGATCCACGGCGCGAGCAACGGCGGACTGCTCGTGGGCGCTTCTCTCACCCAGCGCCCCGACCTCTACCGCGCGGTGCTCTGCGGCTTCCCCGAACTCGACCTGATCCGCTTCTACACCTTCAGCGAGGCGAACAACATGCCCGCCCTGCTCGAGTACGGCGACGGGGAGATTCCCGATCAGTTCGAGTCTCTACGCGGCTTCTCGCCCTACCAGGCGGTCAAGGACGGCCTCGCCTACCCGGCCGTCATGCTGACCCAGGGCGACCGCGACACGCGGGTGCCGCCGCTCCAGGCGCGCAAGATGGCGGCTCGCCTCCAGGTATCGACCTCGTCGGGGCTGCCGGTGATCCTGCGCTATCACCCGTACGCCGGCCACGCCGCCAGCCGGGGCCTGCCAATGTCGGAGAGGATCGAGTTCGTGGCGGCGGAGGCGACGTTCCTGATGAGCCAGACGGGGCTGTCCGCGCCGGCGACCGAAGCGGAAGAGTAGGGGATCACACTCCGTCCCTGGGAACGCGGGCGTCTCGCCCGCATCCGCCGCCAAGCACCGGCTCGGTGGCGCCGCTACCTAGCCGCCCTCGGAGCTTCCCTCCGGCAGCGGGAAGTCCTCCAGGTAGTGCTCGTAGTCGGGCTCGACGTCGATGTCGAGCGTGTTGAGCACGCGAACGACGCCGCTGTAGAACGCAACGATGATCGTCAGTTCGACCAGGAGTTCCTCGTCCAGGTGAGGCCGTAGCGCGTCGAAGGTCTCGGCGCTGATGCCGGGGCCGGTAGTCGCCTCGTCGGTGGCGGTCAGGACCAGCCGCTCCAGCTCGGTGAGCGCCTCGGCATCCGGCCCCACGACCACGGCCCGGATGTCGTCGTCCGAGAGGCCGAAGTGGCGGCCGAGCTGGATGTGGTGGCTGTACTCGTAGTCGGTCCGCGTCACAACGCCGACGCGGAGGATCGCCATCTCCCGCAGGCGCGGATCGAAGCGGGCCTTGAAGCGGATCCACGCGCCGAGCTGGCGGAACGCACGCGTGCCCGAGGGACTGTAAGCGAGGATGCGCGCCAGGTTGATCGGCGGGTTGAGCAGGTCGCGGTCCGGCGGAGCGAGATCGCCGGCGTTCAGGTAGGGAAGTCGAGCCATGGGGAACCTCTCTTGCAGGTCAGGGTCGTCAGCAATGGTCAACGGACGGGAGACAGCACGGAGACGCCGCCGTCGACGACCAGCGCCTGGCCGGTGATGTAGCGCGCGTGCTCGGAAGCGAGGAACACGACCGCGCGACCGATGTCCCAGCCCGTCCCCTCGATCCGCAGCGCCGAGGCGTTCTTGCGGCGTTCGCGGATTTCGGGCGTCATCGTCGGGCGCTGGACCATCGGCGTCCAGACCGGGCCCGGGAGCACCGCGTTGACGCGGATCCCGTCCCCGGCGTGGTCGACGGCCATGGCCCTGGTCAGGGAGATGACCGCGCCCTTCGACGTCGAGTAGGGCGTGAGGCCCTTGGGGCGGATCGCCGAGATCGAGCTGATATTGACGATCGAGCCGCCGCCTGCCGCCTCCATCGACGGAATCAGGGCGCGGGACACGAGGTACATCGACCGGACGTTGACCTTCATCACCCGGTCCCAGAAGTCCGGCGCGGTGTCGAGGACGGTGCCGGGCGCTCCGATGCCGACGTTGTTGATCAGAACGGTGGGCAACGCGGAGCGATCCCGCGCGAAGGCCCCCAGGTCCGCGCAGTCCTCCTCGCTCGTCACGTCGCCGACGAAGAGCCGGGCGGCGCCGCCCTCGTTGACGATCATCTCGACGGTGCCGCGGCCCGCCTTTTCGTCCCGGTCCACGACGACGACCTCGGCGCCGGCGCGCGCCAGGAGGATCGCGGCGGCGCGGCCGTTGCCGATCCCGTCGCCTCTCGCTCCGCCTCCGGTCACCACGGCGGTTCGGCCGCTGAAGTCGATTCGATCCCCCGTCGAGGGGGCCTGCTCTACACGCGTGTTCATCGGTTCAAGACCTCCTCCCTGCACTCGAAGCTCCCGGCGTCCCTGGGGTCGCCGCTACCGGAGTAGATCGCGACCTTCGGGTAGCGACAGATCGGCCGCGATTCGACGATCTCGCCGGCGCCCCCGTCATCTCGGCGCACGCCATCCAGTGTCTCGGGCGCAACGCCCTCCTCGACCCAGCGGACAACCGCCGCGAACGGGTTGTCCGGAGGGAGGCCGCGTCGGCCGCAATGGTACGCGCCGGGCGCCAGGAAGAGGCGCAGGAAGTCGCCGGTTTCGCCCATGCGGTTCTCGACGCCTTCGAACCAGTCGATCGTGCCCTGCGTGTAGATCAGCGGATCGCTCCAGCCGTGCCAGACGATCGCCTTGCCGCCGCGGTCGCGAAAGCCCGAAAGATCGGTTCGGTCGGTGCCGAACACCCGCCCGAACTCCTCGACGGACTGGTCCCAGAAGTGCTCGTACGAGGCGTGGGTCAGGCCGGTCCAGTCGAACTCCGGGTCGCGGGCGAGGAAGTAGCGAAACCAGTCGAGCGTGATGCGCAGCGGTCGGCCCATGAGGGGTTCGCCGGCGGCGCCGCTGAGCGGGAGGAAGTTGGCCCCGCGCGCCAGGCCGTACCAGAGAAAGGCGCCGTCCCGCCGGCGGGGACCCTCCCAGATCGCGCGGATGACGGCGACATCCGCCTCGGTCATCGGCCCGCAGCCTTCCGCTTCGGCGCCCAGCAGTTCCGCGGGATCGAACGGGCACTGCCGCGGCTCGGGGATCACGCCGTCGGCGACGCCGTCCTGGAGGTCGCAGGCTTCGACGGCCTTCTCCTGGGCGAGCCGGAACCGGCACGGCTGCACGAAGTGGCCACTCTCAAGCATGACGAGTTGGCCCCACATCTGCGCGAGGTGCAGCCGGTCCCAGTTGATCGCCGGCGCGCCGGAAAGCACGCCGTCGTAATCATCGGGGTAGCGCTGGATCTCCATCAGCCCCTGCCGGCCGCCGGTCGAGCAGCCCCGGAAGTAGGAGTACCCGGGGGCTCGGCCGTAGAAGGCCGCCGTCACTTCCTTGCCGACTCGTGTCATCGCGTGGATGCCGAGGTAGGCGTTGTCGCGGATCAGCATCCACTCGAGGCTGCCGTTGGCGCCGAGTGCGAAGCTGCCGCTCGCGCCGGCGTGACCGGTGTCGGTGGCGGCTGCGGCGAAGCCTTCCCGAACCGCGTCCGGGAGCGTCCGCGGGCTGCCGCCGGAGAAACCGCCGCCGCCGGTGCCGAGGAAGCGGCCGTTCCAGCCTTCCAGGGGAAGAGCGACCCAGATCGTGATGCGGTCGGTGGCCGGCGGGTGACTGGCCGCGACGGTCACGCGGCAGTACGAAGGTTCGGTCGGACCTGCCGACTCGACTGTCGCCGATTCGACCGTGGCGTCGACGAGTTGAACGTCCGCGAGGCTCTCGCAGGTGCGCGCCGGCTCGACGGTGGCGTAGAGGGGCGGAGGAGTCCACTGAGCGGCCCCTGGGACCGCGACGGCCTGGGCGAAGGCGGCGGTGATCAGGAAGTACTTCACGGGTCGGTCGCAGAGCTAAAGGCGCAGTATGGTCGCCGCTTCGAGGCGCGTCTTTCTGGCCGCCTTCGGCGGCAGCGGGCCAGAACCCGGGTGGCGCGATCCGCGCCACCCGTGAACCAGTCCGTGCGCCCGTCATCGGGCGCACGGATGGCAGGCCCGCGCACCCAGAGACACACCGTGCCGCTCCAGCCTGCGTTACACGGGCAGAGGGTATCGTCGCCGGCACATCACCTCGGAGTCGTCCACAAGGAGTACTCAGAATGACGAGATCGAGCGCCCGAACTTCCCCGGCTCTTCCGCTGACTCTGGCTCTGGCCCTGGCGTTGAGCCTCGGCGCCGGCTACCAGGCAGCGGCTCAGGAATCCGGCTCGGAGAGTTCATGGAAGATCGGCGAGCGCACCGTGCCGGCCCCGGCGGGTGCCAGCGAGGAACTTCGCGCGGCTCTCGCTGCGATGCCTGCCCCCAACGTGGCTGCCTCCCAGGCGCAGACCCCTCAGACCGAGGAACAGTGGCTGGCGATCCAGGCGGGCTCCGCCAACGCCGATCTTGAACAGATGGCAAGCGGGTACGGCCTCAAGATCGAGAAGGACGAGATCGAGGGAGTCGCCGTCTACCGGGTGACGCCGAGCGAGATCGACCCGGCGCACACGAGGCACCTGTTCCTGCACGTCCACGGCGGCGCCTACGTCCTCGGCGGCGGCGACGCCTCGGCCACCGAGGCTGCCCTGGTTGCGGCCCGGGCCGGCATCCCGGCCCTTTCCGTCGACTACCGCATGCCGCCGAAGCACCCCTTTCCGGCCGCGGTCGAGGACGTCGTCACGGTCTACCGGCACCTGCTCGAGAGCCGGTCCGCCAAGTCGATCGCCATCGGCGGCACCTCAACGGGCGGCGGGTTGTCGCTGGCGTCCGTTCACAAGTTCCGTGACCTGGGGCTCGAGCTACCCGGCGCCATCTACGCCGGCACACCATGGGCAGACCTGACCAAGACCGGCGGCTGTTCACCAACGAAGGGCTGGACCGCATTCTGGTGACCTACGACGGGCTCCTGAAGGGCGCGGCGCAGCTCTACGCGAACGGCCAAGACCTGAAGGATCCGCTCATCTCCCCGGTCTACGGCGACTTCGAAGGGTTCCCGCCGACGTACCTGATCACCGGCACACGCGACATGTTCCTGAGCGACACCGCGCGCACCCACCGCAAGATGCGCGAGGCGGGAGTGGTCGCCGACCTTCACGTCTACGAAGGCGTCGCGCACGCTGACTACCTGATCCTCACCGAATCGCCGGAGTCGAAAGACGTGTTCAGGGAGGTCGGCGCGTTCTTCAAGAAGCACCTGGAGTAGGAGAAGTCGTCGCCGCTTCGCGGCCGTTGTTCCGCGGGTCAGAAGACCCGCGGCTACAGGCCGGCGTACCTGTACCTTTCCGGGGTGGATTCTGGTGGGTCGTTGAGAGAGGTGGAATGGACCAGTAGCCGTCGTGGCTGCGGTAGCTGTGGGAAACCGGCTTGCCGGTTTTCCAAGGTCCGGCGGGAAACGGTCTGCCGTTTTCCGCGGGGCCGGCAGCTTCCGCAGCCGAGACCGCCGGTCGGTTTCGTCTCCGGCCTGCCGGAGTCACTGAAGGAAGGTCGGCAAGCAGCCAGGAGCGACCACCGGCGTACTGTGCTTCGAGCACCTTGCTGGGACCTGTGCCCTGGCTGCTTCGCCGCGTTGGACGCCCAGTGGAGAGTCAGTGCCTTAGAGCACCAGTACAGGTACGGGCAGGCAACGCGGCATGCCGACCAGGCAACACTACCGCAAGGGGTAAGGAGGACGAGATGACCAGGAAGTGGTTCGCCGGCGTGGACTGGGGGTCCGAGACCCACCATGTGTGCGTGCTGGATCGGGACGGCAAAGTGAGGGGGCAGCGGGCGTTCGACCATAGCGGCAAGGGACTTGCCGCTATGGCGGACTGGCTCCTTGGACATACCCGACCGACGCCTCCGGGCGAGATCGGCATCGCCATCGAGGTGCCGCACGGACCGGTCGTCGAGTGCCTCCTGGAGCAAGGCTTCGCCGTGTATTCCATCAACCCCAAGCAGCTCGACCGCTTCAGGGACCGCTTCTCCGTCGCCGGCGCCAAGGATGACCGCCGCGATGCACGGGTGCTCGCCGCCGCGCTTCGCACCGACCCTGAGTGCCTGAACCGCGTGCAACCATCCGATGCCGCCACCGTCATGCTGCGCGAGGTGTCCCGCGCCCGCAAGCAGTTGGTCGACCAGAAGAACCGCCTGGAGAACCAGGTCCGCGACCAGATCTGGCGCTACTACCCGCAGTTTCTCGCCGTGGTCAAGAACGAGGTGTCGGCGCCCTTCGCGCTGGCCTTGTGGCGACTGGCGCCGACCCCCGACAAGGCTCGACGGCTGCGCGAGACCACGCTCGCCAAGCTGCTCAAGGAACACCGCATCCGGCGCCTGACTGCCGCCCAACTGCGCGATCAACTGCGGGCCGAGCCGATCGCCGTTTCCCCGGACGCCGTAAAGGCCGCCGTCGAACACATAGGAATCCTCCGGCCGGTGCTCGACACCGTCTGCCGCCAACTCGCCGACGCCGAAAGGCGGCTGGAGCGGATGACCCGCGCACTCGAAACCGCGATCTCTCCGGAAGACGACGAAGACACGCCCAAGCCAAGCGACGCCGCCATCCTCAGGTCGCTGCCCGGACTCGGCATGGTCGGCCTCGCCACCCTGCTCTCCGAGGCCGATCAAAGCCTGGGCCGCAGAGACTACGAGGCATTGCGTTGCCTCTGCGGAGTGGCGCCGGTGACCGTCACGTCCGGCAAGAAGCTCATCGTCATGCGACGACTCGCCGCCAACGAACACCTCAGCGACGCCGCCTATCACTGGGGACGAGTCGCCATCCAGCATGACCCGATCAGCCGCGCCAAGTACGACGCCATGAAAGCCCAGGGAAAAACGCACGGACGAGCCATCAGACAGATCGTCGACCGACTCCTCGGCGTCGCCTGCGCCATGCTCCGAGACCGCACTCTCTTCGACCCCAACAAGCGATGCCATGCCCAGGTCGCATGACCTCCCTGACCCGCAGCAGCCTCCACAAAACCCACTTGCTAAAGGGTGGAGAGTCCCAGCAAAACGCCGTTGCCAAGCGAGGCTCTTCTGCCTTGGACGTACGGCTCGGCTGGCTGCCAACTGCTGCGATTGGCCGTGAACTCGCGCTCGCGCCGGGGGGTGATCATCTTGCCGGTCATCGTGTCGCCGTCGACCGTCGCCTCGAAGTTGAGGTTGAAAGTCTGGCCACCCCTGCCGACCTCGCGGCCGAACTTGAGCGTCTCGCCGTCCCAGGACACGTTCTTCAGATCGCCGTTCCGGCGCGGGTTGCTCCAAGTTCCCTTGAGTTCGCCCTCGACCTCCGTGAACTCGTACACGACCTCGAAGGTGCCCTGGGGCGTCTCGGTCATCGACGTCCACTTGCCAAGTACGGGGGCGTTGTCGGCGGCCAGCGCGGCCGGGGCCAGCGCCAGAAGGAGGGAAGCGGCGATCAGGGCGGTCTGTCTCATGGCAGGCTTCTCAACTCGTTTGGGATGCGGGTATGTTAGCCGTGATGAAGATGGAACATTTCAAGTGCGTGGTCGCCGACCTCGCCGAGGGAAAGTGGCAGCGATGAAGATCGACCACTTCATGTACGCGGTCGCGGATCTCGACGAAGGCATGGCGTGGGCCGAGGACGTGTTCGGTGTGGCGCCGGCCTTCGGCGGTTCCCATGAGGGGCTCGGAACCCGCAACGCGCTCCTGAGCCTGGGCGACACGTACCTGGAGATCATCGCGCCGGACGCGGCGCAGTCGGTGGAGAGCCAGATGGTCGAGGGCATGGCCGAGCTGAGTGCCGGGGGGCTGGTGACGTGGGCGGCGCAGGGCGATCTCGCGGTCACGAAGGGCCTGCTCGAGGAGGCGGGGATCTCGTCGGCCGGCCCGGTGGAAACGCGCCGGCGCACGGCCGACGGGGGTTTGCTGGTGTGGGATCTGCTCTTCCCGCAAGGTGGCGGCTACGGGATGCCCTTCTTCATCGATTGGCGGGAGTCTCCCCATCCGGCCAAGACGACGCCGGTGGGCGGGAAGCTCGTGTCGTTCGGGATCTCGACGCCGGATGCGGGGGCGCTCGGGGCGGTGCTGGCGGGTCTCGGGCTGGGCGTAGAGGTGTCGGAGGGGGCGCCGGAGTTGCGCGTCGTCATCGAAGGGGCGAAGGTGGCGGTGGAGTTGGTGTCGACTGAGGAGAGCCGGGGGTTGCAGCCGGGCTCGCGGCGTTGAGGGGCGCCCGGGGCTGCGCTCCAGAGACCGCCTTCGGCGGATGCGGGCAGGATGCCCGCGTGCCATCCGTGCGCCCGATGACGGGCGCACGGAGTGGTTCACGGCTGGCGCGGAACGCGCCACCCGGGTTCCCAGGGGCCGGCTACTCACACCTCCAGGATCCTGTAGTTTGTCGGCCGCACGCACCCAAACAATGTCCGACCGCGCCAAACGACAAGGAGAAGAAGGATGATCGAGAAGAACCCGGAGAGCCGCATTCATCGACTCGGTCGGTATCTCGCGATCGCAGCGGTGGCGCTCGCGGTCGCCATCCCGGCTGCCGCTCAAAGCTACATCGACGACTGGGCCCAACGGGCGGGCGAACAGATCGTCTGGCACCAGACCCAATTGAGCGACACGGTGTATCTGCTCCTTCCCGAGCCGGGGCTGGCGGGCAACCTGGCGGTCTCCGCGGGCGAGGACGGCATCCTGATCGTCGACGACGCGATGATGCCGGTGGCGCCGAAGATCAAGGCGGCGGTCGAGAAGATCCAAAACGGCAGGATCGACTTCGTCGTCAACTCCCACTACCACTTCGATCATGCCGGCGGCAACGCGGCCTTCGGGGCGGACTCCGCGATCGTGGCGCACGCCAATGTGCGCAAGCGCCTGCTCGAGATCGTCGACGACGAGACGAAGATCATTCCCGGCCACGGACCCCTGGCGACCAAGGCCGATCTGCAGCGCTACCACGACTACGTCGCGGAGACGATCGCGCACGTCGAAGGCCAGAAGAGCGCCGGCAAGTCGCTCGAAGAGGTCCAGGAGGCCGGCCTGCCGGAGAAGTACGCGCCGTACGGCAACGGCCCGCGGTCGCCGGAACCGGTCTGGATCGGGTACGTCTGGGCGAGCCTCGACGACTGAGGACGAATCCCGATTTGCAGACCGACGCTACGCGCCGGATGCGGGCGAGACGCCTGCGCGCCATCCGTGCGCCCGATGACGCGCGCACGGAGTGGGTCGCGGGTGGCGCGGATCGCGCCACCCGGGTTCCCAGGGGATGATCACTAGGCTAGGACTCAGAGTGGAGATGACAGACACCAACGATGTCGTGATCGACGTGCGGGAGCTGCGAAAGAGCTACAAGGATCTCGTGGCCGTCGACGGGATCTCGTTCGAGGTCTATCGCGGCGAGATCTTTGGCATGCTGGGCCCCAACGGCGCCGGCAAGACGACCACGGTCGAGATCCTGGAGGGACTGCGCGAACTCGACGGCGGTCAAGCGTTGATCGACGGCATCGACGTGACGAAGAACCGCCGACGCGTCAAGGGCATGATCGGAGTGCAGCTCCAGCAGAACGCGTTCTTCGACAATCTGACGCTGAGCGAGACGGTCCAGCTCTTCGCGACGCTGTACGGCGCGAACGCTTCGCCGGACGAGATGTTGGCCAAGGTCGATCTGGCGGACCGGGCCAGGTCACAGTACAAACACCTGTCCGGAGGCCAGCGGCAGCGCTTCTCGATCGCGGTCGCGATGGTCAACCAGCCCGTGGCGATGTTCCTGGACGAACCGACGACGGGGCTCGATCCCCAGGCGCGTCGCAGGATGTGGAAACTGATCGACGGCCTGCGCTCCGACGGCATGGCGATCATGTTGACGACCCACTACATGGAGGAGGCGGAAGTTCTTTGCGACCGCGTGGCGGTGATCGACCACGGCGCGATCGTCGCTGTGGACGAGCCGCAGGTCCTGATCGAGCAGTTGGCGAGCCGCGGCGGACAATCGGTCCGCAGGGACGGGGCACTGACGCTGGAAGACGTCTTCATCGATCTGACCGGACACGGTCTCGCCGAAGAGGAGTCGTCAGATTGAAGATCTACAGCGCGTTCGTGGTCGCTGAGCTGAAGATGTTCTTCCGCGACCGCGCGGCGCTCTTCTGGTCGCTGGCGTTCCCGACCGTGATGATGGTCGTCTTCGGCCTGTTCGACTTCGGCAGCTTCGCCCCGCCGGCGGTCGGCATCGTGGACAACGCCAGGAACCAGGCGTCGGCCGTGCTGGTGTCCGTGCTGAAGGGTGAGTTCGACGGTGAACCGCTCTTCAACGTCCCGGACTCCGACGATGCGGAGTACCTGCGAGCCGAAGTCCTGGCCGGCGACGTCACCGCGTTGATGGTGATACCGGAGCACTTCGGCGAGCGCGGTTCCACTTCAGTGCTCGACCTCACGTTCGACGGCAGAAAAGCCCAGGAGGCGGAGGCGGCCCGCGCCATCCTGGGACAGGTGCTCGACGGTGTGTTCAAGACAGTCGCCGACGTTCCGGCGGCGTACCGGGTCGAGAACTGGGCAACGATTTCAGCCACCGAAGTCGCCGGGCGCGGCCAGGGCTTCAAGGGGTTCATCGTGCCGGGCATCGTTTCGCTGTCCATCATGCAGAGCGCGCTGTTCGGAGTGGTGTTCACTCTCGTCCGGTTGCGAAACCAGGGCGTGCTCAAGCGTCTGTTTGCCACGCCCATCAGCCCAAAGCACTTCCTGGTGGGCTCGCTCACAACAAGGCTCCTGCTGCTGGTGATGCAGACGTACGTGCTCCTGTTCGTCGGCATCCTCGTGGCCGGCGTCGAAGTGTCTCCGGGCTACGCGCTGTTCTGGTTGGAGGTGATTCCTCTGATCTTCCTCGGAGGAATCGTGTTCGCCTCCTTGGGCCTGGCGATATCGGGCATAGCGAAGACGGAGAACACGGCGGCACCGCTCGCGAACATCGTGTCGCTGCCGATGATGTTCCTGTCGGGAGTGTTCATCCCCCAGGGTGTGATGCCGGACTGGCTCGTCGCCTTCGCGAAGTGGCTGCCGCTGACCTTCCTGGCCGACGCGATGCGAGCGATGGTGAACAGCGGCGAAACGCTGTTCGTGCAGACCGGCCCGCTCCTGGGGCTGGCAGTGTGGGCAGTCCTCTGCTTCGCACTCGCCGTGCGGGCGTTCCGGTGGGAGTGACCGAGTAGGGTCGCCGCTTCGCGGCGGCGTTCCTCCGCGGGTCAGAAGACCCGCGGCTACAAGACCCGCGGCTACACCTAGTCGCCGCCGGTACTCTGCGGCTGGTCGTACTCCGATTCGAGCAGGCGAGCGCCGCGCAGAACGTTGCCCATGGCGTAGTTGCCTTCGTGACAGGCGTACTCGTAGACGCGACTGTCCTTGGCCTGCCAGGTGTACTCACCCGCCCAGGGCCCCGTCCACGCGTTCGGATCTTCGACCCGGAAGTGGTAGAGCAGATCGCCCTCTTCGGTCCTGGTGAAGCGCTCCTCCACGTGCATGCTCTCGCTGCCTCCCGGGAGGCCGGTTTCGTTCCGGAAGTTGCGGGTGTCCACAACCAGGGTGTCGCCCTCCCAGTGGCCGATGCCGTCGCCGAGCCACCAGTTGACGCCCTCGGGGCTGTGCTCGGAGTCGATGCGGACGATCCGAGCGTCGTGCACCATCTCCGCCAAGATGACGACGTGGTTCTCGGTCTGGACGATCCGGAGATAGTTGTTGTACAGGCTGGGCAGCAACGGAGGTCCGCCAACGAAGCCGAGCAGGCAACGCTCGGCCAGGGCCAGGGTCTCGGGGCCGTCGAACGGCCCGGGGCCGTCATGGTCGAGCCAGGATGCGGTGCCGTCGTTGTTGTGGATAAACGAGGCGAAGTTCCTCGCGATCCGGCGCATGCCCGCCGGCGTCATCATCGGCCGCCGACCGCTCGGCGGATCGTAGATGATCGAAGTACGGAACTTGCCGTCCACCACGACGGCCTCGGAGCCGGGGTCGATCCAGAACGCGTTGTAGCCGCCGACACCGCCGCCGCCGAAGCGGTTGTCGCCATCGCCGCCCTTCTTGGGCGCTCCGCGGTCGGCGCCGCCACCCTTCTTGTCTTCTTCGACGGACCGCCAGAACTCTTCCCTCTGCTCTTCGAGCGCTTTCGCTTCCTCGGCGGTCAGGTACAGGTTGTCGCCGTACTGCGCCGGACGATCGACCGGAGTGACCGTTCCGGCGTCATACACCCCCGACAGATCGGGTTTGCCGTCAGACAGGCGCTTGATGCCGTCTCCCGTCTCGGCCAGGGCCGGCAGAGCGATCAGGAGGAGCGAGGCGAGCGAGGCGAGCGAGGTGATGATGAGCTTGCGCATGGCTTGAGTCCTTCCTTGGCAGCCTGGATCGGTCCGTGCGACCGGGCAGGCATGCTAGCACTCGCGGCCACCGGCTTTGGCAGCGCTACAGTGGTTTCAGAGAGGAACGACCAGCGAGATGAGGACGAGGCAGAAAGGCGTTCCGGCACATCGCTCGAAGGGTCCCGAGTGCCCCCTGCTCGCGGCCGTCGGCCTCTGCGCTCTGCTCCAGGCGCTCCCCACGGCAGCTCAGCCGCAGGGTTCTCCGGAGGAGCCGGCGGTCGAGCAGGTCGAGCTGAACGGGGTCCTCCACGACGTGCCGCCGCCCTGGCGCGGCCATCGGATCGAGAAGGCCGCCGACCCGGCCGACCTGGTTCGAGTGCCGGTCGACCTGAGCGGACAACTCGGCATCTACGTCACCCCGGAGACGGGCGACGCGCTGGTGGCCATGGCCTCCGCGGCGCAAGAGGAGGGGCTCCAGTTACAGGTGGACTCGGGTTTCCGCAGCTACGGTTTCCAGAAGCGGATCCTGGAAGGCCTGCTGGCGGAGGGCAGACCGTTCCTGAACGCGGTGCGCTGGACCGCGCCGCCGGGCTATTCGGAGCACATGACGGGTCGCGCCGTCGATTTCGTTCCCAGCGACGCGGACTTCAAGGACGTGGCGGCCTACCGATGGCTCCAGGACCACGCAGCCGACTTCTGCTTCACGGAAACCTACCCGCTCGGCAACGCCGGCGGCTTCGATTGGGAACCGTGGCACTGGCGCTACGACGACTGCGACGAGTAGCGTCGCCTGCCGCGGGCCGGCGGGGTAGTGCCGGCTGGCGCCTTGAAACGCCTAGTCTTCGCCACCGTCCAGGATCTCGGCGAGCTTCTCCTCGGTCAGGCCACGCTCCGCAGCCTGCCTGCCAACGCGCCGGCAGTGCTCGTCCAGCTCGGCCATCGGCAGCTCGGTCACTTCCAGAACGGCACGGACGATGTCCGGAGCGATCCGAAAGTCGGAGCGAAGGAGCTGCTCGAAGACGTCGCGAGCGGACTCGATGATCCCCCGCCGGCGGGCCAGCCCGACGATGGCGGCGGCGCCGGCGACCTCCAGTCCTGCGGCCCGCGCTTCCCTTTGACCGAGCCGTTCGTCCAGGAGCACCAAGACCGAAGCGCGATGCTCGCGCGCGGCAACGATCGTTGACCACTCGCCCTCGCCCAGATGGGGCGGACAGTCCGGGAGCGGCCGCGCGGCTGCTCTGGACCGAAGCCAACCCTGATCGAAGGCCGCCGCGATCTGGGCTTCCAATCCTCCCCGCTCAAGCTCGTCCCGTACCGCAGCGGTCATCTCGACCGTCCCGAACAGCTTCCTCAGCCAAACGACTCCGCCGACCCGCGACAGTCCGACCAGGGGGCTCGCGTCGGTCAGGACGAGGCGAGCCATGCCTCGAGCGTCTCGAGGTCCGCCTTGGCGTCGGCCCCGTCTCCCTGGACCACGGCGGCCCCCAGACGCGACAGATGGCTGATCATCTCCACCACAGACACTCTGGCCAAACGGGCCGCCCGGCCAAGCGAGATGGACCCGCCCTGAAACAGAGCGGCCCCGAGCGCCAGCAGAACGTCAGGCTTGTCGGGAAGCTGCTCGAGGTCGAGGTGAAGAAGCAGCGCCTCCGGGTGATTGCCCTTGAGCACGAGGACGGGCGCCTCTGCCGCACTGCGAAGAGCTTCAGAGGGGTTGTTCTTGAGCTGCCTGACGTTGACCGAGTGCATGGGAACGGTGCGCAGGAACGTCACGTAGGAACCGCGATCGGTCAAGTCCTGCGCAACCGGGCACACGCCCAACTGCTCCCGCGGGGGCCGATCCGTGTAGGCTGGACTGCGGGAGACTTCAACATGCAGACGATCGAACACCACGTCAACGGAACCACTCACCCGGCCCGGTCCGGCAGGACTCACTCGGTCTTCAACCCGGCTACCGGCGAGCAGACCGCGGCGGTCGGTCTGGCCAGCACGGACGAGGTCGATGCCGCCGTTGCCGCGGCAGCCGACGCGTTCGGCGACTGGCGGCGCACCTCGTTGGCGGTGCGCACGAAGCTGATGTACGCCTTCCGCAACCTGGTCGAGGCCCACACCGAGGAGATCGCCCGGCTGCTGACGTCCGAGCACGGCAAGGTGCTCTCCGACGCGGCAGGCGAGGTGGCTCGCGGGATCGAGAACATCGAGTACGCGTGCGGTCTGGCCGACCTGCTCAAGGGGAGTTACAACTCGCACGCCTCGACCGGGGTCGACGTCTACTCGGTCCGTGAGCCCCTAGGCGTCGTGGCCGGCATCACGCCGTTCAACTTCCCGGCCATGGTGCCGCTCTGGATGTTCCCGAACGCGGTGGCCTGCGGCAACACGTTCGTCCTCAAGCCCTCGGAACGGGATCCGTCCGCTCCGCTCTTCCTGGCGGAACTCTTCGACCAGGCCGGTTTCCCGCCCGGCGTACTGAACGTGGTCAACGGCGACAAGGTGGCGGTCGACCGCCTGCTGACCCATCCGGATGTGGCGGCGGTGAGCTTCGTCGGCTCGACCCCGATCGCCCGCTACGTGTACGAGACGGGAACCGGCGCAGGCAAGCGAGTTCAGGCGCTCGGCGGGGCCAAGAACCACATGGTGGTACTGCCGGACGCCGATATCGACCTCGCCGCCGATGCGGCCGTTTCGGCCGCCTACGGTTCGGCCGGCGAGCGCTGCATGGCGATCTCGGTCGTCGTCGCCGTCGGCGGCGTCGCCGATCCTCTGGTCGAGGCGGTCCAGGAGCGTATGGGCCAGCTCTCGATCGGCCCCGGCACCGACCCAGTGTCGGAGATGGGCCCGCTGATCACGCGCGAGCACCGCGACCGAGTGGCGGGCTACATCGGGGCCGGCGCCGAGGAGGGCGCAACGGTGGTCGTCGACGGCCGCGACACGGACTTCGACGGCGACGGCTTCTTCCTCGGCGTGTCGCTGCTCGACAACGTGACTCCGGACATGACGGTGTACCGCGACGAGATCTTCGGGCCGGTGCTATGCGTCGTCCGTGCGGACAGCTACCAGGAGGCGGTGGAACTCGTCGAGCAGAACCCCTGGGGCAACGGCACCGCGATCTTCACCCGCGACGGCGGCGCCGCACGCCAGTTCCAGGAAGACGCGGACGCCGGCATGGTCGGCGTCAACGTGCCGATCCCGGTGCCGGTCGGCTACCACTCCTTCGGCGGCTGGAAGCAGTCGCTGTTCGGCGACACCCACATGTACGGGCCGGAGGGTGTTCACTTCTATACGAAGGCGAAGGTCGTCACCTCGCGCTGGCCGGACCCGGCCGACAGCCAGGTGGATCTGGGGTTTCCGAGGAATCGGTAGGAAGTCGAAGGTCCACTCGCGGGCTTCGGCGCCGTCTTCGGGCTGTGCCTCACGCACCACGACCGGCGGCGATTCTCCCTGCTGGCACGTGAACACGTACTTGAGGGCTCTCCGGTTCTCTTCGGGGACCGGGTCCACGTGCGTGGCAAGCTCGGGGCCGTCGAAAACGTTGATCTTGCAGAAATCTTCCCCCTGGCACAGGAACTTCCCCATCTGCACCCAGTCCTCCATCTTCGTGCCGGGCCGAATCGAGGCGCCCCAGGCGAGGCCCGTCAAGCCGCCGGGGCAACTCTCGACGGCCGGCGGGAGGGCATGATCGAGAATTGGGAGATCCGCGAGTTCGCCGACCAATATCGTGCAGCCCGCCGGCCCGCTTGACCAAAAGGAGGAGAAGCCATGGAATTCTGGACCAAATCCGTCGCCGCACCGACCCGCAGTGCCGAGTTCGCCCTCGAGGCCGAGGACCGGGGCTGGGACGGCATAGACGTCGTCGACTCGCAGAACCTCTCCGGCGACCCGTACGTTTCTCTCGCCCTGGCGGCGACGACGACCAAGAAGCTGGGGGTCGCGACTTCGGTGACGAACCCGGTCACGCGGCACCCGGCGGTTACGGCATCCTCGGCCCTCTCCGTGCAACTGGTGTCACGGGGCCGGATGGTGCTCGGCATCGGCCGCGGCGACAGCGCGCTGGCGCACCTCGGCCGGGCGCCCGCGCGCCTGGGATGGTTCGAGAACCACCTCGTCAACCTGCAGGCGTACCTGCGCGGCGAGGAAGTGGCGTTCGAGGACACGAGCATTGCGGACGAAGCCGCGCCGCTTGCCGAGAAGCTCGGATTGGCGCACGGTCCCTCGGCCAGCTCGATCCGCTGGATCGGCGACTGGCCCAAGGTGCCAGTCGAGGTCGCGGCAACCGGTCCGAAGGTGATCGGGATCGCCGCCCGCCAGGCCGACCGGGTCATGCTCGCAGTCGGCGCCGACCCGAAACGCGTTGCGTGGGGCATCGAAACGGCCCGCAGTGCCGCCGCGGAGGCTGGCCGCGATCCGGACTCGCTCCGGTTCGGCGCCTATGTGAACCTCGTCTGCTGTAACGACCCGGCAGTCGGCCGCGAACTGGGTCGGGCGACCACCGGCCTGTTCGCCCGCTTCTCCGTCATGTACGGGGAGATCGCCGGCCCCGCCGACGAGAAAGAGGCGGACGTGTTCCACAAGCTCCACGACAGCTACGACATGAACGCCCACGGCCGGGCAGGCGGACAGCAGACGGCCGCGCTGACCGACGAGTTCATCGATGGCTACGCGATCGTGGGCGGGCCTGAGCACTGCGCGGCCCGGATCGAGGCGTTGGTCGAGCTCGGCATCGAGAAGTTCGCGGTCACCGGACCCAACTTCGCGTCGCCGAGCCCACCCGCACGGGAAGCCGCGGAGCGGTTCACGGAGGATGTCCTGCCCCGGCTGCGGGGATAGGCGCCGCCTCCGGCCAAACCGTCGGTTCGCGCCGGATGCGGGCAGGATGCCCGCGTTCCCAGGAACGGAGCACCGGCCGGCGGTTCACGCGTTCCGTTTGATGTCCCGGAACGGACCCTGGTCGGCGCGGAATCCCTTCGGCATCCCGAGCACCCGCTCGGCGATGATGTTGCGCTGAATCTCGTCCGTGCCGCCGGCGATGGAGATCGCGGGCACCGAGACCAGGATTTCGGCGACGATGCCGCCTTCGGCCGAGTCGGGGCCGCTCAGCATCGCGTCCGCGCCCGAGATCATGGTGTGAACGAGGGACGCTTGCCGGGCGATGACGCTCGCCGCAAGCTTGCCGATCGACCCGGCGGGGATGATCTCGGTGCTGCCGGCCTTGCGCTTCGCCTCGGCGCTGTCCGAGGCGAGCGCGGCGCCCCGGGACAGGCAGATCAGCTTCGCGATCTCCTGGCGTACCGCCGGATCCTCGATTGCGCCCGTTTCCCGGGCGCGTGGCAGGACGAGATCCACCCGGCCCTCCCGCTGCGGATACCAGGTGTAGGGCTCGGTGGCGATCCGGAGCTCCTCTTCGTACTCCTCGTAGATGGGCCCCTGCTTCGACCCCTCGAGCGAGGAGCCCCTGACCCGGCGGCTGAAACCGCGCCGTTCGAACGACAGCGTGGTCGAGGCCACATGCCAGCCGGCGCCTTCGCCGCCGATCAGGTCCTCGGGAGGCACGACGGCGTTCGACATGAACACCTCGTTGAACGACTGGTGCCCGTTCATCTGCCTGAGCGGCCGTGCCTCGACCCCGGGCTGCCGCATGTCGAGCAGGAAGTAGCTGATCCCCTGGTGCTTCGGCACGTCCCAGTTGCTGCGCGCGACCAGGAGCCCGAAGTCCGCGTGGTGGGCGCTCGTGTTCCAGACCTTCTGGCCGTTGATGATCCACTTGCCGTCCACGAGTTCGGCCCGGGTGCTCAGGCCCGCCAGATCGGAGCCGCTGCCGGGCTCGCTGAAGAGCTGGCACCAGGTGTGTTCGCCGGTCAGGATGGGCCGTAGGAACCGCCGTTTCTGGTCGTCCGACCCGCAGGCGAGGATCGTCTCCGAAGCGAGGCTCCGTGGACCCACCTGGGCGGCCGGGACCGCGTCCTTCTCCCTGAAGACCTCGGCGACCATCACGGTCTGGTCGAGCGTGAAGCCGCGGCCGTACCACTCCTCGGGCCAGTGCGGCGCCGCCCAACCAGCCTCGAGCAGAATGTTCCGCCACTCGATCAACGGACGGTCGGGTCGCCAGTTCGTGTCGAGCCAGGCGGAGACTCCGCGGCGGATCTGTTCCGGGGTCATGCCGCGCCCTCGATCATCGTCATCATCCGCTCGCGGTGAATCGCCGGGGTACCGAGAAGCACCTCCGAGCCCTTCGCGCGCTTGAACCACAGGTGGGTGTCGTTCTCCCAGGTGAAGCCGATGCCGCCCCGCAACTGGATGCCCGCTCGCGCGGCGCTCATGTAAGCGTCACCGGCCGCCGCCTTGGCCATGCTCGCGGCGTAGGGTTCGCCCTCGCCGGCGTCCAGGCAACGCGCGGAGTGGTAGGTCACCGCACGCGCCAGCTCGATCTCGAGGAGCAGGTCGGCGCAGCGGTGCTTGAGCGCCTGGAAGGAACCGATCGGCCGGCCGAACTGGAACCGGTCCTTGGTGTAAGCGACAGTGGACTCGAAGAGGTGCTGCGCGCCGCCGATCATCTCGTGGGCCAGAGCGGAGCAGATGAGGTCCCAGACCCGGTTCAGGGTTTCACCGCTCACCGCCCCAACCGGCCGGCCCGGAACGTCAGTGAACACCACCCGGGACAGCTTGCGGGTCGGGTCCAGGACCTCAAGCGGCTCGATCTCGAGACCCGGCGCGCCGGACTCGACCGCGTGGAGCCCGAGCCCCGAACTCGTCCCGGCCATCACCAGCAACAGGTCGGCCACGTGGGCATCGACCACCATCGGCGCCGTCCCGGAAAGGCGGCCCCCGTCCGTCGCCCGGATCGAGCCGCCGACGCCGGCCGGGCTGTTCAGATCGTCGAGGACCAGGGTCGCGATCACAGAACCCGAGGCGATACCCGGCAGCAGCTCCGACCGTCCCGGCTCGTCCGCCGCCTCCAGCAACGCGGTTCCGGCCATCACGGCCGAGGCGAAGAACGGACCGCAGAAGAGCGTCCGTCCCATCTCCTCGGCGACGATGCCGAGGTCCACCGGCCCGCCGCCGGCGCCGCCGTGGGCCTCCGGAATGTGGACGCCGGCAAGGCCCGCGTCGCCGCAAAGCTCCTGCCACACGACCGGGTCGTAGCCGCGGTCGGAGGCCATCAACTCGCGGACGGCGGTCGTCGGCGACTTGTCGCGGAGCGCCCGCGCCACGATGTCGCGGAGAAGCTGCTGCTCCCTCGAGAATCCTGTTTGCACGCTTCCTCCTCCAGTCGCTAGAGATAGAGTCTACGGCGGCCCCGGAGCCAGCATCGTACTGAGTCGCCAGACACCATCCAACTCGAACCAGGCCAGGCATGCCAGAGTCCAGCCGCTTGAATTCAGGAGCCAGGGGTCGAGGCGTCACACGTCCGCGCCGCACCCAGGCCGAGCGGCGGGCCGAATCCGAACGCGAGATCCTCCAGGCCGCCGCGGTTCTCTTCGGCTGCCAGGGTTACACGTCGACCACCCTGGAGCAGATCGGAAAGAAGGCAGGCTACTCGAGCGCCCTCGTGTCGCTGCGCTTCGGCTCCAAGGAAGGAATCGCCGAGGCGATCGTCGCCCGCCTCCAGACCCGGGCCGGCAGCGAAGTATTCGAGCCGGAGGAGGGGGTGACCGGCCTCGCCAGCCTGAACCGCCTGTTCAACGGCTACTCCGAGCTGCTCCGCAATGCCGAGCAGTGGATGCGCGCCCTGTTCATGCTGATGACCGACTCCCTCGGGCCCCTGAACGGGAAGATCGACCTGTTTCGCGTCGGCAACGAGCGCTTCGCCGCCGCAATCGAACAGGCCGTTCGGGAAGGGCAGGAGGCCGGCGAGATCCGGACCGACCTCGACCCTGCCGAGACCGCCTTTCAGGTTCTGGCCGCGGTTCGGGGAGCGACTCTTCTCTGGCTGCTCGACCCGAAGAAGGTCGACGTCGTGGAGGCGATTCAGAGGCTGCGAGTCGGCACGCTGGAGCGGCTCACGCCGTAGCCGCCCCGGGCTGGCGGCGCGGACGCTTGGAGGGTGCAGGCTAGTGTCGTCTGACCCCAAACCGGAAGGAACAGCCCATCAGGTGGGTTGTCACAGAGGACGACTCGCTTGAAGAGGACCCCGAAATGCACCCGAAGCCCGAATCCACGCAGGCTGCCCAGGTCGCCACCTGGAGCGAACTCGAGGACCGGCAACCCGCCTATGCCCTGGTGGCGAACGTGGATCTCGTGGTGGTCCGCTACGACAACCGGGTGTCCGTGCTCTACGGCCGGTGTCTTCACCGGGGAGCGCTGCTCTCGGACGGCTTCGTCCGTGGCGACGACCTGATCTGCGGCGTCCACGAGTGGGACTACCGCTACGACACCGGGGTCAGTTCCTACAACCCGGAGGAGGTTCTGCAGAAGTTCTCGGCCTAGGTGGACACCGACGCGGACGCGGTCTTCGTCGACGAAGCCGAGATCGCCGCGTGGCACGCGAAGTTCCCACAGCCCTACAAGCGCGAGGAGTACCTCGGTCTCTACGCCGACGTCCACGGCACGCCGGAAGAGCCCCACAACCGCCACATCCACGAGCTGGCGCGCAACGGCCTCAAGCGCGTCGGCCGCCACGGCAGCTTCTCCGCCATGGGCGTACCGCTCGTGGAGCTCCCGCGCTGGAACGACATTCAGCTACTCACCGCCCAACTCGCCCGCCGGCCGCTGGCGGACGACGATCCGGTCGAAACGGAGTTGGTCATCGGCCCACGGGCGGCCAGGCCGCTGCGCCTGCGCATCCCCATCTTCGTCAGCGACATGAGCTTCGGTGCCTTGAGCGAAGAGGCGAAGCTCGCCCTGGCGAAGGGAGCGGAGATGGCGGGCGCCGGCATCTGCTCGGGCGAAGGCGGCATGCTGCCGGAGGAGCAGCAGAGCAACACGCGCTACTTCTATGAACTCGCCTCCGGCAAGTTCGGCTGGTCGCTCGACAAAGCCGCGCTGGCGCAAGCGTTCCATTTCAAGGGCGGGCAGGGCGCGAAGACGGGTACCGGCGGGCACCTTCCCGGCGCCAAGGTGAGCGGCAAAATCGCCGAAGTGCGGGGCCTCGAGCCGGGTACGGCGGCGATCAGCCCGTCGCGGTTTCCCGATCTCGTCTCGCCGGAGGACTTCCGCGAACTGGCCGATCAGGTCCGTGAACGAACCGCCGGCATTCCCATCGGCTTCAAGATGTCGGCCCAACACGTCGAGGACGACATCGACTTCGCGCTCGACGTGGGCGTCGACTACATCATCCTGGACGGGCGCGGCGGCGCCACAGGAGCGGCGCCCGACATCTTCAAGGACAACATCTCGGTGCCCACGATCCCGGCTCTGGCCCGCGCCCGCCGTCATCTCGACGCCCGCGGCCACGGCGAGGACGTGACCCTGATCGTCACCGGGGGCCTTCGTACCGAGTCCGACTTCGTCAAGGCACTGGCGCTGGGCTCCGACGGCATCGCCGTCGCCAACTCCGCCCTGCAGGCCATCGGCTGCCTCGGCATGCGCGCCTGCCATACGAACAACTGCCCCGTCGGCATTGCGACGCAGAAACCGAACCTGCGCGCCCGGCTGCGAATCGGTTCCTCAGCCCGTCAACTGGCCAACTACCTCGAAGCCACGGTCGACCTGATGAAGGTCCTGGCCCGCGCCTGCGGCCACGACGATCTTCGCCGGTTCGGCACAGGCGACCTCATCACCTGGAAGCGCGAGATGGCGCACCTCGCAGGCACTCCGTACGCCGGCGTCGGGTAGGGGATGGCGCACCCTGGAGGAGTCGAACCCCCAACCTTCGGATCCGTAGTCCGACGCTCTATCCAGTTGAGCTAAGGGTGCACTGCGCCGCCGCTCCGCGAGAGTGCGGAACCCTAACAGCTTGTGGGGGCCAGCCCGACGCGGGCCTGCTAGCCGCCCACATCGATGAAGCGGTCGCACTGGCCGCGCACCTGCGCGTTGGCGTCCGCTCCGCCGAGGCCGATCACCGTCACGCCGTTCTGCTGCAGCTTGGCCACCAGGGGCAGCGTCTGCACCGACGACGCCACCAGCACCATCGTGTTGACACCGGGCTTCGTGTAGCAGAGCTCAAGAGCATCCACCACGATCCGCACCGCGGCGGAACAACCGCGCTCCTCCATGTTCGACGGCACGTCGACGACTTCGACGCCGTCGCGGTGAAGCGCGGCGCGATCCAGGTCGTGGTCCACCGCGTCCGCGTAGACACGGCGCAGGACGAGCTTCCCCAAGTCCCCGTCGAGCCCCGCGAACAGACCCTCCGGATCGAGCCCGGAGGTTTCTCCGAGGCTGCGTTTCAGAGCGCCCAGATCGAGCAGCACGGCCGTCCGTCCAGCCGCCGACGGCGACGCCGCGGGCGGCCCGGCAGGCACGGCTCGAGTTTCCTTCGCCGCGCTCGATTCGCCGTCACTCTGCGCCGCCCGACCGCGACCGCGACCCCGACCGCCACGGCGGCGGCGACGCCGGCGGCGTCTGGACGGCACCGGCTTGTCCTCGTCCGCGGGAGTCGGGCGGGCGGGCCGCGCAGGTTCCGTCGCCGCCTCGAGGGCCGGCGAAACACTCGCTTCACCAGGGTCGTGCCCGTCCGCCGCATCCGCCTCCCGAGCCACGTCCTCTTCAGCGGCCGCGTCGGGGGCGGCTTCCGGCGCATCAACGCCCGCTTCCGCATCCCCGGCCGCCGGCTCGGCATCGACCAGGAGAGACGATGAATCGGCGGCCGGTGCGCTCTCCTCCGCGGCGGCCGCTTCAACCTCCTCGGCAGCCGCCCGAGCCTCCGGCTCGCCGGCGGGTTCTTCGATCTGCCCGCTTTCTTCCTCCTGCACGCCCGCGTCCGGGGCGCTGCCCCTCTCCGGCGCCGCCTTGGCGGGGCTATTTTCCGCTACCGGTCTCCGCCACCAGGGATTCACTTCAGTCGTCCCCCTCTCGGAAGTTCTCTTGCCGTCGCTTCGGGCCCGTCGAACCCGCCGCCCCCGACGGTCCCCGGCGCCGCCGGGGATTGTATAGTCCGCGCAGTGCCCGTTGACGCGCTTCCGTACCGGTACCTGGCCGTCGACGGACCAATCGGCGTAGGCAAGACGACTCTCGTCGAGATGCTCGCGCAGCACTTCGAGGGCGTGAAGATCCTTGAGGACGTGGACAACCCCTTTCTGGAGGCCTTCTACCACGACCGGCCCGGGACCGCGTTCCAGACCGAGCTCTACTTCCTGCTGACGCGCTACAAGCAGCAACTGGAACTGGCCCAGGGCGATCTCTTCGATCCCATCCGGCTCGCCGACTACACTTTCGCCAAGAGCAGGCTGTTCGCCTACCTCAACCTTGTCGACGACGAGTTGATGCTGTTCGAGAAGCTCTACGACCTGCTCGAGCCACAGCTACGCGGACCGGACCTGCTGATCTTTCTGACCGCCGACGTGGAGACCTGCATGGCGCGCATTCACAAGCGCTCGCGCGACATCGAGCAGAACATCTCCGCCGACTACCTGGCGCAGTTGATCGAGGCCTACAACCACTACTACTACCACTACGATCAGTCACCGCTGCTGGTGGTGGACAGCCGCAACCTGGACTTCGAACACAAGCCGACGGACTTCGGGGAACTGCTGCACCACATCACCCGACCGATCCGGGGCACCCAGTACATCGTCCCCGCCCAGAGGACCTGAGAAGCAGCAGACCATGACCACACCGGAACCTCTTGTTGTCGCCGGCCGCGAGTTCCGCTCGCGCCTCATCCTCGGAACCGGCAAGTACCGCGACGAGCAGGTGATGGTCGACGCCTTCGCCGCCTCGGGTACCGAGATGGTCACCGTGGCGCTGCGCCGGGTCAACCTCGACGACCTGGGAAAGGGCTCCCTGATCGACCACATCGACCAGGAGCGCTACCTGCTGCTGCCCAACACGGCCGCCTGCTACACCGCGGACGACGCGGTCCGCACGGCCCGTCTGGCGCGCGAACTGGGCGGCTGGAGCTGGGTCAAGCTGGAGGTGATCGGTGACGAGAAGACCCTCTTCCCGGACAACGAAGAGCTGCTCGTGGCGACCCGGGAACTCGTTGCCGACGGCTTCATCGTCCTCCCCTACACCACGGACGATCCGATCACCTGCCGCAAGCTCGAGGATCTCGGCGCCGCGGCCGTGATGCCCCTCGCCGCGCCGATCGGCTCCGGCATGGGCATCCGCAACCCCGCCAATCTCCGGATCATCGTCGAGCAGGCCAACGTGCCGGTGATCGTGGACGCCGGCGTCGGCACCGCCAGCGACGCGGCTCTGGCCATGGAGCTCGGCGCTGACGGCGTGCTGATGAACACCGGCGTCGCCGGCGCCGAGGATCCGGTGCGGATGGCGCGGGCGATGAAACTGGCGGTCGAAGCCGGCTGGCTCGCTGCCAACGCGGGTCGGATCCCCAGGAAGCTGTATGCGACTGCGTCGTCGCCGTTGGATGGGTTGATGGACTAGGCGCTGGGCGCGAACGGGATGCGGCTCTCGGCGTCCGCCGAGCGCGGGTCGTCCGCGTCGCCCATGCGAAGGCGCAGCAGGCCGGCGTGCGCGATCATCGCCGCGTTGTCGCCGCTGAAGCGGAGCGGCACGAGCAGTACTTCGACGCCACGGCGTTCGCCCCAGGCCGTCACGTCCCGCCGCAGCAGACGGTTCGCCGCCACGCCGCCCGATACCGAGAGGCGCTCCACGGGACGCTCGACGCAGAGGCGGTCCAGGCGCTGGAGCAACTGGGCCACGGCGGCGCGCCGGAAGCCCGCCAGCAGGTCGAGCACCTCCTGGGGCCAGACCGTGTCGTCACCTCCGGGCGCCGCCGGCCGAATCTCGGTCCGGGTCTCGATCTCCCCCAGCGCCCGCAGAGCCTGACTCTTCAGGCCCGAGTAGGAGAAGGCCAGCTCGTTCGAGCTGATCCTGGCTGTGCCGAACCGCCGGGCGGACGGATCGCCCAGCTCGGCCAGCCGGTCGACCTCGGCGCCGCCGGGAAAGGGCAGCCCGAGCCGGCGGCCGACCTTGTCGAACGCTTCCCCGACCGCGTCGTCGCGGGTCTCGGCAAGGCTCGTCACGGCGCCCGTCCCGCCGTCGACCTCGAGCAGGCTGGTGTGGCCGCCGGACACGACCAGGCCCACCATGGACCCGGGCAACGGCCGGCTCGCACCGTCGGTCCTGAGCAAGGGCGAGAACAGATGCCCTTCCAGGTGGTGGACGGCAAGGAAGGGCGCCCCGAGGGAGTAGCTGATCGCCTTGCCGAGGGACAGCCCGACGAGGAGCGACCCCACCAGCCCGGGGCCCCGGGTCGCCGCGACGGCGCCGATGTCCGACCAGCCGATCCCAGCTTCCGAAAGCGCCGCCTCCGATACCGCCGGCCAGTTCCGGAGATGCTCCCGCGATGCCGCCTCCGGCACCACGCCACCGAAGGGGCGATGGACCTCCAGTTGGCTCGAAACCTGAGACGAAAGCACCCGACCCTCGCCGTCGAGCACCGCGCAGGCGGTGTCGTCACAGGAGGTTTCGATGCCGAGGACGTATCCCCGGAACGCCGTCGTCTCCCCGGACATGCCGGCGACGTTATCCTCCGCAGTTCCGCGCCCGGTAGCGGCGCCACCACCTTCGCGCGAGACAACGAACCCTTCGCGCCAGGTACGACCGTGATTCCTCCCCCCAGCCTCCAAGCCGCCCTCGCCGACGGTTCGCTCGACCTCCGCGGCCGGAGAGTCGTCGTGCGGGTCGACTTCAACGTTCCCATGGCGAACGGGCAGGTGCTGGACGCGACCAGGCTGCGCGAAGCGGCGCCAACGATCCGCGCCCTCTGCCGTGCCGGTGCCAGTGTCGTCCTGGTCTCCCACCGCGGCCGACCCCGGGGCAGGGTCGACCCCGAGCTCAGCCTGGGCCCAGTCGCCGACGCTCTGGCAAAGGTACTCGACCGCGCTGTCGCCTTCGCGGCGGACTGCGTCGGCCCGGCCGCCCGGGAGGCCGCGGAGGCTCTCGACGACGGCGCTGTCTGCCTGTGCGAGAACCTCCGGTTCCACGCTGGCGAGGAGCGGAACGACCCAGCGTTCGCGGCTGAGCTCGCGGCCTTGGGCGAGATCTACGTGAACGACGCCTTCGGCGCCGCGCACCGCGCTCACGCGTCAACCGCCGCCGTCTGCGACCGGGTGGATCAGGCCTTCAGCGGATTGCTGCTGGACCGCGAACTGCGGCAGCTCCACCGTTTGCTCGACGATCCCCCGCGGCCCTTCGTGCTGATCGTCGGCGGCGCCAAGATCCGCGGCAAGATCGCCGCGCTGCTCCACCTGCTGCCCCTGGTCGACCGCGTGCTCGTCGGCGGTGGCATGTCGAACACCTTTCTCGCCGCGCGGGGCGTGGATCTGGGATCCTCCCTGGTGGAAAGCGAGGCCCTCGACCTGGCCGTAGCGATCGAAGCGGAGGCGGGGGCTCGCGGCGCCGCACTCCTGCTGCCGACCGATCTCGTGATCACCGACTCGCTCGACGCGCCAGCGGACCAGCGTCGGCACCGCACGGCGCCGGCCGACGGCGGCGTGCCGGCCGGGTGGCTGGCAGTCGATATCGGCCCCGCGACCCGGGGCACGTTCGCCGGAGCCACGGCGGACGCCACGACGCTGTTCTGGAACGGACCCATGGGCGTCTTCGAGACGCCGCCCTTCGATGCCGGCAGCCGCGCGGTGGCGCGGGCGGTCGCCGGCTGCCCCGGGTTTGCCGCCGTCGGCGGCGGCGAGACGGTGGCCGCCGTGAAGCAGGAGGGCCTGGCCGACCGGATCGATCACGTCTCGACCGGTGGCGGCGCCTCCCTGGCGTTGCTCGCGGGGGAAGAACTGCCGGCGGTCGAAGCGTTGCGCAGGACCGCGAGGAGAGAACAATGAGAACAATGAAGCGCAGACCCATCATCGCCGGCAACTGGAAGATGAACTTGCTCGGAGCAGACGTCTCCGCCTACGCCGAGGCGCTGGCCGCTGCCGGCCCCCCGGAAGCCGACGTGGATGTCGTCCTGTTTCCAACCCCGGTCTACCTGGATGCGGCCGCCCGCGCCATGCCGCGGTGGGCTTCGGTCGGAGCACAGGACGTCCACGCCGAGGAGAAGGGCGCCTACACCGGCGATGTCGCCGCCGCCCAGGCGCGGGACGCCGGCGCCACGTGGGCCCTGGCCGGGCACTCGGAACGGCGCGCCGTCCACGGCGAGTCGAACGCCGAGGTGGCGCGCAAGGCGGAGCGGGCTCTCGCAGCCGGCCTGACCCCCGTGGTCTGCGTCGGCGAAACGCTGGAGCAGCGCCAGCAGGGCCAGACAGAGGCGATCCTCGACGCGCAGTTGGCCACCGTGCTCGGCGTACTGGACGCCGCCGACGGTGACGCCGGGGCCGGCGCCGTGCTCGCCTACGAACCGGTGTGGGCGATCGGCACCGGCCTGAGCGCCTCGCCGGAGATCGCGGTCGCCGTCCACAGCCACCTGCGGAGCGCGCTGAACGGCCACCGGCACGGCCTCGGCGACGCCGCCCGCATCCTCTACGGCGGGTCCGTCAACGCGGACAACTGCCGCGATCTGCTGAGCCGCCCCGACATCGACGGCTTTCTCATCGGCGGCGCAAGTCTTGATCCTGCCTCGTTCCTGCGTATCATTCGTCTTTCTGCGGGTTCCGGCTAACGGTACAGCGCCTTAGACGAACGGAACCGCCTCCCAGGAGATTCTCGTGATCCTTGTCTTCTATGCCGTCCACGTGACGCTTTCGTTGTTTCTGGTTCTCGTCGTGCTGCTGCAGCAAGGCAAGGGCGCCGATCTGTCCGTGTTCGGCGGCGGCGCGTCCCAGGCCGCCTTCGGTGCCCGGGGAGCGGCAACTCTGCTCCACAAGCTGACAGTGGTCTGCTTCGTGCTCTTCATCGTGACGACCCTGTCCATCGGCATCCTGCAGAAGCAGGGCACCTCGTCCGTCATGAGCGGCGTCGATTCGGTGATGGACGAGGTCGAGGCCGCCGAACCGGAGGCCGCTCCGGCTGAGACCGGCGGGCCGACGCCCGAGCCGGAAGCCGACGACGCCAGCAACAACCAGAACTGACCCAGCGAAAGACGTAACTGAGCCGAAGTGGCGGAATTGGTAGACGCGCACGGTTGAGGGCCGTGTGGGGCAACCCGTGCCGGTTCGAGTCCGGCCTTCGGCACCACCACGAATCAGCCAGCCGCCGGCGGGGCGGAGCGGAGCCGGGCAGCGGCCCGGCGCGCTACTGAACCTTGGCGCTGATCAGGGTGACGGTCTCTTGCGGTTCCGCCTCGCTCACTTGACCGGGCTTGACCTCGACCTTCGCGATGGAGTCGATCACTTCGATGCCCTCAACGACCTTGCCGAACACGGCGTAGCCCCAACTGTCGCCCTCCGCGTCCAGGCCCTCGTTGTCCACCAGGTTGACGAAGAACTGCGCCGTGGCGCTGTGCGGCTCACCGGTTCTCGCCATCGAAATCGTGCCGCGCTTGTTGGAGAGGCGGTTCTTGGACTCGTTCTCAATCTCCGAGCGAGTGATCTTCTTCTGCATGTCCGCGTCGAAGCCACCGCCCTGAATCATGAAGCCGTCCCTGACCCGGTGGAACACCGTGCCGTCATACCAGCCCGACTCGACGTACTGGAGGAAGTTCGCGACAGTGATGGGCGCCTTCTCCGGATTGAGTTCCAGCACGATCGTGCCGTGGTTCGTTTCGAGGGCTACCCTCGGGGCGGCGTCCTGGCCCACGGCCGGCGCGGCGAGAAGAACGGTGGAAGCTGCGCAAATCAATAGACGACTCCTTGGTCCGGCCTGTGAACTGTGCATCTGATCGATCTCCCGAGATGAATCCGCCTGGGCCCCATGCCGCAGGCGCGGCGCAGCCTAGCAGTCCGCGTGGGGCGGCGCGGACTGCCCGGGACGCGAAGGCTGCCGGGCCGCCCGGAGAGGGCGTACCGATCTGATGGGGCAGCCGATCGTGGGCGTGGTTCTGGCCGGAGGTGCGGGTAGCCGGCTCGGAGGCAACAAGGCCAACCTGCGTCTACCCGGGTCGAGGCCCGAGGACTCGGGGCCTACGCTCGTGGAATGGGCCGCAATCCGACTTGCCGCGGTTGCCGCGGTCGAAGAGGTCCTCGTGGCTGCGGGCGACACCGACAGTAAAGTCGATTCGGGCGGATGCGGGCGAGACGCCCGCGTTCCCAGGGGGCGCAGGGTGCCGGTGTCCGTCGTTGGCGACGGCCCTGCTTCGGGCCCGGCGGCCGGGGTGCTCGGCGCGGCCCGGTCACGGCCGGAGTGTCGCCTGCTCGTTCTGGCCTGCGACCTGCCTCTCGCGCCGGTCGACCTGCTGGCCGCCCTCGCCACCTCCTGCGCCGAGTTGGCGCCGGCCACCACGGACCCGGCGAACCCACGCTCCATGAACCCGACCTGCGCTCTGTGGACGCCCGCCGCGCTCGCCCTGCTCGAGGAGCGGGTAAAGCGCGGCGACTTCCGGCTCTATCCGCTGACCCGATGTTCACTTCTCATGGTCGAACCCGTCGACGCCGGCCATTTCGGCGAACCCGACCGCGTTCTGCTCAACGTGAACACGGCCGACGACTGGGATCGCGCCCGGCGCCTAGCCGTCCTTGCCTACCTTCCTCCCGCCGCCTGCTGATCGACCCGCCTGACAGTCGGCGCACGGACAGAGGCGCCGTAGAAGGTCGAAGCGGTAGATGCCGGTCCAGTGTCCGTCGGACCAGGCGATGCTGAGCGCGTAGTTGCCGACCTGGGACACCGTTTGGGCGATCACCGGCCGCGGCGGAGGTTGATACCGGAGCGGGCCCGCGTTGTGCCCCTGGCACATGGCGCAGGGGCAGTAGCCGCGGAGGACGTCGTACTCGTAGTCGCTCGCGTGGCCGTCCTGCCATTGGACGCGCAGCAGCCGCGCCTCGTGATCGCGCCGCACTTCGGTGGGCCAGATGGTCACCGCAACGTCTCTTGCTACAGCCGGCCTGCGGCCACCGCCCGGCGTGGCGTGGGTGGATCGACAGTGCCGAACGGCGTCCACGGTCCGCACCGGGCCAGACGCGCCACACTGCTCAGACCGCCGGCAGCCAGACCGCGCGCCCGGACCTGCGCCCGGGCGTACTCGCTGCACGACGGCACGAAGCGGCAGCGGACACCAGCGCGAACAAGAAGCGGCGAAAGTGCCGTCTGGTAGACGCCGATCAGCGCGTCCGCGCCACGCGCGGCGTACTGGCTCTCCGGTTGCCGGCCGAGATCGAAAGCCAAGGCGACGCAGAGCGCCGGCGCCGCGAACATCAGCACTCTCTTCGGGGAGAGCTTCGGTCTTCGTGCTTGGCGTCGAACGCTCAGAAGCGGTCGACCAGGGGCGTCAGCAGAGGCACGTTGAGGCGTCGGCCATTGATTCCCTGCACGATGCACGCGATCCGCACCAGCACGAAGGCCACGAACGCCATGAAGATGAACGGCGCCAGCAGGCAGCCGATGCCCCCGGTCACGAACAGCGCGATCTGAATCACGATCCACAGCCCGAACTCCGCGCCCATCAGGACGAGGCCGTGCTTCGCGTGCCACTTCACCTCCGCGTCCTTCTCCTCGATCAGAAGCGGCACCAAAACCAGGATCCAGAGGTAGGCCAGAACCACCATCAGGTTCCGGTTCGACGCCGGCGCAGAGGGAGGAGGCGGTGTGGGTGGGGGCGCTGCCGGTTCTGTCATGCGTCTACTTTCCCATGCGGCCGATCTTCACTGGCGCTGCCAAACGCCTCGCCGGTTGTTTGCGCGGAAACGCCTCCGAGAGCCAGTGTAGCGCGGTAGACCTCCCGGTACCGCGCCACGATCGGGTCGCGGTCGAACCGGGAGCGGGCCCAAGCAACAGATCCCAACAAGCATCCGACCCCCTTCTACGCGGTCTCTCCGCCCGCGGTTGCAGCGCCCGCCGGCGGGGTCCCGTCCATCGCCAACGGCTGCAGCCGCCGCGGATCCCTGTTGATCGACGACAACCGGCGCACCAGTTCCGCGCCGTAGCTCGCCAGGCAATGGAGCGACGCGAACTCCCGCTCCTGCAGATGGCCGTTGGGCAGGCAGTGCTCGCGCAATCTCTCGATCCGGCCCTTGAGGACGTCATCGCGTCGCGCCGCGGCCGCCACGACCCTCCGTTCGAACTGGTCGAGCGTCCGCCTCAGGTTCGCCCCGGTCTTGCTCCAGGCGGCGGCCAGGGACGGGTCGACCGCATCGTGGCCCGCCGCCAGATCGTCCACCGCCGCATCGACCTTGGCGCGGGCGGAGGCGATGAACTCGAGCCCGCAACGCGCCGCGAGGCGCCGGTCGAGTTCCTCGGGCCGGGAAAGAACATTCGCGAGATCGATTCCCTCCGCCTCGAGCCCCTCCAACCACCGGCGCTCGCGCGCTCCCAGCAGCAGAACCTGGGGCCGCAGGGTGATCGCCGCCGGCGCTACTTCCAGCTCCCTGTAGAGGGCGCGGGCCTGGGTCATGTAGGCCAGTTCACCCGGGCCGAGGATCATGAGCGCGGTACCGAAGACGGCGTCCTGCACCGCCGGCCGCGCCAGGACTCCGGGGCTCAGGGCTTCCGGGTCGCGACTCAGGGTGTCGATCAGTTCCTCCAACGTTCCCGAGCCGCCGCCACGCAGCCGGTAACCGCCGTTCCCGTCCCAGATCACCCGCCGCCGCTCGCCTCCGGCGTCGATGAGGAACAGCGGCGCCTCGCCGCTCTTCGACCGCACCGGAACCCGGATGTTCCGGCGCTCCAGTTCCTCCGCCGCCGCCTCCAAGGCCCTGTCGACCGGACGCCGCCGCTCGATCAGCCGGCGGAGCACCGGTACTGCGGCCGACTTGAGCGCGGGAAGCTGCGAATCGACCAGGAGCGGGCACCGGTCGCCGAGGAACCGGACCATGAGCCGCGAGAAGGACTCGGTGAAGCAGCGGTCGGGCCGGAGATGCTGCCGGCAGTCCTCGATCCGGCGCCGGTAGTCGTCGCTCGGGGCCGCGTCCAGAACCCGCGCCAGCAGCGCTTCCGCCGCCGACCCCAACGGCCGGTCGCCGACAGGTCGAAGCGGCGCCGGATCCTCGCCCAGGGTCAGGGCCTCGGGCCCCGCGGGCGGAAAGTAGGCGCGCGCCACCTCGGCGAAGTCGTGGTCTTCCGACGCCATCCAGAACAGAGGCACCGCGCGCCGGCCCCGGCGGGTGAGTTCCTCGGCCCAGAGCGTGCAAGCGGCCGCCTTCGTCAGTGTAAACAGGGGTCCCGCCCCTAGGCCGCACTGCTGGCCCGTGATCACGACCAGCGTTTCCGGATCGGCCAGGGCGTCGGCTAGCCGGCCGGCGCCAGCGTGACCGTAGCGCTCGTTCCGCTCGCCGAGCGCGGCCGCGATGGGCCCGCGGTCGAGCGCCGGGCCGGCCGGCGCCGTCAAGGAATCCTCGTTGCCCGGCAGTGCGAATCGCAGCGGTTCGAGCAGGTCAAGATCACGCCCGTCGAGGAACCGCCGCGGCAACTCGCCCAGGAGGCCGCACGCGCACAGATCGGGGCCTTCCCTAGCGGGCGTGTTGGGGCGGTTCGGCACGGCGGCTGATCCTACCGCCGCGCGACACCGCACCCCTCAGTCGCACACGGGCGTAGAATCGGCGCCATGACTACGCCCTCGCCAGTCATGCCGCCGCTCGAGCCGATCGTCCTCGGCCAGGGCGAGCGGGCGGTGACCATCGACCCGCCGCTGTTCCTGGCGCCGATGGCCGGCGTCACGGACCGGGACTTCCGGTTGATCGTCCGGCGCATTGGCGGCATCGGCCTGGTGTCGATGGAGTTCATCTCGTCCCGGGCGATCGTCGACGGCAACCAGCACACGCGGGACCTGATGTTCTTCTCGGAGGAGGAGCGTCCGCTGGCGATCCAGATCTACGGCGCCGACGCGGAGACCATGGCGGAGGCAGCCGAGGTCGTCGAAGCGCTAGGCGCCGACATCTGCGACATCAACATGGGCTGTCCCGCCAACAAGGTGCTCAAGGGCTGCGCCGGCGCCGCCCTGATGGGCGATCTCGACCTCGCCGGCCGCATCGTCGGCGAGGTGCGCCGCCGCATCAGCATCCCGCTCACCGTCAAGTTCCGGCTGGGCCTGGACCACGGGCAGACGAACTACCTCGACCTGGGCCGGCTGTGCGAAGACCTGGGCGCCGACGCGGTGGCGATGCACGCCCGAACCGCCAAGCAGATGTTCCGCGGCGAGGCGGACTGGACCCACCTCGCCCGACTCAGGGAGACCCTCTCCATTCCGGTGATCGGCAACGGCGACATCGTGGTTCCCGAGGACGCCGAATGTCTCTTACGGCAGACCGGCTGCGACGGCGTGATGATCGGCCGAGGCGCGACGCGGAACCCGTGGATCTTCCACCAGATCACGAGCCACCTGCTCGGTGAGGAGGCGCCGGCGCCGACCCTGATCGACCGGCGCGACCTGATCCTGGGCCATTTCCACATGGTGGCGGAACGCGAAGCCAACCGGTTCGCCCTGCACAAGCTCCGCAAGTTCACCGGCTGGTACACCCACGGATTGCCGAACGGCAAGCGCCTGCGCCAGCAGATCCAGCAGCTCGACACCGTGGAGAACTTCCTGGTCGCGGTCGAGGACTTCTTCGATCGGCAGCTCGACGAGCTGGCTGCGTAAGAAGCGGGTAGGACTTCGACGCACCGTGATTCCACAGTATGAGATCGAGTTGGAGCTGACTCCGGAGGAAGCTCTGGAGGCGCTCTCCGACGGCGCCGACGCCTGGAACGGAACCTGGCGCCAGCAGGGCGCCGGAGGCCAACTGACCCTCCCGGTTCCGGCCGGTCTCCGCTACGGGGTGTTGCACGGCTCGGTTTCGGTGCGGTCGACCGGGGCCGGCGTCCACGTTCTTTTTCACGTCGAACGCTCCGAATACTCGACGAATGCCGCCGCGGTGGGCATCCTGGCGCTCGGCGCCCTGGGCGTACTGGCCATGCTCGCCTGGCCGCTACTTCCCGGGACCTCCCCGAACCTCGCCGGCAGCGGTTTCATCCTGATCCTGCTCGCCTGGCTCGTCGTCGGTTCCAGGCTGAGGCACCGCAACGCGAACGACTTTCTGGCCAGCCTTGGGCCGCGGCCGGGCGAGCATCCCTGACTTGCCGGGCCCGCGGTTCTCTGCCTAGTCGGGACACACACCGCCGAACGCGCGGTGACCATGGTCATGACCATGGCCGGAATTCGTGATACCGTCGGCGACGCCATGGAACGGACGATCAAGGCCTCAGAGTTCAAGGCCACCTGCCTCAAGCTGATGGACGAAGTCGCCGAGACAGGCGCCGAAGTGGTCATCACGAAGAACGGCAATCCGGTGTCGCGGCTAGTCCCGTACCGGGAGAAGCCGAAGAGCCTGTTCGGCTGCCTTCGGGGTGTGATGGAGATCACCGGAGACATCATGTCTCCCTTGGACGACGAGTGGGACAAGTGGGATGAAGAACGGAAGGTCGCCCTCATTCGCGGCGAGGATCCCGACTGAAGCAACGGTGCTGCTCCTCGACACGAACGTCCTCCTCTGGCTGGTCCTTGGAGATCGGCGCCTTTGCGCCGGCGCCCACCGCGCCACTGACGAGGCGCTCGCCGCCGGCAACGCCGCGGTGTCCGCCATCTCCTTCTGGGAGATCGCGCTACTGCACAAGAAGGGCCGTATCAAGCTCCCCTGGGCTGTGGAGGCGCTGCGGCGATATCTGCTGGACCATGGTCTCAAGGAACTACCGGTGGACGGCGAAGTCGCCATGAAGTCGGTCTTCCTCACCGACCTGCACGGCGATCCGGCCGACCGGATCATCGTCGCCACGGCCCTGGGCGGCCACCGCCTTGTGACGGCCGACCGCCGGCTGCTCGACTGGCCCGGGCAGATCCAGCGGCTCCGAGCAAGCAACTGAGCGCGGGGCACGGCGTGCGATACTCGCCCGTCCCATGCGCGTGAGACACCCTTGGACGAAGCGGCTCGCCGCGGCTGCCCTCTTGCTCGCAGCCATCGGTTGCACGGTCGACACCGAAGCCGGGCAAGGCACACCGGTGCCGGCTACCGCCCCGCAGGGCGCCCCCGACTGGGCCGCCGACGTCGTGATCCACCGCGACGAGTGGGGCGTGCCCCACATCAAGGCCTCGACCGACGCCGCGGTCGCTTTCGGCTCGGCGTGGGCCCAGTGCGAGGACCACTTCTTCCAGCTCGAGGACACCTACATCAAGGCTCTCGGGCGCTACTCCGAGGTCGTCGGCGAGTCGGGGTTCCGCAGCGACCTCGAGGTGGCTCTGTTCGACCTGGTAGGGACCTCGCGCCGTGACTTTGCGACCCTGCCCGAGAACATCCAGCGCATCGCCGAAGGCTTCGCGGCCGGCTACAACCACTACCTCGAGAAGCACCCGGAGGAGAAGCCGCGCCTGCTCGAGCGCATGGCGCCGTTCCACGTGCTTGCCTTCGAGCGCTACATGATCCTCGGCCGGCTGCTCGGCGCCGCCCACGCGCCGCGCGGCAAGCTCGCTTCGCTGGCGGCGGAGCTCGCCGCGTCGCTGGGCTCGAACCAGTGGGCCGTCGGCCCGTCGAAGACCCGCGACGGCAACGCGATGCTCTTCATCAATCCCCATCAGCCCTGGTACGGCTCGGGCATGTTCACCGAAATGCACGTGATGAGCGACGAGGGTTGGAACTTCTCCGGCGCCATGTACCCGGGCGGCCCGTTCCCGACCGCCGGCTTCAACGAACGGCTCGGCTGGGCGTACACGGTCAACGCCGCCGACATCTCCGACACGTACCGCCTGACCTTCGACCACCCGACCGACCCTCTGAAGTACCGCTACGGCGCCGGCTATCGCCAAGCCGAGGAGTGGACCGCCACGATCCACGTCCGCGGCGACGACGGCGAACTCGAACCGCGCGATGTGGTGCTCCGGCGGTCGCACTACGGCCCGATCATCGCCAGGGAGGACGACCAGCACTACCTGGCCGTGCGCGTACCGCGCCTCTACGAGGGCAGTCGCGTGGTCCAGGCGCTGGCGCAGGCCAAGGCCCGGAACTTCGAGGAGTGGTACGCGGCCGCCTCGATGCAACTGCTGCAGACCTTCAACACCACCTACGCCGACGCCGACGGCAACATCTTCTACCTCTACAACGGCGCCATTGCGCGCCGCGATCCGTCGGTCGACTGGACCGTGCCCGTCGACGGCGCCGATCCGAACAACGAGTGGGGACCGTTCCACCCCCTCGAGGAGCTGCCCCAGGTCCTCAACCCGCCGTCCGGATACGTCCAGAACTGCAACTCGACGCCCTTTACGACCACCGACGACGGCAACCCGTCGCTGCTCGACTTCCCGCCCTACATGGTCGAGGACAAGCACGACGACAAGCGCCGCGCCAAGATGGCCCGCTACCTGCTGCGCAAGGCCCAGGACCTCACCTTCGAGGACTTTCAGGCGCTCGCCTACGACACGACGCTCTACTGGCCGATGACCGAGCTGCCCGCTTACGCGCGCAGGCTCGAGACACTCGCACGCACCGACCCGGAACTCGCCGCCCGAGTCCGCCCCTACCTCGAGCACCTGCTGGACTGGGACTTCAAGAGCTCGCTCA
The DNA here is from genome assembly GCA_965222875.1 of Candidatus Multivorans sp. GTDB lineage: Bacteria > Acidobacteriota > Thermoanaerobaculia > Multivoradales > Multivoraceae > Multivorans. The sequence goes on along the minus strand of CBDCVC010000002.1, from coordinate 1,438,609 downwards.
CCTCCACGCAAACGACCCTCGCGGTGGGCTGGTACGAGGAGCTCTACGGCCGCGGCTACCCGGTCGAGACCCTGAAGCCGGAGTACGTGGGCGACATGGCAGCGCGTCTTGTGGGCCTGGAGCGAGCCGCTTCGAAGCTCACCGAGCTCTACGGCGATTGGCGTGTGCCCTACGGCGACATCCACCGCATCCAGCGCCACGCCAACCAGCCCGCCGCCTCCGGCGTTCCCTTCTCGGACAACGAGCCGAGCCTGCCGCTCGCCGGCGTCCGGGGCCCGCTCGGCGTGGCGTTCACGCTGTACCACTCGCCGCCCACCACGCTCGAAAATGGCGACGTGCGCAAGCTGCGCTACGCCGCGACCGGCGCCTCGTACATGGCCGTCTACGAGTTCGGGGAGAAGGCGCGGGGAGCGAGCTACCTGCACTACGGCCAGAGCCATCGCCCCAACTCGCCCCACTTCTTCGACCAGGCCCGGCTGCTCTCGGAGAGGCGGTTCAAGCCGGCGTGGCTGTACTGGGAGGACGTGGAAGCCCACACGACGCGGGCCTACCGGCCGAGCGACTCTCGGTAGGTGTCCACCGGTCCTCCTGGTCAAGTCACCGTAGGGCTGACGGTGACAGGTCCCTGACCGGTCCCGACAGCAGGTTGAAAGTCGACAGCTTATGGGCTAAGTTTTCCGCACAGAATTCCGCTGAACCCGATCCACAACCGGAGGAACCATCGTGCAGCCGATCCCCACGGAACCCAGCCGGTCGGGAAGTGTAGCTCCAGGCCTGTGTCTGTAGACGCATTGCCGAAGGAGACCGACGCCCAAAACCAGAAGAACGACAGCAGCGAGAGGGCGAACGGCGACCGACTCAGGGTGACTGGATCCGGGGCACTCTACGTCGAGAACGTCGGCGATTTCCTCGCGAGCAAGCGAGTGCAGAAGACAATTTCAAGCGTCAACCGGAGTATCGAGGTCGCCGAGATGGGCGACGGCGGGGAGTCCGAGCGGAAGAGGAAGCTCGAGTAAGTGCCTGCTCTGGAGTTCTTCGTCCCGGCTCTCGCCGGGTACCTACTCCTGCGCTTGACGAACATCTGGAAGTTCGGTCTCCGGCGAGAATCCGGCTACCACGTCGTCTTCAGGGCGACATTGGTCGGACTGGCTCTCTATCTTGTGGCTGCTGTCGCTGGGCAGTTGTGCCCTAGCCTGTATAGCTGGCTCGATCTCCTGCCGGGGTGGTCAGCGTTACAGGTGAGCGGCGCGGCAGTCGGCAGCTTGCTCCTCGCGGCGCTGGCGCCGGTGCCCCTGAACTGGTGGTACAAGCCCCTCCGCGCTCGGCGGCGACTGGCGGACAAGAAAGGCGACCTCGTTGACCAGCTCATCTGCGACACCTTCGATGACGGCAGTCTCATCGAAGTCGCCTTTCCGAGCGGCAAAACGTACCTTGATTCGCAGGAACAATGCGTTAGTTTGACGTGACGCAAAGGCCGGGAGGGCCTTACGGGATGGGGTATTCTCGTGGTTGCAAACGATCACAAGCCCCCTCCACGAAAGGCCACTCCCAGTGCGATCTAGAAGAGCAGATCTGAAGCGCCGTGTCAACGGCAACGTGCAGTACAGAATCGGACGACAGGAAGTCACCTCGCATGCCGGACTGGAGTTGGTTCGGGAGTACCTGAAGCGAACCGGTCTTGTGGCCATGCTCCGCCGCGCCGTGGGTTCGGGATTCCCCGCCACCGACTTCGGCGCCGTGCCGATGATTCTGACTCTGCTGGGCCTGATCCTGGTCGGCGGCAGGCGCATCCTGCACTTGCGCCACGAGCAGGGCGACCCGGTGCTGGCTCGCTTCGGCGGCCTTTCGAGGTTGCCGGCGCCAAGAACGGCGAGCGCCTGGATGCAACGGCTCGGCAGCGAGGACGTCGAACGGCTCTCGAAGCTCAACGAAGAACTGGTTGGCGCCGCCTTGCGGCGGACCGGCGGTCGCCGACTCACCCTCGACGTCGACGGTTCGGTGGTCAGCACCGGACTGAAGGTCAAGGGGGCGTACCGGGGCTACAACCCCCACCGCCGGAAGGTCCCCAGCTACTACCCGATCACCGCCTGCGAGGCCCAGGAGGGGCAGATCGTGCGGCTTCAGAACCGCCCCGGCAACATCCACGACGGCAAGGCCGCCGTCGGTTTCATCGACGACCTGATCCGGCAGCTCCGCGACGCGGTGGGCAAGCGCCGCACCCTGGAACTCCGCATGGACGGGGCCTTCTTCCGCAGGGACGTGCTCGGGGTGCTCGACCCAGCAGGCGTCGAGTACGCGATCAAGGTCCCCTTCTATCCCTGGCTGAATCTCAAGCAGGTCGCGGCCAGGGCCCGCTGGAAGCGCGTCGACGACCGCACTTGGTGCTACGAGACCCGGCAGACGATCTGGGGCCGGGTCCGACGAGTCGTGCTCTACCGACGCCATGTCGCGCACAAGACCAGGGGGAACTTCCAACTCGACCTCTTCGACCCGGACGACGGCCACTACGAGTACTCGGCCATCGCCACCAACAAGCGTGTCCAGGGCCGCACCCTGTGGCACTTCTACAACGGCCGCGGCAGCCACGAGAAAGCCTATGGCGAACTCAAGGGAGGCTTCGCCTTCGACTGCGTGCCCAGCCTCGAGGAGCAGGCCAACGCCGCCTGGCAGATGCTCAGCGTACTCGCCTTCAACCTCTCGCGAGCCTTCCAGGCCCACACCCTCGCCCCGGCCAGAAACACCAACCGCAAGCGCCGCGCGCGCCGCCGATTCCAAAGCATCCACACCCTCCGCTACAAGCTCCTCGGACGAGCGGCCGTCTTGCTCAAACCGGCCGGAAAGACCACCCTGCATCTCGGCGACTCGCCTGCCGTCGCCAACCACTTCCTTGCCATTGCAAACGCCATCCGTGCGTGATCTTTTTGGCGAATCAAGGCGTACTTGGGGTTCATCATCAAGAGCAGCACTGCCGATGACGGCAGCGACACAGGCATCCTCCTCGTGCCGCTGCTCAGCGGCTACAGGGACAGCGATCAGCAGCTGCGCCTGACCACCAGCTACGGTCGGGTCGTCAATGAGCGGTGGCAGCGACTCGCGCTTGCGATCCGATGCTCCGAGTTGAAGTGGCTCCGCCGGTTCGACATGGACCTGTATCCTTGGACCGAACCGCCACGCATCCTGACCGTCGGAGAAGCCCCGGACCTGGACTAGGAGGCCCCCCTCCGACTCCTCATGCCCCGCACCGTCGAAACCGCCTTCAACGGCGCACTGGCAAGCGTTCTTCGGAGCAAGCATCCACGCTGGAAGACCGCCGTCAGCGCCGAACAGACCGGCGTCCTCCGGGACAGCGCCGGCGCCCAGCCGGACATCATCGTTCGCCATCCGGGAGGCATGGCTGTCGTCATCGAGACGGAGTACGAACCCGCAAGGACGGTAGAGGCCGACGCGCGAAACCGGCTGGGGAGAATCCTGGAACCCGAGGGCGAACTCATGGAGGCGGCCGTAGCGGTTCGCATTCCCGGTCAACTCGGCGAAGGCTCCGGCGACCTCCTGGACGGCATCCGGGCAGGGACCTTTCTGTTCTGCACCTTCTCCGGGACGCGCCTGCCCGGCGACCCGGTCCGCAGATGGCCGCGCTCCGGTTGGCTACGCGGCGGCATCGACGAGTTAGCGGACTGCATCGAGCAGGTGTCGCTGTCCGAACAGCGAATCGACCGGGGCGCCGAGATCCTCGAACGAGCGGTTCGGAACACGGCGCGCACGCTACAGGCCGCAACGCTGGATCGCAGCTCGGAGGTTCTGCGGAAGTTGGCCAACTGCCTGCGCCAGGAGGAAGGGGAGCAGACCACCCGGATGGCGATGGCGATCCTGCTCAACGCCCTCATCTTCCAGAGCGCCATCGCCGGCGACCACGACATCGAGGACCCCAGCTCCCTGCGCGGCGCGCGGGGAAAGGCGTCGAAAGTCAAGGTTCTCGACAGTTGGCGGCAAGTGCTGACCATCAACTACTGGCCGATCTTCAAGATCGCGCGCGACCTGCTGGAGAAGATCCCGGATCGCGACGCGGCAGGGCTCCTCGATCGTCTGATCCAGACCGCCGCGGAGCTGGCGGACATCGGTACGACGACCCTCAACGACCTGTCGGGAGTCATGTTCCAGCGGCTGATCGCAGACCGGAAGTTCCTTGCCACCTTCTACACCCTGCCATCGAGCGCCCACCTGCTGGCCGAACTGGCGGTCGACCGTCTCGACGTCCACTGGGACAACGCCGAAGACGTGCTCCGCCTGCGGATCGCGGACTTCGCCTGCGGAACCGGCGCTCTGCTGTCCGCCGCCTATCACCGCGTCGCCGCCCGGCATCGCCGCGCCGGCGGGGACGACCGCGCTCTGCACGCCGCGATGATGGAGCGCGTCCTGCTCGGAGCCGACATCATGCCCGCAGCAACGCACCTTACCGCCTCCATCGTGTCGAGCGTGCATCCCAACGCGACCTTCGATGACACCCGCATCTACACCATGCCCTATGGCGCGCAACCCGAAGGCAGCGGCCGCGCCCATGCCATCGGTTCGCTCGATCTGCTCTCCTCAGACCCCGTGTTGCCGTTGTTCGGCACGGGAGCGGCCCAAGTCCGCGGCGTCGGCGGAGATCGGGAGCAGGTTCGCGATGTCGATGCACCAGACGGCGGCTTCGACCTGGTCATCATGAATCCTCCCTTTACCCGGCCCACGAACCATGAGAGCACGACCGTGCCAGTGCCGTCGTTCGCGGGCTTCGGGACCAGCAGGAGCGAACAGGCGGTAATGTCAAGGCGGCTCCGCGAGTACAGGAGAGCGCTCGCCGAACCGGCCGGCCACGGCAACGCCGGGCTGGCATCCAACTTCGTGGACCTGGCACACGCCAAGCTGCGGCCCGGCGGGGTGGCGGCATTCGTCCTGCCGGCTGCGTTCGTCCAGGGTGGTTCCTGGCGGAACGCTCGCGACCTGTTCGCCGGCCACTACAAGGAACTAACGGTCGTCTCGATTGCCGACACGGGTCAGTCGGGCCGCGCCTTCTCCGCGGACACGGGCATGGCAGAGGTGCTCGTAGTGGGCCGAAAGACCGGACATGGCGAGTCCGACACGCTGTTCGCGAACCTCCGGCGACGACCGTACGCGATCGTTGAAGCGGTCTCCATCGCTCGCCGGATCGACGATGCCGCCGCAACGCCAACGCAACCGTCGACCGGACGGATCCCCCTGACGGACGCAGATGAGGCCGGCGTCTTCGTTCGCACGGAACTTCAGAACGGCGGTGCCGCGGGGATTCTCGAAGCCGGGCTCGCTCAGACCATGCTGGCACTGCCGGCTGGGCGGTTGAAGCTCCCCCGACGGAACGAAGAAGCCACGGTCCCGGTAACCCGGCTCTCCGTGGTCGGCAGTCGGGGGTTGCTCGACAGGGACATCAGTGGGAACCCCGAGGGCAGTCCTCCCAGAGGACCTTTCGACATCCTGCCGCTGCTGGAAGGGGCCGTACCGACCTACCCGACCCTCTGGGGTCACGACGCCGCCCGCGAGCGCCACCTGATCGTCGAGCCGGACAGCAGGGCGGAACCGCGCCCGGCGTGCCGAGGACGAGCCGCCGATGCTTGGCGTCAGCACGCCACCAGGCTGCACTTCAATCGCGACTTCAGAATCAACTCCCAGCCGCTGGCCGCCTGCCTGACACTCGAGAAGGCACTCGGCGGCCGCGCATGGCCCAACTTCAAGCTCCACGACGAGCGCTGGGAAACGCTCCTCGTCCTATGGTCCAACACCACCCTTGGCCTGATGTCCTTCTGGTGGCTCGGCGCCCGGCAGCAGCAAGGCCGCGCCATCTTGACCCTCTCGACGCTCCCGAACCTCCCCGTCCTCGATCCGCGCCGCCTGACCTACGCGCAACACGCCGCCGTCGTGCGCCTCTTCGCCGACTTCCGCGACCGGGAGTTTCTCCCCGCCAACGAGGCCTACCGCGACGAAACCCGTCAGGCACTTGACCGCGCTGTGCTCGTGGATCTCCTCGGACTGCCCGATGACGCGATGGAACCCCTCGACCTGCTCCGCAGGCAGTGGTGCGCCGAGCCGACGGTGCATGGCGGAAAGTCCACGCGCCCGCGGACCGGTGGGCCATAAGCGAGCCGGGATCAGCTCCTGCAGGACGTCATCCGAGCCGCCTCTGACGATCACCCGTGGCGGCCACCTGTTCCGCGCGCTAGAGCGCCCGTGCCGCAAGCTCGCCGGCAGAAATCCCTAGGGGAGAGTCCCCAAGGCTGTCGGTAGCGACAGTCGGCACCGTGATCCAGACCAGCCCCATGCGGGAACGGGGCCGACCGAAGCGAGAGCCGAGTTCCCCTCCGTAGGCACCCGCGCGGCCTCTGAGGTCCGCCATACGTCGCCGCGGATCCGGCGCTGTTACAGGGTTGTTCCCGGCGCACTTGCCAAGCTCGTTCGGGTTAGGCGTCCAACGTCCTCCACCTCGATACAACACCGGCACAACGGACGGAGGCATGCCTAGCCCCACTTTGCTAGCCGTGACGCCCGTGCGGCTTGTGATTCAGTACCTCATGGATGTACACGCCGCGCGACTGCCCTGGAGCAGTGAAGGCCCTCCAGACCTCCGGTGGACATGCCGAGTACCACCACTCAACTCCGCTAGGGAAGCGCACGTAAATCGTCTCCGTTGTTGGATCGTACGCTTCCGCGACGATCCGCGTAGAGTTACTGACAGGTTTCCAATCAATCATCGGCAACCTCATGCGTTCCACGCCAAGCCATCAAAGCTGGCGCAACGTCCGGGACCGCAGGCTTGCCGCGCCAAGCCTCTAGGCTTGGATCATCTGCCTTCGGCCTAGGCTCAGGCATATCAAAAAGAATGCGAGCCGGCAACACCATGGACTCCCCGCTCACAATCGCCTCCCCCGTACGCAGTGAAGGCAGGGCGGCAGCCAAGCCCCCAATCTCGTCAGGCAGAGCCGCTCGAATCGCCCCCTGGTCCCCCGAGTTAGAAAGCCTGAGTGCAACCAACGTTCCGCATTGCGCCAGCGCAGTATTCGGCAGCTCCGTCGGACGTTGCGACACAAGCATGATGCCGACGCCGTACTTTCGACCCTCCCGAGCAATCCTGTTCACGGATTGACGTGTCAGAGCGCCGGCCTCGCTTCCAAGGTAGCGATGCGCTTCCTCAAGGACTATCAAGACGGGACAGGGCCGCCCGATGCCAGGCCCACCGAAGTCGCAACGGAGAGAGATCTCAAAGATCAAGTTCAGTACGACGCCTATCGCAAGGTCCGCCGCAATCGCTGGCACTCCGCTAAAGTCGAGCACAGATACTGGACGCTCATCGCCGAGCCAACTCTGTACGACCTCAGTCATCGGGTCTGTACCGTCCGTTTCACCCTCCGGCGACAGGAAGGCCCGCAGTTGAGGGTCCAGCAGGCCGAGCCGCAGTTGGTTCGGCAAGGTGCGATGGACTCCGTAGTACGGGCCCTGGTGAGGCGACCTACCGCCAGCACCGTAGGGTGTAAAGGTCGCGGGACGCAGTTCTGAAGCGTTGCCTTCGCTCTCCTTACACACGGTGTCGGGGTTGCCCTTTTCTTTCAGAGTCATGTTGTTCTCAGCATCAAGCTGGTACCACACTTCTCGAATATCGAACGGCACTGGTGTATCGGCTGTAACCGCCGAGGGCTCCAATGAAAGCCAGCTGGCGGCCCTAACGAACTCCCGTCGGTACTGCGTAACGAGTTCCACGAAGCGTTTGTAGAATGTCCCCTCGCCCCAAGAACCACAAAAGACGCGCACAATATCGTCCGCCGCCATCGCCCAAAACGGAACACGCAGGCGGTTTCCGCCACTTCCTAGGACGCTCCTGACCGACGCGTACCCCTCCATGGCTCGGGAGTACTCACCGTGCGGATCCACCACAACGATGTTCGCAGCACCCCAACCTCCCTTGACGAAGCCTTGGAGCGTGGCCGCAACGGCGCTGGTCTTTCCCGAGCCCGTCGACCCAACGACCGCCGCGTGACGGACAACAAAGCTCTTTGCCTCCACGCATATGGGAATCTCCTCAGCCGCAGCGAGACGTCCTAGAGGTAGGTTCCCATCCCCGGGGCCAGGAAAGACCGCCTTCAGTTCCTCGGGAGTTGCGAAGTGCACTGGATCGTCAAGTCCAGGATACGACCCCACACCACGCTGAAACGTCCCTGTTCCGCGATCAATCTGTCCGAGTAACTGCACCTGCAGGCACCGTTCCTCCGGCTGGAGTTCCGATGTCGGCGCAGCGTCGCTCTGCCCTTCACTGATACCGGCAAAGACCACGGTGGCTACGAGATCCACAGTCCCTTGCGGAATTCGAACTAGCGATCCGATCTGTCCTACAGCGTGAAGGCGCCCTCGGAAGATCGGCGCGGTGCCGGCCAAGTCCGGATCGAGAGCCACCGTGACGGCAGCGCCCCGTACCCGAAGGACTTGCCCGATTCGTGTCGGATCCTGCTCAACCACCCTACTCTCCGCCCTCAACCGCAGATCCGCCACGGATGCCGAGCCGCTCTACCAACTCCTCCAAGGCGCGTCCGTCTTCGTGTTGTGGGGCTGTGCTGCGCGCCAAGTGTCTCGCGAGTTGGTTGAAGTCGACGAGCGTAAAGGCATCATTCCGCCAAACATCCGTCACAGAAGCTGCCGGCTCCTGCCAATTCGCCCTGACGCCCCCGATAATCGCCTCTTGGGCGGCTAAGATTTGGAGGTTCGGCGTCAACATGGCGCGATCCGCTAGGGGCTCGGGAATCTCGTCAAAGCAGAACACGATGAACTCCGACCGAGCTCGGCGTGTCGCCGCGCCAAAAATGTGCTCATTAAGGTGTTCGTCTCCAAAGGAATAGCCGCTAATCAACACGAGTGTTTCCGGCCTATGGAGCGCTCTCCTGAACTGGTCCTGAAGCACAAGGAACGGGACGCGGCGAGACTCCTCGTACTTTGTATCCGACGGATAGATCGCCGCCGGCCGGGTGTTGTGGACGACCCGCCCAAGCCTAACGATCCCCCCACCCTCCCTTCTAACCCAGTTGACGGAGCCGTGCAGCTTCCAAAGCCGAACAAAGAACCGAGGCACAGTTTCGTCATCCCTGCCCTCTGTTGCCTCCACTAACTCGGTATGGAACCGAGCCTCAAGCGCCCCGACGAACCCATCGAAGTAGGGTGCCCCCACATGCTCCAACGCACTCTCAAGGAGCAGGTCGTAGTTCACCGTAAAGAGCTCCACAGGAAGACGGTAGTTTGCTCGCGCCGCCCAGACAGCAAGATAGTGGGCTGCAGTGGGTGGAGCGCTATCCACACTCAGCGCATCCACAATCGCCCGGCACACCGCGTTGTCTAGATTCTCAGCGTCCTTTGCTCTTAGGCCATCCACCGTAGCTTCACCGGAGACGAGTCCCGCAATTCGGCGGAGGCGACTTAGCACCTGCTCAAGAGTTCGGCCCTCTAGCAGCCTACGAAGCACGGTCTCCTCCGGAGCTGCAAGGCTGTCCAGCACAATCTCCTCCAACTCCTCCACGTCCGGCAGGCCACAGGCCTTGCTGGCACCAGCACCTAGGAAAAGGCACACGTGTCGTGACCGGGCAGCCAACTTGCCCCCTAAGGCTGTTACAAAGTCTCCTGCGTCGTGAGTCCGCACTAGAGCTTCACCTTTCTAGAGCAGCAGGCCGAATAGGGGTCGCAGCCTCGATCAACAACGTAGGGGTCATTCCCATGCCGGGGAGTATGCCCCAGATTCTGGCGGCGAGCACGTTGAGTTGCCGCCCGATCACTTGACACCAAGAACCAAGCGGAGCCACATGCGCGCTCGGCTTCGTCGAGACTACTCGTTTCGGGAGTGTGAGTCACATGTCCGTCAATGAACACACCGGCCTCGTCGTGGGACCGAGTCCTGTGCGACGAACACCGGCAGGCCTCTCAAACAAGGGCCGGGTGGCGTTTGGGGGCACTCCTCATCTCTGCGTGACCCGACAGATCCACTGGCCGCGATCGTGGCTCCCACTGATGGAGGCCGGCCTATCGAGGGTTGTTCCGCTGCCCGGCGACGTCCAGCCTAGCCCGCGGTTGAAGGAGGGGGTCCTATGGGCCGGAGCCAAGCGACTGCTGACGACCTTCCCTGAACCGACGACCTCCCGGAGCGCAGGCGACCCAAGCGAGCGCCGACCTTCCACTCACCACGAAAGCGCGAGCGTCCCCTGGGACCCCCTCCTTCAACCCCGGGTCAGGCGGGTGTCACCGACGCGTAACCACCGAGCAACGCAGCGACTGGTGTAGAATCGTCGGTGCCTGGGGGCGCATGGCTTCGACGGGAGATCATGCGGTTCGAGGGTTGCGTGCCGAGTCCGACTCGTAAACCGGACACTTACACTCGCCAACGACGAATTGGCACTGGCGGCTTAGAAGCCGTCACGGTCCTGCCGGAGCCTTGATTCGCGGCGCCGTCAGGAGCGACACTCAAAGTGGATCAAACGTCTGAGCGCGGTTCCGAACCGAGGCGCCACTTCTCGGGCGCCGTTCTGACTTCTCGGTTTGACAGCCTACCCCCCCCCCCCCAAAATACAGTCGAACGCATCGAACGCTGGGTGAACATTGGCCGTTCGGAGCGGCCCAAACCCTGGGGGGATGAGCTCATGAAAGCACTTAGTCGACCACGCCTTCTTCTCGCCACAACCCTCGTTCTCTGCGCTCCCATGTCCCTGTCGGCCGACGGGCCGCAGACTGGGACGATCGAGGGCCGCGCTCTCGACGCTCAGGGTGGGGCCCTGCCCGGCGTCACGGTGACCCTGACCGGCCCTCAGGGAACCAAGACGGCAATCACCGACGCCGACGGGAACTACCGCTTCGCCGTTCTACCGCCGGGCGCCTACGAGGTTCACGGCGAACTCGAGGGCCTGGGCCAGGCCAGAGTAGCGACGCAGTTGCAGGTCGGAGAGCGCCGCGGCATCGACCTCGAGCTGCTCTCCGAGACCTCCGAGGCGATCACGGTGACCGCCGAGGCGCCCTTGATCAGCAAGTTCGAGACCACTTCGACGGCGACGTTGAGCTCTGAGGTCACCGAGGAAGTGGCGTTCTCCAGTCGCGCGTACGGGTCGGCTGTGCATCAGCTTCCCGGGGTCACTTCGCGCAACACCGCCAACGACAGCAGCTTCATGGCCACGCCAGGGGGCCTGACCTACGAAGTGGGCTCGTTCATCGAGGGCGTCGACATCAGCCAGACCCGGCGCGGCGGTGAGTTCCGCTTCAACCTGCCGACCACCTCCACCGCCGCGATCAGCGTGCAGGTCGCAGGAAACGGCGCCGAGTACGGCCGCTCCACCAGTGGGATCGTCAATACCGTCATCAAGTCGGGCACGAACGACTTTCACGGCGATGCGCTCTTCGTCGGTCAGAACCCCACTTGGCGCGCTGTCTCCCAAGTCGCTCCGGACCTTCCTCGCCCGGACCAGCAGCTCAACTCCTGGGAGGCCTCACTCGGAGGCCCCATCTGGCGCGACAGGGCGTGGTTCTTCGTCTCCACGGGTGAGAGCTTCGACGGCTACTACAGTCAGACCAACACTGGTTTCGTTGTCGAGACTGCCCAGAGGGGCGAGCCGGTCGTCGGCAAGTTCAACGTTCAGGCTGGAGACCGGCATCATTTCTCGTTCACCGGCCTCACGGCGCCGAGCGACTACGAGGGCGCGGGAAACAGCGGGGATATCTACGCCCTCTCAGTGACAGAGATCGACAGCAAGCTCTACTCCGCCGCCTGGAACTTCAGCGCCACCCGGAGCCTCTTCCTCGAGATGAAGGTCGCGGACAGCACGGACAAACTGACGCGCGGGGTTACGCATCGTCGGGAAATCGACCCCAACGCTCCGCCGGATAGCCCGCTCGCCACCAACTTCCGCTACCAGGACCTCAACGACAGGCTTCGATACAACGGTAACGCGGCGGCCAACGGCGACGGCTTCAACGACTTTCCTCGCGAGCAGATCAACCTCGCGGCGTCACTCTTCAGGGGCAACCACGAGTGGCGCTTCGGGATCGATGAGCACACGATGTTCTACAACGCGAAAGCCGACCTCGTCACCGACTACCGCGGGCGCGGCTACGACGTGAATTCGCCGAGCGGCTTCACGACACCCGTGAACAAGCGGGTCTACGTGTCGCCGGGGGGAGACGGCATTTCGAGATACGAGAGCCCGATGCGTGCGATCCACGCCCAGGACCGCATCAGCATCGGAGATCACTGGGTGTTGGCCGCGGGGCTCCGCCTCGACGATCAGACCGTAACCAAAAACGTCGGCGAGCAGGTCAACGACTACCGGAAGCCCGCGCCGCGGTTCTCGGCGGTTTACGACGTCAACGCCGACGGCAAGCTCCTCGTTCGGGGGACCGCCGGGCGCGCCGTTCGGATCTTCCCGCTGGACCTCGCCTTCCGTCACTTCACCCGCGGCAGCAACGGCCTGAACACCTTCGACCAGTTCGGATGGAATCCCGTAACCCAAGCGTACGACATCTTCCAACGGAGTTTCATAGCGGCCAACGACAACGAGATCCAGGCAGTCGAGCCCTGGTTCAAGGACGAGGTCTCGATGGGTGTGGACTGGCAGTTCGCCCCCAACTGGGTGTTCACCTCGCGGCTGATGTGGAACGAGTCGAAAGACCTCTACCAAGCCAACGACCAGTATGACGCCAACGGCCAGATCTTCAGACAGATCGTCAACCGACCCGAGCTGTACCGCGAGTACCGGGGGCTGATGCTGGCGGCCAACCGCTACTTCCGCGGGGGTTGGTCGCTGCGCACCGACTTGACGGTCGGCAAGCTCGAGGGCAACGAAGATGATCTCAACGCTCAGGGCAACGAGTTCGAGGGCCTCGGCGGAGTCCAGCTTGGGACTGGGGTTCTCAACCCCACCGCCCGCAATCTCGACGGCCGGCTGAACACCGATCGCGAGTACGTAGCCCACGTCATTGGGGTCAAGCGCTGGGACATCGGCAATCAGAGTGTGGTCGCGAGTGCCATCGTCAATGCTCAGGCGGGCCGGCGGTGGGGGCTACGGCCGAGCACGGCCGTGCTGCATTCCGTTTCGGGCGCTCGGATCAACACGTGGGCCTACGTCGAGCCCCGCGATGCGCAGCAGCTCCCCGACACGATGACGCTGGGAGTCGCCGCTGCCTGGGACTTTCCGATTCGCGGCGCTTTCGCGGGCAAGGTCGGCTTCGAGGTGGCGAACGTGACGGACGAGCAGGAACAAGTGTCGGTGAATCTCGCCAACGGAAGGGCGAGCTCGAGTGCCGGCGGCTACCTCGTTCCGCGTGAGTTCCGGCTGAAGCTCGGGATCACCTTCTAGCGCGATTTCGGCATTGCCTACCCGGCGCTGGCGAGGCGTCCTGGCGGCAGTGGCAGCCGGCTCGCTGGCAACCGCTGCCCTCTGCCAACAGGGCGCAGCCGCCTGGTGTAGAATCCACGGTCCCTGGGGGCGCATGGCTTCGACGGGAGATCATGCGGTTCGGGGGTTGCGTGCCGAGTCCGACTCGTAAACCGGTTTCTTGACACTCGCCAACGATAACTTGGCACTGGCGGCTTAAGTCGCCACGGTCCTGTCGGAGCCTTGATTCCCGGCGCCGGCAGGAGCGACACTAAAGTGGATCGAACGCCTGAACGCTGCTCCGAACTCAGGCCGGATCACTTCGGAGCTAGACCGCTGGCCGTGGTGGCCTTCTACCCAAGCCGGCGGCGACTAATCGAGTGAAGGCTACGCACGTAGATCCCTCGCGCCGAGTCTCGCGGACGTGGGTTCGATTCCCACCGCCTCCACCATTCTTCGGCCAGTCCTTCACCCCTGATAGGGTTCTTTTCTTCTCGGGAGGTGCTGCCCCAATGGACGCCCCATGCCTCTGGCGAGGACGCCTCGCCATCGCCGCCGTGCTGCTGTCGGCCACCGTGGCGGCCGCAGTCCAGACAACAGGAACGATCGAAGGCGGCGTCGTCGACGCGAACGGCAGTCCCCTGCCCGGGGTGACGGTGACGGTGGCCGGCCCAGGCGTGCGCCAGGAACGCGTGACCGACGCCGACGGTTCCTACGCCAGCGCCGGTCTGGCGGCCGGCGACTATGTCGTCACGGCGTTTCTGCCGGGCTTCGAGACGACGGAGACTTCGGTTTCCGTCGCGACGGGCGCGACCGAGAACGTCCGGATCGTCCTGCAGGTCGCGAGGCTCCTCGAAACGGTCACGGTCGTGGCCGAGGAGCCCCGGACCTTCGCGAGGAACATCGTCTCCCAACCGATGATGCGGCAACAGTCGAACATCACGAACATCACCTCAGTGGTGGACAACCTGCCGGGAGTCTCCGTCCAGGAGGGGGACTCGTACGGCTTCGACGACTGGTCGGCCAACGTCGCGATGCGCGGCTTCCAGGTGACCATCAACGAGGCGCAGATCGGCACCACGATCGACGGCTTCCCGAACGGCACGTCGGACTACTGGAGCGGCGCCAAGGCGAACCGGTTCATCGATCCGATGAACCTCGGGGGAGTCGAAGTGTCCCAGGGGACGGCCGACATCGCCTCGCGCTCGGTCGAAGCGCTGGGCGGCACGTTCGACTACCAGACCGACGATCCGGCGGCAGAGCGGACCTACACCGCGTCGACCACGATGGGTGAGTACGGCGGCCAACGCTTCTTCATGCGGGCTGACACCGGGCCTCTGTTCGGCGGTCAGACCCGCGCCTGGGTCGCCGTTGTGCGCCAGGAAGCGACCGACTGGGTGGAGGGTTCGGCACAGAACGAGCGCGAGCACGTGGCCGCCAAGCTGGTCTCGTCGCACGGGCCTCTGAATCTCACCGGCTACCTCTCGTACGACAGCATCCACGAAGACGTCTACCAGCGGCTCTACAGCGAGGGCGACTTCCTGGCCAATCCGCGGTGGGACCGGTTGACCGGCGACTGGCCGGGAGTGCCGTACCTCAACCAGTTCTATCGGCCCGGCTGGCAGACCCGGCGGAACAACACGTTCGGCTACCTGAAAGCGGACTGGAAGCTCAGCGACGCGCTGGCGCTGAGACTGGGCGCCTATTTCCATCGACACCGGGGCCGCGGCGACTGGCTGCCCCCCTACATCGTCGATCTCACCGACGACAACGGTGGACCCGAATCCGAGCTCATGGGCGGGCCGCCGGTGCGAGGCGGCGGCCAGCGCGGGCTGATTCGCTTCGTGGGCGGGAACGGAGGCGCCGTTGGACCGACGCCCGGCTGCAAGTCCTCCTTCATCTTCAACTACTACGGCGCCGGTGGACCCGCGGTCGATCCGGCTTGCCATCCGGGCGCCACCGCGGTGCAGTCGTACCGTCACAGTCACTACGGGAAGGACCGCTTCGGCGTCACGCTCGACGAGGAGTGGCTCACCAACTTCGGCGCCGCGGGCAGCAAGCTCCGCGCCGGCATCTGGTACGAGGACTCGCGGCGGGATCTTGGCCGCGACTGGCACCAGATCCTGGATCCCACGATCAGCTTCAGGTGGAACGAGAATCCCTACTGGCACCAGTACGAGTGGGACTTCCCGCAGGACGTCCTGAAGTGGTACGTGGAGGAGACGATCTACGCCGGACGGTTTACGTTGAGCGGGGGCGTCAAGCAGTACCTGATCGACGTGTCGCGCGAGGACCTGTTCCACGTCGACCCGAACTTGACGGTCGATTCCGATTCGGGCGCCCTCCTCTCGGGCGGCATCACCTACGAGACACCGGTCGACGGCCTGGACCTGTTTGTCGGTTACGCCGAGAACTTCAAGGCGATCAGCGCCAACCTGCTCGAGGTGCCCGGACGCAGTCTCGACGCGCTCGAGCCGGAGTCCGCTTCGAACATCGATCTCGGCATGCAGTATTCGGGAGAGCGGGTCGCCCTGAGCGCCACCTGGTACACGATCGACTTCGAGAACCGGATCTTCTACCTCGGTCCGCAGACGCCGGCCGGTCCCAACTACCTCATCCCGGGGGGCGGCGCCTACTTCAACGCGGGCGGTATCGAGACCGACGGCATCGAGCTCGCCGCCACGGTGCCGCTACCGCACCAGATGTCGCTCTACACCGCCTACACGCTCAACAACTCGGAGTACATCGGCAGCGGCGATCCGCTCGTCGACGCGAGTCAGAACATCGTCGCGGGGGCCGACGTCACGGGCGTGCCGGACCGTTTGTGGGTCGTTTCGCTCGACCGGAGCGGCCCTCTCAGCGCGGGGCTCAGCGCCAAGTACACGGCGCCGCGGCGCGTCAGCCTGGCGTCGGACTGGTCGACGGAGGCCTATTGGCTGGTGGATGCCTACATCAGCTTCTCAGGCGAGGCGTTGAGCGACCTGCTCCGGGCGACGGAGTTCTCGCTGGTCGCGAACAACGTGCTCGACGAGGCCTATCTCGCTGCCATCACCGAGAACGCGGCCTGGCTCGGACCGCCGCGGTCCGTTTCGATGACGGTCACCGTTTCGTTCTGACACGGGCGCAATCGGCGGGCGTGGACAACTAGCGCCTGGACGCGGCCCGCCACTCGATCCACCAGCCGTGCGGGGAGGCGCGGGCGAGCAACTCCGTGTCGCTCGAACCGTCTCGGTACCGGGTCAGAGTGAGGCTCGGAGGGTGGACGCCCTCAAGTGCCACTTGCCGGACCGGGCGGCCTCGGCTGCACTTCGCCAGCGCCTCTGCGATGCGCCGCCGACCGCCACGGGGAATCTGGTAGAGGGCGATCGTCGAGTAGACGACCAGCGCCCATTCGGCCGGAACGCGCTCCAGCAGGCGCCACAGATCCCTCGTTGCGTCCCCGCGATGGAGACGGATCGGGCTGTCCTTCAACTCGGCCGCGGCGTCTACCAGTTGGCCGTGGCGCTCCACGTGCTCGGGCCAGATCAGAGCCCGCAACCAGAGCAGTTCGTCCCGGTCGGCGAGATCGATTGGATTCACGTCGATTCCGTCGCGGCTGGCTACCGGGATGTCTCCGGGCGGCTCGGGCATTGTGCCGAGTCCCCGCAGATCCGCTTCGAGTTCAACCCGCGCCGTTTCCCTTCCCCAGCGCAGAACCTCGCGTCCCGCTCGGAGGTACCGATAGGCGTAGCGGTCGAAGTTCAGGTTCAGGCCGGCGCTGGCGCCCACGTCGATCAGGGCCAGCGGCGCCGCTGCCTCGCGGTAAACCAGGCCGAAAGCGGGAAGCAAACAAGTGCAGCGCCGCACGACCTGGGTCTGGGTGCGGCGGGTGGCGATCAACTCGGCGACGCGTTCGCGGTGTTCGAGGCAGAACGCCCGGAACAACGCGAAAGCAGGGTCTGGCAGCCGCTCAGGGCCCGAAAGGACCGGGTAGTGCGCGGCCAGCGGGTGCTCGACCCCCTGCAGGAGCAGGTACTGCACCGCCCCGAACAGCATGTTCGGCGCCGGCTGCCCTTGTTGCCGGTGCGCCGGCAGCGCCAGCAGTTCGTCGTCTCCGGCCACGCCCGCGGCGAGTTCCGCGTACATCGGCGAGTCGAGGTCCGGCGCCTCGACGCGAGCGAACTGCTTGAAGGCGGCGCTGAGTTCCGGATGGGCGCTCAATGCCCGGCACCGCCGCGCTCGCTGAACGCGGCCGCGATCGACTCTCGGTAGGGCGGCCGGAGTACGCCGGCGTCGGTGATCAGCGCGGCCACGAGTTCCGCCGGCGTGACGTCGAAGGCCAGGTTGAGCGCTTCGGTGTCCTGCGGCGCGATCCGCTTGCCGAAGGCGTGGACTACCTCGTCCGCGTCGCGCTCTTCGATCGGGATGTCGGACCCGGACGGCGTGTCGCGGTCGATCGTCGACAGCGGCGCCGCGACGTAGAAGGGAACGCCGTGACGGGCCGCGAGCACGGCGACGGAGTAGGTGCCGACCTTGTTTGCGACGTCGCCGTTGGCGGCGATCCGGTCGGCGCCGACGACGATCTTCTGGACCCAGCCGCGCGCGATGATCGCGCCGGCGCTGTTGTCGGTGATCAGGCGGTGCGGGATCTCAAGCCGCGCCAGCTCCCAGGTGGTCAGCCGCGAGCCCTGGAGCAGCGGCCGGGTCTCGTCGACCCAAACGCTCGCCAGCCGCCCGGCCGACCACGCCGCCTCGACCACGCCGATCGCCGTGCCGTAGCCCGCCGTGGCCAGGGCGCCGGCGTTGCAGTGCGTCAGGACCCGGTCGCCCTGCTCGAACAGCTCCCGGCCGAACCTGCCGATCCGGCGGTTCGCTTCGACGTCCTGCCGGTGCAGGTCGCGGGCCCAGTCGAGGAGCTTGGCGCGGAGCTCATCCCCCTCGCCGGCTTCGATGCAGCGGTCATGGAGTGCCCGGCCCTGCTCCAGCGCCCAGCGCAGGTTGACCGCCGTCGGCCGGGTGGAGAGGAGCAGGTCGTAGGCGGCGCCGAAGTCGTCAGCGCCGACAACCAGCCCGTAAGCCGCGGCCACGCCGATGGCCGGCGCGCCGCGCACGGAGAGGCGGCGGATGGCCCCGGCAACGTCCTCGGGGCGCCGGCATGGAAGCCAGACCTCCCGCTCGGGCAGCAGGGTCTGATCCAGCAGCAGCAGTTCGTCGCCGGACCAGCGAATGGGCGAGAAGCCCTCCGCCGTTGCGCCTGCCTTCGGGGCCTCCATGCGGCGAAGCGTAGCGTGCCACAACTAGTGAACCGTAGTGCTCGGCATGCGCCACCGCCAGCTAGAGTCCCTTCCACTGCTCGCGTTCGCGGACGTAGCGCAGGATCTGGATCTTCCCGGTGCGGTTGTACACCCGTACCGCGAACAGGTGGTAGCCGTCGGTGAGGAAGACAGTGCCCGGGCTCGCGGTGCCGACCGGGCTGAAGGAGGCGATGTCGCTGCGGCCGAACCGCACCGGATCGTCCAAACGATCGAGCCGGCCCGAGCCCGTGAACTCCCTGGGCTCCAGGTCCTCCGGGATGCCGAAACGAACGCCGCTGCCGACGTGAAGCAATCGCGCCGGACGCCCTATCCGGGGATCGGTACCGGAGCTCAGATCCGCGGTGCGCACGCCGTCGCCGTCGCCGTCCGCGTAGAGCGAAAAGGCGGCGGCAACGGTGTCCGCATCGGATTCCTGCAACTCAAAGCGGACGGCGACTGCGACACCGTGGCGGACCGCACTGCCCCGCGCGGTCCACAGCGTCGAGGCAACCTCGGCGGCTGCAAGCCGCACGCGATGTTGAGCGATCTGCTGGCGCAGCGGGGGCACGGCGAGCGTGGCCAGCAACGCAAGGATCATCATTGCAACCAGGAGTTCGAGAAGAGTGAAGCCACTCTTGCCCTTCGCACCCCGACAGTCCGGAAGAAACACGGAGGCGGGCGAAGACCCGCCCGCCTCCATGCGGTCGAACACGGCGACTTCGTGCCGATCAGTGGCCGTCGGTGGGGCCATCCGACCCTGACGCCTCGTCGGAGCCGGTCTGCTCCTTGGGGACTCGCACCTTCTCCGTCAATGTTGTGTCCCCCTCGATCGTCACGTACGACCGCATGCGCTCGAACGATCGTTCGCCGATGCCGCGAACGAGCATCAAGTCCGCGGTCGACTCGAACTTGCCGTTCTCCGTGCGGAACTCCACGATCCTCCCCGCCGTCGACGGCCCGACGCCGGGCAGGAGGGAGAGCGCGGCAGCATCCGCAGTGTTGATGTTGACTACGCCTTCAGCCGCTCCGGCAGGCAGCGCAGCCACCATGCCAAGCATGAGCACTGCCACCGACGCGATCCTCTTCCTTCTTGTCATCTTCATCTCCCTTGGGCCCCCGCGGGGGTTCTCGTATTTGTCAAAACCGCCATCCCGGAGCAAGGATCGTGGAATACCAGGGGGACACCGAGGTGTCCCCCTGGTCCCTTGCCAACTTGGCTTCCCTGCTACCCCTTGGACACCTCCTTGCTCCCGGATGTATAGATGCCGTCCCTTCTTTCAAGTTCCCGGCCAACATGCACGGATCCCGTAAGATCTTTGGAACCAATGAGTTATAGGAGTGTCAGGAACGAGAAACGAGGCCGTTTCGTCAAGAGACCTTGACCCGGTCGTGCGGTTCCGGGCCGCATCTTCCTCACCTGGCGAGAGCTGCGGCTGCGACGGGGTGCTGTCAAGCAAGCTGGACCGAATCCAAGACTCTCGACACGCGATAGGGGCGCCGATCAGGCCCCAGGGGGCGCCCATCGCGCGGCAGCCCGCTCGTGTAGATTAGCCAGCCGATGGCGAGTGGTGAGAACAAGGTTCCGGAATCCGCGGGCGGACGCCGCACGTCCGTGATCCGCGAGTACCTCGAGGCCCTGATCGTGGCGGCCGTGTTTCTAGGCTTCACGAACAACTTCGTCCTGAAGACCTTCTACATCCCCAGCGGTTCGATGGAGGACACGCTGCTCGTGGGCGACCATCTGTTCGTGAACCGCTACATCTTCGGGCCACGCCTCTCGACCCTCGAGCAGAAGCTGCTGCCGGGCCGCGATGTGCAGCGGGGCGACATCGTCATCTTCCGGTCGCCCGAGACTCCGAAGATGGATCTCGTGAAGCGCTGCATCGGTCTGCCCGGCGACGAGCTCCGGATGGTCGACAAGCAGCTTTTCCTCAACGACCAGGAGGTCGACGACAGCGAATACGTGGTCCATCGTGACACCCACATCTATCCGTCGACTGGGCCGTTCGCACCGGACAGAAGACGTCGTGACAACTGGGGGCCGCTCCTCGTCCCCGACGACCATCTCTTCTGCCTGGGGGACAACCGCGACCACTCCCACGACTCGCGACAGTGGGGCCCGGTACCCATGGCCCATGTCAAGGGCCGGGCGGTGATGGTCTACTGGTCGTACGGAGGTGAGACCCCGGATGGCACCTGGCAAGGTCTCGGTCACCGCCTGAAACAGCTCGCGAACACGGCTCTGGGCTTCCTGACCAAGACCCGCTGGAAGCGGACCTTCAAGCTGATCCGCTAGGCAGCGTGCGCGGCAGGGAGATCGGACTACCCCATGTTCTGCGGCGCACGCTTGCATGGAACAAGCCTTGTTTCCTGTGCGTCAGCGCGGCGCGGACGCCGCGACTCGACTCCTAGCACACCGGGAGCCTCCCGTGAGACTTCCTCTGCGCACCGGACGCCACAAAGTGTGGCGCGACGGCGCGCAAGTGCTGCTCGTTGCGGCCATCCTGGCCCTGTTCGTCCGGGTCTTTCTGGTTCAGGCCTATCGCATTCCCTCCGAGTCGATGGAACCGACGCTGATGGTCGGCGACCACCTGCTGATCAACAAGTTCATCTTCGGCGCCGGCGCGGGTCGTTGGGGACCGTTCGTACCCCAGCGCGAGGTGCGACCCGGCGACCTGCTCACCTTCCGCGGCATCGAGGATCCCGCCCACGAGCTGCTGAAGCGCTGCGTAGCGACCGGCGGCGCGGAGGTGGAAATCGACTCGAAGAAGCTCCGTATCGACGGTCGCGAAGTCGACGAGACGGCCTACGTCGTCCACTCGGACGATCGGGTCTATCCCCGGTCGGAGTTCCTTCACGAGAGTTTCTGGCGCCGCGATGCGTATGGCCCCGAACCCGTGCCGGCCGGGCGCCTCTTCTGTCTCGGCGACAACCGCGACATATCCCGCGACTCGCGCTTCTTCGGCCCCGTCGGGACCGAACTGGTGCGCGGCCGGCCGCTACTCGTCTACTGGTCGCGTGACGCGGAAGCCGGGAGATGGGCAGTCCGCTGGCGGCGGACCTTCCACGTCCCGCGTTGATCCGTGGCGGGGCAGTGCCTCCCGCGGATCAGGCGCCTGCCGCCGCCAACTCCGCCAAGGCTGCCTCGGGGTCGGCGGCTTGGGTCAGCGGCCGCCCGATCACCATCAGGTCCGCTCCGGACCGCAGCGCTGCCGCCGGCGTCGCGACGCGGCGCTGATCGTCGCTCGCGGAATCCCCGAAGCGGATTCCCGGGCTCACCAGCAGAAGCTCCGGTCCAAGTCGCTTGCGCAGGGAGGCCAACTCGAGCGGCGAACAGACCACGCCGGCGCAACCGGCCCGCTCTGCTATGGACGCCCAGGCCAGGACACGATCCGCGGCCCGGCCCGGTAGATCCAGTTCTTCGAGGTCTTCGGCCGCGAGATGGGTGACGACCGTGATCCCGAGCACGCGGACCTCGTCACCGGCCGCTTCGACCGCAGCCTGCAACATCCGCCGGCCGCCGCCCGCGTGGACGGTCAGGTAGGAGACGCCCAGCTCCCTCGCCGCGCCGACCGCTCCCGCGACAGTACTCGGGATGTCGTGGAACTTGAAGTCGAGGAAGACCTCCGCACCGGTCCTCGCAGCCTCTTCGACCGCCGTACGCCCCCAGCGCAGGACAACCCGCGGACCCACCTTCAGCACGCCGACGCGAGGGCCGAAGAACGAGCACCAGCGGCGGTACGTGTCCCGATCGTCCGTGTCGAGGGCTAAGGCGACCCGCTCCAGCCGGTCCGTCACGAAGCTGCGGCCCCGATCAGGGAGGCAACCGAGTCCACGCCATCCGCCTCGAGACGCTCGCGCAGTCCATCGACGAGACGCTCCGCCGTCCTGGGGTCGCGGAACAGCGCCGTGCCGACCTGCACCGCCGAGGCGCCCGCCAGCAGAAACTCCAGCACGTCGTCAACGGTCTCGACCCCGCCGATTCCGATCACCGGCAGGTCGACCTCGCGGGCGACATCCCAGACGACCCGCAGCGCCAGCGGCTTGATCGCCGGCCCGGACAGCCCGCCACGAACCGTCGACAGCACCGGACGCCGGGTATTCGTGTCGATCGCCATGCCGACGAAGGTGTTCACCGCCGACAGGATATCGGCGCCGCCGGCGCTCGCAGCCTGGCCCAGGGCCGCCGGCGAGGTGACGTTCGGCGACAACTTGACCACCAACGGCTTGCCGGTCGCGGAACGCACCCGCCGGACCAGGCCGCACAGGATGTCGGGGTCATGACCGAACTCGATTCCGCCCTTGCTCACGTTGGGGCAGGACACGTTCAACTCCACCGCGGCCACGCCGGGGTGGGGGTCGACCCGCTCGGCCAGCCGCACGTAGTCGTCCTGGTCGTACCCGAACAGGTTGACGATCACCTTCGGCGGCAGTCCCGCCAGACCCGGAAGGACATCGTTCAGGAACCGGTCGACGCCGATGTTCTGCAGGCCGATCGAGTTCAGCATGCCGCCGCGGGTCTCGACGATCCGAACCGGCGGATTCCCCGCCAGGGGCTCGAGCGACAGCCCCTTCGTCACCAGGCCGCCGAGTCGCTGCAGGTCGGCCCGTTCGGCGAACTCCAGGCCGTAACCGAACGTTCCGCTCGCCGTCAGGATCGGATTCTGGAGCCGCAGCGGCCCTACCCGCGTGGAGAGGTCGGCGCCGGATGTGCCCCCTTCCCTAGTCACAAGGCTCCTGGTCACCAAACCACCTCCCCGAGATCGAAGACCGGGCCGTGCCGGCAGCACAGTGCGTAACCGCCCTTCTTGAGCTCCACCGCGCAGCCGAGGCAGGCGCCGTAGCCGCAACCCATCGGGGTCTCCATCGCTGCTTCCCCTTCGATGCCGTGATCGGCGGCGATCCGCGCTACGGCAGCCATCAGACCGTGGGGACCGCAGGTGTAGAGCGCCCTGTACGCCGCCCCCGCCGCCGTCGCGCCGTCCCTGAGGGTCGCCGCAAGCGCCTCCGTGACCAACCCTCGGGCGCCGGCGGCGCCGTCCTCCGTCGTCCTGACCAACCGGCCGCCGGTGCTTTCGCTCAAGCGCCGGAATTCGTCGGCCTCTACCAGATCGTCCGCGCTGCGACCTCCGTAGTAGAAGTCGAAAGGCCTTCCGGCACGCGCGAGCGCCTGGGCCAACAGGCCGAGGCCAGCCGATCCGATGCCGCCCGCAACCAACGCGGCGCGACCGCCGTGCGGCGCATCGGATGCCATACTGTGAAAGCCGGTGCCCAAGGGGCCGAGAACGGGGACGTCTTCACCCGGGGCACAGGCCGCCAGGTTCGCCGTTCCCCGGCCGATCACCTTGCCGAGCAGGGAGATCGCCAGCGCCCCGTTTCCGGCCGGCGCCTGGTCGTAGACCGAGAACGCCCGTCTCAGGTACGGCTCCGCCTGGTTGGCGCCAGCCACCATGACGAACTGCCCGGGCGTGGCGGGCGCCATGCCGGCCACCCGGATCCGGAGCAGGAAGTGCCGGAGCGGCAACGCCCGGACCTCGAGTACTTTCCCTCTCGCGTCCAGCGCCGCCATGGCGCGAGCGAGGGTAGCACTCCAGGGACGCTCCGGTCGAAGCCGGGCGGCCGTCCGGACTCCGCGGCCGCCCTGTAGAGTTCGTCGCAGTGAATCGGGAACGTCTCCTCAGTTGCGCTGCATGCGCGATACCCGGGCTCCTGGCCGGGATCCACCTGACGGGGCTCCTCTTCTTCCTCAACCCGCACTTGCCGTTTCACCCCGGACCGGTGTTCCGGACCAGCGCCTACTACGGGTTGCTTGGGGCGCTCAGCACGATGGCGGTGCTGATCCCCATCTCATGGCGGGCGCCCGAGCGTTCGCGGCGGCTGCTTCCCTGGTGCCTCGCGGCCGTGTTCGGCGCCGCTGCCGGCCTCGACCTTGCGCACGCGGCCTTCTACGATCAGTTCCTGCCGCCAGGCATCCATGATCGCCTGATCAAGGCCGGACTCTGGCTGGCCCTGGCGGCAGCGGTCACGCTCTACACCGCGTTCCTTCACACCTACCGCCGGCAGAGGCCCTACGGCGCCGGCAGCCGCTTCGGCATCGCCAGCCTGGCGGTGCTGACCGTGTACTCGGTCTTCGAACGGCGCGAGGCCTTCGAGCCGCCGCCGCAGAGGAAGCCTCGCGCGGCGGCGATCGAGTCCACACCGCCGCCCAACCTCCTGATCGTGGGCCTCGACGGCGCCTCCCTCGACGCCATCCTGCCACTCTCCGAACAAGGGCTGCTCCCGTTCTTCTCGCAGACCATGCGAGCTGGCAGCTACGGCCGCGCCGAGTCCATCGAACCGGCGAGCCGCCTGCCTCTGTGGACCACGGTGGTTACGGGTAAGTACCCCTTCCGGCACGGTGTGGTATCCGAGGAGACTCGGGGTGCGCCCTCGCTCCGCGGCGAACGCTTCCACCTGGCGCCCCGCGGTATCGCCTTCAGCGTCTGGGGCGACCGCGGCACGACCGAGGGCAGCCCGGCGGTGCTGCCTTCCGCTCCGTCTCTCTGGCAGATCGCGGCGGGGTTCGGCCTCGACGTGTTCGCACTCGACTTCGCCGTCGGCCTCACTGACTCCCCTGTCGCCCGGGCCGCGGCCCTCGGTTCAGCCATGGAGGACGAGCGGCTCGCCCGGCTCGGAGACGGTCCGCCGTCAGCGCTCTATAGCGCGGCGCTCCGTGATCTGGAGACCCAGACCCAACTGCTGGAGATCCTCGCGTCCCGGTCTCAGGACGACGATTCGGGGCTCGTCGTCTTCGCGGTGATGGACGGCCTGGCCGCGGTCTCGCGCCTCTACTACGACTCCTACGAGGCGGTTCAGTTCGACGGAGACCAGAAGCAGGTTCACGTCGACCGGGCGCGCTGGCTGTCCGCCTACTACGCGTTCGTGGACGGTCTGGTGGCCGAGGCCTGGGAGCAACTGCCGCCGCCCCGGATGCTGGCGGTGGTCAGCGCCTACGGTTGGAGGCGGTCCGGGCCCCTGCGTCGCCTGTTCGGCGTACGCGGCAAGGCGCCCGGCGGGGCGGGGGGCGGTTCCCAGAACACACCCGACGGGCTGCTCCTGCTACGGGGACAGGGAATCAACGAGGACCTTCTCCTGACCCGGCTCGGCATTCAGGACGTGGCGCCAACCCTGCTCTACGCCCTGAACCTGCCGACCGCGCTCGACATCGACGGCCGTGTGATCACCGAGGCCTTCGAACCGTTGACGCTGGCTCGCCGGCCGATCGCCTTCGTGCCGTCCTACGAAACGAAGACCGGTACCGCGCGCCAGCCCGGGTGGCGCGATCCGCGCCACCCGTGAACCAGTCCGTGCGCCCGTCATCGGGTGCATGGATGGCACCCTGACCGCGGCTGAACTGGCCGTGGCTACTCGGGCTGGTCGGCGGATCCGGCGTCGCCGGCCGACGAATCGGCAGACGAGGCCGCGCCTCCCGGAAGAGCGAATCGCTGGAGGGCTGGATCGGAGTCCTCAGTCGCCGGCGCCGGCTTGCCACTGTCTACGATGGCGGGTCTCGCGGGACGGACGGTCTCAGAGGGACTCATCGTGCATTGGCCCTGGAAGAAAGCGCCACTCGCGATGACGAGAACCGGAGAGTTGATCTCGCCCTCGACGTGACCGTTCGCGCCGATCTCCATCCGCTTCGTGGCCTCGACCTGCCCTTCGAGCCGCCCGGAGACGCTGAGTTCGCCCACCTTGACGACTCCTTCGACCACGCCCCCTTCACCGATGATCAACTCGCCTTCGGATTCGACCGTGCCGCTGAAGTGGCCGTGCACCCGGAACGTGTTCCGGAATCGGAGGTCCCCCTGGACCTCGCTGCCGGCTTCGAGAAAGCCGTTCAGGTCGGCTGGAGAGCTGTTCTTGAGGATCTTCGACATAGCTGGCAACGCTCCGAGAGTGATCACTCCGCCGACAGCCGCTCGTAGATGCGGATCAGCTCGGGTTCGGAGTGGAAGTGGATCTTCAGGACGCCGCCTCCCCGGCGGCGACGGCGGATTTCGACGCGGGTCTGCAGTCTACGCGTGAGCCGCTCGACTGCATCGGCGGTATGCGGATCGCTCTCCGGGGCAGTTGTCCGGCGCGTCGTGGCGGTCTTCCGCCGCCGGCTGGCCGCGATGCGCTCCAGTTCTCGCGCACTGAGGGACTCGCGCTCAGCGCGGGCGCCGAGTTCAATCTGACCCTGTTCGTCGCCAAGCGCCAGCAAGGGACGAGCCTGTCCGGCGGTCAGCGTTCCTGACCGCAACTGCTCCTGCACCGCAGAAGGCAAGCGAAGCAGACGCAGGGCGTTCGCCACCGCGGCCCTGCTCCGGCCGACACGGCGAGCGATTTGCTGCTGCGAAAGCTCGAACTCGTCGCTCAGCGCCCGAAACGCCTCCGCCTCTTCCAGCGGGTTCAGATCGGAACGCTGGAGGTTCTCGACCAGAGCGAGCTCCAGCAGTTCGCGCTCGTCGGCCACGTCCCGAAAAACGACCGGCACAGTCTCCAACCCCGCCTTCTGCGCCGCCCGCCAGCGACGCTCGCCGGCGACGATGCGATACCGGCCGCCGCGATCCGGGCCCCCGGTGACGACGAGCGGCTGGAGCACGCCGAGCTGCGCGATCGAACTCGCGAGCTCCGCCAGCTCCTCATCGTCGAACCGGTCGCGCGGCTGCCGGCTGTTCGGCTCGAGCTGCGCTACCGGCAACTCGCGTGCCGCACGCGGCGCGGCTGGAGAACGAGCGCCGCTGTCAGCGAACAGCTCATCCAGTCCACGGCCGAGGCCCCGCCGTCTGCTACTCACGTGACTTCCCGCAGCGCGATCAGGGCCGGCGAGCCGTGAGTTCCTGCGCCAGGCCCAGATAGGCCTGGGCGCCCTTGCTCTTGATGTCGTATTGCAAGACCGGCATTCCGTGACTTGGCGCCTCAGCCAGACGGACGTTGCGCGGAACGATCGTATCGCAGACGATCGAGCCGAAGTGCTTTCGGACCTCCCGCGCAACGTCCCGCGACAGGTTCGTGCGGTCATCGTACATGGTGAGGATCACACCCGCGATCGCCAGGTCGGGCCGTCCCAGTTCCCGCACTCGCTGGACCGTGGCCATCAGTTCACTGATGCCTTCGAGCGCAAAGTACTCGCATTGCAGCGGTACGACGACCGCGTCCGCGGCGTAGAGGGCGTTCAGGGTCAGTCGGCCCAAGGCCGGCGGACAATCCACGAAGACACGTTCGTAGTTCTCGCCCAACCTCTCGAGCGACGATGTAAGCCGCCGGATCCAGTCCCGGTCGCGCTGCAACCCGAATTCCGCTCCCACGAGATCGCGGTTCGCCGGCAGCAGGTCGACGTAGGGGAACCCGCTCGGAACGACCACGTCAGCGGCTTCGGCCTCGCCGGAGAGCACTTCGAAGAGGGTCGGCGGACGGCCTGACCAGCCGAGACCGCGGCTTGCGTTTCCCTGCGGGTCGCTGTCGACGAGCAGCACCCTCCGCTCCATTGCACCGAAAGCCGCCGCCAGGTTGATCGCCGACGTCGTCTTGCCCACGCCGCCCTTCTGGTTGGCGACCGCCAGGACGTCAGCCACGGCGGAGCGGCCGGAGCACGAGAAGCCGACGGTGCCGGCTGTCGGGCAGATTCATCTCTTCTTCCACAGCACAGATATCCGTCAGGCCGGGCGCCAGGTCACGACCAGCCCATACGATCAGGCGTCCCCCACCCGGAAGGACGTCGACCAGACGGGCCAATGTGGCGTCGGGAAGCCGAACGCCGCGCAGCGTGACGCACTCTACCGTCCCGGCGAGCCGTGCCGCCAACGCGCGGCCGACGTGCTGCTGAACGACCCGTACGCGGGGAAGTTCGAGCTCACGCGCCGCCTCGGCGAGGAACGCGGCCTTCCGTTCGCGGGCCTCCGCCAGGGTCACCGGCCGCTCGGGATGGAGTGCCGCAAGGACGAGACCCGGGAACCCAGCGCCGCTACCGATATCGAGAAGCCCAGGCTCATCGCTCCCCGCACGTGCTGAAGGCCGCCAGAACGCCCGCGCCGCCACTGACTCCGCGTAGTGACGCCGAATCCAGTCCTCCGGCCCATCTTCCCCGACCAGGCGAACCACCCGGTTCCACCGTTCCAAGAGCTCGGCATGCCGTATCAGCCGGTCTATCGCCTCCGGCGTCAAGTCGCCACCGAACTCACGCTGAAACAGATCAGAGTGTTTCACGTGAAACACCGCCAAAGACCCTCTTGCCCCTGTTTCACGTGAAACAGAACCTGCCTTCCCCTGAAGATCCGGAAATCCTCCAACCTCTCTGCCGTATCCACCTCACAGCAACGAAGATCATCTCAAAGCCGCCGCCACCAACGGTTTCTCGCTCAACGACGCCAGTGGTGAGCGTCCCTTGCCGAATGAAGCAGCGTCTGTTGCGCCCGATAGTCGACGACCTCAGTCTCCCACGGAGGTCGTGGGGAGGTCCCTGGGGGGCTGTCGACACCCGACGCCCTCCAGCCAGCCACGGGACCCCCAACCCGAGGAACACACTCAACGGCCTTCGCGGGAGACGGCGCCAGCCGGCGAGGTCGAAGCGCGCTAGATGCTGCGGATGTTGACGCGCTTGAAGTAGCCGTTACCGTGGCTCTCGGTCTCGACCTCCGGATCGTCGGCTAGAGTCATGTGGACGATCCGCCTGTCGGCAGGGTTCATCGGTCGCAGAGTGCGAATGCCGCCGCGGGCAACCACCTCGTCGGCCACACGGCGCGCGAGGCCTATCAGGCGCTCTTCCTTCCTCCGCTGATAGCCGCCGCTATCAAGGTGGCACGGCACGATTCGTCCCAGTTCCCCGTACATCACGCGCGGCAGGAGGTGCTGGAGCGCCAGGAGGACCTGACCCTCGTCTTCTACCAACAGCTCCTGGTCCACTCCCTCGATCTCGACTTCCAGCCGGCCGTCGGCGAGGACCATGTCCGCCGACACCTCGATGTCGGCAAGTTCGAGAAGTTGACGCAATGCTCTCGGGGCAATCTCCAGGATCTCCTCGGAGTCCTGGACCGGACGCTCCGCTTCCTCCTGCGCCGCCGAACTCTTCACCGGCGTCACCTCCGGGGCGCTCGATACCGCGTCATCGGAAGCGGAGGGCGAAAGCCCTTCAGTTTCGATTTCCACCTGCTCCTCAGGACCCGAGCCGACCTGTTCCGGGTCGACACGGATCACCACGCGCCGCCGCTTGACGAAGCCGTGTCGCTTCTCCACCCGATCGAACACCACCTGATCGGGCGACACACCAAAGTGGTTTGCGGCCGCCAACACGGCCCGGGCCTCCGTTTCGCCCGAAAAGAACACGCTGTTCGTGGTTGCGTTCATCTGGTCCTGTCCCGCCTCACTTCTTCGTGTCGGTCGCCTGGGCGGCCACAGCGCCGCCCAGGTAGCCCGACTTCTTCAGCTTGTTGTAGACCCCGGTCTGCACGATTCCCAGCAAATTGTTCGTCAGCCAGTAGAGGACCAGGCCGCTCGGGAAGCTGAACGAGAAGATCGTGAACCAGATCGGCATCGTGTTGATGATCAGTTTCTGGGTCTTGTTTGCGGGCGGCGGCAGCATCCGCTGCTGGAGGAACTGCGAGGCGCCCATGATCAGCGGAAGCACATAGATCGGATCCGGCAGCGCCAGGTTCTGGATCCATGCGAGCCAAGACGCGTCCCACAGCTCCACCGCCTCGCTCAACAGCCGGAAGAAGCCGAAGAACACGGGCATCTGGAACAGGATCGGCAGGCAGCCGCTGGCAGGATTCACGCCCTCCTCTCGAAACAGGGCCTGAATCTCCTCGTTCATCTTGCGCTGCATGTCCATGCGCGGGCGGCCCTTCCCGTCCTTCAACTTCGGCCGGTACTTCGCGCGGATCGCCTCCATGCGCGGATTCAACTTCTGGATCCGCTGCATGGAGACCTGGCTCTTGTGGGTCAGCGGGAACAGCACCAGGCGGATGAGCACGGTCATCAGCACGATGCTCCACCCGTAGTTCGCGACCACGTTGTCGTAGATCCAGAGCAAACCGAACTGCAACGGCCGCGAGATGACGCCGAAGAAACCGTACCGCACGGTCTTTTCCAGTCGCACGCCCATCGCCGCCAGCGCGTCGTACTGCTTGTCCCCGAAGTACGCCCGTCCGGCGAGTTCGCCCCCCGAGGAGCGCAGAACCAGCATCAGATCCCGCGTCAGGTCGGCCGTGGCAGCGTCCGCGGCCTCAAACATGGCGAAGCCGCCCAGGTTGCCGTCAGTCTCCTCCAGGTTGGCAACCGGCCGCGCCTGAACGGTTCCCCGGGCGCCAGCCGGGATCACGGCCGTGATGAAGTACCGGTCTTCGAGCGCCACCCAGCGTGGGCTGCCACTCAGATCGATCGGATCTTCGGCCTTCCGAGGCTGCAGCGACTCCAAGTCGCCATCCGAGAACCAGGTCGCCGCGCGCCGCTGCTGGCTCGACAACCGGCTCTCCAACTCGTCCACGCTCGGATTCCGGATTCCCGGACCCAACACCACTCCCCAAGAGTCGCCGGGCGACTCGATCTGGTACCGGAAGGTCAGGCCACCCGTCTGGGCGGTGGATTTCGGAATGTGAAACGTCTTCGTCGCTACGCCCAGGTCACCGCTGTAGCGGAAGCTGAGCCGTGTGTCCCCGTCCTCGGTCCAGCGTTCGACAACGAAAAGGGCGTCGTTGAGCGCCGAACCGCGCTGCGAGCCCTGGAATGCGAAGGGATAGGGCTGGCCGCCCTCGCGCCTGCGTACCAGTTCCACCGGGTCGCCGCCGTTCGGTCGGCGCAGTTCGAAGGACAGCAACTGGGCGCCGCGGTTCGTGAACTCGAGCGTCGCGTTGCCCGATTCGATCACCACCCGTTGCTCGATAGCTGCCTCCACCCGTTCTACGACCGCGGGCTGAGCGGGGGCCGGCACCGTCTGCGGCCTTGAAGCCGGGACCGTCGAACTCGGTTCGCCGGTGGTCCCACGGTCCACCGCCTGTTCGGCGTCGCTGATCTCGACCGGAATCCGCTCGACCGGCGGCGGCGCGAACAGGGCCTGCCAGAGGAGCAGAACACCCAGGGAGAGGACCGCGGCGAAAAGAAGTCTTCGGTTATCCATCAGCCTCGGCTCTCTTCGCAAGCCCCACGCTCGCCGGCGGCAGGTCGATGCCTCCGCGGCCCAGAGGCTGGCAGCGGAGAAGGCGCCGAACGGTCAGCCAACTCCCCGTGACCAGGCCGTGGCTCCGCAAGGCGATCTGCCCGTATTCGGAGCAGGTCGGACTGAAGCGGCAAGCGCGCGGCAGCAGCGGCGACAACCAACGTTTGTACACCCGCAACAGCGCCACGACGACGCGGACCGGAATGTTCATGAGCGCGACCTTCGGCGGCGGGAGCGAGGGGCGCCGTACCGGGCTACCGCCCCGAACAGGCGATTCAACTCGCTGTAGAACCTGCGCCGGTCGGTCTCGGCCGCGGCGGTCTTCAGATGGACAACCACGTCCACCGCGGGCAGCATGTCCTGCCTGACCTGCTGCCGGTAGTGCTCGCGCACCCGCCGGCGCAGCCGGTTGCGCACCACGGCGCCGCCCACCCGCCGACTGGCGGTGAGCCCGAGCCGCGGGTGGCCGGCGTCGTTCGCCCGCACGTGCAATACCGCGATGTCGCCGTGCAGACGCCGACCCCGGCGGTAGACGCTGCGATAGTCGCGGCTCGACCGGATCCGCTCGGCCCCCGGTGCGACACCGGAGTTGCACCGCGGGCTGCTCGATCGGCTCAACGTCAGACCGTCAGGCGCTTGCGGCCTTTGCGGCGGCGGCGAGAGAGAATCGCGCGCCCGTGCCTCGTCCGCATACGGGAGCGGAAGCCATGCTTCTTCTTGCGACGCCGATTGTTCGGCTGGTATGTCCTCTTCACGTTCCTTCCTTCCTAGGGTGTGGCATGGCGGAGAGGGTGGGATTCGAACCCACGGACCGCGTAAACGGTCAACGGTTTTCGAGACCGCCCCATTCGACCACTCTGGCACCTCTCCTCGTTCGTCGGCCACTCGGCGCGTCTCGTCCTCTCCTGCCCCGGAATGGCGGAGAGGGTGGGATTCGAACCCACGGTAGAGTTGCCCCTACACATGCTTTCCAGGCATGCACCTTCGACCACTCGGTCACCTCTCCCTCAATCGAAAAGCCCGCTCAACCGTAGACGCCGGAAGAACGCGCGCAACAATGCTGAGCTCTCCTCCGCCAGGACGCCGGAGCATACCGTGATTTGGTGATTCAGTCTCGGTTCACGGACGAGGTTCCCGATCGAGCCGCAATAGCCGCCCTTCGGATCCCGCGCCCCGAACACGAGCCGGTCCACGCGTGCGTTGACCATCGCGCCGGCGCACATGGCGCAGGGCTCGAGAGTGACGTACACAGCGCAACCCTCCAGTCGCCAGCCCTGCTGTCGGGCGGCGGCCTGAGCCAGCGCGATCATCTCGGCATGCGCCATCGGGTCGCCCCAGGACTCCCTGCGGTTGTGCCCGCGACCGACCACCTCCCCGGCGCGCACAACCACCGCGCCCACCGGAACCTCTCCGGCGGCAGCCGCGAGACGGGCCTCGTCGAGAGCCCACCCCATGGCCGTGCGATCGTCCCCTACGTTCACTCGGCGAGCAACCGTAACAGCACCCACTTCCGCCTCGCACGGCGCAGACGAGTCACGGCGGGCTGCTACCATTCGGGCACGATCCTCGTCTCCACGCACGGGCGCGGGATCGAGAAGTGACCGAAGGGTTCGGGCCCTGTGTATCGACCGGCCCCGAACCTCGTCAGGCCCGGAAGGGAGCAGCGATAGGGTGTTCGTTTCGAGGGCGCAGTTCAGCCGGAACCCTTCAGTGACTTCTCTCTGCAGCCGGCGGCGGCGACCATGACGTACCAGGCGCTGGCGCGCAAGTGGCGCCCGCAGACGTTCGC
The DNA here is from genome assembly GCA_965222875.1 of Candidatus Multivorans sp. GTDB lineage: Bacteria > Acidobacteriota > Thermoanaerobaculia > Multivoradales > Multivoraceae > Multivorans. The sequence continues at coordinate 1,404,982 of CBDCVC010000002.1, read as the reverse complement.
CGATCTCGTCGGCCAGGAGGCGATTGTCACCGCCCTGCGCAACGCGCTGAGCGAAGGGCGGATCGCCCAGGCGTACCTCTTCTCCGGTATCCGCGGCGTCGGCAAGACGACCGCGGCCCGGATTCTCGCCAAGGCCCTGAACTGCGTCGGCGCCGACGGTTCCGCCACCGCCCCGGCCTCCGACCCGTGCGACGAATGCCTGGTTTGCAACGAGATCAAGAACGGCGGCGACTTGGACGTGATCGAGATCGACGCCGCCACGTACTCGAAGGTCGAACAGGTCCGGGAGCTCACCGAGAGCCTGAAGTACGGCCCCGCGCGGGACCGCTACAAGGTCGTCGTTCTCGACGAGATCCACAGGCTTTCCAGGCAGGCCTTCGACGCCCTGCTCAAGATCGTCGAGGAGCCGCCAGCGCACCTGACCTTCGTCTTCGCGACCACCGAAATCGAAACGGTGCCGGCCACGATCCTGTCCCGCTGCCAGGAGTTCCACTTCCGGCGCGTACCCGCCAACCCTATGGTGGTCCACCTGACGAGAATCTGCGAAGCGGAGGAGATCGAAGCCAGCCGAGCGACCCTGCGCCTGATCGCCCGCGCCTCGGAGGGCAGCGTGCGCGACGCGGTGGCTCTCCTCGACCAGCTCGCCACCTTCGGCGGCGGCAAGCTCGCCGACGAGGATGTCGGCCGGCTGCTGGGCGGCATCGACGCCGAGCTGCTCTCCACCCTCCTCGAGGCCATCCTGGCCGGCGACGGCGCGCGACTGTCGCAGACGATCCGGTCGATCGAGGACGACGGCAGCGACCCCCGGCAGGTATTCACCCACTTCCTCGGTTTCCTGCGCAGCGCCCTGCACCTGGCGCAGGGTCTCGACCCCGAACAACTCGACCTGCCCGCCGAAGCCACTACGAAACTGGAGCGGATCGCCGCGGGCGCCGGTTACGAGAACCTGCTCCGGTTGTTGCATCTGCTACTCAGCAGCGAGACCGTCGTGCGGCGCGCCGACGCCCCCGGTCTGGCCCTGGAGGTCGCCCTGCTGCGCGCGGCCGAGTTGCCGCGGCTGGTACGTATCGAGCAACTTGGGGCCACTCTGCCGGGCACTCTTCCGGTTACCGCGGAATCGCCTCCGCAACCTGCCGGCCCCGGCCCCAGACCATCAAGCGCGGCCAAAGCGGCCGTCCCCGCTGCCGCCCCGGACGCCGCCGGCGAGATCAAACGACTCCTCGCCTCCAGCCAGCCGTCCCTGGCCGGCCTGCTCGACTTTCACAAGGCCCAGTTCGCGGTTCAGGGGAGCACGCTCGTCGTCACGGCCGTTCCGCCGCTCGAGGAAGCGCTCCGCGATGCGGCGAAAGCGGGCCAACTGAAGGACACCGTGCGCTCGGTGCTGGGCCCCGAGGCCGATTGGAAGACGACCCCCGCCGCCCCCCAGGCACGAGAAGACGCCCCTGGCCCGGCGGTCGGCGGCGCACCGGCCGGCGCACCGGCGCCGGTCCGGGGAGCGGCGCCCGCGCGCCAGCGCGGGCGGCCGGCAGCCCGCCGCACCCCGCCGCCGAGCGAAGAAGCACGCACCACCGCCGAGCAGGATCCGACCGTGCGCGCGGTGCTCGAACTCTTCGGCGGCCGCGTGGTCGACGTACGACCCCGAACCCACTGACTGCTCTCGAGCTCAACACCCCGACAGGAACCATCACGATGAACATCCAGAAGCTGATGCGGCAGGCCCAGGAGATGCAGCAGCAAATGCAGCGTGATCTGGCGGCGGCCGAGTTCACCGCCAGCGTCGGCGGCGGCATGGTCGAAGTGCGCGTGAACGGCGAAAAGGAGGTCCTCGCCGTCCGCGTCGATCCCGAAGTCCTCGACCCTGAGGATCCGGGTATGGTCCAGGACCTGGTGCAGGCCGCCGTGAACGAAGCCGGACGCAAGGTGAACGAGTACGTGGGGCAGCGCCTCGGCGGCATGGCTGCCGGGATTCCCGGCCTGACCTGATGCCGGCCGATCCTCTTTCCAGCCTGGTAGAGGAACTCGCGCGCCTGCCGGGCATCGGTCCGAAGACCGCCCGGCGACTGGCTCATCACCTGCTCCGCGTCGACCGCACCCGGGCGGAAGCGCTGGCCAAGGCGGTCATCGACGTCAAGGATCGCATGATCCACTGCTCCACCTGTCATCAGATCACCGCGGTGGACCCCTGTTCGATCTGCAGCGACCCACAGCGCGACCAGACCAAGCTCTGCGTCGTCGAGGAGCCGTTCAACATCGAGCCGATCGAGCGCACGGGTGAGTTCCACGGCCTCTACCACGCCCTGCTGGGTTCCCTCTCGCCCCAGCGTGGCGTGGGGCCCGACGAACTGACCGTCGCCTCCCTGCTGGGGCGGCTCGACGGCATCGAGGAGGCGATTCTGGCCATGAACCCGAACGTTGAGGGCGAAGCCACCGCTCTGTACCTCGCCGGCCTCCTGGGCAAGCGCGGCGTGCGAGTTACGCGGCTGGCATTCGGCCTCCCCGTCGGCGGCGACATCGACTACGCCGATCAGGTCACCCTCGCGCGGTCACTGGCCGGCCGCCGCGATCTGTAGCCCGGCACCCGCCTGGCGGAGGACGCGCCCGCCCGTCTTGGGTCCGGAGGGGTTGGCTACCGCTCTCTCCGGGTCCGCGCGGGACCCGCTCACGGGCCCCGGCACGGCCTGGAGGACGGCGGGCTGATTGGCGGCCAGAACGGGGTAGTGCCTCAAGCGGATGGCAAGGCGAGTCCGAGAGAAGACGCTAGCCTCTGACCTTCGGCATGGCTGCTCCTCGTTCGCACCGACTCGACAGCGGTGATCAACTGCCGGAAATGAGAACGTCGCTGCCGGGGCCACGAGCCGGGAGGGCAGCCAAGCTGCTCGACGCGACCGAGGCGCCTGGGATCAACACCCTGATAGGCGGGGCCACGGCGATGCTGTGGGAGGAGGCTCTTGGCAGCAATGTGCTCGACATCGACGGCAATCGCTATCTCGACCTGACGGCCGGGTTCGGAGTCGCCGCGGTGGGCCACCGGCATCCCGCCGTGGTCTCGGCGGTCAAGCGGCAGGCGGATCGTCTCCTCCACGGACTGGGTGACGTCTATGCCCATCCGGCCCGGGTCGATCTGAGCGAGCGTCTAGGTTCTCTGGCGCCTCTTCGAGAGCCACAGGTCTACTTTGCCGCCTCGGGCGCCGACGCGGTGGAGATCGCGCTCAAGACAGGCCGGCTCTACAGTGGTCGTCCCGGAATTCTCACCTTCACGCCTGCCTACCACGGCACGACGTTGGGCGCCCTCCAGGGCACTTCGAGGCCAGCTTTTCGGACTCCCTTCACCGAGCCATTGGAAGACCGGATTCACCGTCTGCCCTACGGCGCCAGGCCTGACGAGATACAGCACCTGCTGGAACAGCAGCCGGAGATCGGAACCTGTCTGGTCGAACCAGTGATCGGCCGCGAGGCAACGCAATGGCCCCCACCGGGCTGGCTGGCCGGATTGGCCACAGCCTGCCGCAAGCACGACGTGGTCCTGGCGGTTGACGAGATCTTCACCGCGTTCGGCCGCTGCGGCGAGTGGTTCCTGAGCCGGGAGGCGGGTATCGAGCCCGATCTCATCTGCTGCGGCAAGGCTCTGGGCGGCGGTCTCCCGATTGCAGCCACGCTCGGTGAGAAGGAGGTCATGGCCTCCTGGCAGACGGAGGGCGAGGCCCGTCACACGGCGACCTTCGTCGCGCATCCACTCGCCTGCGCCGCCGCCCTCGCGACTCTCGAAGTGATCGAGAGTGCAGGCTTGATCGAACGGGCTCAGAAGATGGGTAGCCGGTTCGGCCGCCACATCGAACGGCTCAACCACTGTCTCGGCGTCGTCGACGTCCGCGGTACAGCGCTCTTGTGGGGCGTAGAACTCGATGCGCCGGAACGCGCCGCCGGCCTCGCTAGCCAACTCCTCGAGCGCGGCATAATCGCCCTGAGCGGCGGCGCTGCCGGCACAGTGCTGCAGATCGCGCCGCCCCTGGTGGTCACCAAGCGCCAGTTGGACTACGCGGCAGACTCCATGGTCCAGGCCGCTTCCAGCACCGGTTCAGAGCTCTAACGCTCGCCCACCAACACGTCCGTTCGGGCTCCTCGTCAGCCCACCGCCCTCCAGCCTCTCCGGGGGTCGGTGAGAAGGCTCCCAGCGGACCCGGAGCGAGCTAAAGCCAGCCCTCTCGGCAACGACCGCCAGCCCGGTCGGGGCAGGAGGGGTCAGCTGCCAGGTGCCTCTGAACGAGCGACGCTCGACGACGTTGCACTCACCGACGCCCAACCGGAGCGAGTGAAGCGGAGTGAGCGCCATCCCCTCCCATCTCCTCTCAGGCGCTCACGCCACCTGGGATCTGACCCCTCCTGCCCCAAGACGGGCGGGTGCAGCGCAACGCCAGGCGGGTGCAGCGCAACGCCAGGCGGGTGCAAGCGCAACGCCAGGCGGGTGCAGCGCAACGCCAGGCGGGTGCAGCCGACGCCCCCCGCGGGCACACTACGCGTTCGCGATGCGGTCGCAGATGCGGTCCAGCGCCGACTCGTCGAGGTAGGGGTGCATCGGCAGGCTGACCACCCGGTCGGCCAGGCTCTCGCTCACCGGCAGCGATCCCGGACCGCGGCCGTACCGCTCGTACGCCGGCTGCAGGTGCATCGGGCGCGGGTAGTAGACCGCGGTCGGAATGCCGGCCCGGTCGAGATGGCCGCGTAGCGCATCCCTGGTGCGCGCCGACGGCCTTCCGTCCGCATCGTCCACCCGTAGCGTGTACTGGGCCCAACTCGACTCCACCTCGGCCCCGCACTCCGGCGCCGCGACGCGCCAGGGCGTGCGCATCGACGTCGACGCGCCGACCAGCCGTTCCGTGTAGCCGGCCGCCACCGCGCGGCGCGCGGCGACCTCCTGCTCGAAGATGGTCAGCTTCGCCAGCAGCACGGCAGCCTGCAGCGTGTCCAGCCGGCCGTTCATCCCCAGGCGCACGATGTCGTAGCGGTCGGCGCTCTGGCCGTGCTCGCGCATCGAACGCACCACCTCCGCGGCGGCAGGTTCGGTGCAGAGGACCGCGCCGCCGTCGCCGTAGCCGCCGAGCGGCTTGGCAGGGTAGAAGCTGGTCGTCGTGACCGGCGCCAGCGATCCCACGGGCCGGCCCCCGCGACGGGCGCCGAAGCTCTGGGCGGCATCCGAGATGACCTCCAGCTCCCTTGCCGCCGCCCACTCCGCCAGCGGATGCTCGGGCACTGGCTGGCCGAACAGGTCGACGGTGATGACCGCTCTGGGAACGGCGCTTCCAGCGCGCTCCAGCGCGTCGAACTCGTGCCCGAGCGAATCGAGGTCGAGCAGAAAGTCATCCTCCCGCACGTCGACGAACACCGGGACGGCGCCTGCCAGCAGGACGACTTCCGCGGTCGCCGTGAACGTGAAGGACGGAACGAACACCGCGTCGCGCCGACCTTCCGTTCGCCCAACGCCCAGGGCAAGCAGGGCGATCAGCAGGGCGTCCGATCCGCTCGATACGGCAACCGCCGACGCGCCTGCCAGCCGGCCCAGTTCCGCCTCCAGTTCCTCGACTTCTGGGCCCATGACGTAGCGGCCGTGGTCGAGGACGGCGGCGATTCGCCGATCGATCTCCGGCCGCAGCCGCCTCGACTGGGCAGCCAGGTCGACGAAGGGGATGCGCTTCCCCGGGTCCGTGCGCGTCGCCATGGCCCGGAGTGTATTGGCCCGGGGGGCCGGCGACTTGCTCGGCACCTCAGGAGGACCAAGCCCCAGCAGCCATGATGGACTTGCCCAGCAACGATGAAGTCGGCAGATCGCCGATCTCCTCGAGAGCGAACCACTTGAGGTCGCCCCGGCCTGATCCGGTGCGCTGCCCCTCGGCTTCCGGGTCCGGCCGCTCCGGCCGCCAGCGGGCGAGCGCAACCCGCACGAAGAAGTCCCGATACGTGACCGCATGCCGCACCGCGACGTCGTCGTCGCCGCATTCCCATACGCCGCCGAACTCCATGCGTAGGAGCTCTGCCGCTTCGCTCGCCGACTCGTCGCCGCTCACGAGTTCGACGGTCGGCAGATGCCAGCGGCCGGCCAGCCAGTCCGCGTCGTCCGGGCGACGGTGCAGGAGCAAGCCACGATCGTCCTCGACCACTGCCGTGAAGCAGTGAATCGTCTTTCGGGTTCGACGCCGGCCAGCGACGGGATACGCCCCAGGATCGAGCCCGGCGGTCTGGAAGGCCGCGCAGCCCGGAGCAAGCGGACAGAGGGCACAGTCCGGGCGCCGGCGCCGGCAGACGAGCGAACCTACCTCCATCAAGGCCTGATTCGAGTCCCCCGGCCGGTTCGGGTCCAGGAGCCTCGCCGCGGTCCCCAGCAGGTTCCGTCGGGCTTCGGCCTGCTTGGGTGGCTGCGGGGATGCCAGGAAGCGGCTCAGCACGCGTTCGACATTGCCGTCGAGCACCGGCGCACACTCCCCGCCGAGACGGCTGGCGAGCAGCGCCGATGTGTAGGCGCCCACTCCGGGCAACTCCCGCCACTCCGCGGCGCTCCGGGGAAACTCGCCCTGTTCGGCCAGGATACGGGCGGCACGATGGAGGTTCCGGGGCCGGCGGTAGTACCCGAGTCCCGACCAGGCGGCCGCCACCTCCTCGACCCCGGCCGCGGCCAACGCCTCCAGAGTGGGGAACCGGTCGAGGAAGCCCGGATAGCGCGAGGCAACGACCTCGCTCCGGGTCTGCTGAAGCATGACTTCCGCAACCAGGATCTCGTAGGGATCCCCGGATCGACGCCACGGCAGATCGCGGCGGCAACGGTCAAACCAGTTCAGCAGCCCGTCCCGAAGCTCCTCTGGTTGAAGTAAGTGCAACATGGATCAGAACCTAGGCCGCTGGAGCCGACCGTCGGCGTGCCCAGCCCTTAAGAAAAGATGAAGAAAGTGCCGAGAAACCTCTTGTTCCCGCCAAGGCCCGCTGCTATCCTGCTCCTCTCGCGCAACGGAGACCGCCCGGCCTGAGACCACAGGACCTGCTTGTCCGAGAACCGCCAGTTTCTGCGCCGGTCGTCCCGAGTTTTTCCACATTGTGCGGAAAAGCTGCGGAACATAGCTCTACGGAGCGGCTTGTCCCTGGTAAACGCCTAGGGCATAGGTGGTAACTGCGCGTTCGGTGTCGGGGGGATAGGTGCGTCTCTGCAAAGAGCAAGGGGAAGAGATAGCAGAACGGGCGGCAGTCACGCCCGAGCGCGATGAATGGGGTGCGCGGCATGCCTAGTTCCGTTTGGCCGACTCTACGCCGGCAGTTGCGCGCCGACCTGCCACCGGACGAATTCCGCACCTGGTTCCACCCGCTCAGGGTCGCGTCGGAGGACGCCGAACAGTTGGTCCTCGAAGCACCGAACTCCCGCTTCGTCGCGGCCCTCGAGGAGGGCTTCCGGCCCATCGTCGACTGGGCGATCGCGGATCTCAAGGGGCCGACCTTCCAGGTTCTCTTCAAGAGCAGCGCTTCGATCAGACGGACCGCCAGGCCGCCGGCGACTTCCCCGAAGACTCGGGCGGTTGTCGACGACGACGCGGCCGCCGGCAGCCCCCTCAACCCCCAGTATCGCTTCGACTCGTTCGTGATCGGCAACTCCAACCGCTTCGCCTGCGCCGCCTCCCAGGCGGTGGCCGAGAAGCCCGGACTCGCCTACAACCCACTCTTCCTCTACGGCGGCGTGGGCCTTGGGAAGACCCACCTCCTGCACGCGATCGGGAACCGCCTCCGGGGTACCGTCCCCGGTACGCGCGTTGTCTATCTGGCCGCCGAAGACTTCGTCAACGACCTGATCACCTCGATCCGCTTCGAGCGCATGCCCGCCTTCCGGGAGCGCTACCGGACGATCGACGTCCTCCTGGTCGACGACATCCAGTTTCTGGCCAGGAAGGAGCGATCGCAGGAGGAGTTCTTCCATACCTTCAACGTGCTCTATACGCGGCAGAAGCAGATCATCGTCACCTCCGACGCGCAGCCGCGGGATCTGGCCGACGTGGAAGAGCGGCTACGGAGTCGTTTCGGCTCCGGTCTGCTCGCGGACATCCAGCCCCCGGACCTCGAGACCAAGGTCGCCATTCTCCAGCGCAAGGCCCGCCAACTCCAGGGCCTTGATCTCGACACCGATGTCGCCCTCTTCATCGCCCGGCAAGTGCACTCCAACGTGCGGGAGCTCGAGGGGCTGCTCAACCGCGTTACCGCCTTCGCGTCGCTCTCCGGCGCACGTCTCGACCTGGACTTCGCGAAGGAGGCGCTGCGCGACGTTCTCCCGGAGCATGACCGGCCCGTGTCCCCGGCGCAGATCGTCAAGCTCGTAGCCCATCACTACGGGCTCAAGGTGCGCGAGATCAAGAGCAAGAGCAACTCGCGGCAGATCACCTATCCCCGACAGATCGCGATGTTCCTCTGCAAGAGACTGACCGAGATGTCCTATCCGGAGATCGGCAGGCTGTTCAACGGCAAACACCACTCGACGGTCATGTACTCCGTCGAGCAGATCGAGCGGCGTCGCGCCGACGACGAGCGCCTGGCTGCTCAACTGGAGCGCTTCACCCGTCAACTCGGTTGAGCCGACGCACGCCCCCGAAGACAGCCCCTGGCGCCACCTGGAAGACGAACATCCTGCGGAATCCCAGCGGATCGGCCCCGGAGCGAACTGCGTGGCAGCGGCGGATTGACGGAGCGTCCGCTTCGGCCATTCTGCGGACAGAATTCGCGGCTGCCTGCATTGGAGCGTGAAACTCCGCAGAATGCACAACGAGTCCACCGCATCGTCCACCACTTACCGTCCGAGGTACAACGCCATAACTTGCTCTATTTGAATGGTTTACATGGCACATGCACAGACACGACCGAAGCCTTCTACGACAACTTGGATGGTGTATATTGACTCCCTGAGGAGAGCGTAGATGAAGACCAGGGTTGAACGAAGAGAACTGCTGACCGAACTCGCGGCGATGCGCGGCATCGTGGAGAGCAGGTCGACGATTCCGGTCCTGTCCCACCTCCTGTTGCGGGTTCGCGAGAACCGGCTGGAACTGGCGGCGACCGATCTCGATGTTTCGCTCACGTCTTCGTGCGCGGCCGAGGAAGGGTTCAGCGAGCCGGGCGCCACTGCCGTTCAGGCGCGCAAACTCCTGGAGATCGTCCGTGCTCTCGGTGACGGTCCGGTCGAGTTGTCGACCGGCGAGTCGAACTCGCTCCACATCGCTGCCGGCTCCTCGCGGTTCCGTATCAACGGTCTTTCGGCTGAGGACTTTCCGACTCTGGCCGCGGTCGATCCCGACTCGGCCTCCGCATCCTTCGAGGTGCCGTTTGCCGAATTCAAGCGAATGATCGGCAAGGTCATCTTCGCGGTCTCCGCCGAAGAGTCACGGTTTCAGTTGAACGGCGCTCTGCTCAAGTTGAAGGAAGGCGCGGTCGAACTGGTGGCCACCGACGGCCACCGCCTCGCCCTGATCCAGGTGGAGATGTCCGGCGTCGCCGAGGCGGACGGTGTGCTGGCGCCGCGCAAAGCCCTGCTGGAACTGATGCGCTTCGACAGCGACGAGAGCGTCACCTTCCGGCGCGGCGAGCACCATCTCGCCTTTGTGATCGGGCGTCGCGAGTTGACCTGCCGCATCCTCGAGGGCACGTTCCCGGACTATGAGAAGGTCATCTCGAAGGACAACGACCAGAAGACCACCTTCGACCGCCAGGAGCTCTCAGAGGTCGTTCATCGCGTTTCTCTGCTGACCGGTGACCGGGCGCCGATGGTGAGGTTCAAGTTCGACGCCCAGTCGCTGCTCGTATCGTCGTCCAATCCGGATCTGGGAGAGGCCGAAGAGAGCCTCGAATGCGACTATGAGGCCGAGAATCTGGAGATCGGCCTGAACCCCGCCTACGTGCGGGACTTCCTGGGCGCGGTCGATACCGACCGGGTCGAGTTCGCGCTGAAGGACGAGAACAGCCAGTGCCTCGGACAGCCGGTCGACGGCGCCGATTCGCGCTACCTGTGCGTGATCATGCCGATGCGGATATAGCCGTCCTGAACCGCTCCCCGGCCCCTCCTCTAAACCTCCTGTTTTCAAACAGTTACAGGACGCACTGAATCGGCCCCGAAAACTGGGTATCTGCGCCGTCGTGTGATAGTTTTCGGCACATGGCGGACGCCGGAACAGGCGGTGTTCAGACGGTGGCCGGATCCGGGTACTCGGCTAAGGACATCAAGGTCCTCAAGGGCCTTGAAGCGGTTCGCAAGCGGCCCGGAATGTTCATCGGCGATACCGATGACGGCTCGGGTCTGCACCACATGGTGTTTGAGCTCGTCGACAACGCGATCGACGAGGCGCAGGCGGGCTTCTGCGACCAGGTAGAGGTCATGGTCCACGCTGACGGCAGCGTCTCCGTGAGCGACGACGGCCGTGGCATTCCAGTGGGCCTCCACGAGGGTGAGCAGCGTTCCGCGGCCGAGGTGATCATGACCGAGCTCCACTCGGGCGGCAAGTTCGACCAGAACGCCTACAAGCTGTCCGGCGGGTTGCACGGCGTGGGCTTGTCCGTGGTCAACGCCCTCTCGGTCCGACTCGACCTGGAGATCGACCGGGACGGGCATCGCTGGCGACAGGGCTACAGCCGGGGCGTGCCGGTCGACTCGATCGAAGCGGTTTCCGAGCTTGAGGCGTCTGAGGCCACCGGCACCCGGATCCGCTTCACTCCGGATCCGGAGGTCTTCACGCAACGCGCCTTCGACTACCAGACTCTCGCGCAGCGTTTGCGGGAGTTGTCGTTCCTGAATCGGGGCATAGCCATCCAGCTCGTCGACGAACGGACCGGCAAGCGGGTGGACTTCGAGTATGAAGGCGGCATCGCCAGCTTCGTCGCCCATCTGAGCCGGAACAAGACGCTGCTGCATCCGGATCCGATCTACCTCCAGAATGAGGTGGGCGAAGCCGGCTCGAGCGAGTCGGTCGAGGTCGCCTTGCAGTGGAGCGACAGCTACCAGGAACGGATCAACTGCTTCACGAACACGATCAACAACCGCGACGGCGGCGCCCATCTGTCGGGTCTACGCTCGGCGTTGACAAGGACGGTCAACAACTACGTCGCCTCCTCGGGTCTCGGCAAGAACCTCAAGGAGAAGCTCTCGGGCGAGGACATCCGGGAGGGACTGGTAGCCATCGTCTCGGTCAAGGTCCAGGATCCCAAGTTCTCCAGCCAGACCAAGGAGAAGCTGGTCTCCTCGGAGGTGCGCGGTTGGGTCGAGTCGACGGTGGGCGAACAGCTCTCCGCTTTCCTCGAGGAGAATCCGCGCGATGCCCGGCGCATCGTCGAGAAGGTGGTGGAAGCGGCCCGGGCGCGGGAGGCGGCGCGCAAGGCGCGCGAACTCACCAGGCGCAAGGGCGCGCTCGACAGTTCCAACCTCCCGGGCAAGCTGGCCGACTGCAGCGAGCGCGATCCAGCCGTCGCGGAACTCTTCCTCGTCGAGGGCGACTCCGCCGGCGGCTCGGCAAAACAGGGCCGCGACCGGCGCTTCCAGGCGGTGCTGCCGCTCAAGGGCAAGATCCTGAACGTCGAGCGCGCGCGCCTCGACAAGATGCTGTCGTCGGAGGAGATCAGGACTCTGATCCAGGCCCTGGGCACCGGTATCGGCACCGAGGATTTCGACGTCGACCGTCTCCGGTACCACAAGCTGATCATCATGTGCGACGCGGACGTGGACGGCAGCCACATCCGGACGCTCATCCTGACCTTCTTCTACCGGCAGATGAAGGCGATCATCGACCGCGGCCATCTGTTCATCGCTCAGCCGCCCCTCTACAAGGTCACCGAAGGGCGCCGGTCAAGCTATCTGAAGGACGACGAGGAGTACCACGACTACCTGGTGGAGAGGATCCTCAAGGGGTGGCAGGTCGCGCTCCCGAACGGCGACGTCGGCGACCCGACCGTGTTCGAGGGCGCCCGCCTGAGCCGCCTGCTCGACCAACTGGCTTCCTTCCGGCGAAACCTGGAGTCCCTGAGTGCGCGCGGTGTGCCGTCGGATGCCCTGCGGGCGGTGATAGCGGGTGGAATTAGGAACAGGGACAGTCTTGCCGACCGCGAACGGCTGCAGCAGATTGCGCAGATCATCGAAGCGTCCGGCTTCCACGATGTCAGGGTGGTCGGCGGTGGGGAAGTGGTCGGCGGTGGGGAGATGGCCGGCGGCGACAACGGATTGTTCTCGATTCGCTTCCGGTCGCGGCGGGACGGTGTGGACCGGCAGGTGACAGTTGACGAGCAACTTGTAACCGGCGCCGAGTTCCGTTCCCTGATCGCGAACAGGCCCGGCCTCGAGGCGTGGAATTCGCCTTCGATCCTGCTCCGGCAGGTGAACGGCGGCGGCGCGGACAGCCGCGAGGTGCAGTCGCTGGACGACGCGCTCGACGCCCTGTTCGAGGCGGCGAAGAAGGGTCTCGGGATCCAGCGCTACAAGGGCCTGGGCGAGATGAATCCGTCTCAGCTCTGGGAGACCACGATGGACCCCGAGCGCCGCCGGATGCTCCTGGTCGAGATCGACAACGAGCGGGATGAAGCGACGAACGACATTTTCGAGACGCTCATGGGCGACAAGGTAGAGCCCCGCCGGCAGTTCATCGAAGAGAACGCGCTCTACGCCACGAACCTCGACATCTGATCGGCTTGACGTGACCAAGGGCGAACCCCCCATTCAGCCGCCGCCGGAGGGCAGGGCGCCGGGCCACGAGACGGTGCCGGTGCAGCTCGAGCGCGAGATGCGCCGGAGCTACCTCGATTACGCGATGAGCGTGATCATCGGCCGCGCGCTGCCCGATGTCCGCGACGGCTTGAAGCCGGTTCACCGGCGCGTGCTCTACGGCATGTGGGAGGCCGGCAACACGGCCGGGCGCGCGTACAAGAAGTCGGCGCGCATCGTCGGCGACGTGATGGGCAAGTACCACCCTCACGGCGACGGCCCCATCTACGACACGGTGGTGCGCCTCGCGCAGGACTTCTCCATGCGCTATCCCCTGGTCGACGGCCAGGGCAACTTCGGGTCGATCGACGGCGACAACCCGGCGGCGATGCGCTACACGGAGGTCCGCCTGACAAGGATCGCCGAGGAGATGCTGCGCGAGGACATCAACAAGGACACCGTCGACTGGGTACCGAACTACGACGGTTCGGAACAGGAGCCGTCGCCTCTCCCGGCGCGGATTCCGAACCTGCTGGTCAATGGGTCGGCCGGTATCGCGGTCGGCATGGCAACGAATATCCCGCCGCACAACCTCGGCGAAGCGATCGCGGCAGTCAAGCTGCTGATCGACCGTCCGCAGGCGTCTCTGGACGAGCTGATCGAGCTCGTCCCCGGGCCGGACTTTCCGACCGGCGGGTTCATCCACGGCCGCGCGGGCATCCGCAGCGCCTATGAGACCGGCCGCGGCTCGATCCAGGTGCGCGCCAGGGCGGAGATCGAGGACAAGGGCTCGGACCGCCAGTCGATCATCGTCTCCGAGATTCCCTACCAGGTGAACAAGGCGCGGCTGATCGAACGGATCGCGGAACTGGTACGCGAGAAGAAGCTGGAGGGCATCCGCGATCTGCGCGACGAGTCGGATCGCGACGGCATTCGCATCGTGATCGACCTGAAGCGGGGCGAGGTGGCCGAGGTCATCCTCAACACCCTCTACAAGATGACCAAGCTCCAGGTCAGCTACGGCATGAACATGCTGGCGATCGTCGACAACCAGCCGCAGGTCCTGACCCTGCGCGACCTGTTGAGCCACTTCCTGGATCACCGCCGCACGGTCGTCGTCCGGCGCTGCCGCTACGAGCTGGCCCGGGCGGAACAGCGCGCCCATGTGATCGAGGGCCTGCTCATCGCTCTCGATCATCTGGACGAGGTGATCGCCGCGATCCGCGCCAGCCGCACGCCGCCGGAGGCCCGGGCGCGGCTCACCCTGGACTTCTCCCTGACCGAGCCCCAGGCGCAGGCGATTCTCGAAATGCGCCTGCAGCGGTTGACCGGACTCGAGCGCGAGAAGATCCAGGAGGAGTACGGCGAGCTGATCGCCGAGATCGGCCGGCTGCGCGCCGTTCTGGGGTCGGACGCGCTGCTGCTGGCGAAAATCCGTGGCGAACTCGACGCGATCGAGAAGCGCTACAGCGATCCGCGCCGCACCGAGATCCTGGCCCACTCCTCCGACATCACGATCGAGGACATGATCGCCGACGAGGACATGGTCATCACGGTGACGCGGTCGGGCTACGTCAAGCGCTCGCCGCTCAGCCTGTACCGGGCCCAGCACCGCGGCGGCAAGGGCCGAACCGGCATGGCGACGAGGGATGGCGACTTCGTCGAGCAGCTCTACGTCGCTTCCGCCCACAGCTATGTCCTCGTGTTCACCGACCGGGGCCACTGCTACTGGCTCAAGGTGCACCAGATTCCTCAGATGGGTCCGGCGGCGCGGGGCAAGGCGATCGTCAATCTGCTGCGGCTCGACAGCGGCGAGACGGTCGCCGCCACGGCCGCGGTGCGCGAGTTCCCGGAAGACCGCTTCCTGACCTTCGCCACCGAGGCGGGCGTGGTGAAGAAGACAGCCCTGTCTCACTACTCGCGCCCCCGCCCCAGTGGCATCATCGCGGTCCGGATCGACGAGGGCGACCGGCTGCTGACGGTCAAGGTCACCGACGGCGGCAGCGACCTGGTGCTGGCGACCCGGAAGGGCTACTCGGTCCGGTTCCCCGAGAGCGACCTCCGCTCCCTGGGGCGCGCGACCCGGGGCGTGCGCGGGATCAGGCTGCGCCGCGGCGACCGGGTCGTGTCAATGGAGTGCCTGCTGCCGCCGACGCCGGAGACGACGCTGCTTACGGTCAGCGAGAACGGCTTCGGCAAGCGGACCGCACTCGGCGAGTACCGCCGCCAGTCGAGGGGAGGCCTCGGGATCATCAACCTCAAGGTCTCCGGTCGAACCGGAGCCGTGGTCGGCGTCCGGGAGGTGACGGACGACACCGGCCTGATGCTGATCACCCACGAGGGGAAGATCATCCGCATCACCGCGGGCAGCGTGTCCCGGATCGGACGCGCCACCCAAGGGGTCAAGGTCATGAACATGGGCGACGGGGACCGGATCGTCGCCCTCGCCCGGATCCCGGATCGCGGTGAGGAGGCTGAAGACGGCGGCGATCCTGGAGAGGACGAAAGCTCGGAAGCTGCGCCGGACGATGCGGAACCGATCAACTAGCGCTCGGGGAGCCCCGCCATGAAGTTCTTTCTCGACACCGCCGACGTAGGAGAGATCGAGACCGGCCTGGAGTGGGGCATGGTCGACGGCGTGACCACGAACCCGAGCCTGATCGCCAAGCAGGGCAAGCCGTACCTGCCGACGGTCCGCGAGATCGCCGAATTGGTGCCAGGGCCAGTGAGCGGCGAAGTCCTCGCCACCGACCTCGAAGGCATGCTCGACCAGGGCCGCCGGCTCGCCGGACTCGCCGACAACGTGGTGGTCAAGGTGCCGCTCGGTCCACCCGGACTCACGGCGGTGCGCCACCTGGCCGCCGAGGGCATCCGCTGCAACGTGACCCTGTGCTTCTCGCCGTCCCAGGCTCTGCTGGCGGCGAAGGCCGGGGCCGCCTACATCTCACCCTTCATCGGCCGGCTCGACGACATCGCCCAGGACGGTATGGACCTGATCCGGCAGGTGATCTCGATGTACTCGCAGTACGAGTTCGAGACCGAGGTCCTGGTTGCTTCCGCCCGCCATCCCGTCCACGTCGTGCTGTCGGCGGAGATGGGTGCGGATGTCATCACCCTGCCGTTCAAGACCCTGAGCCAGCTCTACCGTCACCCGTTGACGGACATCGGTTTGGGCAAGTTCCTCGCCGACTGGGAGGCGACCGGCCGCAGCTTCGACGACGAATGAGCTTAGACGGAGAGTTGATATGAGCATTGCCGCCGTTCTTGAGCGCGTGGACCGGGAGACCGGCGCCAGCCTCGAGCAGTTGAAGGAGTACCTCCGGATTCCGTCGGTCTCGACGGATCCGGCCTACGCCGGAGAGGTGCGACGCTGCGCGGGATTCGTCCAGGAGCGGCTGCGGGCCGCCGGGCTGGACACGGAGATCGTCGAGACCGCGGGGCATCCGCTGGTCTACGGCGAATGGCTTGGCGCTCCCGGGCGGCCCACGGTCCTCTTCTACGGCCACTACGACGTGCAGCCGGTGGACCCACTGAACGAGTGGCGTAGCGACCCGTTCGAACCAACCATCGAAACCGGCGAGCGCGGCGAGCAGATCGTGGCCCGCGGCGCCACGGACGACAAGGGCCAGTCCTTCACCCACATCAAGGCGGTCGAGGCGCTGATGGCGGAGACCGGCAGCTTGCCGGTCAACGTGAAGTTCCTGATCGAGGGCGAGGAGGAGTCTGGCGGCGAGGCGATCGAAGCGTACGTCCGGAGTTCAGAGGCCCGGCGGCTTGCCTGCGATCTGGCCGTGGTCTCGGACACCTCGATGTACGGACCGGGACAGCCGTCCGTTCTGTACGGCCTGAAGGGACTGCTCTACACCGAGCTCAGGGTCAGTGGGGCGGCGCGGGACCTGCACTCCGGCACCTTTGGCGGCGCGGTGGCGAATCCGCTGAATGCCCTGGCGACCATGCTGGCGGCGCTGCGCGACCCGGAGAACGGACAGGTGCTGATCCCCGGCTTCTACGACGACGTGCGGCCTCTGAGGTCCGAAGAACGTTCCGCATTCGCCGCGCTGCCGTTCGACGAGGCGAAGTACGGCGACGAAATCGGCGCCAGCGCCCTGTGGGGCGAGGCCGGCTACACGACCCTGGAGAGGGTCTGGGCCCGACCGACCTGCGACGTGAACGGGGTCTGGGGCGGCTACCAGGGTCCGGGCGCCAAGACCGTGATCGCCAACCGCGCCGGCGCCAAGGTCTCCATGCGCCTGGTTCCCGACCAGGAACCGGAACGCCTCTTCGGCGCCTTCGCGGAGTACATGCGTTCGCTGGCGCCGCCGGGCATCGAGGTCGAGGTCGAGACTCTGAACGGGGCGCCGCCGGTGCTCGTCGACCTCGAAGGTCCGCTCGTCGATGCGGCCCTGGAAGGCGTGCGGGAGGCCTGGGGCCGGGTGCCCGTACGGGTTCGGGAGGGAGGTTCGATTCCCATCGTCTCGACGCTGTCGGAGGTGTTGGGGGCGCCGGTGCTGCTGATCGGGTTCGGCCTCTCGGACGACCGGCTGCACGCGCCGAACGAGAAGATGGACCTGGCCAACTTCTACCAGGGCATTCGCACCGTGGTCCGGATCCTCGATCGCCTGGGTGCGGTCCGTCCCGGCGCTTGAAGGAACGCGAGCTCAAGATCCCGGTGGCCGACCTGGACGGGGTCCGGGATCGGTTGCTTGCGGTGGGCGCCGACCTCCACCGCCCAGCCTCTTTCGAGGCGAACCTGGTGTTCGACCGCCTTGACGCGCCGGCGGAGCAACGTCTGCGGTCCCGCCGCGAGCTGCTGCGCCTGCGTTCCGACGGCGCCGGCAGCCGGCTGACCTTCAAGTCGGCCCCGCGTTTCGCGGGCAGCGTGAAGGAGCGGCTGGAACACGAGTTCTCCGTCGACGACCCGGCAGCCGCGCGGCTGCTGCTGGAGTCCCTGGGCTTCGGGGTTGCCGTGCGGTACGAGAAGGTCCGTGAGACGTGGCGCCTCGATGGCTGCGAGGTCTCGCTCGACCGGACCCCCATGGGCGACTTCGTGGAAGTGGAGGAGTTGGCCGACGTTTCGCCGCCGGACCGGATCGAGGAAGTCTGCCGGCGCTGCGGCCTCGATCCCGCGCAGTCGGTGCCGGAGGACTACCTGGCGCTCTACCGGGCCTACCGCGGGGACCGGCCGGATCTGCCGCGGGACATGGTCTTTGCGCAGCGCCCAGTCCCCGATCTGGACGGCGGGACGAGGTAGTGCGCCGCGAGAGCCGGCGGGTGCGGGCGCTCGTGCTTTGCGCCGGGCGGGGCGAACGGCTGCGGCCGCTGACCAGCTTGCTGGCCAAACCGCTGCTGCCGGTTGCCGGCCGGCCGGTGGCGATGCGCACGATCGACATCCTCCACCGCGCCGGCTGCGAGACGGCGGTCAACCTGCACCATCTGGAGGGCGCCGTGCGGCGTGGCTTGGGGTCGGAAGCCGGTGAACGCGGAATCGACCTGACCTTCGCCCTCGAGCCGGATCTGCTGGGGACCCTGGGAGCGGTGGTCAACCTGCGGGACTTCCTGGCCGGGGGCGACGACATCGTGCTCGTGAACGGCGACTCGCTCTGCCGCTGGCCGATTCGCGACGTGCTTTCCCGCCACCGCCGGAGCGGCGCCGACGTCACCTTGCAGCTCGGCCGGAAGGCGCCCGACGAAGGACTGGGCGGCGGCGTGGAAGTCGATCGCCGGGGGCTCGTCACAGGGCTCCGCGACCTGCGCGTCGGTTCGGTTCGCGGCCGTAGGCGGACCTTCCAGGGCCTGCACGTCCTGTCGCGCCGGGTCCTGGACGCGATTCCGTCTCCTCTGGTCTCCAACGACATCGTGGAAGGTCTCTACCAGCCCCTGCTGCGAGCAGGGGCCCGGATCGTCGGTTTCGGCTGCCGCCGCCGCTGGCACGACCTCGGGACACCGCGCCGTTACCTGGACGGGGCTCTCGATTGGGGGCGCACCGCCGGCGGCCGCAAGCGGCGCCGGCGCTTCGTGGCGCCGGGGGTCGCCATAGGCGCCGGCGCGGCCATCGAACACAGCGTGGTCGAAAGCGGCAGCCGCCTGGGCGCCGGTGCGCTGGTGGAGCGGAGTCTGCTGATGCCGGGAGCTCGGGTCGGCGCGGGGGGCCGGCTCCGCGACACGGTCGTGGCGCCGGGAGTTCAGGTGCCGCCGGGGCTTGACGTGGACGGCCGGCTCGTGACGCCGGCGGACTGGGGCCGCGCCCCGGACACCCGCTCCGAAGAGCGGGACGGACTCATCTACACGGCGTTACGCGAGCAGAACCTCCCGTAGGGCTGGATCCTCCGCCGGAATCTCGACGATCCGCTCGGGCAGGTCCGCGCAGCGCTCGAGCGCCGGCGGCACCGGCGGCTCGATGCCGACGGCGTCGCGGACCACGTCGGCGAATTTCGCCGGGTGTGCCGTCGCCAGCACGACTCCCGTGCCGCTGCCCTGTGCCTCGAGTTCCTCCTTCAGGCCGAGGTAGCCGACTGCGGTGTGGGGGTCCAGCAGGTAGCCGCGGCGGCGATGGACGTTGCGCATGGCGCGCCTCGTAGCCTCGTCGTCGAAGGAGCGGCCTGCCAGGTCGCGGCGGAGGTCACCCAGGGGATCGCCCCGGTCCGAATACAGGTGCCGTATGCGCGCGAAGTTGCTCGGATCGCCCACGTCCATCGCGTTCGAGATCGTGGCCGCCGAGGCGCGCGGCAGGTACTCACCGCACTGAAGGTAGGCGGGCACGACATCGTTGACGTTGGTGGCCGCGACGAAGCGCGAAACGGGGAGGCCGATCCGCCTGGCGATCAGGCCCGCGGTCAGGTTGCCGAAGTTGCCGCTCGGGGTCGAGAAGACGAGCGGGGGGTCGGTGTCCGTGAGAGGCGCCGACGGAAGCTGCGCCCAGGCGTGGAAGTAGTAGAAGACCTGGGGCAGCAGGCGGCCGATGTTGATCGAGTTGGCGGAGGCGAGAGGCCGTTGCCGGCGCAGTTCCCGGTCGGCGAACGCGGCGCGGGCGAGGCGCTGGCAGTCGTCGAAGGCGCCCGCGACGGCGACGGCGGTCACGTTGCCGCCCAGGGTCGTGAACAGGCGCCGCTGCGCCTCGGTGACGAGTCCCTGCGGGTAGAGCACGCAGACACGGAAACCGGCTACCCCGCTGAACGCATGGGCCACCGCGCCGCCGGTGTCGCCGCTGGTCGCCACGAGCACGGTGGTTTCCACGCCATCGGCATCGGCGAACCGGGACATCAGGCGGGCCATGACCCGCGCCGCGACATCCTTGAACGCCAGTGTCGGTCCGTGGAACAGCTCCAGGCAGAAGACGCCCGGCTCGATCTGACTTAGGGGGATCGGGAAGTCGAGGGCGTCCTCGAGCAGCGCGGCGAGTTCGTCTTCCGGGACTTCCGAGCCGAACAGTCGGCGGCCGAGGACGCTCGAGATGCCGGTCAGGGGCAACAGCCCCAGCAAGGCCAACTCCTCGGCTGTCAGTGGCGCCAGGCGCTCTGGAACGAACAGGCCGCCGTCGGGCGCGGGCCCTTCGAGCAGCGCCTCGCTCAGGGTCGCCGCCGGCGCCTTGCCGGCAGTGCTGACGAACCGCACGTCAGGCCTCGCCCGCTGGCGCCCCGCCGCCGTCGATCACCCGCGCTCCCGGCGCCGGCAACGTGGAAACGAGTCGATCGCAGTCGACACCCGCCGCGCCTTCGAGCGCCGCCGCCATGGCCGCCGCCACCAGCCTGCCGCGGTCTGGGCCGTCGCACAGGGCGAACAGGGCCGGGCCGCTACCCGACAGGCTGCAGCCCAGAGCGCCGGCCTCGACTGCGGCCGTCTTGGCGGCGTGGAATCCGGGCACGCTGGGCGCTCGGACGGGCTCGGCCACGACGTCGACCAGGGCCCGTGACAGTAGTTCAAGGTCGGCGCGGTAGAGCGCGGCCACCAGGGCCGCGGCGTTGCCCCACTGGATCACCGCCAGCTCAAGCGGCAGATGGCAGTCGAGGCTGGCTCGGGACTCGCGCGTGTTCACCTTGGCGTGGGGGCGAACGAGGGCACAGGTCAGGCCCTCGGGCACCGGCAGTTCGATCACGTCCGGGTCGGGCTCGAGGGAGCGGACAAGGACCAGACCGCCGAACAGGGCCGGAGCGAGATTGTCCGCGTGGGCGCCGCCGCTGGCCAGTATCTCCCCGGCCAGCGCGTACCGCAGCAGAGCCGCCGGCGGCAGGTCGAGGCCCAGCAGGGCATCGACCGCGACGACCGCCGCCACCGCGCTGGCGGCGCTCGAGCCGAGGCCGCTTTCGAGCGGCATGCGTTTCTCGATCTCCAGGTCGACGGCGGCGTCGGGCGCCTCGGCCTGAAGCAGCGCCCGGGCCGCCACGGCCGCGGTGTTGCGGTCGACCTGGTGCGGCAGCCGGCCGTCGTCGCCGGCAATTGCCGTGATCCTGACCGGGCCGCACGGTCCGGCGCCGCCGTCCGGCCCACGCTCGGTTGCCGTGACGATGTCGCCCGGGCCGTCGCCATCGCCATCGGACTGCAAGGCGAAGCCCAGGATGTCGAAACCGCAGGCAATGTTGGAAACCGACGCTGGAGCGAAGGCCCGCGCTAACCGTGTCATGCGCAGCTCTTCTTGTTCGAGACCGACGCCGGGGCGAAGGCTCTCACCGAGCGGTTCATTCGCCGCTGCGCCGGGCGCACCGGGCGACGGCGAGTTCCGCGGCCAGCAACGCGCCGCCCGCGGCGCCCCGCAGGGTGTTGTGCGACAGGGCGACGAACCGGAAGTCGAGCACCGGGCACTCGCGCAACCGGCCGATCGAGACCGTCATGCCCTGCCCCAAGTCGCGGTGGATCCTTGCCTGGGGCGGTTCGTGGTCGCCGAGGTACATCGTCGGCAGCTCCGGCGCCGAAGGCAGGCCGAGTTCCTGCGGCTCGGCGCGAAAGGCTCGCCATGCCTCCCGCACATCGTGCAGTTGGGCGTCACTCTTCAGGCTGACCGAGACACAGAGCGTGTGGCCGTCGACGACGGGGACGCGGTTGCACTGGGCCGAGACCACGACCTCGGCCGGATCGATGGCGCCGCCGGCGAGGCGGCCCAGGATCTTCCCGGTCTCCATCTCGAGCTTTTCCTCTTCGCAGGAGATCCAGGGAATCACGTTGTCCATGATCTGGTAGCTCGAGATTCCGGGCAGCCCCGCGCCGGAGACCGCCTGCAGAGTGACCACACAGAGGCGGTCGATACCGAACGCGTCGTGCAGGGGCTTGAGCGCCAGCACCAGGCCGATCGTCGAGCAGTTGGGGTTGGCGACGATGCCGGTGGGGAGCAGAGCGCCCTCCGCGGGCGGCGCCAGCAGGCCCAGGTGATCCGGGTTGACCTCGGGAACCAGCAGCGGGACATCGGCGTCCATGCGGTGGGCGCTGGCGTTCGTCACGACCAGGCAACGCTCGGCGAACCCGGGTTCGACCTGCCGGGCCACACTGGAGTCCAAGGCGGAGAAGACCAGATCGAAGTCGCCGCCGTCGAGTTCGTCGCAGGTCTTCACGGTCATCGCGGCGAGCCGCTCGTCGAGCGGCTGGGTCTGGATCCAGGCCACCGCGTCGCGATAGCTCTTCCCGGCCGAGCGCTCGGAGGCGGCCAGCGCCGCGATCTCGAACCACGGATGCTCGGCCAGCAGGGTGACGAACCGCTGGCCCACGGCGCCGGTCGCGCCCAGGACCGCGGTGCGCAGGGGTCGACTCCGGCTCAAGTTGTCGAGATTCATGACAGAACTCCCGGGTTGGGGACGCTCATGCGGTGGATCCCCGCTCGGCCCAGGCGCGAAGGATGTCGGCGAAGACACCGCCCGCGGTCAGGTCGGCGCCGGCGCCCGGGCCCTGGACGACCAGGGGGCGTTCCCGGTAGCGCCGGCTGCGGAACACGAACATGTTGTCCGAAGCGGGCATTCCCGCGACCGGATGGTCGGAGGGTACGGCTCGCAGTCCGACCCGGGCGGTGGCCGACTCGCCTGTTGTGTCCAGTTCGGCCAGGTAGGCGAGTTCGAGCCCCGCCGCCGCGGCTTCGGCGAAGCGGCCCGCCATCTCGTCGTCGGCATCGGCGAGCCGCTCCCAGTAGGCGTCAAGCGGCAGGTCGGCGAGGTCGGGGCGGTCGAGCATGGGCTCGACCTCGATGTCGTCCATATCGAGATCGCAGCCGCAGATGCGGGCCAGGATCAGCAGCTTGCGGGCCACGTCCAGGCCGCCGAGATCGTCACGGGGGTCCGGTTCCGTGTAGCCCAGGCGGTGGGCCTCCCGGACAGCTTCGTTCCACACCTTGCCGGCGCTCAGCTTTCCGGTCAGATAGGCGAGCGTGCCCGAGAACACGCCCGAAATCGAGTCGATGCGGTCGCCCGCGCCGAGCAGCATGTCGGCGATGTGGAGCACGGGCAGGCCCGCGCCGACGGTCGCCTCGTGGAAGACGTTCTGTGCGCCCGAGGGGCGGAAGACGCGAAAATCCGCGATCGGTCCCGCAAAGGGGAGCTTGTTGGCGCTCGCGACCGCGGCGCCGGCGGCCAGCGCGCGGTGGTAGACGGCGCCCATGGAACCGTTGGCGGTGACATCGACGAGCACCGTGCGGCCGCCGCCGGCCGCCGTCTCGCCGAGATGGTCCAGCAGGCGGTCCAGGTCGGCCGCATCGCCGCTCCGTTCGAGCGCGGACCGCCAACCCTCGGGATCCCCTGCGGCGCCGGGGTCGAGACTCTTGCCGCGGCGGGACTGGAGGTGCATGGACAGAGAACTGGCCAGGCCCCTCAACTGCAGGTCGATTCCCTGCCGCGCGAGGGAGTCGCGTTCGGCGTCGAGTTGCTGGAGCAGCGCCGAGCCGACGCCGCCGACGCCGAGGACGTAAACCGCGAGCCGGCCCGAAGCGGCCCGATGGAAGAACTCCCGGTGGATCCAGCGCACCGCGCGCCCCTCGTCGGTCCGGGCCACGACCATCGAGATGTTCCGCTCGGACGACCCCTGGGCCACTGCGCGCACGTTCACCCCGCGCCGGCCAAGGATGCCGAACAAGCGTCCGGCGATGCCGGGCCGATCCCGCATTCCGTCGCCGACCACGGCGACGATCGACTGGTCCCGCTCAACCCTCAGGGGCCGCACCGATCCGGCCTCGATCTCGGCCCGAAATTCGGCGTCCACCGCCTTCCTCGCCGCCTCGGACACGCCGGGTTCGACCGCGAAGCAGATCGAGTGCTCGCTCGAGGCCTGGGAGATGAGGATCGCGCTCGCGCCGCTGGCCGCCAGGGCGTGGAAGAGGCGGGCCGCGACTCCGGGCGTGCCGACCAGGTTGTCGCCGACCAGGAGCATCAGGTGGACGTCGTCGATCGAGGAGATGCCGGTGACCGCCGTGCCGCGGGCCCGTTCCCTGACGCGGCCGTCGCCTATGAGGGTTCCGCTGTGCTCGGGATCGAGGGTGTTGCGGACCAGCAGCGGAATACCCCTGCGCCGCGCCGGCGTCACGGTCGGCGGATAGACCACCTTGGCGCCGAAGTGCGAGAGTTCGAGCATCTCTTCGTAGCTCAGCCGCGGGATCGGCAGGGCGTCCTCCACGCGCCGGGGGTCAGCCGTCATGACGCCCGGGACGTCGGTCCAGATCTCGATCCGCTCGGCATCGAGCGCGGCGCCGACGAGGGCGGCGGTGAGGTCGGATCCGCTCCGGCCCAGGGTCGTCGTCTCGCCCTTCGGACTGCTGCCCAGGAAACCGGTGACCACCTGCAGCGGGGCGCCGGGACCGAGGTTCGCGAAGTGGGAGGCGATCGCCTCCAGAGTCGAGTCCAGATCGACGGTCGCCGCCTGGAACGAGCGATCCGTCGACACCAGGGGACGCGCGTCGCAGGCCTCGGCGGGCAGGCCCTCGGCGCGCAGGGCGGCGGCCAGGAGTTGCGTCGACAGGAGTTCGCCGTGGCAGACGACCCGGTCGATCAGGGCCCTGCCCGATCTGCCGTCGGATTCCGCGCCCGGCGCGCGGTTGCTCACCGCCGCGGCCAGGTCGTCGCACAGGGCCTCGACCATGGCTGTGAGCGCCGGCCGATCGTCGTCGGTCGCTACCTGGGCGCCGATTTCCAGATGATGGGCGCGCAGCGCCGCTGCCTCGCGCGCCGCCTCAGTCCCATCGCCTCCCTCCAGGACGGTTGCGGCCATCCCCAGCAGCCGGTCGGTGACCCCGCCCAGGGCGGACACCACCACCGCGCCGTTTGCAGCAGAGCCCTCGAGCCGCCGGCGCACGATCCGGGCGGCGGCCTGGAGCCGGGCGGCATCGGCTACGGAGGAGCCGCCGAACTTGAGAACCTTCATGGTGGGTTACCGGAATCGTTACGTCCAGGATTTTTCGCTGCGGAACGTAACGGAGCGAGTTCTGGGGCGCAAACTCCTGGTGAGGTACGCGGATGGGGCCAACACGGAACCTGCGACCGGTTTGGCGGCGCTGGGGCCCGAAGAGCGCAATAGCGTACACGCCGCGACGGGTCGGCGCTACGTCGCCGGCAGGCCGGGCGAGGCCGCGCGCCGGCCTTAGAACAGGGTGCCTCGAACCGGCAGGCCCAAGTGTTCGAACGCTCGCCTGGTTGCTACGCGGCCGCGGCGGGTGCGCTGCAGGAATCCCTTCAGGACAAGGTACGGCTCGTAGAAGTCCTCGATCGTCCCCTGGTCCTCGCCGACCGATGCCGCCAGCGCCTTGAGGCCCGCCGGGCCGCCGTCGTACTGCTCGATCAGCAGGCGCATGATCTTGCGGTCGATCTTGTCGAGGCCGTACTCGTCGACCTCCTGTTGAAGCAGGGCCTGGTTCGCGGTGGCGCGGTCGATCCGGCCGTCCGCCTCGATCTGCGCGTAGTCGCGCACCCGGCGCAGCAGCCGGTTGGCGATCCTCGGCGTGCCGCGGCTGCGCCGGGCGATCTCGTCGGCGCCGCCGAGGTCGACCGGCACCTCGAGCAGTTCGGCGGAGCGCTGGATGATCACGCTCAGCACGTCGGGGCTGTAGAAGTCGAGCCGGTGGACGATGCCGAAGCGCCCCTGCAGCGGCGGCGTGATCAGGCCGGCGCGGGTGGTGGCCCCGACCAGCGTGAAGCGGGGCAGATCGATGCGCACCGTCTTGGCCATCGGCCCGGAACCGATCACCAGGTCGAGTTGGAAGTCCTCCAGCGCCGGGTAGAGGATCTCCTCGACCGTCGGGCCGAGACGGTGGATCTCATCGATGAAGAGGACGTTCCCGGGGTCGAGGTTGGTCAGGATCGCCGCCAGGTCGCCCGCCCGCTCCAGGACCGGACCGGACGTGGACCGCAGGACGGCGCCCATCTCGCGGGCGATGATGTGGGCCAGGGTTGTCTTGCCCAACCCGGGGGGTCCGAACAGCAGGACGTGGTCCAGGGCCTCGCCCCGGCGCCGCGCCGCCTGCATGTAGATGTCGAGCAGCTCGACGATCTTCTTCTGGCCCAGGTACTCGCTCAGGCGCTGCGGCCGGAGCGACGGTTCGACGCGGCGATCGTCCGCATCCTGGGCGGCCGAGAGGGCGTTGCGCTCACCGTCGGTGCCGCCTGTGTCGGCCATGGCGCGGATGCTATCGCTATAGCCGGGAAAGCTGGCGCAGGCTCAGGCGCAGGAGTTCCTGGAACTCGATGTCGGTGTGTTCGTGGAGCACCCTGGAGACGGCGCGCTGAGCTTCGTTCGGGCGGTAGCCGAGGTTGAGCAGGGCGCCGACGACCTGCTCCTGCTCGTCCTCCAGCTCCTGCTCCGGTTGTGCGGGCGGCGGTTCGCCGCCGGACTCGGACAGCAGCCTCTTCGCTTTTTCCTTCAGCTCCAGGACCATTCGCTCGGCGGTCTTGCGCCCGATGCCCGGGATCCGCGTCAGAGCGGCGACGTTGCCGCCGGCGATGGCGGTCAGCAGGTCGGCGGTCGAACCGCCGGAGAGAACGACCTGGGCCAGTCGGGGACCGACGCCGCTGACGCCGAGGCAGTGCTCGAACAGGGTCCGCTCCGCTTCGCTCCAGAAGCCGAACAGTTCGATCGCGTCGGCGCGAACGTGGGTGTGGATGTGCAGGCCGAACTCGGCGTCGGCCTCGAGCCTGTCCAGCTCGTAGTAGGTCGACAGCGGGATCCGCACCGAGTACCCGACGCCGCCTACGTCGAGAACCAGGAGTTCGGGCCCCAAGGCCTGACGACGCCCGCGCAGATAGCCGATCAAACGGCGCTCGCGGCGGTCAGGTTCCGGCCGCCTCGGTCTCGCCGAGACCGAAGTTCTCGATGAAGTCCTTCGTGTAGCTGACGCCAAGCTCTTCGCGCAGGCGCCCGAGCACGGACTGCAGCATGATCAGGGTGCGTTCGGACAGGAGTTCGCTCCGGGTCGTCTCCGGGTCGAATTGGGCCGGGTCGAAGGACACCCGTTCGGTGACCTCGAACAGCACGCCGCCGAACGGCGTGCCGACCGGGCCGCCGAACTGACCCGCGGAAAGGGCGAAGACTGCCCGAGACAAGTCCGGCATGGCGCCCAGGGCGCCGATCGGCTGGCGCACGCCGAAGCTGCCGCTCTCCTCGACCACTGCGTCGAACTCGTTCGCCGCGTCGTCCAGGCTCTGTCCGTCCTCCAGCCGCTGCTTCGTCTCGGTGAGTGCGGCGGTTAGCAGTTCGCCCTCCTGCTGCTGGCGCACAGCCTCCCGCACGTCGACCTCGACCTCCGCGAACTCCGCGTCGCGGGGCGGCAGCGCCTCCAGCAGCGACAGCAGAGCCCACCCCGCCGCGATTCGAACCGGCTGCGACCAGGCGCCGGCTTCGAGGCCGAACGTTTCGGAGGAGAAGTTGAAGTTGCGGCCCACACCGGGTACCGCGTCATCCTCACCGAACGGCTCGGTGACCTCGAAACTCAGGCCCTCGGCGGCGGCCAGTTCCCGGGCTTCGGTCTCGCCCTCGAAGGATTGGTCTCCCAGCCTCTCGGCGAGGGCGTCTATGCGGCTTTGGCCCTCCTCCTCCGCCTTGCCGGCGAGGAGCTGGACGCGGATCAGGTTGCTCACTTCCTCCAGCGTCTGCCGGCCGCCTTCGCGACGGTCATGGATGCGAATCAGGTGATGTCCGGTGCGGGGTCCGAGCTGATTCTCGATCGGGCCGACAAGGTCGCCGCTGCCGGCAGCGAAGGCCGCTTCCTCGAAGGGCTGTGTCATGGCGCCGCGGCCGAAGTAGCCGAGGTCGCCGCCGGACGCGCTGGTGGCCTCGTCGTCCGAGTACTCGTTGGCCAGGGCGGCGAAGTCCGCGCCGGCCTCGATGCGCCCGCGCAGATCGGTCAACAGGATCCGCGCCTGCTCGCCGCTGCGACTCTCCGTCTCGAGCAGGAGGATGTGGCTGGCCCGCACCTGTTCCGGTACTTCGAACCGCGCGGCGTTGTCGTCGTAGTACTGCTGGACTTCTTCGCCGGTCACTTCGAGTTCCGCGCGGACCGTGTTCGTGTTGACCAGGAGGTAGCCGACCCGCCTGCGCTCGGGCAGCCGGAAGTCGTCCCGGTTCGCCTCGAAGAAGGCGGCGGTCTCGTCGCCCGAAGGTTCTGCCTCGGCGGCGTAACGGCTGGCCGGCACCTGGATGTAGCGGATGGCCGCCCGCTCGGCGGCGTCGCGGGCGCGCTGTTCGACCTCGGCGTCGGAGACGTGGGCAACCTCGCTCAGCGCCGCCTGCAGCTTGGTCACCAGGAGGGAGGTGCGCAGCCCGGCCTCGAACTCATCCGCCGTGTACCGGTTCGCGCGCAGGAGATCCTGGTACTGGCGCGCGCCGATGAAGTTCCCGGCTGCGTCGGTCAGACCGGGTATGGAGAGGATCTCCTCCTGCAACTCCTCGTTGCTGACGGTCAGTCCCATCCCCTCGGCTTCCCGGGTGAGGAGGCGGTCGTTGATCAGAGCTTCGAGCGCCTGCACGGGCAGTTGCAGTTGATCGGCGAGATCCGCGGTGAACGCGTCGCCGTAGATCTCCCGGTAGCGTCTCTCCGCGTTCCGGTAGCTGCGCTCGAACTCGGCGAAGGTGATGTCCTCCCGGCCCACCTTGGCGGCAACCGGGTTGATCTGGGTGCCGTCGAGCGCTTGGAAGTCGGTGAAGACCAGGAGCACGAACACACCCGCGAGCCCGATCGCCAGTGGATAGAAGCTCTTGATGTTCTTGCGGATGACGTTGAGCATTGACGTAGCTCCCTGCAGGATGCCCCGAAGGCGCGGGCGATGGTATCAGGATCGGCACGCTTGGTGGGGTTCGGCGGCGCGGTCGTCAAGCCCCTGCCGGGCCCGCGCCGCGAGTCGGCAGTTGAGGCGAAACTCGTTCAAATACAGGAGCTTCCCCAATGGTCGAGGCGACTCCCTGTGCTATCTTCGGGGCGTTTCGCGGGTGCCGTTCGCCCGCGTCCGACGGTAGGAATCCGAACTTGCTGATGACAAGTCCGCCCGTGACGGCGACGACCCGAAGCCTGGCAGCCGGCGTCACGGACCGCGCCGCATTCGCGGCCCACGCCTCCTCGCCTGGCGGCGGCTCGGAGTTCGGGCTCACACGACTTCGGCCGGTCCCGACCTAGAGGTTCGGTCCAATGCGCTTCCTGCATTGGTTCTCGAGCGACCTGGCGATCGACCTGGGGACCGCGAACACCCTGGTGTTCACCCGGGCGAACGGCATCGTCGTACGCGAGCCGTCGGTCGTGGTCGTGAACAAGCAGAGCAACCGCATCGAGGCGGTCGGCGCCGAGGCCAAGGAGATGTTGGGGCGTACTCCGGGCATCCTGGTCCTGGTACGGCCGATGAAGGACGGCGTGATCGCCGACTTCGAGATGACCGAGCAGATGCTCAAGCACTTCATCCGCAAGGCGCACCATGGCCGGCGCTTCGCACGGCCTCGAATCGCGATCGGTGTGCCGTCGGAGATCACGCCGGTCGAGAAGCGCGCGGTTCGGGAGTCGGCGATGAGCGCCGGCGCCTCGGAGGTCTTCCTGGTCGAACAGGCGATGATGGCGGCGATCGGCGCTGGTCTGCCGATCACGGAACCGACCGGCAACATGATCGTCGACATCGGCGGCGGCACCACCGACGTCGCCGTGATCTCGCTTGCCGGCACGGTCTACAGCCGATCGCTGCGGGTGGCGGGCAACGCGATGGACGACGCGATCGCCCAGCACCTCAAGCGCAAGCACAATCTCCTGATCGGTGAGCGGACGGCCGAGGCAATCAAGGTGGAAATCGGTTCCGCGTTCCCCCTGCAGAAGGCGATGCACATGGACATCAAGGGTCGCGACCTCGTCAAGGGCGTGCCGCGCAGCCTGAAGATTTCCGACGCAGAGATCCGCGAAGCGCTGGCGGAACCGGTGTCCGCGATCGTCGATTCGGTGCTTCAGGCCCTCGAGCGGATGCCGCCGGAGCTTTCGGCCGACGTGATGGACAAGGGCGTTGTGCTCTCCGGTGGTGGAGCGCTGATCCACGCGCTGGACCAGCGTCTGCGCGAGGAGACGGGGCTGCCGGTCTTTGCCGCCGAGGATCCACTTGCTTCCGTCGTGCTCGGCGCGGGCCAGGTGTTGCGGGATATCGATCTGCTGCGACGAGTCTCCGTTCGCTAGAGCTGAACACGTCGCAGGGTTCCTGACCGGAAAGAACATCCATCATGAGCGAGCGTCGGGTTGCGGTCCTGTTCACCGTTTTCCTGGCTGTCCTCCTTGCGCTCCTGACGCTTCAGGCGCCGCAGCGGGCAGGCGACATCGCGCTGTGGGTGGAAGGACCGATCAAGCGGTTCGTCGCCGCTGTTGCCGGGGCCGTCGACGGGTACCGGGAGAGGCGGTCGACGATGACCGCGCTGGAGCGCGAGAACGAGGAGCTGCGGAACCGGCTGCGGGAGGTCGAGTCCGCCTATGCGGCCGCCGTGGGCGTACGCCTGGAGGCCGACCTGGTCGCAGAGCCGTTGCTCTACGAGCCGTCGCCGGATACGGCTCTGCTGAGGGCGGACATCGTCTATGTGGATCACGGCTGGTGGCGGCGAACGGCCATCCTGCACCTGCCTGGCGGCAGAGACGGGGACGACAAGGCGCGGAGGCCGGTGACCACCACTGACGGTCTGTTGGGCCGTGTCATCTCAGTCAGCGGCAGGTATGCGCGGGTGCTCCTGATCACCGACCGGGAGTCGTCCGTGGGCGCGATGATCGAGCGCACCCGCCGTCAGGGCATCGTCCGCGGCAGTGCCGACGCCGGCGCTCTCTCGCTCGTGTTCATGCCGCTGCAGGTCGACGTGCGGCCGGGCGATCGTGTGATTACAGCCGGCATCGACGGTGTGTTTCCCCGCGGCATCCCGATCGGCACGATCACATCCGTGGAGTCGGACGGCGATCTGTTCCACGACATCCGGGTCGTCCCGAGTGTCGATCTGGCTTCGCTCGGCCATGCCTTCGTGTGGCGCCGTGAAGCGGTTCCCGAGGCCTTCATGGACGGCGGGGATGCTATCGGCCGCTAGGTTCGCCAGTGTCCTGGCGGCCGTGGTCCTGGTCGAACTGCTACTGGGCGGGTTCCTCCCGGCGGTTGCCGATCTCGTCGACCTCTACGTGCTCCTGGTCGTCCTGAACAGCTTGAGGGGCAACTCGTTTCGCGGTCTCGCCGGCGGTCTGGCCGCGGGCCTGGTCCAGGACATGTTCACCTCTTCGATCTACGGTCTGCACAGTCTGGCGTGCTGCGTGGTCGGATATGGCGGGGCGCGTGTGTCGCAGCGGATCCTCACCAGCCAGCGCGTGGTTTCGGGGCTGCTGATCGCTGCCGGGGTGCTGGTTCACCAGGCGATCGTGATCGGCCTGCTCGCGACACTCGAGATTGCCCAGTTCAATCCCGGGGTGGTCGCGGTGCTGTTGCGTGCTCTCGTGACCACAACGATCGGCCTGGTCGGTCTCTGGGTGGCCGGCCTGGTGCGAGGGTGGATGGAGAAGCGGACGAACCGGCGTACACTGGAACCGGGACGAGCCCGATTGCGTTAGCTGAAGGTTGTTCGGAAGGTGAACCTGGAAACTCCTGGCCACGAGCACAGCGCGGACCGCGTGCTGCTCATCATGGCGACCCGCCTGAAGTGGCTCGCCGCATCGCTTGCGGTGGGGTTCTTCGTCGTTCTGAGTTCCTTCTGGTACTTCCAGATCGTTCGCTCGGAGCACTACTGGCGGTTGGCCGAGAACAACAGGCTGCGGGTCGTCCGCCTGGAGGCGCCGCGGGGCCTGATCTACGACCGTTCCGGTCGAATCCTGGTCGAGAATGCGCCCACTTTCCGTCTCCTGATCGACCGCAGCCTGAGTGCCGATCTGGATGCCAGTGTGGCGTTTGCGGCGAACATCGTGGAACGGGACCAGGAAGAACTGAGGGCTTCGCTCAAGCGCTACCGGGGCGTGGCCCGGATTGTCCCGGTGCTCCTTGCCGAGGACTTGCAGTTGAACCAGGTCGCCCGTTTCGAGGTCGCGATTCTGGAGCACCCGGAGTTCGAGATCGCCGCCACGCGTCGACGCCTCTACCGCTACGGCGACCAGACCGCGCATCTTCTGGGATACCTCAGCGAGCCGACGGCAGTCGAGCAGGAACGGGACCGGACACTCGTTGCCGACGACATGATCGGTCGCAGCGGCGTCGAGCTGTTGCGGGATCGGACGTTGCGCGGGACGGCAGGCGAGCGGACCGTGGTCGTCGATAGCCGGGGTCGCCTTGTGCCGGGCGAGGATGTCGATCGGACCGACGCGCAGCCGGGAGGTTCCGTCACCCTCACCATCGACCTCGGGTTGCAGCAGGAAGCGCAGAAGCTGCTCGAGGGCAAGGTCGGCGCAATCGTGGCTCTCGACCCCAGGGACGGTGCGGTTCGGGCCATGGTTTCCTCGCCGTCCTTCGATCCGAATGGCTTTGCCGGCCGGCTCAACCAGGAAGACTGGGCGCAGATCGTCGGGGCGCCGAACAAACCCCTTCAGAACCGGGCCATCCACAACACCTACCCGCCGGGTTCGGTGTTCAAGATCGTGATGGCGGTGGCAGCGCTGTCCGATGGGCTGATCGATCCGCAAGAGCAGGTTTACTGCGGTGGCTCAACCCGGTTGTACAACCGCCGCTGGCGCTGCTGGCAGTCGAGGGGTCACGGCCGTCTCAACCTCCGGGGCGCCCTCCAGCACTCCTGCGACATCTACTTCTACCGGCAGGGCAGGAAGATGGGGATCGAGACGATTGCCCGCTACGCCCGTGTACTGGGCCTCGGTGAGCGGACCGGTATCGAGTTTTCCGGCGAGCGCGAGGGACTGGTGCCTGGTCCGGAGTGGAGTCTGATGAGCCGGGGGCTGCCCTGGTACCCGGGTGAGACGATCTCGGTTGCGATCGGTCAGGGACCGGTGCTGGCTTCGCCGCTTCAGGTTGCCGTGATGACCGCGGCGGTGGCCAACGGGGGATCGCGGGTGTGGCCCCATGTGCTGGAGGGCGGGGCACAGCCGCGGGCGCCGATCGACGTGGATCCCGAGGTCATCGCCTTTGTCAGGGAGGCATTGGCGAACGTGGTCGCGAATGGGACCGGACGCAGAGCCAAGAGCCCGATGGTGTCGATCGCGGGCAAGACCGGCACCGCCCAGGTCATCGCTCAGGCGACGTGGACCCGGTCCGAGGATCTTCCCTTCGAGCACCGGGACCACGCCTGGTTCACCTCCTATGCGCCGGTCGAGGCGCCGGAGCTGGTCGTCGTCGTGTTCGTCGAGCACGGAGGACGGGGCGCCGAAGCTGCGGCGCCCATGGCGAGGCGGATGCACGAGACGCACTTTGGTTCTCCCGTCCAGACCTGATCCGCGGATCCTGGCACGCCAGGTCCGTTCCATCTCATGGCAGCTCTTCGGCTCAGCGCTCGCTCTGTCCGTGATCGGCCTGGCCCTGATCTCGAGCGCTTCGGCTGAATTGTCGACCAACTACGTGTCGCGTCAGTCGGTGTGGATCGTCGCGGGTGTGCTGGTCCTGGTCACCGCGGCATTCGTCGACTACTCGCTGCTGCTTCGGCACGCCTTCTGGATCTACCTCGTGGCCGTGGCGGCGGTGGCCGCGGTCACGTTCTTCGGCCACGAGGCCGGCGGCGCGCGCAGTTGGATCGGCATCGGCGGTTTCGGGGGCCAGCCGTCCGACTTCTGCAAGATCGCGACCGTTCTCTTGCTGGCCCGGCGCCTGGCCCGTTCCCAGGCGCCGGTTCCCCTGCGCGGCGGGCTGTGGGCAACGGCAGCGATCGTCGCGGTTCCCCTGCTGCTGATCGCGAGGCAGCCGGACATGGGCGGCGCCCTGATGTTCGTGCCCGTGCTCGCCGCCATGTTGGCCACCACCGGTGTCAGCGTCCGGTCGGTGCTCGCCGCCGTTGCCGTGGCTGGGGCCCTGGCCGGCGGCCTCGGGGTCTTCGCGCTGCAGGACTATCAGAAGGAACGCGTCCTGAGTTACTTCCGGCCCCAGGCGGATCCCCTGGGGTCGGGATACCAGGCCCGCCAGAGCAGGATCGCAGTCGGTTCGGGCCAGACTCTGGGAAAGGGCTACGGCGAGGGGACGCAGTCCAACCTGCGCTTCTTGCCGACCCCTCACACCGACTTCGTGTTCGCGGTGCTGGCCGAGGAGTACGGATTCGCCGGGGTCATCCTCGTCATGGCTCTGTTCCTCCTCTACCTGGGGAACGGCGTCCGCATCGCGCTGGCGGCACGGGATCCGGCAGGTCTGTTGCTGGTGGTCGGGCTCTTGGCCTTCATCACCGGCCACGTTCTCTACAATACGGCGATGGTGGTCGGGCTGCTGCCTATCACCGGCATTCCGCTGCCCTTCCTGAGCTACGGCGGCTCCTTCATGCTCTTCTGCTGCGCGGCCACCGGACTGATGATCGGCCTCGACCTGCGGCGTTTCGTCAACGTCTGATCAGCCTGCGCGCGGACAAAGCTGCTTGCCCCCGTCGTATGGACAGAGAGCTCCTGGTGGAAAGCGATGCGCTCCAGACGCGGGTAGCTCTAGTTCTAGTCGAGTCCGGCCGGTTGGTCGAACTCTTCATCGAGCGCCGCGTGCGGTGCTGGACGGCC
Source organism: Candidatus Multivorans sp. (assembly GCA_965222875.1). GTDB lineage: Bacteria > Acidobacteriota > Thermoanaerobaculia > Multivoradales > Multivoraceae > Multivorans. Next base: position 1,370,228 of record CBDCVC010000002.1, on the reverse strand, counting down.
TGCAGGGGGCCTTCGAAGCACCGGTCCAGATTCAGGCGGACCCGGAGTTGCATCGCGAGCGCTTCGTCGTCGCGGAAGTAGGGGGGGAGAGGATCTGACACCTACGGCGGACGGGCCGGAGCGCCGGTTCGAATTCGACGGTCTGACCGGCGCCGTGGACCCGGCGGCCGCCTCCGGCGACCTGGACGCCGACTTCGAGGCGGCGCTTCGCCGCGTCCTCGATCCGGCGAACGCCGGCCGCAGCCTGCACTGGGGCCGGAGCTACCTGTTCGAGACCGCGTGGCGGCGTGGCCGGGACAAAGGCGACATCGCCGTTGTCGTCAAGCAGTTCCGCCACGACGATCTGCGGGCCAGGCTTCGCCGTCGCCGGCGGGGCACTCGGGCGCGCCTGAGCTTCGATACCGCGCGCAGGCTGCGGCGGTTGGGTATCCCGACGCCGGAACCGGTGCTCTATGCCGAGTCGGAGAGCGTGGAGGGCCCCGCCTGGTTCGTGTGCCGGCGGGTACCGGAGGCCCTGGAACTGCGCTACGTGCTCAGGGCTCTGAATGCCGGCGAGGGCACGGCGCGCTTCCCCGGGATAGACGGAGCGGTCCTGCTGCGGCGAGTCGGCGCCCTGGCCGCGGAGTTGCACCGTCACGGCGTCTGGTTCCGGGACCTGACCTCCGGCAACGTGCTGCTTTCGGAACCGACCGCCGATGCCGAGTTGTACCTTGTGGACCTGAACCGCGCCCGCTTCCGGCGCCGGCTGTCAAGGAGCCAGCGCCTGCGGGATCTCAGCAGGATGCCCGTGTTGCGGCTGGCCGACCGGGCGGAGTACCTGCGCGGCTACCGTCCCGGTGGGCTGCCCTGGTTTCAGCGGCTCTGGTTCGAGGTCTACCATCACGGTTTCCGTCTCAAGATCCGGTCGAAGGAAGGCGCCCGCCGGGGGCTGCGCCGCTTTGCCGATCTGCTGCTGCCGCGCCGCCGCGCTCATCCCCACATTCCGGCGGCGGACCGCGGAGCGAAGGCCCAGGAGCGGGCGGTCTGGGATCCGCTCACCGACCAGCCGCACCAGCAGGCGACGCGCAGCCAGCGCCTGGGGGTCCGTCTGCGCGACGCCGCCCACCATGCCCGTCCGCTGCTTCGCGCCGCCGGGCCGCTGCTCGCATCGATCGTCGAGGGGAAGCGCCTGCGCCGCCGCATCGAACGGGCTGCGGAAAGGGTTCCCTTCCATGGCCTCGGCGTGGCGGTCGGTCCGGGCTCGGCGCCGGTCGGCGCCCTGGTCGAGGCGATCGACGATCTCGGGGTCGAAGGCGTGTTGCTGCGTTTCCATCTCTGGCAGGGCGTGGACGCTGACCTGCTGCAACTGGCGGAGATCCTCAGCCGGGCCGAAAGGAGGCCGGTCGACCTCGTGTTCCAGCTCAGCCAGGACCGGTCGCTGGTGCGGGACGGCGGACTCTGGCGACGGCGCGTGGAGGAGGCCGTCGCGGCGCTCTCGCCCTTCGGTCACAGGTTCCTCATCGGACAGGCGCCCAACCGCAGCAAGTGGGGCGTGTGGCGCCCGGACGAGTACTGGACTCTCCTGGCTGCCGGCGTCGAAGCCGTGCGGGCCGGGAATCGGGATGCGTGCGTGCTTGCTCCGGCGGTCATCGACTTCGAGCCGCACGCGACGGCCGGACTGGTCCACTCCGGGTTGCCGGAGCACCGCTTCGACATCCTGGCGAGTCAGCTCTACGTCGACCGGCGGGGAGCGCCCGAGAACCGTCAACTCGGCTTCGACCTCGCCGGCAAGCTGGCCGTGTTGCGCGCCGTTGCCCGCAGAGCTCCGGACTGCGCGTCGGATCGAAGCTGGGTCACCGAGTTCAACTGGCCGCTCAAGGAGGGGCCCCACGCCCCCGCCGGACGCGATGTCGCCGTGGACGAGGACACCCAGGCCAGCTACCTGGTCCGCTACTGCCTGGAGGCTCTGGGGACCGGCCTTGCCGAGCGCGTCTTCTGGTGGCAGTTGGCGGCGGCCGGCTACGGGCTGATCGATCCCCGGGCCGGCGCCTTGAGGCGGCGGCCGGCCTATCGCGCCCTGCGTCAACTCCAGCGCGAGTTGGCCGGCGCCCGGGTCGAACGTCTGCCGCTGCCGCCGGGAGTGCGCGGCTACCGGGCGCTCCGTCAGGGTCGAGAGGTCCAGGTGCTGTGGGCGCCGGATCGCCGCGGCCGGGCCTACCGTCCCCCCGTCGGCGTCCGCGCCGCGCGCGACCGCGACGGGGTTGAACTGGCTTCCGGCCCGGTGCGGCTCGGCGCCGCGCCGGTCTACTTCGAGATCGCAAGAGACGGCGCCGCGACGTGAGATGATCGCTGGCGATGTTCGAGGTGGCCCGATGTCTCATTCGCTACCGCGGCCTGGTGTGGACTCTGGTCCAGCGGGAGTTGCGAGCGCGTTACCGGGGCAGTGTGCTCGGCTTCCTGTGGTCCCTGATCAACCCGCTCCTGTTGCTCGGCGTGTACTCCCTCGTCTTCGGCCTCATCCTGAAGCGCGGGGACCTGGTTGAGGTCGAGCCCTACGGCGTCTTCCTGGTTACCGGTCTCTTTCCGTGGATATGGGTTTCGACTTCGCTGCTTGAGGGCTGCTCCTCCCTGACCGGCAACAGCGCGTTGATCCGCAAGGCGGTCTTCCCGGTCGAAGTGCTGCCGGCGGTGGCGGTGGTGTCCAACCTGATCCACTTCCTGCTGGCGCTGCCGATCGTCGCCCTGGCCCTGATCGTCGGCCGGCTGCTCGGGTATCCCATCGCCGGCTGGACATTCGTCCTGCTGCCGCTCGTGCTGGTGATCGAGGCGGTCATGGTCGCGGGCCTCGTCTTCGCCCTGTCGGCGGTCAACGTCCATTTCAAGGACGTGCGGGATCTGCTTGGCAACGTGCTCGTTCTGCTCTTCTTCCTGGCGCCGATCATCTACACCCTGAGCGATATCCCACCCGAACTCGCGCGGCTGGTGCAACTGAATCCGATGACTTGGTTCACGGTGGCGATCCAGGACATTCTGTTCCGCGGTCGCTTGCCCGAGGCCGAGGTCTGGATGGTCATGGCCGCGATCGCGGCGGTGTCCTGGGCGGTGGGCGCCAGCCTGTTCTCGCGCTTGAGCGATACGTTGGCCGAGGCGGTCTGACTTGCCTCGGCCTGCGGTCGTTCTTCGCGGCGTCGGCAAACGCTACCGGCGCTCTGCCGGCGGCTACCGGCTGCGGACGCTGAAGAGCGCGCTTCTCGAGCGCAGCCTGACCAGCGGACTGGCTGCCGCCGACGTGGTCGAGGCCCTGACCGATGTCAGCTTCGAGGTCGCGGCCGGTGAGGCGGTAGGCGTCATCGGCGGCAACGGTTCGGGCAAGTCGACCCTGATCAAGCTGGTCGCGGGCCTGTTGCCGCCAACCTCCGGGGAACTTGCGGTCAACGGTCGGGTCGCCGCCCTGATCGAACTCGGCGCCGGCTTCCACCCCGAGATCTCGGGCCGGGAGAACGTCTTCATCAACGGCGCGCTACTCGGCCTGAGCCGCCGCCGGATCGAGGAGCGCTACGAGGACATCGTGGAGTTCGCGGGCCTCCACGACTTCATCGAGGAGCCGATCAAGAACTACTCCTCGGGCATGTACGTCCGCCTCGGCTTCTCGGTCGCCATCCATACCGACCCCGAGATCCTCCTGGTCGACGAGGTGCTGGCGGTCGGCGACGAGGAGTTCGTTCACCGCTGCATCGCCCGCATCGAGGAGCACCTTGCCCGGGGCGGTACGCTGCTCGTGGTGAGCCACTCGATGGGCCTGATCGACGAACTCTGCGACCGGGCGGTCTGGCTGGACCAGGGACGCGCTCGGGCGATCGGTTCGACGCGGCGGGTGATCGACGCCTATTTCGAGGCCGTGGCGGCACGCGAGGGCGAGGCCCACGACCGGCGCCGGGCCCTGACCGCCGAACGCAGTGAGTCGCCGCCGGAGGAAGAACAGGCGGCGACGGCGCCGGACGCGGAGGAGGAGATCCTGCGCTGGGGGTCCGGCCAGGCGCGGATCGTCGGCGCCCGTTTGCTGGCCGGCGCCACGTGCGAGGAGCGGTATCACCTGCACTGCGGAGAGGCGGTGGCGTTCGAGCTCGAGGTCGAGCCGCGGGAGGATCTCGACGACTTCGTCTTCGGGGTCGGGGTCAAGACGCCCCGCGGCGTCGACTGCTGGGGCACGAACACCGATCTCGCCGGGTACGAACCGCGCCTGCTGCGCGGTCCGGTGCGGGTGCGGCTGGTGTGCCCGGAACTGCGGCTGGCGCCGGGCGAGTACACGGTCGATCTCGCGGTTCACGCTCGCGACGGCAGGGCTTACGATTACCGCCGCCGAGCGTTCCGTTTCACGGTGGCCGAGAGTTCGGCGCTCCGGAGCATCGGTCTCTACCTGCCGGACCATGAGTGGCATGTGGAGGCGCTGGGCGCCGGCAACAGTGACGGGGCGGCCGACCCGCAAGCGGCGATCGATTGGCGTTCGCCTGCCCATTCAGACCTCGAGCCCCCGCCCCGCGGCGGCGCCCGGAATGCCGGCCGGAAGGCCGGCGCACCCAGTGAACCACGGAGGATGGAATGAGCGACCGACCCAAGGAAGAACAGGGCGACAAGGATTCAGCTTCGTCGATCAACGTCAAGATCGGCGATGCCGAACTCAAGGGGGCCTACTCCAACCTGCTGCGCATCACGCACACCCGTGAAGAGTTCATCCTCGACTTCATCAACGTGGTGCCGCCGCAGGGCATCGTCAGCGCCCGGATCGTGACCAGCCCCGGCCACCTGAAGCGGATCATCAGGGCGCTCGGCACCAACCTGCGCCGTTACGAGGAAGTCCACGGCGTCATCGAGGAGGCCCCCGACCCGACGGATCTGTCCGGTCGCGTGAACTAGCAGCGTGCGCCGCAGGAAGAATCGGCGCACCCCATGTTCTGCCGCGCACGCTCCTAGCTCAACCCACTCGCTGGCTCTTGAGATACATCGACGCGATCACGTCGCGGTAGCGCTCGCTGACGATCTTCCTCCGCACCTTGAGGGTGGGCGTGATCTCGCCCTCCTCGATCGTGAGTTCGCGCTCCAGCAGCCGGTACCGGCGCACTCGTTCATGCGTCGGCAGGCGCTGGTTCGTCTGATCCAGGAGGCGTTGGATGGTCTCGTGCAGGCGCGGATCCTGCCGCAGCTCTTCCGGACTCATGCCGTCGAACCGCGGTGGAGGTTCCGCGTAGTTGGGGACGACCAGGACGTTCAGATACGGGTAACCGTCGCCGACCACGACCACCTGGGCAACCGCCGGGTGGGTGATCAGCAGCTGCTCGATCGGTTGGGGCGCGATGTTCTTGCCGCCGCTGGTGACCAGGAGGTCCTTCTTGCGGTCGGTGATGAACACGAAGCCGTCGTCGTCGATGCGGCCGATGTCCCCGGTGTGGAACCAGCCGTCCGCATCGATCGCCTCCGAGGTGGCCTCGGGATTCCTCCAGTAGCCTTGCATCAGGCCTTCGGTGCGGGCGAGGATCTCGCCGTCGGCCGCGATGCGCAGTTCGACGCCGGGAGCGGCCGGGCCCACCGACCCACGCCGTGAGGCGCCCGGGTAGTTCACGCTCAGCAAGGGAGCGGTTTCGGTCAGCCCGTAACCCTGGTAGAGCCGGATGCCGATCGCGTCGAAGAACGCCGCGACTTCGTCGGCGATCGCGGCGCCGCCGGAGATGGCGAATCGAAGCCGGCCGCCGAACCTCTCCTTGATCTTGCGGAACACCAGGCGGTCGGCGATCAGGGCCTGCAACCGGGCGCCGCCCCGTTCCGCCCGCCGCTGGCCCACCTTGAGCGCCCAGTCGATGAGCCGCCGCCGCGCCGGAGGCTGAGTCGCGAACGTGTTGCGGATTCGGATGTAGGCGCTCTCGTACAGCCTGGGCACGGAGCACAGAACCGTGGGCCGGACGGTCGGCATCAGACCGGCGACCCGCTCGATCGCGGGCGAGTAGTGGATCGACACGCCGCGGTGGAAGAAGAGGTAGTCGACGGTGCGCTCGAAGACGTGCGACAGCGGCAGGAAGGAGAGCGCCTGATCGTCCTCGCCGAGGTCGTAGAGCCGCTGGCAGCAGAGGATGTTGGAGACGAAGTTCCAGTGCGACAGGACGACGCCCTTGGGGTCGCCGGTGGTACCCGACGTGTAGATGATGCTCGCCGTGTCGCCGCGCCCGACCCGCCCGCGGAAGGCCTGGAGGTCGGCGTCCGCGGACGGCGCCGCGTCGCCGATCAGCGCTTCGAGGTTCGTTCCGCCCTCCGCGGTGGCATCGGCGTCCAGCGCGACGAGCCGCAGGCCCTGCCGCTCCGAGCCGTCCTCGCCGGGGCTTTCGGGGGCGAGGCCGGTCAGCAGATCCCGTTTCGCGCCGTCGTCGTAGAAGATCCACCCGGCCTCGCTGTCGAGGAGGATGTAGGCGACCTGGGCCGCGGTCAGAGTCGGGTAGATCGGCACCGACACCGCGCCCAGGAGGTGGCATGCGAAGTCGACCACGTGCCACTCCGGCCGGTTCGTCGCGAACAGGGCCACGCGGTCGCCCTTGACCACTCCGTGCGACTCGAGCGCCTGGGCCGTGCGGCGGACGGCGTCTGTGAACTCGGCGGCGGAAAGCGACTCGGTCCGGCCATGTCGGCGGATTGAGAGCAGATCTTCGCGTTTACCGTAGCGGTCCGAGACGCGAAAGAGAAGGTCGGCCAAGGTCTCCAAGGGTGGAACGCTACCAGCCCGCCGTGAGAATGGACGCTTCCGCGGTCTGGAATCTCAGGTCAGCGCGGCGGCCGCGGGCCGAACAAGGCGGAACCGATCCGCACGTGGGTGGCGCCCTCGAGGACGGCGGCCTCGAAGTCCGCGCTCATCCCCATCGACAGCCACCCCTCGCGCTTGCCGAACAGGCCTTGGCGGCCCAGTTCGTCGCGCAGGCGCCGCAGGGCCGCGAAGTCGCGGCGCGCTTCCCGGGGGTCGCTACGACGGGGCGGAATCGCCATCAGACCGCGGATCGGCAGGTACTGCAGGTCGGCGAGTCCGAGCATCGTCGCGGCGTCCTCGGGCAGGAAGCCGTGCTTGTTGGGCTCCCGCCCGATGTTGACCTCGAGGAGGCAGGTACGATTCCCTCCCTGCCGGTTCCGCAGCACCCGATCGAGCCGCTGTGCCACCTTCACCCGGTCGACGGCCTCGAAGACGTCGAAGACGCCGCACGCCCGCGGCGCCTTGTTCGTCTGCAGGGGCCCGATCAGGCGCCACTCGACGTGGTCGAAGCCGGCCTCGAGCAGCGCCGCGCGATGCGCTTCGCCCTCCTGGACCTGGTTCTCGCCCAGGACCCGGAGACCGGCGTCCACAGCCTCGACGATGCGCTCCAGGGGCTGGCGCTTGCAGGCGCCGACCAGGGTGACATCGTGCGCGGCTCGGCCCGCGCGCCGGCACGCCTCCGACAGCCGCTCCGTCAAGTCCGCATAGCGCTCCCCAGCCCCTGACCTCCTCTGGATCTTGCGCCTCTGGGCCTTGCGCCTCTGGGCCTTGCGCCTCAGAACTCACTCCGCCCTGTTCTTCGGCTCAAGCTCCAGATAGAGGATCCGCTGGCAGGAGTCGCAGGGAACGATGGCGCCCTGGGTCTGGATCTGCAGCACGACCTGGGGTCGGATCCGGTAGTTGCAGAACGAGCAGTGCCGGATCGGAGCCTTGGCGCTTTCGATGACCCCGATGACGGCCAACGGCGTTCCGCCATGGCGCTCGAACAGGCGGTGGTACTGGTTCAGGGCTGCGGGGGGCAGGCGTTCCCGAAAGATCTCGATCCGGCCCTCCAGCACTTCGACCCGCTTCCGCATCGCGGGCTTCTGCTCCTCCCAGGCGGCCAGAGCCTCCTGGTACTGCTGGTCCAGGCTCTCGAAAGCCCCGCGGAGTTCGTCGAGCTGCGCCGACGCCTGATCCTGGCGATCGAGCGCCAGCAGCGCCTTCTCGTCGGCCTCCCGCATCTGGGCGCGGACGGTGTCGATCTCGCTCAGCAGGGCGCCGTACTCGCGCTGCGTGGTGACGCGGGAGATCTGCTCCTGGTAGCGCTCGATGCTCATCTTGCCCGCTGCCGACTCCGCTTCGGCGGCGCGGCGCTCCAACTCCGCCTGCTGGTGCTCCTCCTCTAGCTCTTCGATCTCGCTGCGCCTCATCTCGTACTGGTCGTGAAGTTCCTGCATCGACTCGGGAACCCCGTCGAGCAGGGTGAGGCTGCGCGCGAGTTCTACGCTTGCCTCCTGTAGCTCTACGATCGTGTCAAGGACTCTTTCCATTCAAATCCGTTCCGGAGCTCCCGCGGCCTGGCCGCGATGTCGACCTGCCGGTCTGTTGCCGTCCACCAGCGAAGCATCGTTCTGTGAGAGGTTGCAAGGAGTTGGCAAGCGCAGGATCCGCCGCTGCACGGTATGGGTCCACCTGGATTCGAACCAGGGACCTGCCGGTTATGAGCCGGATGCTCTAACCGCTGAGCTATGGACCCTTCGGACCCCGAGCGCAGTGCCGCAGTATAGCCACAAGGTGGGCCCCCTTGGGGTATAGTGACCGGCACGCGAATAGTGATCCAAGGAGGCGCCAGGATGTCGAGAATCACTCCAGTCGGGCGGCCGGGTCGGGCGGTGTCAGCCGCCGCCGCTGCCGCCATTCTTCTACTCGCTTCTGTGGCTGCGTGCGGCCCTTCCGAGGAGGAGCGGACGGCTACGGCAAGGGCGGAGGCCTGGGCCGAACTGGAGGAAGCTCAGGCCGCCCTGAACGCCAAGCGCAGCGACCTGGACCAGCTCCGTGCACAGGCGGCGGCGCCCGGTGAAGGGGAGGATGCCGAGGCTCTCGCCGCTCAGGCGGAGGCACTGGACGGAGAGGTCGGCGCCGACGGCGAGGCTTTCTCGCAGAAGCTGGTCAACTACATCAACGAAGCCGAGTGGGACCTCGGCGGGGAGTTGAACGAAGAGCAGCGAGCGGCCTTCGCGATGAAGTCCGGCGAGGACATGTACCTGGCCCAGGAATACGTGGTGAAGGGCGGCGACTACCGGCGGGCGATCGAGATCGTGCAGCGGGCTCAGGGAGTCGATCCGGACAACCCCGACCTCGCGGCGAGGATCGCCGAGTACGAGGCAGCACGCTACGTCTCGGTCGAACAGCTTGCGGAGGTCAAGCGGGGAATGACCGAGGCCGAGGTCGAGAGCGTTCTGGGCAAGGTCTTCCACAGCTACGTGCGGAACTTCCCGGATGAGAACGTCTTCGCCTGGTTCTACCCCAAGGACCCCGAACAGCACGGGGCCGGAGCTGCGGTTGGCGTGTTCTTCCGCGAGAACGATCGGAAGGTGTACCGCACCGATCCCAACGCGGTCGAGGGGAAGGACGAGGACGAGTAGGAGGCCGAAGCGCCGCCATGTCCTTGACGGCAGTGGGTCGGCTGGTGCACAATCCGCGTTCGCCTGTGGGCGGTCGTGAGCCGGCGGCTCCGGGCATACCGAATTCGGGTGCAAGCCTGAGTTCACAGAGAGAAGGACGAGATCACTCCATGCCGGTTGTGCAGGTACGCGACGACGAGAGCTTCGAGAATGCGCTTCGCCGCTTCAAGCGGAAGTGCGAGAAAGAGGGCATTCTGACCGAGCTCAAGAAGCGCCAGCACTTCGAGAAGCCGTCGGTCAAGCGCAAGCGCAAGGTGATGCAGGCGCGCAAGAAGATGTTGCGCAAGCTGGCCGAGGAGCGCCGCGCCGGTTTGGCCTGACCGACTGTCGGGCGAGGTTGCCCACGCCCACCGGATCCGCACTCGCGGATCGGCAACGGCGATGAGTTGCTGCAGCAGCGCGACTTCCGAGGCGCTCGAGTTTCCGGCGTTGCTCCGTGTGCTCGCTGGGCTTGCGGTGACCGACGCCGGCAGGCGGCTGGTCCACGCCATCTCGCCGCGGACGGACCCTGACGAGATCGAGCTTCGCCGGGTTCGCTACGCCGAGATCGCCCGGGAACGGGGGGAGGGTGGCGGCCTCGTACCGTTGCTCGATCAGGAGCTCCTGGATCTGCGGCGCCAGTTGCAGACCGGCGGCCGACAGTTGGGCGGCGCCGCGCTGCAGGGCCTCGCGGCGGTGATCGAGGCCAGCGAGGAAGTCCTCGAGCGGCTGGGCGACCACGAAGAGACACCGCGGCTCGCGGCGGAAGTCGAGTCGCTGCGCGGCCTGGAGGTCGGCGCCACAGACGGCGCCGTAGCAGGCGAACCGATCGGTTGCGCCGCCCTGGCGGCGCGCCTGCGCCGCACCCTGGATCGCCGCGGCGCGGTGCGCGACGATGCGTCGCCCCGACTCAGAGCGCTGGTGGGGGACGCTCGCCGTACCCAGGCCTCGGTCGAGACACAGGTACGGGCGTACGTCAGGGAGCACGGTCACAGGCTGGCCGACGATTCGACACCCATGCGCGGCGGCCGGTTCTCCGTGTTGCTGCCCTCCGGTAGCCGGGGTCGTCTCTCCGGCCTCGTGAGGGGTCGCTCCGCCTCGGGCCGCAGCTTCTACTTCGAGCCCTCGGAGGTGGTGGAGGGCAACGACGAGCTGGAACGGATCGCCGCCGACAAGGAGATCGAGAGGGCCCGCATCCTCGCTGAGCTGGTTCGGCAAGTGCTGGAGCTGACCCCGGCGATCCTCGCCAGGATCGACTTCCTTGCCGCGGTCGACGCGCTGCAGGCGGTGGCGCGCTTCGCCGCCCAGGTCGGCGCCGGGCTGGCCGTCCTTGCACCGCCGGCGCCGGACGGTTCGGCGGCGGCGCTGGAACTCCGCGGCGCCCGCCATCCGCTTCTCGATCCACGGCTTGCCGAGCACCGAGAGCAGACCCTTGGCGCCGCCGGCAACCGCGGCGAAGTGGTGCCGCTCGACTTGGCGCTGGCCGACTGTAGGACCCTGGTGCTGACCGGACCCAATGCCGGCGGCAAGACGGTGGCGCTCAAGACCGTCGGACTGCTCTGCCTGATGACCCAAGCGGGCCTGCCGGTGCCGGCCGCGCCCGGCAGCCGGTTGCCGATCTTCGATCACGTCGTTGCGGTGGTCGGCGACGACCAGAGCGTTCTGGACGAACAGTCGACCTTCAGTGCCCGCCTGCTGCGTCTGCGGGAGGTGTGGCGCCGCGCCGGACCGCGCACCCTGGTGCTGCTCGATGAGGTCGGCGCCGGAACCAATCCGGAAGAGGGCGCCGCGCTCGGGATCGCGTTGCTCGAGGGGCTCGTCGAGAGTGCCTCGATGGGAGTCCTCACCACTCACCTGACCCAGCTTGCCGCCGCCGCCCTCGAGTCCCAGGCGGCTTCCTGCGCCGCGATGAGCTTCGACCCGGAGAGCGGCCTGCCGACCTACCGGCTGGTGATCGGGCCGCCCGGAGGCAGCCGAGCCCTCGCGCTGGCGCGGCGTCTCGGCCTGCCGGCGGCCTGGCTGGAGCGCGCGGAGCACTTTCTCGGTTCCGAGCACCAGCAGTTGAGGCGTGTTCTGGAGCGCAATGAGCGGCGCCGGGAACGGTTGCTCGACCGGGAAGCGGAGCTGGCCCGGTTGACCGCCGAGACCGAGGCGGAGCGTAACCGCTTCGAGACCCGCCAGGCGTCGCTGCAGGCGGCTCAGGAGCGGCTGAGTCAGGCGGTTCGGCGAGAAGTGGATGCTCTGCGCAGGGCGAACCGCCGCCGGCTGGATCAGGCCCTGGCCGAGTTGGCGGCGCGGCCCCGGCCGGGCAAGCGGGCCTTCGCGCGGGCCGCCGGCGGCCTGCACCGGGAACTCGACCGCGATGCGTCCGCCGCGGGCGACCGCGCAACCGCCGCGACCCGTGAACCCGGCGCCGGCGAGGAGCGGGATCCCGAGCGCGCCGCGACGCCGGAGCGGCCGCGCCCGCTCGTGGCGGGCGCCCCGGTGCGTCACCGCTCGCTCGGCTGGGTCGGCGAACTCCAGGAGGTGAGTGGAGACCGGGCCACGGTCCTGGTGCGGGGCAAGCGCGTGCGGGCGGCGCCCGAGGCGCTGGAGGCCACCCGGCCGGTGGAGCGAGCCGCCTCGTCCCGGGTACGGGTCCAGGCGTCTTCGGCGCCGGCGGTCGAGTCGGAGTTGATGCTGATCGGCCAGATGGTCGAACCGGCGCTCGATTCCCTGGACGCGTATCTCGACCGGGCCCTGGCCTCGGGCCGCGAACGGGTGCGGGTGGTCCACGGTCACGGCAGCGGACGGCTGCGCCGGGCCGTCCGTGAGCATCTGCGGGGACATCCGGCGGTAGCGGGCTTCGATCCCGCGCCGCCGTCGGCGGGCGGCGACGGGGCCACTGAGGTCGTGCTGCGCTAGAGGAGCTCAGATCCGCAGTAGCATCAGCGGTCGTGCCACGGCGTTCGAGGCTTACCGACGAGGCGTTGGACGCCGTGCGCGAGGCGATCGACATCGTCGACATCGCGAGCGAGCACACGAAGGTCGAGCGCCGGGGCCGGCGCTTCGTCGCGCTCTGCCCGTTCCACAAGGAGAAGACGCCGTCCCTGTCGCTGGACCCCGAGCGGAAGCTCTACTACTGCTTCGGCTGCGGCGCCGGCGGCGATGCCCTCGGTCTGCACATGGAACTGACGGGAGACAACTTCGCCACCGCGATCGAACACTTCGCCGACCGCTACGGTGTCCCGTTGCCGAGGGCGGCGCCGGCCCCGGGCGAGGACGGACGGGTGGACCGGTCCGAGCGCATCCAGGCCGCGCTCGATGCCGCCTACGATTTCTTTCGCGGCAAACTGCGCACCGAGGCGGTGCCGCAGGACTACCTGCGCCGGCGCAAGGTGCCGTCGGAGCTGATCGCGCGGTTCGGTGTCGGCTTTGCGCCGGATGGATGGCAGGCTCTGGTGCAGGACCTGGGCCGTCGCCTCAAGGTGCCCGACCTGGAGGCTGCGGGTCTGGTCGCGCGCAGTCCCAAGAACCCGGACCGCCCCTACGACAGGTTCCGGAACCGGTTGATGTTTCCCATCCGGTCGCCGTCGGGTCGCCTGCTGGCGTTCGGCGGCCGGACCCTGGGCGACGACCAGGCGAAGTACGTCAACACGAACGAGACCGACCACTTCCGCAAGGGCACCCTGCTCTACGGTCTCGACGCGGCCCGCCGCGGCATCCGCGAGCAGGGCCGTGTTCTCCTGGTGGAGGGCTACTTCGACGTGATCGGCGCGGTCGCGTCCGGCATCGACTGGGCGGTGGCGAGCATGGGAACGGCGTTGACCGGGCAACAGGTGCGGCTGCTGTCCCGGTACACGGACGAGGTCGTGCTGGGCTACGACGGCGACCGGGCAGGCATCGAGGCAGCGCAGAAGGCGGCGGCCCTGATGCTCGGCGCCGGCCTCGTGGTCCGTCGCGCCCGTTTTCCGGCCGGCCAGGATCCGGACTCGCTGCGACTTGACGAGGGGCCCGAGGCGGTCCGGAGCGTCGTCGACGAGGCCCGGGACGCGGTGGCGCTGGAGATCGACGATCTGCCGAGCCGGGCCGAGCTCGATCCCCGGCTGAGGGCCCGGGAAGCCGCACGAGTGCGGGTGTTGATCGACCGGGTCAAGGATCCGATTGCGCGCAGGGCGTACTTCGAGCACGCGGCGCAGCGCCTGGGAGTCAAGGTGGAGGTGCTGCTGCGTGAGTCGGGCGCCGCCGCGGAGCGGTCTGAAGCCGCCGGTGCGGAGGTGGCGCCGGCGGGCCGGAGGCCCCCAGCCACGTCCTCCATCGAAGAGCAGGTGTTGCGGCTGATCATCGCCGCCCCGTCGCTGGCCGGTATCGACTGGCCGGACTCGGACGCCTTTTTCGATCCGGCTCTGCGCGCCATCTATCGAGCCACAAGAAAGCAGGCCAAGGCGGGTATTGACCCCATCGACTCGTCGGCGCTGGTCGCGGCCCTTGGGCGGCGCTCCGACGGTGGCGACGAGACCGGCATACCTGTTGACCGCATCGCCGGCCTTTTGTTACAACGGTCGTCTGCCTTCTCTGCACAGGAACTCCGAATCAGTCTCGCCGAGTTGGGTCGGCGCTTCGCCAGACAGCGACTCCACCTGCTCGCCCGGGAGATCAATCTCGCCCAGCGCGAGGGCGACGTGGAGACTCTGCACCGCAAGATCGAAGAGAAGCAGAAGCTCAGCCGCGACCTGTACCAGCCCAGAGATTGAGGGCGTGGCGTGGCGCTGAACATCGCAGCCGTCGAGGCCGTTCCGGCCGAGCCGATCGAACACCGTCACAGTTCGGTCCGCAGCGTCTTCGCTCTTGGCCGGGAGAAGGGGTACCTGCTCCACGACGAACTCCAGGATCGGTTGCCGGACGAACTCCTCGTCGAATCCAGGGAGATGGACGAGATCAGAGCCCGGTTGGGGGCGCTTGGCGTCGACCTGATCGGTCGTCCAGAGGTGTACGCGAACGTGGTCGACTCGGACCCTGCGCCGCTGTTCAGCGGCGTCGAGCGAAGGGAACCGGAGCCGCCCGCCTTCGTCAGCCAGGATCGGACGACGGATCCGGTGCGCGTCTATCTGCGCGAGATGGGACGTGTCGAACTGCTCGACCGCGAGGGCGAGGTCGAGATCGCGAAGCGGATCGAACGCGGCGAGTGGATCGTCTTCGAGGCCCTGTGCGACAACCCGGTCGTGCTCAGGGAGTTGCTGCGGATCAACGAATTGGCGCGGCGCGACCGCCGGTTGATGCGCGAACTGCTGGCCGACAGCGGCGCCAATCTGGACCAGAGCGCCAACAACCGGATCGCCAGGAACCTGGCCATCTTCCAGGCGATCGACGAACTCGACCGCAAGGTGCGCCGCCTGCGCCGCCGGCGCGACCGGTTCCGGCGTGGCGGCGAACGGTTCCTGGAGATCGAGCGCGAGATCGACCGGACCGCGGGCAAGATCACGGAGCAGATCCGCTCGATCGAGCTGACCGCCCAGACGCGCGCCCGCCTCGTCGAGATCCTGAAGCAGCTCTACGCGGAGATTTCGCGCCACGACCGGGACATCCGGCGCGCGCAGATCGCTCTGGATCGGGAGCAGGGCACCGAACTCGGCGCGTTGCACCGGCGTCGAATCGGGAAGTACCGAGCCCGGCTCCGGGCCGCGGAGGAGCGCTACGGAACGACCCTCGCTCAGGTGACCGCAACCCTGAGCAAGGTCCGGCGCGGCGAAGCGGTCTGCGAGCATGCGCGCTCCGAGATGATTCTCGCGAACCTCCGCCTGGTGGTTTCGATCGCCAAGAAATACACGAACCGGGGCCTGCAGATGCTGGACCTGATCCAGGACGGCAACATCGGCCTGATCCGCGCGGTGGAGAAGTTCGAGTACCGCCGCGGGTACAAGTTCTCGACCTACGCCACCTGGTGGATCCGTCAGGCGATCACCAGAGCGATCGCGGACCAGGCGAGGACGATCCGCATCCCGGTCCACATGATCGACACGATCAACAAGTTGATCCGGACCAGCCGGGCGATGGTGCAGGAACTGGGCCGGGAGCCGACCGTGGTGGAGATCGCCGAGCGCATGGACATGGACGCGGTGCAGGTGCGCGAGATCATGAAGATCGCCCTGGAACCGATCTCGCTCGAGACACCGATCGGCGAGGAGGCGGATTCCCATCTCGGCGACTTCATTGAAGACAGGAAGGCGGTTTCTCCGCTCGACGACCTGATGATGAAGAGCCTGGGCGAGCAGACCGGGGAGGTGCTCCAGACGCTCAGCCCGCGGGAGGAACTGGTGCTCCGCATGCGCTTCGGCGTCGGCGACGGCGCGGAGTCGACGCTGGAGGATGTGGGGCGCTCCTTCAACGTGACGCGCGAGAGAATCCGCCAGATCGAGTCGAAGGCGCTGCGCAAGCTCCGCCATCCGAGCCGATCCCGGCGGCTGCGAGCCTTCCGAAACCTCCTCTAGCAACGCTGGCATTCCGTGGTCGATTGACAGTCGGCTCGGAGCCTCCCTAAGATCACCTCCATGTCGCCCGCCGCTGTCGCCTGGGAGCCGGCGGATTCTTCCTCGGTAGCTCAACGGTAGAGCGTTCGGCTGTTAACCGAAATGTTGGGGGTTCGAATCCCTCCCGAGGAGCCACGGTTCGCGGCTTTGACGGTGACGCGGGGATCGCCTCTCGCGCCGGGTCGTGTGAGGTAGAAGAGATGGCCGACGTTTCCCGGGAGTTCCTGACAGCCAGTCGGGGCACCGTCTATTCGCGCCTGAGCGTGGCTCGGCTCTACGAGGAGGCGGTGCGCCGCGGCGAAGCCGCCATTGCCGCCGAAGGGCCCCTGGTGGCATCGACCGGCGAGCACACCGGGCGATCGCCGAAGGACCGCTTCCTGGTGCGGCGGTCGCCGTCGGCGGAAGCTGTGGATTGGGGGCCGGTCAACCAGGCGCTCGAGCCCGAGCACTTCGACCGCCTTCACCGCAAGATGCTGGCCGCGGCCGCGGAGCGCGACATCTTCGTCTTCGACGGCTTCGCCGGCGCCGATCCGGAGTGCCGGTTGAAGGTGCGCGTGATCAGCGAGCGGGCGTGGCACAGCCTGTTCGCGCGCAACATGTTCCTGCGCGCGCCCGACGCCTCGGCTCTCGAGGGTTTCGAGCCCGAATACACGGTCGTCGACATCCCCAGCGTCCTGGCCGATCCGGAGACGGACGGCACCAACAGCACGACCTTCATCGCCCTCGACCTGGAACGGCATCTGACCCTGATCGGCGGCAGCGAGTACGCCGGCGAGATCAAGAAGTCGATGTTCAGCGTGATGAACTACCTGATGCCTCGCCGCGGCGTGCTGAGCATGCACTGCAGCGCGAACTGCGGCCCTGAGCGCTCGGACTCGGCCCTGTTCTTCGGCCTCTCCGGTACCGGCAAGACGACGCTTTCGGCCGATCCCCAGCGCACCCTGATCGGTGACGACGAACACTGCTGGTGCGACGACGGCATTTTCAACATCGAGGGTGGCTGTTACGCCAAGGTCATCCGGCTCGATCCGGAGGGCGAACCGGAGATCTACGCCACGACGCGGCGCTTCGGGACCGTCCTCGAGAACGTCGTCTTCGACGAGGAATCGCGCGAACTCGACCTCGACGACGACTCGCGCACCGAGAACACCCGCGCCAGCTATCCGCTGAGCCATCTGGAGCACGTCGACGTCGGCGGCATCGCCGGCCATCCCCACGCCGTCGTCTTTCTGACCTGCGATGCCTTCGGCGTCCTGCCGCCGATCAGCCGGCTCAACGAGGCGCAGGCGATGTACCACTTCCTCTCCGGCTACACCGCGAAGGTCGGTGGCACGGAACGCGGAGTCACGAAGCCGACGGCCACCTTCAGCGCCTGCTTCGGCGCCCCCTTCATGCCGCTGCCGCCGTCCGCCTACGCCCGACTGCTGGGCGAGAAGGTGCGGCGGCACGGGGCATCCGTCTGGCTCGTGAACACTGGCTGGACCGGGGGGCCGTACGGCGAGGGCCGGCGCATCGAGTTGGCCTACACCCGGCGGATGATCCACGCCGCGCTCGACGGCAGCCTGGACGACGCGCCGATGTGCACCCACCCCGTCTTCGACCTCGCCTACCCCACCGCGCTCGACGGCGTACCAGCGGAGGTGCTCGATGCGCGCCGGAGCTGGGCCGACCCGCAGGCGTACGATCGGCATGCCAGTCGACTGGCGCGGATGTTCACCGACAACTTCGAGAGTCTGTCGAGCACCGTCTCGCAGGAAGTGCTGGCGGCAGCGCCGCGGGTCGCGGTCTAGCTGTCGCGAGGCACGGCAAGGAGAATCGGATGATCCCCGTCAAAGCAGCGATCTCGGACAGTGGCCGCGCGCATGTGGACGGCATGGATGCCTACCGCAGGCTCTACCAGCAATCGATCGAGGATCCGGACCGGTTCTGGCTCGACCAGGCCGCGACGCTCGACTGGTTCGCGCCGCCGCGTTCGGCGGGGCGTTGGGACTTCGACGCCGTCGACTTCGCCTGGTTCGAGGACGGCGAGCTCAACGCCTGCGCGAACTGCGTCGACCGCCATGCCGCGACCCGGCCCGACAAGACCGCCCTGATCTGGGTTGAGGACGAACCGGGCCGCTACCGGCGGATCAGCTACCGCGAGCTGAAGCGGAACGTGTGCCGCATCGCGAACGTGCTGACCTCGCTCGGGATCGGCCAGGGGGACCGGGTCTGCATCTACCTGCCGATGATCCCGGAACTGGCCTACACGATGCTCGCCTGCGCGCGCGTCGGCGCGGTGCACTCGGTCGTCTTCGCGGGCTTCTCCGCCGACAGCCTGCGCGAGCGGATCGTCGACGCCGGTTGCCGGCTTCTGGTCACCGCCAACGAAGGTCTTCGCGGCGGCCGGACGATCCCGCTCAAGGCCACGTGCGACCAGGCGCTCGAGGGTCAGGACGTGATAGAGCACATGCTGGTCGCGCGGCGCACGGACACGGAGGTGCCGATGACGCCGGGGCGCGACCTCTGGCTGCACGAGGAGACGGCGAAGCAGCGGGCGACGGCGCCGGTGGCCCGGCTCGACGCCGAGGCGCCCCTGTTCGTCCTCTACACCAGCGGCTCGACGGGAAAGCCCAAGGGTGTGCTCCACACCACCGGCGGCTACCTGCTGTACGCCTCGATGACGCACCGGTTGATCTTCGACCACCACGACGACGACATCCACTTCTGCGCCGCGGACATCGGCTGGGTCACCGGGCACAGCTACATCGTCTACGGCCCGCTCGCCAACGGCGCGACGAGCGTGATGTTCGAGTCGGTGCCGACCTACCCCGATCCGGGCCGCTACTGGCAGGTCGTCGACGATCTCGGCGTGACCCTCTTCTACACCGCGCCGACCGCGCTGCGCGCGATCGCGCGTGAAGGCGACCGGTGGGTCACGGACTACGACCGCGGTTCGCTGCGGGTGCTGGGCTCGGTAGGCGAACCGATCAACCCCGAGGTCTGGAAGTGGTACCACGACGTGGTTGGCGACGGACGCTGCCCCGTCGTCGACACCTGGTGGCAGACCGAGACCGGCGGCATCCTGATCACGCCGCTGCCGGGCGCCACGCCGCTCGAGCCGGGTTCGGCGACCCTGCCGTTCTTCGGCATCGAACCCGTGCTGGTGGGCGCCGACGGCAACGAGCTTGCGGGGAACGAGCAGAGCGGCAACCTCTGCCTGAAGCGTTCCTGGCCCGGCCAGGCGCGGACGATCTACGGCGACCACCAGCGCTTCGTCGAAACGTACTTCAGCACCTATCCCGGCATGTACTTCACCGGCGACGGCTGCCGGCGGGACGAGAACGGCTACTACTGGATCACCGGTCGGGTCGACGACGTCCTCAACGTGTCGGGACACCGGCTGGGCACCGCGGAGATCGAGAGCGCCCTGGTTGCGCACGACGCGGTGGCCGAAGCGGCCGTGGTCGGCTGCCCGCACGAGATCAAGGGTGTCGGCATCTACGCCTACGTGCTGATCACTCCGGAGGCCGAGAGCCGGGAGCAGGCCGAGTTGGTGGCCGAGCTGCGCCGGCAGGTGCGGACCGTGATCGGGCCGATCGCCACGCCCGATCACATTCACGTCGCCGCGGGTTTGCCCAAGACGCGCTCCGGGAAGATCATGCGCCGGGTGCTGCGCAAGATCGCCGCCGGCGAGTACGACGACCTCGGCGATGTGACGACGCTGGCCGAACCGGCGGTCGTCGACGGCCTGGTCGAAGACCATCGCGCCAGCGCCGGCTAAACCGCGGCCCCGGCGGCTACACTCCGAGCCGGACCATGGCTGCGAACCCAGACGACCAGATCCGCGATTCCAGGACGCCGATCCGGGTCCTGGTGGTCGCTGCCTGCGTGGTGGTGCTGGTGGCGGGTCTCCGGGCAGCGTCCTCGGTCATCGAGCCGTTCCTGATCGCGCTCTTCGTGGTCATCCTCAGCCTGCCGGTGCTGTTCTGGCTCAAGCAGCGCCTGCCGGCGATGCTGGCCGTCCTCGGCACGATCCTGATGGACATCGCCGTGCTGGCGGCGGCCGGCTCCCTGGTCGGGACGACCGTCAACCAGCTCACGGGCGACATGGACAAGTACCAAGGGCGTCTGACCGAACTGATCGACGAGGGCTCGGCGTGGCTGGAGGAGCGCGGCCTGCAGCCCGAGTGGCTGTCGTCGCCGGCCGGGGAGGGGGCCGCCGCTGGTGAAGCCGACGTCGTTACGACACCGGAGAGCGGCGTTGAGACGGTGGTGGCTACGGTGCCCCAACCGGTTCCAGACGGCGCCGGCGAGGGCTCGGAGCTGTCGGGGCTGCTGTCGCGCTTCGATTCCAGTCTGCTCGTCGACTTCGCGAACCAGGCGTTGCGCTACACGGCGACGGCGTTCTCGTCGCTGCTGATCATCGCGCTGATCGTGGTCTTCATGCTGTTCGAGGCCGCGACCTTCCGCTCCAAAGTGCGGATCGCCTTCACCGGCGCCGGCGCCGAGGAACGGTTCTCCCGCGTCATGCTCGAGATCCAGCACTACATCGGCATCAAGACGGTCGTCAGTGCCGCCACCGGACTGCTGATCGGAGTCTGGGTCGGCGTGCTGGGAGTGGACTTCGCGATCTTCTGGGGTCTGGTCGCCTTCGTTCTGAACTTCATACCGAACCTGGGCTCGATCATCGCGGCCGTGCCGACCACGCTGCTGGCGATGGTCCAGATCGGCGTCGGCCGGGGCCTTCTGGTAGCCCTTGGCTACCTGGTCGTGAACATGGTGGTCGGCAATTTCATCGAGCCGCACCTGATGGGCCGCCGCCTCGGTCTTTCGACCCTGGTCGTCGTCCTCTCCCTCGTGTTCTGGGGCTGGGTCTGGGGCCCGATCGGGATGCTGCTGTCCGTGCCGCTGACCATGGTGGTCAAGATCATGCTCGAGAACACGGACGAGTTCCGCTGGGTGGCCGTCTTGCTCGGCGACGGCCGGGTCGCTGCGCTGCGTTCTACGGCGCAAGCTCCTGGCCCCGCTGAACCAGGCTTGCAGGGAACAAACGGGTAGGGGTTCCTTGTTGGCAGCGCAGGTTGCGCGATTCAGGCGGCATGTTCGGTCGGCACGAGAGCCAGATTCAGGCGGCGGGCCTGACGCTGCAGGTTTCTGATTTGTCGTTCGCGTCGGACGGCCTCCATTTCGG
Source organism: Candidatus Multivorans sp. (assembly GCA_965222875.1). Taxonomy (GTDB): domain Bacteria; phylum Acidobacteriota; class Thermoanaerobaculia; order Multivoradales; family Multivoraceae; genus Multivorans. Next base: position 1,349,141 of record CBDCVC010000002.1, on the reverse strand, counting down.
CGAGGTCGCGCTCGACGTACTCTTCGCCGTGGGTCAGCATGGCGTAGATCAGTCGGCCGAGTTGATGAGCGGTGGCCTTGATGGCTTTCGCCTTCTCCATGTGCTGGAGACGCCGGCGATGAGAGGCTCCGATGGCGGTCTTGCTGTTGCGGGCTGTGGTGGCGGCTTGGCGCAGCGCCTGGCCGACCCGGTTGGTCTGCTTCACGGGAGGGCCGTTCAGCCGTTTGTCGCCGCTGATGTTGGTCGGTGGAGCCAGACACAGCCACGAGCAGAAGTTGCCCTGCGAGGGAAACCGGGACAGGTCCGGGCCGATCTCAGCGGCGAAGGTCAGCGCGGTTTCGACGCCGACCGTCGGAATGGCGACCAGGTCCACGCCGAGCATGCGATGCAGCCGCTTCCGCAGGGCGCGCTCGCGCGCCTTCGAACCGGGCGGCGGCGCGTCCTCGACGCCGTCTTGGGCCAGGCCGTCGAGCTCGGCGTCGATGCGCTTCTCGCACATCTCGATCTGGCCTTGCAGCATGTCGTAGCGGGCCAGCGCCTGGCCCAGAGCGAACAGGTGCTCGTCTCGCCAGTTGCCTTGCAAACTCGCCGCGATCACAGCCGGACCAGCCTTGCAGCGACCGTCCCGGTGACGGGCCAGCGCCGCGCCGTCGCGCTCGCCGGCGACGATCGCGCGCACGATCAACTGGCCGGTCTTGCCCATGATGTCGCTCAGCACGTTGTCCAACTGCACGTTCATCTGCACCAGAGCCTTCTGGATGTGCTGCACCGCGCGGCTGCGGTCGCGGACCAACTGGGCGCGCTGCCGCGTGTACGAACGCAGCGGACACAACTCGTCCGGCGCGCGAAACGCACCCCGCAGGAGCCCGTAGCTCATCAACTGCCGGATCCACTGGCAGTCCAGAACGTCACTCTTGCGGCCACTCACCTGCTTGGTCGCCCGAGGATTCACCAGATGCACCTCGAACCCCGCCCGGTCCAGCACCTCGAACACCGGAATCCAGTACACCCCCGTCGACTCCAGCGCCACCTCACGCACGCCGCACTCCTGAAGCCACGAGGCCATCGCCTCGAGGTCCTCCGTGAACGACGAGAAATTGCGCACCGGCCGCTCGAAACGCGACGGGTCCACCGCCACGTAGTGCTTGCGCTTGCCCACGTCCACACCGGCGCAATCCGGGTGAACGACTTCCAGACGCTCCGCCTTCCGCTTTGCCATCCCCTGCCTCCCGTAGATGTAGAATCCAATCGTCGCGCTGGGCAGAGACCGCGGCGAAAAGCTCAATCTTGCATACGGGGTCGCGACACAAGCCGCGCCGCCAGCGTCAGAGCGCCGATCACGGTCCGGGCCAAACTCCTAGTCGGGCGCCAACACACCAGTGCCTGCGCGGCCTCGCTGCCCAGCGCGGCCAACTCTATGAACCCACGACGCCGCTGTAACGTTGGCTACTCGCTGCCTGTTCCCTGCGCGACAGCGCAGCGACAACGCTGCGGACACTCCTAGCGTGCAGAGCGACCGGCCGCCGCCCAACCGGTTCCCCGATTTCCCCGAGCGCGACCCCCGCATCGGCGAGATGGTGCGGGTCCGCACGCGCCGCTGGCTCGTGGAAGACGTGACGCCGGCCGGCGATCCGGGCGAGCCCTCCCGGGTGCGCCTCACCTGCGCGGACGACGACGCCCAGGGCCAGGAGATCGAGGTCTTCTGGGAATGCGAGCTCGATCGGCAGATTCTCGACGACGAACCCTGGTCCGACCTGGGAGATCGCGGTTTCGACGCTCCGGATCACTTCGCGGCATTCCTGAACACGCTCCGCTGGAACTGCACGACCGCCACCGATCCGTCGCTGTTCCAGGCCCCCTTTCGCGCCGGGATCAAGGTCGACGCCTACCAGATGGAGCCGCTCCGCAAGGCGCTGCGGCTGCCGCGGGTCAACCTCTTCATCGCCGACGATACCGGGCTGGGCAAGACGATCGAGGCCGGTCTGATTGCCCGCGAGCTGCTTCTTCGCCGGAAGGTCCGCACGATCGTCGTCGCAGCGCCGCCCTCCGTCCTGGAACAGTGGAAGGCAGAGATGGAGGAGCGGTTCGGGCTCCTCTTCGAGATTCTGGATCGCCACTATCTGGCCCACATCCGGCGTGAGCGCGGCTTCGGAACGAACCCGTGGTCCACGCACAGTCGCTTCCTCGTCTCTCATCGGCTGCTCGCCGACCCAACCTACGCCGATCCGATGCGCGCATGGCTCGGCACGATGCGCGCGGGGAGCCTTCTCATCCTCGACGAGGCGCACCATGCGGCGCCCAGTCACGGAGGGCGCTACGGCATCGAGTCGAAGTTCACCCGCGCCGTGCGAGACCTCTGCGAGCGCTTCGAGCACCGCCTGTTCCTGTCAGCCACCCCGCACAACGGGCACTCGAACAGCTTCGCGACCCTTCTCGAACTGCTCGATCCGCACCGCTTCACCCGGGGGGTCAAGGTCCGCGGCAGGAAGGACCTCGAAGCCGTCATGGTGCGGCGGCTCAAGGAGGACATCCGGGCCGAGGTGGACGGGTTTCCCAGGCGGATCGTCGACCCGGTGGTGATCGACGGTCTGCCCGAGGACGCTCCCGAGCTCGTCCTGTCGCGCCTGCTGGACGAGTACCGCACCTTGCGGGAACGGCGCTTCGCCGCGGCCACAAGTAGGGGCCGGGCCGCCGCCGGACTGCTCGTCGTGGGCTTGCAGCAGCGGCTCCTCTCCTCGATCGAGGCGTTCGCGCTCAGCCTTGAGAAGCACCGGAAGACGGTGGAGCGGCAGTGGGCCGAGGGGCGCGCGACGGTTCGTCCAGAGAGCCGGCGGCGCGATGGTTCCGGGAAGACGGACAAGGAGCTCCTCACGCCTACCCCCGCCGCCGATCAGATGCTCGACGGCTTTCTCGCCACGACGGGATCCGACGACGAAGCGGGCCTCGCCGGGAACCAGGATGCCGCTAGCGAGGAGGTCGGCTCGCTACACGAGGACGCGGATGCAGCCGAAGAGGCTGAGGAGGCGCGCTGGATCGAGACCGCCAACCGCGAAGCGGAAGCAGGGCTGGCCCGTGACGCCACGACGGAGGAGATCTGGCGGGAAGAATGCCGTCTCCTCGACGAGATGCAGAAAGTGGCGGGCGTTGCCCGCACACGGCCGGACGCGAAGACGTACAGGCTGATCGACTGGATCCGTGAGAACCTCTGCCCGGATCTTCCCCCCTTCGGGATGCGGGTTACCGGCACACCACCGAGCTGGAACGACCGGCGCGTCATCGTCTTCACGGAGAACCGTCAGGGAACGAAGCGCTTCCTCAGAACCGCGCTCGAGACGGCGATCGAGGGAACCGACCGGGCGGCCGAACGGATCGAGGTAATCGACGGGCTGGTGGGCGGCCCCCGCCGCAAGGAGATCCAGCGTCGCTTCAACACACCGCCGGACCGTGACCCGCTTCGCATCCTGCTTGCCACGGACGCGGCCCGTGAAGGCCTGAACTTCCAGGCCCACTGCACCGACCTATTCCACTTCGACCTGCCCTGGAATCCGGGCCGCATCGAGCAGCGGAACGGTCGCATCGACCGCAAGCTCCAACCTGCCGACGAGGTGCGCTGCCACTACTTCAAGTTGCCTCAGCGCCACGAGGACCGGGTGCTTGAGGTGCTCGTTCGCAAGACAGAGACGATCAGGCGGGAACTCGGCAGTCTCGGCAAGGTGCTCGAGGAAGACATCGAACGACGGCTGAAGCAAACCGGGATCAGGCGGCGGGACGCGTCCGCCCTCGCGGCCGAACTTCGGAATCTCGATCTCGCGGCGGAACGGAAGCAGGCGGTCGCCGAGGAGTTCGAGTCCGTCCGCGAACGCCAGCGCGACCTGCAGGACCAGATCGAGAAGTGCCGGTCGCTGCTGGAGCAATCCCGCGACTGGGTGCGATTTCGCCCCGACGCCTTCCGGCGGGCTCTCTCCTGTTCGCTCGGGATCCAGAACGCCGGACCCCTGCGAGAGGAACGGGACGAAACCGGCCGCGAGGTGTGGCGCTTCCCCGAGCTGGAGGGCCGGGTCGCCTCGGACCCGTCCTGGGCCGCCACCCTGGACACCCTGCGCGCGCCGATGAAGCGCGACCAGAAGTGGCTCGAATGGCGAAAGGAGGCGCCGATCCGTCCCGTCGTCTTCCGCGACGCGGGCGAGCTGACGGAGGATGTCGTCCATCTGCACCTGGAACAACGGGTCGCCCAGCGCCTTCTGGCTCGCTTCCGCGCCCAGGGCTTCGTCCATCACGACCTCTCCCGGGCTTGTCTGGCCCACGTCGCCGACTCGGTCCGCCGCGTCGTGCTTCTGGGCCGCCTGGCTCTCTACGGCGAGCACGCGGAGCGGCTGCACGAGGAAATCGTCACGGTGACCGCTCGTTGGGTCGAACCGCAGATACGCCGCGGCCCGCTCCAGCGGTACGCCGCCGATGCGGAACGGAGGACGATGGGGCTGCTCGACCAGGTTCTGGAAGCGGGCGGAGCGTCGCAGCCTGGGGAGACCGCTCGCCGCCGCCTGCTTGCATCGGCCGAACGTGACATCGAGGAGCTCCGGCCGCAGTTGGAACCGAGGGCGAGGGAGCTTTCGGAGCGGGCGGCTGAGTTGCTGCGGCAGCGTGGCGAACGGGAGGCGAAGGAGCTCCAGGAGACCCTGCTCCGTCAGCGGCGCCGTGTGAGGGAGGAGCTTGCCAGGCACGAGGCGGAGCCGATCCAGTTCGCCCTCTATCGCGACCCGGAAGAGCAGCGTCAGTTGGAGGCGAACAAGCGTTCCTGGCGGCAGCGGCTGAACCGGTTCGAAGAGGACATCGCGAAGGAACCGGAGCGGATCAGGGACTTCTACCGCGTGCGCGCGACCCGCGTGGAGCCCGTGGGCCTCGTCTACCTCTGGCCCGAAACGGGATGACCGCCCAGGGAGCCGGTAGCCCGTGAGCCGGAAGCTGTCCCCGCACGTGCGCGACCACCTGGAATGGCTGGGCTTCATCCAGCCGACCGGCCTGGTCGTGTCCGCCCATGCCCTCGAGCAGGCGGGAGCCATCCTGAACCGACGGGACATCGAGGGCCAACGGCGCCTCGAGGAATGCGTCGAGATGTCGGCGCCCGCTCCCGGCGAGGAACCCGTTCCCTTCCTGGCCGACTTCGAGACCTTCGCGCGCCGCGTCCTGGACTGGAGCTTCCAGCCCGTGGGCTACGCGGGCGGCGGCGCGGGCCCGGTTCCGCCCGAACTCGAGCTGGCTCTTCCCGAGTACGGCGAGACGCTCCGCCCCGAGTTCGCCGTGCGCGAGCGCGACCCGCGTGGCGACAGGCCTCCCTGGCAGCTTCTCGTCTTCGTGCTCGAACAGGAAACGGACCTCGACCGTGTCGTCCGGAAGGGCAGCGGGCTGGAGGCCTCTTCCCACGGCCGCCTGGAGCGCCTCTTGCGCGCGACCCGCGTGCCCGCCGGCCTCATCTTCGGCGGCCGCACGATTCGCCTGCTCTCCGCGCCCCGCGGCGAGAGCTCCGGCTGGATGGACTTCCAGGTTCGCGACATGCTGCCCACCGCGGGCCGCCCGCTGGTTGCGGCGCTGCGTCTTCTGCTTCGCGAATCGCGTCTTCTCACGGGGCCGGCCGAGCACCGTCTAGCGGGTCTTCTCGAAGCGAGCCGCAAGTACCAGAACGTCGTCAGCGAGCGCCTCTCGGAGCAGGTGCTGCACGGCCTCTACGAGCTTCTGCGCGGCTTCGAACAGGCCCACTTGAAGTCACACGGGAACCTCCTGGCTCACGAGTTGGAGCAGGATCCGGACAACGTCTACCGTGCCCTGCTCACCGTCATCCTGCGGCTCGTCTTCCTCCTCTACGCCGAGGAGCGCAGCATGCTCACAGGCGACCCCACCTTCGCGACCCACTACTCCGTCGTCGGGCTTCACGAACGGCTTCGCGAGGACGCCGGCCTCTATCCGGACACGATGGACGACCGCTACGGGGCCTGGGCGCAGCTCCTCGCTCTGTTCCGCATGGTGCACGACGGCGCGAAGTCCGGAGCGATGCACCTTCCGGGACGCCGGGGCGCTCTCTTCAACCCGTCACGCTTTCCTTTCCTGGAAGGCTGGCTCGGGAGCGGCGCGCCGCAGGTCACCCAGGCGATCGAGCCCCCCCTCGTGCCCGACGGAACGATCTACCGCGTGCTGGAGAAGCTGCTCGTGCTGGACGGCGAGCGCATTTCCTACCGGGCGCTCGACGTGGAGCAGATCGGATCAGTCTACGAAACGATGATGGGTTTCCGGCTGGAGAGGGCGACCGGCCTCTCCGTCGCGGTCAAGTCGCCGAAGAAGGGCGGCGCGCCTACGACGATCGATCTGGAGAAGCTGGCGGCCGTGACGCCTGGAGCGCGCGTGAAGTGGATTCGGGACCGCACCGAGCGGAAGCTGACCCCGACCGTGGCGAAACCCCTGTGGGTCGCTGGGACCATGACCGAACTGCACGCCGCGCTGGCCAAGGTCGTGGACAACGCGGCGACTCCCGACCTGGTTCCCCGGGGAGCGATGATCCTGCAGCCGAGCGATGAACGGCGCAGTTCCGGCTCGCACTACACGCCCCGCGAGCTGACCGCCCCAATCGTGGAGGAGACGCTGCGGCCCGTTCTGGACCGGCTGGCCAACGGCGCCGTTCCGCGGCCCTCCGACCTGCTCGCGCTCAAGGTCTGCGACCCGGCGATGGGCTCGGGCGCCTTCTTGGTGGAGGCTTGCCGCCAACTGGCCGAGCTGCTGCTCGAATCGTGGAAGCTCCACGGCGGCCGTCCCGAAGTCCCGGCAGGCGAGGACGAACTCGTCTTCGCGCGGCGTCTGGTCGCCCAGCGTTGCCTCTACGGCCTGGACCGGAACCCGATGGCGGTGGACCTGGCGAAGATGTCGCTCTGGTTGGCGACGCTCTCGAAGGACGAGCCGCTGACCTTCCTGGACCACGCGCTCCGCGCCGGGGATTCACTCGTGGGGCTGGGCCGCAGGCAGATTGCGGGATTCACCTGGGAGCGCGGGCCCGCCCAGACGGAACTGTCCGTGAACGATGCGGTGAAGCGCGTGGCGGAGCTTCGCAGCCGCATCCGGCGGGCGGAGCCTGACACGCCTCCGGTGGAGATGGAGAAGTTGTGGGAGAAGGCCCACGCGGCGCTGGCCGATGTCCGGTTGTACGGCGATCTGGCCGTGGAGGCGTTCTTGCTCGAAACGAAGGTCACGGCCCGGCGAGCCCGGCGGTTCGCGCGCCTGGCCGATGTGCAGGGAGGCGAGACGTTGGCCCACCGCGAGCGGCTGGCCAAGAAGCACCGTGCTCATCCGCCCTTCGCGCCCTTCCACTGGCAGATCGAGTTCCCGGAGGTTCGAGCGAGAGAATCCGGGATTCGATGCGTTCGTGGGGAATCCACCTTTCGGCGGCAAGAACACGGTGGCTGCGGCGAACGTCCCGAACTACCCGCTTTGGCTGAAGGAGCTTCACGCGGACAGTCACGGAAACGCGGATCTCGTGGCCCACTTTTTTCGGCGGTCGTTCGACCTGCTGCGGGACGACGGGGCCTTCGGCCTGATCGCGACGAACACGATTGGGCAAGGCGACACCCGCTCGACTGGCTTGCGCTTCATCTGTCAGGGCGGCGGGCAGATCTTCCGCGCGCTCACGCGCTACAAGTGGCCGGGGCAGGCCGCAGTGGTCGTCAGTATCGTGCATGTCGCCAAGGGCGCCGTGCCGTCCCGGCGTCTGCTCGACGGGCGGGCGGTGGGTGAGATCACGGCCTTTCTCTTTCACAGCGGCGGGCACGAGGATCCAGAGCGGCTCCGGGCGAACGCAGGAAAGAGCTTCGTCGGCAGCTACGTCCTCGGCATGGGCTTCACCTTCGACGACAAGGGCAGGAAGACTACCGACGCCCCGGAAAGCGGTGTGGACGAGGAAGCTGACGTGGCGGGCATTCCTTCGCCGCTCAGCGAGATGGAACGTCTGATCGCCGAGAACCCGAGGAACCGCGAAGCGATCTTCCCGTACATCGGCGGTTCCGAGGTCAACACGAGCCCCACGCACGGGCATCACCGGTATGTCATCAACTTCCGGGACTATCCACAGCACCGGGCCGACCTCAAGGCCACGGCACAGGACCCGGGACCAGTCCCGCAAGACGCGGCCTCCGCCTGGCACGGCGCTTCCGACGTTCAGCGAGAGGAGTGGCGCCGCAGCGGGATCGTGCCGCTCGGCTACCCCGACCCGGTGGCGGCGGACTGGCCGGAACTGCTGCGGATCGTTGCGGAGCGAGTGAGACCAGAACGTGCCAAGCTCGGCGACAACGGGGACGCCCGCCGAAGAAAGGAGAAGTGGTGGCTCTGGGGTCGCTACACCCCGGCGCTCTTCTCCGCCATCGCCGACCTCGACCGCGTCCTCGCCATCTCCTACACCGGACAGCACACAGCGTTCGCCTACCTGCCAAGCAGGATGGTCTACGGCCACACCCTAAACGTCTTCCCGCTCTCATCGAACGCCGCCTTCTGCGCTCTCCAATCCCGGCCGCACGAGATCTGGGCCCGCTTCTTCGGTTGTTCCTTGGAGGAGAGGCCTCGCTACCCCGCCTCCGACGTTTTCGAGACCTTCCCCTTCCCGCCGGGCTTCGCCTCGCACCCCGACTTCGAAGCCGCCGGCCGCGCCTACCACGACTTCCGCGCCGACCTGTTGGTCCGAAACGCCGAGGGCCTGACGAAGACGTAGGGGATTATAAAGTAGGGTTTACGCCTCGAAGCCCCCACCACCTAAGCAGGCTTCTTCGCGGTCCGCACCGGCTTGGTGACCCTACGTTGCAGCTTCAGGGCCACCTGTTCTGCGGTCGCGCCGCCATAGATCGGGTGCGCCTGGGGCGGCCGCGGAAACCCTGGCGGCTGAGACTGCTTCTTCACCTTCGCGTTCGTGCTCATCGCTTCTCCTTCTCCGCTACTGGAGCCTTCTCCTGGTGCTTCAACAAACGGTACAGCAGGGCCTCGATCGAACGCAGGGTACGCCAGATCCCCTGTCGTAGACGACCCGAGCCTCGTTCACGGGAGCAGCTTCAAGGCCGCGATGACGAGGCTGGCGACGCCAATCGCTGTACCGAACATGGCGCGCCAAGAGGTCTTGACGAGGCGCGTTTCCAGGTGCGCCAGGTCCTCTTTCGTCGCCATGTGCCGGAGCTTCTCGTCGACTCCGGCACGCCAGACGTCCATGTCGCGCTGCCAGTCGCCAGTGAGGTTCGGCGGGTCCACTGTGGTCATGGGTTTTGGGGGCCTCCCGCTTGACGGTTCGGCCAAGCAGACACTACCCTAGCTTACGTAACGTTCTTCGCACGGGCGGCCCCTGAGCCGGGCTGCCCGCTCAATACAAGAGCCGACCATAGGCCCAGGGTAGCTCCCAGGTGCCTCGGTGAACAGGCGGGAGCCTTCGCCCGTGCGAGTAAAGGCGTTACACGGCCCGGCACCAATCCGGGAGCCGTGCAAATCAGCGAAAGGAGAGCCCATGCTCTCTCTACGAAGTGTCGGGCGGTGGACCGCTACGGCGCTGTTCGTCCTGTCCGCAGCCAGCCCTGCCGCTGCCGGCGCGTCGCATTGGTATCGCGCGGAGCAGTGGTGTCTGCCTCCGGTGCCCTGGAGCCCCGGCAACGGCGCTCACGCCAACACCATGAGCGGAAATGCCGAGTACGCCCGCCAACATATCCTCCGCGGCGCGGGCTGGGCCGAGAAGGTCTACCCCGTGTACGGCGACAAGGTCCGCTTCGACGGCGGCCAGTGGCGGTGGCAGTCGGTCGCGCGGTTCTACGTCATGTTTGACCTGGCCGGAGCGGACGGCTGGCAAGAGTCGCAGAGGGTCGCCGCCGGCTTCAACCGGACGGGGCGCGCCGAGGACGGCAGCGTGGAAACAGGCCGCTTCGACTGGCTCGTGCCGTTCGTGTTCAGCGCCGGCAACCCCGAAGCCCTGGTCAAGTTCATGGACGCCGGCGACTCCTACGACCACTTCTGGCTGTTCGTCTCCGCGGCCACGGACCTGCCGTCCGTGCTCCGAGTCTGGGACGCGACGACCGGCCTCGTCTACGTCTGGCGGCGAGGGCGCGGCCCGGCGGTCGCGCTCACCAGCCACGATCGGATCGTCAAGAAGCGCCCACGATGGTGCCGCTGAGCGGCCAGGCGCAGAAGCCTCCCTCAGGTTCGGGGATTTCACCGTCGTAGTCGGAACGCGCCGGCCGCGAAAACGGCGGCGTCGGGGACGCTAGCGAACCCTGCCGCCTGCCCGATCAGAGCAGTATCCAGACGACGATTGCGGCGCCGACCAGTGCAGCCGCCACGACCATTGAGACCAGGACTGCCGCTGCATAGCGAAGAGCCGCGTACGGTGACTGGGAGCCGCCCATCATCGGGAAGAACCTCCTTCGGTGACCTCGAAGATGCCGAACATCATCTCGTCGGTGGATTCGAGGCCGAACGAAACCGCGCGGGTCGGATCGGGGTTGCGAGGATTCGCGGCCGAGTTGTCGTAGTACGCGACGACCTCCATGACGGTGCCGGCCGGCAGGAGCGTCCGTTCGGCGGGGTAGTAGAAGAGCTGCCAGTTGAAGTCGTACCCAGGCACGTCCAGGAGCGTCTCACGGCCGCCGTTCGGGTAGATCGCGGTGTAGGTCATCCGGGTGCCGCGCAGGTGCATGTGCGGCATGTACGAGACCACGACCGAGTCTCGGGCGATCTGGTGCCGGTACTCAAGACGATGGCTGGCGGCTCCTGCCGGAATTAGGAACTGCATGTCGCCCGCGAGCACGGCGCGGATCTCGGACCGCAGTTCGCCTTCACCGAAGTGGAGGCCGATCAGCGTCTGGTCGACCTGCTCCACGCCGTTCGGATGGAAGTGCTGGTTCATCACGACTGTCTCGCCAGGCTCGATCCAGCGGCCCGTTCCCTCCGGGAAGACCGTCGGGGCCGTGCCGGCTCCATAGATCGCCAGGACGTTGAAGTAGCCCTTGCCGTCGACCGACCCGCTGGCGCGCAGAGCCTGTTGCGGCGTGAGCGGCACGCCGTCTTCGATCATCCCCGTGAAGTTGGCCTTGAACGCGAGCTGGTGGTGGTTGACCGTCGGGGCGCCGGGCCGAAACTCCACTGCTCGAATCCAGCGACGTTCCGGAACGTCGAGCGTCACGATGTGGTTCGGGAACAGGTCCGGGCCGTCCGCCGGTACGACGACGGGCGGAACCTCGATCACGTAGTCCGGTTCGCCGAGCTTCCATCGGTCCAGGAACACAGGCGGCGTCGGCATCGTTGCCGGGTCGCCGCGCCGCGCGCCGGTCGCGGCCCATTCCACGATCGTCCTGACTTCGTTCTCGGTCAGCCGAGGATCGTTGGACCACTCGCCGTGCTCCGGAGCCGCGAACCACGGAGGCATGGCCCTGGTCGACACGGCTCGCGCGAGTGCGCGAGCCCAGGGCCGCGCCTCCGTGTAGGTCAACAGCGACATGGGCGCGATCTCGCCGGCACGGTGGCACGTTACACAGTGCCGATACAGGACCGGCGCTACGTCGCGGCTGAACGTCATTTCGGAGGCAGGCGCCGTTCCCGCCGCCACCCAAAGCAGACCGGCCAGGACGCTTGCCGGGAAGCTCACGCTCGGCTGTTCCGGCCGCCGCACCGACTGAGTTGTAGTGCTTCGAGGAACCCCGGCGCGTACTGCGCGGCAGCGTGAGCGACCGGCAGTACCTTCACGGTGGCCTTGCTTGCGGCCATCTTGAGGGACTGGAGGGGCTTCGGCTTCGGGGCGTTTGGACGCGGAGCCGGGGATAGGCTAGGCTGGACCTGCTGCTTACGCATGAGCTATCTCCTCATGTTGTCGTGGCGTCGATCGACGAGGCCCGCCCCAAGCGGGCCTCTTGTCGTTTTCGGCCGTTGAATTCTGGGGCTGATTCTACGTGCCTTGGCCCAGCCCCGCAACTCTTTATGCGGATCGCGCCCCGGAAGGCAGCCCGTTGTCCGCGACGAGGTCGCGGTACTGGAGTCGCTTCGCGGCCAAGCCCGCGGTGAGGATCGCCATTTGCGCGATCGTGTCGTGCTCGCGCATGTTCTCGCGCCCGGCGAACTCGTTGACGTAGCGCTGTAGGTGCTTCGGGCTGAGCTTGTGGAAGGTTCCCTTGTGGGCTCTCTTGAGCATGGACCAGAAGCTCTCGATGCTGTTCGTGTGGACGCGGCCGGCGACGTACTCCCCGACCGAGTGCTTGACGGTCTCGTGGTTGGGGAGTCCCTGGTAGGCGGCTGCTTCATCGGTGAAGACTTGGGCGCCCTCGGCGGTGTGCTCATGGACGAAGCCCTTGAGGGTTTCTCCGTCTGTTCGGCGGACGACGCGGGCGGCGACCTGCCCGGTCTTGCGGTCTTTGACGCCGACGACAGCGGTCTTGCCGGTGGGTCCGTTGCCGGCGAGCTCTGCTCGCTTGGACTTGGACATGTTCTTCCGGAGGCCGCCGACGTAGGTTTCGTCGACTTCGACCGGCCCGTCGAACTGGACCTTGGGGCCGGCATCGACGAAGCCCTCGCGGATGCGCTGGAGCATGAACCAGGCTGTCGGCTGGCTGACGCCGAGGTCGCGGTGGAGCTTCATAGACGAGACGCCTTTGAGGCTCGTCAGGTCGAGGTAGATCGCGTAAAGCCACTTGAGCAGCGGAATCGGCGAGCCCTCCATGACGGTGCCGGTCTTGACGCTGAAGTAGCGCTTGCAGTCGCGGCAGCGGTACGGCATCTTGGCGTGGCTGCACTCGTAGTTGTTGTCGGTGCCGCAGCGCGGACAGAAGCGGCCGTCTGCGTAGAAGATGCCCTCGAACCACTTCCTGGCCGCCGCTTCGTCGGGGAAGAGCTGTGCGAGTTCGAGCAGGGTAATGCCCCTGCGGTGAGCTTTGCCGGGCGCGTTGTAGGTCATGGTTTCCCTTCCTCCGTTCCAATAGCTATACGCTACCGGGCGCGACCCCATTTGTCAACCCTACTTTATAATCCCCAAGACGTACAACCGCTTCCACGACCCCGACGAGCTGGGCCCCGAGATCGCCCGACTGCGCGAACTCCACGCGGCGATGGACAGCGCCGTCCTCGCCGCGTACGGCTGGACCGACATCGACACGACCTGCAAGTTCCTTCCCGAACACCCCGACGACCCCGCCAGTGAAGGCGTCGCCAGCCGCGGCAGGAAGCGCTACCGTTACCGCTGGCCCGACCCGGTCCGCGATGAGGTTCTAAGCCGCCTCATGGCCCTGAACGCGGAACGGGCGAAGGAGGAGCGGCGATCATGAGACTTCCGGTGGACTTCGCGGACGCGCATCGGCGCCATGGGGGCGCGGAGCTCCTGTTCATGAGCGAGCGTCTCGGGAACGCCGACCATCTCTACGGCCTGAATGCCGAGTGCGGCCTGAAGGCCGTGATGGAACGGTTGGAGGTACCAGTCGCCCCGACCGGCCTTCCCCCGACTGAACTCGGTTGAACGACATGGCGGACAAGCTGAAACACCTGGAGATGATCCAGGGCGTCATCAACCGTCTGGCGTCCAGTTCCTTCCGGATCAAGGGGTGGAGCGTTGTTCTCGCCACGGCGCTGCTGGCACTGGGCGCCCGGAGCGGGTCATTCGAGATGGTTCTCGTTGCCTTGGTTCCCGTCCTGGTCTTCTGGTGGCTTGACGGGTACTACCTCTCCCGGGAGAACCTCTTCTGTGCTCTGTACGATAGCGTGCGGATCAAGGCCGAGACCGACTTCTCCATGGGCGTCAGGGACTTGGAGGAGCCGGGACGCTTCTGGTCGCGAGATTGGTTTTTCGCCGTCTGGTCGACCACACTGTGGCCGTTCTACCTGACGCTGGCCGCTCTTGTCTTGGCGGGAGCCGCATTCGTATGCGTGGTCGGGAGCTGAGCGTGATCAAGCGAAGAGTCTTCTACAGCTTCCACTACGACGCCGACAACTGGCGCGCCGCCACAGTTCGCAATATGGGTGCCGTGGAGGGCAACCGGCCGGCGACGGACAACGGGTGGGAGACAGTGAAGAGGGGCGGAGACGCCGCAATCCGGAGGTGGATCGACGGGCAGTTGAGGTATCGGTCCTGCACTCTCGTGCTGGTGGGGTCGGCCACTGCGGGACGGCCCTGGATCGGATACGAGATCGGGAAATCGTGGAAGGAGAGGATGGGACTCGCGGGCATTCACATCCACGGTCTTCGTGATCGGAATGGCCGTTCTTCCTGGAAGGGCCGCAACCCCTTCCAAGACTTCACGATCCGGGATCGGGCGGGGTATCAGCGGGATCTAGCCTCCGTCGTGAAGTGCTACGAGCCCCCAGGATCCAGCAGCAAGCAGCGCTACGCCTGGATTGAAGCCAACCTGGCCAACATCGTCGAAGAGGCCGTTCGCACTCGGGCGGGATACCCGTGACGTTCCCCCGCCGGGTGGACGCGCGTCCGTGCATCCGGGCGTGAAGCATCGAGCTGTGTGACGTCATTCGAGTTGGCTCCTGCATCGCACCTGCAAGGCCGGTGTGCCACCGTTGCTGGACCCGTTCAATCCGGGCGGCCGGGGAGATAGTCTCCCTCACTTGACTCTTGGCTCGACCGAGCCCGTCTCAGGCGCCAACCTGACGCCTGCGGAGGCGTCCCGACCGATGACCGATCCTCTTCTCACCGACAACCAGCGCAAGGCGGAGATGTCCTACGCCTACGTCTCCGCGCTGGCCGCGAGGGCTGGGTACACCCTGCAACGTGGCCCCGACCCAGACACCGACAGCGTCGACGCGACGATTCGGAGCGGCTCGCCGAACCGGGATGTGATCGACCTCCAACTGAAGACGACGGCGGTCCCGGACGAGAAGTCCGACGGACTCCACTTCCGCCTGAAGCGGAAGAACTACAACGACATGGTGATGCCTCGCACGGTACCCTTGCTGCTGGTGGTCCTTGAGCTTCCATCGAACGAATCGGAGTGGATGGACTGCACCCCGGAGCGGCTGATCATCAGGAAGTGCGGGTGGTGGTTGTCCCTCGCCGGACGCGATTGCGTGGATGCGGAGTCCCGGACTGTCGTCATACCTCGATCTCAGCGCATCGGCAGCTCGGGGCTCGCCCCGCTGTTCGCGCGCGACAAGGAGGTGTCATGAACTCAGCGACGAGCGAAGTCACACTGGCCAGGGCCATCGGGCTCCGTGGCGTTCACGCGTACCTGTCCGCCAACGGCTGGCGTCGATCCGACGCGCTGCGGCGGGAAACGGCCGATGTCTACATTTGTGCCGAGGACGACCGAGAGGCCGCGATCGTGCCCGCTTCGGAGGAGTACGGCGACTATGGCGTCCGGATCTACCAGATCGCGGAACAGATCGGCCGAGTCGAAGGCAG
Organism: Candidatus Multivorans sp.; assembly: GCA_965222875.1. Classification (GTDB taxonomy): domain Bacteria; phylum Acidobacteriota; class Thermoanaerobaculia; order Multivoradales; family Multivoraceae; genus Multivorans. Next base: position 1,333,753 of record CBDCVC010000002.1, on the reverse strand, counting down.
ACGAAGGCAGGCGGTGCTCGCCGATCTCTCGCTTGCCGAATGGGATCTCGTGCGCTTGCGCCTGCCGACCGCACAAGCGGAAACCACGGTCCGGCTCGCCGGCGGTGCTGCAGTGCTGGAGGAGTCGAAGAAGCTCCTGCTGGCTGCGGCGTGCTCGGCGGACCGACCCCAGCGAATGTACCGGGCCGGGCGAAACAGACGGGCTGCCGAGTACCTGGACAGGGTGCGTCTGGGACATACCGAGCCCGGCAGCTTCATGATCAACCTCCTTGCACCAGTGGCGCCGGCGCTCGGCGCACAGGGAACGCTGCTCCCCGAAGAACCGTTCGAGCGCCGGGTGACCCGCAAGCTCGTCTCCGGTTTGCGTGCGTCGCGACGGGCAACGGACCGAGTCAACCGGGGCGTCGGGGCCATCGGCGACTTTGAGAGTCGGTTGTGCGAGGGCATCAGTGCGAATCTTTGCCGGTCGGTCGCCAGGCTGACCGAAGCGGGCGGGGGACTCGAAGTTTCCGTAAGCTGGGCCATGACACGGCCCGCCGACGGAGCGACAGAAGGGCGGGCCGCCATTGCCTTCAGGCCACTCGACATCGGCGTTCTCGACGAAGCTGCGCGAGTGCTGTCCGACCGCCAGGAACGCACCGACGAGGAGGTTGAGGGATACGTGTCGCGGCTCGCGCGGGACAAGACGGACCCGACTGGAACGGCCACGATCAAGGCGTTCGTCGACGGAAAGCTGGTTTCCGTTCGGGTTGTCTTCGGTTCGACGGACTACAGCGAGATCACGCGCGCACACGACGCGCGCCTCAGCGTGTCGCTGGAGGGGGATCTCTACCGGGAAGGTCAGCGGTGGCATCTACGGAACCCCCGGGGGGTCACCGTGATGGAGGACGAGGATGGGTAAAGGGGTGGAACCATCCTCCTCCGCTCGCCCGAGGAACAGGCAACGGTGAGTTCGCCGGCGCCCGTCACTTCCACGCAGGTCCGCGACGCCCTGACCCACGCGCTCCATCTCGACCTGATCGGTCCCGGACCCGGCCGCAACCAGGAGCATGCCGAGGAGCGCCTGCCCGGCTGGGAGCGCCCCTCGATGTGGTATCTGACCGGCTTTCTCGTGCCGACTGGAACACCCGGACCCCTCCGCGGCGACGACGATGCCGAGGACGACTGGGATGCCGAGGTGCCCGAGAGAGCTGGCCTGGAGGAGGAATCCACCGAGGACGGCAAGCGGGCAAAGCGCAGCTTCTTCCCTTCGTCGATGGGGCTGAGCTTCCTCGTGTATCCGGGCGCGAAAACGATTCGGGTAACGGTCACCTGGGGCGACTATCGAAGAGGCGAAGAGGAGGACCGGTCGGGCAAGACGGTGGAGGCCTGGGTGCGCACGCCGCGGACCGAGCAGGTGGAAGTGGCGCTGGACGGGAGTACGTCCCTAGGACGACGGCCGGTCCCCGGCTCCGGCGGTCTCGTCCTCCGCATTGCGGAGCGTCCGATCCGCACGGAGGGCCTCGGCGGCCGCATCCGAAGCGGTACCCGGGCGGTTTCCGTCTTCCTGGTGAACGAACGCCCTCCCGCGAAGGACCACAAGGACGCGGACGAGGGCTACGCCTTTCAGGCTCGATTGGCGGTGGAGTGCCAAGAGCACTTCCACCCGCGGCACGACCTTTCCGCCCGGCATTCCGACGAGTGGGACAGGCGGGTCGCCGATCTTCACTACGCCGACACCCCGGCCTACGCCACCGGTCACGGCGTCTCGGCCGACTGGACGGTCACGGACGGGGTGTGCACACAGGTTCGCACGTCCTGGATCGGGAGCGCGGAGGTCGAAGCGACCAAGCCCCAGCCGGTTGAAGGGGTCGAGCTCTCGATGCGAAGGCTCGGCGAGCTGGCTGACGGCCCGGCGGCCCGGGACGCACTCCAGCCCCTGGTCGCCGAGTACCAGAGTTGGATCGAAGTCCGGGATAGAGAATTAGCCGGTCTAGAGGGGCAACAGCGCGCCACAGCCGGCGGGCTCCTGACCAACGCGCGGAACGCAGCCAATCGCATGGCGCGAGGCGTGGCCGTGCTTGCTGGCAACCCCGACGCCCTCGACGCGTTCCGAATGGCCAACCGGGCCGTCCAGCACGCGTTGACGCGCCGCATCGGTGTCGAGGAGCCAAAGTGGCGGCCGTTCCAGCTCGCCTTCTTGCTCCTCAATCTTCCCGGCATGGCGGATCCTGGCGACGATGACCGGGAGACCGTCGACCTGCTGTTCTTCCCCACCGGCGGCGGCAAGACGGAGGCGTATCTGGGTCTGGCGGCCTTCGCCATGGTGTATCGACGGCTACGGAATCCGGCCGCTGGCGGGCGCGCGGGAGCGGGTGTGAGCGTGATCATGCGCTACACCCTCCGCCTGCTGACCCTCGACCAGCTCTCCCGGGCGGCCTCGTTGGTGTGCGCGTTGGAGCTGGAACGTGCAGCAAGCCCCGATCGCTACGGCGAGTGGCCCTTCGAGATCGGGCTTTGGGTTGGGAAAGCGGCCACTCCGAACCGGATGGGCAGAAAGGGCGACAAGGGGGACACAGCACGCCGGAAGACTCTTCAGTACAAGGCGGCCTCGCGTTCCAGGCCGGCCCCGATTCCCATCGAGAGCTGCCCGTGGTGCGACAGGAGGTTCACGGCGGAGTCGTTCACCCTGCTGCCAAACGCCGACCGCCCCCGCGACCTGCGAATCGTTTGCACGAACCTCAAGTGCGAGTTCTCGGGCGAGCGGTCGCTGCCGATCGTCGCAGTGGACGAACCCCTCTACAGGAGATTGCCCGCCTTCCTGATCGCGACGGTGGACAAGTTCGCGGCTCTGCCTTGGGAGGGTCCGTCGGGCGCACTTCTCGGCGGCGCGGCGCGGTTCGACGAGCACGGCTTCTACGGCGCGGCCGACCCAGGACGTGGCTCGAGGCTCGACGCTTCCCTCCTCCCGCCCGATCTGGTGATTCAGGACGAACTTCACCTCATCACGGGACCGCTGGGCACGATGATGGGGCTCTACGAGACAGCGATCGAGGGGCTGTGTACGGCTGGCGCCGACCGGTCTGTCGGGAAGCCGAAGATCGTCGCATCTACCGCGACTGCCAGGAGGGCCCGGGACCAGGTCCAGGCAGTGTTCGCGCGGGAGGGAACGGAGGTCTTTCCGCCGCCGGGACCGGACCGCCGCGATTCCTTCTTCGCGGGGACAGTTCGCGCGGACACTGTTCCGGCGCGCCGCTACCTGGGCATCGCCGCGACCGGCCGCAACCCGAAGGTCGTCATGCGGCGCGTCCTTCTAGCGCTTATGGCGGCGGCCGGGAAGCACTTCGTCCAGGCGGACGGACGTCGGAACGAGCAGAACCCCGCCGATCCCTACATGACGCTTCTCGCCTACTTCAACAGCCTGCGCGAACTCGGAGGCGCCCGCCGTATCGTCGAGGAGGAGATTCAGAACACGCTTCGGGGCCGCGGGCGGCGTCGCCGGTTCGGAGGCGACGAGGGGTTGTTCCGCGATCGGACCCTGAGTAGCGAGGTGTTGGAGCTCACCTCACGGGTGCCGACGGACCAGGTCGCTGTGGCGTTCGAGCGCCTTGGACGCTCCTTCCACGAGGACGGCAGGGTCGACTGTGCGCTCGCGACGAACATGATCTCGGTCGGCCTGGACGTTTCCCGGCTCGGACTCATGGTCGTGAACGGCCAGCCGAAGACGCACGCGGAGTACATCCAAGCGACGAGCCGGGTCGGGCGGGACGAGGAGAAGCCCGGTCTCGTCGTCACACTGCTCAACATCCACAAACCGAGGGACCGGTCGCACTACGAGCGGTTCCGTCACTACCACGAGACCTTCTACCGTTCCGTCGAGTCGGCCTCCGCGACGCCGTTCTCCGCCCGCGCCCTGGACCGTGGGCTTGCGGGCGCGCTAGTCGGGCTGGCCCGTCACCTCGAGCCGGCCTTGACCCCCGCGCACGGCGTGGAAGCGATCCGCTCGTTGCGCGCCCGGCTCGAAGGGCGCCTGACGAGGATCTTCCGGGAACGCTTGGAGCACCAGCCGATCGAAGACCCGGAAGAGCGGCAAGAGGCAATGGACTCCGTTCGCAGCCGAGTAGTGGACCTGCTGGACTCCTGGACGACTGTCTTGGACGACCATCACGAGGATGGCGTTCGCCTGCAGTACCAGCGCTACGAGAAAGCCTCGGTGAGGCCGCTGCTTCACCACCTCCTGGATCCCGAACCCGAGGGAAAGCACGAGCGGAAGTTCCGGGTCAACCGGTCCCTTCGGGACGTGGAGCCTGAGGTGCACGTCTACGTGAAGAACCTCAGCGATGCGAGGCCGGTGAGGTGAGTCCGAAGTCCACCGGTCAGATTCGGCGCAGCCAGGTCATCACCACCTATGGACCGGGCGCTCTGATCGACCTGCCGCGCGACTCGGCGGTCATGGCGGGGATCGACCGCTGGGGATCGTCGCTGGAGCGGCTCGACGAACCCCGCGTTCAGCAGGCCCTTGCCCGCATGACTGGCGTACACAGTCCCGAGTTGCGGATCCCCCCCACACCTGACCCCGCCGAGTTCTGGTCTACCTCGCCGAAGGGGATCGACGCCTACCGCTTCCCCGAGTGGTTCGTGGTCCAGGAGGCGCCGAAATGGGGGAAAGCGGCTTCTCCCGACAGGCCTCGCTCCCGTCGTCTAGTGCACCGTAGGGAGGTCGAGAAGGGCAGATTCGACGGTCGGCCGGTCGTGGCTACGCGGTTCGTGATGGCCTGTCCCAAGGGCCATGTGTCCGACTTGCCCTGGAGGGGGTTCGCGCATGGCGGCCCTACAAAATGTCTGGGCCAGCTATGGCTCGACGAGACGGGTGCGACCGGGGAGCTGGCCAACCTGCGCGTTCGCTGCCAATGCGGCGAATCGAGGTCGATGACGGAAGCGAACGACCTCGACGCGAAGGCGCTCGGCGTCTGCACCGGGGCGCGCCCGTGGTTGGGACCCGACGCCGGCGAGGCCTGTAACCAGCCGGGCCGCCTGCTCATCAGGACCGCGACGAATGCCTACTTTCCGCTGCTTGTGCGGGCTCTGTCGATTCCGGAGAAGGGGGCCGTGATTGACCACGCGGTGAGCGAGGTCTGGAAAGGTCCTCATGGCTGTCGAGAACCTGACCGACCTGACTTCTTTCAAAAAGCTGCCCGGCGTTGCGGATGCGCTAGCCGGGTTCGACGACGAGGACGTGCTTGCCGCGATCAGGCGTCGGAATGGGGCCGCCACCGAGGAAGGCTCCGTCAAGGACGTCGAGATCGAAGCGATGCTCGCCGTGCCGGAGGGGTTCGGGGACGATGTGCCGATCAACCCGGACTTTCACGCCCGCAAACTCAGGCGACGGGACGGCTCCGGGCACTTCGGCGGGTTCATCGAGACGGTGGTGCAGGTGCACCGGCTGCGCGAGGTGCTGGCGCTCGGAGGGTTCACCCGCCTGGAAGGCCCGATGCCGGACATCGACGGGGAGTACCGCGACGATGTGGAGCGAGCCGACATCTCGATCGACCCGCAGTGGTTTCCCGCAGTGGAGAATAGGGGTGAGGGAGTCCTGATTCACTTCTCCGACGGCGCGATTCGCGAGTGGCTGGCGCGGCCGGGAGTCTCGCGGCGGATCAGGGGTCTCGAGATTGGCCACACGGAATGGGCGAAGACGCGCAGGCTCCCGCCTCCCTTTCCCGGTGGGACCTATGTGATGCTGCACACGCTGTCGCACCTGCTGCTGCAATCCATCGCGGACCGCTGCGGCTACCCCGCAGCCTCGATCCGGGAGCGTGTGTACGTGGACGACGAAGCCCGTCGCTACGGAGTTCTCCTGTACACGTCGAGCCCGGATGCGGAGGGGACACTAGGCGGGCTGGTGCAGCAGGCGCGCCAGATCGAAGGCCACATCGAACGGGCGCTTCGCACCGCGGCGCTCTGCTCCAACGACCCGGTCTGCGCTCAGCACACTCCGGCGTCGAGTATCGAAGGACGCTGGCTTCACGGCGCGGCATGCCACGGGTGCGCTCTCGTCTCGGAGACGTCGTGCGAGATGCGCAACGACTACCTGGACCGCGCCCTGGTGGTGTCGACTCTCGACGTGAGCGACGCGGCCTTCTTTCCCGATCGGGGCTGACGGTGACGGACGCTCTGGCTTCGATGCCGACTTTCCTGCGGAAGCGGCTTGTGCGCGGACTGGACACGGGCGCGCTGGCTGTGCCCTACTCGGCGCCCGCGCTACAGATGACTCTCGGCCAGCCGGATGCGGCGGCCTTGGCTGCTCTTGACCGGTTGGCTGCGCGAGGAATCAGAGACCGGGCCGCGGCAGAGTGGGTCCAAGCCCTGGATCGGGCCGTCAAGCCCGCGACGCTCCCCGACCTCGTTTGGTCGGGGCCGGAAGTTCCCGGCGTGCCGGCCCGTGACACGCGCCGCGTCTACGAGGAACTCTTCACGTCAGCTAACCGTTCCCTCTGGGCTGTGAGCTACGCCTACTTCGACGGTCGAAGCGTCTTCGATCTTCTTGCGCGACGGATGCAGACCGTTCCCGAACTCCGCGTGACGCTCCTTCTGAACATCCACCGTTGCCAGAACGACACGAGCCGGCCCGACGAAGTGGTCCGCCGCTTTGCGACTCGATTCTGGAAGGACGATTGGCCGGGCGACGCCCGGCCCACCGTCTTCTACGACCCCCGCTCGGTCGACCCAGCGGTGCGGGGCGTCCTGCACGCAAAGGCCCTGGTCGCCGACGAGGAGCGGGTGTTCGTGACTTCCGCCAACTTCACCGCGGCTGCCCAGGACGACAACATCGAGTTAGGGCTGCTGGTGCGGAGCCGAACTCTCGCGCTCGGTGTCGTCAGACACCTCCAGGGGCTCATCGATCGTGGACTGCTGAGATCTCTGCCGAACGAATGAGGTTGGCACGGCGCTCCGTTGGCCTCCTTCCGAAGCAGCCGGGCGCTGTCCGATCCGATGATCGCAGGAGTCCGGGGAGGACCGCCCGCCGTCTCGATACGAGATCCAGCACTACATCGGCATCAAGACGGTGGTCAGCGTCGCCACCGGACTGCTGATCGGAGTCTGGGTCGGGGTGCTGGGAGTCGATTTCGCGATCTTCTGGGGCCTGGTCGCCTTCGTCCTGAACTTCATCCAGAACCTGGGCTCAGTCATCGCGGCGGTGCCGACCACCCTGCTGGCGATGGTCCAGATCGGCGTCGGCCGGGGACTCCTGGTGGCGCTCGGCTATCTGGTCGTCAACATGGTCATCGGCAACTTCATCGAGCCGCACCTGATGGGCCGCCGCGTGGGCCTCTCCACCCTGGTCGTCGTCCTCTCTCTCGTGTTCTGGGGCTGGGTCTGGGGCCCGATCGGGATGCTCCTGTCCGTGCCGCTGACCATGGTGCTGAAGATCCTGCTGGAGAACACGGAGGAGTTCCGCTGGGTCGCGGTGCTTCTGGGCGACAGCCGGGCCGCAGAACGTTTGGCGCCTGCCGGCAGCGGAGACCGCAAGGACCGCTGAGCCGACGCCCGATAGGGCGTCTGGCTCCCCCTGCACCCGCAATGGGTGACCCGCACGGGGTTGTGCCGCGTTGGCTTGCACTTCAACGTGAAGGGATAGGATCGATAGTAGCCTGAGGCCAGCGGTGTCGCGCCGCAGGCTCAGCGAACGGAACTGCCTTGGTGGACCGGGAGTCCGGTTGACGAAGGCAAGAGAGTTGAGGAGGTAGGGATGGCAGACGCGGGCGGCCTGGCGCAGATCAGAAGAGAACTTGTGGGCATCGACGAGGGAGTCAAGGAAGCGAAAAAGGACATCGGCACCTTCAAGGACGAGGCCAAGGCCTCCTTCGACAACCTCGACGAGAAGGTCGACGCAAACGAGAAGCGGATCAAGAAGCTCCAGGGAAGTTCGGACGAGAAGACTGGGATCGCCGGTCTCCGGCAGATGGTGGAGGCGAACCAGGCCGCCATCGAGGCGAACCAGGCCGCCATCAAAGATAGCCAGGCCGCCATCGAAGGACTGCGGGGAAGTTCGGAGGACAAGACTGGGATCGCCGGTCTCCGGCAGATGGGCGAAGCGACCCAGGCTGCCCTCGCCGGCCTCGGGCCAGGGCCAGGGGGGTTGGTCACCGAGGCGGACCTCAAGGATCTGGAGAACCGCCTTGTCAGAGAGGACCAACTGAAGGCGCAGTGGTATCGAGATTACCGCGTTGCGTTCGGCGCACTCGCCGTAGCTGCCCTGATGGCGCTGTTTGATCTGGCCCGCTTCCTCAATGGTCTCCGCATACCCGAGGGCTAACGGCCCTCTGGCCGCCGAAGCGTCCGTCGCGTCGACAAGCGGAGGTTCGCGCAGAGCCGCCCGACTTCACAGCAGTCCAGGGACCACCGCGCGACGCTTCCCCGGGTAATCCGGGAACCTCTCCTGGTACCAGCGGTGCCGCCACAGCGCGCGCGGCACGAGATTCGCGGCAGTCCACAGCGCGAACGCCAGCCCCGGCAGAGACCAGTTCATCAGGGCGAAGCCGGTCCACCCGACGATCTCGCCGGCCAGGTTGGGGCAGGAGACGAGTTCGAAGGCACCGCCCCGCGGCAGCACGGCGCCTCCCGAGGCCTTGGCCCGCAGTCCGGCCAGCCGGTAGTCGGAGGAGATGTTCAGAACCGCTCCGAGCACGAAGAGGGCGGCGCCGGCCACAAACCGCGGGTCGGAGAACCAGCCGGCCGGATAGTCGGCGAGCCGGGCCATGAACCAGCCCAGGAGCACGCGCACCAGATCAGGAGGGCCGTCGTGAACTAGGGCATCGGAACAGTCGAAGGCTCAGGCGGCAGACGCAACGGTGAGACCGACATCGATGGCGGCGTCTCCTCGCGTTGCTTGGGGCTGAAGAGTTCGTGCCCAACCGGGTCGCTGCGGTGGTCCGCGTTCTCCCCTGCCGGCGTCGCGGTCATGCGCTTGTAGGATCGGACCCGCGATGGCTCGGCTCTCTTGGACAGGCAGTTTGGGTGGCGCGGTCGCGTTGATCGTAGTAGTCGGCTTCGCTGCCGCCCAACAGCCGTGGTTGTCGAAGATCGAGTCGCCGGAGAGACTCTTGGTCGGCGTCCTCGAGGCGTCCGGAACCTGCGAGGCGGATGAAGAGACTCTCTGCCTGCATGACGGTCGGTACGAGCTGCAGGCTGACTGGTGGACCGGGGACGGAAACAGCGGCGCCGCGCGGGTGGTTCCGAAGGCGACCAGGGATTCCGGCCTGTTCCGGTTCTTCGACGCGGACAACTGGGAGGTCCTGATCAAGGTGCTGGACGGCTGTGCCGTCAACGGCCACCATTGGGTCTACGGGGCCTCTACGACCGACTTGGGTTATGAGATCCGCGCGAGGGACACGGCGACGGACGACGTCAAGGTGTATCGGAACGATCCCGGGCGGCCAGCCCCCGCGATAACGGACGGCAAGGCGTTCACTGCGGCCTGCGAGGAAGGCGTGTCGGCCGCGGTTGCTGTTCGTGATTGGGGGCTTCAGGGCTCACCGGGCGTGGAGTTGGTCCCGGTTCCGCTGGTCGGTGAATCAGGTTCCGGGTGTGAGGAGTCCGGTACGTCGCTGTGCCTTGCGGACAGTCGTTTCGAGGTCACCGTCGACTGGTCTACGGCAGGCGGAGGCGCGGGATCCGCGAGCACGGTTCCCGGCGGGACGAACAACTCGGGCCTCTTCTACTTTTTCGAGCCGAACAACTGGGAGATGCTGATCAAGGTGCTCGACGGCTGCGCCATCAACGGCCACTACTGGGTGTACTCGGCCGCCGCGACGGACCTGGGCCTGGACATCACAGTGACCGATACGGTGGCGGGCGCGGCCTGGACCTATGCGAAGGAGCCGGGTCCGCCTGCGCCAGCGATCACGGATAGCAAGGCGTTTCCTGAGAGTTGTGGAGTGAGTCTGCCGGAGTTGGTGTCGCCCGGGTCCATTGCCGTTGAGTGGGACGTGTGGGAAGCCGAGGTCGCGCACGGTGCCGTCTGGCTTGAGCGCTTTGCCGCCGACATGGACGGCGACGGCGACGACGATGTGCTTCTCGCGCCAGCGGGCAACGTTCCTAGCCCCGTGACAGGGGTCATTCTGATCAACAACGGCGACTTCACGTTCGAGGTCGCTGCGGGCGACCGGCCGCGCGGCGTAAACCAGCGCGAGGTCCTGATGGCTGACTTCAACGGCGACGGCAGGAGCGACTTCTTCATCGCGGATCACGGTTACGACTTCGAACCGTTCCCAGGTTTCCGCAATCAACTGCTGCTCTGGACCGCAAGTGGCTACCTGGACGCAAGCGAGCGGCTTCCGGCCGACCCGACCGGATTCACTCACGGCGCTGCCGTAGGCGACATCGACGGCGACGGAGACGTTGACATTCTGGCGGCCAACAACGGCGGCGATTGGATCCCGGGACCGTACTTCTTGATGAACGACGGCTCGGCCAACTTCGTAGCGGATACAGGCCGGCTGCCGAAGAGCTTGAGGGAAGAGTGGGTTCTCTACCCCTGGGCGGTGCAACTGGCTGACCTCGATGGCGACGGCCATCCGGATCTGATCGCCGGTGCTCGCGGCATCGAAGAGGGGGAGCAGGTTGGGGACGAGTCCTACGTGTACTGGGGAGCCGCGACGGGGGAGTACACCGATAGGGAAGTCACGGTGCTGGCAAGGCCGGGTTTCTTCACTGCCTATGGCGGCGGGCAGGTCATCTCCACTTCGGTTCATGACTTCAATGGCGACGACAGGCCGGACATCCTGTTGGGCGGCTACGACGACGGGAACCCGCTTGGCTCGCCGTCGCGCGGCGTGCAAATGCTTGTGAACCAGGGCGGCCGAGCCTTTCGCGACGAGACCAGTTCTCGACTCGGCGCAACCGCCTGGGCGCTCGGGGAAGGCTGGCATGTGGGGCATCGCTTCTTCGACTTCAACGGCGACGGCACGGTGGACATCGTCCCGCATCGGTACGATGTGTTCAACGGTGCGAACGTGCTCGCATGGCTGAACGACGGAACGGGACGCTACGCCGCTCTCAAGACGACGGAGTTCGACAACATGGGGGCCTTGGAGCGCTTCGGCCAGGGCGTCAGAGTCCGCGCCGGCGGCACCTTCAAGTACCTGGACTTCCACGGGGACGGAGTGCACCTGCCGGCACACGCGGGAGTTGTCGTCGAGGGTGCCGTGGTACGCCCCCGGTTCTGAAGCGCTTGATATTCGGCGACGGTCGGTTCCCTGGTCCGTCGTGGTCCTTGTAGCCGTTGAGCCGGCGCCGGTCCGCTGGCTGTTCGGCTTGCCGCTTGCTTGCGAGGTGGTCAGCGCCCGGTTCTACAACAATCCCGGGATGACCGCCCTGCGCTCCTCGGGGTAGTCCGGGAACTTCTCCCGGTACCAGCGGTGCCTCCACAGCGCGCGCGGCACCAGGTTGGCCGCGGTCCACAGGGCGAACGCGAGTCCGGGTAGCGACCAGCTCATCAGGGCGAAGCCGACCCACTCGACGATCTCGCCGGCCAGGTTGGGGCAGGAGACGAGGTTGAAGGGGCCGCCTCGCGGCAGGACGGCGCCTCCCGAGGCCTTTGCCCGCAACGTCGCCAGCCGGTAGTCGGAGGAGATGTTGAGGGCGGCCCCGGCGACGAAGAGGGCGGCGCCGACCAGGAACCGTGGATCGGTGAACCAGTCCTGCGGGTAGTCGGCGATCCCAGCGTTGAACCAGCCCAGCAGCGCACCGTTGACGAGGTTGAATGCGAAACCCGAGGCGGCCGTGATGGCGGGGAACGGGCGCGCTTGGCGCTGGACGAACCACGGCCACACGAGTGTGCGGTGGATGTAGTGGGCAAGCCATAGGGCGACCAGCGCGTCGCCGACCGCGTGACGCTCGCCGGCCGCCAGGTAGACGACCGGGAACACGGCCAGGGCCGACAGTTCCATGAGGAGCCAACCCCAGCGCGCGTCGAGGGTCGGCCCCTTTGCCGTGCCGCCGAACCGTCCGCTCACGTCCTTGCCCACCAGGCCGATGGCGAGCGCCGGTAAGGCGAATGCGCACCAGGTCAGGACGACGGGTGTGAACCAGGACATTGGACCAGTCGAAAGGCTCAGGCCGGAGACGCAACCGTGAGACCGGCGTCGGTGGCGGCCTCCCTGAGCCGCCGGTCATAGGTCACGAGGGCGTCGAGTCCGTCCAGTGAGAGGGCGGTGGCAAGGTGGATGGCATCCAGGCTGCGCAGACCAGGCGGCTTGAGCGAAGCCGCTTCGGCCAGGACCGGCTCGTTCAAGTCGACGAGGGAGATCCGCTCGAGGACCCGCTCCGCATCTCGGAGCACATGCTCTGCGCTGTCGACTCGCTGAACCGTGCGCAGCACTTCAACGCGCGCGAGGCCGCTCGATACGTGGTCGTCGTCGTTGGCGAGGAAGTCGCGAAGGGCGAGCGATTCCGGCTCCGGAAGGACGAGCTTGACGATCGCGGAGGAGTCCAGATAGAGCACACCCGCTCAGAGCCGATCTTCGCGGTCGGCGAGCAGTGCATCGCTCGCCTCCGTCGACACTTCGCCCATTGGCGGCGGCAGATCAAGCAGGTTTCCCACCGGCTTGGTCGCCCGTCCCTCGGCGATGAGGCGCTCAAGCGGCGACAGGTTGTCGGCGAGCGGCAGGAGTAGGCCCACCGGCCGCCCCCGGTCAGTGACCTCGAAGCGCTCGCCCTGGCGAATCCGGCGGATGTAGACGCTGAGGTTCTGCCGCAATTCGCGGATGCCGACTCTTGGTGTTTTCGAAGCGGGCTCAGTCATGGTGACGCACACGGTAGCACATTGACGGGCCAAGGCTCGCTAGCGCGGCAGAACTCCCAGAGACCGGCGCTTCGCGCCGGATGCGGGCCAGAACCCGGGTGGCGCGATCCGCGCCACCTGTGAACCAGTCCGTGCGCCCGTCATCGGGCGCACGGATGGCAGGCCCGCGCACCCAGTTTCTGCCGCGCAGACTCTCAGCCCTTCCTGGGAAACGCCGTCTCCTCATGATTGACACATCGCCTTCCCGTGCTAGTCTGCGAATCGGGACTAAGTGAGTCCGGGTTCTGCGACCCGCCCGCCGCCCGGGCTCGCCGCGCCACATCCCGAACGCAGCGTAGACGACACACCGTCATGATCCGACTGACCAAGCAAGCCGACTACGGCATCGTCCTGATGACCCAGCTCTCCCTGACCGGGCAGGCCGCCGCCGCCGAGCTGGCGGTGCTGACGCATCTGCCTGCGCCCATGGTCAGCAAGATCCTCAAGCTGCTGGCCAGGGCTGGGCTGCTGACCTCCCACCGCGGCGTGCTCGGAGGCTACGAGTTGGCGCACTCGGCGGCCGAGATCAGTGTCGCCGACGTGATCCTCGCGCTCGAGGGGCCGATTGCTCTGACCGAGTGCAGCGAGCATTCCGACCACGAGTGTTCCTATGAAGCGTTCTGCCGTGTCAGGGAGAACTGGCGGCGGATCAACCGGGCGGTGCGCGGCGCGCTCGAGGAGATCACGATCGCAGACATGGCGCGGCCCAACTTCATGGCCGGAACGGCCGTCCCGTCCGCCGAACCCCTGATTTCGCTAAGGAGCAATTCCTGATGGCTACCGCCACGGACACGATCGAAGCACTCGCGCAGCGCGACTACGAGTACGGCTTCGTCACCGACGTCGAGCAGGACACCGCTCCGCCGGGACTGAGCGAGGAGATCATCGCCTTCATCTCGGCCAAGAAGAACGAGCCCCAGTGGTTGCTCGACTGGCGGCTTGCTGCCTACCGGGGCTGGCTGAAGATGACCGAGCCGACGTGGGCGAACGTGCGCTACAAGCCGATCGACTACCAGTCGATCTGCTACTACGCGGCGCCCAAGACCGACGACGACCGGCCGAAGAGTCTCGACGAGATCGACCCCGAGATCCTCGCCACTTACGAGAAGCTGGGCATTCCGCTCAAGGAGCAGGAGATGCTCGCCGGCGTGGCGGTGGACGCGGTGTTCGACAGCGTCTCCGTGGCGACGACCTTCCGCGAGAAGCTGGGAGAGCTGGGCGTCATCTTCTGCTCGTTCTCGGAGGCGGTGCAGAACCACCCCGACCTGGTGCGCAAGTACCTGGGCAGCGTGGTGCCGCGGCGGGACAACTTCTTCGCCGCCCTGAACTCGGCGGTGTTCTCGGACGGTTCCTTCGTCTACATCCCGAAGGGCGTCCGCTGCCCGATGGAGCTGTCGACCTACTTCCGCATCAACGCGATGAACACCGGCCAGTTCGAGCGCACCCTGATCATCGCCGACGAGGGCAGCCACGTCAGTTACCTGGAAGGTTGCACCGCGCCGATGCGCGACGAGAACCAGTTGCACGCCGCCGTCGTCGAGCTGGTGGCGCACGAGGACGCGAGAATCAAGTACTCCACGGTCCAGAACTGGTATCCGGGCGACAAGGAAGGCCGCGGCGGCATCTACAACTTCGTCACCAAGCGCGGCCTGTGCGAAGGCCCGCGGAGCAAGATCTCCTGGACCCAGGTCGAGACCGGCTCCGCCGTGACCTGGAAGTACCCGAGCTGCATCTTGAAGGGCGACGACTCGGTCGGCGAGTTCTACTCGGTGGCGGTGTCCAACAACCGCCAGCAGGCCGACACCGGCACCAAGATGATCCACGTCGGCAAGCGCACCACGAGCACGATCGTCTCCAAGGGGATCTCGGCCGGGCAGGGACAGAACACCTACCGCGGGCAGGTGCGGATCCTGCGCTCGGCGGACGACGCGCGGAACTTCTCGCAGTGCGACTCGATGCTGATCGGCGACAACTGCGGCGCCCACACGTTCCCCTACATCGACGTCGCCAATCCGAGCGCCCAGATGGAGCACGAGGCGTCGACCTCCAAGATCGGCGAAGACCAGATTTTCTACTGCAATCAACGGGGCATCGAGACCGAGGATGCCGTTTCCATGATCGTCAACGGGTTCTGCAAGGAAGTGTTCCGCGAACTCCCGATGGAGTTCGCCGTGGAGGCACAGAAGCTGCTCGAGGTCAGCCTCGAGGGCAGCGTCGGCTGATCGACGCCGACGTTGTAGGAACCGCAAGCGGCTGCTTGGCGCCGCACGGAGAGAACCAGCAATGCTGAGGGTGAGGGACCTTCACGCGAGGGTCGAAGAACAGGAAATCCTGCGGGGCGTCAACCTGGACGTCAAGGCGGGCGAAGTCCATGCCGTGATGGGGCCGAACGGCTCCGGCAAGAGCACGCTGGCGCAGGTGCTCGCAGGCCGAGAGGAGTACGAGGTCACCGCCGGCTCCCTCGAACTGGACGGCGAGGACCTGCAGGAGATGGCGCCCGAAGAGCGGGCCCATGCCGGCCTCTTCCTCGCCTTCCAGTACCCGGTCGAGATTCCGGGCGTCGGCAACAGCTACTTCCTGAAGGCCGCGCTCAACGCCATCCGCAAGGCCAGGGGCGAGCAGGAACTCGACGCGATGGACTTCCTCAAGCTGTTGCGCGAGCGCGCGAAGCTGGTCGATGTCGACGAGGCGCTGCTCCGGCGTCCGGTCAACGAGGGCTTTTCGGGCGGCGAGAAGAAGCGGAACGAGATCCTCCAGATGGCGGTGCTCGAGCCCCGGCTCGGGGTGCTCGACGAGACGGACTCCGGGCTCGACATCGACGCTCTGAAGACAGTGGCGGCGGGTGTCAATGCGCTGCGCCGCGAGGATCGGGCGTTCGTGGTCATCACCCACTACCAGCGGCTGCTGAACTACGTCGTGCCCGACCATGTGCATGTCCTGGTGGATGGCCGCATCGTGCGTTCCGGCGGCCCCGAGTTGGCGCTGGAGCTGGAAGCGAAGGGCTACGCGGGCCTGAACGGCAAGACCGCCCAGGCCTGAGCCGGGGGATGGCGAGGACCGAACCGTGACCGTCGAAGCAACCAAGAGCACCACCAGCACTCCCTACCTGGACTTGTTCGCCCGCCGGGGCGAACGGGCCGGCGAAGCGGAGCGCGTACAGACGCTGCGGCGTGAAGCGATCGAGCGCTTCGAGGCGACCGGATTCCCCGGCCGCGGCAACGAGGACTGGCGGCAGACGAACGTCGGCCCGCTGGTGCGCGCGGCGTCGGCCCCGGCCTCGCCACGGGCGCTGGAAGCGGTGGAGTTGCAGCCGTATCTCTACCCGGGATGCGACCGGTTGGTGTTCATCAACAGCCGCTACGACGAGGCTCTCTCCTCGCCGCCGGCGCAGGGCACAGCGGCCGCCATCGCCGGTCTGCCGGCGGCGGGCCGCGCCGCTGAGGTCGTGGCGGAGCACCTGGGCACGGCGGTCGATGGCCGCGCCTCCTGCAGCGCGGACGCCGGTGTGCATCCGTTCGCGGCGCTCAACACCGCCCTGTTCGAGGACGGCGCGGTGATCGAGATCCCGGCGGGCGTCGTGCTCGAACGGCCGCTCCATGTGCTCTGGCTCAGCGCTTCCGGGGCCGGCGGTGCCGCGGCCGAAACGGTCGAGGTCAGCTTCCCGCGCCTGCTGGTGCTCGCCGGTGAGAACAGCCAGGCGTCGATCATCGAGACATTTACCGCTGTCGGCGCCGGCGCCGGGCGCTACTTCGTATGCCCGGCGGCGGAGATCGTCTGCGAGGCCGGGGCGGTGCTCCACCACACCAGGCTTCAGGCCGATGCGCTCTCCGCGTTCCACCTCGCCTTCCAGCACGCCCGCGTGGATCGCGCCGCGTCCTTCGATTCCTCGTCGCTGGCCTTCGGCGGGGCGTTGGTGCGAAACGACACCGTTGCCCTCTTGGACGGCGAGGGCGCGGACTGCACCCTGGACGGTCTCTATGTCGCCGCCGGCTCGCAGTTCATGGACAACCACATGCGGGTCGAGCACCGGCAGCCGAACGGGACCAGCCACCAGCTCTACAAGGGCGTGCTCGACGACCGCGCGCGTTCCGTGTTCAACGGCCGCATCTATGTCCACCAGGCGGCGCAGAAGACGGACGCCAAGCAGACGAACCGTAATCTCCTGCTCTCGAAGAGCGCGCTCGCCAACAGCAACCCGCAGCTCGAGATCTTCGCCGACGACGTGCGCTGCACCCACGGTTCGACGATCGGCCGCCTGGACGAGGATGCGCTCTTCTACCTGCGCGCCCGCGGCATCCCTCGCGAGGAGGCCCACGGCATGCTCGTCTACGCGTTCGCCCGGGAGCTGGTCGAGAAGGCGTCCTTCGAGCCGCTCCGGCAGGACCTGGAGGGTCGTCTGTTCAGGAGCCTGAACGGCGGTTCGGGCAACGGACGGGGCGGCTGAGCCGATGACGGCCCCGGCGCTAGCGGCAAATCGGCAGCGGCACGTTGTGGCCGCCGGTACGGCCCGCGGCTTCGATGTCGAGCGGCTGCGCACGGAGTTCCCGATCCTCGCGCAGGAGGTCCACGGCCACCCCCTGGTCTACCTCGACAACGCGGCCAGCTCCCAGCGTCCGGAGGCGGTGATCGACGCGGTCAGCGACTGCTACCGCACCTACTACGCGAATGCCCACCGCGGCGTCCACGCGCTGTCCGAGCGATCGACCGATGCCTACGAGGCGGCGCGCGCCAAGGTCGCCCGCTTCATCGGCGCCGCGGACAGCGGCGAGGTGATCTTCACCCGCGGCACCACGGAGAGCCTCAACCTGGTCGCCCAGAGCTACGCCCGGCCCCGGCTTGGGCCCGGCGACGAGGTGCTGCTCACCCAGATGGAGCACCACTCGAACATCGTCCCCTGGCAGCTCGTCTGCGAGCAGACCGGCGCCCAGGTGCGGGCGGCGCCGATCACGGACGACGGCGAACTCGACCTCGCGGCGATGGCCGACCTGATCACGGAGCGCACGAAGGTCGTCGCGGTGACCCACGTTTCCAACGCCCTCGGCACCGTGAACGACATCGCCGCCGTCGCCCGTCTGGCGCGCGCCCGCTCCGACGCGGCCGTGGTCGTCGATGGGGCGCAGGCCGTTCCGCACATGGAGGTCGACGTGTCCGCGCTCGGCTGCGACTTCTACGCCTTCTCCGGCCACAAGATGTACGGCCCCGGCGGCATCGGCGCGCTGTGGGGACGCGGCGAGTTGCTGGCTTCGATGCCGCCCTACCATGGAGGCGGCGCGATGATCACCAGGGTGACGTTCGAACGCACGGACTATGCGGCGCCGCCCCAACGGTTCGAGGCGGGCACGCCCGCCATCGCGCCGGCCATCGGGCTGGGCGTCGCGGTCGAGTTCCTGGAGTCGATCGGACTGGAGCGGATCGAGCAACACGAGCAGGAGCTTCTTTCTCATAGTTTGGAACAACTGAACGATCTTCCCGGGGTGCGGGTGCTGGGGCAGAGCCCCGCTGGCGGCGGCTCGCGTGCCGCCGTCCTTTCCCTGGTGATCGACGGCGCCCACCCCCACGATGCGGCGACCATCCTGGACGAACAGGGAATCGCCATCCGCGCCGGTCACCACTGCGCCCAGCCTCTGATGGAGCGGCTAGGCGTTCCGGCCACCGTGCGCGCCTCGTTCGGGATGTACAACACGCACGAGGAAGTCGACCGGCTTACCTCTGGCCTGCACGAAGTGCGGCGGATCTTCGGCTGACGGCGGACGCAGGATCCAGTATCGATGTCCGATCTCCGCGATCTCTACCAGCAGGTCATCCTCGACCACTACCGCGCGCCGCGGAACTTCGGCCCGCTGGAACCGGTGTCGAGTTGCGCCGAGGGCTACAACCCGCTGTGCGGCGACAAGGTCAAGGTCTACCTGCAGACCGACGGCGACCGCGTCGAGGGCTTGAGCTTCGAAGGCGTGGGGTGTGCGATCTCGACCGCCTCGGCGTCTTTGATGACGGAGGCGGTGCTTGGGCTGGAACGCGCGCAGGCAAAGGCGCTGCTGTCAACCTTCCTGGCCCTGATGACCGGCGAGCGTGAACCGGGCGATGGCGTCGAGCTCGGCAAACTGGAGGTTCTGAGCGGCGTGCGTGACTATCCGGTACGGATCAAGTGCGCGACCCTGGCGTGGCATGCTCTACGGGCGGCGCTGGAAGGCGGCGACGCCGAGGCGGTCTCCACCGAATGAGGTGGCCGCGTCGAGGCAGAACGGAGGAACCCACAATGGACAAAGCGGCAGCAACCATGACGCCCTCGACGGCGGCCGATCTGGAAGCCAGGATCGTCGAGGCCCTCAAGACGGTCTACGACCCGGAAATCCCGGTCGACATCTTCGAGCTCGGCCTGATCTACGACGTGAGCATCGATGCGAACGCCCACGTCAAGCTGCAGATGACCCTGACCTCGCCGCACTGCCCGGTCGCCGAGTCGTTGCCGGGCGATGTCGAACGGACGGTGCGCGGCGTCGAGGGCATAGGCAGCGCCGAGGTCGAGGTGGTCTGGGATCCGACCTGGAATCCGGCGATGATGAGCGAGGCGGCCAAGCTCGAACTGGGGTTCTTCTGATGAGACGACGAGCGAATGGAACCGTAAGTTTGGCTGCCGTCCTCGTCCTGGCGGCATGGGTCGCCGGTGCCGAGGAGACGGACCACGGCCTGCTCAACGCGAAGTTCCCGCAGCCGGACGTTCTGTTCGGTGGCCAGCCGACCGAGGCGCAGCTCGAAGCGATGGCGGCCGACGGCTTGGCCTTCGTCCTGGACCTGCGTGCCGAGGGCGAAGACCGCGGCTTCGACGAGTCCGCGGCTCTGCGGAGCCTGGACGTTCCGTACCTGAACCTGCCGGTGGATGCGGAACGGCTCACGCAGCCTGCGACCTTCGAGCGCTTCATCGAAACGATGAAGAAGCTCGACGGCCCGACCCTCGTTCATTGCGCCTCGGGCAACCGGGTCGGCGCTCTGTACTTCGCCTACCTGGTCGCCGGAAAGGGCGTCGACCGGGAAGAGGCCCGCGCCCGGGCCAAGGAGAATGGTCTCCGCAGCTCGGCGCTCGAGAAGGCCGTTGATCGCTACCTGGACTCGAAGCCGTAGCGACGGCCAGGCCCGTATATGCTTGGCGCCGCTTGACCGGCTCTCCGCCACGCCACTGACCGCTCCGCACACGACTCCCGAGAACCCCGCGTCGATGAGTGAGCTGGAGGCCGCCGGAAGGTCCGACGCCGGAGCGCCTCCGCGCCGTTCGCTGCTCGACGTGGCGACGGACACGCTGCGCTTCCTCGCCGTCGACATGGTCGAACGGGCGAACAGCGGCCACCCCGGCGCGCCGATGGGCCAGGCGGCGATGGCGGCCCTGCTGTGGACCCGCTATCTGCGCTTCGCGCCCCAGGATCCGCAGTGGCCGAACCGGGACCGTTTCGTGCTCTCCTGCGGCCACGCCTCGGCGCTGATCTACGGCCTGCTGCACCTGGCCGGCTACGACCTGAGCATCGAGGAGATCCGCAACTTCCGGCAGTACGGTTCGCTGACGCCGGGACACCCGGAGCACGGCCTGACGCCCGGCGTCGAGGTCACGACCGGCCCGCTTGGCCAGGGCATCTCGGCTGCCGTCGGCATGGCGATCGCCGAGCAACTGCTCGCCGCCCGCTTCAACCGTCCCGGCTACACCCTGTTCGAACATCGCACCTGGGTGCTGGCCAGCGACGGCGACCTGATGGAGGGCGTCGCCTCCGAGTCCTGTTCCATGGCCGGCCACCTCGGGCTCGGCAAGTTGAACGTGCTCTACGACGCGAACCGGATCACCATCGACGGCCCGACCGACCTGAGCTTCACCGAAGACGTGGTCGGCCGCTACGAAGCCTACGGCTGGCACACCCTGGCGGTCGACGACGGCAACGACGTCGAGGCCCTGGCCGCCGCGTTCGACGCGGCGCTGGCGGAGACCGGCCGCCCGACCCTGATCAAGGTCAGCACCCACATCGGCTACGGCAGTCCGAACAAGCAGGACACGGCGGCGTCCCACGGCGCGCCCCTGGGTGCCGGCGAAGTGGTCGCAACCAAGGAGGCCCTGGGCTGGCCGCTGGCGCCCGAGTTCCTGGTGCCCGACGCGGCCCGCGAGGCGTTCGCGCCGGCGGCCGACTTCGGCCGCGACGCCGCGGCGGAATGGGGCCGGCTGCTCGAGGCCTACCGTCGCGGGCACCCCGAGGCGGCGGCTGAACTCGACCGCCGGCTGGCCGTGGCCCTGCCCGCCGGCTGGCGCGACGCCCTGCCCCGCTTCGATCCGGCATCCGGCCCGGTCGCCACCCGCTCCGCCTCCGGCGTCACCTTGAATGCGCTCAAGGACCTGGTGCCGGAACTCGCCGGCGGCTCGGCGGACCTGACCGGCTCGAACAACACCCTGCTCGAAGGCGAAGGCGACTTTGCCGCCGGCTCGCCGACGCGCCACTTCCGCTTCGGCGTGCGCGAGCACGCGATGGCCGCGGCGATGAACGGTCTGGCTCTCTCCGGGCTGTTCCGGCCCTATGGCGGCACGTTCCTCTGCTTCCTCGACTACCTGAAGCCCAGCCTGCGCCTCGCGGCGCTGATGGAACTCCGGGCGATCTACGTGTTCACCCACGACTCCGTGTTCCTGGGCGAGGACGGACCCACCCACCAGCCGATCGAGCACCTCGCGCACCTGCGCGCGGTGCCGGGGCTCGTCGTCGTCCGGCCTGCCGACGCGAACGAGACCGCCGCCGCCTGGGCCCTGGCTCTGGAGACACCGGGTCCCTGCGCTCTGATCCTCACGCGCCAGAAGTTGCCGGTGCTCGAAGCGGCCGCTGAGCGGGCGCTCGAAGGCGTCGCCCGCGGCGCCTACGTCCTGGTCGAGGGCGGCGCCGAGCCCGATCTGATCCTGATCGCCACCGGCTCCGAGGTCGCGCCCACGCTCGATGCGGCGGCGGAGCTCGCCGGCGAAGGCCGGTCGGTGCGCGTCGTCAGCATGCCCTCCTGGGAGGCCTTCGCCGCGCAGCCGCAGTCCTACCGCGACGAGGTGCTGCCGCCGGGCGTCCGCCGCCGGCTCGCCGTCGAGGCTGCGGCGACCCTGGGCTGGGAGCGGTGGACCGGCACCGACGGCGACGTCCTCGGGCTCGACCGTTTCGGCGCATCCGCACCGTACAGCGACCTGGTTGAGAACCTGGGCATCAACGCGGCGGCGATCGCGGCGCGGGCTCGGCGACTGCTGGGCGACTAGCAAGGTCGCCGGCCTTGCCGACGGCTGCTTCCCTGGGGCAGGTCCGCGCACCCAGAGAACGGGCGGATGTTCTGCGGGATGCCCTGCTGCAGTCGGGATGAGCCCGCAGCGGCGCCATGTCGGCTGCATGTAGAGAAGTCCGCGACACTGGAGTGTCTCTCTGGGTAATGGGATGGTCCGCCCCGCACCTTTACGGCCTCTCTTGGGGCCAGAATGGTGTTTTGTTTCACACAACAAGGAGGAGGCGGACCGTGGAAGAGATTACTCGAGTCGGGATCGATCTGGGCAAGCATGTGTACCAGGTGTGCGGGATGGACGCGTCGGGGGCAGTGGTGTTGCAGCGTCAGGTGAAGGCGCCGCGGCTGATGGAGTTGATGTCGCGGATGGAGCCGTGCCTGGTGGGCATGGAAGCGAGCTGCGGGGCACACCACTGGGTGGAGAAGCTGAGTGCTCTGGGTCACGACGTGCGGATGATCAGTCCGCAGTTTGTGCGTCCATACGTGAAGTCGAACAAGAGCGACTACAACGACGCGGAGGCGATCTGCGAGTCGGTGTCTCGTCCGACGATGCGTTTCGTGCCGTACAAGACGAAGGAGCGCCGAGCGTTGCAGCAGGTCCTTCGGAGCCGTCAGTCGATGGTGCGTCTGCGCACGCAGTTGTCGAATCAGTTGCGGGGATTCCTGCGCGAGTACGGGATCGTGCTGCCCCAGGGTCTGGCGGTGATCAAGCGGGAGGTGCCTCAGATCGCCTCGGACCCGGAGCGGGAGCTGCCGGGCGCGTTTCGGGCGCTTCTGTGCATGCAGCACCAGGCTCTGATGCAGGCGGACGAGCAGGTGGCCGATCTGACCGCGATGCTGGTGCGGCAGTCGAAGGAGAACCCTCTGTGCGAGCGTCTGATGTCGATTCCGGGCATCGGTCCGATCGTGGCGACGGCCCTGGTGGCGGCGGTCGGCAATGGCTGGGCATTCAGCAACGCTCGTCAGATGTCGGCCTGGATCGGGGTGGTGCCTCGTCAGGCCTCGACCGGCGGTCGCACGGTGCTGCTGGGGATCAGCAAGCGCGGCGACCGTTACCTGCGTGCGCTGTTGATCCACGGTGCGAGGGCGGTCCTGCGCACGGCGCACAAGGGCGAGCGGACGCGTCTCAAGGAGTGGGCGCTCGACGTCAAGCGGCGCCGGGGGCCGAACATCGCCACGGTGGCCTTGGCCAACAAGCTGGCGCGGATCGCCTGGGCGGTGCTCAGGCACGACGAGCACTACTGCGACGAACGCCTCGCCGGCGGCCGAACGAGGGTCTCTCGAGCCGCGGCGTAGTCGGCCCAGTCAGCACCGAATCAACCACAGGAGGATTGCCCCACCAAGCAGTTTGCGAGGACTCAAACGAGCAATGGCGAAACAGGTCGGACCGGCGCGTCGAGAAGCCTGAGCCCGCGCAGGGCCCATCAAGAGGCCGTCTGGGTGTGAAGAGGCCGGCGCGCGCGTATTCCATCGAGGCCAGGGAGCTCGCACACAGAGACTCCCATCAACAGGCCGAATACATGCAAGCAACTGCACCTACCTCGCCAGAATCTCCAGAAGAGACCTTGCACCAAGCGGGGCGGACCATACATGCGCGGGTCTTCTGACCCGCTGCCGCCGGAGGCGGCCGGAAAGACGCGCCGGCCGCCAGGCCGGCTCCGCACCGCCCGGCGGGTACCATGGAAGCCAAGATGATCCGCACGTTCACCTCCGTTCTCGCCGTGGCCCTGCTTCCGGCGCCGATAGCCGCGCAGACCGCCGCCCCAGCCCCCCTTGTGGCCGCCCTGGACGCCGACGCCGACGGCGCGCTGGCGTCGTCAGAGCTCCCGCCACAGGCCCGGCGGGTCCTGCTCTGGGCGCTCGACGCCGACGACGACGGGGTCCTCTCGCCCGTGGAGCTCGACGCGATTGGCCGTGGCGGCGCCGGCCGCGGCCGCAAGACCCGGCGGGGACCCGACAACTGGGACTTCTCCAAAGAGACGGCGAACGGAATCCGTATCGTCCGCAACGTTGAGTACGCAGCCGGCGACGCCTACGCGGGCGGCCGGGGCAAACTCGATCTCTACATCCCGACCGGCGAGGGCCCGCATCCCGTCATCGTCTTCTTCCACGGCGGTGGGCTCTACAACGGCGACAAGCAGAGCCTGGTGGAGCTGGGGCCGCGGTTTGCGGCGCTCGGCTACCTCGTCGCGGCGCCGAACTACCGCCTGTCGCCCGAGTTCTACTACCCCGCGTACGTCGAGGACGCGGCTCTCGCCTTCCGCTGGGTCTGGGGCCGCGCCGGCGACTACGGCGGCGACCGGGAACGGATCGCCGTTTCCGGCGGCTCGGCCGGCGGCCACATCGCGGCGCTCCTTTCGGTCGACGAACGCTACCTCCGTGCCCACGAACTCGACCTGCGCCACATCCGCGCGTCCTTGCCCATCACCGGGCTCATGAACGCCGAGCGCGCCGGCCGCGAGCGCTTCCTGCTGACCTGGAAGGGCAACTCAGAGTTGGTTCGCGACGCTTCGCCGATCCGTTATGTAGCGGCCAGCCTGCCGCCGATGCTGATCACCGTCGCCGACGGCGACACGGAGGGCCGCCGGGAGCAGAACGTGGCGATGTTCGAGGCGATGAAGGCCGCGGGCGCCGAGGTCGAGTTCGAATGGCTCGTCGACCGCACCCACAACTCGATCCTCCCGAACATGATCCGCGAGGGCGACGCCACCGTCGAACTGCTGCTTTCCTTCCTGCGACGGCACGGTATGGCGCCGTAGACGTTCTAGCCGGCGATTCGTGGTGCGAGTGGGTAACCAACCGCAGGTTTAGACACGGTGCAATCGATCTCTGCCGGGAAAGGGCTAGGCCTCCGGCGGACCTACTCCGGCAGGCTGAACGCGACGTACTCGCCTCCCGAGGGCCCTCCCGTCCTACCGCCTCCCGCGGCGATCACGACGTACTGCTTGCCGCCTGTGCTGTAGACGGCCGGGGTCGAGTAGCCCGCCGCCGACAGCTTGGTCTCCCACAGGATCTCGCCGTTCCGCGTGTCGTAGGCGCGGAACTTCTGGTCGGGCGTCGCGGCGATGAAGATGAGGCCGGAGGCCGTGACCACCGGGCCGCCGTAGTTCACGGCGCCGAAGCCGAGGCCGGGGTGCGAGGGGTAGTCGCCGAACGGCGCCTTCCACGCGATCTCGCCGGTCGCCAGATCGATCGAGTTGAGCGTGCCCCAGGGCGGCGCATTGCCGGGCAGGTTCTCGTGGTCGCGCAGGTAGACGTAGCCGCCGAGGGCGTAGGCGAGTTCGCCTCTGGGTTCGTCGACCTCGGGTTCCGGCGACAGCATGTATGCCTCGATGGCGCCCAGCTCGACCCGGTTGAGATGGTCGAACCCCTCCATGCGGCCGCTACCCTCGCGGACGATGCGGCGGATCTCTTCGCGGGACAGGCGGTCGCTCACGCCGAGCAGGGGGGCCGCCATGTCGGTGCCCTCGAGCTTCAGCCCATGGCAACGGCCGCAGTGGCGCGCATAGGCGCCGTACCGGCTGAAGCCGACGGGCACTTCGGTGAGATTCAGGATGCCGGCGACGTCGTTCGCATTGACGATCAGGTGGTTGGTGTTCGGGTCGAATGCCGAGCCGCCCCACTCGCCGCCGCCGTCGTACCACGGCATGAAGAGCACCGTGCCGACCTTGGGCGGCGCCCAGGGGCGCAGATCCCAGTCCTTGATCCGCTCCTCGACGAACTTGCGCGCCTCCGGGGTGCGGTTCGTGATCTCGAAGTCCTGCCGGCTGATGACCACAGCCGAAAGCGGCTGCGTGGGCGCCGTCACCTCGTCCGGCAGGGTGCTCGGAATCGGCGTATCGATCTCGTGGATGGGATACATCGACTCGCCGGTCTCGCGGTCGAAGACGTAGAGCTGCCCCGTCTTCGTGGTGATCGCCACCGCGTCGATCACACGGCCGTCGCGCTCGAGCTGAACCAGGGTCGGCGGCGAGGGGTTGTCCTTGTCCCAGAGGTCGTGGCGCACGACCTGGAAATGCCACAGGAGTTCGCCGGTGCGCGCGTCGACGGCTACCAGCGAGTCGGAGAACAGGTTGTCGCCCAGGCGGTTCGCGCCGTAGAAGTCGGGGGTCGCCGACCCGGTCGGCGCGAAGAGGATGCCGCGCTCCTCGTCGAGCGCCATCCCGGACCAGACGTTGGCGCCGCCGGCCCGTTCGAGCGATCCTTCGGCCCAGGTCTCTGAACCGAAATCGCCCGGCGCCGGAATCGTGTTGAACTGCCAGACCACGCTGCCGTCCACCGCGCTGAACGCCCGAATCGAGCCGGGGAAGGCACTCGAGTCCTCGTTGGTCGAGAAGCCGAAGATCAGCTTGTCCTCGAACACGACACCGGGCACGGTGACGTAGATGCCACCGTTCCTGTCGACGCTCGGGGTCAGGTCGAGCCCGCCGCCATCGCCAAAGCTCGCGACCGGCGTGCCGTCATTCCCGTTGACTGCGATCAGGTCCTTGCCGTGGGTGAAGAAGAGGCGCCTGTCATCGCCCTTCTCCCACCACATCAGTCCCCGTTGGGCATTGCCGGGCAGACCCAGATCGGAGCGCCAGATCTCCTCGCCGGTCGCCGCGTTCAGGGCGAACGCCTCGAGTTGGGGCGACAGTGCGTAGAGCACCCCGTCGATGACCAGGGGACTCGTGTACATCGTTGCGCCGGCCCCCCGGGGCTCGCCGGAATCGTAGACCCAGGCCACTTCGAGTTGGTCGACGTTCTCGTGAGTGATCTCTTCGAGCGGGCTGTAGTGGCTGCGGCCCGAATCGCCCAGGTAGACGGGCCAGTCCTCATCGGTGGGGCCGCAGGCTGTCATCACCAGCGCCACCACGAGGGGCACGGCGCGGTTCAAGGCCGGTCGAGCAGTTCGCATGGCGAGCGATCGTACTTGCTGGTCGGAGGCCGTTCCGAGCGGGCGCCGGGTGTATCCTGAGCGGTACAAATCCAAACGCGGTTCGAAGGGGGTACGACCCGATGAAGAGACTCAACCTTGTCTTCTCGATCTTCCTGCTGGCCACGGCCGCCGCCGCGCAGGAGCCACCGAACATCGTCCTCCTGTTCGCCGACGATCTGGGCTACGGCGCCGTCTCCGCCTACGGCGGCGCGAGCATTCCGACGCCGAACATCGACTCGCTCGGCGAGGACGGGGTGCGTTTCGTGTCCGGCTACATGACCGCGCCGGTCTGCAACCCGTCGCGCAACGGCCTGATCACCGGCCGCTACCAGCAACGCTGGGGCAAGGAGCTGAACTCCCAGACCGTGCCGCCGATCGGCGCCGCCCGGGGAACGTTGGGCCTTCATCACCGCACGATCGGCGACGCGCTCCAGACCGCCGGCTACACGAACGCGGCGATCGGCAAGTGGCAACTGGGGATGCGGCGGCTTCTCCACCCGCTCGATCGCGGCTTCGACTACTTCTACGGCATGCCGTCCGGCATGAACTACGTCGACCCGAGCTGGCCCGGCGCCCACGCGCTGGAGATGAAGCCGGTCACCCGAGGGAATCCGGACCGCATCGTGGCGATGTTCAAGGGCCGCGAAGAGGACGAGCTCAAGGAGTACCAGACCACCCAACTCGCCCGCGAGGGAGTCGAGTTCATCGACCGCAACAAGGACAACCCCTTCTTCCTCTACCTCGCCTTCTATGCGACCCACGCCCCAATGCAGGTGATGGACGAGCACTACCAGCGCTTTCCGGATTTCGACGACCAGTACCGTCGTGTCTATGCCGGCATGGTCAGTGCGCTCGACGACGCCGTCGGCATGGTCCTCGCCAAGCTCGAGGAGCACGGTCTCGGCGACAACACCCTGGTCATCTTCACCGCCGACAACGGCGCCATGTCCACGCAGGACACCGAGCGGATTCACAACAGTCCCCTGATCGGCCACAAGCGGAACCTGTACGAGGGCGGCATCCGGGTACCCTTCCTGATGCGCTTCCCCGGCCGCATTCCCGCAGGCACGGTTTACGAGCACCCGATCAGCTCGCTCGACCTCTTCGCCACCTCGGCGAGCCTGGCGGGAGTGCCGAACGTGGAGCGCTACCAGCTCGACGGCGTCGACCTGTTGCCGTATCTCGCGGGGGAGCAGGAAGGCGCTCCCCACGAGTACCTGTTCTGGCGCTCGGGGCCGAACGCCGCGGTACGGCACGGTTCCTGGAAGCTCCTCATGGCGGGCGATCGGGAGCGCCTCTACGACGTCGACCGGGATCCGGGAGAGTCGGAGGACCTGTCCGCCGCAAACCCGGAGGTGGTGGCGGCTCTGAAGGACGCCTTCGCGCGCTGGAACGAGGAGATGGAGGATGGCCGGATGTCACCGCCCGCACGCCGCGCGACGACGAACTACAACGGCGACACGATCGAGTGGCACATCTAAGGGGTCCGCGCCGGAGCGCGCGCCGCTGCAGCGAGTGGATGGCCCTGGTGGGCCGTGAGGGGATCGAACCCCCGACCCTTGGATTAAAAGTCCACTGCTCTACCAACTGAGCTAACGGCCCGGCGCAGTATACGTCCGCGCTACTCGCTGACGGCCGCACGCACGGTCGAGAACCGGTCCCCCAGCCATTCCTCGAGCCGCCCGCCGCCGCTAACCACCGTCTCCTCGCGCCGCGGGCCGGAGGAGATCAGGTCCGCGCTGGCGTCGAGCTCCTGTTCGAGGAAGTCGATGTAGTCGAGGGCGGCTTGCGGCAGTTCGCCCCGGTCCACGGCCCCGCGCGTGTCCTGCTTCCAGCCAGGGAAGGCGCGATAGATGGGCTCGGCTGCCGCCAACCGGTCGATGGCCGCGGGCAGGTCGCGGACCACCTTGCCGGCGATGCGATAGGCGACGCAGACCTGGAGTTCGTCGAGTTCGTCCAGTACGTCGATCTTCGTCAACGCCAGACAGCGCGCGCCGTTGACCCGGGCGGCGTGGCGCAGGACGACCAGATCGAGCCAGCCGCAGCGGCGGGGACGCCCAGTTGTGGTGCCGAACTCGTGGCCGCGGTCCCGCAGGTGACGACCGACTTCATCGAGGAGCTCGGTGGCCATGGGACCCTCGCCGACACGGGTCGTATAGGCCTTGACCACCCCGATCGCGCCGTCGATCGCCGTCGGCGGCACGCCGCTGCCGGTCGCGGCGCCGCCGGTCGTCGAGTTCGAGCTCGTGACGTAGGGATAGGTACCGTGGTCGACATCGAGCAGCGCGCCCTGCGCGCCCTCGAAGAGCACGGCGCCACCGGTCCGGATCAGGCTGTCGAGTTCGACCGACAGGTCGCAAAGGTAGGGGGACAGGCGTTCCGCCCAACGGGTGAAGTCGTCGTCGTCGTCGGGGTCCAGCTCGGCGCCCTCCGCGGCCGCACGCTCGAAGTCGGCGACGCGGACGATCTGACGGTGCAGCATCTCCTCGCCGCCGGCCACGAGTTCCGCCAGCCGGATGCCGGTGCGGCCGATCTTGCTCTCGTAGGCGGGTCCGATGCCCTTGGCAGTGGTGCCGATGCGGTCCGCTCCCCGCGCCTCCTCACGCACGTGGTCCAGGGCTACATGGATGGACGTCAGTGCGTGGGCGCGGTCGGAGAGCCGCAGCCGGCCGGAAGTTTCGATGCCGCGCTCTTCGAGTTGGGCGACCTCGCGCAGGAAGGCGTCCGGGTCGATCACCATCCCGTTGCCGAGGTAGCAGGCCATGCCCGGATGCAGGATGCCGGACGGGATCAGGTGCAGGGCGAAGTGCTCGGCGCCCTGGCCGCTGCCGAACTTGACCGTGTGGCCGGCGTTGTTGCCGCCCTGGAAGCGCACCACGGCGTCGAAGGCCGGGCACAGAAGATCGATGATCTTTCCCTTGCCCTCGTCGCCCCACTGCATGCCGACGACGACTACGTTGAACGCGACTGTCACGAATCCCTCGCTAGTCCCATGACCGACCCTGCGCCTCAGAAGTTGCCAAGCCCGGCGCCTTTGTGCAACTCGTGGTTCAGCCACCGTGTCCCGCCGACGCGGGGGGAGCGCGACCCTAGCAGTCCGGGGTCCGGTTTCCTTCTTGCGGCCCGCCTGCCGCAGAATAGGGCCATGCCCACCCTTCGGCAGGCGTTCAGCGCCCTCGACCGGGAAGCGGCCGGGCGGTCGATGATGGCGCTGGCGGGTGAGTTCTATCCGCTCTGCCGCAGCCTGACCGGCGACGGTGTACGGGCCACCCTCGACCGGATCGGCCGGCGGATCCCGCTTGAAGTCCATGAGATCCGCACCGGCACGAAAGTGCTCGACTGGACAGTGCCGCGGGAGTGGAACCCGCGCTCGGCCTGGATCCGGGATCCCGCGGGCCGGCCGGTCGTCGACTTCGCCGACCACAACCTGCACCTGGTCGGCTACAGCGTCCCGGTCCACCACCGGATGACGCTCGAGGAACTGCGCCTCCACCTTTACAGCCTGCCGGAGCAGCCGGACCTGATCCCGTACCGCACGTCGTACTACGAGGAACGATGGGGCTTCTGCCTGCCTCACCGTGTGCTCGAGTCGCTCTCGGACGGGGAGTACGAAGTGTTCATCGACGCCTCGCTCGAAGACGGCTCGATGACCTGGGGCGAGTGCTTGCTGCCGGGTTCGAGCGACGAGGAAGTGCTGATCTCCAGCCACGTCTGCCACCCGCAACTGGCGAACGACAACCTCTCGGGCATCGCGGTCGCCGTCCATCTCGCCGAGGCGCTGGCCGCCGTCCCGGAGCGGCGCTACAGCTACCGCTTCCTGTTCGCTCCGGGCGGTATCGGCGCGATCGCCTGGCTGGCGCAGAACCGGGACCGCCTGGACAGGTTCCGCCACGGTCTGATCGCGGCCAACCTCGGCGACGCGGGCGGGTTCCACTACAAGAGGAGCCGCCACGGCAACGCCGAGATCGACCGCGCCGTGACGGCGGCCGTCGCCGGCCTCGGCGAGGAACTCGTTACCGAGGACTTCTTCCCCTTCGGCTACGACGAGCGCCAGTACTGCTCGCCCGGCTTCGACCTGCCGGTCGGTGTGCTCACCCGCACGCCCTGGGGCCGCTACCCCGAGTACCACACCTCCGCGGACGATCTCTCCTTCATCGGCGCCGACGCCCTCGCCGGCTCGCTTGCCGCATACATGGCGGTCGCCGCGCTGCTGGAGGACGGCGCCCGGAGCGGCAGTGAGGTCGGATCCGGCCCGGTCCGGTGTCGTCATTCCGCCGTTGGGAATGCTGTCCAGGACCGCCGCTACCGGAACCTGGAGCCATTCGGCGAACCGCAACTCGGCCGGCGCGGCATTTACGGCGGCCTGGGCGGCGCCGGCCGCAAGGAGCGCGAAATCGCCATGTTGTGGGTGCTGAACCAGAGCGACGGAGAGCATTCGCTGCTCGACATCGCGGAACGGTCGGGCATGCCGTTCGCGGTCGTCGGCGAGGTGGCGGAGGTGCTGCGTGAGGCGGGGTTACTGGAGGCGGTGGACCAAGGGGCCGCGGTGCCGCCAACGAACACCTGAAACAGCTCGTGCTCGCCGCTTCGCGGCATCGCTCGGACGCGGGCCAGAAGGCCCGCGCAACGGCCGGCGCACCCGGTGTTCAGGGCTCGACGACAGTGATTGGCAGTCGCAGCGGCACGACACCCCGCTGCTCGAACCAGGCCACGTGCTCGTAGACGAGGTCGATCTCGAGCGTGTAGTCGCCGGGCTGGTCCGGGGCGCGTACGGGCAGGGTGATGGTTTGGAAGTCACCCGGGTTCATGTCCGGCAGCAGGCTGCGCGGGCCCTCCGGGCCGATCCGGGGTCCGGCTTCCACGTCCTCGGCGTCCGCCGCCGCGATCCCCTGCCGCCAGCGTGAGCCGAGGTTGACCCCAACGCGGCCCAGGCGCCGCCACGTCACTTCGGACTCGTTCTGTACTCCTACCGGGAGTTGTACTACGGCGCCCGGGGCCAGGGTGGCCGGCACCAGGCCCACGGTGCCGATCCGGGCCGCGAAGACGTCGGCGTTCAGGTGCTCGTCGCTGCCCAGAATCCGGAACTCGGCGCCGAGATAGAAGGTCTCCTCGGTCTCCCGGTTCCAGGCGTAGGCCGTGCAGGGCGCGGGAGGCCGGACCAGCGTCCACTTCGTCAATGCGCCGCGCGTGGTCTCGACCCTGAGGCGGTGGACATACGTCCGGTGGCCGTCTCGCCGCCTCGCCTTGTGGGGTTTCCGGGAGCGGAGCGTCACGCGTTGCGCCTCATCCGCTGCGGCAAAGTTCACCGCGACCGCCGGGCTGCCGTCGAGTCGCAGGCGCACCTCGTTCGAAGCCACCGGCGAGGAGACACTCAGCACCAGGCTGTCGAACCGGCGCCGGGATTCGATCAGGATCTCGGTCGGCCCGCGCGCGGCGACCCACCAGGCGCCGCCACGCGCGAGCAGCCGGTCGGCCCGGCCCATGACCGACATGCCGGCGGCGCCGCGGCGTTCGTAGCCGGGCACGTTGCTCAGGGAGAGCTCGAGCGGCAGGTAGCGAAGCGGTGCGTTGCGGGTGTGCGCCTGCAGCGTCGGTGCGGGCACGGTGACGCCGAAGGGCGCCAGCACCATGGCGCCGGCGAACAGCCCGGCGCTGAGGTAGCCGGCCGGCAGGGTCCAGGGCGGGATCCGGCCCGGAACCAGGAACAGGAAGGCGGGGATCACGCTGACGAAGTAGCGGTTGCCGATGAAGCCGCCGCCGCCCTGCCAGTTCCAGTCGATGAAGAGCAGGAAGTAGCCGGCGACCACCGCCAGAGCAAGCAGCAGCAACCAGCGGTCCCGGTCGCGGCGGCCGGCGAAGAGGAACAGTGCGAGCGCGATGCCGGCGAAGGGGTGGTACGGCAGGAGTCCGGCGTGCCGGCCGACCAGGAAGTAGCCGATGTTCTCGACCACTTCTCCGAAGGACTGGCGGGGGATGCGGAAGAGCCAGGAGAAGTTGTTGCCGGTGGGAGACTCGGGAATGGTGACGGCCGCCGCGGCCTCACTGGCGGTGGGACTGTGGCCCACGGCGATTCGCCGAGCCTCCACGATCTCCACCGGCCAGTCGCCCGGCTCGCATACCCGCACCGCGGCCCGCACATCGGACCCGAGATAGGGCAGGACCAGATCGGTCATGCGCAGCGACATCGTCGCCAGCAGCGCCAGGCCGGCGGCGAAGCCGAGCGTCCAGACCGCCGCCGTCCGCCACTGCCGGCGCAACAGGAAGGCGCCCACGAGCGGAAGGGCGATGGCGGCGAACATCGGCTTGTTGTAGGTGGGCAGCGCCAGCAGAACGCCGGAGAGCGCGGTCAGCCAGATCGCGCGGCGCCGATTCTCGAAACCCCAGTAGAGCGCGCCGAACACCCCGAACATGTTGAAGACTTCGGGCTGCAGCCAGAACACGTAGCGGGAGCAGGCCGAGAGCAGGAACAGGCCGCAGGCGAAGGCGGCAGCGGTGGCGGGAGAGGCGCGCCGGGCCAGGAACACCGCGGCGAGCCACACCATCGAGACCAGGAGCGCCATGTTGAAGAACACCATGCCGTTCGCGCCCCACAGCGCGGCGAATGGCGCCGCAAACAACGGGTAGGCGAGCGGTTTGCCGTAGTGGACGGTGCGCCAGCCATCGGAGGTCATCAGGATGAGGTTGTGGGTGGAGGCGAACGGGAACTCCTTCAGCAGCCGGTCTCCATCCGCCGGCAGATAGCGCAGATCGAAGTCGCGCGCGAGGCTGAGCGCCATCAGGTAGTAGGCCGGCTCGTCCGCCTTGAGGGTCGGCGGTTGCCCGGGCTTCCCGATCGTCAGCGGGACGGCCAGCAGGAAGCAACTGGCGGCGGCCAGGGTCACGACCACCGGCTGGCTGGCGAACAAACCTCCCCGGCTCTGGAGCAGGGAGCGCAGACGACCGGCCAACGCCCGGATCGCGGTCGTCACGGCCGAACTCCGGGCGGCGTTCCCGACACCGAACGCCAGCCGCCGGCTTCGGGCCAGTGCGCGCGCAGGAGGCCCGATGCGGGATCCCGGTCAATGACGGGGGCGGTCTCGGTCGCGGCCTCGAACTGCACTGACGGCGTCGGCCCGACTACCGTCCACGCTCGCGTCGCGCCCCGAAGATAGAGGAGCATGTCGCCCTCACCGACCCACTCGGGATAGAGCGAATCGGGCGGCGCCGTCCAGCTCTCGCCGTGCCACTCTTCCTGTTCGAAGCGCGCGGTGCGCACGCGGTAGACGCGACCGTCGTAGCGGCTCCACGCGACCGCGGCGCCCTCGGCTGTGACCAGCAGCCGCGGCGTGATGTCGGGCACCTGGTTGTCCGGCGAGATCCTCCCGCCGGTCCAGCTCCCGTCCACCTGACGCAGCCGCCAGACCAGTTCGTCGTCGTTGCCGTCGAAAGCGGACCAGACGAGCAGCCAGGAACCGTCGGCGAGCACCGCGGCGTCGAGCGCGGTCTGCGATCCGGGGCCCGCGCCCACCAGGCGGACCGCCGGTTCGAACTGGTTGTCGCTGTATGTCGAGAGCCATACCTCCTGGGCTCGGGGACGAGCCCCTTCGAGCCAGGCGAGGCCGCGCAGGGGTTCGGGTCCACCGGCAGCCAGCCAGCGCACCGAGGCGATCAGCATCGAGCCGCGCGGGCGTTCGGGAGGCTCGAGCACGCTCGCCTGCGGTCCACGACCGCCGTAGAGGCGGAGCCGGGGTCCGCTCCTGCTGCCGACGACACCCGCCAGCGCCCATTCCTGACTACCGTCGGGGTCGCGGTCGAGTAGAGCCAGGTCGTCGAAGCGGACGGGCGCGTCGGGTCCTTTCGTCGCCGGCAGTTGGACGGCTCGTTCGGGCCCCAGCCACAGAGTCGGTGGTCCCGCCCCCGCTTGCAGGTGGGCCCAGTCCCCACCCCGGTAGGCGGTCAAGCCCTCAGCGGCGACACCGGGCGAGGACGCTGCGGACCAGGCCAGGAACAGGAGCGTCAGGGAGAACGGCCGCCGCATCCTGTTCAGCTTACCGGGCGCATGCGGACCAGAAGAGCACTGCGCCGGTAAGCTCCGCGCGTGTCGAGGTTCGCCGATCGGGTTGCGGTCGTTGGCGGCGCCACCGGCGCGATCGGCGGGGCTGTCGCCCGGCTGCTGGCGCGGGAAGGGGCTTCGCTGCTGCTGCTCGGGCGGGATCGGACGCGTCTGGAGGAGGTCGCCGGGGAACAGGGCGGTGCGGGCGGCGTGATCCACACCGTCGCCGGCGACCTGACGGAGCAGGCGACGATCGACGCAGTCGGTGCGGTGTCCGAGTCGTTGGCCGATGGGGGCGTGGATCTGTTGGTGCATGCCGCCGGCGCCTTTCGCGCGGGGTCTGTCGAAGCGGCGCCGGTCGAGGACCTCGATCTCCAATTCGCGGTCAACGTCCGCGCCCCGTACGTCCTGACGCGCCGGTTGCTTCCCGGTCTTCGCCGTCGCGGCGGGCTGGTGGTGTTCGTGAACTCGACGGCGGGACTCGCGGCTGGAGCCGGAAGTGTCGCCTACGCCGCCAGCAAACACGCTCTCAGAGCGCTTGCCGACGGTCTGCGCGCCGAGGTCAACGCGGACGGCGTTCGCGTGCTGAGCGTCTACCCCGGCCGCACCCGGAGCCGGCTGCAGCAGGACGTCTGTCGCAGCCTGGGGCAGCACTACGACGGGGAGCGCTTCCTCGACCCGGTCGATGTGGCGTCGGCCATCATCGAAGCCGCGGCGTTGCCGCCGCCGGCCGAGGTCATCGATCTCCGGCTCCGGCCGGCCAGCAAGCCGCGGCTCTGAGGGTCGAGTGTGCTCGGCTGCGCGGCGCCGCCACGCACTTGCATGGAACAAGTTTCCTGTGCGTCAGCGCGGCGCGGACGCCGCGACTCGACTCCTAGGGCTCCGGGGGCGGCGCTGGTCGCTTCCGCGATGTGACCACGTACCCCAGCGCCTTCAACCGCTCCATTTCCTCCGGGCTGATATCGGGCTCGTCGCGATCGGCGATGAAGGCCGCCCGATCCGGGCCGTTCGTCGCTCGCCAGCGATCTTGCAGGCGGCGCGCGAAATCGTCTGCGGCCGCAGCGGGCTCGACCGCTCCGCCTTCGGCCCAGTCGAAAGCCTCGAGCTGAGGCCGGGTTCCCGGTGCGCCCATCAGCGGCGGCACGGTCTCGAACTGCCGCTCGAGCCGCGCCACAAGTTCCTCGGGCTTCTCGGCGAGGGGGACAGGCGGTTCGCCACCCGCGAGGACGAACATCGTCTCGTAGTACCGGTCCTCTGTTGGCGCGAACCGGCTCTTCCACACGAGCTGGCGCCCGTCTTCGACGAGGGACATCTGGTTCATGCCGTTGCCCAGATAGAGCTCCGACAACGCACCGTCGGTGCTCACCTCGAAGAGGCTGGGCGGACTGCCCGGCGGCGGCGTACCGCCCGCGGCCTCGATCAGGGTGGAGAACAGGCGGTAGTTGGCGACCGTTGGCCCCGGGTCGAGCGGTTGAGCCCAGCCGGCGGGCAGCTTGAAGATCAGCGGCACTTCGATCAGTACGCGGTGCAGGTTGTTTCCGTGCAGGACCTGGCCGTTCTCGCCGAACTCTTCGCCGTGATCCGAGGTCACCGCGATCAGGGCGCTCTCGAACTGGCCGCTCTCGCGCAGCGCGTCCAGCATGGCGCCGACCTGGTCGTCGGCGTATGCCGCGCTCAGTTGGTAGAGCTGCCAGGCGCGTTGGCGTTGGTCCGGGTCGAGGGGAATCGCCGGATCGGCGAACCGTCTCATCTGGAGGGGGCCGATCCGTTCCGGCAGGTCGTCGCGCGGAGCTTCCAGGCGATCGAGATACTGCGCGTGGCGGCGATAGGGCACATGCGGAGGCAGCAGGTGCATCCAGACGAACTGAGGTCCGCCGTCCAGGGCGCGGAGAATCTCGGTCACGCGCTCCATCCGGGTCACGGGACCGAAACGTTCGAAGCCGCGGACGTAGCCGAAGGTCTCGGTGAGCCAACTGTTCGAACGGAAGGCCGCGTTCTCGAAGCCGAGATCGCGCAGGATCTCGGGCAGGGTCGGCAGATCGTCCCGAAGTCGTGCCCGCGCGCTGTGCCAACTGCCGTGCCGCCAAGGCTGCCTCCCGGTAAAGAGGGACGCCATGGAGGGCACGGTCCAGCTTGAGGTCGAGACCGCGGCGCCGGCCCAGTCCGCGTCGGCGGCAAGTTGGTCGAGGTGCGGCATCAGGCCGCGGCCGACGAGATCGGCGCGCAACGCGTCGATCGTGATCAGCAAGATGGGTCCCCGGTGCACCGGGGGCGCTTCGGAGCAGGTTACAGCCAGCGCCGAGGCGGCAACGACCCCCGCGGCGATGCGTATTCCGGCCAGACGTCGCCTCATGCTGGCTACCTTATTCGGGGGCGGGCCCTACTTCGGCTGCAATTCGATATGGAGGTCCGACCAGACCCAGCCTGGCTGGGCGGGTTCGCTCTCGTACTCGCCGCGGAAGCCGAAGCCGACCGCGATTCGCTGCCCCGGCGCGAAGGGGATCGCGGAGATGTTCGGCTGGCCCACGGAACGCATCACCTCGGCGCCGCTCGAATCGGTGAGGGTCAGGACGATCCGGCCGCCGGCCGCGTCGAAGTCGAACATGACGTCATAGGTCTCGTTCGGCCGCATCAGGTGAGGCGTCACCACGCGCTGCTTGTTGACGTGGTTGATTCCCCAGTCCGTGCGGTAGAACACCTGGGCCGGTCCGCCGGGTCCCCTGGCGATGCCGAACCCGAACAGGTCGACGTGCTTCTCGCGCGCCAGCCAGAACAGGTTCTGGTTGCGCGACGAAACCCGGTTCCAGCCGCCGTGATGGACCTTGAAGCGGAAGACCGCCCGCCGGTAGGCGCCCGGCGGCGTGTTCAGCCTCGTCTCGAAGCTGGGGCGGGCGTTCGT
The DNA here is from genome assembly GCA_965222875.1 of Candidatus Multivorans sp. Classification (GTDB taxonomy): domain Bacteria; phylum Acidobacteriota; class Thermoanaerobaculia; order Multivoradales; family Multivoraceae; genus Multivorans. Next base: position 1,295,808 of record CBDCVC010000002.1, on the reverse strand, counting down.
GGCGCGGTGGAAGGCGCCTTCCAGGTCGATGCACAGCCAGCCCGAGGTGCAGGAATCGGGCGCGGGAGGATCGTCCGGCGGTTCCGGTTCCGGTGTCGGCGGATCGCCGTAGTCCGGCGGTCGCAGCGCCGAGGCACCGCTCTGGGCTGGTTGCAGGACGGTCAGCCGGTCGGCGTCGTCATCCGCCACTAGTCCGGCGACATAGAAGTTGTCGGCACAGCTCGTTGAGATCGTGTAGTGATCGCCGAGCTCGATGCCGACCACCTTCAGGACATCGGTGACATAGGTCAGGGACAGCGGCAGGTGGCTGAGGACCCGGGATTCAAGGGCCCAGGCGCCGTCGTGGCTGCGCACCCGGTGTTCGCAGGTGTTGCTGGTGTGGGACAGGTTGAGGATCGCGTAGTCCGAGCGGTCACGGCTGTCCCGCCGCATCCCGCCCACGAAGGCCCAGGTTCCGCCGGGGACCATGTTCCCCGAGTCGACGATCGGAACCTGCTCTCGCAGACCGACCCGCTTGCCTCTCGAGTCCGTGGGCATGGTGTAGGCCTGGAAGGTGAGTTCGCCGTGGGCGACGAGTTCGACCATCGAGGGGTCGTCGCCGGCCAGGTTGCTGTACTGCATCGTGCGACCGGCGGGAACCGACATGATGATCGGCGGCTCGGGCCGCTGGGCGCCGTTGGTCCCGGAGGCGATGGGCAGGATGTCGAAGCGCTGACTCTCGTCCGTCGGATTGTGGACGCTGAGCAGGACTTCCTTGGCGTCGTCGTCGTGCGCGATCAGCACGTAGAACGTGTCCTGTGCGAACAGGGCAGCCGGCAAACCGACCAGGAGAGTCGCCAGGGCCATTGCCGCCACTCCTGGACTACCGATTGGCTTCATCATCGGATTTCTCCCTCGCCGGTGGAGATCTCACTGACACGTAGAAACATGCAGAATAACACATAACTTGGCTGGAGGGAACCCGTTGGCAGGTCTCGAATTCTCGCCTGTAACATTCCGCACTTGACTGTCACACGCTTCTCCGGGCGCCTCGGAACTGTCCCGCGGGCCGCCGCACTCGGCGCCGCGCTGCTCGCTCTGGGCGCGGTCGCGGCTGCCCAGACGCCAAGTCACTGCAAGGCCTTCGGCGACAGCATCACGGCCGGTGTCGGTGACGATCCGGGGCGCGTCGAGGCCGGCTATCCGCCCCGTCTCGAAGCTCTGGCGCCCGGCCTGGTGGTCGACAACCGGGGCGTCGGCGCCGAGCGGACGCCGGAAGGTCTGGCCCGCATCGACGACGTGCTGGCGGAGCCGGGGGATTGCCTGTTGCTGATGGAGGGCACGAACGACATCAGCCGCAGCATTTCGCTGGAGACCACCCTGTTCAACCTGGACCGGATGGCCACACGGGCGGCCGCCGCCGGCCGGGCGCCGTACCATGCCACCCTGATTCCCCGCTTGCCGAATGCCCGTTTCGATCCGAACAACTGGCAGAACCAGGATCTGGTGCAGTCGATCCGGCGGCTGGCGGCGATTCGAGGTCGCGGCCTGGTCGATCCGTTCGAGATCTTCAGTACCCGGAAGCGCCTGTTCCACGCGTTCTACTACGCCGGCGCCGAGGATCCCGTCGGGCACCCGAACGGCGCCGGCTACGACCTTCTCGCCTCGGTCTTCGTCGACGTGCTCCAGGCCACGGACGCGGCGCCGCCTGTCCCGACGCGGGTGATCCCCGCACACGGCGCCCAGGAGATTCCGCCCGCGAGTGCCCTGGAGGTCGAGGTGCGGGACTTCGGCAGCGCCATCGACGCCGGTTCGGTGGTGCTCACGGTCGATGGCTCGCCGGCGCCGGCGCCTGGCGTCAGCGACGACGGACGTTGGCTGCGGTGGCGCTTCTCGCCGGCGGCGCCGCTCGACGGCGCGGTGACGCTGTCCTTGCGCGCCGGCGATGCCGAGGGCAACGTCTACGACCGCATGGTGGGCCGCTTCCTGGTCGAGGGGGCCGTCCTGCCGCGGGGCGACATCGATCGGGACGGTCGCGTGGACGGCCGGGATCTGGTGTTCCTGGGTCTCGCCTTCGGGGCCGGTTCGAGGTCGCGCCGCTTCGACGCCGATGCCGATCTCGACGGCAGCGGCCAGGTGGACGGCGAGGATCTGGCCATCCTCGCTGCCAACTTCGGCGCCGGCGTCTGAGCTTAGGGGAGCGAACATGCAACTCGGCATCCTGGGCCTGCCCAAGGTGGGCAAGACGGCGCTGTTCAATGCGCTCACTGCCTCCCGGCGGGCGACCGGAAAGTTCCGGGCCTCGAACACCACGAACGTGGGAGTAGCAGGGGTACGGGACCGGCGCCTGGAGAAGCTCCGGGATCTCTACCATCCGCGGCGCTACGTGCCGGCGCAGGTCCGATTCGTCGATGTTCCCGGCATCGACCGGGGCCGGGGAGAGACCCTGGACCTGGCTGAACTGCGGATGATGGACGCCCTGGTCCACGTCGTGCGCGCCTTCGAGGACCCGGAACTCCTGCACCCGTCGGGTCGCATCGCCCCGCAGCGCGACATCGCCGCGATCGATCTGGAGCTGATTCTCGCGGACTACGAAGTGGTGGAGCGGCGGCTGGAGCGTCTCGGTCAGGCGCAGAAGAGAGGCCTGACCGACCTGGAGAAGCGCGAGCGCGCGATGCTGTCGGACCGCATTCTGCCGGCGCTCGAGGCGGAAACATCGCTGCGACGCCTGGACCTCGACGCGGACGAGGAGAAGCGGCTACGCGGCTACGGCCTACTGTCCCGAAAGCCGATGCTGGTGGTGCTGAACGTCGACGAGGACGTTGCGGGCGAACCCGCGCCACCCGCGAACCAGTCCGGGCGCTCGTCATCGAGCGCTCGGAGGGAACTCCTTGCCGTGAGCGCTAGCCTGGAAGAGGAGATCTCCCGCCTCGACCCGGCCGACCAGGGCGACTTCCTGGCCGAAGCCGGACTCGATCAGCCGAGTGCGGTCCGGGTGGTGCAGGCGGGCTACGAGCTACTGGGGCTGATCTCCTTCTTCACCGTCGGCGACGACGAGGTCCGCGCGTGGACCATCCGCCGGGGCAGCACGGCGCTGACTGCGGCGGGCGCCGTTCATTCCGACATCGAGCGTGGCTTCATTCGCGCCGAGGTGACCGGGTGGCAGGAACTGATCGACGCCGGATCGCTGGCCGTCTGCCGCGAACGCGCGACCCTGCGCCTGGAGGGCAAGGGGTACCGCGTGCAGGACGGCGAGGTCGTCCACTTCCGGTTCAACGTGTAGTCCGGCAGACGATCCGGGCATTGGCCGGCGCTGGAAGGTAACCTGCCGTTGATGGACCGGAGGGGACCTTTCCGGCTCGACGATCGCGACATCGCCTTCCCTCCGCCGCGGTTGGCGGATCCGAGCGGCCTGCTCGCGGTGGGTGGAGGCCTCGAGCCGGAGCGGCTGCTCGCCGCCTACCGATCCGGCATCTTCCCCTGGCCGCTTCTGGGTCCCGACGGGCCCATGCTGTGGTTCTCGCCCGATCCGCGTCTGGTGCTCTATCCGGAGCGGTTCAGAACGTCGCGCAGTCTCCGGCGCGAACTCCGGCGCGACCCTTTCGAGTTAATGATCGACACCCGCTTCAGAGAGGTCATTGTGTCCTGCGCCGGGAACCCCCGTCCCGGACAGGAGGGGACCTGGATCACGGATCCGCTGATCGACGCGTTCGAGCGCCTGCACCGGCTCGGCCACGCTCACTCGGTCGAATGCCTGCAGGGCGGCGAGTTGGTGGGCGGCCTCTACGGGGTCTCGATCGGCGGCGCGTTCTTCGGTGAATCGATGTTCGCCCGCCGCTCCAACTCGTCCAAGATCGCGCTGGTTCACCTGGTTCGCTGCCTCGAACGGTGGGGCTACGCGTTCGTGGACTGCCAGCAGGTCACGGAGCACCTGCTCCGGTTCGGCGCCGAGGAGATCCCGCGCAGCCGCTTTCTGAATGAACTCGAAGCGGCTCGGGGGCTCCCCGGCCGTCCGGGTTCGTGGCGCTCCTCGTAGCCGCGGTCAAGGGGAAGCTCTCCGGCGAGGGCATCCGCCAGGAGCTGGTCGCCTGCGGGACGGTCAGGAGTACGGTTCCAGTTGCGCCAACCGTGCGAGGACCGCGTTGGCGATCTGTGAGCCCACCTCCGCCTCGAAGACGAGAATGTCGCTCTCGGCGCCGTCGTAGGACTCGCTCCAGAGTACGGTTCCGTCCTCGGCCAGGAGCAGGCGGGCCCAGACCCGGAGGCGATCCTGCTGCCGCTGAACCCAGCCGTCGAGCAGGTAGTCGGCTCGGCGCCCGTTCACTCCGCCGCCGGCGCCTGGGAAGGGTCGTGCGTCGTGCGCGACGACCGCCAGCCGATCGAACGCCTGCCGGCCGAGCGACGTGATGAGCTCCTGGGCCAGGCCCTGGCGGAACGGCTCGGCGCCGGACCATGTCTCCACGGCCGAGAAGGGCAGGACCGCCAGCACCTGCCGTGACGGCTCGCTCGCGGCGGGTGGTCCGGAATCCAGCGCGCGCCAGACCAGGACTGTGGCGACGATGCCAAGGGCCGCCCCGAGAGCGGCGAGCACGGCGCCGGGTCTAGACCGGCGGCGCCGGGCCGCGCCGCCCCTGGTGAGGATCGGTTCGTCGCCGTCGTTGACCTCGCTCACGGGCTTCAGGAAGCGGTACCCGAGGCGCGGCAGCGTCTCGATGTACGCGGGTGTCTCGGCGCTGTCGCCGAGTGCGACCCGGATCCGCTTGACGCACGAGTTCATGCTCTGGTCGTACTCGACGTGGACTTCGTCGGGCCAGAGATGGCGGCGGACGGCCTCGCGCGAGACCACTGCGCCACGGTGCGCGATCAGTAGTTCGAGGAGTCGGGCGGGCTGGGGCTGAAGCCGCACCGTGCGCCCGCGGCCGGAGAGCTCCAGGGTCTCGGGATCGAAGCGGAACTCGCCGAAGTCGAGCCGGCGAGGGCGTGAAGCGAAGGCGCCGCCGTGTTTCGTGCCAAGGCGTTCCCCGTGCGACGTGCCGTTATCGCGCTGCATGAGGTTGCCCTTGGAGTGCTGCGAGGGAGCTGTTGTTTGGGGTTTCCGAGCCCCGAAAGGGGTGTTCCGAATTGGGGTCCCTGGTCTTGGAGGACACAAAAGGAGACTACGCACGGAGCATTCCGAGCGATGCGTGACAGTTGTGTGACTAGTTCGTGACCCCCGTGACTTGCGCCCTCGCTTGCTAGAGCAAGCGAGGATCCAGCGTGGATCAATGTGCGGAGCTTCTGGCGCCAGGGGAGCGACGGAGCGTCAGGTACCGACTTCGGTGGCCTGTTGGCTCTGAGGGAACATCGGATGCGTCGCGTGTCCGAGTCCTGGCCGGCCCTGGCTTCTCGCGGTGCAACGCCTGGGCGGGCGCCGACATTCCGGCCGCGGGCCTCAGGGCGTGTGTCACGGGACGTAAATCCCTGGCGCGGCTGCACTTACGGCGTCAGTGTGCTACCTTTTTGCGAGCCAAGAAAAGAGGATAGGGACCGCTCCGGGGTTCTCACCCGAACCGACCTGAGTCTCTCAATCCCTCGCTCGCGTTTCCTCGACCCTTCAGCTTGGCGGGCATCTGGTCGTGGAGCGCGTTGCGCGCCACCGATCCCTCCGTTCAGGCCCGGACGCCTTTGCCTTGCGACGCCGGCGGTGGAACCTTTCGGCCCCTCCAGCCCCGTCCGGGTGGTGCCGGGACTCCCCTTCGTTCGCCTGTTGCCTTCGGGTTCCCGCTCCGGCTTGCGCCTTCGCGTTCAACCCTCCGGCTCGGGTGGCCGAAAGGTCCGCTCCGTCGTTCCGCCATGGCCGGCTCCTCGGCTTGCGCCTCCGAACCGATCACTTTGCGGCCCGCCGTCGCGGGGACTCCCTGCCTTGTCTTCGTCGACCTGGCGCCCCTGGGGGTACTTCGTCGCTCGACTGGTCGGGTCTCACGACGAAGCCCCCGAAGCGTCTGCCGATGAAGCACTTCAGTTGCCGATCGGCCTTCCGTTGCTGCCGGGCAACTTCCGACCGTTCGCTTCCCTGAAGCCGCCTCCCCGGACTAAGCGCCATGAGGCTTGCGCCTCTTGGTGCCGCTCCCGGGGAAGCCTTCGGCTACGGGAGCCACTCGCCGGCTGGAGCTTCATGTCGTCAGGGTCGCCTCAGCTTGCGCTTCGGTCTCCCCAACTCCAAGTGGCTCCTGCCACCGAGCCCGGCTCTAGAGTCGTGACCTTCCGACCGTCGCTCTGGAAGTGCGCCCACCACGCGAACGTGACTTTCGCCCTTCTCAAGCTCCGATCCGAGGGTTGCTCCTCTTGGACCGGTGGATTGGGTTGCGATCCTTGGTCACAGTCCCTATCCGCGAAACAACGTATAGGGCGGCTACAGGTTGTGTCAAGGGAAGGGCAGCGGACGGTCTCGGGCCGATGCTGGCGGGCGAGTCTTAACTGTCTGAGCCTCAGCAACTTGACCTGTGTAACGTGAGATTCGATCGGGTCGGTGGCGGCTGCGGATTTCCTGCGGAATCGGGTGGCGGCCGCCAGAAAGCCGGCTCGTTTGCTCCCGTTTGGGGGCTGCGCGGATGGTGCCCAGGGGCGGATTCGAACCACCGACACCCTGATTTTCAGTCAGGTGCTCTACCAACTGAGCTACCTGGGCAAGTCGCGCGCGCCGGGCAGGGCGGTAGAGCAGCGTGTTCTAACAGGCATGCGGCCAGCCAGTCAATGGAGCGCCGGGCGCAAAGCGACTAGATTAGTGGGCCATGAGACAACCCGGGAGAGCCGTCCAGCGTAGACCTGCTCACCTTCGCGCGGACCGAAGAGGCTTCGGTGCGGGCTCGCGATCAGGCTTCCTGGTCGCCCTTGCGGCCGGGTCGATCAGCCTGCTGCTGATGGGAGTTGGGGCGGCGCAGGGACAGCGCCTGCTGAGCCTGGGCTCTGAACAGGCCGAACCTCCGGTCGCCGAGGCCGCGCGCTTCGACGCGGTCCTGGGGCTCATGACCGTGCAGGTCGATACCGCGGGTGCGCCGAGTGAAGCACCGGAGACCTTCTGTCCGGTCGGTGTGGAGCCGTACTTCTCGTCCGTGCGGATCAGGCCCAGGCCGCGGCCGGTTCGGTTCAGGCCACCGGTCTTGAGACCAACACCCCTTACACCTTCCGTCTCGCGGCGGCGGGCCGCAGCTTCCGGTCGGTTTCCGAGGAGACCAGCGCGACCACAGGCGCCTTCCGCGATTCCTGTCGTAGCGACGGGTGCTACCTGTGCCTGCGGGATGGCCGCTTCGAGGTGCAGGCGCACTGGACGAATCCAGACGTAATGGGTGACTACGGCTTTGGCACGGCCACTCCCAGCGACCCGGCCGGTGCGTGTTACTCTGCGCCGACTCCGATGCTCCCCGTTCGCCGCGCACTGGTTTCGGTCTTCGACAAGGCGGGCCTTGAGGAACTTGGTTCGGGACTGGCGAAGCTGGGGGTCGAGATCGTCTCGACGGGCGGCACGGCGCGGCGGCTCTCGGAACACGGTGTAGCCGTCACCGCGGTGTCCGATGTGACCGGACACCCCGAGATCCTCCATGGGCGCGTCAAGAGCTTGCACCCCCGGATCTTCGGCGGCATCCTCGCCGACCGGCGGCGGCCGGAACATCGGGCGGAGCTGGAGCGGCACGAGATCCCGCCGATCGATCTGGTGGCCGTGAACCTGTATGCCTTCGCCGCCGCGGCCGCGGCCCCGGATGCGACCGTGGACGGCACGGTGGAGATGATCGATATCGGCGGCCCCAGCATGGTCCGGGCCGCGGCGAAGAACTTCGCCAACGTGGCGGTCGTCGTGGACCCGGCGGACTACCCGAGGATTCTCGAAGCGCTCCAGGCCGGGGGCGGCCTGTCCGAAGCGCTCCGGCGCGAACTGGCACTCAAGGCGTTCCGGCACACCCAGAGCTACGACACGGCGATCGCCGACTGGCTGGAAGGCGGCGCGGCGGAGGCGGCCGATGACGAATCCCGTTCGTTGCCGGAGTCCGTCCGGCTGGAACTCGAGCAGGTCCTGGCGCCGCGCTACGGGGAGAACCCGCACCAGGGAGCGGCGGTTTACCGGGAGGTGGGCGGCGACGGCGTTCTGGGCGGTTTCCGGCAACTCCAGGGCCGGGAACTTTCCTGGAACAACATGCTCGATGCGGACGCCGCGCGGAAACTGTCGGCCCTGTTCGGCGCTCCGGACGACGATCCGGCGGTGGTCATCGTCAAGCACAACAATCCGTGCGGCGTCGGCAGGGGCGCGTCGCTCGTGGAGGCCTACGAGCGGGCCCTGGCCTGCGATCCGGTTTCCGCGTTCGGCTCGATCATCGCCGTCAACCGGCCCTTCACGGGGGTCCTGGCGGAGGCGCTGGCGAAGCTCTTCGTCGAGGTCATCGTGGCGCCCTCCTTCGAGCCCGCCGCAGTCGAGCGGCTGGGCCGGAAGAAGAACCTCCGCCTGCTCGAATGCCCGCCCTTCGCCGCTGTGGACGACGCCTACGAACTGCGAGCCGTCGACGGCGGCTACATCGCTCAGCACCTCGACACCGCTCCGGAAGACCCGGGGGGATGGACCTGTCCCACCCGGGCGCGGCCCGACGAAGCGCAAGTGCGGGCGCTCGACTTCGCCTGGCGGGTGTGCCGGGCGACGAAGTCGAACGCGATCGTGGTCGCCAACGAACACCAGACGGTCGGCATCGGCGCCGGCCAGATGAGTCGGGTCGATTCCTGCCGGATCGCGCTCGACAAGGCGCAACTCGCCGTTGCCGGCACGGTGGCCGCCTCGGACGCCTTCTTTCCCTTCCGCGACGGTGTCGACACCCTGGCCGAGGCCGGAGTGACCGCGATCGTCCAGCCCGGCGGCTCCGTCCGCGACGACGAGGTGATCGGGGCTGCCGACGAGCACGGCGTCGTCATGCTCCTGACCGGGCGACGCCACTTCAAGCACTGATGGGGCTCTCGTACGGTGGTCCCGCGCTGGAACGCAGTGCCTCCGGCGCTTAGGATGATGGGGCTCTTGCGTACGGCGGTTCCCTTGCTGGTGGCGGTCTGTCTGCTTGCCGCCCTCCCGGCGTTCGCCGACGATCCGTGGCGCGTTCTCGACGACTTCCGGCGCTCGCTCGAGGCACAGGCGCCGCTCACGGCGGGCTTCGTGCAGACGCACGTACCCTACGGATTCGATCCGGAGGACGGCGAAACGGACCGCGGCAACCTCGCCGTCGCCCTGCCGGGTTGCCTGCGCTGGGACTACTCGCCGCCGTTCGAGACGGCCTTCCTGCTGTGCGACCGGACGGTGCACCACTGGAATCCCGGCGAGTCGGTCGGTCAGCGCTATGACCTGTCGGAGCAGCCGGCCCCGGGGCTCGACTTCTTCCTCCTCACCACCGACGATCTCCGGGGCCGGTACGAGGCGGAGCTCGACCCGGCGCCCGGGAAACGCTTGCGCCTGGTTCTGCGCCCGCTCGAACCGAGCGAGGACGTCGCCCTTGTGCAGATTGTGATCGACCGCGAGGAGCAACGCCTGCGCGAACTGACCTACTACGACGCCCAGCGCAACGAGAACCGGTTCATCGTCGGCGACTACCGCAGCGGCGCCGCCCCCGGCCGCTTCCTACCGCCCCCCGGAATGGAGTGGGAGGAACCCTAGGAGCTCCGCGCCCTCACTGGGTGCGGCGGCGTGCCATCCGTGCGCCCGATGACGGGCGCACGGACTGGTTCACGGGTGGCGCGGATCGCGCCACCCGGGTTCCCGCCGGCATCCGGGCGCCGCCGCGCAGCTCTAGCTCCGCGCCCTTGCCGCCCGGAGCTCCCTCACTCCGTACACCACCACGGTGTCGAACGTGCGCGAAGCCGAGTCCCTCCAGGCCGGCCTGCCGGCGGTCAGCACCAGTGCCCGCCGTTGACACTCACCCGCGTGACACAAGCGGAGCTGCCGGTCAAAGGTGCGGTCCTCCGGTCGGAACTCGAGTTCGAGCACACCGGTGACCTCGCGGCCGAAGTCCACGCGGAAGGACGACTGCTCTCCGGGTGCGACCTTTAGACCGGGGGACGAGGACACGCGGACGATGCGCCGCGGCCCGGCGGACCGCCAGATCGGCGCCGGCTTCGCCAGTTCGCCGCGGGCCACCCGGCCCCACCGACCGACAGGAGGCCGGCCCCAGGCGCGGACGCTCCCCAGTTCACCGGCGTCGGCGCCCTGCGTGTCTCCCTTCACCAGGCGCGGATCCCAGACGTCGAGGAACCGCCAGACGCGGTCCGTCACGACGGGCATCGAGCCGTCGTCGAGTTCGATGCCCGCGAGCGCGCCGCCGTCGCCGTACGGAGTGCGCGCCTCGATGGTCAAGCGGTTGGCGCCGCCGCGCAGCAGGTGGGCGACCTGGAACTCGTCGATGGGCTCGCCGCGCCGGAAACCGCCGCGCGCGATCTGGTGGCCGTTCAGGTGAACCGCGTACTCCCGGTCGGCGGTGACGAACAGTCGCGCCGCCGCCTCCGGCGCTTCGTCCAGCTCGAAGTCGGCCAGCAGCAGGTAGGCCGCCGGCCGGCCGGGTTCAGAGTCCGCCGCCGCCGGCCAGATCCACTCCGCCGCGCCGGTGGGCGGCGAGGAGTCCCCGCAGCCCGCCAGCAGACTTCCCGCGACCAGAGCGGCGACGAGCAGGCCCTTCCGGGCGCCGGAAACCGGCCGCCCCCGCCACCGCCGGCCCTTGGCCGATCGACGCGTCACGTACACGCCGCGAGCGTATCGGCTCAGAGGGCCGCCGGTCGGACGGGGGCGACCGTGACAGGAGGTTTGACCGGCGGCGCGCCGGGCGGGTAGGGTCGTTCGTGTCGAGTGCTCGGCCCGTATCGGATGCGGTTGGCGTCGTCTGTGCGATTCCCGCTCGCTATGGCTCTATCCGACTACCCGGGAAGGCCCTGCTGCCGATCTGCGGCCGGCCCATGATTGAGCATGTCTACCGACGGGCGAGCGAAGCTTCAGGTCTCGACGCTGTAGTCGTGCTGACGGATCATGAGGACATTCGCCGGACGGTCGAGGACTTCGGCGGCGACTGCGAGATGACCCCGGCGGATTGCCGCAGCGGTACGGACCGGATCGCCTGGGTGGCGCGCAATTGGCGCGCCGACGCGGTGATCAACGTGCAGGGCGACGAGCCCCTGCTCGATCCCTCGGCGATCACGCATCTCGCGGAACACCTGCGTACCCAGGCCGACGAGGAGATGGTTACACTCGCGGCCGAGGTGGACGAGGGCGCACTGCGCGATCCCAACCAGGTCAAGGTCGTGTGCGGGGGCGACGGCTACGCTCTCTACTTCAGCCGCGCCGGGATCCCGTACCGCCGGCAGTCGGGGGAAGAGGATGCTCCTGTGCCGGTGCTTCTCCATGTCGGCGTCTACGGTTACCGCCGGAGCGTGCTGCTGCGGCTCGCCGAGCTCGAGGCCTCACCGCTCGAACGCTCGGAGAAGCTGGAGCAGCTCCGCGCGCTCGAGAACGGCATCCGCATCCGCGTGCTGCAAGTCGACGAAGCGCCCCTGGGAGTGGACACAGAGGTGGACCTGGCGCTGGCCGAGCGGCGGATGCTGGCCATGCAGACGGAACGGACTTCATAGGAGAGAACGGGAGCAGACGGAATGGCAACCAAGTACATCTTCATCACCGGCGGCGTCGTGTCCTCGCTCGGCAAGGGCGTGGCCGCGTCCTCGGTCGGGGCGATTCTCGAGGCGCGCGGTTTCACCGTCGAGATGATGAAGCTCGACCCCTACGTGAACGTCGATCCGGGGACCATGTCCCCGTACCAGCACGGCGAGGTTTTCGTCACCGACGACGGCGCCGAGGCGGATCTCGACCTGGGGCACTACGAGCGCTTCACGACCTGCAAGACGAGCAAGAAGCACAACTACACGACCGGCAAGATCTACGAGACGGTGATCAACAAGGAGCGGCGCGGCGACTACCTGGGCAACACGGTCCAGGTCATCCCCCACGTGACGGACGAGATCAAGGCCGGGATGCGGCGGCTTGCGGGCAGCGCGGACGTCATCCTGGTCGAGATCGGCGGCACCGTCGGCGACATCGAATCGCTGCCCTTCCTGGAGGCGATCCGCCAGTTCCGCCAGGAGTTGGGCCGCAACAACGCGGTGAATCTGCACCTCACCCTGGTGCCCTACATCGCCGCCTCCGACGAGCAGAAGACGAAGCCCACCCAGCACTCGGTGCGCGAGTTGCGGGCCATCGGCATCTCGCCGGACATCCTGCTGTGCCGGGTGGACCGTGATCTGCCGGAGGAGATGAAGGCGAAGATCGCCCTGTTCTGCAACGTGGATGTGAGCAACGTGGTAGCCGCCCGCGACGTGGACACGATCTACGAGGTTCCCCTGATGTTCTGCCGCGAGGGCCTCGACGAGTCCCTCATGGATCTGCTCAGTTTGCCGGGTTCGCCGCGCAACCTGGCCAGTTGGGAACGCATGGTCCACCGCATCCGCCACCCCCAGGGCAAGGTGCGGATCGGCATCGTCGGCAAGTACGTCGAACTGCCCGACGCTTACAAGAGCCTCAACGAAGCCCTGATGCACGGCGGCATCGCCAACGACGTCGAGGTCCAGTTGGTCTACATCAACGCCGAGGACCTGGAGACCGAGACCTGGCCCCAGGAGATGTTCGAGGTCGACGGCCTGCTGGTGCCGATCGGCTTCGGTCCGCGCGGCGTCGAGGGGAAGATCCGGGCGATCCGCTACGCGCGCGAAAAGCGGGTGCCGATGTTCGGCATCTGCCTCGGCATGCAGTGCATGGTGATCGAGATGTCGCGCAACGCCTGCGGTCTGGAGGGAGCGCAGTCGACGGAGTTCGACGAGGTTGCGCCGGACCCGGTGATCTACAAGTTGCGGGACCTCCTCGGAGTCGAGGAGATGGGCGGCACGATGCGGCTGGGCGCCTATCCGTGCGTGGTCGAGGCAGACACGCTCGCCGCCGGCGTCTACGGCGCCACGGCGGACTCCCAGGACGGCCGGTTGCTGATCAGCGAGCGCCACCGGCACCGCTACGAGGTGAACCAGAAGTATCTCGGCGCGCTCCAGGACGCCGGGATCGTGGTCTCCGGTCGGAGCCCCGACGGCAAGTTCGTCGAGATCGTGGAGCTTCCGGACCACCCCTGGTTCCTTGGCTGCCAGTTCCACCCCGAGTACCGGTCGCGTCCGGCCGATCCGCACCCGCTGTTCATCTCCTACATCCGGGCCGCGGTCGAGCAGAAGCAGCGGACGGCCGCGGCATCGACAAGCGCCGGGGACGAGCTTCCTGCCGGCGGCGCCGAGGCGAACTGAGGAACGTGACGGCAGACGGCTTCGAGCTCGCGCCGGGAATCGCCCTCGGTCGCGGCGGCCTGCCCGTGATCGCCGGCCCGTGCGTGATCGAGGGCCGCGACTGGCTCGTGGGCATCGGCCAGCAGCTCCAGGCGATGAGCCATCGCCTCGGGTTGCCGCTGATCTTCAAGTCCTCGTTCGACAAGGCGAACCGCAGCTCGGGCGACAGCTTCCGGGGTCCGGGGCTGACCGAGGGGCTGGCGGCGCTGGCCGACGTCAAGGCGGCGACCGGACTTCCGGTGCTGACCGATGTCCACGAGCCGCACCAATGCGCTGAAGCAGCCCGAGTCTGCGACGTGCTCCAGATCCCCGCCTTCCTCTGCCGCCAGACCGACCTGGTGGTGGAGGCGGCCGCCACGGGCAGAGCCCTCCTGATCAAGAAGGGCCAGTTCATGGCCCCGACCGACATGGTGCGCGTGGTCGACAAGGCGCGCGCCACCGGCAACGCCAGGATCGCGGTGACCGAGCGCGGCAACTCCTTCGGCTACCACAACCTCGTCGTCGACATGCGCAGCTTCGAGATCCTCGCCGAGCACCGGATCGCCGTCCTCTACGACGTCACGCATTCCCTGCAACTGCCCGGCGCCCGCGAGAAGGAGAGCGGCGGCGACCGCCGGTTCGCGGAGCCGCTCACCCGCGCCGCGATCGCCGCCGGCGCCGCCGGCCTCTATCTCGAAGTGCACCCGGATCCGGACTGCGCGCAGTGCGACCGGGAGACCCAGTTGCCGCTGGCGCGCGCCGAGAACCTGCTCCTGTCGGCGCTCGAGATTCACCGCTCCCGCGCCGCCGAGGGGCCCTGGGTCTAAGCTGAAGTGGCCGAACTCCCGAGAACGGCGGCCCCCGAATCAGAGCGCAGCCTGGAGATAGCCCGAGCCGTGCTCGAGCTCGAGGCAGCCGCGATCCGCGGCCTGATCGGGCAACTCGATGACTCCTTCGGGGAGGCGGTGCGGCACATGCGCGATTGCCGGGGACGGGTGGTCTGCACCGGCATGGGCAAGAGCGGCCACGTGATGAAGAAGGTGGCGGCCACCCTGGCTTCCACCGGCACCCCGGCCCTGTTCATCCACCCGGCCGAGGCGATACACGGCGACCTGGGCATGATCGTGCCCGGCGACGTGGTCCTGGCCGCCTCGTCCTCCGGCGGCACCGAAGAGCTGCTGCGGATGATCGACGTGCTGCATCGCCGCGGCGTGCCCCTGATCGCCATCACCGGAGGTGCGAACAGCCCGATCGCCGAGCGCGCGGACCTCCACCTGTCGGCGGCGATCGACCAGGAGGCATGTCCCCTCAACCTCGCGCCGACGGCATCGACGACGGCCACCCTGGCTCTGGGCGACGCGCTTGCCATGGCTTTGCTCGAGGCGCGCGGGTTCACGCTCGAGGACTTCGCCACGCTTCATCCGGGCGGCGACCTCGGCCGCCGGTTGATGACGGTGGATCAGGTCATGCACGGCGACGCCGCCGTGCCCCGGGTCGGGCTTCAGGCTTCGATGCGGGAGGCGCTGTTCGAGATGACCGAGAAGTCGTTCGGCATCACCGCCATCGTCGACGACGCCGGGGGACTTTGCGGCGTGATCTCGGACGGCGATCTGCGGCGCCTGCTGAACACGGACCCGGCAGCGGGCGGGTCCGCCGGCGGCGCCTTCCTCGACCGCGCGGTCTGCCACTACATGACGCCCGAACCGAAGACGATCCAGGCCGGCGCCCTGGTCACGGTCGCCCTTGAGGCGATGGAGAGGCACCGCATCACGTCGCTGTTCATCTGTCGCGGCGACGGCCGTCTGCGCGGCCTCGTCCACATCCACGATCTCTGGGGCCTGCGCCTCAAGTAGCCCCGGGGCGACGTCTTCCATGCTCTCCTCCATTGTCCTGCGGCTCCGCTTCCTGCTCTTCGATGTCGACGGCGTGCTCACCGACGGCCGCCTTTTCTACGTCGGCGACGAGGTGGCGGTGGCGTTCGACGTCAAGGACGGCCTGGCGGTGCGGCGAGCGCACGAGGCGGGTCTGGGCGTGGGTCTCCTGAGCGCCAGACACTCCGCCGCGGTCGCGCGCCGCGCCGCCGACCTGGGCTTCGACGAGGTGCTCCTGGGCTGCCGGGACAAGGCCGCGGCCTTCGCCGACCTGCTGGAGCGTCGGGGGCTCGACCGCTCCGAAGTGGCCTACGTCGGCGACGACCTGGTCGATCTGCCCGTGCTGCGCAGCGCGGGCCTGTCCGCCGCCCCGGCCGACGCGGCGCCCGAAGTGCGCAACAACGTCGACCTCGTGCTCGACGCCTACGGCGGCCGCGGCGCCGCGCGCGAACTGGTCGAACGGATCATCCAGGCCCTGGGCCCGGTTTCGTAGCCGGCGTCGGACGCACCCGCCCGTCTTGGGGTCAGGAGGGGTCAGCTCCCAGGTGACGTGAGCGCTTGAGAGGAGATGGGAGGGGGTTGCGACTCACTCCGCTTCACTCGCTCCGGTTGGGTGTCGGTTAGTTCAATGTCGTCGGGCGTCGCTCGTTCAGAGGCACCTGGGAGCTGACCCCTCCTAACCCCGACTGGGCTAGACGTCGGTGCCGAGGGTCCAGCCGCTCTAGTCAGCCGGCTCTTCTTCGGCTTCTTCCTCGAGTCGTTTGCGGCGGCGCTGGACCAGGGCCGAGGCGCCGACGCCGAGCACGTAGAGCAGCAGGGTCGGGCCGGCCACGATGGTCATGTTCACCACGTCCGGCGTCGGCGTGATCGCGGCGGAGATGATGACGATGATGAGCACCGCCCAGCGGAAGTGCTTCATCAGGAACCGCGGCGTCACCACGCCGAGCTGCGACAGCATGAAGATGAGGATCGGAAGCTGGAACATCACCGCCAAGCCGAGCAGTACGTTGACCACGAAGCTCAGATAGCGATCGACCCGGATGACCGGATCCCAGTTACTCCCCATGTTGATCAGGAACTCGACCGCGAAGGGGAGGGCGACGAAGTAGCCGAACACACCGCCGCCGAGGAAGAAGAAGGAGCCGAAGAAGATGAAGGGGATCGCGTAGCGCTTCTCCCGGCGGTAGAGGCCCGGCGAGACGAAACCCCAGAGCTGGGCCACCAGGAAGGGCGAGGTCAGGAACAGGGCAGCCAGCAGCGCGACCTTGATGTGGACGATAAAGGGATCGGTGACCGCCAGGAAGGAGAGCTGTTCGACGTGCGGCTTGATCGGCATCTCGATCACGTCGTAGATATCTGCCGCGAAGGCGAAGCAGGCGAAGAACGCCACCAGCACGACCACCAGCGTGCGCAGGATGCGGCGGCGCAGCTCGTCGAGGTGCTCGAGCAGCGTCATCCGCGGAAGTTCTTCGTCCTCCTTGGACTTCCTCCGGGCCGGCTGCGTCTCGGGCAGCCGCTTCGGTTCCGACTCTTCGGTCGGCTGACCCGGATCGGGCTCGTCAGACTTCGGGGTCACTCGGCGTCCGGGCGCCCGATTCGCCCGCCTTCTTCGAGTCGTCCGAACCCGCGGGCTTCCTGGAACCGTCCGAGGCCGCGGCCTTCTTGCTCTTGTCGATTCGGCGCGGCGGCGGCGGTCGCTTCTCTTCGTCGAGCTCGACGTCGATCGAGCGCTTCAGGTCGCTCGTGGCGCGCCGGAACTCGGCCATGCCGCGGCCGAGCGTGCGGCCCAGTTCGGGCAGCTTCCTGGGGCCGAAGATGAGGAGAGCCGCCGCCATGATGAACAGCATCTCCTGCATGCCAATCGTGCCGAACATGGGCCGGCATGATACGCCAACCGTGTGTGTCAGAGGTCGGTGCCTTGCCTTGTGCATCGGTGCTCTGCCTTGCGCGTCAGGCCCCTCGGCACCGACGTCCAGCCCAGTCGGGGTCAGGAGGGGTCAGCTCCCAGGTGCCTCTGAACGAGCGACGGCCGGGCCCTCTCAGGAACCGATACCCAACCGGAGCGAGTGAAGCGGAGTGAGCGCAACCCCCTCAAATCTGCTCTCAAGCGCTCACGTCACCACGGGAGTTGACCCCTCCTGACCCCAAGACGGGCGGGTGCGTCCACCGCCGCCGCGTCCGACGCCACGCTCGCTGGTACAATGCCCGATTCGCGCCGCTCGCCCTGCCGGGCGGCTGACCAACCGATGCGGCCCACCGCTCAACCGACGCGGCTCACCGCGGGAGACTCGTGAAGAAACCCTGGCGCAACCTCGCACTCGTCCTCTTCGTTACGGCCGTTCTCGTCGGCGGTCTCGCCGGCGGCCACCTGCTGGCGGTGGGCAGCGGCGAGTTCGCGCCCATTCGCGAGTACACCGATCTGGTCGAGGCGGCGCACGCGCACTACGCCGTTCCCGATGTCGCCTACCGCGACCTGATCTACGCCTCGATCGGCGGCATGCTCCGCAGTCTCGATCCGCACACCAGCTTCCTGCCGCCGGTGGCCTACGACTCGATGCGGGAACGTCAGCAGAGTTCCTTCTACGGTCTGGGCATCTACGTCGGAACGCGCAACGGCCGGCTGACGGTCATCTCGCCGATCGAGGGCACGCCGGGCTACAAGAAGGGCATCCGCGCCGGCGACATCATCCATCTGATCGACGGCGAGCCGACCGAGGAGATGAGCCCGAACGAGGCGATCCGGAACCTCAAGGGCCCGAAGGGGACCGACGTCACCGTGACCCTGCTGCGTCCCGGTCTCGATGAGCCCCTGGTTGTCACCGTGACCCGCGCCGAGATCCCGCAGGAAACCGTGCGCCACGTTCACATGCTGAAGCCTGGCGTCGGCTTCGTTTTGGTAAGCGACTTTTCCCGCTCTACCGGCGGCGAGCTCGGGCGAGCGCTGGCCGATCTCCGGGAGCAGGGCATGGAGCGGTTGATTCTCGACCTTCGCTTCAACGGCGGGGGTCTGCTCGACCAGGCGATCGAGGTTTCGGATCAGTTCGTGCCGCCCGGCAGCACGATCGTCGAGACCCGGGGGAGGATCGACAGCTCCCATCAGACCTACCGCTCCACCGACCGCTACGAACCGCTTGGCCTGCCGATCGTGGTGCTCGTCAACGGCGGTTCCGCCTCCGCCTCCGAGATCGTCTCGGGGGCCATCCAGGATCACGACATCGGCCTGGTGGTCGGAGAGTCGACCTGGGGCAAGGGTCTGGTGCAGACCGTCTACGAGCTGTCCTACGGCGCCGGGCTCGCACTGACCACGGCCCGGTACTACACGCCGGCCGGAAGGCTGATCCAGCGCGACTACTCCTCGTATTGGGACTACTACACCGAGTACGACGTGAACGGCAGCAACGGGGAGGATGCCGCGGAGGACGGCATCCCGCTCCTCGACCTGGAGCCTCCTTCGCGGGAGGAGCGTCCCGTCTTCTACACGGACCTCGGCCGCGAGGTCTTCGGCGGCGGCGGAGTGACCCCGGACTACGTGGTAGAGCAGGACGAGCCGCCGGCCGTCATCTGGCGCCTGCAGGCGCGGAGCGGCTTCCACCGTTTCCCGTTCGAGGCGGGCAACCTGGAAGATGTCGAATCGACCGACTGGCAGGTGTCGGACGAGTACCTCCAGCGTTTCTGGGAATGGGTCGTCGAAGAGGAGCTCACCACAGCCGAGGAACTCGAAGAGGCCCTGGAGGACCCGGAAGTGGACCGCTACGCCCGGGTCCGCCTCCGCTACGAGATCTTCAACACCAGGTTCGGCCTGACCGAGGGGTTCAAGGCCGGGACGGAACTGGACAACCAGCTCGCCCGCGCCATCGAACTACTCGACGAAGCGGAAGACCTCCTCGAGCAGCGCCGCGACCTGGACGGGCAGGGCCAGAGCCAGAGCCGCACGTCCGGCCTGGTCGCTCAGTAGCGAACACCGGGTGTCCGGGGTCCCTACGCCCTGAACCGCTCCGACACGGCGTCCCAGTCGACGACGTTCCAGAACGCGTCCAGGTAATCCGGCCGCCGGTTCTGGTAGTTCAGGTAGTAGGCGTGCTCCCACACGTCGACGCCGAGCAGGGGAGTCAACCCCTCCATCAAGGGCGAATCCTGGTTCGGGCGCGCGATCACGGCGAGGCCGTCGTCGCTCGTCACGAGCCAACCCCAGCCGCTGCCGAACTGGCCCATCGCGACGCCCTTGAAGCGCTCCCGGAACTGGTCGAAGCTGCCGAACCGGATGTCGATCGCGGTCGCCAGGTCGCCGCTGGGCGCGCCGCCGCCGTCCGGGCCCATGACCGACCAGAAGAGCGAGTGGTTGGCGTGGCCGCCACCGTGGTTGCGGACCGCGCCGCGGATCGAGGCGGGCGCCTCGTCGATGTTCCTGAGCAGGTTCTCGACGCTCATGGCGGCGAGGTCGGGGTGGCCGTCCAGCGCCGCGTTGAGGTTCGCCACGTAGACGGCGTGGTGCTTGTCGTGGTGTATCTCCATCGTCCGCGCGTCGATGTGGGGCTCGAGGGCGTCGAACGCGTATGCCAGATCCGGAACTTCGTGCATGGTCGGGTACTCCTGTGAGAAGGTGGCTAGGCAGGGTGATTGTGCCACGGAGTGACGCGGCCGTGCTCTTCGTTGACGATGTCCCGCGCCTGCCCTAAGATCGCGCGGCCTGCGATGTCCGCCGGGCGGCCGGAGGGTCGGCGCCGGGGAGGTTAGCTCAGGGGTAGAGCACCTGCTTTACACGCAGGGGGTCGCGGGTTCGAATCCCTCACCTCCCACCATGGAGGTTCTGCGGTACGCGCGAACAGGAGATGTGTCGAAGTCAGCGTCGCCGCGGCGGCCAAGGAAGGACGACTCGGATAGCGGGAAAGAGGAGACGGACACCAACGGGGTCGTAGTTCAGCTGGTTAGAATGCCGGCCTGTCACGCCGGAGGTCGCGGGTTCGAGTCCCGTCGGCCCCGCCATACCGCTCCGCCCTTCCCCCTTCGCCACCGGGTTTCATCAGAGGTGACCACCACGTGAGAGAAAAGATCAAGCTCGTATCAAGCGCTGGTACCGGGTACTTCTACACCACGACGAAGAACAAGAAGCTCAGCCGCGAGAAGCTGAAGCTCAAGAAGTACGACCCGAAGATCCGGCGACACGTCGAGTTCGTCGAAGAGAAGATGCGCTAGCAGTCAGCGCAGAGCACTGGCCGCGTACTGGGTGCGCCGGCGCCCCCGCGGCACTCGGCGCGCAACAGATTTCCGCTCTCCAAGTCTCCCATCAGGCCGCGGAGAGTGCTACTCTCGCTGGCCCTTGCCGACTTGTGGGTAAGGCCGTCCGGCTGAGTCACACAGGTTCCCCCGGACCGCCCCTTGGGTGTCTCCGCTCCTTACTTCTTGGAGCGGAAGATGAACCCAAAGACCAATGAACAGCAGTGCGAGGAGTCGCAGGAGTTTCCAGTCCTCTGGCGCGGGTGCGCTGCCCCCGACGGCGACTGGGCGCCCCTGGTCCAGCGAGTCGAACCGGCGCTGCGCTGCACGCTCGTCGGGTTGGGGCGAAGCTACGGCCTGCGCTTGACCCGCGACCTCGTGGACGAAGTCATCCAGGAGACCTACGTCCGCCTGCTGCAGAACAACCGCCGGGTGCTGCGCGGATGCAAGGGGCGTACGGAGTCGACGATCATGTCCTACCTGCGCAGCGTCGCGCGCAGCGCTCTGGTCGACTGGTTGCGCGCCCGCCGGGCGCTCAAGCGCGACCCCGCCGCCGAGCTGAGCATCGATCTGCGGGAAGCACTGACCGACGAAGCCGACCGGCTGGAGTTGCCGAAGGCCGCCACAAACGCGTTCAACGACATCTACGTCCAGGAACTCCGGTACCGGTTCCGGCGCGAATGCTGGTGCGTCGCGAGTGAGCGCGCCACAGGCCTCCGCGACACCTGGATCACCGAGCGCATGGTGGTGGACGGTTGGAGTTCGCACGAGGCCGCCAGCGTGGTCGAACTGGCGCCGGCTACCGTCGCGACGGTGATCAGCCGCATGCGGCGGGAACTGCGGAGCAGGGGTCTGGAGGTGCCCGGAAGGCTCAACTCACGGGCCTGAAGCCGGTCCTCCGCCTGCGCATGACGACCTTCGATACGCTCACCGCGGCCCGCGACCTCGAAGACGCCGGCAAGTGCCCGATTGGCACATCGGACCTGCTTCCACGAGACGTGGAACGGAACTTATGTCATAATGGGCAACTGTTCATTAGCCGCTTTGGTCGCCACGCCCCCTTGGCCCAGCCGTCTGCCGGGCCCCCGGGTGCGCAAAAGGGCGGCGCCAAGCCAGGACCGAATTGACTGGAGATCTGAGACCGTGGAACACAGCACAGAACCTCGACCCGTACGCCTCGGCGGTTCGCTGAGCGGACTCGAACCCCGGCGCCGTCGCTCCCGGAGAATGACGAAGGTCTTCAAGGCGCTCTCGGACTCGACGCGGCAGGAGATACTGCGCCTGCTCGAAGACGAGCAACGTTGCGTCGGCGACATCGTCGGCGAGTTCGAACTCTCCCAGCCGACCATTTCCAGGCACCTTTCGGTGCTCAAGGAGGCCGACCTGGTGATCGACCAGCGGCGCGGCCAGAACGTGATCTACCGGTTGAACGACGAGGCGCTCTCCGAGTCGATGCGCAGTTTCTTCGGCCAGTTCAGGAGCTGCCAGAACTCGCTGCGCAAACGGTCCCCCTGAGCCGGTATCGTCTACCTGTCGCGATCCGGAATCGCTCCTTGGTCGCTCGCGGCCGAGGGCCGGGCCGGGATGCGGGAAGCGGGACCGATTCAAGTAGGGTTCCGCGTCGATTGGGCGGTGTAGCTCAGCCGGTTAGAGCAAGCGGCTCATATCCGCTGCGTCGGGGGTTCGAGTCCCTCCACCGCCACCATACGTTGCCCTCGCACCCCATCGAACGGGCAGTTGCCCGGTTCTTCGCGCGGCGTCCCGAACTGACCCGTGCGATCCGCGGATCCGCGCTCGTCGTCGCCTTCTCCGGAGGACCGGATTCGTCCGCGCTGCTGATCGCCCTGCGCGCCTGCGCCTCCCGATTCGCCTTCAGGCCCTGCGCCGTCCATGTCGACCACCGGCTCGACGAGGGATCGGGACGGCGGGCCCGTGCGGCGCGACGGATCGCCCGTGATCTCGGGGTTGCCTTCGAACTCCGGGTCGCTGAAGAGATGTGGCCGGGCTGGAGCATCGAGGAGTGGGCCCGCGCCGAGCGCTACCGTCTCCTGACCGCGGCGGCGCGGCCTTTGGACGCCGCGGCGATCGTCACCGCGCATCACCGGCTGGACCAGGCCGAGACCGTGCTGCTGCGCATTCTCTTCGGTAGCGGCGCCGCCGGTCTCGCCGCGATGCGGCCGGCATCGAACCGCCTCGGGCTGCCGTTGCTCCGTCCCTTGCTCGACATTGAGCCCGGGCATCTCCGCCGCTATGTGGCCGACCAGCGGACGCGCCCGGTCGACGACCCGACGAACCGAGCCCCGGGACCGCGCCGCAACTTCGTGCGCCGCCGCCTGCTGCCGCTTCTCGTGGCCGAGACGCCGGACTTGGGCGCGCGGCTGAGCCGTCTCGCCCGGGCCGCCCAGGGCGCCGAGCCGACCATCCGCCGTCTGCTCGAGGAGGCTCTCGAACCGCGGCCCGGCCGCCAGTGCTGTGAGATCGACACCTGTGCCCTGACCCGGCTGCCGCCAACGCTCTGGCCGGCCGCGCTCGCCCGCCTTCACCACCTGGCCGGTGCGTCCTACCCGCCGCCGAGCGCCGCTCGGCGCGAGCTGCGACGGCAGCTCGCGCGGCGCCGCAAGAACGGCGGGGCGGTCGGCTGCGACTGCGGCGACGGCTGGCGCTGGGAGCAACGCCGGGACCGGCTTCGAGTGCTGCGGCGCCCTTCGTTCGCCATGGATCAAAGAATTGAATTGCTTGAAGAACCGGGGACGGAGTGACAGTCTTGTTGCAGTCCGGCAGCTTGCGGGACAGGAATTTCGCTGGCCGGAGCATGGTTGTCTCTCCGCGATGAGGACGACCGAACGTGGATGGGCTAAGACCGAAACGTCGACAGGCAGGACTGAAGGTAGAACTGGGACGACTGAAGATAGATGAGCAGGCCTGGAAGTAGATGAACGCGACACTCAAGAACCTCCTGCTCTGGGCCGCCATCTTCGTGATGGTGATCCTGCTCTACAACCTGTTCAGCCAGGGCGCGGCCAAGCGGGGGGAGATCAACTTCAGCGAGTTCGTCGAGGACGTCAGGAAGGACCGGATCGAGGAGGTGACGATTACCGGCGACGAGGTGGAGGGCACCTACAAGAACGCGCCCCGCGACGGCGCCGGCGACGGCAGCTTCACGGCCATTCTCCCGGAGAACTACCCCGAGTTCCCGACGTTGCTCCTCGACCACGAAGTGCGGACCGAGTACAAGCGGCAGAGAGAGAACACACTGACGATGGTGCTGATGACCTGGGGTCCGCTGCTCCTGATCGTCGGTCTCTGGGTGTTCTTCATGCGTCAGATGCAGAGCGGCGGCAACCGGGCGCTCTCCTTTGGCAAGAGCAAGGCCAAGCTGCTGAACGCCAGCGGCAAGAAGGTCACGTTCAAGGACGTGGCCGGGGTCGAGGAGGCGAAGGAGGAGCTCTCCGAGATCGTCGAGTTCCTGAGGGAGCCGCAAAAGTTCCAGAAACTCGGCGGCCGCATACCCAAGGGCGTACTGCTGATGGGTCCGCCCGGCACCGGCAAGACCCTGCTGGCGCGGGCGATCTCGGGTGAGGCGAGCGTGCCGTTCTTCTCCATCTCGGGTTCCGACTTCGTCGAGATGTTCGTCGGCGTCGGCGCCAGTCGGGTGCGCGATCTCTTCGAGCAGGGCAAGAAGAACGCCCCCTGCATCATCTTCATCGACGAGATCGACGCCGTCGGCCGCCACCGCGGCGCAGGCCTCGGCGGCGGGCACGACGAACGCGAGCAGACCCTGAACCAGTTGCTGGTCGAGATGGACGGCTTCGAGACCAACGAGGGCGTGATCCTGATCGCCGCCACGAACCGTCCCGACGTCCTCGACCCGGCGCTGCTGCGGCCGGGCCGCTTCGACCGCCGCGTGGTCGTCGATCGCCCCGATATCGCCGGCCGGCTCGGCATCCTCAAGGTCCACTGCCGCGACATCCCGCTCGATCCCGATGTCGATCTCCAGGTGCTGGCGCGGGGTACGCCCGGCTTCTCCGGCGCCGATCTGGCCAACCTCGTCAACGAGGCGGCCCTGATCGCGGCGCGGCGCAACCACAAGAAGGTCGACATGGCCTCCTTCGAGTTCGCCAAGGACAAGGTGATCATGGGCGCCGAGCGCAAGACCATGATGCTCACCGAGGAGGAGAAGGAGGTCACCGCCTACCACGAGGCCGGCCACGCCCTGGTCGCTGCCTTCATGCCCGAGGCCGATCCCCTGCACAAGATCACGATCATCCCGCGCGGCCGCGCCCTGGGGTTGACGATGCAGCTCCCGACCGAGGACAAGCACACCTACCGCCGGAATTACGTCGACGCCCAGATCGCGATCCTGATGGGCGGCCGGGTCGCTGAGGAACTCTCCCAGGACGACATCACCACCGGCGCCGGCAACGACATCGAACGCGCCACCGAGATCGCGCGGCAGATGGTCTGCGAGTGGGGCATGTCGGACTTGGGACCGCTGAACTTCGGCGAGAAGAGCGAGCCGGTGTTCCTCGGCCGCGACTTCGGGCAACGCTCCGACTACTCCGACAGCACCGCGCAGTCGATCGACGGCCAGGTCACCGCCATCGTTCAGCGTGGTTACGAGAAGGCCCGGGAGATCCTCTCGGAGCACCGAAACCTGCTCGAGCAATTGGCGAAGGAGTTGCTTGAACTCGAATCGCTCGAAGGTGGGCGCGTGTACGAGATGGTCCTCGAGGCCACGGGCCAGGATCTGACCCCGGTGCGCAAGCCGATGCCGATCCCCGATCTCGAGCCGCCCGATGAGGGTGCTGCGGCGCCCGCGAAGGAAGACGCCCCGGTTCCCGACGTGACGGGTGCGCCCGAACCGGCGACGATCGCCGAGCGGCAGGAACCGGAGGGGGTTCCCTTGCCCCTGCCGAAGCCGGAGCGGTAGAGACCGGCTAGCGCGGGTAGTAAGGTCCACGGTGATCGGAGCGCGATGGACTTGGCACAGCCGCTCGGGCTTCTAAGTTGGAGGGATCTGGTCGACCTTCTGGTCGTCGGCCTCGTCGTCTACAACCTGCTGCTGCTCATCCGGGGCACCGGGGGCATGCGGATCGTGCTCGGCATCCTGGTGCTGCTCGGCACGGCGTGGATCGCCGCGGCCCTGAGGCTGCGCACGCTGGAGGCTTCGCTGAACTACCTGCTGCCCGTGCTGCCGGTGGTCATCGTAGTCCTGTTCCAGAACCAGATCCGAAGCGCGCTCGGCCGGGTCGGTCGCAACCCGCTGCTGCGCCTGATGAGCGATCAGACGCCGGAGTCCGGGATCCACGAGATCGTGCTCGCGGCGCAGGCGCTGTCTCTGCGACGGCTGGGCGCCCTGATCGTCATCGAGCGGGTGGACGGCCTGCGGGACTACGTGGAGAACGGCATCGTGCTCGACGCCTCGATCTCCTACGACCTGTTGCTGACGATCTTCGAGCGCGGCACGCCGCTCCACGACGGCGCCGCGATCGTGCAGAAGGACCGGGTCGCCGCCGCCGCGTGCTTCCTGCCCCTGACCACCAGAGCCGGCGTTTCGATCGAGCATGGCACGCGGCACCGGGCGGCGATCGGGATCACCGAGGAGACCGACGCGGTGGTGGTCGTCGTCTCGGAGGAGAGCGGCAAGATCTCGATCGCGCATGAGGGTCGCCTGAGCGGCGATCTGACCAGGCGGGAACTGCGCAACCGACTCTTCGGGTTGCTGCTGGCTCAGGGGGCTACGGAATGAGCGAGAGCCGCAACCGCTGGGCCTTTCGGGCTCTTGCCGTCTCGATCGCGGTCGGCATCTGGCTGCCGGCCTCGTACTGTCCCCGCCTGCGGGAGATGACCGTGCCGCCGATCGAGGAGAGCGTCCAGGCGCGAGTCACGACGGAGGATCCCGACCAGATGGTGGTCCTGGGTTCGCCGATCCTCGGCTCGCCCGAAGATCCCAAGGAGGAGCTCTTCGTTCTCGTCCGGGGCAGCGAGGATGCGATCGCCTCCCTGAACCGGGATCAGATCCGGGTCCAGGTGCCGCTCGGAGAGAACCTCTTCGGCGGCGCGACGTACGGCGGCCCGAGACAGGTCGCCATCATTCTGAGTACGGAGCACGTCGTGCTCCCCGAGGACGCGGAGGGCATCGAGGTGGTGTCGCTCACGCCTGAGCAGTTGACCCTGACCCTCGACGAGGAGATCTCGGTTCAGGTGCCGGTACAAGTCGACTGGAGAGGCGAACCGATCGGCGGCTTCAGCGTCGACTACGACAATGTGCGGATCGAGCCGCGCCTGGCCACGGTCCAGGGGTCGCGCTCGGAGATCAACAGGTTGGGGTATGCGTTGGCGGGCCCGATCGACATTGATGGCCGCGGTGTCGACTTCGTCGAAGAACAGGCGCGCGTGCGCTTCGAGAGCGAAGACGTGGTGGTCGAGTTCCCCACCTTCGTCAGCGTGGAAGTGCCGATGATCCAGGGACTCCAGCCGCAGTCCGGCGCAGGTTCTTGACCGCGGGACTCTTCGGCACCGACGGCATGCGGGCCGTCTTCGGCACGCCGCCGCTCGACCGGCCGACCGTCCAGGCGGTCGGTTACTGGTTTGCCCGCCTCAGCCTGCCGCCGGACCCGCCGGCGGGCGCGCGGCCGCTTCTGATCCTCGGCGGCGACACCCGCGACAGCCGGGAGGAGATTGCCGGTTGGCTCGCCGTAGCCGTTCGAGCCGCGGGCGCCGATGTGCGTTCGGCCGGCATCGTGCCCACGCCCGCGGTCGCCTTCCTGGTCACCGAACTGGGCGCGATGGGCGGCATCGTGGTCTCCGCCAGCCACAATCCGTACTCGGACAACGGCGTCAAGTTGATTGGGGCCGACGGCTTCAAGGTCGATCCATCGGTCGAGCGGTCGATCGAAGACCGGATCGCAGACGGCGCGGACGCGGGCGTCCCGTGGGAGGATCACGGCCAGTCCGCTGGACTCGCGGAAGAAGCCGGCCTCGCGGACCGGTACCTGGACCACCTGTGGGCCTCGCTGCCGGGAGGCCGTCCTCTCGGGGACCTTCGCGTGGCCGTCGACGCCGCGAACGGCGCCGCGGCGCCGCACGCCGGACGGCTGTTCCGAGCTCTGGGGGCGGACTGCCGCGTCACCTGCGACCGTCCCGACGGCCGCAACATCAACCGGGACTGCGGCTCGACCTGCACCGACCGGATCGTCGCCTTCACCCGCGAGACCGGCAGCGACCTCGGCGCGGCCCTCGACGGCGACGCGGACCGGGCCATCCTCTGCGATCACCTCGGCCACATTTACGACGGCGACGTGCTGCTGTACGTCTGGGCGTCCCACCTCGCGGCCCGGAACGAACTTCCCGGCCGGCGGATCGTCGCGACGACGATGTCGAACATGGGGCTCGAGCGCGGGTTGGAGCGCCGCGGCGTCGAGGTGCTGCGCTGCGGCATCGGCGACCGCGAGGTCGCCGGGACGATGCGCCGTGAGGGAGTCCGGCTCGGCGGCGAGCAATCCGGCCACCTGCTCGACCTGAACCTCGCGACCACGGGCGACGGCCTGCTTACCGCCGCCGCGGTGGCCGGGATCGTCGCCTCGTCCGGCCGCTCGCTTGCCGATCTGGCAGCCGGTTTCCAGCGCTTCCCGCAGACCCTGCGCAACGTCGCCGTGCGCGAGAAGCTGCCGCTTGCGACCGTGCCCGCCCTATCCGACGCGGTCGCCTCCGCGGAACGGGAACTCGGATCCTCCGGCCGCGTCCTGTTGCGCTACAGCGGCACCGAGCCGCTCGCCCGGGTGATGATCGAGGGCCCCGACCAGCAGCAGATCGAGGACCTCTGCGACCGCATCGCCAAGGTCATCGAAGCCGAGCTCGGCGCCGGCTGAGGCGGGCGGCTGCAGGTGCGGTCGCCGCTTCGCGGCGGCGTTGTTTTGGCGGGAAGCGGGCCAGAAGGCCCGCGCACCCAGCGCAACCGCGACGGTGACGGTGTGACTCTGTTCTGCAACCGTTACGGCGTCACTGCGAGCGGTGGGCTTGCAGTAGAGATCCGCGCGACGGAGACGGCTTATCGCTGGGTGCGCGGGCCTTCTGGCCCGCTTCAGGGGCCACTCGCCGGCGCGTAGCGCCGTCCATCCCGGCGCGTAGCGCCGTCTGCCTTCAGCCCGACTCGCGCAGTGCCGTCCGCATCGCATCGAGCATCTCCTTCACCGCGGCGGTCATGCCGATCAGCACCGCCCGCGAGACGATCGAGTGGCCGATGTTCAGCTCGCTGACCCCGGGCAGCGCCGCCACCGGACCGACATTGGCCACGGTCAGGCCGTGTCCGGCGTACGCCTCCCGGCCCGCGGCCAGACCGCGCTCGGCGGCGGCCTCGATCTTCGCGAACTCGGCGACAGTAACGGCGCCCGAGGCCCGGGTGTAGGCGTCGGTGTTCAACTCGAAACCGGTGACGTCGTCCTGGTCGTCGAGCGCCGCGATCTGGTCGAGAGCGGGATCGACGAAGACGGACACCCGGATGCCGGCGGCGACGAGACGCTTCGCGGCGCTCCGCACCTGGTCGCCGCGTCCGATCAGGTCGAGGCCGCCCTCGGTGGTGACCTCGTCCGGCCGCTCAGGAACCAGCGTGACCTGATCCGGGCCGACGCGCTGGGCGAGTTCGAGCATCGGTTCTTCGGACGCGATCTCGAGGTTGAGCCGGCCGCTGACCGTCCGCCGGAGAAGGGCGACGTCCTGATCCTGAATGTGGCGGCGGTCCTGGCGGAGATGCACCGTGATGCCGAACGCTCCCGCCTCCTCGGCGAGCCGCGCCGCCTCGACCGGGTCTGGATAGCCCACCAGGCGCGCCTGCCGCACGGTGGCGACGTGGTCGATGTTCACCGACAGCGCGGTCACGCCTCGCCCTCACCGAGCAGGCCCTGCTCGCGATAGTCCTTCAGCTTCCGCTGCAGGGTGCGCACGCCGATGCCGAGCACCCGCGCCGCCTGGGCGCGCCTGCCGCCGGTGCGGCCCAGGGTCTCGAGGATCGCCTGGCGCTCGATCTCGGCCATCGTCCGGGGCGCCCCGAAGGGGCTCTGGACCGGGCTCTCCGCCGGCGCCTCGGCGGCGCTGCGAACCTCGTCAGGCAAATCGCCGATCTCGATCCTCCCGCCGTCGTGGAAGACCGCGACCGCCTCGAGCACGTTGCGCAGCTCGCGCACGTTGCCCTGCCAGCGATGCCCGGACAGACACTTCAGCGCCCTGCCGGAGAGCTGCATTTCCGGCTTGCCCTCGCGGGCCGCGAACTCGCGCAGGAAGTGGTTCGCGAGCAGCGGCAGGTCGTCGAGCCGTTTCCGCAACGGTGGAATGCTCAAGGTAACGACCTTCAGCCGGTAGTAGAGATCCTCCCGGAAGGCGCCCTCCGCCACCGCCTGCTCCAGGTTGCGGTTGGTGGCCGCAAGCAGCCGGAAGTCGACGTCGATCATGCGGCTGCCGCCGACCCGCATGACCTGCCGCTCCTCGAGCACGCGCAGCAGCTTCACCTGGAGTTCGGGGACCAGCTCACTGATCTCGTCCAGGAACAGGGTGCCGCGGGCGGCGAGTTCCAACTTGCCGATCTTGCGCCCGACCGCGCCGGTGAAGGACCCCTTCTCGTGACCGAACAGCTCGCTTTCCAGGATCTCGTTCGGGATCGCGCCGCAGTTCAGAGCCAGGAAGCGCTCCTGCCGGCGGGGGCTGGCCTGGTGCAGGGCCTTGGCGACGAGTTCCTTGCCGGTGCCGCTCTCGCCCAGGATCAGCACCGAAGCGCGGCTCGGGGCGACCTGGCGCATCTGCTGGAACAGATGCTCCATCGCCGCCGACTGGCCCTTTATGGCGTCGAAGCCGAAGCGCTCGTCGAGCATCTCGCGCAGGTTCGTCACTTCGTCGCGCAACTGCCAGTTCTCGATCAGCTTGAGCACCCGGCTCCTGAGCTCGTAGAGGTCGACCGGCTTGGTCAGGTAGTCGTCGGCGCCGACGCGCATCGCCTCGACCGCCGACTCGATGGTGCCGAAGCCGGTGACCAGGATCACGGCCAGGTCGAGCTCCTGGGCCCGCACCCGGTTCAGGAACGCCAATCCGTCCATCCCCGGCATCCGCAGATCGCACACCGCCAGGCGCACCCGCGACTCCCGCTCGACGAACGCCAGAGCCGGCTCCGCGTCGTCGAACACGCGCACGCCGAGGCCGGCCCGCTCGAGTGCAATCGCCATCGATTGGCGGGATCCGGTCTCGTCATCGATCACGATGACCCATGGAGGGGCGGACATGGCGGGCATCCTAACTGCCCGCGGGCACTCCCGCTCAAGCGGTGCCGGCCGTTGCCCGGCTCGTGTTTTCGGCCGCCTTCGGCGGCAGCGGGCCAGAAGGCCCGCGCACCCAGCGCACGGTTGCGGTGACGGTGTGACTCTGTTGTGCAGCCGTCACGACGTCACCGCGGGCGTTGGGCTTGCAGTAGAGATCCGCGCGACGGAGACGGCTTATCGCTGGGTGCGCGGGCCTTCTGGCCCGCATCAAGTGCGCTGCCGCGAAGCGGCGCGCACGAGTCACTTCCCACCCATCCCCTTAGCCCGCATGTTTCACCGATGCGGCTTAGGAGCTCGTTTTGGAGCTGAGGCGGGCGTTTGAGCGTTGGCCGGGAGCTATCGGTGGGCGTCAGGGGTGGTGAGCGGGTTCGAGTCGGTGCTCGGAGGCGTGGCAAGGCCGTGCGGCGGCGCTGCTGGGTGGTCTTCGGGCGCACTCCGGCCCGGTAGGGATGCGAGGCGCCGTATTGTGGGGTCGGGTTGGCGTCCGGCCTCAGGCCGGCGGGTGGTAGAGGGGTTTGCTTCGGAGGTTTGCCAGGGCCTGGGCGAAGTCGTTCTGCCAGGGGAAGGCTGTTGGCAGGTGGATCCAGATGCGGCGGTGTGTGATGCGTATGCGGGCGGCGATCTTCAGGAACTGGAGGCGCAGGGTGCCGCACTGCAGGCGGGCCTTTGAGGTGCCTGGCAGGGCGAGTCGTCGCACGGCGGCGAGCAGGACGTAGGCGAAGGAGGAGAAGTAGAGGCGCAGTTGATTGGCGGCCATGGTGGCGGTCGAGGTGCGGTCGGCGAACAGGTCGAGCTGCTGCTCCTTGATGCGGTTCTCCATGTCTCCGCGGGCGCAGTAGAGCTGCTCGTAGAGTGCCTGCTTGCCGGCGCGGCTTTTCGGCAGATTGGAGACGATGAAGCGAGGATTGCCGCCCTTCTCGAGCCATTCCGCCTTGCCCGCCACGCGCCTCTTGCGAGACCAGGTGGAGCGTGTCCGGTAGCGGAACTCCCGGAACCGGCGCGACGCCTTGCCGGTGGCGCAGAAGCGCCGCCGCGACTTCGCAAGCGCCTTCGCAAGCCGCCTCGCAAGGCGCGGATTCTTTGCCACGCCGAACACGTAGAAGAGTCCCTGCGTCTCGCACCAGGCCATGATCCGCTCCCGGCAGAAGCCCGAATCGCCGCGCAGGATGATCCGCGTGTCCGGCCACGCTTCTCGAATCCGGGCGACGATCGGCGCCAACTCGCGGACCGTGCCGGCGCTTGCGTCCTCATCCGCGCACCGCAGCCGCGCAAGCAGCAGGTGCTCGCCGCAGAACGCGTACAGCGGCATGTAGCAGTAGCACCGGTAGTAGCCGTGAAAGAACCGACCCTCCTGGGTCCCGTGCAGCGGATCGTCCGTCGCGTCGAGGTCCAGCACGATCTCCGCGGGAGCCTCCTCGTGAGCCTCCAGGAACAGCTCCACCAACAAACCGTCCAGTGCCGCACTGTCCGCCGGAATCCGCTTGTAGCGGTCCACTGAAGCTTTCTCCGGCAGGGACAACTCCAGCCGATTCAACCCGGATGCGCTCGCCAGAGGGCGACCCTTGTCCCGCGCCCGAAGACGATCCGCTCCCGTGATGTCCCGCTTGCCCACCAACAGCGCCATGAACGCGTCAAGGCGCAGCTGAGTGTGATCATTCAGGTCCTCGTAGCCCAGAGCCAGACCGTAGACACGCTGAGACACCAGCTCCCGGACCGTGTGCTCCACCGCCGACGGATTCCGGTAGTCCCGAAAACAAGACGCCATGCGCGCCAACAGGCCGATCCGAGCGTCCGCTTCCCGAAGCAGCAAGCCGCCGCCCTCCGTCGTCAACCGACCGCCGTCGAAACAAGCCGTCACCCGGCGACGACCGTGGAATCCGAACTCAAGCTGCGACGAAGTACACTCTGTGATCACGGGCCTCACTCCTGCGGGTAGACCAAATGTCTGATAACACTTGGATTATCCGCCGGATGAGGCCCGATCTCAAATCACCCCGTGAGATATGCGGGTTAGGCGGTGCCGGCCGTTGGCCGGCGCGTTTCTGGCCGCCTTCGGCGGCAGCGGGCCAGAAGGCCCGCGCACCCAGCGCACGGTTGCGGTGACGGTGTGACTCTGTTGTGCAGCCGTCACGACGTCACCGCGGGCGTTGGGCTTGCAGTAGAGATCCGCGCGACGGAGACGGCTTATCGCTGGGTGCGCGGGCCTTCTGGCCCGCATCAAGTGCGCTGCCGCGAAGCGGCGCGCACGAGTCAATTCCCACCCATCCCCTTAGGCGGTGCCGGCCGTTGGCCGGCGCGTTTCTGGCCGCCTTCGGCGGCAGCGGGCCAGAAGGCCCGCGCACCCAGCGCACGGTTGCGGTGACGGTGTGACTCTGTTGTGCAGCCGTCACGACGTCACCGCGGGCGTTGGGCTTGCAGTAGAGATCCGCGCGACGGAGACGGCTTATCGCTGGGTGCGCGGGCCTTCTGGCCCGCATCAAGTGCGCTGCCGCGAAGCGGCGCGCACGAGTCAATTCCCACCCATCCCCTTAGGCGGTGCCGGCCGTTGGCCGGTTCGTGTTTTCGGCCGCCTTCGGCGGCAGCGGGCCAGAAGGCCCGCGCACCCAGCGCACGGTTGCGGTGACGGTGTGACTCTGTTCTGCAACCGTCACGCCGTCACCGGGGGCGTTGGGCTTGCAGTAGAGATCCGCGCGACGGAGACGGCTTATCGCTGGGTGCGCGGGCCTTCTGGCCCGCATCAAGTGCGCCGCCGCGAAGCGGCGCGCACGATTCTCAGGAACGATGAGCCGCCAGCAACTCCTCGAACCCGGCCTGGTCGAGCACCTCGACTCCCAGCTTCTCCGCCTTCCGGAGCTTCGAGCCGGCCTTCTCGCCGGCGACGAGAAAGTCCGTCCGGCTGCTGACGGACCCGGTGACCTTGCCGCCGAGCGCCTTGATCCGGGCGGCGGCCTCGTTGCGGGTCATCTCGGTGAGCGAGCCGGTGAGGACGAACACCCTGCCTTCCAGCGGCAGATTCTTCTCGTCCGTTTCGGTCGTCTCTTCCACGAACAGCAGGCCTTCGTCTCGCAGGCGCTCCAGGAGCTTCCGGTTCTGCTCCGACGCGAAGAACGCCCGCACCGATCCGGCAATCCGTGCGCCGATCGCGTCGACCTCTTCAAGTTCCTCCGCGGTCGCGGCAGCGAGCGCGTCGATGCCGCGGAAGCGGCGCGCCAGCAGCGCGGCCGTGCTGTCGCCGACGAAGCGGATGCCGAGGCCGTAGATCAGGCGCGCCAGCGGCCTCGTCTTCGAGTCCTCGAGACTCGCCACGATGCGCTCCGCCGACCGTTCGCCGAGGCGTGCCTCGTTGGTCTTCTTGAGATCCGCAAGCTGCTCCGCCTTCAGGCGGTATAGAGCCGCCGGGTTGCGGACCAGGCCGCTGCTCACCAGTTCGCCGACCATCCAGTCGCCCAAGCCCTCGATGTCCATCGCGTTGCGCGACGCGAAGTGGCGGATCCTCTCGCGGACCACGGCCGGGCAGGCGGTGTTGACGCAGCGGAGCAACACCTCTTCCTCGGAGCGATGCAGCTCTTCGTCGCACACCGGGCAGCGCTCGGGTGGCTCGAAGGGCTTGGACTCCGGGACGCGCCGCTCCAGGATGACCGACACCACCTTGGGGATGATGTCGCCGCCCTTCTCGATAAGGACCGCGTCGCCGACCCGCACGCCCTTGCGCGCCAGGTCCTCGTAGTTGTGGAGCGTCGCTCGCTTGACCGTGGTGCCGGCGATCAGCACCGGCTCGAGTTCGGCCACCGGCGTCACCGCTCCCGTGCGGCCGACCTGGGCGTTGATCGCCCGCACCACGGTCTCGGCTTGCTCGGCCTCGAACTTGAACGCCACCGCCCAGCGCGGGGCCTTGGCGGTGGCGCCGAGACGGTGCCGGAGTTCCGGGTCGTCCACCTTGACGACGACGCCGTCGATCTCGAAGTCCAGTTCGCCGCGACGCTCCTGCCACTCCGTGCAGTAGGCGACGACTTCCTTGAGGCCCTTGCACCGCCGCCAGGAATCGTTGACCGGCAGACCGAGATCGGCCAGGGCGGCGAGACTCTCGCCGTGCGATCGGCGCTGCTCTTCCCGGTCGTCGCCGGCGGGCTGAACCCACTCGTAGCAGGCCAGGTCCAGCCGCCGCCGCGCGACGTCCCGGCTGTCGAGCAGCCGCACCGTCCCGGCGGTCGTGTTGCGGGGGTTCGCGTAGAGCTCCTGGCCGGCCGCGCTGCGCTCCTCGTTCAGAGCCGCGAACACGCTCCGGCGCATGTAGGTCTCGGCACGTACCAGCAGCCGGGCCGGCGCACCGGCGGGCAACCGCAGCGGCAGCGTGCGGATCGTTCGCGCGTTCGCGGTCACCAGGTCGCCGACCCGCCCGTTGCCTCGAGTCGCCGCCTGGGTCAGGACGCCGACCTCGTAGAGCAGCGACAGCGAGACCCCGTCGACCTTGAGCTCGCACACGAACGCGATGTCGGTATCGGGCAGCAACCGGGTCAGCCGGCCGAACCACTCCTCGAGTTCGTTGTGGTCGTAGGTGTTGTCCAGGGACAGCATCGGCGGTTTGTGCTCGACCTGCTCGAAGCCCTCCGTGGGCTCGCCTCCGACCCGCTGGGTCGGGCTGTCCGCGGTGCGAAGCGCCGGGTGCTCCGCTTCGAGCGCCTGCAGCTCGGCCATCAGCCGGTCGAAACCGCGATCGCTGATCTCCGGCCTCGCGTCCTGGTAGTAGAGCCGCTCGTGGCGCTGGAGCTCTTCGCGCAGGAACGCGGCCCGGGCCTCGGGGGAGTTCGTCATCGGCGACATTCTGGCGCGTTTTTGCCGCGAAGTATGCTGCCCAGCGCATGGAGTTGCTCGGCTTCTTCCTCCGCTACGCCCGCCGTTATCTTCACTGGGGGCTGCTGGCCCTGGCGGCGATCGCGGTCTTCGGCGTCGCCACCTTGGCCTTCATTGGGCTGATCAATCCGATGTTCGGTGAGGTGCTGCTCGCCAGCGAGGACGAGATCCCGGACGTCTCGATCGGCGGTCTGGCCGCCGCCGGTGGCGAAGAGGACGACGGGGCGATCTCGCGCCTGTTTCAGCCTATTGAGAGCTTTACCGCGAACCTGAGAGCGGCAGCGGGCGATCTTTACGACGATCTGAAGCGGTGGGTGGGCATCGAGGGCCGGAGCGAGGTGTTCTTCACCCCGGCCTTGCTCGTGCTCGCCGTGCTGCTGCGCAGCCTGATGGCCTTCCTGTCGGGCTATTCGTTCCAGCGCGCCGGGCTGGGCATCACCACCGACATCCGCAACGACCTTTACCGCCACATCATCCACCAGTCGAGCCGGTTCCATCAGCGCTACACCTCGGGCGAGCTTTACAGCCGGGTGGTCAGCGACGTCTCCAAGCTCCAGAACGCGGTCGCGGCGCGGCTCTTCGACATCTTCATGTCGATTGCGATGCTCCTGGTCTACGGCGCGATACTGCTCACGATCCACTTCACCCTGGCGGTCGTATCGCTGTTCGCGGTGCCGCTGTTCGCCTTTCTGCTGCTCCGCTTCGGCAAGGGGATGCGGACGGTCACCTACCGCAGCCAGGAGCGCATGGCCGACCTCTCCGGGCTTCTGACCGAAGGCATCCGGGGCAACCGGGTGGTCAAGGCGTTCGGCATGGAGGAGTTCGAGTGTGGACGGTTCGAGCGGGCCACCCGCGGCCACCTGCTCGCCAACCTGCGGGCGCAGTTCCTGTCGACCCTCTCGAGTCCCGTGATCGAGTCGACCGCGGCGGTCGGCGGCGCGGCTCTGATCGTCTCCGCCGGCCTGATGATCCGGGACGAGCGCCTGGCCTTCGAGGGGTTCTTCCAGTTCCTGCTCGTGCTTTTGATGATGTACGACCCGATCCGCAAGCTGAACAAGGTCAACCTGGTGCTGCAGGAGGCGGTGGCGTGCAGCCACCGGATTCACAAACTGATGCAGGTCGAGAGCGAGATCGTCGATCGCCCGACCGCGCCGCCTGCCTCCGGGCTCGAAGAGGGTGTCCGCTTCGACAACGTCTCCTTCGACTACGCAGAGACGGGACACGGCAAGTCCGTTCTCTCCGGCATCGACCTCGACCTGCCTCGCGGCGAGGTGGTCGCCCTGGTCGGCCCCTCCGGCGCCGGCAAGTCGACGGTGGTCAACCTGCTGCCGCGCTTCTTCGATCCCGTCTCGGGCCGGGTGCTGATCGACGACACGGACATCCGCGACCTGCCGCTTGCGAACCTGCGCTCGCTGATCGGCATCGTCACGCAAGAGACGGTGCTGTTCAACGACACGGTGTTCAACAACATCGCCTACGGCCGCGAGGACAGGCCGCTGGAGCGGGTGCGGATGGCGGCGGCCGCCGCCTACGCCGACGACTTCATCATGGCGATGCCGGACGGCTACGACACGATGATCGGCGAGGGCGGCCAGAACCTCTCCGGCGGCCAGCGTCAGAGACTCGCGATCGCCCGGGCCCTGCTCAAGAACGCCCCCATCCTGATCCTCGACGAGGCGACCTCCCACCTCGACACGGAGTCGGAGATGGTCGTGCAGCGCGCCATCTACAACCTGATGGAGGGGCGCACCGCGCTCGTCATCGCCCACCGGCTGTCCACCGTGGTGCGCGCCGACCGCATCGTGGTCCTCGACCGCGGCGTCGTGGTCGAAGAAGGCACCCACGAACAACTGCTCGAGTTGGGCGGCGCCTACAAGCGCCTCTACGACCTGCAGTTCCATGGTTGATCCAGGCATAGCAACGAACCGCGAGCACCACCCCGAGACCCTGCTGGAGGCGCTGCATCGCGCGGCGTCGGCTTGGCCGCAGCGCGGCATCACGCTGATCGACAGCCGCGGCCGCGTGGAGGGACGGCGCACGTGGCCCTTCCTGCTGGACGAGATCGAGGCTGCCGCCGGCCGCCTGGCGACCCTCGGCGTTCGCCCCGGCGACCGCATCCTGGTGTGCCTGCCGACCTCGTGGCCCTGGTTCGAGGTCTGGTTCGGCGCGGTTCGCCTCGGCGCCCTGCCGGCGGCGGTCGCGCCGCCGCGGGCGCTCGGCTCGCCCCGCAACCAGATCGAGAAGGCGCTGGCGGTGAACGACCTGCTCGACGCCCGCTACATGGTCTGCACCGACCAGGTCAGCGATCAGGTCCAGGAGATCGCCTCCGGCGGCCCCCCCGGAGGGTCGCGTCCCCACCTGCTCTCGCAGTCCGCCCTGGCCGCGACGAGTCCGTCGCCGGTACCGGCCGGCCGGCCGCCGCGGGGCGACGATCCGGCCTTCCTGCAGATGACCAGCGGCTCGACCGGTCACCAGCGGGCGGTGGTCGTGGGCCACTCCGCTTCGACCTGGAGCGCCCGCGCCAGCATGGAAGCGGTGGCGATTCCGCGCGGCGGACAACTGATGGACGCCCTCGTCGGCTGGTTGCCGCTCTACCACGACATGGGGTTGGGAGGCTGCCTGCTCGGCTCGCTGCTCACCGGGGCCGACCTGATCATGCTCAACCCGCGCGCCTTCCTGGCGCGGCCGTGGGTATGGCTGGAGCAGTTCAAGCGCACGAAGACGGCGATGTCGGCGGCCCCCAACTTCTCCTTCCGGCAGTGCGTCGAACGGGTCGGCGACGACCGCCTCGCATCGCTCGATCTGAGCGGCTGGCGTGACGTGTGCAGCGGCTCGGAGATGGTGCGCGCCGACACGATGCACGAGTTCAGCCGCCGCTTCGAGGCCGCGGGCCTCGATCCGGGCGCGCTGCGCGCCGCCTACGGCATGGCCGAGAACACGCTGCTCATCTCGATCAGCCAGACCGTCGACGGCCTGCACACCGCGGCGCCGTCGGGCGGCGGACCCGAAGTGACCTCGAACGGCCCGCCGATGGACCGCACGGAGATCGAGATCGCGGCGCCCGACGGGCGCGCGCTGCCGGCGGGCGAAGTGGGCGAGATCCGGCTGCGCTCGCCCTCCCTGATGCTGGGGTACTGGAACGACCCCGAAGCGACCGCCGAGGTGCTGCGCGACGGCTGGCTCTACACCGGCGACCTCGGCTTCCTGAGCGCCGCCGGCGAGGTCCACATCACCGGCCGCACCAAGGAGCTGCTCATCCTGGGCGGCGCCAACGTGATGCCGCACGAGATCGAGTGGGTGGCCGAGTCCGTTCTCGGCGTTGGGGGTAGGGAGCGCGCCGCCGCCTTCTCGGTCGACGCGCCGCACGGCGAGCGGGCGATCCTGGTGATGGAGACCGGCGGCGACCGCGGCAGCACCGCCCTGCTGCGGAGCGAGGTCGGCCGCAGCGTCGGCCGCACTCTGGGAATTCAGCTTGCCGATCTGCTCCTCGTGCGCCGGGGTAGGATTCCGCGCACCACCAGCGGCAAGGTCCGGCGGAGAGCCCTCCGCGAGCAGTACCTTCGCGGCGAACTCGCGGCCGACTTCTGACCCGGCCTCGCCGGACCCCGCAGCCACGGTTGGGCACAGGAGCTGAGGAGCAATGGACCTACGTGCAGCGGCGAGCAAGGTACTGGCGCGGGCCAGCGGCCGGGACGAAGGGGAGCTGCGCCCCGAGTTCGACCTCGTGGCCGACCTCGGCATCGACTCTCCCAAGCAGCTCGAGCTGCTGATCGAACTCGAAGAGGCCCTCGACACAGAAATCAGCGACGAAGACGCTGCCGCCATGGAGACCGTCGGCGATGTGCTCGACTACGCCGCCGGCATCGGTTGAAGATACGCGGCGCCGCCCTGCCCGCGGCGGCGGTCCTGGTCCGTCTCCTCTCCCAGGCAGTCACCGCCACCTACCGCCTGCACCGCCTCGAAGGCGCCGAGCACCTCGACCGCGCCCTCGAGCCGCCGGCCATGCTCGCCTGCTGGCACGAGCAGTTGGCGCTCTCCCTGTTGCTGGTGCGCCGGCGCCTGCTGCCGGCCGGCGGACCGGTCTCCATCCTCACCAGCCACTCCGACGACGGTGAGCTGGCGGCTCGCATAGCCAGGGCGTGGGGCATTCGCGTCACCCGCGGCTCGACCTCCCGCGGCGGCCGCGAGGCGGCGCTCACCCTCTACCGCGAACTCGTCAAGCACCGGTCGACCCTGTTGTTCATGCCCGACGGTCCCCGCGGGCCGGCGCGCGAAGCGAAGGCCGGGAGCATCGTGCTAGCGGCCATGTCCGGCGCGCCGATCGTCCCCGCCGGCCTCGCCGTTGACCGCGGTCTGAGGTTGAGGAGTTGGGACCGCATGATCGTCGGCGCCCCGTTCACCCGGGTGGCGGTCGCGGTCGGGGAACCGATGGTCCTCGATCGCGGATCGACCGACGCCGAGCGGGAGGCGGCGCGGCTCGAACTCGGCGCCAGGCTCGACGACCTGACCGTCCGGGCCGGCCGCCTGCTGGAGCTGGAGACGGAATCCGGCCGCGCCGGCGCGGGTTGAACACAGGGAAACCCGCGAGAATGCTAGAATCCGACGGCTTTCGCCCTGCGCTCCGTGTCTGGGCGCGCGCTTGACCTATGTTCAGCCATCGTCTAATCGACATTTCTCTCCGTGCCGGCTGCCGGTGCGGGCGGCGTCTCGCCACGTTGCCTGCGCTTGCCGCGCTGCTTGTCGCGGCCACGCTGGTCGCGGCGCCCGCGGAAGCGATCGTCTACGTCATGCCGACCGACGAGTCCATGGTCGACCGGTCGCCGGTGATCGTCTTTGGCGAGGTTCTGGCCGCGGAACCGGCTCCTGTCTACGGAGTGCTCTCGACCGACTTCATGTTCCAGGTCGAGGAAGTGCTGAAGGGCTTCGTCCCGGGCAGCATCATCGTCGTTCGCCAGCCGGGAGGCCGCAGGCCGGACGGACTGGTCGGCTCGGTCATGGGCCTGCCGACGCTGGCCGAGGGCGACCGCGTGCTGCTCTTCCTCGATCCGGCAAACGCCGTCTACCGGACGGTCGAGTTGGCCCTCGGCATGTTCTTCGAGGCGCCGGTGGCTGGCGGCGCCCTGTTGCTGCGCGAGTCGTCACTGCAGGAAGAGATGTCCCCGCCCGGCGGCGCGGCAGCGCAGCGGGCGCGAAGCCAGCCGCGCGAGGCGGAACGTTTCCGGCGCTGGATCGCCGACCGCGCGACCGGCCTCGAGCGGCCGGCCGACTACTTCGCACCTGAACTGGGCGAGAACCCGGCGGCGATCGCCGAGGCGTACCGGCTTACCGTGTCACCGGGCCAGTGCGACCGCCCCGGCGTGCGCGTTCGTTGGCGGGAGTTCGACCGCGATCGCAGCGTGGGTCTCGTGGTCCAGGCCAGCGGTCAGCCTGGTGTTCCCGGCGGCGGCATGGCCCAGGTGCTTGCGGGCATGCGGGCCTGGAACAACGATCCGCGGAGTCGCACGAGACTGATCAGTCTGGGCAGGTCGAACGAGGAGTTCTCGCTCGATGTTGACGACCAGAACTCGATCAGCTTCGAGGATCCGCACGACGAGATTCTGGGATCCTTCGTTCCGCAGCTCGGCGGCGTTCTGGCGATCAACTGGGTGTTCTTCTATTGCGACCAGGAGACGGAGCCGCACCGGATTCCGGGAGGCGGATCGAGGCAGGCTCTGGCAATCGTCGAGACGAACATCACGACGCAGGACGGATTCAAGGACTGGTTGGCCACCAAATCGAACCCGCGCCGCGATTTCGAGGAGATCATGGCCCACGAACTCGGCCACGCGCTGGGGATCGGCCACGCGTGCAGCCCGTTCGACGGTCCAGCTTGCGATGAGCTGACAAGCGAGGCCCTGATGCGCGGGAACGCTCACGGAGACGGTCGCGGCGGGGCGCTCAACAGGGACGACCGGAACGCGGCGCGCGCTCTCTACCCGGAGATCGGTCCGGTTGGGCCGGCGGGACCGGCAGCCGCCAGCGATCTGACGGTCACCGCGATCAGCCAGAACGAACTCGAACTCCGGTGGCAGGACCGTTCCGGCGACGAGACCGGCTTCGACATCTACGAGCGGATGGTCGACAGCGACTTCGAGCGCATCGCCACTCTGGAGCGAAACAGCACTTCGGTGGTGATTCAGAACATCCCGCCCGCGACCTACCGGGCCTACCAGGTCGTGGCGCGGAACAACCGCGGCAGCTCCGAGCCGACACCGGAAGCGGGCGCCACGACCTTCGCTGGAGTTGCCGCCTGCGTGGAGGACGACGACACGTTGTGTCTGAATGAGGGACGCTTCCGGGTCGAAGTGCAATGGGAGACCGACAAGAAAAGCGACCGGGGCGATGCCGAGCTCTTGACCAACGACTCGGGCGATTTCTGGTTTTTCTCTCCGGACAACATCGAACTCGTGGTCAAGGTCCTGGACGGGTGCGCCTTCAACGAACGCTTCTGGGTGTCCGCCGGCGGCCTGACCGACGTGAAGGTCATCATGACCGTGATCGACTCCGAGACCGGAGTCGCCGCGACGTACTACAACCCGCCGGGCACTCCCTTCCTGCCGGTTCAGGACAACGAGTCCTTCGCCGTCTGCTCCCAGGGCCGGAACCTGTACGGCCAGAGCCGGTACCTGCTGGCGCCTGGAGAGATGGAGTCTGTGCGCGGAGGCACGAACCGGACATCCCGGTTCGCCGAGCGGTTTGCCGCGGCGCCCCGTCCCGGCCGTATTGCGCTGCCGCAGGAGGAAGGCGGCGCCTGCG
Source organism: Candidatus Multivorans sp. (assembly GCA_965222875.1). Classification (GTDB taxonomy): domain Bacteria; phylum Acidobacteriota; class Thermoanaerobaculia; order Multivoradales; family Multivoraceae; genus Multivorans. The sequence goes on along the minus strand of CBDCVC010000002.1, from coordinate 1,253,450 downwards.
AGGCCGACGACCTCACGCTCTGTCTCGAGGGCGGTCGCTTCGCGGTCCGCGCCCGTTGGGAAACGGATGACGGCAGCGGCGACGCCACGGCGTGGCCGCTCACCCGGGATACGGGCCTCTACTGGTTCTTCGGTCCGAGCAACGTCGAGATGGTGATCAAGGTGCTCGACGGGTGCGCGCTCAACGGCCACCGCTGGGTGTTCGCGGGCGGACTGACGGATGTGGCCGTGACGATGACGGTGACCGACAGTGAGACCGGCGAGGCGAGGACCTACGAGAACCCCGCCGGCACGCCCTTCCAGCCGATCCAGGACGCGAAGGCGTTCTCCTGTTCGGCGCCGTAGCAGGGGGCCCTAAGTTGCAGAAGAGAGCGGCTGCACGCGACGCCGTTTCTCCGGGTATGTGCGCCTTCCGGCCCGCATCCGCTGGTTGTAATGCCGCCCGGGCCCTGAAACCGATTTGCTTTTTTCGATATGTTGGGCGTAATCTACTGACGGGCCTACATTTCTCACCCAACGCCGGGTACCCTACCGGAAGGGAAGACCATGAGACTGACCAACCGCCGCATCGTTCGAAACCTGATTTGCCTGACGGTCCTGTTCGTGTGCGCCTCGGCGCCGCTGGCGGCCCAGCGGGGAATCGACCTGCTAGATCCGGGGCAGGTCCTGCGAGCCGGCGAGCCGCCCGTTCAGTCGGACGGAACAGTAACCGTCCGGGCCACGCTGGCCGAGGCCCCGACTGGTATCGGTCAGGCGACCCACCTCAGGGAGACAATCCGGTACGACGATGGGGATTTCGAGAACTTTGAAGAGAACTCCCCGTTGGAGCCGGTTGCGTCCGGCGGCATTGTGGAGTGGGCGCAGCGTTTCAAGGTGGAGGCCGATGGCGTCGTGGTGAGTGCCAGGGTGTGTTTCCTCCGGCCTGATGACGATCTGAGCAGGGCCTTGGACTTCAGTCTGCGCTTCTACGAGGACGACATCGTGAACAGGATTAGCTACCCGGGTCGTCGGAGTGGGTTGCGCTACGCGATAGAGACGGATATCAGGCGCCCGGGAGACGACCGCTGCGTTCTTCTGAGAGGGCACCTCGTCGGCAAATCGCTTCACGAGGGCGCACACTGGGTCGGCATCGAGTGGAACACAGCGACGCTGAAGCGTCTCGCCGGGGACTACTACACGAGCGATGACATGGCGGAGACCGACAGAAACAACAACGCCATCCATGTGACGCAAGTGAGGCACCGGTCACTCCCGGCCCCAGAAGACTTGGACAACGATGGATGGCAGGATCCTCGCCAGGGCGACCGCATCAACACTGCCAGCGGCCTCAAGGCGATCGGCGTCAGTCTAATCGTCGCAGTGACGCACGATCCCGAGCCGGATCCCGATCCGGATCCCGATCCCGATCCGGATCCGGATCCAACGCCGGCTGACGACACGTGCGCCGGAGGGGCCTGCCTGCTGGAGGATGGTCGCTTCAGGGTGAGAACGCGGTACTCCGACGGCCTGATGAGCCACGCGGCCGAGGCTACGGCCGGCCTCGGCGGAGCCGCCGGCGTGTTCAGCTTCGGCAGCGCTGGCCCGTCCCTGCTGGTGAAGATGGTCGACGACTGCGACGGCAGCGGCTACTGGATGCTGTATGCCGGTTCCGCATCGGATATGACGTACGCCATTGCCGTCCGGGACACGACGTCCAACAGCCTCATGCGGTTCGCTGGTATCGGAGGGGACTCGATTCGCGGCGCCATGGCGTTCGTCTGCAGCAACTAGCTGGTAGCTAGCGTTTGACGAACGGGCCGGCCCGGCGCCGGCCCGTTTCTCTTTATCCCTCCCCGCTACGATCGGGAGTGGCGGCTTGGCATGCCGCGTGCAAAGCTCTTTCCCCCGTAGATTGACCGTTCACCAACACCAGAGGGGGACTCGTCGTGGCACACCGGATACTGGATAGCCGTTCTTTTGTCTTTCTCGCCGCGCTGCTTGCGATGTCCGCGGCGCCGCTTGTGGCCCAGGGAGGCCGCGACCTGCTGGTTCAGCCGGTTGCGGAACCGCCCGTCCGGGTCGGCGCGGTCCGGCCGGGTCTCATCGAGCGACCCGCGGATGTTCCCGTGTCAGTGCGTGCCCGCGACGTGCGGTCGGCGCGGCCCAACGCGGTTCGCATTCCGCAGCCGGCCACCGAGCTCTACCAGCACGACGACGACGATCTCGAGGCGGCCCTGTACCTGGTGGATGACACCACCGAAGAGCCGCTCTTCGAGTTCGAGCTCGCCCAGAGCTTCCGTTTGCCGCGTGCGGGGACGGTCGAGTACGCGGTTGTCTGCATGGGGCGCGGAATGGACGACACGAGTGCCGACGTGGACTTCTCTCTCGGCTTCTACTCCGGCACCGGGTCCGCGCCGGCCTCGCTGCTGGAGGAATACACCGTACAGACACAGATCTCCGAGGCCGGCAGATACGCCTGCTTCGACCTCGCGGGCGATCTGGCAGGACTGGAACTCGACGGCGGCGACGTCTGGGTCGCCGTCTCGTGGCTACGCGGAGACCCCCCGGAGACCACGAAGTTCCTGATGGCGGACGAGAACGGGCCCGGCGGCGGCAGGCGTGCCTTCCGCGCGCGTTCGGATGAGGACGACGATTGGTCGGAGTGGGAGGCCGACACGGGTCCGGAGATCACGGCCTACGGCATTCGGCTTGCCGTCGATCATCCGGACGACCCGGATCCCGACCCGGATCCCGATCCGGACCCCGACCCCGATCCGGATCCCGATCCGGAACCGCCACCCGACGAGGGCTACACGGACTGCGAGCCCGAGACCACGCCGCTCGTGTTCGACGGCGGCTACCAGGTAAGCCTCTGCTACGAGACGCCGTCCGGCGACATCGGCGAGGGCAAGGCCGGCATCTGGGCTTCCGGCGAATCCGGCCTGCTCTGGTTCTTCAGCCGCGGCAACGCGGAAGTGCTGGTCAAGGTGCTGAACGGCTGCGCCCACAACGGCCACCGTTGGGTGTTCGTGGCGCCGGTGACCGACGTCGCCTTCAATCTCTACGTGACGGACGGGGAGGGTGACCCCTGGTCCCATCGCAACCGGCAGGGAGAGGTGGCGACTCCCGCGAGAGATACTTTCGCGTTCCGATGCCGCGAGTAGCTGCGGTTGCACTGCTGCTGCCGGCGATCGCCGCGGCGCCGGCGGCGGCGATCGTCTACGTCCTGCCGACGGACGAGTCGATGGTCGAGCGTTCCCAGGTGATCGTGTTCGGCGAGGTCCGGTCGTCCGCGCCGGTGCTCGCCGGGGGCCTGCCGGCCACGGACTACGCAGTCGAGGTCGAGGAAGTGCTGAAGGGTTTCGTCCCGGGCGGCACGATCCTCGTTCGCCAGCCGGGCGGTGTCGGCCCGGACGGCGTGGCGATGAGGATCCTCGGCCTGCCCATGCTGGCCGAGGGGGACCGGGTTCTGCTCTTCCTCGATCCGGTGGACGGGCTGTACCGGCCCGTCGAGTTCGCTCTGGGCCTGTTCTTCGAGGGCCGGGCGGGGGAACGCGTGCTGCTCGCGCGCGAGCCGTCGCTACAACCCCGCGACGCGGCCCGTTTCCGCCGCTGGATCGCGGACCGCGCGGCGGGTGTCGAGCGGCCGGCCGACTACTTCGACGCCGATTGGCCGGCCGGACCCCTCGCGGTCGCGGAGCCGTTCCGGGTCACCCGCAGTCCGTCGGACTGCCTCCACGACGACCTGCCGATCCGCTGGCGAGAATTCGACCGCGGCGAGAGTGTCGGCGTGACCGTGCAGGCGGGCGGCCAGCCGGGGGTGCCCGGCGGCGGCCTGTCGCAGGTGCGCACCGCCATCCGGGCCTGGAACAACGATCCCGAGAGCCGGGTGAACCTGGTCCTTGAGGGCACATCGAACCGGGAGTTCCTGATCGACGATGTCGACGGCGTGAACTCGATCACCTACGAGGATCCGTTCGACGAGATTCCAGGGTCCTACGAACGTGGCGGCGGCGGCACGATCGCGATCACGTATGCCTTCTTCTACTGCGACGAGTCCGCCACGCCGCACACGATTCCGGGCAGCGAGCCGGACGAGGCGCTCGAGATCGTCGAGGCGAACGTGACCACCCAGGACGGCTACGAGGAGTGGGTGAGCTCGAACTCGAATCCGCGCAAAGCGCACGAGGAGGTCATGGCCCACGAGCTCGGCCATGTGCTGGGGATATCCCACCCCTGCGGCGATCGCGCCAGCGGCGCCTGCGACAGCGTGACCGCGGAGGCGCTGATGCGCGCCAGGGTCCACGGCGACGGCCGCGGCGCCGCGCTCAACAGCGATGACCGCGCCGCCGTACGCTACCTGTATGGGGTTCCGCGCGATCCGTATCCCGATCCGCCGACGGGACCTGGATACACGAGTTGCCGTCCGGAGACCACGCCGCTCGTCTTCGACGGGGGCTATGAGGTGCACATGTGCTACGAGACGCCGGCCGGCGACGTCGGTGAGGCGAAGTCCGGCATCTGGGCCTCGTCCGAGTCGGGCCTGCTCTGGTTCTTCAGCCGCGGCAACGCGGAGGTCCTGATCAAGGTGCTCGACGGATGCCGTTTCAACGGTCACCGCTGGGTCTTCGTCGCGCCGGTGACCGACGTGGCCTTCAACCTGTACGTTCGAGACGGCGAGAGTCGCACCTGGAGCCATCACAACCGCCAGGGCGAAACCGCGGCGGCCCGGAACGACACCGCGGCCTTCAGGTGCGACTGAAGCCGCCGCATCCGTCCTGTAGCGTCGCGCATCATGCGGATCGCCGTCGTCTGGAACCACGACACGCCCCTGAGCCAGTGCTCGTTCCGGTTCGAGGAGTACATCCGCGGCCTGGAAGAGCTCGGCCACGAGGCGTTCGTCGTCTGCCCTCAGTCCTCTGACGACGGCTTCCCCGTGCCGACCTTCTCACCGCCGCTCGGCGGGGGACTGGCGAACCGGGAGTTCTGGCTCGGTCTCAAGGTCCACGCCGCGATCGTGCCGTCCTTCCACCAGATGTCCGGCCTGCTCGAGTTGCTGGTGGGTATCGGTGTGCGTACGATCGCCATGGGGGACTCGGACGGGCAGATGGGGTTGCGCGCCTTTCCGCTCGCGACGATGAGACGGACGGTCTATGCCGGCGCTTCCGACGGCCGCCATCGGCGCCGCCAGCTCGGGAAGCTCGCCCTTCGCTACCTGCGCTCGTTCCAGCGCCGCGATCCGCAGGACGCCGAGTTCCTGCGCAGCGCCAGGTTCTCCGACGTGCTGATCCTGGGCAACGCGGAGTCGCGCGACCACTTCCGCCGCTTCCTGCGCAAGGCCGGTGCCGGCGACCATGCGGAACGGGTCCACGTGGCGCCGCTCGCGATCAACAGGGTCTTCTGCGAGTTCCCCGGCCTCGAGCGGGCGCGGCGCGGCCTGGTGGCCATCGGCCGCTGGGACGACCCCCAGAAGAACGCGCCCCTGCTGGCCGCCGCGCTGACCCGCTATCTCGCGGCCGCCGGCGACGAGGAAGAACAGCCGGTCCAGATCTTCGGCGCCGGCGGCGAGGACCACTTCCGGGACCTGTGCGGGCAGTTCCCGAACGTCTTTTTCCACGGCCCCCAGCATCCGCCGGTGCTGGCCGAGGCGCTCGCCGGCAGCCGCTCGATTCTCTTCTCCTCGCGCTGGGAGGGCGCCCCCCACGCCGGCTGCGAGGCGCTCTCCGTGGGCGCGACGATTATCGGCACGCCGATCCCGAGCCTCCGGAGCTGGTCCGAGAACGGCGCCTACGGCCGGGTCGCGTCCGCCCACCGCGCCGGCTCCCTGGCCAATGCGATCGCCGCCGAGCAGGCCGCCTGGCGGCGCGGCGACCGGGACCCGGTTAGCATCGCCGCCGTGTGGCGCGAACGGAGCTCCGGCCGCGGTGTGTGCGCGGCAATGCTGGCGGCCCTGCCGTGACCGCCCGCCCCCTCGAGGTGATCCTCGACACCACCGAGCGCTGCAACCTGAAGTGCAAGATGTGTTACTTCTCCGCGGTCGACCGGCTGCAGTTCCTGCCCTTCGACCGGAACCTGTCGCGCACCGGCATGATGCCGATCGAGACCTTCGGCCAGATCGCGGCCGACCTCTTCCCGCGCGCCCACCGCGTCGCTCTGGGATGCGCCGCCGAGCCCCTGGTGCACCCGAAGTTCATCGACATCGTGCGCGAGGCGGGGAGCTACGGCATTCCGGACCTCTGGTTCCCCACCAACCTGCTGCCGCTCACAGCGCCCAAGGCGGAGGCGATCTGCGAGGCGGGGGTCAAGACGGTCGGCGTGTCGATGGACGGCACCCACGCTGAGACCTACGAGACGATCCGGGTCGGCGCCACGTTTGCCAGGTTGATGCGCTCTCTCGATCTTCTGAACGAGGTCCGCCGCGGCGCCGCAACCCGCCTGCGGCTCATCTTCGTCTGGATGCAAACGAACCGTGCCGACCTCGCCGATCTGCCTCGCTTCGCGGAGGAAGTCGGCGCCAGCGAGCTCGACGTCCGGTTCGTGGCGCCGACCGCCCACGTAACCGCCGAAGACGAACTGCTCGACGGCGAGGACCCGGGCGCCCTGCGAGCCGAGCTGGCCGCGGCCGCCGAAGACGCGGCCGCCCGGGGCCTCCGGCTCGTCTCCTACCCCGACTTCGACGACGGCGGCGCGATCGGGCTCCGCGGCCACCTGCTGCGCTGGCGCGCCGGGCTCTACGATCGCCGCCGCCTGCGCGGCCGCGTCCGGACCGCGGTCGCCGGTTGCGCCTGGCCGCGCCACACCGTCGTCGTGCGGCCGAACGGCGCCGTCTCGCCGTGCATCTTCTGGGAAGAGCAGCCGATCGGCCTCTACCCCGAGACGACACTCGCCGAAGTCGAGCGCTCACCGCTCCTCTCAGCGATCACCGACGGCCTGCGCACCGGCAACCCTTGCGGCACCTGCCGCACCTGCTCCGAACGCAAGCACGCCCTCTACTTCCGCCTCCAGTGGCGGCAGCAGGTCGAAGAACGCCTCGAACAACTCGGCCCCGGCCCCGGCAACGCTGGGATCGTGCCCGATTCGTCCGCCCCACCTGGGAACGCGGGCGTCTCGCCCGCATCAAGCGCGATGCCGCGAAGCGGCGAGCACGAGCCGCCCGCCCCCGCATGGGGCCTGCCCACCCCCGTACGCGCCGCCGCCGCCGCCCCCGCCCCTGGCGAGTGGATCGCCGAGCACGCCCCCGCCGAACCCTTCGACCGCGTCCTCCTCGTCGGCGACGAAGCCTGGGTCCCCGAACTTCTCCGTAGCGGCTTCGCCGCCCATGTCGACATCGTTGCATCCCCTGGGACCGCGGGCGTCCCGCCCGCATCCGGCCCTGGGACCGCGGGCGTCTCGCCCGCATCAAGCGCGCCGCCGCGCAGCGGCGCGCCCGAACCGCAGCCCGCATCCACCCCCATCCAGCACCTCATCCTCGACCCCCGCCGCCCCGAACTCCCCCCGGCCGCCTACCAGGCCGTCTGCTGCATCGGCGGCTTCTCCGCCCACCTGCGGCTCGAGCGCCTTCTCATCGCCGTGCTCGAGTCCCTCGAACCCGGCGGCAGGTTGATCGTCGACGACTACGTCGGTCCGGCGCGGCACCAGTGGAACGGCCGCGCCGGCGCCGCCGCCGCCGCGGCCTTCCGCCGCCTCCCGGCCGCGGCGCGCCGATTCGATCGGCTGCCCCTGCCCCCGATCGAGGGCGACTGCGCCCACGCCATTCGTTCCCGCGACCTGGGGCGCCTGATCCGCACCGGCTTCCGGGTCGAATCCGTCCGCCGCTACGGTGGCGATCTGGTCGCCCCCCTCGGTTCCTGCGTGGACTGGCGCCAGGTGTCCGGCGACGAGCTGCGCCGCCTGGCACAGGGCGCCGGCCGCTCGAGAGCCCACTACGCGCTAACCGTAGCGCGGCCGCATAGCGGCCTGGCCAGGCGGCTCGCACGGCTCCGCTACCGGGTCGGGCCGAAGGTTCGCCGGGTGTTCATCTACGAGCCGCGGCGCGCCCGCGACCTGGTCCTCCAGGCGCTGCGCGGGCAGGTGTAAGCGTGGCCGCGGCCGTTCGTTGGGGCATCCTCGGCCCGGGCGCCATCGCGCGCTCCTTCGCCACCGCGGTCGACGCGCTGGACGGTCATGAAGTGACCGCCACCGGCAGCCGCGACCCGGAACGCGCCCGCGCCTTCAACGCCGAGCGCGGCTACGCTGCCGCCGAGGCGGGCACTTACCGTCATTTCGCGCGCAGCGAGGCGGTCGATGCCGTCTACGTCGCCACGCCCCATCCCTGCCACCTCGAGCACGCGGCGCTGGCGCTGCGGCAGGGCAAGGCGGTCCTGTGCGAGAAGCCGCTCACCGTCAACGCCTCGGAGGCCCGCGCCATGTGCGGCATCGCCCGGCGGCGCGGCGTCCTGCTCATGGAGGCCATGTGGAGCCGCTTCCTGCCGGCGACCCGCCGGGTGGCGCACTGGCTGGCCGACGGTGCGATCGGCGAGCCCCGGCGCCTCGCCTGCTCCTTCGGCTTCGAGGCCCCGTTCGATCCGAAGAGCCGGTTGTTCGCGCCCGAACTCGCCGGCGGCAGCCTGCTCGACATCGGCTGCTACACGCTCTCGCTCGCCGCGCTCGTCTTCGGTGACGCGGTGATCGGCGCCGAGCCGCCGGCCCTCGAGGTCGACGCCGAACTCGCACCGACCGGGGTCGACCAGCACTGCCGCATGACCCTGCGGTTCCCCGGCGGCGCCGAGGCGCAGCTCGAGAGCTCCGTCAGCCGTCATACCGATCACACCGCCGTGATCGAGGGAACCGAAGGCCGCATCGAAATCCCCCGGTTCTGGCGCGCCCGGCGCGCGGTGCTCCACCGCGGCGCCCGCCGCGCTGCGACCGCCGAGCTTCCCTTCCTCGCCAACGGTTACGAGTACCAGGCCCTGGAGGTCGAACGTCTCCTGGGCGAAGGCGCACTCGAGAGCCCCTTGCTGCCCCACGCCGAATCGATCGCCCTGCTCGAACTGATGGACGAGATCCGCCGGCGAATGGGGGTGCGGTACCCGTTCGAGACCGCTATTGGTGTGACGGCGGGGGTGTAGGAGTGCGGCGCCGGCGGCGGGTGGGCGCGTGTCTCTGGCCGCCTTCGGCGGCAGCGGGCCAGAAGGCCCGCGCACCCAGCGCACGGTGGCGGTGACGGTGCGACTCTGTTCTGCAACCGTTGCGCCGTCACTGCGGGCTGGGCTTGCAGTAGAGATCCGCGCGACGGCGGGGGTGTAGGAGTGCGGCGCCGGCGGCGGGTGGGCGCGTGTCTCTGGCCGCCTTCGGCGGCAGCGGGCCAGAAGGCCCGCGCACCCAGCGCACGGTGGCGGTGACGGTGCGACTCTGTTCTGCAACCGTCACGACGTCACCGCGGGCGTTGGGCTTGCAGTAGAGATCCGCGCGACGGTGACGGCGTATCGCTGGGTGCGCGGGCCTTCTGGCCCGCCGGTAACGCGGGTCTTCTGACCCGCGAGGCAACCAGGGCGCGAAGCGGCGCGCACGAGCTGCTCTCGCGCCGCCCGTCAGCCGTCCGTCACGCAGCCGGTCGACGCGGAACTCACCGTCTTGATGTAGCGGTAGAGCGTGCCGCGCTTCGCCTTGAGCGGCGGCGCCTCCCAGGCTTCCCTTCGGGCCTCCAGCTCGGCCTCGTCGAGCACGACATCGATCGTGTTGCGCACGGCGTCGATCTCGATCCGGTCGCCGTCTCGCACCAGGGCGAGCGGGCCGCCTTCCTGCGCCTCGGGCGCCACGTGGCCGATCAGGAAGCCGTGCGAGCCGCCGGAAAAGCGGCCGTCCGTGACCAGCGCCACCTGGTCGCCCAGCCCGGCGCCCATCAGGGCCGAGGTCGGCTTGAGCATCTCGGGCATGCCCGGACCGCCCTTCGGACCCTCGAAGCGGATGACGAGCACCGAACCCGCGCGGATCTCGCCGCGCTCCAGCGCCTCGACCATCGCCTCCTCCGAGTCGTAGACCTGGGCCGGCCCGGCGAACCGCTCACCCTCCTTGCCGGTGATCTTCGCCACCGAGCCTTCCGGCGCCAGGTTGCCCCGCAGGATCTGGAGGTGGCCGGTGGACTTGACCGGTTCGTCGAAGGGCAGCACGACATCCTGGCCCTCGGCGAGATCCGGCAGCGAGGCCAGGTTCTCGGCCAGCGTGCGGCCGGTGACGGTCAGGCAGTCGCCGTCGATCAGCCCCCGGTCGAGCAGCATCCGCAGCACGGCCGGTGTGCCGCCGACGTCGTGCAGGTCCTCCATCAAGTAGCGGCCCGAGGGCTTCAGGTCGGCCAGGAAGGGAGTCCGGTCGCTGACCTTCTGGAAGTCGTCGATCGATAGGTCGATGCCCGCCGAATGGGCGATCGCCAGCAGGTGGAGGACCGCGTTCGTCGAGCCGCCGAGCGCGGTGATCAGCACCATCGCGTTCTCGAACGCCGCCCGGGTCATGATCGCGCTCGGCCGGATGTCCCGTTCGAGCAGGTTCTTGACCGTGGCGCCGGCGCGACGGCACTCCTCCAGCTTCTCGTCCGCCACGGCGGGCGTCGACGAGCTGTAGGGCAGGGACATGCCGAGCGCTTCGATCGCCGCTGCCATCGTGTTCGCGGTGTACATGCCGCCGCAGGCGCCCGCGCCGGGGCAGGCGCGGCGCACGATCGTCTCCCGGTCCTCTTCGCTCAAGGCGCCGCTGATCGCCTCGCCGTAGCTCTGGAAGGCGGAGATGATGTCGATCTTGCCGCCCCGAAACTCGCCCGAGCGGATCGTGCCGCCGTAGATCACGAGCGATGGCCGGTCGAGCCGCGCGATCGCCATCATGCAGCCGGGCATGTTCTTGTCGCAGCCGGGGATCGAAATGTTCGCGTCGTACCACTGCGCCGCCATCACCGTCTCGATCGAGTCGGCGATCAGATCTCGAGATTGGAGCGAGTAGCTCATCCCGTCGGTACCCATCGAGATGCCGTCCGAGACCCCGACGGTGTTGAACCGGAGGCCCAGGCAGCCCGTCCCGTCGACGCCCTCCTTGGCCGCCGCGGCGAGCTCCAGGAGATGCATGTTGCAGGTGTTGCCCTCGTACCAGACGCTGGCGATCCCGACCTGCGGCTTCGCCATGTCCTCGGGCGTCAGACCGGCCCCGTAGAGCATCGCCTGCGACGCGCCCTGGGACTTGTCCTGGGTGATGCGAGCGGAGTAGCGATTCAACTGGATCATGGGCGCGGACTATGGCATAGCGGCGAATAGGGGCGAGCCCGAGCCCCTTGCCCGCTCTCTGCTGTGCTAGCCTGTTCGGCACAACTGTTCCCAACCCCTGCCTCGAAGCAACTGGAGGATTTCGCATGAAGAAGGCACTGTTTGCGGTACTGGCTCTTTCGCTGATGGTCGGCGCCCCGGCGCTGGCTGGTGACACCTGGACCGGCGAGGTCCTCGACATGGTCTGCTTCGGCGATGGCCAGAAGGGCGCCGGTCATGCCGGCTGCGCTGTGACCTGCCTGAAGAAGGGCAACGACATGGGTCTCCTGGTCGGCGATGAGGTCGTCAAGATCGACCGCGGCGGCTCCGACGCGGACGCGATCAAGACTCTCGAGGGTCTCGGCGGCAAGGCCGCCAAGGTCACCGGCAAGGCCATGAAGGCCGACGACGGCACCGTCACCGTGACCGTCAGCGCCGCCGAAGCCGCCTGACCGCCGGGTCGGCGACTTCCTTGAAAGCGGGCCTCCGGGCCCGCTTTCGTCCGTCCCAGATCAGAACCAGAACCACGCCGCGACCGCTGCCGCGGTCAACAGCAGCGCCAGCAGCGGACCGATCAGCACTCGCCACAGTGCCGGCGCCGGGCGCTCGCGGGCGAGGCGGCGGCGTTGGTCCCTGATCCGCGAGATCCCGGACTGCCACTCGGGCTCGGCCGGACTGGCGGCGGAGCGATCGGCGGCGGCCGCCGTCTTCCGGGCCTGTGTACGAGCCACGCTGTCGATCGCCGGCCGAACGCGCGGTCGGAGCTCCGCCCATATCTGGCGCAATCGGCCGATCACGTCGTCCAGGGCCGCGCGGCGACGGTCCAGGTCCCGGTCGAAGGCGGCAGCGAACACAGCCTCGAACGCCTCCGGCGCACTGCCCGGAAGGGTGCCGGTGAGGTCGAGGGGCTGGACCTTGATGGCACGCCTCATCGCAGGGTAGGTATTCGCGATGAAGGGCAACTCGCCGGTGAGCAACTCGTAGAGCACGACTCCGAGGGTCCAGACATCGTCCGCGGTCGTGAAGTCCGCCGGGGCGCCGGTGATCGCCGCCTCCGCCCCGTCGACCTGCTCGGGCGAAAGGTAGGCCGCGGTCCACAGGCTCGGCGATTCGACGGCCTCGTTGGCCACGGCCAGCGTCACCGGCCCCAGGCTCGACGGCGCCAGCAGGGCGACCTTGCCGCCGTCCTGCAGTTGGACGTTCGCCGGACGCAGGCCGCCGTGAACCACCCCGGCCCGGTGTAGACCACGCAGTGCGCGGGCGAGCGCCAGGCCGGTGTCGGCGGCCTGCTCGGGGCTGAGCGGCGACCGCTGGAGCCGCCGACGAAGCGTTTCGCCTCCGCCCAGGGACCAGGCGAGAATCGCGGGCGGATCGAACGACCGCTCGACCAGGCGCGGGAAGCCCGGTTCCCCTTCCTCGGCAGCGGCCGCCAGGACCGTCGCCCGCTCTGCGGCCGCCTCCACCTCGGCGCGCGGTGCGTCCTCGGGGAAGCGCTGGACCAGCACCCACGACCGGGCGCCGAGGTCCTGGGCCCGGTACAGCGGCAACGGCAGTTCGCCCGGCAGGCAGGGAAGCGAACCTTGGATCCGGAACCGCGAGATGATGTCGCCGGCCTTCATGGCCGTGGATGTTGGCACGAGCGCGCTGCCGCGAAGCGGCGCGCGAGTCGCCAACCCACACATGCCGCCCCCCGAGACGGAATCGCCCATGCCTCGGCGGCGTTCTCCCCACCGAGCGCCGCCACTGGCGAAGGCCGTGTCCGATAGTCTTCTTCCTCCGTTGACGCAACCAGATGTAACCAAGTTGGAAACCGAACCCATGACGAAGCTCCGACGAACCTCCGCCAAGCCCTGGACTCTCGCTGCGGCGGCCCTGGTGCTGCTTGCGGCCATGGCGCCGGCCCCGGCGCCGGCCCAGCAAGAGGACCTGCCGGCCGTGTTCTCCGAAGTGATCGACGTCCGGGTCGTGAACATCGAGGTCGTGGTCACCGACAGGCAGGGCAACCGCATCCACGGTTTGAAGGCGTCGGACTTCGAACTCCTCGTCGACCGCGAGCCGACGCCGATCAACTACTTCACGGAGATCGAGGAGGGTCTGGCCAGGGAGACGGCGGGCGCCGACATCGCCGGTGTGCCGAACCTGGACCCGAACGCGCCGGTGGGCACGAGCTTCCTCCTCTTCATCGACGATTTCTTCTCGATCAGCCGCGACCGGAACCGGGTGCTCGACCGCCTGGAGGACGATCTGACGCAGCTTGGGCCGGCCGACCGGGTGGCGGCCGTCGCCTTCGACGGCAAGACGGTCGCCATGCTCACCACCTGGACCAACTCGCCGACCCAGTTGTCGGACGCGCTGCGCGAGGCGCGCCGGCGCAAAACGCACGGCCTGATGCGCATGGGCGAGTTGCGCACCAACGACCAGGAACGGACCGAGCAGGCGAACCTGCGGGCCATCGCGAACCGCTTCGCTGCGGAGGGTGGCGTCCAACTGCCCGAGGAGGTGATGCGCAACAGCCTGCGCGGCACGGAGCTGCGCTACGCGACCAACCTGGAGAGCCAGTTGGAGCGCTCCGTGCTGGCGGCCGTGGCGACCCTGCGCAGCTTCGCCAACCGCCCGGGGCGCAAGGTAATGCTCCTGCTCGCGGGCGGCTGGCCCGAATCGCCGGCGCTCTACACGATCGCCGATCGCGGCATAGTCGCCGCGAGCCTCGGCGCCTCGTCCGACTCCCGGCTCATGAGCCAGGACGACCTCTACGGACCCCTCGTCTCCGCCGCAAACCTGATCGGCTACACCCTCTACCCGGTCGACGTGCCGGGATTCCGCCCGGAGTTCTCCCTGGGTGCGTCCTTGGGGTTCGACGGCAACTCAGCGGCCGACCCGTCCCGGGGCGCCGGAGCGTTCCAGGAACGGGAGCTGCTCCAGCACAGCACGCTCCAACTGCTGGCCTATTCGACCGGCGGCCTGCCGATGATCAACTCCGCTCGCGACACGGCCCTGGCCGACGCGGTGGCGGACACCCGCTCCTACTACTGGCTCGGCTTCGAGCCGCAGCGGCGCGAGGACGACGCGGTCCACGACATCGACGTGCGGCTGGTGGGCTATCCGGACTACAGGGTGCGCTCGCGCGAGGGCTATGTGGACATGTCGCGCGGCTCCGAGGTCACGATGATGGTGGAGGGCTCTCTGCTGTTCGGCAATCCACCCAGCGCCAAGCCCCTCGGCGTCCGCTTCGGCAAACCGGGGCGCGGGGGACGCGGAAAGATGCTTGTGCCGGTCGAGGTCGCGATCCCGCTCGACGAAGTGGCGCTCCTTCCGGTAGCCGGCGTGTGGCAGAACGAGCTGGAGTTCCGCGTTACGGTGATGGACGAGAACGGCAACCGCTCGGAAACGCCGGTCGAGAAGATCCGCATCGCCGGCAACCAGGAACCGCACCCGGGCCAGTACTTCACCTACCAGACCTCCCTCCAACTCCGCCGCCGGGAGCACACCTTCGTCATCGCCGTCTACGACCCGCTCACCGGCGCCATCCTGTCCTCGAGCGGGGCCATCGGCCCGAAGTAGCCACTGAGTGCAAGAGCCGACGCCGTACGGCGCCTGGGCGTCGCCGATCTCGGCCCGGGACGTCGCCGAGGGCGCTCGCCGCATCGATGACCTCGCCGCGGCCGGCGACCGCGTCTGCTGGATCGAGCGGCGGCCCGAGGAAGGCGGCCGCAACGTCCTCGTCTGCCGACGACCGGACGGCGCCACCGAAACACTCACGCCGGCCGGCTACGACGTCCGCAGCCGGGTCCACGAATACGGCGGCGGCGCCTTCTGCCTCCGCCCTGGGAACGCGGGCGTCTCGCCCGCATCAGGCGCGCCGCCGCTAAGCGGCGCGCCCGAACTCGCCCACGCCTTCGTCAACTTCCAGGACCAGCGCGTCTACCTCGCCGGCGCCGGTCCCCCGATCCCCCTGACCCCGGCCGACGGCGCCCACTACGCCGACCTCACTCCCGACCCGCACCGCCGCCGCCTGATCGCCGTCCAGGAGCGTCCCGACCCCGCGGGCGGCGAGGAGATCGCCGCCCTGGTCGCGATCCCCCTACCCGCGACCGCGTCCGACTCGCCCTCGCCCTCGCCCTCGCCCGAACCCGCCGGGCCGCCACCGCCCACCGAACTCGTCTCCGGCGCCGACTTCTACAGCAGTCCCCGGCTCTCGCCCGACGGCTCGAAGCTCGCCTGGCTGAGCTGGAACCACCCCGACATGCCCTGGGACGCCACCGAACTCCGGCTCGCCGACCTCGACGAACACGGGCTGCCGGTAACGCCGCGCCTCGTCGCCGGCGGCGACGCCGCCGCGCCCGAGGCGATCCAGCAACCGAGCTTCGACGCCCACGGCCGGCTCACCTTCATCTCCGACCGCAGCGGCTGGTGGAACCTTTACCGCCTGGACCTCGCCGGGACCGCCGCCTCTGCATCCTCCGCCCCTGGGAACGCGGGCATCCTGCCCGCATCCGGTGCGCCGCGCCGGGCTCCGCCCCGAATCCACCCCCTCCTCCTCCGCGACGCCGAGTTCGGCGTCCCGCCCTGGCTGTTCGGCATGTCGACCTACGCCCACACCGCCTCCGGCATCGTCGCCGCCTGCTGCGACCAGGGCGTGTGGCGCCTCCTCTTCCTCCCCGCCGCCGCGACCGGGCCCGCCACCGACGCCACCGACACCGCACCACCGCAGCCCGTCCCCATCCCGTCGCCCTACACCTCGATCTCCTGGCTTCGCCCCGTCGACGGCGCCGCACCCACCGACACCGCCCTCTTCCTCGGCGCCGCGCCGGACCGGCACGCCGAGCTCGTCCGGCTCCGCCTGCCCGGCGGCGCCGCCGACTCCGCCGCCCGCGCCACCAACCCCGAAGCCCCCGAACTCGAAGTCCTCGCCACCACCGGCCCGGCCCCGGACCCCCGCTACCTCTCCCGCGGTCGCCCGCTCGACTTCCCCTCCGCAGGCGGCCGCCGCGCCTTCGCGTTCTTCTACCCGCCCAAGAATGACGACGCGCAGGCCCCGGACGGCGCGAAGCCGCCCCTGATCGTCAAGAGCCACGGCGGCCCCACCTCCTCCGCCGAGCACGTCTACGACACCGGCGTGCAGTACTGGACCTCGCGCGGCTTCGCGGTCGCCTGTGTGAACTACGGCGGCAGCACCGGCCACGGCCGCGCCTACCGCGAGTCCCTGCGCGACCGCTGGGGCATCGTCGACGTCGAGGACTGCGCCGCCGCGGCCGAGGCGCTCGCGGCCCGCGGCGAGGTCGACGAGCAGAAACTCGTGATCCGCGGCGGCAGCGCCGGCGGCTACACCACCCTCGCCGCGCTCGCGTTCCGGGACACCTTCGCCGCCGGCGCCAGCCACTACGGCGTCGCCGACCTCGCGGCCCTCGCCCGCGACACCCACAAGTTCGAGTCGCGCTACCTCGACCGCCTGGTCGGCCCGTATCCAGAGCGGAGCGACCTCTACGACGAGCGCTCGCCGCTCAGCGCCCGCGACGGCTTCTCCTGCCCGGTCATCTTCTTCCAGGGCGCGGAAGACCGGATCGTGCCGCCGAACCAGGCCGAGTCGATGGTCGAGGCCCTGCGCGCCAAGGGCGTCCCGGTCGCCTACCTTCTCTTCGAGGGGGAGCAGCACGGCTTCCGCCGCGCCGAGAACATCGTCCGCGCCCTGGAAGCGGAGCTCAGCTTCTACGGCCAGGTCCTCGGCTTCGAGCCGGCCGGCGGCATCGAGCCGGTGGTGCTCCTCGGCCCCGGATAGGCTCTCTCCGACACTGGGTGCGCGGGCCTTCTGGCCCGCATCAAGCGCGCTGCCGCGAAGCGGCGAGCCCGAGCCGTCTACGGAGAATCCGTCCATCCTTCCGACACGTCCGATATCCAGACCCGCAGGAGAGCCCTCCCGATGACCGATACCGCCGCCGCCCTCAGCGACATCTTCTCGCAGATGCCCAGCCGTCTCGACCCGGAAGCCGCCGCCGGTCTCGACGTCGTGATCCAGTTGGACCTCTCGGGCGAAGGCGGCGGCGTCTGGCACTGCGCGATCAAGGACGGCGCCTGCACCGTCGGCGAGGGCGCCCACGACGCGCCGACGATGACCGTGTCGATGGAAGCGGCCGACTACGTGGAACTCACCGCCGGCAGCCTGGACGGCATGACCGCCTTCATGACCGGCCGCCTGCGCATCGCCGGCGACATGGGCCTGGCGATGCAGATGCAGAACCTGTTCCGAATGGGCTAGTTTCCGCGCGCCGCTTCGCGGCTGCGCGGGCTTGCTTGCCCTCCCCCCGCCGCACCCGCTACGCTCCCCGAGCCCCGCCATCCCAAGTCCCACTTGGCCGGCCCACGCAACATCGCACTCTGCTTCGACGGCACCTGGAACAGCGACGACCGGGCGTCGCCCACGAACGTCGTCAAGACGAGCCAGGCGCTGCTGCCGCAGACTGCGGCGGGCACACCGCAGCTCCGCTACTACGACCGCGGCGTCGGCACCGGCCGCTTCGACCGGGTGCGGGGCGGGGTGGTGGGGCTGGGCCTCGCTCGCAACGTGGAACTGGCCTACGCCTGGCTGAGCGCGCACTACCGCCCCGGCGACCGGCTCTTCCTGTTCGGCTACAGCCGCGGGGCCTACACCGCGCGCAGCCTGGCCGGGCTGCTCGGCCTGTGCGGCGTCCCCGACCCGCAGCGCTGCGCCGCCGCCGGCCTCCGGGTGGCGGATGTCGCGCTCCAGGGCATGGCGGTCTACCGGCTGCGCCGCGGCTTCGGGCGAAGCGAACGCGCCGCGCGCCACGTCGAGACCTTCGCCGTGACCCGCGGCGCCGAGGGCCGCCAGCGGGGGCCGGCCGGCCCGGCGCCCCCGTGCAAGGTCCACTTCATCGGCGTCTGGGACACGGTCGGCGCCCTCGGCGTGCCGGTGACCTGGCTGAACTGGGTCGGCGCCCGCCGCCACCGCTTCCACGACGTGCGGCTCGACCGCCACATCCGGCACGCCTGCCACGCGGTGGCGATCGACGAGGCCCGCCGCCCCTTCGCCCCCACCCTGTGGACGAACCGGCCGGCACCCGGCCAGAACGTCGAACAGCTCTGGTTTCCCGGCGTTCACAGCGATGTCGGCGGCGGCCGCCCGAACGCCGCGCTCTCCGACCGCGCCCTGCTCTGGATGTGGGCCGGGGCCCACGCCGCCGGCCTCGCGCTGCGGCCCGATGCCGTCCGCGCCGGCTTGGCGCCCGACGAACTCGGACCGCAGGGCGACTCGATGTCCCTGGTCTACCGGCTCTGGGGCCGTTACCACCGGCCGGTCGGTGAACGCGACGAGGAGGGCCGGCCCCTGGTCACCGGCGAGAAGGTCCACTTCTCCGCCCTGCGGCGCCTGGAGTCGCCCGAAACCAGCGCCTACCGCGAGGGCGCCGCCGGCCGCACTCTGCTTCCGGCCCTCGAGCGCGACCTGGTCCGCGCGGCGCCGCCGGCGCCGGGCGAGGAGAACCCCGACGAAGTCGCCTGGGACGCACCTAACCCCAATCCCCTCAATAATTTGACACTTACACCCCCAACCCTTGACGAATCCCCCCGAAGGCCCTATAGTGTCTGGTCTCGGAGGAACTGAATCGGCAGGAAGGCCCTTTCGATCCGCCCGCGCCCCGGCGCTCCGCGACATTCCGCGCAACGCTTGGCTGCCACTGGATCTATTCGGTCGTTTCCGCTAGGGTTCCACCTACGATTGGACAGATGGCCTTGAAGTCTTTTATCGGGAGGTGATGCGCAGCATCAGCGCGTGACGGTCGGCGGCTCGGTTCAGCCGGGATTCGATCGTCCAGAGAGAAACGTCAGCGGCCACGGCAGCGCGGAATGTCCGCATTGCAGTGGCCTGATCTTCGGATCAAAGAAACTCCCGGCCCGGCAAACGGCCGGTCCGGTAAACGAATGGCGGCTCGAAAGGCCGCTCAAGGAGAAAACAAACTGATGAAGCTGATGAAGCACATCACGATCGCGCTGGTTCTCTGCGCGATTCCGGCCATGGCGTTCGGTCAGACCGTCACTTGCGACGACTGCACGCACACGGTGTCCTACTACAAGGGCATGGGCGGAATGATTGCAACAGCCGACGGCGCCGACATGGTGACCTTCGTCACCTCTTGCGGCGGCGTCACCAGGAGCGGTGAGCTCGAGGCCAACGACGACGGGGTCGTCTCCATGCTGTTCGCGGGCGACTACGCCTGCGAGGCGGAGATGGGCGGCAGCTTTGAGCTCGGCCCGATCATGGACGGCGGTTGGTTCTGGATCAACGACGCCGACAACTCGGCCGTTGGCAACCTGGTCGCCATGGACATCCTCGACAACGACGCGACCGATCTGACCAGCGCTGGCAACGGCGTCAGCATGACGATGGGCAGCGGTGCCGTCTTCCTCAAGGAAGCGGCCAGCGGTCGTGTCGGCATCCTGCCGAACATCCTGCCAGAGCCTCCGGCTCCGGCGGCGGTGGTCTGCGGGCCGCGGCGCAACTCGAGTTGGCCGTATGCCTACGACGGCCAGCAGACGGGCAGTTGCATGCTCGGCGGCGGCAAGACGAAGATCCGGCTGATCGGCCCGGGCGCCTACAACAGCCGCGGGATGATCACGACCGGCATGGTGACGCGGCCCAGTGTGGGGAGCATCACGGTCAATGCCGATCTCTGGGTCGACGAGAGCGGCAGCTACTCGACTGACACCAGTGGCGCCAATTCAGCTCCCAGCGCGGACTCCATCCGCAAGGGCTGGATCGGCAAGACGGCCGTCGGCCAGAGCGATCACAACGCGAACTGGCTCACTTCCACGTGGACTATAGCCCTCGACAGCGGAGACCCACAGACTGGCGATACCGCTGGCGCGGGTGTCGAACTGACGGAGAACGGCGGAAGCGGGGTCGGCGACGGTCAGGCGACGATCACGGTTTCGGCGAACGGTGACTACTGCCCGGCCAAGGGTACGCAGTACACGGCGACGATCCATGTCATCGCCGTACCTAGCTCTGGCGGGGACGCGGACGACATCCATCCGGCGGTGGCTGTTGGGCGTGCCGCTGGTTTCGCCGCCAGTACCCAGGCCACTTTCGGCGCCGCGACGGGGCTAAGGGTTGTCTGCGCGCCGAGGGCGGCAGCCAACCAGGGCCAGGAGCTGGTTCCGGACAACCCGTTCCCGACCGACAAGTAGGGAACAGCCGATTCCTCCCCCGGGCTGAAGGGCTCGCATGAGTCCAGCAGCTCAGAGGAAGAACGACTTCAAGAGCGGTGCCTCCGCGTCGGGCTCACACCCGGCGCGGAGGTTTCGCCTTTTCAGGCGACCTTTCAGGGCCCCGAGAGAGCGAACGGAAACAATGAGGCACGTCACGCTCGCGCTGGCGCTGAGCGCGATTCCGGCGACGATTCCGGCGACCGCGTTCGCCCAGGAGGTCAGTTGCCCCGAGTGCCGCCACGTCGCTCCCTACTTCAGGGGCGAGGGTGGATTCATCGGTACCGTCGCCGCGGAGGCGGAAGACATCACCTTCCTCGTCTCGTGCGGCACCGTCACGATCTCCGGGGAAGCCCGGGTCCACGGCGGCACGGCCTCCCAGTTGTTCAACCACCGGAACGGCCTCGCCTGCGACCAGGAGGGCGGCCTCCAGATCGCCGGCCTGAAGGATGGCGGCTGGTACTGGATCACGGACGAAGAGAATTCCGCCGTCGGCAACCTGGTTGCCAGGGAGGTTCTCGACAACGACACGGTCGATCTGACCAGCGCCGGCGCCGGCGTCACCATGTCGGCGGGCAAGGGCGCCGTCTTCCTCAAGGAGACGAGCACCGGTCGTGTCGGCATTCTGCCGAACATCCTGCCGCGGCCCCGGGCGGAACGGGCGGAGTTCTGCGGGCCGCGGCGCAACCCGAGCTGGCCGTATGCGTACGACCGCCAGATGACGGGCAGTTGCGTGCTCGGCGGCGCCAACACGAAGGTCCGGCTGATCGGCCCGGGTGCCTACAACAGCCGCGCGATGATCACGACCGGGTCGGTGACGCGACCGGTTGCCGGGGAGATCACGGTCAGTGCCGATCTCTGGGTCGACGAGAGCGGCAGCTACTCGACGGACACGAGCGACAATGGCGGCCCCAGCGCGGAATCCATCCGCAAGGGCTGGGTCGGCACGACGGCCTCGGGCCAGGACGATCACAACGCGAACTGGCTCACGGCCACGTTCTCCCTGGGTCTCTCCGGCGCGACGCCGCAGACTGGCGATCTCGCCGGCGCGGGCGTCACGCTGACCGCGGACGGGTCCGGCTCGACCCCACCCGGCCAGGCGACGATCACGATTGCGGCGAGCGACGACTACTGCCCGTCCACGGGCACGCAGCACACGGCGACGATTCGTGTCTACGCCACCCCTGGCGAGAACGCCGTGCATCCGGCGGTCGCCGTTGGACGCGACGCCGGCTTCACGCGGACTTCCGAGGGCACCTACGGGGCCTCCGCGCGGCTCGCGATCGTCTGCGCGCCGAGGTAAGGAGGAGCAGTGAAACACATCATCCCCGTCGCACTTCTGTTCGGTGCCGCACCGGCGCTGCTGTTCGGCCAGATCACGGTCGACTGCCCCGACGAAACCTGCCAACTGGCGCCGTACTTTGCGGGCAGCGGCGGCTTCGTCGGTGAGGCCGCCGGCGTGGGCGGCGACACCGACGTCACGTTCTTCGTGATCTGCGGCAATGTGACGACCTCAGGGGTCGTGGAGCCGGACAGCCAGGGCATCGTCCGCCAGTCCCTCAGCGACGCCGATGGCTTCTCCTGCGGTGACGGGCGCCGCGGCCGGCTCGAGATCGCCAACCTCAAACCAGGCGGCTGGTACTGGATCAACGACGACCGGAACTCGGCGGTTTCCGCGTTCATCCCCAAGGACGCCGCCGACAACGAGCAGATCGTCCCGACCGACCCGGGCGGCATCGTGGTCGACAGGGAGGAGGATGGCTTCGGCACCTTCGTCAAGCACGAGCCGACCGGCAGGGTGGGCATCATCCCGCATATCGTGCCCACGCGGCCGATCAGGGGTTGCAGCGGCATGGCGACAGAGGAATCCGCGAGGGACTGCCACCTAGGGTCGCCGGAGGGCTGGCGCGTCTCCGCGAGCCCCTCGTCCGTCACCCGGCCCACCGGCAGCCAGCAGTCCAGGGAAGTGATCGTCAAGCTCCACGGCGAGAACTTCGTCCGTACGGGGCAGGTCACCGCGAGGGCGAGAGTCGAGCACCACACGAGCGTTCAGGGGATCTTCTTCAACCAGGACGTTGGCGTGGCGCCGGCCGAGGGCCAGTCGGGCGTCCTCGGCTGGTCGGTGGAGGTAGGGTCCGACGACACACGGTGCCTGCCTGGGAACAACAATCCGGATCGCGAAACGGCGCAGATCGTCACGTTCATCATTGCCCAACTGGACGGCGTCGTCCCCGATGTACCCAATGACGAGGTGGAGACCACGATCACGGTCAACTGCCCCTCCAGCCAGGCGGCGGCTGCGGGCGCGGAGCTGGTGTCGGAGAACCCCTTCCCGGTCGACGGGTAAGAGTCGCAACCACCGCGTACGCCGGCCGCACCCAGTTGGGGGTGGCCGCATCGGTGCGGGTGGGACAGTGTGATATAGCAATGATGCTATTCATCTCTGGGTGAGCCCCTGGACCCTCGCAGCATCGAAGCCCCGACGCGCCCCACAAGGAGAAAGCAGTGAAGCACCCTATCCCTCTCGCGCTCTTGCTCGGCGCGGTCCCCGCGCTGCTCTTCGGCCAGGTCTCGGTCGACTGCCCGGAGGAGAACTGTCACATTGCGCCGTACTACGTCGGCAACGGCGGCTTCGTGGGCGAAGCGGCCAGCGAGGACGACGGGGACACGGCGGACGTGGATGAGAGCGAGGTCAGCTTCTTCGTCATCTGTGGCAACGTGACGATTACGGCCACGGTCGTGCCGGACAGCAAGGGGATCGTGCGCCAGGCGCTGACGACGGCGAACGGTTTCGCCTGCCTGGCCCAGGACGGCGGTACCATCGAGATCAAGGGCCTGAAGGACGGCGGGTGGTACTGGATCAACGACGAGACGAACTCTGCCGTCTCGGCCTTGATCCCGAAGAGAGTCCTCGGCAACGAGCAGATCGAGCCGACCGATCCGGGCGGCGTGACGCTCAGCACCGTGGAAGACGGCGCCGCCACCTTCGTCAAGCACACACCGACCGGGCGGGTCGGGATCATTCCCCACATCATTCCCGAGAAGCCGCTTCCCGGTTGCAGCGGTGAGGTGGGAGAGGCGACCGCCACGGATTGCCACCTGGGGTCGGCGGCCGGCTGGTCGCTTGTGGCCAGCCCGCCAAGGGTCATCCGGCCGACGGGCAGCGCTGCGGCCAAGGAGGTCACGGTGAGGCTGATGGGAGCGAACTTCATCACCACCGGCGAGGTCTATGCGACGGCAGTTGCCGAGCACCACAGCAGCGTCCTGACGGTGACGCTGGAGAGCCGGACGGGCGAGGCGCCGGCGCCGGGCGAAGCGGGGGTGCTCCAGTGGGCCCTGATTGTCGGCGCCGACGACGACCGCTGTCTGGCCGCCAACAACGACCCGGATCGCCTGAACGAGCAGATAGTGACCGTTGCGGTCGCCGAGGTGGAGGAGGTCATTCCGAGCCTCGAGCCGGACGGCCTCGAAGCGGCGTTCACGGTCAACTGCCCCGACGACAGCGCGGCGAGTCTGGCCGCGGAGCTGGTGCCGGAGAACCCGTTCCCGGTGGGCGGCTAAGTGTCGCGCCGGCACTGGGTCCGCCACAGCGTGCACCCGGTGTTTGCGACGCCCCCCAAATCGCTGGAAACAAACGGCTTCCAGAGGCGATGTAAGAACTGGGACGGTTTTCCGTCTTAGTCTGTAGAAGCGCTACTTCCACGCAGACCTGCAGGTCACGGAACTCCGGTCGACTTCTTCCGGGGTTCGCCGAGAGGCCGCAGCGAGCGGGAGGGCGTTTCGGGGGGTCGGCCTGTTCCGGAGAAAAGGGGCGCCTCCAAGGGCCGGCTGCCCGTCTCTTCTGTGGAATAATCCGGGTTCCGCCGGCCCCGTGGAGCACAGAGTGGTGCATGAGGAACGCAACGGGCTCAGCCGAGTTGCCGCCTGGGTAGTTTGCCTGCTGGCGGCTGTGCCGGCTTCCTCAACGCTCTATTTCCGCTTGTCGGGGATAATCACCGAGTGAGGATCCGCGCGAAGACACCAGGGCCTTCCCGGAGGGCTGCAAGTGGGTGATGCGTCTCTCGGCGGCCGGCGTCGCCGGCAGCACCTGTTCCTGCTGCGCGAGCTGGTGGTGCGGAACCTCCGGTCGCGTTACGCGGGTTCGGCACTGGGTCTCGTGTGGTCGCTGCTCAACCCGCTGTGGCAGCTCCTGCTGTTCACGTTCGTGTTTTCGTTCGTGCTTCGCTTCCCGCTCGATGGAGAGCAGACCGACAGCTTCGCCGTCTTCCTGTTCTGCGGGCTGTTGCCCTGGTTCGCGATCCACGAGGGGCTGAGCCGTTCCGCGTCGGCGATCACGGACAACCCCGACCTGGTCAAGAAGATGCGGCTGCCGGGGGAGCTGCTGGTGGCGTCCCTGGTGCTCGGCGCCCTGCTCCACGCCGGGGTGGGCGCCTTGGCGTTCATCGTCGTCCTGGCCGTGATGGGGGAACTCTCCGTCGCCAGCCTTCCTCTGCTGCTGGTCGCTGTGCTCCTGCAGGTGGCGCTGACCTTCGGCCTTGGATTGGGTCTGGCGGGGGCGAACGTCTACTTCCGGGACGTCGCGCAGGCCGCGGGCCTGATTCTGAACACGTGGTTCTACGTCACGCCGATCATCTACTCGGTGAACGTGGCCCCGAATGAGACCGTTCGGCAGGTGCTGGAGCTCAACCCACTGACGGGTCTGGTCTACCTCTACCGGGCCGCGTTCCTCGGCGGAGGGCTTCGGGTCAGCCTGGTTCCGCTTCTCGCCTGCGCCGCCGGCGCTCTCATCCTGGGCGGCGCCCTGTTTGCCCGGTTGAAGGATGGTCTTGCGGACGAGATCTGAGGTGACTGGCGCTCTCAGCGACGCGGCCATTACGGCCGTCGTCGTCCACTACCGGACGCCTCGGCTCCTCGAGGCGGCGGTGGAGGCGCTCCAGGCGGACGCGCGGGCATCCGGTCTGCGCCTTGACGTCATCGTGGTGGACAACGGCGCCCGGTCGGGCGGGCCGGCGGAGCACCTCGACCTGGAGCGTGTCAAGGCGTGGGTTCTCGAGCCGCCCTCGAACCTGGGCTACGCGGGCGGGATCAATCTCGGCGCCCGCGCGCCGGCAGGCGATGTCGTGCTGCTGATGAACGCGGACGTCGTCGTGGAACCGGGGTGCCTGAGGGCGCTCGTCGAGGCGCTCGGCGAGGCCGACATCGCGGGTCCGAGGCTGTTCTGGGATCGGGACTGCCGGCTGATGCTGCCGCCGCAGCAGGTCCGTACGCGCGCCGCCGAACTGGACGCGGTCTGGGCCGAGCGATCGGCGGCCTGGGGCCGTTCCTACCGCCGCCGGTGGCGGCGTCGCGCCCGTGCTCTCTGGTCGGCCCGGAAACCTGTGCCCTGCTTCGAGCTGACCGGCGCCTGCCTGGCCATGACAAGGGACTGCTGGCGCCGGGTTGGACCGTTCGACGAGGGCTACCGGCTCTACTTCGAGGAGACCGACTGGTTGCTTCGCGCGCGGGCGCTGGGCGCGAGGGCGGTCCTGGTTCCGGCG
This sequence comes from Candidatus Multivorans sp., assembly GCA_965222875.1. Taxonomy (GTDB): domain Bacteria; phylum Acidobacteriota; class Thermoanaerobaculia; order Multivoradales; family Multivoraceae; genus Multivorans. Next base: position 1,227,455 of record CBDCVC010000002.1, on the reverse strand, counting down.
GCGCGCGCGGTTCACGCCTACGACCAGAGCGCGCAGCTTGAACCTCGCGCGCAGAAGTGGTTCGAGCAGTCGATGGCGCGGTTCCGCCGGCGCCGCTACGGCGCCTGGTTCGCGGCGCTGCTCCGGCTCCTCGAACGCTTGCCCCGGCGCTTCGCCGATCCGCCGCCGCTTCCGGCCGGGCCAGTGGACGGCGAGGCGTGGGTCGAGGTCACGCCCCTGCCGCTGGGCGTGCCTGCTGCGGGCTGTCACGTTGACGGTGGCGGCGTGCCGGACTTCGAGTTGCCGCCGGATGTCGTACAGGGCGCCAGGTCCGACCTGTGGATTCGCGTGAGCGACGGGGCCGGCCGGGATCTCGGCGGGCCGAAGTAACATCGCGGGCGTGAACGCGGAGCGCGGCGCGGAGACGGCCGCTGCAGCGGCCGAAGCCTGGCATCGTTGCCTCGAACGCCGCCGTGCGGGGGTGGCGCCGGAGGGCGGTCTCGACCAGGCGGTCGCGGCGGTGCTGCGCCGGGGCGGTGGGGAGACCGTGCAGCCGGAGGGGCTTCGCCTGGTGATCGCCTCGGAGGCGGTCGGCGCCGCGGAGGAACTGCCGGATGAGGTGGCGATCGGGTGGGCGTACGACGCCGCCGCCTGCGAGTCCGAGCCGAGCGGCTACGACCGGCTGATCGTGGATCTGCTGGAGGCGGGGTTCCGGCCGGTCGCCGAGCGGGCCGGTCTGCCGGCGCCGGTTCCGGGGCACGAAGCGGCGCCGCCGTTCCGCGTGGTGCGCGCTCGCCGCGACGGGTACCGTTTCCGCAGCTACCGGCCGGGGGACGAGCAGGCGATTCTCGACTTGTTCCGGGACAGCTTCCGGAGCGACCTTTGCCTGAAGCACTGGGCCTGGAAGTACCACCACAACCCCCGGGGCGGTCCCCGGATCTCGCTCGCGTTCTCGCCCGGCGGCGAACTGGTCTGCCAGTACTGCGCGTACCCGGTGCGCTGGCATGGCCTGCCGCCGACGAGCCCCGCCGACAGCCACCAGGTCGGCGACACGATGACGCGGCGCAGCGCCCGCGCCGTCGGCCGCGGGCCGACGAGTCTGCTCGCGCGGGCGGCGAGGCACTTCTATCTCGTGAACTGCAAGGGCCGGGTCGCGTTCAACTACGGTTTCAACACCGGCAACATCCTGAAGTTCTCCAATCGCTTTCTGAACGTGCGGCAGGTGGAGGAGGCGCCCTACCGGGAGCTGCCGCCCGCGGCCCGGCTCGGCCGCAGCGCCCGGCTCTGCCGCCGCTACGATCTGCGGCGGATCACGGAGCGTTCAGAAGTCGACGCCGCGTTCGATGCCCTGTTCGAGCGCGTGAGCGACCGCTACGGATTGCTGGTCGAGCGCTCCGCCGAGTACCTGCGCTGGCGTTATCTCGACTGCCCGGCCGAGGGCCCCGAGTTGATCGCCGCCTACCGGCGGGGACGTCTGGCGGCGTGGGTGGCGGCGACGCGTCTGCCCGATCGGGTGGAATGGGGCGATGCCCTGGTCGATCCGGCCGAGCGGCCGGCCCTGCGCGCGCTGGTTGCCGAGATGCGGGCGCCCGGCCTTCCGATCGTCGGTTGGTTCAGCGATCGGCCCCGCTGGTTGTCAAGGGAACTGGACGCTCTCGGCCTTGTCCGGCGCCCCGAACCGCAGGGGCTGGTGACCGGGCTGGCGCCCTTCGTCCGCGGCGACGCCGTGTCGCTGCTGCGCCGGGGTTACTACACGAAGGGCGACAGCGATCTGTTCTAGGAAGCTGCGCCGGGCGGGAAGGTCGCCCGGCAGGGTGCAGTGCGGCACTGCACTATGACACGCGATCTTCATCGGTACGTTAGAATCGGCCCGCTTCGACAGTTACGGCAGACAGTTCCAGAAACCGTCGCTCGCGGGCCGCTGAAGGAAGGGGTCGGTGCGGCCTTCGGCGGGCAGCTTTGGGAGTAGGTTGTGGCCGTCAGGATGAACGATACGCTGCTCGAGCTGATCGAGGGCGACATCACTGAACTGCAAGTCGATGCGATCGTCAATCCGGCGAACGAGGAACTGCAGCTTGGCGGCGGCGTCGCCGGCGCCGTCCGCGAGAAGGGCGGCGCCTCGATCCAGGACGAGTGCAACCGCATCGGCGGCACGTCGGTTGGCACCGCGGTGATGACCGGCGCCGGCACGCTGAAGGCGAAGCAGGTGATCCATGCCGTCGGTCCCCGCATGGGCGAGGGCGACGAGGACCGCAAGCTGGCCGCCGCGGTGCGGGCGTCGCTCGCCCTGGCCGACCGCAACGGCCAGCGCACGATCGCCATCCCCGCGATCTCCACCGGCGTGTTCGGGTACCCGGTCGACCGCTGCGCCCGCATCCTGCTGACGGAGGTTCACCGCTACCTGCAAGGCGGCACGAAGCTGGAGCGCGTCGTCGTCTGCCTGCACGGCGACCAGAACTACCAGACGTTCCGCAACGAACTCCGCCGCGGCTTCCGCTGAGGTAGTGCGCCGGCCTTCCGGCCGGCGCACCCGGTGGTGCATCCAGGCTGATAGCCTCCATCGCTTCGGCGGCGACCCCCGAATGAGCCCGAACGTACAGCCGCTCCATGTGGCCTTCACAGCCACGCCGGAGATCTTCGCGACCGACAGCAAGGGGGCCTTCGTCTACCCGTTGACGCACGAGCTGGGCGAGCGCGTGGACACGCTCCGCTACGACGAGATGCGGTTCGTCGTTTCGGTCTGGCACCCGCGCGAAGGCAAGAACATCGACCTGGACAAGGCGTACCTCGAGTTGCGGGCGAACTTCGTGGAGGACGGTCACTGGACGCGGCTGGCCGAGCTGGAACCGGTCGTGTCGCCCTACCAGCGGGGCGAGACGTTCGACGGCTGGATCGTCCTGCCGGTGCTGTCCGGGGACACGGCGTTGCGGCTTCACGGCGGCGGCTTCCAGCCGCGGACGCGGGTGCAGATCCGCGCTTCGGCCTATTTCGTGGCCTGAACGGACCTGCCGTGACGCGGCAAGAAATCTTGACGCGCCTGGCGCAGCGGAACGATCGCCGGATCGTCCTGCTGGTGCTCGACGGCGTCGGGGATCTGCGAACCGCCGCCCAGCCGCGGACGGCCCTGGACGAGGCCCGCACTCCGAACCTCGACCGGCTGGCGGCGCGGTCGGCGCTGGGCCGCCTGGCGCCGGCCGGAACGGGCATCACGCCGGGCAGCGGGCCGGGCCATCTGGCCCTGTTCGGGTACGAGCCGACCTCGCCGGAAGCGGACATCGGCCGCGGCGTGCTGGAGGCGCTCGGCCTCGGCCTGGACTTCCCGCCCGAGGTGGTCACGGCGCGCGGCAACTTCGCCACCGTCGACGAGGGCGGCCTGCTCCTGGACCGGCGCGCCGGGCGCATCCCGACCGCGGAGGGCGAGCGGATCTGTGCGCTCCTCGCGCGCCGGATCGAGGCCGCCGGCGGGGTGCTCGGCGACGGCGTCCGGGTCGAGGTGCACCCGGGCGAGGGGTATCGCTTCGTGCTCCTGTTCCGGGCCGCCCCTGGGACGCCGCCGCTCGATCCGGGGCTGTTGGACACGGACCCGCAGCAGCTCGGCGTGCCGCCGCTGCCGCTCGAGGCGGCCGCGGGCTCGGGCGACTCCGGCGAGGCGGCCCGGGAAACCGCCCGCCGCATCGCGCCTGGCGTCGAGACGCTTCAGGGGGAGCTGCGGGCTGAAGAGCGCGCGAACACGTTCCTGCTCCGGGGCTTCTCCAAGCTGCCGGCGTTGCCCGGCGTGGGCGAGCTCTACCGTCTGCGCGCGGCCGCCCTGGCGGGCTATCCCCTCTACCGGGGCGTGGCGAAGGTCTGCGGCATGGAGGTCATCGATTGCGGCAAGCCCTTCGAGCAGGTGCTCGACCGGCTCGAGGAGCTTTGGTGTGACTTCGACTTCTTCTTCCTCCACGTCAAGGGCGCCGACATGGCCGGCGAGGACGGCGACCTCGCTGCGAAGGTAGGTGTGATCGAGTCGGTGGACGCGCTGCTGCCGCGCCTGCTCGACCTGGGTCCGGACGTGCTCGCCATCACCGGCGACCACTCGACCCCGGCGCCGATGAAGGCCCACAGTTGGCATCCCGTGCCGCTTCTTGTGTGGTCGGAGCGGTGCTTCGTCGACGACTGCACGCGGTTCAGCGAGGTCGAGGCGATCCGCGGCGCCGTGGGCACGATCCCGGCGAGCGAGTTGATGGGGCTGTTGCTCGCGAACGCCGGGAAGTTGGCGAAGTTCGGGGCTTAGTCGAGCGAGAGGCTCGTGCTCGCCGCTTCGCGGCGTCGCGCTTGATGCGGGCCAGAAGGCCCGCGCACCCAGAGAACGGCCGTCGTGTCGAGGCAGTTCTGTACTGCAACCGGCACCCCGCCGCCGCGGGCCCCGGAACTGCAGCAGGGCATCCCACCGCGCCGACGCTGTACTCCTGGGTGCGGGGGCCTTCCAGGCCAGGCTCACCCCCGCCGGAACGCCCTCACGTCGCTCCCCGCCCCTTCGAACAACTGCCGCACCGTCGGCAGCGGCAGGCCGACGACGTTGGTGTAGTTGCCGTCGATCTCGGAGACGAAGAGGGCGCCCAGGCCCTGGACGGCGTAGGCGCCGGCCTTGTCGTCGGGCTCGCCGGTGGCGGCGTACCAGTCGATCTGCTCGGGGGTCAGTTCGGAGAACAGGACGCGGGTGCTTTCGACGGCGTGCAGGGTGTCGCCGGCGGGGGGCTTGAGGGCGACGCCGGTGAGCACCAGGTGCCAGCGGCCCTGGAGACGCTCCAGCATGTTGCGGGCCTGGTCGCGGCCCTTGGGTTTGCCGAGCACCTCGCCGTCCCTGACCACGATGGTGTCGGCGGCCAGAACCCACTCGCCGTCCTGGGCCTCGGCCTCGGCCTTCTCGCGGGCGAGGCGCCGCACCAGGTCGCGGGGCCGTTCGCCGTGGCCGGGCGTTTCGTCGACGGTGGCTGGGCGGACCGTGAAGTCCAGGTCGAGGGACTCCAGGAGCTCGCGGCGGCGCGGGGAGGCGGAGGCCAGGACGAGGGGGCCGGGGGTGGTGGACGTCGTCCTCACTGGAAGTAGCCGGGGATCGTCTGGACCTTCAGGCCGCGGCGGCCCTGGGGCCGGGGGTTGGTGAGTTTCACGTCGACCTTGCGGAAGGTGTCGGGTTCGCCCTCGGGCGATTCGAGCACGAGCAGGTACTGGGAGCGGACTTCGGTCTCGATCCGCTCGTAGACGCGCTTCAGCTCGGCCGTGGAGGTGATGAAGAAGCAGCGGCCGCCGGTCTCATCGCAGAGCTGCCGCAGGCGGCCCCGGGCCAGGAGTTCGCGCTGGTCGATGTCGATGCCGATGCTGTAGATCGCCACCTGGGTGCGGCGGGCGAAGTCGAGCACGTCCTCGAAACGGTGCTCGCTGCTGGAGTCGCCGCCGTCGGTGAGCAGGATCAGCGCCCGCTTCCCGCGCAGGCCGCCGAAGTAGTAGAGCGCGTAGAGCACGCTGTCGTAGAGGGCGGTCTCCCCCTCCGTTGTCAGGTCGGCGAGGCCGCCGGCCAGGGTCTCCTTCGAACCGGTGAAGCCGACGGCGAGTTCGGGCCGATCGTTGAAGGTGATCAGGCAGGCGCGGTCCCGCGGCCCGAGGACGAGTTCGAAGAAGTGGAGCGCCGCCTCTTCGGCGGCTTCGATGCGGTCGACCATGGAGGTCGAGGTGTCGAAGAGGACGCCCGCGTGGACCGGCAGGTTGGCGGCGCGGTCGAAGCGCTGCAGGGACTGCGGCTCGCCGTCGACGAGGACCTGGAAGTCGCTCTCGATGAGTCCGCGCACGGGCGCGCCGGAGCGGTCGGTGACCGAGGTGTAGAGCTCGATCAGGGCGACATCGACCTTCTCGACCAGGTTGCGCGAGTTGACGAAGACGAGGTCCTCGGCCCAGGCGCCGCTTCGCAGGTGGGCCACCGCGCGGACGTAGGAGAGGGGCTCGCCGGGATCGATCCGTATGGGTTGCTCGAAGGGCGGCTGGTAGAGGGTCGCGGTGCGGGTGTCGTTGAGGAAGAACTCGACCCGGTCCAGCCGCTCGTGGCGCGGCGCTTCGACCTCGGCGACCGCGCGCACGCTCCGGGTGTGGGCGGCGCCGCGCTGGGGCGAGGTGAGGCGGACGGTGAAGCGGTGGGGCCCCGAGTTGACGAGCACCTCGTCGCTCGCCAGCACGCCGCCCTGCTGGTCGTAGGCGTCCGCGCGCAGGGTGTGGACGCGCGGCGCCGGCCCCAGGTCGATCTCTACCTGATAGGGCGGGCGTCGCTTGCTGATCAGCTCGCGGTCATCCAGGGAGAAGCCGACGCGGTGGATGCCCCCACCCTCGGCGTCGGCGCCGATCCGGACCCGGCCGACAAGGAGCTGTTCAGGCAGGGGGAGGATGCGGACGGTGTGGTCGTTCGACTCGAGGTCGTGGGGGCCGGCCGCGGTCGCTTCGGCGAGCCAGTCGGGCGGGATGGCCGGGGCGGCTGCTGGCGCCGTGCGGGAGGCGGAGGCGGCAAGGGTGGCAGGTGCGGTGTTGGCGCCGGCGCCGGCCCCGGCCTGTTCCGTCTGTGTCCGCGGCACGAGCGGGACCTCGATGTCGGCATCGGCGGCGAAGTAGCGGTCGGCGTCCAGATCGCGCACCTTGACCACCAGCCGGTAGGCGCCGGGGCGCAGGTAGCGCTGCATGACCAGGGGGACCGCTCCGCCGTCCGGGGCGCCGGCCCGGCGCCCCGTCCGCGGCTCAAAGCGGTAGCGGAAGTTCTCGAACAGCTCGCCTTGCCGCAGCACCTCGCCGTCGAGCACGAAGCGTCGGCGGCCCTTCTCGGCCGCAGGCAACAGGGCCGGGTCGATGCCGACGATCGCCTGGACCACGGTGCGGCTGCCCCGGCGGCCCGGGTACCGCATCGCGATCTCGGCCGGTAGCTGCTCGGCGCCTGCGGGCGCCTCCGTGCTGCGGTCGAGGAAGGCGAGCGCCCATTCGTCGTTCGCCCTCCCGGGCTCGGGTTCGCCGCCCATCGCCTCCCAGTCGAGCGCGAGCCCCAGCGCGGCCAGCACGTCGCCGCCGTGCGCGCACTGGCGGCCGATTTTCGCGACCTGCGACGCGCGATCAGTCACGGGACCGGTGAAGGCGACGATCCCGGACAGCCCGTCCGCCGCCGTCCACAGCCGGTAACCGCCGCCCTGGCGCAGGAAGACGAGGTAGAACTCGCCGCGCACGACCGGGCTGTGCGGGTAGTGCCAGATCTCGAGCGTGCGGAGCAGAGAGCAGGTGGTGCGTAACGTGCGCTGCGGCGCCCCGTGCAGCAGCAGCGCCTCGAAACGTGCGCCCCGGGCGCCGCCGAAGCGCTCTTCGGCCGTCTCTCGCGCGCGGTCGAAATGCTCCCGGAACTCGTTCTGCGGCGTCTCGGGATAGGGGTCGCGAACGCTCCAGAAGCGCTTGATGAAGGAGTCGCGCTGGTAGTCGTGCCGCAGCTCGCCGAACACGCGGCGCTCGGTGTCGGTCAGGATGGGGTCGACCGCGTCGAGGAATTCGGCGTGACGGCGGTCGAGCCCGGTGGTGGCGGTGGTTTGGGCGAGGGCGGCGGTGGCGAGGAGGCAGAGGGTGAGACGCGCGCACGCCGCTGCGGGGCGCGCGCGAGTCACGGGTAGTACCCCTTGAGCGTCCGGATCGACACTCCCGGCGCCCGGGCGTCGACCTCGATTTCGCGGAAGCGGCGGTCGCCGCTGGTGTTCGTCGACTGGTAGGTGATCAGGTACCGGGAGCGCAGCTCGCCCAGGATCTGCCCGTAGACGCCGGCGAGTTCGCCGACGCTGCGGATGAAGAAGGATTGGCCGCCGGTCTGGGCGGCGAGCCGCGAGAGCGCCCGCTTGGCCGGACCCGTCTGGCGGCCCAGCCCGATCGCGTAGATCGCGACCCCCGACCGCTGCGCGTACTCGAGCGCCTGTTCGAAGCTGAAGCGGCTGCTCTCGTCCTTGCCGTCGGAGAGCAGCAGCAGTGCCCGCTGGCCCTTGATCCCGTTCAGGTAGTAGAGGCCGAAGACGAGCGCGTCGTAGAGCGCGGTGCTGCGCTCGGCTTTGAGCCCCGCGAGGGACCCGGCGAGCTTCACCGGGTCGTTCGTGAAGTCGGAGGCGAGGTACGGATGGTCGTTGAAGGTGACGAGGGCCGCCCGATCGCGGGGGGTGATTTCGGACTGGAACAGGCCGAGGGCGGCCTCGCGGGCCGTGCTCAAACGCTCCGCCATGGAGGCCGAGACGTCGAGCATCACCTGGAGGTGGACCGGCAGATCGGTGACGCGCTGGAAGCGCAGGATCTCCTGCGGCGCGCCGTCTTCGAGGATCGTCACCTGCTCGGCCTGGAGGTCCTCGTACGGCCGGCCCGACCTGTGGAGCGCCGTGGCGTAGAGCTCGACGTACTGGATGTCGAGGATCTCCAGGTAGTCCGGCGCGTTGACGTATACGACGGCGTCGGTGGAGTTGCCGTCGACGAGAAAGGCGGCGGCGCGAAGGTAGGTGATCTCGTCGCCGGGCGGCAGGTCGACCCGGTGGCTGAAGGGTTCCTGGTAGAGGGTGGCGATCGGCTCGTCGTTGAGGAAGAGCTCCAGGCGCTCGACCAGGCGCCCGTCCGGGACCGCGAGATCGACCTCGACCTGGACTTCGCCCTCGTACTTGACGCCCTCGCGCGGTTCGGCGAAGCGGAGCGCGAAGCGGTTGCGGCCGGAGTTCATGGAGATCTCGTCCGAGGCGATCTCGGCGCCGTCCACATCGTGGGCGGTGGCGCGCAGGACGTGGACCCGGGGCACCGATCCCAGGTCGAGTTCGACCGAGAACGGGGCCCGGCGCTTGCGGGCGACCTGGCTGCCGTCGAGCCAGAAGCGCACTTCGGCGATGTCGCCGGTGGCCAGGGTGTCGAAGCGCACCAGGCCGGTCTGGAGTTCGCCCGGCGGTTCGAGGAGCTGCACCGTGGGCACTTCGCTGGTGAGCACCGCCTCCGCCTGGTCGATGATCTTCTGCACGGCCGGGTCGAGCTGGCGGGCGGCGGGCGCCTCGAGCGTCGGCACCTCGAGCGGCTGCTCCAGGCGGGCGAATCGGGTCCCGTTCAGATCCTCGATCTTGAGCACGAGCCGGTAGTTGCCCGGTCGCAGCCGCCGTTCGAAGGAGAGCAGGATCGGCGCGCCGTCAGTGCCGTCTCTTTCGGCGGCGTCGCCGGCGCTGTCAGCGGCGCCCAGGGGCAGGTCGTACTTGTAGCGGAAGTTCTCGAACAGCGCGTCTTCGCGCAGCACCTCGCCGGTGAGGAAGAAGTTGTAGCTCGACTGCCCGCCCACCGTGTCGCGGCGGGCCGAGGACGGGTCCACCTCGACCACGGCCTCCACCACGGTGCGCGCCTGGTAGCGCGCCGGGTAGCGGACCTCGACCGTGGCGTCCAAGGGCTCGGCGTCTTCCGGCACGTCGGTGGTGTAGGCCTCGAAGGTGAGCGTCCACTCCGCCGAGGGCGCCTCCGGCGGCTCGATCAGGCGCCCCATCAGCATGGCGAACTCCATGCCGCCCGAGCGCAACAGCCAGTTGATCGCGGAGGCGGCGACGTCGCCGTCCTTGCAGCTCTGGATGTCGAAGCCCGCGCCCTGCGCGCTGACGCCGAAGTCCAGCAGACGGTCGATGCCGTCCGAGGGGTGCCAGAGTTCGTAGTGGGGCTGGTTGGCGCGCCGGTAGAAGAGCAGGAAGAACTCGTGGCCGACCCGGTCGCTGCGCTGGTAGAACCAGATCTCGATCGGCCAAGTGACCATGGTGCACTGGAACTTGAGCCGCCCCGAGGGCTCCCCGTTCAGGAGGAACATGCGCGCCCGGTCCGAGCGCGGGCCCTCGAACTCCCGCTCGACGTAGAGCAGCCGCTCCTCCCAGCGAGCCCGCAGCTCGTTGCGCGGCGTGTCGGCGTAGGGGTCGCGCACCCGCCAGAAGCGCTCGATCCAGGCGCGCCGCTGGTAGTCCTGGGTAATCTTGAGGAACGCCTCCCGTTCCCCGCCGGCGATCAGGTAGTGGACGTCGTCGAGGAACTTCTTGAACTCCAGCGACAGCGCCGCTTCGGTCGCCTCGAGGGCGGCCCGGCGCTCTCGCCTCTCCTTGCGAGTCTCCTTCTTCTCCTCCTGTGCGGCTGCCGGCGTGGTGAAGGCGAAGAAGAGACCGGTCGCCAGGGCCAGGATCGAGGCTCTGCGTGCGGCTTTCATCAGCGACGGGGGTCCTTGGACGGGCGGCGGTGTTCGACGGTCAAGCGTAGCGTGCCGACGGCGAAGTAAGGTGCCGGCCTTCGGCCGGCGCGTTTTCTGGCCGCCTTCGGCGGCAGCGGACCAGAAGGTCCGCGCACCCAGCGCACGGTTGTTACCGTGCTGTGGCTCTCTACTGCAGTTGGCAGGTCGGTGGGGAGCGCATCGGCCCGCAGCGAGATCGTCTCAGTTGCAGTAGAGAGCCTCGCCAAGCCGGCGGCGTATCGCTGGGTGCGCGGGCCTGCCATCCGTGCGCCCGATGACGGGCGCACGGACTGGTTCACGGGTGGCGCGGATCGCGCCACCCGGGTTCTGGCCCGCTTTCCGGAAGACACAGCCGGCGCGTCAGCGCCGTCCACACCCCACGGTCGTACCGTTGCACCCCGCGTGTTTCTGGCCGCCTTCGGCGGCAGCGGGCCGGAAGGCCCGCGCACCCAGCGCACGGTTGTTGCCGTGCTGTGGCTCTCTACTGCGGTTGGCAGGTCGGTGGGGAGCGCATCGGCCCGCAGCGAGATCGTCCCGGTTGCAGTAAAGAACATCGCCAAGCCGGCGGCGTATCGCTGGGTGCGCGGGCCTTCTGGCCCGCTTTCCGGAAGACACAGCCGGCGCGTCAGCGCCGTCCACACCCCACGTTCGTACCGTCGCACCCCGCGTGTTTCTGGCCGCCTTCGGCGGCAGCGGGCCGGAAGGCCCGCGCACCCAGCGCACGGTCGTTGCCTTGTTGTGGTTCTCTACAGCAGTTGGCAGGTTCGGTGGAGAGCGCATCGGCCCGCAGCGAGATCGTCCCGGTTGCAGTAGAGAGCCTCGCCAAGCCGGCGGCGTATCTCTGGGTAATGGGATGGTCCGCCCCGCACCTTTACGGCCTCTCTTGGGGCCAGAATGGTGTTTTGTTTCACACAACAAGGAGGAGGCGGACCGTGGAAGAGATTACTCGAGTCGGGATCGATCTGGGCAAGCATGTGTACCAGGTGTGCGGGATGGACGCGTCGGGGGCAGTGGTGTTGCAGCGTCAGGTGAAGGCGCCGCGGCTGATGGAGTTGATGTCGCGGATGGAGCCGTGCCTGGTGGGCATGGAAGCGAGCTGCGGGGCACACCACTGGGTGGAGAAGCTGAGTGCTCTGGGTCACGACGTGCGGATGATCAGTCCGCAGTTTGTGCGTCCATACGTGAAGTCGAACAAGAGCGACTACAACGACGCGGAGGCGATCTGCGAGTCGGTGTCTCGTCCGACGATGCGTTTCGTGCCGTACAAGACGAAGGAGCGCCGAGCGTTGCAGCAGGTCCTTCGGAGCCGTCAGTCGATGGTGCGTCTGCGCACGCAGTTGTCGAATCAGTTGCGGGGATTCCTGCGCGAGTACGGGATCGTGCTGCCCCAGGGTCTGGCGGTGATCAAGCGGGAGGTGCCTCAGATCGCCTCGGACCCGGAGCGGGAGCTGCCGGGCGCGTTTCGGGCGCTTCTGTGCATGCAGCACCAGGCTCTGATGCAGGCGGACGAGCAGGTGGCCGATCTGACCGCGATGCTGGTGCGGCAGTCGAAGGAGAACCCTCTGTGCGAGCGTCTGATGTCGATTCCGGGCATCGGTCCGATCGTGGCGACGGCCCTGGTGGCGGCGGTCGGCAATGGCTGGGCATTCAGCAACGCTCGTCAGATGTCGGCCTGGATCGGGGTGGTGCCTCGTCAGGCCTCGACCGGCGGTCGCACGGTGCTGCTGGGGATCAGCAAGCGCGGCGACCGTTACCTGCGTGCGCTGTTGATCCACGGTGCGAGGGCGGTCCTGCGCACGGCGCACAAGGGCGAGCGGACGCGTCTCAAGGAGTGGGCGCTCGACGTCAAGCGGCGCCGGGGGCCGAACATCGCCACGGTGGCCTTGGCCAACAAGCTGGCGCGGATCGCCTGGGCGGTGCTCAGGCACGACGAGCACTACTGCGACGAACGCCTCGCCGGCGGCCGAACGAGGGTCTCTCGAGCCGCGGCGTAGTCGGCCCAGTCAGCACCGAATCAACCACAGGAGGATTGCCCCACCAAGCAGTTTGCGAGGACTCAAACGAGCAATGGCGAAACAGGTCGGACCGGCGCGTCGAGAAGCCTGAGCCCGCGCAGGGCCCATCAAGAGGCCGTCTGGGTGTGAAGAGGCCGGCGCGCGCGTATTCCATCGAGGCCAGGGAGCTCGCACACAGAGACTCCCATCAACAGGCCGAATACATGCAAGCAACTGCACCTACCTCGCCAGAATCTCCAGAAGAGACCTTGCACCAAGCGGGGCGGACCATACATGCGCGGACCTTCTGGTCCGCTGCCGCCGCAGGCGGCCGGAAGATCGTCGCCGGCTTGGCCGGCGGCCTTTGCTTTCCGGCCGGGCCGTCTTCTGCCGTTGGCCCCGAACGCGCTGCGGTCAAAGGCCGCATCGAGGCGCGTCCCGAGAGCGGAACTGTCGCCGCGGCAGGGCCAGTTCCTCGGTCCTTGGTTGGGGTGCGAGGAGTAACTCCTTGAGGCCGGGCTTCGACTCACTCGATAACTTGGCGAGCCGCACCCAGACAACGCTAGGCGCCGTAACCGTCTTCACCGCCGGCTCGCCAGCCTTCAAGACCAGGTAGCCCCGGCTCTCGGTCCCCGTACGCCAGATCTGCCGGTAGCCTTCGTAGTTGGCAGCCAACTCGTCCTCGTAGTCGCCGATCAACCTGGAACCGTGGATCAGGAGGTAGCGACCGGCGTATCTACGGCGGTACTCCTCGAAGTGTCTCTCGTAGAAAGAGATTTCCTCGACGAGTAGCCTCTGTGTCATCGAAACTCCCTACTCGGCTACGAGTTTGGATCGCGGGCGCAGTTGCTCTTTGGAGCCAACTTCCCTTCCAACCGCAGGTGAAGCTCAGGATCGTGTCGGGCGAGGCTCTCCAGGCGCCCGTAGAGCTTGGTCCAGAACGCTTTCACGGCATCGAACCAGTTCTCCAGAGCCACGGCGATGGCCTTCGTTGTGGTCTGTTCGGCGGACTCGATTGTGTCGTGTACGTGTCGTCGGGCATCCGCGCCCGCCGCTAGCCCAGAGCTGTCGAGCTTTTCTATCCGCTCGTCGTAGAGGCGCTGAAACACCGGCAAGACAATGCCCAGGGCGACGTTTCTGTATTCCTCCACATGGAACTGGAAGTCGCCGACCTGCAGAATCGGAAGGACTCGGACCGCATCCCGCAAGTCCCGCGCGAGCGGCTGGGCTTCACGAATGGCGCCAAGTATCGGTTTGGAAGCCATATCGTCGTCGATGCTACATCGTGCTCTCAGGGAACTCACGGCCGAGTCGCGACGAGGCCGGCGGAAGACGCCAGACGGCTGGGGCTAAGGTGCTCCCAAGCTTGGACAGGTGCCCGAGGTGTACTTCTACGCCCCGGGGGCAGTCACTGCCGTGACGGCTGCCTGGTTGCGCCGGCGACGGCAGTGGCACAGAATCCATGCACGTCTCGCCGAGATCCACGGCGGTCCCCCCCTGAAACACCATTCCCGGGCACGCAGGCGCGCTTCCGGGGGCAAGGCGGAGCAGCGACATGATCAGAGAAACGACCTACACCGGCGCGCGGCGGAACTTGGCCTCGCTGATGGATCAGGTGACGGACACGCGGGAGCCGGTTTACATCCGGCGGCGCGGCAAGGAGGACGTCGCCCTCATCGCGGCGAGCGATCTGAACTCGTGGATGGAGACGGAGTATCTGCTCCGTTCGCCGAAGAACGCCGAGAAGCTCCGGGAGGCGATGGCTCGCGCCGACGCCGGCGAGGGGACCGTCATGGAAGTTGACGAACTCCGCCGGCAGTTCGGCCTCGAGGAAGAGTGACGCGATCTCAGCGCCGGGAGGCGGTGTTCGATCCCCAATTCATCAAGGACCTGGCCTTCTGGACGCGGACGGATCGCAGGCAAGCGCTGCGAATCCTCAAACTCGTAGAGGCCACAGTTCGCGAGCCGTTTGAGGGCGTCGGGAAACCAGAACCGTTGCGCGGGGATCTCGCTCGCCGGTGGTGGTGTCGGATCGACAGGGATCATCGGTTCGTCTACCAGGTCAGTGCGGACCGCGTGTACTTCCTCCCGGCCCGGTACCACTACTGAGCCGAGAACCTGCCGGAACCCGAGCTGCTGGCGGCCGAGATCGTGGAGGATCTGCGATCGGCGCTGGAGGCGTTCGAAGAGATCGCGGCGGAACTGACGGCCGATTGAAACGGCGCCGATAGCCGGGAACTGGCGCCGCCCCTACGCACAGAGTTTCTGCCGCGCAGACTTCTGGCTCAACCCGGGCTGACTTCTGCTACATGCCGGATCGAGTCGGTCAAGTAGGGATGGCTCTGCACTTTCCGGAGGAAGCGCGAGTCCGCAGTCACGACAGGGTGCTGCTCGTGGAGCGCGAGGGCGAGGTAGAAGCAGTCGTACGCCGGGTGATCGAGATCCACGCTCAGCCGCGCGGCGGCGCTCGCGAGTTGACGCATCGGAACCGGGGTCGCCACGGGAGCTTTCCGCAGCAGCGCGACGGCGTTCGCCAGTGCGTCGCGGTCGATGTCGCCGCGCCGGCACATGGCCCAAAGGGCGTTCGTCGCTTCCACGAACAGCAGGTCCGGCGCCAGCAGCGTCGTGCCGCCGGCGAGCAGGCTCGCTGCTTCCTTCGAGTGCTTCTCCTCCACCAGCCACTTCACGGCGACGCTGGCGTCGACGACGCAGCCCTTCACAGGCCGCTATCCCGGTCGCGTCCCTCCCGAATCGCGTCGGTGCTGTCGACGGTCGATCGAAGGCGTCGCCGCATCGTCGCGGCGCGGGCAGCGAAGTCGCTGCCGTCCGCCAAGAGGGAGCGATGCAAGATGTCTCTGTGTTCGGCCTCCGCGGACCGGCCGCGCGCGGCCGCCCGGGTCTTGAGTGCGGCGACCACCTGCGCGGGCACGTTGCGGACGGTCAGTTGGGGCATGACGGCGGTTCCTTCCTTCGAGCCTTCATCGTGATGCGGTCAATGACGGCAATCGTAGGTTCCGCATTCAACGCTGTCAATCACCCAACCACCTCATCCCCTTCGATCGCTACGTCCCCGTCGCGGCCCAGGACGAAGTCGCACTCCAGGTGGCGTCGATCAGGATCGGCAACTCGCGTCTGGACCTTCGGGCGAGAGAGGATCATCAAGGCACGGCAGGCGGTATTCTCCGGTGCACCGCTACCGAAGAGGAGGAACTTCCATGCGCAGACCCGCAATCCCCGGCACCACCCTCGCAAAGTCTGTCGCTTGCGTCGTCGCCGTCGCCGTCGTCGCGCTCCAGGCGTGTCAGACCGGCGATGCGGACGATGCGGGCACGGAAACCGACATGGACGCTCAGCACGAAGAAAGCGCCGGCGGCCACGAGGTCCACTGGTCTTACGAAGGTGACACCGGCCCCGGCATGTGGGGTTCCCTCGACCCTTCCTTCGCGGTTTGCGACGACGGCGCGCGACAGTCGCCTGTGGACATTGCCGGGGCGATGGCCGGCGGCGAGAGCGAGCTCGAGATCCGCTGGCAGCCCGGCGATGCCGAGGTGATTGACAACGGCCACACAATTCAGGTCAATGTGGCGGAGGGCAGCGCCATCAGCCTGGAGGGACGGGAGTTCGCACTGCTGCAGTTCCACTTCCATCTGCCCAGCGAGCACACCGTGGAGGGAAGTGCCGCCCCGATGGAGGTCCACTTCGTGCATGCCGCCGCGGAGGGCGATTTGGCAGTGGCCGGAGTCCTCATGGAGGCGGGCGAAGCCGATCCGACCGTCCAGAGCATCTGGGAGTCGATTCCGTCTGCCGGCGAGTCGCCCGGAACACTGGCGGCGCTCGATCCGCGGACACTGCTGCCGGAGGGTGGCAGCCACTACCGCTATCCCGGTTCGCTGACCACGCCGGCCTGCTCGGAGATCGTCAGTTGGGTGGTGATGGCCGAGTCGATCGCGGTTTCGCAGGACCAGATCGACGCCTTCGCGGCCCTCTATCCGATGAATGCACGCCCGGTGCAGCCCCTGAACGAACGCACGATCGAACTGCGACAGTAGGAGCAAGGCTCTGACGACAGTCAAAGCCCCGGGCCGGACAGCACGACGCTGGACGCTGTGGCGGATCGCGAAGAACGTTCTGCTCGGCGGCACGGCCCTGGTCGTCGCCCTTGTCGCTCTCGCCGCGTTCTCGTACAACGCCTTCCGCGCCGACCGCCTGGAGGAACTCCGATCAGGAAGCGAGGTGATCGAGACCCGGGTCGGGCCGATCGAGTACGTCCTGGAGGGAGACGGCGACCAGGTCGTGCTTTCCGTTCACGGGACGCCGGGCGGGTACGACCAGCGCTTCGGACTGGACGGGTTCCAGGTGCTGGCGCCTTCCCGGCCGGGCTATCTCCGCACCCCGATCGGCGCCGGCCGGACGCCGCGCGAACAGGCGGACGCATACGCCGCTCTGCTCGATGCCCTGGCGATCGACCAGGTCGTGATCATGGGCCTCTCCGGCGGCGGGCCGTCGTCGATGACCTTCGCGGCGGCCCATCCGGACCGGACCCGGGCGCTCATCGCGCTCGAAGCGGTGAGCAACAGCGATCTTCCGGAGATCCCGGCCCCTGCGTTCCTGAGCGGCGACTTTGCCGCGTGGCTCTCCCTGACCGCGCTCCAACGGGTCGTCGGTACTGAAGGCCTGCTGGAGCTGTTCGTGCCGGATCCCGAGAACCGGCGGCTCGTTCTCGAGAACGAAGGGAAGACCGCGGCGTTCGAGGGCTTGATGTGGTCGCTTTGGCCACCCTCGCTGCGTGGCGACGGTCTGGCGAGCGACGAGGAGCAGTTCGACGCCCTGGACCTGCCTCTCGCCGACATTCGCGTGCCGACCCTGGTGGTCCACGGCACGGCGGACGCGGCCGTTCCGATAGACCATGCCCGGTTCCTTGCGGATCGTGTCGCACACGCGCAGATGCACATCATCAAAGGAGCGGATCACATGATGCCGGTCTCGCACCAGGAAGAGGTCGTGCGGGTCATCACCGAGTTCATCGACAGGCTCGACGACCAGGGCGTCGAGGCGCCCCAGGAGACCAACCAGTGAAAGCCCTCCTCTTCGCCCTCCTGGAGGTCTTCTTCTCGCCCCTCCAGCTCATCGGAACGCTGGCCTTTGCCTTCAAGGTCCGTTTCGTGAACATGCCGCGGGGCATCTCCGGCACCGCGTACGAGCCCTACATGGCCCGCTTGATGCTTCAGATGATCGGGAACCGGAGTGACCCTGTCGCGGAACGCATCGCCGCGCACCTGCCGGCGCTGTCGCCCCTGATCATGCGGCTGCTGATGAAGACCGTGGCTCTGGCGGCGCGTTGGAGCGGCTTCCGGGGATCGTTCTTCGCCTATCCGGGGCCGCGGCCGTCGACGTTGATGACCTTCATCAGCCATCGCACCCACTTCTTCGACACCGCCATGGCGGCCGCGGCCGAAGCAAACAGCCCGATCCGTCAGTTCGTCTTCCTGGGCGCGGGGTGGGACACGCGGTCGTACGGTCCGTTGTCCGAGGGCGCCGACCTGCGGGCGTTGGCCGCACGTGCGGGCGACGCAGGACTGAAGCTCTTCGAGGTCGACGAGCCGCCCACGCAGCAGGTCAAGGTTCAGGCCCTGCGAGCAGCCGGCGTCGAACACTCCCACGTGACGTTCGCACCGACCGACTTCAACCAGCAGTCCTGGCTGGATTCCCTGAAGGAGCACGGCTTCGATCCGGACGAGCCGACCTTCATCCTCTGGGAAGGCGTCACGATGTACCTCGACGACGCGGCGGTCGACAAGACGCTGGCCGAAGTCGCCGGATTCGCGCCCGGCTCTCGCATCGCCTTCGACTTCTTCAGCCGGGAACTCGTGTTCGGCCGGAAGCCTTACGCCGTGATGGGGACCTACATGAAGTACGCCTTGAAGTCGTTCTACGGCGAGAACATGCACTTCGGCATCTCGACCGCCGCACCCGCGCGTCAGCAGGCGCTGGACTTCTTCGAAGGCCGCGGCCTGGAAGTGGAGAGCTTCGAGTCGCTCGGAAGGGAGTCCGGGCGCGGCACGCCGATCGGGGGGTTGATCGTGGCCGCCGTGCCGGACCAGTCAGTTGCCGATCAGGCATGACGCCGAAGCTCCATCCGCTCAACCAGGGCTTTCGCTGGGAGCCCAGAGGCGGCCCCTACCGGCGCATCTCTTCGGCGCAGGCCCGCCAATGGAGCGAGCAGGGCTTCTTCGTGCTCGAGAACGCTGTCGAGCCTTCCACGCTCGAGCGCTTGATCGCCGAGATCGACCCCTGGGAGGCCGAGGCCGAAGCGTGGCTGCGCAAGCAGCCGCAGGGGCGTCGCTTCATCGCTCGCGCCGACGAGATCACCTTCACCGTCCACCTGGTGCAGCGCTCGACTTTTCTCCGCGACTTCTGTGCCGGCCCTCTCTTTCGCGATCTCGCATGGGACCTGGTGGGCCCCGACGTTCGGCTCTACTGGGACCAGGCGGTCTACAAGAAGCCGAGCGTTCCCGCCCCCTTTCCCTGGCATCAGGACAACGGCTACGGGTTCCTCGAACCCCAGAGCTATCTCACTTGCTGGATCGCACTGACCGACGCCAACCCCAGCAACGGGTGCCCCCAGGTGCTTCCAGGACTGCATCGCCAGGGCACTCTCGAGCACTGGACCACCGATCTCGGCTACTGCTGTGCGGAAGAGGGTTCCGAAGGGCTCGCCGCACCGGCAAGAGCAGGCAGCATCGTGGTCTTCTCCTCACTCACTCCGCATGCCACCGGGCCGAATCTCACCTCCGAGGTCCGTAAGGCCTACATCGTTCAGCTCGCCCCCGACGGGGCCCGCCGTATGGAGCCCGACGAGAGTGCCGGCGGCTACCGACCCGTTCTCCAGAACGACCCGGATCGACAGTTCTCCATCCTGGTTTCCGGTCGATCACCCGGAACCTGACGGACCAATTGCGGTGTGCGCGGGGAGCTAGACTCGTCGCTCCATCGCACAGACCCGTCGTCCCCTTTACCCGGGCGACGTCATCAACAACGGCACCTCAGGCGGCACGGCAGCCGGAGCGGCCGCAACTCGCGGACCGGAGGATCGCTTCCTCAAGCCGGGCGAGGTGGTCGAGGCGAACCGCTGAAGGGGGACGGGCCACGACGCTGGCGACGCCTCTCAGTTGCGCTGGATCGGGGCCCTACAACTCCGAGCCCTTGATCTGGGCGAGCTTCATCAGGTGCCGTTGAAGGCCGCCCTTCAGTGTGCCCCGATGGACTGGGACTGAGATACGAACCGCGATGCCTGGCTTGACGAAGATGTGATGGCTGCCTCGGATCCGCTTCAACTGCCATCCTCGCGATTGGAGCAGCGAGCAGAACTGCTTGCCGGTGAGAGCCTTCACACAGCGATTTCGATGACCCGGTCCGTCTCGGAGACGGGGACTTCGGCGATCTGCACGGAGAGGCAGCCCTCGACCGCTTCGTAGAGGTTGGTCAGCAGTTCCTCAAAGGAATCTCCCTGGGTGGCGCACCCCGGGATCGACGGCACTTCCGCCCAGTACCCGCCCTCTTCGGCCTCGTGAATCACGACCTGCAGCTTCATCGTCCTGCTGTAGCGTAGCACCGCAGCCTGTGCGGGAACTCGCATACCCACGCCTACTCCGATAGCGGTCCAGGGCGGGCGGCTACCCCGAATGCGCCGGTCTAGCCTAGGAGAACCCGATGCCTGACGGTTACAACTACCCCGCCGACATCCGGCGCGACGAGGACGGCCGTCATGTCGTCGCGTTTCCGGACTTCGGCTGGGGCGCCACAGACGGCGCGACGAGAGAGGAGGCGCTGGCCGAAGCCAGGAATCTGCTGCGAGAGTTGATCGCCACCACGATACGCGAAGGCGGCGATCTTCCCGAACCGTCGCCCACCGGCGAGCAGCGGCCCATGGTCGTCCCGCCGGTCCGCTCGTATCGCTGACTGGTTCAGGCGCTTGCTAGACGGCGGCTCGTGGTCGTTTCGTAAACGACAGCGGCAAGGCAGGTGAGCAGCAGCGCACACAAGACTCCCGCGAGGGCCCATCCAGTTCCACGATTCCAAATGGCGACCTGCTGCCCGACGGCCATCGCGCTCATCGCCGCGAACACGCCGACCAGCAGCCTCAGCAAGGAAGTCTGCTGAGTCGACGTGAGCTGACTTCCACCCCAGAAGCAGATGGCCGAGAAACCGATTGCGGCCACTGCAAACATGCGAATGAAAGTGAGCTGCCGGAAGAACTCCATGGCCGCCGGATCGCTCGCACCGATTTCCGGCACGGGGCTTCCGACTCCCAGTGATACGGCAACGTAGCCCGTTCCCACCATGAGTACTACGCCGCCTAGCAGCAGCACGCATCCCACAACGCGAATCACGGTCGCCTTGGACATCGTTTCCTCCCTCTAGATCGCCAGATCGTTCAGATTGTAGTCGCGGATCACGCGCTCGAACGTCTCATCGCTGAAGCGGAAGTCGTCCTCGAGACCGGCGAAGGGCTCGTAGATGAACGACGGCTCCTCGGGCCGGTGCTGGCGCCGGGCGTCGATCGCCACGGCGATCACCGACGAGCGATCGAAGATGCGCTGGGCGTCGTAGACGCTGTCGTCGGGTTCGAGGGCGAGCGCGGCCTTCTGTCCCTCCACCGACTTGCGGCGGTGGAAGCCGAAGGTGAGCGAGATGCGCAGCTCCGACGAGCTGTTGGCGAACGAGCCGTGGAGCATCTGGCGGTTGACGATGGTGACGTCGCCGGCGTCGCAGACGAGCGGCAGGGCCCCGGGGAGCTGCTCGCTTCCTCCGTTCTCCCGAACCCGCGCTTCGATGTCGATCTTGCCGAGCTTGTGCGTGCCCGGCGCCACCCAGAGACAGCTCGCCGGTGTCGTGGGATAGAGCTGCACCTGGAAGTTGAAGCCGTGGATGCCTTCGTCCCAGTCCGGAGAACCCCAGTGGGTGACGCCGTCCTGGTGCCACGCCACCGAACCGCCGAGACCCGGCTGCTTGACGAAGATCGCGTCGTTGAAGGGCACGAAGTCGTCGCCGTTGATCGCCGCGGCGATCTCAAGGAGCTGCGGGTGGCCGTAGAGCCGCAGCCCGGAGGGCATCGCCCGGCACATGGAGCTCATGAGGAAGACCACGTCCGCGGGCGCGTCCTGTTCGGGTAAGGGCTGAGTCATCTGCGTCGGGTGACGTCCACCGAGAAGCTCGGTACCGCCCCAGGGATCGGCCAGAGGCTTGGTGAAGAGATACGGTCGGCGGGCGTAGTCGAGCCCCAGCGCCGGGCGCCCTCGCGCATCCACGTCCGCATCCGGACCCACCGGCGCGCGCTCCAGCATCTCGTTGGCATCGCGACGCAGTTCGGCCAACTCGTCGCCGTCGATGAGTCCTTCGAACACGTAGAACCCCTGCCTCCAGTACGCCGCCAGGATGTCTGGATGGAGCCTGCCGTCGTCGGTCAGTCGAATCCGCCCCCGGTTGCCGATCTCGTCGGCGAGGCGCAGCCCCTCTTCCTTGTACGCCGCCATACCGGCCGCGTGCTCCGCCCGAGTCGGCGTCGTCACCGAGTCGCTTGCGCTCTGCGTATCGTTCATGGCGGTGGATGCGATTCTACCGCCGGCCCTAGATTCGAGCAGCGCGGCCGCTCGGTGCGCCATGCCAGCTCGCCGGACTCGGAGTCCACGGCCAGGACATGGGAGCCCTGCTGCTGGTCGACCACGAGCACCACGTTCCCCGCGGCGAGGATCGGAGAGGCAGCCATGCCGTAGAGGTTGTCGAAGGGACCGAGAGGATGGCGCCAGACCGTGGCGCCGGGATGGGTCGGCCGCCACATCCTTGAGCGGAGTTCCGGCTTCGCAAGGTGTTGATACCATATCGCATGTGATACGGCTTGTTCTGGACACCAATGTCATTGTTGCCGGCCTGCGGAGTCCGACCGGCGCGTCTGCGGCGTTGATCGACCACGCCTTGAACGCGACGTTCGTGTTGGTGCTGTCCGTTCCTCTAGCGCTGGAGTACGAGGCGGTCTGCCGGGATCCGGCCCAACGGATCGTGTCGGGCCTGAGCGAGACGGAGGTCGGGATCATCGTCTCGGCGCTTTGCGCCGTTGCGGCGCCCGTTGAAACCCGGTTTCTGTGGCGTCCACAGTTGCACGATCCGGCCGACGAGATTGTGCTCGAAACCGCCATCAACGGCAGGGCCGACGCTCTGGTGACGTTCAATCGGAAGGACTTCGGCTTGGCGCCCGAGCGCTTCGGCATCGCGCTGCTGTCACCCCAAGAGGCCCTGAGGAGACTGTCGTCATGAAGAAACAGCTTAGTACCTATCCGTTGCGGCTACCTACGTCGTTGAAGACGGCGGTCGCCGAGATCAGCCAAGCCGACGGCACGAGCATCAACCAGTTCGTGACGACGGCGGTGGCCGAGAAAGTCTCGGCGATGCGGACTGCCGAGTTCTTCACGGGGCGCGCGTCTCGGGCTGACATCGAAGCGGCGCGGCGGCTGTTGCGCAGATCGGGCGGCCAAGCTCCAGATCCCGAAGACCGGCTGGAAGAATGAGACAACCCGATCGCCGCGGCGCCCTGCTTGTCGGCAGTTGATGCCTGACGTTTACAACTATCCCGCCGACGTCCAACGTGACGAGGACGGCCGCGCCGCGGCAGCCGCGGCCGCCGCCGGAGAGCGCGACATGACTCAAAGGAGATCGCCGCCGCAGGCGGAAGCGCAGGTGCCGTGCGCCTCGAACGCCTGCACGACGTTCTTGCCGGTGCGCCAGCGATGGACCTCGTCCGGCCCATCGACCAGACGCTGCGCGCGGATGCCGCGATACCAGCGGGCCAGCGGCGTGTCCATGCTGTAGCCCAGGGCGCCGTGGAGCTGGATCGCGGTGTCGACCACCTGGTGCACCATGTTGGCGAGGAAGACCTTGGCGATGCCGTTCTCGTTGCGCAGGTCCATGCCTTTCTCCGCTCTGTAGGCGATGTGTAGCAGCATGAGTCGGGCCTTGTAGAGTTCGGCGGCGCAGTCGGCGAGCATCCAGCGAACCCCCTGGCGGTCGGCGAGGCGCTTGCCGAACGTCACCCGCTTCACGGTGTGCCCGACGGCGAGATCGAGGGCGCGCTGCGCCATCGCCACGTTGTGCATGCCGTGACGCAGCCGGCCGTAGGCGAGGCGGTGCTGGCCCATCGCGAAGCCCTGGCCGCGGCCACCGAGGAGGTTCTCCTTCGGGACGATGAGGTTCTCGATGCGGATCTCCGAGTGCGAGGACCCGAGCTTCAGGCCGAGATCGGTGTGCGGCTGCATCGTCTCGATGTTGCGGATGATCCTGTAGCCGGGGTTCGGCAGCTCGACGAGGAAGGTCGAGAACTGCCGGTGGCGGGCGACGTCGGGATCGGTCTTCGCCATGACGAGGGCGACGTCGGCAACGCTCGCGGAGGAACTGAACCACTTCTCACCGTTGAGCACGTAGTTGTCGCCGTCGAGAACGGCGGAGGTCTGCATGCCCGTGGCGTCCGCACCGGCGGCTCGCTCGGTCATCGAGTAGCAGATGCGCTTCTCGCCCGCCAGCAGCGGCTTCAGGAAGCGCTCCTTCTGGTCCTCGGTGCCGTTTTCGAGCAGCGTCAGCATGGTCGCGTCGTCGGGACCCTGCGTGTTGAGGGAGAGCGCTCCGAGGAAGCTCTCGCCGAGTTCCATCTGGACCAGCGCATTGGCCAGCGGCCTCAGACCCATGCCGCCGTGCTCCTCCGGGATGAAGGGGCACCACAGCCCCTGCGACCTCGCCTTCGTGCGGAGCTCGGCCAGCACCTCGTCGAAGTTCTCGGGAGTGCATCTTTCTTCGGCCGGGATGCACTCGGTCTGGACGAACTCGCGCACTTTGGCGCGCACCGCCTTCGTCTCGGCTGGAATCTCGAAATCGATCATCGTGGCTCCTTTGGTGTTTCCAATGCGAACGGTCTCAGAAAATCGCCAGTGCGTTGATCGGCGATCCGGTGCCGGTTTCGACGGCCAGCGGCCCCGCCACGAGCAGGAACTCCCAGCGACCCAGCTCGGCGGCCGTCTCGGCGACCGCTTCGAGGTCCTGGTTGTCGAAGATGTCGATGCCCATCGCAACGATCGTGAGGACGTGCACCGGCAGATCGACGCCCTCCACCAGCGAGGGAACGACGTCGAGCGCAGCATCGGAGCCGATGAACGAGATGTCGCGGGAGCGCACCCAGGGCATCGTCGAGGCGTGGAGGCCAGCCGCGTTCTGCGACACGGCCCAGGGTTCGAGCTCGGCTCGCCGCGCCCAGCGCCCGGTGCGGATGAAGACGGCGTCGCCCGGGCGGACGCGGAGCCCGGCCATCTCCTCGAACGCCTCGAGGTCCTCGGTGTAGATCGGCGTGCCCGGTTCGAGATACGGCACGCCCTTGAGGCGCGGGATGTCGAAAACGATCCCCCTCGTCACGATGCCGCCCCGGAGGTTGAAGATCGAAGACTTCGTGCAGCCTTCCTCGGTCACCGTGTCCTGCGAGTAGCCGTTGTACATCTTCCCCTTGTAGAGGATGTGGCACAGCGCGTCGATGTGGCTGTGCGAGTAGCCGTGGTAGCTGATCTCGTAGCGATCGCTGACGCCGCCGCGAAACGCGGGCTCCTCGTCGGGATCGGGAAGCGCCAGGATCGCGCGCTCGAACGGCAGCGGCACATCGACGGCCTCCTCGGTGATCAGACGATGGGCGAGGGAGACGGAGATGCCCTCCGTCGCCAGGGCCAGAGCCTCGAGGCGCTTCTCCCGGGTGATCAGGTTGGCCGCCCCCAACTGGTCGTCGTCGCCCCAGCGACCCCAATTGGAGAGCTCCTCCATCAGGCGCTCGATGTCCGCCTGGGACAGATCGCGCGATCCGGGAGAGTAGCTCGGCGCGGGTTCCGGCGAGGATGCCGTTGTTTCCGTGTCCGTTGCCGGCTCAGTCGCGTCCTCCGGGGCGGTCGCGCAAGCGCCAATCAGCAGTGTGCATGCAATGACAAGCCTCAGGTGTGTGGTCTTCATATGCTCCCCTCCTCTTTCCGGATCCGGGCCGATTCTGCACCAACGACCTCACTCAGACTACTATGGGCCCCTCGCGCGACGACGCCCAGCCGCGACGCTGTAGCGCAGAGCTAGTAAGGTCTGAGCCACGGTGACTCGGCTCTACTCGAGCAGCCTGCTTCGACGGTCGGGCAGTGCGGTTGCCCTAATCGCCGTGGTTGGCCTCGGCGCCGCCCAGCAACCTGGATTGTCGGAGAGCGAGCGCCCGGGTCCATAGCCGACGAGGGGGTCGTCTGGATCGCTGATGTCGTTTACGACGATGTCCATCTGCTTCCCTTCGCGGCCGACTTCGACGACGACGGCGACGACGACGTGCTGTTAGCGCCGTCGGACATCGCGCTTAGTCCGGCGGACGGGATCGTCCTCATCAACAACGGGGACTTCACCTTCGAGGTCGCTGCCGGGGACCGCCCCCGCGGCATAGCTCAACGCGAAGTCCTGATGGACGATTTCAACGGCGACGGCAGAAAGGACTTCTTCATCGCCGACCATGGCTACGACAGACCCCCGTTCCCCGGCTGGCACAACCAATAGCTGCTGTGGACCGCAGCTGGCTACGTGGACGCAACCGACCGGCTCCCACCCGATCCGACGGGCTACACGCATAACGCCGCGGTCGGCGACATCGACGGCGACGGCGACATCGACATCCTGGTGGCAAACACCTTGGGCGACTGGATCACCGGAGCGTACTTCCTCATGAACGATGGCAAAGAAGGGATTCGTCGCGGACACAAGCAGACTGCCGGGCAGGATCTACGCTTGGGCGGTTCACATTGACCGCATCGAGCTGTACCACTTTGGCCCTGCCCACACCGATGGCGACATCATCGGTGATTCACCGACGGGTGCGCGGGTGTCGCTCTTGACGACACTGTCGCGCAACGCTACATTCCCCGGGTGAAGGACATCGTCTACAGCCGTAGCGCCGTGAGGGTCCTCACTCGCATGCCTCGTAACCACGCCATCCGGTTGCGCCGCAAGATCCGGGCTTTCGTCGAAGACCCCGCTTCGCAGGCGAACAAGGTCTCCCGCCTTCGGGGCTCCGGCGGATTGCTCCGACTCCGCATGGGCGACTGGCGAGTCATCATGCGCGATGCCGACCGTCTTGAGATTCTGCACGTCGCCAGCCGTGGCAGCGCCTACAGGGAGTGACCCATGACCGAGACCGTGACGATCCCGAAGGCCGAATACCAGCGCTTGCGCGCCGTTGAGGAAGACTCGGTCGACATCCGGGCCGCGCTCGCCGTTCAGGCGAGAATCGACGCCGGCACCGAGGAGCTCGTTCCCGAGACGGTGGTAAACCGCTTGATCGATGGCGAGCCGCCGTTGCGGGTGTGGCGAGAGTACCGAGGCCTCTCACAGGCCGCCTTGGCCCGTGCCGCCGACACCAGCCGGGTCCAGATCGTTGAGATCGAAGCAGCTCGCCGAACCGGTTCCGTCCATACGCTCCGGCGCCTTGCTGACGCCCTCGGCGTTTGCCTGGACGATCTCGTTTCGAGCTGAGGCGTCCTGACACCTGGCGCACCAGTGTGCGGCCAGTTCCCAGTGCGGCGGTCGCACTGACTCCTAGAGCCCCCGGTCCCCATCGACCGTCGGGGTCGCTCCGGGGCATGCCGTAGTCCTTGTAGCGCTCAGGCAGCTCGAAGGGCTGGCCTGAAGCCGGACGCATCTCATTGAGCCGACGTCGCGACCTGACGTCGCTCGCACTGTGGGCCAAGTTATACCGTGATATAACCACGCGCATGCACACCACCAATCTCCGCAAGGTCGGCGGCTCGGTCATGCTCGCGGTGCCGCCGGTGCTTCTCGATCTCCTGAACCTGGGGGCCGGCGCCAAGGTGGATATCGGCGTTGAGGGCGACCGCCTGGTTGTAGCGCCAAGAACCCGCCCAAGCTACACACTCGACGAGCTGCTGGCGATGTGCGACGAGACCGCACCGGCCGACGACGGAGATCGGGCATGGCTCGATGGCCAGCCAGTCGGCAATGAACTGTTGTAATGCGCCGCGGCGAGATCTGGCTCGTCAGCCTTGATCCCACCGCCGGCCATGAACAACGGGGAACACGGCCGGTGTTGATCGCATCCCCCGCACGCTTCAACGCGTTGACCAGGACGCCGGTCGTTCTTCCCATCACTACAGGTGGGAACTTCGCGCGCCAGCGCGGCTTCACGGTTTCGCTCGACGACGCGGGTACGCGAACGGTCGGCGTGATCCGTTGCGACCAGCCGCGTACCCTGGATCTGGCCGCCCGGAACGGGAAACGCCTCGAATCCGTCCCCGAACAGATCACGCATGAAGTGCTGGCCCGCCTCGCCGCGATCCTGACCTGAGGGACCGCGGGTGCCTGAACTGATGGTGACGCCCGTTGAACCCGACGGACCACGAGTGACGTGAGTCAAGGCACAGCGGAATTGCCGCGCCGCGCGAGCGTAGTCGTCATCGGCGGCGGCGTGATCGGCTGCTCGGTTGCCTACCACCTCGCGCGCTCGGGACGCTCCGATGTGCTCTTGCTCGAGCGCCGGCAGATCACTTCCGGCACCACCTGGCATGCCGCCGGCCTGCTCGGCCAACTGCGGCAGTCGATCACGATGACGAACCTCGCCCGCTACACGAGCGAGCTCTACAGTCGCCTGGAGAAGGAAACCGGACAGCCGACCGGCTATCGCCGGTGCGGCTCCCTCTCGGTCACCGCCGACCCGGAGCGGTTCGAGGAGCTCAAGCGCGGCGCTTCGCTGGCGAAGGTCCTCGGGCTGCAGGTCGAGGTGGTGACGGCGAAGACGATCGGGGAACGCGTACCGCTCCTTGAGACCTCCGACCTGCTCGGCGGACTGCACATCCCGGGCGACGGCTACGCGAACCCGGCGGACATCACCCGGGCGCTGGCCGCGGGCGCCCGCGCCGCCGGCGCCCGGATCGTCGAGCATGTGCCGGTGACCGCCGTTCGCACCGCCGGGGGGCGCGTTTTGGGCGTCGCCACGGAGCAGGGGGACATCGATGCCGACCGGGTCGTGATCTGCGCCGGTATGTGGACCCGGGATTCGAGATCGAGGTCGCGGGCGTCCGCGTCCCGGCCGAGGCTTCCATCCGGGCGATGTACGATCCTGCCGGTAAACGCGTTCGCAGTTGAAACCGGCTGAATCGGAGCCCACCATGCGACCTCCTCGACTCCTTCTCCCGGCGATCCTGGGGATTCTCCAGGCGGTCGCGCCGCTCTCACCTGCCGCAGGGCAGGAGCGCTCGGCGTTCTTCGGCGACCTGCACGTGCACACCGCCTACTCGTTCGATGCCTTCTCGTTCGCCACGCGGACGACACCCGACGACGCGTACCGTTTCGCTGCTGGAGAGGCGATCAGGCATCCCTCGGGCCACGAGATCCAGCTCGACCGGGCCCTCGACTTCTACGCCGTGACGGACCACGCGGCGTACCTGGGGGTCATGCGCGCCCTCGCCGACCCCAGCCACCCGCTCGCGGACGAGCCCGACGTCAAGCGCTTCGTCGACGCGACGACGGTCAAGGCGCGAGGAGGCTACCTGCCGGGCGCCCAGGAGTTCGTTGCCCGGCACGCGGATCCCGAAACGTTGCGGACGGCGTGGCAGGAGATCGTCGCGGCCGCGGAGCGCCACTACCGGCCGGGCACCCTGACGACCTTCATCGGCTACGAGTACACCCCCTCGCGAGACGGCGGCAACCTGCACCGGAACGTGATCTTCAGGGGCAGCGCCGCGCCCCGGGAACCCTTCAGCCGACTCGATTCGGCGAATCCCGAGGACCTCTGGAGCTGGATGGATCGCCTGCGTGACCAGGGCATCGAGGCGCTGGCGATCCCGCACAACTCCAACGGCTCGGACGGCTGGATGTTCCAGACCGAGACGTTCGCCGGCGGCCTGCTCGACGCCGACTACGCGACGAAACGGATGCGCAACGAGCCGCTCGTCGAGATCACGCAAGTCAAGGGAACCTCGGAGACCCATCCCTTTCTGTCGCCCAACGACGAGTGGGCCGACTTCGAGATCTTCCCCTTTCGCGTCGGCCAGTGGAGCAAGAGCCGACCCAGGGGCAGCTACGTCCGCCAGGCGCTGCTGGAGGGCATCGCGTTTCAGAGCCAGGACGGCTTCAACCCGTACTTGTTGGGGTTCGTCGGCGCCAGCGACACCCACAACTCGGGCTTTCAGTTCGACGAGGAGAAGCACACCGGCAAGGTCGGCGTGCACGACTTCGACCCGGTGAGCAGGGGCTCGGTCCCGGCCGACGTCGTCGACGGCGTGCCGACGTATCGCGAGGTCTTCCGCCGCTACTACAGCAACTCGGGCCTCACCGGTGTCTGGGCCGAGGAGAACACCCGGGAGGCCCTCTACGAAGCTCTGCGTCGCAAGGAGACCTTCGCCACCTCGGGCACTCGCATCCGGGTGCGGATGTTCGCCGGCTACGGCCTGCCCGATGACCTTCACCGCCGTGACGACATGGCGGCCGTGGGCTACGAGCGCGGCGTCTCCCTGGGAGGCGAGATCGACGCCGATCGAGGCGGCAGTCCTGTCTTCGCGGTCCGCGCGCTGCGCGACCCGTCCGGCGCCCCGCTCCAGCGTCTCCAGATCGTCAAGGGCTGGGTCCAGGGCGGCGACCGGCACGAGCAGATCTTCGACGTCGCCTGCTCCGATGGGCTGCAGCCGGATCCCGGGACCCACCGATGTCCGGACAACGGCGCCTCCGTCGATCTGTCCAACTGCGCCATCAGCCAGGACGTGGGCGACGCCGAGCTGGGAGTGACCTGGAGCGATCCCGGCTTCGACCCCGAGCATCACGCGTTCTACTACGTTCGCGTCCTGGAGAACCCGACGTGCCGCTGGTCGACGTGGGATGCCGTGAAAGCCGGAGTTTCGCCGCGCGTGTCCCTGCCGGCGACGATCCAGGAGCGCGCCTGGTCCTCGCCGATCTGGATCTCTCCCGGCAGCTAGGGCTCGCTGCGACCAGGTAAGCCGCGCTATGGCGGCGCGGGCTCGAGCCCGACCTCGTTCGCCGCGCCTGCCCTTTGGGAGCGACCCGGCAGCCTGTCGAGGCGACCCGGCAGGAGCTCGGTGAAGCGACGCTGCTCCTCGGGCAGGTCGACGACCTGCAGCACCCTCTTGCGGGAAGGGTTCTGCGGCAACATGGCCCGCAGCCGCTGCTTCGTCTCGGCGTGCTCGGGGACGTTCGCCAAGTTGCGCCACTCGTTCGGATCGTGGTCGTGGTCGTAGAGCTCTTCACCGTCGGGATAGGTGGTGTAGCGCCAGCGCTCGGTGCGGATCGAGTGTCTGTCCGGCGCGTCGGAGGTGACCGCAGGGCGATCCCACTCCGCTTCGGGATTCTCGAGCAGTGACCGAAGGCTCTCGCCGTCGAGCTCCTCGCGCTCGGGGAGCCCGGCGAGATCCGCCAGGGTGGGGTAGATGTCGAGCAGTTCGGCGGTCCGGTCGCAAAATTCTCCCTTCGCCTCGATCCCGGGGCCGGCGAAGATGATCGGCACCCGGCAGGAGCGCTCCCATAGTGTGAACTTGCTCCATTGGTTCTTCTCGCCGAGCTGCCAGCCGTGGTCGGTCCACAGGACGATGACCGTATTCTCGGCGTGCGGCCCTTCGTCGAGCGCCTTCAGCACGCGCCCCACGTTCGCGTCGGCGAAGTTGATGCACGCCAGATAGGCCGCCACGGCGCGCTTCCACTGCCCGGTCGCCGTCACCAGTTCGTGGTGGCCCAAACCGAGCTCCGAGGGCGCGGACTTGGGCACGTCGTCGAGGTCGTTCTCGAGATAGGGCGGCAGCTCGATCTCGGCCTCGGGGAACTTGTCGAAGTATTTCCTGGGGGCGTAGAACGGCAGGTGCGGGCGATAGAAGCCGCAGGCCAGGAAGAATGGTCTGGAGTGATCTCTCGACAGGTACTCAGCCGCCCAATGGGCGAGCTGGGTATCGGTCGTCTCTTCGTCGTCGACGTCGAGGGCGCCCCAGTCGAGGTTGAGGCGGTCGAGCCCGTTCACGGGGTAGCCGGGGGCCCACAGAAAACCACGGAAGCTGTTGTAGTAGTGCCACGACGCGGCCTCGTTCTGCGATTGGTGAAACGTCTTGCCCCCGCCGATCGCTTCGTAGCCGTGCTGCATGAAGTGCTGCGGCAGAGTCACGGCCCGCGGCATGGCGTCCCGCCAGACGTCCGCGTTGCGATAGCACCCCGATGTCGTCGGGCGCCTGCCGGTCATCAGACTCGCCCGAGAGGGGTTGCAGACGGGCGCCTGGCAGTAGGCTCGCCGGAAGGTGACGCCGCGCCCAGCGAGCGCGTCAATGTTCGGTGTCAGCGACTGTGGGTGACCGTCGAGGACGCCGATCCAGTCGTTCAGATCGTCGATCGAGATCATGAGGACGTTCGGGCCTTCAGGACGCGGCTCTTCACCGCCTGCGCAGCCCGCGGCCAGGGCACCGAGCCCCACACGCCTGAGCAATTCTCGTCGAGAGAGCACTCGTCTAAAAGAAAGACAGCGGCGGCCGAGCCGCTGGTGTCTTGGAATCGGGGCTAAGCCCATTGTGCCTCGACGCGCTCAGAAGCGGAACCCAGCCTTGAGTCGAAACTCGCGCGGCAGCTGCCAGGCCGCGAGCGAGTTCAGGGGCTCGAGGGTTCTGGTGTCGACCTGGAGCACCTCCTGCTCGTTGGTGACGTTGGCGACCTCCAAGCCGAGCTCCCCTTCCCATTCGCCACGAATCGGGAAAGACCACATGGCCGACAGGTCGAGAGTAAAGATGTCCTCCAGCTGCTGGCTGTCCACCGGCGCGGTGAAGGTCACGGTGTCGATCTCGACACCGGTCACAGGATGCGCCACCGTGGTGGGTTCAGACGGGCCGAAGTACCTGCCGGTGGTCGTTGCGAAGAAGCCACCCAGTGTCAGGGCGTGCTTGCCGAAATCCAGGCGTTTCATGCCGACGACGTTCATCCGATCGATATCGTGACGCATCCGGCCGGTCCGGAACCTGGTGGTG
The DNA here is from genome assembly GCA_965222875.1 of Candidatus Multivorans sp. Lineage (GTDB taxonomy): Bacteria > Acidobacteriota > Thermoanaerobaculia > Multivoradales > Multivoraceae > Multivorans. Next base: position 1,195,164 of record CBDCVC010000002.1, on the reverse strand, counting down.
GCATCGGTCGCGCTGGTGCCCACCTCGATGCCGCCGAGGCCCTCGAAGAGGTTATTGTTGGAGCTTGCGTTTGCTGCGTTTCCTGTGGCATCGCCGATGGTCCAGTTGGAGCGGAACGCCCAACCGCCGCGGAATCTACGATTGAGCTCGACGCTGACGGCTTCGTACTCGCGGAAGGCGCCGGGCCAGTTTTGCACTAAGCGAACGACCTCCAAGCCGTCGGCGGAGTACTGGTCGTTGCCAAAGAAGATGTCTTTGGTCTCGTGCATCACCACGTTCGACTTGAAGACCCAGTTGCGCGAGATCTGCCAGTCCACTCCTAACGCAACCTGATCCTTGTACGGATGATCGACCGGAATCAGGGTCTGGGTTTCGAACGCCGGCGTCCTGGTCCGGCGGAAGATGTCGTAGCGCTCGCTGACGGGATTCCAGAGGAACTCGTCGTAGCTCAGCTGCCCGGCGGGTATCTGCCCGAACTCACGCCAGGCGAAATCCAGGCCGATGTTCTGGTAGTAGCGTCCGACGCTGCCGCGCACCAGCAGCGTTCCGTTGCCACCGACGTCGTAGACCACGGACAGACGCGGCGCCAGGTTGTCGGAATCGTGGACCCGCGTTCCGACGTCGTTGTCGATCGTCTGGGCGTCGTAGCGCACGCCCATGTGGAGGCTCAAGCGATCACCGACGTCGAGCCGGTCCTGCACATAGGCCGAGCTCTCGAGCCCTTCGCTTGTGGACGGCAGGGCCGGCGGGAAGACCCGCAGCTGCTGCGGTGTCTGGAAGCCTCCGGGGCATTCAAAACAGAAGTTTCTGCCGCGATACTCCTTGCCCACGTTGCCGGAGTTGGTGAAGGCGATGTCCTGGATGTCGATGCCGAACTTGACCTCGTTGCTGCCTGTGAAAACAGTCGCAGAGGCATGAGCCGTGTCGCGAGGGAAGTCGTTGAAGCCGATCCCGTTCCCGCTCGTCACGCCGTTGAAGCGAACGTTACTTTGCGCCCGATCGCGGTAGCGGAAATTGTTGTCGACCGGATTGTCGGAGCACTCGGGGCACAGTGTAGACGGATCCTTGGGGAATTTGAGAGTGCGAGGAAAGAGATCCTTGCGCTGGGATACCTTGACATCGATGAAGGTCGAGTTGGTAGCGGCGAAGCTCCAGCTCCCGGTCAGAACCTGGGCGTAGAGCGGACGGGCCGTGAGGGCTCTGAGGTCGCCGGTGCGAAAAGGGGCGGCGATCCAGTCGCCGCGCGAATCGATCCACGTCGTCGCCAGCTGGTGCCGATCGCTAGGCTGGTAGTTGACCTTGAGGATCCGCGGCCGCGAGCTCTGACTGGCGTCGATCACGTCGCCGCTCGCCAATTGGTCCAGCCGGTTGTCGGTCAACTCGGCGTGAGAGGCGAAAAACCACGCCTTTTCTCGGAAAATGGGCCCGCCCAGCGACGCCTCGTAGCTGTCGATCCGGTCGTCCGGCCGCTCCAACCCGAACTGGTCCTCCGCTCTCCACTTCGGATTCTGGCCGACGTAGAGAAAATCGCCGTGAAACTCGTTGGTGCCGGTCTTGACGGTCGAGCTGATGATGCCGCCGCTCACCCGGCCGTACTCGGCGCCGAAGCCCATCGTTTCGAGCCTGGTCTCCGACAGCGACGACGCCGGCATGATCACGCGCACCTGCCCCCCGTTGCGCGTGTTCGAGGTGTCCACGCCCTCGATCAAGGTCTGCGTCTCGTTCTCAATGCCACCGTTGATGGCGGGAAAAAGGTTGTACTCACCGATGTTCACCACTCCCGGCAGCGCGCGGACGGTGGAACCATAGTCGCGACTCTGGAAGGCGGCGTTCTCGACCACTTCCGGCTTCAGTGAGCTGACGGAGCCGGTCTCGTACTTGCTTATCAGCGTCGCTTCGCCAACGACCGTGATCTCTTCCGCGGTTCCCCCTTGCAGGGTCAAGTCGATACCCCGGCGCTCACCCGGATCGAGCGTGGTCGCAAGCTCGGCCGATCCCAGGCCCTCCAGCACCGCGCTGACGGTGAACTCTCCCGCCTGCAGCAGCGCGAAGCGATACCGCCCCTCGGCATCGGACATGGTGGTCGTCGTTCTCTGAGGACCCTCGAGGGTCACCGTGGCCCCCTGTAGGCCCTGCCCCTGGGCGTCGAGAACGCGGCCGTCGATGGTCCCCGTCTGCGGGCCGTCGGCCCATAGCGGCAACTGAGCACACAGGCTCACGGCGAGAATCCAGATCCAGGTTCTAGGAATGTTGGTGGTCACGGCTGGTCCCTCCTTTGTCCTTTCGCAAGCGCTGCCAGATCGAGTCGCCCCTTGGCCACTCCTGCGCCACGCTGAATCGCGTTGGACGCAGCGACAGTGGGGCGTCACTGAAAGGCAGGCTTGCAACTAGCAGTGTACATCCAACGCTGCTTGATTTTCAAGCCTTGTTGGGGGGCTCATCGGAGCCGTGTATCCTTCCTCGGCCCTTCCGAGAGCCTGCGCTAGACCGAAGTTCTGGGGGCCTGAGTGTTGCGGATCGTTGCCGCGCCTAGGGTCTTGTGGTTTCCGAGCCGCACAATGTACCCATGTAGCATAGTCAAATACGGTAGACATGGAGACATGATGAAGCTACAATAGAAGCCATGTACATCGAACGCGTACCCAACCGCAACTCGCCACCCGCCGTGCTCCTGCGCGAGTCCTACCGAGACCACGGAAGAGTCTGCAAACGGACACTCGCCAACCTCTCCAAGTGGCCCGATCATCTCGTTGAGGGCCTGCGCACTCTCCTCAAGGGCGGCGTGGCACTGCCCTCCCTCGACTCCGCCTTCGAAATCCTGCGCTCCAGGCCCCACGGTCATGTCGCTGCCACGCTCGGCGCCGCGCGACGACGCGGCCTCGAGACACTCCTCGACCGCCGACCCTCGCGCGAACGGGCGCTTGCGCTCGCCATGATCATCGCCCGCATCCTCGAACCTCGCTCCAAGCTCGCCACCGCACGCGGACTCTCAAGCGAGACCACGACCCACACCCTCGGCGAGGAACTCGGAGTCGAGGAGGCGGGCGCCGACGAGCTCTACTCCGCCATGGATTGGCTGCTCAAATGGCAGCAACGCATCGAGCGACGACTGGCCGAACAGCACCTCAAAGACGGTTGCCTCGTCTTGCGCGACGTGACCTCGGTCTACTTCGAGGGCGCGAAATGCGCCCTCGCCCGGCGCGGGTACTCCAAGGACGGCAAGCACTTCGACACCGAGATCGACGAAGACGGCTTCCGCTACTGCCGCAATCAGACGCGGATCGCGGAAGAGGCCGCCCTCGACGGCTTCTACGTCATCCGCACCAACGTGGCCGAGGCCGACCTCCCGGCGCCGGAGGCGGTCCGGGCCTACAAGAGCCTCAGCCGCGTCGAGCGCCAAGCGCACACTGCAAGGACTACCCGTCCACAGCTTCCAGACCCTGCTCGCCGACCTCGCCACCCTGACCCGAAATCGCGTCCGAATGCAGGGCCACGAGAACGCCACCGCGGATGTCCTGACCAGACCGACACCCCTCCAGGCCGAGGCATTCAGCCTCCTCAACCTCCGACCATGACCAACAGTACCCAGTAGACAACACACCCTTATCCAAAAAACCACCGTCATTGCAGGAGTTTTGACGCCTTGGGCACCAGAACTTCGGCCTAAACCTCCGAAACCGTCGCCATCGCCGTATCGACCCCGAGCCGCTGCATCTCCCGCCAAGAACCGGGCGGAGATCGAGATCATGAAAGATCTCGATCGCGACGATCGCTGTGCCCGTTACGCGGAGGCTTACTAGGCGGTCGGCTCCGACCTTGCGCTACCGCCCCGACTCCCGCGTGGCCCGACTCTCTTGGAAGCGGGCGCCGCGGAGAGTGTTGCCCATCGAGTAGTTGCCTTCGTGGCAGGCGAACTCGTACAGCTTGTCGTTCGTGGCGGGCCAGGTGTACTCGCCGCTGTAGAGCGTCTCCCAGTCACCGCTCTCCACGGTGAATTGGTAGAGAAGAGTGTTCTCGTCGGTGAGAGAGAAGCGCTCGACGACGTGCTGATCGTGCGGGGGGGAGGGCTCGCCGAAGAGGGTGACCGTCCCCCAGCTCTCTTCCAGGAAGTTGGTCGTATCGACGACCAGCGTGTCTCCCTCCCACCAGCCGACCGAATCGCCACTGCGTGAGCGAACCTCCGGCGGCAGATGCCTGGCCTCGGCCCGCGAAGGGCTGAGTCGAATGACGCGCGCTTCGTGCATCCACTCGATGAGGATCATCACGTGACTCTCGGTCTGCACGATGGTCTTGATGTTGTTGTAGTTCTTCGGCAGCACCGGGATCGTTGCCTCGAGCGTAAAGATGCAGCGATCGGCGATCGACAGCGATTCAGGCCCATCGTAGGGGCCGGCTTCGAGATCGCGCCACCAGGCGGGGCTCGCATTCTTGTCCGCCAGATCCCGACGTACGTAGAGGCCCTTGCGACGCTCGCGCCCTCTCTCGGTGAGGGGTGGAAGGCGGCCATCGGGCGGATCGGTAAGGAGCGATGTGCGGTACTTGCCGTCGACCGCAACCGCCTCGGTGCCGCGGTCATGAAAGAACTCGTTGTAACCGCCTAGTCGGCCGGTGAACGGCGGGGGTTGGCGATTCGGATCGCTGGGGCTAGAGCGTTGAGCTGTTCTCTCGGCCGCGCTCCGTCTGATCTCTTCGGCCTCGGCGGGGGTGAGGAAGAGGCGGTTTCCGAACGCGGGACTCCTCTGCAGCGGCGTCAGGGTAGCGATGTCGTAGTTCCCCGAAAGATCGGGCTTGCCGCTGGCGGTTCGAGGGATATCGCTCGCGAAAGCGACTCCAACCGCGGCCATGGCGACCACGAGGAGCGAGGCGATCCGGGTCTCGGATTGGTGGCTCATCTGAGATCCTCCAGAGGGCAGAGTCGGCTGGCTTCCGCAGGTCGATTCAAGGAGTCTAGTACACTATCGGGCACTCAGCGTGCTCATGAGATTCTTTCGCGTCGCGTCCATCACCGTTCTGGCTTTTCTTGCTGGGGTCGTAGCGGCTCAAGACCGGCGCAGCTCGGGCGACTACCTGTCGCAAGAGCTACGCGCCCGAGTCGACGCGCTGGTGGAAGAGGCCTCTGTTCCGACAGACGACGTCGACGAGCTAATCTCCAGGTTCCGGACTCTTTGGGAATGGGGGAACGCATACGCGCGAGAGCGCGGCCGCATCCCTGATGACTTCCCTCAGAACGCGTCCTACCTGAACCGGGCCTTGCGTGGGCTTGCCGGTCAACCAATCCCGGTCGACCGCATTTCCGATCTCATCGGCTACATGGTCCGGCAACTCCAGGTCCCGGACGAGGACCCTGGAGCCTTGGGCAGCCTGACCATCTCTTCCGAGGGGCCCTTTCCAGCGGGAGGGTACGCCACGGTAACGCAGACCTACACCGTCGGGGAGCGGCCGATCGCCGAAGGCGGCGGGCTGATTCTCGCCAAGGGGAAGCGAACCGGCGCCTTCTCCACGCGCGCCACTGACGCCGACTTCGTCACCGTCCGCTCTTCGAATCCGGACGCCCGGCTCTCTGCCGTCGAGCCATGGACGTCCTACCCGGCTGGACTTACCGGAACCGCGATCGGATTCCGTCTGAGCGGCGCCACTCTGCAAGAGGGAGACACGGTGACCGTGACCTACGGGGATCGATCCGGCGGCGGGCCGGGCATGAAGCTGCAGGAGTGGTCCAACGACGAGGTCCCCCTTCCGTTCCTGCTGGACCTGGACGGAGACGGCGTGCTCCTTTGGCCCGACTGGCCGTCGTTCGAGGTCGTCGGAGAGGAGAGAGTGAGCTTCCTGAACGCGATTGCGCCGTCGGTGGTCGAACCGGGCGAGGAGTTCACCCTGACGGTCCGCGCCGAGGACCGCTTTCGCAACGTTGCGTCCGCCGGTCCAGGCGAATTGGAGGTGCTGCTGGACGGCGAGCCCTTCCGGACGCTTTCGGCCGAGTCGGAAGCGCTGGCGCAGATCGAGAACGTCGCCATCCGCTCCGCCGGCGTCCATCGGTTCGCGGTGCGCACCGCCGACGGGACCTTGCAAGGGGCCGGCAACCCCATCCTCGTCGAAAGGAACCCGTCTCGGCGCATCTACTGGGGAGAGACGCACGGTCACACCGGGATGGCGGAGGGACAGGGTTCCGCAGAAGGTTACTTCCGCTTCGGGCGTGACGCAGCCCGACTCGACTTTCTCTCATTGTCCGAGCACGACCGGTGGCTCGACGACGGCGAATGGCGGACGCTGCAACAGCTTGCCGAGGAGTACCGCGCGCCAGGGCGATTCACGCCGATTCTCGGGTTCGAGTGGACAACCACGGCAGCCGACGGCGGACACCACAACGTCTTCTTCCGCGACGTGCCAGGACGACGACGCGTCGGCACGCAAAGAAAGCCTCTGCTCGACGAGCTCTACGCGGAACTGCGAGCTGCGAACCGGAGTGACGACGTGCTGATCATTCCGCACGCCCATCAGCCGGGCGACTGGACCCGCAGCGACGGGGAGATGCAGAAGCTGGTCGAGATCCAGTCCAGCCACGGCACGTTCGACTGGTACGGAAACCGGTACTTGCAGAACGGGTTCCGGATCGGGTTTGTCGGCGCGTCGGACAACCATACGGGACATCCGGGTTACGGCTTCATGGGCGGGCCCGGGCAGTCTTCGGGTACGCAACTGGGCGGGCTCGCCGCTGTCCTGGCGGCGGAGAACACCGGTGAAACGATCTTCAACGCGCTGCGCAGTCGAGCGACGTATGCGACCACCGGCGAACGCATTGTCCTTGACGCGTGGCTCAATGGAGTCCCCATGGGACAGGAGCAGCCCGCCACGAACCGGAGAGAGTTGGAATGCCGAGTGCACGGCACGGCTCCGATCGACGCCATCGATGTGGTCAAGAACGGCCGCGTCGTGTATTCGCAGCGGTACCTCGAGGCTGCTATGACAAGCGACGCGGTCGTCCAGGTGAGCTTCGAGGCGTCGACCGAGGTCGTGGGCGATCGTCGGGGCCCCCGGGGTAGTCGGCCGTGGCTAGGCGTCATTCGCGTCGAGGGCGCGGAGATCGTAGGTCACCAAGACCCCTGGTTCCGCCATCCGGGTTCCTACTACACGGAGCGGACGGGGAATGAGATCCGGTTCAAAATGCTCACTCGAGGACGCAGTGCGGCGATTCTGCTTCGGCTGCGCGCCGCCGACGCCGACACGCGCGTGATCGTGAACATGGAGTCGACGCAGGAGTTGCGCGGAACAGGAAGCGACCAGCGCGAGCCGCAGCGGCTTCCCGCCAGGGTCGAAACGTTTAGGCTCGGAAGCCTCGGGGGTCAGGTCGACCGACGGGAGTATCGAGTGCTGGATCACACCGACGCTCTCGCCGTCCAGGTGGTCAGCGACCTGGGCGACGCCGATCAGGACTTTCGATACCTGGATCTCGACAATCCGCAGCCCGGCGACTACTACTACGTGCGGGTGCGCCAGGTTGACGGCGCGATGGCGTGGTCGAGCCCGTTCTGGGTGGGCGAGAGCCTCGCCAGTGATTCCAACTAGGATCGCTCGGGTTGGCATGATGCCGGTCAGGCTGTACACTGAAATCCCGTAAGCCGCCTCGGAGGACAGCGAAAACCAGGAACCCGAGTGCGGTCTTCCGTCCTCACAAGAAAGCGAGGCACCAACATGATGAACCGACGGGAGTTCCTGGCCACGGGCTTGGCGGCGACGGTTCTCCACTCCGCACAGGGAAGGCTGTTTGCTCGCCCCCTCTCAGGGAGAACGTTCCGCGTCGCCCACGTTGGGAACATATGGCCCGACAGCGTCGAGGAAGCCATACGCGAGTGCGGTCGCCTGGGCTTCGAGGGAATCGAGCCCTACATGGGCAGCATCCTCAAGTACATCGACCGGCCGCAGGCCCTCACGGAGCTGCTGGAGGCGGCCGGCATTCGCATGGCGACATGCTCCAATGGTGGCGCACCGATGGCCGACAACTTCACCGATCCTTCCAAGGTGAAGGAGACGATCGCCGAACACGCCACGTTTGCCCGTGATTTCCTTGCCCACTTCGGTTGTTCGCATTTCAAGATCAACGTGGGCCCCCAACGTGAGGGAGGGACGATCGGCGACGAGCAACTGCGGACCATGGCGAAGGCCCTGAACGAGCTGGGCAAGCGCACCGCCGAAGTTGGAGTACGGCTGGCCCCTCACCCTCACCTCTGGTCACCCTTCGAACGGCAGGAGGAGGTCGATCGCGTCTTGGAGCTGACCGACCCGCGATACGTCTACCTGACCGCGGATACTGCGCATCTGACACTTGCAGGTATGGACCCGGTCAAGTTCCTCAGCAAGCACTATGATCGCGTAGCGGCCATCCACTTGAAGGACATATCGGCGAAGTACCGCGGGTACCGCGGCGGCACACCTTCTCGCGACGAGCACCGCCGGGCCGGCCTCTACAAGAGGATGGGTACGGGCGGTGTGGATTTCGTGGCTTTCGTGAAGATCCTTCGAGAAAAGAAGTTCAGTGGCTGGGTGAGCCTCGACTACGGCAGACCACGCCCCGGGGAAGGAAGCGTGGCCGACTACGTGGACCACAACGTCCAGTATCTCAGTGATGTCCTGGACATCCGGTTGTAGTCAGCGCGAGGCTGGACAGGCCAGCAAGTTAGCCACAGTTTCGATTCTCCTGGTGGCGCTCTCGTCCGTCGCCGTCCAGGTTCAGGCGGCCGACGAGTTCGTCGCGGTCACCGACGAGATGCTGCAGAACCCCAGCGATGACGACTGGCTCATGTGGCGCCGCACCCTCGACGGCTGGGGCTACAGCCCGCTAGACCAGATCCACCGCGAGAATGTGGACGAGCTGCGCCTCGTCTGGTCTCGTGGCATGAGCGAGGGTCGTCAGCAGGGGACTCCTCTGGTCTACGACGGAGTGCTGTACCTGCCCAACCCGAAGGATGTCATTCAGGCGATCGATGCGGTGAGCGGCGACCTCATCTGGGAGCATCGCCGCGACCTTCCCGACGACGTTGCCAGCTACGTCGGCAGCCTCGGCGCCAACAACCGCAATCTGGCCATCTACGGCAGGTTGATCATCGATACCAGCTACGACGAGCACATCTTCGCCCTCGACGCGACGACGGGGGAGCTGGTCTGGGACACGGAGATCCTCGACTATCGGACGCATCCGGCGATTCAGGGCTCCGGTCCCATCATCGCCGACGGCAAGGTGATCTCCGGGCGCAGTTGCCGGCCCCTCGCCGGGCCGGAGGCGTGTGTCGTCACCGCCCACGATCCGCACAGCGGCAGAGAGCTGTGGCGTCGGCGCACCATTCCCGCGCCGGGCGAGCCGGGAGACGAGAGCTGGGGCGAGGTGCCCTTCGCGGATCGCAAGCACGTCGGCACCTGGATGGTGCCGAGCTACGATCCCGCCCTCGAGCTCCTCTACATCGGAACGTCGGTGACCTCGCCGGCGCCGAAGTTCCTCCTCGGCGGCGCGACGAACGAGCACCTCTACCACAACTCCACCCTGGCGCTCGAGGTGGCCACCGGCGAGATCGCCTGGTACTACCAGCATCTCATCGACCACTGGGATCTCGACCACCCTTTCGAGCGCATCCTGGTCGACACCGCGGTCGCGCCCGACCCGAGCGAGGTGCGGTGGATCAACCCCCGTCTCGAGCCGGGAGAGGTGCGCAAGGTGATGACCGGGATTCCAGGCAAGACCGGCGTGGTCTACACCCTCGACCGCGAGACCGGGGAGTTTCTCTGGGCCACCCCCACCGTGGCGCAGAACGTGATCAGCGACATCGACGGCGCCACCGGAGAGGTGACCGAGAACGTCGAGACGGTGTTCACCGAGCTCGGCCAGACCATCCTCGTCTGTCCGAGCTATTTCGGCGGCAGGGATTGGCAGGCCGGCGCTTACAGCCCGCTGACCGGCAGCATGTTCTTCCCCCTGCGCAACACCTGCGCGCAAATGACGGCCAGCCTGGAGGAACGTCTCGCCCTCTACGCTCTCAACGTGGAAGACCAGATCGCTCCCGGCACCGACCAACTGGGTAGCGTCTACGCCGTTTCGGTGAAGACCGGAAAGATCATCTGGACCCACGAGCAGCGGGCCGGAACCCAAGCGCTGTTTGCGAGCGGCGGCGGACTGGTCTTCGTGGGCGATGCGAACGGGCGTTTCAAGGCTCTGGACCAGGAAACCGGCGACGTCTTGTGGGAGATCAATCTCGGCTCGGCGGTTTCCGGCTTTCCGATCAGCTATGGGGTCGACGGACGGCAGTACGTCGTCGCCTCGACCGGCCCTGGGTCGGCGGCGCTTGGTTCAGGGCTCACCCCCGAGCTGCGCCCGAGCTCGGGCAACACCCTCTTCGTCTTCGCTCTGCCCAAGCGCGACGGAGAAGCTCGAGACCGTGTGCGCCGTCGATGAGGGCCGCCCGGGCCCTGGCATCGAGTTGGTACATTGACCATGGTGATTTCCATGAGGAGGTGAGCAATGACGAAAGTGTTTCCGACCGTGAGTACCGTAGGCGGCTGTCTTGTTGCACTCGCGTTCTCGGTGCAAACGCCATCCCGCGCGCAGGACGTCGCGCTCTGCGTGACCGAGCGATTCGCCGATCAGGTGGCCGATGTGGTCGCGCAGCAGGAGGGTGCGAGCATGATCCGTTTCGGTGATCACGCGGAACTGGTGGAGAGAGTGGGGCAGTGCGATGCCGTCATCGGCATGGCGCCAACAGGTCTCGACGAGGTTCTCCGTGCCGGGCCGCGCCTGCGCTGGCTGCAAACCGCGGGCGCCGGGGTCGAGAGGCTGGTGCGCTACGACGAACTCGTCGCTTCGGACATCGTGTTGACCAACGCCAAGATCCTGCAGGGGCCTGAGATCGCCGATCACGCCTTTGCCCTGCTCTTGAATCTCACTCGCGACGTTCGCTTCTTCAACGAGCAGGAGACATGGAACCGGGCAAACCGTCTTCCCATCATCGAACTGCGGGGCAAGACGGCTCTCATCATCGGCCTCGGGGGCATTGGCAGCCAGATCGCGCAGCGCGCTGCGGCCTTCGAGATGCGCGTCATCGCGGTCGATCCGAAGGACATTCCAATGAGCCGGGATGTTGCCTACGTCGGCACGCCGGACCAGCTCGACGAGCTCTTGCCCCAGGCCGACGTCGTCTTCAGCAGCGTTCCGCACACCCCTCGTTCCCACGGCATGCTCGGCAAGGAGCAGTTCGCGCTGATGAAGGACGGGGTCTATGTCGTCAACGTGTCACGCGGCCCGATCATCGACACCGACGCTCTCGTGGCCGCGTTGCGTTCCGGCAAGGTGCGCGCGGCGGGTCTCGATGTGACCGACCCCGAGCCCCTGCCTGACGGTCATCCTCTCTGGTCGATGCCCAACGTGGCGATCACGCCGCACATTGCGACGCTGTCCGATCACTCGATTGAGCGGCGGGTCATTCTCTTCCGCGACAACATCGAGCGTTTTGTCAACGGCCGTCCGCTGCGTAACGTGATCGACAAGAAACTGGGGTACTGATGAACTCAGGGAAGGGTCTACTGATGGGCGCCCTTCTACTCATCGGCTGCGGCCCCGGCGAGGAGCCGGCAGCCGAGGCGCCGGCGGCCGACTCCGTGCCCGACGCTGCAACCCCGGCGCCCAATCCGACGCGGAACGCCTACTTCGGCGATCTCCATGTACACACACGCTACTCACTCGACGGCTTTGTCTTCGGCACCACGGCAGATCCCAACGCAGCCTACGAGTTCGCCAAGGGCGGCGCGATCCTGCATCCGGCAGGCTTCGAGATGAAACTCGACCGGCCACTCGACTTTCAGGCGGTGGCCGATCACGGCGGGTATCTCGGCATGCTCGCGGCAATGACCGATCCCGCTTCACCAGCCTACGATCACCCCATTGCCGAGGGCGTGCGCACTGCACGCTCGGCCGATGAGAGACGCGCCAACTTCATGGCCGTAGGCCCCTACTGGAACGCAGAACCGGGAACCGAAGAGCACCTGAACATGGATATCGTGCGCGACGCGTGGGAGGAGATCCAGGCGGCCGCCAACCGGCACAACGATCCTGGGACGTTCACCGCCTTCATCGGCTACGAATACACCTCTTCCGGCGCAGGGGGAACGAACCTGCACCGCAATGTGATCTTCCGCGGCGCCGCGGCGCCCACAGTTCCCTTCACCCGCTTCGATTCATCCAACCCTGAAGATCTCTGGGCCTCAATGGACGAGTGGCGCGCCCAGGGCATCGACTCGCTGGCCATTCCGCACAACTCGAACGCCTCGGCGGGCCGCATGTTCGAGCTCGAGTACTTTGGCGGTAGTGCGATCGACGATGCCTACTCGGAACTGCGCTCGCGCAACGAGCCGGTGGTGGAGATCACGCAGGTCAAGGGTACCTCCGACACCCATCCGGCGCTGTCGCCCAATGACGAGTGGGCCGAATTCGAGATCATGCCGTACAGGATCGGGTCTGTGGTCCTCAGTCTGCCGCGAGAAGGCAGCTACGTGCGTGACGCCTATCGACGGGGCCTCGGGATCGCGGACGGCGGCGTGCTGAATCCGTACAAGCTCGGCCTGATCGGGTCGAGCGACAGCCATGTCGCGGCCGGCTCCTTCGAGGAGGACGACTACTGGTCGAAAACGGGCATTCTGGACGCCACGCCGCTGTTGCGCGGTTCGGTGCCGGGCACGGGAGAGATCGCCAGCTACGGCGATCCCGCGGAGCGGTCCGGCTCCTCCACGCGCACCGGCGACGGCTCCGGCCGGACTTACCGCGACACCTACTACCACACCTGGGGTGCGTCGGGCCTCGCCGGCGCATGGGCGGAGGAGAACACGCGCGAGGCGATCTTCCAGGCCTTTCGGCGCAAGGAAACCTTCGCCACGTCGGGTCCGCGCATTCGTGTGCGCTTCTTCTCTCGGGCGGGGACCACCAGCGCCGATCTCGAGGATCCCGATTTCCTCACCAAAGCCTACGCAGAAGGCGTGCCGATGGGTGGCGACCTCTCCACCTCGAACGGGGCTGCACCAACCTTCGCGGCCTGGGCGCTGCGCGATCCGCTCGCCGCTCCGCTCGACCGGCTACAGATCATCAAGGGCTGGTCGGAGAACGGGAACAGCGAGGAAATGGTTTACGACCTCGCCTGCTCGGACGGCGCGGCCGTCGACTCCGACACCCACCGCTGCCCGGACAACGGGGCGAGCGTCGATCTCGCCACCTGCGCCATCAGTGCGGACGTCGGGGCCAACGAGCTCAAAGGCGTGTGGACCGACCCCGACTTCGACCCGGCGCATCGGGCCTTCTACTACGTGCGGGTGATCGAGAACCCGACCTGCCGTTGGTCGACCTGGGATGCGCTGCGAGAGGGCGTCGAGCCACGCCGGGACATGCCGTCTACCATCCAGGAGCGGGCTTGGTCGTCGCCGATCTGGTACAGCCCCTAAAGGAGCCGAAGCTGCTGCCGAAGGGAACACGCATCGAGGTCGACTTCTGGTAACGACTCGACGCCAGAGCGGGAGGGGGATGGACCGCCACTCGCGCGCCGCTTCGCGGCCGCGCCCGGATGCGGGCCAGAAGGCCCGCGCACCCAGCGATACGCCGTTCCCCGTCGCGCGGATCTCTACTGCAAGCCCAGCGCCCGCGGTGACGTCGTGACGGTTGCAGAACAGAGCCACGCCGTCACTGCCACCGTGCGCTGGGTGCGCGGGCCTTCTGGCCCGCTGCCGCCGAAGGCGGCCAGGAACACGCGCTGGGGCAAGCCCAGCGCCTGCGGTGACGTCGTGACGGTTGCAGAACAGAGCCGCGCCGTCACCGCCATCGTGCGCTGGGTGCGCGGGCCTTCTGGCCCGCTGCCGCCGAAGGCGGCCAGGAACACGCGCTGGGGCAAGCCCAGCGCCCGCGGTGACGTCGTGACGGTTGCAGAACAGAGCCACGCCGTCACCGCCATCGTGCGCTGGGTGCGCGGGCCTTCTGGCCCGCTGCCGCCGAAGGCGGCCAGGAACACGTGCTGGGGCAAGCCCAGTGCCCGCGGTGACGTCGTGACGGTTGCAGAACAGAGCCACGCCGTCACCGCCATCGTGCGCTGGGTGCGCGGGCCTTCTGGCCCGCTGCCGCCGAAGGCGGCCAGGAACACGCGCTGGGGCAAGCCCAGCGCCCGCGGTGACGTCGTGACGGTTGCAGAACAGAGCCACGCCGTCACCGCCATCGTGCGCTGGGTGCGCGGGCCTTCTGGCCCGCTGCCGCCGAAGGCGGCCAGGAACACGCGCCGGCCAACGGCCGGCACCACCGGTCAGGCGGTTGTCCAAGCCGGCTACTCGGCGGGCTTGCGGAGCGGTGTCCGCGAGGAGAGCTCGCGCTCGAGACGACGAAGCTCCTTCTCGATGCCGGGGCGGACATGCGGCGCCGCGAAGGCGAGCAGGGCCACGTGGAAGCCACACAAACTCTTGAGGCGGAAGACCTCGTCGTCGATAGCGCCGTATGCCCACTGGTCGAGAGCCAACTCCCAGCCCACATGGAGCTGCACCTCGAGGAACCGTTGGCCTACGACGTTGCGCAGTTGCCCGGCGGCTAGGGCCTCGGTGATCGCGGCGCGAATCGCGTTCTTGGAAGACCTGAAGTGCTCTCCCTCGTCCTGTTCGTTGAGTTGTGACCAGGAGCCGGTCCTGAAGTCCGCCACGATGAGCGGCCGCAGCAGGTCTCCGTTGTCGACGATGTACTGGAGAATGCCGTCCATGGCTCTCGACGCCCGGAGCAAGGGGTCGCGGGCGGTGCCGGTGTCGGCGGCGGGCGCTTCGAGACGCTGCACCGAGTCCTGGATCAGCGCCTGCAGGATCTCTTCGCGGGAGCCCAGCAGGTTGTAGAGCGTGGTGACGCTCAAACCGGCCTGGCGGGCCAGCTTGCGCATCGAGAGACCCTCGGGCCCGGCCTCCTGGAGAAGGGCGCGGGCAGATTCCAGAATGCGCTGCCGGCGCGCCGCTACGTTCGCTTCGCGTCGATTCGTCGGCCCGCCAGCCTTGGGGCTCTTGGCTTCGGGGGTCGTCATAGGTGGTGTTTCCGCCCTGGAAAATGGTACGCCGGTCAGTGGATCGCCAACATGTTACATTGTTTCAAGTTTCGACCGGGCTTTCACGTCAAGATCCTCTGCGACGACATCGTCGTGATGAAGGACGGCCGGATCGTCGAGCACGGGCCGGCCGACCAGCTCTACGAGGCGCCGCGCGAGCCCTACACGCGGGCGCTCATGAACGCCGCCCCGGATCTCGGCAGCGAGCTGCCGTAACAGCGAGGGTGGGCGTCCCCGTCTGGTGCACCCAGTACCGGGTATGATTGCTGACGAGAGTTAACGAGATAGCCGTAACTGCCTGGTCGACTAGCAAGCCCCTGTAGGTACAGGCGTGCGCGGTAGCGCGGCCATCATGAATGCGAAAGGGAGGCGCATCATGACCTGGACGACGACAAATCTGCCCCTGGCGGCGGCGGCGGCCATTGTCATCACCCTGCTCGTGCCGACCGCCACGGCGGCGCAGGAAGAGGACCACGACCACGAGTCCGAGGCCGCTGAAGAGGCCGAGGAGCACGCTCACTTCGAGGAGCGGATCGTCGTCCTCGGCAGTCGCGCGCACCCTCGTTCGGTGACCGAATCCCAGGTCCCCATCGACGCGATTCCCGTCGAGGACATCATGCGGCAGGGCGCCACCACGCTCGACTACCAGTTGCGGAACCTGATCCCCTCCTTCAACGTCGCGACCCATCCGATCAGCGACGCGGCGACGCTGGTGCGGCCGTCGAGCCTGCGCAACCTCGCGCACGACCACACGCTGATCCTGGTCAACGGCAAGCGGCGCCACCGATCGTCGGTCGTCGCGTGGTTCGGCGGCGTGACGGACGGCGCGCAGGGGCCCGACATCTCGACCATTCCGGCGATCGCCCTGCGCGGGGTCGAGGTGCTGCGTGACGGCGGGTCGGCGCAGTACGGCTCGGACGCGATCGCGGGCGTCATCAACTTCCAGCTCAAGGATGACGCCGCCGGTGGCAGCATCGAGCTCCACAGCGGCAGCTATATCGCGGGTGATGGCGCCGGGTACACAGTGGCCGGCAACTTCGGCCTGCCCATGGGCGGCAACGGCTTCGCCAACCTGAGCTTCGAGTACGGCGGCGCCGACCCGACCGACCGCAGCGTCCAGCGCCGGGACGCGGCCGCGCTGATCGCCGCCGGCAACACCAACGTCGCCCTGCCGGCGCAGGTCTGGGGCAACCCGAAGATCGAGGACGACGTGAAGCTGTTCGCCAACATCGGCAGCCGTTCCGACAATGGCCTCGAGTTCTACGGCTTCGCCAACTTCGCCGAGAAGAAGATGACCGAGGGCTTCTTCTTCCGGAATCCGAACTCCCGGCAGAGCATCTACAGCCTCGACGGCGGCCAGACGCTGCTGATCGGCGACGTCCTCCGCGCCCAGGGCATGGGTTCGGCCAACTGTCCCGAGGTCAGGATCACGAACAGCGTGCCCGACCCGGATGCCCTCGCCCAGGTGTTCGCCGACCCAAACTGCTTCTCCTTCCAGGAGATCGCGCCGGGCGGCTTCACCCCCCAGTTCGGCGGCATCGTGACCGACAGCTCGATCGTCGCCGGGTTGCGGAAGGAGTTCGACAGCGGCTTCGCCTGGGATCTGAGCGCCAGCTTCGGCTCGCACGAATCGGACTTCTTCTTCATGAACACCGTCAATGCGTCGCTCGGCCCGGACACGCCGCGCGACTTCGACCCCGGTCTCTACGACCAGGAAGACGTGAACCTGAACTTCGACATCTCCTATAGCGTCTCCCACAGGGTCAACGTCGCCGCCGGCGTCGAGTGGCGCGACGAGAGCTTCACGGTCGGCGCCGGGGGTCGGCCGTCCTGGGAGGTCGGCCCCTACGCGGCGCAGGGCTTCATTCCCGCATCGAACGGGTTCCCCGGCTTCCCCGACTACACGGCCGGGACGTGGAGCCGTGAGAACGTCGCCGTCTACGGCGATGTCGAGTTGCACGGAGAGGACGACCGGTGGTCCCTGGGCGGCGCCCTCAGGGTCGAGGACTACGACGTGTTCGGCAACACGACGAACGGCAAGCTGTCGTTCCGCCGAGCCCTGAGCGACGTCACTTCGGTGCGCGGCGGCGTCAGCACGGGATTCCGCGCGCCGACGCCGGGGCAGCAGAACGCGCTCAACGTGCAGACCACGATCGATCCCACGACCCTGGAACTGGTCGACAGCGCCACCGTGCCGTCCACCTTCGCGGCGGCGGGGCCGCGCGGCGGCAAGCCGCTGGAACCCGAGGAGTCGGTCCACACGACCGCCGGCCTGGTGATCGACACCGGTCCGTTCACCTTGACCGCCGACTACTTCAACGTCGACATCTCCGACCGGCTTTCGCTGTCGCAGGTCCTGACGCTGACAGCGGAGGAACGGGAACTGCTGCTCTCACAGGGCATCACCTCGGCGGGCAACCTGTCCTTCTTCCGCTTCTTCATCAACGATTTCTCGACCCGGACCGCAGGCATCGACCTCGTCTCGACCTGGATTCCGCTCGCCCTCGGCGGCGACACCGAGTTCAGTTTCACCCTGAACTACACCGACACCGAGGTCACGGAGGAGTCCGACCTGCTGAGCGCCGCGGACGTGCTCGCCATCGAGCGCGGCGTGCCCCGGCTTCGCTGGAACGTCGCGGTGAACCAGCAGGTCGGGCCGGTCAGTCTCCTCGGCCGCCTGAGCTACTACGGCTCCTGGATCGACTACTACTACACGCGGCTGTGGGTGGATTCCGCGCCGCCGGTCCAGGACTCGACCTACATCGTCGACTTCGAGGCCAGCATCCCGATCGCCGCGGACACGACCCTGGCCATCGGCGCGCAGAACATGTTCGATGTGGTCTCGTCCGCGCCCGCCGGGCTCGTCGACGTCCTCGGTTCGCGGTACAGCCCGGTCACCCCGTGGGGCCTGAGCGGCGGCTACTACTACGCGCGGTTCAACTACCGGTGGGGCGGCTAGGAGTAGACAGGAGGCCCACGTCGGGCAAGGAGCGAGGCTGACGCCTCGCGCGTGTTCCTGGCCGCCTTCGGCGGCAGCGGGCCAGAAGGCCCGCGCACCCAGAGATACGCTGCGGTGTGAGCGTGCCTCGGTTCTGCAACCGTGACGGCGTCACTGCGAGCGGTGGGTTTGCAGTAGAGATTCCCGCTCCGGGCAAGGCGGTGCTCTGGGTGCGCGGGCCTTCTGGCCCGCTTCCGGGCGAAGCTGCGCGAGGCCGCAGGCCTCGCTCCTTCCTCCGGGCGCTACGATCCCAAGGCAACTCCGACTCCACCCCGCTGACTCCGGAGAACGATGCGGTCCCCTGCTTCGCATCCCAGCCCCGGCCTGCTGCTGTTCGTCGCCGCCGCCTCGATCGCCGGCAACGCCGCAGCCGCGGCGCAAGCCCCACCCGAGCCCGGCACCATCTTCCGCGACTGCGCCGAATGCCCCGAAATGGTCGTCCTGGCGTCCGGCGCCTACACCATGGGCTCACCTCCCGACGAGCAAGGCCGCTACGACGACGAGGGTCCCGCGCACCGGGTCACGATCGCCGAGCCCTTCGCGATCGGCACCCGTGAGGTGAGCTTCGCGGAGTGGGACGCCTGCGTCGCGGACGGCGGCTGCGAGGGCTACGAGGCGGGGGACGAGGGTCGGGGCCGAGGCACTCGCCCGGTGCTCAATGCGAACTGGCACAGCGCCCAGGCGTACGTGTCCTGGCTGTCCGAGGTGACCGGCGAGGACTACCGCCTGCCAAGCGAGGCGGAGTGGGAGTACGCGGCGCGGGCCGGGACGGCGACCCGGTATAGCTGGGGCGACGAACCCAGCGCCGACCATGCGAACGGCGAGCAGGATCACGGCTGGCCGGACGATGGCTACCGCTACACGGCCCCGACCGGGTCGTTCGCGGCGAACGGGTTCGGGCTCCACGACGTCCACGGCAACGTGTGGGAGTGGACGGCGGACTGCTGGAACGGGAGCTACGAGGGCGCCCCGGCGGACGGAAGCGCCTGGCTGTCCGGGGATTGCGTGGGCCGGGTCGTGCGCGGCGGCGCCTACAACGGCGGCCCCGGGTACCTCCGCTCCGCCATACGCCTGAAGATCTACTCCCGCTTCCGGAGCTACTTCATCGGCTTCCGGGTGGCCAGAACGCTCGCTCCCTGATTCCGCGGCTTCAAGAACACGGGCCAGTATCCATACAGTTGGATCTCCCGTCCGCTAGGGCACTTGGGGCGGCCCCCTGTGCTAGCTTGCTCCAACAGCGTTTGTGGTAGCTACTCGAGCCGATAGCGCTCCCGAAGGAACCGATCAACACCCCTGCTCAGGCGAGTGGGGGTGCTCTAACTCATAACAATCTTTTTGGGGAGACTGGGCCATGAAACAGCGATTCGCGAACGTTCTGACCCGTGCCGGCCTTGCGGCATTGGCCGTGTTCATCTGCGCCGGCACGGCCTGGGCGCAGGCCGGCCCATCCGTCCAGGGCACGATCACCGAGAAGGAATCCGGCGCACGGCTTCCGGGCGCCGAGGTGGAGCTCCAGGACACGCAGTACCGCACGCGATCGGGTAGCGACGGCCGCTACCGCCTCGACGGCGTACCGGCTGGCGACTACACGGTCGTCGTGAACTACGTCGGCTTCGAGGACTTCGAGGCCAGCGTCTCGGTGAGCGCGTCGGGAACGGTGACATTGCCGATCCAGCTCGACGCCCGCTACGAGTTCGCCGAGGAGATCGTTGTTCAGGCCGTCCGCTTCGGGCAAAGCAAGGCGCTGAACGACCAGAAGCAGGCCATCAACATCAAGAACGTGCTCTCCGAGGAGCAGATCCAGAGCTTCCCGGACCTGAACACGGCCGAGGTACTGCAGCGCGTCAGCGGCGTCAGCATCACGCGCGACAACGGCGAAGGCCGCTTCGTCTCGATGCGCGGCACGCCGTCGGCGATGACGAACATCACGATCAACGGCCAGCAGGTCGCGTACTCGAACAGTGCGAATCGCATGGTCGAGCTTGACGTCATCTCGGCCGCTCAGTTGACCGGCATCGAGGTGACCAAGGTCCTGACCCCGGACATGGACGCCGACTCGGTCGGCGGCGCGATCAACCTGAAGACGCGGAGCGCGTTCGACCAGCCGGACGGCGTGACCAACTTCACGTTGGGCGTGGGCGACAACTCGATCGCCGACGGCACCCACTCGCGGTCGGCGTTCAACTACTCGACCGTATTGGGTACGAACCAGAACCTCGGATTCTCGATCGGCGTCAACTTCGCGCGCACCGCGGCCGAGCGCCACAACAACGAGCACAAGTGGGGCGACCGGGAGACCGTCGGCGGCGCGGAGATTCCCTATGCGCTCAGGAACACGGAGGCACAGTTCTCGGCCAACGACCGCGACCGCTTCGGCGCGAACGCGCGTCTCGAGGTGCGGATCAACGACGACCACAAGCTCGATTTCAGCGTCGTGCAGAACTACCGCGAAGACGACCAGGATCGCCAGATCACGCGGATTCGCTGGGACAAGGGCGACTACATCAGCCCCACGGAGGTCGAGGGCCTGAGGTTGGTGAAGTCCCTGCACGATCGTCTCGAGGAGCAGGAGATCACGGCCTATGCCGTCAGCGGAGAGCACCGGCTGGGTCTGTCCGTGCTCGACTTCTCGCTGTCGACGAGCGGCGCCTTCACCAAGAAGCCGGAAGGGCAGCTCAAGCCGGAGTTCCAGGCCCGCGGGTTCGACCTGAACGTGACCGACATCGGCGGCAAGGCGCCGGGTTGGGATTCGACCCGGCAGGACATCCATGACAGCGGTGTCTTCGAGTTCGACGCCGTGGACGAGAAGTTCGAGAACACGACCAGCACGATCGACACCGCCAAGCTGGACTTGACGCGGCCGATGCAGTGGGGCAGCGATACCGGCGAGTTCAAGTTGGGCGTGAAGGTCCGCGCGCTGCACAAGGAACGCGCCGACCTGCGCTCGAAGTGGAAGTGGAAGGGCGATGACGACCTGTTCCTCGACCAGTTCGAGGCCGGGGGCGCCAACCTCACCGAGGGCGGTTACAACCTCGGCCAGGAGTACAACCGGGCGGGCTTCCGTTCCTTCTTCTACGCCAACCAGGGCCCGGGCGGCTTCGAGGAGGAGGTGCGCAACGACGTGAACCTCGGGGAGCCGTACAACGCCGAGGAGGACATCACCAGCGTTTACGCGATGACCACCCAGGAGTACGGACGACTGACGATGCTGGTGGGCGTCCGTGGCGAGTTCAACGACCTGGACTACTCGGCGGCGAACCTCGTGGTCAATGACGACGACGTGCTCAGGAACACGCAGGAGAGCGTGTCGCGGTCCTACGACTTCGTCTATCCCAACCTGCAGTTCCGCTACGCCCTGTCGGAGGAGACCCTCCTGCGAGCCGCCTTCACGCGCGGCATGGCCCGGCCCAACTTCTGGGATTCGATGCCGTTCTCCTACACCCACACGGACGACGAGGAGATCGTGCGGGGCAACCCGCACCTCGAGCCGGCGCTCTCGAACAACCTCGACTTCCTGGTCGAGCGGTTCTTCGACAACGTCGGCATCGTTTCCGGCGGCGTGTTCTTCAAGAGCATCGACGACTTCAACTTCGTCACCGGGACGACCCAGCGCGGCGGGGAGTTCGACGGCTTCGACGTGGAGGAACCGGTCAACGGCGGCAACGCGGACCTCATGGGCATCGAGGTCGCCTGGCAGCAGCATTGGGATTCGGGCTTCGGCATCTACGCGAACTACACGTACACCGACGTGATGAGCATCGATCTCGGTGAACAGACCGACCGGGACGACATCAACGTGCTGCCGGAACAGAGGGAGAACGTGGGCAACCTGGCACTCATCTACGAGAAGAACAGGGTGCTGACCCGGCTCGCCCTCAACATGAGCGGCAGGTGGCTGAGCGAGGTCGGCGACGAGGCCGGTTCGGACGAGTGGAACGACTCGGCGATGTACCTCGACTACTCGTTCACCTATCTCTTCGACAGCGGTCTCGAGTTGTTCCTGCAGGCGAACAACCTGACGGAAGAGGTGGTCTACCTCTACCGGGGCATCGCGAGCCGGGCTTCCCAGTACGACATCACCGGCCGGACCTTCAACGCCGGCATGCGCTGGTCGTTCTAGGAGCTTGCAGTAGAGCGTTGCGCTACGTCGACGACGGTGCTCTGGGTGCGCGGGTCTTCTGACCCGCTGCCGCCGCAGGCGGCTATACAGACGCGCCGGCCGCAAGGCCGGCGTCCGCTTACCTCCGCCTAGCCCATGGACACCCCGTCCCTCCACGTCGTCGACTACCTGATCGTCGGGGCGAGCCTCGTCCTGTCGGTCGGGGTCGGCCTCCGGTTCGCGAAGGCCCAGTCGACTACCGCCAAGTACTTCTCCGCCGGCGGCAACGTGCCGGCGTGGGCGATCGGCCTGTCGATCTTCGCCACGCTGATCAGCAGCCTCACCTACCTCGCCTACCCGGGCGACGGCTTTGCCGGCAACTGGGTGCGCCTGGTGCAGGGGTTCATGGTCCCGCTCGTCGTGCTGGCCGGCATCGGCTTCATCGTGCCGATGTACAGGAAGGTCATCGGGCTCAGCGCCTACGAATACTTCGAGCGGCGGTTCGGCTACCTCGCCCGCCTCTACGCCTCGCTGGCCTTCGTGCTGGCGCAGTTCGCCGGCATGGGTTCGGTGTTCTTCCTGCTCGCGCTGGCGGTCTCGAGCCTGACGGGCATCGGCGTCGTGACGGTGATCGTGGTCCTCGGCCTGGTGGTGACCGTCCTGACGCTCGTGGGCGGCATGGAGGCGGTGATCTGGCTGGACGTGATCCAGGGGGTGCTGCTGATCCTGGGCGGGTTGGTCACCCTGCTCGTCATCGCGGTCAAGCTCGATGGCGGCCTGGGCAAGGTGTTCACCGTCGCGGCGGCCGAGAACAAGGTGAGTCTGGGGTCGTTCGACTGGAACCTGGTCGAGCTGACCTTCTGGGTCATGGCGATCAACGGCATCTTCTACGCCGTCCAGAAGTACGGGACCGATCAGACCATGGTGCAGCGCTACCTGACCGCCAGGTCGGACAAGGAAGCGATCCGGGCGTCGATCACCGGCGTGCTCATGGTGGTGCCGGTGTGGGTGATGTTCATGTTCATCGGCACGGCGCTCTACGTCTTCTACCAGGGCGACGCGTCGCTGCCCGAGGGTCTTCGGCCCGACGCGGTGTTCCCGCACTTCATCCTGAACGAGATGCCCGTCGGCGTCATCGGCCTCATCATCGCAGCGCTCCTGGCCGCGGCCATCTCTTCGCTCGACTCGGACCTCAACTGCCTCGCGGCAGTCGGCGTCGACGACTACTACAAGAAGCTGAAGCCCCAAAGCACCGAAGCCCAGCGGGTGCGCGTGGGCAAGATCATCGTCGTGGTGTCCGGGGTCGGCGCCATCGTGGTCGCGCTCATCTACGTCGCCGTCGGCGACGCGGGGGTGCTGGCTACCGTGTTCGCGCTCTACGCGATCTTCTCGGGCGGCATCGCCGGGATGTTCCTGCTCGGCATCTTCGTGCCGCGCGTGAACAAGCAGGGGCTCTACATCGGCATAGTCGTCTGCGTGCTGTTCACCGCGGCGTGTCTGCTCACGTCGACCGAGTTCAGCCTCGGCGGCGAGCCGCGCATCTGGCTCGACCTGGGACCCCTCAACTACACGCAGCACAACTACATGCTCGGCGTCTACAGTCACATCGTGCTCTTCGGCGTCGCCTGGGCGGCGAGCTATTTCTTCCCGGCGCAGGAAGTGGACCGAAACCTGACCTATGCTGGTTGGAAGGACCGAAAGCGACGTGATGCGTAAGCAGCGCGAAGCGAGGCGTGAGGAGGTGGCAAGGCGATGACCCTTCAGTTGCGTAGAGAGTTCCGCCATATGCACCGCCCTATCTCTGGGTGCGCGGGTCTTCTGACCCGCTTGCCGCCGAAGGCGGCGTCAAAATTGCCGCCGGCAAAGCCGGCGACCGCATTGTCCGGGCTGCGCCGCTCCGCGGCTTTGCCCGGGAGCGGACCAGAAGGTCCGCGCACCCAGAGATACGGCGTCGGCATGGCTTGTTTCTCTACTGCAGCCTTAGCGATCCTCATCCTCGCCGCCTGCACCCCCGCCCCGCAGCCCACGCCCGCCCCCGAATCCCCCTGGAACATCGTCCTCTTCCTCGCCGACGACCTCGCCTGGAACCAGGTCGGCTACCACGGCACCACCTACTACGAGACCCCCAACATCGACGCCGTCGCGGCCGCCGGCATGCAGTTCTCGAACGCCTACTCCGCGAACCCCGTCTGTTCACCCACCCGAGCAAGCCTGATGACCGGCAAGAACCCGGCGCGGCTCCAGATCACCGACTACATCCCCGGCAGCCCGTACCCCTACGCGCGACTTCTCCGCCCGGCCGAGGTGCCCGGCCTGCCGCTCGAGGAAGTCACGATCGCCGAGCTGTTCAAGGCCCAGGGCTACGCCACCGGCCACTTCGGCAAGTGGCACCTCAACGTGGACAAGGAGTACGTGCCCGGCCGGCCCATGGACCCGGAGTCCCAGGGCTTCGACGACATCCTGACCACCGTCAAACCGGAGTACGAGGACGACCCCCTCGCGGACGCGCATCACGCGCACGAGATCACCGATCGGTCGCTGGCGTTCCTCGACGCGAACCGGGACCAACCGTTCTTCCTCTACGTCTCGCACCATGTGGTCCACCGTCCGCTGCTGGAGGACCCCGAACTGATCGCCAGGTACGAAGCCAAGCCCGGCGCCGACGACCCGGTGAACAACCCGGTCATGGGCGCGATGATCGAGACGATGGACACCGGCTTCGGACAGATCCTCGAACGGATCGAGGAGCACGGGCTCGGGGAGCGCACGATCGTCATCTTCTACTCCGACAACGGCGGCTTCGAGCAACTCCAGGCGCAGGACCCCTTCCGCGGCGGCAAGGCGATGATCTGGGAAGGCGGGGTCCGGGTGCCGATGGCCGTCAAGTGGCCGGGCGTGGTCGAGCCCGGCAGCGTCAACGATGAGCTGATCACCTCGGACGACTTCTTCCCGACCATCGCGGACATCCTGGGCGTCAGCGAGTTGCCCGCCGACATCGACGGCCTGAGCCTCCTCCCGGTGCTCCAGGGCACGGGCGCGCTCGACCGCGACACGCTCTACTTCCACTACCCGCACTACCACCACCTCGGATACAAGCCGGCCGGCGCCATCCGCCAGGGCGACTACAAACTGATCGAGTGGTTCGAAGGCTCGGTCGCCGGCGTCGGCCCCGCGATGAGCCTCTTCGACCTCAAGGCCGACCCAGGCGAAACCACCGACCTCGCCGCCGAGAAGCCCGAACTCGCCGACAGCCTCCTCCAGCAACTCGTCGCCTGGCGCCAGGAAATCGGCGCCGGCGAGATGACGATCAACCCGGGCTACGAACCCGAACGCCACGACTGGCGGTTCGTCGACGAGCATGGAGGCGCCGCCAGATGACCTGGGATTCCGTCCCTGCGAACGCGGGCATCCTGCCCGCATCCGCCCGCAGCGATGTACACCCGCTTGCAGCAGGAAAGTCCATCGGCGCCGCACCGTATCTCTGGGTGCGCGGGTCTTCTGACCCGCATCAAGCGCGATGCCGCGAAGCGGCGAGCCCGAGAGCCAACTCGCATGAGTGACTTCAATCGAAGGGATGCCATCCTCGCCGCCCTCGGCATGGCCGCCACCGCCGCCGCCGCCCGCGCCCTGCCCGCCCACCAACCCCAACAACCCGGCCCCCTCGAGAAGACCTTCGAAGACGCCAAGCCCCTCAACCTCAAGATCACCGACCTCCGCACCTTCCTCGTCGACGCCGGCAACGACGAGAACTTCGTCTTCGTCAAGCTCTACACCAACCAGGGGATCACCGGCCTCGGGGAAGGCACCCTCTCCAACAAGGGCGAAGTCGTGGACGCCGCCATCCAGGCCCACAAGCGCTACCTCGTCGGCAAGGACCCGACCGAGATCGAGCGGCACTGGCGCGGCATGTTCATCGGCCCCCGCTACCGCGGCGGCCCGGTGCTCATGTCGGCGCTCTCGGCGGTCGAGATCGCCATGTGGGACATCCTGGGACAGGCCCTCGGCCAGCCGATCTGGCAGCTCCTCGGCGGCAAGGCGCGCGACCGCGTGCGGCTCTACTGCCACGAGGGGTACCTGGAGCGCATCAGCCACCGCCAGAAGCGCCGGGCCGCGGACGACGAGGAAGCGCTGGACCTCTGGCGCCAGAAGAGGGAAGACGGCTGGACCTGCGTCAAGGGCGGCTTCTATCCCGGCGGCAGACCGATCAACCACCGCGTGTCGATTCGCCGCGGCGTGGAGCACCTCGCCAAGGTGCGCGACGTCGTGGGGCCGGACTTCGACATCATCGTCGAAGCGCATGGCAAGCCCACGCCGCTCTCCGCGGTCGAGTTCTGCAACCGCGTGGAGGAGTTCCGGCCGTTCTGGGTCGAGGAAGTCACCCAGCTCGAGAACGAGGTGATCGAGGAGGTGCGCCAGATCCGGGCCCAGACCCGCGTGCCCCTCGCGACCGGCGAGCGCCTCACCTCGCGCTACCACTTCGCGCCGCTGTGCTCCGAGCGCCTCGTTGACGTGATCATGCCGGACGTCGTCCACGTGGGCGGCATCTCCGAACTCCGCAAGATCGCCATCATGGCCGAGGCCTTCCGGGTCGACGTGTCGCCGCACAACCCGCAGAGCGAGGTCAGCACGCTCGCCTCCATACACGTCTGCGCTTGCACCCCGAACTGCACCATCCTCGAGATCGGCAGCGGCCAGGACCCCTTCTGGCAGGACCTCTTCTACGGCGGCCACTTCTCCTACGAGCGCGGCTTCGCCAAGCTCCCCAGCCGTCCGGGCCTCGGCATCGACCTCGACGAGGAAGTGGCCGCGAAGTTCCCCTTCCAGGAGAAGGACTGGAGCACCCTCACCACCGAAGATGGCGCGTTCGTCGATCGGTGATCTTCGGGTGAGCCGAAGCAAGGTCACCGGCCTTCGGCCGGCGGCCGTGT
Source organism: Candidatus Multivorans sp. (assembly GCA_965222875.1). Lineage (GTDB taxonomy): Bacteria > Acidobacteriota > Thermoanaerobaculia > Multivoradales > Multivoraceae > Multivorans. The sequence continues at coordinate 1,168,053 of CBDCVC010000002.1, read as the reverse complement.
TGTCCGGGCTTCGCCGCTTTGCGGCTTCGCCCGAGAGCGGGCCAGAAGGCCCGCGCACCCAGGGCACCGCCCGTGCTGGCAGCGGCAGTCTCTACTGCAAGCCCAGCGCTCCCAGTGAGGGCGTGACGTTTGCAGAACAGAGCCGCGCCGCCACTGCCGCCTTATCGCTGGGTGCGCGGGCCTTCTGGCCCGCTGCCGCCGTAGGCGGCGGAAGAATCGTCGCCGGCCTTCGGCCGGCGGCCGCATTGTCCGGGCTCGGCCGCTTCGCAGCTTCGCCCGAGAGCGGGTCAGAAGACCCGCGCACCCAGAGCACCGCCCGTGCTGGCAGCGGCAGTCTCTACTGCAAGCCCAGCGCTCCCAGTGAGGGCGTGACGTTTGCAGAACAGAGCCGCGCCGCCACAGCCGCCTTATCGCTGGGTGCGCGGGCCTTCCGGCCCGCTGCCGCCGGAGGCGGCGGAAACAACGTCGCCGGCCTGTGGCCGGCGGCCGCATTGCTAACCGCAGCCCTCGCCTGCACAGCCCCCACCGACGACCGAGCCGCCGAGCTCGCCGCCCGCGAAATGGGCAACCCCGGCGGCGAGAACTTCGGCGAGTTCGGACCCCCCGATGCCTACGAAGGCGACTCACCGCACCCCTACTACGGCAGCGAGAACGAGTGGAGCCGGCGCATGTTCGACGAGCGCTCGGCGGACCTCTACTACAAGCGCCGCGGGCAACGGCAACTCCTCGAGATCCTCGACGGCAACCCAAACAAGGCGATCGAACTCGCCGACGCCCGGCTTGCCGAGGACGCAACCGACGCCGAGTCGTCGTTCATCAAGGCCGTGGCGCTCTCCCAGCTCGATCGCATCGACGAGGCCGAGGAGGCGATGCACGCCACCCTCGATGCCGGTATGCCCTTCGGGCGCTTCCTCGCCGGCCCACGCGAGCTGTTTACGCGTCTCGCAGCGACCGAGGGCTTCGCGCTCCACACGGCGAGCCCGAACAACAAGATCCTCCATGGCCCGATGCTGGGCGCCGTCACCGACACCAGCGCCCGGGTCTGGATCCGCAGCGTCGAGGAGACGCCGTTCGAAGTAGTGGCCACGGCCGCGGGCGAGCGGCACACCGCCTCCGGCAGCACCACCGCGGACCGGGACTTCACAGGCACAGCAACGCTCGAAGGACTGTCGCCGGACACGACCTACAGCTACCAGGTGCTCGTTGACGCGAACACGCCGCCGCAGCCGCCGAGCTACAGCCTGCGCACCTTCCCACCCACCGGCGCCCCCGGCACCTTCGCCATCGCTTTCGGCGGCTGCGCGGGCTACACGCCCCAAAACGAGCGCATGTGGGACACGATCGCGGCCCACGCGCCGCAAGCGTTTCTCACACTCGGCGACAACGTCTACATCGACCTGCCGGGCCAGCCCGGCCCCTTTCACGACTACACCTACTACCAGCGCCAATCGCGCCCCGAGTTCCGGCGCCTCGTGAGTTCGACCCCCGTCTACGCCATCTGGGATGACCACGACGCGGCCGTCGACGACATCTGGCTGGGCCCCTACGTCGACCGTCCGCCCTGGAAGCAGCCCATGGTCGAGCACTTCCGCCGCAACTGGAACAACCCGGCCTACGGCTCGGAGTCGCACCCGGGCGTCTGGTTCCGGTTCTCCCTCGGGGATGTCGATTTCTTCCTGCTCGACGGCCGCACGTACCGCACCAACCCCTTCGTCGACGAACCCACCATGCTGGGCCCGGTGCAGAAGGCCTGGCTGCTCGAATCGCTGGCCGACTCCCAGGCGACCTTCAAGGTGATCGCGAGCCCCGTAGCCTGGGCCGACGGGGCCAAACCGGGAAGCCGCGACACCTGGTCGGGCTTCCCCGAGGAGCGCGAAGAGATCCTTGGCTTCATCGAAGCGAACGACATCCGCGGCGTGATCCTGCTCTCGTCCGACCGCCACCGCTCGGAGGCCTGGGCGATCGAACGCGACAGCGGCTACGCCTTCCACGACCTCCTGAGCGGCCAGTTGACCAACATCCACACCCACCCGAAGGAGCCGGGCGCCCTGTTCAGCTACAACCTGAAGGACTCCTTCGGCCTGCTGACCTTCGACACCGCCCGCGAGGAACCGCTGGTGACGTACCAGATCTACTCGATCGACGACGAGCTGATCGAGACCCTGGCGATCCCGCACGCCGACCTCGCCGTCGCCAATTCCGAGGGGAGCTAGATGGACGTACCCCCTGCAGCAGAAAGCCGCAATCACGGCACCCAGAGATACACCCCGGTGTGGGCGTTGCTCTCTACCGCGATCCCCACGGCCCTCCTCGCCCTCCTCACCGCCTGCACCCCACCCCCCGACGACGCCACGACCAGCGTGAAAACCACCGCCCTCTGGCTCTTCGACGAACCCGCCGGCCTCTACCCCAGCCACACCCTCGACGACATGTCCGACAACGACATGGTCCTCTCCCTCGGCCTCGGCGCCCAGGTCGCCCCTGGCCACCACGGCAACGCCCTCCTGCTCGCCCCGCTCACGCCGCCCCTCGACGTGCCCCCGGCCGAAGAGAAACCCGGGCACTTCGGTCTCGCCCGCCTGCCTCTACCCGAAGGCCGCACCGTGGAGCCCCTGAGCTGGTTCACCGCCCACTACGCGGCGCTCATGACCTCCGGCGAGAACCATCTCCGCAAGCAGGTCGGCCACAAGAACCCCACGACCCACGCCCTCAACCTCGGCAACTTCGACTGGACGGTCGAGTTCTGGCATTCCCCGGCCGACCCGCCGGCCGCCGCAGCCCCCGACCCCGACGCCCAGGCCGAAGCCATCGTCTTCGAACTCGGCACCGGCCCCCGCGGAGAGAACGACCTGGTCACGCAACTCAGTTGGTCCGCCGACCGCTCCCACTTCGTCCTCACCAACCAGCCCACCGACGCGTCCGTCGAGATCCCCACCTCCACCTCCACCATCACCACCACCACCTCCACCACCGCCTCAGCCTCCGCCCCCGCTTGGCGCCACTACGCCTTCACCTACGACTCCGCCTCCAACCAGCTACGCCACTACGTCGACGGAACCCTCCAACCCCAACCACCCCCGACCGCCCTCGCCTCGCTCCCAGAAGGCGACGAGGCCTACTTCACCCTCGCCAGCGACGGCCTCTTCGCCCGCCCACTCACCGGCATGCTCGACGAGCTCCGCGTCAGCCGCGGCCTCGTCTACACAGCCGACTTCGAGCCGCCCGCGACCTTCGCGACCCAGCCCACCCCCGTCGAACTCACCCAGGGCCCCCCGCTCCTCTTCGGCCACGACTCCTCCGAGCCGCTCCTGCTCGGCACCCGCAAGCACGTTTTCATCGACGACGCCCTCCTCGCCGCAACAGGCGACGCGAAGTTCGTCGTCAACCCACCGCGCCGCGCCGAGCGCGTGATCAACAACATCAAGGGCACGTTCCGCAAGCACCTGACCATCGTCGAGGGCGACGACGGCGTCATCCGCATCTACAACTCGAGGGAAGAGGACCACCTCGCGGTCTACACCTCGACCGACGGCGTCCACTTCGACCGGCCCGACCAGGGGCGCGGCGAGATCAACGGCCACCGCAACATCGTGATCCCCGACATGGTGGGCGGCCTTGGCAACCCGTTCTGGGACCCCCAGGCTCCTCCCGACGAGCGGTGGAAGTACTTCACGGACTACCAGCGGCGCGGCATCTACCTCTACACCTCAGCCGACGGCTACGACTGGACGCGGCGGCGCAACATCATCTTGCCCTTCCGGTCCGGCACCCAGAGCAGCACCTACTACGACGACCAGCGGCAGGTCTACATGGCCTACCACCGCTCCGGCATCTTCCATACGCCCGGCGGCGTGACGCAGCGCAGCTCGGTGGTCACGGAGCACAAGGACCTGCGCGTGACCCAACCGTTCACGCCGCTGACGCAGCAGGAGTACCTCGACCTCCGCGCCGAGTACCCGCTCCGCGACCCGCTGCCCTGGTGGGTGGACAACGGTCCGCTGACGCCGGGCGGGTTCGGCATGGAGTACCCGCACCTCCTCGATCCGACCCCCGAGGACCCGGTGGGCGTGGACTTCTACCTCACCAAGGCGATGAAGTACCCCTATGCCCCGGACACCTACGTCGCCTTCCCGGTGGGCTACTTCCACTACTACGGCGACGGACCGGAGGCGCGCACAGTGTTGGGCCTGGAAGAACGCGGCCTGGGCTCGGGCCCGCTCGAATCCCAGGTCGCGGTCAGCCGGAACGGGCTCGACTGGAAGCGCCACCCCGAGCCGGCCTACGTGGGCATCGGCCGCCACCAGGGGCGCGACGTGGTCACCGCCTACATCGGCCACGGCATGATCCGCCGCGGCGAGGAACTCTGGCAGTACTACTTCGGCGAAACCCACTACCACTCGCCCCACACCCAAGACCCCGACGGCCGCGGCGTCTACCGACTCGTACAGCGCCTGGACGGGTTCATATCCCTCGACAGCCCCTACGACCACGACACGACCGTCATCACCCGAGCCCTTGTGTTTGCCGGCGACCGCCTGCAACTCAACGTCGATACCGACGCCGTCGGTTACGTGCAGGTCGGCTTCCTGGACGAGCAGGGCGAAGACATCGAGGGCTACACCGTCGACGACTGCGTCTACATCAACGGCGACTTCATCGCCAAGGAAGTCGACTGGCTGAAGACCGGCGCCGACCTGTCCCCGCTCGTCGGCAGGACCGTGCAGGTCGTGCTCCGCATGCGCGGAGCGAAGCTCTACGCCATGCAATTCGTGGAAGGAGGGTAAAGCGTGCACCTCAGACCGAACCCGTTTGTTTCCAGTAGAGAGCCCCGCCTCCAGCAACGCCTGATCTCTGGGTGCGCGGGCCTGCCATCCGTGCGCCCGATGACGGGGCGCACGGACTGGTTCACGGGTGGCGCGGGTCGCGCCACCCGGGTTCTGGCCCGCTGCCGCCGAAGGCGGCGGGAGCATCGTCGCCGGCCTCCGGCCGGCGGCCGCATTCTTTCGGGCTGCGCCGCTTCGCGGCTTCGCCCGAAAGCGGGCCAGAAGGCCCGCGCACCCAGAGCACGGTCGTCGTCGCCTCGTGACGCTGTGCTGCAGTTGGCTGCCGCCGCAGGTGGCGGGAACAACCTCACCGGCCTCCGCCCGTCTTTCGACCCACAAAGGAGCTCGGCCTCCGGCCTCGCGCGTTACCCCCGAACTCACCGCTCCGCGGCTCGTCGGGCAAGCCGGCCAGAGGCCGGCACCGCAACCGCAATGGCCCCGCAGTTGCGTAGAGAGTCACGCCGCCCCACGCCCTATCTCTGGGTGCGCGGGCCTTCCGGCCCGCATCCGACGCCCGCGCAACGCCCCTCCAGTTGCGTAGAGCGCCTCGCCAAGGCGGCGTCGTATCTCTGGGTGCGCGGGCCTTCTGGCCCGCATCCGGCGCCTGCACGCCGACCCTCCAGTTGCGTAGAGCGTTTCGCCAAGCCGGCGCCGTATCTCTGGGTGCGCGGGCCTTCTGGCCCGCATCTGCCCCCTTGGAGCATCGGCACCGCCCCCCCAACCGGCGCGCAGCGCCGCCGACACCCCCGCAACGCCCTCCTCACCCTCCTCCTCACCCTCACCACCATCACAACGACCCCCACCCTCGCCACCACCGGCCCCCAAACCACCCCCGTCGACCTCGACGCCTACGCCAGCATCCTCCACGTCTCCACCACCACCGGCTCCGACTCCACAGGCAACGGCACCGCCTCCGCCCCTTACGCCTCCATCACCCAAGCCCTCGCCACCACCTCCGCCTCCGCCAGCACCTCCGAAGCCACCACCACCACCCGCACCGCCCTCCTCATCGCCGCCGGCACCTACAACGTTCACAACCTCACCCTCACCCCCAACACCGACCTCTACGGCGGCTTCGACCCCACCACCTGGACCCGCGACATCCAAGCCCACCCAACCATCCTCGACGCCCGCAACGAAGGCCGAGTCCTCATCTCCACCACCACTACCTCCACCGCCACTACCTCCACCGCCACCACCTCCACCACGACCACCACCGCCACCAACACGCCGGCCACCCCCCGCATAGACGGCCTCCAAATCCACAACGGCCACACCCGAGCCCCCGGCGGCGGCATCCTCATCGACGGCACATCCCCCGTCCTCACCAACAACGTCTTCACCCAAAACGCCACCCTCACACCCGAAGGCTGGGCCCCCAAGTACCTCCACGAAACCGCCCACGACGGCGGCGCCATCTACTGCCGCAACGGCGGCGCGCCCGAGATCCGCAACAACCTGATCCTCGCCAACACCACCGAGACCGGCCGCGGCGCCGGCATCGCCTTCGACCACAACTGCGACGGCGTGATCGCCGACAACGTCCTCATCAGCAACATCGCCGGCACCGCCGACCCCATGCGCAGCAGCGACGGCGGCGCCATCTCCGTCTTCAACTCGTCCTCCCCCGAGATCAGCGGCAACGTCGTCCTCGGCAACAGCGCCCTCCACAACAACGACGCCGGCGGCATCTTCGTCGCGTACTGGTCCTCGGGCAAGGTCCGCAACAACGTCATCGTCGCCAACCACGGCGGAGACGACGGCGGCGGCCTGTTCATCGGCGGCCAGGAGCACCGCTACGACCGGCCGTTCGACCCCATGCCTACGCCTGCGGACTTCTTCGTCGAAGTGACCGGCAACCGCTTCTTCGGCAACTCCAACCCCTCCCGCAACTCCGGCGCCACCCGCATCACAATGGAGAGCCGCGGCCTGGTCGCCGGCAACGTCGCCGCGCTCAACTCGGGCTTCTACCTGCAGCGCAGCGAACTCGAAGTCACCGACAACACGATCCTCGAAGACACCCTGCTCATCGAGACCAAGGAGGGCCTCGAGCCGACCCGCTTCAGCAACAACATCGTCTCCGGGTCGTTCGAGAGCGACGGCACGGCCATCGTCAGCGCGTCCCTGGTCCGCGACGGCGCTGCGGGCCAGGGGAACGCCGCTGGATTGCCTGAGTTCCTGGAAGACGGCAGGGAGCTCCAGGTGGTCGGAACCTCCTACTCGCCGTCCAGCCATCAGACCCAAGTCGACGTCTCAGCACTCCTGCCCCCCGACGACCTCACCGGCCGAGTAGTCCTAAGCGGCGACAACTGGGGCGTCGTCCACTCCGCCTCCGGCCGCCACCTGACCCTCTGGGGCGACCTCCGCTCCGCAACCGAGCTGCGGCTACTGCCCACCTACCGCCAGACCACCTCGTCCCCCGGCTTCGGCAGGGGCTTCGACGCCGCCCGCGCCAGGTCCGACTACCAGCCCCGGCGCATCAACAAGTCCATCGAGCTCCTCGAGCGCGGCCAACCCATCTACTACGACGCCTCCACCGGCGGCTACGAAGAAGGCTTGCGCATGGCCAGCACCTGGGGCGACTACATCATCTACAACGTTGAGCACGTGGCCCTCGATTTCGCCGCGCTCCGCGAGTTCATGCGCGGCCTCGTCGATGCCGGCCCCACCCCCAGCGGCCACCGGACCCCCACCGTCATCGTCTCCCTGCCCCTGCTCGGCTTAGACGAAGCGACCGTCACAGCCGGCGGCTGGATGGTCCAACAGGCCCTCGCCCAGGGCGTCCACGGCGTCCACCTCGCCCGCGCCCGCGACCCTGAGGGAGTCAAGCGCTTCGTCCAGGCCGCCCGCTACCCGATCCACAAGCAGGCCATCGACGTCATAGGCGTTGGCCTCCGCGGCTGGGGCAGCCACACCTTCGCCGCCTGGGTCTGGGGCCTGAACGCCCAGGAGTACCTCCAGAAAGCCGACGTCTGGCCCCTCAACCCCGAAGGCGAGATCATGCTCGGCGTGAAGCTCGAAGACCAGCAGGCCCTCGACCGAGCCGCCGAAACCCTCTCCGTCCCCGGCCTCGCCTTCGCCGAACACGGCCCCCGCGACCTCGGCCTCTCCTTCGGCCACCTCGAAGGGCGCGCCGACCCGCCGCTTCCGCCCGAAGTCGTCGCCGCCGGCGACATGGTCCTGGAGCTGACGAAGGAGCGCGGGATGTTCTTCCTGGACAATGTGCTGCCGGAGAATGTGGCCGGCCAGATCGACCGCGGCGTGATGATCGGTGCGGGCCGGCGGGAGGATTCGGCGGAGGTGGGGAGGGAGTACAGCGGGCGGACGATGCCCTGGTAGGAGTGCCGGCTGGCGCGCGAAGCGAGGAACTACGCGAAGAAGGCGAGCCGAACCAGGGCGGCCGCGACCGGCGCGCCAAGGGCCGCCGCGAGGCCGACGAGGATGCCGAGCATCCACTTCAGCGTCCTGAGTTCGCCTTGCACGCCGTCCATCTTGCCCTCCAGGCTGCCCATGCGGCCGTCCAGGGCGCTCATGCGGCGGTCGACGCGTGCCTCCAGGGCCTCGAACTTGGCCGTCAACTCGAGCCGGAGCGCGTCGTTCCTCTCCCTGACCTCCTGCCGGAGGCCCTCGACGACCATGACGAGGCCATCGATGCGTCCCTCGATCGACGCCATCCTCACCTTCAGCTCGCCCAGATCGCTCTTGAGGATCGCAACGTCGTTCTCGTAGGCGGTCATGCCTTCGCTCGTCACCAGCCTGCTCTCCCGGTCGGCGATGAGGTCGGCCAGGGCACGGGCCTGTCCGGGCCCGAAGCCGGCTTCTTCCAGTGTCCGGCAGGGATCCCCATGCCGGTAGTGTAGCTCCGCGTTCTCTGCCGTCACTCGGTTCTCCTTGGTTCGCTCGGGCTCGGGTCGTCCGCCGGAACCGGCGGACAATCCTCGGCTTCTGAAGACCAGGACGGAACTCAGGGCTGTTTCCTCGATTCGGCCGCCGCCGCCATCGCCGGCCGCTCGCCGGCGCCGCGAGTAACATCGTTGCGCGGCCGGGCCCAGCCGCCATGCCGACCGACAAGGGAGCCGACCACCCAGCCGCCGCGGCGGCCAGCACGCGCCGCCGACTGCCGCTCGGCATCCAGTCCCTGGGCGAGATCCGCGAGAGGGGCTGCTACTACGTAGACCAGACGGCCTTCATCGCCCGCATGGTCGAGGAGGGCAAGCACTACTTCCTCTCCCGCCCGCGCCGCTTCGGCAAGAGCCTGCTGGTCGACACGCTGATCGAACGCGGCGTGGAGACGTTCACCCTGGAAGACACCCTGGCCACCGAAGCCCTGCTTTCCTCCTTCGAGGTCGGCGACATCGGCGCTCTCCCCCTGCTGTTCCAGACCGACTACCTCACGGTGCGCGGAGCGGAGACGCGCGCGGGACGGACGATGTACCGGTTGGGCTATCCCAACCGCGAAGTCCGCCAGAGCCTGGCCGAGAGCCTGCTCGCCCGGCTTTCCGCCGAGTTCTCGGGCCGCGGGACGCACAGCTTCAAGCTCTACGACGCCCTCATGGATGCGGACCTCGGCGGCGTGCGCGCGGCACTCGACGCCCTGTTCGCGGGCATTCCGCACCAATGGCACACCAGGAACCCGATGGGCCGCTACGAGGGCTGGTACGCGAGCGTGTTCTACGCCTGCTTCGCGTCGCTCGGGCTCGACGTGCGGCCCGAGGACAGCAGCGCGGCTGCGCGGCTCGACATGGCGGTGCAAGCCCCGGGCCACGTTTACCTGTTCGAGTTCAAGCTGGCCGAGCGGGCGACCGAAGGCGCCGCTCTGGCCCAGCTTCGCGAGAAAGGCTACGCCGAGAAGTACCGCGCCTCAGGGTGTCGGATCCATCTGGTGGGCGTCGAGTTCAGTAGCGAGACGCGCGGCATCAGTGGCTTTGAGGCGGCGGTGGCGTGAGGGGTGGCCGGCGCGCCGGCTGCCGGCCAGATCTCCGAGAGCACGAGGCCGCCCAGGATCACGCCGGCGCCGATGCCGACGAAGCGTTGTAACCATTCCCGAGGCAACGCCGACAAGGCGGTACCCTACTGATTCCGTTCCTGTCGGATCCTCTCGAGTTCCTGTTGGAATAGCTCGTCGTACCGTTCCTGGTCAAACGGCCGCGCGCCCGGATAGTCAGCAGCCGACAGCATCAAGCGAGCCAAACCGCCAAACGCCGCCAGGGCCAGGAACAGAGTGAAGAGCAAGACCCCAGCGAGGAGCTGCCCGAGGGCGACTGCCCATACGGTCTGCCGGAAAGATAGTGGCTCCGTAGTCATCGATCATTTGACTCCTTCGACTAGTTCCCTATAGCCCTTCAGTGTAGCCACTGGAGGAGTCACAAAGACGCGTCCCTAGAGATGACAATTCAGTCGCTCTTAGGGAGCGGTACGGCACGACCACGAAGAGAGGCACGACAACCAGAGCAATGAACCCCCAAGCCAGAGTGCCGTAGCCCCTGGCCACCAGGTCGATGATCCCGAACGTCGACAGCCCCGCCGCGGCCGCGAGCACCGCCACCGCAGTCACCGCCTTCTGCCTCCGCGTGAGCCTCCCCGAGGCAGGCCTCCACCGGCGCGGCAGGTCGTCGAGATTGCTCTCGACCCGCCTCAAGAGAGCATGAATGGACCCGACGGCAGTCTCGATCAGCGTCCAGCCGGCGACGAGTCCGAAAATCGCGATCCACAGTGCCGGCCCGCCGGCGCGGCCGTCGGCGGCGCTCGTGATCATCGGCAGCCAGGGCACCTCGGCCTCCATCACGGAGGCCTGAGGAAACCGGAGGAGGCACGCCAGGGTCAGCGCGAACGGGACCGTCATCGCGACGCCCGCAAGAGCTCCCGAAGAAAACGTCTCGGAGCGCCGGGTCTGGCGATGGAGGCAGAAGAGCACGGCCGGCACGACGGCGACGTTGTAGGCGACATACAACAGGGCGTTGATCACCACGTCCAACACGCCTGCTTCAGGCGCGGCCGCCGCCGCCGCCACCGGCTCCGCAGCCGCTGCCCCGACCGGCGCCGTCAACACCAGCACCGCGAACGCGCAGTAGCCCAAATACAGAGCCGCGCTCCCCCAGGTCTTCGCCTTCTCGATGAAGCCGGAGCCGCGCCACGACAGAAACCCGACGCACGCCAGCGCGATCGCCAGGCTGACCGGCTTCGGAAGCCCGACGGTCTGCTGCAGAACCTCGCCGATCGCCGCGGTCATGACGGCGATCACCAGCATCATCATGCTCAGAATCAGCAGGTCGACGAGCCACCAGAACGGACCGATCAGGTTCCGGCTCCACGTCTTGTAGTCGTATGCCCCGGCGAGCCGCGCCAGTTCGAAGGACAGCGCCATGACGACGGCGAAGCAGACGGTGATGATCGCGACGGACAGCCATCCCCAGTTCCCGAAGCGGCCGGCGTACTCGACGACTTCCCTGCCGGTGGCGTAGCCGCCGCCGATGATCATCGACTGGGCGATGATCGCCGGCAGGACGAGGGTGTGGAAGCGGGTTGGCGCCCGGCCCTGCATCGTGGGTGTGCAGGGCGTCAGTCGCTGGTCCGCTGGAAACGGATGGGCGAGATGGCCGGCTCGAGAGGCACGGAAACGACGTTGATCGCCCCCGTGTCGTCATAGTCGAAGCGGATCTTGACCCCTCCGAACCCTGCGGCGGCCGCGCTGGGCGGGAGATCGTAGGGGACGATGAACAGGTCGTAGTGGTAGTGCGCGAGCGGGAACTCGATTCCGACGACTTCGAGGATCAGGCCGTCCCCCTCAACTCGCACGGAGGCCCTACCGTAGCCGGCGTGCTCGTAGTCGCCGGCGTAGTCGGCGAGCGGGTGCGAGGGTTTGGTGTCCGCCACCGCGGCCGCGAGGTCGGCCTTCTTCGCCTCTTCGACCTTGGCCTTCGCTTCGGCTTCGCGCTTGCGCGCTCTGGCGGCCCAGTCGATCGGCTCGAGGCCGAGCATGCGGTCGAACGCGTTGCGCACGACGAGCGCGGGCACGGTCCCGGTGTGTGACGTGTTGGAGAGTGCTATCAGGTTCTGGTACTGGTACTTGCTCCTGAAGGACGCGGACGGCTCCAGGTGGTGGAGACCGGCGATCAGCTCGGTGCGGCTCTTGCCGGTCGCGTACCAGAACAGGTCGTGCCTTGGCAGGCCCGAGCGGTGGCTCAGCAGGTCGACGGCGGTCATCTGCCCCGTCGCCACCGGGTCGTGGAGGCGGAACTCGGGAAGCACGGTGCGAATCGGCGCGTCCCAGGCGAGAGCGCCTTCGTCGACGTACATGGCCAGGAGGGTGGCGGTGAAGGACTTCGTGTTGGAGCCGATGGCGAAGAGCGAGTCCGGCCAGCGCTCGCGGGCGCATGGTTCGGGAGTGGTTCATGGAAGGGCTCCTGAGGGCTAAGCCGGCTAGCGCCTCCTGCACCAATCCCGCCACCGGTCGGGGACCTTGGCGCAAAACGGCCCCAGGTCCGCCACAACCATGTGAGCTTGCCCGACGATCGATTCGTAACAGCTCTCGGCGAGCAGCGGATCCTCCACGGCCGCACAGAGGGCGAGGCCGTCATCCTGCTGGGACTCTTCCCAGAAGAGTGTTCGCGCCGCGCCATCGATGCAGTCACCGCGATACTGAACGTTCGGCGCCAGACCGCAGAAGTGAGCGACCATGAGGGGACTCCTGCCGTGCATGCCGCTCACGTCGCGGCCGTAGCTTCCGAAACACGCCCGGCGGGCGCCAGGCGGCGCCTCCTCGCAGGCCTGGACTACGAGGGTCAGGTCACGATTGAAGACGACCATCATCTGCGAGGTCTGGTACCAGTAGCAGTCGTCGACGTAACGCTGGTCCAGAGTGTTGCAGGGATAGTGAGGGTCGTTGCGGTCGACGTATGCGGAGCTCTGGCCGACTTCAGCGGACAGCCCGCTCACCACGTTCTCCATGAATATCCCGGTGTAGCACGAACGCTGGCTCGACTCATCGCTCATGAGGTCGCAGAGCTTCAGGGCATCCTTGATCTCATAGGCCGTCCAGGCCATCACGCCGTGACCGACTCCGTGAAGACACTGGTGCCGGGAAAAGTAGTCGTCCTCCGAGGGGCACAGCACATCGACGTCTTCTGCCAGATTGGTGATGCCACGGTTGACGAAGAGCTGTTCCATCATGCCGTGTCGCATACCCGACCTGCAGGTCTCTTCCACGCTGATGGAAGCCGCGGCGCCGTACTCCGCGAAGGTCATCCGCCCCACGTGGTGCGCACTTTGATGGCAGTCGAGACCGGTTTCGACTTCACCTTGCCGCAGCACCTTCAGAGTGTCGTGCGGGCCGTATGCCTCCATGAACGCTCGTACGGCTTCGGTGCTTCGTAGCAGCTCACGGTACTCGTCAAGCGCCAGCGTCGGCGCCTCGGGGAACGAGAGAGCCTGTCCTTCGATCACCAGGGGCTCGAGCTTGGAACCGGTTGGGGCCAGCGCCACAATCAGGCCGGTGTGGCCCGGGTTCAGGTCGTTGTGGTAGCGCCAGTAGCCGCTGACGTTGAACGCGTGAGCCCACTCGCGGCCATGGCCGTCCGGATGCGGATCGTCCGACGTCCAGACGGGTGCATTGGAGTGGTGGCCCGCGCCGTGTGTGCCGTGTGCGCCGTGATGGTCCGTTTCTCCTCCCGAGTGTGAATCGCCCTGGGCGACGCCGAATTGGGGAGCGAGCTGTTCCGCGGACTCGTTGACCAGGACCACGCGGGTTCCGGTCTCCACGTCGAGGCGAGCCGGGACGAAGCCCTCGCCGGCCCGGTAGTGGACGGTCTGAACGGCGTCGCTGGCGGCATCATGGGCCGCGTGGTTCGCCGCCTCGGGCGGTTGCGAAGTCTGTGTGGACTGCGTGGAGCCGCAGCCGGAAACCGCCAGGCCGAGGAATCCGGCTATGGGAACAATCGCGGCCGCCAGGAGAGCGCCCGCCCTGGCGCCGTGCCCTACGAGGGTTCGGCGTGACAGGAGAGTGTGCCCGGGAGGGGTCGACGGCATGGCTCGCGGCTCCTTGGATGGGGACGTGGGTGCGGCGGGAATTCGGTGCATGCGTGTATACCATCGGGCGGGTTGGGGGGTGTGGATGTGTTGAGGAGTGGTTTCATCGTGTCGGGGCTCGTCGCGGCGCTCCTCCTCGCGGGACGGCGTCACCACCGCGCTCGAGCTGGAATGGGGCGTCGCCGACGTGGGGGCGTTCCTGGATTCCAGGCGGGGGAAGTCGCTCGTCAACTATGGCGCCACGGTCAATCACGGCGCGGTGAGGGGCCTGGAGATCGTCCCGCAGGAGGAACGGGCGGATCTCGAAGCGGCCTTCACGGCGGCCAGCTCCGCCGACGAGCCGCTCAGCGCCGAGCGTGACGCCGCGGACAGGACGTACCACTCCGAGCTGCCGCCCGAACGTTTCCCCGCCATGCTGGAGCTTCTGGACCAGGGACTCGAGGAAGGCGCCCTGGGAATCGGCCTCGCCGTCCAGTACTACCCGGGCGCGAGCCGCCGGGAGATCGTCGAAGTGTTCCGCTTCGCCGGCGAGAAGCGGGCCACCATCCACACGCACGTCCGTTCGATGACGATCGAGGCGATCCAGGAAGTCCTGGCCAACGCGGTCGCTACCGCGGCGCCCCTGCACATCGTGCACGTCAACAGCATGGCCCTGGGCGAGATCGACACGGTGCTCGGCCTGATCGGCGGCGCGCGCCGCCTGGGGCTCGACGTGACGACGGAGGCCTACCCCTACACGGCCGGCTCGACCAGCCTCCACAGCTCGATCTTCGACGAAGGCTGGCAAGGCCGCCTGGGCATCGACTACGGCGACCTCCAGTGGGAGGCGACGGGAGAGAGGCTGACCAGGGAGACCTTCGAGCGCTACCGCCGCGAGCGGGGCACGGTGATCCTGCACTTCATGAAGGAAGAATGGATCGAGACGGCGCTCGGGAACAACTGGGTGATCGTCGCCTCCGACGGCATGCCCTACGCCCCAAAAGCGCACCCCCGAACGGCCGGCGCCTACTCACGGGTCCTGGGCCGCTACGTCCGCGAACGGGGCACGCTCGACCTGATGACCGCCCTGTTGAAGATGAGCCTCCTGCCGGCGGACCGCGTGGCCACGATGTCCGATCAGATGAGGCACAAGGGCCGGATCCAGGTCGGCGCCGACGCGGACATCGTCGTCTTCGACCCGGACACGGTGATCGACACCGCCACGTTTGAGGGCGGGCTGTCGTTCTCGGAGGGGATCGTCCACACGATGGTGAATGGCGTGTTCGTCGTGCGGGACGGGGAGACGGTGGAAGGGGTTGCGCCGGGTCGGGCGATTGTTGGGCGGTTTGCGGGGGAGCCTTAACGGCCAGCCGTCTCAGGGAGGAACATGATGCTCAGGAACATCCTCGCCGCCATCGTCGGCTACATCGCCATGGCCGCCGTGCTCTTCGCACTCTTCTCGCTTCTGTGGCTGACGGTGGGGCCCTCTCGCGCCTTCGAGCCGGGTTCGTGGGAGGTACCCGGCGGCTGGGTCCTCGTCCAGCTCGTACTTGGGCTCGCGGGCGCGTACATCGGCGGGAAAGTCTATGCCAGGGTGGCGCACGATGCCGGGGGCGCCACGATTCTGATCGCCTTGGTGATCGTGCTCGGAGTGGTGAATGCGCTGATCCCGCCGGAAATGGCGGCAGGACCGCGCCCCGACGACGTGTCGATGATGGAGGCGACCGCGGGCGCCCACCAGCCGGCCTGGTTCAACTGGCTCAACCCGCTGATCGGGGCCGTGGGCGCCTGGTTGGGATCGCGGAAGTTGCGCGAGTAGCCTACGAGTGCATGTAACCGTCACCAAGGAGGAAGAGACCATGCTGACACGAGACGAAATGGCCAGCGCGTTCGCCAGATGGGGCGCTGCCTGGAACGAGCACGACCTCGACGGCGTGATGGACCTGTTTCACGACGAGATCTACTTCGAGAACTGGAACGGAGGCTCGGTCAGTGGCAAGGAGAATCTGCGTGAGGCATGGGCGCCATGGTTCGCCAATCATGGAGACTTCAAGTTCACGAACGAAGAGACCTTCATCGACGAAGTCGAACAGAAGATGCTCTTCCGCTGGCAGCTCGACTCGCCCTCGTTCGAGAAGGGCCAGGAAGACAAACACGAAGCGAGGCGCGGCCTCGATGTGCTGCACTTCAAGGACGGCAAGATCGTTCAGAAGCTGACCTACTCCAAGACCACGCTCGAACTGGACGGGGAACGCGTGCGTCTGACGACGCCGTGATGCCTGTGCCGAGGATCACCTACGTCTACAGCTTCCCCGTAGCCCGCGCCCGCTCCAGCACTGGCTGGTAGATCCGCAGCGTCGCCGCGTCGACGAGCTGCCCGCCCTTGCCACCAGCCCCGGCCCCCTTCGCCACGGACTCGTTGTAGAGATCGACCATCTTCTGCGCCTGCTTGATCTCCCTGGGCGACGGCGCGAAGACGTCGTTGGCGAGCGGAATCTGGTTCGGATGGATGCACCACTTGCCGACGGCGCCGAGGCTGGCGGCGTAGGTGGCCTGCTTGAGGTAGGCCTTGTCGTTCCTGAAGTCGCCGAAGGGGCCGTCGATGGCGTCGATGCCGGCGGCGCGGCAGGCGGCGATCATGCGGACGCGGTGGGGGGACCACATGTCGCCGGGGTAGCGGAAGTCCTTGTCGAGTTCGTGGCCGAAGCGCATGCCCATGCTGGCGGAGAGGTCGCCGAAGCCGAGGATCAGGGCTTCGAGGCGGGCAAGGGACTTCGACGGCCTCGACCTCCCCGGCCGGAGCCGCGGCGAGTGTCCCAGTCGCGGTCCGTACCGTTCGGTCGCATGGCCATGCAAGTAGGGTAGAATCTCCGACAGATACCCGCCGGCAGCGTGCTGTCGGCTCAAGGGCTGCCCTTCTGGGCAGCCCTTGCTTCTCTTGGGCAGTATGAGGACCAGGGTCTACATTGACGGCTTCAATCTCTACTACGGTGCGCTGAAGGGAACCCCGTTCAGGTGGCTTGACCCCGTCAAGCTCTGCACCTCCCTTCTCCCGTCGCATTGTGTTGTAGACAAGGTTCGGTACTTCACAGCCCACGTCTCCGGCGTTGTAGACCGGCGTGCGCCAGCTCGCCAGCAGGTCTACCTGAATGCCCTTCAGACGTTGCCGCAGGTCGAGGTGCACTTCGGGAGCTTCCTCACCAAGACCCTTTGGCGGCCGCTTGTGAACCTGCCGGTTGCGGGCGAGTCCATCGCCACGCCCACACCCGTTGTCTTGCCGGCGGGCGATCACACAGTCTCCGGTTCGAGTGCTCGGACACTGCCCGTGCGCGCCTACGGGAGGCGCTCGAAGGCCTCGGCGCGGCTGTCGAACGCGGTGATAGCGGAGTTCCATACCATCGAGGAGAAGGGCTCGGACGTGAACCTCGCCTCCCACCTCTTGAACGACGCATGGAGTGGGCTCTTTGACGCGGCAGCCGTTATCTCCAACGACACCGATCTGGTGACACCGGTCCAGATCGTTGCCGTCGAGCAGGGCAAGACAGTGTTCATGGTGTCTCCAAGTGGGCGGGTCGCGTCCAAGCTCAGCCGAGCCGCGAGTCATGTGCGCCATCTTCGGACCAAGATGCTCAAGGGGGCTCAGTTTCCCGCAACGATTCCGGGCACGACGATTTCAAAACCGACGGGCTGGTGAGCCCGGCTCGAAGCGCCATCGCTGACCTGCCGCCTCAGGGAGAACATGATGCTCAAGAACATCCTCGCCGCCATCGTCGGCTACATCGCCATGGCCGCCGTGCTCTTCGCACTCTTCTCGCTTCTGTGGCTGACGGTGGGGCCCTCGCGCGTCTTCGAGCCGGGTTCTTGGGAGGTACCCGGCGCCTGGGTGCTCGTCCAGCTCGTACTTGGGCTCGTGGGCGCGTACATCGGCGGGCAAGTCTGTGCCAGGGTGGCGCATGATGCCGGGGGCGCCACGATTCTGATCGGCCTGGTGATCGTGCTCGGAGTGGTGAATGCGCTGATGCAGCCGGAGATGGCGGCAGGACCGCGCCCCGACGACGTGTCGATGATGGAGGCGACCGCGGGCGCCCGCCAGCCGGCGTGGTTCAACTGGCTCAACCCGCTGATCGGGGTCGTGGGCGTCTGGTTCGGGTCGCGGAAGTTGCGCGCGCGGTCAGGAAAGGCCGGCGAGCGCCCTTAGACTGCTCCGACGAGCGGTTGAGAACTCGTGCTGGTAGCGGCGAAGTTCCAGGCTTGCATTGATCGCGGTGACGAGATGGTCGTCCGGCAACGTGTCGTCCCCGAGCCTCGTCGTGAGCCAGCGCGTGACGTCGGACCAGCGCCAGAGCCGGTAGCGGCCTCGCGGATCGGTAACGGGAGCCGGGAAACCGCCCGGCCCCCGCGCTCCGGTGACGAGCAGCCTGACGCTTTCGCGAGTACGTCCCAGGCGGGTGGCGATGTCGGTCATCGACACGAGCCCTGCATCGGCTACCCGAGCTATTTGAACGCCGTCGACCTTCTCGACGTCCCGCACTGCGGAGATGATCGCCTCACCGAGGCTCTCCGCTTCCCGGTCGAAGTCGACGTACTGAACACCGTTCACCCGCCCGACGGTCGCGTCGTCGCAGCCTGCCTCGAAGAGTGCGTCGATGAACGGTTCGCTCTGCAGGTCAGAGCCGTCGACGATCAGAGTGAAGTGCTGGATTGGCATCTACGAGTCCTCCCTGGCTTCTGGGTCCCACTCGTGCGGACAACGCTTGACGAAGCGCCGGAGTTGGTCGGCGTGACGCCCCGCGCTCCGCGGCGTCGACCAGATCGAGACCTGGCATCCCGACCGGCTGGCTTCTCCACACTTCATGACGCCCCAACGGTGACCGGATGCCGTGGGTGTCACGGTCCAGCCTGCCGCCTCAGCTTCCCTGAGGGCCCTCTCGACATCCTTCTTGGGATGCCGTGCCCTCATCGCGTTGACACGATACAACAGTTGGCCGCGACGCGGAAACCGACCGCCGCTTGGTCGCCGGGTAGAGGGACTTCGGAGGCCGCACCCGCTCAGCCGTCTGGCAGCGTCACCAACACCTCGTTCTCGGCTGGTGTGCCCCTGACCTCGGCGCCGCCACCCATCGCGCCCATGTTCAGCAGGAGCGAGCCGTCGTCCTGGAGGAGACCCTCGATCTTCGCTGTCGGGCCTCGACCGACGGTTGCCGTTACGTGGTTGCCGTCCCAGACGATGTCGTCGACCGGCGACCCCACGACCCGGTTGCCGGGTTCGCCGCCGAACCAACGGCCCGGGCCGCCGCCGCGCGGCAGTAGCAGTGCGGTCGGTTCTGGGCCCTTCCCCTGGTAGCGCTCGGTATCAATCCGCCAGGCCTCGCCAGGATGGGTCTGGGCGAGTTCAGCCAACATGGCGATCACCGGGCTGACCGGTCTGGGACTCACCCCTTTGGCGGCCACGAAGTCGACGAAGCCGACCATCATCTCGGCCGTGGACTCGACACCGAAGCGGACATCCTTCGTTGGATCCGGGTTGTTCGGGTTGTCGGCCGAGTTGTCCCAGTGGGCGACGACTTCCATCCGCGTACCGGCCGGCAGCGCCACCGGCTCGGCGTATTCGTAGGCAGTCTGCCAGTTGAAGTCGTAGCGGCTGACACTGAGGAGCTCGCGCTCGGTCCCGTCCGGGAGGTACGCCGTGTACCTCATGTCCTTGCCCCGGTAGTGCATGTGCGGCGCCAGGGAACGGACGAGGACATCCTCAATGAAGACGTGGTGGGCGCGGGCTTCGTGGTTCGGGTCGCCAGCGGGGATCTTGAAGGCTGAGTTCATGATCCAGAGGTTGACCAGCTCCTTCTCGACCTCGCCCGGTTCGGCGAACCAGACCCCGACCCTCGTCTGGCCGGTAGAGGCTGTGCCGCTCGGGTGGTAGTGGAAGTCGCCGAGGAGATTGCGGCCCTTCGGCAGCAGACGGGCGGTGCCTGCCGGCAGCTCCCTCGGCGCGACCCCGGCAGCCCAGCCATCGATCCAGGCGTCCTGGACCGTGCCGCCGGGGGCGGCACGCCAGAGGATGAAGTGGTGGAGCACATCGCGATTGCCGGGCTGGACCTCCACGGCGCGGACCCAGCGGTCCTCCTCGAAACTCGCCTCAATCGGGACGACGACGAACGAGTCGGGGCCGTCCGCAGCGACTTCGTAGGGCTCGAACTCATAGACCCAGTCGGGCTCCCCGAGCGCCCACTCGCCGCTGCGTTCCTCGCTCTCGAATAGCGGCTCTTCGCCGTCTCCGCGGGGCGCGCCGGAGGAAACCCAGCGCAGGATCGCGGAGATCTGGTCTTCCTCAAGCCTGATGTCGTTCTTCCACGGCCCGTAGCCGGGATCGGCGTCCCAGGGAGGCATGTCGCGGTTCGCCACCGCGCGGGCGATCGACCGCGCCCAAGGGCGGACCTCACTGTAGGTACGCAGCGCCATCGGCCCCATCTCGCCCGGCTGGTGGCAGGAGGCACAGTTCTCGTGGAGGATCGGCGCGATGTCGTCGACGAAGGTGGGCTGGTCGGGGTTGAGACCGTGGAACACCGCCGGGACGACGAGCTGTCCGAGGAAGATGACAGCTGGCGCGAGAAGGCCGCGGGATGTCTCGATCATGTCTAGGCGGTACGGCGCTCAGACTGCCGGAGTTTCAACTGCCGCGAAGCAGTAGCGCGGCGTATGCGGGGACGTGCACGGCCTGGTTGACGCCGGCCCACGCCGAGCGGCCACCGAACGCCGACCGTCATCGTCTCCCTGCCTCTGCTCGGCCTCGACGAGGCGACGGTCACAGCCGGCGGCTGGATGGTCCAGCAGGCTCTCGCCCAGGGCGTCCACGGCGTCCACCTCGCCCGCGCCCGCGACCCCGAAGGCGTGGAGCGCTTCGTCCAGGCAGCCCGTTACCCGATCCACAAGCAGGCCATCGACGTCCTAGGCGAAGGCCTCCGCGGCTGGGGCAGCCACACCTTCGCCGCCTGGGTCTGGGGCCTGAACGCCCAGGAGTACCTCCAGAAAGCCGACGCCTGGCCCCTCTACCCCGAAGACGAGATCACGCTCGGCGTCAAGCTCGAAGACCAGCAGGCCCTCGACCGAGCCGCCGAAACCCTCTCCGTCCCCGGCCTCGCCTTCGCCGAACACGGCCCCCGCCGCCACGGACCGGGTACCGGGACCTAGTCGAGAACGATGGTGTTCGCTTCAGCCAGGGTCAGTGGGGCAGTCGCGGTGCCTTCAACGGGTAGACCAGAACCAAGATGTTGTAAGTAGTGTCGAAGGCCTCGGCGAGACACTCGTGCAACTCGCCATTCCTGTCAGGAAGAACGACCAAGGTGGGTGCCGTCATCTTGCGGTCGACAGGCAGAATGGGCCAGAGAGTGTGCGTTGGCAGAATGGCCTTGAGTGCTGGTTGTCCGAACTGCGCGCAGAATGTAGGCGACGTTTCGATGCGCCGTACGGGTGCCCGGAGCCCGACCCCTTCAATGGTCTCCACGGGATCAAGCACAAACAGCGCACATGATTCGTGGTTCGTCCGAGCGTACTCACGCGCCGAGGCATAGACCGACGCGCCGAACTTCTTGGCGAGGTGCATCGGCGTCGTTATAGCGAGCGGGCGGTCAGCCGCGCGTTCGGCGAATGTGCCGCCCTTGAATAGGACGAACCGAGCATAGTTGTTAGCTTCGCGCTCGAATTGATCGGCGATCTCAGGCTTCAGAGTGCTCTTGCAGTCTTGGAAGAACTGAAACATCTTTCGATGGGTTGGTAAGTCGTGATGGCCAGTCTCGTGGAGTTTGAGGAACGTCTGCTTTGGTCGGACTACAGTGCTGTCGATGTGGATGAGCGCTTCGCCGGCATCGTAGAGGCCGAGGACCTTGCCGAGGGCCGACTTGACTCGAGTCGCTACGTTCCCGGCCTTACCCACAAGATAACCAAGTATGGCTGCAGCGTCGAATGCACTTGTTGGAGCAAGCCGAACCTTCGCGGCAGCAAGAAGGTCGTCAATGGGAACGGGGAAGCGTTCCCAGGCGTCGGCGCGGTCGAGGAGCCGGCTGGCTTGCTCCTCGACCGCGCCGAGATCTTCGGGGTCGAGTGAGCTGTCGTCAGGTCTTGCCATCTGGTTGCTTCCTGCTACGGATGAACTGAAGGTACTGCATCAGCTCGGATTCCTCTTCGGGGGTCAGGTGGTACTCGGCGAAGGTCGCCACGCGAGAGTGTCGTGCTCCCTTCGTGCGCTGGGTGGACGACAGGAGATGCCCGGCTTTGTCCATTAGGTTCTCGAAGCTGATGGCATAGACCTCAGCAAGGGAGTGGAGGACGTTGGGCGAAGGCCTCCCGATCCGGTCGTTCTCAATCTGGCTGAGATATGCGTTGGACACTCGCTTGCTGGTGGCCTCCTCGACTTCACGCAGGGTCATCTTCCTGTCTGTGCGAATGGAGGCGAGGTACTGACCGAGTGTGGGCGTCACGCTTCCTCCTTTTTGCGGGGGGCAGGGTGAGCCTCTGCTCGCGCTACGTACGCGGAGGGCTGCTGGGGCCAGAGTGTAGTGGGAAGTGGCCACTAGAGGCAAGCGTGCTTGGCGGGTGCTTGACAGACCACGCATGCTTGTTCTACGCTGAGAGTCTTCTTCCCGGGTCAATGAAGGCCCGGGACTCTCTTCAAGGAGAAGAAAGAATGAAGAGCTTGGACGACACTGGCGTGGCACGGCCTGACATCGACGACCCCGGGGTCGAATCCGTCCTCGACGACATCATCGACCTAGAGGAGTACGCGAAGCTAGGGAAGCGTCCTCCCTTGGCGAAGGGCTACCGGATCAAGATCAACGGAGACCCCTACGTACTTCATGACCCGGTGCCGACCGGGTCCGAGGTGCTGACCCTAGCCGGTCTGCTCCCGGCCAAGGACTACGTCCTGCGCGTGAAGTTCTCCGGTGAGCGTCCACGACGGGTGGGCCTCGACGAGAAGGTGGATCTTCGACGCCCAGGGGTGGAGAAGTTCAAGGCGTTGCCGCGGGACCAGACGGACGGTCAACGATGAGCCTTCGCCGCGATTTCGAGTTGCTCAAGCAAGATGAGGACTTTCTAGTCGAGTATGGCCACCGTTGGGAGACCATCGCCGATGGCTCCCAATGGGTGCTCATCCATGACTTCGAGACGCATGACGGCTACGACCACCCGCGGGTGACGGTTGCAATCCGCTTGGAGACCGGCTACCCGAACACGGAGCTGGATATGGTGTATGTCTTCCCGGCCCTTGCGCGAAGAGACGGCAAGCCGATCAACCGGACGCAGAAGACGCAGGTGATTGACGGCAAGCAGTACCAGAGATGGTCGCGGCACCGTACGGCGCAGCATCCCTGGCGGGTTGGTGTCGACCACCTGGACACGCACGTCCTCCTGGTAGAGGACTGGTTCGTACGGGAGTTTAGAGAATGACGGCGTCGATCAGTCTCTCCCTCTCGGGAGATCAGCACGAGCGTCTAGAGAGGCTCCTTTTTCCCGGTGACGGGAAAGAGAGTGTGGCTCTCCTCCTATGTGGGCGTCGGGCAGGCGACAGGCGGCATCGGCTTGTCGTTCAGGAGGTCCACAGTGTTCCTGAAGACCACTGCTCTGAACGAACCGAGAGGCTTGTGACTTGGTCGCCGGACTTCGTTGCGCCGATGCTAGAGCGGGCCGCCGACCAAGGCCTGTCGGTAGTCAAGGTGCACAGTCACCCGAACGGCTACGGTGGCTTCTCGCGAACCGATGATAAAGGCGATACTCGGCTGTTGCCGATGATCCGGGGGTGGGTCGAGGCTGATGTACCACACGGTAGCGTCGTCATGCTTCCTGGAGGGAAGATGTTCGGCCGCGTCCTCCCTCCTAGTGGCCCGTTCGAGCCCCTTGATTGCATCAGCGTCGCTGGCGATGACCTTCATTTCTGGTATGCGGACGCTGGTCGTGGAGACCTGCCAAGCTTCGTCGCATCACACGCGCAGGTCTTCGGTGAAGGCACTATCGAGCGGCTACAACGGCTATCCATCGCGGTTGTCGGTGCTTCGGGAACCGGCAGTCTTGTCATCGAACAGTTGCTGCGCCTAGGCGCAGGTGAACTTGTGATTGTGGACGATGATCGTATGAGGAAGCGAAACGTCAATCGGATCACGAACTCGACGATGAAGGACGCCGTTCAGAGGCGGAGCAAGGTCGATGTGCAGGCGGACGCCATTGAGCGGAGCGGACTGAACACCCGGGTCATTCGGGTCAGCCAGAATCTCTGGAATCGCGATGTCGTTCGGCTCGTGGCACAGTGCGACATCGTGTTCGGCTGCATGGACACCGTAGACGGCCGTTTCTTGCTTAACGCTCTAGCGACCTACTACACGCTGCCGTACTTCGACATCGGCGTGAGGATCTTGGCGGTGCCGGAAGGCCCCGAGAAAGGTCGAGTACGGGAGGTTTGCGGCGCGGTGAACTACCTGCAGCCGGGGAGGTCCAGCTTGATTAGCCGAGGACTCTTCAGCATGCAGGATGTAGCCGCCGCCGGCTTGCGCCGAAATGACCCGGGGGCGCATGAGCAACAAGTGAAGGATGGCTACATCGTCGGAGCTGCCGTTCAACGCCCGGCCGTAATCAACGTCAACATGTTTGCTGCGTCCCTTGCGGTCAACGAGTTCCTAGCTCGGCTTCATCCGTTCCGGGAGGAGTTGAACCAGATCTGGGCCGGTGTGACGTTCAGTCTCGCTAGCATGGAATTGATGCCAGATCCGGAGGAGGGTGTCTGTGAAATCCTCTCGAAGAAGGTGGGTAGAGGCGACACGAAGCCACTACTCGAGCTGCTTGAGTTGGCGGAGATGCGAGCGGCGTGACGAAGACTCCGATGGAGTTTGGCCGTCGCCCAGTGCCGGTCCGACTGCGGCCTGATCCCGCCACCGTACGATACACCGCGACAACGCGGAAGCCAGCGAGGAGGACGTGTCGGATCGTCTCGGAAGGTCGTTCGTGGCTCTTTTCGCCCGGTTTGCGTGCTAGGTAGCCGGACTCTTGGATCAACCCTGTCGCGGCCCCCATCGGCTGGATTCGAGCAGCACGCAGGATCTGTGGGAAGTTCCCCAAGCCTTGAGTGAGAAGGAAACCGAGCTCGTTCACGGAAGCGGGAACGTCTTCCGAGACTTCGGTGACTCCCAGGCCGACCTGAAGCAGGGCCAAGGCCGTCCTTGCAGCGCGGATCATCGCGGTGTTGGACGCCGTGGTCTCGACGTGTGCGGGGCGGCGAGTCTCACCGGGTCCGCTGCGGCGGACTTCTGCCGCATCCGCAACGCCGATCTCGGGCGCTTCACGCTGGATCGGCTGATGAAGATGGTGGCCGCTTTGGACGCCAACGCCAGGGTCAACCTGTCCCGGTCGGCTCCGGCTGCCACGTCGCGTTCCGGCGGACCAGCTGCAGACCTGGCGTGAGGCTCGGACGTTCCGAGAACGCTCTTTGAGGCTCTCCACGGATGCAAGTCGAGGCTGCGGGTCCCAGAACGAACCTCAGACGGCATGTCGAACGGGCGTAGAGTTGCGCGGGGCAGAGAGATGAGGAGAGAAGAGACGGTTCGTGTCAGGCTGCCCGTGGGTCTGGTCCGCGAACTCGAACTCATCGAGGAGGTCGAGCAGTCCGACCGCTCCACGACGGTGCGCCGGTTGCTCGCGAGCGCGGTTCACGACTGGAAGCTCAAGCACTACGCCCGGCAGTACGGCGAGGGGAAGGTCACGCTCGCCCGGGCGGCACGCGACACCGGCGTCTCGCTATGGGAAACGACGGACTATGCCCGCGCGAGGAAGGTGCCGGTGCAGTACGAGCTTGAGGACTTGCTGCGAGACTTGGAGACGATCGCGGCGGGTACCGAGGACGTGAAGGGGTGACGGTTGCGAACTTCCGCAGGCACGGGGGTTACGTCGGCGCGAGCTCTTCGCCGGACCCTTCCGACACGGGGCCATCCGTCGCCTTCGTCCTGATCACGCCGTCGACCATGCTCCAGGTCCGAGGCGTCTCAGCGGTGTTCGATTCTGATAAGCCTCGCCACCTGTTAGCACTCCTGTCCGGTGGCTGCTGACTTGACGGGCGCGCCCCTCTCATGGTAAACGCGGCGCGAGACCAAGCGCTGTTGGCAATGGAGCCAAAGTGTGCTATGGGAGGCTGTCTCGTGAGGACTGTGCTCAAGGAGGAAAGGGACTACTACGACGAGAACTTCGACCAGCTCAGGAGCCAGTACCCGGACCAGCACTTGGTGATTCGCGGCCAGCGAGTCATCGGTGCCTATCCAAGCTGCGACGAGGCCATACGTGCCGTCTACGCGAAGGGCATCAAGGGCGGAGCATTGGTGCGGAAGAGCGGAACTCGAGAAGACACCCTAGTGGCCCCAGTTCTTGTTAGAGGCTGACTTCCATCGCGGCGTACCTGTTGTGATGGTCGAGTTGGTGCATCCGGCCGACCCAAACAAGCGGAAGAGGGGGGTCGGGATTATCGATACCGGCGCGTCACACAGTGCGGTCGACAGAGTGATTGCTGAGGATCTTGACCTAGACCCGATGGGCGGGGCGGAGATGGATCGCTACGACCACGAGAACGAGAAAGCCGACACGCCGCTCTTCGGCGTCCAGATAGAGATTCTGAATCTCGGTACCTATCGCCGAACCGCTCTTGGTCTCTACTTGGCGAAGTACGAAGCCGTGGCCTTGATCGGAAACGACCTGCTGAGAACGATGAAACTGTGCTACGTCGGGCCTCAGCGGTCGGTAACTCTGAGTCCTTGCGAGGCCGCAGAGTAGCCGTACACCGTGCCGGGTCTGAGGGGGTTACCAGGCCTGCGGGGTTAGCAGCTCGGATCGTGGGCGAGTCGCAGCCCACCTCACGCTTCGCAGTCAGGCAGTGCGAACGCGCGCGACACCGAGATCATGGTCACCACCCCGCAGTACGGAGCTGGCACGAAAAGCGGTCGACAGTGGTTCTGGCTGCTCTCGCCGACCAAGGCTAAGTCGAGCACGGCGACTCTCTGTACGGCCGTCGTTAGGACCACTCGGTAACGGCTGCCCTACAACCTCCCCGTAGCCCTCGCCCGCTCCAACACCGGCTCATAGATCCGCAACGTCGCTGCATCCACCAACTGCCCACCCTTGCCGCCAGCCCCGGCCCCCTTCGCCACCGACTCGTTGTACAGGTCGACCATCTTCTGCGCCTGCTTGATCTCCCTGGGCGACGGCGCGAAGACGTCGTTGGCGAGCGGGATCTGGTTGGGGTGGATGCACCACTTGCCGACGGCGCCGAGGGTGGCGGCGTAGGTGGCCTGCTTCATGTAGGCGTTGTCGTTCTTGAAGTCGCCGAAGGGGCCGTCGATGGCGTCGATGCCGGCGGCGCGGCAGGCGGCGATCATGCGGACGCGGTGGGCGGACCACATGTCGCCGGGGTAGCGGCGAACCCACCTCCATCAACGCCTGATTCGAGTCCCCCGGCCGGAGTCCTTGTCGAGTTCGTGGCCGAAGCGCATGCCCATGCTGCCGGAGAGGTCGCCGAAGCCGAGGATGAGGGCTGGTTTGGACCCGGAAGCGGATGCTCAGTCCTCCGGAAGGCCGCCTCGGGACGTTGGTCGGTCGACGATGAGCGCGATGAGCCTCTCGAGACGCTCGAGATCGAAACGGAAGCAGTTGTCCGCTGTGCTGTAGGTGCCTCCAAAGCTGGTTCCGACAGGAGTGCCGCAGGCTTCTTTGATCCGATCCTCCTCGATGCCGAAGGCGCGGGCGATGTGCTCGGTGATCACGGTCACCGCGAGCCCGTCCTTGTGCGAACGCCCTGGTTCTATCGAGATGATGGCGCGGCGACCTTCCTTGAGCTCAACTGTAAACCAGAGAGTTGTACGGCTGCGGTTCTTCTTCGCAACGCCTCCGAAGCCGTTGACGGCCACATCCCACAGGTCTGCGGCACCGTGTTCTTCAGCGATTGCACGCAGTTCCTCTTCGCTCAATGCGGGCAGCCGCTTCGCTCCGGGCCGCGCCTTCGCCCGTCTCTCCACGGCCTCCTCGTCGAGCAGCATGGAGCGGGCAACGAACTCGCCGTCGTCGGTGTTGAAGTAGGAGAACGTGGCCGCGTTGATGTCCACGCCATGCGTGGAGGACAAATACTCGACGATCCGTTGCGTCGCCCCGTCGAGCGAGGACGCCACGATGTAGATGCGGTGCCGTTCGTTGACGATCTCAGGGGGTTCTTCGCCGAACGCTCCCTCAAAGGCCCCGTCAAAGGACCTGCCCAGATGCTCACGTGTGTACCGTTCAACCTCCTCCCGGCCAAGCTCCTGCACCCAGGACGCATAGTCCAGCGCCTGGGCAACCACGTCGCGGGGCGTTCTGTCCCGTTTCAACTCCACGACTACCAGGTTGCCGTCCCGGTCCACCGCGAGGAGATCAAGAGGCGTACCGTATTGCTCGACCTAGCGTCCGATGACCAGCAGGTCGTCGCTCAGAAGCCCAATGTCCTCGCAGAGCCAGTCCTCGAGCCGGCCTTCCAGATCAAGGCGCGACCGCGGCACCAGGTGGAGTTGGTCGGAGTCGACCTTCCAGAGCTTCACTTCGAGTGACATGGGCAGTTCCTGTCGCGGTTGTCAGCAGTGGAGCATAGCCGGCCCCCCGAGGGGGTTGCTTTACGGCGCTTCGATCCGCGGCGTGGTAGGCGGCCGTCAGGGGCTAGCCCTAGCTATAGCTAGTGTCTGCCAGGAAACCCGGGAATCGTTGATTCTACGGGAGTTTGCGGCCGATTCGGCGGTGGAAGATGTGGTCGATGCCGTAGGATCCGGGCCTGAATCGGGTGTTTTGGGCGGATTCCGGTCGATCTTCGGAGGATATGGCGATGCGGGAGGTGCAAAGTCGGCAGTTCAAGATCGGTCAAGTGCCGATCGGGGATATCCGGCTCGATCCGAAGTCGAGGGACGACACTCCGGCTCTTCTTAGGGGTCTGCAGTACATCTGGTGCGAGCGGGAGTTGCGGGATCGGGTGTTCGATCTTCTGGACGAGCATGTCTCGCCGGAGACCGACCGGACGGTGGGTCGTCCGGGCATGGATCTGTGGCGGATTCTGGTGTTGGGGGTGGTGAAGCAGGGGCTTCGCTGCGACTTCGACCGGCTTCACGACCTGGCCAACCATCACGCGACGTTGCGGGCGTTTCTGGGGCACGGCGAGTTCGGGGACAAGACCTACTACGAATGCCAGACGGTGGTCGACAACGTGAGCTTGTTGACGCCCGAGTTGTTGTCGGCGGTGGGCAGATTGGTGGTGGAAAGCGGCCATGCGGTCGCGCGAAAAAAGCCTGGCGAGCCGTTGCGCGGGCGGTGTGACTCCTTCGTGGTCGAGACCGACGTGCATTACCCCACGGACGTGAACCTGCTGTCGGACGCGATGCGTTGTTTGCTGCGCGAGACGGGCCGAGCGGCAGGTAGGCACGGGGTCTCCGGCTGGCGTCAGTGGCGTCATCAGTCGAGGCTGGTGCGCAGGCTGTTCAACAAGGTGCGCGGTACGAGGCGGGCGAAGCGGACTCCGGCGCGTGTGAAGGCGTACCTCTTGCAGTGCGGCCAGCTGGCGGCGCGTGCCGAGATCACTGTGGAGGCGCTGCGGTCTGCGGGCGACGGCGCGTCCTGCGAAGCGATCGAGGGCTTGATCGCTCATGCCCGGCGTCAGATGGACCAGGTCGAGCGTCGGCTGCTGTTGGGCGAGACGATTCCCCATGAGGAGAAGGTCTTCTCGATCTTCGAGCCGCACACGCGCTGGGTGTCGAAGGGCAAGGCGGGCACGCCGGTGGAACTCGGCGTTCCGGTGGCTCTGATCGAGGACCAGCATCGATTCATCCTCCATCACGAGGTGCTGTGGAGCGGCAGCGACGTGAAGGCGGCGGTGCCGATGGTTGTGGCCGCCCAGGAGCGGTTCTGCGACCTTCGAGTCTGCAGTTTCGACCGCAACTTTCACAGCCGGGACAACCGGGTCCGGCTCGACGATCTGCTCGATCTCAATGTGCTGCCGAAGAAGGGGTACATGTCGGTCGCCGACCGGGAGCGGGAGGCCTGCGAGGACTTCGCCTCGGCCCGGCGCAGGCATCCCGCGATCGAGTCCGCCATCAACGCTCTGGAGCATCGTGGGCTCGATCGCGTCCGAAGCCGCGGCGCTGAAGGCTTCGAGCGCACCGTCGCTCTCTCGGTGCTCGCCGCCAACCTGCACCGTCTCGGTCGGCTGCTGCACACGCTCGAACGAAAACGCAAACGACGACGGGCCGCCTGACCGTCACCGGAACTCCGCGCCCGGTCGAGACGGAGGCGCCGCCGTGCCCGAACGAGCGCCATTCGGCGGAAATCGCCGCCGAGAACCCGCAAGAAGCTCCGGCACCGCCGATCAAAGGCCATTGCGCCGGTCTCTTGCGCCTGCAAACAGCCTCAGACTCGCTCCGGAATCCCCCCGGAACGGGGTTTTCTGGCAGACACTAGCTAGATGAGCTAGCCGGGATGCGGCATCGAATTCTCCGGCGTGTCCACGCTCAAGACCACGCTACCGATGGTGCGCGAACAGCGTTGAGCCGTACTTTGTGGCCCAGAGGTCTTCAGAGAAGTCCCGGCAAGCGGGGCATGACGACGTTCGTACTCGGCGTAGGGCCAGAGGCTCCTCAGTAACGTCGAGCTTGGCTTCGATGTAGTTTGAGGCTCGTTCGATCGGGCCAAGAGCGAGCTTGTCGATCTCAACCGCGAGGAGACCAGCCGCAGCAGCTGATTGAAAGGGCAACGAATGGGTCCTTCGGAGCAGATCGTTGGCTTCAGTTGGGTGTCAGGAGGGAACCGACACCGAAGGCAGTACGCTGTGCCGGGAGCATGGGCGCCGAAGGCCACTCCCCAGTCTTCGTCTGTCGTGGCCTGGAGGGTCAGTGGAAGAACGGCGCTTGCCATCGCAGGCCAGACCTGATCTTCGTTCGCGAGTGCGAAGGCAAGGTCAAAGTGCCCAACACGGTAGGTAGTTTTCATGTACTCCGACCACTTCGCTTGAACCGGTTGCACTCGAAGAGTTGGAAAGCACTCGGTGGCACCCACTGCTGCCTCGACCTTAGGAAGTTTGCGAGGGTGCGCATGCCGGAGTCCGAACAAGAGGGACCGATCTAGGTTCTCGATCTTGACGACATCATGATCGATGAGCGCTAGATCGGCCGACGTTCCCATCAGACCAAGGAAGTAGATGATATTGGAGCCAACCGCTCCGGCACCGACCTGCAGTACGCGGCCAAGGGTGGGAGGGCGGTTGGGTGGTGGCTGTGGCCTGTGACTCGCCGCCTTGGATTCGAGAGTGTGTCTCCACGTGTTCCATCGGACTTCTTCGGGACCGTCACTTGCAAGACACCACGCTTGTCTGAACACCCTTCCGACTGCGAGAGCCACAGAGAAGAGGAGGACGGAGGTGGTTGGTCCCGAGTGGCACGGCAGGGAGGTGCGAGTAGTGGAGATAGCTACCCAGTCATCTGCCCAAGCTGTCACCTCGCCTCTTGACGCGGGCCCCGGCCCAATGACCAGAGCTGGTTGTTCGGCCCGCGGGCGGCCCCATCGAACGTCAAGGAATGGGTTGGCAGTTCCGACAGCCTCTTCAATGGCCGTTTCGAGCGACCTGAACGCCCTGCCAGTGTCTCGCGGCAGACACACCGACAGCCTTGGCACCCATCGGCCGAGTAAGTTCGCCGCTGCAACGACTGCCGGACCGACTGCGGGAAAGGGGAGTGCAGTTGGGCGAAGAACGAGTGCGACCTCATCCGCGGGGCACTTGCCCCCGTAGCCCAGGCGGAGTGAGCGATCCCCTCGACGTTCGAGGAACTCTTCTCGAGTGATCAACGCCGATGGTCCAACTGGGCGGGAAGGATGTGGAGGTGATCGCAGTGGTGTTGGGTGCGTACAAATTGATAGGCCCCGCGCATGAACCGGTGCACGCCCCACGCCTTGGGATCGCAGCCGCCCCACGCGAAGTCCGGCACGACGATGGAGATGTGACCCTCGAACGAGCTGAAGGTGAACAAGTCGTCCCCTTCGGAGTGGCGCGCAGCAGAGCCAGGCGGATGAGAGTGGGCTTGACCCAGAAGAACGATCCGATGATTGGACAGGGTGCCGATCACTTCAGCGTTCGCTTCGATTGAAGTCTCGATCCGTCTGCGATGGGCCGTACACCTAGGGACGATCAGGGTCGTGATCGTTCCGCCTCGACCATCTCGGACTCCCGCCCAGTAAACCAGACCCTCGGTGTCTTCGAACGTCTGGAGAAGAGAGTGCGTGCGAAGAGCCAACTCCGCCGGTAACAGGCTCTTGCCGTGGCGGCCGCCATTCTTGTTGGCAGTCCGTCGTCGCGTGAGTCCTTGTTGATCCGCTCGATCTCCACGAGCCCAGCGTTCGCTCCGCGATGGAGTTGAGTTCCCGACACTTCGGGTCGGCTCGGACGCACTTGGACGTTCGGTGCGAGGTGGTCAAAGAAGCCCATCCGATTGAGGTAGCCCTGAACCCCGGATTGCCCGTCCTCGAAGTCAAGTTGGACCCTCTTCGTGCTGAGATCCAACTGGTTGGCCAGCGACAGCAGTCGGACCACAGCCTCGATCATCAGTTTGCAGCCGACCGGAAAGAAGAAGCGGACTTGGTTGGTCGGTGATTCATGCGGGGATCCTTCGACCCGCAGCGCACGTTCGAAGGCCGCAGAGTCGACCCAGCGAGGTGGGAATCGGATGGTCAGGTGGTCAGGCATCACTTCCAAGACTACGTCGTTAGAGGGCTATCCAACCGCCCACGCCGAGTGGCACAGCACCAGACCGAACAGCGGCAACACCACGAACGCAATAACTCTCAAGCCCGGTGGACCGTAAGCCCTGGCCACGAGGGCGACGGTCACGAGCGTCGACAGACTAGTCGCCACGGGGCGCGGCAGCGCCGTCAACACCTCCCTGAAGGACCCTGGCCTCCCGAACCGAATCGCTGTACTGTGTCTCACGGCGTGCCTTCCTCCCTTAGCTCCAGCGACACAGCCGTAGGCTGTCCAGGTTGTTGTCTGTCACTGCGTCCGGGGCTGACCGAATGTGGGTGCCTGAGCATCTGCCACAGACGTACTTCTCGACCCGAGCGGTCCTTCCGGAGCGGAGGCCCTTTGTGTAGAAGACCGTGCCGCTGCTCATGGCGCGCAACACCTGCTGAAGGGTCAAGCGGTTGGTGGCGCGATCGCTCGTCCCATTGCTTGTTCCGACTGCCACGATATGGGCGTGCTGAGGCGGTCGGCCGGTGGGTTCCTGCTTGGTGCATACGATTCGACGAGTTACCATACTCTTCTCCTTGGGCTCAGCCCGATCAGGGGCAGGCGACATGTCCGCCCGTTAACCCAATGCCGACGAACAGACGCGATTGGACATCGCGAATCGGATGTCCCGATTGGGTCACTCGCCGGCAAGTAGGAACTGAGGCAGTCGCCAAGGAGAGGATTCCTTGACGCCGGAGGCACTGAGTCCTGGGCAGCGGGTCGAGATAAGGCGTGCGATCGACGATCTCTCGGGGGCCGATTTGGCGCGCCTTGAGAGCTATGCTCGGTTTCGTATGAGAGCGCTGGGCGGTTTGGCTCGTGGCCAGGACTGGAGAGACCTCATGAACAAGGCACTCACGGACACCCTTGACGGGGTCAGGTCATGGCGCCCAGACCGTGTTAGTTTCGTCAACCACCTTCTGGGTGCCATGCGCAGCATCTCCACCGGGTGGCGTAGCCGCAAGGAGCAGGCGGACGTCCTTGAGACTGAGCTCGAGCAACCCGGCGAGGAATCGTCAGGCGAAGACCTCTTGGGCCATCAGCTCCCGACTGAAGCACTACAGGAGCGGCAGGTGGATGCCCGCCAGCGCCTACGCCGAATCGAGAAGGCGATTGAAGACGACGAGGAACTTCAGGATCTCGTCGAGTGCATCCGCCAGGGCTTTGCCGGGCCAGACACGCGGGAAGTAATGGACTGGAGCGAGCACCAGTACCGGGCGGCCGTCAAGCGGCTTCGTCGACGAGCAGCAGTTGCCGACACCTCGCTGACCGAAAGGTGCACCGTGTCATGAGTAAGAGAGACTATGAAGTAGAGTTTCGGCGACTCATGAACGCCTTGGCCGAGTCGGTGGCTGACGCAATGGATGAAGAGCTACGGGAAGATCTGATGGCGCAACCGGTCGGCTCGGAACCACCGGGCCAGAAGGTCAAGGCGATGCTCCTGCAGACAGCGGACGAATGGGCTGCTCAGCGAAGGCACCGGGCTCGCGAGGCTTGGGTCCACAGCGAGAGAGAGTCTCGTATCCGTCCTGAGTTCGGGGAAACCTCTGTGGGCCGAATGCGTGATTTCCTGGAAGGGCTGTTTACTAGGAAGCCCGAGTTGGCAGCGCAGTTGACGTTGGCGCACCGTGACTTCAAGTCTTGGACTGATCGAGACATTCGAAGCCTGTACCAGAAGGCGTTGGCACTGGGCTTGGCCCCAGCCGACGGTCGAGACCCAGAGGAGTGACGCGCTACGTCGCGCCCGAGGACCTTCTTCGTACTCTTGGTGTTCGCGCACCTCGGGACATTGACATAGAGGCGATCGCGTTCGAGTGCGGGGCGACGGTCGCCTACGAGCCCCTCCAGGGTTGCGAAGCTCGAATCCTAGGGTACGGAGACCGCGCCTTCATCAGCGTCAGGAAGGATGTGTCGCGGGGCCGGCAGCGGTTCTCAGCCGCGCATGAGTTGGGGCATTGGATGAGGGATCGTGGCAAGGGCCTGACCTCGCTGTGTGGAGCGAAGGAAATGTCGATGTGGGATCGTGGGGGGAGAGATCGAGAGCGTCTTGCGAATCGGTATGCGGCCGAGCTCTTACTCCCAAGCTACTTGTTTCAGCCCGATGTGAAGGGGCGCGAGATAACCCTGTCTGTGGCATACCTGCTCGCCGAGAGATATCAGGTTAGTCGGACGGCCGCGGCGATTCGGCTTGCGGAACTTGGCTCATACCCTGCAATGGTGGTGTGTTGCGAAAAGAGAAGTGGGCGTCGGTTGTGGTGGGTCTCTGGCCCCGACGTTCCCGACGAGTTCCGCCCCGTCAGGGATCTTGTCGAGGGCAGCCTTGCCTACGATCTTGCTGCGGGTGGGGACCACGGCCCTGAAGGCGTAGAACTGGGAGCAGATTGCTGGATCGACGTGCCCGATGGTGGACGTTATCGAATATGTGAGAGTTCGTCCGTGGTGCAGGACAGGGTGGTCAGTCTGCTTTGGTGGAGAGACGAAGAACAGCTGGTAGCCCATCTTGAGGGCCTGTGGGAGGGCTAGCCAGGCGGTTCGCGAAGGAGGCTGCGCTCGGTAGGGACGGTTCGGAGTCCCACTAGCCGGAGAGCAGCCCGATCAAACGCTCAAGCCGTTCACGATCGAGATGGAAGCAGTTGTCCGGTGTGCCGGCAGTCGTTCCGAACGTCGTTCCGGCGGGC
The DNA here is from genome assembly GCA_965222875.1 of Candidatus Multivorans sp. Taxonomy (GTDB): domain Bacteria; phylum Acidobacteriota; class Thermoanaerobaculia; order Multivoradales; family Multivoraceae; genus Multivorans. Next base: position 1,132,744 of record CBDCVC010000002.1, on the reverse strand, counting down.
TTGCCGCAAGCTTCCTTGATCCGGTCCTCCTCGATGCCGAAGGCGCGGGCGATGCGGTCGGCAATCACGGTTACCGCGAGTCCGTTCTCCAAAGAACTTCCTGGCTCTATGGAGACGATGGCTTGGTAACCACCGTCGGTCTTGACCTGGAACCAGAGAGTTGTGCGGCTCCTGGCCTTCCGCGCGACGCTCCCAAGTCCGCTGACGGCAACATCCCATAAATCTGCGGCACCGCGCTCCTCCGCGATGGCCCGCAGTTCGTCTTCGCTCAGTGGTGGCCGCCGCTTGGCTCCAGGCCGCGCTTTGGCGCGTCTTTCCACGGCCTCTTCGTCGAGCAGCATGGAGCGTGCCACGAATTCACCGTCGGCGGTGTCGAAGTAGGCAAAAGTCGCCGCGTTGATGTCGACGTTGTGCGTTGAGGACAGGTACTCGACGATCCTCTGTGTCGTCCCGTCGAGCGAGGACGCGACGATGAAGATGCGGTGGCGTTCGTTGACGACCTCCGGCGGCTCCTGGCCGAACGCCTCCTCAAACGCTTCGCCGAATGACTTACCCAAGTGCTCGCGCGCGTACCGCTCGACGTCCTTGCGGCCAAGGTCCTGCACCCACGAGGCGTAGTCCAACGCCTGAGCAACCACATCGCGGGGCGTCCTGTGCCGTTTCAACTCCACGACGACCAGGTTGCCGTCTCGGTCCACCGCGAGCAGATCCAGAAACGTGCCGTACTGCTCGATCTGTTGTCCGATGACCAGCAGATCGTCGCTCAGCAGCCCAATGTCCCTGCAGAGCCACTCTTCGAGACGGCCTTCAAGATCGAGGCGTGATGGCTCGACCGGTTGGGGTCGGTCGGCGTCGACTTTCCAGAGTTTCACCTCAAGTGGCATGCGCGAATCCTCCGTGTTGGAAGCCCACCCCTACAACCTCCCAGTAGCCCGCGCCCGCTCCAACACCGGCTCATAGATCCGCAACGTCGCCGCATCCACCAACTGCCCGCCCTTGCCGCCGGCCCCGGCCCCCTTCGCCACGGACTCGTTGTACAGGTCGACCATCTTCTGCGCCTGCTTGATCTCCCTGGGCGAGGGCGCGAAGACGTCGTTGGCGAGCGGGATCTGGTTGGGGTGGATGCACCACTTGCCGACGGCGCCGAGGGTGGCGGCGTAGGTGGCCTGCTTCATGTAGGCCCTGTCGTTCTTGAAGTCGCCGAAGGGGCCGTCGATCGCGTCGATGCCGGCGGCGCGGCAGGCGGCGATCATGCGGACGCGGTGGGCGGACCACATGTCGCCGGGGTAGCGGTAGTCCTTGTCGAGTTCGTGGCCGAAGCGCATGCCCATGCTGCCGGAGAGGTCGCCGAAGCCGAGGATGAGCGCTTCGAGGCGGGGCGAGGAGGTGGCGATGGCCTCGACGTTGGCGAGGCCCTCGGCCTCCTCGATCAGGGCCTCCAGGCCGATCTTGCGGGTGAGGCCGAGCTTGAGTTCCAGGCCGCCGAGCATCGTCTCGAAGAACCAGATGTCGCGCGGCTGCTTGACCTTGGGCAGGATGATGATGTCGAGGTTCTCGCCGGCGCCTTCGACGACGCTGATCACGTCGTTGACGGCCCAGCGGGTGGTGTGGTCGTTCACGCGCACGGAGCGCACCTTGTTGCCCCAGTCGAGATCGTTCAGGCCGTCGATGGCGATCTGGCGCGCGCCCTCCTTCTTGTCGGGGGAGACGGCGTCCTCCAGGTCGAGGAAGACGAGGTCGGCAGAGCTTCCGGCCGACTTCTCGACCATCCTGGGGTTGCTGGCCGGCACGGCCAGTTCGGAACGTCTCAGTCGCATGGCTACTTCTCCTTGGGCGGGCGTTCTTGGCCGGATGCGGGCGGGACGCCCGCGTTCCCAGGGTCCAGCCCGAACTGGGCGAGGATCTCTTCGCGGTGCTCGTCGAGCAGGGGCGCCCTGCTCCGCACCCCGGTCTTCGTTTCGGTGAACTTGATCGGGCTGCCGACGATCCTGACCGGCTCGTTGTCGCCCGGCAGCTCGACTTCGGCGACCATCTCACGGACCGCAGTGTGGGGGCTCTCGAAGATGTCGGCCGCGGTCTGCACCGGGCCGCAGGGGACCCGGCCGGCGAGCGCTTCGACGACCTGGTCGCGGGTGAGCGAGCCGGCCCATTCGGAGACGACGCCTTCCACGAACTTCCGGTTCTTGCGGCGGGCCGCGAAGTCCTTCGTGCGTTCGTCGTCGACGAGTTCGGGCCGGCCCATCTCGTGGCAGAGGATCTCCCACTGGGCCGGCATGGGTGCGGCGATGGCCACGCCGCCGTCCTTCGCGTCGAAGATGCCGAACGGGCACAGGCTGTGGTGGTGCCTGCCGCGCGGCCCGAGCTGGTTGCTCTTCGCGGCGCCGTAGTTCGCGAAGAGGGACTCGCACAGCAGGTTGACGCCGTCGACCATCGCGACGTCCATGAACTGGCCCTTGCCTGTGCGCCGCGCATGGTGGACCCCGGCGACAACGCCGAGCGCCATCAGCGTCCCGGGAAACAGGTCGCCGACGGAGGCGCCCCCGGGGTAGCCCCCTCCGGACCCGCCGTCGCCCGCGGGGCCGTTGATGTGGGCGAAGCCGCCCATCGCCTGGGCCACGATGTCGAAGGCGGGCCAGTCGGCGTAGGGGCTCTCGCCGGTCCGCGGGTCGCCGAAGCCGCGCAGCGCCGCGTAGACGATCCGCGGGTTGCGCTCGCGGATCGTCTCGTAGCTCAGCCCGAGCCGGTCCATCACGCCGGCGCGCATGTTCTCGAGCACGGCGTCGGCCTGCTCGCACAGGCGGAGGAAGGTCTCGCGGTCGGCCTCGTCCTTCAGGTCGAGCGAGATGCTGCGCTTGTTCCGGTTGATGCTGCCGAAGTAGCCGCCGAAGTCGCAGCCGCCGTCGACCCCAGCCTTGCCCTGGGCGGGGTGGATGAAATCCGGCGGCGTCGGCGGCGAGGGGCGCGACATGTCGCCCGTCGGCGGCTCCACCTTGATCACGTCGGCGCCGAGGTCGGCGAGGATCGCCGAGCCGAACGGCCCGGCGAGGGCCATCGTGCAGTCGATGATGACGAGGTCGCTGAGGGGGCCTTGGCTCATGGGGTGACCCCCGAACGGAGGCCGGCGCGTTGCGCCGGATGCGGGCGAGACGCCCGCGTTCCCAGGGGGTCCCGGGTCACTGGGCTCCCCAGTGTGAGCGGCGCTTGATCAGCACCTCGCGCTCGCCTTCGAAGACGATCGTGCCGTCCTGCTTGGTGCCCCAGTGCTTGAAACGGACGACGCCGGCGTCGTCGCGGTCGGCGTCGCGAGTCTCGAGCACCTCGGTGTAGGCGGTCAGGGAGTCGCCGAGGAAGACGGGCGCGCGGAAGCGCATCTTGTCGAGGCTGAGTTCGGCGAGCGCGTTCTCGGCCGTGTCCTGGGTCGCCAGGCCGATGACCGTCGAGCCGGTGACCAGGCCGAACACGAGGCGCTGGCCGAACGGCGACGCCTTCATCTTGTGCTCGTCGAAGTGGCCGTCGGCGGTGTTCATCACGAGCTTGGTGAGGAGTTGGCTCTCGACCTCCTCGATCGTGGTGCCGCGGGCGTGGCGCATCTTCTGGCCGGCGGCGAAGTCTTCGAAGTAGGTGGAGGGGGAGGTGAGCGCTGTGGTCATGGCGGTGCCTCCTGCCCAGCCGCGGTGGCCCGGTTCCCGGAGCGGGCGAGACGCCCGCGTTCCCAGGGCGGAAAGCCGGCGGGGACGCCGGCGCACCCAGTGTGGGCCGTCATGACGACGCCTCCCGCCGCTTGGCGACCAGGTTCGTGCGCTGGTAGCTCAGCACGACCTCTCCGTTCTGGTTGCGGGCCTCGGTCTCCCAGGTGACGATGCCGAAGTGGGGCCTGGAGCCGGACTCGCGGCGGCCGACGACGCGGCTCTTGCCGGTGATCGTGTCGCCTGGGTAGACGGGCTGGTGGAACTTCACGTCGTTCACGCCGAGGAACGGCCCGCCGCCTTCGGAGAGGTCCTCGACGGACATGCCGACCACGGTGCAGAGCACGAGCAGCGGGTCGATGACGACCGAGTCGTGGCCGTGGGCGCGGGCGTACTCGGCGTTGAAGTAGAGAGGGGTGAACCGCATCGTCGCGGTGGCGAACAGGGCGTTGTCCGCTTCGGTGAGGGTGCGGCCCCAGTGGTGCTGGAAGGTCCGGCCTTCCTCGAAGTCCTGGTAGCGGTTGCCTTTCTTCTTGAGCGGGAAGGTGGAGAAGTCTGGATCGGGCATCGCGGCAGTGGTTCTACCACGCGTTCTGCGCCTGGATCCTGACGATGGCGGGCCTCGCCAGTGGCTACGATGACGTTAGCGCAACGGAGGGAAGTTGATCGTCACGAACTGGAACACAGCTACAGGCTCCCCGTGAAGCGTCGCGGGCCGGTACCTGAGGCGCTTGACGGACTTCACCACCACCGTTGCGAGGCCGTGACCGGGATCCTGGAGAACGACCGGGTCTTCCATCCTTCCGCGCTCGTCGACGACGTAGCCGACCATCACGGCACCATAGACACCTGCCGCCCGGGCCTCTCTGGTGCGCCTCGGCTCATGGGAGTAGGAGTTCTTGCGCATAGGCGGTTCCAGTCCGTCCACCGGCTTGCCGCCCACCGTCAAGGTGTAGATCTCCCTGTCCCCGCCGCTTGGCGTGTTGCCTCAACATAGGCGTCGGTGACGAGTCGAATGGCGAAGCTGTAGTGATCGGCGCTGTTGGCCTGTGGCAGATTGACGTAGCGTTGCGCCGATGAAACGGCCACGTCGTGCAGTCCCTCCACGTCTGCCGTGGCGGCGTGGACAACCCAGAAGCGGCGCGGCAGTTCCAGGTCGGGATGGAGCCTCTTGAGCTCGATGACGTTGTCCAGGGCAGCCAGAGCGTCGGCCGTCTGGTCCAGTTCGACGAAACGCATCGCCTCTGACCACAGATGCTCCGCTTCAGCCTCCGGGGTCGTCTCTACCTGTGCCAGTACGGGCGCGGCCGCGATCAGCAGCACAAGAACAGGGACTCGCAACCGGCTGCGGATCGCTGATCCATCTCTCATGCCTTCTCTACTTTCCGTCGATCTCGATGGCGGGTTCAGCGTCTTCGCCGGAAGCCCGCCGGCGACGCTGTAAGTCTACGGGACGGTCGCTGCTTCGCGCCGCGCTACGATCCACGGATGATTCCCTGGAACAGCCTGAAATCGACTCTCGAGCAGGACCCGGAGTTCCGGTACACGATCCGGCACTGGACGGCGAGCCTGCGGCTGAGCGTGGGCGACCGGCACGTTTGCTCAGGCTCGCATCGGCACGAATGCGAGTGGGCCGGTGTGCTGGAGTCTCTCGCCGAGACCGTAGCCTCACCGAGAGGAATCGGCGCTTCTGACTGCAAGTGTTCGGACGGACGCGACGTGCGGGCGAGCGCGTCGCCATCCTTGAAACGGAAACCGTGCCCTGATCTCGCTCTCCCTCAAGCAGTTGCAGAGGGCCGGCCGCGCGTGGGGCGAGAGGATTCTGGGGACGGGGTTGTGGGGTGGAAGCCGAAGAGTTTCGGCGCAAGGACAATTGGTCTTGACGACAGCCCTCCGTGCGGTCATTCTGGAACGCTGAACTCGATTCACACGGAGGACTGAATGCGCTCGACTATTCTCGCTGCCCTGCTCGTGGTGCTCGCGGCTCCGGCCGGGCTCCAGGCCCAGGCCATGGAATCGGCCGAACCCTTCAAAGTCGGCACCTTCCAGATCGACGGGGAGGCCGTCGTGGGGCTCGTGCTGCGGGATTCGCTGATCGTCGACATCGGCGCGGCGAACACCGAGCTGGAGCTGGATTCAATCTACTCCCGCCTCGCCATGCCGGCCGACATGCTGGAGTTGATCGGCCGGTACGAGTACGGCCTCAAGTACCGGCTCTACGAGATCGTCAACGACCTCGTTGCCGGGAACCGGCTGTCGGAGGGCACGCGCGCCGCCTACGTCCACAACGTCGACGACGTCAGGATCCTTGCGCCGATCCTGTATCCGAGCAAGCTCATGAACGCGGCGGTCAACTTCTACACACACGCGTGCGAGGGCTGCACCGAGGAGGAGCTGAAGGCGCGGACCAGGGAGCGGCAAGAGAACCGGGGCGTGCCCTACCTCTTCTTGAAGCCCACCCGCGGCGCGATCATCGGCAGCGGCGAGGACATCGTGATGCCCTACGGCCGTGACCGGATCGAATGGGAAGTCGAAATGGCCATCGTCTTCGGCCGCACGGGCAAGTACATCTCCGCGAGCCGTGCATACGACCACGTGTTCGGCTACATGGTCGCCATGGATATATCCGATCGTGGCGGGCGTCCTCCGGGTGGCTTCGGCTCCGGCCGCCTGGACTGGTTCGTCGGTAAGGGCCATGACACGTTCGCGCCCCATGGGCCCTGGATCGTTCCGAAGGAGTTCTACGGCGACCCGATGGAGCGCTTGCACCAGAGCCTGGTCATCGACGGCGTGACCGTCCAGGAGGCCAGGGCGGGAGACATGATCCACAACATCCCGGAGCTGATCGAGTACGCGTCGTCGCTCATTACCGTATTCCCTGGTGACGTTCTGCAAAGCGGGACGTCCGGCGGAACCGGCGCCGGTCGCGTCGAGCGCGCGACAGGCTCTGGGTACCTGCAGGCGGGCGAGACGATCAGCGCCAGCATCGAGGGGATCGGCACGCTGACCCACACCGTCAGAGCCGAGGAGGGCGTTCCGGCCGACCTGTCCGGCTCGCAGCTTCCGCCGGTCGAGACCTATCGCCCGCCACGCTGACGGGACGGACGTGCATTCGCTGTTCTAGTTACCGGTTGTCTCGCCGCCGCGCGCATCCGGCGCGTCGTACTTCGGCAACCGGGCGATGAGATCGGCCTTGATGTCCGCTATCTCGGCGTCGTCAGCCCGATTCATCCACTCGTTGGGATCGGACTCGAGATCGTAGAGCTCTTCGGTGCCATCGGCATAGCGGATGTAGCGGTAGTGACCGTACGTCACCGCGTGATTACGATAGCCGTTGGTCGTCAGGGCGGATCGATTCCACTCGGCGTCCGGGTCCTTCAGTAACGGCACGAGACTCACGCCCTCGATGTGATCCGGCGTCTCGAGCCCGGCCAGCTCGGTCAGGGTCGGGTAGATGTCCATCAGTGAAACGGTGGCCGCGGAACGCGTCCCCGCCTCGGTCACGCCAGGCGCGACGACGATGATCGGCACACGGGTCGACTCGTTCCAGAGGGTCTGTTTTCGCCAGCGCGACTTCTCGCCGAGATGAAATCCATGGTCGGACCACAAGACGATGATGGTGTTTTCCGCGCGACCACTTTCCTCGAGTGCGTCGAGCACCTGTCCCAGCATGGCATCGGCGAAGCTGACGCTGGCCAGGTACGCGCGCACGCCTTCCCGCCAGACACCGGCCTCGAGTACCCACCGATGGAGCTGCATGGACGCCAACTCCCCACCTGAATCCTGTTTCATGTGGTCCGGGATGTCGTCCAGATCGCTCTCCGGGACGCTTGGTAGCTCGATGTCCTCCAGCGGGTACATGTCGAAGTACTTCTGGGGCAGATACCAGGGAAGATGGGGACGGTAGATGCCCACTGCATGAAAGCGCGGGCCCGCGCCCGGAGCGAGGATCTGTGCAACGGACCAGGCGGTTACCTGGCCGTCGCCCATGGCCCGGTCATCGGCGACGACAGTGGACCAGTCGAAGTTCCGGTTGAGGGGCGTACCGTTGGCCGGTCGGTCGTGGGGCCTGATCTCGTCGGGAATCTGCCGTTCAGGTGAAGGGTAGTAGGCGTCCCACGCCGTGGTGTCGTTGTAGCCGGAATAGGCCCAGGCGCTAAAGGTCGAGCTGTGAAAGAGCTTGCCCGCGCCGACGGTCGTGTAACCGGCATCCTGAAAGTGTCCCGGGATGGTCCGAATGTCCTGAAACGTCTCCTGAATCCGCCAGTCGGGCAGGTTTTGATAGATGCCCGAGGTCGAGGGCAGCAGGCCGGTCATCATGGCCGTTCGCGATGGGTTGCAGAGGACGCTGGGCGAGCGGGCGTTTGTGAATGTCATCCCCCGTTCCGCGAGCCGGTCCATGTTCGGCGTCTTGACCTGGGTATTGCCGCCCAGGGGGCCGACCCAGTCGTTCAGGTCGTCGATCGAAACAAACAGGACGTGGGGGCGCTCGCCTGCGTCTGTTTGTGCGAGAACGGATCCCGGCAGCGCGGTCAGGACCGTCGCGAGAACGATTCCGAGCACTCTGATCGCGCGTAATCCGGCATTCATTGGTTGGGATTCTGCGATGGGTTGACCCCCAGGCGGTCGAGAAGGGCCTCGAAGCGGTGCTCGCCGTGCAGGTTGTCTAGCCAGGGATGGACCTTCGTCCACAAAGTGAGGCTGCCCTTTCGGGCGAAGGCCTCCTCCAGCCATTCAAGGGCTGGCTCCCGCTCGTCGAGCCAAGCATAGAGTAGTGCCAGGCCGTAGGGATGGGCTTTGCCGGCCTTCAACCGCAGCAACTGCTTCTTAGCCAGCCAGCGGAAGACGCCTTCCTCTCCTTCCGAGGTGTAGATCCGACCCATTTCTTCCGCCTGCTCTGGTTGCCCCCGCCTCTGCAGGTGGATCTGCCGCTCGTGGATCGCGTCATCGGGTCGCCCCATGGCGGTGTAGACGGTGGCGAGCAGGTTGCGGGTCGCGGGGAAGTCGGTCTCGAACTCGAGGGTGTGGCGGAGTTGCCCGATGGCCGCATCGTACTGCCGCGAAAAAAAGAGAACCTGAGCGAAAGCCCGACTGCACCGCGGGGCCAGGGGGTCGAGATCGACAGCTATCCTCATCTCTCGCTCGGCTTCCTCGAGACGGCCGACCGGGGCCAGACAGAAAATGGCGTAGGCGAGATGCACTCTGGCTGCTCCTGGGTCGAGCTGCCGCGCGCGTTCGATCGCTAGGTGCGCACCCGGCCAATCCCAGTAGAAGGTGGAACGGATGATCCCGAGGGCTCGATGAGCCCCGGGGAGGGAGTCGTCGAGCTCGAGTGCCCGGCTCACCGCATCCTCCGCCCTGGGGAGGGTGTCCTCGAACGGCGCCAGCCCGTAATGACACAGATCGGTGAGGGCGAGGCCGAGCAAGGCAAGACCGTGGGCAAAGTCCGGTTCCAGCTCGAGCGCTCTCTCCAGCAGCTCGACCGCTCGTTCCAGGTGGCGGAACTCACGTGCGAACTGGTACCGAGCTTCCAGGTAGAGCTGGTAGACCTCCCGATTCTCGGTCGGCCTCTTCAACCGGGAAGGAGTTTGGGGACCCAGAATCGTCTTCCTAACGTGCGCGACGATCGCTGTGACAATGTCGTCATGGATGGCGAAGGCGTCGCCCAGCTCTCGATCGTAGTGCTCCGACCAAAGCTGGAAGCCGGTCGACGCCCGTGTCAACCGGACGGCGATTCGTAAACGGCCCTCGGACTTGCGCACGCTGCCCTCGACGAGCGTCGCTACTCCGAGCTTGTTCCCGATCTCCGAGTCGTCCAGCCCCTTGAGCCCGACGTTGGCGGACGAGGCTCGGCCAATGACCCGCAGCCCCTTCACCTGCGCCAGGGCGTCGATGATCTCTTCAGCCAGCCCGTCACAGAAGAAGTCGAGCTCCGGGTCGGAGCTCAGATTGGCGATGGGAAGCACGGCGATCGAGCCCTCCAGCGCTGCCTCGACCCGCGCTACGAATCGATATCCCTTGCCGGGAACCGTCACGATGTAGGGCGTGCCCTCGGTCTCCGTCCCCAGGATCTTGCGCAGAACCGATATGTTCTGGGTGAGGTTGCTGTCGTCGACCGTCGAGTCCGGCCAGATGAGCCTCATGAGCTCGTCTCTCTCCAATAGACGCCCGCTGTTCTCGACGAGGGCCAGCAGAGTGTCGAAGCTCCTCGATCGAAGTGGAACGGTGTGACCGCCGCGCAGGAGTCGCCTCTCGCCGACTTCGAGACGGAAGGCACCGAACGAGTACGATCTGCGATCTGGCTTAGAGACTCTCACTGGACTGTTCGGGCGCAGCGCCGATCCTCCGCGAGTATATCGAGCGAGATTTTACAGGTTCTCCGAAGAAATCTGCCCCGTCTCCTGGACAAGAGGGGAGTGCGTGCTGAAGATGTAGACGTAGAGAATTTCGAGAGAGCCCGAGATCCCGATTCAACCGAGTCGCAAGACTCTGGAAGGAGAGATCATGGACGCCACCGCCCTTAGGTCTTCTATCTGGAGCATCGTCATCGCCCTCTGCGCCTTGCCACTTCTGGCCGACGGCCCGCAGACAGGAACCATCGACGGTACGGTGCTCGACGCTCAGAGCCAACCGCTTCCGGGGGTGACCGTGACCCTCTCCGGTCCCCGGGGCGAGAAGACCGTGATTACAGGCGACGACGGCGTCTTCCGGTTCGCCCTGCTCGAGGCGGGAGAGTACACGGTGAAGGCCGCCCTCGAGGGGCTCGGGGAGAGCGAGGCAACACCTGCCCGTCTCGAAACCGGCGCCCGTCGCACCCTGGAGTTGACTCTGGGCGCCGCCACCGAGGAGACGCTCACCGTCACCGCCGCGGCGGCTCTCGTCGACCGGTACGTCGTCGGCAGCTCCGTCAGCCTCGAGACGGCGGTGGCGGAGAACTTGAGCTTCGGTGGGCGCCAATATCAATCTTCCTTCAACGCACTGCCTGGCGTCACGCACTCCGCCAGGTCGCGGAGGCAGAGCGACCAGAAGATGGCGGTCAACGGCGGCCAGGACACCGAAGTGGCAGGCATGATCGACGGCGTCGACTCGAGCTTCTCCCGCATGAACGGCAGCGCGCGCACGTTCCTGCCCACCAGCGCCCTTCAGGAGGTGCAGTTGGAAAGCGCCGGTTTCTCGACCGAGTACGGGCGGGTGGTCGGTGGGGTCACCAACGCGGTGGTCAAGAGTGGCACCAACACTCTCCACGGCCAGTTTCTCTACATCCCCCAGAGCCAGGAGTGGCGGGCCGCCGACAAGAATATCGACATCCCCCGCTCGGACTCGATCATCTCGAGCTTCGAGGCCAACGTCGGCGGGCCCATCGTCCAGGACAAGGCATGGTTCTTCGCCGCTTACGCCGAGCTGGACCAGAATCGCGTCGACAAGATCACCGCGACCGGCACCCCTTTAGCCGCCGGCCGCACCAACGAGCCGGCGCTCGTCAAGCTCAACTTCCAGCCCAACGACCGCAACCAGATGAGGCTGCTGGGAATCGATAGCCCGACCAGGGTGCTCGCGATCCCCCCCACCTCCGGCGACAACTTTGGCCCCTTCCCCATCCAGCTCCCCGCCGACATGGTGACGGCGAGCTGGGGCTATGTCGTCAGCCCGTCAGCGTTCTTCGAGCTGCGCGTCGCCGACCAGAATAACAATTCGTACACACAGCCGGGCACGAGCCACCCGATCGACCCCAACGCCAGCCCGGACGATCCCCTCGGAAACAACTTCCAATATTTTGACCTTGGCGCGCGCAAATTCTACAACTCCTTCTCATCGTTTGGAGGATCGGGATTCCTAGAGCTTCCGCGGAAACAAGGTAACGCCTCGATGAGCCTGTTCCGTGGCAGTAACGAGATCAAGTTCGGCATCGACTACCAGGACATCGAGTTGACGAGCTTCAATAGCATCGGCGAGAAATTCACTGGAAGAGGCTTCAACAACGCTCTACCCGGCGGCTTCGCGACGCCGCTCTTCAAGGACATCTTCGTCCCGGCGGAGCCGCGCACGACCACCACGCAGGTAGTCTCCGCTTACGCCCAGGACCGCCTCGATGTCGGCGACCGTTGGACCGTACATTTCGGCCTGCGTCTCGACAGCCAGACGGCCGACAACGACGGCGGTGAGGAAGCCGTCTCTTGGACCAAGGTCGCGCCCCGCTTCGGTGCGGTCTACGACGTCAAGGGCGACGGCCACCTGCTGCTCAAGGCCTCTGCTGGGCGCTACTACCAGATCTTCCCCCAGGTCCTGGTCGAGGTTGAGTTCGCCCGCGCGCCCACCGGCACCAATATCTTCGACCGATTCGGGTGGAATCCCGCGACCCAGCGCTACAACATCTTCCAGCGTCGTTCGAATACCGTTGGGGACAATGCGATCCAGGAGCTCGATCCCTACTTCAAGGACGAGGTCACGTTCGGTACGCAGTGGCAGTTCTCGAACGCCTGGGTGTTCGAGGCGCAGGCGATCTGGTGGCAGCTCGAGGATCTCCTCTGGGCCTCCGACCAGTTCGACGCGGCCGGCGCGGTCTATCGCGACGTGCGCAACTGGGACGGGGGCTTCCGTGACTACGTCGGGCTGCGTCTCGAGATCAACCGCGCCTTTCGCGACGGCTGGACCCTGCGCACCAACTACACCCTGAGCAAGAACGAGGGCAACAACTTCGGCCGCAATGACAACAGCTTCCACTTCGACGACGACCTCTTCGAGGGTCTGGGGGGGATCGAGGTCGGCACCGGCGCTAGCAACGCCACCTCGGTCAACCGCGATGGGCGCGGCTTTCTCGATCGCACCCACAACCTGAACGTCGTCGCGCTCAAGCAGTTCACAGTTGGGGAGCAGACCTTCTCAATCGGGGGGCACCTGGCCTTCCGCAGCGGCGAGCCTTGGGGCCTGCGTCAATCGACCTTCGTTGCGCACCCGCAGTCGGGACAGAGGATCCGCACCACCTCCTACCGTGAGCCACGCGACGCCAACAAGCTGGAGGACACCATCGAGCTGAGCTTGACCGGCGCCTGGAACTTCCCGATCACAGGGCGCGTCCAGGGCCGCGTGGCGATCGAGGCTGTGAACCTCAACAACGATCAGACGCTGGTCGGCATCAACCGGGCGAACGGCAGGCCGATACCGGGCGTCACGGCCTACCAGATGCCGAGGGAGATCAGGGGCCAGATCGGCATCCAGTTCTAGAAGGGCTCTGCTTACAGCGCCCCGTAAACTTCACTCGATGAAGCAAATGTCCGGCGTCGTGACTCGGCGCGATCTGCTCCGCAATCTCGGCCTGGCAGCCGGGACCGGCTTGTTGACCGCTCGTTGTGGCCGTCGTGATGCCGGTTCGCCCGGCGAGCGGCCCAACATCGTCATGATCATGTCCGACGACATGGGTTACTCCGACCTGGGCTGTTACGGAGGCGAAATCCGCACCCCGCACCTGGACCGGTTGGGTTTCGGTGGGATGCGCTTCACACGCTTCTACACAAACAACGTGTGCTCGCCGTCGCGAGCGTCCCTGATGACGGGGATTCAAAGCGACCTCTCGCTCGAATTGGGAGAAGGGCCGGGGCTGCAACAGGCGCACATCACCCACCGTGCACCGACCCTTGCCGAGGCGCTCCGAGGCGCCGGTTACGGAACGTACATGAGCGGCAAATGGCATTTGGCCTCGGCCACGGACGATTTCGCGAACCTTCCTTGTCAACGAGGCTTCGATCGATTCTATGGTGGCATTATCGGGGCCTACAGCTACTTTGCGCCGTACTCGTTGATGCGAGACAATCAAACTTGTCCCGAGGAGTACGAAGACCCCGCCTACTATTTCACTGACGCGATATCCGACAATGCCGTCGACTTCCTGGAAGAGGCAGATGACAAGGACGAACCCTTCTTTCTCTACGTGGCTTATAACGCCGCCCACTGGCCGCTTCATGCCCGCGAGAGCGACGTCGCGAAATACAGGGGGAACTATGCGCTCGGCTGGGACGAGCTTCGCGATCAGCGACACGCCCGAATGAAGAAGTTGGGAGTCATCGATCCGGATTGGCAGCTCTCCCCAAGGAACCCTGACGTGCCGGCGTGGGAAGACGAGCCGCACAAAGATTGGCAGCAACGGCGCATGGAAGTCTATGCCGCCCAAGTCGAGGTCATGGACGAAGGGATCGGACGCATCCTCGCGGAGCTCGAGCGTCAGGGCAAGCTCGACAATACCCTCGTCTGCTTCCAGCACGACAATGGCGGCTGCCGCGTCGAATACACGACCGATCACCCACATGAGCAATTCCAGTTCGAGGGGACACGTGACGGCCGTCCGCTCCGCGCCGGAAATGATCCGGGGATTCTGCCCGGGCCCGAAGACACGTTTCAGAGCTACGGCTACGGCTGGGCGAACGCGTCCAACACGCCGTTTCGACTCTACAAATCGCACGACCACGAGGGCGGGATCTGTGTTCCGTTGATTGCTCACTGGCCAGGGGTCATCAAGCCCGGCGCGATCAACGAGCAAACAGCCCACGTCACGGACCTGATGCCGACGTTTCTTGAAGTTGCCCGCGCTGAGCGTCCGCCTGCTCCAGGGGACGAGCCGCCCATGCCCATGGATGGCCGTACCCTGGCCTCTGTGTTGCGGGGGCACAGACGGGAGCCGCCCGCGGCACTTTTCTGGCAAGGGCTCGCGAGCGGCAGCCGCGCCGTGCGCCAGGGCAAGTGGAAGCTCGTGGCGGCCGGTGATCAACCGTGGGAACTCTACGATGTCGAGGCCGATGGGACGGAGCTGAGCGACCTCGCGCCCCAGATGAGCGGAAAAGCCGCGGAACTGGCAGCCCTGTGGGACGAGTGGGCTTCGCGTAGATGATCGCCCCCCACCCCTTCGACGTACCGATCCATCTCTGCGGGGCTCTGCGATCACCGAAGCAGATGCTCGCCGACCAGGAGGAGGACGGCCATGCCTCGGTGCACGACGACCAAACGGCGAAGCAACTAGGCTTTCGTGCCGGCCCGATCGAAGGGCCGACCCACTTCAGCCAGTTCGAGCCGTTGCTTGCCGAGATCTGGGGCAAAGAGTGGTTCGAGAGCGGCTGCCTGAGCGCCCACTACCGCAATATGGTGATTGAAGGCGAGGAGGTGCGGGCATTCGTGGAGCGGCCGACCGAAGGTGAGATCCAGGTCCGGATCCGAGCGGAGAAGGCCGATGGCACGGAGGTTCTGGTCGGTACCGCCTCGATCGGCAGCGATCCGCCACAGTCCGAGCTGGAGACCCGCCTCGCCAATCTTCGCCCACCTGGGCAGCTGGTGATCCTGCGTGATCTCGAGGTTGGCATGCGGGGGGCCGTGGTCGAAGAGGTGCGGATGGACTTCGACCAAAATATGGGTAAGTTGTACCCCTTCTCGCTCAACCAGAAGCTGGAGAAGATGACCGAGCGATCGCCCTGGTTCACCGAGGAGGGTGGCGGCGGCTCGCCCTGGGGTCGAGCGATCATTCCGCTCGAGATGGTCAGTGTGCTGCTCTGCTATAGCGGCGATCTTGCCTGCTTCCCCAGGCGCGGTCCGGCCGTCGGTCTCATTGCAGGCCAGCAGATCCGGATGATCAAAGGTCCGCTCTTCGTCAGCGAGGACTACTTCGTCGATCGCGAGATCATCGCGCTGAGCGAGAGTCGGCGAACCGAGTCGACCTGGACCCGGGTGTCTGTCCGTGAGCCGGGGTCGAAGGATCTGGTGGCCGAGATGATCGTCGGCGGAGCCACTCTCAAGGACTCGTACGCCAACTACCAGCAGGAGTTGGCGGCGTTGACTCGATAGTGGAGCCTGGGGCTGTCGCGCCCTTTGTGGGACGAGTGGGCTTCGCGTAGACCCTAGTAGTGCACGCCCTTGACGGGACGCGGCACCGGGGTCGAGCGTGGGGCCTCGATACGACGGTGCATCTCTTCGTAGGACGCGCCGCCCTCTACCCTGGCGGCCATCTCGTCAGGGTCGAAGTCGATGCCGGTGGGGTTGCGGGCGAAGTCGGGGCCCCGGATGTAGGCCAGCCCCTCCGCCTTGGTGGGGTAGTTGTCGACCTGTGTCTCGAGCCTGTTGCCGTCGGGATCGGCGTAGTAGAGCGACGTGGTCATGCCGTGGTTCGTGCACCAGTAGGGCTTCACGCCGCTCTCTTTCAGCCTGGCGTAGGTCCGCACGACGAGTTCGTCCATCGTCTTGTACTCGAAGGCGAAGTGGTGGTAGCCCTGGTCTTCGGCGCCGCGCTCCAGCGTCCTGTCTGCGACGAGCAAGATGCGCAGAAGGCGGTGATCGAAGCGCAGCAGGGCCAGCCTCTCGCTGCGCTCGGCAACCTCACAGCCCAGCACCTGCACGTACCAGTCGACCATCGTCTCCAACTGCCTGGTGCGGATGACGGTGTGGACGAGTTCGGAGGGCGCGACGGTTTCCTTCTCCGCGGACGCCGCATCGCCTGGGGCAGGCAGACTGTGCAGATCGAAGTCGACTCCGGCGGCGGATTCCTCCGAGCCTGCCGCCTCCCCCAGATAGGGCTCGAGATCCTCGATTCGATCGAAGCGGTCGAGGAGCATCTCGATCCGATTGCCGCTGGGGTCGGCATAGAGGAGTGAAACGCTGTCGCCGTAGCGTCTGGCTGCGCGCGGCTCGATTCCCCCGAGTTTCAGAGCGTGATAGTTGGCGCCGAGCTCGGTGAGCGAGTCGTAGCTGAAGGTGAAGCGATCCCAGCCGAGAAGGCCGGCTTCAGGCACGGGTCGACCGCCTCGCGCGAAGATCGAGATGCGGTGATGCTCGGTGTCGTAGGAGCACCAGGCGCCTCCACGAGCGCCTTGACGAGCGACGTGGTGGGGACGGCAACGAAGGAGGGTCTCGTAGAAGGTCAGTGCCTCGTTCAGGTCGGTGGTGTTCACCGCCATGTGGGCGAAGGCGGAGGGCGACACGATGTCAGCGCCTTTCGCCCCCCGCGCCGAGCCCACTCCCAGGCAAGCCCCGGCCGCCACCATGGCTCCCTCCAGGAAGCGGCGCCGATCCATCGAGGGACCGGAGTGATCCGTTTGGGTGGCTCGCATTGTGGGCACCTCCTGCCGAGTTTTCACGAAATCATTTTCTAGTTTGCCACATCGCTGCCCCAGACTCCAGTCGGCCTAGGGAGTGCTGGTCCACTCTGCTTCGGCGTACGGCGTCTTGGTTGGCGGTGTCTCGTCAGGCAGAGGATGCGTGGGGCTGCCCGGAGCGCCTCTCACCGGCCCAGGGGCTGCGTGTCTGCCGTGCGTTTCCGCTTTCGGAAGCGCCTCGAATGCACTGGCGAGCCGTTCCAGGATCTCCGGGTGGTCCGCCGCCAGATCGGTCGACTCGGTCGGGTCCTGGACGATGTTGAAGAGCTGCCGCTCGAATTCCTGAGTTTCCGGGTTCGGCATTTGGACCAGTTTCCACTCGCCATCCAGGTAGCCGAAGTAGTAGTCCTGTTCCGGAGGCCCGCGCCAGATCTGGATGAACGGCTTATCGCTGAGCTCGGCTTCGCCGCGGAGCGCGGGCCAGAGATTTCGACCATCCAGCGACTTCGGCGACTCCGCCGAGATTCCTGTGGCGGCCAGCAGCGTCGGCAACACGTCTTCCACCGACGTGGCCCCGGCAATAGATGATCCGCCCGGCACTTCGGCCGGCCAGTGTATGAGGGCCGGAACGCGGATACCTCCCTCCCACCCGGTGAATTTCTCACCCCGCAGCGGGCCGTTGTCCGCCCCGACACTCTCCAAACCTCCGTTGTCGCTCATGAAGAAGATGAGTGTGTTCTCAGAACGCCCGGCTTCGTCGAGTGCCGCCCGGAGCTCGCCGATCCCGGAGTCGACTTCCGTCACCATCGCCGCAAAGATCCTGCGATGCTCATCCTCGATCGCGGAGTACGCATCGATCGCTTCTTGCGGCGCCTGCAGAGGCGAATGAGGCGCGTTGTAAGACAGGTAGAGGAACACCGGTCTCTCTGGATCGCTCTCGCCGATCAGGCGGACGGCCTCCCGGGTCTGCAGGTGCGTGGCGTAGCCCTCTTCCATCACGGTCGACCCGTTGCGCTGCCAATCGATCGCGCCCCAGACCGTGTGCTGGTAGTAGTTCATGAAGCCAACCAATCCGCCGTAGAAATGATCGAAGCCGCGGTTCTGCGGATAGTACGGCTTCTTGTTCGGTCCGAGGTGCCACTTGCCGACCGCGAAGGTCTGGTAGCCGGCGTCCTGGAGATACTCCGCCAGGAGCTTCTCGTCGAGCGGCAGTCCGGTATCGAACCAGGGCTCGAGCGCCCTCAGGACTCCCGTGTTCAGTGGCGAGCGACCCGTCATCAGCGCGGCGCGCGTCGGAGAACAGATCGGGTGGACGTAGAAGCGATCGAACGTCACTCCCTCCCTTGCGAGCGCGTCAATCTGCGGCGTTCGGATCTCGCTTCCGTTGTAACCGACGTCACCGAAGCCAAGGTCATCCGTCACGATCACGACAACGTCGGGTGGTGCTAACGCTTCTTCCTCTTCGGCAGCGCAGCCCCCCATTCCCGCAACGGCTAGTGCGATCGCGAAGCGCAGATTCCGTTCGGTTCGATTCATGGTTGGTCGGACACGACAGGACTTGATCCTGGGGCATCAACGTCAACGCCGGTCATGAGCTTGAGGTTACGACCATTGCCCTCGTGACACGCGTACTCGTACAGGATGTGATCCTCGGGAGCCCGCTTGAACGCGTCGAGGGCGATCGTCCAGGGTCGTGTAAACACTCTCGGATCTTCGATTGTGGCCTCGTAGTGGATCGTGTCGGCGTCCGTCAGCGTGAAGCGTTCCACTACGTGCAAGGCGTCGCTATGGAAGACGCCGTGACCCGTCGAGAGCGCGCTTGCAGGCGCGCCGTCCAGGGCTACCCCACGCGCAACCACCCAGGTGTTCTCGGTGAAGTTCGTGACGTCGACGACCAGCGTATCGCCTTCCCAGTGGCCACGCGAATCACCCAACCCCAGGCGTATCTCCGAGCTGACGTGCGGACGCCCATCCAGGGGAATGTAACGGTACTCGTGGTTCGCCTCGTAGAGGATCACCACGTACCCAGGCACCTGCAGAATCTGATACGTGTTGAACCCATACGGCAAATTCGCGCGCGGTAGCCCGGCCGACAGACACTTCACTCGCGGATCGAGCTGCGCGAGCTTGTCCTGGTTGGCCATGATCTTTTCCCGCTTCGCCGCCGCCCACGGTTGCAACGGAATCTTCCCGTCCGGGGGATCCACGACCAGCGGCGTTTGATTGGGAGCGGCCCGCGGTGGAGCGTTTGGGTCTGGTGCGAAAAGACTCGCAGGGGGTTCCGAATCGATATTGGCACCTTCCTGACGCCACAATTCGTCCACCGGCGTCTCCACCGGCCGGCGCTCGCCGGGAAGCCAGTGACCCCGCAGGTCCGGGTCGCCCCACGGTGTGCGTGGAGACGTATACGTCTCGTGTTGGGCACCTTTGCCGGAGGCTTCAGCGGCGGCAAGCGGCACTAGCGCCGCGAACGCCGCGGCGGTGAGTAGACCGGGCGGAGCGAAGGACCGACGGTTCACCTCGAACTCCTTGCCGGCGAGTCATGTCCTCGGCGCGTCACCTACTGACCCTCCAGCGATTCCAGGATGAAATCGACGCAGTCGTATTCCAGGAGTTGGAGTCCCTGTTCCACGCGCCGATACAGCGGCATCCTCATTTTCCAGGGGCGCGTGAACACTTTCGGATCCTCGATGGTGACCTCGTAGTCGATGTGGAACGGGCTGGTGGGCGTGAAGCGTTCAACCAAATGCAAGGCATCGCTGTGGAAGTTCCCGGCCGCGTCGAACCACGTCCGACCGTTGAAATGGGTGGTGTCGACGACCAGTGTGTCTACCTCCCAGTGGCCGCGGGAGTCGCCCATCCAGAAATCATTCGGCAGCGGATGCGGGCTGCCATCCGTGTAGATGATCCGAACCGCGTGGGCAAACTCGTAGGTCATCACCACGTGATCCGGCGTCTGAAGGATCTGAAACGGGAAGGGCATGTACGTGATACGCGGGACACCGGGCAGATAGCACTTGCGAACCGGGTCGGCCGTGAGACGATTCTCGTAGTTCTCCTGTTTTCGCGCCGCCGCCCAGGGCTGATACGGGATGTCGTTGCCCTCCACCACGCTCAGACCGGCGGGAACGCCGTCTTGCGCATTGTGGTGCTGAAGGTCCCACTCGGCCGTCGTGAGGACCTGCCAGATCCCGCTCAGGTCGGGTTTGCCGTCGCTCGTGCGCGGTCCTTCGTAGCCTGACGCCTGGGCCCACGCCGCATGAAGACCTAGGCACGCGGTGAGACCGTAGGCGAGCACGAAACGCATCGTTCCCTCCGCATTCTAGGGCAGCCTGAGCGCGATCAATGCCGGGGTCTCTCCGCCGACGGTGAGCGCGATGTATTGCCGGCCGTCCAGCATGAAGGTCATCGGCGTCCCGACTGCGCCCCCCACCTCTCGAACTTCGTTGCGAGCCGCTCCAACGTTCAGCGTGTAGGTCCTCGGCGTCCCGATTGCGGCTCCAGGCAGGTCGACCGCGGCCAGGACTTCTCCCGACCCCTTGTCGTAGGCCACCAGTTGGGGACCATCGTCGGTGCCACCGGAAGACAACGCGTAGATGAGCAGCGTCTTCGTCAAGAGTGGCCCGAAATTGTTGACCTCACCTCCCAATGGCGGCAGATCGAGACGGCGCAGCAGGGGGTGGTTGCGAATTGGGTCGCCGTTGCCGGTCGGCGTCATCCAGAGGTGCTCGCCCGTGTTCATGTCGATGGCCGTCATCCGCGAATAGGGCGGCTTCCAGAGCGGCAGCCCCGGTGGCATCGGCGGCTGGTGTTGGGGGTTCCCCCCCTCCAGAAACGGCCCGGCGCCCGCGCCGACGAGGTATCGCAAGTTCGACCCCTCGTCCGGCTCGGGCTCGCGAAAGCGCACGACGGAGTGCTCACTCTTCGACGGCACGTAGAGAATGCCCGTCTCCGGGTCTACCGCCGCGCCGCCCCAACTGGCACCGCCCAAGTCGCCCGGACGGTAGATCGTGCCGCGCAACGAGTGCGGGGTGTACAGCGGGCCGAGCCGGAACCCCTCGACCGCCTTGACCGCCATCTGGCGGATCTCGGGGGTGAAGTCGACCAGGTCGTCGATCGAGGTGCCCTGATGCTCGAAGGGCGCCGGCTTGGTCGGGAACGGCTGGGTCGGTGACAGGACCTCCCCCTCCAGGTCAGTGTCGGTTGGCACGGGCCGCTCTTCAATCGGCCAGACCGGTTCGCCCGTCACGCGGTCGAAGGTGTAGACGAACCCCTGCTTGGTCACCTGGGCGGCCGCCTTCACCCGGCGGCCGTCAACGGTGATGTCGAGCAGGTTCGGCCCCGCCGGGATGTCGTAGTTCCACAGGCCGTGGTGCACGATCTGGAAGTGCCAGACGCGCTCGCCCGTCTCCACATCCACACAAACCAGACTCTGCGAAAAGAGGTTGTCGCCAGGCCGCTCGCCGCCCCAACGGTCGGAGGTCGGGGCGCTCGTCGGCAGATAGACGTAGCCGAGCTCGGGGTCCGCCGTGATGTTCCCCCAGGTATTCGTGTGGCCCGAGTAGCGCCACGACTCGTTCTGCCACGTGTCGGCCCCGAACTCATCGGCGCTCTGCGGCACGTTGTGGAAGTCCCACTTGTGCCGCCCGGTGCGCGCGTCGTAGGCGCGCACGAACCCCGGCGTGCCCTCTTTCGTGACGCGAAGGTCGTGGATTGTCGAGGGTGCGCCGATGATGATCGTGTCACCCACGATCAGCGGAGCTGACCGCGACGGGGAAGGCAGCCCGCTGGGGTTCTCGCGAGCCCGCGGCAGACCCTCCTCCAGACTGACGCGCCCGTTGTCGCCGAACCCGGTGGCGAGGAGGCCGGTCTTCGCGTCGACGGCCGTCAGATAGCCGTCGCCCGTGCCCCAAAAGATCCGCGCCTCGCCCCCGTTCTCCCAGTAGGCCACCCCGCGGTGTTTCCAGGGCGCAGGGACCGGCGGGCTGGCGGCCTCGTAGACTCGCGGGTTGTAGACCCAGCGCGTCTCACCCGTCCGGGCATCGATCGCTGCCGCCTGATAGAGCGGCGTGCTCAGATACAGCACGCCGTCGACCATGAGCGGGACCGCCTCGAAGAAGATTGATTGCAATGTAATGTTCGGCCGCGTCGCCATGCGGTAGAACGTCCGCGTCGGCCAGCGGCCTGGCTCGGCCGCCTCCAGCCGGTCGAAGAGTGTCTCGGAGGGGATGAGCGAGATCCCGTGCTCATCCTCGAACGGGAGATGGGAGTCGGCGATGCGCCAGCGCCAGGCCACCTCGAGGTCGCCGAAGTTCTCGCCGGTGATCTGATCGAGCGGCGCGTACTTCGTGCCCCACGTGTCGCCAGCGTAGGTGCGCCACTCGCCGCCGGCCGCGCCCTGCTGCGCGTCGACCGACGCCGCCCAGAGCCACGTGAGGGTCAGCGTCGCGGCCACCAGGACCCGTGTGTGCCGTCTCATCCTGCGCAGCACCCGCTGGATGTCGACCACCGGCGATTCACCCGCGGCCATCTCAACCCTGCTTATCGCCCATCGGGAGCGCCAGTGCCAGAGGACCCCGCAAAGAACCTTGACCCATCGGGCAACGTGATGTCCCTGGCGTTCGCTGTGTTGGATCCGTCCTTGGCACCAAAGCCATCGATGACCAGTTCCGTGCCAATCGGGACCGAATACTTGTTCAGGCCCCGCCTGATCAACGCGTTCGGGGCGCCCAATTCAATGGCCCAACTCGCCACCTGGCCGTCTGGACCTTCCACATCGATGTGTATCCAGCAGTGGGGGTTTATCCACTCCGTTTTCGTGACGGTGCCGCGTAGCTGAAGCGGCCTGTCCACGTCGAATTCGGCCGAGAACGCATGATGCGCCAGCACGGGTCCCGCGGCCAGCAGCATGCCGAAGCCGACAACCGCCAAGAAGAGCCTTGTTCCCATGAAAGTCACCTGACCGTAGATCTCAGAGATTCTGCCACTAATCCTCGCCGTGCGCTCCCGCCCCTGTCCAGGAGACGGGGCGGATTCTTTCGGAGAACTCCTAACCGCTGCGCCGTTGATGGCGCCGAGAGCCACGTGAGTGTCAGCGTCGCGGGCTGTTCTAGTTCGCGACGTACTTCGTGATGCCGCCGCCGGCGGTGGGACGGGAATCCGGCCCTTCCGCCGCATAGATGTTGCCGTCCTCATCCACGGCGACACCCTCACCGGCGACCCCTTGCACGCGATCGTCGTGAGGGTGCGGCGGCACGAAGCCGGTCAGCCGGTCCTCGCCGGCCGGTCCGATCCGCACACCGTTTCTCCAGGCGGGGTGGTTGTGTGGGCCCGAGTCCGAATCGATCGCATAGAGCGTGTCGTCGGCGGTGATGAACAGCCCACTGACCTTGCTGTACTGCCTGTAGGTGTCGAGGAGGTTGCCGTCCTGGTCGAAGACTTGGATCCGGTTATTGCCACGGTCCGCGACATACAGACGGCCTTGCGAGTCGAACTCCAGTCCGTGCGGCGTGCGAAACTGCCCGGGCCGGAAGCCGATCTCACCCCACTCCTTGATGAAGTTGCCCTCGCTGTCGAACTTGAGGATCCGTCCGGTCGCGCCCGGAGGCGGATCAGGCGCCTGGCCGCTATGTCCGTCAGACACGAAGATGTCGCCGTTGGGCGCCGTAATGACATCGCACGGCTGGTAGAGCTGGCCAGGGCCGCTTCCGGGCACCCCCGCCTCGCCGAGTCGCAGCAGGATCTCGCCCTCCGGGCTGAACTTGATCACCTGATGCCCCTTGGTCGCGGCCTCGTTCCCCGCGAAGTCGGTCACCCAGACGTTGCCGTCGTTGTCCACGTGGAGACCGTGCGGTACCACGAACAGTCCGGCCCCGAAGCTGGCCAGGATCTCACCAGTGTTCCTGTCGAACTTGAAGATCGGATCGAGCTCCGGGTTGGACTCGCACCCACCGTCCAGACCGCCACCGCACCGGTCATAGGCCCAGACATGCCCGTCGGGACCGATATCGATGCCCGCGGTCGAACCCCAGACCCGCCCGTCGGGGAGCGGCGCCCAGTTCAAGATCACCTCGCCGGTCGGATTCGGCAGCGACCGGTCCACCCAGTCGCTCATCTTCCCGTCATCCATCGCGCCCATCTCCTCCTCCACCGCCGGAGCGCCACCGCCACAGGCCACGAGAGCCACCAGCGGTAGGGACAGGAGCGCCAGCCCGCCTCGGCTCGCCAGGATCGATCGGAACTTACGCATGTTGCCCACCTTTCTCTGGGTGATGCCAGGAAGCAAAATAACTGGGGATTCTACTCAAACGCTGCCCGGGCGGTGCGCCCCCGTCACCTGCGTCGGCGCATCCTGAATGGTCGTGAAGTCCGGCGTCGGCAGCGGAGGATCATATCTCCTTTGTTGACCTCAGGGACGCTCCGGTTCGACAGGCTCGAAGCTCCGATAGTCGTTCGGATCACCGCTGCCCTTGTATCGCGCTTGCAGCGGGTAGGGATAATGGGGCCGCGTGAATGTGTAGCTCTCAGGGACCGCGGTATTCGCTTCAACATAAGCTCTCGCAGTCCGTCTGCCGGAGGGGTCTTCTTCTGGACGGTAGCCGACGATCATGTCGGGTGCCTTCCCCTCTTCGACCCAGGCTTCGAGAGCGCTGAGATAATCGCCGCTGGTCGCGCCAACGCCACCATAGCAATGGGTACGGCCCGGAATCATGAACAGGCGAACCGCCTCTTGGGCGCTGGCTCGTCCCCCCATGATGCGTTCCGCCATCTCATAGTAGTCGATGCTGACTCGTGGGCTGGGCAAACCAGAGTCTTCCCAACCCTGGATGATCAGCAGCTTGCCACCCGCCGTCTTGAAATTGCGTAGATCGGGATTGCTGAAACCATTCACCAGCGCATCCATCATCCCGGTGCGCTTGTAGTCGTGGTCGAAATCGAAGTCGGTCGCCGTCCAGCTCGGTCCCGGATCCGGGTTGAACCCCATGAACCGCCCCCACGAGGTCCTGGACTCGAGATCCATGGAGAAGTAGTTGCCCTTCTCCGAACCGGGCAAGGCAGGATAGAACGGGAAGTATTTGCTGAGCTTCTCTCCGGTCGATGTCACCGGCCCGGTGTACTTTTTTTTGGCCGCCTCCACCTGGACCGGCGATAGACAGCCCGATGTCTGCCCCGACGCGCAGGCGAGGTCGGCCGGATCGAATTGGCAAGTGCGCGGATCGCCACCGATGATCCCATCCTCGAGGCCATCGTCCGCATCGCAGGCGGCAATGGCCCCCGCGTGCAGCACGTCCAGATCGGCGGGTGTGAACAGCGGCTGGCCGTCCGCGTCGTACGATGCCAGGGCGTTCCACAGGATCATCACGCCCACGGCCGTTACGTTCGCGGGCTCCTGGGCGAGAATGCCGTCGAAGTTCCAGGGAAAGCGACTCGCTTGGACCATTCCCTGCTTCCCGCCGGCGGAACAGCCCACATGATAGGAGAACGCCGGCGCCCGGCCGTAGTAGTGCTCGGTGATGGCCTTGCCCGCCAGAGCGGCGACATGGTGACCGCGGATGCCGTAGTCGAGTTCCGCCTGGAGATTGTTGTAGGCCCACGATGCCCTTCTTGTTCTGCCGTAGTGCCCCGTATCGTGCGTGAGACAGGCATAGCCTCTCCGCAAGGCCTCATCGCACCAGGCGGCCATCGTTTCCGTCGAGCCGCCATAGCCACCGGGGCTCGCTTGCAGGAACCTGCCGTTCCACGCGGCGTTGTTCGGCAGGCGGATCACGATCCGGACATTGGGCGCGACATACCCGTCCGCCCGGCAATGGGCGGGCACGTCGCCCGCGGCCTCCACCGCTCGGGTCGCCGTCACCTGCGTCGGCGCATCGGGAACGCTCGTGAAGTCGATCGCCGGCAGCGCCTCGCAGTCATCAACGGCCGGGAGCGTAGCCGCGCTCAGGCCGCCCGCCCCGACCCACATCGCGCCCAGCGCCAGCGCTAGGCCAAACGGGAATCTCTTGAAGGTGCGCATCATCGGATCTCCTTTGTTGCCTTCAGAAGTCGGAGCTGTCGGGTACGGAGGCATTCCCTGCAACCGAGCTCAAGCCTGTGGCGTGGTCGCCGATGATCATATCGGGCGCCTGACCTTCCTCCATCCAGGCCTCGAGATAGCTAAGGGCTCGCGCGGCTAAGCCGCCGGCTCTGAGCCGGCGGCCGCCGTCGGTGTCTTGAAATCTCAGCTGAGCTGAGTCAGCCTCAACGTAGCCTAGAAGCGGAAACCGACCTTGAGGCGATACTCCCGCGGGTACTGGTGAGACGCGACCGAGGAATGCGGTCTGCCGTTCCTCTCGTTGATCCGGACCACAGCCTGCTCGTTGGTGGCGTTGGCAACCTCACCGCCGATACTGCCCTGCACCGAGCCCGAAATCGGGAACTGGTAGGTGGCGTTCAGGTTGAGGTTCCAGAAGTCCTCCATTTGCTGAGAGCCTCTCGGCTCGCGGAAGGTCGAGGTTCTGATGGTCTGGCCGGACACCGGGTGCCTCACCCTAGTGGAGGGGTGCAATGCCCAGGCCTCGCCGGCGGAATACTTCAAGAAGGCACTGGTCATGAGGTCATGCTTGCCGAACACCCAGCGCTTGAGGCCGACGATGTTGACCATGAACTCCCGGTCGTGGGTCATGGGCCCGTCCCAGAAGGGGCTACTGGTGGTGTTGAGATCGCCCGTCGATACCTCGATGCCGCCGAAGCCTTCGTTGTGGTTGTCGGCGTCGCTGGAGGACTCGATGGTGCCGTCGGCGTTACCGATCGACAAGTTAGACTGCAGCGACCAGTTGTTGCGAAACGCACGGTTGACCTGGAACGAGAGGCCCTCGTACTCGCGGTAGTTGTTGGACCAGTTGCGCAGGTCGCGGAAGACCTCGCCGTCCTCGTCGTACTGCAGGCTGGCCGAGAAGATGTCATCCGACTCGTGCACGACGGCGTGCGAAGTGAAGACCCAGTTCTTGGCGAACTGCCAGTCGAAGCCCACCGACACCTCGTCCTTGTAGTAGGGCTCGATGCCGGCGACGTCATTACTCGGGGAGGGCTCGATGCGGCGCTGAAAGCGATCGTAGAGCTCCGTCGCGGGATTCCACAGGAACTGGTTGTAGACGTTCGCGCCGTTGTTGCCACGGGTGAACTCCTGGAAGATGACAGTGAGGCCGATGTTGCGGAAGTAGCGGCCGGCGCTTCCCCGCACCAGCATCTTGCCGTCGGCGTTGATGTCGTAGACCACCGATGCACGCGGCGCCCACTCGCCGTAGTCGTTGACCCGCTCCCCAATGTCGTTCTCGATCCACTGCTCGTCGTAGCGCACGCCGAGGTGGAAGGTCAGGTGGTCACCGACCTCGATCCGGTCCTGGGCATAGGCAGCACTCATCAGAGTATCCATCGAGATCGGGGCGGCGGGGTCGTAGACCCGCTTGTTGGCCGGCCTGTCGTAGCCAGAAGGGCACTCGCGGCAGAAACCGCGGCCACGATACTCGGTACCGATGTCGGTCAGGTTGTTGAAGGTGATGTCCTGGATGTCGACGCCGACCTTGATCTCGTGATTGCCCTCGAAGAGAGTCACCGAGCCATTCGCCTGATCGCGCGGAAGGTCGTTGAACCCAGACCCCAGGCCTATTAGGGGACCGTTGTAGCGCAAAGCGTTGTTGAGATCGATGTAGCGGAAGTCGTTGCCGTTGGGAGAGTCGACCGAGGCGCGGGGAACGATCGGAGCTGGCGGGAAAGCAACGCGTCCAATAAACTCTTCGCGGTTGGCGCCCTTGACCTCGAGGAACGCCGAGCTGGTCATGGCGAAGCTCCAGGTCAGGGTCTGAATCCGGTTATTGAGCGGAAAGCTCATGAGGGAGTACTGGTCGCCGGCTAGCACAATGCCGGACCCGGCGATCGCCACGGACGGGGAGTCGATGGCGGTTAGCGAAAGCTGGTGGCGGTTGCCGGGCTGGGCGTTCACCTTGGCGATGAGCGGCTCCGCTTCGCGCGAGGTGGGGGTCACCACGGCGGTACGAGTCTGGTCGAGCCGGTTGTCACTCATCTCGTTGTAGGAGGCGAAGAACCAGGCCTTGTCGCGCCAGATCGGGCCACCGAGCGAGGTCTCGAAGCTGTTGATCATCTCATCGGGGCGCTCGATTCCGAGCCAGTCCTCGTCACGCCAACTCGGGTTCTGGCCGATATAGAGGAAGTCGCCGTGGAACTTGTTGGTGCCGGTCTTGATCGTCGAGTTCATCACTCCGTTCGTCGCGCGGCCGTACTCGGCGCCGAAACCGGCCGTTTCCATCTTGGTCTCGGTGATCGCGCTCGACGGGAGCTGGAAGCGCAGCTCGCCGCCGCGAAGAGGCATGCCCACGTCGACGCCGTCGATGAAAACACCCAGCTCGGTGCGGATGCCACCGTTGACCGAGGGTTGGAAATCATTCTCCTGTCTGCGCGTCACCAGAGTCGGCATCTGCCTGACGCTCGAATTGTAGTTGCGCGAGGAGTAGGTGACGTTCTCGAGCGCCTCTTCCGGGATGGCAGAAGCGGCACCGGTGTCGTACTTCGAGATCAGCGCCGCCTCGGAGGTGACGGTGATGGTCTCGGCGGTGGCGGCCTGGAGGGTGAGGTCGACGCCCTGGCGCTGGCCGGGATCTAGCTTTACATCGCGCTCGCCGGAGCCGAGACCCTCGAGGTTGGCGGTCAGCTTATAGTTGCCGGGCTGCAGCAGGGCGAAGCGATAGTCGCCCTCGGCGTTGGTGATCTCCGTTCTGGTGTTCTGAGGGCCGGCAAGGGTCACCGTGACGCCGGGCAGGCCGTCACCCTGGGCATCCGTTACGGTGCCGTCAATGGTCGATGTCTGCGGACCATCGGCCAGGAGCGGCGCCTGAACCAGACAGGCGATGGCGAAGAGACAGAGACCTGACTTGACAGTGGCAGCTTGCATCGTCTTTCCTCCAGAGGCTTCTAGCATCAGTCTCGCTCAAGGTCCGGACTCGGCTCGATGCGGAGTGCGCGTCAGAACGACCTGTGTACTTGGATGGCAGAAGACCATACCACGTTTGGATTCCCTCAGGAACTGGAGTCGAGCGCGAACGCGACCACCGGTCGATCCGTGGTGGTGGGGTCGGCGCCGGTGGTGTTCTCGGCACGGTGGGTGACGAACAACAGAGTCTTGGTCACCAGCGGCGCTGCTGTCCGGTTCGGGGAGCCCAGTCGCCAGGCCCGCGCGGTGATCGTTCGGCGCCTGCTGTAGCGTGCAGACCGCGTTAGGATGGGGGATCCGAGAACAGATCGCATCCACTCCGGTCATGGAACCGAAGAGAAACGAGAAGACTATGTGTGCGCGTAGCGGTGTCTGGCTGACAGCTTTTCTTCTCCTGTCTCTCGGTTGTGCAGATGAACCTGCCGAGGTCCCGGCTCGCGCCAGCGAAGATGCCGCTCCGATGGAGCAGAGATCATCGACTCGAAACGCCTACTTCGGCGACCTGCACGTCCACACCAAGTACTCCTTCGACGCCTACATCTACGGCACCCGCAACGATCCGGACGACGCCTACAGGTTCGCCAAGGGAGAAGCGCTGACCCACCCAGCCGGAATCGAGATGCGCCTCGAGGCCCCGCTCGACTTCCTCGCGGTGGCCGACCATGCCACCTACCTGGGCATGTTCGAGCAGATGGACAACCCCGATTCCGACGTTGGCCGACATCCGCTGTCGATCGCACTCCGAAGCGCCGAAACGCCCGACGATCGCACCGCCGTTTTCCGGGAAGTAATGCCGCGTCAGAGAGGCTATGTCGATTCGGACGACCTGCTCGATCTCGGCATCGTAGAGAGCGCATGGCGGAAGATCATCGCGGCCGCTGAGCGCCACAACGATCCAGGCACTTTCACCACCCTCATCGCCTACGAGTTCACTGGCAGCGGTCCCACAGGGGAGAACCTGCATCGAAACGTGATCTTCCGTGGCTCGAACGTGCCGGGCATTCCTTTCAGTCGATTGGACGCCAGGAACGACCCGGAGAAGCTGTGGGACTGGATGGACCAGCAGCGCGAGCAGGGCATCGAGTCTCTGGCGATCCCACACAACTCCAACGGCTCAGACGGATGGATGTTCCGGTTGACCGATAGGGAAGGCAATGCTCTCGACCAGGCCGACGCCGAGCAGCGGATGCGCAACGAGCCGCTGGTCGAGGTAACCCAGGTCAAGGGCACCTCTGACACGCATCCGCTCTTGTCTCCGAACGACGAGTGGGCTGACTTCGGGATCATAGAAGGGACCATCGGCAATGACTCTTTGAGCAGGCCCCAGGGCAGCTACGTACGGGATGCCTACCTGAACGGCCTGGCCATGGAAGAGGAGCAGGGCTTCAATCCCTTTCGCTTCGGCCTCATCGGCTCCTCGGATACCCACAATGCAGCCGGATCGTTTCGGGAGGAGGATTACTGGAGCAAGGCCGGCCTGTTGGACATAACGCCGGAGCAGCGAGGGTCGGTTCCTTGGGCCGAAACCGGCGAGTACGGCGACGGGTCGAGTCAGTACTGGGGTGCCTCGGGCCTGGCCGCCGTGTGGGCCGAATCGAACACCAGGGAGGACATCTTTCGCGCCTTGGAGCGGAAGGAGACCTTTGCCACCACCGGCCCTCGCATGCGGGTCCGCTTCTTCGGCGGCTACGACCTCGACGAGACGACGCTGGCTGGACCCGACGGGCTCACCCAGGCCTACGCCGACGGCGTCCCCATGGGAGGAGACCTGATCGCGGATGGCGAGCAACGAACTCCGCGCTTTCTGCTGTGGGCGACCAGGGATCCCACCGCCGCTCCGCTTGCTCGACTGCAAGTGATCAAGGGATGGACAGCAGACGGTGAGAAGAAGGAGCGGGTCTACGACGCAGCCTGCTCCGATGGCTCGACCCCGGACGACACCCATCGCTGCCCTGACAACGGAGCCAGGGTGGATCTGAGCACCTGCGCGACGACGGAAGGCCGAGGTGCTTCAGAGCTCCAGGCGTTGTGGCAGGACCCCGACTTCGATCCTGGGCAACGCGCGTTCTACTACGTTCGCGTGCTGCAGAATCCGACCTGCCGCTGGTCGACGTGGGATGCGATCCGGGCGGGAACGGCGCCGAAGCCCGGCCTGCCTCCCACCATCCAGGAGCGTGCCTGGTCGTCGCCCATCTGGTACGTCCCCTGAGCCTATTCGAGTCCGAACGCCAGCAGCACGTTACCCGTCCCTGACGCGTAGCCCGAACCCATGAACAGCATGCCATCGACGACGGTTGGCCCCGGGCCGTTCAGCATGCCACCCTTGGCCGGCACATCATTGACGGTCTCGAACTCCCGGGCCGTGTCGTACTCCCAGATGATGCTGCCGTCGGCGGTCGAGTACGCGCGCAGCATGCCGTCCATCGCGCCGGCGAAGACCACGCCCGGGATCACGGTCGCCGCCGCGTCCTGCCCTGAACCGCACCGTTGTGAGGACGGGTCGGGACAGTTGGCCGCCGGCGTCGGCGTGTACCACACCGGCTCGCCCGTCTCCACGCGGATCGCGGCCAGGCCGCCCATCGACCGCGACGGCGAAGGGATCCCGCGGTGCTCCGACGGTTGGTACAGGAGGGGGAAGTAGGCCAACTGCCCGTCGGTGGCACCGCCGAACGTGATGTTTGCGCGATTCTCCGTGTCCGCGCCCGCGTAGAGTTCCCACAGCACCGCCCCCTCGCGGTCAGGGTCGAGCGCATAGACCCGGCCGTTCTGCTGCCCGACGACGAGAATCGTCCGCCCGTCCGGCAGCGTGTGAAGCATGACCGCCACCACATCGACATCGACGTTCTCGGCAACCTTCTCGGGGTCGGGGCAGTTGAGGTGCGCGATGCGCTGGGGATCCGCTCGCTTGGGATCCCTTTGGCGGCCTTGCACAGCTATCCGGCCGGGACACCTGCTGAGGTAGGCGTCCATGGCCGTCAACTGGTTCAACCACAGCCGCTTCCCGGTCTCGAGATCGAAGGCGATGACGGCGTCGGTGTCATTGGCCGCGGGGGCGGTGTATCCGTTTCCACTACCGACGTACAAGGCCCCTCGAGCAGCATCGACGACCGGCGAGCCCCAGACCGCCCCCCCCGCCGGGGCCCACTGTTGGGTGCCCTGCGCGTTCTTCGTCGTGGGCTTGGGCTCTTCGGCTATCGCATAGCTCTTCCAGATCTGCTCGCCCGTGTTCGCGTCATACGCCACCACGCTGCCCCGGAACGTACAGCACTCATACCAGAGGTGGCGGCCTGCGAGTTCTTCCAGTGAGGAAACGGGCACGTAGAGCCGGCCGGCGTGAAGTGTGGGGGCGGCGGTGATGCGCGCGATCGGATGGGTGTCGGCACGTTGCGTCCAAAGCAGCTCACCGGTTTCGGCATTGACGGCATACACGTTCGCCCTTGCGTCCCCGAAGTACGCGGCGTAGCGCGCCGTCCCCGCGCCCGTGACGGGTCCAATGGTGACGGAGGAGCGGACGACCCATTGCGACTCGAACGACCAGTAGACACAGCCGCTCGCCGCATCCAACGAGTAGACATAGCCCGTGTCGGATCCCGCGTAGAGCCTTCCCCCCACGACCGTGGGCGAACCAGCGGCGGCTCTGACCCCGCCCGGGTATCCGAACGCCCACTTCAGCGTCAGGCGCGGCACCTGGTCCGGGGTCAACCCGGCGGCCGCGGCCGGTTGGAAGCGCGAGTTGCCAACATCCGGGCTCCAGCCGTTCCACTCCGCGCCCGCGAACGGGTCGCCGAACGGTGTGCCCGGACACTGATTGGGCATCGATGAGGCATCCCCACCAGCCGTCCCAAGCGCACGGCCCGCGGCCCACTGAGCCACCTCCCGCCTCTCCTCGTCGGTCAGCCCGGGCACCTCCACCGACATCGCGCCGGTCGTCAGCGACTCGAGCACATGCTCGGGGGTGAACTGCCGCAGCGCCTCCCGATCCGGGGCTCGGGAGCCGGGCTCCGGGTTTCCATGACAGGGCGCGCAGTGCTGCTCGAACAATGAGCCGCCTGGCTGGGCCCATCCAGTCACGGGCGTCAGGATCACAGCCATCATCAACCAGGTACTCGGGAGTCTCAGCATGGCGGTATCTCCCATCAGACCTTAGGGCAACGCGAACACGAAGACGCCGCTACCGCCCCGCGGGTTGTGCTCTTCGGGTATGAGGTCGGCCGGGAGAAGTGTCGCCCAGCTCGAGCGGCTGATCGACGGACCGGCCACGAACGCGACGAACTGCTTGCCGTCGACGGCATAGGTGATCGGGAACCCGTTCGCCATCGTCGGGAGCCGGCTCTGCCAGAGCGGCTCGCCGTTCCGCACGTCGTAGGCGGAGACGTGCCGGCCCCAGTCGCCGATGAAGACCAGGTCCCCGCCGGTCGTCAGCGCCGCCGTGTTGTAGGGCACCCGGAGGCGGTGGCGCCAGAGGGTCTCGCCGGTCCGCAAGTCCAGCGCTCGAAACTCGCCCAGTTGGTTGGGCGCCTGCGGATGAAAGTGATTCGTCCTTCCGGGCCTGCTGCCGCCACCGCCGCCGCCGGCGCGTCGCTCGACCGGGCCGAAGGTGACGGTCTGACAACTGAGACTGAGCGGCACGTATAGCGCCTCGGTCCCGGGGTGATACGCCATCGCCCGCAGGCTCTTGAAGCCAGCAGTACTGGGGCAGAAGAAGAGCTCTTCGCCGACGTCAGTTAGCATCCCGTCCCTGTAAGTCACCTCACCGGTCTGCGAGTCGACATCCAGGATGTTCTGATAGCCGAGGTCGATCGCGCTCCCGAACTCGCCCGTGACGCGGTCGAGTTCCCAGAGAATCCCGAGCTTGCCCATAGTGAACAGCGAACGCTTGCCGTCGTAGTCGATCAGGATGCGCTCGAACGACTCGTCCATGTCGTGCGCATCGCCCGGGATGTGCTGGTAGTACCACCTCATCTCACCGGTCGCGGGATCGAGCGCGAGCGTCGAGTTGCTGTAGAGGGCGTCACCGTCGGTGCCGCGTGCGTCGCGGTTGTGCGGCTTGGGCTGCGACGTACCCCAGTAGACGAGCCCGGTGACCGGATCATAGCTCCCAGTCATCCAGGCGTCGCTCCCCGCGCGAAACATGAGCGGCAAGTCGCCCCAGGTGTCGCCGCCGCTCTCGCCGGGCCGGGCGATGGTCGACGTTCGCCAGAGCAACCGGCCGGTGCGGCCGTCGACGCCGACGATGTAGCAGGTGTCGTCACGGTAACGCCCGCAGCCTGTCATCCCGGCGACGATCGTCCCGTCGACGACGATCGGTCCGTTCGAAAAGGTGTAGCCTTCCTGGTCGCCCCCGACCGGCGTATCCCAGCGCGCCTCGCCCGTCCGGGCATCCAGCCCGACGATGTGCGCGTCGACAGTGTTCAGGATCACCAGATCCTGGTAGACAGCCATGCTGCGCGTCTGCGCCGCGCTTCGGCGTCGCACGTCCATCTCACGGCGGTACTCCCACATGAAGTCGCCGGTGCGCGCGTCGAGCGCCTGGACCACATTGCCCGGGTTCGCGACATACATGACGCCGTCGTGCACGATCGGCGTCGTCTGCGACACTCCGGGTTCGAGGCCCCAGGACCAGGCGAGCCGGAGCTCATCGACATTGCTCCGGTCGATCTGTTCAAGCGGGCTATACCCCCATGCATTCAGGGTGCGCCGCCAGTTCAACCAGTCGGCCGGGTCGGGGTTCTGCAGCATCACATCGGTGACCGGGGTGAAGTCCCGGACTTGCGCCTGGCCGGGATATCCCGTCCCCATGGCGACGGCGGCGCCTACGTAGGCTGTGAGTAGTGCGCGACACTTCATGTCAACCTCCAGCGATGAACTCTACACTCGCCATGGTGACTCCGGTTGCGGACGCGATGGTCGCGCCGTGAACGACGCCCTCACCACCACCCCCCACTGGTGCGAAACGGTCCGCTATTCTCAGTTGTTTCTGCACCTCATTCGACGTAGGAGAAGGGCATGGTCTTGAAGAGTTATGCTGATCTCGTTCGAGCAACCTGGTATCCACCACAAGAATCAGAAGCAGGCGTGCTCTTCAGAGTCCTCGACGAAAACCCCCAAAGCACCAACACCTATGGGAACGACAATGTTGGTTCCGCAGCAGACTATCGGCAATACCGTGCTCAGTGCATGGTCATCCGCCCGGCGAGCCTCTACCGCCGGAATCTCGGTCCTGACTTCGAAAGGGTGTTGACGGCGCCGCCTGGTACCGCCATTATCGAAACAGGGTGTGGTGTAGGCATCGGAGCACTTGGCATAAAAAGACAACATATGGTACAGGGTCCTGGTGTCATTCACTACTTGGCCCTGGATGCTCAAGACCACATGCATCAGGTGTTTCGTGATCTATCACGCCAGGGAGTAGCCGTCGACGAGCGGGTTCGAAGTGCCTTGTGTGAGGCCTTGGATCTGCAACACGATGCAACGGACCGCGCGGTACTCGCACAGGTCATGGCCTGCCTGATGAACGGGCTTACCTTTCTGCCACATGGCATGGCCGAAGATGTGTTGAGTAGTGCGCTCATCCCCCAACGAATCACCCAGCCGGTTTTCTGGTTCGAACAGCAGGGGGCACGTCAGTACAGTCCTGATAAACTGCCACTTTACCTTGGTGTCTTGCGGCAACTGTTTCAAGGCAATGCAGACTCAATGGGGATGTGTCACCTTATCGGGATGGATACCGGGTACAGTCTTGCCTTTGTAGAAGTGCCCCAGGGATTCATCCCCCTTGAGTATTACCTTGAACATCAGTTCGGAGATATGTTCCATGTCGAAATGGTCTCAGGTGCGCAAGGAGTCAAGACGGAGACGTGTACCGCGATGACGTTGCACCTGTACCGCCCGAGCCGACCTCCTGATGAGATTGACCTGGGGCTTGATCTGGTTCGTTACATAATCATCGAAATAGACTTCGGTCCAAGTCCGGTGACAGGAGAAGATCGGAAAGTGTTGGCGCCGGCGACCTTGTATCGTCCAGGTTCATAGCAACTTTGCGCGCTGCAAGAACCGGCGTAGTTGGTCGCGTGACTGATCTGAGCGATCAAGATGGGCATCGTTGACGTCAAACGGCAAGTTCGAGAATCTCGAGAACGTCCTCGGGACCGTGGATCGCCCGAGGATTGGTGTGAATGCATCGATCGTGCATCGCGTTCCTCGCCACCACGTCGAACTGCTCCCTCGAGACGCCAACCTCGGTCAAACTCCGGGGCAGACCGAGCTCTCGCACAAGTTCGTCCACCGCCTGCGACGCGGGCTCGCCCGGGTGCCCCAGTGCTTCGCTGACCCGGGCCTGCGCCCGGGGATTCGCCTCGGCGTTCCAGTCGAGGACGGCGGGCAGCATGACGCACGACGTGTGCCCGTGAGGCACCGCGCAGGTGCCGCCGAGGACATGACCGATCCCGTGGCTCGCGCCCATCGGGATGCCATCCTGGTTGTGCTCCATCGAAGCCCATACTCCGAGCTGACAATTCAGCCGGGCATCGAGGTCCGCGGGTTCCGCCTTGGAACGCCGCAAGCCCGCGCCGAGCAGACGCAGCGCATGCAGGGCGGGGCCGTCGGAGTGCGCGGTCGCGCGCGGCGAGCAGAGCGTCTCCACCGCATGGTCGACCGCGCGAATACCTGTCGAGAGCCACAACCACTCGGGCGTGTGCAAGGTCAGCGCAGGGTCGAGCACCACGACCTGCGGCACGAACAACGGGTGCCGGTACGATTGTTTTATCCGCCGCGCGCTGTCGGTGCAGCCTGCACTGAATCCGAACTCCCCCCCGGAGAGCGTGGTCGGCAAGGTGAGCTGCCGCACCCGCGGCGCCCGGATCGCGGGGCTCTCCACGCGGCCGTCCGCCGCCGTACGGGTGACGAATGGCTCGAGCCCCTCGGGCTCGGTGACGTCATGTTCCAGGCAGAGCTGAACGACCTTGCCGGCATCAGTAAGCGACCCTCCCCCTAAGGTGACGATGATGTCGGCTCTGCTTTCGCGGGCAAGCGCCGCACATTCGATCACCGCCTCGCGGGGGGTGTGCGGCGGCATCCCGGAGTAGGTCCCCACCGCCGCGCCTCCCAGCGCTTCCTCCAAATCGGAGATCTCGGAGGTGCCCGTCCGCAAGCTGTCGCTCACCAGCAGGCAGGCCCGCGAGCGGCCCAACCGGTCGAGCTCGCCGGGTACGACCTCGGCGGCCGGGCGACCGAATACCACACGTTCGAGCGCAATGGCGTTGAAACGCCCTCCCTGGCTCATGGCCCACTTCCTCCGTAGTGTCGTGTCGACACCATTCTAACCGCGGCGACAAAGCCCTTCGGCACGGCCTTGGGTCGGCCGTAGGCTGATCCTGAGAGGTGTAGGCTACGCATTCTCGTAGAGAGCACGATCGAGAACCGCTACCGCAGCAGCGAAGGGAGGACCCATGCGAAGCGTTTCTTTGGCACTACTTGTCCTGGCTCTTGCGGCCGGAAGTACAACGGCGCAGCCGAGCGTTCCCGCCAACTGGGCGGCGGAGGCCGAGAGTTACTTCCGAGTGATCCCGAACCAGACCTACCTGGTTGCCGACGGCTACGAGTCGAAGCTCGATCTGATCCTGCCGCTTCAGGGAGAAGACCCGTCGCTCACCCCGACGTTGGTGTACATCCACGGCGGTGGCTGGGTCAGCGGCACGAAGGAGAGCAACCTCATGCGTCTCATGCCCTATCTCAGCATGGGGTGGGCCGTGGTCAACGTCGAGTACCGGCTTGGCCGCGTCGCTCTCGCCCCCGGTGCGGTAGAGGACTGCCGCTGCGCGCTGCGATGGATCCGCAACAACGCCGAGCAGTACGACCTCGACGTCGACCGGCTCGTCGTTACCGGTCACTCGGCGGGAGGCCATCTATCTCTGACCACCGGCATGCTGACTGCCGGCGACGGCTTCGACAATCGGTGTCCGCAGCGCTCCCCCACCTCCGCAGCCACGGTGGTGGACGAGATGCCGGTCGCGGCGATCGTCAATTGGTACGGCATCACCGACGTGCCGGACCTGGTCGAGGGGGAGAACGCCAGGACCTACGCAGTGGCATGGATGGGAAGCCTGCCGAATAGAAGCGAGCTCGGCAAACAGCTCTCGCCGCTCAACATGGTGCGCGGCGACCTGCCGCCGATTCTCACCATTCACGGCGACGCCGACCCGAACGTGCCTTACGACCACGCCGTCCGGCTGCACGCAAAGCTCGAGGAAGCCGGAGTCGCGAACAAGCTGCACACCATCCCCGGAGGCGGCCACGGCCGTTTCAGCGCCGAGCAGACGCGGGCGGCCTACGAGGTAATCCGCGGCTTTCTGGCGCGCGTTATCGCCGACTAGGAAGTCGGATGCTCCAGGTAGATGTCGTCGCGACATCCAAGGCCGTCGGCGCGACAAGCGCACGTGTGTCATTATCAGTTCGATCTGGTTGGCGAGATGCGAAGAAAGACCGTCATGGCCGGAGCTGGCCGCGAAAGGAGATCGCGATGACTTGCCGCAGCGCAGGCACGCCGCTGACCCGGCTGCCGTTCGCCCTGGCTCTCGTAGGAATCGTTGGGGTCGTGCCGGCCGTCGCCGCAGCCGGGGCGGCCGCCGACAGCGGCTGGAAGGCGCCGCGCAACGTCTTCGGTCAGCCTGATCTCCAGGGCGTCTGGGCCAACAACAACGCTACACCGCTCGAGCGGCCCGAGGCC
Organism: Candidatus Multivorans sp.; assembly: GCA_965222875.1. GTDB lineage: Bacteria > Acidobacteriota > Thermoanaerobaculia > Multivoradales > Multivoraceae > Multivorans. The sequence continues at coordinate 1,094,284 of CBDCVC010000002.1, read as the reverse complement.
TTAGCCGGTCGGGAGACCCTCACCGACGCCGAGCTGGCCGCGATCCAGCAGAGGGCGGAGTCGCTCTTCGCTCTCGATAGTGACGATGCCGCGTTTGGCGACAGCGTCTTCAACGCCGCTCTGAACGAGGCAGAGTCGTTCACGTCGACGGACGCCGCCACCGGCAACTACAACCAGTTCTGGGTCGCCGAGCTCGACTGGGACAACCGCACGTCGCTGATCGTCGACCCTCCGAACGGCCGCCTGCCCGCCCTGACGGACGAAGGCGAGAAGCGTGCTGCCGCGTTCCGTGCGGCCAGGAATCAATCGGCAGCGGGTCCGGAGGATCGCAGCCTCACCGAGCGCTGCATCTCCTTCGGCGTACCTCGGCTCCGTGCCGCCTACAACAGCTACACCCGGATCTTTCAGGGCGAGGACCATGTCGTCTTGCTCATGGAGATGATCCACGACGCGCGCGTCGTCCCGATCGACGGCAGGCCCCACTTGCCGGAGGACGTCCGGCTTTGGCACGGCGACTCGAGGGGTCACTGGGAAGGCGAGACTCTGGTCATCGAGACCCGCAACTTCTCGGACGCCGGTGGCTATCGGGGAGCGACCGGCAACTTACAGCTCGTGGAACGGCTGACTCGGGTGGGGCCCGAGACCCTGGAGTACGTGGTCACGCTCGACGATCCAAAGACCTGGACGGAGCCGTGGACCGTGATGATCCCGCTCAAGAAGTCGCCCGACGATCTCTTCGAGTTCGCCTGTCACGAGGGCAACTACGGCCTGGAGGGGATCCTCGCCGGGGCGCGGGCAGAAGAGGCGGCGTTGGCGGCATCAAGGTAACAGCCCGAGTTTGCCGAGGATGTCGTCCGCGGCCGCATAGATGTCAGCCTGTCCATCGAGGATGCTCCGCACCGACTGCTGGATCTCGGGCTCGTTGTCGAGTTGTCTTTCCAGTTCGCGCTGAATCCCTTGTTGAAGAAAGGCCCTCAATTCAACCTCGCAATTGGCGTGCTCGCGCGCGCGCTGTGCCGGGCCAGCCTCCTCGCGGTGGTCCTGATGTTGAACGATCGCCTGCCAGATGTCCTCGATCCCCTTGTTGTGCAACGCCTGGGCCTCGATCACCGGGGGGCGCCAATGGCCTGCCGGGACCCGACGGAAGACGTTCTCGAGATAGGCGACCGTTTTGTCAGCGTCTGGGCGGTCCGCCTTGTTCACGATAAAGACGTCGCCGACTTCGAGGATGCCGGCCTTCATTGCCTGGATCTCGTCGCCGAGCCCCGGAACTGTGACTACGAGCGTCGTGTGCGCAAGGCGGGCGATGTCGACTTCGTCTTGCCCGACACCGACTGTCTCGACCAGAACTACGTCTTTCCCCATCGCATCCATGACGCGTATGGCACCACGAGTCGCGGGTGTGATCCCGCCAAAATGACCCCGGCTGGCGAGCGAGCGGATGAACACTTCCTGATCCAGCGCAAAGCGATTCATGCGAATGCGATCGCCTAGAATCGCGCCGCCAGAAACAGGGCTGCTGGGATCGACAGCGAGCACGCCCACGGTCTTTCCGGACTGCCGCGCATTTTGAATCAGGCAATCAGCAAGGGTGCTCTTGCCTGCGCCGGGAGGACCGGTGATACCAAGGACGAGCGCTGATCCGGAATGCGGGAACAGTCGCTTCAGCGCGTCCCACGCGAGGGCGCTGCCGTCGTCAACAATCCGGATGAGCCGCGACGCCGAACGAAGGTCGCCGCGAATCGTGCCGGCGACCAGTTCGTCGACTGTGGGCTCAGGACGTCGCGGCACTGGCCGCCAGATTTCTGACGGTATCGATCATGTCGGTCACTACGCTACCAGATCCGAATACTGCTGCGACACCCTTGTCGAGCATCTTCCCGGCGTCCTCTTCGGTAATGACCGAACCACCGAGAACCACGGGCACGTCGAGGTCGTTCTGTTTCAGCAGCTCGAGTAGTTCGGGTGTGTAGTACAGATACTCCCAGGAATGAGAGCTGATGCCGATGACATCCACGTCTTCTTCAATGGCAGTCTGCACGATGGTCTCCGGGGTATTGAAGCAACCGGTATAGATCACCTCCATACCCTGGTCGCGAAGCATCTTGGCGATGCCGACTGCGCCCAGTTCGTGCTGGTCCATACCCAGCACGCCAACCAGCACACGAATCGGATTCATTGCGTACTAACCGATGGGCGACTCGAGATGACCGTAGGGGTCATAGGGTGTGCCCCAGGCCTGACGGAGAATGCCGGCGATCTCGCCCATGGTTGCCTCGGCCAGCGTGCACTCGAGCACCGCTTCAAGCATGTTCTCGTCGGTCTGCACGACGTCGTGCAATCGCTGAAACGAGTCCAGCAACGGTCTCTGATCGCGCTTGTCGCGGTAAGCCGATATCTCCTTGACTCGATCGAACAGCGGTTCGATCTTCTCCTCGCTGATATCGCGCAGCAGCGTGTCCTGCTCCGCGGGCATCTGGTGCACGTTCATTCCGACTTTCACCACCTCCCCGTCGTGTACCTGGCGGTGGTAGCGGCCCATCGTACCGTGGAAGAACTGTTTGAAGTAACCACTGCTGACCAGCTCAGCCGGGTCGCCGCGCGACTCGATGTCGTTGACCATGTCCAGAATCCTGGCCTCAACCTCATCGGTGAGCGACTCCATGAACCACGATCCACCGAACGGATCCTGCACGCTATTGATGTTCGTCTCGAGGTCAATCACCTGCTGGGTGCGCAGCCCGACCAGATGCGCCTCCTTGCTGGGGGTTCGGTAGCCCTCATCAAAGGTGGAGATCTCGAGCGCGCTGACCCCGGCCAATCCGAGTGCTACGGTCTGCACCGCGCCACGCACGATGTTGTTGGCCGGCTGCTCGGTCGTCAGCGAAAGTCCCGAGGTATGCACTGCGATGTTGACCGCCTGCGAGCGCGGGTCCTTCGCGCCGAATTCTTCTTTCATCATGCGCGCGAAGATGCGACGCATGGCACGGATTTTCGCGATCTCCTCGTAAAAGTCCATCGAGCAATTCGTGAGGATGGCGATGCGCGGGGCGAAGCTGTCGACGTCGAGACCGCGTGCGAGAAGCGTGCGCACGATGTGGCGAATCTCGACAAAGCCGAGGGCGGCCTCCTCGACCGCGTTCAGGCCCGCTTCACTGAAGAAGTAAGTGTCTTCGAGATAGCCGTGGAACTTCGGCATCTCTTTGCTGCAGAACTCGATGACGTCGCAGGACATCCGCAGGTGGAGATCGAAGGGCATCTTGTACGCATAGGAGCAGTGTTCGGAATAGAACGGCCACTCGATCACGGAGCCGCGGAGCACGCCTGGCGAGACACCACGTTCCTTCGCGAGCAGATAGAGGCTTGCCACCGTGAACATCGACGGCCCGGAACTCGAGATCGACATCTGGTCGAGCGGGATATCGTCGAGCAGTTCGCGGTAGTCATCGTGACGACAGAGCGAGACGCCCTGTGTGCCAACGGTGTATCGCGCGAGCGGGTGATCGGGATCCATCAGCGACATCGTGGGACTGTCACCGATCACATCGAGACCGGTCTGGCCCAGATTCATCAGGTATTTGAACTGCTCATTCGAGCGTTTTGGATCGCCCTCACCCGACAGCTCGCGCTGAATCCAGCCCCGCCCGGAGTAGGCACGGGTTCCGCGGGTAAACGGGTACTCCCCCGGATTGCCGAAGCGCTTGCTGTAGTCGCCATTGGAATCGGAGGGCCCGTAGACGGGTGACAGGTTGATACCCGAGCGGGTCAAGTTCTCTTTCATGGTGACTCTCCCGTACCGAGCTGGCCAGCGAAACACAGAGTCTCTTGGAACTATACGACTATACTCGAGACGTCGGGCCCGGTGTTAGGCTTGTGGGGCGATGTCTCGATTGATCAGGATACAAGAGAGGAAGGACGTATGAAGAGAGTCATCCGATCTCTGCCGACCGTCGCGCTCATGCTCGGCCTCAATGCCGGAATCGCCGCCGCCGGCGACGGGGTGCCGCGCACCGCCAGTGGCCGTCCCGATCTCACGGGTAACTACAACGCCGCGACGGTGACCCCGCTCCAGCGCCCGGAACGCTACGGCGACAACCTCTATCTCGGCAAGGAGGACGCCGCTCGGCTCGAGGGCAACATGGCCGAGCGAATCGAGGAGGAATTCCAGGCCAGCGACCCGGATCGCGAAGCGCCACCCGAGGGTGGCGACGGATCGGACGGCGGTGCCGGCAACGTCGGCGGCTACAACTTCTTCTGGCTCGACCGGGGCACCGAGGCCTTCGCCGTGGACGGCAGGTTTCGCACTTCGATTCTGATCGATCCACCGAACGGTCGTTTTCCGCCGATGACCGAGAGCGCGGCCAGGCGTAGGGCCGCGATCGAAGCCAAGATCGTGCGCGGCGACAACGACGGCACGGCAATCTGGCTCGACAGCGACGGGCCTGGACCCTTCGACGGACCGGAGTCGCTGCTGGCCCAGGAGCGTTGCATCGTGGGGTTCACCGGCGCCACGCCGACGCTCCCCAGCGGGTACAACAACTACAAGACCATCGTCCAGACCGAGGACCACGTCATGATCCTGATCGAGATGGTCCACGAGGCGCGGGTGGTGCGGATGAAGTCCGAGGGGCGCGCCGTGGCGCATCTGCCGTCAGAGATCAAGAAGTGGACCGGCGATTCGATCGGGTGGTGGGAGGACGACACGTTGGTCGTCGACACGACGAACTTCCATCCCGAGGCGTTCCTCCGTGGTGGCTCCACGGAGATGCACGTTGTCGAGCGCTTTACCAAGCTCGAAGACGGCGACGTGCTCTACCGCTTCACGGTGGACGATCCCTCATCGTGGACAGCGCCCTGGACCGGCGAGTACGTGTTGCGTTCGACGACCGACCGGGTCTTCGAGTACGCCTGCCACGAGGGGAACTACTCCATGGGGAACATCCTGCGCGGCGCTCGCGTGCTCGAGGCGGACGCGCTGGGGAACTCCGGAAGGTAAGCCGCGGAGCCTCAGAAGAAGAGCTGCACGGTCTGACCGTGAAGCGAGTGCAGGGTTCCGCGATGGTTGACCCACAGTGGTTCGGAGAGCCCAGCCTCCCCAGGCAGCGAGCTCGCTCTCCAGGCGCTCGACGATCTCGGGGTGCTGATCTGCGACGTTGCTGGTTTCGCCGATGTCGGCCTCCAGATCGTACAGAACGGTGGTCTGACCCATGGGTGAGTCGTCGGGCGGGTATGCCGCCCGCGGCAGGACCTGGCCCGGTGGCCCGGCAGGGATCTCTATGTCCGTGTTGTTCACTTTCCACATCGAAGCCCGCAAAGAGGTCTACGACCAGATCAACCGGATAGTGCTCGGCGAGGCCTGGTTCACCCCGCTCCTCTACTCGGTCCACTACGCTGCAGCGCCAAAGAAGGTCCGCAACCTCGACCGCCTTATGGGCTGGGACGGCAAGATGGATCTTCGCGAGCTCTGGATCGCCCCCTGAGCAGAGGTCGACCCGCGCCAAGGGACTCCGGGAGCGCACGCCTATCTGGGTCCACGGGCGAAGATCGCAGCGTACACTAGCCCCCACCCAAACGGAACGCGCTCTGCTCTCGGGAGAGACGAATGAAGCTCAAGACTCAACGTACGGAGAGATTCCTCTGCCTCACCGCCATCGCAATGACCGCCGCCGGCTGCGCATCAGACGCGCCCCCGGCGCTCGAGCCGCCCGTGCAAGCCGCCCCAGCGGCGTCTGACTCCCCGGGTCTGCGCGCCACCGAGAAGTTCATGGAGACCTGGAACGCCCGCGATCCCGACGCCTATGCGAGCTCGCTCAATTACCCTCACACCCGTCCGTCGAGCTGGAAGTTTGACGACCTGCGCCCGCATCGGATCTGGCAGACCCAAGACGACTACGTCGCCGGCGTCGACTACGCGAGAGTCATCGCCACCGGCTGGGAGCGAACCGAGGTCGAAGAGCTGCGGACGATCCACCAGGGCGACAGCAAAGCGCACATCGCCGGTCGCTGGGCCCGGGTCGATGCGGAGGGCAACAAGACACACCGCAACCTCGTCACCTACGTCGCTACCCAGGTTGACGGCCACTGGGGCGTCCAAGCTCGCTTCCACGCCGGTACACCGGTCGAGGCGGAGCTCCAGGAATCGAACGCCGCCATCGCCAAGGTCGAGGAGTACATGACGGCGTTCAACGCACGCGACCCGCAAGCCTGGGCATCGACCCTCCACTTCCCCCACCTTCGCCTCGCGAGCGGCGAAGTGGTCGTGACCGAAACCGAAGAAGAGTTCGTCGCCAACATGGACTTCGACGCCTTCGCCGAGCGCTTCGGCTGGGACCACAGCGCCTGGGATGAGATCGAGGCCATCCAGGTCGCCGAGAACGCCGCCAACGTGGCGCTCACCTTCAGTCGCTACAACGCCGCCGGCGAAGTGATCTCGACCTTCAATACCCTGTACCTGGTGACGAAAGAGAACGAAAAGTGGGGAATTAGCGGCCGTTCGAGCTTCGCGCCGTAATGGCCGTCCCGTTCCATCGTCCCCAACGGCGGCGACGCCACTAGCAGTATTCGCAGCGTGTTCGCTGCGCTGCGGCGCATGGAACTGGCCGCCCACTGGGTGCGCGGGCCTTCTGGCCCGCTGCCGCCGGAGGTGGCCAGATCGACGGGCCGGCCGTAAGGCCGGCACCGCTCTGGCGGCCAGTTCCATGCAAGCCCGTGGCAAAAGTCCCGGTGCGGGAGTAGTTTAGGGCGAGTCGTTCGGAGGCAGTAAGGAGGCGCTTGATGGCACTTGGTAGGCGTCCGCGAAGGCGTCAAGACGATCTCTTCGTGGCAACGAGTGAGATCCGTTCGTCGGGCAGTCCGTTCTACGAGGCGTTGAACCGCCTTCTTGAGGGGAACGGATTCGACGGTTTCGTCGAGGAGTTGTGCCGTGAGTTCTACGCTGAGACTCGGGGCCGTCCGAGCGTGGCTCCGGGTGTGTACTTCCGCATGTTGATGGTGGGGTATCTGGAGGGCATCGACTCGGACCGGGGGATCGCCTGGCGGTGCGCGGATTCGATCTCGTTGCGGGGGTTTCTGGGCTACGGTCTTGGCGGGAATCCACCGGATCATTCGAGCTTGTCGCGGACGCGGCGCCGTCTGAGCCTCGAGGTGCATGAGGAGGTGTTTACCTGGGTGCTGTGGCTGGTGCGGGACCACGGTTTGCTGAGCGGCAAGACGCTGGGCGTGGATTCGACGACGCTGGAAGCCAACGCGGCGATGCGGTCGATCGTTCGTCGCGACGACGGTACGGGTTATCGGGAGTACCTGGAGGAGCTGGCGAAGGAGTCGGGCGTTGCAGCGCCGACGCGCACAGCTATCGCGAAACTCGACCGGAAGCGGTCGGGGAAGGGGTCGAACGACGAGTGGGTGCATCCTGGTGACCCGGAGGCGCGGATCACGAAGATGAAGGACGGCCGTACCCGTCTGGCACACAAGCTGGAGCAGGCGGTGGACATGGGGTCGGGCGTGCTCACGGCGGTGACCGTGCAGAGCATGGAGGGCGGTGATGTGGCATCTCTGCCGAGGACGCTGGACGAGGCGGCGAAGCAGCTTGGCGAGGTGGAGCCCGCGGCGGAGGAAGTGGTTGCCGACAAGGGTTATCACTCGAACAGGACGATGAAGGACCTGAGGAAGCGCGGTCTGCGCAGCTACGTCAGCGAGCCCCGCCGCGGCCGCCGAAGCTGGAAGAAGGACCGGGCGGCACAGGCGCCCACGTACGCCAACCGTCGCAGGATCAAGGCGAAGCGCGGTCGCTCTCTGCTGCGCAAGAGAGGCGAAACGCTCGAACGCAACTTTGCGCACCTGCTGGTGACCGGCGCCATGCGCCGGGTGCATCTGCGTGGTCAGGTCAACATCCGAAAACGGATGCTGATTCACGCCGGCGCCCGCAATCTCGGTCTGGTCATGCGAACGCTGTTTCGCGTCGGAACTCCGCGTGCCCTGCAGGGGCTCGCAGCCATGCAGACGGCCCTGGCGCAATCAGGATCGAACCCAATCCTTCTGCTTTACCGACTCCTGGCGCGATCGTGGCGTCTTCTGTGCGCCATTGCCGCGCACACGCTCGGCTGTTGCGCCAACGACTGCCCGACCAACACCGTCCGCCACTCTCGACTCCGCTCAGAAACCGCCTGCGGCCTACCACTCAACGCCGCTTCTGCCACGGGCTGCTAGTCGGGGGCCTCAGAAGAAGAGCTGCACCGTCTGACCGTGAAGCGAGTGCAGGGTTCCTCGATGGTTGACCCAGAGTGGCTCTGAGAGTTCGGCCTCCCAGGCGGCCAGCTCGCTCTCCAGGCGCTCGACGATCTCGGGGTGCTGATCTGCGATGTTGTTGGTTTCGCCGATGTCAGCCTCCAGATCGTAGAGAACGGTGGTCTGACCCATGGGTGAGTCGTCGGGTGGGTATTCCCTCGGCGGGATCATCTGGCCCGGTCGCCCGTCAGGGATCTCCATGTCGGTGTTGTTCACTCTCCACATCTTCCACTTGCCCCAGCGGATGGCGATATTCGGCGCCGCCCGCCAATAGAGGAACTCGTGCGGCGGCTCGCTGGTCTCGCCGCGTAGATGCGGAAGCAGATTGACGCTGTCCGGGCTATCCGCTTCGAGACCGCTCGCGGCAGTGAAAGTGGCGTAGAGATCGAGAGCGCTGGCAAGCTCGCGGTAGACCTCGCCCTGAGGAAGGCCCGCCGGCCACTTGAGGATGAAGGGAACACGATGACCGCCTTCCAGGTGGTAGCGCTTGTTCCCCGCCAGCGGCGCGTTGGTGCAGATCGGCTCGGTCATGTAGTTGATGCACCCATTGTCGGAGAGAAAGACGACCAGCGTGTCGCGCTCGAGGTCGTGCTTGCGTAGAGCCGCGACGACGTCGCCGACGTAGTCGTCGAGCGAGACGACCATCGCAGCGTAGACGCGCGCTCCATCGCCTTCGATGTGCTGCACCCGCTCCATGTACTCGTCGGTCGCCTGCAGCGGCGTGTGCGGAGTGTTGGGAGTCAGCATCAGGAGGAAGCGCTCGTCGGCGTGGCGATCGATGAAGTCGACCGCCTTCTCGGCAAAGACGTCAGTCAGATACTCCTCGACCTCGATCACCTCGAAGCCGTCGCGGATGACACGCGACTCGCTGGTGCGGGTGGTGGGGGCTCCCTCGGCGGGCCACTCGTGGGTGCCTGGAAGTCGGGAGTCGATGTAGCTGGAGGCGCCTCCCAGCATTCCGTAGAACTCGTCGAAGCCGCGGTGGAGTGGATGGTACGGCTCGGCCACGCCCAGGTGCCACTTGCCGATCAGGCCGGTGACATAGCCGGCGTCCTGGAAGTGGTTGGCGACCGTTTTCTGATCCAACGGAAGTCCGAGGTCGTGGTCGGTGGGGTTGTACTCCCAGCCGAAGCGATTCTGATGCCGCCCGGTGTGGAAACCCGCACGCATCGGACTGCAGACGGCTGCGGACACATGGCCGTCGGTCAGGCGCACGCCGTCGCGTGCCAACTGGTCGATGTGAGGCGTTGGGATCTGCGAGCCGTACACCCCGATGTCGCCGTAGCCCAGGTCGTCGCCGACGATGACGACGATGTTCGGCGGCGGTGCTGGCGCCAGTGGGGGAATCGAGGTCTCCGGTGGCGGCTCAGAAGATTGACAGCCGAACGCGGCGATCAGTCCCACGGCGAGCACACAGTCTCTGAATCGAAGTGCCATCACTACTCTGCCTCCTCTCCGGCGAGCGCGAGTGCGACCACACCGGCAGGAGTGTCGGTCTCGGTAGCCTCTCTTCCGCCACCGACGCTTACCGCGAGATACTGGCGCCCCCCCACTTCGTAGGTGATGAGGTTCGAGTTGGGCAAGGCGGGGAGCTCGATGCCGCCCAGGTAGGCCCCGGTCTTCTTGTCGTACACGCTGATCTCGGCCGGTCGATCCGTGGTGGGGGGATCGGCGCCGGTGGTGCTCTCGGCACGATGGGTGACGAACAACAGAGTCCTGGTCACGAGCGGCGCTGCCCACCGGTTCGGGGAGCCCAGCCGATCCAGGCCCAGGTGCTTGATCGCCGGGTGGTTGCGGGGCCCCTCACCGTGGGCCGCGACCCAGACGTGCTCGCCGGTAGCGAGATCGATCGCGGTGACGCGTCCGTATGGCGGCTTGACCAGCGGCAGACCTCGAGGACCCTCGACGTGCTCGTACCAGCCGGCGGGTACGTAACGCAGATCCGATCGATTGGGGTCGGGCGGGGTGAGCGAAACGGATCTCGGGGTGGCGTAGGAAGGCACGTAGATCATGCCGCTTTCGGGGTCCACCGCGGTGCCGGTCCAGTTGGTGCCTCCACCCGGACCGGGCTGCTGGATCACCGGCTTACCCTCGCCCGCGACCCGAGGCGGCGTGTAGAGAGGCGCCAGCTCGTACGCCCTCGCGATCTCGAGGGCTTCTTCCCGAAGCTGGGGGGTGAAGTCGATCAGGTCGTCTACGCTGATGCCCTGGCGATCGTAGGCGGCGGGCTTGGTGGGGAAAGGCTGGGTCGGCGAGGCGCGCTCTCCAGGCACCTGGCTCGGAGGCACGGGACGCTCTTCGATCGGCCACAGCGGCTCTCCCGTCACCGCATCGAGGACGAAGAGGAAGGCCTGCTTGCCGGCTTGCGCCACCACCTTCCGGAGCTTGCCATCCACCATCAGATCGATCCTGTTCGGCGGCGGTGGCAGGTCGTAGTCCCAGAGGCCGTGGTGCACGATCTGGAAGTGCCAGCGCTTCTTGCCGGTCTCGCAGTCGACCGCCACCAGGCTCTCGGCGTAGAGGTTGTCGCCAAGGCGGTGACCACCGTAGAGGTCACTCGTCGGTGTGCCGACCGGCAGATAGGCGAAGCCGAGCTCTTCGTCGACGGTGATCATCGACCACACATTGGTATTGCCGCTGTAGCGCCACGCCTCGTTCTCCCAGGTCTCTGTGCCCTCCTCTCCCTGCTGGGGGATGGTGTGAAAGACCCACGCCAGGGCGCCGCTCTCGGCATCATAGGCGCGCACGAAGCCCGGCGGCGCCTCTTGATGTGTGGCTATATCGGCCACGATCGAGCCCACGATCACGGTGTCGCGACAGATCGCCGGCGGCGAGCTGTGTGTGGTTCGCGACTCGAGGACCTTGCGGCCCAGATCCTTGGTCATCCCCAGTGCGCCCCGATTCCCGAAGGCGGGATCGGGCCTGCCGGTTGTGGCGTCGAGCGAGAGCAGGCGCCGGTCGTGGGTGGCCATCATGACTCGTTGCTTCTCTCCCTTACGCCAGATCGCCACTCCGCGGTGATGGAACCCCATATTCGCCGGCCGCCCCGCCTCCCAGCTCTGGGGGTCGTAGCTCCACAGCGGCTTGCCCGAGGCGGCGTCGATCGCCGCCACCTGGCCGAGGGAGGTGCTCACGTACATACGGCCGTCGATGACCACCGGAATGGCCTTGAAAGACCGCGGCCTGATCGAGTCAGGCAGGTTCGGAATCCGGGTGTCGACCGACTCCCAGGTCCAGACCACCCGCACACGATCGAAGTTGTCGGCGTCTATCTGGGCCAGCGGCGAGTACTTCGAATTGCCGGCGTCGTTGCCGAAGCTAGGCCAGTCGGTGTCGGCGGCAGTCGCGACAGCGGCGACGAGCAGCGGCGCCGCGCAGCAGGAGAGGAGCAGGGTCTTGGCCATGTTCATGGAGGGCGCCACTGGATCGAGCCAGTGTACAGGAGCGAAACGCGCGTCGACATGAGGGCACACGGCGATGTCCCTGGTGTGTCTACCTGTCGGCGGGGAACCTGGACGGCATTCCGCTGGTGCTTCAGCACACGGCGGGTTCCGACGGCCGCCAGTGGCGTCACCTGCTTGGGGATGTTGCGGTAGGCCGGCACTTCCACCTGCTGGCGGACTCGATCCGCTTCCTGACGAGACTGCCCACGCCTTGGTCTGCGGCCCGAAGACGAGGAGCCGCCGGAGGTGGTTTGCGAAAGCACTCGAAATGGGTCATCGTCCCTCCGGCTTAGCAAGGACCGAGTTTTCTCTGGGAAGCGTCCACGAAACCGGGGCAAGCTCACCCCGGCGCGTTTCCGGAAGCGGCTACTTCGGGCGGAAGCGAGTAGCGACATACGTCTCGGCGTCCCTTTCGCCAAGCCGCACCGTGCCCGGCCCGCTCCGGACGTAGAGATCGCCCTCTTCGGCCTTCTCCAGCCCCTTCCAGCGTAGGTAGACCGGCTCGGGACTCCGCTGGCAGCTCACCAAGCAGACGGTCTTGCCCTCCACGATCTGTGTCTCGGGATCGATGCACGTCCCCGCGCGATCGCCCAGGCCGTTCCGCACAACCTGCGCCAAGTGCCGCATGAACTTGTCGTCGCTCTCCAGGCGATCGTGGTCGATCCCGAGCACCTTGCGGTCGTCATCGACGCCGATCAGGAGGTCGCCGCCGTCGGTGTTGAGGAAGGCGGCGATGGTTTTTAGGGCAGCGTGGGTCACGTGCCGGTCGTCCTTGCGGTCCTCCTTCAGGCTCCAGCGGAGGCTCGACTTGAACTCGAGCGTCTTGGATTCCTGGAGCTTGAGCAGTTCTTCGGCTCGCCGGTGTCGCCTGATGTAGTCCTCGAAGAGGAGGTCCTTGAGCGCCCGGCCGAAGTCGGGGTCGTCGGTGATGCGCTTGTAGAGGTCGAAGTTGGTCTCGACGATCTCCTGGATCTTGTCTTCGACCTTGGGGTCGAAGGTCAGCCGGACGTTCTCGCGGGTGTTGACACGGGCGCTCGCGGTGAGGCCTGCGTCCTGGTCGAGGGCGGATCGGATTCGTTCGAGCGTGACGCGGTGCTCGTCGGTGAGGTTCAGGCCGAAGCGCTCGTTCAGGCCCTCGATGATCCGGGACAGGGCTTCCAACTCCTCGCCGCCGGCGCCGCCTGCAGGCTTGCTCCCGGCGGGCTCGAGTGGCCGGACTTGCCGTTCGAGCGCAATCCGACCGCGGCTTGTCGGCTGGATGCGGAAGGACTCCATGTCGATGTTCTGCTGGACCTCGAGCGGCAATGCCTCCCGGCCGACGGCTAGCAGACGACGGAGGTGTCTGGCGAACTGGTAGAGCTTTTCGAGGTCGGTGTCGGCGAAGGTCAGGACCTGGGAGAGGAAGGCGTAGAGCCGTGCGTAGTCGGTGAGTTGGCCGAGGAAGTCTCGCCCCTCTTCGTCGACCAGCTCGGCGAAGCGCTGGCGGGCGGGTTCGAGGGCGGCGTAGATCCTGTCCTGGGTTGCCTTCGGACCGAAGTACGCCGGTGCGAACGTCTCGATGTCGGCATCTCCGAACACGCCGTAGTCGAGAAGCCGGCCCTGCAATTCGTAGAGGAGGTTGGGGTCGGTCTCTTCAGAGAGGAGGGTGGTCTCGTAGTACGGCTCGAAGGCCTTCTGGATCTCATCGGGCTCGTTGGCGAAGTCGAGAACCATCGTGCCGTGCTTGGCGGGGTGGGTGCGGTTCAGGCGAGACAGCGTCTGGACGGCGTTCACGCCGCCGAGCTTCTTGTCGACGTACATCGTGTGGAGCAACGGCTGGTCGAAGCCGGTCTGGAACTTGTTGGCGACCACCAGGATGCGGTACTCGGGCTTGTCGAACTCCGCGGCCGTCTGCCGCTCGCCAATGACCCGTTCCTGTCCGGCCGAGTTCATGCCGGCCTCCGTGTAGGACGCACCCCCGTCGTTGACCGATCCGGAGAAGGCGACGAGCGCCTTCCAGGGGTGGCCCTTCTCCTCCAGGTAGCGATCCAGGGCGAGCCTGGTGCGCACCGCGTGCAGGCGCGAGCGCGTGACGATCATCGCCTTGGCGCGGCCGGCGATCTCAGTCGCGACCAGCTCGGCGAAGTGCTCCACGCAGATGGCGATCTTCTCGCGAATGGCGTGCGGATGGAGTTCCACGAAGGACTTGAGCAGGTGCTCTGCCTTCGACTTGTCGTACCGGGGGTCGTCCTCGATCTTCTTCTTCAGGCGCCAGTAGGCATTGTAGGTGGTGTAGCTCCCGAGCACGTCGAGAATGAACCCCTCCTCGATTGCCTGGCGCATGCTGTAGAGGTGGAAGGGCTTGAACTTGCCGTCCGGCTGCTTCTCGCCGAAGAGTTCGAGGGTCTTGGGCTTCGGCGTGGCCGTGAAGGCGAACGTCGAGAGGTTCGGGAGTGGCCCGCGGAGGCGGATCTCCTCGTGGACGCGGTCTTCGAGCTCCTCCTCGGGAGTCGCTGCGCCAGCCTCTGCCTGCTCGGCCTCCTCCAGGCTTTCCGCGTCGAGGACGGCCTTGAGGCTCTTGGTGCTCTCCCCTGACTGCGAGGAGTGCGCTTCGTCCGCGATCACCGCGAAGCGCTTGCCGGGGAGCTGGCCGATCTCGTCGGCGATGACCGGGAACTTCTGCAACGTGGTGACGATGATCGTCCGGCCGGCTTCCAGGGCCTCGCGGAGTTGGCGCGAGGTGTGGTCGATGTTCTCGACTACGCCGAGGGTCTGCTCGAACTGCCGGACGGTCTGCTGGAGCTGGCGGTCGAGCACTCGGCGGTCGGTCACCACGACGACCGAATCGAAGACGCGCCGGTCGTCGAGGTCATGTAGCACCGAGAGTTGGTGGGCGAGCCAGGCGATCGTGTAGCTCTTGCCGCTGCCGGCCGAATGCTGGATCAGGTAGCGCTCGCCGGGGCCGTGGTTGCGCGCGTGGCTGACGAGCCGGCGCACGCAGTCGAGCTGCTGGTAGCGCGGGAAGATCAGGAAGCGCTTGCCAGTCCTGCGCCCGGAAACGTCTTCCTCTGTGACCTCCTGGATGAACTGGCGAAGGAGGTCGAGGATGCTGTCGCGCGCCCAGATTCGCTCCCACAGGTAGTCGGTGGGGTAGCCCTGGCGGGTGAGCGGGACGGCCGGGTTTCCCGCTCCGCCGAAACGCCCCTGGTTGAACGGCAGGAATCGGGTCTTGTGTTTCGCGAGGTGGGTGGTCACGAACACCTGCTCGGAGTCCACGGCGAAGTGGGCGAGGCAGCGCCCGTAGCCGAACAGCGGTTCCCGCGGATCCCGGTTCTTGTACTGCCGGATGGCGTCGTCGACGGTCTGCCCAGTGAGCGGGTTCTTGAGCTCGGCCGTGAAGATGGGGATACCGTTCAGGAAGAGCCCGAGGTCGACGCTCTCTTCGGTCTTCTCGCTGAAGCGGAGCTGGCGTACGACGGTGAAGAGGTTGGCAGCGTGCAGGCGTTGGAGTTCCTCGTTGAGGCCGCTCGCCGGTTGGAAGTACGCGAGCCGGAACTTGCAGCCCGAGTCTCTGACGCCGTTCCGCAGCACGTCGAGGGCGCCGCGCCGGGTGATCTCGCGTGACAGCCGCCCCAGGAAACGCGGCTTCACGTCGGCGCCGTAGTGCTGCTTGAGCTTCGTCCACTCCTTGGGCTGTGTGGCCAGAAGGAAGTCGAGGACGTCGGTCGGGATCAGGCAGAGGTTGCGGTCGTAGTCCTCGGGCCGGCGCTTGTGGTAGCCGCCCGGCAACGGCTCGTCGCCGTACGACGCGGCGGACTCGCGCAGTTCGGTGACGTCGTCCGGGTAGGCGTCGGGGCCGTGCCGGAGGAGCCCCCGGACGATGGCGTCTTCGAAGGCGCGTTCGGAGATGTCGGGGGTCATGTTGGGCGGTGGGCTTGAAGGACGCGGTCTGGGCGCGGTGCCGTGTCACAGCTCGATGTCACAGCTTGTCGTAGCTGGTGTCGCAGCTTGTCGCAGCTCGGTGTCACAGCTTGTCGCAGCTCGCCCGGTCACATCAGGCCGGGTGCCGGCCGGTAATGCCGCGCTGGATCCGTCGGGGCGGTTCCCCCTCCGACGAGCAAGCCCTTATCCACAAGCGCCTTCAGATCCCGCTGGAGTGTCCGGCGGTTCGTCTCGGGGCAAAGTTCCGTGAAGTCCTGAATCGTCAGGCGCCCATGCTCGATGACGTGGCCCACCGCGGCCGCCTGCCGGTCAGACAACGCGTACTCCCGCACCAGGACATCCTGGCGGATCGTCCGCTCTCCACGCGCCTTGACCTCGTCGAGTTGGGCGGCCAGCCCCGCCGCGAAGTACTCGAACCACCCCGTGAGATCCATCCCTTGCTCGCGCACCTCCTGGATCGCCCGGTAAAAGGCGGCCCGGTCCCGGTCGTAGTACTCGCTGATGGAGAAGAGGCGCTTGAAGTCGTACCCGGCTCTGTACAAGCAGAGTGTCGAGAGCAGGCGCGAGGTCCGGCCGTTGCCGTCGAGGAAGGGATGGATGTGGACCAGTTGGAACTGGGCTATCCCGCTGGCCAGCACCGGGTGGGCGTTGCTCTCTCGGTTCAGCCAGTCCACCAGTCCTCGCATCAGGATGGGTACGTCGTGTGCCGGTGGCGGCGTGTAGATCACCGCTCCGGTAGCCGAGTTCACCACGTAGTTCTGAAGGCGTCGGTACTCTCCAGGCGCGGCGGACCCGCCGCGGACCCCGTCGACGAGGCGCTTGTGGATCTCCCGGACCAATCCCTCGGTGATTGGTCCGCCGCTGCCGAGCCAGGCGGAGACGAACTCGAACGCGTCGCGGTAGTTCAGGAGTTCGCGTACGTCCTCGGGGTCCACCCCGGGTACGGACTCGCCTGCCAGAAGCCGCTCGGATTCGTGCAGCGAGAGCTTCGTTCCTTCGATGTGGGTCGTGTGGTGCGCTTCGAGAACGAGTGCACCAGCACCCATCTGGCGGATCCAGTCCTCGGAAAGTCTCGCGGCTTCCAGGAACCCGCGCGCCCGCTCGATGCGCGTGAGATCGGCGGTGATCTTGTTGGTGACGGTGAAGTGAGGATCGAAGCTCATCGCGGCCTTGCCTCCCGAACGTCGATCTTGCCGGTGACGGCGGCGGAAATCAGGGCGGTGCGGAGTTCCTTGAGGTGGTCGATGGCATCGCGCACTTTCGCCACCAGGACATCGGTTCTTGCTGTTGTGCGGTCTAGAAAGTGTGCGATGGCCCGTTGCTCCGCGTACGGTGGGACGGGGCAAACAACATTCCGCCACTGGTCCATTCGGATTGCGCGGGTTCCATGTGCAGCCTCTTCTACGACCGTGGCGACGATGCCCCGTGCCAAGCCGTCCAGAGTCCACGCAAAGTAGGAAGTGTCGACGCCGTCGACCAGCCGTAGTGCTTTCATATCCTGATTGATGGTCACTGGCGCCGTCGTCACCGCGACCGGAAAACTGTGTGCCAGGATCATGCCCCGCACGACTATGAGAACAGCCCTTGGTTCGACAAGCCTGATAGCCGCCTCCTCAACGGCCCGCTGTGTGATCAGGTCTTGGGAGGTCGAGATCAGCCTGCGCTTCATGTCCTTTGGCGACACCCAAGGGATCTTCCCGTTCCAGTAGACGGGGTTGTCCTTGGTTGGCGTACCGCCGCTGATGGCAGAACACAAACGCCACAGTCGGGCTTGCTCCCAGTGCGCCGGCACCTCGCCCAGCCACTCGACGCCGGAGTCCTTCATGGGAACGTTGGGGTCGAGGCCCCGGGTGACGGCGCGGGTGATGAGGGCGGTCCGTTTCTCCTGAAGCAGCTCGATCAGCCGCTCTTTCTTTGCCACCAGCGCGTCGATCTTCGCCGTCTCGCGGTCGAGGAAAGCAGCGATGTCGCGTTGCTCATCGATAAAGGCCGGTAGGACAACGGGCATGTTTCGGACCCGTACGGCACTCAAGTTGTCCTGCGTATTGCTGGAAGACAACATCCGGACATGGGCCTGCATGAACTCGAACCACCACCGCAGGTAGTCGCGAAGAGCCTCGCTGGCGCGAGGTGCGATGCCGAGGATCGCTTGGTTGATAACGGCCTCAGTCTTAAGCAATGCAACCTTTCCCAAAGAGGCGTACATCGAGTAGAGAAGGGTCCCTGCAGGCAAGATCCGGAGGCTCTTCGACAGGCGACCTTCTTCGGTTACTCGCCGTGCAGTCTCGCGCACGAAGAAGGAACGTGTCATGTCTGAGATGGCCACCCATGGGATGCCGTGCTCTTCGTCGGTCCAGTACTTGAGATTGTCGGACTCAGGTGTTCCGCCTGATTCGAGGCGGGCCACACTATGCTTGAGCCTCTTGAGGTTCCAGTGAACTGGGATTTGACCGAGCCATTCCACACCCGAGTCTTTGGGCTCAGAGTACGGCCTGAAGCGCTGCGGCCGTATCTCCTCGGTTTGATCAGGAACTTCAGGCACGACTGTGCCCCGGGGCCAGAGCCTGAACCTCCACCCCCCACGGCCCGCCGGGAGGCCAGCCCCGCGTGAACGGTCTGTCCTCGATGAGGCTGTCGCATAGCGGCCCCAAGAAGCGCAGCAGCTCTTCTCCCGCGTCCACCAGCAGGGCAGGCCCATCGGCCGATGCGCCAATCTGCCCCTGTAGCACCTGCCACCGTTGCGCGCGCGTGCCATCCAGGTAGTAGCCGGGCATCAGCGCTATTGGCCTCTCGCCCGCGAGCGGGGTTTGCCGTCTCCGGAGGGTCTCCTCGATCGCGGTGCGCAAGGTCTCACCGTCGAACGCGAAACGCCTCGCGAGGCAGGCGATGTCCCATAGGTCCTTTACCCGAGTGTTCGTCATGCCCCGGCTCACCATCGCGTCGAACTTCTCGGCCACGAGAGTCTCCCGCGGGTAGGTCCATAGGCGTGGGGCCGGAAGGTCGAGAAGGGTGGGATAGTCCCGCTCTTGACGCTCGGGCGTGATGACGTCGCCGAAGCCGATGTCCACTTGGAGGTGGAGTCGCGCTTGGCCGAGCTTGCCCTCCATTCGCACCCGCACACCCCCGTGGGGTTGCTCGCCACGGATGTCGTGAATCCGGATCGTCGCTGGGTCAAAGGCAACGCCGTCCTGGGGGCACGGCACTGCGCAGATCGCTTCAAAGGAGGTCCGTAGGGCCGCATGGTCTTCGGGTGCGGATGCGAGAAAGTCGATGTCGCGGGTGGGTCGCAGTTCCTGTCCGGTCCATACCCGGAAGAGAGCCGCCCCCTTCAGGGTGAATCGATCCACCTCGCGGGAGGTGGCGAGGCGGTACAGGAAGCGCTCCATCGCGTAGCGCTGGAGCAGAAGATTGAAGCGGATTCCCTGCTGGTGGGCGAGGTTGAGGAGTCGCTGATGAACTGACGCCGGGAAGTTCCGGATCACCTTCGCGGGGGTCATGCCGACAGAGCTTCCAGCACCGGACCGACCAGCGACTTCGCGCGGCAGACCTCCGCCGCGCGCCAAATCTCGTCGGCGGTTGCCTTGCGGTCGCCCAGGGCGTCGCGAAGTGCCTCCAGCGCCACGTCTTTCCCGACCAGCCTGCGGAAGCGAAAGCAGTCCACGACCGTTCGGGCCGGGCTCGTGATCCGCGTCGGAACCCCCTCGAAGGTCGCCCCCACGACGCCGTAGTGGAGCGAGGCGCCCGAGAAGCGAACGATCTTGACCGGTAGCTCGCCAAGTTGAGGGGCTCTGGCCTTGTGCGGAATGGCGATCCACTCCTGCCATGGGAGCTGGGTCCCAAGGCCGTGGACGCTCAGCGCGGACAGCAGGCAGACGATGGCGTTCGGGACCCGCGCGCAAACGGCGGCCAGGGTGTAGTGCTCGGTGGGTTCCAGGTCGGCAAGCCGGTAGAGACCACGGGCAACTCTCTCGACCGACCCGGCAGCCACGAGTTGCCGTAGTTGGCGGGAGTGGACGCCCAGTTGGGCTGCATCGCGCTGGCGGAAGAAGCCCCTGGCGCCGAGGCTCTGCCGGACGGCGCCGCTCAGCCGGGAACGCTGATCGGAAACGCCGGCAGCCGTGGACAGATGCCTGCTGTTCTCGCCGGCCATGTCGAGAGCCTAGGCCGCCGCACTCTAGTGTGTCAAGTTGTCGGCAGATGTTCCTGTGTGCCGACATTACGATCCATCAACTCGCCATCTCGCCCAACATCGCCACGATGTCCTTCTCCACCCGCTGGATGTCGGCCTCGATCTCCTCCAGCGGCCGCGGCGGACGGTACTCGTAGAAGTACCGGTTGAAGTTGATCTCGTAGCCCACCAGGCCGACCTTCCCGTCCTTGTCATCCTGGCGGTTCGTGTCGATCCAGGCGTCGGGAACGTGGGGCTTGACCTCGCGCTCGAAGAACGACTCGACGCTTTCCGAGAGGGGCACGTTCTCCGTGTCTCGGAGTTCCGGGTCAGGCTCGGGGCCGCCCTTCTGATCCCGGAAAATCTCCGCCTCTTCGTTGCGCTGGGAAAGGGCGGAGAGCACGGCTTTCTTGATGGGCGCGGTGAGTTTGAGATCGGCTGCTTGTACGGTCCGGTCGAATTCGGCCTCAAAGAGCGCCCCATCCAGGAACAGCCGATCGGGCAGCGTCTCCAGCAGAGCGCGAATCGCTGACTGCTTCTCTCTTCCCGCTTGCTCGTCCTTCGCCTTGGCTTCGGGGTCCCGCTTGCGGGAAACCGCCAGGTTGGCGAAGGCGCGCTGGTTGTCCAGCAGAGCGATCCGCTCGGTGCTGGCCTGGAAGTCGAGCCGGAGGGGCCGTTCGACGGTGATCTTGCGGAAGCCGAAGTGTGTGGTCGGGTAGATGCGGCTGACGACGACCTCGCGGTCCTCGCCGTCCTCGACGACCTTGCGGGTGGCGCCGTCCTCGTACTCCCGGAGCAGCCCCAGGATGTCTTCCTTCCGCTCGAACGGGATCTCGCGGCGCTTGGCGCCGAGGCTCTTGCGGAGCAGAACCCAGAACGAAGTGGCGTCGATCAGTTGGACCTTGCCGCGCCGCTCGGGGCGCTTCCGGTTCGTGAGCACCCAGACGTACGTGGCGATGCCTGTGTTGTAGAAGAGCTGCTCGGGGAGCGCGATGAGCGCCTCGAGCAGGTCGTTCTCCAGGATGAAGCGCCGGATCTCGCTCTCGCCGCTGCCGGCGTCGCCGGTGAAGAGGGGCGAGCCGTTCATGATGATCGCGATCCGCGATCCGCCCTGGTCCGGCGCCTTCGCGTGCGCCAGCATGTGGAGCAGGAACAGGAGTTGCCCGTCACTGATCCGTGGCAGGCCTGGAGCAAAGCGGCCCGCGGCGCCCCGGTCGTGCTCGGTCCGCACCGCGTCCTGGTCGCGCTTCCAGTCCTTGCCGTAGGGCGGATTGGCGATCATGTAGTCGAATCCGGTTCCGGCGTGTCGGTCGTTCGAGAGCGTGCTGCCGAACAGGATGTTCTGCGCGTCGCCGCCGTCTTCCGACTTCATGAAGAGGTCCGACTTGCAGAGGGCGAAGGTCTCGGGGTTCACCTCCTGGCCGAACAGGTGGGTGTGAGCGTCCGGGTTGACCGGGTCGCCCAGGCGCTTGCCGTCTCGTATCTCGCCGAGGGTCGTGTGCTCCTTGGCGATCGTGAGCATGCCGCCCGAGCCGCAGCAAGGGTCGTAGATGCTGCGCGCAACGCCCTTCGTCCGCAGCTCTTCCTCGTCGCCCGCCAGCATCAGGTCGACCATGAGATGGACCACGTCGCGAGGCGTGAAGTGCTCGCCGGGGTTCTCGTTCAGCGCCTCGTTGAACTTGCGGATGAGCTCCTCGAAGATCGTGCCCATCGTGAAGTTGTCGATCTCGTCGGGGTGGAGATTGACCCTGGGGTCGCCGAACCGCTGCATGACCTGGAACAGCAGCCCCGACTCGTCGAGCTTGGAGATCGTGTTGTCGAAGTCGAACTTCTCCAGCACTTCGCGCATGTTGGGGCTGAAGCCGGCGATGTAGGCGCGCAGGTTCTTGGCAATGTCGGGCGCGTCGGCGAGGAGCTTCCCGAAGTCGTACCGGGACGTGTTGTAGAACGCGAAACCGGAGGCGCGGCTTAGCAGCCCGTCCAGATTCCCGAGTTCGTCCCTGTACCGGGCCTGGGTCGCCAGCACCTCCGCCTTCGTGGGCGCCAGGACGTAGTCGAGCCGGCGCAGCACGGTGAGCGGCAGGATCACGTCCTGGTACTTGCCGCGCTTGAAGGTGTCGCGAATCAGGTCCGCGACGCCCCAGAGGAAGCTGACGATCTGGCTGTGATTCATGGTTGACGGGTCGGAATGTAGCGGATCGTCATGCGCCGGTCACTCCCGCCATTGCCCTGTACGTCCGGTCGTCGCACCAACGTCGCCGGCGGCTAGGCCGGCGTCCACTCGAACGGCTGGTTCCCTGCAAGCGTGCCGGCGCTGTCCTCAGTCGGTCTGGTGTCGCTTCCGGAGCCGTGCGATCACATCGGCCGCCGGCTGGACCTGACCGGCTTCGATCTGACGGTCGCCCAGTGCGAGTATCTTGAGCAGAGCCAGCGTCTCGGGTCGCGGCTTGGGCTCTGTCGGCTTGTGCGGTTTCGGCTTTGACATGGTCTCCTCCTCGCGGGGCCAAACATAGCCCATGCCGTGTGCGTATTGCGGGTAGGGAAGCCGGAGGATGAAGAGGAAGCTGACGATCAGGGTGGACGACGAACTGATTCGCCGAGCCAGGCACTGCGCTCAGGCTCGCGGCGTCTCGCTGTCTTCCCTTGTAGAGACATCGCTCAGAGAGGTGGTGCGGGAAGGCGATCCCTCGTTCGCGTCCCGGTGGAGGGGCAAGTTCAAAGAGGCACGACAAGACGATGTCCGGTACAAGGCGCTCGCGCGCAAGTACCTTGACGGTGCCGGACAGGGGTGCTCGACAGAGGCTGCCGTATGAAGCACAAGGGCTACATCGCCGCCGTCGAGTACGACGATTCGGTAGGTCGCCTACACGGCTGGGTCGTCAACTGCGGTCCCTATCCCATCGCGACGTTCGAGGCGACCGATCTGGACGGCATCCGACGCGAGTTCAAGCGCTCGGTCGACGAGTACTTGGCGTCGTGCGAGGAGGATGGAACCGAACCGCGAGAACCGCTCTTGGCTGTCCTCGACCTGCGACTCTGAATCAGGCGGTCGGCTGCGGTTGGTACCGAGCGACGTGGCTTCGGTTCTCGCGCTTGGGCGCATGCGTTAGATCGTGGTCCCCTGCCGGCGCAGCCAGAACTCGGCATTGGACCAGCCGGCCTTCTCCAGCCGAATGGCCATCCCCGGCGAGATCGCCGCGTGGCCGTTCAAGACGCGCGACAGCGTGTGACGGGCAACGCCCAGCACCTTCGCCGCATCGGTCACGTTCAGACCGAGCGGTTCGAGGCAGTTCTCACGGATGCTGCGGCCGGGATGGGGAGCGTTGATCATCGTCATGTTGCCGTCTCCAGTTCTGCGCCGTCGGAGTCTCAGGACTCTGAGTCGGTCTCGCCGGAGGCGGGCCATGTGAAACCGATCGGGTCGTCCACTTCACGCGCCGGCAGGTCGACATCGAAGCCGTCGTCGCCGACGATCCGGCGGATCATCGCGCCGACCGGTTCCTCGTCCACTACCGCGCTCTGGAGGATGCGCCGCACGGTTTCTTCCAGAGACAGGGACTCCCGCTCCGCCCGAATCTT
Source organism: Candidatus Multivorans sp. (assembly GCA_965222875.1). Taxonomy (GTDB): domain Bacteria; phylum Acidobacteriota; class Thermoanaerobaculia; order Multivoradales; family Multivoraceae; genus Multivorans. The sequence continues at coordinate 1,070,890 of CBDCVC010000002.1, read as the reverse complement.
CAGGCGACGGACGACCTCACTGTCTAGGCGACGTACACTCAGGCTTGCCATTGGCTCCGCTCCGTGGGCTTCGCGGTTCGCGACGCTAGTAGGAGGCGCCGAAGTGCTGGTAGTCAGTTGAGCACGCCATGAACGACACTGCACCGGCCGCCGTCGGCTACATGACCCCGGAGCGCGAGATGCTGAGGCGAATCGCGCGCGAGTTCACGGACAAGGAGGTCCTGCCGGCGGCCAACGAGCTCGACCCGAAGAAAGGGACGATCCCTCAGTCGCTGATCGACCAGATGGGCGAGCTGGGGTTCTTCGGCATCGTGATCCCGGAGGAGTACGGGGGCGCCGGGCTGGGCGCGTTCGAGTACTGCCTGGTGGCCGAGGAGCTGGCGCGGGGCTGGATGAGCGTGGCGAGCATCATTGCCCGCGGCAACGGGTTCTACCGGTCGATTCCGTTCGAGGGCGAGGAGCGAAGGAAGCGGATCGAACTCATGGCCCAGGGCAAGTACCTGGGCGCGCTCGCCATGTCGGAGCCGGAGGTCGGGTCGGACATCTCGTCAATCACCTGCCGGGCCCGGGTCGAGGACGACCACTGGGTGATCACCGGCAACAAGTACTGGTGCACCTTCGCCGACGGGGCGAACTTCATCCAGGTCATCGCGCGGACGGAGGGCGATCCGGCGAAGCGCCACGCGGCCCTGACCGGAATCGGGATCGAGAAGCCGCCGGGCGAGCTGCCGGAGGGCGTCACCGGCTCGCCGATCCCGAAGATCGGCTATCACGGGTGGAAGACCTGGGAGCTCCACTTCGACAACGTTCGGGTGCCGATCACGAAACGTCAGAAGGAGTCCCAGGGCCAGGCGTTCTACGGCATGGCGCGCGGCCTCGAGTCCGCCCGGGCTCACACTGCGGCCCGCTCGATCGGTCTCGCCCAGGGCGCGCTCGAGCAGGCGATCGCGTACTCCAAGGAGCGCATTCAGTTCCGGCGTCCGATCGCCGACTTCCAGGCGATTCGCTTCAAGATCGCCAACATGGCGACCCAGGTGGAGGCGGCACGCCAGTTGAACTACTCGGTCTGCGCCAAGATCGACACCGGGGTGTCGTGCGCCAAGGAAGCGGCGATGGTCAAGTACTTCGCCGCCGAGATGTCGGAGCGGGTGGCCTCCGACGCCCTGCAGGTCCTGGCCGGCGCCGGCTACACCACGGACTACCCGGTTGAGCGCTACTGGCGCGATGCGAGGCTGACCAAGATCTTCGAGGGGACGTCGGAGATCATGCTGAAGATCGTGTCCGACGCGCTGCTGGGGAAACCGTCGAGGAGGAGCTAGCCATCATGAGACTCGCCAACCACCTCTGGAACCGCTTCGGCACCTTGGGCCTCGAGGACATTCCGCAGTCCGCTCGCACCGTGGCGGGCCAGTGCGTGCTCGATTGGTTCGGCTGCGCTCTGGTCGGCAGCCGCGAACCGCTGTCGGAGATCCTGCGCGCGGAACTGGGCGCCCAGGCCGGTCCGTGCTCCATCGTGGGCACGGACCTCCACTGCGCGCCGGGCGTCGCGGCGCTGCTCAACGGCGCCGCCGGCCATGCGCTCGACTTCGACGACACCCACAGCATGATGGGCGGTCATCCCACGGTGCCCGTGTTCCCGGCCGTCCTGGCCCAGGCCCAGGAGATGGGGACCAACGGCGAGCGGCTGCTTGTCGCCTTCATCGTCGGCGTCGAAGTGGAGTCGCGGATCGGCGCGCTCGTAGGACCAGCCCCGTACGTCAAGGGCTGGCACTCGACCTCGACGATCGGGGTCCACGGCGCCGCGGCCGCCTCCTGCCACCTGCTGGGCGCCGGCAACGAGCAGTTCGGCCACGCCCTCGGCCTCGCGGCTTCCCAGGCCAGCGGTCTCAAGGCGAACTTCGGCACGATGACCAAGCCGTTCCACGCCGGACACGCCGCCGAACGCGGCCTGCTCTCGGCGCGGCTGGCGATGCGGGGCTTCACCTCGAACCCCGAGGCGGTCGACGGCCGGCAGGGCTACGCCGACGCGGCGGCCGCCGGCCACGAAGCGGTCAAGTGGCAGCGGCTGGAGGAGCAGGACGACCGCTTCCTGATCGAGGACACGCTGTTCAAGTACCACGCCGCCTGCTACCTGACCCACGCGGCCATCGAGTCCGTGGGGCGTCTGCGACCTCAGTTGGCGGCCGAGGGGATCTCGCCCGGCGATGTCGAGAGGGCGATCGTCACCGTGCATCCGGGGCTGCTCGACGTCTGCGGCATCCCCGAACCGACAACCGGCCTCGAAGCGAAGTTCAGCCTCGTCGCCACGACATCGTTGGCGATGCTCGGGATCGACACGACCGATACCGGGACCTTCGTCGACGAGACGCTCGACAACCCGGATGTCGGGCGCATGATCGACAAGATCGAGGTCCGGACCGACCGCGGCCTTGGCCACACGCAGGCCCGGGTCCAGTTGTTGGCGAACGGCCACAGCCTTGAGGAGTTCCATGACACGGGGATTCCGGCCACGGATCTCGAAGCGCAGGGGGCCAAGTTGGCGGCGAAGATGACCGGGCTGACGGCGCCGATGCTGGGGACGGAGGCGAGTGATCGGTTGCGGGAGGTTTCGCTGCGCCTGGAGAACGTGCGGGACGTGCGTGATCTTGCGGAGCTTGCGGGGGGTTCGCGCGAAGCGGCCTGATGGTCAGCGCTGGCGCCGCCTGTGTCGGCCGAGGGTGTTGAATCGTTCGATTGCTCCTTACGGCCGGTTTCCCAACGGCTGCTCACGCGAGGCGCACTAGGCCCGGCAAGTGAGATGCATCTGACGACGCGCCACTTCTCCAAGACTGACACGGATAACGGCCTGCGTACAAACCGCTTCGCGCTGACGGGACTGGCGATGCACTTGGCGACGAGAATGCCGATGTCCATGTGCTAGACTTTCAGGTCTAGCGTTTAGGGAAGAACTGAACGTGGGAGACGGACTCGCTAAACGGCAAGGAGACATAGATGAGCATAGAAGAAACTGCGCTCGATCCGGAGTTGGCCGCGATCCACACGGTCTTCGGCGCGCTGAAGCCACTCGAACCCGACTCTCGTGAACGTGTGGTGAGCTACGTCGTCGCTCGCCTTGAGATCTCACCTGGGGCTTCTGGCCGAGCGAGCGCGGCGCCAGTCGAGGAGGATCAAGTGAACGAGCACCTGCCGGAGCTTGCCGACCGGAAGAGCTTCGAGACGCTGGCGGAGTTGTTTGATGCCGCAGGGAAGCCCGACAAACACCCGGTCAAGGCGTTAGTCGCTGGCTACTGGGTCCAGGTATGCGAGGGGGCCGACAGCTTCGAGAGCCTGTCGGCCAACAAGGCGCTCAAAGACCTCGGCTACGGAATCCCCAACATCACTCAGGCGATCACCGGCTTGAAGGACCGGAATCCGGCTTTCGTGATTCAGCTGAAGAAGAGCGGTACGAGCAAGCAGGCACGGAAGACGTACAAAGTCACAAAGGCTGGGATCGAAGCGGTAGAAGAGATGATCGATGGACCAGGCTAGGCTCACTCGGGCGATCAAGTCGCTCGTCGGGAAGAAGTTGGCGCAAGAACTCGCGGCTGACTTCGTGAAGTTGCGCCAGGACGTCGCTACTGCCACCTTGGAGAGGGTCTCAGCCGGTAAGTTCGTGGAGTCATTCGTTCAATGTCTGCAGAGAATATCGACTGGCAAGTACGATACGGCACTGAATGTTGACCACTACCTGAACACGCAGGTCGAAGGCGACACAGGCCTGCCAGACGGTCTGCGCCTGTGTGGCGGTCGCGTTGCGCGAGCGATCTACACGATGCGGAACAAGCGGAACATCGCTCACAAGGGTCAGGTGGACCCGAACAGCATCGACTTGGAGTTCACATATCGTGGGGCGGCTTGGATCATGGCTGAGCTGATACGTTGCGCCTCGGGCACCACCATGGAGGAGGCTGGGGCGCTAATCAGGCTTGTCAATGCGCCGGTGGGGGCGCTGGTCGAGGAAATCGATGGCGTTCGGTTGGTGCACGCCAAGGTCTCGTTGCGGTCCGAGATCCTCATCCTGCTTCACAGTAAGCACCCCGACCCAGTGATCCCGGCGGAGCTCTGCGCGTCGACCGGAAAAAAGGGCTCTGTCATCAGCGCACGGCTGAGCGAGCTTCGCTCCGAACGTCTTGTCGTTGGTCGCGGTAAAGCGGGGTTCAGGCTGACGTCCCCAGGGCATGCCGCTGGCGCGAGGGCCATCCTTGGCCAACAAGGCCTCGCGTAGCTAGGAGACTGTTGAGGTGACCGTCCGTGGATGCTAGTGGGCTAGGCAAGGTCCTTCGCCGAATGTACGAAGACGCTGGAGAAGGAGAGAAAGTCGCCATGATTCACTCATTCGGAATCAGGTACTCCGACGAGACCAGGGCATGCGGCACGTCACCAGCCAAGCTCGTAGTCATGGCAGGCCTGAGGGAATCGTATGGGACGGTAGTGAACAAGGGATGCAATCTTGCGCGATTCGTGGAGATCAAGGGCGACGTTCTTTAGTCGGCGGTTCGAGGAGGGAAGCAGACGACAAACGGAGGTTCCTACCCGTCGATCCCCCCGATGCACATGTACTTGATCTCCAGGTAGTCATCCAGCCCGTACTTCGACCCCTCCCGTCCCTGGCCGGATTCCTTGACGCCGCCGAAGGGGGCCATTTCGTTGGAGATGATGCCTTCGTTGATCCCGACGATCCCGTACTCGAGGGCCTCGCTGACGCGCCAGATGCGGCCGATGTCGCGGGAGTAGAAGTAGCTGGCCAGGCCGAACTCGGTGTCGTTGGCCATGGCGATGGCTTCCTCTTCGGTGCTGAACTTCATCAGCGGGGCGACGGGGCCGAAGATCTCTTCGCGGAAGACGCGCATGTCGTCGGTGACGCCGGTGAGGATCGTGGGTTCCACGAAGCGCTCGCCCAGGTCTGAACGCCCGCCGCCGAGCTCGATCGTGGCGCCCCGGTCGACGGCGTCGGTGACGCGGCTGGTCACCTTCTCCGCGGCCTCGGTGCTGATCAGCGGGCCGACGGTCACGCCTTCTTCGGCGCCGTCGCCCATCTTGATTCCGCGCACCGCCGCGGCGAACTTCTCGGCGAAGGCGTCGTAGACCCCTTCCTGGACCAGGATGCGGTTGGCGCAGACGCAGGTCTGGCCCGCGTTGCGGAACTTGCAGATCATCGCGCCCTCGACGGCCGCGTCCAGGTCGGCGTCGTCGAACACGATGAAGGGCGCGTTGCCGCCCAGCTCCATCGACATGCGCTTCATCGTGCCGGCGCACTGGGCCATGAGCAGCTTGCCCACCGCGGTGGAGCCGGTGAAGGTGAGCTTGCGGACCGTGGGATTGGAGGTCAGTTCCCCGCCGATCTCGACGGTTTGGCCGCAGAGGATGTTGATCACTCCCGGCGGGATGCCCGCGCGCGTCGCCAGCTCCGCAAGGGCATGGGCCGACAGGGGCGTCTCGTTGGCGGGCTTGCAGACCACCGTGCAGCCGGCGGCGAGGGCCGGACCGATCTTCCGCGCGAGCATGGCGTTGGGGAAGTTCCAGGGGGTGATGCAGGCCACCACGCCGACGGGCTGCTTGATGCAGACGATGCGCTTGTCGTTGGAGGGCTGGGGGATGGTGTCGCCGTACACCCGCTTGGCCTCTTCCGAGAACCACTCGACGTAGTTGGCGCCGTAGGCGATCTCCCCGCGGGCTTCGGCCAGCGGCTTGCCCTGCTCCGCGGTCAGAATCCGCGCCAGGTCTTCCTGGTTCTCCATCATCAGGTCGAACCAGCGCCGCAGCAGCGCGGCGCGCTCCTTGACCGTGGTGTGCCGCCAGTGCTCGAAGGCCCGGGCGGCGGCCTCGATCGCGCGGCGGGTTTCGGCCGCGCCGCAACAGGCCACGTCGGCGACGGTTTCGCCCGTGGCCGGGTTCTCGACGGCGAAGGTCTCGCCCGAGTTGGCGTCGACCCACTGGCCGTCGATGAAGGCCTGGTCCCTCAGCAGGCCGGGGTCGGCCAGGGGCGGTTGGGAGGTGGGGACGCGGGTGTCGACGGAGGCGGCAATGCTCATGGAACGCCTAGCCCTCCAGCAACGTGATGATCTCGTCGATGGCCTGGATCGTCTCGGCCAGTTGGGTCCGGTAGTCCTCGTCTTCGACCTCTTCGAGGGTTTTCATCCGTCGCTGCCGCCGGTCGCGGACGATGTCGAGCGCGGTCTGGCCCTGCTGTGTTTTCGCGCTGGTGTCGATCCCGCGTTCCAGGAGCAGGCGGGCGCCGTCGACCATGCCGTACACACCGGCCCAGTGGAGCATGTTGTAGCCATCGTCGTTGGTCGACTCTGGATCCATGCCGCGGTCGAGGAACTCGCGCAGTAGCTCGACATCCTCCCGCAGGACCACGGGGCGGGCAAGGTGGAACCGACCCTCCTGTTCTCTCGAGGGGTCGGCGCCGGCATCCAGCAGGGTGCGAATGCAGCCGCCGGCTTCGAGCCGGTGCGAGCGCATCAACGCCACCCATAGCGGGGCAGCGCCGTCCGGGTCCGGCCGGCTGGCCGCCTCGGGGTCGTCGGCCAGGGCGGCCTGCAGTTCTTCGCAGCGGCCCAGGCCGACGAGGTCGGCCGTGGAGATGGGCGGCGCCTGCGTCAGCGCGAGGTCGATCTGGGCGTTCTGCTTCACACTGGGCGACAGCAGGATCAGCGACAGCGGCGTCTGGCCGTTCTCGAACGGTTCGAGGAGCAGATCCGGCCGGTCCGGGAGCGCCTTCTCCAGGTGCTCGACGGGCCTTGAGACCACGAAGTGGCGGCGGAACGCGTCGTCGTCGAGGAAAGCCAGCGAGGCGTCGAACGCCGACTTCCCCGCGATCATCGCTTCGAGGTACTCGACGTAGGTCTCGCGGCTCTGGACGCCCACGATGCGGTCCTGCTCCTCGCCGTCCTTGAAGAAGAGGATGTGCGGTACGCCGTTGACCCCCAGCCCCCGGTAGATGTCCGGCGACTCGTCGATGTCCAGCTTGCCGATCTTTGCCCGTCCCGCCATCTCCGGCGCCAGGCTCTCGACGATCGGGTCGACGACCTTGCAGGGGACGCACCAGGTCGCGGTGAAGTCCACCAGGACGGGGACGTCGGCCTGGTAGACCTCGGCGTCGAAGTTGTCGCTGTTCAGGAAGACGACCTGAGCGAGCGGATCGGTCGGCGGCTGCGCGTCCTCGCCCGCGGTGCAGGCTGCGAGACCTGCTGCAAGGCACAGACAGAGGGCGAACCCAACTCTCATCGCGGCTACCTCCTCAGGGTGGGGCGAACTGGCGGCTCTGGTGGTTACTCGCCGCCGGCGGTCTCGGTCGCTCTTCCGGCTGGCGCCGGCCTCGTCGCCTCCTCGTCGTTGTACACGAAGGAGATGAAGCCCATCAGCATCTCGTCGGTCGACTCGCTTCCGAACACCACGGTGCGCTCGGCGATGTCGTGCCAGTAGTCGTGACGGGCGGGAATCTCGAACTCGAAGTTGCTGATCGGGAAGAAGTGGATGGGTGCTCGACCGGCTTCGTCGCGAACTTGAGGGCGATCGACGATTGATCCCAGCCGCCGCTGCCGGGCCCCGGCTCCTTGTGGTAGTGGAGGTCGAAGGTCAGCGTGGCGCCGACCTCGAGTAGCGAGCCGTAGCCCTCCGGCCAGAGATGGGGCGGCGATCCGGAGGCGTCCCAGGGCGGCATCTCCTTCGAGGCCGTCATGCGGACGATCGCGCGCGCCCACGGGCGCGCCTCTTCGTACGTGGTCAGCGACATCGGCACGCCGCCACGGTAGATCTTGCCGCCCGACGGCCGGTGACACTCCTGGCAGTTCTCCTGCAGGATGGGCAGGACATGTTCGTAGAAGGTCGGACTCGTGGCGTCAGCGGCGCCGTGCGCCGCCGCGGCAAAGACCAGGCAGAGAGCAAAACCAACCAGGCGCCGACTCGTCATCGCTACGTCCCCGTGGAAGAGTTCGGAATGAGTCAGTGTACAGGAGGCAAGTGGCGCCGCTCTCCCGGCCCTCGGTCAGGCCGCGAGTGGGTAGTGGCAGCGCACTCCTTGGAAGCGCCGGAAGTCGTGGTCCGCGGTATGCACTTCGCCTCGATGGGCGCGAGCGAGCGCCGCGATCTGGGCGTCTGTGACGAGGTCGCCGCCCGCCGATCCTGCGGCGGTGAGCAACTCCACGACATGTCTCACGTGGTCTTCGCCCGGTAGCAGGAGCCGCGTGACCGGATGGGCGGTCCACTCGGCCACCAAGTCGCCCGCGGTTTCGAGCGAGAGCGGCGCCCGGAAGGCACGCCGGTTCGTGCTGACCCGCAAGAACGCGAAGAGGACCGGCTGACAGAGCCCGACCGGAACGGATCCGCTCAGGCAGGCATTCCACCACTTCGCCGCAGGCGCGTGAAACGGGCTAGCCGAATCAACCGAGTACAAGAGGAGGTTCGCGTCGGGGACGATCACTTCGTCCTGGAGCCTTCGTCGATCAGGCGACGGGTCACCCCAAGAAACGCCTCTGTGTCCAGCTCAGCCTCGAGGGCGGACAACTTCCCGAGGTCGTACCCGGCCGTGAGGCCCATGGGAAAGGTCCGTTGGACGAATGGTGGACGCTCCGGATCGCCTGCAACTCCGGCGAGGCCTCTCCGGACGGCGTCGTTCAGGGCCTGCTTGAAGCTCTGCCCTCGTTGCCGCATCGCCTCTCGCAGCAGGGTCTCCGTGTCGGCGTCGAGCGTTACGGTGGTTCGCACCTAGGCATCATGATGTCTGAGTCTTGTGCTGTCAAGGCACCACTCAGGAGGGCAATGTGCCAGCTTTCGGAGTCTCGGCAGCAGACGCGAGAACGCTGCGCGGCCTGGCGGCGCATTTCATGCACTGTCAAACTAGCGACAACTAGCCCGGCAGAGCTGCCGCTTGGCGCCTGGCGAGTCCGCGCACGTACTCGAACGCGTCGCGGCGGTCGAGTTCCGGACGCGCGTCGATCCATCCGAGAATGGCCAGCGAGCGCATCAGCAGGAAGGCTGGCAGCAGGTCCAGCGCCTCGTCGCTCAACGACCGCTGCGAGCGATACCCGGCGACCAGGGCCTCCCGGATCATCCCGAAGTGCGGATTCGACTGGTAGTGGAAGAGCGCGACGGCAAGCTCGTACAGGTGCCATCCGAACCCTGAGTCGTCGAAGTCGATGGCCTGCAGGCCGTTCTCGGTCTTCAGGATGTTGCCGGGGTGGAGGTCGCCGTGGATCAGGCTGTACGTCTGCGGATCCTGGCCGTAGTCCGTGAAGAGCTCTCTCAGTTGTTCGCGGGCCTTCAAGAGCAGACGACGGTCCGAGGCCTCGAGCCCCGAGGCTTCCCAGAAGCGGCCCCAGAACGGCGATTCGCCGAGGAAACCGTCGACGTCGAACGAGTGCCTTCGAAAGCGGGGCGGCAGCTCCCAGCCGACCGCCTGGTTGTGGATGCGCGCCGCGATGCGGCCCAGGTCGTCGAAGTACCCGGCCAGGCGCTCGCCGGTCGCCGCGTTGACGAGATCCGACAAGACCTCCCCTTCCACCCACTCGGAGACCCCCACGAGACGCGACTCGGTCGCTCCCACCTGTACCTGCACGTAGCGCCGGCCGTCCAGCGCGCGAACCGGCACCGGCGCGCCGACTCCGGCAGCGTTCAGGGCCGCCGTCCAGCGCTGCTCGGAGACGAGCTCCTCGAGGTCGTGGTAACCCGGCCGATGGAGGCGCAGGACGAAGCTCCCGCCCGGCTCCGCATGGACCCGAAAGACGACGTTCTCCTGGTGCGCGACCAGCTCGATGCGCGCGGGAGAGTCGTCCCACTCTCGCCAGGCCGCCGTCGCTGCCCTGTGGAACTCCGCGTCTTCGATCTCAGTTGCGGTGGCCGAGTTCACGAAGCGTCTCCTCAAACGCGTCCAGGAAACCGTCGGCATGCTCACGGCTGAAGCAGAGCGGAGGCCGGATCTTGAGCACGTTGCGCAACGCACCGGCATTGCTGGTCAAGAAGCCCTTGTTCTTCAACCGGTTCACGACGACGAGGACGCCGTCCACGTCCGCCGTCTTCGCTTCCCGATCGCTCACCCATTCGACGCCGAGGAAGAGACCGTGGCCGCGAACTTCCGCCATCGGCTCGCAGGTCTCCTGGAATGCCTCCAGCCCGCGACGGAGATAGGCGCCCGTTTCGACCACGTTCCGCCGCAGGCCCTCCGACTCGATGACGTCGAGCACCGCCGAGCCGACGGCGGCCTGGAGGGGGCTCGAGGCGAAGGTGTTGAAGTACCGCGAGCGTCGGCGGAACTCGTCGACGAGGTCCCTGGAGGCGGCGACGGCTGAGATGGGCATTCCATTGCCCATGGGCTTTCCCATCGTCACGATGTCGGGCACGAACTCGTTTCTTTCGTAGCCCCACCAGCGACCTGTCCGGCAGAAGCCCGCCTGGACCTCGTCCGCGATGAAGAGGCCCCCGGCCTCGTGCACGAATTCGACGGCCCGCGGCATGAAGTCCTCCGGGATGTTCGGAAGTCCCTCGTTGGCGAGGATCGGGCATACGAGCATGCCGGCCAGGGAGATGCCGTTGTTCGCGAAGTCCTCGATCGCCCGCCGGATCTCGTCGAGGTACAGGTCCGTCAGCTCCTTCCCGGAAACACCTTCGCGCAACGGACGGTAGGTCTGCGGAAACGGGATACTCCGAATCTCGCTCTCGGGCGGAAGGTTTCGCGCAAAGGTCAGACGACCGACCGCTGCACTGTTGCCGTGGTAGGCCGAGTCGGTACAGAGGATGCCTCGATTCCCGGTGGCGAGGCGCGCCATCAAGAGAGCGACCTCGTTGGCCTCCGTGCCCGTGCAGGCGAAGACGGCGCTCGTCAACGACTCGTGGTGGCGGTCGAGCAGCTTCTCCGCGTAGTCCAGGACACCCGGGTGCAGGTAGCGACTATGGACGTTCAGCGTCGCCGCCTGCCGGGCCATCGCCTCGACGACGCGCGGATGCGCGTGCCCCACGCAGGGCACGTTGTTGTACATGTCGACGTAGCGCCGGCCGGCCTCGTCGAAGAGGTAGACGCCCTCGCCGCGGACGATCGTCAAGGGTTCTTCGTAGAAGAGGGGTGCGCCGGCGCCCAGCAGTTGGTCGCGTCGAGCGATCAGATCGACCGTTGTCAAGCGTTGACCTCCTCTTGTCGAGTCAGCCCGGGGCCTCAGTTGCGACTCCCGCGCTAGTTCTCGTCCTGCCTCATCCAGCGTTTGCCCGAGCTGTGCTTCCCACGAGAAGGAGGACCAGGGCCGAGCGGAGCAGGGGTTGGCTTCGGTAGACGCCCATGCTGCTACATCTCCAGCGCAACTTCCTTCTTGGCGTTCGACTCGAGCGACTGGACCTTGCGCTTCAGGTACTTGTTGAGCTGGCGGTCGTAGCGGCTGGTGGCGCCGGCGTGGCGAGCACGCGCGTAGGGCTCCCAACGGGGCTCGCTCGCCCCTTCGACCTCATCGCCCATCACGGTGACGCGCTGGATGATGCGCTCTTCGTTGAAGTCGTTGAGCACGAAGTGCTGCGTGCAGCGGTTGTCCCACATGGCGAGGGTGCCCTGGTTCCAGCGGTAGCGGACCGTGAAGCGCGTGTTCGAGGCCCAGCGCGTCAGGTAGGCGAGCAGGTGGTCGCTCTCCTCGTGACTGAGCTCGACGATGCGGCGGGTGAAGTGCTCGTTGACGAACAGGGACTTGCGGCCGGTCTCCGGGTGAACGCGGACCACCGGGTGGATGGTCATCTTCTCCGGCTTGCCGTGCGGCGTGGCGTCGTGGAGCGCCGTGAGCCCCTCGCACAGCTCCTGCAGCGGCGGCGACAGCTCCTCGTAGGCCTTGTACATGTTGGCCCACATCGTGTCGCCGCCGACCTCGGGGCACTTGACCATGTTCAGGATCGCCATCACCGAAGGGCTCTCCTGGAAGCTGATGTCGCTGTGCCACTCGTCGGCTACGCCGCCACGGGTCGCCACCAGCTCGAACACCTCCGGGTGGTCGAGGAAGGGATTGTTCAGGTGCGGGTGCCCCTCGAGTTCGCCGAAGTGCTGCCCGAACCTGACGTGCTGCTCCACCGTCAGGTGCTGGTCGGGAAAGAACAGGACCTGATGGTCCAGCAGCAGAGAGCGGATCGTTGCGGCCTCCTCGGGGCCGGCGTCGGCCAGTGACAGATCGTGGACCTCGGCGCCGAGGGATCCGGAGAGACGGACGACTCGATGGCTCATGGGAGTTCTCCTGCGGTGCCATCCGTGCGCCCGCTGACGGGCGCGCGGACTGGTTCACGGGTGGCGCGGATCGCGCCACCCGGGTTGGAGGAACGAGGCTATCTCTAACGCCGGTCTTCGTGCGCGACTCGCCCCTGGATGTCTGTCGTGTAGCGTGCAGCGCTTTCTCCCGTCTGACGCCCGACGATTCCCTGCACGGGTACGGCTCGAAAGTGCCGTTCACCTGGGTGAACGTGCTTCTTCGCACTGGTCGGCCCGTGCGTGGGTCCGGCGCTTCGGTGTTTCTGTGTCCCGGGAGCTACTTCGATCTGGTGTCGCTGGCGCCCCCGGTGACGCTCGGTGACTATGGCGCCACGGACGATCCGGATGGGCCGCTCGTCGTCTTCATGGGGAACGCACCGGCGCCGGAGAACAACGGTGGCCAGACCGGGAGGGACCTCTATCGCATCGGCCGCCGCAAGTTGTTCGATACGCCCTTCTCGACGTACGAGACGGAGATCGAAGGCTCGTGTCATTTCGATGATGCGTTCACCGATTTGACATGCACGGCACGGCGAAGCAGACTCCTCCTGCCATGATCTCCCGACACATTACGCCCGCGTTGAAGCGCGCTGCGGAGGACTATCCCGTCGTGACGCTGACCGGGCCGCGACAGTCGGGAAAGACGACCCTGGTGCGAGCCGTCTTCCCCGAACACGCCTACATGTCGCTTGAATCTCCGGACGTACGCGCGCGGGCCCTCGCGGATCCGCGCGCCTTCCTGGCTCAGGCGGACCGCATGATCCTCGATGAGATCCAGCGAGCGCCCGAGCTGCTTTCCTACGTACAGGGCCTCGTCGATGAGGACCTTCGCGCCGGCCGGTTCATCGTGACCGGATCGCAGAACGTCCTCCTTCTCAGGTCGGTTTCGCAGACGCTGGCGGGCAGGACGGCGTTGCTCGTCCTGCACCCGTTCTCGCTGGCGGAACTGCGGGGCCTGCCGGCGCTCGAACCGCTGAGCCTGGATCTTCCAGCCGACGTTGACGGCGGCGGTGGGACGAACGCATCCGCGGCCAAGCCGCTGGCCGCGGATGCGCTCTGGGACACCCTGGTCACGGGCTTCTTTCCGCCGATCCACGACCGCGGTGTCCCGCCCGGCGAGTGGTTGGCCGACTATTTCCGTACCTACGTCGAGCGCGATCTGCGTGAAGTGACGCAGGTGCTCGATCTGCGGCAGTTCGAGACGTTCATGCGGCTGGCGGCTGCGCGTACGGCAACCGAACTCAACCTGAGCGGCCTGGCTGGCGACGTCGGCGTGACGCAGCAGACCGCTCGCCGCTGGTTCAACGCGCTTGAGATCGGCTACCTGGCTACCGCGCTACCTCCCCATCACGCCAACTATCGAAAACGCCTCCGCAAGCGTCCACGGCTGCACTTCCTCGATACCGGCCTGATCTGCTACCTGCTTGGGATTCGGGACGGCGTGACGCTCGAGAGCCATCCGCTACGCGGCCCGATCTTCGAGTCCTTCGTCGTAGCGGAGCTGGTCAAGGCCTTCTCGGCGACGCGCCGCGATTCTCCGCTGTTCTTCTGGCGAGACGCCGCCGGGCATGAGATCGATGTGCTTGTCGATGCCGGCGATCGCCTGATTCCGATCGAGGTCAAGTCGGGCCGCACCGTGGCCGCGGACGCCGTCGCAGCCCTCGAATGGTGGACCTCGATTCCGGCGAATCCCAACCGGGGCGGCGTTCTGGTTCACGGCGGCGCCGGCAGCTTCGACCTGAAGGGCTTCAGCGTCCTGCCGTGGTTTCTGACCCAGGGACCTTGAGCAGGCGCCTGTCCCGGTAGGGAAAGAGCAGCGCTGCGTCGGTAGAGTCCACGAAACTAGGCTGAAACACCCCAAGGAGGAGGAACACAGATGACCGATTCCAGTCCCTCACGCCGCGACGTACTCAGGACGACCGGCCTGGCCACAGGCGCCGCGGTCGCGACTTCGATTCTCGGAAGCACAGGGGAGGCCCGTGCCCACGAAATCAACGCGATGGGGCCGACCCCGGAGCAGGTCCAGGCCTTCCAGGCTTTGCCTGCCGAGCCGATCGTGATGGTGAACCTGCTGAAGTTCAAGCCCGACGGTGGCGGCGAGGACTACGGCGAGTATGGCCGGAAGATCGGGCCGATCCTCCAGAAGATCGGCGCCCGGCTGATCTTCTCCGGCGAGGCCAGGGTGTGCCTCATAGGCGGGGGCGATTGGGACCGTATCGCGCTCGTCGAGTATCCCAACCCCATGGCGCTGATGCAGATGTCTCAGTCGGAGGAGTACCAGGCGATCCACCACCATCGGGCTGCCGGCCTGGAAGGGCAGGTCAACTACGCCGTGGTCCAGACCGGCGGCGCCTGAGCCTTGGGCGCAAGTGCCGTTGATGCTCGGGAGCACGAACGAGTACGATCACTTGCCGCGAAATCACAGTGAGAGGGAGCGTTCGACCCATGAACAGAGGCCGATTTGCCATGATCGCAGGGCAACTTCGATTTGCCTTGCTCGTCCTTTGCCCGATGCTTCTGGCCGTCCCGGCGTTTGCCGAGGAGGGAGAGAAAAAGGTGAAAGCCGCTCACGAGAACCTGCCGGCGGACTCGCTGAAGGACGATCTCGGCATCACGGTTCCGGTGCCGGCGAGCCACCCGGGTCGCCGCTACCCGGCCGAACATGAGTTCCCGACCGGTCCCGCCGTCGGCGAGCGCCTGCCCGAGTTCGAACTGCCGAACCAGAACGGCGAGCTGGTCGACTTCCATGCGCATCGGGGCGACTCGAAGGCGATCGTCGTCTTCTATCGCTCCGCCGTCTGGTGACCGTACTGCCGCACGCAGTTGGTCGAGCTTTGTGCTTCCTGGCTCTTTTGTCGATTGCCCGGTGAATCGTAAAGCCCGACTCCAGGCCTGCGGATTGCGCCGCGGAATCGAAGAGTTCCTTGGCCGCGACGCTAGGCCGCAAGCTCTCGAAATCGTCTCGCTTCGGCGCGTATCTGAGTCTGGTTTCCAGGAAGAGCTGGTACAGGTCCTCTGGCAGCAGGTCCGCCAGGGTTCCGCGGTCCGGGATTCGTCGTATGCGCCTGAACTTCCTGAGCCCCCGCACCACTTTCACCGGGTTCGACGCCTTGATGCGCACCTCTCTGGACGTCAGGTACTCGCTGGAGTGGGCCAGCACGTGCTCGACGAAGTCCGATTGCCAGAGAAGATTGTCGGGCACCAGTTCCGGAGTACCAAGGATCCACAAGACATGGTCGTCCCTGGTGACCTTCCAAAGGGGCGGCCCAGGGGGCTTTCCCAGGACCAGGATCTCTTCCTCGAAGCGATCCACTGGGGGCGGCTTGGATCCGCCGTCCTCCTGGGCGGTCGCTCCCGGAACTGCCGCTGAGGCCACGAGTAGCAAGGCCTTCCACTTCCAGATCACCGAAGGACTCCTTTCGCTCTGCGTTGCAAGTACAACGCTCGACCGACGCCCTTGATTCCACTGGAGGTGAAGGTTCCAGATGTGCGCGGCATCTCCGGCGATGAAGTTTGAGTAGCATCTTTTCGGGGAATTCAGACTTGGCCTTGAAGACGACGCACGAAAGAGCGGATCGGTGACGAACACGAAGCAGTGGATCCTGCTCACGACGGTCATCGTCTTGGTCGGCTGTGCGCCGGCCGACGAGATCGAGGCGCCGGAGGCGCAACGACCGCCGAACGTCGTGCTCATCGTCGCCGACGACCTCGGCTGGCGTGATGTCAGCTTCAACGGCGGCGACATCGCGACCCCCAACATCGACCGCATCGCCGCAGAGGGCGTCAAGCTCGATCGGTTCTACGTGGCGCCCATCTGCTCGCCGACTCGCGCCGGCCTGATGACCGGAAGACATCCGATTCGCTACGGCATGATGCGCGGTGTCGTCATGGGGTACGACGACTACGGTCTCGATCCCGAGGCGACTCTCATCCCGCAGGTGCTCGCCGAGGCCGGCTACGAGCACCGATCTGATCTCCGAGCACGCCGTCCGCTTCGTCCGCGAGCACGCCGGCGCTGACGCGCCCTTTCTTCTGATGGTGCCCTACAACGCGCCGCACTCACCCTTCCAGGCGAAGGAAGAGGATCTGCCGCTCTATGCGGACCTTGAGCCGGTGCCGATCGAGGCGGTCGTCGGCGCGGGCATGCCACCGGAGAAGTACGAGTGGTTCGGCGGTCACGCCATGGGCCGGGCGCGCCTCGAAGACGTGGAGGGCCGGCTCAGGAACCGCCGGATCGCCGGTGCGATGGTCCACGCGATGGACGTCGGCATCGGGCGCATCCTCGATGCACTCGACGAGGCCGGCGTGGCGGACGACACCCTGGTGTGGTTCTTCTCGGACAACGGCGGCGACACCGGCATCGGCGAGAACCGCCCGTTCCGCGGCTCCAAGGGCAACGTCTTCGAAGGCGGAATCCGTGTCGCGGCGGCGGCGCGCTGGCCCGCTGGTGGCGTGAGCGGCGGCCGCTCCATCTCGGCGCCGCTCAACTATCTCGACGTCATGCCGACCCTCATGGAGGCTGCCGGGGCCTCCGACCGTTTCGATCTCGAGCTGGATGGCCTCGATGCCCTGCCGGCGCTTCAGGGTAGTGAGATCGGCGGCGACCGCGACTTCTACTCCTACTGCGGCCAGCTGAGCAACGAGCGCGAGCAGCTCATGGCGATGGAAGGTGACTGGAAGCTGATCGTCATCGGCCCCGAGCCCCTCGATCGCGCGGCGCTGGCCGAATCCCAGACGATGCTCTTTCACCTTGGAGACGACCCTGGCGAGCAGAACGACCTCGTCGCCGAGCACCCGGAGATCGCGGAGCGTCTGATGGAGAAGGCGCTCGCCTTCCGTGCGCTGCAGCCCAATGAGCATGTGCCGATCTTCCTGGAAGGCCGCGAGGGTTTCGTGGCGCCGGAGAGGTGGCGGCTTGCGGAATGAGGTGCGGGCGGAGCCGGCCTTCGGCCGGCGCGTTTTGTTGGCCGCCTTCGGCGGCAGCGGGCCAGAAGGCCCGCGCACCCAGAGCACGATCGTTGCCGTGGGGGCTTCTCTACTGCAACCGTTGCCGCTCACTGCGGGCGGCCCGGGCCCGGTCGTCGGTAGTTGTTGGAGGGATTCGTTCGTGCCGCCCTAATCCCGTGCGGGCTGCAAACGCGCCTGCGGGACGTTGTAGTCACTTGGAGGGATTCGTTCGCCTCATTGGCGCTTTGCGCCGATGAGCCGCCGTAATCCCGTACGGGCTGCAAATGCGCCTGCGGCGCGTTGGTAGCCCGTACGGGATTCGAACCCGTGTTACTGGCGTGAGAGGCCAGCGTCCTAGACCCCTAGACGAACGGGCCACGCGTGCGCAGGGCGGCAGAAGATAACACAGCGGTCCGGTTGCCGGCACGTCCGGAGAGCCCGGAATCAGGCCCGCCCGCAAGCTGTTAGGTTGCCGTAGTGTCTTGCCTTTGCGCGACGGGCCTTCGACGCGGGCTGGTAGCAGCCGCGGTGGGGCTCGTGCCGCTCGGTCCGGCCTGGGCGCAGGCCGACGACGAGCCCGAGACGCAGATTCTCTCGCAGGACGAGGGGAGCATCGCGGTAGGCCGCCAGCGGGCGCCCCTGCCGTGGGCGGAGTCGTCGTTCGGCCCGCTCGTCGCCCTCGCGCCGGTGGTGGAGGTGCTGGGAGGCGAGCTGGAGATCGGACCCCTGGGCGAGGCGCACACGCTGCGCGTCGCCGGTCGCGAGGTGGTGCTCGGGCCGCTGGGCCGGATCGTCCTGGTCGACGGCGAGATGCAGACGCTGTCGATCAAGCCGTGGCTCGAGCCCGAGCCGGAAATCCCCGAACATCTGCGCCCGAAGGACGATTCCGACGACGAGGGGGACGGCGGCTCGGATAGCGAAGACGCGGACGCGGACGAACGGGCGCCCGAACTGCCGCCCATCGAACTGCCGCCGCGCCACCTGTACGTGCCGGTCGACGCGCTGGCCCGCGCCTATCCGGCAGAGCAGGGCTACCGGTTCGACTTCGACCGCAGACGCGGGATTCTGGAGGTGTCGAAAAGCGGTGAACGCCGGCTCGCGGTCGAGGTGGACCGCGTTCACGATCTTGGCGCGACGACGCTGGTCGTGACCTTCTCGGGCCGGCCCCGCTACCGCGTCGACGAGTACCGCGGGGGCGTGCGGCTCCGACTTCTGAGCAGCGTCATGGCGCCGCGGCCGCGCGTCCGGCTGAACGACCCTCTGGTGCGCTGGCTGGAGGTGCGTGAGCGCTCGATCGACATCGGCCTGGCGCCCCGGGCGAAGGCGTCGGAGCCGTACATCCTCGGACGTCCGCCCCGGGTTCAACTCGTTCTGGACATCACTCGGGACCGGTTGGGGCGCACGCCCAGCGCACTGTCCCGGCGCGAAGAGGAAACGGGAGAGTTCCGCATCGTCCTCGACCCCGGCCACGGCGGCGCCGACACCGGCGTGTCCTCGACCTTCGGCGTGACCGAGAAGGACCTGGTGCTCGCGATCGCGCAGGAGCTGAGGTCGCACCTGGCGAACAGCCTGGACGCGCGGGTCGTGCTGACCCGGACCGCCGACACGGACGTGGCGCTCGAGAACCGGACCGCGGTGGCCAACCAGCGCCGGGCCGATCTGTTCCTGTCGCTGCATGTGAGTCCGGATTCCCTGTGGGCTTCGGGGGACGGGTTTCAGACCTACGTCCTCGATCCGCCGCCGGCCCTGTTCGATTCGGCCGAAGGAGATGAACCCGGCTTGCGAGGAGACGAGCAAGACGCGAACCAGTCCGTGCGCTCGTCAGCGGGCGCACGGATGGAGTTCGAGGAGGACGAGTTCGACGAACTGGCCGCCGAGGCGGGAGACGGGGATGAGATCCGCGTCGCCGTCCCGGCGCTCGAACTGTGGGAGCGGGTGCAGGACGCTCAGATCGAGCGGAGCGGGTTGCTGGCACGGCTGATCCAGAGCCATGTCAGCGCCGCGCTCAAGCAGCCGAACCGCCGTGTGGGCCGCGCACCGCTGCGCGTGCTGACCGGCGCTTCGATGCCTGCGGTCCTGATTGAACTCGGTTCTCTGGGTAGCGACGAGGAAGGGACGCCGCTGCTCGACGAGTCGTATCTTCAGGAGTTGATCGAGGCGATCGGCCGGGCGATCCGGCTCTACCGTGGCGTCTCCTCGGGCGCCGCCGACAGTGCCGCCGACGGGGCGGGTTCATGATCCGCCCGCGGTCGAGCCTGTGTTCGGCCGTCGTCCTGGCGCTGCTTGCCGGTTGCGGCGGCTCGGGCCAGAACGGGGACGGCGACGGCGAGGTGGAACTCGTCGCCCCGGGCGAGGACTTCCTGGCCATCCTGTGCTTCCCGAGTATCGACGGCTTGCTTCGCTGCGATCAGCGGCCGATTCGCGCCGAAGGCAGTGCGGAGGAAATGGCCGCTGTCATCGTCGAGGCACTGATCGCGGGTCCAGGCGGAGCAGAGGCCGCGGTCCCGGTCTCGATCTCCGGCGAGGCGGACGACGACAACGAAGCAGTGAGCGAACCGCCCCCGCCGATCGAAGGGGTGCTCCCGGCTCTGCCGGCCGGGGTCCGGCTCCTGACGGTGGAACTGCTCGACGGCGTGGCCTATGTCGACCTGACGACCGTGGAAATCGATTCCGGAACCGGTGAAGTGGCCGCTACAGCGAGCCGGTCGCCGGTGGTCCTGGAGCGGCCGGCGATGGGGCTGAGGGAGGAACTCCTGGCCGTCTACAGTCTCGTGAACAGTCTGACCGCGAACAACCTCGGCATCGATCGAGTGGTGCTCATGTGGAACGGCGAGCAGCGCCCGACCTTTGCCGGACACGTCGACACGACGCGACCCCTGATGGCCGACCTGGAACGGAACGCGGCGCCGTCCGGCGGCGCCTGAGCGGTGTCTTTGTCTGTGCCCCTGATCGGCGTCTTCGACTCGGGCGTCGGCGGCCTCACTGTGGTCGCGGCGCTGCGACGGCGCCTGCCCGCCGCCTCGATCCTCTACCTCGGCGATACGGCGCGACTGCCCTACGGCACGAAGTCGCGGCGGACGGTGCTGCGTTATTCGCAGGCCAACGTGGACTTCCTGGAGCGGCGCGGGGTCGACGCCCTGGTCGTCGCCTGCAACACGGCGTCGGCGATGGCGCTCGACGACCTCGTGGTGCGGACCCCGCACTGGGGTGTGCTGGCGCCGGGCGCGTCGGCTGCCGTGGCGTCGGCCGGCCGGCACGTCGGCGTGATCGCCACCGAGTCGACGGTCCGGTCGGGGGCCTACGAGCACGCGATCCGGCGCCTGAACCCGA
Source organism: Candidatus Multivorans sp. (assembly GCA_965222875.1). Classification (GTDB taxonomy): domain Bacteria; phylum Acidobacteriota; class Thermoanaerobaculia; order Multivoradales; family Multivoraceae; genus Multivorans. The sequence continues at coordinate 1,050,363 of CBDCVC010000002.1, read as the reverse complement.
AGCTGCGGGTCAGTCAGCAAGCCTGCCCGCTGCTCGTGCCGCTGGTCGAGGAAGGTTGGGAGGACGACGAGATCACCGAGCGGATCGTCGCCCGCTACCTCGAACCGCTGCTGCGGGCGAAGGTCGACACCCTGCTGCTCGGCTGTACCCACTACCCGCTGCTGCGCGGTGTGCTGGCGCGGGTCTGCGGGCCGGGCGTGACCCTGGTGGACTCGGCCGAGTCGACGAGCCTGACGGTGGAGCAGAGGCTACTCCAGGCCGGCTGGCAGGGTGGAAGTGCGCCGCACGCCCCAAGTGTGAGACTCTTCGCCACCGACGCGGGTTCGCGGTTTGCCAAGCTCGCGGAGCGTATTCTCGGTGAACCCGTCGCCCTGGAGTGGATCGACGTGAATCAGGCCGAGAGGCAACCTGAGGAGGTGGAACGACAGTGACTGGACCTGGACGATCAGGCGGCTTTGCACGCAGCGGCGGACGATCGGCCTCGGCGCTGAGACCGGTGTCGATCGAACTGGACGCGATGAAGTTCGCGGAGGGCTCGGCGCTGGTGGCGTTCGGCGACACCAGGGTGCTCTGTTCAGCCAGCGTCGAGCGGCGGGTGCCGCCCTTCCTGGTCGGCAAGGGCCGGGGTTGGCTCACCGCCGAGTACGCGATGCTGCCGCGGGCGACGCTGACCCGTTCGAGGAGGGAAGTGTCGCGCGGCCGGCCGTCGGGCCGCACGTCGGAGATCCAGCGACTGATCGGCCGTTCGCTCAGGTCCGCGGTCAACCTGCGCAAGCTCCCGGAGGTCACGATCGCGATCGACTGCGACGTGATCCAGGCCGACGGCGGCACCCGGACCGCGTCGATCACGGGCGGCTACGTGGCCACGGTTGCCGCGCTGGCCAAGATGCTGCTCGAGGGCGATCTGAAGACGTGGCCGCTGGTTCACTCGGTGGCCGCGGTCTCGGTCGGCATCTGCGAGGACGAGCTGCTGCTCGACCTCGAGTACGTCGAGGACCGGGACGCCCAGGTCGACCTGAACGTGGTGGCGACCGGCGAAGGCAGCCTGATCGAGGTGCAGGGCACCGCGGAAGGCCGGGTGTTCACGCGCCCGGAGCTCGATGGTCTGCTGGACTTGGCCCTTGCCGGTATCGGCGAACTGACCGAACTGCAGCAGCGGACCCTCTCGGAGCGGCTGGCTGAAGTGGACGGTGCCCTGGAGCGCCGCCGGCGGGGACCGGCAGCGACCCGGGACGAGGCCAGTCTCTGGAGCCGACCTCCACGCTCGTAGAGCCGCCAAACTCGTCGCAGACTCCGTGTTTGGCCCCAGCCCCCACCTCCCTAGCACTTTGCGCCGCAGACCTCACTGCATTGCGGTCTGCGGCGCAAGCTCCCAGGCGCCTTGGACATCCACCTGATCGCGATCGGCGGCACCGGCATGGCGCCGCTCGCCTGCCTGCTGCGGGAATTGGGCCACCAGGTGCGCGGCTCGGACGGACCTCTCTATCCACCGACCAGCGAGCTGCTGGCCGACGCGGGCATCGAACCGCTGGTCGGGTACGACCCCGCCCACCTCGAGCCGCAGCCGGACCTGGTCATCGTCGGCAACGCGGTCCCGCGCACCAACCCGGAGGCGGTGGCGACCGAGGCACTCGGCCTGCCGCGGCTGTCCATGCCCGAAGCGCTCGACCGCTTCGTGCTCCGGGACCGTCGGCCGCTGGTCGTCGCCGGCAGCCACGGCAAGACGACGACGACCGCGATGGCGGCCTGGGTCTACTCCCGCGCCGGCGCCGATCCCGGCTTTCTCATCGGCGGCGCGCCGATCGGCCTGCCTTCGGGCTTCGCCCTCGGCGGCGGCCCGCGTTTCGCGATCGAGGGGGACGAGTACAACGCCTCCTACTTCGATCGCGGCCCGAAGTTCTGGCACTACCGGCCGGAGACCGTGATCCTGACCAGCCTGGAGCACGACCACGTCGACCTCTATCCGGACTTCGACGGCCTGGAGCGGGCCTTCCTCGGGCTGGTCGAGCGGCTGCCGCCGAGCGGGCTGATGATCGCCTGCGCCGACTACCCGGCCGTCGAGCGGCTGGCTCGGGCGAGCCCGTGCCGCGTCGTGACCTACGGCGCTGGGGCGGGCGACGTCCGGCTCGCCGGTCCGGTCGAGAGCGGCGAGAACGGCATCTCCTTCGAACTGGAAGAGGCCGGCGCCCGGCAGCGGATCGAGCTCGGGGTCTGGGGCGAACACAACGCGGCGAACGCGACGGCGGTCTGGATCGCGGCCCGAGCCGACGGTCTCGATCCCGAGGTCGTGCTGGAGGCGCTGGCTACGTTCCGGGGCGTGCGGCGCCGCCTCGAAGTGGTTGGAGAGACGGCGGGCGTGGTCGTCGTCGACGACTTTGCCCACCATGCTTCGGAGGTCGCGGCGTCTCTCGCGGCGCTCCGGCAGCGGTTCCCCGGCCGCCGGCTGGTCGCCCTGTTCGAGCCGCGGAGCCTGAGCGCCGGTCGCCGTCAGTTCGCCGCCGACCTCGCGGCGGCGTTGGCGACGGCCGACCGCGTGTTTCTGGCCCCCGTCTTCCACCGCGAGCGCCTGGGCGAGGAGGGCTTCGACCCGCAGCGGTTGACGGCGGACATCGAGCGACTTGGTGCAGAGGCGACGGCTTGCGGATCGAACGATGTGCTGCTGGAGAAGGCTCTCGCGGCGGTCCGTCCCGGCGACGTTCTGGTCACCATGTCCTCGGGATCGTTCGACGGCATGCCGCGGCGCCTGCTGGCGGCTCGCAACGAAAGTCGCGCTACGTTCTAGCGGCGATGCATGACCGTTCCCAGTAGAGAACCCCGCCGCACCGGACTACGACCGTGCAGTGTCGACGGCGCTGACGCGCCGGCTGTGTTTTGGGAAAGCGGGCCAGAAGGCCCGCGCACCCACCGATACACCGCCGGCCTGGGGAGCTTCTCTACTCCAAGACCGGCACGGTCTCGCTGCGGGCGATGCGCTACCCGCTGACATGCCAACTGTTTGTAGAGAGCGTCGCCGCCGCAACGACCGTGCGCTGGGTGCGCGGGCCTGTAAGAATGGGCGCAGCCGCGAAGCGGCGCGCGCGAGCTGCTAGAGATGGGTCTCGAGGATCTGGCGGTCCAAGAGCCCGAGCAGCCGCAGCTCACTGGCTCCACACAGCGGCGCCACACGCCGCGGCGCGAGGCCGACGAGTTCCGTCTCGACGACCCGGACGCCGGCGGCTTGCGCGAGCTCGTCGGCCCTCCGAACGACATCGAGCAGCGAGGTCCGCTCGCAGTCGGTCAGGTTGACGCTGACCTGAGTCTGTCCGCGGCTCTCGAGAAAGAAGCCGAGGGCGCGCACGCCCGGCGGACCGCCGCCCGACTCGCGCAGCGAGGCCGCTATCCGCTTCGCCGCCGCGAGTTCGTCCGTGTCGAGCAAGAGGTTGAAGGCCACCAGCGGTGGCCGGGCGCCGACACACACCGCGCCGCCGGTGGGGTGCAGCCGGTTCGGTCCGCGGTCGGGCTGCCACTCGCCGCTGGCCATCCGGTCGGCAAGCCGCGCGAGGCCGCCGCGCCGGTGGTCGGCAAGGGCCGTGCGGCCGGGGTCCGAGGCGGCCTCGCCGTAGAGGAACACCGGCAGGCCGAGGGCAGCGAGCGCGCCTGCCGCGCGATGTGCGGCTTCAATCGCCGCCGGCATCGCGTCCTGCTCCAGCGGCACGAAGGGAACCATGTCCAAGGCGCCCAGGAACGGATGAACGCCTTGGTGGCCGGCCACTTGGATGCACTCGATCGCTGTGGCGGCAAGGGCCTCAACGGCCGCCACCAGATCGTCGGCCTCGCCCAGCAGGGTCAGTACGGTGCGGTTGTGATCCGGGTCGGACGACACGTCGAGCACCTTGACCCCGGGCGCCGACGCGGCCTCCACGCACGCGTCGACTACGTGTCGGCGCCGCCCCTCGCTGATGTTGGGCACGCACTCCAGACGGACCATCGGGTCAGGCTAGCAATCGACGACCGCCCCTCTCCGCGCGCCTTGACCGACGTGGCGGCCGGAAGTACCTTGACTGGATGAGACCCACCGCGCCCCGAAAGGCCGGACACGGATGATCGAGGACCGCGACTTCGCTGCGGCCAGCATGATCGGCGCCCGCAAGCGCCAGGAGGACGACTGCGGCGTCTACTTCGTGCCGGAGGACCCGGGCGACGAGGCGCTGCTGCTCGCGGCGGTCGCGGACGGCATGGGCGGGATGCCCGCGGGCGACCAGGCGAGCCGGATCACGATCCGTGCCTTCTTCGAGTACCACCCCCTGATCGCGAAGCGTCCCGTCGAGCGCCTGCGCGACGCCCTGGATCATGCGAACCGCGCGGTGCGGACCGCGATCGAAGCCGATCCGACACTGAGGGGCATGGGATCCACCTTGGTGGCTGCCCTGTTCTTCCAGGACCGGTTCCGATGGCTCAGCATCGGCGATTCGCTCATCTTCCACTGGCGTGGCGGCGAACTCGAACGGATCAACCCGCTCCACAACTACGGCCGCGAACTCGACGCCCGGGCCGCGCGCGGGGAGATCAGCGAGATGCACGCTGCTCTTCATCCCGAGAGAGCCGCGATCACCAGTGTGGTCATGGGCGTGGCTCTGGACGAGGTGGCCGAGGGCGAACTCGACCTGGTGGCCGGGGACATTGTCGTCCTCGCGAGCGACGGCATCGAGACCTTGCCGGAGGCCGAACTTGCGTCCCTCTTGGCCAACTTCGGCGGCGCACCGGCAGAGCGGATCGCCGGGGCGATCCTTCAGCGGATCGGTGACCTGGCGGCCTACGGACAGGACAATGTGACGGTAGTGGTTGTGCGGCCGCCGGCCAGCCGGTCGGGCAGCTCTGCCTAGTAGGATCACTGTCGATCTACGACTGAAGTGAGGGACGAATCCATGGCGAGAACTCATCGTCTCCTGATTCTCTGCGTCTTCTTGCTGTTCCTGCTCGTCCAACCCGGCAGCGGGAAGGAAGCGGTGCCCGCCGTCCAGGAGCCCGCGGATCTGCAACCCGGCGACACGTTCTCGGACGTGCTGGGTTCGGACGGTTCAGGGCCCGAGATGGTCGTGATTCCGGCGGGCACGTTCCGTATGGGCTGTGTGTCGGACGTCGAGTGCAACGACAGTGAGTTGCCGGTGCGCGAAGTGACGATCCCGCACTCGTTCGCGGTCTCGAAGAACGTCGTGACGCTTGACGAGTTCGTCCGCTTCTCGCCCTCGGGGGCGCGTCGTGGATTCAAGCAGCAGGGTTCTGGCCGCACGCCAGCGAGCTGGGTGTCCTGGTCGGATGCCCGCGCCTACGGGGAATGGCTGTCGCGGGAGACGGGTCAGGCGTATCGCCTGCTCAGCGAAGCGGAGTGGGAGTACATCGCGCGAGCGGGCTCGACCACCCCATACCCATGGGGCGAGGAACTCGGAGTCAACCACGCCAACTGCATACACTGTGGCGACGACTTCCAGTTCTCCGCGCCGGTGGGCCAGTTCCCGCCGAACGCATGGGGGCTCCACGACATGCAGGGCAACGGTTGGGAGTGGGTCGAGGACTGCTGGAACGACAGCTATGAGGGCGCTCCCTCCGACGGCGGCGCCTGGCTGGACGGCGACTGCTCACGGCACGTCATCCGTGGCGGCTCCTGGAGGGACGGCGCGCAGGAAATGCGTTCGGCTTTTCGGTTCTATGTGGCCCGTTCGGGATTCAGAGGTGAGAACTTCCGGGTTGCCCGCGTGCTGACTCCCTGAAGTTGGGCAGCGCCCTGACCGGCGTTGACCGTCCCTGATTGCCGTGCTACGTTACCGCCGCTTTCGGGGCCGGGCGAGAGAGGTTGGCAGCCCTTGGTAGGGGTCTGTTCTCGTGGTGTCGAGCCGCCCGAGAGAATCGGCTCCGCAGGAACCTGGAAGACCCGGAACGACGAGCCGGATCAACGCCGGAACACTAAGCCCGATCGAGACAGACCCGGACGACCGCGGGACGAGTAGCTGTGGACTTCGACGCCAGCCTCCTGGTCATCATGGCGATTTTCTGGGCCACCTATGTGGTGGTGCGGATCTTCCTCATCGGACCGGTGATGAAGATGCTCCGGGAGCGGGACAGCGAGATCGTGACCGCTCAGGAGACGTTCGACCGGGCTCAGGCCGAAGTCGAGGCGAGGATCGAGGCGCAGCGGGAGAAGCTGAAGGAAGCCCGGGTCGAGGCCGCTGCCCGCCGCGACGAGGTGCGGCGCGAGGCGCAGCAGGCGCGCGAACGGATGGTCGCCGAGGCGCGCCAGGAAGCGGATGCGCAGCTTCAGCAGGCGCTCGCGTCGCTGGAAGCGGAGACCGCGGAGCAGCGCCGCGTCCTCGAGGGCCAGGCGGAGCGGCTCGCTGCCGAAATGACGGTGAAGCTCGTCGGGGCGCCGTCATGAGAGCGGTCGTGACCGCGAAGGCGCTCACGCTGGCTTTGCTCTGGACGCTGTTCGCCGGCGCCGCCGCGGCGTTCGGCGCCGATGTCGGCGGCCACGGGGAACCGACTCACTTCCTGGGCCTGCCGCGCTGGATCTTCTCCTGGTTCAACATGATCGTGTTGTTCGGCGGTCTCGGCTACCTGATTTGGCCGAAGGCCGCAGCGGCGCTCGAGGCGCGCCGGGTCCAGATCCGCGACAGCCTGATGACGGCCCGCCGGCAGCGCGCCGACGCCGAGGAGTTGCGCGACGGCCTCGCCGGTCAACTGGCCGGCTTGGAGGCGGAGGTCGCGCAGGCCGTCGAGCGCTCGGAGCGGCAGGGCGAGCGCGAGGCGCAGGAGATTGTCGCCCTGGCCGAGCGGGAGCGCGAACGGATGACGGAACAGACCCGCGCCGAGATCCGGAGCCGCGCGGCACGCGCCCGGGTCGAGCTCGCGGAGCACGCGGCCCGGCTCGCGACCGGGCTGGCTGCCGCGCGCCTGGAGCGGGAAGTCGACTCGGCCGCGCGCCGTCGAATCCTCGACCGTGGACTGCTCAGCCTGGAGAGCCGCGCCGATGGAACCTCATCCGGGGCGGAGGCACGATGATCTACCGCTACGCGAGGCCCTACGCGCAGGCCCTGATGGGCGCCGCCGGTTCGGTCGAGCGGGCGCAGGCAAGCCGTGATGACCTGGTCGCCTTCGCGGAGGCGATGCGCACCGTGCCGCGCCTGGGCGGCATGGCCTCGAATCCGGGCGTGCCGCCGGCGACGAAGCGGGCGGTGGTCGACGAGATCGCCGACATGCTCGAAGCGGGCGAGTTGACGCGGCGGCTGTTGCGGCTGTTGCTCGACAACTACCGCCTGGTTCATCTGCCGGCGATCCTCGAGGCGATCGACGAGTTGCTCGACCGGGCCCGCGGCGTGGTCAGCGCCACGGTCACCGCGGCCGAGGAGCTCGATGCCGATCAGCAGGCGCGGCTCCAGGGAGCGCTCGAGCGACTTTCCGGCGCCCAAGTGCGGTTGGAAGCCCGAGTCGATCCGAGTTTGATCGGCGGCTTCGTGGCCCAGTTCGGCAGCTACCGCTACGACGCCAGCGTGCGCGGCCAGTTGGCCGTTCTGGAAACCAGGTTGACGGCGGAATCGCCGACCACGGCGGCGAACGCCGCCCAGTAGGACTTCGAGCGCTCCGCAACCCGGAGCGGACGCTAAAGGGAGTAGAGCAGATATGCAGGTAAGAGCCGATGAGATCGCAGCGGTCCTCGAGCGCCAGTTGGCCGGCTACGAGGCCGAGGTCGATGTCGCCGAAGTCGGCACCGTCCTGAGTGTCGGTGACGGCATCGCGCGGATCTACGGTCTGGAGCAGGCCATGGCCGGCGAGCTGCTGGCGTTCCCGAACGATGTCTACGGCCTGGCGCTGAACCTCGAGGAAGACCAGGTCGGCGCCGTGCTGATGGGCGAGTCACGGCTGGTGGAAGAAGGCGACGAGGTCCGCCGCACCGGCCGTGTCATGGAGGTGCCGGTGGGGCCGGCCCTGGTCGGCCGGGTGGTCGGTCCGCTTGGCAATCCGATCGACGGCAAGGGATCGATCGAGTCGTCGGAGCGATACCCGATCGAGCGCATCGCTCCCGGCGTGGTCGATCGTGAGCCGGTGTCGGAGCCGATGCAGACCGGAATCAAGGCCATCGACTCGATGATCCCGGTCGGCCGCGGTCAGCGTGAGCTGATCATCGGCGACCGGCAGATCGGCAAGACCGCGGTCGCGGTCGACGCGATCATCAACCAGAAGGGCGGCGACGTGATCTGCGTCTACGTCGCGATCGGCCAGAAGCGTTCGACTGTCGCGCAGGTGGTCAAGACGCTCGAGGACCACGGCGCGATGGAGCACACGATCGTCGTCTCCGCGTCGGCCTCCGAGCCGGCGCCGCTCCAGTTCATCGCGCCCTATGCCGGCTGCGCGATGGGCGAGTACTTCCTGTACAACGGCCAGCACGCCCTGGTGATCTACGATGACCTGTCGAAGCAGGCGGCGTCCTACCGCGAAGTCTCGTTGCTGCTGCGGCGGCCGCCAGGGCGTGAGGCGTACCCCGGCGACGTCTTCTACCTGCACTCGCGGCTGCTCGAGCGGGCGGCGAAGCTCTCGAAGGCCAACGGCGGCGGCTCGTTGACGGCGTTGCCGATCATCGAGACCCAGGCCGGCGACGTCTCGGCCTACATCCCGACCAACGTGATCTCGATCACGGACGGGCAGATCTTCCTGGAGGGCGACCTCTTCTTCTCCGGCGTGCGGCCGGCGGTGAACGTCGGCATCTCGGTCAGCCGGGTCGGCGGCAACGCCCAGGTCAATGCGATGCGCAAGAACTCCGGCACCCTGCGTCTGGACCTCGCCCAGTACCGGTCGCTCGCCGCCTTCGCGCAGTTCGGTTCCGATCTGGACCGGGTCACGCTGCAGCAGTTGGCGCGCGGCGAGCGGCTGGTTGAACTCCTCAAGCAGGGTCAGTACGCGCCGCTGTCGATCGAGGACCAGGTGCTCTCGATCCTCGCCGGCACGCGTGGCGCCCTCGACGACCTGAAGGTCGAGTCGGTGCGCCCGTTCGAGGAGTTCATGCACCGCTACTTCCGCGACGAGGCGCCTGAACTCCGCGATCGCATCCGGGAGGAAGGCAAGCTCAGCGACGAGCTGGACACCCAGGTCATGGAGGCGATCGGCCGAGCCTTCCAACTCTTCGTGGCCGAGAACCCCGACGCCGCGATCGAAGAAAACTAGGACGCGCAGGACGTTTTTGAGGTAGTCCCGAACCATGGCGAGCCTGATCGATCTTCGCCGGCGCATCCGTTCGGTGAAGAACACGCAGCAGATCACCAAGGCGATGAAGATGGTCGCCGCGGCGAAGCTGCGCCGTGCGCAGGACCAGATCCTCGCCACGCGGCCTTATGCGTTGGAACTGCGCAAGGTCACGGAGCACTTGGCCGCCGTGGCGGCTGGCGAAGTGGAGCATCCGCTGCTGACGCCGGCGGGCGGCGAGGACGGCGGCGAGGCCGGTTCGGGCAAGACCCTGGTCATGGTGGTCACCGGCGACAAGGGCCTTTGCGGCGCGTTCAACGCCCATGTCACCCGCCGGGCCGAGCAGGAACTGGCGACCCTGAACGGTGGCGGCGAAGTGCTGGCCCTGGGCAACCGGGGCGCCGACTTCTTCACGCATCGGGGCGCCTCGATGCGCGGCGCCCGCCGCGGTCTCTTCCGCGACCTGAACTACGAGACCGCCCAGGAACTCGCGGCGGAGGTCTCGAAGGCGTTCTCGGACGGCGAGTACGACGCGGTCTACGCGGTCTACAACGAGTTCATCTCCGTGCTCAGCCAGAGGGTGAGCTGGGAGCGCCTGCTGCCGATTGCGCGCGAGGACGTGGTCGGCGAAGAGGGCGGCAGTTCGGACGGCGACCACCGGGACTACCTGTACGAGCCGTCAGAGGCCGAGATCCTGAACGAGCTGCTGCCGCGCTTCGTCACCTTCCAGATCTACCGCGTGCTGCTTGAGTCCCAGGCCGCCGAGCACGCGGCCCGGATGACGGCGATGGACAGCGCGACGAAGAACGCCGGCGAACTGATCGACAAGCTGACCCTGCAATACAACCGATCGCGTCAGGCCGAGATCACCACCGAGTTGATCGAGGTGGTCTCCGGCGCCAACGCGCTCGAGGGATAGAAAAAACAGAGAGGCACACCGTGAACGAAGCAAGCAAGTCCGGCGCGACCGGCAAGGTGGTCCAGGTCATCGGCCCGGTCCTCGACATCGAGTACCCGGCCGAGCAGTTGCCCGAGATCCTGAACGCGGTCAGCGTCAAGAGCGACGACGGCAGGATCGACCTGGTCGCCGAAGTGGCCCAGCACCTGGGCTCGAACCTGGTTCGCGCGGTGGCGATGCTGCCGACGGACGGCGTCGTTCGCGGCATGCCGGCCGTGGATCTGGGCGAGCCGATCTCGGTGCCGGTGGGCGAGGCGACCCTGGGACGCGTGCTGAACGTCCTCGGCGATCCGGTCGACACCCTTGGTGAGGTGAACGCCGAAGAGCGCTGGGTGATCCACCGCGAGGCGCCGTCCTTCGAGGACCAGGCGACCTCGACCGAGATGTTCGAGACCGGGATCAAGGTCGTCGACCTGCTGCAGCCCTACACCCGCGGCGGCAAGACGGGCCTGTTCGGCGGCGCCGGCGTCGGCAAGACGGTCCTGATCCAGGAGCTCATCAACAACGTCGCGGTCCAGGGCGGCGGCTTCTCGGTGTTCGCCGGCGTCGGCGAGCGCACCCGCGAGGGCAACGACCTCCTGCGCGAGATGGTCGAGGCCGGGGTCGTGAACTACGGTGAGGACTTCCTAGAGAACTTCGAGGAGAGCGGCAACTTCGACCTGACCAAGGTCGACCGGAACGCGCTCAAGGACAGCAAGGCGGCGCTGATCTACGGCCAGATGACCGAGCCTCCCGGCGCCCGGCTGCGCGTCGGCCTGGCGGCGCTGACGGTCGCGGAGTACTTCCGCGACGTCGAGGGCCGCGACGTGCTTCTGTTCGTCGACAACATCTTCCGCTTCACCCAGGCCGGCAGTGAGGTGTCGGCCCTGCTCGGCCGGATGCCCAGCGCGGTCGGCTACCAGCCGAATCTGGCCACCGAGATGGGCACGCTGCAGGAACGGATCACGTCGACCAAGAAGGGCTCGATCACCTCGGTGCAGGCGATCTACGTGCCCGCCGACGATCTGACAGACCCGGCGCCGGCCACCGCCTTCGCCCACCTCGACGCGACGACCACTCTGTCCCGTGCGATCGTCGAGAAGGGCATCTACCCGGCGATCGATCCGCTCGACTCGAGCTCGAAGATCCTCGAGCCCGGCGTCGTCGGCGAGGAGCACTACGCCGTTGCCCGTCAGGTGCAGATGGTGCTCCAGCGCTACAAGGACCTGCAGGACATCATCGCCATCCTCGGCGTCGAAGAGCTGTCCGAGGAGGACAAGCTGGTCGTGGCGCGTGCGCGCAAGATCGAGCGCTACCTGTCGCAGCCGTTCTTCGTCGCCACCCAGTTCACCGGCCTCGAAGGCCGCTACGTGAAGATCGAAGACACCGTCGAGGGCTTCAAGACGATCCTCTCCGGCGAGCTCGACGAGCTGCCCGAGCAGGCGTTCATGATGGTCGGCACGATCGACGAGGCGGTCGACAAGGGCCAGAAGATGCTGGCGGCGTAGGCGGCGCTAGCGGGAGCGAACGAACGTGGCCGGTCTCAACCTCATCCTGGTAACCCACGCCGAGAAGCTGCTCGAAGTCGAGTGCTCGGACGTCGGCCTGCCCGGCCGCAAGGGCGACATGGGCATCCTGCCCGGGCACACGGCGTTGATCAGCACGCTGCGGCCGGGCGAACTCAGCTACCAGCCGTCGGGCGGTGGCGCGCGCCGGTTCGTCGCCGTGGCACCGGGCTTCTGCGAAGTCGCGGACGACACGGTGACCGTGCTGGCCGAGAACGCGGAGCCGGCCGAGGACATCGACGCCGCCGCGGCGAGGACCGAGCGTGACGAGATGACCGCGGAGTATGCCCGTGCCAGCTTCGAGGAACAGGGCGCCCTGAAGGACCGCGTGGATACGGCGCAAGCCCGGGTCGACGTAGCCGCTCGGGTCTGACCTCAGGTCGGTCTCAGCAAAGGTCGCCGGCCTCCGGCCGGCGGCGGCGTCTTTCGGGCTGCGCCGCTCCGCGCACCCAGAGCTACAGCGTCGGCGCGGGCGCGCTTCTGTTCTGCAGCCCTCACGGCGTCACTGCAAGCGGTGAGTCTGCAGTAGAGATTCTCGCTCCGGGAAAGGTCGTTCTCTGGGTGCGCGGACCTTCTGGTCCGCTGCCGCCGAAGGCGGCCAGAGAACGCGCCGCGAAGCGGCGACGACCCTGGGGCAACGAACCGGCCCCTACCGAAGCCTCCGCTCAATGCGTTCCAGCACTGCCCGCAGCGCCGACAGTTGACGGGCGATCTCGTACAGGTTCCGCTCGATGCCGCGAGTGTCAGTCACATCTTCCTCCTCGGGCGGGTTCATCCCGCCTCAAGCAGGGACCTAGCGAATCCCGTGCCGGATGGAGCGGAGGGGAAGCCCGCAACCCGATTCCCGCCCGCGCCCAGCCGCCGCGGCCCGCTGCTACACTCCTCCGCTCGGGAGAGGTGCTGGAGTGGTCGAACAGGGCTGCCTGCTAAGCAGTTGTCCGGGGTGACTCGGACCGAGGGTTCGAATCCCTCCCTCTCCGCCAGATGAGCCGTAGAAGTGTAGACAGGTCAGTGGTTTGTGGGAGTCGGGGAGCATGGGATCCCACTTCGTGTCCCACGACCAGGCCCGTATAGGCGCCGATTCCCCAACGTCGGCGCCGTTGTCACCGCTGGCCTCACTCCACACAGCGCGTGTCCCGTTCCACTGGCCCCACCGCTGCCGCGCGCTCACGGCGCCCCACCGCCGCCGGTCGTGTCGGCGTCGGCGCCGTTGTCGAGGCGCACGAAGCGGACCGCGTCGGCGGCCACTACGTGCCTGACCTGCGCCAGGGGGTCAGACGTGGCCACCATCGACGCACATGCCGGCAATAGGCCTCGTAGGACCCTCCGAATCTTCGGCGGAGTTGCGGTTCTTCATAGAGGACCACGAACAGGTGGAAGGCGACCAGCCACACGCCTGCGTACGCGAACAGCCAAGCCTGGCCAAGGAGCAGCGCCTGCCCTGAAACGATGATCAGCACGCAGACGTACATCGGGTTTCTCACGAACCGATAGAGCCCGGATGCCACCAGCACCTCGGTCTGCTCCACCGGTGCCGGTGTGCCGCGCCCTTCAAGGGCGAAGCGGGCAAAGCAGTCCAGCAGGCAGGCCAGACCCGCTGCGGCCGCCACGACACCGACCACCCTCTCGCCCGGTAGCCCGAGCAACCGTGGCTGCATCGTCCAACCGACCAGTACGAACGGGCCGACGCCGCCGACGACCGCGGGAGCGACCAGGAAAAAGGCGAACGACCCCAAGATCGCGCGCGGCCGCGTGCCCCTTTCAAACACGTCGTGAGATCCTGGGAGCCTGGACTTCCCCCGGAAGAATCAACCGCTCCTGGTGAGGTGGGGTCTGGGGCCAAACATGGGGCGTGCAATGTGCGCGCCGATGGTATTTTCCGACGCAGTATACCTTCCCGGGAGGTGCAGCATGTCCAAGACTGCCAAGCTGTTTTGGTCCGGCCGCTCACAAGCAGTGCGGCTGCCGAAGGAATTCCGGATGGAGGGCGGCGAGGTCCGCATCCGCAAGCGCGGAGCAGCCGTCATCCTGGAGCCCATCGCGTCGGACTGGGAGTGGCTCGATGAGATCGTGGGGAAGTTCTCGGACGACTTCTTTGCCGAAGGGAGATGCCAGCCTGAGATGCGGTCCCGGCCGGCGTTGGACGACATCTTCGACTGATGCGTTACCTGCTAGCGGGCCAGGCCCTGGCGCGCGGACTCGTACTCGTGACCGCAAACCGGCGCGAGTTCGACCGTGTCGGGGGTCTGACCTGCGAAGACTGGACCAGATCCGACCAGAACTGACCGAGGAGAATCTGAAGGGCAGGGCGCCCCGCCGCTGAGCTCGCGGCACAAGGCATAGCGCCGGCACCTTCGGCGTAGCCGGCGGACAATGGCTGTCGTTCGCGCTAAACTGCCCGGCTTGCCGCTACCGCTGGGAGGTCGTCTAACGGTAGGACATGCGGCTCTGGACCGTAGAATCGGGGTTCGAATCCCTGCCTCCCAGCCACTCGGAAAGGCCCCGCCGGGTTTGCGCTCGCGACGAAGCAGCGTCGCCGCTTCGCAGTGTGCGCTCGCGTGTGGCGCGGGTCGCGCCACACGGGTTCCCAGGCCAGAGCGTTCTACAGCGCAAGCTCCACTAAGGCAGCGCGAACACGAACAGGTTGTTGCCCGAGCTGGGCCGGAGTTCCGGCGTGAGCCCGGCCGAGAGGGCCGCCGAAGTGTTGCCCGTGCTCGCGACGACGTACTGACGTCCGTCGACCCCGAAGGTGATGGGGAAGCCGGTGACCGGTGAGCCGAGGTTGATCTCCCAGAGGCTGTCGCCGGTCTCCTGGTCCAGGGCGCGGAACCGACCGTTCCCGTCGCCGACGAAGACCAGGCCGCCGCCGGTGACGAACAGCGACATCAGCCCCGCCCGCTGCTCATACGTCCACAGCGACTTGCCCGTCTCGGCGGACACCGCGTGGATGGCGCCGCTCAGGTCGGTGCCCGGCGCGATCTCGTGCTCGGCGTCCAGGGCGTAGATCGCGAGCCGGCCCGCGCGTGTCGCGGTCATCAGGGCACACGAGTTGCGCATGGGCACGTACATCGCGTTCGTCAGCGGGCTGTAGGCGCCCGCTTGCCAGTCCTTGCCGCCGATGTACGTGGGGCAGACGTGCGCTTCCTGACCCAGCTCCCGGAACACCACCTCCGTGTTCTCGGTAACCGCACCGGTGGCGCCGTCGATCGTGCTGATGACGTTCTGCCTGATCGTCGGCCGCGCCCACAGGAACTCGCCGGTCTCGCGGTCGAGGGTGTACACCACGCCCGTCTTGCCGGGAACCCCGGTAATCACCTTGCGTACCTCTCCCGGCTGCAGGCGGGGATTGATCCAGTCGACCGCGTCGGCGTCGGGCGCCACCGCGGTGTCGACCAGGAGGCGCTCGAAGGGGTGGTCGAGGTCCCAGTGGTCGTTGAGGTGCTGGTAGTGCCACGCGATCTCGCCCGTCTGCGCGTTCAGCGCGAGCGTGGAGTTGTGGTAGAGGTGCCTGAGATCCCTGCCGCCGAGCAGGAACTTCGGCGCCGGTGAAGTCACCGAGGTGCCGATGTAGATGAGCTCCAGCCCCGGGTCGTAGCTGGGCACCATCCAGGCGCCGACGTGCGTGCGATCCTCGAACGGGATGTCACCCCAGGTTTCGTTGCCCGGCTCCCCCGGTGCCGGAATCGTGCGGCGCCGCCAGAGTTCGGCTCCGGTCTTGGCGTCGTGGGCGACGATGACGCAGGCGTCGGGACCGCCGCGGGGCAGGCAACTGCGGCCCGAGATCACCTTGCCGTCGGCGATGATCGGCCCCGAGCTCTGCATCGCCGGCTGCGTCTTGTAGTCGAGGATCATCGTCTCCCAGACCAACTCGCCCGTCGTCGCGTCGAGGGCGAAGACGAACTCGTCGACGCTCGTGTCGATGATCAGACCGTCGTAGATCGCGATGTTGCGGTTGTTGGCCGCGAGAGATCCGACCTGCCGGAGGATGTTGTCCGGTAGGTCGCGCCGGTACTCCCAGAGGAGGACTCCTGTTGTGGCGTCGATGGCCTGGATGACGTCGATAGGGTTCGGCATGTACATGACACCGTCGTAGACCAGCGGCGTCCCCTGCTGGCGGCCTTCGCTCATGCCGCGGGACCAGACCAGCCGCAGGTCCCTGACGTTCTCGGGCGTGATCTGGTCGAGCGGGCTGTAGCCCCAGCCGTCGAGCGTGCGGCGCCACATCAACCAGTCGTCGTCGCTTGGGTCCTGGAGCATGGCGTCCGTGACCGGGACGAAATCGCTTCGTTCAGGCGTGCTTGCCGTCTGTGCCTCGGCGACCGGGGTCCCCGGGACCACCGTCAGGAGGGCGGCGAGGAGTGCCGCCTGGAGCAGGAAACCGCGCTGAGTCACGTTCGCGGCGGGATGTTAGCCGAGAGTGCGCACCAGGCTGACCGACTCCGTCTCAGCGCGATGAGGAGAGCCGAACGTCCAGGTCCTCTTCGCCGTCGCTTCGCACCACGGTCACTGTGACCACGTCGCCGACGCGGAAGTCCTCCAGGACTGTGTGGACGTCGTTCACCGAGGTGACCGCACGATCTTCGATGGCGGTGATCAGATCGCCCAGGACGATGCCGCGGCGCGTGCGCCGGCTTTCGCGCATGCCGGCTCGTTCGGCGCCGGAGCCCGGCACCACCCTGGTGACCAGCGCTCCCTTGACGCCGCGCGCGCGCAGCAGGGAATCGTCCAGCTCGACGCCGATCAGCGGTCGTTCGACCTCGCCGTGCGCGATCAGTTCCGGGACGACCCAGTTGACCGTGTCCACCGGGATCGCGAATCCAATGCCGGCCCAGGCCCCCGCCGCGGAGGGGACGATCTGTGTGTTGACGCCGATCAGCCGCCCGCTGGAGTCGAGGAGTGGACCGCCGGAGTTGCCGGGATTGATCGCCGCGTCGGTCTGGATCACGCCGCGGATCAGCCGTTGTTGGATCAGTGACGGCACCTCCCGGTCCAGGGCGCTGATCACGCCGGTGGTCAGGGTGTGATCGAGACCGAAGGGATTGCCGATTGCGAGCACGGACTGGCCCACCTGAAGGTTGCCTGAGGCGCCGACCGCTATGGGGCGCAGCTTGTCGGCCGGCGCGTCGATTTTCAGCACGGCCAGGTCCACATGCCGGTCGCCGCCCACCAGTTCGGCCGGCCAGGTGCTCTGGTCGTCCAGCGTGACAACCGCCTCGTGGGCACGGAGCAGAACGTGGAAGTTCGTGACGACGTGCCCCTGTGAATCCCAGATGAAGCCGGTGCCGGTGCCCTCCGGGACGCGGTCGATGCGGCGGGCGAAGACGTTGCGGCGGTTCGTCACGGTGGTGATGTTCACCACCGAAGGCGAGGCCTGCCGGAACAGCTCGACCGTCGAGCGTTCCTCCGGCAGGAGCCCGCCGGCGGGCGTCACCTGTCGTGGCTCGCTGCGGCTGTCCGCCTGCAGGACGCTGCCTTGCCATCTGGAGCCGAAGACGAAGGCGAGAACGGCGAGGACGACGAGTCCGGACGCGGCGGCGAAGCGCGGCCGCGGCCGTCCGTTGGGTCCGGGTGAAGTTTCGCGGGGCATGGACTAAAGCTAACAGGACATGGCTTCGAGTTTCTTCCAATCAGGTGCGCCGACGCCGCCAACTCCTCGCGGACAGGGCTGCGATCCGCCACCGTGAACCTCGTCCACACGGACTCCGAGTTCGCAGGCGCCGTGGAACGCCGGCGCCGCCAGTGGCGCGAACTGAACGGGACGGATCACGGCCGATCCGCCGGCCGCCGACATCCCGGTACCCGGCGAAGGCCTGACCTTCGGCTAGGTCCAGCTCGCGCAGGCCTGGGGCGACTACGAAGTGCTCGTCGAGCGGAAGCGCCGGGTGCTCGCCGTTCACCTCGACGGCGACGTGGAGGACGGGCTGCGCCGGCTCGTCGGAGCGGTCGGCTAGTTGGTGTCCGCCAGAAAACCCAGCAAGCCATTGATTTTGCAGGTCTTTCCGAGGGTTCTGTAGGGGGAAGACAGTCGTCATCGGATAGCCTCTTGGTCGACATCGGCCAGCGATACAGGGCGCCGGGCGCGGCCTGACGGTGAAGTACAGCCATCTCTGTTCGCTCTGCTGAATTGACAAGTGCGATGAACCCACGACACCTGGTCCTCTTCGGCGCGTGCCTGACGCAGTTCATGGTGATCGGTCTGCTGTTCTCCTTCGGGCTGTTCTTCGCCGTCCTCGAGGAGGAATTCGGCTGGTCGCGAGCGCTGCTGTCCAGCAGTACTTCCCTGGCCTTTCTGACCATGGGCGTACTGGCTTTCTTCGGCGGGCGTCTCAACGACAGGTACGGGCCGAAAGCGGTCCTCGGCACTGCGGGATTGCTGTTCGGAGTCGGCTACGCGCTTATCTCGCAGGTTGGCGAGCCTTGGCAGCTTCTCGCTCTCTTCGCGATCTTCATCGGTGCAGGCCTGGGTACTCACGACGCGGTGACGCTTTCGGTCATTGCGCGCTGGTTCGGAGGCCGGCGCGGGATCATGACCGGGGTCGCGAAGGCGGGCGCGGCGCTCGGGTCGATGCTGCTGCCGCCACTGATCGCGTTCCTGATGATCGGTCTGGACTGGCGCAGTGCGGTGCTGGCTGTGGGCGTCGCCGCGGCCGTGTTGCTCCTGTTCGCCGCCCTGTCGATGAAGCAGGCGCCTGAGGACACGGCGCCCGACCAGGCCGCCGACGTACACGGACCGGAGTTCGCCGAAGCCCGGCACAGCCGAGCGTTCTGGACGCTGTGCGCAATACAGTTCCTGTTCCGTCCGTCCGTGGCGAGCGTGCCACTGCACATCGCGGTACATGGCACGGACCTGGGCATGACCTCCGCGAGGGCGGCAACCCTGTTCACCGTGATCGGCGTCGCAAGCATCGTGGGCAGACTGACGGTGGGCGCCGCGGTCGACCGGATCGGCGGCAGGAATACCTACGTGCTGTGTTTCGTGCCTCTGCTGATCAGCCTGCTCGCGCTGCTGGCGGTCGACGCGCACTGGCTGTTGTTCGTCGTCGTCGCTGTGTACGGCTTCGCCCACGGCGGATTCCTCACGGTGGCTTCCCCGACCGTGGCCGAGCTGTTCGGCACGCGCGCCCACGGCGCCATCTTCGGGGCAACACTCTTCTACGGCGGGATTGGCTCGGTGATCGGCCCGATCATGGCAGGCGGTATCTTCGATGCAACCGGCAGCTACGCATACGCTTTCACGGGCCTTGCCGCGATGGGCGCACTCGGCCTGGCGCTCGCGATTTCGCTGCCGCCTCCGCGCCTCGCGCGACGCGATCGTCTCTCCTGATCTCCAATCCATGCATCCGGCGGTGTGGACCGATGAGAAGAAACGACGCTACTGACAGCTACGACGTCGTTGTGGCCGGCGGGGGCATTGGCGGCTTGTGCGCCGCTCTACGCGCCCAGGAAGACGCCGCGTCGGTTGCAATCATCGAAAAGGCCGACGCGATCGGCGGCTCGGCCGCGTGGGCCGTCACCATCTGGTGCGCGGCGAACGTCGACGAATGGCTCAAGGCACAGCCCGATGGCGATGTGGAACTCGGGGCCGCCCTGATCGAGCATTTCTACAAGGGCATCGAATGGCTGCGCGAACAAGGCGTATCGCTGCACGCCGTGGTGGAACCGAACCCGCACAAGTTTCGGCGCGTCATCTACCGGGCCGTACCCGACTCTCGCTCGGCGATGGAAGCGCTCGACAAGCGGTTTCGAGCCCGGGGCGGCGCCGTGTTCACGAATACCGAACTGACGGGTCTCATCGGCGGCAGTGGCGAACCAGTCGCGGGGGTCGAGACCAGCCGCAAGGACCTCACGTCATCCTCCGTAATCCTGGCGACTGGCGGATTCCAGGGAAGTGCAGAATTGCGCGCAAGGTATATCGGCGGGGAATCCGACCACATGGTCGTGCGCTCCGTACCGCAGAACACGGGGGGAGGACTGCAAAGCGCACTCAAGGCAGGGGCGCAAGCGGTTGGACCCTTCGATCGGTTCTACGGCCATCTCCTGCCGGCGCCGCCCGCGCAGGTCGGCCTGCACAACTTCCTCTCGGTCAAACCGGATTTCAGCGAGTACACCGTCTTGCTCAACCTCGAAGGGGAGCGATTCGACGACGAATTCCTGGGCGACCACATCACCTGCCACAGCCTCGTCCGGCAAACGCAGGCGACCGCCATCATGATCTTCGACCAGCACGTTCGGAACAGCCAGGACGCCCTTTCACAGTGGCCCATGCCGGGCAACGATCGCGTCGAGAGCATCCGCTCGGCCGGCGGCGAAATCCTCAAGGGCTCGTCCCTGAGCGAACTCGCCCAGGTCCTTGCGAACCGCTGGTGCATACCCCCTCGTACATTCCTGGAGACTATGGCCGAACATGCGCGGGCCTGCGCCGCCGGCAGCGGCCAGGGGCTGTCCGTTCCGAGGTCCGGAGGGCTCATCCCGCTCGACACACCGCCCTACTACGCGATTCGCACATTGCCGGGCATCACCGTCACCTACGGCGGTGCGAAGGTGAACGCCAGCGCGCAAGTGCTGGACGAGACCGGCGCTCCCATTCCCGGCCTCTACGCGGCCGGCGCCGACTGCGGCGGCATCTACACCTGGGGCTACACCGGCGGTATGTGCATCGGCCTCGCGTACGGTCTCATCGCCGGCGCGGGCGCGGCCCGATACGCGCGGCCCGGATAGGATGGCCGAAGTGGACGGATGGCAAGGTTGATCGTCTTGGGATCAGGGACGCTTGACATGACGCAGAGTTTGCGGGCCGGTGTCGTTGGCCTTGGAATCGGCGAGCAGCACGTGATCGGCTACAACGCCATCGACGATGTCGTCGTCACGGATATCTGCGACATCGACCCCGACAAGGTGCGCGAGGTCGGTGCGCGCAACAATGTGCCCCGGCTGCACACCGACTACCGCCAGGTCACCGAGAACCCGGACATCGACGTAGTCAGTATTGCCAGCCCGGACAGCGAGCATGCCGAGCAGGCGATCAGCGCGTTCAACCACGGCAAGCACGTCATGGTCGAAAAGCCAATCGCGCTGACCCGGCAGGACGCAGAACGCATCCTGCGGGCGCAGCAGGAGAGCGGCAAGCTGATCACCTCGAACCTGATCCTGCGCATGTCCCCACGGTTCAGGGAACTCAAGGGTTGGATCGACGCGGGCGACTTCGGCGAGATCGTCGCCATCCAGGGCGACTACATCCATCGGGTCCTCTGGCGAATGACCGAAGGTTGGCGTGGCCGGATGCCGTTCGACTGCGTAACGTATTTTGGCGGAATCCACATGATCGACCTGATGCGCTGGCTGACCGATCAGGAGGTGACGCAGGTCATCGGCATGGGGAACGACTTCCAGACGCCGGGCAGCCGATACCGGTACGACGACGTGATCGTGAACCTGCTGCGCTTCGACGGCGGTACGATCGGCCGCTCCATGTCCAACCTGGGAGCGATGCGCCCGCGTCTGCATGCACTCACGGTCTATGGCACGCGCAAGACCTTCATCAACGACGTGCCCCACGCGAAGCTGTTCCACGGCGACGGACCGGACGATTGGCGCGCCGTCGAAACACCCTACCCTGCCGTGGACAAGGGTGACCTCTTGGGCGACTTCGTCGCCGCCATCAGGGAGGGTCGCCAACCTAATGTGGGCACGGTCGATGTATTCCGATCCATGGACGTGTGCTTTGCCTGCTACGAGTCGTCATGGTCGGACAGCATCGTGCAGGTGACCTATTTGATGTGACCTGATCCAACGCGATCCGGCGGGACTTGAGCAGCGCGGCAGCGGCGCTCCGGCTCCGATCCACCCACGGATGAATCGAGTCGGCGTGCGGGTGGCGCCGTCGCGCGCGTCGTCACCGCCCGCGCACTGGAAGTCGCGCTGCTTCAACATGGACTGCCACGCGTCGAGGTCGACCGACGGCGGTCGAGCCCGTCCGCGGGGCGCCGACGCCGGGCGACCTCGACGGTCAGATGCGAAAGATGTGGTCGGCGTCGACATCCGCGAGCGCGTTGTGAGCGTCGACGACGAGCGGTGCGCGCTCGACCAGCCGGGCGTAGTCGACCTCCCGGTGGTGGGTCGTAATGACCGCGCAGTCGACGCCGGCGGCCAGGGCCTCGTCCAGGGGGACGTGCGGCAGCACGACGCCGCGCGCCTCGGCCCGCGCGACGAACGGGTCGCTGTAGGTGACGGCGGCGCCCCGCTCGATCAGGAAATGGGCGACGTCGAGGGCCGGCGACTCGCGCGTATCGCCGACGCCCGGCTTGTAGGCGACCCCGGCGAGGTGGATCCGCGAGCCGTTGATCGCCTGGGCACGGCTGTTCAGGGCATCGCCGACCCGCTGCACGACGTACCGCGGCATGCCAGCGTTGACCTGCCCGGCCAACTCGATGAAGCGGCACTCGAAACCGCTCTGGCGCGCCTTCCAGCGCAGGTAGTAGGGATCGACCGGCAGGCAGTGCCCGCCGATGCCCGGCCCCGGATGGAACGGCATGAAGCCGAAGGGCTTGGTGCTGGCCGCTTCGATGACTTCCCAGACGTCGATGTCGAGGCTTCGGCACATCAGGGCGAACTCGTTCACGAGGGCGATGTTGACGGTCCGGAACGTGTTCTCGAGCAGCTTGACGGTCTCGGCCACCCGCGTCGACGACACCGGCACGACGGTCTCGACGACCTGTTCGTACAGCGTGGCCGCCAACCGCGTCGAGGCCGGGCCCACGCCGCCGACGACGCGAGGAATCGAGCGAGTGGTCCATTCGCGGTTGCCCGGGTCGATCCGCTCGGGAGAGAACGCGAGGAAGAAGTCGCGGCCGGCCCGCAACCCGCCCGCTTCAAGCCGGGGCCGCACGAACTCCTCGACCGTCCCCGGCCATGTCGTCGATTCGAGGACGACGAGATGGCCGGGACGCAGGTGGCGGGCCACGTCGGCGACGGCTGACTCGACGTGCGACAGGTCCGGGTCCTTCGTCTTGTGCAGCGGCGTGGGGACGCAGATGCTGATGGTGTCGAGTTCGGGCAACACCGCGAAGTCGGTCGTTGCGCCGAGCCGGCCGGCGGCGGCCAGCGTCCGCAGCGCCGCATCGGACACGACGGGCGAGTACGACTCGTTGCGGCCTATCGCATCGACCTTGCTCCGGTCGACGTCCACGCCGACCGCCTCGAAACCGGCCTTCGCCAGCTCCACGAGCAGCGACAGGCCCACGTACCCCAAGCCGATCACGCCGACCCGGGCCTGCCGGTCGCCGATTCGGTTCCGCAACGCGTCGTACATGGGCGCCCAGTATGGCGCACTTCGGGCCGGCATCCGATCGGGAAGCCGCCGCCGCCCGACGGAACGCGGGAACAGCGTCCGGCTTCCGGATCCGGCAGCGCCTCTCCCGGCTGGAGGCGGGGATTGATCCAATCGACCGCGTCGGCGTCGGGTGCGACGGCGGTATCGACCAGGAGGAACTTCGGCGCCGCTACCATTCGCGCTCGTGACCGCCATCGAACTCCTCAGCACCGATCCCCAACTCGCAGCCGCTCTGGACCGGCGCCGCCGTCAGTGGCGGGACGTGGACGGCACAGCTCGCCTGTGGTCCCGCGACAGCTCGCTGTGGACCGATTCCGGCGAAGCGGAATGGCTTGGCTGGCTCGATGTCGATCGGCTCGGCAGCGTGTCGATCTCGAAGCCGGACGGCGACCGCGTCGAGACGGGGGCCGCAGACCTCGCGGAGCACCTCGCCGGCCGACCCTTCGAACGCTGTCTGCTCCTCGGCATGGGCGGTTCGGCGCTCGGCGCCGATCTGCTGTGGCGGGCGTTGCCGAGGCGGGTCGACGCCGAGTACACCGTCCTCGACACGACGGACCCGCGGGAGATCGCGTCGGCGCTGGAAGGCGTCGAGCCCGCATCATTGCGGGTCATCGCCGCCTCAAAGTCGGGCAGCACGATCGAGACGCGGCTCGCGTTCGAGTTGCTGCTTGACCGGCTGGGGCCGGCGGCTTCGTCGGTGGCGCTGGCGATTACGGATCCGGGCTCGGCTCTCGAAGAGCGCGCCCGGGCTGTCGGCGCCAGGGTCGTCTTCGGCCACCCGGACATCGGCGGGCGGTTCTCCGTTCTCTCGGCGTTCGGCGTGGCTCCGGCGGCGGTGGCGGGCATCGATGTCGGAACGCTTCTTGGTAGCGCGCGGTCGATGGCCGCGGCATGTCGGCGTCGAGGAACGGATTCAGAGACGAACCCCGGGGTCGAGTTGGGGTTGCTGCTCGCGGCGGCGCACGACTGCGGCCGCGACAAGCTCCATCTCCATGCGCCGGAGGCGTGCGCGACGATGGTCGGGTGGATCGAGCAACTGATCGCCGAATCGCTCGGCAAGGGGGACGTGCTGCTGTTGCCTGTTGATGCGGCCGGCGTGCCGGCGGAGCCGAATCCGGACCGGCTCGACATCGTGCTTGGAAGCGGCTCGGGCCTGCCCGGAGAGGGGCCCTCGTCTATGCCGGATGCGGGGGTTCTTGGCGGCTTCGGATCTCCGCCTTCGGCGGATGCCGGAAACGCGGGCCAGAAGACCCGCGCCACGGCCGGCGCACCGACAGTCGGACCGTGGGCGCAAATCGAAACCGGCCTCCCCGCCGACCTCGGCGGCGAGTTTTTTTACTGGCAGTTCGCCACGGCGGTGGCGGGCGCACTGCTCGGGATCAACCCCTTCGACCAGCCGGACGTGGAGTCGTCGAAGGTCGTCACCCGGCGCTACGTCGAGCGGATGAAGGCCGGCGACGCGCCGGCGCCCGGCGGCCTCGTCCGCTTGAGCGAGGTCAGTGCACTCGGTCTGGCACAACTCCTGGGCACTCACGTCGCGACGTTCCCGGAGGGCGGCTACGCCGTCATCTCGGCCTATCTCGACCGCAACAACCGGAACCGGGAGCTGCTCCAGACCCTGCGCCGGCGCATCGCCGGCCTCACGGGCGGAGCGTCGGTGCTCGGCTTCGGGCCGAGCTTCCTGCACTCGACGGGACAGGCGCACAAGGGCGGTCCGAACCGGGGCCTGTTCCTGCAGATCACGGCCGATCCGCCGGCCGCGGACATTCCTGTACCCGGGGAAGGCCTGACCTTCGGCCAGGTCCAGCTCGCGCAGGCCTGGGGCGACTACGAAGTGCTCGTCGAGCGGAAGCGCCGGGTGCTCGCCGTTCACCTCGACGGCGGTGTGGAGGACGGGCTGCGGCGGTTGATCGAAGCGGTCGGCAGCTAGCGCCGGCCGCGCCGCCCGCCCGGTGACTTGCCCATCAACTCGTCCAGCCCGACATCGAACTCGGCGACGATGCGGATCAGGACATCCAGGCTGACCCGGAGCTCGTCCCGCTCGATCCGGGACAGGTCGGACGGCGGAATGCCGACGCGCTCGGCCAGCGCCGGCTGCGTCAGCTTGTTCTTCCGCCGCAGCCGCCGGATCCGGTGGCCCATGAGCTGCACCTGCTGGACCGTGGCTTCCTTGTTCATCGCCGGCACCGTTTGAGAGTCCGACAATTGTAGCGGTACAGGCCGTTCCAGGCCGGGTCAGATCGAGGTCTTGAGATTCTCGTTGGCGGCGATTTGCGCGCCCCTTGCCTTGTAGCGCTCCCGGCGCTCCTTGCTGAAGCTGTCCACTTCGTCCCTTGGCACGCCGTAGGCGACTCCCCGATCGACACCCGGGCGCGCGCGAACGCGCTTCAGCCAGTCCACCACGGTGGGCTGGGTCGTGATGTCGACCTTGGCCCACTTGTACGCCCGGATCCACGGGAACGCGGCGATGTCGGCAACCGTGAAGGTGTCCCCACAGATGTAGGGGTGTTTCTCGAACCGGCGGCCGAGAATCGCCACCAGACGAAGTGACTCCTTGCCGAATCGTTCCAGCGGGTGCGCCCTGGTTTCATCGGGCACATCGATGTAGCGCGTGTAACTCAGCTTGTTGCCGAACGCCGGGCCGAGATTGGCGGCTTGCCAGTAGAGCCAGGGAAGCACGTCCCAGCGTCGCTCGTCGGTTGGGTAGAGGGAGGTCGGGAACTTCTCGCCGAGGTACTGCAGGATGGCGCAGCTCTCCATGACGGCGCGACCGTCGTCCACCAGGGCCGGCATCTTCTGGTTCGGGTTGATGGCGGTGAACTCGGGCGTGAATTGGTCACCGCGCGAGAGATCGACCATGTGGATGCGCGTCTCGGGCAGTTCGACCCCCGCCTCGCGCAGCTCCTCGATCATGATCGAGATCTTCCACCCGTTGGGCGTGGCGCCGAAGTAGACGTCAAGCGCCATCTGGCTACTCCTCCCCGAGATCGGCCAGGACGGCGTCGATGCCTTCGCCTCTCAGGCCCTGCTTCATTCCCGAGTACGCACTGGCGTCGAGTTCGGCCAACTGTGCGGCCCGCTCCAGGGCGACATCGCGCAGCTCGTCGGCCGCCGCGACCGCGTCCACGAAACCGGCATCGCGCGCGCCCTCGGGGCCGTACATCTTCGAGGTAAGCGCGGCTTGCGTCAGAGCGCGCTTCGACAGCCGCTCCTTGGCCAGCAACAAGCCGAACGGCGGCAGCGTTCTACCGATCGCGACCTCGTTCAGACCGAAGCGGAAGTCACCGTCCGCGGCCAGGCGATGATCGCCCGTTAGCAGGCAGAGCGCGCCGAGCGCGATGGCGTGTCCGCTGGCCGCGACCACCAGGGGCTGCGGCCATCCGTACAGGCGCATCATCAGACGCGCTCCGGCGACTCCCATGGCGCGGGCCTCCGCCGGGCCTCCATCGCGAAACACGTTGAGGTCGAACCCGCCGGAGAACACGCCGGGCCGGCCGGTCAGTACGACGGCTCTGGCATCGTCTGCGGCACGGTCGAGCATGGCATTGACCGCGGCGATCATGGGCGGTCCGAAGACGTTGGCCTTGCCGTCGTCCATGGTGACCAGGGCCACGTCGCCAACCTGTTCGTAGGTGGTCCGTTCCGTCATGAATCAGCTCCTCTGGCACCGTCTCTCGCAGCCTCGTTCGTCATCGCTCGCTAGTTTGTCACCTTGATCTCGCGGATCTTCTTGAGCGGGACCGCGGTGATCTTCTCCGTCAGCGGATACTCGAGGTCGCCCGGGTAGACCACCCAGAGATGTTGGAGACCGAGGTCCTCGCTGACTGTGTGCATCGACCTGGTGGTCCGGGGGGCGTCTGCGCACTTGAACTCGAAACCCCAGCGCCTGCCGCCGCGGAGCAGCATGAGGTCCAGTTCCGCGCCTCGATGGGTGCCCCAGAAGTACGCCTGGCGCGCACCGAATGCGATCAGCGCCTGTTCCAGGGCGAAGCCCTCCCAGCTTGGGCCGTAGGCGGGGTGCCGGACAAGGTCGTCCATCGACTCCAGGCCCAGCAGATAGTGGAGGATGCCGGAGTCGCGGACGTACACCTTGGGCGCCTTGACGACGCGCTTGCCGACGTTCTCGAACCACGGCGGCAGCACCCGGATCATGAACGTCCCGGCCAGCAGGTCGCGGTAGTGGTTCACCGCGTTGACGCTCACTCCCATCGAGCGGCTGAGCGACGACGCGTTCCAGGTCTGCGAGTGGACGTGCGCCAGCATGGTCCAGAAGCGGCCGAGCGCCTCGGGAGACACCCTCGACCCGAGTCCCGGCACGTCGCGCTCCAGGAAGGTGCGTGCGAACGACTCCATCCACAGGGTGCACGCCGCATCCGACTCCGCCAGGTAGGCCAGCGGGAAGCCACCGCGCATCCAGAGCCGGTCCTGATTCTCCGCTCCGACCTCGTCGAGCGAGAAGCCGCTCACGTCGACGAACGAGATGCGCCCCGCCAGGGTCTCGGACACGCCCCGGATCAGGTCCCAGGAGGCGCTGCCCAGGAGCAGAAAGACGGCCTTCCGCTCAGGGTCGTCGCAGATCGGGCGGAGGATCTCGAACAGCTCGGGTACGCGCTGAACCTCGTCGATCACTACCAGCCCCTCGCCGCCTCGAAGCAGCCGCTCCGGAGTCGTGCGGAACGCCTCGCGAACCGCAGCCACCTCCAGGTCGTAGACCGTGGAGGGCCCCGTCCATGCCGCCACGATCTGCTGGGCAAGCGTCGTCTTGCCCACCTGCCGAGCCCCCAGGAGAGCGGTGACCGGCGACTGGGAGAGTCTCCAGAGTGTTGCGTCGAGCAGGTGTTGTCGGGCGATAGATTGTCGCATATTCACCTTCAGAGGTGAGATTTACGACAATAAACGGGTTTGGCGAGCTTGTCCAGCCCCTAGACAGGTGCCTCGGCTTCGTGGCCCGCTAGCGCGCCTTGGGTCCTAGGTGCAATCAAGGACCTTCTCGATGATCTCTCTAGCGTTGCGGCGTGACTCGGCAGACTCCGCGATGGCTTGGAACACCTTCCGATACGTGGCGACATCCTCGGCCCTGACGTTCCGCAGTCGCGGGCGGCCACGCTTGGCTCGGAAGTGGGTGAGTCTGCCCTCGAGCCTCTCTATTCGGTCGAGCAAGCCCGAGTCCCACCCATCTGTAGAGCGAATCATGTCTCGAATCCGCCTTAACCGAGCGAGATCCTGTTCAATCAACCGCCGAGATGCTTCTGCTGTCAAGTACCCAGATCGCGCGAGCTCGTACGTCTCCTCGGAGTCCGCAATGGCCGCTGCGAACCTGCGCTCTCGCGTTCTCGTTGCTGAGGTGTCTCTGCAGCGCTCCGCTAGTCGGCGGAAGATCGCTCCCAGGTGGTTCTCCAGATTTCTGGTGTGGGGTCCGGGTTCGAAGTAGTCTCGCCGGCCGTTCGGGGCGATTCTGGGGTCCAGGATGTGTATCTCCCCTACGGCCCACCTATTGAGGCGGTCCTCCTTGAACATATGGTCGAAGACGCCTTCGCCGCCGACTTGGATGTTCCCGCACCGCGCTCTGAGTCCTCTGATACCCGAGTTCTTGGGGATTGCTCCAAGGTAGGACGTGTGGGCAAGCCACCCCGCTGCCGCTCGCTCGCGGCTGTCGATCTTGGGCACGTCGAACACTTCGAGGGCCCTGAAGGCGTCGGTTCGGCCGGCAGAGAACTCGATGCCCTCGGAATGGGGTCTGCTAACGGCATCGTCGCCGTCGATGGAGACGTTCATCGCGTACAGCGCATCTCCAACATGCTCCTCGACCCTCTCACGGAAGGGAAAGGCGGTCGAGAGAGGCACCGGACAGACCTCCGCGATGTAGCTGTGAACCCTCTGCCGGTTCAGGACAGAGCCCGCCGCGTAGCGGGCGACGCCACGGACCTCTACTTCGAAGTACTGGTCGGGCTCTTCGTCGGCATCCAGGCGTTCGACAGCGACGCAGTCACCTATTCGCTGTTCCCTGTCGCCTAGGTCGTGGTTCCTCAGGCGAAGGGCGTCCCAGGTGACGCGGACCGGAGGCTGGTCCGCGCTGGCTCTAGTGGTGAAAGCGACTGCTTCGGCGAAGGTCAGACCAGCCAGGCGACCGATTCCGCGAAAGCCCCGATGGCTGGCCGCGTGCTTTGTGCTTTGGCCAACCGGAATCAGCGAGTCGACGGCCTCCTGGAACGTCAGGCCGGGGCCATAGTCCCGGATGCGGATCTGTGCCTGCCGAGGGTCGAGGTGAATCTCGACCCGGCCAGGTCCTGGACTTCCGGCAGCCGCGTCCGCCGCGTTCTGGAGGTATTCGCGGTAGAGCGCCAGTGGGTCGTCGTACATCCCCGACGTGACCAGTCGAAGAAGACTGGGGCCGAGCGCTGGTTCGTTGGGCCTGCTCATACTCTCCCCACTTGGAGGCCGCCGTTCGGGTACCGGCTATGCCGGCGTTGAAGAGCTAGCCGTTGTACCACAGACAACGGGCCGGTAGCGGGCAGAAACCGCTCGGGCGGTTAGCTCGCAGCCAGGACCTTCGTCGACCGTGAGCGGGTGGCGGCGAGCGCCTCCTCGTGGCTGAACAGACCGGCGTCCTCCACGAACTCCTCTTCGCTGGGCATGGCCGGATCGGGATTGAGCGACGGGAACAACGGCAGTACCCGGTCCCGGGCAGTCCCGGGAACGTCCTTCGTGTTGAGCGCATGGAAGCGGAGGAGCTGTCGAGTGATGGCGTCGTGCTTACGGTCGTTGCTGGCGCGCTGACAGAGGGCCCGTAGCTCGCCGTCCCCTCTAGCCTGGGCGAGGAAGGCGATGAGTTCGGTTCTCTGCGACTCGGACTGTCGGGCTCGCAGCGTGTCGTACTCGGCCCGTGCCCCCGACTGCTCGTACTGCTTTCGGTGGAAGATGAGCGCGTGGGGCAACTCCAGTAGCTGCAAGAACTCCTCCTGGTCCCTTCCATAGGCGCGCTTGAAGAAGCTCGGGTTGCCGCTGACTACGCCACGGGTGGCCTGCAGCATGATCTGGAAGGACCGCAGGTAGTAGCGGTTCCAGCGCCTTCCCACGTGTGAGCGGTCCTTCAGCGTCACCGGCTGGTAGCGCATCGGGAACGACCATATGCGAACGCCGAGCTCCTCGTTCAGACCGATGTTCAACCGCATCCGCTCGTACAGGTCCTCCGGGGAGTCCATGAAGTTGTACAGCATGTAGTTCGACAGCGACGTGATGCCGTTGTCAGCCGCCATCCTCACAGCTGTCGTGTAGACCTTTCGTAGTCCGACGTGGTCAAAGGCGATCCGGAGGGGGCTGATGCAGATAGTGGCCATCTCGCGCAGGTACATCGGGGACTTGACGAGAATCCTCGCGTCCACACCTTGATTGAAGTCGACGCGGCGTTTCACCGGCCGCTGATCGTTCCGCTTCAGCTTGGCGCCCTGCTCGAAACCCAAGTCGCGAATTTCGGCGATGACCTCCTTGTACCGGGCGGACGCCGTGATGTTGTTGTCCATGAGCACGAGGTCCTTCTTGGGCCCGTGCTTCGCGTCTACGCCGTTGACCAGGGACGCGAGAGGCGGCATCTCGCGTTGGGCGCCCTCCAGCTTCGGAACGCCACAGAAGGAGCACTTGCGCACGCAGCCCCTCGAGGCATAGCCGAAGTAGGCGTCCCGTACCGGGTAGGTGTAGTCGATCTGTTCCAGGATCGAGTAGTCGGGCACCATCTCCTCGATTGGCGGGCCGTCGAGGTCGTCCGCACCGAACTCGAAGTCCTCAGTGCGAAGCTGAAGGGCCCTTGCAGGCGGGCCGTCCAGGAGTCCCTTGATGAACCGGACACCAGCCCAACGCGGCTCCTTGAGGAACTCCTCGTGCATGAGAGAGGCGGCGATTCCGCCCACGAAGACTCGCTCGGGTTGGTTCCCGGCCGCTTGGATGGCGAAATCGATGGTCTCCGCGGTCCGCTTCCACTCGAAGCTGAAGAGGGTCGTCACGTAGACCCGGTCCCACGGCTCGAGAAAGAGTCCCCGTGTCGCGTTTCCCTTGGCGAAGAGCACGTCATCACCGCGCTGCCGGTGATACGCGGCGAGCTTCATGAGCCCTAGAGGTGGGTACTTGTTTCGATAGCCGGGCTCGATGAGCAGGATCCGTTTCATCAATTGCCCCACTTGACCTGCGCTCCTTCCACCCTGCCCGCGGACCAGTCAACCCACGCGCTTCTGCCAATCACCTAACCGCCGTCCCAGCACATCCATGAGAGAGTGCTGGCATCGGAGTCCATCCCTCTAGGGGAAGTGCCGCTCCACCGCTTGAAGGAGCTCCCGGACGAAAGCGACCTGGTCCGTCGAAAGAACGCCCCGCGCGGGGTGAAAGGTAATCTGTCGGATATCGTTGAGTTGTTTGATCCATTTTGTGCACGCTCTCTTGTTGCCCTTGTCCTTCTTTCCCAACGCTATGACGTCCTGGAAGAGCTGCCAGTTCTTGTGGCAGATTTTGATGTAGTCAATTAGGAACAGTTGCTCTTCAGGGCCGCCCTGCCGATTCTTCTCCTCCCAGCGGCCGGCGCACTCTTTACGGATTTCGACGGGGATGCCCTCCGTCCACCATTCCTCGCCGGAGGCGCCGTAGTGCTCCTTCAACGTCGCGACGACGTACTCGAACAGCCTCAGCTCGATCTTCACCACCTTACCGCGCGCTTCTTCCGTACCGGCCTCGTCGCGTGATTCCAGGTACTCCCTCAGGCCAGGGGGATTGAAGCATGAAATCCTCTCGCGAATCTGGGCACCTAGGCCGTAGGCCTGGTTCCGCACGCCAGTTAGGGACGAAGGGACGCGCCGAAACGCCTGGATCTCTTGCGCTGATGCAGCTTTGAAGTAATCAACCAAGGCTTCAAGGTAGGACCGCAGCTGGGTGAAGGTCTCGTCGGCTGTGAAGAAGTTGAGGTCAGCGTGGTCCGACCGCCTAAGATGTTCGGCGATGTCAGCGAGCACATGAAAGACCGCACGGACTCCATTGTTGGTGCAGAGGTAGCCCCCGCGCGCATCCCCGAGGTTCCAATGATCGGGAAGACCGGACGAGAACATGCGGAAGCAATCTGAAAGCACCGAGAGTCCCTTCCGGAGGTTCGCATCGTAATCGTCCGGGCGGTCGGCTGAGAGAGGTCCCGGCACCAGCCCACGCCTCCGCGAGTAGACGCCCAGCAGTTTGGAGACACGCAGGCCTTCGAGAATGGACGTCTGGGTCAAACAGCGGTAGTTAGTCTTCTTCTTTCCGGCCACGATCACTCGTTCGTGAAGCGGGGAGTTGCTGTCCCTGTTTAGCCGAGATGCTGTGCGCGCCAGCAGCGCCCGAAATGCCTCATCCGTGTCGGTGGAATTCCAATGGAGGTCAGAGTACAACTCGGCCAAGAGCGCCTTGCTGACCTTGACCTGCTTGCTGTTGATGTCTATAAAGAGGTTCATTTCCTTGTCGGAAGGTAGGTTCTCGTACGCGAGAACGGGTACGAGTGTCGAGTCCTCGTGGAAGGCGTTGAACTGGCGCGCATAGGCGTACCCGTAAAGCCTGTGCTGGCCGTCGATAACCCAAGCTGCGGCGTAGTTGGGCGGGAGGTGAAGAACGCCTAGGGACTGGTGCCCGTACGTCTCTTTGACGTCGAAACGCAGGGCGTTCTTCCTGCCTGAACGTCGGCCCGTCTTGAGGTTGAGAACGATGTTCGTGGGAAACTTGCCGCCCGATTCGATGAAACTGGCAATTTGCTTCAGGCGACGTGGCTGAAGCATGCGTTGGTAAGTTTCCAGAGTTTCGATATCCAGACTGCCCTTGTGGCCGATGTAGGCGATCTTCAAGAGGTCGTCCGGGCGAATAAGGAAGGTGTAGAAGGTCTCGCCGCCCATCTTGCCGCGAGTGGCGACTACCTCCGTTGCGAGGCCATCGACCTTTCGGCCCTCGAAGATGTGTGCCAGCAGCTGGAAGCGCGCCGCACCCTTGAGGTGCCCTACGAGGGCCGAATAGTAGGCGAGCTCAGTGTCGCCGAGCACGGCGATCTGAGACTTCTTGCAGCGTTCGAGGTCGGCAGGGCTCCAGGAAACGTTTCTAGTGGCGATGACACACTGGATCTTGAGCTTGGAGTCACGGCCGTAGACCTTCCGTATGGACTTGTAGAGTTCAGGGCGAATCGCAGTGAGCTTCTCGATCAAGGCCGTCATCCGTTTTGGGCCTGGGCTGGTGCGGTGCGTGCACTCGACGATGAGGAGCGATTCGTCGTCCTTGGCGAAGACGTCGATTTGCCGCCGGGGGAGACCTTCTTGGACGGCGACCGTGAAGGAACGGCCCTTGCTCATCTCCTTGAAGCCCATCCGGGCCAGGATGCACCAAACCTCGTCTTCGAGTATCTCGTCTGCTGGCTTCGGTCTTGCCATGCGGACCGACTTGACGTTGCGGCGAGCGATGCGCCACCCCTCGGCTTCTTCCAGGGAGACCTTCTTCGCGATGAGTGGCTTCGTAGCACCGCGCACGGTCTGGTAGATTTCCTTCGCGTTTCGGCGCCTTAGCTCGGAAGGGATCTCGTCCTCAAGTACCAGGGGGCCGAGGTAGTCAGCGGTCATGGCACGAGCCGCTGGGGTGACGCCCTAAGTTGGGAGGCGGGCTGCCTGTGAGGGGTGCCACCCAAGAGAGAAGAGCGTGGTTGACAGCGACCGGCGGCGGTCCGAGCCACGTGGTCAGGCTCAGAGTTGGGGCCGGATGGCGCTAACAGGGGCAGGTGCACAGAGTGGTTCGGGCTCCGGGCTCGCGGTTGCGCGCTAGCCCGGGGCGAGAGTCAACGGGTGTGGGTCGGTGCTGGTGGGGAGAGTAGCACCCTCTGCGGTGTGCGGACCGGCTCGCGGTTGTCGTGCGAAACTTGTGTCTCTAGGGTACGCGCCCTGAGTCTGGGGAGCGGGGCGTTGGAGGAGGTCGCGACCAAGCGGACCGCCAGCAGCGGCTTTTGGTTGGGCAGCGGCGCAGTGGCCAAGGCACCGAATCGATGCCCGCAGCGATGGCTGCGCCCGGTGGACTAGGAGTCGTTCGAGCAATACAAGACGTTCACGATGCCTCAGAGAAATCCCACAGAGGAGACTCGCCTTGGCGGGGCCTGACAGAACCCAGGCGTGGTCCTTGCGGTCCGTGGCGTGGGTCCACACCGCTTCCCCGTCATGGTCGAGGGCGGGCCCTTGGCGGAGCATCAACTCCGCCAGTTGTCGGTCGCTAACGCGGTAGGCGGTGGTCAACGATCGGCGCAGTCGGGTCTCATCTACTTCTGTCCGCCCTTCTCGGTTCCGGTACCCGGCTTGGGTCTCTTCCACGCAGTCCTCCGTTGTCTCCAGGTGATAGCCGCTGGTTAGGGCGCGCCAGGAGTTCGTGCGGTGGCACTCGAAGATGACGTTCGTGTCCACGAGGACGGGACCGGGATGACGAGGCATCGGGAATCACAGTTCGACGGGACGCTTGAGACCATGCTCGGCGAACAGGTCGCCGACACCTTCGACGGGACACTCGAGCAGAGACGCCGTTCGGCGAAGAGAAACGAGCCCCTTGTCGACCGCGAGGACGATGACTTCCGCGAAACGCCGTGAGAAGCGGGCCGGTGGCCTGGTCGTCCGGATGGTCCCGTCCGTCATCTCGACGCTTGGGCGGCCGTTGTTTCGAAGTGCCGTCTCGGGCAGGGACGCGCCGGCTCTCTTACTGAGCTCCTTTAGCGCGACCAGGCGCCAGCGCAGGGCGGACGAGGTCACATGGAGTTCATCCGCCACGCGGTTCCGGCGCCGCGTCGCGCAGGCCCGGCGGCAGCCGTTTCAGACGGGCGACGAGGGCCGACTCGTCGAGTCCGGACCACGGGCCATGTCGTTTGATGGCGGCCGCCGGCATCAGCAGGGCGCCGCTAAAGTTGTTCGCTAGGTGCTCTGCCCGACTGCCTCCGGTAGCACTCGCCCGCTCCGAGTGGGCCGGCGGCATGAAGCGCCAGGTGAGGAGATGGAACAGCTCGTGGGCGAGGTCGAAGTGGCGCCGGCCGCGACTTCTCCGCGGGCGATGAGCGCGACGTCGAGTTCCGGGAGACGGCAGGCCGCGCCCGAGATTCCCGGTTCAGCATCCACCATCAGGACCAGGGTCCCGAGTTCCTCTTCCATGACCCGAGCGAGGCCCTCCGCGGGTGTTGGACCGATCTCGAACTCGGCCGCGAAGCGCTCGCCGGCCTCCATGGCGGCTTCGTAGCTCGAACTCGGTCGCAGCGGCAGCGAGCGGCGAAGGAGCGAATATGCTACACCAACTTGAGGCGCCAGATGGCGATATGCGGCGGTCCAGCGGCCGGCGCGCTGCTCGTACTCGCAGAGTTCCTCGTCGGTCACTCCCGAGTGGCGCCAGGAGAACTTCCCTTCGCCGATGAGCAGGAAGGGGTCCGTGAAGTAGTCCAGCGAGACGGGAAACACCTCCACGACCAGAAGCAGTTCATCAGCCGTCAGGCGGCGCGTTCCGTTCTCGATAGCCGAGACGGTCTGGCGGTCCTTGAAGCCGAAGACCTGCGCGAGCTGCTCTTGGGTGAGTTCGCGCTGCTCGCGCAGCGCCTTGATGCGCGCACCGATCGGTGATGTGGGCATGGTGTCGGCTGTTCCTTGCCGGGTCGGAGTTGAGCGGAGCAAGAGTTCCTCTTGCGGAATAGGAAATGCAAGAAAAAGTTGCTCGCAGAGGTCGCGACGACCGGAGATTGTCGTGTATCCACCTCCAGACGTGAGATTTTCGACAATTCCAGCCGCTCACGTCGTGTCCGCCGACGCCTCGGGAGTGTCGGCAGGGTTCGCCGCAGCAACCTGGAGGAAGCCGCTAGAGCAGCCGCGCGGCGATCCAGGGCAGGGCGACGGCAGTGCCCAACACGCTGCCGAGATTGCTCAGCACGACGACCAGGAGCACGCGGGTAAGACGGTTGCTCCAGAAGCCGCGCGCGGAACTGAGGCTGTCGGCGAGGTTCTCCATGTCCGCCACCAGGGGCCGGCGGAGCAGCGCCTGGACCAGTCCCGCGACCCAGCCGGCGGCGATCAAGGGGTTCAAACTGGTCAGGGGCGCGGCGGCGAAGGCGGACAGGATGGTCAGCGGATGGCCCAGAGCGATCGCCGCGCCGAGGGCGGACAGGCCGCCGTTGATCAGAATCCAGAGGTAGATCGACTCGACCGAGCGCTCGCGATCACCGGTGAGGAAGCCGTAGGCCAGGAGGGCGATGATGGCGATCGGCAAGGCCCACTTGACGATGCGCGGCCAGAGCGGCGGATCGGGCACTCGCTCGAGTTCCTCGAGGTCGCAGGGCGAGCCGGCGACGCTCGCGATGCCGGGCAGGTGCCCGGCGCCGACCACGGCCACCGTGCGCGGGCCCGCCGACAGGCGCAGCTTCTCGGCCATGTAGGCGTCCCGTTCGTCGATCAGGGC
Organism: Candidatus Multivorans sp.; assembly: GCA_965222875.1. Taxonomy (GTDB): domain Bacteria; phylum Acidobacteriota; class Thermoanaerobaculia; order Multivoradales; family Multivoraceae; genus Multivorans. The sequence goes on along the minus strand of CBDCVC010000002.1, from coordinate 1,013,873 downwards.
TTCCTTGACGCTCGGCAGCGCCTCGGCGAGGGCCGACATCAGGTCGGTCAGGTTGCCGCTGTCGCGCAGCTTCTCGATGTCCTCTTCCTTCAGGTCGTCGCCGACGAAGGCGCTGCCGGCCAACTGGGTCATCACCTTCGTTCGCTGCCAGAAGCCGAGCGAGTACCAGGTGCGCTTCAGCGAGATCTGGATGTCGCGGTCGATCAACTCGAGGCGGGCGCCCCGCTCCCGGGCCCGGGCGATCGCCTCGCGCATCTCGGCGCCGGGCTCGATGCCGAAGCGCTGGGCGATTCGCCGTTGGAAGGAGTGCATCAGGAACGAACTGAGCAGCAGCGCCGCCTTGCCCTCGCGCAGTACCTGAAAGATGTCGAGCTTGCGCCAGGAATCCTGGTTCTCCAGGTTGTGGTAGCGGGCCTCGCAGAGTTCGACGCAGACGGTGTCGGGCTCGAGCGCCTCGATCGCATCCTTCGTGTCCCGCACGCTCTGCGGCGAGACGTGCGCGGTGCCGACCAGGAAGACCTCCCGCTCGTCGAGTTCAAGGCGCTGCACCGAGGCGGGCAGGTCGGAGGGCGCGGGTTGCGGTTGGGCTTCGGTCGTCATGGCAGCGCGGAGCGTAGCCCAAGCGCGCCGGCGCGCTGGCATCCGCGCGCCCGAAGACGGCCGCGCGGGTCAGCTAGCATGTCAAGTTGGTCTCTTGAAGAGGGAGGTTCGAGATGCAAGTCGAGTCGCGGCGTCCGCGCCGCGCTGATGCACAGGAACAGGGTTCCATACAGGTGACGACGATTCGCCTCGCCGCGACAGTGGCGGCCGCTGCCATCCTGGCCGCGTGCGCCGCGCCCGACGCTGACGCCCCCGCGGAGGATGCCGGCGCCGGCCCGCCGCCGAACATCGTGCTCATCCTCGCCGACGATCTCGGCTACGCCGACATCGGCATCTACGGCAGCGAGATCATCTCGACCCCGAACATCGACGCGCTGGCGGCGAGCGGCGTGCTGTTCACGGCGGGTTACGTCAGTCACCCGGTGTGCAGTCCGTCTCGGGCCGGCCTGATCACCGGTCGTTACCAGCAACGGCACGGTTGGGAGTTCAATCCGGCCGGCCGGGATGTCGGCGCCGGCCTGAGTCTCGACGAGACGACCCTGGCCGACCGGATGAAGGCGCTCGGCTACCGCACCGGAATGATCGGCAAGTGGCACCTGGGCCACCAGGAGCCCCACCATCCGATGAGCCGCGGCTTCGACGAGTACTTCGGCGTGCTCGAGGGCGGCAGCTCCTTCATCGACTCCAGGCTGCCGGGCGTCGAGTACGGCTCGCTCCGCGGCGAGGAAGGGCCGACGGTGCGCCGCAACAAGGTGCTGCGCGGGTTCGAGGAGGAGAAGGTCGATCGCTACCTGACCGACGTCTTCACCGAGGAGGCGACAGGCTTCATCGAGCGCAGCGCGGGAGGGGAGAAGCCCTTCTTCCTGTATCTCAGCCACACGACGCCGCATACGCCGCTCCAGGCCACCGCCGAGTACCTCGACGGTTACCGCCACATCGAGGATCAGCGCGCCCGCGTGTACGCGGCGATGGTCGCGTCGCTCGACGAGAGCGTGCGGCAGGTGGTCGAGACGCTGAAGGCGCAGGGCGTGTACGAGAACACGATGATCGCCTTCGCCAGCGACAACGGCTGCGCCGGCTACGTCGGCAACGCCTGCTCGAACGCGCCGCTGTTCGGCTTCAAGCGCTATCACCACGAAGGCGGCGTGCGCGTTCCCTTCATCATCAGTTGGCCGGAAGGAATCGAGGCGGGACAGACGTTGACCGACCCGGTGATCACCCTCGACTACATGGCCACGTTCACAGCCGCGGCGGGGGACGAAACGGAGACTGAAGACAGCGTGAATCTGCTGCCGTACATGACCGGCGAGGCGGGCGGCGCGCCGCACGAGTACCTGTACTGGCGGGCCGGGCCGAGCCTGGCGATCCGGGACGCCCAGTACAAGCTGATCAAGTTGAATCGCACCGACTTCCGCCCCGAGAATCTGCGCCGGGACGGCCGCCTCGAGCCGCCGGAGGCCGGCTGGTCCACGGATTCGCCTCACGGCCAGGTCACCTTCCTGTACGACCTGGAGACCGATGTCGGCGAGTTGAACAATCTGGCGTCGGAGCAGCCGGAGGTCGTCGCCCGTCTCGAAGCCGAGTTGGAAGCGTGGCGCGCCACGTTGCTGACGGAGCAGATCCTGCCCGGCGTGCGTTCCACGATCACCGAGATCGATGGTGAGTGGGTCCAATTGGTATTCTGAGCCCGGCTCCTGACGTGCGCCGTGCCGCCCCCACCGCGGCGAACGATGCGGGCTGCTGAAGCATGAGCGGTACACCCACCTGGCGCACGTTGTGGCCGCTGCGCCGCCGGGTTCAGGCGGCGCTGCTGGCCGTCCTGGCGGTGGCCGCGTTCTCGGCGTGGCGTGTCCAGCGACAAGACGGGCAGGCGCGGCTAGAGCTTCGTCTCGCGGAAGCGGCGATTGTCGGCGAGGAGTTCGAGCGACTCGCCGAGCGGGCGCCAGGCCTGCTCAGCCTGGCCGCCCGCCACGCTGCCGGCGAAGGTCGCTGGCGGGAAGTGGCGGCGCTGTACGAAGACCACGCGGAGCATCTGCCGCCGGCCTTGCTGGCCGCGGCCGAGGTGGAACTCGGGCTGAACCGCGCCGTCGACGGGGAGGCTCCGGACGAAGACAGCGGCGGCGAGTCGGAGTCTGGCAAGTCGGAGTCTTCCGTAGTTGAACCGCCGCCGGCGTCGGCGTTCGAGCGGCGTCTGCAGCGGGCACAGGAGGTCGACGCCTCGGGGGTGCAGCAACTGCTCTTCGACCGGCGGGGCCGGCCGCTTGGGTCGATCGGCGACGACCGGTCGCTGACGCTTGTGGAGGATCTGCCGGCCGGCCTGGTGCCGGTCGAGTTGGCGACTCATCTGCTGCCTCCGGCCCTCCAGCCTCCGGGTCTTGCCGCCGCTGGACCGGGGGCGATGAGCGGCGCCGCCGCCGCGCGAGCCCTGCGGCTGACGATCGACCGGGCCTGGAGCGAGGCGGCCGACAGGGCGCTGGGCCGGGAAGAGGGGGCGATCGCGATCGTGGAGATCCCGTCGGGCGCGGTCCTGGCGGCGGTGAGCAACCGCGGTCGAAGCCGCCGGTGGCGGTCGAACGGCGACAGCGTCCTCGATCCGCGGGAACCTGCGTCGATCGCCAAGCTGATCACCACGACGGCGGCAATGCGGGCCGGTCTCGACCCTGACCAGGAGATCGCCGACATGACCTGCCGCGGCTCGGTGCTGATGGGTGGTGAGCGGCTCTACTGCAGCGCGATCAACGGCCGGCTCAGGGGGCTCTCCGAAGCGATGGCAAGTAGCTGCAACGTCGCCTTCGCCAAGCTCGCGATCGACGTCGGCGACCGGGCGCTGGTCGAGGAGTACGAACGCTACGGCTTCGTGATCGGCGGCAGGAGCGGCGAGGCGGTGCCGAGGAACGCCGTCGGTGTGGTGCATGAGTTCCGTCACCCCGGCAAGCAGCTCGGCGATCTTTCGATCGGCCTGGAGGAGGCCTCGATCACGCCGCTGGGGGCGGCCCTGTTCGCCGCCACCCTCTCGGACGGCCGGCGGCGCGAGCCGAGCTTCGTTCTGCAGGCGGACGGACTCCTGGGCATTTCGCCACGGACACCGGTGGGCGACGGACCGCGCCTGGGCGTCGAGGTTCTCGACCCGTCCTGGCTGCCGGTGCTGCACGAGTCGATGCGTGCGGTCGTGTCTCCGGGCGGCTCGGCGAACCGTGTGGCGCCGAAGCGGCTCCGGGTGGCGATGAAGACGGGTACGGCGCGCGATCCGGACAAGCCGTTCCACGTGAACTACGTCGGCTTCTTCCCCTCGGACGAAGAGCAGCCGCCGCGGTACGCGTTTGCTGTCCGGGTCACCGGCCAGCCGACCTCGGCGCGGATTCGCCGAGCCGGCTATGCCGTGACGTTCCGCCTGCTGCGGGCGCTCGACAAGCTGGTCGGCGAGGAGATCGAGACCGGTTCCTGGGGTTTGCGGCGACTGGCCGGATCAACCGGAGCAAGCCGGTGACCACCGGCACGGGCGGCGCGAAGCCGCCCGTTCGCCGGCGCTACCGACCGGCGATCGGCCCCAGGCTGAAGCCTCTGCTATGGGTGGTCTTCGGACTGTTCGCCCTGCTGGCGGTGAACTCGTTCTACCTGTCAGGCGTGCGCGTGGCCGAGGCGGCAACCGGCGAGACGTACCAGAACTGGTTCTACATCTCGATGTTCCTGCTCCACCTGGCGGTGGGCGGGCTCTTCGTGGCGCCGGTGATCTGGTTCGGTCTGGCGCACATGCGCAACGCGCGGAATCGACCCAACCGGCGCGCGGTGAAGGTGGGGTATGCGCTGTTCGGGACCGCTCTGCTGCTCCTTCTGAGCGGCATCGTGCTGACGCGGATCGAAGGGGTCATCACGGTGAACGATCCGGCGGTCCGGGCAGTGGCCTATTGGCTCCATGTCCTGACGCCGCTGGTGGCGGTCTGGCTGTTCGTGCTGCACCGGCTCGCCGGCAAGCGGATCAACTGGCGAATCGGCGCGCGCGTGTCGGCCGCCGCCGTGGTCCTGGTCGGGGTGGCGCTGGTGCTGCAGTTCCAGGATCCGCGGGCGTGGAATGTGGAAGGTCCGGAGTCGGGCGAGCAGTACTTCTTCCCGGCCCTGGCGCGCACCGCGAGCGGCGGCTTCATTCCCGAGCGGGCGTTGATGAACGACGCGTACTGCGTCGACTGCCACGCCGACATCCACAGCCGCTGGACCTACAGCGCCCATCGGTTCAGCTCCTTCAACAACCCCGCCTACAGCTTCTCCGTCCAGCAGACGCGCGAGAAGGCGTACGAGCGCTCGGGCGATGTCCAGGCGTCCCGCTTCTGCGCCGGCTGCCACGATCCAGTGGTCTTTTTCTCGGGCGCCTTCGACGACCCGGAGTTCGACGTCGAGCAGCCGGCCGCACACGCCGGCATCACCTGTACGTCCTGCCACGCGATCACCCACGTCAACAGTCCCCGCGGCAACGCCGACTACACGATCGAGGAGCCCCAGCACTACCCGTTCGCCTTCGCGGAGTCCGGTTTCCTCCAGTTCGTCAACCATCAACTGGTCAAGGCGAAACCGGAACTGCACAAACGGACCTTCCTCAAGCCCTTGCACACCACGTCCGAGTTCTGCGGCACCTGCCACAAGGTCCACCTGCCCGAGGAACTCAACCACTACAAGTTCCTGCGCGGACAGAACCACTACGACTCGCACCTGCTCTCGGGGGTGTCGGGCCATGGCGTGGCGAGCTTCTACTACCCGCCGAAGGCGGAGCCGAACTGCAACGGCTGCCACATGGACCTGCTGCCGTCGGACGACTTCGGTTCCCGCCGCTATCCGGAGAGCGAACAGCCTGATGTCACCCAGGTCCACGACCACCTGTTCCCGTCCGCCAACACCGGCATTCCCCATCTGCTCGACTTTCCGGACTGGGTGATCGAGGCGCACCGCAAGTTCAACGAGGGCGTCGTCGACGTGGACATCTTCGGCGTCAAGCCGGGCGGCGCGATCGAGGACGAACTGATCGCGCCGGTGCGCCCCGAGATACCGGCGCTCGAAGCGGGCGAGGACTACTTGCTGGAGGTCGTCGTTCGCACCCTCGGCCTGGGCCACCACCTGACCCAGGGCACCGTTGACTCCAACCAGCTCTGGCTCGACATCGCGGTGCGCGACGACAGCGGCCGGTTGGTGGGCCGGAGCGGCGGTCTGGGCGAAGGCAACCGGGTGGACCCCTGGTCGCACTTCATCAACGTCTACATGCTCGACCGCGACGGCGCGCGCATCGACCGGCGCAACGCCGAGGACATCTTCGTGCCGCTGTACGACCATCAGATCCCGCCGGGGGCGGGCGACGTGTCCCACTACCGGCTGGAAGTGCCGCCCGGAGCGGCCGCGGGCAGCCTGACAGTCGAGGCGACGCTCCGCTACCGCAAGTTCGACACGAAGTACCTGCGCTACATCTACGGCGAGGACACCGTGAACGAGCTGCCGATCCTCGATTTGGCCCAGGACACGGTGACCTTCCCGGTGACGGGCGTCTCGCCCGCATCCGGCGCGGTGGTCCGGCAACCCGCCAAACCCCTCTGGCAGCGCTGGAACGACTACGGCATCGGTCTGCTGCGCAAGGGCGGCACCGGCCGCGGTGAACTCAGGCAGGCGATCGAAGCCTTCACCCGGGTCGAGGAGTTAGGCCGTCCCGACGGACCGCTCAACCTCGCCCGCGTCTACCTGGCGCAGGGCACGGTCACCGACGACGCGATCGCGGCGCTCGAACGGGCCGCCACCTTCGAGCCACCGGCCCCGGCCTGGTCGGTGGCCTGGTTCAGCGGGCTGGTCAACTTCCAGAACGGCGCCGTGGACGAGGCGATCGCGAACTTCCGCTCGATCCTCGAGGCCGACAGCGAAGAGATGCGGCGGCGGGGCTTCGACTTCAGCCGCGACGTGCGGCTCCAGAACCAGCTCGGTCTGGCCCTGTTCGAGCGCGCCAAGCGCGAGAGGGGCCCTGCCCGCGCCGAGGCGCGCGCGGCGCGGCTCAACGAGGCGCGGGAGTCGTTCGAGAGCGCTCTGGTCATCGACCCGGAGAACGTGACCGCCCACTACAACCTGGGTCTGATCCATGGCCAGCTCGGCGATCGCGAGGTCGCGGAGCGGCACCAGGAACTTCATGCGAAGTACAAGCCGGACGACAACGCCCGGGACCGGGCGATCGCCACGGCCAGGCGCGCCGACCCCGCCGCGGATCATGCCGCGGAGGCGATCGTGATCTACGACCTGCATAGGCCCGAGCGCTTCGAAGGCGACCGGCCGGGTGTCGCCGGAGCCGGCGGTTGACGGCCGATCGGCCGGGAGACGAGCGCCCGGAGCAAGCGGGAAGCTCCGCTGCGGAGGGACCGGATGCGGGCGAGACGCCCGCGTTCCCAGGGGAAGAACTCGTAGCCGAGGATGACGCGGTCATCGGCCGCGTGTTCGCCCGTTCCCTCAAGGTCGTGGCGGCGCTGGCCGTTGCCGCCCTTCTGGTGTTCGCACTCCGGTACGTCTTCCGGGCGGCGCCCGAGGAGGCGCGGGAGATCCCGGTGGCGGCGCCGCGGCCGGTGGCGGCGGCGCCGGAGGTTCCCGTGGTCCCCTTCACGGACGTCACCGCGGAGGCCGGCATCGACTTCGTCCATGTCAACGGCGCCGAGGGCGATGCCCTGCTGCCGGAGACGATGGGTTCGGGCGCGGCCTTCTTCGACTTCGACCGGGACGGCGACCAGGACCTCCTGCTGGTCAACTCCACCGAGTGGAGCGCCGCGGCGGGCAACGGACCGACGATGGCGCTGTACGAGAACGACGGCGCCGGTCGGTTTGCCGAGCGGACCGCCGCACTCGGCCTAGCGACGAGCTTCTACGGCACTGGCGTCGCGGTCGGCGACGTGGACAACGACGGCTGGGTCGATCTGTTCATCTCCGCGGTGGGGCCGAACCGCCTGTTCCGGAACATGGAAGGCGCCCGCTTCGAGGACGTGACCGCGAGGGCCGGCGTCGCCGGCGCCGCCTCCGAGTGGAGCAGCAGCAGCGCCTTCTTCGACGCGGACGGAGACGGCGACCTCGACCTCCTGGTCGGCAACTACGTCCGCTGGTCGCGCGAGATCGACATCGAAGTCGGCTACCAGTTGACCGGGGTGGGCCGAGCCTACGGGCCGCCGCTCAACTACGGCGGCACGACGATGGACCTATACCGGAATGACGGCTCCGGCGTGTTCACCGACGTCTCGGAGCACGCCGGCATGCACATCCTGAACCCGGCCACGGAGACGCCGGTGGCCAAGACGCTGGGGCTGGCGCCGGTGGACATCGAAGGTGACGGCGACATCGACGTGCTGGTCGCCAACGACACGGTACGCAACTTCCTGCTCGTGAACGACGGCGGCGGCGTGTTCACCGAGGAGGGGGCAAGCTACGGCCTCGCGTACAGCCGCGAGGGCGCGGCGACCGGGGCGATGGGCGCCGATGCCGCCGATTTCCGCAACGACGGCGAACTCGGCTTCGCGATCGCGAACTTCGCCAACGAGATGACCTCGCTCTACGTCTCCCAGGGCGACCCGACACTGTGGAGCGACGAGGCGATCACTGCCGGCGTCGGCGCGCCGAGCCGCCGGGTGCTGAGCTTCGGGCTGTTCTTCTTCGACTACGACCTGGATGGGCGGTTGGACCTGCTCCAGGTCAACGGACATCTGGAGGACGACATTGAGGTGGTCGAGCCGAGCCAGCAGTACAGGCAGCCGCCGCAGTTGTTCTGGAACGCCGGACCGGACGCCGGGTCGACCTTCGTGCCTGTTGAGCCGGCGCCCGGCGACGGACTCACCCGCGAGCTCGTGGGCCGGGGATCGACCTACGCCGACATCGACGGCGACGGCGACCTCGACGTGCTCCTGCTCCAGACCGGCGACCGGCCTCTCCTGCTTCGCAACGACCAGGGGGCGGGTCACCGCTGGCTGCGCTTCCTGCTCCGCGGCGACGGCGAGCGCGTGAACCGGGACGCGATCGGTGCCTGGGTCGAGATCGAGCAACGGACCGAGGCCGGACCGGTCGTCCAGCGGCGCCGCGTCATGCCGACCCGCAGCTACCAGAGCCAGGTCGAGCCGCTGGTGACGATCGGTCTGGGCGCGCCGGCGTCGGTCGATGAGCTGGAGCGGGTCGAAGTGCTCTGGCCCGATGGCGCCCGGCAGGTGGTCGAAGTCGCCGGGCTCGACCGGGTGATCGAGGTGGAGTACGGCTCTTCGGACTGAGATCAGGCTCCAGCGAGGGCCGCCGGCGGAGGGATCGCGCCGTACACGATAAGGTGTTTGTTTAGCCCCGCGGCCTGCTACGGTGTTGAGCAGGGCTGCTGTGGGTCAGCAAACCACGGGAGGATTGCTATGGGCAAGAGGCGCCCCTTGTTCTTACTCGGCTGTCTGGTCTTTCTGCTCGTGTCCGCGCTGCCCGGGCTCGGCCAGGAAGAGGTCGAGGTCCTGACGAACGAGGACGTCGTTCGACTGACGGAGAGCGGGCTTCCGGCGGCGGTCATCGTCGCCAAGATCAGGACTTCCCGGACGGACTTCGACACCTCGGTCGACGCCCTGGTCGCGCTTTCCGAGGCGAAGGTCGATGCGGAAGTGCTGGAGGCCATGGCGAACGCCGGCGCTGAGCCGGCCCCGGCCGCCGGCGAAGCCGCGGGGGCGGGTACGCTCGACGTTGTGACCGCGACGCGCGCGTCGCAGGTCGCCAATGTCGCCTCGAACTTCGAGGGAACGCCCTGCGAGAGACCCGGCATTTTCCTCTCCGAGGAAGGTTCCCTGGTTGACCTGGAACTGACTCAGCCGACCGCGACGAAGACCGGCAGCGGAGTTCTCTCGAGCCTGACCTACGGCATCAAGTCGACCAAGGCCAAGGCGATGATCCGCGGCGCCCGTTCGCAGGTCCGCACGGGCGAGCGGAAGCCGACCTTCTACTTCTGTTTCGAGGAGACCCAAGCCGGCCTCTCCTACCAGACGACAGGCGCCGTGAACCCCTCCGAGTTCGTGCTGATCGCCTTCGATGTACTGAAGAAGAAGGACCAGCGTTCCTTCGTGACGGGCAAGCTGAACATCTGGACCGGAGCCTCGGGAGGCTCGCCGCCGAAGCAGGTGCGACGGGTGGAGTACGAGAAGGTCGTTCCGGGTGTGTACGAAGTGGCCTCGCAACGGCTGGAACCGGGCGAGTACGCTTTCTACTACGGCGGCCAGGCAACATCGCTCGTCAGCTTCTTCGGCCCGGCCGTGGGTGGCGGCGCCACGGGGAAGGTCTTTGCTTTCGGCGTCGACTGAAGCTCCCCTGGCGCCGCGCCGGCCGAGACCGAAATGACGAACTGACCAGAGGATCAGAAACGATGAACGGGAGTTGGCCACGATGAAGAAACGTCCGCTCGGTACGGTCGAGGAGGTGAAGCTGGCCGACTTGGTCGGACAACCCGCCGGAGAACATGTAGGCGCTCCAGTTGTTCTGGAACGACGGACCCGACGCGGCGTCGACCTTCGTGCCGGTCGATCCCGTGTCGGGAGATAGCCTGACCGAGGAACTCGTCGGACGCGGATCGACGTACGCCGCCATCGACGGCAACGGCGACTTGGAGGTGCTGCTGCTCCAGACCATTGACCGGCCGCTGCTGCTGCACAACGACGAGGAGACCCGTCATCGTTGGCTCCGGTTCCTGCTCCGCGGCGATGGCGAGCGGGTGAAGCGGGACGCCATCGGCCCCTGGGTCGAAGTGGAGCAGGAAACGGCGGCCGGACCGGTCGTCCAGCGCCGGCGCGTCAGGCCGACCCGGAGCTACCAGAGCCAGGCAGAGCCGGTCGTGACGATCGGTCTGGACAACGTGGCGTCCGTTGACGAGTTGACGCGGGTCGAGGTTCTATGGCCGAACGGTCTCCGCCAGCCGGTGAACGTCGTCAGCCTCGACCGGGTCGTCGAGGTCGAGCACGAGGGGAACTCCGCTCCCTGACGCCGGTGCTTTGCGTGGAGCGGGTGGTGAAGGACCCCCGATCCGCCCCTCACCCGGAGACGTTTCTTGGCCTAGGACGAGATGGCGCGTGGCGGGCTGTCGGCGGTGGCCAAGCCGATTTCGACCAGCCTTGGGGCGACCTGTCGCCGGACGACCGCGTGCTCCTCTATGCGTACTTCCTGCAGAAGGGCCACCTGGAAGAGCTCACGGCCGCGTTCCAGATGATGTTCGACCAGTCAAACTTCGACGAGAAGCCAGTAGTCGTGGACTTGGGCTGCGGTCCCTTCACGGGAGGGCTCGCTCTGAGCGGCGTTCTCGGACGTGGGCGCGCTTTCGACTACATCGGCATAGACCGTTCAGAGGCAATGCGCCGGCTCGGTGAACACCTGGCGAGCAACGCCGAAATCCCCAACGAAGCTTCCACGGTGAGCCGCCTTTGGTCGCCGAATCTGAAGTGCGTTCCTTGGTGCGAAAGCCCTGGTTGGCGACCGGTGCTCGTGATTCTCTCGTACCTGCTAGCCAGTCAATTCCTGGTGTATGGCCCGAACGCCTTGTCCAGGGCGCGAGGAGATTCCCTGCCGGCTGCGGAGATACTGGAGCGGTCATGAGCTTAGTAGACAGCGAGCAGCAACTGAGCGTTTTCAGTGATGCCGCGGCGCCTTCGGACGAGTGCTGGGTGGGGATGTGCATTAGCCATCGGCGTTTGTTTGAGGGCTTGGAGAGCGGCTGGCTGCAGCCAGAATCCTCGAGTAGGGGGTTTCTGTTGGGGTCTCGCGGGTTTCCGTCTCAAGGCTACCGCCCCAGGCCGAGGCACGCGATCTTCGTCGGTGTCAAGCTAGACGTTTCGATGTTGCCGGCGTTGGCGGGTTCTCCAGCTTGGGGTGAGGTGCCCGACGGCGCCAGACTACGCTGGCGTGGCTCGGTGCCGACCTTCGCGATTTCTGCGATGTTGGTTGAGACGGAGGAGGAGAGGTCTCGGTTGAAGGGACTGGCTAGAGCCATTTCGAATGTTGAGCTACCGGCCGTCCCGCTGTCGGTATCGAGTGAGGACGGCTCGTTGGCTTTCGGTCGGCCGGGGAGTTCGACCACAGTCGTTCTTGAGGAAGAATCGAGCGAAGTCGAGGTTGTGGAGAGTCCTGTCGTTCCCCCCGAAGCTGATGCCGTACAGGGTTCGCTGTGTATGGCATTGTGGGCTCTACCAAGGATCGATCCTTGGTTTGACGTGCTGGTGGCGACGCTGTCGTCCGGTGGGGAGGGGCTCGAAGGTGCTGTGGTTGATGTGGAGGCACCTTGGTGGAGATTCCCGCCTTGGGCGGACGCTCGTGCTCGGCGATGCCAACCGGGCGGTTCAGAGGCTTTGTGGCTAGCCGCGATTGACGTTCTTGAGTCGAGGACGCCCGGCACGGCGCCACCGAGGGAAGTCGCCCGAGAGATAGCAAGTGCGGCCCTGGATCGCGGTTGGTCGTCGGCGAACTTCGAGAGGTGGCTTCAGCGCACGGACGAGCTGATGACTGCGCAGACGGTGATCCATCCTTCGAATGGGCCATCCGCCGCAGTGGAGATGGCCGTCCAGCTTGTGCTGCTTCGTCCCCAGCCAAGGAACTTCAAGACATGGCCTAAGGACGTGCCCGACCTACCTCCCTCAGTGATGTGGTCGGGCGCGGCCCTGTGCGGCATGTATCGTGGCTACAGCGGCTTGGAGAAGGAGTTCCGCTCTTCCACTGAGTGGCCATACATAGCGGTTCGGGCGTTGCGAGCGTGCTCCGGGGGAGAGAAGTTTGAGTGGCCGTTTCTCGGTGGCGAGCCGAGGTGGTGCAGGGAGAGTAACAGCTTCGTTCTGTTCTGGGGTGAGAAGAGAATCCGGCGTTCTGTCTCAGTTTGGACTTTCTGCCGTGAAAACGTAGAATCAACGCCACGGCTCAGGGACTCTGAGATGTGAAATCCCGAGAGGGAGTGCCGGGCGTATAACCCTCAGCGGTGTCTAGGGCCGCCTGCTACGGAGACACTGCCTGCCGGCCCGCCATAACGGGCCGGCAACCCCTCGGGCACGACGAAGGCTAAACGCTCAAGCCACAGCGGTCAAGCCGTGGCCGGTAGGATGCGGCGGTCAACCAAGCCAACGATCCACTCCGTATCGCGGAGCCTCGAAGTGAGACCCGCGGCCATCGCTGGCGTGCACCTGATCGTGCCGTGAATCCGGCACCAGTTGTAGTGCGTGAAGTACAGGTTCAGCATCGACCAGTGCTTTTCCGTCCGCTTGCTGAAACCGTTGGTCTTCCGCGTACAGCGACGCATGCTCATCCGCATCGTCAGGTTCTGCCGCTCCACATAGACACCGGGGCCACCAGCGACGTGATCGGCGTCCCGCCCGAAGACCCACCTGATCGCCGGCTCGTAGGTGTCGAGATGGTCGGTCTTGATCACAGGACGACGCTTGAGACGACCTGCAATGTCCTTCATCAGGCGCACTGCCGGCGGTATGTCACGACCGCTGCTGATGAGGTAGGACAGGATCAACTTGCTCTTCTCGTCGATCGCGGTCCAAGTCCAGAGATGGCCCGCGCCTGGAGGAGGAGACTTCGCCTCGGCGACGTTCTTCTGCTTCGCGTAGACGTAGGCCCAGGTTTCGTCGCACTGAATGTGCCGCCTGCCTGTGATGCCGCGAACGTGCTCTGAGTGATGCTCGCCACACGCTGCGCCGGCATCGACGAGCAGCTTGGTCACGGTGTTGACGGAGACACCGACCACCCGTGAGATTCCGCGCAGGGACATGCCTTCGACCAGCAGGTCGAGTATCCGTACACGCTTGACTGTGGGTAGCCGGTTCATCTACGGAGTATAGCCGAAGATAAGCATATTCGTCAAGTTGATAGCGGGTGTCGTCGGCTATAGTCAGCGGGTCAAAGAAGGGCACGCAGGCACCCCTGAGTCGGGTCGCCTGCCGAATACAAGAGCCGGAACACGCTTGGGGGTAGCTCCCTCGAGTCGGCGAATAGGCGGGAGAACCGCCTGCGTGCAGTTTCTTTGACGCGGCCCGGCACCACTCCGGGTGTCGGCCTCTCGTCAAGGAGGTGCACGATGAAGATGTCTGCGTTGGCTGTAGCCATCGCCTGCTTCCTGGTGTCTGACGCCCAGGCACAGGGATGGGAGATGATCTACGAGAAGAACTCATGGGGGGAACCGACATCGGATCGAGCGGCGAAATCGCCAATCGCAGACTCGACTACGGTAGACCTCAAAGCAATGCTCTTCGTGGGATGCCAACGCGGCATCTACCTGGACATCGCCCTGGAACGGGCTGGATGGAGAGACCAGCAACCGCTAGAAGTAACCGTGAGGTTTGACCCTCATGACACCCCACAAACGGCTGAGACCAAATACGGCGTGGATGCCGTCAGAGAAGCCAACATCATCAAGTTCCGTGAGCCGATCAAGCTACTCAGAGCGATGGCCGGCAAGGGGATCACGTCCGAGCCACAACGCCGGATCGGCGTCAAGATCCCGTGGCAAGGAAGGCGTCAGGCTGTGTTCTTCTGGGACATCAGCCAACAGCATCTACGCCAAGCCTGCCCGAACTATCTCTGGTAGTCGGCTTAGCCCCAGCGAGTCTCGGCTGCCTTCCTGGCAATCTCGCTGCGGCGCTCAGGGCTGAGAGACTTAGCGCGGCTTGCGCCGCCCTTGCGACCTCCACGGCTCTTCCCGCGATCGACGTAGTGACCCTCGATCTCACCCGTGGCTATCCTCGCCACCATCACGGCGCAACCGATGACGTCGGCTGGCCTGCGCTCACCGTTGGGGCCGATTGGCATGAGAGAAGAGTAAGTAGGGAGGTCGCGGTTGTCAACTCGCGGTCTGTCTCGACCCGCCCTCAGAATCCGTTAGGGTCCGGGGGATCGGTGGCGGTAGCTCAATAGGTAGAGCGGCTGGCTAGGCTCCAGAAGGTTGCGGGTTCGAGACCCGTCCGCCACCCATCCCCCGGTTCAACGTCGGCTGAGTGTACTACGGTTGTTCGCGAAGGCTGATCATCTCCCGGTTGTCAAGTCGAAACTGAGGCACTACCGAATCCGGAGCATGCGCGCGGGGGCGCGTGGGAGATGGTACGGAGCCGACTATCGGAATCCTGACGTGACCCGGTGTGCGAAGTCCCTCGCTGCTAGTCGCGATTGGCCCTGTCTGCTAACAAGCGCCACCGTTCCCGGCCGTTCTTTGGTAGAGGTGGTCGGAGCGGTGACGCTGCGCAGAGGGGAGCAGATAGAAACAGACGGGCAGGTCACGTTCACGTTTCCGGCGACCACCTCGGTTCGAAGAGACCTGGATGTCGACGCCTTCCGTCACCACGTTGCTGTAGCTAGTGGGAAACTAAACGAACCGCCTCCGAGTACTCTTCCGCTCGTTGGCACGGCAGTGCTCGAGCCGTCGGGACTGGTCTACGTCCCGGACTTCATAACTGCCCTAGAGGAAGAAGAGACGGTTTCTCGGATCGATCGGGCCGAATGGATGACAGACCTGAGTCGACGCGTTCAGCAGTATGGCTGGCCGTATGATTACAGGGCGCGCCGCGTAGAGAGTGGCAGCCGGTTGGGCGACCTCCCTGAGTGGCTAGCGAGGCTTGCTCGAGTCATGGGAGATGTGGTTCCGCGAGAGAGGGACCAAACGGAAGGTCACGCAAATGCTGGGACATAGGAGCGTCGCTGTGATCAGCGGTAGAGCGAGATATGACTGGACGCATGAGATACCACGCAGGAAGACTGAGCCGATGCCAGATGGGAGCCGAGTGGCGAGAGGGCGCCGGTTGTCGCTGACGTTTCGGAAAGTACGATGAGAACGCTGGAAGTTGGCTCATGGTGAGTTGGAGCCGTCTGGTTCGGGCGATGCCGATACTCCTTGCCGGTCTACTGCCGGCCGGCCTCGCCGCGCAGACGATCGTCCTGACGGACGTCAACATCATCGACGGCAACGGCGGTCCGGTCCAGGAGGGGATGACGATCGTCATCTCGGGCGAGCGGATCGCAGAGGTGACAGAGGGACCGTACGAGTCGTCGGGCGCCGGCGACGGGGCCGAGGTCCACGATCTCGACGGCGCCTGGGTGCTGCCCGGCTTCTGGAACATGCACACGCACCTCAGCGTGATGTTCCCGCACAACCACGCCCTGGACGACGAGACGCTGCCGTCCAAGGTCATCCGCGCGGGGCTGAACGCGATCGACGGGCTGCGGCACGGCTTTACCAGCGTGCGCTCGGTAGGCGAGCAGGACTACATCGACGTCGCCTGGGGGCTGGCGTTCGACCAGGGCTTCTTCCTGGGTCCGCGGGTCTTCGCCAGCGGCGAACCGGTGAGCCCGACCGCCGGGCACCGGGGTTCGGTGGCGGAGGGCGCCGATGGCGTGGCCGCGATCCGCAGGGAGGTGCGGTCGCGGGTGCAGAACGGCGCCCGGGCGATCAAGCTGTTCAGCGTCGAGATGCTGCCGGACGAACTAGCGGCGGCGGTCGAGACCGCCGACAACCTGGGCGTTCACGTCACCTCCCATGTCCGGGAGCCCGGGGCGTACGCCGCGGTCGAGGCCGGAGTCGACTGTCTCGAGCACGGCTACGGGCTGACCGACGAGACGATCGAGCTGATGGCCGAGAAGGGGACGTTCTACGATCCGACGATCATCTGCAACCTGAGCGCCGAATACATCGCGGAGCGGGAGGCGCGGCTCGCCGCGTTGGGCTACGCGGAGGACGAGGAGATCGTGCGGTTGCGGACGATGGTCGCCTTCGCCGACGAACGGTCGCCGGAGTTCGCCCTCGAACAGCGGCAGATACTGGCCAAGGCGGCCAAGGCGGGCGTCAAGCTCCTGATCGGTTCGGACTCGATGCCGATCGGGGAGATGGGCTTCCTGGAGATGGAGCAGTTCGTCCTCTCCGGCGTCAGCGAGATGGACACGATCATCGCGGCCACCCGCAACGGGGCCGAGATGCAGGGCGTGCTCGACGATCTCGGCACGGTCGAGGCGGGGAAGCTGGCCGACCTGGTTGTGGTGGGAGACAACCCGCTCGAGAACATCTCGAACATCCGCAAGACCGTGATGGTCCTCAAGGGCGGCGTTATGGTCGACCTGGACGGGCAGCTCGGAACGTCGACCTACTGGGACTACTACCGCCCGATAGAACTGCCCAAGGGCTTCCTCTCGGAGTCCGAGGAGGCGGCGGGCTTTCAGCGCGGCAACACAGCATCGGATCAGTAGCGCGATCGACACATCGCAGGAGGGCGTGGGATGAAGCGGAACACAAGGAACCGGGCCCTCCGAGCCGGGGCGTTGCAAACTGGGTGCCCCGGCCTGCCATCCGTGCGCCCGATGACGGGCGCACGGACTGGTTCGCGGGTGGCGCGGGATCGCGCCACCCGGGTTCCCGCCGGCATCCGGCGCGAAGCGCCGGCCTCCGGGATCGCTGCCGCACTCGGCTACCTGGTGGTCCTCGGGCTCCTGGCCTCGGCCCCCGCCAACGCCCAGACCACCGTCCTCACCAACGCCACGGTCATCGACGCCACCGGCGCGCCGCCGATCGAGGACGCCGCGGTGGTCATCGAGGGCAACCGGATCGCCGCGATCCACACGCCGTCGGCCTCGGCGCCGGATCCTGGCGATAACGCCCGGGTCATCGACCTGGGCGGCGCCTACGTTCTCCCGGGCCTGTGGAACAACCACTCGCATCTCGGCGACCTGCACCCCGATTCGAAGGGGCTGCTGCCGGACGAGCCGCTGCTGCGCGCCATGATCCGCGCCGGCCGCAACGCAATGGATGCGCTCAAGGCCGGTTTCACGACGCTACGGATCACCGGCGAGCGCGACTTCATGGACGTGGCCTGGAAGAAGGCGTTCGACGACGGCGTGTTCATCGGGCCGCGGATCGTTGCCGGCGGCCCGCCGCTTTCGACCGATGGGGACACGGACTGGCTGGTCAGGACCGGCAAGGGACTGGAGGGCATCCGCGCGGTGGTCGCCGACAACATCGCGAACGGCGCGCAACTCATCAAGTTCCTCGGCAGCCGGATGCCGCCCGAGCAGTTGATCGCCGGTATCGAGGAGGCCCACCGGCACGGCATCCCGGTCACCGTTCACGCCGGCGACGAGACGACCCGGATCGCGGTCATGGCCGGCGCCGAGAGCATCGAGCACGGCAACGACCTTTCCGACGACACGATCCGGATGATGGCCGAGGCGGGGACGTTCCTCGACCCGACCATTCAGTGCAACCTGAGCACCGACTTCATCGCCGAGCGGGAACGGATGATCCGGGCGGCGGGCTACATCGATGCGCCGGAGGTCGTCGAAGGCCGGGTGCGGGTTTCCCACGCCGACGAGCGGAGCCAGGAGCGGGCGGAACTGGCCCGCGACGTGATCAACAAGGCGTACGCCGCCGGCGTGCGGTTGACCACCGGCAGCGACTCGAATCCGATCTCCGAGATCGGCATCCTGGAGATCGAGCAGCTCGCGTTCCACGGCATTCCCGAGATGGGCGCCATCCAGGCCGCGACCCGCAACAGCGCCGAGATGATGGGCATGCTCGACGACCTGGGCACCGTCGAGGCCGGCAAGCTCGCCGACCTGATCGTGCTGGAGAAGAACCCGCTTGAGCACATCTCGCACATGCGCAGCCTGTCCATGGTGATCAAGGACGGCAAGATCGTGAACCGCTCGCCCCACGAGGGGCAGGCCAGCTTCTGGGAGCTGTACCTGCAGGACTGACCGGAGACACCGAACAGGAGAAGATGATGAGGCAAGCCAGGAGGCTGCAGGGACCTTGCGCCGCAGACCGGGGTGCGGCTGCAGTACGGGGCTCTCCACTGGGTGCGCCGGCGCCCCCGCCGGCTGCCGCCGAAGGCGGCCAGAAGAACGCGCCGCGAAGCGGCGACCACTATGCGCTGCTAGCGGTCGCCGTCGCCTGCCTCCTTCTGGCCTCGTGCGATCCGCCCGAGCTCGTCACGCTGCCGGAGATCGACACCTCGGGTTCCCCCGACGGCATCGTCGACCTGCCGGCCGACGTACCCGACGTGTTCCACAAGTACTTCGACCGGTACGCGTACTTCCCGACGCCGGACGGCAGGCGGATCCACTTCCTCGTCTCGAGGGGCTGGACCCGCGACCAGATCAAGCACGGCCTCAACGTGATGGAGCACCTGCTGGCGGATCACCCGGGCTCGGTCTACGGCGACGACAAGAGCGTAATCGTCGCCGCGATGGCGGACCGCAAGGCGACGATGGTGTTCTTCGACAACGAACCCGACATGCGCCAGGCGATGAGCGAGGGGCTCGCCGACGCGACCGACCTCAGCATGCAGGACCTGCGCGCGAACGAGTGTCCGGCTCCGGGCGACGCGGACTACATGGGTCACGTCACCAGGGACGCCGCCTACGAGGAGATCTGGCACCTGATCCACGACTACGGGATCAAGCCGACCCTGCCCGAGATGATCGCCGAGATGAGAACGGCGAACGACGCGGCGGCGGAGAAGGGCTGGTACGCCTGGCCACGGGATGTGCCGGACGACCATCCGAACGAGTACGTGGGCGCCCTGATCGACAACTACTACGACCTCTGGACCGTGCCGCCGACCGTGTACGAGGGGCGCGACATCGCGCCTGACGAGATTCCCGAGGGCTTCTCGCACTTCGGGCAGTACTTCGCGGGCAGCCGCGCTGCCATGCCGGAGAAGGACCCGCTCGGCTACGCGCTGGTCACGGGCTTCGTGGGGCCGTATCTGACTTACACGCCGGAACTGCCGCTGGACTTCAGCGGCACGTTTTCGATGACGTTCGATCCGGAGGTGCGGTACACGATGAAGACCCAGCACCTGCGAAACGTCGCGCTGACCGGCGACGGCGACGCGGATCTGCGCGGCAACGCCCACGACAACGTGCTCACCGGCAACGCCGGCGCCAACCGGCTCGAGGGCGGCGGCGGCAACGACACGCTGGACGGCGGCGAAGGCAGCGACACGGCGGTCTTCTCGGGCCCGGCGGCCGACTACGAAGTCGCCACGAGTGAGGACGGAGTGACGGTGAACGACTCGCAGCCGGACCGGGACGGCGTCGACACGCTGCGGGGCGTCGAGTCCCTGCGGTTCAGCGACGAAACCGTCCAGGTGGAACAGTAGAGCAACCGGAGGGAACGGCTTGCGCGACGAGAACAGGAGAAACAGATGAGGTCGACTCGGACATGCGTGGAATTCATGCGGAGATGCGTTCTGATTGCGGTTCTCGCGCTGCTGTCGGTCTCATGCGCCCAGCCAGAACTCGTCACGCTGCCGGAGATCGACACGTCGGGTTCTCCCGACGGCATCGTCGACCTGCCGGCCGACGTGCCGGAGGTGTTCCATGAGCACTTCAACCGGTACGCCTACGTCCCGACGCCGGACGGCAGGCGGATCCACTTTCTGGTGTCGGACGGCTTGACGCGCGACCAGATCAAGCACGGCCTCAACGTGACGGAGCACCTGCTGGCCGACTTCCCGGGCTCGGACTACGGCGACGACAAGAGCGGCATCGCGAACGCGATGGCGGACCGCAAGGCGACGATGGTCTTCTTCAACACGGAAGAGGATCTGAACGCAGCGATGCGCTCCGGGCTTTCGCGGGCGACCGACCTCAGCATGCAGGACCTGCGCGCGAACGAGTGTCCGGCCCCGGGCGACGCGGACTACATGGCCCATGTCACCCGCGACGCCTCGTACGAAGAGATCTGGCACCTGATCCACGACTACGGGGTCGTGCCGACGCTGCCGGGAATGATCGCCGAGATGAGAGCGGCCAACGACGAGGCGGAGGTGAAGGGCTGGGAGGGCTGGCCGGAAGAAGAGCCGGAGAACCACCCGAACGAGTACGTGGGCGTGCTGCACGACAACTACTACGACCTGTGGACCGTGGCCCCGACCAAGTACGAGGGGCGAGATATCGGCCCCGACGACATCCCGGAGGGGCATTCGCACTTCGGCGTGTACTTCGCCGGCAGCCGCGCTCTGATGGAGGAGAAGGACCTGCTGGGCTTCGACCTGATCCGGAAGTTCGTGCCGCCGCATCTGACCTACACGCCGGAACTGCCGCTCGACTTCAGCGGCACGTTCTCGATGACGTTCGACCCGGAGGTGCGGTACACGATGAAGACGCAGCATCTGCGGAACGTCGCCCTCACCGGCGACGGCGATGCGGACCTGCGCGGCAACGCTCACGACAATGTGCTCACCGGCAACGGCGGCGCGAACAAGCTCGAGGGTGCCGGCGGCAACGACATGCTCGACGGCGGCGCCGGCGACGACACCGCTGTGTTCAGCGGCCCGGCGGCCGACTACGAAGTGACCCAGGACGGCGACGGAGCGACGGCGACCGACTCGCAGCCGGACCGGGACGGGACGGACACGCTGCGCGGAGTCGAGTCGCTGCAGTTCACCGATGGGGTCGTGCAACTGGACCAGCCGGAACAGTAGTTGCCCGGGAGGTGTTGGATACCGTTGCGGCATGCAGGAATCGAATGGACGCCTCGCGCAGCAGATGCGCTTTCTGGTCGAAGTCGACCAGCTCAAGCAGGTACTGCGCCGTACCTCGATCGTCGGCAACGACCGGCGCGAGAACTCCGCGGAGCACTCGTGGCATGTGACGTTGATGGCGCTGGTGCTGTCCGAGCACGCGGCCGCTTCGGGGCTCGATCAGCTCAAGGTGCTGAAGATGCTGATCGTGCACGATCTGGTCGAAATCGACGCGGGCGACACGTTCGTCTACGACAAGGTGGGCCTCGAGGACCAGGAGGAGCGCGAAGAGCGGGCGGCGGAGCGGATCTTCGGGCTGCTACCGGCGGAAAGCGGGGCCGAGCTGCGTGCCGTCTGGGACGAGTTCGAGGCGCGTCTGAGTCCCGAGGCGAAGTTCGCGAGGGCGTTGGACCGCCTGCAGCCGATGGTGCTCAACTACGTCAACGGCGGCGGGCCGTGGCAGGAGCACGGCATCCGTGCCGACCAGGTGCGCGAGATCAACGGCTGCATCGAAGACGGCGCGCCCGAACTCTGGCGCTACGCCGAGGAACTGATCGAAGACGCCGTCAAACGCGAGCTCCTGGCGCCTTGAAGCCGGGGCGCCGGGAGCGCCTGTCGACGCCGTACCTGCACTGAAAGCGGCTTGACGCCGCAAGGAGGAGGAGTCATGAAGGCTCGAAACCGACAGCGTTTCCCCGTTTTCTCGTGTTGCCTGGTCGTTGCGGCCTGCACCGGCGCGCCGGACGTCGCCGAGCCGGCGAACGAGATCGCCTGGGTCAAGAAGGTGATGGTCCACGGCGTGCCGATCTACGCCACGAACACGACCGGCGACGACAAGCTCCTGCATGCGGCGGGCGTTCTGGCCCAGTTCCTCGACAACGACGAGGACGGCGAGATCGACAACCCGAAGATGCACCAGGCGATGCTGGACACCGCGGGCACGATCGTCATGACCGGCACGCAGGACGAGGCGCACGAGATGGACTGGGCCAACGCGCCTCGGGGCCAGGGTCTCTACGACGAGGAGACCGAGATCGACGCCCGGGCCCGCGGTGTGTTCGACATCGCCCTCGAAGAGATCTGGCACATGGTCTCGGACAACGGCTACGGCGTGGCCTACCCCGACGTGTTCGGTACGGGGCCCGGCACGGCACTCACCGACGCGATGGACATAGCCCGCGGCGGACGCTTCGATGGCCCGCCGGACGAGTACCCCGAAGGCGCCTGGTACACCTACGACGACGAGACCTGCGATTACGGCTGCATGGCCTCCGAGTACATCTACTGGGTGTACACGTCGTTCATCGGCGCGCAGGACCTGCCGGGGCGGCTGGACCAGATCGGCCACGAGTGGCCGCTCAACACGCCCGAGAAGCTGCAGGAGGGGGAGCCGGTCCTCTTCGAGATCCTGAGCGACCCCGAATACCGGATCCCGATGGTCATCCCGGACGGCACCTACGACGGCGCGACTCTGGAGATCGAGCCGTACGAGTTTCGCTCTCCGTACGAAGCGGCGAACCGGAAGATCCGCCGCGACAAGTTCGACGTCGTTCTCCCGGAGATCATGACAGAGCGGGGCGTGGACATGTGGGTTCACGTGATGCGGGAGTCGATTCCCGACTCGTTCGGCATCGACGAGCTCGGCAGCGCCTCCGGCGTTTTCGTGTTCACGGACCGGGGCGGCGACCGGATCGAGCGAGCCGTTCTAGGACGGCGCTGGGGCGCCACCCAACGCGGCTGGGGCGAGACGGACTTCAGGTACGTCGAGCAGAGCGGCGCCTACGACATCACAGCACCCGCGGTCCGCGTCCAGGAGCCGGTCGGCGGCCCGTTGACGGAGTACGACTACCGCTTCGAGGGGCTCAGGGACTTCGTCGCCGAGCGCGACCCGGAAGTCATCGCGGTCAACTTCAAGCACGAGCTGGGCCCGTGGCCGACCTACCGGGGCGAAATCGACGGCCTCTCGCACACCGACTACCTGCTGCTCTCCGAGGAACTCGGCGAGACGTACGCGAGCCGGCTGGTCTCGTCCGAGTGGCTGATCATGGACTACACCAACCATCAGGTGCCGAGCGAGGTCGAACTGCTCAAGCGGATGCGACGCGACGAGCTGTGGCTGTTCGAGGAGGCGTTGGGCGCGATCGAGCCAGGTGTCACCAGGATCGACGAGACCGAACTGACGATCATGCGCCGCATGCGAACCGGTCAGTCGCAGCGTGGCCGCAGCGAGGGTTGGGAGGACGCCGTCGTCCAGGGCGGCGACATCGTGACGAACCCGAGTATCGGCATGTACGCCTACGTGCTGCGCGACGGCGAGACGGAGCCGCCGCCCGAGATCCAGGAACTCTGGGCCGAGTACCTGAAGGTCGATGCGATCCTGGCGGAGACGATCAAGGCGGGCCGGACTCCCCGCGAGATCATCGAGGACTACACGGCCAGGTTCGAGGAGGCCGGGATCGTCGTGCGCGACAACCAGCTCCACATGGTGTCAGCCAAGAACGACTTCCCGGCCTACGCCGCCGGCTTCGATGCCGCGAAGACACACCTTTCCATCGACTCGCACGGACAGACGAAGGGCGCCCGGCCCCGGTCGGTCGAGACCTACTTCGGCCCCCGGATCGGCTCCCTGGGCCCGGACTGGTCGAGAAACATCCCGCTCGCTCCCTACCACCACTTCGTCATCGAGTACTTCTTCTACATGCCCTCGCCGGCCCCCGAGGGCGAGGACCAGTACCTGCTCTGGTGGGACCACGAAGAGGCGCTGGTGACCGAGGACGGCATCGAGTACCTGTCGCCGCCGCAGACGGAGTTGGTGCTCATCCGCTGACCGGCTGTCCGCCTGCAGTAGAGCAACCCGCCAGATCGACGCCGTATCTCTGGGTGCGCGGGTCTTCTGACCCGCATCCGGTCAGACCAGCAGCTTCTCCAGCCGCGCCACCACATCCGGCCTGGCGGCCGCAATATTCTCGTCCTCCCACGGGTCCGCCTCGACTTCGTACAGCTCCTTCTCCTCGCTGAAGCCGTCGACCAGCTTGTAGCGATGGTCCTGGACCACCCGGAGCCGGCCGGTCGCCGCGTTCCCCGAGTTGAGCGCCGAGCGGATGTGCTCCCGGTGCTCTCCGCCGCCGGAGTCGAGCAGAGGCCGCAGCGACCGGCTCTGCATCTCCTCCGGAACGCCGGTCTCGGCGAAGGCGATGCTAGTCGCCGCCAGGTCCATGTTGGTGACAAGGGCGTCGCTGCGCGTGCCGGCGGAAATGCCCGGGCCGGCCATGACCATGGGGACTCTCCAGGAGGCCTCGTGGGGAAGCCCCTTGCCCCAGTAGTCGTGGTCGCCGAGCATCTCGCCGTGGTCGCTGGTGTAGATCACGATCGTGTCGTCCAGCTCGCCGCGCTCGGTCAGCCGCTCCTCGTAGAGGCCGATCCAGCGGTCGATGTTCTCGATCATCGCCGCGTAGTTCTGGCGGATGCGGATGTGGTGCTCCGGCGTGAACGGAGAGGGCGGCGCGAGCATCTGGCCGACGCGCGCGATGCCGTGGTAGTTGTGCGGCTGCGGGAAGTCCTCGATCACCCGGTCAGGTCCGCGATACTCCCGCTCCATGCGCTCGGTGATGTCCATCGGCGGGTGGGGCCCGTTGAAGTTGACGATCAGGAACCAGGGGCTTCCGTCGGGCACTGCGTCGAGGAGTTCCATCCCGGTGCGGGCCGTGTAGTTGTCCTTGTAGGCATGGTCGCCGATCGGCGTCGGGTCCGTCATTCCCCACCAGTTCACGTGGCGGGGCAGTCGCCGCTTGCTGATGTCCGCGTTGTGGATGTCCTTGAGCGGCGGGTCGAGCGAGTCGAGCCAGAACCCGTAGGGCTCCGTGTCTCCACCGTTCTTGCTGCCGGTGATCAGCATGTCGGAGAAGCCCCACTCCTCCATGTGCAGCTTCCCGTCCGGACGCCGGCCGTCGGGACCCTTGTGGAGATCGATCTTGCCGCAGCCCATCGTGTGGTAGCCGCTGTCGTGGAGGTGCTTGAAGAAGGTGGGCCGGAGCGCCGCGTTGTACTCGTCGCGGTTGCGTGCGACGGTGCAGTTCTCGTACTCCATGCCGGACGCCAGACAGGACCGGGAGGGCCCGCACACCGGCGATGACACGATCGCCCGGGTGAAGTCGGCGCCCCGGGCCGCCAGGGCATCGAGGTGCGGAGTGGGAACCGGAACGTCCGGGTTCCGCCCCACCCAGTCGAACCGGTGCTGGTCCGAGATGAGCAGCAGGATGTTCGGCCGCCTGATCGCGCGCGGGCCCGGAATCTGCGCGTCGCCGCAGCCGGTGAGGGCAGCCGCGGTTGCAGCAGCGCCTCCAGCCAGAACCTCGCGGCGGGAGAGAAGGGGTTTGCGACTGTTCATGCCGACTCCTTGCCTTGGCAGCTACGGTCTGTACTATTCTTGTTGGAACTTCTTACAACGTTAGCAGACGGTAGTCGTGTCTCGTTGGAGTGCGACGCCGGCGCGGGAGGTAAGCGGCATGAGCGACAAGAGCACCCGGCGCGACTTCCTGCGCCAGTCGACCCTGGTCGCCGGCAGCAGTCTGGCGGGGTTCGCCGCCTGTGCCGATCCGAACTCCCAGCCGCCGGCCGACGCCGCCGGACGCCGGCCGAACTTCCTGTTCTTCTTTCCCGATCAGCACCGGTACGACTGGATCGGTCTCGACGACTACGCAGTGCCGCTGTCGACGCCGAACATGGAGCGTCTCGCGCGGACCGGAGTGAACTTCACGTCCGCGGTGTGCGCGGCGCCGACTTGCGCTCCCTCGCGGTCGTGCCTCGCCTCAGGCATGGAGTACGACCGCTGCGGCGTGCCCGACAACCAGTACGACTATCCGGTCGACCGCCCGACCTACTACGGTCTGCTCCGCGACAGCGGCTACCACACGATGGCCTGCGGCAAGCTCGATCTGTCGAAGGGGAGCAGCGACTGGGGGCTCGACGGAACGAACCGCGCGGACGCCTGGGGTTTCTCCGCGATGATCAACAACGCCGGCAAGGGCGCCGGCATGTCCTACCTGCGGGCGCCGGTCGGTCCCAGCGACCCGTACTACGCCTACCTGGACGCCCTCGATCCGCCGCAGGGGCGGATCTGCGCCGAGGACATGGCTCGGCGCAACGCCAGCAGGCCGGACGGTTGGTGGGGAGATGCCAGCCCTTCACCGCTTGGTCCGGAGGCGTACTGCGACAACTGGCTCGCTCGGAACGGCCTCGACCTGCTCGAACAGGCGCCCGCGGACAAGCCGTGGCACCTGGTGGTGAACTTCGTAGGTCCACACCCGCCGATGGACATTACGCGGGAGATGGAGCGCAAGGTGCGCGGTCCCGAGCGCGTCCTCGACGGACTCGGGCTGCCGCACCACTACACGGGCTCGTTTACGGCCGAGCAGCACCTGGGCTCGCGGCAGAACTACGCGGCGATGATCGAGAACATCGACATGTGGCTGGGCCGATACATCGATTGGCTGGAGGAGAAGGGGCAGCTCGAGAACACGATCATCGTCTACTCCTCCGATCACGGCGAGATGCTCGGCGAGCATGGCCGCTGGGGCAAGGGGGTGCCGTACCGGGCATCCGTGGGCGTGCCGCTGCTCCTGGCGGGACCCGGGGTCCGGCGGGGCTTTCAGACCGCCACTCCGGTCTCGATCATGGACGTCGCGGCGACCTTCCTCGACTACGGCGGCGTAGACGTCCCGGCGGAGATGGATAGCCGCTCGCTCCGGCCGGTGCTCGAAGGCTCGACCGACAGCCACCGCGAGGTTGTGCTCTCCGGCCTGCGGGACTTCCGCATGGCCTGGGACGGCCGCTACAAGCTGGTCCGCGACTACGGCGACGAAGAGTGGCGGCTGTGGGACCTTCTGGCCGACCCGGAGGAGTCGCGGAACCTGGCTTCCTGGCAGCCGGACCAGGTACGGCGGCTGAGGGAGTGGTTGCCGCAGCGGCGGGCCTGAGGCGCACCCGGTGCCTGCGGCGTGGCTACCAGGTGAGCTGCGTCTTCATCCAGCCTGACGTGTTGTGGAAGTCGGACACCGCGCTGCCCGGCGGTACCAGCGCGTCGCAGGCGGCGGCGATCTCGGCGTCGAGCGTCATCTCCTGGACGGCGACGAGTTCGTCGACGTGCTCGAACCGCCGGGGGCCGATCAGCGGTGCCGTGATCCCCGGCTGGTCTTTGCACCAGAGGATCGCGAGCTGTGCCGGCGTGATGCCGGCCTCGGCCGCGAGCCTGGCAAACTCGACGCCGACGCGTACGGCGCGTTTCGTGACGCGGCGCGCGTAGTACTTGCCGAGCACGTCGGCGCGGGAGCCTTCCGGGTAGTTCTGGGCATCGGAGTACCGACCTGCCAGCACGCCCATTCCGAGTGGCGCCCAGGCGAGGATGCCGAGGCCGTGCCTGCGGCACAGCGGGATCAGCTCGTTCTCGATCCGGCGGTCGAGCAGGTTGTAGGGCGCCTGCTCGGACGCGAAGCGGACGTAGCCCTTCAGTTCGCTCACCATGAGCGCTTCCATCACGCCCCAGGCGGGGTAGGTCGAGCAACCGATGTAGCGCACCTTGCCGGCCCGGACCAGGTCGTCGAACGCGCGCAGCGTTTCGTCGATGGGGATGCCGAAGTCCGGCCGGTGCGTCTGGTAGAGGTCGATGTGGTCGGTCCGCAGCCGGCGCAGCGCGGCATCGCAGGCGTTCAGGATCCCTGCTCGGGACAAGCCCTGCTCGTTCGGGCTGCGGCCCGGCACGTGCTCCGCGCGTGCCAGACCGGTCTCGTCGTCGAACTCGCCGGGGTAGATCTTCGTCGAGATCAGGACCTCGTGCCGCCGGCCTGTCTCCTTCAGCACGCTGCCGACGATCCGCTCGGCCTTGCCGTCGCCGTAGATGTGGCCGAGGTCGATCAGGTTCACGCCGGCGTCGAGGGTGCGCTCGATGATCCGCCGGGACTCGTCCTCCGGCGTCACGTCGCCGAAGTTGCTCGTGCCGAGGCCGAGTGGGGAGACCTTCAGGCCGGTTCGGCCGAGGGTGCGGTACTCCATGTCAGGGTGACTCCTCCATGGTCCGAGGCTATTGCCAACGAGCCTGTTGGCAACAGGACTGTTGGCAAGACGAGTGGCTACCTACAGCCGGTCCGCGAGCTGCAGCGCCGGGTCGAATACGCGGTTCGGCACGTCGTCCTCGCCGGTGAGGAACCGGATCTCGTCGTCGTAGCCGGTCATCTCCCAGCGGATCAGGGAGATCGGGATGATGCCGCCGGCCAGGAACTCGTCGATGAAGTCGCGGAGCACGAACTGGTCGCCGAGTTGCATGGCCCGTTCGCGGAAGAGCTTCATGAAGTGGGCCTTGCCGACGACGACCCCCGTGTGGAAGCCGGGGAAGCGGAGGTTGGACTCCATCTCGTACCAGACCATGCGCTCGTCTTCCTGGGACCAGCCCTTGGACATCAGTGCAGCGCACAGCTTCCGCGACTCGTCGAAGGTGATCAGGTTGGCGTGCATGGCGAGGTCGGGCAGGGCCAGGCTCATGTGGGAAATGTTCATCAGGTACTCGACCTCGCGGCCGCGGCGGGGCCGTTCGTCGAGGACGCCGGCAACCATCATGAGTTCCTCGAGCGCTACCGCCCAGCCCTCCATCCGCATCCACTCCATGTTGAAGCGGCGGTCGGCGCCGCGGATCGGCCGTTCGTCGCGGTCGAGCCGCTGCCCGTCGAGCATGTGGCCGACGTACTCGTGGGTCTCGCCGGGCAGGATTTCGCGCTCCCGCGCCTTGTGGTCGATGCTCGTGTCGGACGGCAGCGGCTCCGGCGGCTCGCCGGGGTCGCTGTAGTCGGTCGCGTCGACCCAGTCCGGCACGGTCATGATCTCGCCGTCGCGCAGGAACTCGACGACGTAGGGGAGCGCCTCGTGCAGCTTGTCGGCGTACTTCTCGGGCGTGTCGGCGATGTCGAACGGCGGCAGGTCGCGGTTCCGGTGTTCCTCGAGCGCCAGGAAGGTGACGAGCCGGTTGTACTCCTGCTCGACGATCATCCGGCTCTCCTCCCAGCCGTAGGGTGAGAGGTGGACGTTGCGGAGCCACCAGTCGTAGTTTTCCTTGCCGATGCCGGCGGCGCCGGTCCACGACGGCTTGTTCTCTTCGACCCACGCCCCGAAGGCCAGGACCGCGTCGCGAGCCGCCTCGGCGTCCGGCACGAGGTCCGGGTGGTGCTCGGCGAGTTCTTCCGCCACCTCGCCGTAGATGCGGGCCTCCCGAGGGGCGGCCCAGATCGCGATCGTGCCGAGATCCGGCACCGCCTCGGTCAGGTTGGATCGGGCCTGCTCGTAGACGAGCGGCACCGCCTGCAGGGTCGTCCGGTACTCCGCAAGTTCCGCCTCGTCGAACGGCGGATCGCTGCGGAACAGCGACCGGAAGCCCGACATCGCGGGACCGGCGCCGCCCTGGGACATCAGGTAGAACGCCGGATCCCTGGACCAGGGCCGGGTGACCCGGTGGTGGAAGTCGAGCCCGTTCATCTCGGCCCGGACCAGGTGGTGGTCGATCTGTTCGGAGACCGTCCATTCGGAGATGTCGATCGCGGCGAGCCGGCCCTTGTAGTCCTCCAGACCCTGCCGCTGGGCTTCCATCGCCTCGGCGGTGTAGTCGGGGACGCCGTCCTTGATCTCCGGCTCCTGGAAGACGCGGAACTCCTCGAAGAGCTGCAGCAGGTCGGCGTGGGTGCCGGGCGCGGCCTCTTCGGTGACGGGCGGCGCCGGGGCGCAGGCGAACGCCAGCGCCACCGAGGTGAGAAGAAGGGGGGACTGGCGCATGGCGGCTCCTTTGATGGGAGAGTGGAATGAAGGCTCGTCGGCATCTGGTCCGGCTGCTGTTCGCCAAGACTCAGGATTGACAGGACTTATGCATGAGGCCATATAGTCGGCGTGTGCTCGGCCAGGACACCGTGCCTGGGCGTCCCCTGATGGACCTCACCGACTCCCGCCGATGGTACTCCTCAGGCGGAGAAGGGGTGATACCGTGCGCGGCCTCTCGGAGGGGCATTGACGTGCCGGCCACAGTGCAGAGCGGATGGACGTCCAGTGCCCCCAACCAGGATTGGTGGCAATGACCAGATCTTCTGGGTCGAATCGGATTCGCACACTGGCCAACGCCCCAATTCGTGAGGCGTTGATAGACCTCCGCTGCGAGTTGCCGGAAGGTCAGGACGCGGAGTTGTTGGCCAGCTTCAATGCCGCTCACCGTGGCATCGAGAGCGAGTTCCCCGACAAGGGGAAGAACTACGCGGCGAACGTCTCAGCGGAGTTGAAGGAAGGCACTGATCCCGCGGTAGCCGCCACCACCGCACTCCGTGGCTACAACTTCAGGAACTCGGAAGGAGACAAGATCGTTCAGTTTCGCCTTGATGGCTTCACTTTCAACAAGCTGCGCCCATACACGAAATGGGCGCAGCTCCGAGCCGAGGCTGAGACTCTGTGGACGAAGTACAGGTCGTTATTGTCGGAAGTTCGGGTTGGGCGGGTTGGCGTCCGCTACATCAACGCGATCCAGGTTCTCCCAGGGGTCGGTTTCGAGACCATCTTCGTAGAGCCCCTGAGACAGCCGCTGGGCTTCGGTCAGGGCCGAGTGCGGGAGTCTTTGGAGCGGCTTCAGGTCTCGAGTCACGACGCCTTCGAGAGGACGATAGTGACCCGCTTGGCTAGAGAAGAAAGAGCGGGATTCGCCGTGATCCTCGATATCGACGCCTTTGCCGTGGCGCCGGACGGGGCCTTCGAGGACTGCGAGGCGTGGGCGCGTATTGACGAACTTCGTAACCGGAAGAACGAGATCTTCTTCAGCAGTTTGACGGCCAACGGAATCGAGAGGTACGAATGAGTCTGGTTGCCCTGGAAGCTGGGGATTGGTGGCCGCAACTTGAGAGGCGGCGCTCGACTGCTGTTGGGCCGGAGGCGTTGCGAATCCTCAGGGGGGAAGAAACCTCCGAATCCGCGGTCTCCGCATGGCAGTTGTCGAGACAGGACGCCATGAGGGACTTGTGGGAGATCATCGAGGAGACGTCCAGTCCGGGTTGGGATGGCGACGATGCCAAGCCGCTGTCGCGACGCGCGAAGGACGCCCTGGTCGCTGCTCTCTTCACCCTTACGCCCCATGTGCCGATGCCGGAGATAGTGCCTGAGCCTGACGGTGGCGTGGCCATGGAATGGTCAAGTGGCAGCACCCGATCCCTGATCGTGAGCTTCGGGCCGGATGGCGACCTTTATTTTGCCGTTCACATTCCGGGTCGGAGAGAGTCGGGCCGACGCCCCTTCGACGCCCAACTTCCCGCAGATCTCCTGGGGCTCGCGAAGGAGGCCGCGGCTGACGGTCCGTGATCGGGAGTCGGTTGCCCGGTTCCTTTACACGAAGAGCCACTTCTCCGTCGCCAAGAGGACGGTGAAGCACGGTGCCTTCATGCCCCCCAGCGATCTTCGAACGTCGGTCTACCGAGTTGACGGGCTGGATGAGACGGGGGTGCGCCGGCTAGCTTCCGCAACGTCTCGGAAGAGTTCGTTCAAGGGACACGGCCTTCTCTTGGCGGCTGATGTGCGATCCGTGTCTCAACTGGATGTCGTTCCCGAAACGAGTCGACATCGGCTTCACGCCGACATCGTGGGTTGGCCGACAGAGCGAGAGAAGCGGATTGAACTCGCCCGCCTGCTCGCGGTCAAGGCTGAGTTTGTACCGTCAGCGCCGGAACCCACTTCTGCTTGACGGTGGGGTCGCGCACAGGGCCGAGTTGGTCAGCCGGCGGCGGCAACGCTGCTACACATCTATGGAATGTTGACCAGGGTGTAGTAGGCCTCCGGGTGGAGCAGGGCCTGGCCGTCGCCGCTGCGGACGCCGTCGAGGTGCAGTTCGTGGACGTAGCCGGTGCGGAGCGGATCGACCGTCAGGCGGACGCTCCCGCCGTCGTCAGCCACTCGGGCTGAACGGATCGCGATCCGGAGCTTGTCTTCCTCCGGTCCTCCGTAGCTCGAGCTGAGCCGGTAGGTGTAGCTCTGCATGCGGTAGGACGCGGGGTTTCCCGCGCTCTCCGGATCCACCGCCCTGGTGAACGTCAGTTCGAAGCCGTCGTGCTGAGCCCGCATCTCGTGGACTTCGAAGGGCACCGCCCCGGTCCAGACGATGCGCTGCAAGCCGTGCGGCTCGGGCCCGACGCCGCCCCAACCGCGGTCCGACATGCCGGCGAAGAGCGAACCGTCGTCGGCGAAGGCCAGCCGGATCACGCCGCTGTCGAGGCCGCGCCGGAAGTTGAAGGCGGCGCCCTGCCAGTGGCCGCCGACCTTCTCCAGGAAGACCCGCATGACCATCGCGTGGTGCTGGTCGCCGACGAAGATCTGGCCTTCGAAGGGCCCGAACTTGCCGCCCGTCGTGTCCCAGCGCAGACCGGACGGGGACTGCCCCATCTTCACGTAGGGGAACCAGACGGAAGGCATGCGGTAGTTCGGAATGTGCTCGTGCAGGTCCTTCATGTAGGTCCCGCCTTCGGGCTGGCCTTCCGGCGGCGGCTCGACCTGCGACTCGGGCCGATGGGTGGAGGCCATGCCGTGGGGATGGCCGTGGAAGTCCCCGACCTCGATCAGCGAGAGCTTGGAGGCGTTGTTCCATTCGCCCTGGTTGTCGGTGTAGAAGACCTCGCCCCAGGGGCTGACCTCGACGCCGGCGGGAGAGCGCAGGCCGGCGGCCACGAACTCGGTGTCGCCGGTCGCGGGATCGATGCGCGCCGCCCAGCCGCGCCAGGGCGCGAAGCCGTAGGGATTGGCGCCGAAGGGAATGTTCAGGGTCACCCAGAGCTTGCCGTCCGGCGTCAAGCGGGGGCCGAACGCGTACTCGTGGTAGTCGCCACTGGTTTCCCAGGCGTCCGTCACGGTCTCGAAGACGTCGGCGCGGTCGTCGCCGTCGGTGTCCCTGATCCGGGTCAGTTCCCCGCGCTGGGCCGTATAGATCCAGCCATCGAGCTCGAGCAGGCCGAGCGGCTGCCCGAGGCCGAACGCGTACTGCTTGAAGACCGGCGCCGGCGGATCGCTGAA
Source organism: Candidatus Multivorans sp. (assembly GCA_965222875.1). Taxonomy (GTDB): domain Bacteria; phylum Acidobacteriota; class Thermoanaerobaculia; order Multivoradales; family Multivoraceae; genus Multivorans. Next base: position 980,715 of record CBDCVC010000002.1, on the reverse strand, counting down.
GGCGTTCTCGACGATGAAGATCTCGCCCCGCCGGGTTCCGGCCATGATCCGGCCGTCCGAGAGTTGCAGAAGGCCGCCGACTTCCATCGACATCCCCTCCTGGAGGGGCATCGTGAGCAGCCGGTAGTACAGCTTCTCCGCGGCAGCCTGCGCGCCGATGGCATCCCGCTGGCGGGCGAGGAGCTCCTTCTGCGTCTCTTCCTGCAGGCCATCGTCCAGGGGCTCCTGGGTGAGAAGGGGCAGGGGAAACGAAACCAGCAGGGCGACCAGCGCCGTGGCGGCGGCGCGGCCGGGTTGCATCGTGTTTACACTCAGGCGGGCCATGAGGATCACCAGGACAGAGTCACGTCGAGCTGGAGCGTTTCGCCTGGTGCGAGGTCGATCCGCTGCAGGAGCTGGCGGACGCCCTGGGACTCCCGGACGAACGGCGCGAGGTCCGCTTCGGAGGCAATCGAGACGTCGAGCCGGCCATCCACGCTCCAGGAGCGCTCCGATTCCGAGGCGATCTCCTCGCCCTCGGCCAACAGCAGATAGAGCGGACGGGGGTCCGAGCCGGCGGCAAGGCGGAAGCGGCGGATCAGGTCCGTGCCGCCACCGCTGCGCAGCGGCTCCGGCGCCTCCTCGATCAGGAGGTCGTGCAGGCGGTAGCGCAGCACCGGTTTGCCCTCGTCGTCGAGCCGGTAGCCGAGGAAGCGGCCGCCCACGTTCCGGTCGTTTCGCCCGGCGATGGGCCACGGGCTGTCGATGTCGCTCAGGCTTGCTATGGCCGGGCCCGGCGGAAGATCCAGCACGTCCGTGCCGTAAGGGCCGAAGAACTGGCCCGCGCGGCCCTGCCAGGTGCCCCTGGCATCGAAGAAACCGCCGCGCCAGACCTTCGCCAGGCGGATGTTGTTCGCGTCGAAGGCGACGTGGACGTTCTCCGGATAACCGATGGCAATCGACCGCGGGCCGACATCGATCATGAAGGTCCGGAACACGATCGGCCGCTGGTCCGGGATCAGGACCAATTCGGCGCCGATGTTCGCGCCCTCAGGCGCGGGCATGGAAGTGCCGAGCGAGAGGGCGCTCCAGATCGCATCGATCTGGCCATCCATCGAACCGCCTCCGAGATGCCGGAAGTTGATGACACCTTCGGGCCAGAACGAGGGCATGCGGGTTCCCGGGCGGATTGCGGCCGGATCCCGCAGGAACCGCGCGACCCATCCGGGCCGCAACCGGTCGTAGGTCGTGGCCAGGTCGATCGTCGACACGCCCAGGGCGGGATGGACGTGTACGTTGTGGCACGTGATGCAGCTCATGCTGGCCTCGCCGAGCAGTTCGATCCCGTCGGAGGCCGCTTCGGTCGAGAACGCCGGTTCGCGCAGGTCGCCGGCAATCGCGTCGACGGTCGTCAGGGCATCGGCGAGCTGCTCGACCGTCGCCCCGCCGAAGCTCGGCATCCTCGCTTCCATGTAATCGCGGCGGACGTGCAGTTCGTCGCTGCCCAGGATCGAGCGCAGCGCTTCCCGCTTCAGCTTGCCGCCGGCGCCGTCGAGAGGAGGCGGTAGCCGCCCCTCGTCGCCGAGGTCCTGGCCGCCGACGACGGCGAAGTGGCTCGCACGCACAGGAGCCGGGCCGCCCACCGCGACCGTACCGGCCTCCCGGCGATGGCAGCCATAGCAGTTGTAGCTCGCCATCGTGTGGACGATCTGGTCGGCCGGCGTCCGGGACGCAGTGAGTTCAGGAAGAGCCTGGAGAGCCGCTCGAATCGCACGCTTCTGCCGATCGCCGAGCCGGTACCGCGGCGAGTAGACGCCGGTGTGCATGGCGGCGCCGCCTTCGACCGCTGCCGGATCCAGGTCGGTGAGCGCCGGTGGGGTCGTGACGTCCCGCCGGTCGGGTTGGATTCCCGCGTAGCCGTGGCACGAGGCGCAGCCGTGGCGGACGAAGAGCCGGGCGCCCCAGCCCGCCTCCTCCGCTTCCACGGAGACCAGGGTGCCGCCGCCCGGCCGCAGCCGTACGTTCTCGTAGGCTGTGTAGTCCTCGAGCGCCGCGCCCTCGGGCAGGGCATCGCCGGCGAGGCCGACCGTAAGGAACGGTTCCTGCGTGTCGCCGCGAATGAAGTACGTCACCGTGACCGGATGGTCCCCGGCCTCGAGCTGGAGTTCGGCGTCCGTCTCGCGAGCGCTTCCACCTGGCTTGGTGGCGACCAATTCGCCGTCGACCGCCAGCGAGGAGCCGGAGCGGCGGTCCGAGGCCAGGCTGAGCGTGTAGCGCCCGGTTTCGGGCACGCTCATCAGGCCCGTGAATCGAAAGGTATGGTTGCCGTAGTTCATCTCGACCGGCAGGCGTAGTGACAGCCGGCCGATCCGGCCCTCGGCGGCCGGTTCGAGCGTGTCGAGGTCAGGAGGCGGTCGGTTGAAGAAACCCGCGACGTCCTCGTCCTGCATCGGGTCGAGGTAGTACTCGAACTCGAAGCCGCCACGACGCTCGACGACCAGCGGCTCCTGGTCCCTGAGCAGATAGATCGCGAGATCCTCCGCCTCCCCTGGTGTCAGGTAGAGGGACGGCATGCGTCCGCTCGGCCGCACGGACCTGGGGTCGAGGAGGAAGCGCGTCAGTGCCGCGACCGAGGTCTTCGCCGCCAGGTCGGGTAAGGGGACGGAGGGGATCGCCGGTTCGGCGCCGGATGCCTCGGGCGCGTGGCAGGCGACGCAGCCGATCGAGTGGAACAGCCTGCGTCCCCGTTCCACGGTGGCCCGGAACCGGAAGACCGGGAACTCTTGCGCCACACCGCCGTCCGCATCTTCGGCCGCTTCCGGGGTCCCATCCGTCTCGGGCGGCGCCTGCTCGTAGAACAGGTGGCGCGCAATTGAACGCGCGACGCGGTTCCGACCTTCGGGGTCGAGAGAGTGCAGGACCTCGGGCATCGTCGAGCCCGGCTTGTGATCGTCCGGTTCGGTCAGGTAGGCGGTGAGCCACTCGACCGTGACCCGCTCGTTGAGCTCCGCGAGGTCGGGGGCCGTGCGGGTGGGTATCCGTCTCGACACCTCAGTTGTCGGTTCATGGCAGGACAGGCAGTTCAGTTCGCCGAGCAGCACTTCGCCGAGCGCCACGTCGCCGGCGGCGCCGGCCAGCCGAAGGTGCTCGTAGCCCGGCACGACCGGCGTCGCTACCGCCTGCGCCGCGGGCTGAGCCTGAGCCGCCACGCCCAGCGCTACGGTCGCGGCTGTGCAGACGAGCCCGGCGGACCACTTCGGGCACGTCGCGCGGCGGCCAATCACAATGGCCACTCAAGGTGTTCGGGGGCGACGACGGACGGCTCGTTCGGCCCGGGGAAGGCAGCCGGCACGCCGATCGTCACCTCGCCGGTGGCGACGTACTCCGCACCCCGGGCAAGCACGGTCTGGAAACCGACGCAGTGCAGGGAGACGCCGGCGGGCTCGGACTCGTCGTCGTAGTGCCCCATCGGGATATGGAACACGCGGCCTCGGCCGTAGGAGACGAGCATCAGCATCGGCTCGGATTCACCCGTGACCAGGGAGTTGGCGTGCGCCAGGACCTCGACGTTTCCGGCCGGACCGCGGAGCGAGGCGTAGAGCTCGTCCGCCGCGTGCATCCACTCGGTCGGCAGGCCGGCCAGAATGGGGTGGTCGGGCTGGTCGTGGATGATCTGGAACTCCCGGATGCGACCGTGCCGGCCGCTCGGCCCCTCGTCGGGTGAGGTCGCGGCCCAGGCGCCGTCGATCTTGCGCAGGATGGACCCCGAGACGCCGGCGCGGCGTCCACCCCAGCCGCCGACCGCGATCATCTCGTTGTACTCGGCCCAGTCCGCGGCGTGATTGTCGGCGGCGTGGATGGAGACGAAGCCGCCGCCCTCACGAACGAACGCCTCGAAGTCGGCCCGCGCGTCGGCCGACCAGTACGGCTCGCAACCCCCGTCTTCCCGCTCGCAGTCGCTGTTGAAGTTGCTGACCACGACCGCGTAGTCGGAGAAGGCCGGTCGCCAGGCCTCCCATTCCTCTCGCGTCGCACGCCGGTCGGGCGAGGTGCTGACTTCAACGGCGAAGCGGCCTGTCTGTTCGAGCGTCGCCTTGACGGCGGCGGTGGTGCTCGCCCAGTCGTGGTTGTTCACGCCGTCGATGATCAGTACCGGGACTCTCGCGCTCGTTCCGGCTGACTCCGGCTGCGGCGCCGTGCAGGCCCAGGCCAGACCGAGGATCGCGATGGAGCGAGAAAGGAACATTCGACCGACGAGGGATCACCATACAGGAGCCGACGCCGCGGCAACTAGGATCGGACAGTGAATGTTGCGAAGACAGGCTTGGGTGCTCTTGTCCTCGCGGTGCTTCTCGCCTGCGCGTCCGACCTGGACGACACTTCCGCGCCGCCGGCCGGTATCCCTCACCCGGAACTGGCCGAACTCGAACCGCCTCTCGCCCGGGAGCTGGAGGCCCGCCGGGCCGAACTCGAAGCGCTGCTTGCAGGAGACGACGCCAGCGCCGCCGACCAGGCCCAGGCATACGGCGAACTGGGCCGGCTCTACCAGGCCCACCGGCTGCTGGAACCGGCGCTTGCGTGCTACCGGGAAGCGCACGCGCTCGATCCCGAGTCATTCGCCTGGGCCTACTACCTCGGCGTTCTCGCGGCCGGCGCCGGTGACATCGAGACCGCGCGGCCGGCGTTCCGCCACGCCCTCGATCTTCGAGCCGACGACGCGCCAACCCTTGTCCGGCTCGCCGACCTCGAGCTCGAACAGGCTCGGGTCGACGAAGCGGAGCTCCTCTATGTGCGGGCGGCGGTTGTGGACGACTCGGCCGCCGTGGCCTATGGGATGGGCCGCGTCGCCGAAGAGCGGGGCGAATACGCGGAAGCCATCGGACAGTTCGAGCGGGCATTGACGCTCCAGCCGAGAGCTTCCGTCGTCCACTACCACCTCGGCCAGGCCTACCGCGAGTTGGGCGAACTCGACCGGGCCGAAGAAGCGCTGGCGCGGAGCGGGCCGAGCCGTGTCGCCATGGCCGATCCGCTGATGCACGAGTTGACGACGCTCGCCATCGGCGCCCTGCCCCACCTTGCCCGAGGACATGCCGCCGCCCGCGAGGGTCGACTGGCCGACGCGGAATCCGCCTACCGCCAGGCGGTGGCGGCCGACGCAACGAACGTGCGCGCGCACGAGAGCCTGGCGGTGCTGCTGCTCCGCCGCGGCGATCCGGAGGGGGCAATCGAGCACTTCGGCGTCGCCGTCCGGCTGGCGCCCGAGAACGCCCAGGCCCACTCGGACCTCGGCGTGCTCCTGGCTGAACTGGGGCGAAACGACCGCGCCCTGGAGCACCTCGGCCGGGCGGTCGAACTCGAACCGGGACTGGTGGAGGGGCTGCTCGCGCTTGGGAACGTCCAGGCCCGGCTGGGTCGGCTCGACGAGGCGGAGGCGACCTACCGCCGGGTTCTCGAGAGCGACCCCGGGAATGGCGAGGCCCGCCTGGGCCTCGGTGCCGTCCTGGCGCAGACCGGCAACTACGAACAAGCCGTCGTGGAACTGCGCGAGGCGTTGCGCCTCGCACCCGAAGCCGAGCAGGCTCCGCGCGTTCACTTCGGCCTCGCCGAGGCCCTGGTGCGCACTGGTCGGCTCGACGAGGCCGTGCCGCACTACACCCGTGTGCGCGAGATCGCACCCGCCCAGAGCCTCGCGTGGCTGCGCGAGGCGACCGTGTTGATGGGTCTGGGGCGTTTCGCGGACGCCAAGGCGGTGCTCGAAGCGCGGTTGCGAGCCGATGCGACGGACGGCCGGGCCGCCCACTCCCTGGCGAGACTGCTGGCCGGTGCTCCAGACCCATCGCTTCGCGACGGTCCACGAGCCGTCGCCCTCGCCGGCGCACTGCTGGAGGTCGACAACTCGACATCCACGGCCGAGACCGCCGCGATGGGTCTGGCCGAAGTCGACCGCTTCGACGAGGCGATCAGCATCCAGCGCACTCTCGTCGAGGAGGCACGCCGGCAAGGTCGTGCCGGCGAAGAGCGGCGGCTCGCTCGGAACCTGGAGCGCTATGAAGACGGCGAAGCGTGCTGCGCCCGGGCGGCTGACGCGTTCCCGCCGTATTGAATCTCAGCGGCTCCGCCGCAGATCGTCTATCTCGGCGTTGACCTCCTCAAGGCTCCACCGGTCCAGGCCGGCGTCCCGCGCTTCGCGCTGCATTCTGGCAACCGCCAGTAGAGCGTGCGCCTGCCGGCGGTCCGCGAGCGTCCCTTTCAGCGTGGACGCCGTGGCCGCAGACAGAATGGCGATGACTTTACCGCTGGATGTGACGACGACATCTTCCTCTTCCACGAGGGCTTCCCAAGCCGAGGCCGAGAGGCTGTGGAGTTCGGTGACGGGTACGAGTTTCATGTTCGCTCTCCACCGGTGGCCGCGTGGCACCCGTGATCGCGGGATGAATAGAGGGTCGCCAACCGGGGACAGACGGTTGTCAACCGACAGGCGACACTATAGCGTTTCGGGGTGATCGCGTCTTCCAGGCACCGCGGCCTCAAGGCGCTCTACGATGGGAGAACAGTGCGCCGGGTGGCGCCGAAGCATGTGGAGAAGCTGAGGGACATTCTTGCGGCGCTCGATCGCAGCCGTGTGCCGGCGGACATGAACCTGCCGGGCTTCAGGCTGCACGAACTGCGAGGCCGGCTGAAGGGTCACTTCGCAGTCTCGGTGTCCGGCAACTGGCGCGTGACGTTCCGTTTCGAGGACGGATCGGCCGTAGATGTCGACTACGCGGACTACCACTAAGGAGATCGGCAATGACGATGAACAACCCTCCACATCCGGGCGGAATCGTGAGGCGGCAGTGCCTGGAGCCCTTGGGCCTTTCCGTCACACGGGCCGCTCAGGGCCTGGGAGTCACGAGACAGGCCCTCTCTGATCTGGTGAACGGCCACGCCGGCGTTTCGACCGAGATGGCGGTGCGCCTGTCCAAGGCGTTCGGTTCGAGCCCGGAGACCTGGCTCGGGATGCAGATGGCCTACGATCTGTGGCAGGTTCGCGAACGCGCGGAGCAGATCACAGTCGAGCGCTTCGACGCCGCCTGAGCAGGGCTGGAAGAGACCCTGGCCGCCTGCGGCGGCGGCCGGCGGATGACACGCCGGCGCACCCAGTAGCGGTTACGGTGGGCGCTCAGGGCAGCGGGCCGATCGCTTCTCCGTCACCCTGAACCAGCGTCTGATACTCGCCGGAGCGTACGTCGGTCCAGCGCTCGGCTCTGCCATCGGGCCAACGGACCTCGACGTGGCTGACGGCGGCGTTCGCGCCATCGCCCAAGCCCGCCAGTACCCTGGGGTCCCGGGCCGAGGCGTAGCTGCCGTCGGTGTGGACATGGCGCCAGATCGGCGCTGCGCCTTGCCGGTGGATCAGGACCTGGGCGCCAAGAGCGTCACGGTTGTGGGCTACGAGCCGCAGGCCCAGCCAGGAGCGGTCCTGGCCGACTTGGTTGAGCAGCAGACGGCTCGGCGCGTTGCTGTTGACGACGACGGCGTCCAGGTCGCCGTCGTTGTCGACGTCGCCGAAGGCGGCGGCGCGGCTGACTTCGGACGATTCGAAGACCGCGCCGGCTTCGGCTGTGACTTCCGCGAAGGTGCCGTCGCCGAGGTTGTGGAAGAGCTGGTCCGTCTGCCGCAGCGGGTAGGGGTCGCCTTCCCGGATCAACGCGTCCATGCCGATCACGGCGCCGTTGACGACGAGCACGTCGAGCCAGGAGTCGTTGTCGTAGTCGATCCAGCCGATGCCGAAGGCGGTGAACGGCAGGCTCGGCGGCCCAAGTTGGGACGACGCCGATTGGTCCCGGAACAGGCCGGCGCCGCCGTTGACGTAGAGGGTGTTCGTCTCCTGTTCCAGGTGGCTGACGACGATGTCGGGATAACCGTCGCCGTCGAAGTCCCCCGTGTCGACGCCCATGCCGGCCTCGGGCTGGCCTTCGCGGTTCACGGCGACCCCGGCCAGGAGGGCGTTGTCGGCGAAGGTGCCGTCGCCCCGGTTGATCCACAGCCGGTTCCACATCAGGTCGTTCGCCACGTAGAGGTCGATCCAGCGGTCGCCGTTGAAGTCGGCGGCAACGGCGCCGAGGCCGGAGCCCGGCTCATTGCCGATCGTGGACGCCACGGACACGTCCTCGAATGTCCCGTCGCCGCGATTCCGGAAAAGGCTGTCGGCCGCCGGCGGGTAGGCGCCCGGGGCGCAGTAGGTCAGTGCGCCGCTCGGGAGCGGGCACGGCGTGTTGTCCGCCAGCGAGTAGTCGACGTAGTTGCCGACGTAGAGGTCCAGCCAACCGTCGCGGTCGAAGTCGAAGAACGACGCGGCGACGGACCATCTGGGATCGTCGGCGCCCGAGGCGACCGACACGTCGTCGAACGTGCCGTCGCCGCGATTTCGCAGCAACTGGTTGGAGCCGAAGTTCGTGACGTAGAGGTCCGTCCAGCCGTCGTTGTCGAAGTCGCCCGTGGCGACGCCCATGCCGTAGCCGGCGGCTTCGATTCGGCTTGAGTCGGTGACGTCGGTGAAACGGAGGCTGGCGCCGGTGGCGCCGGGTTCCAGGTCGTTGCGGTAAAGGCGGTCGGTGAGCGGTGTGCCGGGAGGCGGCGGAAACAGGGCATCCTCGAGCGTGAGGTCGGGGCCGATCATCCGGCCCTGGAGGAAGTAGATGTCCAGGTCGCCGTCGTTGTCGAAGTCGAACAGGGCGGCGCCGCCGCCCATGATCTCGTTGAAGTAGTGCTCGCCGGACATGCCGTTGAAGTAGACGAAGTCGAGGTTCGCGGCGGGGGCGGCGTCGATGAAGATGGACGGCTTCCGGTCGGTGGAGGCGGGGTCGGTGTCGGTAGGAGCGGCGCAGGCGGCGGAGAGGAGGATCAGGGTGAGGGCCGGGACCCCGGGGCAGCGGCACGGGCTCGCCGCTTCGCGGCATCGCGCCGGATGCGGACCATAAGGTCCGCGCACCCAGAGAACGGACGTCGGCTTGGCGGGGTTCTCTACATCCATGCGGTGGGGTGCCGCGCGGCGGGATAACTCAACCGCTGCGTTCCAGGGCTCGGGCCGAGGCGAGTTCGCGCTGCGCGTCCTGCGGCTGGCCGAGGCGGGTGTAGATGTCGGCGAGCAGGTAGTGGCCCATGGGCGCCATGTCGGAGCCGGGGTCGAGTTTCAGGCCGGTGCGGGCCAGTTCCATGGCGCGGTCCAACTGCTCGTTGCGGTCGACGAGGGACTTGGCCAGGAAGAAATGGCCGATGGCGAACTCGGGGTTGATCTCGATCGATTGCTCCAGGGCTTCGGCCGCGCCGTAGCGGTCGCCGAGGCTGTCGAGCAGCCGGCCGAGGTTGAACTGGACCCGGTAACTCTGCGGGTGGTAGTCGAGCTCGTGGCGGTAGAAGTCGACCGCGGCGCGCGGGTCGCCGCGCTCTTCGGCCAGCAGGGCCAGGTTGAAGTGGGCGAGCCGCACGTCCGGCTGGATCGTCAGCGCCTCCTCGAACAGCCGCTGCGCGTTGACCGGATCGGCCCGCAGAAGCGCCACGGCGCCCTGACTGACCACCGCGGCGCCCATCTCCGGTGACAGGGCGGCCGCCTCCTTCAGGTGGCGCTCGCCGCCGTCGAGGTCGCCGCGGTCCACGAGCATGCGCGCGAGCTCGTAGTGGATCATCGCGTTACGTGGATCGAGGCGCAGGAACTCCTGGTAGCCGAGGATCGCCTCCTCTTCCGCGCCGGCCCGCCGGTAGGCGGTGGCGAGATTGATCACGGCGTGGGCGTAGTCGGGCTTCAGTTCGATCGCTCGGCGGTAGCTCTCGATCGCCGCGGCGGTGTCGTCGCCGCGCATCTGCTCGTCGCCGAGCCGGACCCACGCGTCGATCACCGACGGGTCCTCGATGAGCACCCGCTCGAGGGCTTCCAGGGCCGCCGGTTGGTTCCCCTTGAGCGACGCCTCGCGGGCGGCGCGCATCAGGTTGAAGAGATGGATCCGGTCCTTCGGGTCGGCAAGCGTGGAACGGTCGACCGGCTCCGCTGAGCCGCCACCGGCGAAGCTGGCGAGGTAGCCAAGTGCCGCGAGCCGCGCGCGCGTGTCCGGGTCGATCTCTTCGATCTGCGCGGGCAGAGCCCCGTCCGTCCACCTCGATTCGAGCGCCTGGAGCATCGAGGCCAACCGATCGGCCTCGTCGGGGCGAGCGGAATAGAGGTTGTTCACTTCACCCGGATCCGCGGCGAGGTCGTACAGCTCGGGACGCGGCGCCGCGACGTACTTCATGTTCTCGACCCGCAACGAGGCAAGATCGCTCCACCCGTAGTGGTAGCGCGGGTAGACGGCCTCGGCGTAGGCAGGCAGGCGCGGCCCCGTAGAACCCGTCAGGAGCCGAACGATGCTGGCCCCCTGGAAGGAGGCGTCCCGGTCTTCCTGGCCCGCTTCCACGGCGAGCAGGTCGAAGACGGTGGGCGAGACGTCCACCGCGCGGACCACCTCCGCCACCCGGTGTCCCCGCATCGTGTCGTAGGGCGCCCGGACGATAAAGGGAACTCGGGTCGCCCCTTCGTAGATGAAGAAGCCATGGCCTGACTCGCCGTGTTCGCCCAGGCTTTCGCCGTGGTCTCCCATCACGATGACGACCGTGTCCCGGGCCCGCCCGTTCTCGTCGAGCCAGGCCAGGAGCCGCCCGACCTGGGAGTCGACGTAGGCGATCTCGCCGACGTAGGGGCGGTTCCGGTAGCGCTCGGCAAACGGTTCCGGCGGCTCGTAGGGCGAGTGGGGATCGTAGTAGTGGACCCAGGAGAAGAAGCGAGCCTCAGGCGCCTCGCTGAGCCAGGCAAGCGCGGCGTCGGTCACCTCGCCGGCGGGCCGTTCGATCTCGTTGAGCGCCATGCGGACGGTGTCGCCGAGTTCGAAGTCGTCGAAGTAATGGTCGAAGCCCTGGGCGATGCCCCACTTCGCGTCGAGCACGAAGGCACCCACGAAGCCGCCGGTTCGCAGGCCCTCGTCGCGTAGGATCTCGGCCAGCACGACGTGCTCGTCGTCCAGATAGAAGCCGCCGTTGTCCCGCACGCCATGCGCGGGCGGGAACTCCCCGGTGAAGATCGACGAGTGCGCCGGAAGCGTCAGCGGCGCCACCGCCTGCGCCTGCTCGAACAGCACCCCCTCGGTGGCCAGCCGATCGAGATGCGGCGTCTCGATATCCGCGAACCCGTAGGCCCCGATCCGGTCCGCCCGGGTCGTGTCCAGGGTGATCAGCAGAACGCTCAGGTCGCCGGGCTCGACTCCGTCCGGAAGGCGACCCAGCACATGCCCCGATGGCGCCATGACCTCCCCGCCTGGAAGGAGCCGGATCGCCACACCGACCAGCACAACCACGGCGACGGCCAACGCGACCCCGAGCCCGATCCACCGGCCCGCGCGTTTCACTCGCGAGGAGCGTTTTTGGCCAAGCGCATTTTCCCGGCGAGGTCGTGGGCGGCCCATGACGGAAACGGAAGGCTACCAGCCAAGGCGGGCCGACGCTCTTCTCGCCGCTTCGGGTCTCGCCGGATGCGGACCAGAGGGTTTGCGCACCCAGAGAACGGTCCCGGTGTGGCGGGGTTCTCTACATGCGGATGACATGACGCCGCTGCGGCGGATGCCGGCCAGAAGGCCGGCGCACCCAGTGAGACAGGTCGGTGCTATGCCGTCCGCGTCAGGCCCCTCGGCACCGCGGTCCAGCCCAGTCGGGGCAGGAGAGGTCGGCTCCCAGGTGCCTCTGAACGAGCGACGGGCAACGACCCCTGGTCAACCGACGTCCAACCGGAGCGAGTGAAGCGGAGTGAGCGCAACCCCCTGACATCTCCTCTCAAGCGCTCACGTCACCTGGGAGCCGACCTCTCCTGCCCCAAGACGGGCGGGTGCCACCTGCGCTCCGCAGCAGGCGGGTGCCGCCTCCGCCGCCGCGGCAGCCGCCTAGAAGCTGAACCGCGCCCCCAGCCGCCAGACCCGTCCGCGGACCAGCCGAACCGTGGCGCCGAAGGGCCGGTCGCTGTCCAGCGACTGTTCGGCTTCGATCGCGGTGTCCGCGTTGCCGGCGTTGAAGACGTCGATGCCGACGCCCAGCAGACGGCCGCCACCCATGTTGAAGTCCTTCTCCACCCTTAGATCGAGGCCGATGCCGTCGTCAAGACGGAAGGAGCCCGCTGGGTGGCCGTAGATCTCCGAACGTTGATCCACGTCATCCACCCGGATCTGCTGGTTGTAGGTGTTTCCCGAGAAGTAGCGGAGGTAGCCGCCGACGACAATCCCGCCCGGGAGCCTGGCGTTGCCCAGGACCTTGATCAGGTGCGTCGGATCGATCGTCAGGTTGCCGTAGGCGTTGATCTGAACATTCGGGTCTTTGAAGAAGGTCGAACTGCCGAGCGAGGAGCCTCTCCCCTCCTGGAACTCGTACCAGCCGTTGTTGTTGTTGCCCCTTGCCTCGCCGTAGGTCCACGAAGCCTGCAATTGCCAGTTGTTGCGCCATCGCTTGGCGAGGCTCGCCGTGATCCCGGCGTACTTGCGGGAACTCTTGAAGCAGGTGAGCTCCTTGTAGGCCTGTCCGTAGTCCCGGCAGTTGTCGACGTTCGTGAAGTAGAACCGGTTCTCGCCCTCGTTCGTCTGGTTGAAAACGTTGTAGCTCCGTCCGCTGTTCGGATCCGTGTACCGCGTGGGTTCGAACTCGCCGGTGAGGTTCACGCCGTCCAGGAAGTCGTGGTTCGTGCGGTAGGTCGCCGTGACGTCGAGTGAGACGGTACGCGTCAGGACCTTCTCCCAGCCGACGTCCAGGGCGTTCATGTAGGGCACGCCGAGGCCGTCGTCGATCGTCCACTGGCCGGGACCTCGCGCTTCGGTGAAGTCGAGTTCCCAGATCTCTTCGTCGGCGTTCCAGAGGTAGCCCGTCCAGTCGCTCTCGGGGGCCAGCCGGCTGTAGAACAGCGAGATGACCTGGTGGTAGTAGCGCCCCCAGTGCGCCTTCAGCACCGAGTCGTTGTCGTCGCCGAGGTTGATGTTCAGCCCGATGCGCGGCGCGAGGGCGAGGTCGGGCGTGAACACGGTGCCCTGGTCGAAGCGGACGCCGTTGACGTCCGACTCAAGGGAGCCGCGCCAGTAGTTGGCTCGCAGACCGAGGTTTAGCCGGACCCGGTCGTTGATCCCCCAGGAGTCCTGCACATAGCCGACAATCTTGTCGGTGTCGGCGAACGTGTTGTAGCCGGTGCTCTCGTAGAGGATGTACGGCTCGCCGGCGAAGTCGTAGTAGTACTTGCCGCCCGACAACCCGTTGAGCGTGTTGACCAGCGTGTTCTGCAGTTCGACGCCGAACTTGAAGTCGTGCTCGCCGCGGATGAAGTCATCCGTGAAGTGGCTGACCGAGGCGAGGAGCTGATAGCGCTCCCGGTTTGCGTTGAAGGGCCCCCACCAGTTCTCGGTAAGGCGGTCTTCAAAGCCGTCGTAGTGGGCGGGGGTGTCGCCGCCGTCGGGCGTCTCGGTCTGGCGCTGGTGGTAGCCGCCGAACTTCAGATCGAGCAGCGTGTCCTGGGACAGCATGTCCGTGTAGTTGAAGTTGAACAGGTACTGGGTCCCGACGTTGCTGAAGGTCGCGCCGGGGGCGACCAGATCGCCCTCGTCCGCGCCCTGGTAGAACTGGTCGCGGCTGCTGTACTCGAGCATGCCGCTGAGGATCTTCTCCTGCGTCGGCGTCCAGTTGATCTTGCCGACGAGACGGGGCGCCTCGTAGGTCGGGTCGTTGACATGGTCGCCGCTGGCCTTCGAGTCCCGCTCAAGGTACTTGACCGAGGTGAAGAACCACGCCTTGTCGCGCTGCACCGGTCCGCCGAGGTCGAAGTGGACTTCCGTGTCCGTGCGGTCGCTGCCGCTGCGCTGCAGGTCGGGGTCGTTCGTGTTCTGGGACTGCCAGTCGTTGTCGGCAAGCTGCAGGTCGACCAGGCCGTTCAGATCGTTCGTGCCCTGCTTCGTCGTCACGTTGACGATCACGCCGCTGTAGCCGCCGTATTCGGCTGATGCGCCGGCGCCGAGGATAGTGACGTCCTCGACCGAGAAGAAGCCGAGCGCGACCTCGCTCTCGCCCGCCTCCGGGCTGTTGATGATGACGCCATCGACCGAGAACTGGACCCCCATACCGGGCGAGCCGAAGGCCGACGGTTGCCCGCCCTCCGCGTTCTCCGAGTGGACGCCGGGCGCCAACTGGACGACACTCCGGATGCTGCGGCCGGTCGGCACGTCCATCAGGATCTCGTTGTTGAGTTCCGTCGTCTGCAGCGTCGAACTGCGGACGTCGATGAGCGGCGAGCCCTCGACGATGATGACGTCCTCGATGCTCCCCAACTGCATCGTCAGGTCGACGCTCAGGGTCTTGCCGACCGTGAGGACGATGTCTTCCTGCTGCGCGGTCGAGAAGCCCTCGATCGAGGCTTCCACGGTGTAGGTGGACGGCAGCAGGGCGACGAAGCGATAGCGGCCGTTCGCATCCGTCATCGTCTCGCTCGTCGCGCCGAGCTCCGCCGACGTGAGCTTGACGTTGACGCCGGGCATGCGGTCGCCGTTCGGGTCCGTGATCGTGCCGGTGACCGAGCCGCGCTCGATCGACTGGCCCGATGCGGCCGTTCCAGCCAGGGCGAGAAGAACCCCCAGGCCGATGACTAGGCTTCCCCTTGTCGCGCGAACAAGGGTGCGAGAGTTCAAGGTGCTGGGGTGCTTCATCTCCACCGTCCTCTCTCGGGCGACATTGTGCGATTGTCGAACAACGCTAGCGTGGCGCGAGAACCGCTGTCAAACGGATCCAATGAGCCGTTGTAGCGCTCCTGACCGTGCTGTCTGCTTGCGAGCGCCCGCCGGGTCAGGCCCGAGACGGAACGCGGGTCGCCAGGCGTTCCCGGATCAACGCCAGCGCCTCTTGGCGCTCGGTCTCGGGCAGGGCTTGCCGGGGCGGCCGAACGGTCTCGGAGCCCATCCCGACCTCCGCCTGCACCAGCTTGATCAACTGGACGAACTCTGGAACGGTGTCCATGCGCAGGAGGGGAAGAAACCAGGCGTAGAGTTCGAAGGCCTCCCGCTGCCGGCCCGCCGCCGCCAGGTCGAACAGGCGAACGGACTCGGCCGGCAGCGCGTTGACCAGGCCCGCGATCCAGCCCGTCGCCCCCGACCACACGGCTTCGTAGGGCATGTCGTCGAGGCCGGCGAAGACCTCGAGGCGGTCTCCCAGCAGGGCCTTGACCGCGGTGACGCGCCGGATGTCGCCGCTCGACTCCTTGATCGCCCGCAGGCTGCCGTGCTCGGCGGCCAGTTCGCCGATGATCTCGGGCAGGATGTCGACTCCGTAGGCGAAGGGGTTGTTGTAGAGCATGCACGGCAGATCCGTGGCCTCGAAGAGGGCCGCGAAATGACCCCGGGTTTCGTGCATCTTGCCGTTGTGAACGTAGGGGGGAAGCACCATGAGCGCCTCGGCGCCGCGTTCGGCCGAGCCGCGGGCGATGCGGACGGCTTCGTCCGTGCTGAGCGCCGAGATGCCCGGCATGACGGGCGCCCGGCCGTCGAGCGCGGTGACGCAGGTCTCGACGATCGCCAGTTTCTCGTCGAACTGGAGGGTGTTGCCCTCGCCCAGCGAGCCGAGAGGCACGATGCCGGTGCAGCCGTGTTCGACAAGCCAGTTGGCGTGCTTTGCGAGGAAGCCGTGATCGACCGTCAGATCGTCGTTGAACGGCGTTGTGATGGCCGTCATGACACCGCGGAATTCCATGTCCTGCTCCTGTTCTGACTCCGTGAGTCCGTTCTTCGCTGGGCCGGCTTACTGCCGGGCGACCTCCTCGATCGCCGCCATTCCGCCGACTCGTCCGGCGTTGTCGAGGTAGACCTGCCGCACCTTGTCCTCGAACAGCGTGCGGTCGATCTCGTTGAACTGGATTCCCAGTTTCTCCAGCTCGACCAGGGCCGCCGCGGTCATCGACGCCATCGCCTCCCGTTCGACCAGGACCGACGCCCTGCCGGCGTCGAGCACCGCCCCCTGGACCTCCGGCGGCAGCTCGTCGTAGAGCTTGCGGCTGAAGATCAGCGCCACGGCGAGGTAGAGGTGCCGCGTGTAGGACACGTACTTCGTGACCTCGTAGAAACGCTCTCCGTAGAGATCGACGTGGTCCGTCTCCGCGCCGTCGACGACTCCCTGTTCCAGCGCGGAGTAGAGCTCGCCGAACGACATCGGCGTCGCCTGCGCGCCGAGGGCGTTGAAGGTGTCGACCAGGATCGGGGTCGGGATGACCCGGATCTTGAGGCCCTCGAAGTCGTCAGGGGTGACGATCGGCCGTTTCGCGTTCCAGGCGTTGCGCCGGCCGGCGAACCAGTAACCCAGCACGAGGACGTCGAGTTCCTCCTCGATCCGGGCGGCTACGCGTTCGCCGATCGGTCCGTCGAGCACCCGGTAGAAGTGGTCGAGGTCCCTGAAGATGAAGGGAAAGTTGAGAATCTCGGCCTCCGGGACGAAGGCCGAAATGCCGCCCCCGGCGCTGGCGGCGGAGGCGGCGAGCGCACCCAGCTTCACCATCAGGGTGGCCTCCTCCTCGGTGCCGAGCTGCTCGTTCTCGAAGATCTGGACCTGCACCGCGCCCGCGGTGCGCTCCTCCAGGACGCGTCGGAACTCCTCGAAGCCGGCCTGGAACGGGTGCCCGGCCGGTCCGTTGTGGGCAACCTTGAGCACGGTGGCGCCGTCTCTGGCGCGGCAGCCCGCGCCCAGGAACGCGAGAACGCAGGCGACCAGGATCGCCGCCGTCCGGCGCGCCCTACTCATAGCCGAGCGCGTCCGGCAGCCACAGTGTGACCCCGGGCACGAAGGTGACCACGAGCAGCATGATGAGCAGCAGCGCCAGGAAGGGAAGCAGCTTGGGCGTCACCTTCTCGATCGGTGTCTTCGAGATGCCGCAGGCCACGTAGAGACAGATGCCGACCGGCGGCGAGATCATGCCGATGCCGACGTTGGCCGCGACCAGGATGCCGAAGTGGATCGGGTCCATGCCCAGGGCGAGCGCCGCCGGTAGCAGGATCGGCATCAGGATGATGATCGGCGGCAGGGCGTCCATGACCATGCCGAGCACGAGAAAGATCAGGTGGACGAAGAGGATGAAGACGATCCAGTTCGGGGCGTGGGTCGAAATCCCTTCGGCCAGCAGATGCGGCAGCCGCTCGAAGGTGAGAACGAAGGAGAACATGGACGCCGTTCCGAGCACGAACAGGACGACGCCGGAGAGCGAGACGGTCTGGAGCAGGACCTTCGGGATGTCCTCGAGCTTGAGTTCCCGGTAGACGAAGAAGGACACCAGGGCGCCGTAGACCACGGCGACCGCCGACGCCTCGGTGGGCGTGAAGATGCCGCCGTAGATGCCGCCGAGGATGATCACGATCATGAACAGCGGCAGGATGCCGTTGCGGATCACGCGGAGCCGCTGCGGCCAGGACGCCTTTGCCTCGAGCGGGAGGTTCAGGTCCAGGGCCTTGATCCAGGTCAGCCCCATCAGGGCCAGGCCGAGCACGATCGCCGGGGTGATCCCCGCCGCGAACAAAGCGCCGATCGACATGCCCGAGACGACGCCGATGATGATCAGGTCGATCGCGGGCGGTACCAGCGTCGAGACGCCGCCGGCCGAGGCGAACACCGCGGTCGCGAAGGCCGGCGGATACTGCCGCTGGCGCATCGCCGGCAGGGCGACCGAGCCGATCGCGGCGGTGTTCGCGCTCGGCGAACCGGAGATGCCGGAGAACAGCATCGTCGACAGGATGACCACCAGGCCGAGGCCGCCGGGCAGGCGGCCGACGAACTGCATCGCCAGGTCGACGATTCTGCGCGCCATGCCTCCGTGCGAGATGAGCGCACCGGCGAGCACGAACAGCGGCACCGCCAGCAGGGGGAACGAGTCCAGGCCGGCCAGGAACTTCTGCGGCATCACGATCAGGAACTCGGGCGAACTGTAGAGCAGGCCGACCATGGCCGCGAGCGCCAGCGCGATGGCCACCGGCACCCCGAGAAGGAGCGCAGCCACCAGGGTCAGGATGACGAGGATTCCCATCGTTCCCGGCGTCCTACTCCTGTCCCTGTCCCCGGAGTTCCCGGCGCCAGTTCACGAGCACGTAGTAGAGGGTCAGTGTGCTGCCGACGAAAGCGGAGGAGTACGGGACCGCCATCGACATCCTGGTCGCCGGCGCCAGCATGTCGTGCACCTCGATCGTGAAGCGCAGCGACTGGTAGGCGAAGACGAGCAGAAACGCGGCAGCGCTGGCGGCGACCAGCGAACCGATCAGCCGTTGAGCGGCCGGCGGCGTCCGGTCCACCAGGAAACGGAGAGCGAAGTGAGCGCCCGTCTTCATCGCATAGGCGGTGGAGAGGGCGGCGAGCCACATCAGGAGGAAACGGGCCAGCTCCTCCGACCAGGACAGGGAGGCCTCCAGCACGTACCGGAAAACCACCTGGGAGAAGGTGACCGCGACCAGCGCCACCAGGATGGTGCACACCGCCACCTCGAGCGGGTGCCGGAGGAGGCTCCGGAGGTTGGCGGCCGTGCGCTTCAATGCATGTACTGGCCGCCGTTGGCGTAGAACGTGGCGCCGGTGGTGAACTCGGAGCCGATCATGCAGTCGACCATCCGGGTGATGTCCTCGAACTCCCCCAACCGGCCCATCGGCAGACTGGCGAGTTCCTTCGCCAGGCCCTCCTCGGTCTCCAGGTCGTAGCGGTCGATCACCTCCCGCGTCCTGACCGATCCGGGAACCAGGCAGTTGACCC
This sequence comes from Candidatus Multivorans sp., assembly GCA_965222875.1. Lineage (GTDB taxonomy): Bacteria > Acidobacteriota > Thermoanaerobaculia > Multivoradales > Multivoraceae > Multivorans. The sequence goes on along the minus strand of CBDCVC010000002.1, from coordinate 961,944 downwards.
GGATCCTCGGGGCAAGTTCCTGCGCCAGGCACTTGGTCAGCGCGATCACGCCGCCCTTGGCGCTACAGAAGTTGGCTCCGTTCTTGCGCCCGATCTGGCCGCAGGCGGCGCCCAGGTTGACGATCGTCCCGGGCCGGTCCGGGTTGTGGAACACGTACTCCTGGCAGCAGACGAAATGGCCGCGCAGGTGTGCGGAGACGACCGAGTCCCACATGTCGTCGGTCATCTCGACGAAGGGGGCGTCGCGATTGATGCCGGCGAAGTTGATCAGGATGTCGACCTGGCCGAACCGTTCGATCACGGCGTCGAACATCGCCCGCACCTGTTCCCGGTTGGCGACGTCGGCCTGGACCTTCATCAGCCGGTCGCTGTCTAGCTTGGCCGCGATGCGGTCGTAGGTCGCCTGCGCCTCGGGTTCGATCAGGTAGTTCATCGCCACCCGATAGCCCTTCAGGGCAAAGTGCTCCGAGACCTCGGCTCCGAGACCGCTCGACGCGCCCGTGACCACCATCACTCTGTCTTCGCTCATCGACTCTCCTCCTGACAAATCAATCCTCCTGACCGCCCCAGATGTCGCCGACGGTGAACCCGTTGGGGAACGGATCCTCCGGATCGACGACGTACTGGGCGAAGCCGGTAATCCATGCGGTCCCCGCCAGCGTCGGCACCGCGGCGTCGACGTCGCCGACCTTCGTCTCGCGCACCATGCGCCCGGTGAACGTCGTGCCGAGGACGCCCTCGTGGACGAACTCCTGTCCCAGCGGCAGTTCGCCTTTCGCCCACATGGCCGCCATCTTGGCGCAGGTGCCCGTGCCGCAAGGGGAGCGGTCGAGGGCGCCGGTCCAGGTCAGCGGCTTGTTCCAGTCGAGCTTGCCGGTCGAGACGATCACCGTGTTGCGCCGGTGCGACCCGGGGTTGAGCGGAGGCGCCGAGAGCTGGCCGATCGTCACGCCGCGGATCTCCGGGTTCAGCGGGTGAACGGGCGGAGGCAACTGCTCCTGGCAGGCCGCCTTGATCATCTCGCCGACGCGGGTGGCGTCGGCTGCTTCTTCGGGCGCCAGGGTCAGGCCGACCTGGTCGGCGTCGGCGATGACGTAGAACATGCCGCCGTAGGTGACGTCGACGGTGACCTTGCCGAGTTCGGGCACATCGAGCACGGCGTCGAGGTGGACGGCGAAGGCGGGCACGTTCTCGAACTCGACCCGCTTCACCTTGCCGCGCTCGACGTCGGCGCGCACCCGGATCAGGCCGGCCGGCGATTCCAGGGTCAGCTCGGTAACCGGCTCGGTATGCGCCACCATCCCGGTCTCGATCAGCACGGTGACGACCGCGATCGTGTTCGTTCCCGACATGCCGGGGTACTCGGTTTGCTCCATGATCACGTACCCGGCCACCGCGTCGGGATGGGTGGGCGGCAGGATCAGGTTGCAGTTCGCGGCCGGGTAGCCGCGGGGCTCGCGCAGCATCCGCAGCCTCAGCTCGTCGGCCTCCGTCTCAAGGTAGCGCATCTTCTCGAACATGGTCGAGCCGGGGACATCGAGGACGCCGCCGACGATCACCCGGCCGGGCTCGCCGCCGACGTGGGTGTCGACGGCGTGGATGACGTTGGAGACCCGCATCGCTCAGGAACCCGGTTGGTGCGTACGCGCGCCAACCGCGTCACAGTCCGAGCGCTCGTCTTCGGGCGGTCGGATGTCACTCCCGGCCGCTGGCAGGACGGTCATCTTCATCCAGCCCGCCGTGTTGTGGAAGTCGGCGACGACGCTCCCGGGCGGCACCAATGCGTCACAGGCGGCCCGCTGCTCACGGGAGAGGGTCATGTCGAGCACCGGCAGAAGGTCCTCCAGGTGCCTGAGCGTGCGCGGCCCGATCAGCGGCGCGGTGATGCCGGGCTGATCCTTGGTCCAGAGGATCGCGAACTGGGCTGGCGTGAGGCCGGAGTCGGCCGCGATTCGGGCGAACCTGCGGCCGACGTCGATGCCGGCTCGCGTGACGCGGTCGGCGTAGAAGCCGCCGCGCAGCGCGGCGCGCGAGCCCTCGGGATAGTCGGAGTCGCTGAGATAGCGGCCTGCGAGCACGCCCATCGCCATCGGCGCCCAGGTGATGATGCCGAGGCCGAGGCGCTCGCACATGGGGATCAGTTCGTTCTCGATCCGGCGGTCCAGCAGGTTGTAGGGCGGCTGCTCACTGGCGAAGCGGACGTAGCCCTTCGATTCGCTCGTCATCACGGCCTCGGCGACCATCCAGGCCGGGTGCGTCGAGCAGCCGATGTAGCGGATCTTCCCGGCCCGGACCAGGTCGTCCAGCGCCCTCAGGGTCTCGTCGAACGGCATCTCGGGCGAAGGGCGGTGGAGTTGATAGAGGTCGATGTAGTCGGTCTGCAGCCTCCGGAGCGAGCCTTCGCAGGCGCGGATCAGGTTGAGCCGCGAGTGGCCGTACTCGTTGGGGCCGATGCTGCCCGTGTAGTCCACAACGCTTTCGCCGACGACCCTGCGGCCATGGTCGACCTTGGTAGCGATCAGCAGCTCGTGGCGCCGGCCGCTTGCCTTGAGTGCCCGGCCGATGATCCGCTCGCCCTCGCCCTCGGCGTAGACCTCGCCGGTGTCGATCAGGTTGATACCGGCGTCCATCGCCGTCTCCAGCATGCGCACGCATTCCGGCTCCGGCGTCGGATCGGCGAAGTTGTCGCTGCCGAAGCAGAGGGGCGCGACCTTGACCCCGGTCCGTCCCAGTACGCGGTACTCCATGAGTGATTCTGCCTCCGGCCGATCCCGCGGTTACTTGTGCCAGCGCCGACCGTTGTTGAGGCCGTCGGCGCGCGGGAAGAGCTCGTCCCTCATCGCGGCATGGTAGGCGAAGCTGGCCAGGATCACCGAGGCCTGCTTGAGGTCGTCGGCGATCAGGCGGTCGTAGACGTCCATGTTCGTGTGGAACGTCGCGTTGAAGAACTCGAGGTCGTCCTGGATGAACTGGTAACCCTGAAGTCCCGCTTCGAGAAAGGCCATGTGGTCCGAGCAGCAGGTGTTGCCGGGCACGATCCAGGACATGCCCACGTCGTGGAACGGTTCCATCCAGGCTTCGAAGATCGGTCTGGACTCGTCGTTGCCCTGCAGGTAGATGCCGCGGAAGCGGCCGTACCAGTCGACGTTGAAGTAGACGGACAGGTTGGCGTGGGCGTCCGGCTTTGCGGGCGACGCCGGGTCGCCGAAGTGCTCGAGCACGTAGCCCCGGGAGCCGAGCAGGCCCGTTTCCTCGGCGCCCCAGAGCGCGGCCCGGATCGTGCGGCGGGGTTCGAGGCCCGTTGCCCGCAGCAGCCGCATCGCCTCCATCACGATCGCGCAGCCGGCCGCGTTGTCCGTGGCGCCGGTGCCGGCGGGTTCCGCATCCAGGTGGCCGCCGATCATCACGATCTCGTGGGCCAGGTCGCCGCCGGGCAGCTCGGCGATCACGTTGTAGTCGACGGGGTCGCCGGTAGCGAGGTCGTTCCTGACCTCGACTTCCATCTCGACCGGCGTTCCGGCGGCCAGCAGCCGCATCATCCGGTTGTAGTGCTCGGCGGCGACGACGACGCGGGGCATCGGGACCGGTTCGTCTAGAGGCAGCGGACCGTCGCCCGAGACATGGACGATCCCCTTGTCCATCGGCCCCACGTTGGTCGTGCCGATCTCGACCAGGACGGCGACGCCCTGCTGCTCCAGGAAGGTCTCGACTTCGATACGGGACAGCTCGGGCTCGGCAGGCGGCGGTTCGTCGTCAACATCGACTTCCCTGATCTCGAGCCGAGCCATGTCCCCGAGTTCCTCGTCCGAGAGCCGGACCGCCTGCGGCGAGAAGTTCGGAACCAGTTCCCGCTCGGGCGAGACGAGGAGGATCGACGTCCCGAGCCGTGTTTGCAGGGCTTCCAGGTCGTCCCGTGTCTCGACACCGCTGAGGTCGACCGCGGTCACGGGTCCGGCGACCTTGCCTTCCGTTCCCCGGGTGCCCGGCTGGGCGTAGGCGATGACAGGCTGGTACTGCGGCGCGGTGATGTGGACGGACGTGTAGCGGTTCTCCCAGGCGTAGCCGAACTCACCCCAGGGCTCGAGAGCGGCTTCGAGGCCGAACTCCTCCAACTTGTCCCGGGCCCACGAGGCGGCGCCGTCGTAGGAAGGCGAGTTCGCGTACCTGGGGCCGTAGAGGTCGGTCAGGACATGGGCGAAGTCCATGACCTGGGAGCGGTTGAAGCCCTCGTCGCGGAGTTCGGCGACCACCTCCAGGTCGACCGTCTCCGGTGGGGCGGCCGATCCACCGGAGGCCTCGTCGCCGGCCGGAACCGTGCACCCGGCGAACATCGCAGCGAGCGCGATGAGTGCCGGCATCCGGTTGACGCCGCATGCGATCACAGGGTTTTCGTTGAACCTCCGCGGTTGCTGAACCGTCCGGCACTATACAGCCGCTCCGTTGTCCGACTGGCGCTGCGCTGACCCCGATGCTGGACACTGGGTGCGCCGGCGTCCCCGCCGGCATCAGGCGCGATGCCGCCCCGAGCACTACACTGCCGCCGTGTCAGCGATCGGCGTAGCCGTCCTCGTGTTCATCGCCGTGACCCTGGTCGTCGGTGTCCGGACCTACGCCAGGATCCGCGGCCGCGCGACGAACTACTACGTCGCCGGCAACGCGATGCCGGTCGGCGTCGTCGGCATCACGCTGTGCGCCCAGGCGTTCGACGCGAACGGCTCGGTGGGCAACGCGTCGCTGGTCCACTCGAACGGCTTCTGGGCCGGCGCGGTCATCCCGATCGGCCTGGCGCTCTGTCTGGTCATCGCCGGCACCTGGTTCGCCGAACCGCTGCACCGGATGCGGCTGATGACGTTGGCCGACTTCTACCGGCGGCGATACAGCGTCAGGACCGAGACTCTGGCCGCGGGGCTGATGCTACTGAGCAATATCGTGCTGGTTGCCGGCAACCTGGCGGGGCTCGGCCTCCTGCTGCGGGTCGTGTTCGGACTGCCCTACCTGCCCATGCTGGTCGCCATCGCGGGCTGCATCCTCGTCTACGCGGTGTCGGGCGGTCTCTACGCGACGATCGCCACCAGCGTCCTCCAGGTCTCGATCTTCATCGTCAGCATCGTCGTCGCGGTGGCCTGGCTGGGCGGCGCGCACGGCTGGGGCGTTCTGCTCGCCGCGGCGCCTGAGGGCAGCATGAGTCTGGACGGTCTGCTGTCGCGCGAGCACGGAGCCCTCGTCAACTGGGCGGCCCTTGGGTCGCTGGCTCTCGGCGACATCGTGGCCATCGACTTCATCCAGCGGATGATCTCCGCCGATTCGGGCCGCTCGGCGAAGCGCGGTTGCTACCTCGCCGCGGGGTTGACCCTCGTGGTCGGACTCGCGGTCTCGCTGATCGGCCTGGCCGCCTTCCATTTCGACCGGGAACCTGGCTCCTCGCTGCTGATCGACCTCGCGCTCAGCGATCTGCCGATGCTCGTCGGCGGGGCGATCCTGCTCGGGATCATCGCCGCCAGCATGTCGACCGCGAGCGGCGTCGTGCTCGACCTCGCGAACGTGATCACCCGCAACCTGGTCCAGCGGCACAGCCGGTCGACCTGGGACGACGAGAGGATGCTGCGTTTCTCCCGCTGGATCGCCCTGCCGACGATGGCCGGCGCGGTCGTCTTCGCCTACCTGCGCCCCCAGCCGGGGATCCTGCTCATCCTCGCCTTCGACATCGTCCTCGCCGGTTGCTTCGTGCCCCTCCTGCTCGGCCTGTTCTGGCGCAGGGCGAACACGCCGGGGGCGCTTGCCGGCGTGACTACGGGGAGCCTGGCGCGCCTGGTTCTGCACTTCGCGGTTGCGGACGCGTATCGCGGTCTCGACACGCTGCTGGCCCCGGTGTTCAGCCTGATCGCGATGGTCGTCGTGTCGTTGCTGACGCAAGCGCGTCATCGGTCCCGGCACGACGAGTTGAAGCGGGTTCCGTCCGAACGTGATCTGGTGGCAGGGTTGGACGGTGGCTAGCAACAACGTCGACGATCAGGTTCGGCGGCTGACCCGCCTGCTCCGGCGTGAACTCGAAGCCGAAGGCCTCGAAGTCAGGGAGGCCCTGGAGAACGGCGAGCAGGTGCTGGTCGTCGGCGAAATGCTGCTGTTTCCCAGGCGGCTGCTCGAAGGCCAGGTGGCCGAAGTGGGTGACCCCAACGCCGTCGACCTCGACTGGCTCGCCTCCGCCAACCGCACCTACTTCCGCAACTTGCGCCGGTTCCATCCGAGTCTGGTGGTGCGGTCGGCTTGTTGAAGCCAACGGGTTGCCGAAGGACTGGAGGAAGACCTGACCGAGACACTCACGAAGTGGGATGCCGCCGAACACCTCGGTACTCGGGAAGATGCCGCCTCTACCTCGAGGCCTGCGCGGCGGAAGCTCCGGGTGACGGCAGCCTGATCCGTGTGGAGTCAGGAAGGTTGCCGCGAGACCCGGACTCGCTCACCTCGTATCGTGATCACCGCTCGCGCCTCCAGCTCGCGCCGATGGCGCTCCAACAGCTCGTTCATCAACGCGGTTCGCCGCTCCGCGGGGACATCGGGTAGCCGCACCAGACCCGCATGGGCTGCCGCTTGCCCGAAGATCAGTTCGCCGAAATCCGTGTCTATCGTGACCAGGATTCGGTCGTTCTCGGCCGCTCGATGGAGTAGCGCTCTGTCGCCCGGATCGGGCCCGAGTTCGAGCGATTCGACGACATCGTGTCCTTGTTCGCGTAGCCACTCGGCCAGCCGCCGGCCAGCACATCGGTCCACAAGGAACCGCACTACCTGGCGACGGACACCGCGGACAGCGTGTCTCGAGCGATGACTGCGTGTGCGTATGCTGTGCAGGCCCGAATGTCGTCCGCTTCGAGATCCGGATAGTCCTCCAGGATGGCGTCGGGAGTCGCCCCCTGCGCCAGAAGACTGAGGATCAGCTCCACGGAGATCCGCATGTCGCGGATGATCGGCTTACCGCCGAAGACATCCGGACGGGCCGTGATCCGAGCGAGTAGTTGCGTGTTCGTCATGGACATCATCTCCTGGGTCCTCAGGTTCTGAGTCTAATCCGCTGGCCTCCTCAACGTGGCCCGATGTCTGGCTGCGTCGTAGCGGCAGCCCGGCGGCCGATGCCGCCGACCACGGCAACGGCGAAGACATGCCCGACTGTCGTGCGCGGCGCTCTCGGGCCGATCATCTACGAGTTGACGTTCCGCGAGGCTCTGGACGAGGGGATCGTCCCTCCGTTCGAACTGATCCACGTTGGCGTGCAGTTGACCGACGAAGAGCGGCAGGCGTACGCCGGGCTCGACCGGGAGTTGAAGAACATCCGCGACCGTCTTCGGCGGGAACCCGCCTTCATCAGGGGTCGGTCGCGCGTTCCGAACGAGTTCCAACTCGTCAAGTCGCTGGCCCGGAGAGGGGAATCCAGGGCGCAGCGGTTGGCGGCGCGCTACGAGGCGCTGGTGACTAAACGGAAGGAACTGCTCTACCGAGCGCACAACCGGGGGAGGTGCTTCGACGAGATTCTCCAGGACAAGCGCCGGGCCGGCGATGTCCGGGTCATGGCGTTCCACGAGCGGATCTCCGAGATCAACCGGCTCTTCGGCCGGCTGGTGCGTGCTGGCGAACCGGTCGTCGTTGACCACACCGGCGTCACCGACTCGCAGCGCGAGCGTTCGCTCGACCTCTATCTTCGGGGAATCGCGCCGATCCTCCTCTCCGTCAAGGCGCTGATCGAAGGCGTCAACGCTCCGGCGACCGATGTAGGCGTGATCGTGGCGGCCTCGACCTCGCCGCGACAGAAGATCCAGTCGATGGGCCGCGTCATGCGCAGGTACCGCGGCAAGGAAACGTCGCGGATCTACAACCTCTATGTCGCGGATACCGTGGACGATGCGGTGTTCCGCCGCATGGACTTCGAGGCGATCCTGGGGGTCGGGAGCGTCAGCTATCGCCGCTGGCTGGGTCTCGGGCAGTGGAGAGAAGAAGAAGGCCCTCCGCATACTCCTCCCCAAGCTGACTGGGAGCTCGACGAGAACGCTCTGGTGGTAGGCGAGCCGTATCCCGGCGCCGGCGACGGAGTCCGGTTGTCGCTGGATACCCAAGGCAACGTGTTCCGCTCCTCAGCGGACGCAACCGCCCCGTCGCGAGAGTTTGGTGGTCTCCCCTCTGCGGTTCTCGACGCCATTCAGCCGGATCCGCCCCGGCGGCGCCATCCGCGTAACCCAGCGCCGTCACCATGTTCTGGTTCCCCGCCGCGTCGCCGGCGGTGGCTGGGAAGTCATCTACGCGGGGCGTCTTGATGGCCCGATTCAGTGGAGGGAGGCGCGCGAGGGGCGGGTCCGGCTCAAGGTGTCCGGGAGGTACGCGAGCCACGGCGGGAGCATCGTCGTTGGGCGGTCTTACGACTTCCGGTCGCCAGCGGCGAAACGGATTCTGGAACTCGTGCGCGCCTTTCGTGCGCGTGGGCTCGGGCCCATCTACAAGGTGGAACTGGACGGTCTCGGCAACGTCTTGACCCACGTCCGCGGCGAGGAACATAGTCTGGGTGTACTGAGCGACGGCGACGGTTGGCTCCTTGGCGTACCCGCGTTCGAGGAACTGGAAAAGGAGGGCAAGTAGTGACTGACGTGGACGGGGGTTGGGACAGCTGTTACGTGCCGACGGTGACGCGGCGTCACAAGTACGCGGTGAGGTGGTATAGCCCTGGAGGGCAGTGGCGAGTCTCGTGCGTTGTTGGCGGGGAAGTCACACTTTTCGCCGTCGATCGGCATCCCGAGATAGAAGACGAGTTCCCCAACGGAGGTTCTTTCGTAGTCACCGAGTGGAACAGGTCCTTGCGCCTGTACGGAATGGCGATGGGAATGGCGGCAGCGAGGGGCACCGCTGTGTCGGTGAGTTCCCCCAACTCCGCTTCCGCTTCCGGTTCCGGGACAGAATCTACGAGAACTTTCGAAGTGATGGACTTCGTCCTGGGGATCGCTGGGGACATCAGGAGGTCGGTGGCAGGTACAGTGCAGCGGTTCTTTCGCGGAGAGCGCCAACCTCCCCTCCACTCAAGGAGCGCGAGCGTCCCCTGGGACCCCCTCCTTCGGTCTCCGGGCAGGCGGGTAACGCCACCGCCGCCACGCCGGCGCGGCCAGCCGCGTACACTTGGCGGCCGATGCGGAACGCCTTGGCCCTGGGCCGTCGATCGATCCTGTTCTGTCTCGCGGCGGCCGCGGCCGTGGCGGGCTGCGGCGGTGACGGGCGGACGCCGCTGGTCGTCTACTCGCCGCATGGCCGGGATCTGCTGACGGTCGTCGAGCAGGCGTACGAAGCAGCCCGGCCGGATGTCGATGTCCGCTGGCTCGACATGGGTTCGCAGGAGGTCTACGACCGCATTCGCTCCGAGCGGGCGAACCCGCAGGCCGATGTTTGGTTCGGCGGCCCCGCGACGATCCTGGCGCGGGGCGCCGCCGAAGGCCTGCTGGCGCCGTCCGAGCCCTCGTGGGCCGGCGTCCTGGATGCCGCCGACCGGCACCCGGAAGGGCTCTACTTCACGCTCTACCAGACGCCGACGATCATCGTTTACAACCGCGACGCGATCAGTGCCGAGGACGCTCCGGCCGACTGGGACGACCTGCTCGACGAGCGTTGGTACGACGAGATCGTGATCCGCGACCCGCTCGCCAGCGGCACGATGCGGACGATCTTCGGCAAGATCCTGGCGGATTCGGTGGTCGAGACGGGCAGCACGGAGGCCGGCTTCGACTGGTTGCGACGGCTCGACGGGCAGACCCGGGAGTACGTGCACAGTCCGGCGGTGCTGCACGAGAAGCTGACCCGCCAGGAGGGCGTGCTCACGCTGTGGGAGATGACGGACACGCTGTCTCTGATCGACCGCGGAGCGCCCGTGGCGTACCGGTTCCCGGAGAGCGGGACGGCGGTGATTCAGGACTCGGTGGGCGTTGTTGCGGGCTCCGAGCACCCGGACGAGGCGGCGGCCTTCCTGGACTGGCTGGGCTCGCCCGAGGCGCTGGCCCTGGCGGTGCGCGAGGCGTTCCGCCTGCCGGCGCGGGGCGACCTGGACGCCGGGGAGCTCGCGCCCTGGGTGGCGGACGTGCAGTCGCGGCTGCGCCGGGCCGAGGTCGACTGGCAGATGATCGAGGAGAACGGCAGCGAGTGGATGGCGCAGTGGGACCGGGCCGTTCGCGGCCAGGGCGGAGGATGAGCCTGGCGGCGGGCGTCTCCGTCCGGTTCGACGACATCTACAAGTCGTTCGACGACACGGTGGTACTCGCCGGTGTCTCGCTCACCGTTGAACCCGGAGAGATCTTCGCCCTGCTCGGGCCGAGCGGCAGCGGCAAGACGACCATGCTGCGGCTGCTGGCGGGCTTCGAGCAGCTCGACCGCGGCCGCCTGCTGATCGCGGACGAGGCGGTCGAGCACCTGCCGCCGGCCCGCCGCGGCGTGGGCATGTTGTTCCAGAGCTATGCGCTCTTCCCGCACCTGAGCGTGGCGGAGAACGTGGCCTTCGGGCTCAAGGTCCGCGGCGGCGGGCAGGGCGAGGTCCAGGGGCGCGTGGCCGAGATGCTTGAGCTCGTGCGTCTTGGCGGCTTCGAGTCGCGGCGCATCGCCGAACTCTCGGGCGGCCAGCAGCAGCGGGTCGCCCTGGCCCGGGCATTGGCGCCGCGGCCGCGGGTGCTGCTGCTCGATGAGCCGCTCTCGAACCTCGATCCGGCGCTCCGCGAGGAGACCCGCGCCGACCTGCGCCGTGCGGTCAAGCAGACCGGCATCACGACGGTGCTGGTCACCCACGAGCAGGAAGAGGCCTTCGAGCTCGGCGAACGGATCGGGCTTCTCAACGGCGGCCGCCTGGAGCAGGTCGCGGCGCCCGCCGAGCTCTACCAGAACCCGGCTTCGCGCTTCGTGGCGTCGTTCGTCGGCCGCTGTTCCGTGCTGCCGGGGGTGGTCGAAGCGCGGGGCGACGGCGGCGCGCTCGACGTTCGGATCGAATCGCCGGGGGCGCCGGAGGTCTGGCGGTGCCGGGGCGGCGACGGGATCGAGGCCGGCGACCGGGTCGATGTGTGCGTTCGTCCTGAGTCTCTGGAGCTGGCGGCTGGCTCGGGCGCCGGGCTGGCGGGCGAGATCGCCGCGGAGCGCTACACCGGCAGCAACAGCTTCTACACGGTTCGATTGACCGCTCCGTCGGGCGGGTCCGGGGCGGCGGCCGGTCCGGTCACCGTCGAGGTGGCCATGCCCGGCGCCGCGGCCGGTCTGACCGGCGCCTGCGTGGTGCGACCGCTTCCGGAGGAGCCGCCGTGCGCCTTCGCAGCCGGGGCAGCCGGGGACGAGCCTTGAACCCGGCCCGTCGCGGCCGCGGCTCGTTGCAACTCCGGTCGTTGATGCCGTGGCTGGTGCTGGCGTTCCTGGTCTGGCTCGTCGGCTATCCGCTGCTGGTGGTGGCGGCCGAGGCGTTCGGCATCGGCGGTCTGGAGGGGGACGGCCCGACGACGGAGGCCTTCCGTTCCTTCTTCAGCCGGGCGGACGAGTGGAACGCGATGTGGCGGACGCTGTGGATCTCCGTGCTGTCCACGCTGGCCGCGGCCGCGGTCGGGGTGCCGCTCGGCTTCCTGTTCGAGCGCAACGAGATCCCGGGCCGCCGTCTGCTCGGCGCCCTGGTCGCGCTGCCGGTGGCACTGCCGCCGCTGGTGGGCGTCATCGCGTTTCTCTTTCTCTACGGCGAGAGCGGTCTCGCCGCGCGGGGGCTGCAGACCCTGGGTCTCGACGTGTCGTGGCGGCTGACCGGGCCGGCGGCCATCCTCCTGGTTCACGCGTACTCGATGTACGTCTACTTCTACCTCTTCACCCGGGCTGGACTCTCCGGGCAGGACGGCGCCGCCATCGAGGCCGCGCAGAGCCTGGGCGCGAGCCGGTCGCAGATCCTCTTCCGGGTCACCCTGCCGCGGCTGCGGCCGGCCCTGGCCGGGGCCACGCTGCTCACCTTCATGACATCGCTCGGCTCGTTCTCGGCCCCCTACATCTTCGGCGGCGGCTTCCGCGTGATGACCACGCAGATCGTCGCCTCCAAGCTGAACGGGGAGCTGCGCATGGCCTACGTCGAGACGACCATGCTGGCGCTGATGGCGTTCGGCGCCCTGCTCCTGCTGCGCCGGATCGATCCGGGCCTGGACCTGGCATCGGGTGCGCGCGGCACGCCGCCGGCGCGCCGGCGTCTGCACAGCCGGGGCGGTCGCGTTGCCGCCGCCGCCGGCGGCTGGATCCTGGCCGGAGTGTTGCTCCTGCCCCACGCGACGTTGATCCTGATGTCGCTCGTGCCGCCGAACACCTGGACCGTGGAGGCGTTCCCGCCGGTGCTCGGCCTGGTCAACTACAGCGAGCTGCTGTCGTCGGCGGAGCGGCTGCGGCCGGCCCTGAACTCGCTCTGGATGGCCGCCGCGGCGACGCTGGCGGCGGTGGTCGTGGGCGTCGTGACGGCGCGCCTGTCGCTCCGGCGCGGCGGTCTGCCCGGGCGCGCACTGGAGGCGATGATGACCCTGCCTTGGGCGATTCCGGGGACTGTCTTCGCCCTCGCTCTGGCGGCGGCGATGAGCGTCAATGCCCCCTGGGTGGGCCGCTTCGTGCTCGTGGGCACGATCTGGATCCTGCCGCTGGCCTACCTGGTGCGCTCCCTGCCGCTGACCGGCCGTTCGGTGTTCGCGGCCCTGCGGCAGCTCGACCCGCGCCTGGAGGAGGCCGCGGCGAGCCTCGGCGCCGGCGCCTTGCGAACGGTGCTGCAGATCGTCCTCCCCCTGCTGCGGCCGGCGGTGATCGCGGGCGCCGGCCTTGCCTTCATCACGATGTTGGGCGACTTCGTGACCTCGATCGTGCTCTACACCTACGACACCCGCCCGATTTCGATCGAGATTCAGTCCAGCCTGCGGATCCAGGAGACCGGCATTGCCGCCGCCTACGGCGTGCTGCTCATGGTGTTGAGCGCGGCCGCATTCATCGCCTGGGACGACCGCGCCGGCGGGCGGCTCTGAGTCCAGAGCGGAAGGCTGCCAGGTGCCGCGCCTGATCGACCATCGCCTGGGGGCGCTGATGGCGGTCGCGTTCGTGTGCACGCTGGGCGAGTTCCTGGTCATCGCACTTCTCCCGTTCTACGCGGAGCGATACGGCGCGACTCCCTTCGAAATCGGCGCTCTGGTGTCGGCCTTCGCCCTGGCGGCGATGGCGACCGCTCCGCTCTGGGGCCGGCTCGCCGACCGCTCGGGCCGCAGGCCGGCGCTGCTGCTCGGCCTCCTGGTGTCGGCTGTGGGCTTCGCCCTGTTCGGCGTGGCGCAGTCGATCGAGTGGCTGCTGCTGAGCCGCCTGGTGCAGGGTGTCGGCGGGGGCACGGTACCGGTGGTGTTCGCCTACATCGCCGACTCGGTGTCCGGCGAGCGGCGCGCCGAGGGTGTCGGTTGGGTGACCGCCGTCACCAGCTCCGCGGCGATGATCGGCCCGGCCGTGGGCAGTTTCGCGGGCCAGATCCATCCGGCCGGGCCCGGAGCGGTTGCCGCGGCGCTCAGCTTGGCGGCCGCGGTGTTCGCGCGCTTCTGGCTGCCGGAGTCACGGCCTGGAAGAGCGGGAGAACATGCGGAGGAGACGCGGTACTCGATCCTGGGCACCGTCGGGCGGGTGGCCGTACAACCGTTTCGCCCGCTGAATCTGCTGATCTGGATCTACGCGGCCGGCCAGATCGGCATGGCGGGGATGACGGCGATCATCGGCCTCTATCTGGGGCGTCGTTTCGGGGTGGACGAATCGAACATCGGGTGGTTCTTCTTCTATCTGGGTGGCCTGTCCATCGCTTTCCGCGTGGTCGTTCTGGGGCCGGCGGTTCGGCGCTACGGCGAGGTCAACGTCTTGCGCGCCGGCGCCGTGAGCTTCGGCGTTGGGCTGATAGCCATCCCGTTCGCCACCGGGCTATGGACGCTCGGGGCGGCGATCTTCCTCGTCCCGCTCGGCACCTCGCTGCTCTTCCCTTGCACGACGTCCCAGGTCTCGAAGCGAGCGCCTGGGAGCGGCGTCGTGGCGCAGGTACTGGGCGTCCAGCAGGCTTACGGCAACGCCAGCAAGATCGCCGCGCCTCTCGTTGCGGCCTACCTGTTCCAGGAGCTGTCGCCGGGGGCGCCGTTCGTCGCCATCGGCGCGGTGCTGCTCGTTGCTGCCGTGGCGTCGTTGCGACTCCGTTGAACCGGCTCGCTGGCGCGCTGCGCGCGCATTCGCTCTCGGTTCACGCGACCGCGTAGCCTTGGGGCATTCACTTGACGGAGGACTGAGGTGTGGAGAACTACTGCCACCGGCACGATTTCGCTGCGGGCCGATGCGCTCCCCACCGACCTGCCAACTGCTGTAGAGAACCACAACACGGCAACGACCGTGGTGTGTGGACGGCGCTGACGCGCCGGCTGTGTCCTCCTGAAGCGGGCCAGAACCCGGGTGGCGCGATCCGCGCCACCCGTGAACCAGTCCGTGCGCCCGTCATCGGGCGCACGGATGGCAGGCCCGCGCACCCAGCGATACGGCGTCGGCCTGGCGATGTTCTTTGCTGCCACCGGCACGATCTCGCTGCGGGCCGATGCGCTCCCCACCGACCTGCCAACTGCTGTCGAGAACCACAACACGGCAACGACCGCTTGGGTGAGAAGCGAGAAGGGCGCGGCTTACGCCGCGCCCTTGGAAGACTTGGTAGCGGGGGCAGGATTTGAACCTGCGACCTTTGGGTTATGAGCCCAATGAGCTACCAGACTGCTCCACCCCGCGTCAGGACCGAAAATGCTGGCACAGCAGGGGTGAGGTGTCAACCCGTAGCCGGGTGGGATCGCGCCCGTCCCCGGCGCATTCGTCCGTCCCCCAGTCCGCTCCTCGTATAGGCTTCGTCCGTGTCAGCGACGCCTCCAAACCGGCGCGGGCGGTTGCGGGAGCGCATCGATCGGTGGCGCGAATGGACGCAGCGCTCGCTTCCGACGCTGATCGGTGTCGGCCTGATCCTGGTGCTCCTGTTTCTCGCCAATGCCGGCGCCGAGAACTACTCGGGTCTTGCCGAGCTGGCGGAGCGGGAGGCGGAGCTTGAGATCGAGCTGGAGGAGGCGAGGCTGCGGGTCGACAGCCTGAGGCGCGAGGTCGTGCTGATGCAGGACGATCCGGCAGTGCTGGAGCGTCTGGCGCGCGAGGAGCTGGGCCTGGTGAGACCGGGTGACACGGTCGTGGTCCTGCCGCGGACGGACGACTGATCCGGCCGTTGATCCGGTGTCCGTGTGGCGTGAACTCCGCCGCCGCGTTCGGCGCGGCCGGGACTACCGCGAACTCGCTGCGGCCGAGCGTGCGGCGGTCGTCGGTCTGCCGGTGCGCGCGGCCTCGGTGGTGTTCGAGCTGCTGGCCGAGGATCGTGCCGCGGCCCAGCTCGTAGTCGTGCCGAGCGAAAGCGAGGTGCTGGCCTGGACCGAAGGGGCTCGGCTGCTCAGGCGCCGGGACGGGGCCCGGGTCGTTCCCTTTCCGTCTCCGGCGCTGACGCCCTACCAGCAGGCCGAGGCCTCGTTGCAGGTGCGCGCCCAGGAAAGCGTCGCCTACGATGTCCTGCTTGGCGCTTCACGGGTCACCGTGGTCTGCACGCCCCGGACCCTGTTTCATCGCCTCGCCGAACCGCAGGCGTTCCTGCAGTCGGTCAAGGGTGTTCGGGTCGGGAAAGACGTTGTGCTCGAGGAACTCCTGGCTCACCTGGTTGCCCGCGGCTACCGGCGCGCCGATCTGGTGGCGGCGGTGGGCGCGGTGGCGCAGCGGGGCGGCGTGTTCGACCTCTTCGCGCCCGGCGAGCCGCGGCCGGCGCGACTCGACCTGTTCGGCGACACGATCGAGAGCATCCATCGTTTCGATCCGTCGACGCAGCGCTCCGAGGAGGCAGTCGATTCGCTGCGCATCCGGCCCTTGACGCCGTTTGCGGCCGCGCCGGAGCAGGCGGCCGAGCTGGCCCTGGTCCTGCTGGAAGAACGAGGCGACGATCTGGCTGAATCGGCTCGCACCCAGTTGCACCAAATGGTGGAGGGGGAGCCTTTTCCGGGCTGGGAGAAGTACCTCCCTCTGCTGCAGCCGAGCACGAGTCTCGGCGAGGTGATGGAGAACGCCACCGTTGTCGTGGTCGAACTGGACCGGGTGCGACGGGAGATCGAGCAGCACACCGAGATGCTGTGGGACGAGTACGCGAGACGGTCCGACGACGGCGACATCGCCGCCGAACCGGAACGGTTGACGGTGCCCAGTGCTCAGGTGCTCGATCTCGTGGAGGACGCGGCTCTCCGGATCGGGGGCGTGCTGGATGAGCGCGCGGGGCGGCGAACCCGGGTCGACTTCGGCGCCGTCGAAACGGATGTCCTGATCGATCAGCTTCCCCGCTTTCCGCGCGAGGTGGAGACCGCCGCGGCGCGCGGCGACGATCTGTGGCTGGTGGCGCGCGCCGGGCGGCACGAGTCGCTCCGCCAGACGCTCGGCAGCCGCGAGATCGACTGGGATGGAGGCGGCGTGCGGCTGGTCGACGGCGAACTGGGACGGGGTTTCCGGCTCCCGGCAGCCGGCCTCGTGCTCTTCGGCGAGGGGCAGCTCTTCCGGCGCCGGGCTGCGGCGCCCCGCCGCCGCCGGATGGGGCCCTTCGTGTCCGGCCTCGGGGACCTGCGGGTCGGCGAGTTCGTGGTCCACGAGGATCACGGCATCGGGCAATTCCTGGGGCTCAGGACACTTGAAGGTCCGCCCGGCGACGGGCCCGAAGTGGAGGGCTACGGCCCCCGCAGGCAATCGCGGGCGGTCGAGGTCATGGAGCTTCTGTACTCATCGGGCCGCACCCTGCTCCTGCCTCTGACTCGCCTGGACGAGATCGAGCGTTACAGCGGCATCGAGGGGATGGCGCCCCGTCTCGATCAACTGGGCGGCAGCAGTTGGGCGAAGAAGAAGAGCCGAATCAGTCGCAGCCTGAAGGCGATCGCCACCGATCTGTTGAAGCTCTACGCGGAGCGCCGGCTGGCGCGGGCGGTGCCGATGAACGAGGACAGCGACCGTCAGCTCCAGTTCGAGAGCGCCTTCACCTACGAGGAGACGCCGGATCAACTGGAGGCGGTGCGCACGATCAAGGAGGATCTGGGCCGCGAACAGCCGATGGACCGGCTTCTGTGCGGCGACGTCGGCTTCGGCAAGACCGAGGTGGCGATGCGGGCGGCGTTCAAGGCGGTGGACAACGGCTTGCAGGTCGCGGTCCTGGCGCCGACGACGATTCTTGCCGATCAGCACCTGCGCACGTTCCGGCGGCGCTTCCAGGGCTTCGATTTCGAGATCGAGATGGTCTCCCGGTTCCGTTCGGCGGCCCAGGTCAAGGCGATTCGTGAGCGTCTGGCGGCGGGCGAGATTCCCATTCTCATCGGTACCCACCGACTCCTGAGCCGCGACATCGACATGCCCTGCCTGGGCTTGGTGATCATCGACGAGGAGCAGCGCTTCGGAGTCGCCCAGAAGGAGCGCTTGCGTGAGTTGAAACGCAACGTCCACGTGATGGCGATGTCGGCGACGCCGGTGCCGCGCACCCTGCAGTTGTCGCTGGCCGGGGTGAGGGATCTGTCCCTGATCGAGTCGCCTCCGCGGGACCGGATGGCGGTCGAGACCCGGGTGCTGCCGTTCTCGGGCGACCTGGTCCGCGAGGCGATCGAGTTCGAGGTCGAGCGTGGCGGCCAGGTGTTCTACGTCTACAACCGGGTCGAGGACATCGAGGGCATGCTCCGCTATCTGCGTGAACTCGTGCCCGGGCTTCGGATCACCGTCGGTCACGGTCAGATGGAGGAGGCGGAGCTGAGCCGCCGGATGCAGGCGTTCACGGCCGGCGAGTACGACCTGTTGCTGGCGACGACGATCATCGAGAACGGGATCGACATTCCCAACGTGAACACGATGCTCGTTCACCGCGCGGATCGCTTCGGTCTGGCCCAGCTCTACCAGTTGCGGGGCCGGGTCGGCCGCAGCGATCAACTGGGCTACTGCTACCTTCTGGCGCCCCCGGACACCGTGCTTTCGGAGGGGGCGCGCAAGCGACTCGTCGCCATTCGGGAGTTCACGGAACTGGGGGCGGGTTTCCGGATTGCGGCCCGTGACCTGGAGATTCGGGGCGCCGGCAACCTGCTCGGGGCGGAACAGAGCGGCCACATCGCGGAAGTCGGGATCGAGACCTACATGAAGATGCTGGAGAAGACGATCGCCGAACTCCGGGGCGAGGCGCCGGCAGACACGCCGTCGGCGTCGATCAGCCTGCCCGCGACCGTGTCGATTCCGGAGGACTACATCGGCGAGATCTCTTTGCGACTCGAGATCTACCGGCGTCTGGCGGACGCCGACGAGGATCCGGAGACGCTGCTTGCCGAGCTGCGCGACCGTTTCGGCCCGCCGCCGGAGGCGATGCACGCCCTGATTCGGGGCGCGGAACTGAAGCGGATTGCCGAGTCCCTGGGTGTCCAGTCGATCGCGCACCGGAGCGGCCGTCTGACGGTCAAGCTTCGCCGCGACGCGAAGGTCGATGTGGACCGTTTGATCCGCTTCGTTTCCGAGCGGGAGGGCTCAGGCTTCACTCCGGACGGGGTTCTGACGCTCTCCGAGATTCCGGGCCGTGAGTCCCTCGAGATCGCGCTCCAGCTCCTGCAGTTGCTGGCGGGTGAACCGCTGTCGCGGCTCGCCGGTTCGGAGACGGTCCATTGAGCGGCCGGTTGGACTCGCGGACGGCGCGACGGGTCTGTGCCTTTCTCCTGGTCGTGGTGTCCCTCGGCTGTGGCGGCGGCAGGCTGCCGGAGGGAGTGGTGGCGCGAATCGGCAAGCAGGACTTTCGTTACGAGGACTTTCGCGGCTACGTGGAGGAGTCCCTTGGCGGGGACGCTTCGCGCTTCGGCAGCGCGGTGCTTTCCCGGCTCTTCGAGCGCTTCGTCGACGACCAACTGCTCTTTCGGTTGGCCCGGGATCGTGGGCTCGTGGAGGGGGAAGCTACGGTCCATGAGGCCGCGATGCGGTTGCTCGAGGCGTCAACGCCGGTCGTGTCGTTGTCGGAGATCGAGAGCTACTACGCCGAACACCGGAGTGATTTCGCGCGGCCGCCACGGGTGCGCCTGCGTCAGATCCTGGTCCAGGATCGAGCCGGCGCCGAGCTGGCGCTGGCAGAGCTCGAAGCGGGCGTGGACTTCGGGGAGGTGGCGCGTCTGCGTTCCATCGGCCCCAGCGCGTCAGCCGGCGGTCTCCAGGGCGAACTGTCGAGCGAGGATCTTCCCCCGGCGCTCGCCGACGTCGTGTTCGAGCTTGGCGAAGGAGAATGGAGCGAGCTGCTCGAGGCCGACTACGGCTTTCGCATCTTCGAGGTCGAGCGCCTCTTGCCGGAAGAAACCCTGACGCTCGCGGAGGCGGCGCCTGCGATCAAGACTCTGCTGGAGGAGGCGCAAGGCGAAGAGCTCGTCCGAGCCGCCGCCGCAGAAGCCCGGCGGGAGTACAATCTGCGCGTCGCGGTGGAACGGTTGCCCTTCGAGTACCACGGCGCGTTCGTGAATCCGGCCGCCGCAGAATGAGGTAGGAGAAAATGACTCAACGCAGCCTGGGCCCCGCGTCTGGCAGTTCCTGGTTTGCCGGGCGCCGTATCGCCGGCTCGCTCGCCGGCTCGGTGGCGACGTTGCTGGCCATGGCAGCCCTCCCCGTGGCGGGGCAGTCCTCGCCCGGCTCGGAAAACCGCGTCGTGCTGAGGGTCAACGACCGCATCGCGACGCTCTACGACTACCAGAGGGCGGTCGCTGAGCAGGTCGGCATGATCCGGAGCGCTCCCGGACTGACCGGGCCGGAGCGGCAGGAGCGGGTCGCGGATGCCGGCCGCTTCATCATGAAGGGGCTGTTCGAGGAACTGCTCCTCATGTCGCGGGCGGACCAGTTGGCTGTCGTGGTCGACGAGAGCGAAGTCGAGGACCAAATCCGCGCGACCAGGGAGCGATCCGGGCTCGAGAGCGAGGAGCTGTTCCGCCAGGCTCTGGCGCAACAGGGCATGCGGGAGGAGGACTTCCGGCGGCAAATCCACAAGCAGTTGCGGTCCAACGTCGTCCGGGGTCGAGAGGTGGCGCCCCGGGTGGTGGTCGAAGATGAAGACATGCGACGGTTCTACCGCGACAACGAGGAGCGTTTTCGCATTCCAGAGCGGGCTCGCTTCGAGGAGGTCGTGGTTCTGGAGGGTGTGGTTCCGGCCGAGCGCATGGAGCCGCTGGCGGCGCTGGCCCGTACCCGGTTGATGGCCGGCGGTACGGCCGCGGAGGTGGCGGAAGCGCTTGGCGAAGGTGTGACGCCCGTCGATGTCGGATGGGTCACGGCCGGCGACCTGGCGCCCGCTCTCGATGCCGTCGCCTGGGATCTCGAGGTCGACGGCGTCGGCGACGCGATCGCCGCCCGCGGCGGTCTGCACGTCCTGAAGATGCTGGAGCGAACGCCGGCGACGGTTCAGCCGTTCGAGGAGGTCCGTGACGCGATCCAGCAGGAAGAGCGGAGCCGACTGTTCTCCGAGGAGTACGACCTCTACCTGACCGAACTTGCGGACGCTGCCTACATTGTCGAGCGGCTGCCGGAGGGGGCCGAGGGATATCGGCCTGTCGAGTCCCCTTCGCTCGACGCCGACGCGCTGGGGCTGCTCGCTCCGTTCGGTCCCGGCGCCCAGGCGCCGGATGTGGACGAGTCGTCCGGCGATACGGCTGAGGAAACCGACGGGCAACCCTGAACGATCGGCCGGTCGCGTCCCCAGCCGTTGGTAGCAGGTCGTCGCTTGGTTCCCTCAGCCCCCGCGTGGAGCAAAGTGGTCTGAAGTAGACAGAAATGGCCCAAGAGTGGTAACGTCGCGCGTCTGAGCGTCAGTTTGTGGGTACTACGCCCACCTGACCCTTCAGGGCGTGAGCGATGTTTCGAGGGCATGCAGAAGCAAAGATCGACGCGAAGGGCCGCCTGAAAGTCCCGAGCGTGTTCCTGCGCCCGCTGCAGGAGCGTTTCGGTCCCGACATCTTCACCACTTCGCTGAACGGCGAGTGCGCCTGGATCTACCCCCTGCGGCTCTGGGAGCAGGAGGAGCAGCGGATGGCCAGCCTGCCGGCCACCCACAGGCTGCGCCGCAAGTGGGAGGCCCGGGTCAGCTACTTCGGTCACCAGAGCCGTCTCGATTCGCAGGGGCGGCTGATGGTCCCGGCGAAGCTGCGAGGACGCGCGGGCATCGAGGGCGAGGTCGTCATTTTCGGTCGCCCGGACCGGCTTGAGGTCTGGAACCTCGAGCGGATGGAGAACGACCTGAACACGGATCCGTTCACGGACGACGAGTTGGACGAACTGACCGACGATCTTGAGGCGCTGGATGCGTCTGGCGCCAGGGATGTCCAGTGATGTGCACGGCGACGGTCAGAGGCGCCGGCACCAGCCCGTCCTGGTCTGCGAGGTCCTGCGCTGTCTCGCTCCGGAACGCGGCGGTTGGTTCGTCGACTGCACGGTCGGCCTGGGCGGCCATGCCGCGGAACTCCTTGAGCGCTTTCCCGGCGCGCGGGTGCTCGGCATCGACCGCGACGAAGAAGCCCTGGACCACGCCCGGCGCAGGCTGCGCGAGTTCGGTTCGCGGGTCCTCCTGGTGCATGGCAACTTCCATTCGATCGACGAAGTCGTGGCTCAAGTGGGCAGCGGGAAACCGGCGGGAATCCTCGCCGATCTCGGCGTTTCGTCGCTGCAACTGGACCAGCCGGAGCGGGGCTTCAGTTTCAGGCGCTCGGGCCCACTCGACATGCGCATGGATCAATCGACTCGATCGGCAACGACGACTGCGAGGGACATCGTG
This sequence comes from Candidatus Multivorans sp., assembly GCA_965222875.1. Lineage (GTDB taxonomy): Bacteria > Acidobacteriota > Thermoanaerobaculia > Multivoradales > Multivoraceae > Multivorans. The sequence goes on along the minus strand of CBDCVC010000002.1, from coordinate 940,067 downwards.
AACCTGGAATCCCAGAGCGTGTTGGAGACCGTGCTCCGCGACTACGGCGAGGAGCGTCAAGCCCGCAGGATCGCCCGGGCGATCGTGGAGCGTCGTCGCCGCGGGCCGATCGAGACCACCGACGATCTGCGCGAGCTGGTTCACGAGACGGTCGGGGCGTCCAGGATGAGGCGGGGCCGCGCGGTACCGGGAAGCCGGTCGATCGATGCCGCGACCCGGACGTTTCAGGCGCTTCGGATCGCCGTCAACGAGGAGTTGTCCGGATTGGGTCCGGCCCTCGAACGAGCGGTGAATCTGCTCGAGCGGGACGGCCGGCTGGTCGTCATCTCGTACCACAGCCTGGAAGACCGGATCGTCAAGCACCGGCTCCGCGCCAGCGCTCTGGGCGAGGTCGATCCGATCACCGGGCGCCCGCGCACCGAAACGCGGCTGATCGAACTGATGACCAAGAAGCCGATCCGGCCGCAACCGAGCGAGGTGGAGTACAACCCGCGGTCGCGGTCCGCCCGGTTGCGCGCGGCCCGGAGGCTGTAGGGATTCGTGAACTGTGAAGACCGGTTACAGCGTCAGCAAGGAGATCACGAATCCCTTCCTCGTGCGCCAGCGGGATCCGGGCCGGCTCCGCGGCCTGTGGCGGCTGGTGGCGATCGTCCTGCCCTTCGCCGCCGCGGTGTTCGCGTACACCTGGGTACACGAACAGGGCCTGGAGGCCGGCTACCGGATCGAGCAGCTCGAACGGCGCCTGGAGGACCTGCTGCAGGAAGAGCGCCTGCTCAAGTTGGAGGCCACGCGGCTCACCCGCCCTGAGCGGCTGTCGGCGCTGGCGCTGGAGCAACTCGGTATGGCGCCCCCGACGCTGGATCAGATGATCTTCCTGAGCTCGGAGAGCGCGTCGCTGGTACAGGCCGGCATCGCGACGGAGGCCGCGCAGTGAACGCCCTCGGACCCCGCGCCAGGGGCGCCCGGCGCCGTCACCTCGGAAGGCTGGTGATCCTGGTCACGGCCGCCGGCATCTGGATGGGCGCGATCGGTTGGCGGCTCTTCGATCTGCAGATTCGCGGCGCCGACTCATACCGCGAGCGCGCGGCGCGGCAGCAGCGCAGCGAGGTCGTCCTGAACCCCAAGCGCGGGACGATCTACGACTCGCGCGGCAGAACCATGGCGGTGTCGGTCGAGACCCGGACGCTCTATGCCGAAACCGCCAAGGTGGACGATCCGGCGGCGCTGGCCGCCTACATCGCCCCCTTGGTGGGCCGCGCCGAGGGACGGATCGAGGCGCTGCTGCAGAAGCCCGGGCACGTGCCGCTGGCGCGGAAGCTCGACCGCGACCTGGCCGACGGCATCGACCTGTCGGCCTTTCCGGGCCTCTACTTTCTGGCCGAAAGCAAGCGCGAGTACCCGATGGGCTCGCTGATGGCTCATGTGCTTGGCTTCGTCGGTACGGACCGCAGCCTCGCGGGCATCGAGCTCCGGTACGACGACGAGGTCGCGGGTGAGTCGGTCAAAAGGCACGTGCTCCGGGATGGTCAGCAGCGGTTGGTCGTCGTCGCCGGTTCCCTGGGCGAACCGAAGCCGGGGGCGGACCTCCACCTGACCATCGACGCGACGATCCAGCACCTGGCTGAGCGCGCCCTGCGGGAGACGATCGAGTGGTCGAAGGCAAAGGCCGGCAACGTGGTGATTCTGGCGCCGGAGGATTCGGCGGTGCTGGCGATGGCCTCCTATCCGGCCTTCGACCCGAACCAATTCGGCGACTTCGGTCCCGATGAGCGCCGGAACAGGGCACTGCAGGACTCCTATGAGCCGGGCTCGACGTTCAAGACGATCACGGTGGCGGGGGCGTTCGAGCGGCAGGTGGTTCACGCCGACCAGATCATGGACTGCGGCAATGGACGGATTCGCGTCGGCAAGGCGCGGATCAACGACCACAAGCCCTTTCCCGAACTCACCTTCCGCACGGCGATCGCCAAGTCGAGCAACGTCTGCGCGGTCAAGGCCGGGCTTCTGGCCGGTGAGCGGACGATGCAGGACCTCGTGTCGGCCTTCGGGTTCGGCGCCGCTACCGGAATCGACGTTGGCGGGGAACACCCGGGCATCGTGCCGCTCCGGGTCTGGGATCGTGAGACGACGGCCTATGCTTCGTTTGGCCACGGTCTGGCCGTGACGCCGCTGCAACTCGCGAATGCCTACGCGGCGATTGCCAACGGCGGCGCGTGGAACCAGCCGTACATCGTGAGTGCCCTGGAGCGGGAGGGCGAGATCGTCGACGTGCGTCCCACGGATCGCGGCCGGCGCGTGATCTCGAAGTCGACCGCGTACCAGGTCATCCGCCTGCTCGAGGAAGTCGTCGTGAGCGGCACCGGCCGGAAGGCCGCGATCGCCGGCTACCGCGTAGCCGGCAAGACGGGGACGGCGGAGAAGTCGGACTCGGGGGGCTACTCGGAGACCGGTCGCGTCGCCGGCTTCGTGGGTATCGCTCCGGCCCGGGCGCCCCGACTGGTCTGCCTGGTGATGATCGACGAGCCGACCGTCGCCACCGGTGGCGGTGAAGTCGCCGCGCCGGCCTTCCAGCGCATCGTCAGCGAAGCGTTGTTCTACCTCGGTGCGACGCCCTCGCGCCAGCCGATGGGCTGGAGCCAGCCGGTGTGGTTGCGGCCGGCCGAGCCGGCGGAGGTCAAGGTCGCCAACGCGGTCGGCGAAGAGGAGGTGAAGCAGGAGGACACGGTGACGGAAGGCGAGCTGTGGACGGCAAAGGCTTCGAGTTGATGAGACTCGGCGACGCGATCGCCGACCTGCCGCTGAGGTCGCCGCTAGGCCTTGCCGCTGCCGAGACGGAAGTCACGGGCGTGCAGCACGACTCTCGCCGGGTTACAAGCGGCGACCTGTTCGTCGCCTGGCGAGGCGACCTCCACGACGGTCGCGCATTCGCTCCGGACGCCGTGGCGCGGGGCGCCGCGGCGGTACTGGCCTTCGGCCCGCCGCCGGCCCCGCCGGCCGTACCGTGGCTGGAGGTCGATGATCCGCGCGCCCGCATGGGGCGGGTGGCTGCGAGGCTCTACGGCCATCCGGAACGGGAACTGCTGACCGTCGGCGTCACCGGCACCAACGGCAAGAGCACGACGTCCCAGTTGATCGGCGCCTGTCTGAGCCGGTCGGGTCGTTCCGCCGCGGTGGTCGGAACCCTGGGCCGCACGGTCCATCGGCCGGGTTCCGCGCCCGCGGCCTTCGAGCCCTTGAGCCGGGCGGCGGAGGACCGGACGACGCCGGAAAGCAGTGACCTGTTCCGGATGTTGCGCCGCGCCGTGGACCTGGGCGCCCGGTCGGCGGCGATCGAGGTTTCGTCCCACGCCCTCGACCAGGGTCGCATGAACGGCATGAGGTTCGACGCCGCGGTGTTCACGAACCTGACCAGGGACCATCTCGACTACCACCCATCGTTCGAGGCCTACTTTGCGGCCAAGCGCCGCCTGTTCTCCCTGCTCCGGCTTGAGGGCGCGGCGGTGTTCAACGTCGACGACGAGTACGGCCGTCGTCTGGCCTCGGAGCTCGGAAACAGCGGCAGGGTCGTGCAGTTCAGCGCCTCCGGACGCCCGGACGCCGAGGTGCGAGTGGTCCGCGTCGAACTCGATCTTGCCGGGATTCTGGCCGAGATCGAGACGCCCACGGGCCTCATTGCCATAAGCAGCCCGCTTCTCGGCCGGTTCAACCTCGAGAACCTGGCCGCGGCAGTGGCCGCGGCTTGTGCCGTCGGCGTCTCCGCCGAAGCCATTCGTGACGCGGTGGCCGACCAGGCGCCCCTTTCCGGCCGGCTCGAGCCGGTGGATCGCGGTCAGGAGTTTCCGGTTCTGGTCGACTACGCCCACACGGACGGTGGACTGCGCGCCGCCTTGGCGGCGGTGCGCGAACTGAGCGACCGGCGCATTGCCGTCGTGTTCGGCTGCGGCGGTGACCGGGATCGCGGCAAGCGGGAACTGATGGGGCGCGCGGCGGGAGAACTCGCGGATCTCGCGATCGTCACCGACGACAACCCGCGGAGCGAGGAACCGGGGCTCATCCATGCCGCGATCGTCGCCGGTCTCGAGGCAGCTCGGGGCTGTGCCTGGGAAGTCGTTGCGGACCGTCGCGCGGCGATTCGGCGGGCCGTGTCGGTTGCGGCGGCGGCGCCGGGGTGGACCGTCCTGATCGCGGGCAAGGGCCACGAGGCGACGCAGACGACTGGCGACCTCAAGGTGCCCTTTCGTGACCGGGACGAGGCGGAGTCGGCCTTGAACGCACTGAACGGGGAGCGGGGCGGTGAGACGGCCCCTTGCTAATGCGGCCAGGATCATGAATGGTTCCCTGATCGGAGAGGTTGAACCCGGCGCCTGTTACCGGGGCGCGGCGATCGACTCGCGCCGGGTCGAGGGCGGCGAACTGTTCTTCGCGCTGCCCGGCGAGCGGACCGACGGCCATCGCTTCGTGGCCGACGCCTTGGCCGCGGGCGCCGCGGCCTCGGTGGTGGCTGTGCCGGTCGACCAGGCGGGAGGCCCCCAGATCAGGGTCGACGACGTGACCGAGGCGCTCCATGATCTGACCCGGGACCATCGCCGGAAGCTCAAGGCCCGGGTCGCGTCGATCACCGGCTCGGCCGGCAAGACGACGACGAAGGACTTGCTGGCCCTGTTGCTCGGCGAATGCTGGCGGGTTCACAAGAGTCCGGGCAATTTGAACAACCTGCTTGGATTCCCGCTCATGCTGCTTGCCGTGGACGAGGACTGCGAGTGGCTGGTGGCCGAGATGGGGATGTCGGTGCCCGGTGAGCTGGCAGCGGTCAGCCGGCTCGGACGGCCGGACGTGGCGGTGTTCACGAATGTACGACCGGCGCACCTCGCCGGCTTCGAGCAGGAGAGTGGCGTTGCCGCGGGCGTGGAGGCAATTGCCCGGGCCAAGGCGGAGCTGCTCGAGGGGCTTGCCGGCGACGGCCTGGTCGTCGCGAATGCCGGCAACCCCCACGTCGTGGGCCTCGTTGAGCGATTCCTGGCCGAACGACCGGAAAGCGGTCGCGCCGCCGCGGCCGAGCGCGTTGTCTGGTACGAGGTGGCGCCCGCGGCCGGCAAGACCCCCGTCGCCGAGGTCACGGCACGTGACCTCGAGCCGCTGGCGGGAGAACCGGGAACCCGTTTCGTACTCGAACGGGGCGGCGCCGAAGCACTCGTCGAACTGCGCCTGCACGGTCGGGTCAACGTCGAGAACTTCCTGGCCGCCGCGGCCTGTGCCCTTCGCCTCGGCGTTCCGATCGAGCGCGTGGCCGCGGCCGCGCGACGGCCGAAATCCGCAGCCGGACGCGGCGAGGTGGTTGCCCTGTCCTCGGGCGCGACCCTGGTGGACGACTCGTACAACTCGAACCCGGAAGCCGCAGAGCTTGCGCTTCAGGCCGCGCGCCAGCTCGACGGCCGGCGCCACGTGGCGATCCTGGGGGAGATGCTCGAACTCGGGAGCGCCGAACGCCGTTACCACCGGCAACTGGGCAGCGCCGCCGCCGATCTGGGATTCGCCCTGGTCGTGGGCGTCGGCGGGTTGACGACCGACCTGGTGGCGGCCGCGGCCGATGGCGGCGCGGAGACCGTCTGGTTCGAGGACTCACTAGCCGCGAGCGCCGGCACGCCGGCCCTGATCGGGGACGGCGATGTCGTGCTGGTCAAGGGTTCACGCGGCTCGGCGCTCGAGCACGTCGTCGGGGCGCTGAGGCAGGAGGGGGCGAACTGATGCTGCTCGACCTGCTGTTGCCGCTCGGCGAGAGGATGGCGCCCTTCAACGTCGTCCAGTACATCACCTTCCGCTGCGCCTGCGCCGCGTTGACGGGTGTCGTACTGAGCCTGATGCTGGGCCCCAGCTTCATCCGTGCCGCGCGGCGCCTCTCGATCGGACAGGCGATCCGCGAGGAGGGCCCGGAGCGGCACAAGAGCAAGGCCGGCACCCCGACCATGGGGGGATTGCTCATTCTCACCGCGGTGATCGTGCCGACCCTGCTGTGGTCCGACCTGTCGAACGTCTACGTCTGGCTCGCGGTCGGCACGACGATCGCGCTCGGCGCCGTCGGCTTCGTCGACGACCTGCTCAAGGTCCGGCGGCGCCACAGCAAGGGCTTAGGGCTGAAGGCGAAGCTGGGCCTGCAGTTCGCGGTGGGCGCGGCGCTCGGCGCCGGCCTGGTCGGCCTGACGAGTCTCGACGCGAACCTGAGCTTCCCCTTCTTCAAGACCCTGTTGATCGAACTCGGGCCGTTCTACATTCCCTTCGTCGCCATCCTGATCGCCGGTTCCTCCAATGCGGTGAACCTCACCGATGGGCTCGACGGCCTGGCGATCGGCGCCACCCTGGTGGCGGCGGCCACCTACGCGGTCTTCGCCTACATCGCGGGCAACTCGATCGCCGCCCGCTACCTGCAGGTGTCCTACGTTCCGGGGGCAGGCGAGGTCGCGATCATCTGCTCCGCCCTGGTCGGGGCCAGCCTCGGCTTCCTGTGGTTCAACGCCCATCCGGCGCAGGTGTTCATGGGCGATGTCGGCTCGCTCGCGATTGGCGGCACGATCGGCGCGGTCGCGGTCCTCTCCAAGCAGGAGCTGCTGCTGGTGCTGGTCGGTGGGTTGTTCGTGCTGGAGGCGCTGTCCGTGATCGTCCAGGTGGCGTCCTACAAGATGACCGGGCGTCGGGTCCTGCTCATGGCGCCGCTCCACCATCACTTCGAGCTCCGCGGCTGGAGCGAGAACCAGGTCATCGTGCGGTTCTGGATTCTCGCCGTGCTGTTCGCCTTTCTCGGCCTTTCGACCCTGAAGTTGAGGTAGTGGCGTTGGTCGAGTCGAGTGGCAGCACCTCCCCGAACCCGGCGCCGCCGGTCTCCGCATGGCGGAGGGCGCTGGTCTATGGGCTGGGCTTGTCCGGCGTGGCGGCGGCGCGGGCGCTTGTTGACCGCGGTATTCGCGTGGCGGCCGTCGACGGTCGTCCGGCCTCCGGTCTTGGGTCGGCGGCACAGGAACTCCTACGAACGGGACGGGTCGAGACGTTGCTGAACGAACAGGCGGCGCTGCCGAGAGGTCTCGACGCCGTCGTGCTGAGTCCCGGCGTGCCACCCAACCGGCCCCTGCTGCGGAGCGCCCGGTCGGCGAAGACGCCTGTTGTGGCCGAAGTGGAGCTCGCCTACCGCCTGCTGGAGGTGTCGTGCACGCCGACCGTGGTGGCGATCACCGGCAGCAACGGCAAGAGCACGACGACCGCGCTCACCGGCGCCCTGCTCGAAGCGGCGGGTTACCCGGTCGAAGTCTGCGGCAACATCGGCACGCCGCTCTCCGCCCGCGTCGACGGACCGCCGGGGCGGGTGTTCGTCGTCGAGCTCTCGAGCTTCCAACTCGAAGCGGTCGACCGCTTCCGTCCTCGGGCGGCGGCGCTTCTGAACATCAGCCCCGACCATCTCGACCGCTACCGGAACGTGGCCGAGTACGCGGCGGCGAAGGCGCGCATCTTCGGCAACCAGGCGCTCGGAGACATCGCCGTGGTGAACGGCGACGACTCCGAGGCGCGCCGGCTCGGGAGCGACCGCGAGGGGGCATCGGCCCAGGTCAGGCGGCGCTTCTTCTCGCGTCTCCGTCAGGTCGAGGACGGCTGCTACCTCGACCGCGACCGCGTGATCGAGGTCGGGCCGAACGTCCGGCGTGAGCTGTTCCGGCTCGACGATCTGGCGCTGGATGGGTTGCACAACGTGGAGAACGCGATGGCGGCTGCGCTGCTCGCGTCGGCTGTCGGCGCCGATCCACACGGTTTCGCCTCAGGTCTTCGCGGCTTTGGCGGCTTGCCCCACCGGATGCGCCTGGTCGAGACCATGGACGGCGTCCGCTACTACAACGATTCGAAGGCAACCAACCCCGCCGCGTCCACGCAGGCGCTGGCCGGTTTCGGCGACGGCTCCGTTCACCTGATTCTGGGTGGCCGGGCGAAGGGGGAGGCCGCCGATTTCGCCGAACTGGCGGCGGTGGCGGCGGCCAAGGCCGCGGCGGTCTACCTGATCGGCGAGGCCGCCGACGCGATCGAATCCATGCTGCTCGACGGCGCCGCGCGTCGCCGCTGCGGTTCGCTCGACCGGGCGGTCGAGGCGGCGTCCGCCGCGTCGAGCCGCGGCCAGAGCGTGCTGCTCTCGCCGGCCTGCGCCAGCTTCGACCAGTTCGAGGACTTCGCCGACCGCGGCCGTCAGTTCGAGCGCCAGGTCAGAGCTCTCGAGGCGGCTCGCGGAGGGGGCGGCGATGGCTAAGAAGCTCGCCACCGACAAGGTGCTCTTCACGGTCGTCGTCCTGCTGGTGGTGGGGGGGCTGGTCATGGTTTACTCCGCCAACCCGCCCGACCCCGAGGGCGGCTTAGAGCGGCCGTTCGTCACCCAGTTGGCGGCGGCGATCTTCGGTCTGGGGGCGATGCTGGTGGTGATGAGCATCGACTACCGTCGCTGGGCCAGACCGTGGCTGGTGTACGCCGGTCTCGGCGTCTCGCTTGGGCTGCTCGGCATCGTGCTGGCGTCGCCGCCGATCAACGGCAGCAGCAGGTGGCTGTCGCTTGGACCGGTGACCTTCCAGCCGTCGGAGCTGGCCAAGGTCGCGGTCATCCTCTTTCTCGCGTACCAGATCCACCGCTGCCCCGAGGGGGTCAGCCAGCCCCGGGTCCTGGTGCCGTGCGGAGTCGGGGTCGGGCTGGTGACCCTGCTCGTGCTGCAGGCCCCGGACTTCGGCAGCGCCGCGCTGATCCTCGGGATCTCGGCGGTCATGCTGTTTCTCGCCGGTCTGTCCTGGCGCTGGATCGTGCCCGGGTTGCTTGTGTTCCCGGCGGTCCTGGGGCTCTTCATCTGGTCGGAGCCCTACCGCGTGGAGCGGGTGATGGGTTTCCTCTCGCCTGAGACAGACCCCTCGGGCAACGGCTTTCAGGTGCTGCAGTCGCTGATCGCGATCGGCTCCGGCGGCGTGACCGGTCAGGGCCTGGGCGAGAGCGCCCAGAAGCTCTACTTCCTGCCGCTCGCGAGTTCCGACTTCATCTTCTCGATCGTCAGCGAGGAGATGGGATTGATCGGCGCCGCCGCGGTGCTGGCTGCATTCGTCGTTCTCGCCTGGCGGGGCTACGTCGCCGGGCACCGGGCCCCGGACGCGTTCGGCCGGTTTCTCGCCTGGGGACTGACGTCGGCGGTGCTCATCCAGGCGCTCGTCAACATCAGCGTCACCGTCGGGCTGGTGCCGGTCACCGGTACGCCTCTGCCGTTTCTGTCGCACGGCGGATCCTCCCTGTTCATGACCCTGGTCGCGTGCGGCCTGCTGCTGAGCGTTTCGGAGCATGGATGAGCGCTCGCACTCACCGCCCTTCGGTCGTCTTCTCGGGTGGTGGAACCGGCGGGCACGTGTTCCCTGGCCTGGCAGTAGCCGAGGAACTCCGGCGCCTCGGTTGGCGCACGGCGTGGATCGGGCGCAGGCGGAGCCTCGAGGAACGGTTGGTTGCCGCGGCCGGGTTCGAGTTCAGAGCGTTGCCGGCGCGACCGTTCGTGGACCGCGGCGCCCTGGAGCGAGCGGTCGCCCTGGGTGTTCTGGCGGTCTCGACGCTACGTGCCGCCGTGCTGCTGCGCCGCCTTGGTGCGGCGGTGGTGTTGGCCACCGGCGGCTACGCCTGCGCTCCGGCTGCCCTGGGGGCCCGGCTGAATGGATCCGGCCTCTACCTGCTCGAACCGAACGCGCAGAGCGGCGCGGCGAACCGGCTGCTGTCGCGGTTCGCCACGGAGGCGGGGACTGCTTTCGAGTCCGCTGCGAAGCAGTTCGCGTGCGAGGCGCGGCTGGTCGGGGTTCCGGTGCGCCGGGCCTTCCGCCGTGTCGGCGAACTGTGCCTCCAGAGCGACCGCACGCGTGTGCTTGTGCTCGGCGGCAGCCAGGGCTCGGACGCTCTCAACCGGCAACTGCCGGATCTGTTCGCCCGGGCCGCCCGAAAGGCAGCCATCGAGGTCACGCACCAGGCGGGACCTTGGCGAGTCGACGACACCCGCGACCGCTACCGGGAGCTGGAGGCGCCGGCGCTCCAGGCAACGGTGGAGGGGTTCATCGAGGACGCCGCCGGCGCGATGGCGGCCCACGACCTGATCGTCTCGCGGGCGGGTGCGGTGACGGTGGCGGAAGTGGCCGCGGCCGGCCGGCCGGCGATCTACGTGCCGTTGCCGCTGGCCGCGGGGCACCAACGCGGCAACGCGCAGGCGATGGTCGATGCGGGAGCGGCGATCCTGGTCGAGCAGGAAGATCTGCGGGGCGAGGCGGCCGCGGAGCGATGCGCGGGGCTGATCGCGGATCGCGCTCGGCTTTCGTCCATGGCTCGGGCGGCGCGCGCCCACAGCCGGGGCGATGCGGCGCGCGCCGTGGCGGAGCGGGTATGCGCGATCGCTGGCGCCTCCGGCGCGGGGAGGACGCGCTGATGCCTCTGTTCCTGCGTACCGCGGGCCTCGAACGGATCCACTTCGTCGGCATCGGCGGCGCCGGAATGAGCGGCATCGCGGAAGTGCTGCTCAACTACGACCTCGCGATCAGCGGCTCCGATCTGGAGGCGAGCGAAACGACACAGCGACTTGCCGAACTCGGCGCGGCAGTCTTCGTCGGCCACTCGGCGGAGAACGTGGAGCAGGCCGACCTGGTCGTCGTCTCCTCGGCCGTCCCCGGCGGCAACGAAGAAGTCGTTGCCGCACGCGGGCGCGGCGTCCCGATCGTGCGCAGGGCCCAGATGCTGGCTGAGCTGATGCGGCTCAAGTACGGCATCGCCGTGGCGGGGACGCACGGCAAGACGACGACGACGTCGCTCGTGGGCAGCGTACTGACCGGCGCGGGACTCGATCCCACCGTCGTCGTCGGCGGCCGGCTCCGCGTGTCCGGCACGGGAGCACGCCACGGCAAGAGCGACTACCTGGTAGCGGAGGCAGACGAGTTCGACCGCAGCTTCCTCGATCTAGCGCCGGTGATCGCCGTGATCACGAACATCGATGTCGATCACTTGGACACCTACCGCGACCTGGCTGACATCAAGGATGCCTTTGTGCGCTTTGCCAGCCGGGTTCCCTTCTTCGGTCAGATCATCGCCTGCGTCGACGACGCGAATGTGCGGGACCTGCTGCCCCGCCTCGCGGACCGGCGGATCGTCACCTACGGCTTCGACTCGCGGGCGGACCTGCAGGCGCGCGATCCCGAGCCCACCGCCGCCGGCGTGCGGTTCGAGGTCGTGGATTCGGCCGCGGGTCGTCTCGGCGCGCTCGAGCTGCCGATGCCCGGTCGACACAACGTCCTGAACGCGCTGGCGGCGGTGGCTGCGGCCCGCGCCACAGGAGTCGACTTCGTGACGGCCGCCGATGTCCTGTCTGGTTTCTCCGGCGTTCACCGGCGCTTCGAGCGGGTGGGCAGTTGGCGGGGTGCGACCGTGGTCGATGACTACGCGCACCACCCGACCGAGGTCGAGGCGACCCTGCGGGCCGCTCGCGAAGTGTTGGATCTCGCTGGGCAAAAGGGTCGGCCGCGCCGGCTTCACGCCGTGTTCCAGCCCCACTTGTTCAGCCGGACGCGGGACCTGGCGGACGACTTCGGTCGCGCACTGCTGCTGGCTGACAACGCTCTGGTTACCGACATCTACGCGTCCCGTGAGAAGCCGCTTCCCGGGGTGGATGGGAGCCTGGTGGTCGCGGCGGCGGCCGGCAGCGGCCACCCCAGCGTCAGAGGTTGCGGTCCCTGGCGTACGGCGCCTGAGCGCCTCGGTTCGGAGGTTCGGGAGGGAGACATAGTCATCACCCTCGGCGCCGGGGATATCTACCGGTTGGCTCGACTCCTCGTGGCTGATGAGGAGGACGGAAGATGAGCCGCGGCAGGAGTGGGCTGCCGCTTGTGGGGCGCCGGACCGTGCGCCGCCGTCGCCCGCGGCCCGGCGTCTGGTTGGCGCTGGGGGTGGGAAAGGTCCTTCTGGGCGTGGCGCCCGTCGTGGCGTGTGGCCTGTGGCTGGCGACGGCGCCGGTGTTCGATCTGAAGCCCGAGATCGGGGTCGAGACGGGGGTGCGCGTGTCCGAGGAGTGGGTGCGGGACCAGCTTGCCGGCCTGGTGGGACGCAACCTCCCGATGCTCTCTCTGGAACGCGCCGCTGCGCGACTCGAGCACGAGTGGGTGCGTGAAGCGAAGTTGGCCAAGCGGCTCCCGAATGAACTCGATGTGCAGATCGTGGAACACGAGCCGGCCGCCGTGTTCGAGTCTGGAGACCGATCCTGGATCATCGACCCGGACGGCCGGGCGATCGTGGGATGCGAGCGCGCTGCCGATCTTTGCGAGGGGAGTGCGGTCGCGGTCGCCGAGAGCACCCTGGTTCGTGTTTCGATTCAGACCACGCTGCTCGGGGAGCGTGTGGGGGAGAGTCCGGCGCGGAACCCCGGCGTCACCGGGCTCGCATCGAGGGACGTGTCGGGCGAGGTGCTCGCGCGGACGCTGAAGCGGGCCGTCGATGTCGCGACCGAGGTGAGGTCGTTCGACTGGGGCCGCGAGGTGTTCGCGGTCGGAGTTCTGAGCGACGACGACTATCTGCTCGCGCGCAGCGGTCGGCCGGCGACTGTTCTGGTGCGCGGGAGCGATCTGACCGCGAAGGGCTCGGTGTTCGAGTTGCTGCGGGCGGCGATCAGGGAACACAGCGATCCCGAGGTCGTCGATCTGCGGTTCAGGGAGCGAATCGTCCTGTCGACGGAGGCGCCGGGTACAGGCCGCGATCCCGCCGACGGGTTGGGTGCAGGAGATCCCTCGTAGCAGGGGAGGACGAAACGATGCCGAAGACGGACACACGTTTGGTAGCCATCGATGTCGGCTCGTCGAAGGTCGGTGTGCTGATCGTCGAGCGCACCGAGATCGACGGAGAGCCCGGCCTCAAGGTCGTCGGCGTTGGCAGGGCGCCCAACCGCGGCACGTTGAAGGGCCACGTTGTGAACGTCGACGCGACGGTGAGTTCGCTGCGGCGGGCTACCGAGGAAGCCGAGACCATGGCGGGAACCGAGATTTCCCGCGCCTTTGTCGGCGTCGGCGGCAGCGACCTGCGCTCCGCGAACAGCCACGGCACGGCCTACATCGACAGCGGTGACCGGGGCATTTCGCGCGCCGACATCGACCTCGTTCTGAATGCTGCCCGGGACGTGCCGCTTCCTCCCGACCGCGAGATCCTGCACGCGATCCCGCAGGAGTTCGCGGTCGACGATCACGGTGGCATAGCGGAGCCCCAGGGCATGCTGGGGAGCCGTCTCGAGGCCAAGGTCCACCTGGTCATGGGCCACGCGCCGAGAACGAGGACGCTGATACGGTGCCTGAACCAGGCAGGCGTGGAGGCGGCGGAGGTCGTGTTCGAGCCGCTGGCCACGGCGGAAGCGGTCCTGCTTCCCGATGAGCGCGAACTCGGCGTTCTGATGCTGGAGATCGGATCCGGCACCTGCGGATTCGCGTTCTTCCACCAATCGGAAGTCCAGCACAGCGGCGTCCTTCCGTTCGGCGCCAGCCACTTCACGGCCGACCTGGCCTCCGTGCTGCGAACCTCGTTCGCGGGCGCTGAAACGCTGAAGCTCCGCGACGGCTGCTGCCTCGCCGGTCTGGTTGACGGCGACGAGGGAGTGACCGTGCCGAGCGTAGGGGGAGGCGCCAGCCGGACGATCGCACGGGCGAGGCTCGCCGAGATCCTGCAGGCGCGCGCCGAGGAGATGTTCCATTTCGTCCAGGTCGAGATGGAGAAAGCGGGCTGCGCCGATCAGCTCCGGGGCGGAGTCGTCCTCACCGGCGGCGGTTCGAAGCTGGCCGGTCTTCCCGAACTGGCCCAGCAGTTCTTTTCGTGCGACGCGCGCTACGGAGTGCCGCTCGGTCTCACCAGCGAGATCGAGGGTCTTACCGATCCGACATGGGCTACGGCCGCCGGCCTTGTGCGTTACGCCATCGCCGCGGAGCAGGCCCGACTACCGCTCGTGCGCCAGGGCTCCGTTCGCGGAGTGCGCGGGGTGATGGGCAGCTTGCGACAGATGTTCAGCGATCTTCTCTGATCTTGAGTTACTGAACCGGAGGGTTCGAAAGGGAGAGTGCCATGATTCTGATGGAAGAGCAGCAGCCGGCCGCGATGGAGCCGACAACCTGTGAGGCGGCTTCCTCCGAGGAGAGCTTCGGTCCGGCCAAGATCAAGGTCGTCGGTGTAGGCGGCGGCGGCGGCAATGCCGTCAACCGGATGATTGCCAGCAGTCTGAGCGGAATCGAGTTCATCGCGGCCAACACCGACCTGCAGGCGCTGAGGCGCTGCGAGGCGGAGTCGAAGCTGCAGCTCGGCCGCAAGATCACGCGCGGCCTGGGCGCGGGGGCCGACCCGGACATCGGACGCAACTCGGCGCTGGAGGACACGGACAAGATCCTCGATGTGCTGAGCGGCGCCGACATGGTCTTCCTGGCGGCGGGGCTCGGCGGCGGAACCGGCACGGGCGCGGTGCCCATCATCGGTTCCCTGGCGGCCGAGGTCGGAGCTCTGACCGTGGCGGTAGTCACGAAGCCGTTCGCCTTCGAGGGCCGGCGGCGGATGCTGATCGCGGAGCGCGGTCTGGAAGAGCTGCACAAGGCGGTCGACACGGTCATCGCGATCCCGAACGAGCGGCTGCTGAGCTTCGTCGATCGGGGCACGTCGCTTTCTGAGGCCTTCCTCACCGCCGACGACGTTCTGCGCCAGTCGGTTCAGGGCATCAGCGACCTGATCACGATGCCCGGCGAGGTAAACGCCGACTTCGCGGACGTGCGGGCCATCATGTGCGGTCAGGGGATCGCCGTGATGGGCACGGGCCTGGCGTCGGGCGACAACCGTGCGCTCGAGGCGGCGCAGCGCGCTGTGTCCTCGCCTCTGCTCGAGGACGCCTCGATCGAGGGCGCCGGGGGCTGCCTGATCAACATCACGGGCGGCAGTTCGCTGACGCTCCACGAGGTAGCCGAAGCGGCCCGCATGGTCACCGAGGCGGTGGATCCGAACGCCAACATCATCTCCGGTCTGGTGGTCGACGAGACGATGGACGAGGAGATGAAGGTCACCGTGATCGCGACCGGCTTCGCCGAGGATCGCCAGCCTCGACCGGGCGGCTCGGAGTCGAAGCCCGAGGGCGCCGGGACGGATGAGACTGCAGATTCGCCCGAGGGTCTCGCTGCCGCCGGGCAGGCGGCGGACGCGGCTCTCGAGGGGGATTCGCACGCGGACAAGGACGCCGACGAGGCGGGCTTCCGCGATCGCCTGCTCGCCGAGCGCCACAAGATCGATCCGGGTGGCTTCGGTCCGAACTGGAGGAATGTCGACGACTACGACATCCCGACGGTGCTGCGCAAGCAGATGGACTGAGTTGGGGGCTGCAGCTACATCCGCTCCGGCAGCGGCACGCCGAGAATCGCGGCCAGCGCTTCAAGGGAACGCACGAAGATCTGCATTGCGGCGAGACGCGCGTCGCGGAGATCGGCGTCCTGCTCGTGGAGGATGGGATGGCGGTGGTAGATGGCGTGGAACTTCTGCGCCAGGTCCAGCCCGTGCCTGGCGATCAGGGACAGTTCCAGCGTGGCCGCGGCGCGCTCGACGGTGTCCTGGCATTGTGAGGCGAGCAGCACCAGGTCCCAGAGATCGTCGGGCCATGCCTCGGCGGGGAGTTCCGCGGCGCGGCGCCCGCTTACTTCCTGCGGCAGGCCCTCTTCCACCAAGCGACGGCGGATGTTCCGTGCGCGCACGATGGAGTACTGGAGATAGGGGCCTGACTCGCCTTCGAACGAAGTCGCTTCATCGATGTCGAAGGCGATCACCCGCGTCGTCGTGGCCCGCGCCATGAAGAAGCGCAGCGCCGCGGTGGCGATCTGCCGTGCCAGTAGCTCGGCGTCCTCGTTGTTCGCTTCACGGGTGTCGGATTCGCCGCGGCGGGCTGCGATCTCAGCCCGGCTCTTCGCCTCGAGCTGGTCGAGCAGGTCGTCCGCCTTGACGCCGATGCCCTTGCGACCGGACATCTCCAGCCTCGCGTCGCCGCTGAAGCCGAGTTGTTCCGCGGTCCGGGCGGACAGGGCGACCATCTCATAGGCGAAGTGGACGCTCTCGCCGGCCTGGCGCGTGTGGCCGAGCGCTTCGAGACCGGCCCTAACGATCCGCTGCAGGTAGGCCTGGCGGGCGTCGATCACATTGATCACCCGGGCGCCGGCGCCGAACGCCGGCGCCTGTTCCCGTTCCGGGCCGCTCTGTGTGCCGGCCGGCGCGGTTTCCCACAAGGGCCCGTTGCCTGTGCGGTCGTACTCGAAATCGCGGCCGAGCAGGCCGAACTTCCAAAGCTGGTACGCGATGTCCTTGCCCACGTAGGTCACCGTGCCGTCGGACCGCACGATCACCTTGTCCGGATCCTCCAGACCCTGGAACGCCTCGCTATCGGAAAGCGGCATGACCCAGCAGCCGGCGTTCTTTCCGGTGTCCTCGAACCGCACCGCGCCGCTCTTCTTGAGTTGCTCGAAGGCGGCGACGAAGAAGTCCAGGCGCAGAATCTCGCTCTCGCGGGTCAAGAGGTCGTAATCGATGTCGATGCGGCGCATCGTGGCCAAGTGGCGGTTGACGATTCGTCGCGTGACCAGGCGGCCGGCCTCCGCCCTTCGGCCGTGGCCCGCTTCCAGGGCGCGGAGAGTGCGGCGCCGGAGCTCGAGCCGTTCGGGGTCCGGCTCGTACCAGCGGCCGACCTCGCTGTAGACATCCCAGCAGATGTAGTCGAACGGCTCCGGCAGGGCTTCGATGTCGGCCACGGAGCAGCCCCGGAGATCGAGGAAGCCGACCACCACGTCGGCGACCTGGACGCCGGTGTCGTCGATGTAGTTCTGGACTTCGGTCGTGCGTCCGAGACCGCGGAGCGCCCGCGCCAGGACATCGCCGAGGACGGCGTTGCGCAGGTGGCCTATGTGCGCCGCCTTGTTCGGATTGATGTTCGTGTGCTCGACGATGACCTTGGCGAGGTGATCGGCGTTGGACAAGGGCGCCACCGGAACCGCGTCGAGCATCGCGGCCGCGAATCCGGTCCGGTCGAGGTGGAAGTTGACGTAGCCCGGGCCTTCGACGGTGACCCGGTCGAACCCCGATGGCAGGTCCATGGCCTCGACCAGACGTTCCGCAATCGCGCGCGGCGCCTGGCGGAGTTCGCGCGCGAGGTGAAGAGCGCAGGGACTCGCGAGGTCGCCCAGCCGCCGCTGGGGCGGTACTTCGATGGTCGGGTCGTGATCGAGCCCGAAGACGCGAAAGAGGGTGCTTCGCAGCGCGTCGGCGACCAGGGATCTCGTGCGCTGCAGCATCGGAGTGCGCGGAGTGTACCGAAGGGGGCTTGGGCTCCGGTAGCATGTTCGCCGATTCAGGGAGCGCCGTGAACGAGAACCGCCATAGCCCCGTCCGTCCGGCCCGACTCCCGCTGGAACCCAGCACCGGGTTGGCGCCATGACGGGTCGCAAGCGGCCGCTGCCGCCGACCGCGCCGGAGTCGCTGGTGGCTCGCCGCGTCCTCGTGCTGGCGCCCCACTACGACGACGAGGTGCTGGGCTGCGGCGGCCTGATCCTGCAGCTTGCCGCGGGCGGCGCAAGCGTCGTTTGTGCCTTCGTGAGCGACGGTTCGGGCGGCGTGGAAGCACCGCCGGAGGGGGTGACGAGAGACCAGTACTCCAAGCGGCGATGGGCGGAAGCGGATGCGGCCGCCAACGTACTCGGCATCGACAGCGTGGAGCATCTGGGCTCGCGCCACGGTTTGAGAGACGGCGCCCTGACCTCCTCCCTGGACCAATTGACCAGCCACATCGAGGCGCTGCTTCAGCAACACAAGCCGGACCTGCTGCTGGCGCCCTCGCCTCTCGAAGTGACGCCCGATCATCAGACGACGTTTCGCGCCCTGCACGAGGCTCTGATCAACCGCCGGCGAGGACGAACGGAAGGGGGAGAACCGCTTTCCAGCCAGGACGACGAGTCGTCGCCCGGCGATCTGGCGCTGCGTGTTCTCTGCTACGAGGTGAACCACCCCTTCTATCCCGACCTGCTCGTGGACGTGACGGCCGAGATGGAAGGAATCGCCGAGGCGATGTCCCACTATCGGAGCCAGTTGAAACGCCACGACTACATGGGTTCCTGTCGAGGCCTGCGCCGTTACCGGTCGCTCAGCCTGCCGGATCCATGCCGCTACGCCGAGGCCTACTGCCAGTTGAAGAGCAGCGACTTCACCACCCGGAGCCCGGCGCAACTGATCGCGTACCTGGGCGGGGCGCCTTCGCTGGTCGAGGTCACTTCGCCCCGTCGGGTGTCGATTGTGGTCCGGACCTACAACCGGCCGCGGCGGCTGGCGGAGGCACTGGACAGCTTGGCGCAGAGCACCTACCGCAACGTCGAGCTGGTTCTGGTGAACGACGGCGGGCGGCGCCCTGAGGTGGCGGAGGACTTTCCGTTCGAGGTGCGCCGCGTCGACCTGGATCGCAACCGCGGCAGGGCCGCCGCTGCCCAGGCCGGGGTAGAGGCGGCTTCAGGCGACTGCATCGGCTTTCTCGACGACGACGACCTGCTGGCGCCCGAGCACCTCGAAACACTCACGGCGCAGCTTTCCGGCGATGTCGAGGTGGCCTATACCGACGCGGCCGTCGTCAGCTACCAGCCGGGAAAGGGCGGTTGGGTCGAATGTTCACGCCGGCTCCCCTACAGCCGGGACTTCGACCGGGGAATCCTGTTGCTCGACAACTACATCCCGTTCCACACCGTGCTGATGACGCGGGAGGCGATCGAGCAGGCGGGACCGTTCGACGAACGGTTGCCGGTCTTCGAGGACTGGGACCTGTTGATCCGGTTGTCGCGTTCAACGGACTTCGTCCATATCGCGCGGACGACCTGCGAGTACCGTCACTTCCTTGGCGGTACCGCGGACGGCGCCCCGGGGGGCCATGCGCTCGGTGGGGCGGCCTCCGACCGTGGCGATTTTGAAACCCTGAAGGCGCGGGTTCTGAGCAAGCACGCGGCTGAACTCGACTCCGCCTCGCTGGCGCGGGCGGTGACCCGGATGCGGCGTCAGGCGGTGCTGGCCGGCGATGCGGCGCGGGCGGAGATTCGCGACCGCGAGGCGGAGCTGGAGCGGATGCAGGCGAAGATTCACGGTCAGCAGGCGAAGATTCACGGTCAGCAGGCGAAGATTCACGGTCTGCACGCGAAGATCGAGAGCATGCGGACTTGGGAACGGGAGTTGGAGTCGTCGCACCGGGAACGCGGCACCGAGATCGAGCGGTTGCAAGCCATCGAGCGGGAACTGAAATCGTCGCACGGGGAGTGCGAAGTCGAGATCCACAGACTTCACGGTCGTGAGCGGGATCTGCAGACCGAGATCGAAGCCATGAAGGCGACGCGGGTCTGGCGACTGCACGAACGTCTGCAGTCTCTGCGTGGTGCGGGTGACTGACGGCCGGCTCGTTCGGGAACGAATGAGGGCGACTGGAGGTAGCCGTTGACGCGTGTCGCCCTGGTGTGCAGCGAGGCGCTGGGAGAACGCGCGGCCGGCATTGGAATCCGCTACATGGAGATGGCCCGCCGTCTTCCCGAGTTCGGATTCCAGGTCGTCCTCGTGTCGCCCTGGCGCTCCGGGCTGTCGCCCGAGGTCGGGAGCGGGCCGGCTGAAGTGCGCCGGTTCGATTCCGCACCGCTGCCCGAGTTGCTCGGGGACTGCGACGTCGCTGTGGCTCAGGGACAGTTGGCCAACGACGTGCTCCATGAGTTACCCGAGTTGCCGACCGCGATCGATCTCTACGATCCCTTCCTGGTCGAGAACCTGACCCACTTCGACACATTGGGACTCGATCCCTACCGGAACGACCACCAGACCTGGGTCCATCAACTGGCTCGCGGCGATTTCTTCCTCTGCTCCTCATCGGAACAGCGCACTTACTACCTGGGCTTCCTGACCGCCCTGGGACGGGTGAACCCACACCGCTACCGCGATGATCCGACTCTCTCCGGCCTCATCGTCGAGGCGCCCTTTGGAGTGCCGGATCCGTTGCCGGACTACCGGCCGCTGTTGCCGCCCCGGGTCCCGGGCGAACGGCGGCTGTTGTTCGGTGGCCTGTACGACTGGTACGACCCGGCGCCGCTGCTGGAGGCCTTCGCCTCGCTGTCCGAGGCGAACGCGCGCCTCCTGTTCGTTCGGCAGCCCCCGGGCGCGCAGGCGCCTCAGCGGCTGCTGGCGGAAGTGGAGGCGCGAAGTCGGCGTCAGGATCCGGAGCGCATCGGTTTCCTCGAATGGGTTCCTTTCGAGCGACGGTACGACCTGCTGCGGGACGTGGACGCGCTTGCCGCCTGCCATCGACCCGGACTGGAAACCGACCTGTCGCTGCGCACCCGGTTCGTGGATGCCCTCGCGGTCGGCTGTCCGGTGCTGACCACCGAGGGCGGCACCGTGCCCCGCCTCCTGCAGGAATGGGACGCCGGCCTTGTCGCCCCGTGCGGCGATGTCGACGCGCTGAGGGCCGGTCTTGCCGAGTTGGTCGCCG
Organism: Candidatus Multivorans sp.; assembly: GCA_965222875.1. Taxonomy (GTDB): domain Bacteria; phylum Acidobacteriota; class Thermoanaerobaculia; order Multivoradales; family Multivoraceae; genus Multivorans. The sequence continues at coordinate 919,504 of CBDCVC010000002.1, read as the reverse complement.
GTGGACCGGAAGTCGAGGCGCGGGCTCGTCGCGGCCGGGAGAGGGCCTTGGCGACGTTCTCCTGGGAGCGCAGCCTGGCGCCGCTTGCGGCCTTCCTGGAGTCTCCGCGGGTCGATCCCACCAAGGAGGACTTCGCTTTCGTGCCGTCAACCGGGGCCCCGGCCGACGAACTGGGGTTCCGGCTGCGGCGCTGGTTACGGACGCGTCTGGCGGGAGCGCAGGCGGCCGGCAGATGATGAGCGGACCCACCGCCGGTCGGAAGCGGATCGACAGCGTCGACGTGCTGGTGGTGAGCTGGAACGGCCGCCACCACCTGGAGACCCTGCTGCCGGCGCTCGAGGCCCAGCAGGTTCGCGGCGCCGCGGTGACAGTCAGGCTGTTCGACAACGGCTCGACCGACGGCACGGTGGCCTGGGTTCGGTCCGAGCACCCGTGCGTGGAGGTGCTGGCGAACCCGACCAACATCGGCTTCAGTGCCGCGAACAATCGACTGGCGGAGCAGAGCAGGGCCAGCGCCCTGGCGCTGGTCAACAACGACACCCGGCCGAGGCTGGACTGGCTGGCCCAACTGGTTGCGGGGTTGGGCGAAGCGCCGGCCGACGTCGCGGCGGTTTCCGGCTGCATTGTCGACTGGAAGGGCGACCGGCTGGACTTCGGCCGGGGCGTGATGACCTTCGACGGCCACGCGTTCCAGCTCGACTACCACCGACCCCTGGCCAAGGTCGAGATGCCGGAAGAGGGCAGTGAGTTGCTGTTCCCATGCGGTGGAAACATGATCGTCCGTCGTGACGCCTACCTCGCGGCAGGCGGCTTCGACGAGACGTACTTTGCCTACCTGGAAGATGTCGATCTCGGCTGGCGGTTGTGGTCGGCCGGAGAGCGTGTGCTGTCCGCTCCGCGGGCAGTCGTCCACCATCGCTCGATGGCCACCAGCAAGCTGCTGGGGAACGCGAACCGTGGACTGCTGTTCGAGCGCAACGCTTATCTGACCGCGTTCAAGAACTACGATGCGGAGCTGTGGCCGCAACTGATGCCGGTCGTGCAGATGACGCTGATCGCGCGCGTCCAGTACCTGCTCGCCCACCGCAACCCCCACGGTCAGGAGTTGGCCATCGAACCGTACGGCGCCACGGTGGACGGGTGCGGCGGTGCTCCCGCCGGGAGCGTTGGTGGGGCCGGCGCCGCTGGCGGCGCGAGGCGGTGGCCGATTGTCGGCGCCGGGCCGCGCGATGCCTGGGAGCGGCTACGGTCCGTCGTCGCACTCCGCACCAGGCTCAGGCGGTTCGCACGACCGCACGCCGGACTTCCCGATGGCGTACCCGCCATTGTCGACGAGCAGACTCTGGCTCAGGTGCGGGCGGTGTCTTCGATCGTGCGCGGACTCGACGGCGCGGCTGAACGCCGGCGCCGGATCCAGGCCAGGCGTCTCCGGCCGGACGGTGAGATCTTCGAGCGTTTCCCGCTCTACCTGGTGCCGACCTACCCGGGCGACGAAGAGCTGTTCGGGAGTGTCGGCTTCGAGTCCATGTGGCCGGAAGGGCTGATGTTGGTCCGTCGCACCCTGGAGGAGGTCATGGAGGTGGAGCGGTGACCCGGCCGCCAGCCTGGACCGTCGTCATCCCCACGTTCAACCGCCTTGCGGCGCTGAAGGAGGTTATCGAGGCGTTGGACGGTCAGGAGGGGCCGCGATTCGAAGTCCTCGTGGTGAACGACGGCAGCACCGACGGCACTGCCGCATGGCTGGACGGACGTCTCGCCGACCGCCACGGCGCCGTGCCCGGGTTGCGGGTCATCCACCAGCAGAACCAGGGGCCGGCTGTAGCGCGGAATCGAGGGGTGACGGCGGCGCAGGGGCGCTGGGTGGCCTTTCTTGGTGACGACACTGTCCCCTCGCCGGGATGGTTGGCCGCGCACGACCGGGTCCAGAACGGGGATCTCGCGTGTTCTGTTCGGGCCTCAGGCGGCTGCGTCGGAGTCATCGGTCATACGGACTGGCACCCGCGCATGCGCCGTACACCCTTCCTCGACTACATCAACGAGCAGGGACTACAGTTCGGATTCGCCCTGATCGAGGACGAGGACAACGTGCCGTTCAACTTCTTCTACACGTCGAACCTGTCGGTGGACCGGGAGGCGATGGCCGCCGAGCCGTTCGACCCGGCATTCCCTTTCGCGGCCTGGGAGGATGTGGAGGCGGGCTACCGGCTTGCGGCGCATGGCCTGCGGCTGCTCTACCGGCCCGCGGCCCGCGTCGCGCACGACCACCCGACCGATCTGGCGCGGTTCGCGGAGCGGCAGTACCGATCGGGATACTCGGCGGTCGTGTTCTTCCGGCGCCACGAACAGCTCGGGCCCTTCCTGGGCATGCAGAACGGCAAGCCGCCTTCTGCGGGAGGCGCCGGGGAGCGAGTTGTGCTGTGGGCCCAGGAGCGGCTGGCGCGCGCGTTGCAGGGAATGCCGGTCGGACTGCCCCGGCTGTGGGAGAAGACGATGCGACATCACTATCTGGAAGGACTGAGGAACGGCTGGTCCGATGGCGTCGGCCTGGACCAGGGAGGAACATCATGAGAGGATCCGGGCCCTACACGCTGATTCGCCGGTCGTCCTCGCCGGTGGTTACCGCCCTGCTTGGACTGGGGCTTGTCGCCAGTGCGGAGGCGGCCCCAGGCGCGCATGGGGCCGTGGCCGGGGTCGCCCGTGCAGTGGCGGTCTCGGCGCCGGTCGGTCTCGACGCCCGCGACCGCGGCGAACGCCGGGAAGGCACGCGCGACGGACGCCGAAGCCGGTCGCGGGTGGTCTACCGCCCCTACTACGGTTCGTTCGGCTGGTACGGCGGCTTCGGCTCATTCTGGCCCTACTCCTTCTCGCCCTACGCCTTCGGCCAGTACGGTCCCTACGCTTGGGGACCGGGTCCGGCCGGCTACCCGGCGCCGAACGCGGGCGCGCTGGATATCAACACGAAACCCAAGAAGGCGTCCGTCTACCTCGATGGCGAACTGATCGGGCGCGTCGATTCGTTCGACGGCTTCCCCCGCTATCTCTGGTTGCGTGAGGGCAGCTACCGGTTGGCGATCTTCATGGAGGGCCATGAGACCCTGGAACGGAAGATCAGCGTTCATCCCGGCGTGGTGATCAAGATCGACGAGGATCTGGCGCCGGGTCTCGCTGTTCAGCCGCAGCCGGCCGCGCCCGAACCTGTCGCCGAACGGACTGCGCCTCACGGCGAGTTCTGGAGGGTCGAGAACAGGGGCCAGCCGATCGAGCAGGATCAGAGGAGCGAGCCGGCGCGCCTGATGGTCGAAGTGCAGCCCGCCGACGCGGTCGTGTACCTGGACGGGCGGCTGTTGGGTAGCGGCGGCCAACTCGCGAATCTCCATTCGCCTCTGATCATCGACCCGGGCGCTCACCGCCTGGAGGTGACACGCCCCGGCTACGCTCCCGCGGTGCGCGCGTTCGAGGCCACCAAGGGCGAAGACGTGTCGCTGCGCATCGAACTCCGGCAGGAGTGACGCGAAACGGCGGCCCTGTCAGGCCTGATACGGCATCTGCTTGGGGATAGAGAAGTCGCCATGCTAGCATGATTTGTTGTGGTCCAGGAAGTCGTGAGCCTTGCGCAGGCGCCGGTCGGTGCGCCGGTCTGGCCCGCGGCGCGCGCGGTTGAGCCACTCCGAGTCCTGATCCCTTCACCGCTCGGTTCCCTGGGACTCGAGTTCATCGGTCGGATGGTGACGCGTCTGGTCATCGATCCGGCGCACACAGAGAAAGCCCTGTTCCCCGCGCTCGGCGCGATGGAGACGACCGACTTCATCGACGAGGCGCTGGGCCGGCTGTCCGAGTACTTCGCCGGCGCGCGGCGAAACCTCGATCTGCCCTACGACCTGGACCGGATCGGCTTGGACGCCCTCTCGCGCCGGATCTTCCAGGAGACGGCGCGGATTCCCTACGGTTTGACCCGTACCTACCGCAACGTGGCGACTTCATCCGGCCGGACCGGGGCGTATCGGCTGATCCGGTCGAAGCTGATGGCCAACCCGTTGCCGATCCTCGTGCCGTGCCACCGTGTGGTGCCGCGCCGGAGCGGCCCGGGTTCCTACATCGGCGGTGCGGAACGCAAGGCTCAGTTACTCGCCCTGGAGCGGAGCAACACTGCCAGCTAGCTTCCTGGCATCCTCCCAGATCCCCTCGAGAGCCTGATCGAAACCGCGCCGCGGATTCCAGCCCAGGGCACGGAGGCGGTTCCCGTCACCGCAGAGGACGGGAACGTCCGCGGGCCGCAGGCGGTCGGGATCCTCGCGGATTTCGGTCTCGACGCCACTAATCTCGATCAGTCGCCGCAGCGCCGCGGCCAGTTCGATCGCTTTGCCGCGTGCGATGTTGTACGCGCGCCCGGGTTCGCCGCGCTCGACCAGGATGGCGTAAGCCTCTGCCCCGTCGTCGACGTGGATGAAATCGCGGCGCGAAGTCAGGTTGCCGACACGAAGCACGGGTTCCTTCCGACCGGCTTCGATCTCCGCAAGTTGCGCGGCGAAGGAGGGCAATGCGAACTGCACGCTCTGGCCGGGGCCGATCAGGTTGAAGGAGCGCGCCGCGACGGCGCCCTGACCGAGGGTCAGCCGCTCGACGGCAGCCTTGGTCACCGCATACGGGGACCGGGGGCGGAGGGGCCGCTCCTCCCCGACGGGGAGTTCGCTCTCGGGCACCCGGCCGTAGACCTCGGCGCTCGAGGCGACGATCAGGCGGCACGAGTCGGAGAGTGCCCGCGCCGCGGCGGCCACGAACTCGGAGCCCTCGACGTTGACCCGGTAGTAGTCGTCGAGTCGCTGCCAGGAGGCGCCGACGTCCGAAAGCCCGGCGAGGTGCACCACCGCGTCCGGCGCGTGCTCCCCAAGGACCCGTTCCACCGCGCCGCGGTCGCAGATGTCGAGTTCCGCCCAGTCGCACCTGTCGTGCGGCGGAGTAGAGGCCGGGAAGTCGGCCGGGGCGGCGCCGGGGGCATGGCAGGCGATGACGGTGGCGCCGCGTTCGAGCAACCGGGGCACGAGGCGCCCGCCGACGAAGCCCTCCGCGCCGGTGACGAGAACGCGGGTCATGACTCGGCCTTGCCTTGCCGCAGGCGTTCGAAGTACTCGTCGAGACCGTGCCGCCAGCCCTCGACTTCACGGTTCGTCAGGGCCTCGAAACGCGCCGTATCAAGCACGGAGTACGCGGGCCGCGCTGCCGGCCGGGTCAGCTCAGAGGACTGGATCGGAGTGATTGGCACGTTCAGTCCCAGGGCATCGGCGATGGCGTGGGCGAAACCGTGCCAGGACGTCGCCGGCGTATTGCAGTAGTGGACGATACCGGACACGCCGGCGGAGGCGAGATCGATCAGCGCCCGCGCGAGGTAGGGGGCGTAGGTGGGGCAACCGACCTGGTCGGACACCACCCACAGGGGCTTGCCCTGGCCGATGCGCGAAGCGATCGCCGAAACGAAGTTCCGACCCTCGGGGCCGAACACCCAGCTCGTGCGGACGACGAGACCGCCGGCGTCTAGAACACCTCGCTCGCCGCGGAGCTTCGAACGGCCGTAGGCGGTCTGCGGCGCGGTGGCGTCACCCTCGCGGTAGGGCCGCCGGCCGCGGCCGTCGAACACGTAGTCGGTGGAGACGTGGATCAGGCGGCAGTCGGACGCCAAAGCCGCCGCCAGCCGCTCAGGCGCTCTGCCGTTGACCTCCATGGCCGGATCCAGGTTGCTCTCGCAGCCGTCGACATCGGTGTACGCCGCGCAGTTGTAGACGGCGCGGGCGCCGAACCGTGCGGCGAGTGCGGCGGTCCCGTCGGTATCGCAGAGGTCCGCGCGGTCACGGTCGGCGGCGAGCACTTCCGCGCCATGCCGCCGGAGTTCGTCGGCCACCTCGCGTCCAAGCTGGCCCGCTGCCCCCAGCACGACCGCCCTGGGAGCGCCGCCACCGGTGCCCTTGATCACAGCGCTTCGCTCTGGCCGCCAGTGATGTCGAAGAATGAGCCGACGCTCTTGAGCGTGACCAGCAGCCGGTACTGAGTGTCCTGGCGCAGGGTGGTGCGGAAGTTGGCGACCTCCAGGCGGAGACCGAAGCAGCAGGCCTGGTAGTCGATGACGTGGCGCTGCATCTGCAGGACTCTCTGCTCGATGTCGTAGCTCACCATGCTGTTCAGGCGCAGCTTGCTCGGGATCAGCTCCAGGCCGGCCGAGACCTGTACGTGGTGGCGGCGCGTCCTGTCCAGTTCGGGATTGCGGCGCACCGCCCAGCGAAGACCGAGCGAACTCGTGTCACCGACACCCATAGTTGCCGAGATCCCGGTCGAGGAGAACTGGGAGAACAGGGTGTCGTAGAGCGCGTCGAAGCGGATGCCTGTGCGCCGGGACGGATTGAACCGCAGCAGGGCGCCGACCGGACCGTTCTGGCTGGTGAGGGAGCGGTCCAGCGAGCGCAGCAGCGGTTTCTCGCTGTCGAGCGACAGGTTCCGAAAGAACTCGACCGAGAGGATCTCGAAGGCGCCGCCCTGTTCGGGATCGGCCGGCTTGGCGAGCAGACGGTTGAACAGGCTGAAGCGGGCGACATTGCTCCCGCGCAGGTTGTCGATCTCGTCGAACAGTGGGATTCGGAGACGATCGTCGAAGCCGTCGAAGTAGGCGTAGATGACGCGGGGCTCGATCACGTGCTTCATCCGCGAGAAGCGCCCGCCCTCCCCGAGATCGAAGATGCGTGAGAACCCGGGGCCGACGATCTCGCCGCGAGCGGTGGGTACCAGCCGCATCAGGTCCTCGCCTCGGAAGTCCGTGTCGCTCATCGCGGCCCTTCGTTCCTGGGCGGTCATCAGGCTGTCGCCGTACCAGGTCAGGTGACCGCCGGCGGTGAGCGACACGGACAGCCAGGTCGCCAGCGGTATGGGAACGCTGATCTCCGGCTCCAGATTGGCGCGCGCATAGCGGCCCGTGCGTCGCGCCGAGCGGTTGGTGTCGAGATAGTGCAGCGAGCTCTTCAACTTCACGTAGAGGGGCGAGTTGCCCAGCCGGGTGGAACGCAGCTTGTACTCGATCTCGGGCAGTTGGCGCAGTTGGATCTCGCGCTCAGCCGAGATGAACGTCTTGCGTTGGTCGAGCTGGACATTGAGCGACTGGTTGCCCCAGTTCCCGCTGATGAAGGCGGTCGAGTAGAGCTGGCGCCGGCTGTTGCGGTCGACTCGGCGTTCGAAGTCGCGGAAGAAGTCGAAGTCGGATACGTCCTCGAAGCGCACGACGCCGCGGAATCCGCCGGGCAGTTGCTGCGACCGGTGGTTCCAGCGCATCCGCCAACGCTTCTCGCCCCGCTCCGTGTCGTCGATGAAGTAGCCGTCGAAGATGCCTTCGGTCCCCTCGCTGGGCCGGTAGCGGAACTCGGTTCCCGCGCCCCAGAAGGACCTTTCGGAGAACGAGTTCTCGGCGCCGGCCGGGGCGCCCCCGTAGAGGTCGACGTTGAAGGTGGCGTCGTAGCTCCTGTTGATGGCCCAGAAGTAGGCGATGCCGAGAGAAGGACCGCGGCGTGTGGAGAATCCGGGCTTCGGCATCAGGAAGCCGCTGACGCGGGAGCTCCTAACCGGCCACAGCATGTAGGGCAGGTAGACGAGCGGCGCGTTCTTGGCGCGGAAGGACACGCCGCGGGTCTTGGCGTAGCCGTTCGCGTTCACGTCGACCTTCCTGGCGCGGAAGCTCCAGTCCGGAACCTCGCCGTCCTCAGCCTCGCAGGCGGTGAACTGGGCGTCGAGGATCGTGAAGCGCTCGTCGCTGAGCTTGTGCACCGCGGCGCCGGTGAAGAAGTAGTCGGCGCCGAGGTTGCCCTCGACCTCGAAGATCGAGGCCGTTTCCGTCGCCAGATCGAGTTCGAGGCGAGACCCCCGGAGGACTTCGTTGCCGCGGATGAGAACGATCGACCCCTCGGCCCGGATCTGTTCGGTTTCCTGGTCGTAGAACAGCTCGTCGCCCCAAGCCCGGTAGTCGCGAAAACGGACCGAGAACCCGCCCGACAGCGCATGTTCTCCCGGTTCTCCGATCGGGCCCTGCATGGCGCCGGCCCAGCCGGCGAGTTGCCCGCCCCCGGCCTCGTCCTCGATGCTGAAGTCGAACTCCGCAGCGTCGGCGGGCTTCGGTGGACCGGGGTCGACAAGTGGCTCTTCGGCGGCGGCCGGCTCGTCGTCGCGCGACTCGTCGGTGGTCGGCTCGGACGACTGCTCGTCGGCCGGCTGGACCTCGTCTTGTTGCTCCTCCTCCGCGGACGGCGCAGGCTCTTGAACCGGCTCCTGCGCAGCGGCGCCCATGGCCAGCGCCCAGCCGAGCGACAGTGCGACGGTCAGGCGCGCGAAGTCAGCGATAGACATTGCGACGGTGGCCGACTTTCAGAATGACGATGACCACGGTGGCGTCGGAGACGCTGTACAACAACCGGTATCGGCCCACTCGGATTCGGAACACATCGTCGTACCCGAGCAGCTTTCGGCAGCCACGGGGCCTGGGATTCTCTGCCAGGGCAAGCATCGCGGCGGCGACCCGCCCTCGTGTCCTTCGGTCCAGTCGGCCCAGTTGCCTTTCCGCGGTGCGGCTGATCTGGACCTCATAGGTCGCCATCGAGCCCCAACTCGGCGAGCACCTCATTCAAGGGGCGGGTGGGCTCGTGACGGATTCGCTTCAAGTCATCGATGTCCTCAAGTTCTTCCAGGCGGTCGATCAGGGCTTCCTGGATGAAGTGGTTCATCACGAGCCCGTTGGAGCGGCAGTAGCTCTCTACGGCGCGCTTGAGAACAGGATCGATGCGGGCACTGATTTGGACCGTCTCCATGCCGCCATGCTAGCAATTGCTATGCCGACAGGCATTCCGGTCGGCTGTGGGCCTGTGCAGTTGACAGGCCTTGGCGGCCCGCTTCAGAGTGACGTTGCTGTGCGCTTCCTTGGCATCGACATTGGTGCGAAGCGGGTCGGTGTCGCGGTCGGCGATTCCCGGGTCGGGGTCGCGGTTCCACATTCGACGTTGCGGCGCACGAGCGACCGGCAGTTGATCGACGAACTCAAAGTGCTGGCGTCCGAGTCGGATACGGACGTGCTGGTGGTTGGCGAACCGCGTCGGCTGGATGGCTCCATCGGCCCGGCGGCGGAGCGGGCGCGTGTCTTCGCGCGCAAGCTGGGGAAGGCATGCGAACTGCCGGTGCGGACGGTGAACGAGGCGCTGACTTCGGTCGAGGCGGAGCGCCGGCTCCGAGCGGCCGGAGTCGACCCACGCAAGCATCCGGAACGGGTCGACGCCACGGCTGCTCAGATCCTCCTGCAGGAGGCGCTGGACCGGGAGACCGGATGACGTCCGGCCCCCCGTGGCGACGCCGGCGTCTGCTCTTGTGGTCGGTTGCGGCCGCCGTCGCGGCGTTGATCGCGCTGGCCGCGGGAGCGGCCGGCCTGGTCGCATGGGCGGAACGGGAGCTTGAGCGGCCGCGGGGTTCGGACACCGTGGACGTTGTGATCGAGCGCGGCGCCCCCCTGGCCTCGATCCTCGACCAGTTGGCCGCGGCCGACGTGATCGGCGATCCGCTGCTGGCGCGCCTGTACCTCGACTACCGGCGGCCCGGCGAGGCGCTGCAGGCGGGCGAGTACCGCTTCGAGCAACCGATGAGCACGGTCGACGCTCTCGACCGGGTAGTCCGCGGCGAGGTCGTGACCCATCCGGTCACGGTGGTCGAGGGCCTGACCCTGCGCGAGACGGCCGAACGGTTGGCGTCCGAGGGTTTCGGCGACCTCGACGCGTTTCTGGCCGCGATGTCCTCGCCGGCGCTGATCGTGGACATCGACCCGGCCGCGGAGTCGCTGGAGGGCTACCTCTTTCCCGACACCTACGCCTTCGCTGCCGGCACAGGCGAAGGCGAGATCGTCGAAACGATGGTCCGCAACTTCCGGCGGCGGATAGAGGAGCATCTCGCTCCGGCGTCCCAGAATGGCCTCGACGTCCGTTCCCTGGTCACGCTGGCGAGCATCGTCGAGAAGGAGGCCGGCGCTACCTCCGAGCGGGACCTGGTGGCCGCCGTCTTTCACAACCGCCTCGCGCGCGGCATCGGCCTCTACGCCGATCCAACGATCATCTACGCCCTGAAGATGGCCGGCGCCTGGGACGGCAACCTGCGCCGGCGGGACCTGGAACTCGACTCGCCCTACAACACCTACAGGTACCCCGGACTCCCACCCGGCCCGATCTGCTCCCCGGGCGAGCTCAGCCTGCGCGCCGCGGCCCTGCCCGCCGATGTCCCCTACCTCTACTTCGTCAGCCGCAACGACGGCACCCACGTGTTCGCAGAGACCCTCGCCGAGCACAACCGGAACGTTGCGAGGTGGCAGGTCCGCTACTGGCGCGAACGGCGGGCGGGGGAGCGGTGATCCTGGCTGCTCTCCCTCAACCGGAGTCGGCGGGTAGTGACACTTGGTCCTCATGCCGGTGCGCTGGCCTTCTGGCCGGCATCCGGTGAGAGCGAGCTTTGCGGCTTCCGTAGCGAACGTCCCTGCCGTTTCAGCCGCTCCGCGGACGGAGCGCCACCATGTCGATGTCCAGGCCCAGTCGCTCTATCTCGAACAGCGAGGAACCACGGAGATCGTAGGGCCGAAGCGCCAGGTCGAACGGAAACAAGCCCGGATGTCGAAGGGCGTTGTCGATTGGGAGCGGCCGCTGGGCGTAGTGGAGAAAGCCCTCCAGCACGAGCTTCGAGGCGTCGCCACTCAGCGGAATCGGTTCGGGCACGGCTTGATACACGCCTTGAATGCCGGTGTCCCGAAGTGCGTCCCAATCGACCATGGAGCGAACGATCCTCTGCGCTGCGCGATCGACGGTTGAACGGTCCCCCCACTCTCGCCGCATTCGGCCTGCGAGATGGGCGAGGGTGAGGTTGCTCTGCAGGGACAGTATTCGGCCCACGCTGCAGGCGACATCGCCGAAGAACGGGTAGACAGCCATGAGCAGCGCCCAGTGCATGGCGAGACGCTCCCTTGGCGAGAGCGAGGGGAGGAGTTCGATGGCACGCGCTCGGAACTCGGTCAGCCCCTTGGGCGTCAGCACCCATGCGCCGACCAAGACGCCCACCGTCTTGTGACGGGCGGTGCCGGGTTTACGGGCGCCGCCGACCTGGTCGCGCAGCAGGTCGAAGAGTCGGCCGCGAACTGTCGGTTCGTCGGCGCCGGCTGCTACCCGCGCGGCCACTGCGTCGAGCCATTCGAGTTCAAGGCGGCGGTCCAGACCGATTCTACGATCGCGGTTCATTGCGCGACCCGCCGAATCTTGACGAAGGGAACGATCATCTCCTCCAGCGCGATGCCGCCGTGTCCGACGGCATACCGGCCCTCTCTCAGGAACGCTCGTCGGCCCGAGGCGAGCAGCGGAAAGAAACCGCTTGGCAAGCCAGCCCGTACTGGCCACTCGATGGCGTCCGGGAAGCTCGCGGCGGCCGCGGCTCGGGTGTTTCGGTCGCGGAAGACGTGGGCGCGCACGCTTCGGCTCTCGACCACGGAACCCGCATCCAACCTGCCCATGCCGTGAGCTTCGATGTTGCCGTGATCGGCGGTGACGACGACATCGAAGCCTCTCTTGCTCAGGGCGTCCAGCAGTCGTGCGAGAGTGCCGCCGTGCGCCCACTGCCGAACGAGCGCGTGAAGGCCGCCGCTTCCCGTGGTCGTTCCGTGCATGGCCTCATCGATCTTGTTGACCACGATGCCGAGAGCCCGCAAGCGGCCGTTGTCCGCTGCGCGGCGGACCTCATCGAGGAAGTCGGCCTCGACGCGGTCCCTGCCCTCGACCAGGTAGCCGACTTCGGAACCCGACAAGCCGTGGCCCTCCCAGAACGTCGTCCAGTGACGCCGCTCGTGCCTTGTAGCGTCCAGGCTGGTCCCGAACGCGAATGGCTCCTTGCCGGAGAAGATGGCCTGCCTCGACACCGTCGTGGAGGTGGGCACCCAGGCGAAACACGCGTCTTCGAGCACGTCCAGACGATCTCCCAGTTGCTCGCGCAGAGCGTTCCGCAACACGATCCACTGGTCGAGCGCCAGCCCGTCGACGACCACGAGCGCTTGCCGAACGGATTGGGCATTCTGCGAGTCGGATGTAGCCGACGCCGACCGCGTCAGGGCCATGTGACGGGGAATGTGATGAACCATCACCGGTCGTTCGTAGGCCGAGAGGTTGTGGAGCGAGGCGAAGTTCGACCTCATCCAGTCCGCGAACGCCGCCTCGACCCGGTCGTGCAGCCGTTCGACGCGTAGCGTGTCAGGGGGCGAGACGCCCGGTGCCAGCCCCCAGCGAAGCGCAACCAGTTCTGCCCAGATCCAGGCGAACGCGATCCACCTGCGGTGTGTATCGTCCGCGCTTGGAAGTTCCGACTCCGAACGCTCAAGAAGACGGCGGAAGCGCTCGCTTCGGTGCTCCTCGTCGTCGGTGCGGATTCCCACCCGCATCCACGCTTCGGGAGCCCGCGCAGCGCCAAAGCCCTCCGCCGGCTCCAGGAGGCCTTCCTGAAACAGGTTGTCGATGTAGATGCGCACGTCGCCGTGGTCGAACGGCAACTCCGGCGGCCCCGGGATGCGGAGGTCAGTGGCGGTCGGCGCGGGAGCCTCGCCGAGCAGGCTGCGCCGAACGAAGCGTGGCCACCGTTCGTTCAGGAAGGCGAAGAACGCGCCGCGGCTCAGCACGATCTTCTCCAGGGGCCAGTCGTTCCAGCGGTCGTTTCGACGCAGCGCCTGGAGGAGATGTTCCTCGAACCCGGCCGAAACAGGGAAGCCGCGGTAGTGCCAGCGGAGGAGCACCCTCAGCAGTCCAGCCGGCGTGGTGATGGTCTCGGGCGATACGCCGTAGACGTGGCGGAGCACGAAGGTCCTGGTCGCCCCAGCGCCCAGTCGTCGCCTCGGTGGATCGTGCGCCTGGGCCTCGAACAAGGCGTCAAAGGAGCTCCGGTCGAGCGAGCGCAGGACGTTCGGTGCGAGACGCGGGAACAGTTCGCTGATGGACAGCTGCAGCCAGCGTCCTTGCCTCCGCGCTTCGCTCGCTACATCGAAGGGCAGTCGATCCGAATCGCTCGCGTCACTCTGTACCACGACGACGAGATGGGCTCGGCCTCCCGCGTCCCAGACGCGTCGATACCGGCTTTCGTAGGCGTATCGGAACGAGATGTCGTCGTCTTGCAGGAGAACGTCGAATCGGCGGCGTCGGAGTTGTCGCAGGATCGCCTCCTCGGTCATCAGCCGATCGGGGTCGACCGCTACGGTGACCCGGGTCGCCTCAGCGATCTGGGGCGTGAAGTGCCCGAGAATCGGGCTGCGCCAGCCTGGGGCGTCCTCGGGCGGCGAGCAGGAGGCGTCGGTCACGGAAGCCGCCGGGCCAGGGTCGGAACCTTCGACTTTGATCGGGACGAGAAGATCGTCCGCCCGTCCCTGCTATCCAGGTGCCTAGTGTCCGCCGCTGACCGATCCGTAGACAACCGCTCCTTGCTCCGCGGGCACAGGCGGGGGCGGGCGGCCACGTGTTCAGCGACCGAGCCGAGTGGCGGCGACGTCGTAGTACATGACGAGTTTCTCGTCTTCTTGGAGGACGTTGGGCGGCAGCTTGGCGCCGACGTCGAGGATGGTCTGAAAGTTCCCCCGGTCGTGGCAGTCCTTGAACCCTGCGCGTACGGCTTCGGTGCGAAGTTGGCGGATTCGTTTCTTCGTGGTTCCTCTGTATTCGTCGAACTCCTTGAGCAGAGCCCGGTTCCGGACCTTCTCCAAGTCGCCCATCTTCCGGGGGTCCGGCACGTACCAGCGGTCCAGTGCCCTGTCCCTGAGGCGGATGTCGTCCTTGGTCAGGCCGCGCATGTCCCGGTAGGCGGTCGAGAGGTAGCTATGGATCTGGCTGGGGACCGGTCCGTCGCCCTCGAAGCAGAGGAAGTTCTGTTCGAGAAGCAGCCGAAGTTCGATCGTCTTCTCGTGCCTGGCCCAGGAGGTCTGTGCCTGCTGCATGAAACGCGGCTGCAGGTCCTGGAAGCTCTGGGGCTTCTTCTGGAGCTCCTGTCGCACCCACTGGGTGGCGCTCGCCTCGTCGAAGACGAAGAGATCGAGTTGGTGCACCTCCCTTACGGCTGATCGCTTCCGGTCGTATTCCGGAATCTGCTCGCGTAGGAAGTGCATCCCGTCGCGCTTCGGGTGCCGCCGCTCAAGACCGGCGAGGAACTCGGGTCCGCTGATCGGCACCGCTACGCCCCGTTGCACGAAGAACGCGATCATGCGGTCGTGGAGCATCTGGGCCGTCCGTTCGGCGACCGTGTCCGCGCCATCGCCGGCCGCCACGAACACGGGCAGGTTGCCAAGGTGCTCGTCCACGAAAGACCAGACGTGCTCCAACGCGGCAGCGCCCAGCTTGAACCGTTCGGCCAGCGCCTCGCTGGGCTTGTAGGCGGAGATGACGAGATCCTGCTTGACAGCGGAGCTCGTGACCTGCCGGAACGACCCCTGCTTCTTGTCGAGGGTCCGGACATCGGCCACGACGAAGCCGGCCGCACCGATGGCTTCCTGAATCGCGCGCCAGATGCTGTTCTTGGAGTTGCTGAAGACGACCGTCATCCACCGCCCGGGTTTCAGGACCCGGTGGTACTCCTCGAAGCACTTCCGCATCAGCCGTTGGTAGTCGGCCGCGTCCTTCTTCTTGACGCGGTCGACGATGGCCTCGGGATCGGAGTTGGTGAACACGCCGTGCCAAGCCTCGACTAGGAAGTTCAGGTCGGCGTAGTAGATGTTCTCGCCAAACGGTGGGTCGGTGAAGATGTAGTCGACCGCCGCGTCGGGCAAACCTGTGCGAGCGCAGTCACCGGTGGCGATGCAAGCCGTGCCGGGCAGGGAGACCGGCCGCTTGAAGGCGTTCCGCTTCAGTCTTCCAAGCCGTAGCTGCAAGTTGTACGAAGGCGACACCTCGGCGATCTGCGAGCCGACATAGTAGACGCCGTTGAGCATCCTATTGACTTGGGAAAAGTGGGAGGGCCCATAGCGGTTCAGCACAGACATTCCCCAAATCGCCTGCTCTACGAAGAAGAGGAGCATGTGCCGTGTCCGGCCCCTGGCGGCCGCCGCCCTAGACCAAAGCGCGGCGAGCGCATGAGCCTGCCGAGCCAGGAACATGTGGTGTACGGCGGTAGTCTGCGTAGTCCGCATTCGTCCGACGCGGGACATCTGGCTGTCCGGCAGGTTCACCGGCGGTATGTGCGGGGGCCAGGGCAGGCGCTCGATCCGGTCCAGCACCTTCAGGTCGGCCGAGTCAGGCCCCTTCTCGAACCGAGACTTGCCGATGTTGTAGTTCACGAGCACGGGAACGCGGCGCGGCCGCTGGGCGGTCGTCCCTCGCGGTTCGTCTAAGAACGACTCGAAGCTGAGGTCCATCTGTTCCTTCGTGGCTTCGGCGCCGCAGCCAGGACACTCGATGGTCTTCGAAATCCGCTTGGTCTTCGGGTCGAGAGCTTCCCGGAGGAAGACCGACTCGGTTCCGCAGTTCCGGCATACGAGCACCTCGCTCCAGACGGTGTAGTTGATCTTGCCCTTCGTCTCGCCGTCCGTGTGGAGCGTTTCGTACATCCATCCGAGCTCGTCTTCGACTTCATCGAGGATCTGCTGAGCAGCGTCGGCGAACGCGTCAAGGTCGAAAGGCAGGTTGAAGTTCGCGGCGATGAACGTTGCAGCCGGACCGAGGTCGCCGAGGACCACCTTGCGGGCGCCCCACTCCGGTGGCTCACGGCCTTCCTGTGCCCACTGCGCCTGGAGCTTGCGCCTGTACTCGGCCGGTGCGGACCCGCACCACTGCGCTGCAATGCCGGTCATCCCGGAACCGCAGAACCCGTCCAGGACGAGGTCGCCCGGTTTCGTGTAGTGCAGGATGGACGGTACGATGGCTAAGTGCGGCACCTTTGTGTGGTAGCCGTGGGCCCTGTAGAGGGGATTCGTCTTGCCGACGCTGACGTCAGAGCGTCGGCGGCGACCAGGCTGTGCCCCGTGTTGAAGAAGACAGCCCGTTCCGGGGTCAGATCTACCTGCGCGGCGGCGGTGCGGTCCGAGTAGTCCTGGTGAAGGAACTGGTTCACCAAGGCTTCGCGCATCGCGATGTAGTCCGGGCTGCCTTCATTCTTGGCGAGGTCCAGTGTTCCTCGCGCATCAAGGCCCACGTGCTCCGAGAAGAAGGCGGTTGCCGTCTCAAGTGTCGCGAGAATGTTTCGGCTCTCCGTTTCGCGCGCGTCCCATCGGGTTCCTGAATCGGTCCGGGAGCGGAGGTCGTACACCTCTCGCCCCAAGGCGATTTTGATGGCCGTGTCGCTGCCGAAGAGGAGCAGGAGCTGGCGCAGCTCGGCTTCCGGCAATCCAGTGGTGCGGCCGTCGAGGAGGCTGTCGACGATGACTTCGGCGGGCGGCTTGCTTACTGGGCCGTCAGCGATCCGGTTCGCGTACCAGGCCATCGTCTCCTGGTCGTACTCCGACCACGGCGGCGCTCCTTCGCTTTGTCTATCGGCGGTCTCGATGCGTTGACGCCGGTCGGCCCACTCCTGTTGCATGGTCGGCTTGCCTTCCGGTAGGCGCACTTCGTGGGGCGGTCTTGGAGCCTCTTCGAAGAGAGCGTCCAAGGCATGGGCTTGTTCGTGGTCCTCGACCGTGTCCGAGTCGAGAGTCCTGAAGTCGAGTTTGCGGCGCCCTACGGCGTGAAGAAGCGCGAGTCGCTGCACAGGTGGCGACTCGATGTCCGCGAAGAGCATCACCGGAGGAAGCGGGAACGCCTGATCGTCGAGCGCCACGTAGGGGGTGTGCTCCTGCAGCGGCTTCAGCAGTCGCAGTTCATCGGGGACCGGGTCTTGACTCTCGCCCATCAGGAGCAGGCGTTGGGCGAACATCTCCATGTCGCGGAAACCGATGCCGTGAACGACGAAGAGTGGTAGCGAGAGCAGGCCCTCAAGGCTTCCGAGCGTGTCGAGAAGCTGTTCCTGGGGGCGGTGCTCGCTGAGCAGAGCGCGGGCCCTGACGCCAGGCATCGGTGCCAAGTCGTGGCTAATCTTGTTTCGCAGTTCGAGCAGCGACACCAACCGCCGGTCGGCTTTGCCGCGTCCCCGGCCCTTGCTTAGTGGATGGAACGGCCCGAAGTACCGCGCCAGAGGATGGTCTGCGACTCCTGCTGTGGCCTGGACAAGGCTCAAATAGTCGCCAAAACTGAGATTGCCCTTCAGTCTCGTGACGTTGGGCGGGAAGGCCCGCCTCTTACGGCTGCGCAGGGATGCCAACGCCAGGGCCGCCAGGTACCTGCAGAGCACCTCGGCGGCCTTGAGGCAGGCATCGAGCTGCGACCGCGAGTCCTTCACGCGGAGAAGCCGCCCACAAGCCTCAGCGACGGGCTGGGGGTAGACCATCGCGGCGTGGCGGAAGGGCGCGGTGTCGATCAAGGCCGTGCCGGGCGTCTGTCGCGCGCCGTTCGTCGAACACGACGAGGGTGCAAGACGCGCTGGATGGCCCGCCGGCTGGCGGAAGCAGTCACTCCTTGGCGTCGTCGGCCGCTGTGCGCGCTTTCTGCGTCTCGGGCTCGATACGCGTGGCGGGATAGCTCACGTAGGTGCGCCCCGAGGTTCGCTGGACCTCCCGGTAGTGCCTGAAGAGGCCTTCGACCGTGCCGCCGTGCTTCGCGAAGAGGCGTGCCCGCACGGCCCGGACCTCTTCCACGATGGGGTCCTTGTAGGAAGTCATTCGTTGGTCTCCAGGAGTTGTTCGGGGGTACAGATCGCCGTCGGGCGGTAGCCGGCGCGACGGCAGGTCCTCTCCGTTGCCGTACGGGCTATCGCGTTCGCCATATGGCGCAAGTTCCACGTTACCAAGTAGTCGACGCTGTTGGTGACCGCGATGGCGATGTGAACGGCGTCCTGCCTCGCCGCGCGTGGAAGGTCGCCCGCGCCGAGGAGTTTCTCGGCCAGCGCGGCGGCTTCGGCCGAGAAGGCGAGTACCGCCAGGGGCGAGAGCTTCTCCAGACGGGCGCGTGCTGCTTGCGGGTCGCCGCCGGAGGCTTCGTCACGGACGACGTCCGATGCTACAAGGTCGAATCGCTGCGCGGCTGAGCGCCACCATTCCTGCGTGACCTGCTGGTGTGCCGCCGTCACGATGTCGCGCGACGGCTTCGCGGTCAGATAGCTGACGACCGTCGTGTCGACGTAGACCCTGGGCTTCACGATGGAGTGTGGAACCATCCCCGCTCGCTTACTCGATGACTACGCGGACCCGGTCTGCTGTCTTTCCCGCAGTGAGCTCCGCCACGTAGCGTTCGAAGCGGCTTTGCAGTTCCTGGACGGTACAGGGAAGGCCGCCATGCGCGAGGGCGTCGCGAAGGCCGGCCGCGGTGATCTCGACCTTCTCCAGCCCGGTCAGCGCTTCCTGGAGCGCCCGTACGAGTGCTGGGGTCACGGGGTCGGGAAGTTCTCGCGTGGAAAGAAACGCCTCGAGTTCGGCCTTACCGTCTTGGTCCCTGATCAGGGCGATGTTGTCCCTGACGGCCGCGTCGGCGAGATTCGCCAGCAGGGTTTCGGTCCAGTCCTCCAGGAGAACGTCGAGACGGTCTTCCAGGGAGGCGAGCACCTGGGACGCGCTGACAGGCGGCACGGGGCTCTCGACCGGGCGGTAGCCAGTGTGTCGGCAGACGGGATTCGCGTCGAGGTCGCTGCGACTCAGCACGGGACTCGCCTTCAGTCCCTGCAGCGTGGCTTCAAACGTGTGTAACTGCTGGTGGGGCATGATCTCCACCGCGTCCAGGGCCACCAGTTGCTTCAGTCGCGGGTCTTTCGCGAGTTGCGTCTTCCTGGCATCTTCCCGGGCACCGAGGTGTGCCCTGCGGTGCAACTCCAGGTAGATCGTCTGGTACGCCTCTTTCAGTTCGCGGAGTGTCTGCGCTGCTCTCGCTCGGAAGCCGGGGGCCGTGCGTTTCTTGCGAAGCGCGACCTGGGCGATCAGGTCTCCGCGAACCTCTTCAGCCTGGCGTCGCCAAGGATGGTCACCTGGCAGCACGGCCTGTGCGGCCAGCAGATAGTCCGCCGGTGGGCCGATTTCAGCGACCAGGGCGACCAGGTCTTCGACTTGGCGGACCAGGTCGAGCCCGATCTTTCGGCTGGTCACTGCTTCGACGTGGTGAGGAAAGTTCCCCAGTTTGCCGGCCGTGTTGAAGACCTGGAGCGATTCGAGGAAGTTCTTCGTGTTGCCAAGAGTGGCGCTCCATTCGGCGCCCTGGCCTTCGCACATGCCTTGGGCCTCGGCAAGCACGGTGTAGCCCCAGAAGACGACGCCCTCTCGCAGTTTCGCTTGAGCGAGCACGAGCCGGTGAACGCGTTTGGCGACCTCAGCCTGGAGGTCGGCAGCGGCTTGGGCGCGGGCACTCTGGGTCACCAGCTTGCCCTCGGCCAGACCGAGCATGCGGAACAGCACCTGGAGGGGCTCCAGCGGAAAGCCACGCGGTCGTTCGATGTGCTTGAAGTCAACGAGTTCGCGGACGGGAATACGCGCCAGCGACTCGACCGCTCCGGCGCCGATCTTCCG
Source organism: Candidatus Multivorans sp. (assembly GCA_965222875.1). Taxonomy (GTDB): domain Bacteria; phylum Acidobacteriota; class Thermoanaerobaculia; order Multivoradales; family Multivoraceae; genus Multivorans. Next base: position 899,925 of record CBDCVC010000002.1, on the reverse strand, counting down.
CCCGGGGAGGCTCACAACGATCGAGCCGCTGTGAATCAGGGCGGCGAGCGTCACCACGAGAAACTCGGGCTCCAGCCGGAAGGCCTCCCAGTACTCGGTCCCATGCGTGTCCTGGATCAACTCCGCGCGATTGAGCACCTGGTTCGAGCGCTTCCGCTTCAGCAGGTCGAGGATGTTCTGGGCATAGGGTGACTCGCGGGGTCTGAGTTCGTCTCCGTCCAGGAGGCCGAGGGCGTCGAGCACCGCCGCGCCTTGGCGGCTCTTGATGCCTCCCGCGATCCACTTGAGAGCCTCTCCGGCCGTCTGTTCCCGATTGTTCCGGGTGATCAGGACAGTGAACCTGGGGTAGTTCGGGCTCTGGTTCTCGAAGCGTGGCCCAAGACAGGCGCTGCCGGCCGTGTCGACCAGTTCTCGCACCGAGGCTCGACCGTCTCCAGTGACCATCTGCCCCTGGATCACTTCCCGCAACGAGCGCGACCGCCCTTCGCAGGTCACCTCAAAGGCCGCCGTCATTCGTTCCCGGAGCCATTCCGTGAGGCGGCGGAGGTGCGAGTCGGCCTTCTGTTCGTAGATGCGGCGGTTCTCGCCGGAAGCGGTCGCCGCCTGTTCCCTGGCGCCGGCATACAGTCGGAGGGACTCCTCGAAGTCCTGATCCGGCTGCTTCAGCCTGAAGAACACCTCGTCGGACTCCTTCTTGTCCCGGAAGTGCGGCGGGTCGTTGGGCTGGATGAAGTACAGATAGAAGTCTCTCGGCGGTTGGGCGGTGGAGCGCTCGTTGGGAGCCCCGAAGAACAGGTAGCCGCTTCGGTTCGCCTTCCGTTCGCGCCACTCGATCTCGTGCTCCCAGATCTTGTAGCCGGACACGTAGGTCTGTTCGGTTGACTCCAGCACCCGGGCGAGGGCCGTGAAGTAGTGCCGGTTGAGTTGATCGTCACTCAGGGTTTCCGCTCTGCGGGCGATCAGAGCGTCGAAGTCGATGTCCTTCTTCAGATCCAGGTAGTACTGCCCGTTCGCGGGGTTGGCCGTGATGAACTGGCCGCTCACCGTGCGCAGGATCTCCGCCAGCGCCGCTTCCACCAAGGTGTGAAGGAACTCGGCGTTCTGCTCCGGCATGGGCAGGATCAGGCACAGGTCGTCGCGCAGCTCGGTGGCCGTGGCGCCGAGAGACGCGTAGATGTCGTCCGTCGTGAGCCGATGCACGGAAAGGGCGTCGATGATGCGCAGCGCCATGTCCTTGTACTGTGGCTTCGTGTACGCCTGCCGGACACGGTCTTCGAGCACAGTGCTCTTGTCGATGACCTCCCGGATTTCTCGCACCGACCGGAACGAGGGGTTGTTCTTCAGTTCGCCCCAGTAGCTGTCGTAGGCAATCAGGCCGGGCTCGTCCGAGGGCACGTCCCGGTCCACGAGGCCGCGGATGGCGGCGCTGAGAGTCTTCAGGACCTCGCGTTTCTCCGCTACGTAGACCCTTTCGAACGTCTCCAGGTAGGCCGGATGGACGGGATAGAGCTCGACGAAACGGTCCATCCGCTCGTTGAGCGAGCCGTACAGGTTCGCGAACCGTTCGAGGTGTTCGCGGATCATCCCGCGTTGTTCGGCCGTCTTCCGCAGGAGCCGCTCCGAGACGACGTAGGCCACATCCTCGCGGGCGATGCGAACCTGCTCGAAGCGGTCCTTGACCCGTCGTAACGTGTCGGCCACGAACTGAAACCGGGGATTGTCGAAGAGGCTCTCCTGGATGCCGGACACAAAGCGGAACCGCGTTGACCGGCAGATCTCTCCCACTTCGCGCAGGAAGTTCAGGTCGAGGATGAGCGCCTGCTCGTTGCGCGTGCGCAGATAGTCGAGCAACTCGTCCAGCACAAGAAGCAGGCCCTGGCTGGGGTAGGACGCCTCGAAGGCGGCCATCATCGCGGCGAACGAGTCCTTGCTGTTTGGCGCCTCGCTGGCCAGTGGGAACCGGTAGTCGACGCCGAGTTGGTCCAGCCGCTCCTCGATGTGGCGGCAGACCACGTCGCGGAGACTCATCGTGGTGGACCCGATCTCGGCCCGAAGAACCTGGAAGCGTCCAGCGATCGTGGCGGCCTCCGCCGCGACGGTCTCGTTCGTGGCGGCAGCCGCGAGGTCGGCATGTTCGGCGATGGCCGAGATGAGGGCCATCAGATGGGACTTGCCGGTACCGTAGTTGCCGACGATGAGCAGGCCCTTGTGTTCGGCCGGCTGCTCGATCTGGAGCTGAGGGAACACGAGCCCGGTCAATTGCTCCGCCATGCGCTCGGAGATCACGAATGTCTCCACGAGGCGTCTTGCGTCGTCGGCCTTGTCGGCCTGCCGGAGCTGGATGACCGATTCGATGGGCTCGAACTGGATGAGATCGGAGTACTTCATGGCGACCTTTGACGTGTGGCGGGGAGTGCGGAGTCCTCGCCGTCAAGGGCGGTGACGATAACGGCAGCGGGGTTCTCGTAGCGCCTGAACTCAGGATGACTCGGATCGGCGTATGTCAGCCGCTTTCCGTCGCAACTGCCCGGCCAGGAGGCGACGGTTGCCCTGTGCCTGGAAACGGCCTGCAGCAGATGCAGCGGGTCCAGTTCCAGGCCGGTGCTGAAGAGGAGCTCGGTGTTGTCGAGCAGCAGCACATCGCCGCCGCGGCCGTCGACCAGGTCGTGCAGGAACCTGGGGGCGTTCACCGCTCGCCTGCTCGGCGAAAGCCCCAGCAGTTGCTCCGAGAGGGAGAGGCTGACGTTGATGAGCGGCCAGTCATGCCCGTCGGCCAGCGCCCGCAGTGCTTGGGTCTTCCCGCTGCGCGACGGTCCCACCACGAGCATGAGCCGATGATAGAGGCTGCCGAGCGATGGGATGCTTGCTGCGATGCGGTGGGGCAGAGGGTCCATGGTCACGCGTCGAACGTCAGACTAGGCGACTGTAGCCGGTTCTCGACAGCAGCGTTCCGGTCCCAACGCTGTGCCTCGTCCTCGTACGATCGGGCCACGCTCTTGAGAATGCGGCGCATTCGCGGATACTCGGACATCTCGTCCGCCAACTCTCGATACTTCGTCGCCATGGCCCGTTCCTGGTCGCCGCCCGGCGGGGACCTTAGTGTCACTCCGCGGCTGTTCTCAGCGCCTATGCCAAAGCCCCTGTCCACGGTGTCCGAGGCGAGCCACTCGATGACTTCGGCCACCTCGTTCCCGGGCCGCGCGACGCCGTCCTGGGCGGAGGCTCGCCCCAGCCACTCGCCAATCACGCTGTCCGCAACAGCCTGACGGTCGAGATCCGCACACTGGCTTCGGGCATCGGCCAACCACGCCTTGAGTTCCTCCACGTCTACTTCGCTGCCGCGGCTGCCTGGAAGGACATCGACGTCCCGCAGGAGTTCGGCCGCGCCCGTTCCCACTGCGGCTCGTTGCTCTGGATCCTCCACGATCCACGGAGATCGATCCTCGCCCTTGTTCTCGGGGCGGAAGCCGAGCGCGACCAACTGGGTGAAGAGGCTGGGCGACTCGAGGAGCTGCCTCTGGAGATTGGGACAGCCGTGTCTCGTGTGGCGAAGGAGCCGCAAGAACGCGAACTCGATCTCAGCAAGTTCCGACACCTTGACGTCGGCGCGACTTGCCAGGTGCTCAAGGGTCCGGCCGAGCCTGTGGCCGCTTGGCTGGGGATCGCCGCCGTACCTCGTCAGCGCCCGAAACAGATGCAGGATGCGCTGTGTCTCGATATCCGGCAGTCGGTGCGTTACCGCGCCGAAAGCGACGGCGGGTCTCTTGGCCTCGATCAGCCTGTCGATCAACTCGTTCAACTCGTCGGGGCTGGTTGCGTGGCGGGTAGGTTCTACTTGCTGCCAGTAGGATCTGCGGAACGGCTCGTCCTCCATGTCGACCAGCCGCCACGTCTCGCTCCGAGGCGGCATCGCGAGAAGCAGACCCAGTCGTCCCGAGTCATCGCCTCTGCGGCGATGGCGCTGAACGAGCGCTTCGCAGGTAGCAGGATCCGCGGTCGACAAGAGTCCTCTCAGACACTCCCTGTACGGTTCGCAGGCCGTGTCTCGGCCCGCCAGGAGATGGTCAGCAAGCTCTTCGATGTCCGTAGCATCGAGAATGCCGATGAGGAGGTAGCCGACCAGATGCGGCGCCTCACAAGTCGCCACAAGACGAAGGAGCCCGGCCAGTCCTTGGTCATCCAGAATTTCTCGGAGGCCCGCAATGCGGCGGCGCCGAACTCGCTCGCGGCGCTCCGAGTAGTCGAGGTCTTCATCTACCTCCTCTAGTTTGGGGTTTCGCGAAGTGAACAGCCACTGGTTGCGGGGGACGGGATCCGCCGGAGTCAGACGCTTCAGGGCGTCTCTCGCACGCTCGTCGTCGAGGGCCGGATAGTGCCTCCGTATGCGGTCTTGCACGACCGTTCTCGCGTCGTCCGTTGCATTCACGGTCCAATCGTCGACCAAGTCCCAGATCCTCGTCTGGGCGCTTACTGGGAACGACTCAAGGTGGTCCACCAGTTCGCCCAGCTTTCTCTCGTCCTGCGGCGTCCAGTTCAGAAGCACCTCGCGGGCGGCGGTGACGGCCACAGAGACGTCGCGCCGGAGCGCTGCCTCCCCTGCTGAGGACTTGTCGCCTCGCCATTTCGGCGCAGGATTCGGCACCAACCAATCGTGGCGGCTCGGCAGTAGCCCAAGGTAGATACGCCAGCTCACGCAGGGCCACTTCTTGGCGATGTGCTTGATGGTCCCGAGCCGTTCGTCAAGCGGCGCCGCCGTCTGCGGCATCCACGCTCGGAAAAGAGAGAAGAGGGAACGAATGGTAGTGTTCATCTGGCGGTCGGAGATTCTCTGCTCGGACAACTGAGCAAGGACGCTGGCGACCCGGGTGAGCCTGTTCGGAAACCAAGCGAGACGCTCAAGCGCCCACAGCAGGTCGGTTCGGGGGCAGTCCTGCCAGATCCCGTCGCGGCCAATGGGCTTGAGAAACTCGAAGGCCGCGGAGCGGCCGGGATCTTCCTCCAGCAGATCGAGAAACGTATCGGGCGCCGCTTCCGCGTATCCCGAAAGGTCCGCCCTGTGGGACAGAAGCGTCTCCAGCGACAGTGGTGCAAGGATGCGGCGCACAAGCAGCTCCACTCTTCGTTCGCTGTCGCCGCCCAGTCGATTGTCGAACAAGCGCTCTCCGTACTCGGCCAAGAGGATCAGGGTGTCTCTCACGCCGTTTCGAAGAGCCGTTGAGTGCTTCCGCACCTTGTTGTGCACGGCGGCCATCCAGCGGTCTTCGGGGGGTAGATCGAGTGCTGGGTCCCGCTCGGAGAGGACGCGCTCGGCAACGGCGAAGAAGTCGTCCAGGTCCTTCGGTGTTGCGGCCGGAGCAACCGAGAAAAGGGCGTCAATCCGGGAGCACACGCCACGGTACTGGCCGATCGACCAGATGGGTGCATCGTCCAGGTTCTGCAGTCGGGCAACAGCCTTTTCGACATGCTCGTACTCGGTTCCCGCAACGAGGCCGAGTGCCTCCCGGTCTGCTTCGCACCCCTTGTTCCAAGCGCCGACCAGGGCTGGCACGACCGCTGCGTCGAGATTCTGGGAACTCCGGGTCCAGCCCGCCCGCTGGTTTTCCGGCGTGGTTGAGAGTCTTCGGCGAAGGATGGTTGGGGAGCGGGCCGTGTCCAGCGCCAGTTGATCGACTCTGGACCCGGAGACGTTCATCGCGGCGAGAGCCTTCCCGAACTCGGCCGGAGTCAGGAGGCCGAGTTCAACGTCTCGCTGCTGGTCGATCAGGCCTACGGCGTTGGAGTGCTCGATTGCTACGCAGTGCCAGACTTGTCGCCACGCCGAGAGACTCCGTTCGACATCGGGGCTGCGTGCGACTGCCAGCAATCGGTTCGGTGGATTGTCCTCCGCGGACTCAAGAGAGACGGGATCTATGAACGCGCCCAGGCGTTGAACTGCGTCAGTTCCGTAGAAGACGACCGCTTGGTCCAACGGGCGCTCCGCCCGCGGGCCTTCAGCCTTTAGGAGGCAGGCCACGAAGGCGATGGCCTCATCCCGGGAATCGGCAGCGACGGTGAACGGCCGGGTGGGGTTCTCTTGCAGCCAGCCAAGGAACGCGTCTGAGTGCTTTTCGACCGCCTCGGCGAAGAGGGCAGGCGACAGAGGCGGGTCGGCCCCGGCGGCCCACTCGTGCCAGAAGCGGTCCAGAGACTTGAATCCCTCGACGGGACACCCAAGGCGCTCCGCGAACCAGACCTGGGTTGCGGGCGAGGTTTCGAGCCATTGCTCCAGATCGGATGCGTCGTACGCGCGCACGTCCTGCCATTCGCCAAGGCGTCGTTTCTTGTTCTCCCATTCGGTCTTGCCGGGCCACGGGTGCGGCGTAGCGAACACGAATGTTCGCCGCCGGCGGTCCACCTTTTCCGTCGACCTGAGGCGACCTTTGAAGTCTTGATTGGCCTTGCTGCCTGGATTCTGGTTGCAGCTCAGTTCCCATCGAGATGCTCCGTCGGGAACCCACGGTGTCGAAGCCGTCGCTTCGACTCGGCCGTCCCAGCCCTTCCGTTCTGCCTGATCGTAGGCGGGGAAGTCGGCCCGCTTGACCCCGCTGGCCGTCGAGTGCACCAGTCTTCTGAGAAGCACGGGCAACTCCTGCCGAGCGTGCAGTTGCTTAGCCCAATGGCTGATTGCTTCGGCCTTGATCGTCGCGATGGAAGGTGCTGGCCGCTGCGGGGCCAGCGCCACCCTGTTTTGACGCGACTGGTGGTCGTCGAAGCGGGCTTGCATTTCGTGGAGGATCGTCGGGTCGACGCCGAACTCCCGTTCAAGTCGCTGCGCCATCTTGAGTGAGAGGCTCGACCTGCCGTTCAGGAAACGGGAGAGGGCGGGGCGGCCGATGCCCAGTTTCTGGGCGGCCTCGGTGACGGTCATCCCCTCGGGAAGAACTTCGCGCTGGACGTAGGTTCCAGGGTGTTCGGGCGTCGCTGCTGGGGGTGTAGGAGGCATGGGTCGTATCTTTGGGGGACGACGATCACGTCGATGTATTCTGTCGTGTCTAAGCGACAAACGCTACGGACGGATCCGGCCCTTGTCAACCCTGCACAATCCCTGCATTCAACCCGGCTAAGCTCATGGCCAATGCACCTGCCGACCCTCAACGCCATCCTGAACGCCGCCGCGGCGCTGCTGCTCGTCACCGGCTACGTCCTGATCCGGCGCGGTCACCGCGAGCGGCACAAGCAGGTCATGCTGGCGGCGCTGGGGTGTTCGGCGGCGTTCCTGGTCTCCTATCTCTACTACCACTACCAGGTCGGTTCGGTTCACTTCGAGGGCGAGGGGACCGTGCGGACCGTCTATCTCGGCATCCTCCTGACGCACACGGTGCTGGCCGCGGCGGTGCCGCCGCTGGCGCTGATCACGGTCTTCCGGGGCCTTCACGGCAGGTACGACCGGCACAAGAAGATCGCCCGCGTCACGCTGCCGATCTGGCTCTACGTGTCGGTGACCGGGGTCGTCGTGTACTGGATGCTGTACCGGATGTCGTGGTGAAGCCGGGAGGAATCGGGGCGCGGATCCGCCGGCTGCTTCTGGTTGCCGCCTGCCTCGTGCCGGCGACGGTGGTCGCTCAGGACGTGGGTTGGCGGCTCTCCGAGTGGAGCGACGCGGCGCGGGAGTTCTTTCTCGACGGACCCCAGTACCTGCTGGCGCCGGCTGAGTTGCACCGGGTCCAGAACCTCAACCCGGCGTCCCGGCGCGAGTACATCGGGACCTTCCTGAACCGCGCCCAGCTAGCCGAGGGCATCGAGCAGCGTCGGCGGCGGATCCGTCAGACGGGTGCGCCGTTCTTCGATGTCCGCGCGCAGTTACTGTTCCTGCACGGGGCGCCGGACGACATCGAGCCGGTCGACTGCGATCAGACTTTCCGGCCGCTTGAGATCTGGCGTTACGGGCCGGAGGAGGGCGAGCACGAGAACCTGGTCCTCTTCCAGCCCAAGCCGAACGAGGCGTTCCAGCTCTGGTTGCCCGAGTACTCGAAGCGGGTTCTGTACATGCCCGAGATGGAGTACTGGCTCGAGCAGTACGAAGAGCTTCGGGGCCTCCTGCGAGCCCGCCGTTTCGACCTGCAGGTCTGCGAGGAGGCGCGACGGGTCGACCGGGCCACAGGCGTCTGGGGCCTGTTCGACTTCCGGCGGCAACGTCCGTCGACCGCTCGCCTCCAGGCGTGGTTGCGGCCCCCGCAGGATCTGGATGCCTGGGCCGTGGCGGCCGCGGCCGACCAGGTGGCGGCGCCGCCCGCACTGGAGATCGAGGATCCGATCGTCACCTTCCCGGCGCGGAGCGGCCAGCGCATCCTGACCAGGATCCTCTTCTCGCTGCCGCCGGGCGCGGCGTACGAGCCCTTCGTGGACGACGACGGCAGAGAGCAGGTCCGGATCAACGTGGAAGGCGTGGTCGAGCAGCCGGGCCGGATCTTCGATGCCTTCCGGGTGCGCTTCCTCTCGGGCACGCCGCCGGAGGACCGGTCGCTGGCGCTGCCGATGGAGCACTTGCTGCGTCCCGGTTCGGTTGTCCTGGTGAGGTTCCTGGTGCGGGACGAGATCGGCGGCGCCGTGGCCTTCGGGGCGGTGCCGGTCGAGGTGCCGCTGGCGCCGCAGACGGAGCCGGCGAGTTCGGAGGACCGCCGCCGCCTCATCCTGGCGGCGGAGCAGTTGGTGGCGGACCTGCCGGAGACAACGCTCGATGCGGACAGCGGCGTGGTCCTGGTGCCGCCCGAAAGCGAGGTGGTGCTCGGGTTGTGGCGGGCAGAGACCCTGGTGACCGGGAGCGAGATCACAGCGATGCGGTTCTTCGTCGACGGCGTGCTCCAGGTCACGCGCCGCCGGCCCCCGTTCACCGCCGAGGTGCGGCTGGCGAAGTACCCGGCCGAGCAGGTGGTTCGGGTCGAGGGGCTCGACGAGAACGGCGAAGTCGTGGGTGCGGACGAACTGGTGCTGAACCAGCAGCGCGGCGAGTTGCGGGTGCTGATCAACGAACCGCGGCGGGGTGTTCGGGTGACGGGCAAGGTGGATGCCGCCGCCACGGTCATCGTGCCCGAGGAGCGCGTGGTTCAGGAGGTCGAGTTCCGGGTCGGAGAAGAGGTTCAGACGGTGCTGCGCAGACCGCCGTGGCGTGCCGAGATCGATGTGCCCGCAGCCGGCGATCAGGAGCTCGTGTACCTCACCGTCGCCGCCACGCTGGACGATGGCAGCCGCGCGGAGGACGTGCGCTTCCTGAACGCTCCCGAGTTCACGGACACGGTCGACGTCGACCTGGTCGAGCTCTACACGACGGTGGTCGACAGTGCGAACCGGCCGGTGACGACCCTTGCCGAGAGCGATTTCACCGTCCTGGAGGACAAGCGCCGGCAGGAGCTCGCGAAGTTCGAATTGGTCGAGGATCTGCCGCTCACCCTGGGCGTCGTGATCGATACTTCGGGGTCGATGGAAACGACCCTCGGCGAGGCGCGCCGGACGGCGTCGCAGTTTCTGGCCAACCTGATCACGCCGCGCGACCGTTCCTTCGCGGTCGCCTTCGCCTCCCGTCCGGCACTGCTGATCGGCCGGACTTCCGACGTCAGAGCGGTCGCGTCCTCGATCGAGAACCTGCGCGCCGCCGGCAACACCGCGCTGCACGATGCGCTGATCACCAGCCTCTACTACTTCCGGGGGGTCAGAGGCCGGCGCGCTCTGGTCCTGCTTTCCGACGGCGAAGACACGGCGAGCACGGTGTCGTTTCCTGACGTCGAGGATTACGCGCGACGCTCGGCGGTCGCGATCTACACGATCGGGCTGGGCATCGGCCGCACCCAGATGATCCTGCGCAACAAGCTGAGCGGCCTGGCCAAGGTCACCGGCGGCAGGTCGTTCTTCATCTCGAAGGCCGAGGATCTGGCGCCGGTGTACGACGAGATCGAGCGCGAGTTGCGCTCGCAGTACCTGCTGGCGTACAACTCGAACCGGGCCGGAGGCGGTGACGAGTACCGCCAGGTCGAGGTGAAGGTCAAGGGCCGGTTCAAGGCGCGGACGATCAGCGGCTACTACCCATGAGAGCCCGGCTGCCGGTGCTGCCGCCGGCGGTGCTGGCGCTGCTGCTCCTGTCCGTGCCGGCTGCGGCTCAGGAAGAGCCCGGAACCCGCGTGGTGTCCTTCGAGCGCCTCAACCGGGTCTACGAGCGCCTGATCGACGACCTGGTTCCGGTGCGCATCGGCCCCGCCGAGGTCATGCTGCGTTCTCCCGAGCACTCCCTGACCGTGACTCACCACGCGGCGACGCTCACCCCGGCTCACGACGGCGTGTTCGAAACCGCGCTCGAACTGGAGATAGCCGGTTCGGGCCGCATCGACGCGGATGTCACCATCGGCAGCCTGGAGAGCCGGCTGAGCCAGGAACTGACCGTTCCGCGCCAGACCCTCTACCTGGAGGGTGCAATCACGGTGCGACGGGCCGAGGAGGGTTACTGGATCACGACCGAGCGGATGCCGGAAACGGCCCAGGTGAGGATCGAGAGCGAGTTGGGCACGCAGCTCTTCACTGTGTGCAGGCAGATGGCGCTGGTGTTGGTCAGCCTCGACTGCGACGCGATCGAGCGCGCCGTCACCCTGATCCAGGCGCCGCTGCCGGAGGCCGGTGGCGAGTACCTGATCGGCCTGGAAGATGTGACGCCGGAGGAGCGGGAACAGTTCGACCGCTTTCTTGAGGAGCGTTCGAAGCCCTGACCGATCCCCTGCGTCCGAACGGCTTCAGGAACCCTCCGGCGGGGCCGCGAATCCGGTAGGATTCCGGCCGCTCGGCCGCTTCCGGTCGACCCAGGAGTTGAACACCCATGGCTACCCGTCGGATGATCTCGCGCCTCTACTACTTCACGATCGAGGATGAGGGCATCCTCGCCGAGTCGTTCGCCGGTCTGGATTCGGAAACCTTCGCGATCGCGTACAAGGTCGAGGACACGGACGACGTCTTCGTGATGACCAGCGAGACGCGGGACGCCCTCGACCGAGCGGACGTGCCGTACAACGTGCTCGCCGAGGAGGACGGTTCTCGGGTGGCCCTGTACCACTCGCCGCTGTCGCGCGAGGAGTTGTCCGACTTCGAGGAACCGCTCAAGGCGCTCGCACTCGCATACCGGGCGATCGCAATGGCCTGCGTCGGCGTCAACGGCGAATCGGACCTCGGCTTCGACCTGAGCGAGGGGATGCGGAACTACACCTACTTCACCGCGCCGGCCGGCCACACCTTCATCTGGCGGCTGTTCACACACCGCGACGAGGCGCGACAGTTCCTGGACAAGCTCACGATCGGCGACAAGAACGCTCTGGAGTGGGCCGAAGCGATTCCCATGGAGTCGGTGCTCGAACTCAAGGGCTTTCACTGAGTTCCGAACTCCCGGCCGGCACCTACACCGTCTCCCAGTTCGCGTGGGAGATGAAGGGTCTTCTCGGCGACGCCTATCCGTCGGTGTGGATCGCCGGCGAGGTTCAGAGACTCCGAACGGCCGCTCGGGGTCAGCTCTACTTCGAGCTGATCGAGAAGGGGCGGGGAGACCGCGTCCAGGCCAAGCTGGACTGCGTGGTCTGGGCAGACGACCGGCCCCGCGTCGAGGCGGCGCTGCGGGAGGCGGGCCTCGAACTGGAGGAGGGTGTCGTCCTGCGCTGTGTCGGCCGGCCCGACTTCTGGCCCGGCGGAGGCAGGTTCCAGTTCGTGGTCGCCAACGTCGACCCCCTGTTCTCGCTCGGCGCGCTGGAGAAGCGGCGTCGCGAGACCCTCCGTGCGCTCGAGGCGGCCGGGTTGCTTGAACTGAACAAGCGGTTGCCGCTGGCGGCGGTGCCGCTCTACATCGGCCTGGTGACCTCGGAGGGGAGCGCGGCCTACCACGACTTCCTCGACACGCTCCGGAACTCCGGGTTCGGTTTTCGGGTGTTCTTGGTCCACTCGGCGGTCCAGGGCGCTACGGCCGAGGCGGAGATTCGCCGCGCCTTCGAGTTGCTGAGCGCGTTCGTGCGCGGCGGGCGCCGGCTCGACGCGATCGCCCTGATCCGCGGCGGCGGCTCGCGGGCCGACCTGGCGACGTTCGACAGTCGCTCTGTGGCGCGCGCGGTCGCCGAATCGCCGGTACCCGTGATCTGCGGTGTCGGCCACCAGATCGACGTGTCGATTTCGGACATGGTCGCGCACACGACCTGCAAGACGCCCACGGAGGCGGCCGGAACTTTCGTCGGCCGCGTCGGCGAGGCTGCCGCTCACTGCCGTGCGCTGGAGCGCGATCTGGCGCGGTCGGCCGAGCGGACGCTGTCCGCCGCGGAGCGGTCGGTCCTCGACACGGGACGAACACTGGGACGACGCGCCGAGACGGCAGTGGTCCGTGTCGGAGAGCGCCTGCGCTCGGCGGCGGCGCGGCTACCCGGCCCGAGTCGGAGACTCCTGACCGACGCCAGGAAGCAGGAGCGGGAACGCCGGACGCGGCTGCTGCGGGGCGCGTTCCTGCCCGTTCGCCGGGCGGCGGAGCAGATGGAGGCTCACGGGCGCCTGTGTGATCAACTCTCGCCGGAGCGGACGCTCGCGCGTGGTTTCAGTCTGACCCGGCGGGTAGACGGCAGTCTGGTGCGAAGGGTCGACGACGTAGCGGCAGATGCCGAGTTGCGGACCCAGGTCTCGGGCGGCACGATCCGCAGCAGGGTGCTGGGCACGGAGGAGCGGAAATGAGCGCAGAGGGTGCCGCCGGCAAGGGCGAACTGAGTTTCAGTCAGGCGATGGAGGAGCTCGAGAGCGTGCTCCGGCGCATCGAGGGCGACGAGATCGACATCGACCAACTGGGCAGGGAGTTGGGGCGCGCCGCTCTATTGCTCGAGATCTGCCGGAAGAAGATCCGGCGGGCCGAGGTCGAGGTTCAGCAGATTGTCGAAGCGATCGAGGAGGAGGCGGCTGATTCCGGCGACGCGGCGGCCGATCCCCAGGAGGCTTCCGGCTTCGAGACGCCGGCCGGCGATCAGGACGACGACATCCCCTTCTGATGTTCGAGCGCCAGCAGACAGGCTCCGTCGTGTGCCCCGGCTGCGGCCGGTTGGTCGGCGTTCAGGATGAGCGTTGCTGGAACTGCGGCCGCGCCCGGCCCAGCCTGTTCGGTTTCTCCCGCGTGCTGCAGCGAATCGGCAACGAGGCCGCGTTCTCGACCGTGGTGATCGGCATCTGCGTGGTGATCTTCGTGCTCAGCTTGGCGATGGCGCCGGGCCGGGTCGGCACCCGGTTGGGCTTCGGCTTTCTCTCCCCCGACTTCGAGGTCGCTATCCGGCTCGGGGCGAGCGGGGCGCCCATCGTCTTCGAGTTCGGCCGCTGGTGGACGATCTTGAGCGCCGGCTGGCTGCACGGCGGCCTGTTGCACATCGGCTTCAACATGTACTGGGTGCATCAGCTCGGTCCGGCCATGGCGCGGCTCTACGGCACCGGGCGGGCGGCGATCATCTACCTGGTCTCGTCGGCGTTGGGTTTCCTGGTCACCAGCGCCCTGCCGGTCTTCGCCCCGTGGGTGCCGCTGACGCATCGCGGTGTGACCCTGGGCGCTTCCGCGGCGGTGTTCGGTTGGTTGGGGGCGCTGCTCTGCTACTCGCGGAGGACCGGCAGCCGCATGTTCCTGAGGCAGGTGCTGGGCATGGCCATTCCGCTGGTCCTGTTCGGACTGTTGCTTCCGGGGATCGACAACTGGGCTCACCTCGGCGGTCTGGCGGGCGGCTACCTGCTGGCGAGTCTCTACAGCCCGGACAAGCCGGAGAGCCCCGGGGAAGTGCTGGTCGCTCTCGTGCTGCTCGTCGTCTCGGTCCTCGCCGTTCCGTTCTCGTTCCTCACCTGGTCGTTCTAGGCCGCATATTTCACCGAGGGCCGTAGTAGGTCATCGGTGAAATATGCGGGCTAGGGCGCAAGGTCACGGTGAGGACATCGCCGCGCGAATAATCGTGCGCGGCGGTGGTGTATTATTCGCCGCCTTGTGATTCGGGCTGCGATCGCCGGGGTGTCCGGCTACAGCGGGGCGGAACTTGTCCGGTGGTTGCACGACCACCCGGACGTGGAACTCGGTGCGCTCGCGGCGGGCCGCCGCGCCGGCCAGCCGGTTGAGGCAGTTTTCCCGCATCTAGGCGGCGTAGCGGACGGCGACCTCGCCCCGACCGACTGGGATCGCCTCGGCTCGGATGCCGATGTCGTGTTCCTGGCCCTGCCGCACGGCGAGGCGCTGGCGGCTGCGTCACGGCTGCTCGACGCGGGCGCCCGGGTGGTCGATCTCGGCGCCGACTTCCGGCTGCGGGATCCGGCCGCCTACCGGCGCTGGTACGGCGGCGAACACACGGCGACGGACCTGCTGGCGGAAGCCGTCTACGGGCTCACCGAGTGGCGTCGTGACGCGGTGGCGGGCGCGCGCCTGGTCGCCAATCCGGGCTGCTACCCGACCGCGTCGTCGATGGCGCTCAAGCCGGTACTCGAACACTTCGGCGACCGGGTGACCGGCGCCATCGTGATCGACGCGAAGTCCGGCGTCTCGGGCGCGGGGAGGAACCCGGGGGACGGCTACCAGTACTCGGAGTTGAACGAGAACTTCAAGCCCTATGGCTCGGGAGTTCATCGCCACCAGCCGGAGATCGAGCAGGAGCTGGCGGCTGGAGGCGGCGCCGGCGCCCAGGTTTTCTTCTCGCCGCATCTCGCCCCGATGACGCGGGGCATCCTCGCCGCCTGCTACGTGCCGATGTCCGAGGCGCCGAGCCGGGAGGAACTCGAGGCGGTGTTCCTCGATCGCTACGCCGACGAGCCCTTCGTGCGGGTGCTGACGGGCCCGGTTCTGCCGCAGACGAAGGCGACCCTGGGCTCCAACTACTGCGACCTCGCGCTCCGAGTCGACCGGGAACGGGGGCTCGCGGTCGTGTTCTCGGCCATTGACAACCTGGTCAAGGGGGCCGCCGGACAGGCGGTGCAGAACATGAATGTCCTCTTCGGCTTGCCCGAAACAACCGGTCTCTTGGCCGCTCCGGTGTTCCCATGAGCTGCGGCGTCACCGCCCCGCGGGGCTTCGTTGCCTCAGGCATCCACTGCGGCCTGAAGGAGGAGAAACTGGATCTGGCGATCCTCGCCTCGACGGCCGCTGAACCGGCGGCGATGGCGGGCGTGTTCACGCGCAACCAGGTGCAGGCCGCGCCGGTGCTCTACTGCCGCGAGGTGGCGGCCGGGGGCCGGGCCCGGGCGATCGTTGCCAACAGCGGCAACGCGAACGCCTGTACGGGTGAATCGGGTCTGGCCGATACCTGGGCCATGGCCGCGTGCGCCGGGGCGGCGCTCGAGATCGACTCAGAACACGTCCTCGTGGCTTCGACCGGCGTGATCGGCGTTCTCCTGCCGATGCCCACGGTGCTCGCCGGCATCGATCTCGCTGCTGCCGAACTCGGCCGGGACGGCGGCCGACAGGCGGCAGAGGCCATCCTGACCACGGACACGCGGCCGAAGATCGACGCCCTGAGGGTGGAACTCGCGGGCGGCGAAGTGACCATCGGCGGCATCGCCAAGGGCGCCGGCATGATGGCGCCGGACATGGCGACCACCCTGGCCTTCGTCACCACGGACGCGAAGGTGGCGCCGGCGGCGCTCGACCTCGCGCTGCGGAGAGCGGTTGAGCCGACCTTCAACAGCGTCTCCGTCGACGGCGACACGAGCACGAACGACAGCATCCTGCTTCTTGCCAACGGCGCCGCCGGTGTCGAGGCGGCCTCGGGGAAGGACCTCGTGCGCTTCACCGACGCACTCGAGCGTCTGCTGGGGCGCCTCGCGGTCGCCCTGATCGCCGACGGCGAGGGAGCGAACCGGGTGATCGAGGTCCGCGTCGGCGGCGCGCGCACCGACGCCGCGGCGCGGCAGGTGGCGACGACGATCGCCAACTCGCCCCTGGTCAAGACGGCGTATCGAACGGGCCAGCCGAACTGGGGCCGGTTCATGGGGGCGATCGGCCGTTCGGGCGTCGACATCGTCGAGCAGCGGATCGCGATCGCGGTGTCCGGGGCGGGCGAACGGGTCGAGGTCGTGCGCGGCGGCCTCGGCGTCACCGAAGATCTCGAGCCGCTGGCGCAGGCGATGCTGGCGGACCACTCCGTGCTCCACGTCGATCTCGGGCTCGGTTCCGGCCGGTGGACGGTCTGGACCTGCGATCTGTCCGAGGGCTACATCCAGATCAACTCGAGCTACATCTCATGAACCCCGGTGACTTCAAGTGAACCGGGCCACATCGCATGCAACGCAGCTATCTCATGAACCCCAGTGACTTCAAGTGAACCGAGCCACATCGCATGAAACGCAGCTACATCAGTTGAGGGCGGGGCGATGAGAACGGAACGTGATCTGGGCCTGGAGATGGCGGCTGCACTGCGGTACGCGTCGGCGTGGCGTGGCAAGCGGGTGGTGATCAAGTACGGCGGCCGCGCCATGGCCGGCGAGAAGTTCGGCTCGCTGATCGAGGACATCGTGCTGCTCGGGAGCGCCGGCCTGCGGCCGGTGCTGGTCCACGGCGGCGGCGCCGAGATCACAAAGACGCTCCAGGTCATGGGGATCGAGCCGCGCTTCGTCGACGGCCTGCGCGTTACCGACAGGGACACGATGCGGGTGGTCGAGATGGTGCTTGGCGGGTCGGTGAACAAGCGCCTGGTGGGGATGATCCAGCGCGCCGGCGGCCGCGCCGTCGGGCTGACCGGCAAGGACGGCGACCTCCTGCGCGTGCGACCCCATCCGCGGTCGGACGAGCTGGGCTTCGTCGGCGAGATCGAGAAGGTCGATACCTCCCTGCTCGATCAGCTGACGAACTCCGGCTACGTGCCGGTGATCGGTTCGCTCGGCGTCGGGCCGGGCGGCGAGACGTACAACATCAACGCCGATACCGCCGCCGCGGCGCTCGCCGCGGAAGTGGCGGCGGAGAAGCTCCTGCTCCTGACCGACGTGCGCGGCATCAGCGACAACGGCCAGTTCCGCTCGCGGTTGACGCCCGCGCAGGCGGAAGAGTTGATCGACTCCGGCGTCGTGTCGGCCGGCATGGTGCCCAAGGTGCGGGCCTGCCTGAGTGCGCTCGAGGCCGGGGTCACAAGCGCCCACATCCTCGCCGCGAGCGAGCCGCACGGGCTCCTGGTGGAGCTGTTCACCGAGGGCGGAATCGGCACGATGATCAAACAACCTGCGGAACCCGTGGAGTGACTGAAGCATGAGCGAGGACAGCCTGTTCGCGAACTACAAACGGGCGCCGGTGGCGTTCAGCCACGGCGACGGCGTGCTCCTCTGGGATCAGGGGGGTCGCGAGTATCTCGACTTCCTGGGCGGCATCGCGGTCTCTTCGCTGGGCCACAACCACCCCGTGCTGACCGACGCGATCAGACGCCAGGCGGGGCGCTACCTGCATGTGTCGAACCTGTACCGGATTCCGGAGCAGGAACGGGCGGGCCGGATGCTGGTGGAGGCCACAGGGGGCGTCCTGGATCGGGCCTTCTTCTGCAACAGCGGCGCGGAGGCGGTCGAGGCGGCGATCAAGCTGGTGCGGCGCCACGCCTACGACCGTGACGGTTCGGGCGAGCGTCACCGCATCGTGACCGCCGAGGGCGGCTTTCACGGCCGCACCCTCGGCGCGCTTGCGGCGACCGGCACACCCGCCTACCAGGTCGGCTTCAAGCCGCTGCCCGGGGGCTTCGCCGGCGTGCCGTTCGGCGACCTGGAAGCGGCCGCGGCCGAGATCGACGAGTCGACCTGCGCGGTGCTCATCGAGGCCATTCAGGGCGAGGCCGGCGTGATCGAACCGCCGGCGGGCTACCTTGAGGCTTTGCAGGCTCTCTGCCGCGAGCGGGGCGCCCTGTTCGTTCTCGACGAGGTGCAGACGGGGATCGGGCGTCTCGGCAGCGCCTTCGGCTTCCAGCACTACGGGCTTGAACCGGATGCGATCACCCTGGCCAAGGGGTTGGGCGGCGGCGTCCCGGTGGGCGCGGTCCTGGCGCGGGAAGGGGTCGCGGCGGCGCTCGTGCCCGGCACCCACGGAACCACCTTCGGTGGCAACCCCCTGGCTTGCGCGGCGGTGACGGCTGTGCTCGAGACGGTGCTCGATCCGGGCTTCCTCGAGCGCGTGACCCGGGCGGGCGAGTACCTGCGCGCGCTGCTCGGACAACTCGGCGCCGGCGGCCTGGTCACCGAGGTCCGCGGCCAGGGGCTGATGACCGCCATCGAGTGCACGCCGGAGGCGCCCGACGTCGTGAACCGCTGCCTGGAGAACGGCCTGATCGTCAACGCGCCGCGGCCGCACAGCATCCGCATGCTGCCGCCCCTCGTCGTCCACGACACGGAGATCGAGCGCGCGGTCGGAATCCTCGGCCACGCGCTGGAGGGATCCGCGGCTTGAGCGCGCGAGACCCGGGAGGAAGGGCGGGTCGGTCCGCTACGCCCCGCTTGTGGGGCGGCGCCTTCGAATCGGAGGTCGATCCGGCAATTGACGCCTACACGCGGTCGCTGCCGTTCGACCACCGGCTCGCGGCTGCGGATCTGGTGGGGTGTCTGGCCCACGCCCGCATGCTGTTCGAGACCGGAGTGATCGACCGCGAATCGTCTCGCGCGATCCTCGAAGGTCTCAGTTCGCTGCTGCGGCGGGTCGAGGCGGGGGAGCTCGAGGTCGGCGGCGGGGACGAAGATGTTCACACCTGGATCGAACGGCAGCTCACCGAGAAGATCGGCGACGCCGGCCGGCGCCTGCACACCGCGCGCAGCCGGAACGACCAGACCGCGGTGGCGTTGCGGCTGTGGCAACGGTCCGAGGTCGAGCGCGCGGTCGACGCGGCCGTGGGCTTCGCCGGCGCCCTCATCGACCAAGCGCGGCAACACATCGATACTGCGCTACCGGGGTACACCCACCTGCAGCGCGCCCAGCCGACCAGCCTGGCGCAGCATCTGCTGGCCCACGCGTGGTCCGTTCTGGCCGACGCCGGGCGGCTGCGGCGGGCGCACCGGACGGCGGGACTCTGCCCCCTGGGCGCGGGCGCGATGGCCGGGTCGCCGCACCGGATCGACCCCCGACGCAGCGCCGACCTGCTCGGCATGGAGGCTCCGTACCCGAACACCATGTGGGCGGTGGCGGACCGCGACTACGCAGCCGAGGCGCTCTTCGCCTGCGCGCTGACCATGGTGCACCTTTCGCGCTGGGCCGAGGAGGTCGTGCTCTGGACATCCCGCGAGTTCGGTTTCGCCCGCCTGCAGGACCGAGCCGCCAAGGGTTCGAGCATCATGCCGCAGAAGAAGAACCCGGAGCCGGCGGAGATTCTGCGCGGCAAGTCGGGCCGCGCGGTGGGCGACCTCGTCTCGCTGCTGGTGACGGTCAAGGGCCTGCCGCTCACCTACAACAGCGACCTGCAGGAGGACAAGGAGGCGCTGTTCGACGCCTTCGACACGGTGTGCGCCTCGCTTCGGGTGGCCCGGGTGCTTGGCGAGAGCCTGGATTTCGATCGTGAAGCGATGGCGGCCGCGCTCGAGGGTTCCTACATCACCGCCACCGATCTGGCCGACAATCTCGCCGTCGCCGGCGTGCCGTTCCGCAGCGCCCACGAGCGCACCGGGGCCGTGGTTCGGGCCGCCGAGGAGCGGGACGTCGAGTTGTGGCAACTGCCAGCCTCGGAGCTTCGGAAACTCGTTCCCGAGATCGAGGACATTGACGGACTCTTGGCGGCGCTTCGCCCGGAGGCTTCGCTCGCCGCCCACAGGAGCTACGGCGGGCCGGCGCCGGAACGGGTCGCCGAGCAGATCGAACTCGCCGCGGCGCGGTTGGAGAAGGAACGCCGGTGGCTGGAGGCACAGGAACCGCCGCCGGTCTACCGCGCTCACCTGGACGGCGAACTGCTGGCGGAGGCGATCCCGGGAGGCGGCGCGTGAGTCCGGCGATACGGCGCGGCGCGATCCTCGACATCATCGGCGAGCGGCCGGTGTCGAGTCACAAGGAACTCGTGCGTGCGCTCGACCGGCGGGGCATCCGCGTCTCCCAGGCCACCGTGTCGCGGGATGTGCGCCGTCTCGGCCTGGTCAAGGTGCCGCTGGCCGGCGGCGGTTCGCGCTACGCGCCGGCGGAGCAAGCCGCGAGCCCGCCCCGGCGCGAGATCGAGCGGGCCCTGCGCCAGTTCGTGACCGGGTTCGACGAGGGCGAGGCGCTGATCGTGCTCAAGACCCGCAGCGGCCACGCCAACGCCCTCGCCGTCGCCCTCGACCAGACCGACTGGCCCGAAGTCGCCGGCACCCTCGCCGGCGACGACACCGTCCTCGTGATCGTCAAGAGCGCGGGCGACCGGGACCGCATCCGCGACTCCCTCGCGGCGCTCCTGGAAACCGACTGAGTCGACTCGATTGCTGTAGAGACTCTCGCCGCTCCAGGCCGGTCTCTGGGTGCGTGGACCGTGGCGCGGGTCTTCTGGCCCGCGTTTGCCGCATCAGGCTCGATGCCGCGAAGCGGCGAGCGCGAATTCTCAGCCCTGCACGGCCCGGCGCACCTGCCAGGCCTGCCGAGTTTCCTGCGACGAGAACCGTTGCTCCGCCCACGGGTCGCCGTAGATGTGGTAGCCGTTCTCCTCCCAGAAGCCTCGCGCGTCGGCGCGCAGGAACTCGACGCCCGAGACCCACTTCGCGCTCTTCCAAGCGTAGAGATGGGGCACGACGAGGCGCAGCGGACCGCCATGGTCCGGCGCGAGAGCGTACAAGCCGCTTTACCAGGGGTTCCTCGCCGTGGCGGTCGGCGAACAGGGCGTACTCGGAGAGCAGGTCGGCAAGAGGCAGGTTCGTCGTGTAGCCGCCGTAGCAGTGAAGCATCGCGTGGGTGGCGTCCGCTGCCGGCTGGACGGCCGCCAGCACGTCGCGGCTCGAGAAGCCGGACCAGGGGTTGTCCAGGGTCGAGAAGCGGGTCACGCAGTGGAAGTCGGCGACGACTTCGCGCCGCGGCAGGGCCTGGAGGGCCTGCCAGTCGAAGGTGTGCTCGGCTTCCACGCGGCCGAACAGACGGAGCCCGAACGCGGCCGTGTCGACCTCGGGCGTATCGCCGCACGAGAGCACGGGCCACTTCTTCGTGACGTACTGGCCGGGGGGCACCCGGTCGTTGCCGCGCCTCGGG
Organism: Candidatus Multivorans sp.; assembly: GCA_965222875.1. Classification (GTDB taxonomy): domain Bacteria; phylum Acidobacteriota; class Thermoanaerobaculia; order Multivoradales; family Multivoraceae; genus Multivorans. The sequence goes on along the minus strand of CBDCVC010000002.1, from coordinate 878,780 downwards.
ACATCGTTCATGGCGGGGAAGAGTATCGGCTGAGACGGTGCCGTGCAGCGCGCCGGTTGCCAGATGTGAGCATTCTGGTCGACAGCGATAGTCTCTCGAGGACGATCTCGCCGAGGAGTTCTTTTGGCACATGGGAGGTACAGGGCTGCCCGCCGGGGCGGAAGCCGTCCTCCCCTTTCAAGGGCGGACAGCCCTGGTCACGGCCGGCGCCATTCCCGGCGCGCGGTCTCTTCCCCCGGAATGGACGCCCTCCCGCGATGCTGCCGCCGCGACTGGCAGCTACTTGGTGGTAGCGTACGCGGTCGACATTGAGTCCTCGTTCTCGGAAGGAGCATGCTCATGGTGTCCGAACGTCGCCCTTACGGCGAGGGAGCGGGATGGCGTTCCTCCCATCGGAGCCTGCTTACCGCGAAGCCGCCGCCCGTTCGTTCGCCGCTTCGGGATTCTACGGAAGGCAGCGAATCCGCTTCAAGTGGCTGTTGCTTTCCCTCGTCTTTCTGGCGCTGGCAACGCCCGTGGCCGCTCAACGCCCGGAGGACGTTGAACGAGGGCTCCAACTCAAGCGGGACGCCGAAGCCCTCAAGATGATGTCGGTCATCTTTGCCGCCGCGGCTCCGGCGTTCGACGAGGACATCCAGGGGCGCAACGCGCCCTTCAACGCGGCTGCCGCCGCCAAGTACTGCGCGGAGTACACTCTTCGGGCGCTCTACGCCCCCAAGATGCGCCGGGAGTTCAATGCCGTAGCCGCCAATCTCGCCTACGACACCGTGGCTGAGGCCGCCGACGCCGCCGAACTGTTCGCTGAAATGACCGCCATGGCCCCCGACGTGGAGAGGGCGGAGAACCTTGCCGCGATAGCAGGGACCTACTACAGCATCGCAGACACGTTTGACGACGAACTGCGTCCCGGTGACGACGCGAAGCAGGGCGGACAGCGCCTGCTGCGAGCCATGCATGCCGCCGACCGCATCACCGACAATCCGGTCATCGGACCGCAGCAGGTCTATGTTGACGGCACGGATGCCGGCAACGTGCTTCTGACGTTCGTCTCACCGGATCGACGTCTGGAAGAGAAGCGCGAGCTTCCGCCTGCTGCTGCTCTACGCCTGCTCGCCGAAGTGAGTCGTGTTCTCCACGACTTATCTGCAGCTTCCGACCGTCAGCATCAGTGATGAAGTAGGCCGAAGTAGGAGCGTCGATCTGCGGGGCGCGCGCACTTGTGCTGCGCGGTGTGGGTTGCGTAGAGGGCATGACTGGTCAACAATTCGCGGTCGCCGCTCCGCTGCCTTGCCGAAGCCGCAACCGGGTACCCACAGGATGATCGTTGAACCTCCTCTCGCCGCAGCTTCCGCCGCTCAGTTGGCTGGCCCACCGATTCCGGCAGGGCTGGCTGACGCCGCCCGGCGTCTGCTGACCCGCATCGGCAACACGCCGTTGCTCGATCTCTGCCACGTCCTCGGACCGGCGGCGCGGGAAGTCGGGTCCGAACTCCTGGCCAAGGCGGAGATGGCGAACCCCGGCGGTTCCGTCAAGGATCGTCCCGCGCGTCACATGATGCTGGCCGCGCGCGACTGCGGCCAGCTCGACGGCGGCCGCCGCATCCTGGACGCGACCTCGGGGAACACCGGCATTGCGCTCGCCATGATCGGCGCGGCGATGGACGTCGGCGTCACCCTGTGCCTGCCGCAGAACGCCTCGATCGAGCGGCGCCGCATTCTCGGCGCGTTCGGCGCCGAGCTCGTCCTCACCGATCCGATGGAGGGCTCGGACGGTGCGATCCGCGAGGCGCATCGGATGATCGAGGTATCGGCGGCCGACTTCTGCTACGTCGATCAGTACAGCAACCCCGCCAACTGGCGGGCTCACTTCGAAACCACGGGGCCGGAGATCTGGTTGCAGACCGAAGGCCGCCTGACCCACTTCGTCGCGGGTCTCGGCACCAGCGGCACCTTCTGCGGCACCGCGAGGTATCTGGCAGAGCGGGCGCCAGAGGTCCGGCTCATCTCAATGCAGCCGGACGGACCCTTTCACGGGCTCGAGGGGATGAAGCACATGCCCAGCGCCTTGGTGCCCGCGATCTACGATTCGGGGATCGCCCACGAGGAGACCGCGGTGAGCACGGAGGACGCGTACGCCGAGGTCAAGGCGCTCGCCCGTCGGAGCGGTCTCCTGGTCGGCATCTCGGCCGCCGCGAACGTCGTGGCGGCCCGGCGGATCGCCGAGCGCGCGGCCCAGGCCGGGGAACGCGCCGTCGTCGTCACCATCCTGTGCGACGGCGCGGACAAGTACCTGTCCGAGCCGTTCTGGGACGAAGACTGATGATCGAGCTTTCCGCCAGCGACCTGACGCGCATCCGCGCCCACGGCGAGGCCGCCTACCCGGAAGAGTGCTGCGGCATCCTGGTCGGCCGCACTGAGCCGGCGGCCGGCGACAACGGCGATGCCGTGGTCAGCGTCGTGCGGCTGGTCGGCGCCGAGAACGAGCGTGAGGACGAGAACCGGCACAACCGCTACCTGATCCCGCCCGAGGTCATCCTGCGCACCGAGCGGGAGGCGCGGGCGGATGGCCTGGATGTGGTCGGCTACTACCACTCCCATCCCGATCATCCATCGCGTCCCAGCGACTTCGACCGCGACCACGCCTGGCCGGGCTACAGTTACCTGATCGTCTCCGTGCGCGGGGGCCGCGCCAGCGACGAGCGCAGTTGGCGGCTGAGTGACGACCGCTCCCGCTTCGACGAAGAACCGATCCACAGCCCCGAGCCGGCCGCGTCCGGCTACACGAACACGACCTGGTAAGCCGGAGACCGACGATGACCGTACTCATACAGATCCCCACGCCCCTGCGGGGCTTTGCCGATGAACAGGCCGAGGTTGCCGTGGCCGGAGCGACCGTCGGCGAGGCGATGGAGGAGCTCGTCACCCGGTACGAAGGGCTCCGACCCCACCTGTTCGGTGACGACGGCAAACTGCGGAGCTTCGTCAACCTGTTCCTGAACGACGAGGACGTGCGCTACCTGGAACGCGAGGCGACGGCGATTGTCGGCGACGCGACGCTGGCGATCATCCCGTCGATCGCCGGCGGCGCGGTGGCTGAACCGCCGGCCCCGGCCCAGGCGACCGCGACCGAGCTGAGCCCGGAGGAGATCCTCCGCTACAGCCGGCACCTCATCATGCCCGAGGTCGGCTCCGAGGGGCAGTTGAAGCTCAAGGCCGCCAAGGTGCTGATGATCGGTACCGGCGGCCTCGGCTCGCCGCTCGGCATGTACCTCGCCGCCGCGGGAGTCGGCCGCCTCGGCCTGGTGGACTTCGACATCGTCGACGAGTCGAACCTGCACCGCCAGTTGCTCTACAGCAACGCCGATGTCGGCCGCCCCAAGATCGACGCCGCGGTCGAGCGCCTGCGCGAGGTGAACCCGCACATCGAACTCGTACCGCATCCGGTCATGCTCGACTCGAGCAACGCGCTCGAGATCTTCGCCGACTACGACCTGGTGGTCGACGGCACGGACAACTTCCCGACCCGCTACCTCGTCAACGACGCCTGCGTCCTGCTTGGCAAGCCGAACGTCTACGGCTCCATCTTCCGCTTCGAGGGCCAGGTGTCCGTGTTCTGGGGCGCCAAGGGCCCCTGCTACCGCTGCCTGTTCGCCGAGCCGCCGCCGCCGGGACTCGTCCCCTCATGCGCCGAAGGCGGCGTGCTTGGCGTGCTGCCCGGCATCATCGGCAGCCTGCAGGCCAACGAGGTCATCAAGCTGATCATCGGCCAGGGCGATCCGCTGATCGGCCGTCTCGTGCTCTTCGATGCGCTCCGCATGAGCTTCCGCGAGCTGAAGCTCCGCAAGAACCCGGACTGCCCGATCTGCTCGGAGAACCCGACGCAGACCGAACTCATCGACTACGAACAGTTCTGCGGCATCCCCGCCGTCGCCGAGGAACCGGCCCTGAACGAGCTGATCGACGTGACCCCCACCCAGGTCCAGTCCTGGATCGACGACGGCCGCGACGTACATATCCTCGATGTCCGTGGGCCGCAGGAGTACGCCATCTGCCGCATCCAGGGCTCGACCCTGATCCCCGTCGCCGAACTCGAAGGTCGTGTCGGCGAACTCGATCCGTCGCGCCTCTGGGTCGTCCACTGCCATCACGGGCCCCGGTCGACGAGAGCCACGAACATCCTCCGCGACCGCGGCTTCCAGCAGGCCTACAACCTGGCCGGTGGGATCGATGCGTGGGCGGAGGAAATGGATCCGTCGTTGCCGCGGTACTGAGGGCCCTGGACGACCTCACCTCCGGTTCGAAGTGGACGGTGGCTCTGCCGTGGTGGTGGCGCGCCTTCAGGAAAAGAGGACTACAGTGGCCGGTCAGGTTCTCCGCCAGCCGTGTTCGGCCTCGATGAGCTTCAACTCCGAGTCGAATCGCACTTCGGCTAGCCGACACGCGACTTCAACGTTGCGCCGAATTGTGTCCGCTGATCGGTTCGTACCCAGCCACCAGCCGTTGCCGAGATCCTCGGAGTACTTCTCTACGAACTCGGCTTTCTCGTAGAGTGCGGTCGGCGTTCGAGCCGCTACGCGCCGCGTGCGGCCCACGGTGGCTTCGGAGAATCTCGCCATGAAAGACGGGTCGTCCCGAGCGAACTTCTTGATCACTTCAGAAAGTGTCGCAATGGCGCTGCCGGTTTCGGTCCGCTCGTTTCCGAGGTCTCGCCAAGCCTGCGGAATCCTCTTCTGGGCCTTTTTTCGTTCCACGTCACTCGCGTGGAGGCGCTCCGCGCTCGACTTCGCCCTGCCGGAAACGACCGCCGCCTGACGGAGGTGTTCTTCCAGGAAGCCGACGAAGTCTGGAACCTTGTGTTCAAGAAGAGAGAGTTCCATTCGGAAGAACCGTCGCTCCGGAGGGTCGCCGGCCGCCATGCTGAGATAGAAGTCCCAACGGTCCCCGTCCGTGAGGATGAGCAGTGGAATACCCTTGTTGGAGGCGTACTGGAAGAGTTGCTCCTCGCCCTTGTCGTCCATGTTACCGAGCCGTTTGGCCTCGATGAACACGAGTGGTCGGCCGTCGTGAAGGAGGGCGTAGTCGACCTGGCCGGGGCCGGCCGCGTACTCCGGTCGGATCATCAGGGGATCTGAGTCGTCCCAGTCCAGCGCCCTCAGGACGGGCAGGAGAACGAAGTGCTTGACGTCCGCTTCGTTCTTCAGCGCGTCGGAGCGGATACGTTCCGCGACAGTCGCCAAGGTCTCCTGGAGGTTCATCGAATCCCTCTCTGCCAACGTACGTGACACAGCGGGCATCCCGTTGAATATAGGTTCTCGGCTAGAACAGCAGGGTGTTCATGTTAGCGATGGCGGCGGCCATGAGGACAGCCTAGGGCTGCTAGAAGGACTTACCGATGCCGGTGTGGGTGCGGGGGGCTTCGTGGATGACGAAGGACGCTCTCCCGAGCGTTGGCGGAGGGTCATGCGAGCGCAGGGCCCAATGCTCTTCCGCTGGAGTGCGGGCTGCGTCGAGGAGAACGCCATCGGTGCGGTTCCCGACGAATTGCTAGAGCTGCTCGTCGCGGATCCAGCGGGGGAGAAGGGTGGTACTCGCCACCGTCACTTGGCCGACCGACTCGGCTTAGAGGACAAGAGCTTTGCAGCGCTGCGATCAGAGGCAGGAACGAGATTGAGGGAGGTGATCATCGACGCGGCACTAGGGCGGGTTCCGGAGGGGATTCCTGAAGGCGAGAGGAAGCGGTACAAGTCGCAGTCGCAGGCGTGGTTCAAATCGGAGGCTGGCGGCCGTGAACTTGCGCAGAAGATGTTCTCGCTCAAGGCGTGGCGGGGCCTCTCGCCGCAACTGATGCCGTTCTGTAACGCCGTCCGCGGCGCCGTTGGTCTTGATCAGCTTAGAGACTTGGAATCGTGAGCGATGAGAGGGTCCGCACTGCACTCCGCTCCCCCGCAAGGCTAGTCGTTGTAGAGGCACCAGCCGGGTGCGGCAAGACCCACCAAGGTGCGGAGTATGCAAAGGACATCGCCTCGGCTGATGCCGCGGTGCGCCCCCTTGTTCTGACACACACGCACGCCGCGCGCTCGGAGTTCGCCACGCGGACGAAGGGTGCGAAGTTGGCTGTAGACGTCCGTACCATAGACAGCCTGATCGGGCAGATCGGTGCTGCGTATCACGTTGGCCTAGACCTCCCTGCTGACATCGTCGGGTGGATCAGGTTGCGCGACGATGGCTACACCGAACTTGCTGCGATGGTTGCCGACCTACTGGAGCAGCATCCGATGATTGCTGCGTCCGTGGCTCGGCGACACCCGATCGTAGTCTGTGACGAACACCAAGACTCGAGCAGCGATCAGCATCGCGTCGTAATGGCTATTCATAACGCCGGGGCGGCCCTCCGGCTCTTCGCGGATCCGATGCAGCGCATCTTCGATGATGCGCCTTGTGACTGGGGCGGACTCAAGAGGGACGCGGATGAATGGGCAGATCTGAACACACCGCACCGTTGGGCCGAGGGGTGCCGGGAGCTCGGCCAGTGGACATTAGACGTGCGCCGCAGTCTCCAGGCCGGGGGTACTGTTGGGGGATTATATCCCAAAGTTACATCGCCTCTCACCGCCGCTTGGCCTTTGGGGCAGCGCGGACTAGGCGGAACGGACGCATGAACGCAGCGCGGACCTGCTCTAGCGACAGATTCGGCATCGTGACCTCTTCTTCGAGCTGAGCCTTCGACGGCTGATAGCCGGTCGGCGCTACGTCGATCTCGGTAGCGGATGGGATTGCCGCCCGCTTCGCCTTCGTTTCACGACTCAACTTCTAGCCTCCCTGTTGTTTACTGATCGAGCCATTGCACTCCTGCACCTTGAAGGCTCATCCGGTCGCGGATGAACTCCGCCTGCGACTTTGTTCCCTTGCTGCTGTTGCAGGCAGCGCACAGTAGCCAGAGGTTCTCGGGATGATCGGTGCCACCACGCGAGCGCGGCACGATGTGATCGACCGTGAGGTTGCGTTTCAGGAAGTGCTCACCACAACCGCCGCAGTAGCCGCCAGACGATCCGTACAGCACGTCCTTGTGCGTGGTGTAGCGAGGTAGTTTGCCCATGTCAGTGCGGCGCGAAAGGTCGGTGCGGTGAATCACGTCCGGCAACGTCGGCACGATGCCAGCGCTGTCGTCCACGGTCTGTTGCAGCCGCATACGGACCAGTTCCGCGGCCTTGTGCGAGATGTCGATGCCGACCCACTTCCGGTCCAGTTCCTCGGCCGCTACGCACGTCGTCGCGCATCCACAGAACGGGTCTAGCACCGTGTCGCCCTCATTGCTGCTGGCCGCGATGATGCGCCGGAGCAAAGCGAGCGGTTTCTGAGTCGGGAAGTTCGTCCGCTCCCTCGCCTGCGAGTTCACGGGAGGTATGTCGGTCCACACGTCGGGCGGTATCTGGCCCTTCGATGCCTGTAAGTACCGTTTCAGCCGTGGCGTTCCCGTGGACGTGAAGTGAATCAGGTCCGCTTGCTTGAGTAGATCGAGTCTCTTCAAGAGGCTGGTTTCTGATCGGTAAGCGGGTATCAGCGTCATCTCTATCCACTTGGCATAATCGCCAGTCAGGGGAACGCTCCAGTGCCTACCGATGTCGGTTGGGTTCCAGCCGTGCCACGCCTCGCCAGCTTCGCCCTGGGTCACTCCTGCGCCTGACAAATCGTAGTCGCCATACAAGCCACGATGGTCTTTGTGTCGGTACTTGGATGCGACATGCTCGCTATCCAAGGGAACCCGCACTCCATCACGGCGGATCTTGGAGCCGTAGAACAAGAGCCGGTCGTTCGTTCGTCCGAAGCGGCCCGCGTCGTTGTGGTTGGAGACACGCTTCCACACGACTTCGTTGCGGAACGTGTTCCGGCCAAAGATCGCGTCCATCAAGGCACGTAGCCAGTGAGCGGCGGTGTCGTCGCAGTGCAGGTAGACGGAGCCGGCGGGCTTGAGCAAACGCTTCATCTCGTGGAGCCGCTGCGCCATCATGCCGATATACGCTGCCATGTCGGCGCTGTGCGCGAGCCTCGCGGCTTCGACGACGTGGTAGAGCATCGGGTTGGCGCGCTACTGTAGAGCGAGCCACACGCGGTCAACATCGTCGAACGTCCAGAAGTCCCGGAACGACGCGCCCGCCGCCTTGCTGCCGATCGGCGCACTGTACGTCCGCTTGGAGTTGAACGGCGGGTCGAGGTAGATCAGATCGACGCTGGCGGAGTTCATGCCGCGCATGACTTCCAGATTGTCGCGGCCAGTCCACAGCGTCCGGTTCTTCCAGTTCGGCGCTGAAGTTGCAGGGACAATTGCGGCGCTGGCGCGCTGGCGGTCGGTCAAACCGTCGCTTCCCGTGCGCCGGACGGCAGGCCGTTGTCGGCGATCAGGTCACGGTAGCGAAGACGCTTCGGCCCCATGTGGCGGACCAGCCGCGCCATTTGCTCCAGCGTGTCGTCCTCGCGGACGTTCTGCCGGTGCGTGAACTCCGCGACGTAGCGGTCTAGATGCTTCGGAGACATCTTGTGGTACGTCCCGATGTACCCGCGCTTGAACATGCTCCACAGCGACTCGATGCCGTTCGTGTGAACGTCGATGTCCTTCACGTACTCGCCAACGGAGTGCTTCACGGTGTCGCGCTTGTACTCCGTCAGGCCGCCGTACGCGCCCGCATCGTCGCTGTAGACCGTTGCGCCGGCTTCGACGTGCTCGCGCACGAAACCTTGAAGCGTCCCGCCGTCAGTCGAGCGGACGACCCGCGCCGCAACGTGCTTCGTCTCGCGGTCCTTGACGCCAACCACTGCGGTCTTGCCGACCGTGCCGCGACCTTCAAGCTCCGCCCGCTTCCACTTCGGCATGTTCTTCCGCTTGCCGCCGATGAACATCTCGTCCACTTCGGCGGGACCGCTGAACAGCGGCGCGCCTTCGTCTGCGGCCTTGCGGAGACGCTGGAGCATGAACCACGCGGCCTTCTGGCCGATGCCCAACTCGCGGTGGAGCTTCATCGACGAAACGCCCTTGAGGTTCGTCGAGAACAGGTAGATGCCGACCGCCCAAACGCGGTACGCGAGCTTGCTGCTCTCCATGATCGTGCCCTTGCGGAGCGAGAAGAACGGCTTGCCGGGGCAATCGCGGCAGCGGTGCGTCATCGTCTTGTGCCGGATGTTCGACTGCACGTTGAAGGTGCCGCAGTCGGGGCAGTGCGGGCCGTCCGGCCACCGCAGCGTTTCGAGCCACTCCCTGGCGGCGTTCTCGTCCGCGAACTTCTGCGCGACCTCGAACAGCGTCAGCCCTTCGCGGTAGTGCTTGCCCGGTGCCTTGCGTGCGTCTCTCTCCATCGCCTTCTCCCCTCCTGGTGTAACTATAAGGTATCAGTCTGATGGGGTTGGTGTCAAGCTCCTGGAAGGGGAAATCAACGGTGAGTGCAAAGCGCCCTGCTACGCTGTACGGGTCAACACACACAGCGCGCGGTGGCTCAGTCGGGTCGCCGCCGAATACAACAGCCGGTCATCGGTCGGGGTAGCTGCGACCGCTGCGGAGATTCGGCAGAAACGCGACAGTGGACGCGCACTTGTGCCTAATCTTCGGCAGTAGCAGCTAGAAGCCTGCGGCCTGTAGGCTCGACAACGCCAGACGCGACAAAGCCCGCGCTACCGACGCGGGCCAAGTCCAAACCAGCTTCACACTGAAAGGAGGGACGCCATGAGCGCCCAACAGAGAGAGTCTACGCCGACCGAACCGAATTCGCAACTCGCCGACCTGCAAGCGGCGATAGAGGCCCTACAGGGCCACGTGTTTGCGCTTGAGCTGATTGTCGGTGCTGCTCTTGTCTACGTTACTGGCGGTCGCGGTAAAGCCATCGTGACCATCGTCGAGGATCTCCCGGCGCGAATCAGAGAACGCCCTGGGCTTGATGCCCGCCCGTTCTTCCAAGACGGCATCGAAAAAACCGTCGCGAATGTGGTCAAGCAACTTCTCGAACTGTCGAACCATGTCCATGCCTCACAGAGTACTACGCCTCACTAGCCGCTCGACCGATGTAACTTTGGGATATAACCCCCTACTGTTGACCTGCGCCCGCGTAAGAGGCCTAGGGGGCTAGAGATCGTGTTCGCCGAGAACCTTGCCAAGAGGAACCTCGCCTACCAGCTCTCGAGCGATTCTCGACGGCCTATCGACAGGTTCGAACAGCGGGGGGATTCGCTACTAGTCTTGACGCGTCACAACGACACGGCCATGTCCTTACGGAGCTTCTTCAACCGCCGACTCCTGCTCTGGGAGGGACATACGCGGCAAGCACTCGATACCTTGGTCGACAGGATGGGCCACGCCAGGGAAGATGCCGACGAACTCGCCCGCGCTGTTATAGAGTTCATGGGCAAAGTCGCTAAAGGCTTCAGCCCGTCGGCCTTTGGGAACACGTTTCAGAGGGAAGTCGCCACACGATGCTCAGCGTTGCGCCGGGATAGGCCGAAGAAGATTCAGGAAGCCGCACGCCTCTTGCTCGATGACCCTGGGCACCGCGGTGTTTCTGCGGTGCTACGTAGGCTCGAAGAACTGGCAACGACGGACTCGAGTTTCTCAAACATGGAGATCGATCGAAGAAGAGAACTGTGGGAGGCAATAGACCTCGGCAACTTCGACACGATCGACGACGGCTTGGTGGAGATCAATCGCCGCAGAAACTACTCGAGTAGCGGCCCGCCACAGAAAGCAGTCAGCACTATCCACAAGGCTAAGGGGCTTGAGAGCGACAGCGCGATCGTGTTACCTTGCACTGGGAAGACCTTTCCGGACAATCGGAATGCGCGCTGCTTGCTGTATGTTGCGATAAGCCGTGCGAAACGCCGTCTGATGATGGTGCTGTCGCGGCAGAATCCCTCTCCGCTATTGATCGTGTAGCCTCGCGCTTACGACTGGGCTACATCAAGGAAGTACGTTCGTGGGCGGTGCTTGTGGGTGGCTTGCGTACACCGGCACGCGGTAAACAGTAGTCAGAGTTGCGTGATTCGGGCCGCGATGGCCTCCCCCATTTCGGTGGTGGAAACGGCAGCCCGTCCCCTGGGCGCCAGATCGGCGGTCCTCAGCCCGTCGTCCAGAACGGTCGCGACCGCGGCCTCGACCTGCTTTGCCTCGACCTCCAGGCCTAGACTGTGGCGGAGCAGCATCGCGGCGCTGAGGATGGCGCCGATCGGGTTCGCGATGCCACGGCCCGCGATGTCCGGGGCCGAGCCGTGGACCGGCTCGTACAGGCCCTGCCTTCCCGAGCCCAGCGACGCCGAGGGCAGCATACCGAGCGAGCCCGCGAGGATCGCGGCCTCGTCGCTCAGGATGTCGCCGAACATGTTGCCGGCGAGGATCACGTCGTACTCGGCGGGGGAGCGCATCAACTGCATCGCGAAGGCGTCGACGAGGTGGTGTGTCACTTCGACATCGGGGTAGGCGCCGGCGACCTCGGTCACCGCGCGGCGCCACAGCCTCATCGAGGCCAGCACGTTGGCCTTGTCGATCGAGGCGAGCTTCCCGCTCCGACCCTGTGCCGCGCGCAGCGCCACGCGCGCCACCCGCTCGACCTCGGCCGTCGAGTAGACGAGGGTGTCGTGCGCCACGTCGCCGTCGCCCTGCTCCTGGCGGGGCCCGAAGTAGATGCCGCCGGTCAGTTCGCGGACGAACAGGAGATCGACGCCGCGCAGCAGTTCGGGCTTGAGCGGCGCGAACTCCACCAGCGACTCGAACACCGGTACCGGGCGCAGGTTGGCGAACAGCTCGAGGTCGGCCCGCAGGTCGAGTAGGCCCTGCTCGGGGCGGAGCTCGGCGGTTGGATCCGACCACTTCGGCCCGCCGACGGCGCCCAGCAGGATCGCGTCGGCCGCCCTGCAAGCGGTGAGGGTGGCGGGCGGTAGCGGATCGGCAAAGTCGTCGATCGCGTTGCCGCCCATGGGGTGGGCGTCGAGCTGGAAGCTGTGTTCGCCGAGGTCGGCGACGACCTTCAGAACGCGGGCCGCCTCGGCGGTGACCTCGGGGCCGATCCCGTCGCCGGGCAGGAGGACGATGTTCGCTTGCATGAGATGGGCACTCTGTTGCCGAACCCTTTCGGCGGCGCTGCTTGCGGGACTGGGAGATCTCGAATCAGCCCGGGATGTGGCGGAAAAGGAGAATCATCACCAGGGTTGTCGTGGCTGCGGAGACCGTGAGGAATGCTGCCAGAAGCCAGACGACGATCGTCAGCCGGCGATGCACCGGGTCGGTAACTCCGCGCAGGCTGATCAGTTTGACGAACGCTTCGGCCATTTGCCGATTGTAGCTGGCGCTCTTCCGGCTGGGGCTCAGGCCACGACGCCCCGGAACAGGAGGAACATCAACGAAACCACCGTGCCTGTGTAGAGCGTCAGCCCCGCTCCCAGCAGCCACACGATCAGCTTCGTCCGATCGTCCTGTCCCTTTGCGGTTGCTTTGGCCTCGAGCCGAAGCGCTTCGACGTGACCCCGGATTTCGGTGCAGAGCGTGGCGATTTCGCTCCGGACGCTTGCGATCTCGCTCTTGACGCGCCCTTCGGACGCCTCAATGCGGGCTGCGACCTCGTCCCGGAAGCTGTCGAACCGCTCGTTGAGCGACGCCGTCTGCTGCTTGAGTACAGCGACGTCCTGCTTCAATACGGTGACGTCCCGCCTCAACTCGGCCAAGTCCGTCCGGAGCGCGAGCTGTTCGCTGCCTGTGCCGGTCACGTCGATTACCGCCCGAGCCTGATCGTCATCGAAGCCAGCCTCCAAGAGCAGCTTCCGCTGCGCCGATACCGTGCTGGATTCTACTGCGATCTCCTGCATTGACTCTGAACTCCTTTCTGTAGTCCGCCGCGCGCCGGGTCTTGCTCCGGCCTCTATGGGACTCAGACGGAATTCAGGGCTGGGACGCGGGTGGCCCGCTCAGGCCGACCGCGTGTCGAGCCGGGCGGGATGGCCGGCCTCGAACGCCTGGATCGCAGGCGCCTGCTGAAGCAGGTAGCCGAGCTGGTCCGTGCCGTCGAGCAGGCAGCGGCGGGCGAACGGGTCGACGTCGAACGTCGCTTCGCCGCCGCCGGGCAGGCTGATTGTCTGCGCTTCCAGGTCGATCGTGACTTCGGTTGCCGGGTCGTTTGCCACGGCGTCGAACAGCGCGGCGGAGACGTCCTCGCTCACCGGCACGACCAGGAGGCCGTTCTTCAGCGCGTTGCTGCAGAAGATGTCGGCGAAGGAGGTGCTGATCACGGCGCGGAAGCCATAGCCGACCAGCGCCCATGGCGCGTGCTCGCGGGAGCTGCCGCAGCCGAAGTTGTCGCCGGCGAGCAGGATCCGCGCGTCCTGATGCTGGGGCTGGTTGAGCACGAAGCCCTCGTTTCGGTAGCCCTCCGGGGTGCCGTCGCGATAGCGCCAGCGGCAGAAGAGGCCGGAGGCCAGACCCGAGCGGTCAGTGACCTTGAGGTAGGACGCCGGGATGATCTGGTCGGTGTCGATGTTCTGGGTAGGCAGCGGCGCCATCGTGCCGGTGAAGCGGTCGAAGCGGATGCTCATGACAGGACCTCGCGCGCGTCGGTGACTCTGCCGGTGATCGCCGATGCCGCGGCGGTGAGGGGACTGGCCAGGAAGGTGCGTCCGCCGGCGCCCTGCCGGCCCTCGAAGTTGCGGTTGGACGTGCTGACCGCGTACTGGCCCGGCGCCAGTTGATCGCCGTTCATCGCCAGGCACATGGAGCATCCCGCCTCGCGCCATTCGGCCCCGGCGTCGACGAACACCTGGGCGAGACCGTCTCTCTCCGCCTGCCGCTTGACCGCGTCCGATCCGGGCACGACCAGCACCCGCAGGCCCTCGGCCACCTTTCGCCCGCGCAGGACGCTCGCGGCGGCCGCAAGATCGCTGTAGCGTGAGTTCGTGCAACTGCCGACGAAGACGACGTCGATCGGCTTGCCCTGAAGCTGCTGGCCCGGTTCGAGCGCCATGTAGTCGAGCGCCTTGCGGAAGGAGGCCCGCTTCGCGGGTTGGACCGCTGCATCTTCAGGAATCGCGCCGGAGATCGGGATCGCCATGCCGGGGTTGGTGCCGTAGGTGACCATCGGTTCGAGCAACGAGCCGTCAAGGGCCGTCGTCCGGTCGTAGACCGCCCCCTCGTCGGTGGGCAGGGACCGCCAGTCCTCGAGCGCCGCCTCCCAGGCGTCGCCCGACGGCGCCATCGGCCGGCCCTGGAGGTAGTCGAAGGTCACGTCGTCGGGCGCGATCAGACCGGCGCGGGCGCCGCCCTCGATCGACATGTTGCAGACCGTCATGCGGCCTTCCATGTCGAGCGCGCGGATCGCCGTTCCCGTGTACTCGAAGATGTGACCCGTGCCGCCGCCGATCCCGAGCTTGGCGATCACGGCCAGAATGATGTCCTTGGCGACCACGCCTTCCCGCAGGCGGCCGTCGACGCGGACCTCGTAGGTCTTCGGGCGATGCTGCAACAGACACTGCGTGGCCAGGACGTGGCCGACTTCGCTGGTTCCGATGCCGAAGGCAAGCGCGCCGACCGCGCCGTGGGTGCTGGTGTGGCTGTCGCCGCAGACGACCGTCATCCCTGGCTGGGTGGCGCCGAGCTCTGGTCCGATCACGTGCACGATGCCGCGCCGCTCGTCGCCCATGGCGTACAGCGGAATGCCGTGACGTTCGCAGTTCGCCTGCAGTTGGTCGAGCTGTGCGAACCCCTCCGGGTCCAGTACACGCAGCCTCGCGCCGTCGATCGTCGGGTCGGTGGGCGTCGAGTGGTCCATCGTCGCCAGGGTGAGATCGGGTCGCCGCACGCTCAGACCCCGCTCGGCCAGATCGGTGAACGCCTGGGGCGAGGTCACTTCGTGAACCAGGTGCAGGTCGACGAAGAGGGTCGCCGGCAGGCCTTCGGCCTCGGCGGTGACCAGGTGGCGCCGCCAGATCTTCTCGAACAAAGTCTGATTTGGGGTCATGCTTCCACCGGTTGGGGGCTCGATACCCTGAGTGTTGCCGGACCGCCCTCGCCGGCCGTGTACTTGGTCCCGATGGCGGTCACCATCCGGTTCAGGGCGGCGAGGTAGGCCTTGGCCGATGCGACGATGACGTCCGTGTCGGCGCCGTAGCCGCCGAAGACCCGGCCCTTGCCGCGGCCGCCCGCTGGGCTCTTGATCCGGACCGTGACCTCGCCCATCGCGTCGATGCCCTCCGTGACGCTGTGGACGTTGTACTCGATCAGCGTGTTTCCGGCCTCGACGACGGCGTCGATGGCGCGGAACGTGGCGTCGACCGGGCCGGTGCCGACACCGGGCGACACGTACTCCTGGCCGTTCGGACCGACCAGGCGGGCCGTCGCGGTCGGCATGCCGGGCCGCCCGCAGGAGATCTGCAACTCCGTCAGCGTGAAGATCTCCGTCGGCGCCAGGATCTCCTGGTTCGCCAGCGCCTGGAGGTCGGCGTCGGTGATGTCCTTCTTCTGATCGGCGAGCTGCTTGAAGCGGCGGAATGCCTCGCCCAGTTCCTCCCGGTTGAGCTCGAAGCCGAGTTCCTCCATGCGCATCCGGAGCGCGTGCTTGCCGGAGTGCTTGCCCAGGACCAGCCTGCTCTGGGTCAGGCCGACGGTCTGCGGGGTCATGATCTCGTAGGTGCGCTGATCCTGGAGCATGCCGTGCTGGTGGATCCCGGCCTCGTGGGCGAACGCGTTCTCGCCGACGATCGCCTTGTTCCGGGGCACCGCGATGCCGGTGTAGTGGGCCACCAGGCGGCTGGTGCGTACCAGTTCCGTCGTGTTCAGGCGGGTGCCGACGCCGTAGATCTGGGGGCGGGTGTGAAGCGCCATGACCACTTCCTCGAGCGAGGTATTGCCGGCGCGCTCGCCGATGCCGTTGATCGTCACCTCGACCTGGCGCACGCCGGCCTGGATCGCCGCCAGCGTGTTCGCGGTGGCGCAGCCGAGGTCGTCGTGGCAGTGGGCCGACCAGATGACGCCGTCGGCGCCGTCCGTGTGCTTCATCAGGTAGCGGAAGAGCTCCGCGTACTCGACCGGCATGTCGTAGCCGACCGTGTCGGGGATGTTCAGCGTGGTGGCGCCCTCGGCGATGGCCAGCGAGAGAACCTCGACCAGGAAGTCCGGGTCGGAGCGGCTGCCGTCCTCGGGGCTGAACTCGATGTCGTCGCAGAGCGAACGGGCGTGCCCGACCATGTGGCCGACCTGGCTCAGTACCTGCTCGCGCGTCATGCCCAGCTTGCGCTCCATGTGCAGGTCGGAGGTAGCGATGAAGGCGTGGATCCGCGGCTTTGCGGCATCGCGGACCGCCTGCCAGGCCTTGTCGATGTCCTCGCGCCAGCAGCGGGCGAGCCCCGCGATGACCGGTCCGTCGCGGCCTCCGACCTCCCGCGAGATCCGCCGTACGCCCTCCAGATCGTCCGGGCTCGCGGCCGGGAAGCCGGCCTCCATGACGTCGATGCCGAGCACGGCGAGCTGGCGCGCCACCTCGAGTTTCTCAGCGCTCGTCATCGTCGCGCCCGGCGACTGCTCGCCGTCGCGCAGCGTGGTGTCGAAGATCCGGACGTAGTCCCCGTTCGGCCCTGGTCCTGCCATCGCTACACCTCCTTCGCGTCCAGGAACGGCATCATTCGACGCAGTTCCCGGCCGACCTCCTCGATCGGATGCGTTCTCTCCGTCTCCCGGCGGGGATCGAAGCGGGGACGGCCGTTCCGGTTCTCCGCGATCCAGTCGCGCGCGTAGGTGCCGTCCTGGATGTCGCTCAGCACCTTGTCCATCACCGCGCGCACGTCCTTCGTGATCAGTTGGTCGCCGGCGTGGTAGCCGCCGTGCTCGGCGGTGTCGGAGACGCTGTACCACATGTAGCCGAGTCCGCCTTCGTACATCAGGTCGACGATCAGCTTCAGTTCGTGCAGGCACTCGAAGTAGGCGACCTCGGGCTGGTAGCCGGCCGCCACCAGCTTCTCGAAGCCGGCGCGCACCAGGGCCGAGGCGCCGCCGCAGAGCACGATCTGCTCGCCGAAGAGGTCGGTTTCGGTCTCTTCGGCGAAGGTGGTTTCGATGACGCCGGCGCGCGTGCAGCCGATCCCCTTGGCGTAGGCCAGGGCGTCCGCCAGAGCGCTTCCTGTGGCGTCGTTCGCCACGGCAACGAGACCGGGCGTACCGGCGCCCTCGGTGAACACCTCGCGCACCCGGTGTCCGGGCGCCTTCGGCGCCACCAGGGACACGTCGACGTTCTGAGGCGCCTCGATTTCGCCGTAGCGGACGTTGAAACCGTGCGCGAACATCAGGGTGTCGCCGGGTTCGAGGTTCGGCGCGACGTCCTGTTCGTACAGCTCCGCCTGGACGGTGTCGGGGGCCAGGATCATGATCATCCGACTCCGGGCCACGGCTTCCGCGTTGCTCAGCACCTCGAGACGGTCGGCCTCGGCCTTCGTCTGGCTCCTGCTCCCCTCCCGGAGGCCGACAACGACTTCGACCCCGCTGTCGCGCAGGTTCAGGGCATGGGCGTGGCCCTGGCTGCCGTAGCCGATGACCGCGACGGTGCGGCCCTCGAGCCGGGAGAGATCCGCGTCGTCGTCGTAGTAGAGCTTTGCCATCTGGATAGGTTCCTCGTCTGTGTGATCTGAGCGGAAGCGTCGGTAGTGTGGTTCCTGGCGCGGTTCTAGAGCACGCTTCGCCTGGCCCTGGATCCGCCGCGGTTCGGCTTGAAGCCCGCGTCCTTCAGCGTGTGGCTGCCGCGGCCCATGGCGATGACGCCGGTGCGAACCATCTCGACAATGCCGAACGGACGGACGAGTTCGGTGAAGTGCTCGATCTTCTCCTCTTCGCCAGTGATCTCGACGACCAGGGATTCCGCGCCGACGTCGATGATCCGGGCGCGGAAGATGTCGCAGATCTGGATGACCTCCCGCCGGTTCGAGGAGTCGGCCTTGACTTTGACCAGGGCCATGTCACGGGCGACGGCGGGCTGGCCGTGGAGGTGATCGACGTGGACGACGTCGACCAGCTTGTAGAGGTTCTTCACCAGGCGGTCCGCCTCCCCGGCGTCCGACTCCATGACGATCGTCATCCGCGAGACGTGGTCACGCTGGGTGCGTCCGACGGACAGGCTGTCGATGTTGAAGCTGCGCCGCCGGAAGAGGTTCGCCACACGGGCCAGGACGCCCGGACGGTTCTCGACCAGAGCGGCCAGGATGTGTTTTGCCATATCGCAGTGCCCTCAGAACCCGCGCGCCCTCAGGCTCCGAACCGTGTTCCAATGGCCGCCGCGGCTGCCGGCGCCTCGGGCTCAGGCGCCTCTGGCCCGGGCGTCTCGCGCTCGGGCGTCTCGAATACCGCCGCTTGCTCGCGGCGCTTGCGCTGGAACTCCTCCGGCGTCGGGCGGCGGATCATGTCGTCGAGGTCGGCGCCGGTCGGCACCATGGGGTAGACGATCTCTTCCTTCTCGACGACAAACTCGATCAGGGTGGGACCGCCTGTGTGTGCCCGCGATGCGCTGACCGCTTCCTCGATCTTGCCGCGTTCAGTGACCCGGATCGCGGGGATGTCATAGGCGGCCGCCAGCTTGCAGAAGTCGGGGTTGACCATGGGTGTCTGGCTGTACCGCTCGTCGTAGAAGAACTCCTGCCACTGGCGGACCATGCCGAGAAAGCCGTTGTTGATGATGGCGATGTGAACGTTCGCCTGTTCCTGGACGGCGGTGGCGAGTTCCATCATCGTCATCTGGAAACCGCCGTCGCCGATGATCGCCCAGACTTCCTGGTCGGGGAGGGCCATCTTGGCGCCGATCGCCGCCGGCAGCCCGAAGCCCATCGTGCCCAGGCCGCCGCTGGTGATCAGGCTGTGCGGCCGCTCGTGCTGGTAGTACTGCGCCTCCAGCATCTGGTGCTGGCCGACATCGGTGACGGTCACGGCGTTGCCATCAGTGAACTCGAACAGATCCCGGATGACCTGGGCGCCGAGCAGCTTGCCATCGGGGACCGCGGGGTGCTGGGGTTCGCTCGCCGGCCTCACGATTTCCCGCTGCTCGGAGTCCGCCCGCCACTCGGCGATCCGGTCGAGCCAGGCCTCGTCCCAGGGGCGCTCGGCCCGTTCCAGCAGTTGCCGCAACACCTCGCCGAGGTCGCCGACGACGCCTACGTCGACTCTGACGTTCTTGTTGATCTCCGAGGGATCGATGTCGACGTGGATCTTGCGCGACTTCTGGGCGTAGGTCGCCAGGTTGCCGGTCACCCGGTCGTCGAACCGCATGCCGAGGGCGATCAGCAGGTCGGCCTCCTGGATCGCGTGGTTGACCTCCGCGCCGCCGTGCATGCCCATCATCCCCAGGCACAGCGGATGGTGTTCCGAGATGGCGCCCTTGCCGAGCAGGGTCAGGGCGACCGGGATTTGCGCGCGCTCGCAGAGTTCGGCGAGTTCGCGGTTGGCGCCCGCCATGGAGATCCCGTGTCCGGCCAGGATCAGCGGCCGCTTCGACTCGCGGATGAGCTTCAGGGCTCGGTCGATCTGGTCGGCACGGCCCTTGAGCGGCGGCCGGTAACCGGGCAGGGTGATGGGTTCCTCGGAGTAGACGAACTCGGTCGTCTGAGTCTGCACGTCCTTCGGGATGTCGACCAGGACCGGGCCGGGACGGCCGGTGCGGGCGATGTGGAACGCCTCGCGCATCACGTCGGCCAGTTCGTCGACGCTCGTGACCAGGTAGTTGTGCTTCGTGATCGGAATCGTGATGCCGGTGACGTCCGTTTCCTGGAACGCGTCCGTTCCAATGGCGCCGGTCGGTACCTGGCCGGTGATGCAGACGATCGGGGAGGAATCCATCAACGCGGTGGCAATGCCGGTGACCAGGTTGGTGGCGCCGGGGCCGCTGGTCGCCATCGCTACGCCGACCTTGCCGGTGGCGCGCGCGTAGCCGTCCGCCATGTGGGACGCGCCCTGCTCGTGACGGACCAGAACGTGGTGGAGCTGCGGGTACCTGGTCAGCGCGTCGTACGTGGGCAGGATGGCCCCGCCCGGATAGCCGAAGACGATGTCGATCCCCTCGCGGAGCAGGCACTCGCAGACGATCTCGGCGCCGGTCAGGACGACTGCGTCCGTGCCCATGCCCGTCTCGGTGTGTTCGCTGTCCGTTGCGGTCGTTTCTTCGGCCATCTTGACCTCCTCGCTCAGCCCGCCGCCGGCTGTGCCGCCGCAGCCAATCGGGATACCGGAGTGAGCCAGTTGTGGCGGTCGGGGAGCCGGCCTTCCACCAGGCCGAAGAACTCCTCCTGCAGGCGGTGCGTGATCGGGCCGCGGCTGCCGTTACCGATCGGAATCTGGTCCACGGAGCGCACCGGGCTGACTTCAGCCGCGGTGCCGGTCATGAACAGTTCGTCGGCCAGGTACAGTTCCTCGCGGCTGATCGGCTCGAAGCGTACGTCGAACTTCAGATCCTGGGCAATCGTGATCACCGAATCGCGGGTGATGCCGTTCAGAATCGAGTTGTGGCTCGGCGGTGTGTAGATCACGCCGTCCTTGATCAGGAACAGGTTCTCGCCGGGGCCCTCGCAGACCAGGCCGCGCTCGTCGAGCATGATGCCCTCGGCGTAGCCGTTCTGGCGCGCCTCCACTGAGACGAACTGGTTCGTCACGTACTGCCCGCTGATCTTTCCCAGGGGGGCGCCGGTGTTGGAGTTGAAGCGCCGCCAGGAGGAGACCGCGGCGTCGACGCCCTGTTCGATCGCCTCCTCGCCGAGGTAGCGCCCCCAGCGGACCGCGAAGATCGCGAGCTTCACCTCGCAGTCCGTGGGGTTGAGTCCCAGGCTCTCGGCGCCGCGGTAGATCAGCGGCCGGATGTAGCAGGACTCCAGGCGGTTGCGGGCCACCGCCTCGATGCACAACTCCTCGATCTGGTCCTGGACGTAGCCCGGATCCATGCGCATGATCCGGCAACTGTCGAACAGGCGCCGGATGTGGGCGCCGAGCCGGAAGATACTGGTCGTTTCGCCGGTGTCGTAGGCGCGGATGCCCTCGAAGACCGACGAGCCGTAGTGGAGGCCGTGGGTCGTGATGTGGACGTTCGCCTCGGCCCAGGGCGTCCACTGGCCCTCGAGCCAGATCCACTCAGATCGTTCAATAGTCATGTGGGTGGTTCAACAAGTCCTACGGGTGGTTCAATAGCCGTTTGGTGTTTCATGGTGGATTCCGGGGCGCCGAACCAAAAAAGCCCCCAGGCGGTGCTGGGGGCTCTAGGTCGGTCAGGTTCCGGTTGGTGCGCCTAGTTAGCCCCCTGGACGGCAAGAACCAGAATCAGAACCAGTAGCAGGAGGCCGGCTGCACCGGCGAAGTCCACGATCGGCCGCGACAGGACGCGGGCGACGACGACGGGCCGGGCGCCGCGAAGAGGCGTCCGCGCACTTCGTCGAGGCCATCCTGGTGCCAAGCGCGTCATGGCTGGTTCGAGTGTCCTGCTGGGTATGGGTTTGCTGCCGTGCGGCAAAGCGTGCCGGGGAGCGTAGGGGAGGAATGGAGCGGCTGTCAAGTGGGCCGCGGGCCTGGCGCCGTCGAGGCGGCGCTTATCCGACGGTATCCCGGAAGATGCCGATGATCTCGTCCGCCTCGTTCTCGGTGAGCGTCAGGATGGGCCGGAACTCCACTCCGCCGTCCGTGTACCAGGCGGGCACGGTGAAGATTCCGGCCTCGAACAGCCTAGCCGTCATCTCCATCTTGCCCATTTCCTGGGAGAGGATGCCCATGCACAGTCCGTGCTGGTTTACTTGGTAGGGACCGCCGCGCAGACCCTCGGCGAACTGCTCGGAGAGCGCGTTCACATGTTCCAGGAAGGCTGGCGCCATGGTCAGATCGCAGACCTTGGCGGTCGCCACGCAGCCCAGTTCGTTGCCGCCGAAAGTCGAGGAGTGGGGTATCGCCGTGTCGAAGAACCACTCCTTGACCTCGGGGGCGAGCAGTACGGCCGCGTTGGCGAGGATGCCGCCGCCGAGACCCTTCGCCGTCGTCATGATGTCCGGGACGATCCCGTGGTGTTGCCAGAACCAGAACTTTCCGGTCGCGCCGAGGCCCGTTTGCACCTCGTCGACAATCAGCTTGGCGCCGTGCTTCCGGCAGATGTCCATGACGGCCTGGAAGTAGCCGGGGTCGGGCACCGGGAAACCCGCCTGCGCCGGTGAGGACTCGATCATTACGGCCGCGGTCGCGTCATCGACTGCCGCTGCCATGGCGTCGACATCGTTGTACGGCACGAAGACGAAATCGTCGAAGTCGAGCAGATAGCGCTCGTGGTTGTCGGCGCTGTCGCCGGCGGCCATCGCGAAGCAGGTGTGGCCATGGTAGGAAGCCTCGATCGAAACGAGCTTCGTACGCCGGGTCATGCCTCGAGTGGCGCGGATCGCGACCTCGGTGGACTCGGCGCCGCTGGCCGTGTAGGTGACCCCGGTCAGTGCGCCATCGGTGCTGACAATCAGCTTTTCGGCCGCCTTCGCCTTGTAACCGGAAACCAGCAGCAGGTTGCCGATCTCGAGCTGGTGCAGTGCCTCCTTGACCGCCGCGATGATGTCCGGGTTGCGGTGGCCGAGGTTGTAGAGCGTGCCGTTGCGGTGGCAATCCCAGTACCACTTCCCGGTGAAGGCGTCCTGGACGCGCGCGCCCTCGCGCTGGCCGAAGTGAAGCTCGGTGCCGAACGCTCTCATGACCCCCACGTTCCCCGGGGACACGTGCTCCGCGAAGGCGGTCTCGGTGGCCTCGGCCGACGGATAGGGCGGGTACCCCTCCGGGAAGTGTCGCGCTTCCACGTCTGCCGATCCCTGATCGTCAGAGGCTCCCAGTGCACCTTCTGTGCCTGGTGTGCAGCTCGCCAGAGCCGCGGCGCCGCCGGCGGCCGCCATGGTCTTGATGCAGTCGCGGCGATTGCTTGTCCTGGGTCTGCTCGTCTCGCTCATTCCAGGAATCTCCCTCTTTCGGAATCGTCGGCCAGTCTCCTTGTCAAGGGGAGCCGGTTTCTCGATGGTTGTGGTTCGTCGGGCGCTACGCGCAAAGCTTTTCTAACAAAATCCCATTTTCTCTCGGTCCTTCGCGCTCAGAGAGTATATAGTTTGCAATGCTCTAGACAACATCGGAGGGTTGGTATGTCCAAGGTTCGATTCCTGGTTGCAGTCTCGTTTCTCTTGCTGGCGGCGACGCCGGCCCTGGCCCAGAACGTCGGAACGGTGCGCGGAGAGGTTCGCGACGCGAACGGCGACGCGCTGCCGGGAGTCCTGGTGGAGGTGACAGGGGACATCGTGCGTGGTGAGCGCGCGACGACCACCGGGGCCACCGGGGAGTACCTGGTGACGGCGCTGCCGCCGGGCACTGTCACCGTAACGGGAACGCTCGAAGGGTTCGCGGACGAAACGGTCGAGGACGTGCGCATCTCGATCTCGGCGACCAGTACGGTGAATCTGGTGCTCCGCCTCGTCGCGGCCGAAGAGACGATCACGGTGACCTCGGAGAGGCCGATCGTCGACGTGACGAGCAATGTCATCAGCACGAACCTGCCGGAGGAGTTCATCGACCCCCTGCCCACGAACCGCAACTTCCAGGACTACGCGGGATTCGCCAAGGGCATGAGCAACATGGGCCGCGACCAAACCTACGCGGAGTACCGCTACTCGGCCTACGGCGGCGGCATGGCCGCGAACTCCTGGAACGTCGACGGTCTCAATGCCTCTCTTCACGAGAACAGCAACGTGTGGTGGTGGATCAACCCCGACACGATCGCCGAGATTCAGGTGCTGGGAGTGGGCGCGCCGGCCGAGTACGGAGGCATGTCGGGCGCGGCCATCAATGTGGTCACGAAGTCCGGGACCAACGACCTGAGCGGTCGTCTGAACTACTTCGGTCAGTACGCGGGCACGACCGCCGAGGGTCCCAAGGCGGCAGGGCTGGGTGGCGAGGAGACCGGTTTCTATCGAGACAGCTTCCAGAACTACACCCTGGCGCTCGGCGGCCCCTTCGAGCGGGACAAGTTGTGGTACTACGTGTCGCTGGAGTACAAGGAGGACGCGTTGGGGGAGCCCGGTCAGGTACGCGAGTTGATCCGGCCGGACAAGTGGGAGCGCTACAACCTCAAGCTCGACTGGTCGCTCACTGAGTCGAATACCCTGACGTTCAGCGGCCAGTACGAGGACTACGACTGGCAGCAGACCGCGGATCCCTTCACGGACGAGGACGCGACATCGCACGAGTTCGGAATCAAGCCGGGATGGAAGCTGGGCTGGCAGTCCGTGGTCACGGACAGGACCTTCTTCGAGGTCAGCGTCGGCGCGTTTGAGAACTACGACCGCGTCGCCTCGGTGACCGGAAGCATCGCCGCGCCGGTCATCGACTACACGGCACCGGTGCCGACCACGGTCGGCGGGGTGAAATATCCGTACGACTACCCGCCGGAAATGACCAGGGCGAGCGCGAAGTTGACGCACTTCGCGGACGACCTCGGCGGCAGCCACGAGTTCAAATTCGGCGTCCAGTTCACCGACGCTTCGATCCAGACCGCCGCGATCTATCCCGGCGCCAGCGGCAAGTACTACTACCTGTACAACTTCTACGGTGCGCCGTACTACTTCATCTACGCTCGCCGACCCCACTACTACGGCAGCGACGCGACCGGGCTGGGGATCTTCGCGGACGACTCGTGGAGCGTGGGCGACAGGCTGACTCTGAACCTGGGCGTCCGCTACGACCAGGACAACGGCGACATCCCGCCCTTCCCTGAGCTCTTGCAGCACTTCGGCGGCGAGAACCAGGGCGTCAAGACCGGGAACGTGCATCCCGCCTACAGGGACGTCGTGGACTGGGAGACCATCTCTCCGCGCGTCGGGCTGGCCTACCAGGTCGGCGAGGGCTCGAAGCAGGGCGTACTGCGGGTGTCCTACGGCAAGTACTTCGAGAGCAACAACACGGCAATGTGGAACGGGCCCCATCCCAACCGGCCGGAGGCGAAGTTCGGCTTCAGCGCCAATCGGTACGGCCCCTTCACCTACTTCCGAACGGTCACGGACGAGAACCTCGATCCGCCGGACCCGAACATGAAGCCCCCCGAGTTCGACCAGTACGCCGTGGGCTACGAGCAGCAGCTCAGCGACACCCTCACAATCGGTGCCGAGGTGGTCATCAAGGAAGGCACGAACCTGATCGGCTGGCACATCCTGGATGACGGCGTCTACGAGAATGTGCCCTTCGTCAACCCGGAAACGGGCGAGACCATGACTCTGTTCAGCATCATCGAGGAGCCGACGCGCCGGAAGGGCAACAGCCCGGGTCCCGGGGCGAACGCGCCGCCCGATGCGAAGTACTACCAGGACTACGAGGGTTTCTTCCTGACCCTCAGGAAACGCCAGGTCGGGCGCTGGGGGCTGAACACTTCTCTCGGCTACTCGAAGTCGACGGGACGAAACACGCGCCCTCTGAACCAGATCCAGGGTCAGCCCTTCTTCAGCAACCAGGAGGGCACCGATCCGAATCATCATCTGAACGGGGACGGGCTCTACCAGGCGGATCGGAAGCTGATGTTCCTGGCCCAGGGGCATGTCGAGCTGCCCTGGAATCTGAGGGCGGTCGGAGTGCTCAGGGTCCAGGACGGCCGGCCGTATACGGTCCATACGCGCGTGCGCTTGAACCAGGGGTTGACCGAGATCGCTCTGCACCCGCACGAGGACGGCGTCCGGCTGCCCGGCAACACCTTCCTGGACCTCGGCCTCGGGCGCTCGTTCTCGCTCGGGAACGGCCGCGCGTTGGGGGTCGACCTGCAGGTCCAGAACGTACTCAACGACGATGGCTGGGACCAGTGGCAGAGGGCCGGCTACCGGAACGGCAATCTCGTACCTCTGAACTTCCTGCTGCCGCGGCGGCTGACGCTGCGCCTGACGTTGGACTTCTAGCGTCCCCCTGGAGCGCCGTGCCCTCCGTCGAAGACGGGCAGATCGTCGAGTGGTTTGAGCCCCACAGGCCACCGAATCGGCGATAGGATCGAGCGTTTACGCGCTCAGCGTAGCGGATCGGCCCGATGGGCCGCTCCGGTCTCGCTTCTGCGTGTGTTTCCGCCTTGCCCCGAAGCCCAGTGTCTCCAAGTCCTTGGGCGACTCTGTCGTGAAGCTCTTTCCCCGCCTCGAATTCCACCGAACCGGCATCGGACTGCTGCCCGATCCGCACGATCCGGAACCGGGTTCGGCGGTGCATCTCGCCAACGTGGCGGGGTCGAAGCGGCCACTCACGTTCTGCAGTTGTTCGGCCGGGCGGCGGAGCGGCTGCCGCCATCTGAAGCAGCTCGAAGGCCAGATCCGGGAGTTCCATCGTGCTCTCGGCGGCAGTTGGGTCGACCTGTTCACACGCAGCGGCTGGTTCCGGCTCGCTCAGACGCTCTTTGCGGACAATCTTCCTTCCGCTTCGGATTGCAGCGTTCTGCAGGAGCGGCCGGGCGGGCCGATCCGTCTGTTTTCGCCGGGTGGGGTGGAAGTGCTCCGCTACCTGGAGCAGTCTCCATCGGTGGTTCGCTTCCTCGAGCGGATCGGGAAGCTCTCGTCCGGCACCTCGGTGGCCGATCGTTCGGGTCTCCTCGAGCGTCTCTCGACCTTCATGCGTACACCCGAGGAGCAGCACCTGAACAAGGCCGGGATGCAGACGAACCGGCAGTTCTTCGAGCGGAGTCTCTGGTGCCGCGTCGCCTACCACGCGCTACGGGAGGTTGGCGATATCCCCGGTGGCGCGCCGGGCATGGCGGAGCTTGTGAAGGCCCGGATCCGGCTCGAGCCCGCGATCGACCTCCGTAGCGGCAGCCTGTTTCTGAAGGTTCTGGTCGATTCCGATGCCTCGGGTCGCTTTCACATTGCGGTGCCGCGCAGGCGGGTGGCCGACGCGCTCGCGCTGCTGGCGGAGACGGGGCAGGTCTCGGTTGCACCGCTGCCGGCCGCCGACCTCTTCTACGTCGGGCCGGACACGAGGATCGAAGAGAAGCGGAAGGTCGATGTCCTGAGCCTCGCCGCGGAGGGCGAGGAGATTCTCGACGAACCCGGGCGTGATCGCTTCCAGTACGGCGACCTTGTGTTCCTCGAGGAGCTGGGGATTCTCGTGCGGCGGTCGGCACGAGGCGAAGGAAGCTGGCGCGAACCCAGGTTTCTGGATCTCGAGACCGCGGCCATCGGCACGTTTCGCTCGGCGCCGCCGACCCTGGAACCTGCGCCGACCCTGGCCGAGAATCCCCTGGCCAGCCTCGGAATTCTGACCGAGTTCGACTACATCGAGATCGCGCCCGAGGGCGAGGACGAAGAGGACGACCTGCTTTCGATCCGCTACGGCTTCGGCAGCGGCGACGTGGGGCTGAACGAGCTGCTCGAAGCGAAACGGGCGGGCCAGCCCTATCTCGAGACGGCCTCCGGCTGGATCGATCTGAACGCGCCGGCGTTGCGGAATCTGGGCTCGCTGCCCGGTCGTCGGGAGCGTGCCGGGCGGACCGGCGCCGGGGGCAACGGCGGCGCGGGCCGCGTGCGCCTTTCGTCGGCTGAACTGCTGCGGCTTCAGGCCTCGAGCGCGGCGCCGATCCGGGTTGAGGGCGAGGGAAGCCGGACGGATTTTCTTCGTCGATTCCTGGCCCTGAGGCCCGCCGATCCGCTGGTCGAGCCGGAGGGGTTGACGAGCATCCTGAGGCCCTACCAGAAGCTGGGCGTCGAGTGGCTGAAGTTTCTGTACGAGAACGGTCTGGCCGGCTTGCTGTGCGACGACATGGGGTTGGGGAAGACCCACCAGGCGATGGCCCTGATGGTCATTCTGCGCGAACAGTTGGCTGTGGGCCTGCCGATTCTGGTCGTCTGCCCCCGCACCGTGATCAGCCACTGGCGGAACAAGCTGCGGGAGTACGCTCCGGGTTTGCGGCCGGTCTACTACCACGGACCGCACCGCAATCTGGAGGAATCGCTGGCCCAGGGCGACGTGGTGCTCACCTCGTACGGTGTGATGCGCAACGATGTCGAGCGATTCGGCGAGCGACTGTGGGGCTTGATCGTGTTCGACGAAGTTCAGCAGATCAAGAACCGCAGCACGCAGGGCTACCGCGCCGCGGTGGCGCTCGAGGCGCGCATGAAGCTCGGGCTGACCGGTACGCCGATCGAGAACTCGTTGACCGAACTGAAGGGACTGTTCGATCTCGTGCTGCCCGGCTATCTGGGGGGTGACGACAGTTACGTCGATTTCATGGGACCGAACGAACTGGATGCCGATTCGTGGTACGCGGTCAACCTGCGGCGTCTGACCGCACCCTTCGTTCTGCGGCGGGTCAAGACTGCGGTTCTGGACGAACTGCCGGAGAAGATCGAGGATGTCCGCACCTGCCGCCTGAGCGAGGAGCAGTTCGGCATGTACCGGCAGACGATCGAGACCAAGGGCGCGGCGCTGATGAAGACGCTGCGGAGCGAACGGGGCTCGTTGCCCTACATTCACATCTTCGCCCTGCTGAACATGCTGAAGCAGATCTGCGATCATCCCGCCTTGGCGGTCGGCGATCTGGATCGCTACGAGAACTACGAGTCGGGGAAGTGGGACCTATGCAAGGAGCTCCTGGAGGAGAGCTTCGACAGCGGTCAGAAGGTGGTCGTCTTCACCCAGTACCTGGGCATGATCGCGATCCTGGAGCGCCATCTGACGAAGCTGGGCATCGACTACGTCACCCTGACGGGTTCGACCCGCGAACGCGGCAAGGTCGTCGACCGGTTCAACAACGACGAGGAGTGCCGGGTGTTCCTGGGCAGCCTGAAGGCCGGCGGCACGGGCATCGACCTGGTTGGCGGTTCGGTCGTGATCCACTACGACCGCTGGTGGAATGCCGCCCGGGAGGACCAGGCGACCGACCGCCTCTACCGCATCGGCCAGAAGCGGGTCGTACACGTGTTCAAGCTGCTCACCGAGGAGACGCTGGAAGAACGGATCGCGGCGATCATCGACCGCAAGCGCCGCCTGATGGAGAGCGTGGTGCAGGAGGACGATCCGCGTCTGAACAAGATCTTCTCGCGCGAGGAACTGATCGAGCTGCTGCAGGGACCGGGGCTGGAAGATGCTTCCCCATGATGTGAGGATGGCGCATGTGAGGATGGCGCCGTGACGACTTCCCGGATCGAGCTCTACGACACGACGTTGCGCGACGGCACGCAGCGCGAGAACATCTCGCTGTCCCTGGCCGACAAGGTGGCGATCGCCCGGCGCCTCGACGCCTTCGGCATCCCCTACATCGAGTGCGGCTGGCCCGGCTCGAACCCGAAGGACGCCGACTTCTTCGAGGCCATTCGCGGGGTCGAACTGGAGCAGGCGAGAATCTGCGCCTTCGGCAGCACGCGGCGCAAGCACAGCGCGTGCGCCCACGACGGCAACGTCCAGGCGCTGGTCGCTGCGGAGACGCCGACCGTCACGCTGGTCGGCAAGAGCTGGGATCTGCACATCGAGAAGGTCCTCGAGACGAACGCCGAAGAGAACGAGGCGATGATCGGCGACACCGTCGGCTACCTCAAGGACCTCGGCCGCGACGTGATCTACGACGCCGAGCACTTCTTCGACGGCCTGGCCGGGAACTCGGAGTGCGCTCTCGGCACGCTCCGCGCGGCGGCTGCGGCGGGCGCCGACTACATCGTGCTCTGCGACACGAACGGCGGCGCCCTGCCGTGGCAGATCGAGGCGGGTGTCGACGCCGCGCGGGCCGAACTCGGCCCGGATGTTCGGATCGGCATCCACACCCACGACGACGGCGGCTGCGGCGTCGCCAATTCGCTGGCGGCGGTGCGGGCCGGCGCGGTCATGGTGCAGGGCACGATCAACGGCTACGGCGAGCGGGTGGCGAACGCGAACCTGGTCACCATCGTGCCGGACCTGCAGTGCAAGATGGGATTCTCCTGCGTTTCGGACGAGAGCCTGCGTGAGCTGACCGCGCTGTCGCGCTACGTCGCCGAGGTCGTCAACATCGCCCATGACGACCACCTGCCCTACGTGGGGCGGAGCGCCTTCGCCCACAAGGGCGGCATCCACGTGGCGGCAATGCTCAAGGAGCCGACCAGCTACCAGCACGTCGAGCCGGAGGTGGTCGGCAACGAGATGCGTACCGTGGTCTCCGAACTCTCGGGGCGCGGCAACATCGTCCACCTGGCCGAGAGCACCGGCGTCGGCGCCGACACACCGTATGCACGCGAGGTGCTGCACAAGGTCAAGGAACTCGAGAACCGCGGCTACAGCTTCGAGGCGGCCCAAGCCTCCGTCGAGCTCATGCTGCGCCGCGCGGAACCCGGATACGAGCCGCCGTTCCGGTTGATCGACTTTCTGACCGTGGTGGAACATCGCGACGGCCGCGGCCTGGTCGCCGAGGCGACGGTCAAGGTCGAGGTGCCGGGCGGCACGATCGCCCATACTGCCTCCGAGGGCAACGGCCCGGTCAACGCCCTGGCCCACGCTCTGCGGAAGGCGCTGGAACCGCACTACCCGCAACTGGCCGAGATGCGCCTGGCCGACTACAAGGTCCGCATCCTGGACAGTGCTCAGGGGACGGCCGCGATCACCCGGGTGCTCGTGGACTTCGTCGCCGGCGGCGAGCGGTGGACCACGGTCGGGGCGGGGACGAACATCATCGAAGCGAGCTGGGAAGCCCTGTCCGACGCGATTGAGTACGGACTGACTGACTAGCTAGTTGGCGCGCTAGCAGTCTGTCGGACTTGGGACGGCGGGGAGGCGGGCGACGAAGCCTGAGAGGCGGTTCGGGCGTGGTGCCGTGAGCGATCGTGTCGCGTTCGGATCGGCTATTTCGTGTTCGTGGGGCCGATGGCAGAGCGTGTGCTCGCGCCCGACGGCCGTTGAGGCGGTTTTCGCAGGGAAGACGAGGCGCCCACGGGCGCTCAGGCGGCGAGCAGGTTGTGCAGGCGCTTGCAGTTGTAGGCCAGCATGACGAGCTTCCACTCGCCGTCCACCTTCGTCAGCTCGCGCAGGTGAAACTGGCGGAATCCCAGGACGTGTTTGACGATCCCGAATACCGGTTCCACCGTCTGCTTGCGCAGACTGTACTTCTTGCGGTTGTCGTCCTGGGCCAGCTTCTCCTGCATCTTCCGCACCCATTCGGATTTCGGCTCTTTCCGGGGCTTCGCCTCAGTCTCGGGCCGGAAGTCGTGCTGGTGGCGACGGTCCTCCTTCCGGGTCGACACCAGGACGTCGATGCCCCGGTCCTCGAGCGTCTTCACCTCGCAGCCAGTCGCGAAACTGTTGTCCGCCAGCGCTCGCTCGACCGTTCCCACCGACTCCGGCATCGAGTCCACGTCCGCGACCAGTTCGTGCTTGTCGTTCGCGCAGCCGCTGACGCGGGCGCCCAGCACCAACTGACTCCCCTCGGCGTCCACCACCGCCTGAGCGTTGTACGCCTGGCGGTACTCGCTGCGCCGACTCTTCTTCATCAGGCCGCTGTCCTTGTCCGTCAGGTTGATCTGCTTCTTCGCCTCCGGCTCCTCGCGCGGAGGCTTCGGCTTGCGGCTACGACGATTGGGCGGCCGCTCCTCTCGCTCCGCCAACCTGCGCTCGTACTCGACACGCTCACGCTCCGCACGCCTCAGCGCACGCCGCTCCAGCGTCGTCTCGCATGCCTCGTCCAGCTTCTCCTTCAACCGCCGGCGACGCTTCAACTCGTCCGGCAAGCCCTCCTGGTCGGCAACGCCCTTGCCGTCCGCACGCTCCGCCTCCTCCAACAGACCCGCGATCTCCTCCTGCAACTGCGCCCGCAACTCCATCGCACGGTCGTAACGCAGACTGTTCCGCTTGCTCGCGTTCGCGTCCACCTTCGTGCCGTCCACGCTCACCATCCCCACCCGCAACAGCTTCAACTCCCGCGCCATCAACAGCACCTGCTCGAACGCCGAAGCAATCGCATCCACGTTGTTGCGACGAAACGTGCAGATCGTGTCGTGGTCCGGATGCAGATTCGCCGCCAGGTAACGCACCCCGACATCCCGATACGTCGCACGCTCGACTCGGCGTGAACCGAATACGCCGTTCGCGTAGCAGTACACCAGAAGAGCCAGCATCAGACGAGGCGGGTACTGAGCCGAACCCGTACCCCGCTCGTTCACCACGAACGACTCCATCGGCACACGTTCCACCGCCTCCACCACGAAATGAGCCAGATCGTCTTCCGGCATCCAGTCCCGAAGGTCCGGAGGAAGCAGGAACGGCTGGTTGCGGTGAGCCTCGATGAACTTCGGCATACCTGTCGACCTCCCTTGAACACCGAAACTAACCGACAAACCACCAGACCCCCAGATCAACGCGCAGAAGTCCGACAGACTGCTAGCGCGGCAGAAGGTCCGGCACCGGGGTGGGCCGATCCGCGCGACCCGTGAACCAGTCCGTGCGCCCGTCAGCGGGCGCACGGATGGCAGCCGCCGCTTCGCGCCGACTGGCGGCCAGAGGACCGGCGCACCCAGTTCCTGCCGCGCCGGCTTCCATGGAACAAACGTGTAGCGGTTCCTCGTTGGCTGCGCAGGTTGCGCGATTCAGGCGGCATGTTCGGTGGGCACGAGAGCCAGATTCAGGCGCCGGGCCTGACGCTGCAGGTTTCTGATTTGTCGTTCGCGTCGGACGGCTTCCATTTCGGCGAGGTCCCGATCGGCGGCCGACAGGTACGCCTTCTTCGGCAGCACGCCTGCGGCGTCTGACGCTGGGGGCGATCGTCACCGACCGAGTTGTCTCCGACAGGCGTCCGGGAAGGCCTCTGGGGCCGTGATCGCGTCATGGCTATCATCTACGCTTGACGATTCGAGGCGGAGCTCCGTGAGACGGTTGCGCGTCGGGCTGGTGCTGGCGTCTGTGCTCACGGTGGTGGGCAACGTCCCGGGTACCGCCGAGTCGGCATCGGAGGAGATCCGGGACACGCTCATGCGACTCCCACCCGTCGATCTCACTGAACCGGGTGCCGTCGACTTCCTCAACCTGGGCGATCTGGTGAACGATGGCCCCGTCCGGGTGGATTCGGCGTCGAGAACCGTACGGACCACAACGGACAACCAGATCATCCTGAAACTCGCGCCGAGCGACATCACTGATGCCAACCTCTTCGACTTGAGCGGGCGCACCGTGGTGTTCACACCGGATGGGCAAGGCGGCTACTTCCGGTCGGTCCAGTCGGTTGCCTGGGAGCGGAACATCGGCGAGCGAGTCCGCTCCGGTGAGGAGGTGTCGTTCCAGGGCTTCGATTTCGAGTTCGCCGGCAGAACGTGGACTTCGTTGTTCGTCAGTCGCCGGGGCATCATCACGTTCGGTAAGCCGCTGCAGTACGACTACGTGAACACCGGGCTCCGATTTGAGACGATACAGCAGCTCAACCACAAGCTGGTGGATGAGACGGCCATCAGTGCTCTTTTCAAGCCGCTGCTCGGTGGGTTCTACGACCAACACGGAGCAAAGCAGCACGTCGCCCACCAGGTCGACCGGGTGGTCGTCACCTGGACCACTACCGAGCCGGTTTACTACGTGCATGGTGTGGCTCCACAGACGCCGACCCGCTTCCAGGCCGTCCTGGCGGCGGATGGAAGTGTCCGCCTCAACTACGACAACAGCATCTCCTTCCGCGACGGCATTGTCGGGCTGCTGGGACCCGAGAGGAAGACGCGGGGAGCCCTCATCACGGAGATAGGCCACGGCCGGAACACCGGCCTGCCGGGCTACCTCGACTTGCTGAAGGTGACACTGCAGGAGTCGGGTACGGGTGGCGTGATCGTCGAGTTCGCGATGAGAGAGCCGATCCCGGTGCCGCCATCGGGGCACCTGTACGTGTACCGCCTGTTCTTCGACGTGGAGCAGCCCTGGTGGACCGGCTCGGAGGACTCGGACTTCGACTGGCGGCTCTACGTGACGGATGCGGGGCTGACGCTGGCATCCGGCGCGGGCGTTGCGGGAGTCGTAGAGACGACAGACCCCAGCCGCATCGCGTTGCTCGCGAACATCACTGGCCTTGAGGGAGTGCCCGTAGCGGTGTTCGCCAATTCGTCTGATTTTGCCGGCGGGAGCTTCGTCGAGGGGGAATCGTCCGAAGTGGCGTTCTTCCGACTGCCGAGTGCGACCGGCCCCAACACGAACCTGTCGGAGACCAGCAACCTGTCCGCCCAGTACCAGTACGAAGTGTTCAACTACGCGACGGTGGGGAATCTCGACAGCATTGCATGTCACGTGGCCAACTCCTTGGGCGACGAGTTCGATCTGTTGGTCTTCCACAGCCAGTTTCGCACCGACAAGCAAGAAGCCACGACACCGTTCAGGCCGTTCTTCGGGAACGATCCCGTGACGGGCGTGGGGCGTGGCGGCACCATTGACGGTCCCCCCTGCGGTGCAAAGCGACTCAAGGGCAGGTGGGTCTCCCCCGTCTGGATCTACTCAGACCGCGTGTACCGGAGTGGCGTCAGGGAAGACAGCCGCTACGACTACGGGCTGTGGTTGTTCGCGCACGAGTTCTCGCACTTGTGGCTCGCCTATGTCTCCCGGAACCGCAATGGTCGGTCGTCACCGCTGGTCGGGGACGGTTGCCTGTGCCACTGGCAGGCATGGCTTCATGCACCCGCGGCCTTCCCCTGGCACCCGGACCAGGCCGGTCCGAGATCCTTGATGGGAGGGCGAGATTGGCGCAGCAACGATGACGGCACATTCACGGAGCTGAACGGCGTGTGGAACGGCGGCTTCTCCTGGCTCGACCTGTACCTGATGGGGCTCGCCGACGTAGGCGAAGTGCCCGATTTCTTCATCCTCAGGAATGGGCGGAGGCAGTCCGGCATGCGGTACACAGGTGTGCGTGAGAATGTGTCGATCCAGCAGGTCCTGGATGTCCACGGCATGCGGAAACCCTCGGCGGCGAACGCCAAAAAGGACTTCAACGCGGGCTTCGTCTATCTGCTGGAACCGGGCACATCGCCTGACCGCGACGGGCTGGCTCTGCAAGCTCGATTCCGCGACCAGGTAGCGGATTACTGGAGCCACATCACGGGTGGACGGTCGCAGTTCTCCGCCAACATCTCCACGACGGACCCTGAACCCGACCCGGACCCAGATCCGGATCCGACCCCCGGCCGACCGTGCGAGGCGAGCGACCTGACTCTCTGTCTCCACGACGGTCTCTACAAGGTGGAGGCGAAGTGGTGGACCAGCGACGCCAGAAGCGGTCCGGCTGTGGTGGTGCCCAAGGCCACGGAGGACTCCGGGCTGTTCCGGTTCTTCGACGAGGACAACTGGGAGATCCTTGTCAAGGTGTTGGACGGCTGCACAGTCAACGGCAACCACTGGGTGTACGGAGCCTCGACCACGGACCTCGGCTACTCGATCCGGGTCACGAACACCAGCACTGGCGGCTTCAGAGAGTACCGAAACGAGCCCGGACAACCGGCTCCCGCCATCACGGACGCCACGGCATTCCCACAGGCCTGCTCCTCGTCAGTCGCCCCGATCGCGTCGGAGTCGCTGACCCACCCTGCCGCCTCCCATTCGGGTTGCGGGGAAGCGGGTTCGTCCCTGTGCCTCGTCGATGGCCGCTTCGAGGTGAAGGTGGACTGGTCCACGGCGGATGGTCAAGAGGGTGCAGCGAGCATGGTGCCCGGCGGGACGAACAACTCCGGCCTCTTCTACTTCTTCGATCCGAACAACTGGGAGATGCTGATCAAAGTGCTCGACGGTTGTGCCGTGAACGGCAACCACTGGGTGTACTCGGCTGCCGCCACGGACCTGGGGCTCGACATCACGGTCACCGACACGGACACGGACACGATTTGGACATACACGAAGGAGCCCGGTCCACCGGCACCGGCCATTACGGACAGTGGTGCGTTCACTGATAGTTGCCGCCCCTAAAGCACCAGCCGGGACCTACCATGAGATCGCGTGTTCGGTCTTCCGGAGGACTCACGGGCGCCGGAAAGGTGGTTGGTCCAGGTCCAACGCAAGCGTGGGTCGCGGGACGGGGCAGAGATGACTAGCCGCGCCGAAGATCTCAAACTGACGCACTACCCGATCTCAAACTGACGCACCACTGGACGTCCGCCGCTGACCAAGACCCAGAGACTGGAGATCCGGTGGGACTGAGACGATCCCGGCACCGAAGGCTCCTCTTACCGCTACGCGTTCATCATCAAGCCGTCAGGTGAAGGTCACTACATCGACTTCGACCACGGCGAGAAACAGGCGGATGGCGGCGTGTCCGCAGAGCCGCGGCAGCTGCTACACCTGCCGCCGGACGGCTTCCTCGCTACTAGCGGGCGAAGGCGCCACGGGCGCCGATCGCCTCAAACGGTTCCATGCCGATGCAGGTGCAGATCAGGTGGCGGTCCCCGTGTGCGTTGTCGATGCGCCCGACAGGGGGCCAGTACTTGTGGTCGTCGTTCCAGGGCGCCGGAAACGCCGCCTGACGGCGGGAGTAGGTGCGATCCCAATCGTCGGCGCTGATCGCGGCGGCGGTATGCGGCGCACCGCGGAGCGGGCTGTCTCCGATCGCAACGTCGCCGCGTTCGACCGCCGCGATCTCGGCGCGGATTGCGATCATCGCGTTGCAGAAGCGGTCGAGCTCCGCCTTGGACTCGCTCTCGGTCGGCTCGACCATCAGGGTTCCGGCCACCGGGAAGGACATGGTGGGGGCGTGGAAGCCGTAGTCGATCAGCCGTTTCGCCACGTCGTCGACTTCGACGCCGGAGGCCTTGAAGCCGCGCAGGTCGAGGATGCACTCGTGGGCGACGAGGCCGCCCGTGCCGCGGTAGAGCACGGGGTAGTGCGCTTCGAGCCGGTGGGCGACGTAGTTCGCGCTCAAGATCGCGGCCTCGGTGGCTCGGCGCAGCCCGGAGGCGCCCATCATGCGGATGTAGGCCCAGGAGATCGGGAGGATGGAACCGCTTCCGACTGGCGCGGCGCTCACCGCGCCGACCGCGCCGTCGCCCAGGCGTCCCGTGCTGTCGGAGCGGCCGGTTGAGGCCAGCGGATGTCGCGGCAGGAACGGCGCCAGGTGGCTGGCAACCGCGATCGGTCCCATTCCGGGACCGCCGCCGCCGTGCGGGATGCAGAAGGTCTTGTGCAGGTTCAGGTGGCAGACGTCGGCGCCGTAGTCGCCGGGCCGGCAGACGCCGACCTGGGCGTTCATGTTGGCGCCGTCGAGGTAGATCTGACCGCCGTGGTCGTGGACGATGGCGCAGATCTCGCGGATCGCTTCCTCGAATACGCCGTGGGTCGAGGGGTAGGTGACCATCAGCGCCGCCAGGTCGTCGCGGTGCAGCTCGGCCTGGGCCTCAAGGTCGCGGAGGTCGATGTTTCCCTCGTCGTCGCACTTGACCGGAGCGACCGTCATGCCGGCAAGGACTGCACTCGCCGGGTTCGTGCCGTGCGCCGACGTGGGGATCAGGCAGACGTTTCGGGTGCCCTCGCCGCGGCTCTGGTGGTAGCTGCGAATCGCGAGCAGGCCGGCGTACTCGCCCTGGGAACCGGCGTTCGGCTGCAGGGAGACGGCGGAGAAGCCGGTGATCGTGGCCAGCCAGGCCTCGAGATCGGCGCAGAGTCGTCGGTAGCCGGCAGTCTGCTCGGCCGGCGCGTAGGGGTGCATGTGGGCGAAGCCGCGCCAGGTGATCGGCATCATTTCCGCCGTCCCGTTCAGCTTCATCGTGCAGGAGCCGAGCGGGATCATCGAAGTGGTCAGCGACAGATCCCGCGCCTCGAGGCGGTGGAGATAGCGGAGCAGCTCGGTCTCCGAGCGGTAGCTGGTGAAGACGGGGTGATCGAGGCAGGGAGTCGTCCGGCGTAGCGACTCGGGCAGCGGCTCGGGCGTGTCGACTTGAACCTGAACGGCGGCGGCCGGCCGGACCTCGGCGAACGCCGCGAGCACGGACTCGATGTCGTAGTCCGTGGTCGTCTCGTCACAGGCGACGGAGATCGCGCCGGAACCCCATCCGCGCAGGTTCAGCTTGCGGCGGACGGCGGCAGCGAGCACGCGGCGCCCCTCGTCGCTGCCTTTGACCTCCGCCGTGACCGTGTCGAAGAACCGGTCCGCCCTGAGGTCGAAGCCGAGCGCGCGGAGACGTTCGGCAAGACGACACGCGCGCCGGTGAACCGCCTCGGCGATCGCCTCCAGGCCCTTGGGGCCGTGGTAGACGGCGTAGAAGCTGGCGATCACCGCCGGCAGCACCTGTGCGGTGCAGATGTTGCTCGTGGCGCGGTCGCGCCGGATGTGCTGCTCCCGGGTCTGGAGCGCGAGGCGCAGCGCCGGCCGGTGGCGGTCGTCGTGGGTGACGCCGACCAGGCGGCCGGGAAGGCGCCGCTTCAGGCGGTCCCGGACGGCGATGTAGGCGGCGTGCGGACCGCCGAACCCCATCGGCAGACCGAAGCGCTGCGTGTTGCCGGCCGCGACATCCGCCCCCCATTCGCCCGGCGCTTCAAGCAGGCAGAGGGCCAGCGGATCGGCGGCGGCGATCACAAGGCCCCCGGCTTCCCGCACCCGCTCCGCGAGATCCCGGTAGTCGTGCACGGCGCCGTCGGAAGCCGGTTGTTGCACCAGCGCCGCGAACACGCCCTCGGCGTCCAGCGTCTCGTGATCGCCGACCTCGACTTCGATCCCGAGCGATTCGGCGCGGGTACGGACCACCTCGATCGTCTGCGGATGGCAGCCGCTCGACACGAAGAACCGCCCCTGGCGCCTCTTCTCGGCCCAGCACAGCGCCATGGCCTCGGCGGCAGCCGTGGGCTCGTCGAGCAGGGAGGCGTTCGCGATCGGGAGGCCGGTGAGGTTGGCGATCATGGTCTGGAAGTTGAGCAGCGCTTCCAACCGGCCCTGGGAGATCTCGGGTTGGTAGGGCGTGTAGGCCGTGTACCAGCCGGGGTCCTCGAGCACGTTGCGCTGGATCACCGGGAGCGTGACGCAGCCGTGGTAGCCCATGCCGATGAAACTGCGCAGGACCTCGTTGCTGCTCGCGATCTCGTCCAGTTCGACGAGCGCCTCCGCTTCGGAGGCGGCCGGCGGAAGTTCCAGGCCGCCGGTGGGGCCAGCGCTGCGGATCGCCGCCGGCACCGCCTGGTCCACCAGGGCCTCCAGGGTGGGTAGACCGAGCGCTTCGAGCATCTGCTCGATCTCCGGGCCGCGCGGCCCGATGTGACGGTCGGCGAAGGGCATCGCGCCGCTGCCGGTTGGTCCGGAGACGGTCATCGTTCGGTGAAGAGCCAGGCTACGTAGGGGCCGTAGACCGCGAGCAGCAGGATGCCCCAGGTTCGTCCGATGCTGCGCCCGTGCCTCAGCATGTAGATGGCGAGGAACAGGAGCGAGCTGAAGACGAGCATCACGACGGCGTCCAGTCCCTCGGCGGAGAAGGTCGTGGCAAAGGGACGGATGAGCACCGCGGCCGGCAGGACGAGCAGGATGTTGAACACGTTCGAGCCGATGATGTTTCCCAGCACGATGCCGTGGTGACGGCGGTATGCCGCTACCAGGCAGGCAGCCAGCTCCGGCACGCTGGTTCCGAAGGCTACGACGGTGAGGCCGATCACGCGTTCGCTGACGCCGACTGCACGGGCGAGATCCTCTGCTGCCGGAACCAGGAGCTCGCCGGCGCCTACGATGAGCAACGTCAGTCCCACTAGCGTGCCCAGGATGGACTTGAGTCCACTCCCGCCGTGCGGGCTTGGCGCTTCGACGTCGCCGGTGCGCACCAGGACGACGAGGAAGTAGGCCATCAGCGCGAGGAGGATGCCGCCTTCGATTCGCCCGAGCTGGCCAAGAGCGACAAAGGCCAGCACGAGCAGCGCGGTGGCGAGCATGAAGGGCAACTCGCGGCGGACGAGGCGGATGGCCTGGCGCTCGCTAGCCTGGTCGTTGCCGCGGAGCGGTGCTGCCAGCGCCGATAGCCCCAGGATCAGACCGACGTTGGCGATGTTCGATCCGACCACGTTGCCATAGACCAGGCCGGGGGAGTCGCGCAGCGCGGCGCTGATTGCCACCACCAGTTCCGGCGCCGAGGTGCCGAAGGCGACAACGGTCAGACCGATCACCGTCGGGCTTACTCCCAGCAACGCCGCCAGACCGGTCACCGAGCGCACGAGGATCTCGCCGCCGGCCCAGAGCACGGCGATGCCGAGCACGATGAGGAGTACGGAGATCAAGAGGCGTCGGCGCCGTGGCGGATCAGGGGAAGATGCCGGCCGTCTTGTAGGAGGCCGCGACCTTGTCGATGGCCAGGGCCATCGCCGCGGTGCGCAGGTCGACGCCGGGGCCCGCTTTCTTCTGGAACCTGCGGATGTGGTGGTAGGCGGTCGCCATGGTCTCTTCGAGGCCGGAGTTCACGAGGTCGATCTCGTCCGCGCCCCGAGCCAGGATCTTGATCTCATCGGAGCTGAAGCTGACGCCGGTGGCTGAACTCATCGCATGCAGCAGATCCTTGCGGACGCTTTCCTCGAACCGCTTCTGCATCCGCCCGAAGCGAACGTGGGAGAGGTTCTTGAGCCATTCGAAGTAGGACACGGTGACGCCGCCGGCGTTCAGGTAGACATCCGGAATCACCAGGATGCCGCGCTTGACGGCGGCCGTGCTCGCATAGGAGGTCGTCGGTCCGTTCGCCGCTTCGGCCAGGATGCGGCAGGAGATGCGCCCGATGTTCTCCCTGGTGATCTGGTTCTCGAGCGCCGCCGGAATCAGGATGTCGCAGTCGAGTTCCAGCGCCTTGCGGCTGGGCTCGATATTGGACGCGCCGGGGAAGTCGAGAATCGACCCGGTCTCGCGGCGGTGTTCGGCCACATCGTCGACATCGAGTCCGTCCGTACAGGCGATCGCCCCCTCGTACTCGGCGAGGCCGACCAGGCGCGCGCCCGCGTCCTGCAGGTACTTCGCGGCGTGGTAGCCGACGTTGCCCAGCCCCTGGATCACCACCCGTTTGCCCGCGACGCCGGGTTCGAGCCCGAGCTTCGCCACGTCGTCCTCGAACGAACAGGCCTCGCGGATGCCGAAGAAGACACCCAATCCGGTGGCCTGGGTACGGCCCTGGATGCCGCCGTGCTCGACCGGCTTGCCGGTGACGCAGGCGGCGACGTTGACCTCGCCGTGCTCGATCTGGGAGTAGGTGTCGGCGATCCAGGCCATCTCCTGCTCGCCGGTGCCGTAGTCCGGCGCCGGCACGTCCTTGCCCGGGCCGATGAAGGACTTGCGCTGCAGTTCGGCCGTGTAGCGGCGCGTCAGCCGTTCCAGTTCGGCCTGGGAGTACTTGTAGCGGTCGATCCGAATGCCGCCCTTGGCGCCGCCGAAGGGAACGTCGACCAGGGCGCACTTGTAGGTCATCAGCGCCGACAGCGCCATGACCTCGTCTTCGTTGACGTTCATCGCGTAGCGGATGCCGCCCTTGGTCGGCAAGCGGTGGTGGCTGTGTTCCGCGCGCCAGGCGTCGATGACCTCGATCGTCCCGTCGTCCCGCCGGAGTGGGAAGCTCATGCGGTAGACCGAGTTCACGCACTTCACCTGCTCCAGCAGCGTGGGGTCGTGGTCCGTGAGCTTGGCCGCCTCGTCGAAGGCGGCGTTGACATGGTCGAAGAACGTCAGGCCGGAAGCCTTCTGCAGACTTGCGACTTCGCCAGCCGTCGCCGTTGCTGTCACTTCAAGGTCCTCGTCATCGTTGTCTCTCCCTGTAGAGAAGCCTCCTGCGGGTCAACCTATGCCCGCGAGTCGGAACCGTCAATCGGCGCCGGTTACCTGGCGCGCCTCGACCGGCGCCGCGGGATAAAGGTTGCTGCGGTCGCCGGCAACGAAGGCGTAGATGCGGATACCAGCCAGGTGGGCAATGTCCAGCGCCAGGCTGGACGGCGCTCCAACGGCGGCAATCAGGGGTACGCCGGCGACCGCCGCCTTCTGGACGATCTCGAAGCCGAGGCGGCCGCTCACAGCCAGCATGGTGGATTCCAGGGGCAGTCGTCCCGATCGAAGCGCCCGCCCGACGACTTTGTCGACCGCGTTGTGACGGCCGATGTCCTCGAAGAGCCACAGCAGCTCGGCGCGGCTGCCGTCGACGTCGAACAGGGCGGCCGCATGAACGCCTCCCGTGTCGCTGAACAGCGCCTGGCGTTCCTGCATCGCCGCGGGCAGGCCCTGCACCAGTCGTCGTTCGCGGTCCGGTTCGAGGGCCAGCGGCCGGATCGCCGGCAGGCGGACCCACAGGTCTTCGAGCGAGGGCTTGCCGCAGACGCCGCAGGCGCTGGTGACGCGGAAAGCGCGCTCGCGCTCGCTCGCGTCGGCCCGCAGGCGGGAGCGTCTACGCCCCTTGCCGGATAGCCGGACATCGACGATCGAGCCCGAGACGCTGGTCGAGTCGGCGGCCGCGTGAGTGTCATGCTGCCCGCCGGTGGGCGCCGCGCTGCCGGCGGTGACCGCGTCGACATCGGCGAGTTCTTCGATCCAGCCCTCGGCATAGAGGTATCCCAGGGTCAGTTCCGCGTCGTCGCCCGGACTGCGCATGGTGACCACGAGGGCCTCGCCGTCGACGCGGATCTCCAGCGGCTCTTCGATCGCCACCCGGTCGCTCCGCACCTCGCCGGCGTCCCGCTCGACCAGCGCCGCGCGGGCTGCGGGGCGCTCAGTGGTCTCAGGCGGCCTAGCCGTCACGGCTCGCGCCCACCTGTTCGACCTTGACCCGAACGCCGTATTCGGGCTCGCCGGAGTCGGGATCCAGTGACCAGGGCAGCAGCTCCATGCACTCCGGCCAGTGCGCTTCGACGTTGCCCGCCTTGATCGGTTGGAAGCGCGCCACCAGTTCGACCTGCGAAACGGGAGACGAGACGACCACGCGGTCGCCGTCCGCGATCTCCCGGATACGACCGTCCTCGGCGTTCATCAGCAGGTCGGAGCGTTCCAGACCGGTCAGGGCATCGCGCCCGTGATGGACCATCGAGTTGAACTGGCGGCCGCGGCGGGTCGAGAGGAAGAGCTCGCCATCCTCGAGGCCGCGCTCCGCGGGCGGTTCGACGGCATGGAAGCCGGCTCGGCCCGAGGGGGTCGCGAAGCGTCCATCCTTGAACAGGCGCGGACCGCCCCACTGGACCTCGTCGCCCTTCTGCTTCAGGTGCTCGATGCCGGCGTAGCGCGGTTCGGCGCGTGCGATCTCGTCGCGGATCGCGGCCGTGTCGGCGAAGTCGAGGACGCCTCGCGGCTCGGGCCGGACCCTGGAGACGATCTCGCACAGCACTTCCCACTCCGGGCGGCATTCGCCGAGCCGCCGCGCCCCGGCGCCCCCGTAGTCGATCGGCGGCGAGTAGACGATCCGCCTCTCTGTCGTCGTCTCGGTCACGCCTCCGGGGATCTCGTAGCGGGTCGTAGCCGGCAGCAGCAGCACCGTGTCGCTTGGTTCGACCAGCATCGCGCTGTTGAGCACGATGTCCTGGTGGATCCGGAGCTTCGGCCGGTGCAG
Source organism: Candidatus Multivorans sp. (assembly GCA_965222875.1). Lineage (GTDB taxonomy): Bacteria > Acidobacteriota > Thermoanaerobaculia > Multivoradales > Multivoraceae > Multivorans. The sequence continues at coordinate 835,350 of CBDCVC010000002.1, read as the reverse complement.
CGCGCTCTCTACTCGCTCCCGGTCCGGCGTCGTTTCCAGGAAGTTGCCGCCGAGTATCCAGAACGCGTCGATGTCTCCGGCCGCCGCCGCCTCGATCTGGCCGGTCGCGGCCAGTCCGGGGCCGCGCGGGGGCTCGAAACCCCAGACCCCGGCCCAACGATCGAGCGTCTGCGCTTCGGTCACCGGTGCGCAGCCGACCTCGGACCCGCCCTGGACGCCGGAATGGCCGCGGATCGGAACCAGGCCCGCGGCGGGGCGGCCCGGGAGGCCGCGCATCAGGCCGAGGTTGCAGATCGCGAGCACGGTGTCGACACCGTGGCGGTGCTGGGTCAGCCCCATCGACCAGACCAGGACGGTCTTCGGCTTGGAGCAGAGAAGCCCGGCGAATCGCTCCATCTCGGCACGCGAGGCGCCGCTCGAGCTCTCGAGCTCGGACCAGCCGGTTCCTCTCAGCGCCGCCTCGACCTCGGCGAAGCCCTCGGTGGAGCGATCGACGAAGTCGCGCGCGACGCCTCCGGGCAGATCGAGCAGGGCCTTCATCGTGCCGTTCAGGAAGGCGAGGTCGCCGCCGGTGTCGACCGCGAACCAGTGCTGGGCGAGGTCGGTGCCGAACAGGGCGCTCGAAGGGACCGACGGCACCCAGTAGCGCTTGAGGCCGGGTTCGCGATACGGGTTGACGACCGCGATCTCGGCGCCCCGGCGGCGGGCGAAGTGGAGATACTTGATCGTCACCGGCTGGTTGTTCGGCACGTTCGAGCCGAAGAACACGATCAGGTCCGCGTCGAGCCAGTCGCGGTAGGAGTTGGTCGCGGCGCCGAATCCCAGCGCGCGATGCAACGCCACCGTGGAGGCGGCGTGGCAGAGGCGGGCAGCGGTGTCTACGTGGGGCGTGCCGAAGAAGCGGGCGGCCTTCTGCGCCACGTAGTAGGTCTCGTTGGGAATGCCGCGCGAGGTCAGGAAGAAGGCCGCCCGCGTGGGGTCGCGCTGCCGGACGTCCGCGAGCCTGGACGCCGTGATGTCGGTCGCCTCGGGCCAGCCGATCCGCCGGAACCCTGGCTCTCCGGCCCGTCGCAGCATCGGGTGAGCGAGGCGTCCCAGACCGCGCAGCGCCGTGGAGTCGCGGGCGGAGAGAGCGTCGGCATCGGCGAGGACGGCCGGGTCGAGGGCCGGCATCGTGTTCAGCCGCAGCAGATCGAGACGCACCATGCACAGGTGGACGCCGTCCAGTGTCCAGTCACGCAAACCCGAAGTGCCCAGCGCGCAGCCGTCGCAGACCCCGTCGCGCAGGATGCGCCACGCGTAGCCGCCCTCGTCCCGGTTCCGCCAGGCCACCTTGGCCATCTCCAGGAAGTGGTGCGGCTTGGTTTGCCCCAGGCCGAAGGGGATCCTGGAACCGGGGCTCACGGGTCGATCATAGAAGAGGGGATGGGTTGGTAGGCCGGCGCCAGGAGGCGTCGTTACGCGGGAGGGTGCGTGCGGAGCTTGGCGAGGCGGTCCCGACCCTTGGCCCAGTAGTGGCAGAGATTCGCAATCTGCCGAGCGTCGAACCCCCCGGCCGATTCACTCGCGCGGATGAGCAGGCGATCCCAGGATTCCGTTTCCGAGCTGCTCATGCCGAGCCAGCCGAGAGCCAGTAGGTCGACTCGCTCGTCGTCGCTCAACCCACCGATGAGACGGAGCAGTTCCTGGACGGGGATCGAATCCTCAAGTAGCGCGCGTTCTTCAGGCTCGGCGTCCCTGGATCCGCCTGTTTCACGGAGCCAGCTCTCGAAGATGTTCTTGCTGGTCGCGTCGAGCCGACGAACGGCGCCGAGTAGCTCATCGAGCCTTCCCGGGTCTATGACTAGCCGGATAGCTGCTGCTGCGATCGTCTGGGCCGCCTCCGGGTCCTGGAGGTTCAGTACCGGGAGTGACGGCAGTCTCTCCTTGACGACGCTCGTCAGCCGTCGATCGTCGGTGACCAGCGTGGAGCCGGTGTGCTGAGCGCAGGTGATGTAGAGACAGTCGTAGACGGGGTGATCTATCGCCTCCGCCGTCTTCGTCGCATCGAGTAGCAGGCTGGCCGAAGGGTGAAGCTTGACGACTTTCGACCGTTGGATCTCTTCGAGAAGAGTAGCCGGGTCTGCGATCTCTTTCCGGCGACTCTTCTTCCAGAGAACGTTGGCGCATTCGATCAGGACGAAGTCGGGCGCGTGGCAGTCGATGCCGTCTTCAAGCAGAAGGCGCGCTTCAGCCCGCCGTGGCTCGGCCACGTACCACTTGATGACGCCGCTCGCATCGACCGTGACCCTCAACGGTCTCGATCTTCGCGTATCAGGATCGTGCTGTCCGTTTGAGGTGTGCCGGCTGTCGCCTCTGCAAGACGCCTCGTGCGCTCGCGGAACGTTGCCATGCGGAGCCGGTTCGAGACGCTCTCGGTGAGACGGTGGCGAACCTCGGCCTCCAGGGAGCGGTGGTTCTCCCGTGCTTTCTCCTTTAGTTGATCGACAACGCGATCGTCGAGGTTGCGGACAGTCAAGTTCCCCATTTCGTACTCTCCCTTCGGCCCAAGGGCGTGTTGCAGGCGAAATGATAGCAAGTTGCGGGCTTGCCGGCGGCTCTGGATTCGGCGCGCTGCCGATAGAGTCCAACGCGCTGTGTGCCCCGTCGCGGGATCGCCGCCTCCTGCCGAGGGCGTTTCGTTCGCCCGGCTTGAAGACGCCGCTTTCGCGGAACTCACCATCCGCGTGCCGAATGGCACTCAAGAACTTGTTGAAGCCACCGTCTGTTCTGCCTGCTGCGGCTACGTTCTCGGCGATAGTCCTGCTGGGCGCCTCACCGACGGCGGTGGCACAGGATCGCCGCGCGGCGGCCGCGGCTGTTGAGACATCTCCCGCCTTCGGGCCGGAGAACTTCGCCGCTGCCGTTGATCCCCGTGCCGATGGCTGGGACAGCGAAGCGCTCAGCGAACAGGCCGAGGCGCAGCTCAAGCGCATCGCGGGCTGGCTCGTAGGCGGCGTGGCCGCGGTGTCGCTGGATGCGTTGGATGAGGCGGTTGACGAGACGTTCGAGACCCGGGGCTTCGTCCCCGATGAATTGAGCGAGCGCTACACCGGTGCGACTTTCGCTGTGAGTGTTGGCCAGCCCGGGCGCTTCGCCTATAGGGGCGTCGAGGGTTTCGTGGACGCGCTGCTGGTGTTGGGCGGGCGCTTGACCGGCAGCGGATCGCCGCGGGCCGACTTCAAGCTCTTCACGATCGAGGGCGACGCGGCGAGCTTCAGTACCCGCTCCTACTTCGAGGCGTCGGCACCGGGAGCAGGCGGCAGTCGCCAGTTGAACGCGGTCTGGACGACGACCTGGACGGTGCCGCCGGACGGCGCCGGCCAGCCGCTCCTGCGCACGGTCGAGGTGAGCGACTACGAGGAGACCTCCGCGGCCGGAGGGCCCCTGTTCGTTGACGTCACCGAAGCCGCCGTCGGTCACAACCCGAGCTACCGGGAGCAACTGCTGCAGCCGCCGGACGCCTGGCTCAACCGGATCACCAAGGCGGCGGGCTACAACAAGACGGGATGGCAGGGCGTGTCCGTCGCCGACGTCAACGGCGACGGTCTGGAGGACATCTTCCTGCCCGAGCAGGGCGGACTGCCGAACCGTCTCTACCTACAGAACCCGAACGGCACGTTCGACGACCGCTCGGCAGCGGCGGCGGTCGACTACCTGGAGCGCGCCCTCGCCGGGCTGTTCGTCGATCTCGACAACGACGGCGACCCGGACCTGGCGCTCTCCAGCCGGCCGGCGGTGCTGGTGCTCGAGAACGACGGCGACGGCGGCTTCGCCCGCGTCCGCTACATCGCCGGCGACATCCCCGACAGCAACTCGCTGTCGGCGGCCGACTACGACGGCGACGGCGACCTCGACCTCTACGTCTGCGCCTACCGCCGCGCCTACGACGAGCGCGGGGTGGCGAGCCCGGTGCCGTACCACGACGCGAACAACGGCGGCCGCAACGTGCTGCTCCGCAACGACGGCGGTTTCCGGTTCGTCGACGCGACGGCCTCGGCGGGGCTCGACCGCAACAACCGCCGCTTCAGCCTGGCGGCGTCGTGGGAGGACTACGACGGCGACGGCGACGCCGACCTCTACGTGGCGAACGACTACGGCCGCAACAACCTGTACCGCAACGACGGCGGCACGTTCGTCGACGTGGCGGCGGATGCCGGAGTCGAGGACATCTCGTCCGGGATGTCGGTGAGCTGGGCCGACTACAACCGCGACGGCCGCATGGACGTCTACGTCGGCAACATGTTCTCGGCCGCGGGCAACCGGATCACCTACCAGCGGAAGTTCGAGCGCGACCGGCAGCGCGCCGGTCCGCTGGCGGAGGTCCAGCGGATGGCGCGCGGCAATTCGCTGTTCGCGGGCACAGGCGGCGGCTTCGTCGACCGGAGCGTCCAGGCCGACGTAGCGATGGGCCGGTGGTCCTGGTCGTCGGTGTTCGCGGACATCAACAACGATGGCTGGGAGGACCTGGTGGTAGCCAACGGCAACCTGACCCAGACCCTCCCGGACGACCTGTGAAGCTTCTTTTGGCGGCAGGTCGTGCCGCGTGCGCCCAGAACTCCCGATGACCGCTCGCTCGAGCCCTATCTCGAATCCCTGCGCGCGCTCCACGAGCGGCTCGACGAGGGGCTGTCCTTCAGCGGCAACGAACGGAACTGCGTTTTCCTGAACCCCGGCCGGGCGGGCGGCGCCTTTGCCAACGCCTCGGCGGTGAGCGGTCTGGACTTTCCGGACGACGGCCGCGGCGTCGCCTTCCTCGACCTGGAGGGCGACGGCGACCTGGATGTGGCGATCAGCAACCGGACCGCGCCCCGGCTGCGGCTGATGCGCAACGAGTTGGCCGCGGACGACCGCTTTGTCGCGCTGCACCTCGAAGGCGACGGCGCCGGCACGAACCGCGACGCGGTGGGCGCCCGGGTCGAGCTTGGGACGACGGACGGCGTCTTGCGGCGCTCGGTGCGCGCCGGCGAGGGCTTCCTCTCCCAGTCCAGCCGCTGGCTGCACTTCGGCCTCGGCGACGGCCAACCGGCGAGCGTGGTGACGGTCCACTGGCCCGGCGCCGGCCGGGAGACGTTCAGCGGCATTGCGGCCGGCGGCCGCTACCGGATCGTCCAGGGCAGCGGCCGGGCGGCGCCGGCGCCCGCGCGAAGGCGGCAGACAGCGCTCGAACCCGGTGAGCAGCAGCCGCCCGCGCCGATCACGGGCGCCCGCGTCGTGCTGGCGCCGCGGCCGCCTTCGCCGCAGCTAACGCTCCGTCCCTTCGGCGCCTCGGAACCGGCGTCGGTCGCGATCGGCCGGGGTCGCCCCGTACTGCTCAACATCTGGGCGAGCTGGTGCGCTCCCTGCCGGTCAGAGCTGCGCGACCTGACGGCCGCAGAGGATGCGCTACGCGCAGCCGGGCTCGAGATCGCGGCGCTGTCGACCGATGGCATGGGCGACGTGCCGACCACGACTGAGGAGTCGGCCCGAGAGTTCATGGACGGGATCGGCTTTCCGTTCCGCAACGGGATGGCGACCGAGGAGACCCTCGACAAGGTCGAGATCGTCAAGCGCTCGCTGTTCGACCGCCGCTTCCCGCTGTCGCTGCCGTTCTCCATGCTGATCGACGGCGAGGGCCGGGTCGCCGTTCTCTACCGTGGCGGTGTGACCGCCGGCGATCTTCTGGCCGACCTCGAACTACTCGACGCTCCGCGCTCCGCGCTGCGGGCGGCCTCGGCGCCGGTCGCCGGCCGTTGGTTCACCGAGCCGCCGGACGAGGTGTCGCTGGCCAGCTACGCGCGCTGGTTCGAGGACCGTTTCCCCACCGAGTCCGTGGACTTCCTGCAACGGTCGGTGGAGGTGGAGCAGGCGCGGCTGGACGGCAGCCGGGCGGACGGCGGTGGGAGAGCCTCGTTCGAGCAGCGCGGTGCGCGGGACCGGCTGTTCAAGTCACTCCAGCGGTTGGCGGTGATCGAGAGCCGGCGCGGCGACAACCAGGCCGCCGCGCGTCACGCCCGCGCCGCCCTGGACCTCGAACCGGACGATCCAGGTGCGCGGATGGCCTACCAGAACGCCCTGGTCGACGCCGGCGACGTGGACCAGGTACGTGCCGAAGTGGAGTCGGCGCTGGCGGCGGATCCCGGCGATGTCGCCGCCCGGGTGCGGCTGGCCGAACTCCTGGACAGCGAGGGGCAAACCGAGGCCGCGGCAGATGAACTCGGTCGCGCCGTGGAGCAGAGCCCCGACGATGTGGATCTCAGATACCTCTACGGCCAGTTGCTCGGCAAGCTGGACCGGCTGGCTGCGGCGATGGAGCAGTTCGCCGCGGTCGTCGACCGCGATCCGCGGCACGTCGAGGCGCACGGGATCCTGGCCGTCGCGGCGGTCCGCAGCGGCTACCCGGAGGCCGCCGCGGCGCACTACCGGGCGATTCTCGACGTGGCGCCTCGCGACGTCGACGCCCTCTACGGCGCCGCTCAGGTGGCTGCCGGTACGGGCCGTCTGGACGAAGCGGTGAAGCGTTACCGATCGCTCCTGGAGCATGACCCCAATCACGCCGCCGGCCGCCACGAACTCGGGCTGACTCTTCTGCGTAGCGGACCGGAGGGCGCTCTGGAAGGCACGGAGCACCTGCGGCGCGCCTACGTCGAGGACGAGCGTCTGCTCGCGCGTGGCAACGACCTCGCCTGGACCCTGGCGACCGATCGGGATGCCGGCCGCCGCGACGGCCAACTCGCCCTGATCATCGCACTCGAACTGAATGCGGTCGCCGGCGGCACCGAGCCGGCTCTGCTCGAGACTCTGGCCGCCGCCTACGCCGAGACCGGCGACTTCGATGCCGCGATCCGGACCATCGAGACCGCCTTGGAGGCCATCCGCGGCGGCACGGGACGGCAGCAGGCGGCCCCGGCCGACCGGGAACGGCTGCTTGAGCTTCTGAACCGGAGACTGGAGCAGTACCGGCAGGGCGTACCGGTGCGGTCGGGCCGGTAGTACTGGGTGGTTGTCACCGGAAGTCGTGGCTCGGTACTCTCTCCAGCCGGTCGATCGGCCAGAACTTGTCCGCCTTGACGGATAGCGAGCCGTCCTTCTTCTGCAGCACGCCTTCGACGATCAGGCCGGAGGACGAGACGATCGTGCGGCGGTGCTTCTTGAACTGGTCCGGCATGACGACCGCCTGGCTCATGCCGGTTTCGTCCTCGAGGGTCAGGAACAGCAGCCCGCGGGCGGTGCCGGGGCGCTGGCGGACGATGACCGAGCCGGCGGTGCGCACGCGGCGGCCGGCGGGCCGGTCCGGGAGCTTGGCGGCGGGCACGACGCGGCGGCGGTGGAGCGCCCGGCGGTAGTACTCCATCGGGTGAGGTCCGGTGGTGATCGAGGCGACGCGGAAGTCGGCGGCGGTCTCTTCCATTGGCGTCATCTCGTCGAGCGGCGAGGGGGTGGCGGTTGGAAGACTCGCGAACAACGGCCCCTTCGGCTTCTCGACCTGGGCCGCCTGCCACAGCGCGGCCCGCCGGCCGCGCTCTGGCAACGCGCCAATGGACGCCAGCGCCGCGAGTTCCTTCCGGCGCAAGCGGCAGCGCTCGGCCAGATCCTCAATGCTCCCGAACGGCTTTCCCGCCTGCTCGGCTTCGATCTGTTCGGCCGCCTCGTGCCGCAGTCCCTTGACGTAGCGCAGCCCGAGGCGGATCGCTCCCCGCGGCGGATCGCCCGCGCGCCCGCGCCGCGCCACCCCGTCGCTCTCCGCCGGCCTGTCTTCCCAACGGCACCTGACCCCCGATTCGTTCACGTCGATCGGCAGCACCACGCTGCCCGCGCGCTGCGCTTCGCGGACCAGGGTCGCCGGGTGGTAGAAGCCCATCGGCCAGGCGTTCAGGAGTGACAGGAAGAAGGCGGTCGGATGGTGCCGCTTCAGGTAGGCGCTGGCGTAGGCGATCAGGGCGAAGCTGGCGGAGTGCGACTCCGGGAAACCATAGAGCGCGAACGACGTGATCGCCTTGACGATCTGTTCCTGGGCAACGCCCTGGATGCCGCGTTCGTTCATGCCGGAACGTAAGCGGCGTTCGATCTCCTGCATTCGCTCGACGGAGCGTTTGAAGCCCATCGCGCGCCGCAGATCCTCCGCCTCGCCGCCGCTGAAGCCGGCCGCGACCATGGCGACCTTGAGGATCTGTTCCTGGAAGATCGGTACGCCGAGGGTGCGGCGCAGGATCGGCTCGAGCAGCGGGTGAGGGTAGGTGACCTCCTCGCGGCCCACCCGGCGCTCGAAGAAGGGATGGGCCATCCCGCCGACGATCGGGCCGGGGCGGATGATCGCGATCTGGATCACGAGATCGTAGAACTTGTATGGCCGGTGGCGCGGCAGGGACGCCATCTGCGCCCGGCTCTCGATCTGGAAGACCCCGACCGTGTCGGCGCGGCAGATCATCTCGTAGACCGCCGGGTCGTCGGGCGGCAGGTGAGCCAGGTCGATCTCCCTGCCTTCGTGCCGGTGGATCAGGGGCACCGCCTCCTCCAGCGCATTCAGCATGCCGAGGCCGAGCAGGTCGACCTTGATCAGCCCCAGATCGGCGCAGTCGTCCTTGTCCCACTGGACGATGACCCGGTTCTCCATCGCCGCCGGTTCGAGCGGCACGATCTCGTCCAGTCGGCCGGCGCAGAGCACCATGCCGCCCGAGTGCTGGCTCAGGTGGCGGGGATGGTTCTGAAGCTGCCGCCACAACCGGACGAAGATCTGGATGCGCCGGTCGCGGGGATCGAACCCGAGCTCCGTCAGTTCCTCGTCCATCTCCTTGCTGTCGCCGCGGGAGAGGCCGCTGTATCTCAGGGCGGAGTGCCAGTGGCCGAGGCCTTTGGCCAGCCGGTCGACCTGGGACTTGGAGCACCCCAGCGCCTTGGCCGCCTCGCGCGCGGCCATGCGGTCGCGGTAGGTGATCACGTTCGCGGTCATCGCCGCGCCGTGCCGGCCGTAGCGCCGGTAGACGTACTGGATGACCTTCTCGCGCTGGTCGCCGGACGGCAGATCGATGTCGATGTCCGGCCATTCGCCCCGTTCTTCGGACAGGAAGCGCTCGAACAGGAGGTCCATCTTCACCGGGTCCACCGCGGTGATCGAGAGCGCATAGCAGACCGCGGAGTTGGCGGCCGAGCCGCGGCCCTGGGCGAAGATCCGCTGCTCCTTGCAGAAGCGGACGATGTCCCAGACGATCAGGAAGTAGCCGGCGAGGTCGAGCTTCTCGATCAGCGCGAGCTCCTTCTCGAGTTGCGCCCCGGCGCGGGCGGTGAGCGGCCGGAATCGCTCCCGCGCCCCCTGCCAGGTCAGTTCGCGGAGATGGGAGATCGCCGTCTCGCCGGCGGGAAGCGGGTAGTCCGGGAAGCGGTAGCCGAGGTCGGCGAGGGTGAAGTCGAGTTCCGCGGCCAGTTCGTGCGCGGCGTGGACGGCCTGCGGCAGATCGGCGAACAGCCGGTGCATCTCTTCCGGGCTCTTCAGACGCCGCTGCCGGCAGCGGGCGAGGCGCGCGCCGGCGTCGTCGACCGTTACGTGGTGCCGGATCGCGGTCATCAGATCGTAGAGGGGCTTGTCGGCGGCGGTGGCGTAGCGCACGCCGCCGGTGGCCACAACGGGTACCGCCAGCCTCTGCGCCAGCCGGACCAGGGCCTGGTTGCGATGTTCCTCGGCGCGGATGCCGTGCCGCGCGAGCTCCACATGCAGGCGGCCCGGGAAGACGGCGTGCAGCCGTTCGAGCTGGCGACCGGCCGCTTCCTGCCCTTCCCGCGTCAGCGCCCGTCCGATCGGGTCGGCTGCGGCGCCGGCCAGGCAGTGGAGCCCGGCCGCGTGCTCCTCGAGCAGCGTCCAGTCGATCCGGGCCTCGCCCTTCGGGTGGTTGAGCGCCCCGGCGGTCAGCAGGCGGCAGAGGTTGCGGTAGCCCTGTCGGCTCCTCACCAGAAGCTGGACGCGGGTTTCCTGATCGTCCAGCATCGGCCGCTCCTCGCGCTGCCGCGAAACCGCCGACGCCTGCGGCCGGTCGATGACCGCCTCGGCGCCGACCAGCGCCCGGATCCCCGCCTCCCGCGCCGCCTTGTAGAAGCGCGGCGCGCCGGAGACGCCGTTCCGGTCGAGCAGGGCGACCGCCGGCAGCCCGAGCGCCGCCGCCCGCGCCACCAGATCCTCGGGCTGCGACGAGCCGCGCAGGAAGGAGAACGACGAGGCAGCGTGGAGTTCGGCGTAGGACGGCGGCCGTCGACGGCGCTTCGGCGGGGGCTGGAGGTCGCGCCGGCGCAGTTGCTCCTTGACCGCCCCCGGCGCGGCATAGCCGGGGTTCGGCTCGCCCCGGGCGTCGAGCAGGCCGTTGCCGTTACCGCCGCCGCGGTTGCTGCCCTTGCGCATCGAGCCGGACAGCCCCATGTTGCGGGCCGGTACTTTGACCTTGGGAGCCATCCGGTAAGCGTAAATCAGGCGGTAATGGATAGCAAGACCTCTGGGAACCCAGGCGTCGACAGCCGGGAGATCGCCGCGCTTATCCGCCCTGGGAACCCGGGCGGCGCGATTCCGCGCCACCCGCGAACCACTCCGTGCGCCCGCCATCGGGCGCACGGATGGAACACGGGCATCTTGCCCGCATCCGGCGCAGCGCCGGTATGAACCGGTGTTGCTAGTTCTGACGCCGCGGGGCCCGCAGCGGCTGCCGCGCCTGGTACAGCGCCAGCCGATCGAGCCGTTGGGACGAGTTACCACCGGCCTCGGCCCGTTCCCGTTCGAGCGTCCGTTGCTGCCAAGCGACGGCGTCGTCGAACCGCCCGGCCTCGGCCAGGGCCATCGCCAGCGTCTCGAGGTGGTCGAGTGCGGGTTGTTCGTCGACCACCGACTGCGCCAGCTCGACCGCCCGTGCGCCGTCGCGCACCGCCTCGTCGGGGCTCACGGCAAGCAGCCGCGCCAGCAGGTGGCGGGTGGCGATGTCGCTGGGGAAGCGCCCCAGAGCTTCGTCCAGAGCCGCGCGCGCCTCGGTGTAGCGGCCGGTCTGGAACAGCATCAGCCCGAGGTTGAAGCGCGCCTGCAGATCGTCCGGCGTCAGCGCGACCAGGGCCTGCAACTGGGCGGCGGCTTCTTCGGCCCGGCCCGCGCCGACGAGCAGGGCGGCGAGCGGTCGCCGTGCTTCGATCATCCCGGGGTCGAGGGCCACGATCTGCCTGAGTTCGTCGATGGCGCCGGCGGTGTTGCCCGAGGCGGCCCGCATCTGCGCCCGCTGAAGACGCCAGGGCAGGTTCTGGGGCGCGAGATCGGCCGCCCGTTCCAGGTGTTGGGCGGCGTCGCTGCGGCGTCCGGCTTGAGCGAGGAACATGGCGAGGGCAAAGTGCGCTCCGGCGTGATCGGTGTTCAGCGCGATCGCCCGGCGTAGATGCCCTTCGCCGCGCACGGCCTCGCCGAGCACCAGCAGCGAGCCCGCCAGGCGGAAGTGCGCTTCGTCGTCCGCCTCGTTCGCTTGGAGGATCTCTTCGTACAGCCCGACCGCCCGTTGGTGGTCGCCCTCCGCGGCGGCGGCGACGGCGCGGTCGAGCGGCAGGATCACATCTTCCTCGAGCGGCCTGAGGCGTTCGATCAGCGGGTCGTACATCGGGATCTGAATGTCCTGGTTCAGGCGCCACGCCTCGACGGCCCGGTCGCCATCACCCAATGCGCGGTAGGCGAGGCCGACGTGATGATTCGCCTCGCTGCCCTCGGGCTGCGACGCGGCGACTTCCTGGAAGATCTCGAGCGCGCGCGCCGGATCGCCGCGTTCCATTGCGATGTAGCCGAGGCCGACGCGGGCCGTGGCGCTCTCCGGATAGGCCGCAAGCGCCGCTTCGTACGCGGCTTCGGCGGCGTCGATGTCGCCGGCCGCGACGTGGAGTTCGGCCAGGCGAATCAAGGTCGGCGGGTCGTCCGGCCGCATGGCGAGCGCCTGTTCGGCGCTCGAGAGGGCGCCTTCAAAGTTGCCGGTCGCAATGTCCAGCAGCAACTGGAAGTAGGCCCACTGGAAGTCCGCCGGCGCCAGCTCCCTGATCTGATCCAGGCAGCCGGCCGCCGCGTCGTGGAGCTCGTAGTGCAGGTAGCGCGCGCACAGGTCGCCGTAGGTGTTCGCCGCCAACTGCGCCTCGAGAGGCCCCGCGGCGTGTTCCAGGGCGTTCGCGGTGAGCGACCGGTACTCCTGAAGACGCTGCCCGTCGACCGCGGGAACCCCGGTCAGGTCCGGTTCCGGCACCTCGCTCAGGTCCAGCGTCTCCTTGACGCGCCGGATCTCCAGGAGTTCGGCGAAGTCCTGGGCGTTGGCGGCCTGATGAAGAAGGAGCGCCACGCCGACCATGACGGCTGCGACGACCTCCCGTCTTTCGGAGTGAACTGTCATTCGCAAGCCGATTGCCATCCCTCAGAACCGGGTCCCTCGAGTTCCTCAGCACGCAAGATCGTCTTCGGTCAGTCCCTTCGTCAGCAGATAGAGCATTCACAGAACCGAGACGGCGTCGCGCTCAACGGCGAGCTGGAATGGGAAGCCGCGGTTCTTCTGTGTCTCCCACGCTCCTTTCGTGTACGCCATGATCGAGGGCGCGATCGGCGTGGCCGCGGCGAGGTGGTAGCCGATGCGCCTGAGGCGCCGCTGGAGGTCCGCGGCCTCGTCGGCAACCAGGAGCAGGATGTCCAGATCACTGTCTTCGCGGGCGTCGCCACGGGCCTTTGAGCCGTAGACGACCATGCGCCGGACGGCGTCCGGGTGCTGTTCTCGGAGCGCCTTCCGGTAGTCGTCGAGCCAAGTCTGTTCGTCGGGGTCAAGCGTGAGCATGAAGTACGTGCCCCTGAAGCCGTGGACGCCCGATCTTACCGTGACCGACGGTCGCCCCGTCAGACCTCCTGATGGAAGTAGTAGCAGAGTCCGTCCGGCGCGACGACGAAGAAGACCCGGAACTTCTTGCCGTCCCGCTTGTCGATGCGCCAGTTCTTGACCTTGATGCCGTTGCTCTTGAGCTCGGTCCGCGCTCGCTTGATGTCGGTGACCAGGATCGCGGCGCCGTCCATGCTTGCGTCGCCGCCGTTGATCGCGAAGCCGATCCGGACGCCGTCGCGTTCGAGAATGACCGTCGGCGCCGGTTCCTCGCGCCGTTCGACCTCCTGGAGCCCGAAGGCGTCCGCGTACCACTTCGCGGTGGCGTCAAGATCGTCTACCGGCAGGGCGAGCACGTCGTCCTGGAACGGGTAGGCGGCTTCGAACAGCTTCATGGCATCGCAGACTATCGCTGGAGCTCCGCGCCGGTCATGGAATCATCGGCGCCATGGACCGCGAAGCGCTCGACCGCGCCCGGCGCAAGGCCGAGTCGATCGGCATCTCGAACGTGCAGCGGCACATCTTTCTGTGCTGCGACCAGACGACGCCCAAGTGCTGCGAGCTGGAGACGTCACTCGAGTCGTGGTCCTACCTCAAGCGCCGCTTGGTCGAGATCGGCCTGACGGAGTCCGGCACGGTCATGCGGACGAAGGCGAACTGCCTCCGGATCTGCGACGCCGGCCCGATCGCGGTGGTCTACCCGGAGGGCGTCTGGTACTGGGGTTGCACGCCCGAGGTGCTGGAACGAGTGATCCAGGAACACCTGATCGGTGGCCGTGTGGTGACGGAGCAGGTCATCGGCGGGCGGGTGCCGGGACCCGCCCTGCCGGACGATTGAGGCCGGCGCGTTCGGACTACCGGGCTGCCGACACGCCGGGCGTCAGCAGTCGTTGGGCCGTGGCGTCGTTCCGCAACAACAGAGACGTCTCGTCCCGAAACGCCTTGAGAATCGTGTGGGTCGTGTCGGACGCCCCGAGGAGCATGAGGCCGGAGTCCTCCTCGGAAGTCGTGATCTTGACCCGCGGCTTTCCGTCAGCGGTGATCAGCCGGAGGATGACGGTTTCGGGATACCCGATTCGCCCGTCCGGCCACTCGTAGTCGGGGTTTTCGGGCTCCAGGACGAGCTGCGCCCGCAAGCGTCCGTCACGGTCCACGATCTCGATCCCCGTGCCACGCAGGACGGTGTCTTCGGCGGCGTCCGCCTTCGTGAGGTAGGGCAGCAACAGGAGCAATGCCAGGAGTGCGAAGTTGATCCCGGTGAGGGTCGGGAAGATCCATTGGTTCTTCATGCTGTTCTTCTCCTGTCGGCCGTTTATAGCGAGAATCGATAAAAGCCGGGCAGAACTCTATAAGTGGGCCGATGGCAGCCATCTGGAATCTGTAGGTCTCGAGTCCATGTGGACCCCCTCAGTCGTACACCCCATCCGCGAACCAGCGCTCCGACGTCCGGTCACGGTAGATCCGGCACACCGCGCCGTTCCGCAGTTCCACGTCCCAGTAGTCCCGCAGCGCAGGGGCCTCCCGCCACCAGCCCTCTTCGATCTCCCAGGGGCCGGCGGCGGTCCGGACCGCGCCCTCGATGCGGACGTGGCGTTCGTCGGTCGGCAGGGGGTTGATCTGCACCGGTGCGGGGCAGAGAGTGGAACCTTCGGCCGTCAGCACCTCGACCTCGACCGGGGGCCGCAAGGTGCGCACCGCCAGCATGCCGCGGCCCGGCCGGGGTTCGAGCCGGATGCGGGGCGGCGGGGGCGGGTCGTAGTCGGCGAGCCGGAAGCGTTCCGGCAGATGGCCGTTTCTGGTGCGCGGCGAGCCGACCCGGTTTGGGCCGAGCAGGGCGAGCAGCCGGGCGGTGACGGCGGCCAGGCGATCTGGCGACAGGGCGGCCGGACCGAGCAGGCTGAGTTGGGCCTGGCGCGGGGCATCGGGGTGAGCCGAAAGCTGCATGCCGACAATCGGTGCCCGGGGCGGCTCTCCCTCCAGGTGGAGGTGGACGAGCGACAGCAACGTCCGGGCCTCGCGTGTGGGCGCCGGCAGTTCGATCGCCAGCTCGTGAAGGCCCTCGGGTTCGAGCTTGAGCGACAGTTCGAGCCGCTTGCAGCCCATGCCCCGGGCTTCGAGCCGGGTGACAAGGCGTTCGACCGCGGCGCGGGCGACGAACAGGAACGGTTCCAGGTTGTCGATTGGCCATTCCAGAGTCTGCGACTCGCGGAAGGTGGGCGGCGGCGGACGGGGAGTGAGCGGCGCCGGATCGACGCCTCGGGCGGCGGCATGGAGCGCTGTGCCGTGCTCGCCGAGACGGCTGTGGATCTCGCCCGCCGGCAGGCCGGCCAGATCGCCGACGGTGCGCAGGCCCCAGAGCTTCAGCGTGTGGAGGATTTCCTGGTCGTCGCCGTCCGCCGCGTCGCTGCCGGGACCGCTGCCGCCGCTCCCGAGCAGAGAGTTGAGCGGCAACGGCGCCAGGAACCGGGCTTCGCCGCGTGGCGCCACGACGTTCGGCGACCGCGGCAGGGCGGCCGCGGCCCGCGCCGCGAGCTTGCAGCCGGCGATGCCGA
Organism: Candidatus Multivorans sp.; assembly: GCA_965222875.1. GTDB lineage: Bacteria > Acidobacteriota > Thermoanaerobaculia > Multivoradales > Multivoraceae > Multivorans. The sequence goes on along the minus strand of CBDCVC010000002.1, from coordinate 819,926 downwards.
CCCGCCCGGGCAGGCCGGCGGCATCCATGTCCCGCATCATCGTCTGGCCGAGGTTGTGCTCGTCGTCGGCCGCGATGTCGAGGTAGACCATGCCCTCACCGCCGTCCTCGACCCGGGGTGAGAAGGCGCCGGCGATCTCGAGCAGCACCTCCTGCGCGGTGTGTTCGCGCTCCGGGTCGCGGACGCGAGAGGCGAGGCCGGACTCGATGTTCCGGGCCTGCGCCACGGTCAGCCCCGGCCGCACACCCGCGCGTCGCGCCAGCCGGGAGGCGGCGACGATCCGCGCCGAGGGGCCTTCGTGGACCACGACCGCCTCGCGGGCCAGCTCCGGCGCCCCCCGCAAGTAGGCCGCGAGCGGAAACAACGCCGCCCGCATGCAGGCGATCCGGGAGTTGCGTTTAGCCGGCACGTCTCAGCACCTCGGCGGGCGAGCCGGCGGAGCTGTTCTTCGCAGGTCGGGACGGCGTGCCGGGCAGGGGGCGCCGCAGGCTGCTGGTGCGAACGCGCAGTTCGACATCGGTCGCGGCGCCCGGCCGTGCGCCGCGCGACTTGGCGAGTTCCAGGCGGGTCGCGAGCCCGTCGAGCAACCGCGGGCTTCTCGGCGCGGCCTGCGCCCAGAGAGCGCGAACCGGCGGCGTCTCGCCCCCTGGGAACGCGGGCGTCTCGCCCGCATTCCGGACCGGCGACGCGCGGGAACCCAGTTCGAGAATCTTCTGCGGCGCCGTACCGCCGGCGCGGTACGGGCTGGCGATCAGCAGCGCCGCCTGGTGATCCAGCGCCGCCCGCCGCAGCCGCAACCACGCGGACTCCTTGCCGCGGCCGCCGGGCACCGGAGGCAGTCCGAGGTCGATCGCGACCAGGGGGAAGCCGCCGCCGATCAGCACTTCGGCACTGCCCAGCGCTTGCTTCAATCGCTGGGGCCGCGCCCAGAGCAGCCGTTCGAGGACGACCCCGGCGCGCGCCGCCGCCTGTGGATCGAAGTGATCTCCCAGGTCGACCAGCGCCGCCGATTCACCGCTCTGGGTGGCGCCGGCCAGGAGCTCCAGCACCAGGGAGAAGCGACCGCTGCTTCGGTGGCCGACCAACTCGACCGTCTGCCCGCGGCAGATCCCGCCGCCGAGCAACAGGTCGACACCGCGAAGCCGCGTGGCGAACAGATCGGCGTCCGTCTCCTGGATTCCGATTGCGGGACCATTGCCCACCAGCTCCCGCCCGCGCCGGAGCTGGCGCACGAGTGCCCGCGGCCACTGCGCGTCGGTGAGAGCTGCGGGCAGGGAAGTCACGGCGTCGAAGCGGAACGAGAGAAACGGGAAGTGGGAAGAGAGCATCATAGCGCAACTAAGGCGTAAACGAGAAGTATTCAAAGTTCCTGCACATGGCCGGCAGTCAGCCGTCCAGAGCGCCGGTGCAGCTACTGCCCTGGCCGGCGGTGCAGCCGAAGCAGTGCCCGGCCGTGGCGATACAGGCTTTCTCGAGCGGTCCGCCCCGGACGAGATCGGCGAGGCGCGCGGGTCGGCCGTCCACCATGGCCGGAAGCCCCAGCATCTGGTTGAAGTCGCAGTCGTACAGGTTGCCCTGCCAGTCGGCGCTGATCGTGTCGCGGCACATGACGGTCGGTAGGTTCTCGGCGCTGTGGTTGTCCCGCAGCAGCGCCATGTAGTCGTCCAGCTTGCCCTGCGCCCTCAGGACGGCGCCGAAGCGGTTGATGGGCATGTTGGTGAGCACGAAGAGTTGGTCGAAGACGACGCCGAAACGTTCCTGGAGTTCGCGCTTGTAGTCCGCTTCGAGTTCTGCCTGCGGCGGCGGCAGCACGGCGCCCGTGGGATTGAAGACCAGGTGGAGCCGCCGCGCGTCGTCCTGTCCGTAACCGAGGTCGTTCAGCAGCTTGAGAGCCCGGATGCTGTCCCCGTACACGCCCTTGCCGCGCTGCTGCTCGACGTTCTCTTCGAGGTAGCAGGGCAGGGAGGCCACCACCGTGACTTCTTCCCGGGCCAGGAAAGCGGCCAGCGTCTCCTGGCCTGGTTCGAACAGCACCGTCAGGTTGCAGCGGTCGATCACCTCGATGCTCCGCCGGCGCGCCTCCTTCGCCAGGCGGCGGAACTCGGGATGCAACTCCGGCGCTCCGCCGGTGAGATCGAGTGTCTCGATGTCCAGCCGGTCGATTACCGCGATCACGTCGTCCACGATGGCAGTGGACATCATCTCCGTCCGGTGAGGGCCGGCGTTGACGTGACAGTGCACGCAACTGAGGTTGCAGCGGTAGCCGAGGTTCACCTGCAAGGTGGCGATGCGCCGGCGACGGAGCGGCGGAAACTCCATCGCGAGCAGGGCGGGTCGCGTGTCGAACATGGGTTCAGCCTCTGGTCCGTTGAGAAGGGTACCGCGTCGCATTGCGGTGACGCTGTAAGGCTGAACCTGCCGAACAGGGTCTGCTGTTCCCCGTACGCCCGGGCAACGCAGTCTTCGTGCCGCCGCCGCACCTCGCCGTGCCCGATTGCATGGGCGAACTCGAGGGCTTTCTGCACGCGAAGGACGACGGCCTGCCGGCGTTGATGCGTGCTGGTCTGGCTCACGTCCAGTTCGAGACGATTCACCCGTTTCTCGACGGCAACGGCCGCGTCGGCCGTCTGCTGATCACGCTGTTGCTGTGCGAGGCGGGCCTACTGCGCCAACCGCTGCTCTACCTCAGCGTGTACTTCAAGCGCCATCGAGAGCGCTACTACGAGCTGCTCGACCGTGTTCGGCACACCGGCGATTGGGAGGCTTGGCTGGCGTTCTTCCTCCAAGGCGTGCAGGAGACGGCCGAGAACGCCGCCGCCACTGTGGGTCGCCTCACCGAGCGATTCACGGCCGACCGGCAACGTCTCGCGACGGAGGGCCGGCGCGCCGGCTCCGCACTACGGGTCCACGAAGCCCTACAGGAACGTCCAATCCTCTCCATCCCGGAAACCTGCAAGCGCACCGGACTCGCGTTCCCGACCGTCTCGGCTGCGCTGAGACTCCTGGAACGCGCAGGCCTCGTCCGGGAGATCACCGGCTTCAGCCGGAACCGGGCGTACGTCTACAGCGAGTACCTGAAGATCCTGAACGAGGGGGTGGATGGGGAGTGAGGGGCGCCGTCAGCGCAGGCGCTGGAGGAACCACCAATAGTGTCCCTCAAGGTCCCGGGCGCCGTAGCTCCGGTCGACCCAGTAGCTCTCGCCGTAGTCCTGAGTCGCGGGCTCGATCGTGATCGCGGCGCCGGCCGCCCGCGCCCGCTCGCAGTGCGCGTCGGCGTCGTCGACGTACACGGCCAGCGACTGCGTGTTCGCGCCGGCGACCGCCTGTGGAGACTGCTGGTACGCCCGGTCGGGTTGCAGATCCGTCTGTCCGACCATGATGAGACCGCCGTCCAGGACGAGCTGCGAATGGACGATTCTCCCCTGCTCGTCCTCGACCCGCTCCTGCACCGCGAATCCGAACGCCCGGGTCAGCCAGTCGATCGCGGCCGCCGCGTCATCGTAGAAGAGGGCGGACGAGATTCTCGGCCAGCCTTCAGGTGGATTCTTCATGGTGTCCTCCAGGTTGCGCCCGTTCCGGGCAGCGAATCGAGTTCCCGGATCTCGCCGTCGCGCAGAACGAGAAAGCGGTCGGCGAGTTCTGCCAGCGACCAGGCTTCGTGGGGCGCGGTCGATCAGCAGTTTGCCGTCTCGGCGAACCCGGTGGGCGAGGTCGCACGGGGCTCGATTGAGGATGACGATCTGTGCTGGTCGCCCCGTCCTTTCCTCGATGTGGGCGGCGAGGTCCAGGCGGCGGCTCTCGAGTGTGTCCGGAGGATCCGATTCGAGCAGGAGGCCTACATCGACATCGCTGTCGCGGCGCTGAGTGCCGCGGGCGACGGACCCGTAGAGGTAGGCGGCGATGATGTCCGGCTCGGCGTGGAGTTCGGACCGCAGCGTCGCGACGATCGCGTCGGTTTCGGGTGTTGGGGTTGGCATCGAGGCCGGTTGAGAATACCGCCTCAGCCCACGTCGGATGGCGAATCGAGGTCCCGGACCTCGCCGTCATGCCGGACCTTGGCCTCTACGCGGCGTGCGATGTGTTTCGTTCCCGGGCAACCGCTGCTTCGAGATGCGGCGGCGGTCGCCACAGGCACTCCATCACGTAGGGCAGGTCCATCGGTGTGCCGTCCCAGGCCGGCATTGACTCCTTGCCGGTGATCAGGATGCCGGCGTCCTCCAACTGGCGGATCAGCTCGCGGGCAGGGTACGAGCCAACTGGTGGCGGCGCCGGGCTGCGCTCCAGCGGCCGACCACGTTTGTCGCGGAACTGAACGGCGCGTTCCTCGTTCATCTTCACGGTGAAGCCGCCTTCGTGGAGCAGGCGGTGGTGCCGGCGGCAGAGAAGCACGAGGTTCGAGAGCTTCGTTTCGCCGCCGTCGGCCCAGTGGACGATGTGGTGAGCGTCGCAATGCTGCGATGTGCAGCCGGGGAAGCGGCAACCCTGGTCGCGAAACTCCAGGGCCCGGCGGATCGGCGGCGGAATCGTGCGGGTCTTGCGGCCAACGCTCAGGATCTGGCCGTTCCGGTGGGCCATCGAGACTCTGCCGGCGTCGCAGGCGATCCTCCGGGCTGTTTCCGCGGAAACGGGGACATGGGCGGTCCCGAGCCAGGCGCCGTTGGCAACTCCTGGCAACGCCGGCGTCTCGCCCGCATCCGTGTCGCGGTCCCCTCGCGTTTCCGTGGGAACGCGAGCCCCGGACGTTCCCGCGGGAACGTGAGCCCGGCTGTCAGCCGTCGCGCTCTCCTGCGCCGTCAGCTCCGCCTCGTTCGCATGAACCACGACCAGGTAGCGGTCACCGCTCGATCCCGGATCGAGACCGGCCCTGAGCGCGCTCTCGGCCACGAGGGCAAGCGCATCGGCGCGGATCTTGCCGACCGGTGGTTTGTCTTCCCGCTGCTCGGCATAGAGCCTGTCGCCCGCCGCATCGAGTGCCTTCATCAGCACTTCGCCCGCCTCCGGCGCCAGACATCCGCGGATCACGAACATGCCGTTCTCGTCGATGTGGGTCGTCACGTGACTCGACGCGTCGCGCAGCTCATCGTCATAGGCCTCGACCGTGCGGTCGATCCTTCGCCAGCTTCTCACCACTCGCTCGACCTGCGCCGCGGTTCCGGTCTTGCCCAGGTCCACCAGCGACTGCTCGGTGTCGGGCGTGGCGATGCGGGTGAGCGCCCTCACCTTGGAGTAGGAGAGCTCGCCCCTGCTCATTGCCGCACTCATCAAGGGCAGGTCGCCCAGAGCCCGGGCGACTCGCACCCGCTCACGGGCCGCGCCGGGCGCCAGACCGATCCGCCAGGTGAGCCAGTGGGCGCAAGTGAGGAAGCCGCGGTTCCAGCCTTCCTTTTCATCGAACTTGCGGATCAGGACGAGCAGCTCATAGGTCGCCGCGTCAATGCGCGCGGCGAGCGCCGCGATCTCCTCGCCCATGCGCTCCTTGCTGCTCATGCCGGTTTGTTTGTCAATCATTTGGTTGGCACCCTAGGCTGGGACCTGACGGTCCGGGTTGGCGCGTGTCGGAGGCCGTGAAACCGGCCGTCTTGGGCCTCCGACGAGGCCAAGTAATATAGCACGTGTGCTCGATAAACACAAGTAAATTAACTCGGTGCAGATGGCCCGTTGGCACCCTCCTCGGGCCCGCTCAATCGGAACCGGTGAACCGCGGACTCACGACGGGGAAGGCGTCCGGGTTGGACCGGTAGGCGTCCTGGCCGACCCGGCGGCGAGCTTGCTTCTGGCGCGCAAAGCCCTAGACTCCAGGCTCTCGTTTTCGCCAACCCGGCGACGTTTCGGTCGCCCCCCGCCTTCAATGCTCCATTGAGACGACCTTGCCTGGCCAACTCTTCACCCAGTACTTCCTCACCGACGGTATTCGGGACACGGCAGAGTGGCGGGAGTCGGTCCGTGACCCGGAGACCTTCGCCGAGTTCCAGGCGGGTGTCCCCACTCTCCTCGCGGCGTTCAGCCGCTCCAGCGATCCGAATGAGGCGGTCACCGAGGCGGATCTGATCCGGCCCATCCTGGAGCTGCTCGGATGGTCGCACTACCTGCCGCAGCAGGCGACTGCGCGGGGCGAGGACGTCCCGGACCACCTGCTGTTCGAAGACGCCGAATCAAAGGCCCGCGCCAACCAACGTGCCGTTCCCGGCGACCGCTATCCCGACGCTCTCCTGGTCCAGGAGAGCAAGCGGTTCGGTCTGCCTCTGGATGGCCGGGACCGTGCCGGTCGCTTGTATGTGGGTACGCCACACGGGCAGATTCTCCGGTATCTGGCCACCGCCGAGAGTGTCTCGGATGGCCGAATCCGTTGGGGCATCTTGACGAACGGCGGTGTCTGGCGGCTCTACGACCATCGCGCTCGCCCCCGCGCGAGTGGGTACTTCGAGGCGGACCTTCGGGCGATGTTGGAACAGGGCGACGAGGACGGTCTGAGAACGTTCTTTCTCCTGTTCGGCCGCAGTGCTTTCGCTCTGCAGGACGGCGCCACGGAGACCTTCATCGACTCGGCCATCGCGGAGGGGAAACGCTACGAGGAGAGGGTTGCCGAGGACCTGTCCAGGGTCGTTTTCGACGATGCGTTTCCCCGGCTCTTGAATGCGTTGGCCGCAGAGGCGCCGTCAGCCGATCTCCACGAGATCCGGGACGCTGCGCTGATCTTTCTCTACCGGCTGCTGTTCGTGCTCTACGCCGAGGATCGCGGCCTGCTGCCGGTGAACGATTCGAGGTACGACGACTACGGACTGCGAGGGAGGGTGCGCGACGACATCGCTCGCAGAGTGGCTGAGCGGGACACGCTCTCGAGCACGGCGGCCAACTATTGGAACCGTCTCCTGGAGCTCTTCCGGCAGATCGACCGCGGCGATTCGTCGATCGGACTCCCGCCCTACAACGGTGGCCTGTTCGCTGAGGAGGCGGCGCCGTTGCTGGCGAAGGTTCGCCTGGCCGATAGCGAGACCGCGCCGGTCATCTTCGGACTCAGCCACCTAGGGGAAGGAGCCGATGGCCGGGCCCGGTTCGTCAACTACCGTGACATGTCGGTCCAACAACTTGGTTCGCTCTACGAGCGGCTCCTGGAGCGCGAGCCTTTTCGGGAGCCGAGTGGCGCGGTCAAGGTCCGGCCCAACCGCTTTGCCCGCAAGGACAGTGGCAGCTTCTACACGCCCCAGGAGTTGGTCGATCTGATCGTCGAGCAGTCGCTGAAGCCGCTGGCGGAAGAGCGGCTACGCGCCTTCGAGGCGAAGGCCGAGGAACTGAAGAGCGACCGCAGGACCAAGGACGAGCGCTTGGCGGAGTTGGCGCTGATTGACCCGGCGGAGGCCGTGCTGGGTCTAAAGGTGCTCGATCCGGCAATGGGAAGCGGTCACTTCCTGGTCACTGCCGTGGACTTCCTGTCCGACTTCGTGGCGGAACTCATCGAGTACGTGCCGGCGGTGCCGGTCTGGCTGGAAGAGCCGTACGAGTCGCCACTGGTCCGGCGCATCGAGGCCATCCGTCATGGCATCCTGCTGCGAGCCGCGGAGTCGGAATGGGTGATCGACGAGGCGCAACTCACGGATCAGGCGATCATCCGGCGGATGGTGCTCAAGCGCTGTATCTACGGCGTGGACAAGAACCGCCTGACGGTGGAGCTGGCCAAGGTGTCGCTGTGGCTGCACAGCTTCACCGTCGGTGCGCCGCTGTCGTTCCTGGATCATCATCTGCGGTGCGGCGATTCTCTCGTCGGACTCAGGGTCGGCGATGGAACGGACGAACTCAGCCGCCTTGGTGGGCTGATCGCTTCCAGCGCCATCCAGGGCGCCGAGAACGCGGTTGCCGGGATGGAGCTGATCGAGGAGATGTCCGACGCGGACGTGGCGGAGGTGCGAGAGTCGGCCAGGCTCTTCGAGGGTGTCGACCAGGCGACCTCCGAGTTACGCCGCGTGCTCGACTTCCTGTGCGCCTTGCGCTGGCTGACCGCGGGCATGAAGAAGAAGCAGCGCAACGAGTTCGAGACGCGTGGATTGCTCGAAGTGATAGGCGCCTATCCGGCCAGGGCGTATTCACTCCTCGCAGAGGGTCCGGGAGCCATCGATTCGACATCGGCCAGTTCGGACGACGCCGGCCTCTCGAGATTCGTCGAGCTATGGCGCGATGCCCGCGCCCTGGCCGAACGGGAGACCTTCCTGCATTGGGAGGTTGCCTTCCCGGGAGTCTGGCGACATTGGCAGCGGCGCAGCCCAGAGGGCGGGTTCGATGCGGTGATCGGCAATCCTCCCTGGGACCGGATCAAACTGCAGGAAGTGGAGTGGTTCGGGACCCGCGACCCGGAGCTTGCCCGCGCTCCCACCGCGGCTTTGCGGCGGAAGGGCATCAAGAAGCTCCGCGACCGGGGCGAACCGCTGGCCGCCGGGTTCGACGAAGCGAAGCAACGCGCCGACAGCCTCCTGAGGCTGTTCCGGACTTCAGGCGACTATCCGTTGCTCGGCAGGGGCGACATCAACTTGTACTCGCTGTTCGTCGAGCGGACGCTGAACGTGCTCAGGCCGGGCGGCCTGATGGGGCTGCTCGTGCCTTCAGGTATCTACGCCGACAAGACGGCCGCGCCGTTCTTCCAGTCGATGTCCACCCGCGGCCGGGTGGCGGGCTTGTTCGACTTCGAGAATCGTCGGCTCGGGACCGGTCTGCCGCCGTTCTTCCCGGATGTCCACCGGAGCTTCAAGTTCTCCGCTCTGATTCTCGGCGGCGCCGAACGGACGTTCGCGGAGACTCCGTGCGGGTTCTTCCTGGATAGCGCAGGAGATCTGAGCGACCCGGAACGGTGCTTCCCCCTGAGCCCGGCCGATTTCACGCGGGTCAATCCGAACACCGGCACGGCGCCGGTGTTCCGCACACGGCGAGACGCTGAGATCACTAGGCGCATCTACGAACGTCATCCGGTGCTGGTGGACCGGTCGAGCGGTGGTGAGCGTCGCGCATGGCCGGTTCGCTACAAGACGATGTTCCACATGACGAATGACTCCCACCTGTTTCGGACAGCTGCGGAACTCGAAGCAGACGGCTGCTATCCGGTCGCTGGGAATAGATGGAAACGAGGTGAGGATGCCTGGCTGCCCCTGTATGAAGGCAAGATGGTCCAGGCTTTCGACCACCGAGCGGCGAGCGTGGTGTTGAACCCGGAGAACCTGAACCGTCCGGCGCAGCCGCGAGAGGCGACGTTGGAGGAGCATGCCAATCCGAGTTGGTCGCCCGCTCCGCAGTTCTGGGTGTCGGCCGATGACATGGACTGGCCTGGGAGTCTCGATTGGGCACTCGCCTTCAAGGACGTTACCGCGCCGACGAACGTCCGCACCATGATCGCGGCTCTCGTGCCTCGCTCTGGCGTAGGTAACACGCTGCCCTTGCTTGTGCCCAGTGGCTCCGACTCAACTGTGGCGGACGCCGAGGCACTGTGGCTGCTCGCCGCCAACCTAAACTCCTTCGTGTTCGACTTCGTTGCCCGGCAGAAGGTCCAAGGCCAGCATCTGAACTGGTTCATCGTCGAGCAGTTGCCGGTCATCGCGGCCGGGGACTACGAGCGCCAGTTCGGGAACAAGACTGCTCTGGACATCGTCCACGATCACGTCCTCCGTCTGACCTACACGGCGCACGACATGGAGCCGTTCGCCAAGGACCTCGGGTACGACGGACCGCCGTTCGCCTGGGACGAGGAGGGGCGCCGGCACCTGCGAGCCCGTTTGGACGCGCTGTACTTCCTGCTCTACGGACTGTCCAGCGAGGATGCGGAGTATGTGATGGGAACGTTTCCGATCGTCCGGCGGCAGGACGAGGCGGAGTTCGGTGGTTACCGGAGCAACAACCTGATCCTGGCGTACATGAATGCTCTGGCGGCTGGTGATACGGAAGCCAAGGTCGCGACCTAGCAGCCCGTGGCAGAAGTCGCGCTGCATTCGAGCGGCCATGCATCCCGCCCGCCATCGTTGCTCCTCGGTCGAATATGGCCCGATATGCTCCCTCGTCGCGCCTTGCCGGACGGGCGCCTGACCGCTCTCGGTGCGACACGGACTTCTACCACGGGCTGCTAGAGGAGAGCAGTAAACGGCCGGCCGCGTGCCGTGTGCGGCGCAGTTCCTGTTCCGATTGGAGGTTCAGGCTCTACTTCCTTCCTTCGTAGGGATTCACCTCAGGTGTAGGGGCACACCCTGGCTCCACCCGTGGTGAAAGGGAGCGGACGCCATGTTAAGAGAGCTGGATAGATGAAGGGGAATGTCAGACGAGTTGCGGGCTCCACTCTGCACCGGGTAACGTAGCCCCGTCCCCGTCGCGAGTCTTCTTCTGTCGTCACAACGTCAGGCCGATCGTCCGCAACTCCGCCGCCCCGGCTCGCACGATGCCCTCCGGGTGGTGGGGTGCACCATGCTCTTCGCGGCTTGCACGGCGGCGCCCGACCAAGACCGCCCGAGCGGACCGCCGTGGGAGATCCCGGTGGTGGTGGTTCGCTATCTCCCCACGAGCGACGGTGACGTGGTCGATCGATCGGTCACCGGCGACTGGGGTGAGTCCATCGCCGACACGCGCCGGAAGACGGATTCTCTCACCGCGGCGCTCGTCGTGGCGCTCGAGGACGGATCGCGGTATCGCGCCTATGTCGACTCGGCCGCACCTCCCAGCCTGCGCTACCAAGTGGTCCACACGGAGGAACGGCTCGAACCCCTGCCCACCTTTGACAAACCCGGGCACGACGTGCCGATGACGGACTATGGCGCGATCGCGGCCGCTCATGACATCGCCGGCTGGGTTGAGGACGAGGGCGTGAAGGAAGTGTGGATCTGGGGCTATCACGGCGGCGTCATCGACCTGTGGGAGTCCAACATGGCCGGTCCCTGGGGGGACGTGAGCAACAGCGATCGCGATACCCTCGACCTGCCGGTGACCAGCCGTACCTATACGGTGTACCATTACAACTACCAGCGCGGTCTGTCGGAAGCGATCGAAAACCGGGTCTTCAGGCTGTTGTGTGGGCATGGAGCTGGGAGAGAGGCTGCCGATCGGCCATAGACTGGCGGGATGAAGAGTGCCAAGACGTTCGAGAGGCTGTTGGGGGTCAAGCCGCCGTGGCGTGTGCGGGAGGTGGTGCTTCGCATGGAGGAGCGCCATCCGCGTCGCCGGGGTCCGGTGGTTGGCGGCACGGTGGAGATCCACGTCGAGCATCGTGGAGAGACGCGCTGTCCGGAGTGCGGTTTGCCGTGTCCGGGGTACGACAGGCGGCATCGCCGTTGGCGTCACTTGGACACGATGCAGCACCAGACTCGGGTTCACGCGGAGGTGCCTCGGGTGCGTTGCGTCGAGCACGGCATTCGCCAGTTGAAGGTGCCTTGGGCGGACTCGGGTTCGCGGTTCACGGCGCTGTTCGAGGCGGAGGCCATCGAGTGGCTGCGTGAGGCGAGCGTGCATGCGGTGGCGCGCCGTCTGGGCCTGAGTTGGGATCAGGCGGCGGGGATTCAGCGCCGGGCCGTGGAACGGGGTCTGTCACGGCGGGAGCTGAAGCCGCCTCGGGTGATCGGGGTGGACGAGACGTCGTTTCGGAAGCGCCACGAGTACGTGACGGTAGTCAACGATCTGGAACGCGGGGTGGTGACCCATGTGGCCGACGGTCGTGGTCGGTCGGCCATCGACGGCTACTTCGAGGAGTTGGGAGAGCAAAGCTGCGCGGGTATCGAGCAGGTGGCGATGGACATGTGGCCGGCCTACATCTCCTCGGTGGCGGAGTACACGGATGCGGACATCGTGCACGACAGGTTCCACATCGTCGCGCACCTGAACCACGCCGTGGACCTGGTTCGCCGTGCTGAGCAGCGGGAGCTGCTCGAAGCAGGGGATTCGCGTCTGAAGCGGAGCCGCTACCTGTGGTTGATGAAGCGTGGGGGAATGACGGGTTCGCAGCAGCGGCGTTTCGCCGCTCTTCGCGCGAGTCATCTTCGCGTGGCCCGCGCCTGGGCGATCAAGGAGATGGCGCGCTCCTCGTGGGGCTACGTGCGCCGCGGCTGGGCCGAGCGGCGGTGGAAGCGCTGGTACAACTGGGCCGTCCGCAGCCGCCTGGAACCGATCAAGCAGGTGGCGAAGATGATCAAGAACCACTGGGATAGCGTCATCAACGCTGCTGTGTCCAGCATCTCCAACGCCCGCGCCGAAGGCATCAACGCGAAGATCCAGGAGATCAAGCGAAAAGCGCACGGCTATCGAAACCGAGCACACTTCCGGCTCGCCATCTACTTCCATCTCGGCGGACTCGACCTCGCGCCGGAGTCACTTCATGCCCACACACAACCCTGAAGCGCCCGAAAACCATATGCACCAGCTGGAGGCAGTGATGAATGCCGCGGACGGGCGCGATTCGACGCCCGACGATGCCTGGAGCGATCTGTTGTTCTGGGGCAAATTCGTGGGAAGTGACATCTCGCACCGTATCGTGAGTCCGCGGTGTGGGTGGTCGCACATTCCGCCGAACGGCGAGCGAGACTACGACTGGGCGAATCAGCGGTTCGTCGAGAGCGATTGCGAAGATTGGCGTCCCGACCGCATGGGCGCCACGCAGCGGACGAATTGCGAGCGGTGGGGGTGCACGAGCCTGGGCTGGTTCCGATACTGGACCCAAAACATTCCGGGCGCCGGTCACACACTGTCGTACGGCGGCCGGCCGCTGACCAATTGGTGGCGGTTGATTGGGGACTACGACGGGGCCATGCGTGAGGGGTACGGTCTGGTGGAACGATGACCGCGGGCGTCACGGCGCCCACTACCGGCGATCGACTCGACGCTCTCGCGCGGAGCGATAAGTGGTACCTCTCGTGCGGGGACGGTATCGTGTGGGCGCCGCCGTTTCCCCAATGGCTAAGCCATCCGGGGTTTTGGGATGAGGCGCTCGTCTACTATCACCCCTTCGCGCCGTTGTTCACCGTCGCGTTGGTCGGTCCTACGGGAGAGGCGGCGGCCCTGGAGCGTGGGCCGCTCGATTGGCGACCAGATGGGTTGACCGTGCAGTGGCGCGCGCAGCGAGCCGAGTTGATCGAGCGTCGGTTTGCGTTGCCGGGGGGTGAGTTCGTGTCGCATTGGGAACCCGCGGGTGCTACGGAGTGGCCGTCGTCACTCCGCGACTGGCACCTCGTAGCGTTTTCCGTCCAACCGTGGGAGACCGTGCAAAACCTGCGCCGCGACGACGCGCGCGACGTGCTGACGTGGGGCCGCACGCTCATCGATCGGCACGAGCACCCGTTACAGGTGCAGGCGACGATCGCCGCGGCGGGCGCCGGAACCGCGGCACTCGTGTCGGCGCGCCGGTCGGAGCCGAGTGCCATGCATCCGCTGTGGCGTCTGACCCCGTTCTGGGAGGAGTGGCGCGAGCAATCGCCGCCGGGGCTTGCTGGCGAGGTATGCCTCGGCGGTGTGGAAACGCGAGATGTCGTGTACGTGGCGCTGGACGTTCCGCTGGCCGATGCCGGTGAGGTGTCGTTCGCGCTGCGGCTGGAGCCGGAGACGCGGAAAGGTCGGGTGGCAGCTCAGGGCAATCGAGATCCGCGGTCACCGTGGGTAGAGTTCTTTGACGGGTTTCCTCGGTTCACCTGTTCCAATCAGCACCTGACGCGATACTACGATTACCGTGTGTTCGGTTTGCGGCTCAACCGACTGGACGGCGACGCGGGCAACGTACGGCACCCCGCGATCGCCGAAGGGATCGGCTATTTCCACGTTCCGATTACGTACAGCGGCCAGTGTCACATGCGGGAGATGCGGTGGAGCCGAACGCCGGATGTGGCCCACGGCACCCTGCTGAATTTCCTGGACGCACAACGCCAGGATGGATCGTTGCACGGCCGTCTGTACACCAACCACCTCGAAGACACGGACTTCTATCACGCCGACTGGGGCGATGCTGTGCTGGCGGTGGATGCGGTACACGATGACGAGGAGTTCTTGGAGACGGCGTATGGCGGTCTGTCGCGTTATGCGCGATGGTTGGACACGACGCGAGATCGGGAAGCCTCATGTCTGTACGACGTCGTGAACCAGTACGAGACGGGCCAGGAGTACATGGCGCGATACCAGGCGGTGGACGACCGTGCCGATATGGACGGTCGGGAATCAGGCTTGCGACTGAAGGGCGTGGACGTCACCGTCTACACGTATCAACTGAAGCAGACGCTGGCGGTGATGGCCGACCGGCTCTGCAAGGGGGACGAGTCAGCGGAATGGCGTGGAGCAGCGGATCGCATCGGCGCGGCGATCCTCGAGCATCTGTGGGACGACGAGTGCGGCTTCTTCTTCGACGTCGATCCCCGTACGATGCGTCGCACTGGCGCCAAGGCCGCCGTGGGTTTCTATCCGCTGCTCACCGATCTCGTCGGAGAAGAGCACGTGCGCGCGCTGGTGGCGCACCTCGAGAATCCGGAGGAGTTCGGATCGCCGTATCCCATACCGTCGTCCAGTCTCGATGACGCCTATTTCGCCGGCCAACCGTTATGGAAGGGAAAGCGGCACAACTGTCCGTGGAACGGGCGCGTGTGGCCGATGGTCAACAGCCACGTCATCGACGGCTTGTTGCGGCAATGGCGCCGCGGTCGTCGAGCGGTTGGTCCGGTGGCCGGCCGATTGCTGGTGCGGTTTGTGGAGATGATGTTCGACAATGGCGACGTCCACCGGCCCAACTGCTTCGAGCATTACAATCCGTTTACCGGTCAGGCGTCGGTCTACCGCGGCATCGACGACTACCAACACAGTTGGGTGCTCGACCTCCTGCTCCGCGGCGTCGCCGGTATCGTGCCTGGGCGGGATGGCATCGCAATCGATCCGTTGACGTTGGAGTTGGACGACGTAACGGTCGAGCACGCGGTGGTCCGAGGTCACGATGTCACCGTGATGCGGAAGGGCTCGCGCGTGACCGCTACGGTCGATGGCGACCGGTACGAGACCGAGGTCGGGACGCCGGTCGAGATCGGTTATACGTGAGATGAGCCTCGAACTCGTTGGTCTGGAGAAACGATACGGGTCGGTTGCCGCGCTCCGCCCCCTCGATCTGAAGGTCGATCGAGGAGAGTTCGTGGTGTTGCTTGGACCGTCGGGGTGTGGCAAAACCACGGCGTTGCGGTTGATCGCCGGCCTCGAAGAGCCAACGGCCGGCGAGGTGCGGATCGACGGTCGCGTCGTCAACGAGGTGGAACCCGCCGCGCGCGACGTCGCGATGGTGTTCCAGAACTACGCGCTCTATCCCCACATGACCGTCCACGACAATCTCGCCTTCGGGCTCCGCATGCGGCGGACGCAGCCGGCGGAGGCGCGTGAAAAGGTGGAGTGGGCGGCGTCGGTGTTGGGCGTCGAGGAGCTACTCGACCGGAGACCGGGCGAGCTGTCGGGCGGCCAGCGACAGCGAGTGGCGTTGGGGCGGGCGCTCGTGCGCGAACCTCGCGTGTTTCTGTTCGACGAGCCCCTCTCCAATCTCGACGCCCGCCTTCGCCTCGAGATGCGAACCGAGATCGCCGGCCTCCACCAAAAGCTCGGCACGACGATGGTGTTCGTCACGCACGATCAGGTCGAGGCCATGACCCTGGGGCATCGCATCGCGGTGATGCGCGACGGACGATTGCAGCAGTACGCGCCGCCCCTCGACGTCTACCGGCGTCCGGCGAATCTCTTCGTGGCGGGATTCATCGGGATGCCTCCGATCAATACCGTCGGTGGCGACGTCACCGCCGAAGACTCAGCCAGCCGGTTTCGCACAACTGACTTGGAGCTCGACCTGCCGTTGGTGGAGTATGCCGGCGTCGCCACGCTGGGCGTTCGCCCCGAGGCCGTGAGGCTCGTGACGGATGGCGAGAACGTGGACTTCCGCACGACGGTGGCCCGGTTGGAACCGCTGGGGAGCGAGGTCCTTGTGCACTTCGGCGGTCCCCAGGGAGGGCCCTGGGTTGCTCGCGTCGATCCCGATGTGTCGTGTGTTCCCGGGGACACGATCGGTGTCCGCCTGGACCGGCGCTGGCTTCACCTCTTCGCCGGCGCTGACGGTGCGCGACTCGCGCCGGCGGGAGAGGAGGGGTCATGAAGTCGTACGGAGCTGCGCGACGGTTGGCATGGGCCGTGGCCGTGGTTGCGGGCACGGGGTGCCACGCCGGCAGTGACGAATCCGGCGTCACGCTCCGGGTCATGAATTGGGCGGCCGACCTCGAGATCGAGATGGAGCAGCGTATCGCCGATCGGTTTGCGGCGAGCCGTCCGGGGGTGCAGGTCATCGTAGAGTCGATTGTCACCAACTACGGCGAGAAACTCATCACGTCGATCGCGGCGGGAACCCCGCCGGATGTGTTTCTCTTGGACGTGTCCGATATTCCCGCGTTCGTCGACCGGGGGTTGGTGCTCGACCTCGCGCCGTATGCGGCACGGGTGGGGTACGACCCCGATGCGGTGTTCCCCCAGGTGCTCGACGTGTTCGCGAACGGCGATCGGCTCTTTGCGTTTCCCAAGGGATTCACGCCGATGGTGGTGTACTACAACCGCCGCCTCTTCGCCGAGCGAGCCATCGCGGAGCCGGACCAACGTGGGTGGACGTGGGAGGAGTTTCTCGCCGTGGCGCGACGACTCACGCGCGACGTCGACGGCGACGGACGCACCGACGTCTACGGCATCAACTTCCCGCGACAGTTGTACGAATGGATACCCTGGGTGTGGTCGGCCGGTGCCGACATCATGGATCCGGATGGACGCCGCACGGTGGGATATTTGGATTCGGAGGAGACCGTCGAGGCGTTCGAGTTCCTCACGTCGTTGGTGACGGAGTGGGAGGTGGTGCCGCCGTTTCAGTACCAGCGCGATGCCGACCCGATGACCGTCGGTCGCTTCTTCGTGGGCCTCCAGGCCATGCAGGCGTCGGGGCACTGGCAACTGCCTCGCCTCAGGGCGTACGCCGCCGAAGGCGATCTCGACCTGGGGATCGCCCCCATTCCCCATCGCGCGGGCGCCACGCCGCAGACCGTGATCTACGCGTCGGGGTGGGCCGTTCCCACGAACGTGCGGTTCAAACGCCTCGCGGTGGAACTCGCCGCCTTCTTGGGCGGTCCCGAGGCCCAACGGATGCGCGCTCAATCGGGCATCGAGATCTCGGCCAACCGGCACATCGCCGAGGAGTTGGCGGCGCAGGACACCTCAGGCTTGGAACGGGCGTTCCTGCAGGAAGTGATTCACGCGCGCGTTCCGTGGGGAGCTCGCGTCATGGATTTCCATGAAATCGAACTCCTGGCGTTGGACATCATGGATCGCCGGATCCTGCAGGGGGACTCGCTGGCCGTAGCGGCGGCGGAGGTGGCGCGACGGATCGACGAGGTGATCGCCCGATGAAGAGGCCGTCCGCGCTCGCCGCGCTTCGGGTACTGACCGTGGTGATCCTCGGCGCGACCATAGTGACGGGTTTGATCTCGTCACAGCGTGCGGTCGCGCGCGTGGAATCGCGGGCGTTGCGCCACGAAATCGACATCGCCGCGCAGATCGCCCGAGAGATGGGGTCAGCGGGTCTGGATCGACTCTTTCCCGGCCGGTGGTCGCTCGACGACGAAACGCCCCCGGGGTTGGAGGGGGCGGTCGTGACGGCGAACGGCGACAGACTCGTGGGCCGGGCCGTCGTGTATGACGCCGACCGTTGGAATCCGGTGGGGAGCGTCACGCTACAGGGGTCTCCCGATGTGGAGACGCGCCTTCCTTCCTATGTATGGCTCAGCGCCCTGGTGGCTCTGGGCGGGGTGGGGTTTCTGGTGCCACGCTGGGCTCGACCGGGCTCGTCTTCATCGACCGGACGCCTTGCCCTCGCCGCGACGGGCGTGCTGGTGTCACTCGCGGTGATGATCGGGGGAGGATGGGCGCAAGCGCGACTCGCGGATGTAACCCCACGCCGGATGGATGTCGCGGTGACGGCCCTGAACGTCGTCGGAGCGGATGAGGTGAGTCGGCGCCCGGGAGGTGTCTTCCAACTGACCGGCGTACCGTACGTACTCCACGGTCGTGATGGAGATGTCACGTTCAGTCATCTCTCCACGGCGGCGACGGAAGATCTCCGCAACGTGTCGCCCACCGGCGCCACCGTCCGCGGCGATGGGGCGCCCTATTTCGTCGCCGACGTTGGTTCGGTGCGACTCGCGTTGCTTACGGACGAACACACGGATTCGCCGGCGGTCGGGCTCGCCGTCATCTTGATGGTGGGATTGACGGTCGCCTGGGCGATCGGTCGACTGACCGCGCTGGGCGACCAACCACGGGTGCTCCGCCGGAATCTCGTGGCCTGGTCCTTTCTCGGTCCATCGGCGCTCCACCTCGCCGTCTTTACGGTCGGACCACTGGCGTGGGCGGGATGGTTGTCCCTCCACCGATGGAGCCTGATCGACGACGCGCGGCCCTTCGTCGGCATCGGAAATTATCTGGCCGTATTGAGCGACGGGTCGTGGTGGCGCGCCGTCGCGAACACCGCGTTCTTCACGCTGCACGTGCCGTTCGCGATGGCGGTGGCGCTTGCCCTGGCGCTCCTCGTCCACCGGCGGGCACGCGGTGTGATGTTCCTTCGGGCCGTGTTCTTCCTGCCGAGTATTACGAGCATGGTGGCGATCGCTATTGTGTGGCAGTGGATGTTTCATCAGGAATTCGGGATCATCAATTGGGCGCTGGGGCTGGTGGGAATTCCGGCGTTACGCTGGCTCAACTCGCCGGCTACGGCCATGCTCGCGATCATGATCATGTCCGTGTGGCTGGTGGTCGGGTATCAGATGGTGTTGTTTCTGGCCGGCCTCTCCGCTATTCCGCGCGAGCTGTATGACGCGGCCAAGATCGACGGCGCGAGCCCGTGGAGGCGCTTGTGGCACGTGACCTTGCCGGGGCTACGCCACACCCTGGTCTTCGTGTTGATCACCTCGGTGATCGGTTCGTTTCAGGTCTTTGCCGCCGTGTACGTCATGACCCAAGGCGGTCCCCTCCAGGCCACGAACGTGGCGGTCTTTCACATCTACCGTGAGGCGTGGGAACTCTTCCGGTTCGGAAGCGCCGCGGCGATGAGCTGGGTGCTATTCGCCATTGTGTTCGTTGTGACCTGGACGCAGTTCCGCATGGTGGAACGCCGGGCGAAGGGGCTTGGGTGATACGTGCAAGAGTGCGGGGCACGACCCTGGCGTGGGTCGCCGCCGGCATCCTGGCGCTCACCATGCTCCTGCCGTTCTTGTGGATGTTCTCGACGAGCCTGATGGGCGAGCTGGAGGTCTTCGCATTCCCGCCCCCGGTGGTGCCGGAGGAGGCGCGTTGGAGCAACTACCCGGCGGCACTCACGGCACGTCCCTTCGGCCGCTACTTCCTCAACTCGATGGTGTTTGCGACCTGTGTGGTGATCGGCCAGGTGGTTACCGCGGCGACGGCGGGGTACGCGTTCGCGCGCGTGCGGTTCGTGGGCAGAGAGCGGATATTCCTTGCGTATCTGTCAACGATGATGTTGCCGGTCGTGGTGGTGCTGATTCCGCGGTTTCTGCTGATCAACGCCCTGGGGTGGGTCGATACCTATGTCGGGTTGATCAGTACGGAGCTGGTCTCAGTGTGGGGAATATTTCTCATGCGCCAGTTCTTTCGCAGCGTTCCTCGGGAGCTGGAGGATGCCGCTCGCATCGATGGAGCGGGTCCCTGGCGCATTTTTTGGTCAATTGGAGTGCCGTTGGCGAAGCCTGCCATCGCCACGATCGCGCTCTTTGGATTCATCGAGGCGTGGAAGAATCTTCTGTGGCCGATCATCGCCACGCGATCGATGGGGATGCGGACGGTGGAGGTGGGAATCGCGTCGTTCCACGGACTGTTCGCCACGAATTGGCCGTTCCAAATGGCCGCCGCGGTCACGGCGATCCTTCCCGTCATCGTGTTGTTCGTGTTCACCCAGCGATACTTCGTCGAGGGCATCCAGCTCACCGGCTTCAAGTAACGCCGAACCATGCAAGGAGACGCCGTGCGAAAGCTCGTGTGCGCGATGCAGGGAGACATGAGGACATTGCGCGTGACCTTCGCGAATGGAGTGGGTTGCACGACTCGTACATTGCGTTTCACCCGGTGACGCCGTCCGGCGCCACGATCGGCGCGTTGGCCGCGGACGCCTGGGCCGGAATCGTCCTGTGCCCGGAGGCGGGGTCGGGGTTTGGGATTCGGTTTGCGGTGGAGCGTGACGGTACGCGCGCTGACGGGGGAGATCTTTTCTTTCTCGCGCATGAGGTTGGCCCCCACGCTCCCGATGGCAGCTACGCGCGAGTGGCCTTCGATGTGGACCTTCCCCTCGGCCTCGGCAATGACACGCCCAAGGTGCCGGCCGCCGAGCGCCGTGCCGGACTCACTGTGGAATGGGCGCGTGGGGGTGACGCGGTGGACGTTCGGGTGCAGGCGGCTTACGAGGGCGTATTGGAGGTGCGGGGGTATTTCCCGTGGGACTGGACGGGTCATTGGCGTGTGGCTCCGGGTGTGTTGCACGCCGAAACGGAAGGTGGTTCCCATCGGCTCGAGGTGCTTGTCGTCGTTCCCGAGTCGGCCCCGGACGCGGAGTGGGCGATCGAAGCGGGAGCGGCGGTGGCGCGGATCGCCGTGACTTCCGGCGACTGCATCTACGTGCGGGCGGCGATCGGTGACGATCCGCCGTCGGCCGAGACGCAGGCGATCGACGCGCATCTCTCCCAGGCGCTCGCGGCCTACGAATCCAAACGCCCTGTGGTGACCGGGGAGTGGGCCGGTCTGGTGGCGTCCATCGCCAACAATCTCCATTGGATGATCGCATTGCAGCCAGAGACGGGGCGGCTCTACACGCCCGCCGGTAGGCGCTGGATCTTCCCCGCGCACGCGGCGGACGCTACGGACCAACACTGGACGATATTCTGTTGGGACAGCTTCCTGAACGCGCTCCAGCTGGCCGTCGAGAGTCCGGACCTAGCCCGGGCGGTACTGCGCTCCGTTCTCCATACCCAGTACAACAACGGCAACGTTCCCAACTGGCGTGGTCGGTTCAACGGCACGCCGGATCGCTCGCAACCGCCCATCGGGTCCTTTGCCGTGCTCAAGTATTTCTTGCGCACGGGTGACCGCGAGCTGGTCGTGCGCGCGTTGCCGTTCCTCGAGCGGTGGTCCGCCTGGTGGACGGCGCCCAAGGGTCGTGGCCGGCGCCGGAGTGGTGGCCCCCACGCACTGTTTCAGTGGGGCAGCGACCTCGATCTCGTGATCGACTCCCCCGCCGAGTGGGAGAACTCGTCGAGCCATCAACAGAAAGCGGCGTGGGAGTCGGGGCAGGACGACCTGCCGAACTGGGACGACGCGGAGTGGTGTGCCGAGACGGAGACGCTCGACCTAGACGCCGTCGACCTCTGCTCCTATCTCGCGCTCGATTCCGAGTGCCTCGCCGAGTTGGCGACGATACTGGGAGAGACGAATAGGGCGCAGGCGTACCGAGACCGTCGTGCGCTGCTGATACAAAAGATGAACGTGCACTTCTGGTGCGAGGACGCCGGGATGTACCTGGATCGACGTTGGAGCGGTGAATGGTCGCGTCGCATGGCGGCTTCCAACTTCCTCCCGTTGCTGGCCGGCGTTCCGGACGACGCGCAAGCGGCGCGAATGATCGAGACCCTACGGGACGAGTCGAAATTCGGCGGATCCTTTGTGCTCCCGAGCATCAGTCGTGACGACCCGGCGTTCCCCGATCAACAGTACTGGCGCGGCACCATCTGGCCGCCGATGAACTATCTCGTCTATCAGGGACTGCGGCGTTATGGCTTCGACGTCGATGCCGGCCAGATGGCGGCGCGCAGCGTCGCCATGTTCCTCGGCGACTGGCGCCGTTTCGGATATTGTCGGGAGAACTTTCATGGAGACACCGGTGAGGGAGGTGGGCACCGTTTCCAGAGTTGGGGGCCGTTGTTTGCCTTGATCGGCGTCGAGGAGTTTGTCGACGTGACCCCGTGGGAAGGCCTGCGGGTTGGCACCCTCACCCCGCCGGCCGCCACCACGTTGCGGCGGCTAGTCATTCGCGATCGGTCCTGGGACGTGACCCTCTCGCCCGAGGGTGTCGCCGTTGAGTGCGACGGCCAGCGCATGTTCACCACTACAGGACCCGCAACGTTTCGCCACCTGGAACGGAGCGACCAGGCACTGAGGGCGACGGTGACCTGCGCCACCTCCGTTACGTTGTGTGTCGAGGGTTTCGGGCCCACCGCGCGGGTGGAGATCGATGGAACGATCGAGACACGCTCGACAGCGGATATCGATTTGCCGGCCGGGCAACACCTCGTGCGGGTCGAGGCGATAGCAGAGCCGTAGATGGCATTCGCTCTTGGTGGATACCAGCCTCCGGCCGACAGCCTGCTCGCGCGCCGCCCGTGGCTCACGAACGCAAGTAGTTGGTGTGCCTCCACCGGACCGGACGACGAGTACGACGTCGACGATCGAGGCGTGTGGCCGATCGGCAACGGGTACGTCTTCGCTCACGCCGGCTTGGCCGCGCCGTTCAATCGGCTGCAAGGATTGGTAGGCCCGAGCTACCAGACGGAAGGGGTGCATCGACCTTCGGGCGCCTTTGGAGATTGCTGGGCAGAGCTACGCGTCGGCTTGGAACCGGTGCCGCTTCCCCATGACCACATCTGGCGCCCCCGCGAATCCGGCGTGCTGGTGACGGTTGCGTACCGGCATGGCATGGCGCTGACGACCATTGACTTCGCGCACCCGATTGCGGCGGCCGTGGTTCGCATCGTGGAGACGTGGTGCGGAGGCGATGTGCCCACCGACGTCGCGATCGTGGCTCCGCACGCGTCCGGCGCGCGCGGGAGTTCGCGTCTGGAGATTCCGTATCGTCCCGGACAGTTCATGGTGGTGGCGGTGGTTGGCTCACCGGCGCACGGAGAGGGCAGGTGTTTGCGGTTGCCGCACTGCCCCCATAGCGGGGGCGTCCAACGGGCGACCGTGATTCTCTCCGCCGGGCGCGATGCCGATGAAGCGCACCGCCAGGTCGATCGGCTCGGCGATGTGGTCGATCTGTTGGAGGAAACGCGCGACCATTGGCGGCGTTGGCTCGCGAAGACGACGACTCCCGCTCTGTGGCCCCAGCGGTTCGGCGGCCCCACCGCCGACGTCCAGCGCACCGCCGACCTCATCGAGGCGACCAAGCTGCAACTCAAGATGCAGCAGGCCCTGCCGGGAGGCGGTGTGTCCCCGATGGTGCACTTCAAGGGCGTGTGGGCGCGCGATTCCAGCGGACCGATCCGTGCGTTCATGCAGATGG
The DNA here is from genome assembly GCA_965222875.1 of Candidatus Multivorans sp. Taxonomy (GTDB): domain Bacteria; phylum Acidobacteriota; class Thermoanaerobaculia; order Multivoradales; family Multivoraceae; genus Multivorans. The sequence goes on along the minus strand of CBDCVC010000002.1, from coordinate 796,600 downwards.
GGGCGGTTGACGAGGTCCGGGCGCAGTTGGAGTACTACTATCGCGCCTCGTGTATCCTCGGCCGCATCCCCAACTCCGCGCCGCTCGATCTCGACGTGGACGCCGCCAGGGAGCCCGCCGATTGGGAGCGCGTACCCGTGCCGCACGCCGAGGTACCGTCGTTTGTCATCCTGCAACACCGGTGGTGGTTGGACGCGGGCGGTGACGTGGAGTTGGTGCGGCGACACTGGAATTACCTTCGGCGCTGCGCGACCGGGCAGAAGGTGGGAAGGAACGGGCTCCAGTCGTTCAACGGCGATGAGACCTTCTTGCATGGCGCCCTCTACTCCGTGTTCCCCGACCGCTGTGGGTGGCCCAACGATCTCATCGGCGACGACATCGACAGTGGTTACGCACCGTGGTCGCTCTCCTCCTGCGTTGCCTACGTCGTGGCGCAAGAAGCCATGGCCTGGATGGCCGCGCGGGTCGGCCGGGAGGGTGAGGTGGCCGAGTATGCGACATCCGGACGGCAGATGCGCGGGCAAATCGAGCGGTGTTTCTGGTTGCCCGATCGTGGATTCTACGCGCCCGCGCTCTATCCGCTCAGCGGCGTGCCGCACGCAACCCCCTTTGCGCCCGTCAATCTCCAGCCACTCTGGTTGGGATACCACGGCGTAGCCGATGCACGCGCCCGTCCGAATCTCGACGCCGTGCTCAGCCATGTTGGATGGACTGGAGTCACGCCCCGTTGTGGCTACAACGTCGGGACCACGCCGTCGTATCTGTTGCAGGGCCTGTTGTCCGTAGAATCGGACCTGGCCCCGACCGGCCTCGCCAACCTCGTGTCGATGGCCTCGCCGGCGGGTGATTGGGCGGAAGTGTACTCGCCGGACGGGCGTGTACACGGCGGGTACGATCCGGCCACCCCCAATCGACTCCGGCCGTGGGAGAGCGGGCTCGCGCTCGATGCGATCTACCGGTATTTCCGCGAGCGGCGGCCGGAGGACGAGCCATTCGAAACGCCCACCGGGCCGGAGCCGGTCGTCGTCGGTCCGATTCCGCTGCCGGCCACGAAGACAACGGTGGTGGTCACGGCGGACCGCTCCGAGTTGGACGAGTTGCTGCGTGCCGCCGCGGTGGAGCGTGAAGAGGTCACGGTGCTCGAACCGGCGCTGCCGTGTGATGCGGACCTGTTCGATCGGGTGTTGTACGATGCGGGGTCGGGGGCCCGAATCGTAGACGCGCTCGTGTTGGGGGCGAGCGCGACGAAGACCAGCCGGCGTTCGATGAAGGCGGCGGCGTTTTGGGAGTCGGCGGCTGTGGTTGACGCGTTGGAGCGGTTTCGAGGTGAGGGCGGCACCGTTCGAGCTGTTGATCCCTGAGACGGGTTCTTTACACAAAGTCGTGAGTCATTCCGATGCCGCGGTCCGAAGCGATGAGCCAGAATGAGGTCATCGTCTGGAGCGTCATTAACAGGAAACGCTGCTCCTTGAGGTCGGTCTCCAGGAGGTCGGGTCTGCCGAGCCTGCGCAGTTCCGCCAGATAGGTCTCGATCTCGGCGAGCTTCTTGGCTACGAGCTCAGCGTCGGTCATGAGCTGGGACCGTGTCGGTAAAGCCGGCGGATCCGATTCAAGCAGAATCGCGACATCGACATCGCTGTCGAGGCGCTGGGTACCGCGGGCGACTGAACCGTACAGGTAGGCGGCGACGATGTCAGGCTCGGCGTGGAGTTCGGAGCGCAGCGTCGCGGCGATCGCTTCGGTTTCGGGTGTTGCGGTTGGCATCGCGGTTCGTTCTGCGGCGCCGGCTGCGGCAGGTCGCGGCCTGGACATCCGCCGCCGGGTGCCGTTCCGTTAGTTACGTCACGGCACCACCTCGCTCCAGTTCGACGCCGCGGCTGCCTCACCCTTCCCGGCTGCCCATTCGATTGTGTCGCCGACCCAGGTCTGGAACATCTTGTGGGACCAGACGTCTTCGCGGTGGCCCATCGCGTTGTGGAAAACGCGGCCGGCGCCGAGCTCGCGGCACCAGACGATGGGGTAGGGGGCGATGTCGTACACCTCCTGCTTTGCACGCTCTTCGCCGGGGTCCATCAGTGCGAGGACGTGCAGTTCGTCCTTGGCGACGTTCTTGTACAGGTACCACTCGTCCATGATCTTCCAGCCGTCCTCGACGTTGCCCATCGTGGGGTGATCCGCATCGGCGACCCGCACGGTGCCTTCGAATTGGGCGCCGTGGTGGAGAAACTCGCCACCGATCATGCCGACGTAGGGGGTCACCTCCTCGTTGTCGCCGTGGAAGGTGTCGGTGGCGGGGTGGAAGCCCACGAAACCGCCCCCGCCTTCGATCCACTCGATCAGGTCGGAGACGCCGTCGGCGCTCATGGGGGGATTGCCGTCGCCGCGGAAGAAACCCTCGCCGGTGCCGCCGCGCTGGGTGAGGTCGCCGGTGGTGTAGAAGATGACGACGTCGAAGGCGGCGAGCTGGGTGGCGTTGATCAGGCCGGCGTCCTTGGTCGACGTGACCGCGAATCCCCGCTGGCCGGCGATTTCGGCGAGCACGGTGTCGACGTGGCTCGGCCGGGCTTCCTGTCGCGTGATCGCCGAATGCTCGAAGCCTGAGGACTTGCTGACGAACAGGACGCGGACGGGGCCGTCCGCTTCGTGCTCGGAGGCGAGGGTGGGGGACAGTGCCGCGAGGAGCAGGGTGGGGGCGAGTGCGAGAGGGGCGAAGCGGCGATGGTAGGTCATGGGCAAAAGCTACCACCGCACGAGCGCTGCCGCCTCAACCGAACTTCGAGATGACCTCTTCGCCGAACTGGGCGAGCCGGTCGGGCGCCATCGGCGGTACGAAGACGCGCGAGACGCCGAGTTCGGCCATCCGGGCGATCTGGTCCGGCGGTCCGCCGGTGGCGGTGATCTCGATCGCGTCGGGATCGCGCCCCGCGGCTTCGGCGCTCTCCCGCATGGTGCGGAACAGGTGCTTCAGTTTGTCGACGTCGGTGATGGCGGGGAAGAAGCCGTCGCCCAGTTCGCCGGCGCGGCGTGCCGCGCGCTCGGAGTGGCCTCCGATCACGATCGGCACGGAGCCATTGACCGGCTGCGGCCGGCAGTAGCAGTCGGAGAAGGACACGAACTCGCCGTCGTGGCTGGGGCAGTCCTCGGTCCACAGCGCCCGGAAGGCGCGCAGGTAGTCGTCGAGGCGCCGTCCGCGGCCGGCGAAGGGCACGCCGAGGGCGTTGAATTCCTCCTCGAGCCAGCCGACGCCGACTCCCAGGATGGCGCGTCCCCCCGAGAGCTTGTCGAGCGTGGCGACGGCCTTGGCCGTGACCAGGGGACTGCGCTGCGGAACGATCAGGATGCCGGTGGCGAGCTTGATGCTCTTGGTCGCCGCGGCCACGTAGGATAACCAGATGAGCGGGTCGGGGATGTCGAAGTCCTCGCGCCCGCCGGGCATCTTGCCGCTCTCGTCGTAGGGATAGGGGGAGGCGTAGCCGCGCGGGACGACGACGTGCTCCACGGTCCATAGGGAGTCGAAGCCGGCAGCTTCGGCGGCCTGAGCCAGAGCCACGGCCCGTGGACCGTCGACGAATGGGCCAGTGTTGGCGAACATGATGCCAAACTTCATTCTGCTTGAATTCACAGCTTCTCCTCGTTCTCCGGGCGTTGGCGCGCGGGACTGTAGCAGCCCGTGGCGGTCCGATTCGCGGCGTTCCCGGGGGCTTCTTCTGTGAGCATGCGAACGGCGCTCGACGCGGTCGCGCGCTGGACGATCCGCTCGCCGCGGAGCGCGATCGCGTGGGCGGTCGTGCCGGCGCTCGCGCTGGCGGCACTGCTGCCGGCAACACCGGTGGACCTCACCTTCGTGGGCGTGATGAACCGCGCCAACGAGCACATCGGCCGCTATTTCGAGATATCCGAGCGCTACGAGCTCGGTGGGTTGCTGCTGGTGCTGCTCGAAGGCGAGGAGGAGTTGCTCGACGACGCGGTCGAGCGCACGATTCAGGCCGCGTCGACGCTTCCGTCGGTGGTTGCTGCGCGCCGTCCGCTGCCGACCGAATGGCTCGAGGAGCAGTCGCCGTGGCTGGTCGAGCGTTCCCTGTTCGACCGTTGGTTGGGGCTCGTGGAGCACCCGGACGATGTCGCCAACGCGGCAGAGTTCGCGGCTTCCGCGATCGCGCTTCGCGGCGCCGTCGGCGGTGTGCCCGGCGCCCGGCTGGTCGAAATCAAGATGGCGCTCGATCCGCTGGAGGAAGAGGTCGGTCGGAGCGCCTTCTTCGAACTTGAAGCCGCGGTCGAGCGCGCGCTTGCCGGTTCAGGGGTCACCGTGGGCTTCTCGGGACTGCCGGCCGTGTCGGCAGGCGACCAGGAGCAGACCCTCGGCGCGATCAAGCGCCTCACGCCGATCAGTCTGGCGCTGGTGCTGCTGCTGTTCCGGATCGTCGAAAAGCGGCCGGGCGGCCTGCTGTCCGTGGCGGCGGTGCTCGTGCTGTCGATCGGCGCGGCGCTCGGCGCGGTCGGTTTCCTGACCGGCAAGCTGACGATCATGGAGACGTTCTTCGGGGTCACGGTATTCGGCCTGGGCATCGACTTTGCTGTCCACCTGTTCGTGCGGCAGCGGGAGGAACTGGCTCACGGACTTCCCTTCGAGGAGGCGCTACGGAGGACGGTGACGGGCGCCGGCCGCGGCGTCGTCGCCGGTAGCATTACGACGGCGGGCGCCTTTCTTGTCGCCGCCGCGGCGCCGGACCCGGTTGCTCTGCACCTCGGCCTGTCCGGCGGCCTGGGGCTGCTCTTCTGTTTGCCGCTCACGGTCTTGATCCTGCCGTCGGTGTGGGTCCTGAGGGAGCGGAGGCGTCGAGGCCGCGGCGCCGCGACGGTTGCCATGCCGGCGCGACGCAGCGCGCCGGTTCGTGTGCCGGGGCTCCCGTTCCTGGTGCGATGGGCGACACAGCGGCCTGTGCGCTGCCTGGTCGTGAGCGCGTTGCTGCTGGTACTGGCGCTCGCGGGAACGCCGCGGCTGGAGGTCGAGACGCGGCTCGAGCGGATCATGAATCGCGGTGTGCCGGCCATCGCTATGGTCGACCGGATTCAGGAGGTACTGGGTACGAACGGCGCGCCTTGGATCCTGGCGGCGGAGAGTCTCGAGCAGGCTCGCGAGTTTGCTGGCCGGCTGGACGGTCATCCGCTGTTCAGCGAGACGATGAGCCTCGGTGCCATCCTGCCGGCCGACCTGGCGGAGCGGGCCGCGGCGCTGCACCGGGTGCTCGGGTCCGAAGGCGCGCCGGCCAGGGCGGCCGGGGGGATGGGCGAGCCCTGGGCATTGGCGGTAGGAGCGCTCCTTCGAGCCGCCGCCGCGGGTCCGCCCGATATCGACTCGCTCCCGGCTGGCCTGCGCGAGAAATTCATCGCACCCACTGGCGAGTTCCTGGTCTACGCCTACGCCACCGACTCGAAGGCGGACGGCGATCTGGCCCGGCGGCAGCGCCTGGCGGTCCAGGCGATCGACCCCGGCGCCAGCGGGCTTCTGGCGGTGGTCGAAGGGATGATGATCGGCGATAGGCCGTGGATCCCGTGGATTGCGGCGTCGATCCTGGGGTTCGTTCTGCTCGTTCTTTGCGTCGACTTCCGGAGACCCGCGGCGGTGCTACTGGCACTGTTGCCGGTGCTGGCCGCCGTGCCGTTCACCCTGGGCGTACTGTGCTGGATCGGCATTCCGTTCAACGTGATGACGTGGCTGGTGCTGCCTCTGATCTTCGGGCTCGGCATCGACGACGGCATCCACGTCGTCCACAGGTTCCTGGACGATTCCGCTCAACCCATTCGTGCGGCGGCCCTGTCGGTGGGGCGGGCGATCGCGCTGACGACGCTGACCACGACCGCCAGTTTCTTGATCCTGCTGTTCACGGACCATCCGGGTCTCGAGACGATGGCGGCAGTGATGCTGATCGGGTTGCCGGCGTGCCTGCTGGCGTCGGTGACGGTGCTGCCGGCGGCGGCGGTGCTGGTGCTGGGAAGGCGGTAGCCTCGGCGGCACGATGACCGAACCGCGGATCGTGTCGTTGATCGCCAGTGCGACGGAGATCGTCTGCGGGCTCGGCTTCGAGGACTGCATGGTCGGACGGTCGCACGAGTGCGACTTTCCGCCGTCGGTCGAGAGCCTGCCGGCGTGCTCGTCGTCGAAGGTCGATGTCGACGGGTCGAGCCGCGCCATCGACGACCCGGACGTCATCGCGGTCATGCCCTGCGGCTTCGACATTCCCCGCACGGCGGCGGAGATGCGGCCGCTCGCGGCCCATCCCGGCTGGGCCGACCTCTCCGCGGTGCAAAGCGGCCGTGTGTTTCTGACCGACGGCAACCAGTGCCATCCGAGCGCCCGATGACGGGCGCTCGGAGTGGTTCGCGGATGGCGCGACTCGCGCCATCCGGGTTCTTCAACCGGCCGGGCCCCCGGGTCGTCGAGTCGGCGGAGATTCTGGCCGAGCTGCTGCACCCGGAGGTCTTCGACTTCGGCCACCGCGGGTCCGGCTGGACGGAATGGGTTGGCTTCTAAGAGATATGTAGATGGGGTCGGTCTGTGGTGCGTCCTGGGGTACGCGGCCCTTGCGTTCCTGGCGCGGCAGCCGGGCGAGCCCGACCTGGGGGCGTTCTTCTTGCTCGTCGCCTGGACCGGTCTGCCTGTCTTCGGACTGTTCTTCCACTTCTGGAAGACAGGGGAGCCGTTTCCGGTAGGTCGACTCCTGGCCTGGGCGGTCGCCTTTCGCCTCTGCGGATTGATCGGCGGGCCGTTCTACGAGGACGACTTCTACCGCTACCTTTGGGACGGCTACCGCTTCGCCGTCGCTGGCACCCCGTACGGCGCGGCGCCGGATGCGTTCTTCGTCGACCCGGCGGTGCCGACGCTCCTCCAGGGCGTCTTGGACGGGGTGAACTATCCGGAGTTGCCGACCATCTACGCGCCGGTCACGCAGGTCGTGTTCCTGGTTGTGTACTGGGTGAAGCCGGCCAGTGTCGCGGTTCTGCAGGCGATCCTGATCGCGGTCGATCTCGCGACGGTCCTGCTGCTGCTGCGGCTGGCGCCGGCGCGCAACGTCCTGCTCTACGCGTGGTGTCCCCTTGTCGTCAAGGAGATCGCCTTCACGGCACATCCGGACGGCGTAGGCGTATGCCTGCTGCTGGGCGCGATCGTCCTTGCCCGGAACCCGGTTGGCGCGTCCTCGCGCCAACCGCGAACGGGTTCCGGCGACCGGCCGCGGGCGGCGGAACGGAACCGGCGCTGGTGGCTTTCCGCCGCTCTGCTCGGGCTGGCCGTGGCGACGAAGACTTTCGCCCTGGTGCTGGCACCGTTGATCTTGGTCCGCGCGCGGCTCAGGCACTGGCTCCTCTTCGTGGCCACGGCCGCGGCGGTCTACCTGCCCTTCGTCGTCCTGGGGGGCACCGATCTGCTGTCGCTGGGGGTCTTTGCGCGGGACTGGGAGTTCAACTCGGCGGTGTTTGGACTGCTCAAGACGATCGTGCCGCCGTTCGAGGCGCGGCTGGTGCTGGGACTCGTGTTTGCCGCTTTCTGGACGGTCTACGTTCTGCGCTACGCGCGCAGCGGCGAACAGGGAATCCCCCGCGGCGACTGGCTGTTCGGTTTCCTGCTGGCGGTGTCGCCGGTGATCAATCCGTGGTACCTGCTGTGGCTCTTGCCCTTCGCGGTAGTCTTTCCGAGCTTCTGGGCGTGGACGGCATCGGCCGCGGTCCTGCTGAGTTACATCACCGGGCTCAATCTGGCCGACTACACGTTGCAACCCTACGAGCAGCCGGTGTGGGCCAGGGGATTGGAGTTCGGATTGATCCTTCTGGCGGTCGCGGCTGACGTTGCGGTGCGCCACCGGAAACGGATACGAAAGGAACAGCAATGACGAATCGCAAGTTGATCGGCCTTGCCGGCCCGCTGACGATCGTGTTGGCCTGCGGCGCTCCGGAACCGCAAGAGATCGCGGGTTGGGACGTCAGCGACGAGACGAGTACCGCAACGATCGATCACAGTCCCTGGCAGGAGATACTCGACAGCTACGTCGGCGCCGACGACTCAGGCGTCAACCTGTTCGACTACGCGGCGATCTTGGCCAGCGCGGCCGACACGGCGAAGCTGGACGACTATCTCGAGTTGCTGCAGGGACTCGACCCGAGCGACTACTCGCGCGCGGAGCAGATGGCGTACTGGATCAACCTGTACAACGCGACGACGGTCCAGGTCGTGCTGTCGGAGTACCCCGTCGACACGATCAGGGACATCCACGAGGGCGTGATCCCCAACACGGGTCCCTGGGGCGATGTTCACGCCAGGGTGAACGGCCGGGACCTGACCCTGGACGACATCGAGCACGGCATCCTGCGGCCCCTCTGGCGGGACAAGCGGATCCACTACGCGGCGAACTGCGCCGCGTACGGCTGTCCCCACCTGCTGGCGACAGCCTTCACCGCGGCCAACACGGAGGCGCTCCTGGAGGAAGGTGCGCGTGACTATGTGAACAACGCGCGCGGAGTCGACTTCGTCGACGACGACTTCATCGTCATCTCGAGCATCTACGACTGGTACGCGGAGGACTTCGGCGATACCGAGGAGTCGGTCGTCGCCCAACTGCTCGAGTACGCGGACGAGGAACTCGCCGCGCGTCTCGAGGGGTTCGAGGGCTCGATCGACTACGAGTACGACTGGAGCCTGAACGAGCCGTAGGAGCTTGCGCGGCCCTTGATCAGTAGGTGTCGAAGTTGAAGCTGAGCGAGACGCCGATGACATCGGACACCGCGGTGTTGCGGCCGCCGACGACCGACCCGTAGGACAACCCCAGATTCGTGGTGTCGGACAGGCCGAAGCTGATGGTGCCGATGACGAGCTGGACTTCCTCCTGGAGTTCCGGGAAACGCGCAGGAGAGAAGGGGGGTACGCCGATGTCGAGCCCGGAGGACTCGGCGTCGACCATCCGGTAGCCGATGTTCAGTCCGACGCGGTTCCCGACCAGCACGCCGGCGGACAGGTCCATGAAGGTGTCGGCCGGGATGTTGCCGTTGCGGTAGCGGTACCCGAGTTCTGCCGACAGGGCGCCCCGCTCGCCCACGTACTTGCCAATGAGCACCGACAGCTCAGCGCCGTCGCCCCCATCACCCAGGGAGCTGATGTAGCCGGTCTTGTAGCTGCCGCCGATGATCGCACCGACGCGCAGGGCGACGCTGGGCCCCGAACTGGTAACTTCGTCCTTGAATCGCCAGACCAGGCCGGCGTTCACGTCCACCAGTCCGCTCAGGTTCTCCTTCGGGGGCAGCGGCGCCGACGGCCCGGCCATGAAGGAACTCTCGGCGCCGCCGACGCGGAAGTCCAGCGCCAGCGAATCCGACAGGCCGTAGGTTCCGGCGGCCCAGAGAGTCTGCTGTCCGAGTTCGTGGCCGCCGGCGGGAGTCGGCCCCTTCCGGGCCGCGCGGTAGAACTCGGTCGCTTCCTGGGAGACATAGGACACAGTGATGGTTCCGGCGCCGGGCGCGGGCAACCAGGGAGAGCCTTCGGCAAATGAGGCCGAGCCGGAGGCTGCGATCGCGGCGGCTGCCGCGAGGAACACAGGAGATACGCGCTTCATTTCTTTCCTTCTGGCTCCAGCCGGCGCTATAGCTTGTAGCGGCGCATGAGATAGAAGTGAACGAGTTCCTGCTCGTCCGGCTTGCCTTCGCACGTGGCGTCGCCGGCGCCGGGGCAGAGAACGGCGATGTTCTCGTCATCCGCGGTACCCGGCTTGGCCGCCTCGTCGCGGGCTTCGAGGCTGTTCTTCAGGCTCAGGGCGCGGTCGCGGTCGAGATCGCGCTTCTGCAGGGGACAGGACGGGCACACGAGCTTCTGGAACGTGAGCGCCTTGCCCATGGTGTAGGCGTCGCGCGGGTTGATCCCCTTGCCGGCCGAGATGGAGCCGGATGCGTACGCCGAGGCCTGCAGGAGGCCGCCGGCGAGGACAAGAGTAAGCACGCCGATGAGGCGTTTCATCAGTTGGATTCTCCTTGTTGCTGCGTGGACTGAAGAGGGCCCGACGCGCTATCGGGGCCGGGCAGCGTAGCACGCGCTCTGTGACGTTGAACAAGAGAATCAGCCTGAGGACTCCTGCGTTGGAGGACGTCGAATTCCCTGTGCCACAATGACTGCCCCCATCGCACAACGAGCAACCACAAAGGGAGCAGCAGGCATGATCCAGGCGGGCGAGTTCCAGGGTTTCGAGGCAGAGGTAGAGGATCCGGGGATCCTGGTCATCACGTTCAACCGGCCGGACCGGCTCAACGGCATGAATGCGCCGATGAAGCGGGACCTGCTCGAAACTCTCATCCAGGCCTCGATGGAGGATTCGGTGCGCGTTGTGCTGTTCACCGGCAGCGGCCGAGCGTTCTCGGCCGGCGACGACATCAGCGGCAAGGACCGCGGCGAGCGCGGCGAGCAGCTCGTGCCGGACATCCATCGGGGCCATGACAACGTGCTCGGCACGATCAACGGACTGCGCAAGATCTCGCAGCCCGTGAACACGGCGATCCGGGGTATGGACAAGTTGACGATCGCGGCGATGAACGGGGTGGCGGTTCAGACCGGCTTCTCGCTGGCGCTCAGTTGCGACTTCCGGATCGCCTCGGCCGCGGCTCGCATGGGCAGCGGCACCCTCCGCTTCGGCCTGCTGCCGGACGAGGGCGGCCACTACCTTCTGCTGCAGATGATGGGTCTGCCGAAGACGATCGACTTCCTGATGCGCAACCGGATCGTCGGCGCGGCGGACGCGCTTGAACTGGGGCTGGTTCACGAGGTCGTGGAGGCCGAAGAGTTGATGCCGCGCGCCATGGACCTGGCCCGCGAGCTGGCGAACGGGCCGCAGGTGGCGATGCGGCTCTTGAAGCGCAGCCTGTATAACGCCGCCGACCAGACCTGGGAGCAGTCGCTGGAGGACATCGCGGCCCGGACGCCGATCGGCGACCATCACCCGGACTCCCGGGAGGGTGTGGCCGCGTTCCGTGAGAAGCGGGAGCCGAGCTTCAACGCCTGGTTGAACGAGTAGGGACCCGCGGGGCTGCAGGTGTTACCCTTGCGCGCTCCGCAGAAACCAGCACTTCCAGCAACGAATCGAAGCCAGGGAGTCTCTCCATGACTGACGCCGTCATCGTTTCCACCGCCCGCACGCCGATCGGCAAGGCCTATCGCGGCGCCTTCAACAACCTCGAATCGCCGACGATGGGGGCGGCCGCAGTTTCCGCCGCGATCGATCGAGCCGGCATCGAAAAGGGCGAGGTCGACGACGTCGTCATGGGCTGCGCCATGCAGCAGGGCACGCAGGGCTTCAACATCGGCCGCCAATGCGCGATCCGGGCCGGCCTGCCGGTCCAAGTGTCGGGAATGACCATGGACCGGCAGTGCTCTTCGGGCCTGATGTCGATCGCCACCGCCGCCAAGCAGGTGGTCGTCGACAGGGCGCCGGTCGTGGTCGCCGCCGGCATCGACTCGATCAGCCTGGTGCAGAACGACAAGATGAACGGTTTCCGCGCTCCCGATCCGTGGATCCGGGACAACAAGCCGGCGCTCCACATGCCGATGATCGACACCGCTGAAGTCGTGGCGAAGCGCTACGGCGTCACCCGGGAACAGCAGGACGAGTACGGGCTCCAGAGCCAGCAGCGGACGGCGGCCGGCCAGGAATCGGGCGCCTTCGACGACGAGATCATCACGATGAAGGCGACCAAGATGATCCTCGACAAGGCCACCGGCGACATCAGCTTCGGCGAGGTCGAGTTGAGCCAGGACGAGGGCAACCGCCCGGGCACCACGATCGAGGGTCTCTCCGCGCTCAAGCCCGTGCGAGAGAACGGAACGATCACCGCCGGCAATGCCAGCCAGCTCTCGGATGGCGCTTCGGCCTGCGTGGTCATGGACTCGAAGCTGGCCGAACAGCGGGGCATCGAGCCGCTCGGCATCTACGTTGGGATGGCGGTCGCCGGCTGCGAGCCGGACGAGATGGGCATCGGCCCCGTCTTCGCCGTTCCCAAGCTGCTCGAGCGCCAGGGCCTGACGATGGATGACATCGACCTCTGGGAGCTGAACGAGGCGTTTGCGGTTCAGGTCATCTACTGCCGCGACCGGCTGGGTATCCCGAACGACAAGCTGAACGTGAACGGCGGCGCGATCTCGATCGGCCACCCCTACGGCATGAGCGGCGCGCGCATGGTCGGCCACGCCCTGATCGAGGGCAAGCGCCGCGGCGCCAAGAACGTCGTGGTAACGATGTGCATCGGCGGCGGCATGGGCGCCGCGGGGCTGTTCGAGGTGGCGTGAGGCCAGACGGCCGTGGCGGCGCCGACCGCGCTGCCGGATGCGCTACGTCGGATCCCAGGTGAACACGTCGGTCGTCCGGTCCAGGTCGTGGAACGACCCGGCCAGGGCCGGCATGCCGTGCTCGGCGATCGACTCCGGCGTCCAGCCGTCGCCGTTGTGGACCGAGCGGATCGGGCGCGGCTGGCTCATCAGGAAGATCTCGTTCTTGCGCACCGCGAAGATCTGACCGCTCACGTCCTTCGCCGCGTCGCTCAACAGATAGACCGCAAGCGGCGCGACCAGGGCCGGGGTCATTGCCTGCATCTTCGCCACCCGCGCGGCCTGGGCCGGGTCCGCGGTCGGAATCGTCCCGATCAGCCGCGACCAGGCGAAGGGCGCGATGCAGTTCGAGCGCACCTCGAAGCGCTGCATGTCGAGGGCAAGAGACTTGGACAGTCCGACGATGCCGAGCTTGGCCGCGGCGTAGTTCGCCTGGCCGAAATTGCCGATCAGCCCCGAAGTCGAGGTCATGTGGACGAAGGCGCCGCCGATCTGCTTGCGGTAGTGGGGAGCGGCGGCCCGCGCCATGTTGAAACTGCCCTTCAGGTGGACGGCGATCACCGCGTCCCAGTCGCTCTCGTTCATCTTGTGGAAGATGCCGTCGCGCAGGATGCCGGCGTTGTTGACGATGCCGTCGATCTGGCCGTAGCAGTCGAGAGCCTGCTCGACGATGCGGCCGGCGGCGTCGAAGTCGGCGACGCTCTCGTAGTTCGCGGCGGCGCGTCCGCCCGCGGCCACGATCTCGTCGACCACGCCTTGGGCCGGCGTCCGGTCGGCGCCGTCGCCGCGTTCGGAACCGCCGAGGTCGTTGACGATCACCGACGCGCCGTGGGCGGCGGCGAGGAGGGCGATGTCGCGGCCGATGCCGCGACCGGCGCCGGTGACGACGATCACCTTCTCGTGGAGCATGCGAGTGTTCATTTCGGGGCCTCCGGTGCTACAGCAGTCAGGCCGCGGCGATGGCGGCGATCAATCGACAACCGTCGAGGTACTCCTGTACGTCGACGTATTCGTCCACGGTGTGGGGATTGTGCTGTCCAGCGCCCAGGGTCACCGTGGGCAGACCCTTGGCGTTCAAATAGTTCGCGTCGAGTCCGCCGTTCGCGACCAGGTACTCGGCTTCCATGCCCAGGACTGCTCGCACCCGGTCCGCCGCAAGCTGCGCGGGCGGTGAACCTTTAGGCATCTCGAACGCCTCGTAGTCGGTTTCGGCGCGGAAGTCGACGCGACCGCACTGGCCGTCGCTGTTTCGGACGCTCCCTGCGGCCTGCTCGAAGGCGTCGCGGTAGGCCGCGGTGATCCGCGCCAGGAACGCCTTGTCGTGGCTGCGCGATTCGCCCGACACGAAGACGTGGTCCGTGACCTGGTTGCTCGCCTCGCCGCCGGCCATCCGGCCGATGTTCGAGGTGCCGCTGCCGGCCGGAAGCTCGATCTTGCCGAAGAAGCCCTGGGCCGCTACGTCGGCCACCGCACGCGAGGCGATCAGCGCCGCGGAGATCCCGTGCTCGGGATGAACCCCCGCATGCGAGGACTTGCCGTAGACGTCGACCTGCCAGCGGTCGGCGCCGGTGGCGCCGATGATCACCACGTGCGGGGCGCCGGAGTCGAGGTTGAAGCCCATCTCGGGAGTGCCGAGGCACTCCAACTCGACCGTGCGCGCCCCCCACAGGCCGATCTCTTCGCCGACCGTCATCAAGACGGTGATCGGCGGCCTTGGTGTGTCCTGCGCGAGCAGGGTCTCGATCATCGTCACCAAGGCGCCGATCGAGGTCCGGTTGTCGCCGCCGAGCGCGGTGTCGCCCTCCGCCTCGATCCGTCCGTTGCGGCGCACGGGAACCGCGCCGCGGCAGAGCGGCACCGTATCGAGATGCCCCATGAACAGCCGCCGCGGCCCCGGCCGCGTGCCGGGGACCGTGACGATCAGGTTGCCGATCTCGAAGTCGCGGGGGATGCGCTCGTGCGCGTCGTCGTGCCCGATCCAGGACGGCTCGCAGCCGGCGGCCAGCAGCTTTTCGCGGACCGCCGCCGCGACCCGGGCCTCGCGGCCACTCAGGCCCTCGATCCTGAGCAGGTCCATCAGGTGGTCGAGGGCGCGGGCCTCGTCGATTCGGGGTGTCGTCATGGGCTGATCTCGGGTCGGTCCGGGGGGCGGAAGTTGGCGATCCTACTGCCTCTACGTGCCGAGAGGGCGGAAGCCGGGTGCGGGAGGCGGCTGCCCTGTCGCTAGCGAGTCGGCGTTGTGAGCAAGTGTCGCTCTGGGGTCACACGCCGGCCACCGACTGACGTGTTCCTTGGCGCTCGGGGTTACTCGGGCGGAGCGGAACCTGGTTCGTGGCGCGAATACTCGGTTCTCGATGAACGGGCCTAGTTCGGCCCGATTAGAATGCGCGACTCCCAGCCGCTAGCCCTCCGCGGTAGCGGCCAAGTGTGTACGTGGAATGGACAACCCAACCTTAGATGCGTTCGACGAGGCCCTCGCGGACGTTGCGAAGAAGGAGTACCGCCGCTTGCGGGAAGGCCTGCACGGCTCCACACGCGCGAGCAGAATCGACGGTGCTCTGGAGTCGCTGGAGCTACTGCAGGGCGGCCAGGAGCCTCTCTATCACGACTGGGACTCGCTCTTCTACGTCACTTGGTACCAGCCGCGCCAAGTGCACCTCGTGTACGCGCTGCTCCGCCAGTGCTACCCTCGTGGTCTGCCGGAACGGCTGCATGTCATTGACATCGGATGCGGTGCCGGGGCAGTGAAGCTTGCGTTGGCTATTCTGATAGCGACTGACTACCGGGCACGGGGCGCTCTCAACGTCGGCGTTCAGGGGATCGACCCGAGCGGGTCGATGAGGCGTCTGGGTGGTGAGCTGTGGCTCAGTTTCTCGTGCGCCGCCCGTCGGCGCGGTCTTGGCAGGCTTGAGGAGACCATCGGTGCTATGACACGAACTGAGGACACGTACAAGGGGTTCGGCGCCTACGCGGAATCGCCGGCAGCTCGGGAGGCGGAGGCCGCGACGTGCTGGCTTACGTCAGTGCATGCTGTGTACGAATCGACACATCGGCAGCTCAAAGAACAGATGAGAAGAGTTCGCGCTAGCCGAAGACCGGATTGGGAGTTGGTCACGACACATCGATCGAAGAGCCATGAGTTAGCCGCCGTCGTCTCAAACGGCGAGAGTCTCGCAGTAGAGCCTCGGCCGGTATGGGCCGGGTGTCTTCCTCAGACGACCGCGTGGCGACGTCGCTTAGCCCGCGTCTTCAGCTCACTCTCCGACAAGTCTAGGGCATACCTGTCCAAGCCCGTGACTTGGAATCCGCAGACGAATCCGATCGGCAAAGATGAAGTGCGGGTCCGGAGAAGGCAGGAATGATCGCAACGGAACAGCGCCAGTTGTTCTTCGAGCAACCGGAGCGAGCGCCGTTGCGACCCAGCCGGTTGGGCGGGGCGTCGATCGAGTATGCGCCCGTCCGGGACATCCTGACTCGCGCAACGGGTTTCATGGACGCGTATGACTTCACGTTGAATCCCTACGCCGGCTGTGCGTTCGGATGCTCGTACTGCTACGCAGCCTTCTTCTCCCACAGCACGGAGAAGCGCGACTCTTGGGGTCAATGGGTCCGAGTCAAGGAGAACGCGGTCGAGCGTCTGGCGAGTCGGCGCAGACCCCTCAATGGCAAGCTGATCTACATGAGCAGCGTGACCGATCCGTATCAGCCGATTGAACGAAAGCTTGAATTCACGCGGAAACTGTTGGAGATTCTTGCTCGGCGACACCGCCCAAAGCTAGTGGTTCAGACTAGAAGTCCAGATGTCGTGCGAGACATCGACTTGTTCAAAGAGATAGTGGTGAATGGCGGCCGTGTTCAAGTGAACATGACGGTCACTACGGACGACGAGGATGTGCGGCGTGCGTTTGAGCCATCCTGCCCCGGCAACCGGATGCGGCTCGAAGCGACTCGCAAGCTGGTCACGGCGGGAGTGGAGACTTGCGTGACGATGACCCCGCTGTTGCTGGTGAGGGACGCTGAGGCGTTCGCTGAGGCCCTGCTGAAAACGCGCGCGCAGGGCTTCATCATTCAACCCTTTCACTTTCGGCGAGGAAAGTTCGTGGCTGGCACCCGCGAAACGGCCCTTGGCATGATGGCGGAGAAGCTGTCGAGCGGCATGAGTAGCTTCAGGGAGCGGTACTTGGACCACTACCGGGAAGTTCGGGAAGTGCTCTTGCGACGGCTGCCACTGCTGGGCGAGGGCAAGGAGGGCTTTCGGCCTCCGTTCTAGTACGGGCCGCGTCGGGCTACTGGGAATTCCGGAGATGGGCGGCTTAGAGCGGCCGGGGGAGTCTCGGAGCCTCGGACCCTGGTCGCACAGTGGTTCAGTACCGAGACGAGGCGGGGGCCGAAGCGGACTCTTGTCGCCCTCTGCCGGCGTTCACTGTGAAGCCGCATGGAGGCTCGGAGAGCCAATCGCTGCAGCCCCAGAATCGCCCGCCCGAACCTAAGTTGAGAGTCAGCACGCCGACACGGCATTTGGGACAAGGGCGAGCAGATGGTTTGCAGGTGGGGTTTGTGCACCGTGTTCGGTCTCCCTCCACGAGCAGGAACCCGCGGCTGCAATCCGTGCAGCGCGGCGCCATGTGTGGGCACATGGGGAAGTAGGTGCAACGAAGGTTCTTTCGGCTCTTCGAGGGAACGAGGGATCCCTCGCATCGAGGGCAGCGGGGCGCCGGGTCGAGGCGGATCCGACCGATCTGCCGCAGATCAGGGTTCGATCGCAGCAGCTCGACGACGAACTCGGATGGCTGTTCTGCGTCTGCGATGAGGTACGTACCTCGCTTCGCTCGCGTAGCGGCCACGTAGAACAGACGACGCTCTTCGGCGTGGGGGACCGTCATTCCAGTGCTGCTGGGCAGCACGAGGTCCATCAGCGGGTCGTCCTCGATCTGGGAGGGGAAGCCGCGGCGATCGTTCTTCAGATCGAGGACGATGGCGTAGTCGGCCTCGCGTCCCTTGGCTCGATGAACCGTGCTGAACTCCAAGCTCTCGCGGCGGCTTGCCGTGGGCAGGTGTTTTTGACTGTTCCGATAGCGGCCGAGGACGAGGACCTCGGGTCTAGGTATAGGAGGTTCACCGGTATCTGGCAGCGTAAGCGGTCCGTCAGGGAGGGGCTCGAACATCAGGCTCTCGACCCCTTCGCCATTTCCAGGGGGCCGCTCCTGTCGCGCTGAAATGTCTCTCAGCGCCGCTTCTATGCCGTCGCTTTGCTCGCTGGCCGCGACTACGGTTATTCCTTCGTCCGAAGCATTGCTTCGCGTACACAGTTCGCGTTGGGTCTGTTCGGGGTTGCGCTGCACGAATGCAGCAGTCGGACCGAGGATGCCTTCGCCATAGCGGAACGTCGCGCTCAGCGCGCGCTTGCGTACGGGTCCCAAGTAGTCGCCGCAGTTGCGAACCAGACTGACGTCGCTTCCGGTGAAACGGTAGATGGATTGCCAGTCGTCGCCGACGACGAAGAACGCGACATCCTGGCCGCGCAGCGCTTCGAGAAGCGCCATTCGGCCAGCCGAGATGTCCTGGAATTCGTCGACGAGCACGTAGCGGTAGCGAGGCCGCCAGCGCTTCTCCTTGATCGTTCTTGAGGCTCGGTTGATCAGGTCGTGGAAGTCGACGGCACTTTCGGCGGCAAGGTGGCGCTCGTAGGTCTGCCGGAGCGACTCGAAGGCGTAGAGAAACGTCCCGGTCCTCAGGACCGCTGAGGACATTCCTGCCCTCTTCCACAGGTCGTTGGCCGCCAGGTCGGCGCTGCGCACGTGATGAAGAAAGGTCGTGAGCAGCCTGGTTACAGGCAGCTTCCGGTCAGGCCCTTCAAGTCGCCTGAGAACCGCTTCGCCGGGAACGCGGCGTCGCTCGACACCGGCGAGATCGAGTGCCTCCGCCAGGCACTCGCCCAGCAACCGTTGCTGGCACATCCAGCTATAGGTCTCGATGACTCGGGTGCCGTGGGGTAGATGCCGGGAGGCTTCGCGTTTGAGCGAGACGGCCTTGGCGATGCCGGCGGGATGTCTCGCGACGCGGTTGTCGGCGTCCAGTTCGAGGTGTTCAAGGTAGATGTTGTGCTCGGGGAGGAAGAAGTCGAACCTGCACGACTTGCGCTCCCGGCCGGAGCGCCAGCGAAAGGACTTTCCACTCTCGTACTTGACGCCGTGTAGCCAAAGACAGTTGGCTATCTCGAGTTCCTCGAGGCTCCTCGCGTCGTACCCTCCGCCGAGCGGCCTCCGTCTGCAGCGGCGTAGAAACGAGTAGTAGGCCCTTGCGTCGTGGAAGTCGAAAGGGGAGACGGAGACGTTCTGAACGGTGACGAAGTCGGTCAGCGGCGTCCAGCCTTGCTTGATCAGTCGACGCACCCCGTCATCCACGAGCCGCTCCAGCAGTGCGCCTTGCCTCGCGAGTTCAGAGATAACCGACGGCTCGCTGCTGCGCCGGAGGACATGAAGGCCGAAGGAATGGAACGTGCGGACCTCGGCTCCTTTCAGGTCCGCGGGAAGACGTTCGCGGATCTCCGCGGCAGCCTTCCTGTTGAAGGCAAGGACCAGGATCTCCTCGGGGGCAACGCACTCGTTTCGCACCAGGTGGGCGATCTTCGCCGTGATCACGGCTGTCTTCCCCGTTCCGGCGCCGGCGAGGACGAGAGTCACATGCTCGTCCGTGGCGATGGCGTCCGCTTGTTCGTCGGTTGGCGGATAGTCCAGATCGTGGGCGGCGGTGCGAACGGCTTCCCGTTGGGTGGCAACGTAGGCATCATTCGCGGCTTGGCGAGCTTCCTCGAAGCCTTCTGCGGAACGAAGGGGCCGGAGGTAGTCGAATGCAGCCCTTGCCGACTGGGGCAAGTGTTGGCGGATGGACTTGGTGAGGCTGGGGTCGAGAGTGCGGCCGACCGCGTCGCGTACGGTCTTGGCTTGGTCGTGGCGCACGTAGACCTCGCTGGCCAACAGCGCCTCGACGCGCTTCTGGAGCTTCGCGAGGGGCTTCGCCAGCTCTGCCGCGCGGCGCTTCTGTTGCTCGATCCGGCGGCGCCGCCGTTCTTTGCGGAGACGCTGCGCCGTCTTCATCTCCGAGACGGCGTCAGAGACTGCGCGGGCGGCCGGCAGGTTGACGCCCCCGACGACGCACACCCGACCGTCGTCGAGATGGACACTCAGCCGACGCCATACGACGGCCCGCTTGAGACGGACTTCGTCGATCTCTTCCGCCTTCAGGTGGACGCTCAGCTTCGAGCCGGACCGGAGTTGTACCGCGCTCCGAGTACACAGGATCGCGGAGTAGCCTCCGAGGAGGAGCCGGTACAGGCGAGAACCAAAGGCGACGGCGATCGGTTTCTGGGGCAAGTCCTGTTCTTGCGGGGCGGTCAGGCAGCCAATGTGGCTTGAAGGCGCACTCGAGATCCTGATCGGATGAATCGGAGCAGTCGGTCCATCTGCTGCCTTGGGGGGTCGGAGAACATCGGATGCTACAGAAACGGGAAGAGAGTTCGCCGTAGCTGATCCGGAGGCGCTCGGGGCTAGACTCCTGGGTGCCTCGACGTTCCTTTCGCCGCTCGGAGCGTCTGCCAGCACTCATGAACAAGGCCGATGTCTTTGAACTGATCCGAAACGGCGAGGACTCGCTCGTCGAGTTCAAGCGCGACGAGGTCTCGAACCACGACCTGGCCAGGACGCTGGTGGCGTTCCTCAATCTCGAGGGCGGTACGGTTCTGCTCGGTGTCGAGGACGACGGAACTGTCGCTGGGGTGGCGCGGGAGCGGCTCGAAGAGTGGGTGAGCGAGCTGTGTCGGGTCAAGATCGAGCCGCCGATCGTGCCGTTGCTCTCCTGGGTGCGAGAAGTGGAGCCTGGCCGGGACGTGCTCGTCGTGCGGGTGACCCAGGGGCCGGACAAACCCTACGGGCGCGTTCATCACGGGCAACGCACCTACTACATTCGGGTTGGGAGTACGAACCGGGAGGCCAGCCGGGAGGAGATCGAGCGGATGTTCCAGGCCTCCGGCCGCTTGCACTACGGACTGAAGCCTGCGCTCGGTGCGAGTCTCGACACTCTCGACCTGAGGCGGCTGCAGGACTACTTCGAGCGTGTTCTCGGTGGTTCGGCGCCACAGCACGAAGATCGGGAGGCTTGGGAGAGGCTCCTGCGCAACGTCGACCTGATGACCGACTCGAGCGGAACGTCCGTGGCGACGGTGGATGGTGTGCTCCTTTTCGCGAGCGCTCCGAACCGTCACGTGCCGCAGGCCGGCATTCGGGCGATCTGCTATCCGGGCACGGAACCCGACTACGCCACACGCGCCGACGAGGATCTGCGGGGACCGATGGTGCCGCTGGCCGGTGCCGATGGCCCGTTGATCGGACTCGGCCTGGTCGACGCGGCCTGGGACTTCGTACGGCGGAACACTGCGCCGACCGCGCGTATCGAGAGCATGCGGCGGGTGGACCGCTGGGAGTATCCGGAGAACGTTGTCCGGGAAGTCGTGGCCAACGCGCTGGTCCATCGCGACTACAGCATCGCCGGGACCGACGTCGCGCTGACGATCTACTCCGATCGCTTGGAAGTGCAGAGCCCGGGCCGGTTGCCGAACACGGTGACGGTCGAAGGGATGAAGGCTGGCGTCCGGTACGCGCGGAACCAGACGCTGGTCAACGTCATGCGGGATTACGGCTACGTGGATGCCCGAGGCATGGGCGTCCGGAACAAGGTCATTCCTGGCATGCGGGCCCACAACGGCACGGAGCCTGACCTGATCGAGGAGGAGCACCGCTTTACTGTGCGTCTCTTGAAGGAGTCGAAGTCGTCGTGACATTGAGGAAAGGCCGGTCAGTTGCTGCGGGTGGGCTTCTCGTGGTCGCGCTCCTCGGGGCATGCGCTCCGCAAGAGATGGACGTGTCGGCCCCCTCCAGCCACCCTCCGAACTTCGTCATCGTCTTCGCCGACGACCTGGGCTGGGGCGACCTCGGCAGCTACGGCGCGCCGGTGATCCGGACTCCGAACCTCGACCGGATGGCCGCGGAGGGCCAGCGCTGGACGAACTTCTACGTCACGGCGTCGGTGTGCTCGCCGAGCCGGGCCGGGTTGCTGACCGGGCGGCTGCCGGTGCGCAGCGGGCTCTACGGTGATCGTGCCCGGGTGCTGTTCCCGGACTTCGTGGGCGGCATCCAGGACGAGGAGGTCACGATCGCCGAGGCTCTGAGCGACCTCGGGTATGCGACCGGCATGTTCGGCAAGTGGCATCTGGGCGACCGGCCGCAGTACCTGCCGACGCGGCACGGCTTCGACTACTGGTTTGGCATTCCGTACTCGAACGACATGATGTCGACCCTCGAGCGGGAAGAGCGCCGCGCCGCATTCCTGGACCCGAAGATCGAGTACTGGGACGTGCCCCTCATCCGCTCAGAGCGCGACGAGGCGGGCGAGGTGGTCACGGCAACGCTCGAGCAGCCCGCGGACCAGACCACGATCACGAAGCGCTACGCCGAGGAGGCCGTCGACTTCATCCGCGCCCACCGGGACGAGCCGTTCTTCGTCTACCTCCCGCACAGCATGCCCCACGTGCCGCTCTTCAGGGCGCCGGAGTTCGAAGGCCACAGCGGCGCCGGGCTCTACGGCGACGTGATCGAGGAGATCGACTGGAGCGTCGGTCGGATCATCGAGACGCTCGAGGAGGAGGGGATCGCCGAGAACACGGTGGTGCTGTTCAGCAGCGACAACGGCCCGTGGACCGCGTTCCGCACCCAGGGCGGTCTGGCCGGGCCGCTCCGCGAAGGCAAGGGAATGACCTGGGATGGCGGCGTGAGAGTGCCGGGGCTGTTCTGGTGGCCCGGAACGATCGCCCCCGACGTGGTCACGAACGAGATCGGGTCGACCAGCGACGTGTTTGCGACCTTCCTCTCGCTTGCCGGCGGCGCCGTAGCGGACGACCGGCCGATGGACAGCCTCGATCTCGGACCGGTGCTCCGAGGCGAGGGGGGAGGGCCGCGCCGGGAGATGCCGTTCTACCGCGGCAGCGAGCTCTACGCCTACCGGGTCGGGAACTACAAGGCGCACTTCATCACGCAGGGTGCGTACGGCCTCGCCGGCGAACGGACGGAACATGATCCGCCCCTGCTCTATGACCTGGCGCTCGACCCCGGCGAGCAGTGGGACATCGCGGCCGAACAGCCGGAGGTCCTGGCGGACGTTACGTCGCGCGCCTTGCAGCACCGGGCCGGAGTCGTCGTGGCGCCGTCGGAGTTCGATCTGCGTACCGCCGACGACTGAACTCAGTCTCCCGGCGTCTGCCGTTCGCGGGCAGCGAGTCTCTTCTGTCGCTCCAGCCGGCGCTGCCAGATCATCGCTTCGCGGGCGACCTGCCTGCCGGCCCGGATGCTGCGCATCCACCAGCCGAAGATCGCGCCGACGAGCGCCGCGGCGGCGACCCAGATCCAGATCTCGAGAAGGACGTAGAGCATCAGCGTGGTTCAGGGACGGTGGAGAACGCGGAACTCGATGCGCGGAGGCGAGGCGTCGCCGGTGTCCGCTGCGTTGTCGCCGTCCGCGGCAAGCGGACGGTCGCTGCCGTAACCGACCGCCAGCAAGCGGTCCGGATGAATGCTGGCCGAAAGAACGTCGCGCACGGCCTGAGCCTGTTCGAGACTGAGCGCCCGGTCCGCTGCTGGATCGCCGCCGGCGTTTGTGTGGCCGAGGATCTCGACCCGGATTTCGGAGATGTCGGCCAGCGCGGCGCCGATCTCGCCAACTGTGGTCGTGCCCTCCTCGGTGAGCGTCGACGTGCCGTCCTCGAACTCGATCGACCCGCGTTCCAGCACGCTGCGGATGCGATTCTCCGCTGCGTGGTTGACGGCGACGGGCAAGATCCTCATCCGATTGGCGATGTTCCAGTTGGCATTGGCCGCGGCGCCGATCGAGGTGATCTCGAACACCAGGTGGTCGCGCAGGCCCTCGCTGGAGGTATGACCGGTCAGCGTCAGCGTCCGGTCCTCGAGCCGCAGGCCCGGAGCGCCGTCCAGGCGGCGCAGGAGCTGGATGAGCCTCGGCAGCGTCGAGAGCCAGGGCGGTTCGGTTACGGAATTGTCGACTTCGGTCTCGTCGATCACGTTGCCCTGCCCGACGATCGCGGCGGCCGCGTCGAACAACTCCTGCCTGGTCTCGGGCGTCGGCATCTGGCCCCGGAGCAACCAGATGTCGCCGTCGGGAGCGAACTCGAAGGAGGGACCGATGGCCATCTCCAGCCGGTTGTCGACGTTGCGCACGCCGGGTGTCGCGGCCGCGCGCCGCGCCGCCTCGATGCCGATTTCGGCGAAGGCGACCGTGCCGGAGAGCGTCACGTTGCGCCCCCTCGCCTGCACGCTCAGGTTGCGGACGCCGACATCGGCCAGCGCCGCCGCCGTTCGCGCCTCGATCTCGGCCTGGATGCGGGGTCCCTCGAGGGCGAAGCCGGCCAGTCCCAGTGTCAGGACCGCCGCCGTGCCCATCAAGATCACGCTCGGCTCTCTCATCGTCTTCATTGCCAGTGCAAGCGAGCGTATCGGGGCTACTGCGAGGTGTGGTCGGCGACGATCAGCCACTGCTCGCCGTGCTGCTCGAGCAGCAGGGTGAACAGCCCGGTCGGTTCGTCGGCCTCGCGCGTTAGCCGGAAGCGGCCGAAGACCATGGCGGCATGCTCGGAGAGCACGCGCACGTCCAGGTTCTCGAAGGCGAGCGTTCCCATCGCGGCGCGGTCGGGGTACCTCTGGCGGTAGCGCTGAAGGGTCTGTCTCCAGCCGCGGTGGACCTCGTTGCCCGACGTGAACCGCAGTTCGTCGCTGTTCAGATAGCCGGCCATGAAACCGTCGATGTCGCCCTCGTTCCAGGCTTCCACCTGCATGTCGAGCACGTCGAGCACCGCCGCCGCAACGGTCTGGGGGTCGAACTCCGGGGCCGGTTCCTCAAGCGCCGGCGGTTCGCAGGAGGCGAACAGCAGGAGTGCGGCGAGGCCGGCGATGGCCGTAGCGAAGCGCACCGTCAACTGGCGCCGGTCCCTTCCACTTCTATGTCGCGCAGTTCGATCTGCGAGACGAGGGGCAACTCGTCCTCGACGTAGACCGGGTTGATGTCGTCGACGGTCAGGCCGCCGTCGCGGGTGTTCAGGCCATAGTTGTTCGCGTCGTAGAACAGCAGGCCGCCGATCCGCCGGTAGTTCGTCAGCACCCGGAAGCGGAGGCCGGCGCCTTCGCTGTAGTCGTACGCGAACTGCTCGAGGCGGGCAGTCTCGGGATCGAACCAGTAGACGTAGGCGCTGTCCGCGCCGTCGCTGGCGCCGGGTTGGAAGGTGACCCGGACGCGGTGCAGTTGCCTTCCGTTCCACTCCTCGAGCCCCTGGTCCTCCTTGTAGGTGCCCGGATCGTTCAGCTTGTAGGGCAGGAACAGGAAGTACATGCGCTGGTTGACGTAGCTCTCGGCGCGGGCGTATCGCGTTTCGTCCATTTCCATCGGCTGACCGCCCTCGGTCACCTCGAGCGCCGTGTTGTCGCGCCGGTACTCCCGTTCGTCGCTGCCGTTCGAGGCGCGGATCCGCTGCTCGAAGCGGTCGCCGTCGGCCATCGAGTCGACGTCGAAACTCCCGGAACGGGAAGCCACCGTCAGCCTGACCCGGGACTGCTCGAACAGCTCGCCGCCGTGGTACTCGATGGCGCGGTCGACGATCTCGAGCTGTTCGGAGGTGCCGGGCGGGGGCGCGGGTCGGGGCGCCGGTTCGGGCTCGGGGCCGGCGCAGGCCACGAAGAGCGCTGCGGCGACCAGAGCAACCGGCGCCGGCGTTGCCGTGCGACAGTCGTCGCCCGCTGTTGAAGTTCGAGGCATGAGTTCTCCTTCGACGCGGTGTGCGTTCCAGGGCGCTTGGCCATGTTAGCCCGCATATTTGAGGGATGTCGCGCCTCCACGCCCTCGCTACGGACCTCGGTGAAATATGCGGGCCTAGCGGCCCGCCGGGTTGCGCTACTCTTGGCCGCTCACTTCGAACAGCGGCTGGAGGCCAAGGCATGACCGAGTACGAACTGATCAAGTACGACGTGGACGATCCCATCGCCACGATCACCCTCAACCGGCCTGAGCAGTTGAACGCGATCACCGGCAACATGATGGCCGAGATGAAGCACGCGATGGCGGCCGCCGAGCAGGACGAGCGGGTGGTCGGCATTCTGCTCACCGGGGCCGGCCGCGGTTTCTGCGCCGGCGCCGACATGCAGGGCCTCCAGGCCACCAGCCGCGGCGAACGCGGCAGCGGCGGCGGTGCGACCTTCGAGGACGCGCAGGCCGGGGCGATCGAGGAGATGGGCGCCGAGAACTTCGGCGTCACTTTCAACTACCTGATGGCGGTGCGCAAGCCGATCGTCGCCGCGATCAACGGCCCCTGCGCCGGTCTGGGTTTCGCCATCGCGATGCTCTGCGACATCCGCATCGCGTCCGACCGCGCCGTTTTCGCGTCCGCCTTCGTCAACCGCGGCCTGATCGCCGAGCACGGCCTGAGCTGGATCCTGCCGCGCGTTGCCGGACCGTCCAACGCCCTCGACATTCTCTGGACGGGTCGCAAGTTCTACGGTCCGGAGGCAGCCCAGATGGGCGTCGTCAACCGCTCCGTGCCGCACGACCAGGTCGTCCCCGAGGCCCGGAACTACATCAGGGCCCTGGCGGAACGCTCCGCGCCGATGTCGCTCAAGGTCATCAAGCAGCAGGTCTACCGCCACCTGATGATGGACTCCGGCGACGCCCTACGCGAGTCGAACCAGTTGATGGCCGAAAGCCTGCAGCGCGACGACTTCAAGGAAGGCGTCGCCTCCTTCGTCGAGCGCCGCCCGCCGAACTTCCAGCGCATCACGAGCTAGCCGCGGCGCAGCCGGCGCAGGCTGGAGGGTGTCGGCGATTGCAGTAGAGAACTGCGCCCTAGCCGACGGCGTATCGCTGGGTGCGCGGGCCTTCCGGCCCGCATCAAGCGCGAGGCCGCGAAGCGGCGAGCGCGAGCTGTCTGTCTGGCTGGTAGCCTGGCCTAGCTCAGCATCGCCCGGGCGGCCTTGTAGACCTCGGCGTCGGACGGTTGGGGGTCGCCTCGGAGTACCCGGGCCGCTGCTTCAAGGGCCCACTTGAGGACGGCGTTGGCCGTCTCAGGGGGGAGCTCGATCGTGACCAGAGGTTCCACCTCAGTTGATCGAACCGTCACCAGGTCGATCGGCAAGTCGGCTGAGTCGAGCAACCGACGCGCCTGAGTCACCCAGGCCGCCGCCGTCTCTTCGGCGGAGTGATCGCCGGCGCTCCGGATCGTCCGGCTGCTAGTCGACGCGGTCCCGCCTTTCCTTGAGTTCGCGGAAGGTGGTCAGGACCAGCCCTTCCTCCTCGATCACCCGCTTGAGGCGGGGGTCGAGCATCGCCAGCATGTCGCCCTTGCGGCTGGGGCCGGAACTGGAGATGTACTTGAAGTTCTCGCTCGGATCGGTGGAGTGCATGATGACCATCGTGACCCCGGGCCGGAGGTCGCGCAGGCCCTGGATGTAGCGCTCGACCTTGTACTCCAGCAACTCCTCGTCGGTGGCGTCGGCACGGGCGTCGGGCACCCAGCCGTAGCTCAGGTTGTGGAGATCGTCGAGCACCGGCAGGCCTCCGTCCCAGATCCGCCGGCCGAGTTCGGTTGCCTGCCCGAGGCCGGGCGGCGTGTCGCGTCCCTGAGCCTCGTACTGCGCTTCGAGGATCGTGTTGTGGCCGCCCGGGAACATCAGGGGGATGCCCTCGTCGAGGCCGACGGCGATGTACCGCTCGAGGAAGTCCATGGTGGCGAAGAGGGTGCCCATGTGGGAGTCGAGATGGGTCGGTTCGAAGCCCATCGTGCGGGCGCGGTTGATCTGTTCGCGGACCTCGGCCTCCACTTCGTCGGGGGTCGCGTTGGCGACGACATCCGCGACGTTCGACCACAGCGCCCCCTCGGGGTCGACCAGGCCGGGCGCCGCCTCGCGGCCCACGAGGGGGCCCCAACGGTAGACGTCCCACTCGGCGGTCAGGGTCAGGTGAAGGCCGGCGTCGATCCCCGGGTTTTCCTTCAGGCCCCGCACCAGCTCCGGCACCCACGGGCAGGGCATCATCACGCTCATCGAGTTCGCGACTCCGTCGAGGATCGAGCGGAAGGCGCCGACGTTCGAGTCGTGCGACATGCCGGCGTCGTCGACGTGCAGGATGACGGCGCGGGCGCCGGCGGGGAAGCCGAGCTTCTCGGCGTAGGTCTGCGCCTCCGCCTGGCAGGCCGTGAGGAAGGCTGCGGTCAGGCAGAGGGTGGCCGCGGCCGCGGCTCGAACCCTGGCCATCGGTGCGGGTGTGGTGGTGCTGGACATGAAGGTCGTCCTCACTCGGTCAGCCGGTCGACGCCGTCGAACCCGTCGAAGTCGAGTCCCAGGATCGTGGCCAGGCTCGGTGCGAGATCGATCGTGTTGGCGCGTTCCGTGACCACGCGGCCGGCGCCGTCCTGACGGCGGATGATCAGCGGCACGTGGGTGTCGTAGCGGTACGGAGAGCCGTGACTGGCGATGACGGCAGTGAACGGCGTCGGCAGCACGTTGGGCGCCGGCACGGCGATCAGATCCCCGCTGCGGCTCGCGTAGTAGCTGTTCAGGTAGAGCTCGTGGAGGGGGTCGGCCGGGTCGAGTTGGGCTGGCCGGACGACCTCGGCGATCAGCGGGCAGGCGCCCATCGCCTCGATGATCTCGTCCTCGACCGCCATCCGGTCGGCGCCGGCCGCGGTGATGGCCTCGTCGTCGAGGTAGAAGGTGTCGAGCAGGAACTCGCCGCCGTCGAAGCGCTCTTCGAGCCGGGCCAGCAACCGCTGCAGGCAGAGCGTCTGCTCGGCGCCGAAGCGGCCGCCCTCGCCGCCGTCGCGGACCACCAGCTCCGGCACGATGCCGACGCCGTGGTCGGCGGAGAGCGCGACGACCACGTTCTCCATGCCGATCTTCTCGTCGATGAAGTCGAACAGCTCGCCGATCGTCCGGTCGAGCCGCAGGATCGTGTCCAGGGTCTCCGGGGCGTTCGGGCCGAAGCCGTGGCCGACGGTGTCGAGGGCGGAGAAGCTGAGCGCAAGCAGGTCGGGGACATCGTCGGCACCGAGCTCCTCCGCCTCGATCAACGTCTCGGCGAAGTCCTCGAGGTAGCCGTCGAGAAAGGGCGACCGGTAGATGGAGGCGTAGAATGCCGACCGTTCGACGGTGTAGCCGCCCAGGGCGTGCGGGAAGGTGTTCGCGAACAGACCGCTGTCGAGCGGCTCGATGTCGTACGCCGCGGTGTGCTCGAGGGGCAGCAGCGGCGCCCAGGCGGTGCCGAAGAGCAGATCGAGGCGGCTCTCGGCGTTGAAGTCGTCGAGCCACTCGGGCTGCGAGTCCCGGTCGCCGTAGTAGGTCGAGGTGACCCAGCGGCCGGTCGCACGGCTGTACCACCAGGCGCCGTCGGCGTGGCGCCCGCCCATCAGGATGGCCGCACGGTCCTTGCCGCTGGCGGAGAAGACCTTGGACTGCGGCCAAGCGGCCTTGAGGAGATCGCCCAGGGTCGGGACGAGCAGGTTGCGCGGCGACACGCCGTGGTCGGGGTCGCCGCAGCAGTAGGCGTCGTCACCGGTCTCCCGGTCGAACCAACCGTTGCCGATGATCCCGTGCCGCTTGGGGAACGCGCCCGTGGCCAGGGTGGCGTGGCCGGGGGCGGTTTCGGTGGCGGCGTGGAAGTGGTGGGCGTCGGTGAATACGACTCCCTCGCCGAGCAGCCTCGCCAGGCCTCCCGTGAGCAAGGGGCCGAAGCGCTCCAGGTAGTCGGCTCGCATCTGATCGACGGCGATCAGGAGGACGAGTCGGGGCGCGCCTTCGGGGACGGCGGCCGCCGGCACGTCCGCGGGTTCGTCCTCGGGGGCGGTCGCGGGACCGCCGCAGGCCGCCAGCAGTGCCAGCGCGGCCAACGCAGGCAGCCAGAGATGGAGCCGCCTCATGAATGAAGAGCCTTCAGCGGATGGCGGCCGTCGACGTGGCCCATGAACGGAGGATGAATGCCGTAACCGATCAATTGCTGGATCCTCTCGGAAAGTTGTGGCACCTCGCCCGCGGGTACGCCGAGGATGAAGTTCTCCTGCTGGCGGGCCCACGGTGGGCAGTATTGGATGGTGAGGCCGAGGCGCGTGCCGCCCGACCGGTTCTCGCCGCCGCCGTGGTAGAGGGTGCCGAGGAAGATGAGCAGCGAACCGGCCGGCATGATGACCGGCTGCGCCGCCGACTCGTCCGCTTCCTCGCCGTTCCAACGGTGGCTGCCGGGCACGAGGCGAGTGGCGCCGTTGTCCTCGGTGAAGTCGTCCAGCGCCCAGATCGTGCTCACGCCGAGCGCCGGGCGGGGACGGGGCAGGGGGTAGAACGAATCGTCAAAGTGCAGGTTCTGCGAAGCCTCGCCCGGGTGGATCAGGATGGCGTGGGCGACGGAGAGCAGGAACCCTGCGCCCAGCGTGTTCTCGCAGGCGTCCATCACCGCCGGATGCTCGACCAGGGGGTCGAACAGGCGCGACTTGGAGAGGAGCCCATAGACCCGCTGCGTCTTGTGTCCCTCGAAGGGGTTGCGGCCGAACAGACGGCGGTCGAGGTGCGGTTCGAGTTGCCGCCGAAGGGCGTCGATCCGCTGCCGGTCCAGGACCTCTTCCAGAATCACGTAGCCCTTCTGTTCAAGCTCTCCGGGATGGTCCATGGCGCATGAGACTATCCTCCGCATTCGGATGAAGATCTTCGACGCCGCCAGGACCGCCGAACTGCTGCCCTGGGGCGCCGTGGTGGAGGCTCTCGAACGGGGCTTCCACGACGGCTGCGAGATGCCGGTGCGCCACCATTATGGGGTCGCGGCGCCGGCCGGCGATCGCGAGGCGACGCTGCTGCTGATGCCGGCGTGGACGGCCGGCGGCTATCTCGGAGTCAAGGTGGCGACGGTGTTCCCGGGCAACGTCTCCCGCGGCCTCGGCGCCGTGCAGGCCAGCTACATCCTGTCCTCGGCGGTGACCGGGGAACCGCTGGCGTTGATCGACGGCCTGGAGCTGACTCTGCGGCGCACGGCGGCCGCCTCGGCGCTGGCGTCGAAGTTCCTCGCGCGCCCCGATGCCCGGCGCCTGCTGGTGGTCGGCACCGGCAACCTGGCGCCCCACCTCGCGGCCGCGCACGCGGCGGTGCGGCCGGACCTTGAGATCGAGTTCTGGGGGCGCCGGCCCGAGAAGGCGTTGGCGGCGTCCCGCTCGCCGCTGCTTCCGGGGCTTCGCACCGGAACGGCTGTTGATCTGGAGGCGGCGGTGCGCGCGGCGGACATCGTCAGCACCGCGACCCTCGCGACGGAACCCCTGGTGCTCGGCTCGTGGCTGCAGCCCGGCGTCCACGTGGATCTGGTCGGGGGCTTCACGCCGGCCATGCGCGAGACGGACGACGAGGCGATGCGCCGCTCGACCGTCTTCGTCGACACCCGGGCCGGCGCTCTGGTGGAGGCGGGCGACCTCACCCAGCCGATCGAGTCGGGCGCCCTCGTTCCGGAGGACGTCACCGCGGACCTCTACGAGTTGTGCCGGGGGGAGCACGGCGGGCGCAGGGATGGCGAGGAGATCACCCTGTTCAAGTCCGTCGGCGCCGCGCTCGAAGATCTCTTCGCGGCCATCCTGCTGTGGGAACGAAGTTGAGCGCTCCTGGGACGGTTCCCCCACACCAACCGGCTACACTCCCGTGCCCATGTTCTCCACACAAGCAAACGCGCCCCGAACCGCCGCAATCGCTTCCATCGGCCTCCTCGCAGCCGTCCTCGCCGTGACCTCCTGCACGGCCCCTGCCGCCGGCCCGGGCGACCCGCCGATGGCCGCCGCTCGACCGCACGAACTCGAGACCCACGGCGACGTACGCGTCGACGAGTACTACTGGCTTCGGGAGCGGGAAGATCCGGAAGTCATCGCCTACCTGGAGGCCGAAAACGCCTATCTCGACGGCGTCATGGCGCATACCGAGGAGCTGCAGGAGACCCTGTTCGAGGAGATCCGCGGCCGCATCGTGGAGGACGATTCGTCGGTTCCCTATCGCGACGGCGACTACTGGTACTACACCCGCTACGAGGAGGGGAAGCAGTACCCCATCCACTGCCGCCGGCCGGCGGACGGCGACGCCTTCGGCGGCGCCGCCGATCCTGCGGCCGAGGAGGTCCTTGTCGACGTGAACGAGATCGCCGAGGGCAAGGAGTACACCGCCGTTCGGCCGTCGGTCAGCCCGGACCACAGCATCCTGGCCTATGCCGTCGACGATGTGGGGCGGCGCTTCTACACCGTCCGCTTCAAGGATCTGTCGACCGGGGAGACGCTGCCGGACGAGATCACGGACGTCACGGCGAACCTGGCCTGGGCCGCAGACAGTGCGACCCTGTTCTACGTCCGCCAGGATCCCGACACGCTGCGCTCCTACCAGGTGTTCCGGCACCGGCTGGGGTCCGATTCCGCCGACGACCTGGTCTACGAAGAGCCGGACGAGACGTTCAGCGTCTTCCTGCGGCGCAGCCAGTCCCGCAAGTACCTGATGGCGGTCTCGAGCCACACGCTGCGTACCGAAGTGCGCATCCTGCGCGCCGACGACCCCGACGGCGACTTCACCGTCTTCGAGCCGCGCGGCGAGCGGCACGAGTACAGCGTCGACCACCTGGGGGACCGCTTCTGGGTGCGCACGAACGACGGCGCACCGAACTTTCGCCTCATGTCGACCGCGGAGGGTGACACCGGCCGCGCCGCCTGGCGCGAGGAGCGGCCGCATCGCGACGACGTGCTGCTCGAGGGTTTCGGGCTGTTCGATCGCTTCCTGGTGCTGTTCGAACGTCGCGGCGGCCTGAACCAGTTGCGCATCGAAGAGGTGGGTGGCGGCGGCGTCGCGGGTCACGACCTGGACTTCGGCGAACCGACCTACTCCGCGGGACTCGGCGTCAATCCCGATCCCGCCTCCGGCACCTTGCGCTACGTCTACCAGTCGCTGACCACGCCGCGGTCGGTGTTCGACTACGACCCGGCCACGCGGGAGAAGAGCCTGCGCAAGCAGGATCAGGTGTTGGGCGGCTTCGACTCCGCGGACTACCGGACCGAGCGACTCCGGGCGGTCGCCTCGGACGGCACGGAAGTGCCGGTGTCCGTCGTCTACCGGTCCGATCTGCGTCCGGCCGAGGGCGGCAGCCCCCTGCTCCTCTACGGCTACGGCTCCTACGGCGCCAGCATGGACGCGGGATTCAGTTCGCTGCGGCTGAGCCTGCTCGACCGCGGCTTCGTCTACGCCATCGCGCACATTCGGGGCGGCGAGGAGATGGGGCGCTCCTGGTACGAAGACGGCAAGCTGCTGAACAAGAAGAACACCTTCACCGACTTCATCGCCGCCGCCGAGCATCTGGCGGCCGAGGGCTACGCCGACCCCGACCGGATCTACGCGATGGGCGGCAGCGCCGGGGGCCTGCTGATGGGCGCCGTCTTCACGATGCGGCCGGACCTCTGGGGCGGCATCGTGGCGCGCGTGCCGTTCGTCGATGTCGTGACCACGATGCTCGACGCGAGCATCCCGCTGACGACCTTCGAGTGGGATGAGTGGGGGGATCCCAGGCAGCGCGAGTACTACGACTACATGCTCTCCTACTCGCCGTACGACAACGTCGAGGCGACGGACTATCCGCACATGCTGGTGACCACGGGTCTGCACGACTCCCAGGTCCAGTACTGGGAGCCTGCCAAGTGGGTGGCCCGGCTGCGCGAGAAGAAGACGGACGACAACCTGCTGCTGCTGAAGACGAACATGAGCGCCGGCCACGGCGGCGCTTCCGGGCGCTTCGACCGCTACCGCGAGACGGCCCTGGTTTACGCCTTCCTGCTCGACCGCGCCGGCGCCGGGGATCCGTAGGGCGGCGGGGGACCGGGGGACCGGGGGAGCGGCGGGAACCAGGAGAGAACGTGGCGATCGACTTCGGCGACCGGAAGGAGCAACTCAGGCGGCAGCAGGCCGGCAGCATGCGCTTCGTGCGCGTGGTGGTGCGGGTGGCGCTCCTGTTCGCGATCGGGGCGCTCGCGCTGCTCCAGGGCTTCTCGCCGTCATCCTGGTTGTTGCTGGGCGTCCTTCTCGCCTGGGGAGCATCCCTCCCGTTCCTTCTGCGCGCCGTCGTGCGATGGGCTCGAAAGCAGGATCACCTCAAACGCGGGCATCGCACGGCCGTGATCTGGACCGTGGCGTTCATCCTGATCGGCGGCTTTGCCGTTCTGGCCCGGTACGTGCTGCTTCCGTCGCCAGCGAGTTGACGCGTGAGCAGGACCGGAGCGGCGCATTGGCGTCGGTTGCACCCGCCCGTCTTGGGTCAGGAGAGGTCAGCTCCCAGGTGACGTGAGCGCTTGAGAGAAGATGGGAGGGGATGGCGCTCACTCCGCTTCACTCGCTCCGGTTGGGCGTCGGTTGGTGAGATGTCGTCGGGCGTCGCTCGTTCAGAGGCACCTGGGAGCTGACCTCTCCTGACCCGACTGGGCTGGACGGCGTCTGCCGCTTGGAGCTCCGGCCGTGGTGCGGAACTTCTGGTCCGTGCCCTGCCGGTCGTTGTACCCTCTGCGCTCCCATGGACTTCACACTCACCGGGCAGCAGCGGGCGCTGTGCGAGGGGGTCGCCCGCACGTGCGCGGCGTTTGACGACGACTACTGGCTCGCGGTCGACAACGAGGTCCGGTTCCCGAACGCGTTCCACCGTGCCATGGCCGAGTGCGGCGCCCTCGGCATTGCCATGCCGGAGGAGTACGGCGGTTCCGGGCTCGGTGTGACCGAGGCCGCGCTGGTGATGCACCAGGTGGCAAGTGCGGGCGGCGGCATGAGCGCAGCCTCGGCGATCCACATCAACATCTTCGGCCCGCATCCCATCGTCGTCTTCGGGACGGAGGAGCAGCGCCGCCGTTTTCTGCCGGAACTGATCGAGGGTCGGGCGAAGACATGCTTCGCGGTGACGGAGCCCGATGCCGGGCTGGAAACGACGGCGATCACGACCCGCGCCGAGCGGCAGCCGGATGGCGGCTACATCGTCCATGGCCGCAAGATCTGGACGACGACCGCCCAGGAGGCGGACCGGGTCATGCTGCTTGCGCGCACGACGCCCAGAGAGGAGACGGGCAAGGCGACGAAGGGCCTTTCGTTGTTCTACACGACCCTCGATCGGTCCAGTGTTGAGGTCCGGCGCATTCCGAAGATGGGCCGGGCTGCGGTGGATTCGAACGAGCTGTTCATCGACGGGCTCGAGATACCGGCCGAGGACCGCCTTGGCGACGAGGGCCGCGGTTTCGAGTACATCCTGCACAGCCTGAACCCGGAGCGGATCCTGATCGGAATCGAGGCGGTCGGTGTCGGCAGGAACGCGCTGGAAAGAGCAGCCGACTACGCCCGTAACCGGCGTGTCTTCGGCCGCCCGATCGGCCAGAACCAGTCGATTCAGCATCCGCTGGCGGAATGTTGGATGGAGCTGGAGGCGGCGTTCCTTATGGCGATGCAGGCAGCATCGCTCTACGACCGCGGAGAGCCTTGCGGCCACTATGCGAACGCCGCGAAGTACCTCGGCGCCGAGGCGGGCTTCAAGGCCTGCACGCAGGCGGTCATGACCCACGGCGGCATGGGCTACGCGAAGGAGTTCCACGTCGAACGGCTGATGCGCGAGGTGATGATCCCTCGTCTGGCCCCGGTCAGCCCGCAGCTCATCCTCTGTCACATTGCCGAGAAGGTGTTGGGCCTGCCGAAGAGCTACTAGGGCAACCCGGCCAGCAACTCGGCCGCGGTCTTCCCCAGGCCCGGGTGCCAGGCGTTCGGGGCGATCTCACAGAGGGGTTCGAGGACGAACCGGCGGCGGTGCATGCGCGGGTGCGGCACGATCAGACCGGACGCCTCGATGACGGCGTCGCCGAACAGCAGCAGGTCGAGGTCGATCGTCCTCGGGCCGACCGGGGTGGATGTCCGATCCCGACCGAGGCCGGCCTCGATCTCGAGCAGGCCATCGAGCAGGGTCCGGGCGTCGAGGTGTGTTTCGATCGCCGCCGCGGCATTCAGGAACTCCGGGTCGGTGGCCGCGACGCCGCTCTCCGGTACGGCCCGGGTAGGGTGGAACCCTGACACCGCGGTCACGTCCCCGAGTTGCGAGAGCTTGTCGATCGCTGCGCGCAGATTCGTCTGTCGACTGCCCAGGTTCGAGCCGAGGGCGACGAAGGCGCGGGTCCGGGTCACGGCCGCCAGTCGACTTCGGCGCCGACTTCCGCGGCGCCGACTTCGCGCGCGGCGCCGGGCTTCGTGACCCGTACCCGGAGCGATTCGATCCGGCGCCACAGCGTCGAGCCGCCGGCCGCTTGAGGGGTTTCGCGGCCGACGGTGGCCGCAATCCGCTCGGCCAGCGTTTCAACGAGCCGGTACTCGTCGCGCGCCGCGACCGCTTGCGCGATGGCGGCGAGCTCCGCGTAGTCCACGGTCTCGCCCAGGTCGTCGCGTGTTCTGCGTGCCCCGGCCGTCAGGGTCACCTCGATGTCGACCAGGAGTTCCTGCGGCGCCGCACGCTCTTCCCGGGTGACGCCGATCCGGCTTCGGCAGACGATGCCGTGCGCAAGAACGCGGCGTCGCGGCGCCGATCGATTGCGGCGCTGCCTCAGGGCGCCGATGCTCTCCGCCAGTTGCCGGTGCGGCTCGACATCGTGTACCCGCAGCACGTCGGCAATGCCCAGTGCCGCCGCCCAGGCGTTGACCGCCAGCGTTCCGGTCAGTCGCTCCCCGACCGGTACGCCGCCGAGCAGCCGGTCGAGGAACGACTTGCGCGACACCCCGAGCACCAGGGGCGCGCCGATCTGCTGCAGCTCGTGCAGGTTCGCTAGCAGGTCGAGGTTGTGCTCGAGCGTCTTGCCGAACCCGATCCCCGGGTCGATCAGCATCTCGACGCCGAGGCGGCGTCCGGCCGCGACCCGCTCGGCGAGGTAGTCGCGGATTTCCGCCACCACGTCGTCGTAGCGCGGCTTGCGCTGCATCGTGCGCGGCTCGCCCCGCATGTGCATGGCGATCACCGGCGCGCCGTGGAGTGCCGCGACCTCGAGCATCGGCTCGCCGGCGCCGGAGATGTCGTTGATCAGGTCGGCGCCGGCAGCGAGCGCGCGGTCGGCGACCTCGGGCTTCGCCGTGTCGACGCTGAGGGGCACTCCGAGGTCGAGCCGGCCGATGCCCTCGATCACCGGCAGCAGCCGGGCAAGCTCCTCCGCCCATCCCACCGGCTCGGCGCCCGGCCGGGTGCTTTCGGCGCCGATGTCGATCAGGTCGGCTCCTTCCGCCGCCATGCGCCGCGCGTGTTCGACCGCAGCCTTGGCGGCGTTGTGGCGGCCGCCGTCGAAGAAGCTGTCCGGCGTAACGTTGAGCACACCCATGACCAGGGGACGCTCGCCGAACGTCAGGATGTGCGGGCCGCAGACGAGGTCCATGGGCGCAGTCTAAGTCTCTTCCGGCGTGGTTGTGCCAGTGGACCTCGCCGGAGCGGTGCGTGATGGCGTCGCGAAATTCCGTCTCAGTCATTGGATAGAGTCGTGGCCGCGCCATCGTGGCGCCGCCGGCTCTGAGGTCATTCCCGACTTGGATCCTGAGTCCGGAGGCGATCCGGTGGAGGATGGAATGGAAACGGCTCTTCAGATCGCTGGCGTTATGGTG
This sequence comes from Candidatus Multivorans sp., assembly GCA_965222875.1. GTDB lineage: Bacteria > Acidobacteriota > Thermoanaerobaculia > Multivoradales > Multivoraceae > Multivorans. The sequence goes on along the minus strand of CBDCVC010000002.1, from coordinate 759,502 downwards.
CCGAGTTTTGCGGCGCTTGGTGGGCTATTCGCCTGGGGCGTGCGTCGAATGGACCGACGCTTCGAGGAGGCCCGGCAGGAACGGGCGCGGATCGAGGCGAAGTTCGATGCGCGGTGCGACGGGATTGATGCGCGGTGCGACGGGATCGAGGCGAAGTTCGACGCGCGGTGCGACGAGATGGAGGCGAAGTTCGAGGAGCGTTGGTCTCGGCTGGAGGAGAAGATCGACCGGTTGGGCGACCGGCTGGAGGAGCGGAGCGACCGGGTGGCCGAACAACTCTCGGGCCAGATCACGGAGTTGAACCGCGAAGTCGGCAAGCTCCAGGGGATTACTGGAGTGGCGCAGATCCTGGACATCGCCTCCCCTTAAGGCGACGGGCGCTTCAAGATGGACTGCGAACCGTTTCCCGGCGGCCGTCACGCGGTCACCGGATGAGTCGGGACGCCGGCTGTACCTCGTCGGTCGCCCCGGTCGCGACGCTGGCGTGCGCTTTCGTCCTTCCTTTCGGCGCCGCCGGCAGCGAGGATTGCGGCTTCACGTTCGCGGAAGTGGCGGCCGAGGCCGGGGTGCGCTTCGTCCACGAATCAGGCGCCAGCGGCGGCCTGCATCTACCCGGGACGATGGGCGCGGGTGTCGCCTGGATCGACTTCGACGGTGACGGCTGGCTCGACCTCTACCTGGTGCAGTCGGGGCCGTTCCCGCCGCAGCGCGGCGAGGCGGCGGCGGACCGGCTGTTTCGTAACCTGGGGCCCGACGCCGCGGGGAAGATCCGGTTCGAGCCGGCCGACGCCGGCGGCCTTGCCCGCGGCTACGGCCAGGGAGTCGTCGCCGCCGATGTCGACGGCGACCGGGACATCGACCTGCTGGTGTCGCACTACGGCCCCACGGTGCTCCTGCGCAACGACGGAGACGGGTCGTTCGCCGCGGCGGAACCGCTGCGCGCGGCCGAGCCGGAGGAAGGGGCTGACGAGTTCCCCTGGGGTTCGTCGATGGCGCTGGCGGATGCGGACGGTGACGGCGACCTGGAGCTCTACGTCAGCCGCTACCTCCATTACGACCCGGACCACGGCCTGGTCTGCCGCCGGGACGGTCCGGACGCCGCGCCGGAGGTCTGCGACCCGTCGCTGTTCCTGGGCGAGCACGACCGCTACTACGTGAACCGGGGCGGCGGCGCGTTTGAGGACGGGACCGCGGCCGCCGGTCTCGACGGCGCCGACGGCAAGGGGCTTGGAGTGGTCTTCACCGACCTCGACGGAGACGGCCGGCCCGATCTCTACGTGGCCAACGATCTGACCCTGAACCTCCTGTTCCGGAACCGGGGCGACGGCACGTTCGAGGATCAATCGCTTCTGTCGGGCTCTGCCGTGAATCGAAACGGCCGGCCGGAGGCGGGCATGGGGTTGGCGGCGGCCGACTTCGATTCCGACGGCGACCCCGATCTCGTGGTGACCAACTTCGACGTCGAGACGAACACTCTCTATCGCAATGCCGGCGCCGGGACCGGCCTTCTGTTCGAGGACATCTCGGCCGTCTCCGGCTTCGGTCAGCCCTCCTTCAACCTGCTCGGCTTCGGGATCGTGGCCGAGGACTTCGACCGGGACGGCGTGCTGGACGTGTACGTCGCCAACGGACACATCTTCACTACGCCGCGGCGCGACAACACGAGCCACCGGCAGCGCAACCTGCTGCTCCGCGGCAACACGGCGGACAGCCGCCTGAGCTTCACCGAGGTGCGCTGCGACTGGACGGATCGGGACCCTCTGGTCAGCCGTGGGGCCGGCGTCGCGGACTACGACAACGACGGCGACGGCGACCTCGTGGTGACCGCCAACGACGGTCCGGCGCGGCTGTGGCGCAACGAGACGGGGCGCAGTGACACGGGGCGCAACGACAGGGCAGGGCCGGAAGGCGGAGGCTGGCTGGGGGTGGAACTGCGAGGCGGCGGGTCGAACACCCAGGCGGTGGGCGCCGCCGTGACGCTCACGGGCGAGCCCGGGAAGCCGCCGGCCCGTCGCTGGGTGTTGCGCGGCGACAGCTATCAGTCGTCGAGCGGGCATCGGCTGCGCTGGGCTGTGGCGTCGTCCGGCAACGACCCGGCGGCGGGCGCCGGGGGCGTTCGCCGGCTCGACGTGCGCTGGCCGTCCGGCGCCCGGACCCGCATCGTCGATCCACCGGCGGGCGTCTACCTGGTGGTCGAGGAGCGGCGGTGAGGCCGGCGCGGGCGCTCGCCTTCCTGCTGCTTGCCGCGGCAGCGCCTGCGGCGCCCGCGACGTTGCCGGCCGAACTTCAGCCCGCCCACTTCGAGCTGGACAACGGCATGACCTTCCTGGTCGTCGAGCGGCCTGGGAGGCCCCTGGTTTCGGCGGTTTGGGCGGTGCGCGGCGGCTCGGCGTACGATCCGCCGGGGCAGCGGGGCCTGGCCCACGTCGTGGAGCACCTGCTGTTCGCCGGCAGCCGGACCGTCGGCACCGAGGACTGGGACGCGGAGGCGCGGCTGCTGCGGCAGTGGGAGCGTCTCTACGAGGACTCCGTCCGCCGGCGCCGCGCGGCGCCGGGTCTCGCCCGTCTCGAAGGTCGGCTGGCGACGCTGCAACGGCCGGGCGAGTACTCGGCGGTCTACACCCGGGCCGGCGCCTTCGGACTCGACGCGGAGACCCGTCACGACTCGACGACTTTCCAGGTGCTGGTGCCTGCGGAGAAGATCGAGCTGTGGTTCTGGATGGAGTCCGATCGCCTGCTCGAACCCGTGTTTCGCGGCTTCGAGCGCGAGTTGCGGGTGGTGGAGCAGGAGCGGCGTCAGCGCATCGACTCGAGCCCGGCGGGGTCCTGGTTCGAACTCTTCGACGCCGCCTTCTGGGGCGCGGGCCACCCCTACGCCCACACTCCGGGAGGGGACGGGCTGGAGATCGCGGGTCTCCTGCCGGCTGACGCACGGGCTCATTTCGAGGCTGCCTACCGGCCGGACCGGCTCGTTGCGGTGCTGGTCGGCGACCTGGCGCCGGAGCGCGCCAGGGAACTGGCCGAGCGGTACTTCGGCCGTCTGAAGCGGGGCGGCGGCTCGGGCAGTGCCGTGCCCGCCGGCGACCGGTCCGACCCGCCTGCCGCGCCGGCTCTCGCATCCCTGGACGGACTCTGCGCCTGCCGCAGCCGGATCGAGATCCGCTATCCAACCGTCCCCTTCGACGCCTCCGGCGACGCGGTCGCACTCGACGTCCTGGCGGGGGTGCTGAACGGCCGCTCGGGCCGGCTGCATCGCCGGCTCGTGCTCGGAGACGACGCGGTCGCGACTTCGGCGTCGGCGCAACATGTGTCGCGGATCCACGGGGGCTACTTCGCGGTGCGCGTCGAGGCTGCCGGCGACACGGGGTTGGCGGAACTGCTCCCGGCCTGGGACCGCCTGCTGGCGCAGGTTCGGGCGGACGGCGTCGAACGCGAAGAGCTGGAGCGGGTTCGGCGCCAACTGGCCACCGACTCCTTCCGGCAGATCGAAACCGAGGCCGGGCTCGCGCACCGGCTGGCGGCGGCCGAAGTGCTGGGCGGCTGGCGGCAACTGGATGGGTGGTTCGCGGCGGCGGCCGCCGTTCGCGCTGACGACTTGGAGCGGGTGATCGACGCCTTTCTCGTGGGGAAGAAACGAGCGGTTTTGTCACTCGCGCGGACGGGGGAGGGCTGAGCGGTGCCGGCAGCTTGCGCGGCGGAACGATGCGTCGCTGCGGGCCTGGGAACGCGGGCGTCCCGCCCGCATCCGGCGCCGGCGCTCGCGCCGGTGGTCGGTCTGTTCGTAGCGCTCGGACTGGTCGCGGCCGAGGTGGCGCCGCAGATCCCAGCGCGCCCGGAAGGCCTCCGCTTTGAGCCGTCGTCCTTCGCGCCGCCGGATCCTGCTGGCATGCGTTTCGAACTGGCCAACGGCCTGCCGGTCTACGTCGTACCGGATCGCAGCCTGCCCCTGGTCGATGTCGTGCTGGCGTTGCCGGTCGGCGATCTGGACGAGCGGCCGGAGGAGGCAGGACTGGCCTCGATGACCGCGGCCATGCTGCGGCGCGGCGGCGCCGGCGACCTGGACCCGGACCGCCTGGACGACGAGATCGACGCCCTGGGCGCCCGGGTCCAGACGGTGGGCGCCACGGCGCGGAGCGTGATCGCCCTCGACTGCGGCTCCGACGCGCTCGGTCGCGGTCTCGAACTGCTTGCCTCCATCGTGCTCGAGCCGCGCTTCGACGCGGAGCGCCTGGCCCAGGCGAAGGGCAACCTCGAGGTCAGCCTTGCCGCCCAGGCCGACGACCCGCGGCTGCTGCTCGAACGGGAGTGGCTGCGGCTGGTGCACGGAGGCAGCGCCCCCCGCGGACGGCGGCTGACGCGCGAGGCGGTGGCTGCCTTCACGCCCGAGGCGCTCGCCGACTTCCATCGCCGCCACTACGGCCCCGAGGGCGCGGTCATGGCCGTTTCGGGCGATGTGGATGCCGAAGCCGTGGTGGCGCGCCTGAACGGGCTGTTCGGCGACTGGACGGCGCCTGACAAAGGCGACGTCCCGGTGGCGGGCAGAAGCGCCGGCGGACCGGAGGCGGACGAAGTGGACGAGGGGCAAACGGCCGATTCGGAAGCCGCGGCCGCGATGCCGGGTTGGTGGCATGTGGATCGCCCGGGCGCCCAGGCCGCGATCGCCATCGGTCACCGGGGAGCGGTCTTCGATTCGTGGGACAGCCGCGACCGTTGGGCGCTGCTGCTCCTGACCGAGATCCTCGACGGCCCCGGCGCCGTGTCGCGCCTGCGGTCCCGTCTGCAGCTTGGCGAAGGCCTCGTCTATCGGGTGCTCACAACCTTCGACCTCGATCCCCTGCGGAGCGGTTGGGGGCCGGAGCACGCGGGCGAGTTCCGTGTCTTCCTGGAGACCGCGCCCGAGTCGGCCGCCAAGGCTGCCGGCGCGGTGCTGCGGGAACTGCGGCGGCTGCAGCGTGACGCTGTGCCGGCTGGCGAACTCGAGACCGCGAAGCAGTCGGTGCTGGCCCGGTTTCCGCTGCTCTTCGATCGTGCCGAGGCGATTGCCGGCATGTACGCCGAGGACGAGTTGCTGGGCCGCCCCCGGGAGTACTGGTCGCGGTACCGGCAGCGTCTGCAGGCCGTGACCGCGGCCGACATCCGTCGCGCGGCGGAGCGCTTCCTCGACCCGGGCGGTGTGGTGCTGCTGGTGGTCGGGGATTGGAATGCCGTGCGGGGCGGCCGAGGTTTCAATGAGCTGCGGCGCGCGGTTGGACAGCCGCGGGCCCTCAAGGAACAGTGATTCAGCCCGAATGGTGGTGGATTCGGATACTGTCTTGGCGTTAGCATAGTGAGTTCGCCTATCGTCCGAGGAGGAGGAGGGGTCTTGGAGGGCAAGAGCGTTTGTGACACGAGGCTCGGTGGCGCCGCGTTCAGTTGGTGCGGTCCGTTGGTCTACTCGCTACTCCTGCTCGTAGCGACGTCGGCAGCGGGCCAGCGGTTCGTGAGTCTGGAGACACGGGAAGACAACCGGAGCGCGTCGGCGCGCGCTGCCGGGAGGACGATCGTCGTCGATCGGGACCTGGTGCGCTCCGGGCCGCATCGCCTCGAGTTGGAGACGCTGGACGGTCGGGTGCTGGCGGCCGAACGGAGCGTGTTCGAGGATCGGGGTGACGGCAACGTGATGTGGTCGGGCCGCTTCCTGGGGGCCGACTACGACAGCGTCGTGCTGACCGTGCAGGACGGGTATCTGCAGGGCATGTTCGGCGAGCCGGGCCGGGCCGCCTACTGGATTCGCTCCGGCCTCGACGGCGTGGGTGTGATGGAACAGCCGGTCGGTGTCGCGCTCGGGGACTCGGTCGAGTTCTGCGCCGGCGGCCGGGTGCCGCCAGGAATCGAACCCCTGGCCGCCGCCGTCGAGGCGCAGCGGGCCGATCCGCCGATCGGCGTATCGAGCGCGTCGAATCACGACCGGCTCGACATCCTGGTTCTCTACACCGTGGGCGCGGCGGAGGTCTGGGAGGGGTTCGGCTATGGAACGCCCCGAGCCTCGGTCCAGGCCGCCCTGGACTACATGGGTGTCGTGTTCCGCAACAACTCCTTCCCGGCCACTCCCCACCTGGTCCACTTGGCCGAGGCGCCCGCGGCCATGGACGGGCCCCGGTCTCTCCTGGACCGGCTTACGGACACAAGGGAGATCGTCGAGCTTCACGCGAAGTATCAGGCGGATCTCGTTCACCTGTTCACCGGAGAACGGGGCTCGGACCTGGGCTACTGCGGCATCGCGTGGCTGTTGACGCGGCTCGGGGAGAGGGACGGTTTCTGGAGAACCTACGGCGTGACCAGCGCGACTTGCAGCTTTCCGGCTCAGGAGGGGCGCTACCCCTACTTCGGTCAGGTCTTCGCCCACGAGGTCGGTCACAACCTGGGCGCCAACCACGATCCGGCGAACACCGGCATCAGTCCGGATCAGGCATTCAGGCCGTGGGCCTTCGGCCACTACGACATTACGAGCGCTCCGACCGTCGAAACGATCATGAGCTATCGGAGCTACTCCCCTCGACAGTGGGTTCCGTTCTTCTCCTCGGTCCGGATCAAGCCGAACGGTTGGACGATTGGCAAGGAGGGCGAGAGGGAGAACGAGCGCTCTCTCTACGACAGCATTCCCATAGGTCTCCGGTACAACGACTCGATACGCGATCCGGCCGAGCTTGCGGAGTTCCCGTCGTACGCGCCGCCGCCCGACGCGCCGACCGGGTTGAAGGCGGCGCCGACGAGCAGCACTGGCGCCCGGTTGGAGTGGGTGGACCGGTCGGACGACGAGCTCGGTTTCCGAATCCAGGCCAGGACCGGTGCGGGCATGTGGAGGGTCGTCGATACGGCGGCGGCTGACCGCGAGTCCATCGAGGTGTCTGGTCTGAAGCAGGAAGGCCGGTACACGTTCCGGGTACGGGCATACCACGACCGAGGCGCTGCGGACAGCGACAACGTGACGGTGACGCTGAAGAACACTGGCGGCCCTGGGCCTGGCCCCGGCCCGGGAGGCATCAGCGCCCCCGACGATCTCACCGCGGCGGCGCTCGGTCTGACTTCCGTCGAAGTGACCTGGAAGGGCGTTGCAAGGGGCACGGTCGAGATCGAGGCGCGGACCTGGAAGGCGGGCTGGACGCAGGTGATGACCGCCGATGCCGCGTCCGGCCGGGCGACCGTGGCGAACCTCGAGGCCGAGGCGCCCTACACGTTCCGGCTGCGGACCCGGGCCGGCGGCGGCAAGACATCCGCCTGGTCAGAGGAAGTCAGCGCGACGACCGGCGACGCGTCCGGGGCCTGCCGTACGGGCGGGCAGTACCTTTGCCTGTCGGAGGGTCGCTTCGAGATCCAGGCGCACTGGAAGAACCACCTCGAGGAGGGAGTCTTCGGCGCGGCGACGGCGGTGCCGATCGACGTGTCGGACGAGTCGGGGATGTTCTGGTTCTTCAACAGCACGAACATCGAGCTGGTGGTCAAGACGCTCGATGGCCGGCCGATCAACGGCCACTACTGGGTGTTCTTCGGCGCGCTCTCCAATGTGGAGTACTGGGTCACCGTGCGTGACACGGAGAGCGGCGGCCGCCGGACGTACCACAACCCGCCCGCGGAGAACTGCGGGCAGTCGGACACGATGGCGTTCGTTCCTGCGGCTGCGTCGTCGGCCTCGGCTGCGGGCGGCCGGGTCCCTGATCCGGGCTTCGACCTGGCGCCGGTGTCGGCGGCCTCGATCGATTTGGCGGGCGTCGGCCTGGGACAGGAGAGCGGGGGAACCTGTGAGTCAGGCGTGACCCGCCTTTGTCTGCATGACGGCCGCTTCTCGCTCGAAGTGGAACTCGTCGATCCCAAGGACATGGAGCGGAAGGCCGGGAAGGTCGTGGCTTCGGAGGGGACGAAGGAGACCGGGTTCTTCTGGTTCTTCAGTCCGACCAACGTGGAGTTGGCGGCGAAGGTGCTGGACGGTCGTGCGCTGAACGGGAAGTTCTGGTTCCTCTATGGCGGCCTGTCCGACGTCGAGTACACGGTCACGTTGACCGACACGGTAACCGGCGAGTCGAAGCCCTACCGCAACGCGGCGGGCAGTTTGTGCGGCGGCATCGACATCGAGGCTCTGCCCCACTAGATCACTAGCGAGCGAGGTCTATACTGATTCGTCATGAGTACTTTCCTACATCCCGGAGGTCGAGCCTCCGGTAACGCAACTTCCAGGCCACCTACCAACCCGTGGCGGCGATTCCTGCCCGTCTGTCTGCCACTTCTACTTGTATTCGGTGGAACAGGCGCCTTCGGGCAACGGCTCCTGAACGTGGTCCCGCTCGGCGACGATCCGACATCGGACGGCTGGTCGATCGAGGTCGACCACGACATCGTGCGCACGGCGCCCCAGCGGCTTGAGTTCACGGCGCCGGACGGCCGCGTGCTGGCCGTGGAGATGCGGGTCTTCGAAGACCGCGGCGACGGCAACGCGATGTGGACGGGGGGCTACCCCGAACTGGGGTACGAGAGCGTCGTGCTGACGCTGCAGGACGGCTACCTGCTGGGTCGTTTCGGGCTGCCGGAGGGGGGCACGTACTGGATTCGTTCCGGCGGTGACGGTTCCGGCCGGTTGACCGAGGGGCAGGCGACGGGCGGCAACTGCGGCGGCGGCATCGTGCCGGAAGCGGATCCGGCCATCCCCGCGGTGGAGGCGCTGCGGACCGATCCGCCACGGCGGGTGGCCGGTGAATCCAACCACGACCGGTTGGACATCCTGGTGCTTTACACGGCCTCCGCCGCGCAGCGGTTGGATCAGGCGGGCTGGGGGACGCCGGCCGCGTTCACGCAGCTTGCGATGGACTACCTGAACCTGGTGCTTCAGAACAACCAGGTCGACGTGAGCGCGAACATGGTCCACCACCAGGAGGCGCCGGCGGTTCTGGGCCAGACCAACGACCCGCTCGGACCGATGGCTCGGAACTCAGAGGTGTATGGCCTGCGCGCAGAACATGATGCCGACCTGGTCCACCTGTTCTTCAGTACGGACACCAACTACTGCGGCCTAGCTTACCTGATGACCAAGCGTTTTGCGACGCCTCAGCAATTCTGGAGCAGCGGCTACGGCATCACGTCCGTGTTCGGCGGCTGCGTCTCCGCCGAGCGCCTGGTGCGGGAGGACGAACACGCGAACCAGTTCGAGACCTTCGCGCACGAGATCGGACACAACCTGGGCGCGAACCACGATCGGGACAACACGAGCATCGATCCAGAGGATGCCGTGTATCCGTACGCCTTCGGTCACCACAACTTCACCCCGCAGCCGAACGTCAAGAGCGTGATGAGCTACAACGAAGGACAGCAGTTGCCCTACTTCTCGACCGTGCGGGTGCGGCCCGGAGGGTGGGACATCGGCGTCGCCAACGAGCGGGAGAACGAGCGGGCCGTCCAGCAAACGGTCCACATCGCGGTCCAGTTCAGCGACCATCTGCCCGAACCCGGGGAACCGCCCCCGCAGCCGCCTCCGCCCCCTGAGCCCGGCCCGCGGGCGCCGACCGGTCTCCAGGTCATGGCAACCGGCAGCAACAGCGTGAAGCTGACCTGGACCGACGAGTCCAACAACGAGAACGGCTTCGAGGTCGAGTCACGGCTCCAGGGCGCGCGCTGGCAGTTGGCGCTGAAGCTGCCTGCGGACGCGGAGTCGGCCGACGTCGACGGCCTCCGGAGCGGTGGCCGCTACGACTTCCGCGTACGGGCCTACAACCGGGGTGGTAGGAGCAACAGCAACGTCGTCACGATCGTGCTGCCGACCGCGGAGTACACGGACTGCGTGCCCTCGGCCGCGCAGATCTCTTTCGACCACGGTTACACCGTCAGCATGTGCATCGAGTACGAGAATCAGGACGGCGAGACGGTGAAGGCGGACGCCCGGAACTACGGCCTGGAGTTGAAGGAGTCCGGCATCCTGTACTTCTTCGACCGGGACAATGCTGAGGTGCTGGTCAAGGTTCTGGACACCTGCGCCATCAGCGACTATGTCTGGGTGTACGTGGCGCCGGTGACCGACCTGGCGTTCAATCTCTACGTGGACGAGACCGCGACCGAGAAACGCTGGATGCACCGGAATCCGAGAGGTGGGGCGACTGCGACGACCCGGAGCGATAACCAGGCTTTCCCGTGTGAGGCATCCGGCTCGACGGCAAACGCGACACGCGGCGGCGATGGAGCGCCGGGAGTGGAACTTGTCGACTCCGGCTTCCCGGCGACCTGGGCTGCAGGTGCAGCCTCGGCGTCGGATTCGACGGGGTCGGCACCCAATGGAGTCGCGCAGCCGATTGGCGCGGGCGAGGGGACCGATTGCGAACCTACGCCGGTGACGACACTGGGGGGCGGCTACACCGTAAACATGTGCGTTGAGTACCTTGATTCCGCGACCGGCGAGCCGACGATCAGTGAGGCGCAGGACTACGGGCTCGATTCGCTGCAGTCCGGTCTTCTGTACTTCTTTAACTCGAGCAACGCAGAGGTCCTGATCAAGGTTCTGGATAGCAGCTGCGCCATCAGCGACTATGTCTGGGTGTACGTGGCGCCAGTGACGGACCTTGCGTTCAATCTCACGGTTGTGTCGCCGAACCCCGAAGACGAGGTGTGGGAACACAGCAACGTCCTCAGCCGGACCGCTGCAGCGAAGAGCGACAACCAGGCGTTCCCCTGCAGTAACTGACGGGAGGGAGCCGTGCGCGGTTCTACCCGGCGGGCTGAGGGGTCAGTAGACCGTCGTCTCCGGGTAGAACGCGTACCAACCGAACCAGAAGGCGACGTGGCCCGGGACGCGCGGCAGCAGATCGCCGCCGCCATCGGGGGCCAGACCATCCTCCGCGAGCCACCACCAAGTGCCGTCCTCGGCTTCGAGCTGGCGCAGCGACGTCTCTCCGGGAGTCCGGAAGCGGAGGCTGCCTCGTTCGTAGGCGCGCACGGCATCGCTCGCTTCGTCCAGAACGAGCACGATCGGAAGGCCGCCCAACGTGTCGTGAACGAGCCGTTCGGCGCGCAGCTTGTCGAGTGGGTAGGCCTTCGCTTCGCCGTTGATCCGGAGCGCGAAGATCCGGGCGTTCCGCTCCAGGGCGTCGCTTTGCCGCCAGACCGGGAACTCGACGCCGGCGCGCGCCCGGTCCGCCGCGCCTTCCACGTAGCGGTAGCCCGCTTGCCGCGCCGCCGCCGGATCGGGGACCATGACGGTCGTGTCCGGATGCCGTTGCCGCCATGCGTCCCAGCGAGTCAGCGTCATCGGCAGCATGGTGAGCCGTGAACCCTGGGCGGCGCGTTCCCCGACCACGGCTTCGCCGGTCAGGTTGCTCCACAGGCTGAGCGTGGCGCGGTCGAACATCAGCTTGTTCGAGCGATAGAGAAGGCCGGAAGTGCCGAACATGAGCCGGGCGCCCTCGTCGTCGACCGCCGAGTACAGGATCCCCGAACCGCACAGCGTGCAGAACGAGAGCGTGATCGGCTGACCGCCGACCGTGTCGTTCAGGAGCTCGTGCCAACTGAGCACCTTGACCGGATAGGCGCGGTGCTCGCCGCCGATACGGACGCCGAAGACCGTGTCCGTGTCGCGCATGAAGCGCGCGGTGTCGGCGGGAACGGACTCGGGGTCATCGATGGCGGGGATTCCATCGAGCGGGACGCCGCCCCACTGGACTTCCCGAAGGCGGAGGCGCACCTTGGTTCCGGGGCCCAGAATGCGCCGGTACACGGGATCGATGCGGGAGAACACCTCACCCTTCCAGGCAAGGTAGCCGGGCGGCGGCGTCAGATCGTCGCGGCCGGCAACGTACAGGAACCAGTCCCGGTAGCGGCCGCCGAGCCGTTCACCTGACAGCTCCTCCAGGAGCTGCCTGGCGTCCGCCCGGGCCTCGTTGCGCATGAAGAAGTAGGCGTCGACGAGGGGCACGAGGGTCGCGGGGTCGGCCTTGGCGAGTGCCTTCACGGCCCGGCGCCTCGCTTTCGGCTTGTCCGACATCAGCCGCCGCAGACGGTCGTAGACGGCACTGTCGCCGCCGCCGGAGTCCACTGTGGGGTACGCGGCGGTAACCGCCGGCGGATCGTCCGAGTCCCGGAGCTGAGCCGGCAGGCTAGTCGAGCCGATGAGCGCCAGCCAGAGGATCGTGGCGGCGAGACGGCACAGGGTATGAAGGAGCATGGTCGAAGGATTCCCGCCGATAGTATGCATGCCGTGTTGAACGCGGCGTCCCGTACCGGAGCTTCCGGTGGAAGAAACACGTCACGGCGCCGGTCAGCGCGGTCACTGATCGTCAGCGCCTGGTCCGTCGCCGTGCTGCTCGCCGTCACCGCGGTCGCGGCGGAGGATCAGCCGGAAGTCGTCCTGTCAGGCATCGAAGTGGCGCCAACCGCGCCCGGCGCCGAGACCCTCTGCAAGCTGACGGCGACGATCGAGAACACAGGCAGCCGGGCCGTGTACAGCTTCGGCTTCGATGTCGAGTTGAACGGGCATTCCTTGCCCGTCTACGAGAAGCAGCTCTTCCTGCAGGTGATCGAAGCCGGGCAATCGGAGGATGTCGCGCTCTACAACTTCTGGACCTCGGAGAGCGGCCGCCCGGCGCCGGCGGACGGCAAGCTCGAGGTGCTGGTTCGTTTGCGCGAGGCGCGTTGGGTGGAGGTGTCCGAGGTCGAAGAGGACGGTGAGACGGTCGAAGTGTGGACCCCGGTCGGCGACGTCTCCCGTCTGCCGCAGACGGTCAGTCTGACGCTCGAACTGAAGTGAGTTCTCTGCGGGCTTCCGCGTCGCGGCTTGCGGGCGTTGCGGCGTTGGCCGCGTTGGCCTGCACGCCGTCTCCGCCGCCGGACGCGGCGCCGGCCGGCGATGCGCCCGTCCCGCCGATCGTTCTGATCTCCGTCGACACCCTGCGTTCGGACCGGCTGCCGGCCTACGGCTACGGCGGGGTGGACACGCCCGCGATCGACCGCCTCGCTGCCGAGGGCGTGCTGTTCGAGCACGCGTACACCCATGTCAACGTCACCCTGGCCTCCCATGCCAGCGTGTTCACCGGCCTGCTGCCGCCGGAGCACGGGGTGCGTGACAACGCCGGCTACCGGTTGGACGAAGCGATCCCGACTCTGGCGGCCGAACTCGGGCGGAGCGGCTACGCGACCGGAGGGTTCGTGTCGTCCTACGTTCTGCGGGCCACGACCGGGATCGGCCGGGGCTTCGACGTCTATGACGACGGCGTCGGGTTCGAGACCGGGCGGCAGTTAGGGCAACTTCAGCGGCCGGGAGCGGAGACGCTGGCCGCGGCTTCGGAGTGGCTCGCCGGCGTGGCGGACTCCCCCTTCTTCCTGTTCCTTCACCTGTACGAGCCGCACGCCCCGTACGAGCCGCCGCTGCCGTTCGCCGAACGCTACGACAACCCCTACGACGGCGAGGTTGCGGCCGCCGACTCGGTAGTCGGTGAGTTGATCCGGGGCTTGGAGGAGCTTGAGGTCTACGACGACGCGCTGGTGATCCTGATCTCGGACCACGGGGAGGGCCTGATGGACCACGGCGAGATGGATCACCTGATCCTTCTCTACCGGGAAGTGCTCCAGGTGCCTCTGATCGTCAAGCTGCCGGGAGCAGAGCGCGCCGGCGACCGGGTCGCGGTCGGCGCCCAGCTCAGCGATGTCGCGCCGACGGTCTACTCGCTTGCGGGGCTGCAATCGCCCGATGGGCTGGCCGGGCTGGATCTGCTTGGGCTGGAGGTGATGTCCTCCGGCGGCGCGCCTCGCCGGATCGTGTCGGAGAGCGTCTATCCCAGGATTCACTTCGGCTGGAGCGATCTTGCCTCGATCGTCGAAGGCGACCTGCACTTCATCGAGTCGCCCGCTCCGGAGCTCTACCGGCTGGCCGAGGATCCGGGCGAGCGGACGAACGTGATCCAGGAGGAGCGGTCGGCTGCGCGGCGGATGCGCGCGGCGTTGCAGGAGATCGACCGCACGCTGACTTCGCCGGCCGAAGACGATCCCGAGACGCGGCGGCGCCTGGAGTCGCTCGGCTACCTGTCCGGCGGCGCGCGAGCCGGCGACGAAACGTTGGCCGACCCGAAGAGCCGGATCGGCGTCGTCGCGGATCTGGGCCGGGCCTCGCGGCTGATCGATGGCGGCGACCTGCCGGAGGCCGAATCGGCGCTGCGGGCGGTGCTCGCGAGCGAGCCGCAGCTCGTCCTGGCGTGGCAGCAGTTGGGCGACGTGCTGGAGCGGCGGCGCCGGCCCCGACAGGCGCTTCAGGCGTACCGCAAAGCGTTCGAGGCGTCGGCGGGGAGTGCTGCCAGCGCCGGGCTCAAGGTGGCGGAGCTGCTGTTGCTGGAGGGCCGGGTCGATGAGGCCCGGGAACACGCTCTGGCGGTCGTCGATCGCTCGCCCATGGCGAACGACGTGCTGGCCCAGGCGGCGCTCCTGGAGGACGACCTGGAGGGGGCAAGCGAGTACCTGGACCGGGCCATCGCCGAGCGCGGCCCGCAGGTCATACCGCTGATCACGAGGACGGCCTGGCTGAACAAGCAGGAGCGCTTCGAGGAGGCTCTGACCCAGAGCGACGAGGTGTTGGCCGAGTTCGGCGACCGCGGCGATCGGGAGATCCTCGGACACCTGTACCTCTACCGGGGCACTGCGCTGGCTGCCTTGGGTCGCGACGACGAGGCCGAGGGCGCCTACCGGGAGGCGCTCGAGCTGAAGTGGGATCTTCTGGGGGCATACTCCTCCCTGGCCTTTCTCCAGGCGCTGATGGGGCGGGGTGGCGAGGTCGGACGCACCCTGCAGGAGATGGTCACCGTGAATCCGAATCCGGCGGCGTACGCCGAGGCGGTGCGGGCACTGAGGGCGATGAACGATCAGCGCTCGGCGAACGGAGTGCTCGGCGAGGCCCTGCGGCGGTGGCCGGAGGCCGAGGAACTGCGGCTGCTCGCCGCCTCGCGGTAGGCTCTCGCCATGGCGACTGCGGATCAGATTGCATCCTTCCGCCGGAGCAGGAGCTTGCGTCGCAGGACGAAGCGCCGTTCCGGACCTGGGAACGCGGGCATCCTGCCCGCATCCGGCGCGGTGCGCCGGGCCAACCCGTGCGTGGCGGGCGTCGTCCTCCTCTGGGTGTCGGGCGCGCTTCCCGCGGCAGCCCAGCCTGAACCCGCGCCCGCGCCGTCCGGTCCGGGCTTTACGGAGGTCGTCAACGTCGAGGTCGTGAACATCGACGTCTACGTCACGGGCTCGGACGGGAAACCCGTGCTCGGTCTCGGGCCCGACGATTTCGGCCTCCGGGTCGACGGCAGACCGGTTCGGATCAGCAACTTCTACGCCGTGGAACTTCGGGACGACGAGCTGTTCGTCCGCCGCGGCGGCGACGTCGAGGCCCAGCCGCTCGTACCGCCTCCACCTGAGGACCCGCGGGAAGCGGACCGGGTGCGCCGGGCGCCGCCGCCGATACCGGCAGAGCAGGCGCTTCATGTGGCCGTCTACATCGACAACTACAACCTGACGCCGTTCAATCGCAACCGCGTCCTGCGCGAACTCCGGGCTTTCATCCGCGAGCAACTGCGGCCCGAGGACCAGGTCATGCTGGCGAGCTTCGACCCGGCTCTCAATCTCCGGTTGCCGTTCACCAACGATCGGGAGTCGCTGAACCGCGCGCTGCTCGAGTTGGAGGAGGTCTCCGCCCAGCGCCTCCATCGCAACAACGAGCGCCGCGACCTGATCGCGAACATCAACGATGTGAACAACGAGATCTCGGCTGAGGACAGGCCCGGTGTCGCGGCCGCCGAGCGGGCCGGGCTCACGGTGGGCGGCGGCGCCAGCTACGCCCGCACCGAGCTCATGGCCTACGCGGGGTCGGTACGCAACGATACGAACCTGGCGATCAACGGCCTGACGCGGGTGGTGGAGAACCTCTCCGCGGCGCCCGGCCGCAAGGCGATCATCTACGTGGCCGACGGCATTCCGATGATCGCCGGCGAGGACGTCTTCTACTTCGTCGAACAGCTCTACGAGAGGTCCGTGTCCCTGATCGAGATGGCGGAGTACGACCTGTCGAGGCGATTCCAGCAGCTCGCGGCGGGGGCCAACGCCAACCGCACCAGCTTCTACACGATCGACGCCCGGGGACTGACCGTCCTGTCGCAGAGTTCGGTCCAGAACCAGGTCGCGGGGGCGCCCGGGCAGGCGTCGCTGATCGATCAGATCCTGATGACCAACCTCCAGGCGCCGCTCCAGCTCATGGCCGAGGAGACGGGTGGGCGCGCGGTGATCAACGCAAACCGCATCATGCCCGACCTGCTGAAGATCGCGGACGACTTCCGCAACTACTACTCCCTCGGCTACATGCCGCTGGCGACGGTCGGTTCGGGGCGCTACCACTCGATCGAGGTCCGCTGGAAGAACAGACCCCGCGGCGCCAGTGTCCGGTTCCGCAAGGGCTACCGGGACAAGACGGTCGAGTCGCGGATGATCGAGGGCACCCTGTCGGCATTGAACCTGAACATGCAGGAGAATCCGCTCGACGTTCGGGTCGACAGCCTGCCGGCGAAGCGGCGTTCAGACGGCAACTACGACGTGCCGGTGGTGGTCGAGGTCGCCTGGAAGGAACTCACGCTGATCCCCCGGGACGGTGTTCACCACGGTCGGATCCAGCTCTGGTTGGCGGCAAAGGATGAGAAGGACCGGTCGACGGAACCGCATCTGACCGAGCTGACGATCGCGGTTCCCCAGGATCGGATCGCCGAGATCGAGAACGGGTCCTGGCGCTACGGCCTGGAGGTCACCCTGGAGGGCGGCTACCACGACATCGGCGTCGGCCTGCGCGACGACATCGGCGGCCGCCAGTCGTTCCTGCGCGGCGGCATCGACGTCCGCTAGCGCACCGAGAACGGTACAGGTGCTCCGGCCTTCCGGCCGGGCTCCTTACAGCACCCGGATCGTGGTCGAGGACGCGTGCTCCTGGTTCTCCTGGTCTGTAACGACAACGGAGAGGGTGTAGTCGCCGGCGGTCAGCTTCCGGCCGGCCACGAACACGCCGGAGAGCTGGGAGAGACCTGAACCGGCCTGAGCTCCGGGAGCGAGGACGATCTCGCCGCCGTCGGCTACCTGCTCGCCGTCCGGCCGGAACACCTGCGTGCGGACGGAGACCGGACCGGCGCCGAGATTCATGCCCACGAGGCTGATCGGCGTCTCGCCGCCGGCGGCGACCTCGGGCCGCGCCGCTGGAATGAAGGGGTTGCCGCTGCGCAGGAAGGGGAAGGCGACATCGCTTCGCTGCTCGGACTCGTCCTCACGAAGGAGGACCCACTTGCCTGGCTGCTCCGGGAACAGCGGCGGCTGCAGCGCGGGCGCCTCACCGGGAACCTGGAGCAAGGACGTGGTCAGAGCCCGACTGCCGGTGGCGTCGTTGCGGATAAGCACCCGCACGGAGTAGGCGCCCGGGTTCAGGTCGAAGTGGCCCCAGTACTTGAGCCCGGTCTGGCGGAGCGCGGGGCCGGCCTGGGTCGAGTCCAGGCTCAGCCGGCTGGCGAAGAAGTCGCGCACGACGCCGTTGTCGTCCAGGGCGTAGGCGTAGATTTCGAGCGGAACGGTGGCGCCCTCCAGGCCGGCCAGAAGATCCTCGCCCCGCACCTCGATCAGCACCGGTGCGTACGGTTTGCCGCTGCCGGCGGGGAAGGCCGCGGCCAATACCGAAGCGTCGATCTCGCCGGTTTCTACACCGCCCATCACCTGCTGCGCGGAATCCAGGGACCGTTCGAAGGGGCTCGTTTGGGCGTAGGGCTTCGGTGCGTAGTAGCCGGGTCGGTGGACGACTTGGGTTCCGCGGGGAGCGTTCTTCAGCCGTACCCGCAGTTTGTGGAAGCGGCCGTCGTACTGCAGGTCCTCCGGCTGGAAGGCAAGCAGGTAGGTGACGCTGGTGCGCTCCAGCATCTCGGACATCGCGTCGCCCAGGTCGGTGAAGTTGGCGAACAGCTCGCCGCCGCTGTCCTTGGACATCATGAACAGCGAGTCCCGGTTGCTGGCGCTCTCGGCAAGGACCTCGCCGCTCACGTCCACGGTCTGGATGGCGCAGTTCGCCTGGCGGAACTTGGCCAACATCTGGGTCATTTGGCTCTGGGCGGCGCTGCTGCCGAAGAGCTCCTCGTTGTCGACTTCCCCGATCCGACCGCTTGAGACCGCGTCCTGCCTTTGCAGGATCGCGTCCTGTTCCTCACTCGTTTGACCGCGGTTGCCGACCAGGATCCTGCTGTCGAAGCCCTCGGACAGGAAGACGACGTGCTTGCGGCCCTCGATCGATTGCATCCAGGCGGCGAGTTCGCTCATGCCGCTGGTTAGGGCGGCGACTTTGGCGGCCGCTCTGCCGCGCTCCGCGGCGCCCTGCAGGGCTCGCAGCTCTCGCCGAGTCTGGATGGCCTCGAGATCGGTATCGGCAGTAGCTCGGCCGCCGATGTCGCCCAGGTTGGAGTCGATCGGCTGTGGGGCGCTGAGGTCGCCGATCACCAGGCCGAGTGGGTCGCGAATCGCCTCGCCGGTCTCAATATTGCCCAGCGTCCGGATTGCCTGCCGGAGTTGGCTGCGGTCGGATGTGAAACCAAGCAATAGCCGGGGGCGGGTGTCGAAGATCGCCAGCGCCACCAAGTCGGTGGGGTGGAGCTGCCGCAGCACCAGGTCGGCGGCTGCCTGCTGGGCGCGGCCGATGGAGTCGGGAGTGGTGAAGAAGAGGTCGAACAGCAACAGGAAGTGCCGGCGTGCGGCTACCGGTACCGCTTTGTCCGTGGCCTTGCCTTCCACTGTCGACAGGTCGACCATCTCGAAGCCGGTGATACGGACCGGCTTGCGACCGTCGAGGAGTTCGAAGTCCTCTGGGCCGAGATCGCGCAGCGGATTGCCGCCGCTGTTGACCTGGACCGGCACTTCGACCACGGTGACGGTGGTCGAACCGCTGAACTGGGCCTGCTTCTGCTTGCGGCCACGCTGCGCCTCGGCCGCGGCGGCAGTGGTCAACAGCAGGGCGGCGGCGCACAGGGCGGCGGTGAAAGTCGTCGACGGACGGTCGGGGGGCCTGCGGTTCTTCATTCCAGGGGCTCCTTGTCCAACGGGGCAGAGCTTTGATGATCGGATCCGATGAACCCGATTCGGCTCGGATTCAGTTCAGCACCTTCAGCGGGATCGAGTTGGCCGGCCGGGCCTGAGTCGCCGGGTCGGTCACGGCAACCCTCAGAGTGTAGTCGCCCGCCGGCAGATCGGTGGGCTTGAAGGCGGCGACGATCTTGTCGAGTCCAGGAATTCCGGTCACGGTGCGCTCGCGCAGGCTGAGCGCGCCTCCTGCCATCGTTTCGCCGCTAAGGTCCGTCACCGTGGCCTCCAGGTTCAGGTCGCCGCGGCCGAGGTTGTAGCCCACCAGGCAGATCTCGGCGCCGCCGTCGTCGCCGCTCCGCTGCACCAGGGGCGCCGCGGACGGCACGTAGGGCTCGCCGTTCACCGTGAACGGGTAGACCGTGGTCTTGGCGTATCGATCGGCCGCCTGCTCGCGGACCAGAAACCAGCTTCCGGGCGCCTCATGGAAGAACGGCGGCAGCAGGGCCGGCTCGCCGGTCTCGAAGGTCGGCACCCGCAACTCGACCATTTCGACGCCGGTAGTGCCGGTGAGGCCGTTGCGGGCAAGGACGCGCAGCAGATAGTCGCCCGGTTCGAGTTCGAGATGGCCGTAGTACTTGAGGCCGGTGTTGGCGAAGGCGTCCTCCCGGCCGGCGAGGTCGAGGGTGATGACCTGACTGAAGAAGTCCCGCATCTGCGCCTTGCCGTCGGTGACGTAGGCGTAGAGTTCGACCGGCAACTGCGCCGGCTTGTGGCCGGCGAGCAGTCCTTCGCCGCCGATCTCGACGATCACCGGGATGTATGCCCGGTTGCTGCCGCCGCGGAATGGCGCCGCTAACACGTCGATCTTGAGATCATTCTTCGCGGTGGCGGCGGCGATCAGATCGGAGGCCAGCAGGCGCTTCTCCATCGGATGCAGGTCGCCGAAGGGCCGTGGCGTGTAGTAGCCCATGCGGTGGGAGATCTGCGCGCCCTTCGGGGCCCGCGCGCGCACCTTGATCCGCCGTAGATCGCCGGGTTCACCGGGTTCGGAAGGCTGGAAGGCCAGAAGATAGGTGACCGTCGAGGACTCCAGCACCTCGCCCAATTCGGCGCCGAAGTCGTTCGCGTCTTCGTGCAGGCGGCCGCCGGTCTCGTTGGCGAGGTAGAACAGCGCGTCGCGCCCCACGGTGCGCATCCGGTTCTCCTCCGGCAGATCCGCCCGCAGGCCCGAGATATCCACGGCGTGAATCACCGCGTTCGCCCGCTTGAACTCGTTCAGCATCAAGTTGACCTGCGTCTGGAGTTGGGTGTTGCCGAAGCGGTTGTCGGTGTCGACCTGGGCGAAGTTGCCCGTCTCGATCGCCTGGTTTTCGCGCTGCATATCCTGGTCGAAGAAGTCCGGTTGGCGGCCGAACAGCAGCCGGCCGTCGAAGCCCTCCGAGAACAGAACCACGTGCTTGCGCCCCTCGACGCTGGAGAGAATGCGCGCCATCTGCCTCAGAGAGTGCGTCCAGGACGAGATCTGGCCGCGGGCGTGGCTCCTCTCGTACTTGGCCATCTCGTTGCCGATCACTCGCAGGTAGGCGTCCACATCGCGCCCCATGTCGATGATCTCCTGGTTGACGCCGCCGGTGTCGAGAACCGCCGAGGCGCTCGGTCCCGGAGCGTCGATCATGAAGCCCAGCGGGTCCTTCGTTGCCAGGTGCAGGAGCCGGGGGTTGCCCAGGGTGGCGATGGCGCGGGCCAACTGCGTCCGGTCGGGAGTGAAGGTGATCAGCAACTGCGGTCCGGACTCGACGGTGTGGACCGCGATCGCCGCCAGGTCTGTTGGGTGCATCTCCGAAAGCACGAAGTCCTGAGCGGCGGCGCGCGCCCTGGCGACAGCGGCCGGCGCCGAGAACGAGAGGTCGAACAGGAACAGGAAGTGGCGGCGGGCCGCGGGCGGGATGCCGTAGTCGGTCTCGATCACGCGGCGCTCGTCCGGCGCGAGCAGTTCCAGATCGACGATCCGGAAGCCCGTGATGTCCTGGGCCTTGCCGTCGTCGAGGATTTGGAAGTCCGCTCGGCTGAGACCCCGGATCGCCTCGCCGCTGCGGGCGACGACATTGACCGGCACCTGCACTTCGAACACGAACGCGCGGTCCTCGAACTGCCGCAGGTCCTGCGGTTCCTGGGCGGCCGCCAGCGTCGCCGCCGGCGCCAGAGCGGCGAGCGCCAGCGTCGCGGCGCACGCGAGCATGGCCCGTGTGAGCGGTTTGGGGCCGAGCGGATAAAGGGGCGGAAACGCCGCTGCGGGTGTCATGACCTTAGGTTGTCCTGTCCCGGGGCATCGTTGGCAGTAAGGCTAACAGGCGCCTACGGCGCTCCACGTTCGATCAGCGCCGCGTACTTGCGCGCTTCCTCGTGGGTGGCGTCGAGCCTCAGCGCCCGCTCCACATGGTGCTTCGCTTCGCGCACCTTGCCGGTCGCCAGGTAAACCCGGGCCAGCCCGACATGGACCTCGGGAATCTCGGAGTCGACGCGCAGCGCGCGGCGCATGTAGTCGAGCGCGGCGACCGCATCGCCCGCCGCCAGCGCGGCGTCGCCTCGATACACATAGAAGAACGGACTGGCCTGGTTCATGCTCTCCAGGGTGTCCAACAGCTCGCCGGCGCGTTCGCTCTCGCCCTGGAGCTGGTAGGCGCGAACCAGGTTCGTCAGCAGCGGCACGTTCTCCGGATGGAGTTCCAAGCCCTGTTCATAGACGCGCACCGCTTCGCCGGGACGGTCGCGGCGGAGCAGCACGATGCCGTGGTTGTTGATCGCCTTGTCGAAGTCCGGCGTCAGCCGGATGGCGATCTCAAGCCAGCGCTCGGCGGCGTC
Source organism: Candidatus Multivorans sp. (assembly GCA_965222875.1). Classification (GTDB taxonomy): domain Bacteria; phylum Acidobacteriota; class Thermoanaerobaculia; order Multivoradales; family Multivoraceae; genus Multivorans. The sequence continues at coordinate 737,569 of CBDCVC010000002.1, read as the reverse complement.
CAGGTCGTCCGCCATCAACGCCTCGGCGCCGAGGTTGTTGTAGTAGTGGCCGGTGGCGGCGAGGTCGGTGATCGGCTGGAAGTCGCGGTAGGACTTCGGCCGGTAGGGCAGGAAGTCGTAGGTGGCCAGTTCGCCGTCGACATACATGCCGGCGACGATGTGGCCGCGGCTCACCACCACGCCGTCCTGGTAGTTCCAGCGCTGGTAGTCCTCGACCTCGACGAAGAAGGGGTTCAGCCGCCGCTCGCGGCCGACCGCCACGAACAGGTTGACGAAGGAGAGGCAGTTGCCGCGGGCGGCGACGAAGGTCTGCGCCGCGGTTCGGGTCGGAGTCAGTTCGTACTGCAGGTCCACCGATCCGAAGACGAAGTCGAGCACCGCGTCGCGCCGGCGGGCCTGACTGCCGGCCGGGTTGACCCGCTGGTCTACCGCCTCGCGCAGTTGCTCGTCGATGGCGAAGGGGACAACCACCTGATCCTGCCAGCTACCGCCCAAGCGGCGCTCAAACTCGGGCGCCAAGGTCTGGGCGCCGTCGAAGGGCACAAAGCCGCTGCAGGCCGCGGTCAGGGCAAGCAGCGCCGCGGGCAGCAGCGCCACCGGCGACGGGGCCACCGGCGGCACAGCCAGTGTGCGCCCGGAACGTCCGTATCCGGTCGGTCGGGAAGCTGGAGAGTGCCGGTTCATGAGCCGCTGCAGGCGAACTGGGATGTCGGCGTCGCGCGGGATCGTGGACATCCTAGTCAATCTACTGTACGGTTCAGGGACTCGACAGGTTGATCTGGAGTTTGCACTCGTCACGGTCAGGTTCGGCTGGCGGTCATCCGCCGGTCACATCTGCGCCGCTTCCGGGTGTTCGCCGTCGGATCGTTCATGTCACTACCCGCCAGATGACAGTCTGATGACGAGTCACGGCGGGGACACGGGAAGCCCAGAAGCCAAGGGCAGCGTTGGGAGTATCTTCAGAATAGTGGATATGGAGCAGTTTATTGGATTCGCCCGCAAGCGTCATCGCGCCGTTTTGGCGTCGCGCGCGCTCGGGGCATCCAGATTGTCTCGCATCGACGCGGGTTTGCGCCCACCGTCGGCATTGGCCGGCTCGAAGCCGTTTTGGCACATGCCTTGCGGTGGAGAGACAGGTAGGCATAGGCAGTTGTTGGGGAGCCCCAGAGGCTCCTTGATACCAGCGGAGGTCGCCAGACGCGGTGTGAGCCGCACCCGGACCTCTCGCACAATCACCTCGGAGGGAGAATCGAAGGTATGAGCAGACGCCTCGTTTTGACGCTAAGCGTCGTCGTCAGTCTGCTCGTCGGAGGCTTGGCTTGGGGCCAATCGCCGACGGGCAACCTCTATGGCACGGTGACGGATGAATCCGGCGCCGCACTGCCAGGCGTGAAGATCACCGTTAGCGGGATCGGCGCGGTTCGCGAACAGTTCACCGATGGCCAGGGCGCCTTCCGCTTCCTCGCCCTCGATCCGGGCGCTTACAACGTGGCGGCGGAGCTCGACGGCTTCGGCGGCCTCGAGTTTCCAGATGCCGTGGTCGCCCTTGGCCGCAACACCAACCTTCCCCTGGTTCTGGGCGCGGCGCTCGAGGAAACGATCACCGTCACCTCGGAGAGTCCCCTGCTCGACGAGCGCAAGCTCTCGACGGGCACCAACGTCAGCCAGGTCGAGTTGGAGAAGATACCGACCGCCCGCGACCCTTGGGCCCTGCTCTCGCAGACGCCGGGCGTGCTCGTCGACCGGGTGAATGTCGGCGGTTCCGAGTCGGGACAGCAGTCCGTGTTCCGCGCTCCGGGAGTCAGTGGCAACCAGAACGACTTCCAGTTGGACGGCACGTCGATCACCGACATGGCGGCCACCGGCGCTTCGCCGACCTACTACGACTTCGACCAGTTCACCGAGATGTCGTTCTCGACCGGCGGCTCGGATGTGACCAAGAACAGCGCCGGTGTCCAGGTGAACCTGGTGACCAAGCGGGGCAGCAACGAGTTCCGCGGTTCGACCCGGTTCTACAACACTCAGGCCAACGGCTACTTCGGCGGTGCGCTGAAGCAGGCGGAGCCGAACATCGAAGGCGAGTTGTACAAGTCCAACTTCCAGACCTCCATCGCCGGCGCCCAGATCCGCAAGATAGAGGACATCGGCTTCGAGGCCGGCGGCGCGGCGGTCCAGGACCGTCTCTTCTTCTGGGGAAGCTGGGGCCAGAACGACATCAAGCAGAACAATGCGGCCGGTACAGCCGACGACACGATCCTCGAGAACACGGCGATCAAGGTGAACGGCCAACCAGCGGCGGCGAACTCGGCTGTCGCCTCGTTCAACAACGGCGACAAGCTGAAGTTCGGGCGCGGCGGAGGCACCTCGCGGCCGCCGGCGACGACCTGGAATCAGCGCGGCCCTTCGGCGCAGTACCGGTTGGAGGACACGCACGTGTTCTCGTCGAACTTCTTCCTGACCGGTACGTACTCGCACGGCGACTTCGGTTTCGCTTTGCTGTCTCGCGGCACCTTGTCCAGTGGGGACGGGCTGGACTCGAACGCTCTCGATCCCCGGTATGCGGCTGGTGTCTGGCAGGACAACTTCCTCTCGGGCGGGAGTTCGCGACCGTTCGACTCCTACCAGGTCGACGCTTCGTACTTCTTCACCACCGGCGCTGCGGTGAACCACGAACTGAAGGTCGGCGGCCGTTTCCGCGAGTTCGTGCAGAACTCGGACTTTGCCTGGGGCCCTCGCGACGTGTTCCACACCGATTGGGGTCAGTCGGTGGCCCACCGAGGTCAGACCGGCATCGCGGTCTCCGAGTACACGTCGATCTGGGCGCAGGACACCATTTCCCTGGGCAAGGCGACGTTGAACGTGGGCCTGCGCTATGACGACCAGAGTGGTCAGAACCAGGCGTTCCAGCGACCGGCACATCCGGTGGCGATCTATCAGGGAATCTTCCCGGAAAACAACTTCCCCGGTTCTGTCGCGGGCTTCAACTGGGATTCGGTCGTGCCAAGAGTTGGCGCCACCTATGCCCTCGGTGAGCAGCGGAAGACTCTCGTTCGGGCCAGTATCTCGCAGTTCGCCGATCAACTCGGTTCGGGCTGGGTCACCAGGCGATCACCCTTTGGTGATGTCTACGCCTACTTCGATTCCGTCACCGGGGCGTTCCAGTACGCCAACGGCTTCGACCCGACCGACCCGAATCTGGTCGTAGATCGCACGGATACCGGCTTGCAGGCGCCGGTCACCCGGGAGATCCTGGCAGCGATTGAACATGCGTTCCTGCCGGAGTTCGTTGTCTCGTTCACCATTACGTCGCGGGAAGTCTCCGAACTCCTCGACGGGTACTTGTTGCTCGACGACGGCAGCACGGTCCGGATTCCGAACGCCAGCGACTACTCGCAGCTCGGTACGCTGACCGGCACCTTGCCGCGAACGAACCGCAGCTACAGCGTTCCTTACTACGGACTCACCACTCCCGGTCTGAGTTGGACCGGCGGTGACTATGTGACCAACGGTGACCGGGGCCGCGACTACATGGGCTACTCGCTGAGCTTCACCAAGAGACTCGCCAACAAATGGATGGCCCGCGGGTTCTACCAGTTCGGCGACACCACGTGCCGCGTACCGAACTCCTACTACGAGCACGCGAGTAGGAATGTTGGCGCCGGCGGCTGTGCCGACGGTGATCTCTACATGACATCCTCAAGCGGTTCCGGCAAGGGCGCCCGCTACTTGCAGTCGAGCTGGACGTACAGCTTGAACGGCATGTACCAGGTGATGCCGGATCGGTCGTGGGGATTCAACGTGTCGGCGAGCCTCACCGGGCGTGAGGGTTCTCCCGTCGCCTACCATCATCGTCAAAGGTTGCCCCTGACGGGAAACGCGAACCTCAACATTGTGTCGGACTACGATTCGCTCCGGCTCAATGATGTCGAGACGGTCGATCTCCGGATCGAGAAGGAGATCGCCCTGAACGGTCCGGTCAACATGACGTTCGGCATCGATGCCTTCAACATCACCAACGAGGGCACGGGCCTGTCGTATCTGCTTCGCGCGGATGCGACCAACGGCGGCAACCTGGACGACAACATCTCACCGCGCATCTTCCGCGTGGGTGTGCGTCTGAGTTGGAAGTAGGCCGGGAGCAGGAGGCGCATGGCATGAGTTACGCCATGAGCTGAAGAAACGAGAAGGGCCGGGGATTTCCCCGGCCTTTTTGTTTGTGGCTGGTGGATTCCAACGGACTCCAGCCTCTCAGGCCCCGTTGCGGTAGTAGCATGGACGGGCAGATCGGCGGTCTCCTAACCAAGGGTGGAGGACTCATGAGCTATCGAACCCGTGTCGCCGGCGCGCTCGTCGCCGGCATTCTCCTGGCGGCGGCGGTCTCGGCCCAGGCCTGGGCGGGACGGGGGCGCCTTAGCGGCACCGTTCAGGATCCTGACGGTGCGCCCGTTGCAGGGGCGAGCGTCAAGTTGACCCTGGACGGTACCGGTCCGGAAGAGTTCTTGACCAACCAGAAGGGTCGCTGGGCGCGGGCCGGGCTGGCCGGCGGCGGTTGGAAGGTGTTCGTGGCGAAGCCGGGTTTCATACCCACCGAGCACATGACGCATGTCAACGAGTACGCGACTGCCTCGGACCGCGTCTTTCTGAAGACGGTCTTGGAGCCGGGCGAGGCATCGACCGGCGAGTCGGCGGCACTGGACGACAGCGAGGCAGCTCAGGCGGCGCGCGAACTGCTGGAACGCGGCAATGCGCTGATCGGTGAGCAGGACTTCGAGGGCGCGATTCAGGCCTTCACCGAGGCGTTGCCGGCTCTGTCGGACGGCGCGAAGGCGGCGGTGCTGGTTACGATCGCTCAGAACCAGGCGCGTCTGGAGCGCGACGACGAGGCATTGGCGAGTTTGGAGCAGGCACTCGGCTACGCGCCCACGAACGTGGATGCGCTGCGCCTCATGAGCCGGCGGCTGACGGCGCTGGGCCGCTCCGAGGAGGCGCAGGCGTACATCGAGCGAATGCCGGAGGATCAGCGCGCAGACCCCGAGATTCTGCTGCGCGAGGGGGTCGAGCTCTACAACCAGGACGACTTCGAGGGCGCCCGCGCCAAGTTCGACGCCGCGATCGAGGCGTCGCCCGAGTGGGGAGATGCGTACTACTACCGCGGCTTGGCGAACATGGCGTCGGGCCAGAATGCGGCCGCGGCCGCCGACTTCCGCCGACTCATTGAGCTGGCGCCTGACGATCCGAAGGCCGAGGAGGCGAAGCAGTTCGCGGAGTACCTGGAATCGCTCTGAGCGAGCGGTCCCGGCAGGCAGCGGCCGCCCTCCTGTTGACGGTTCCGGCCTTGGTGGCCTGCCAGCCGGGGCAGGGCCACGAAGAGTCGGCGGTCGTTGGGGAGGCTACTCGCTGGCCTGAGGCGCCCGTTCCCGGTTTCGCGAGCGATGTCGTCCTGGTGACGATCGACACCCTCCGCGCGGACGCGCTTGGTTTCGCGGGCAACCCGGCGGCGGAGACCCCTCACCTGGATGGTCTGGCGGCGGGTGGCTGGGTATTCGACAGGGCTCATGCGCACAGCGTGATGACGCTGCCTTCGCACGCGAACCTGCTCACGGGTCGGTTGCCGTATGAGCATGGAGTGCGCGACAACGCCGGCTTCGTATTGCCGGAGTCCGTCCCGACCGCGGCAGCGGCGTTTGCCGACGCCGGCTTCCGGACGGCCGCATTCGTCGCCGCGTTCCCGCTCGACGCACGCTACGGGTTGGACCGCGGCTTCGAGGTCTACGACGACTCCTATCCCGAGGGGTCTACACGCGGGTTCGCCGTCGCCGAGCGCAGTGGCGCCGAGGTTGTTGCCGCGGCGACCGCCTGGTGGGGGCAGCACGAGGGCGAACCCAGGTTCCTTTGGGTCCATCTGTACGAGCCCCATGTCCCACACGAGCCGCCTGCCCCGTTCTCGGCCCGCTTCGCCGAAGAGCCCTATCTGGGCGAAGTCGCGGCGGCCGACGACTACGTGGGCCGGTTGGTGCAGGCGGTGGCGCCCCGCGAAGGGCGCCCGGACGTGCTCGTGGTCGTCACCTCGGATCACGGCGAGGGTCTGGGAGATCACGGTGAAGAGACGCACGGCCTCTTCGCGTACGAGACTACGCTTGCCGTGCCCCTCGTCTTGTGGGCCGAAGCGCTGACCGCCGCCCGGATCGATACGCCCGTGGGCCACATCGACGTGTTGCCGACGATGCTGGAAGCGGCAGGAATCGAAGTCTCCGCGATTCCCGGTATGGCTGGCCGCAGTCTCTGGAGAGCGCCGGGCGACGGAAGTCGACCCGGTACACCCGACGTGACCTACTTCGAGGCGTTGCGCTCCAACCTTCAGCGTGGTTGGGCGCCCCTGCGCGGCGTAATTGCCGAGCGGAAGGCCGGGACCGGCGGAGAGGCCGGAACCCGCATCCTGAAGTACATCTCGCTGCCGCGCCCCGAACTCTACGACCTCGCTGCCGACCCGGCAGAGGTTCGCAATCTCCATGCCGCGGAGACGATGACCGCGGCCGAGTTGGCGGCCTTGTTGCCGGTCGAATCGGAGTGGCCGCCGGTGGTGGGCACCGTCAGCGAGGACGAGCGACGGGCGCTTCAGAGTCTGGGCTACCTGAGTTCCTCGGGCGGCAGCCTCCTGCCGGAGTCATACGGTGAGGAGGACGACCCCAAGGTCCTGGTGGACCTCGATCGGATGATCCAGGACTACTCGGAGGCGTACCAGGATGGCCGCCTGGATCAGGCCGAGAACCTCGCCCGGCGAACGATCCAGCGCCGACCGCAGATGGGCCTCGGATACTCGAATCTGGCGCAGGTTCTGCTGGATCAGGGGCGGATCGAGGAAGCGCTGCGTCTGATGATCGACGCCGAGCGGCGGGGTCTGGCGTCCCCCTTCCTGCAACGGCAGTTGGCGCTGACTCTGGCGCAGGTGGGGCAATCGCAGGATGCGGTGCGGTTGATGGAACGCCATGCCGGATCGAGAGATCCCGACGCGCTGAACGTGCTCGGCTTGGTCCTTGCCGAGTCGGGGGAGACCGATCGTGCCAGGGACATCCTGCTGCGGTCCATTGAGCTTGACGAGAGGAACCCGCAGGCGCGGCAGAATCTGGCCCTTGCGGCCCTCCACGCCGGAGAGTGGCCGCTTTGCGAGCGTGAAGCGCGCGCGGCGCTTGCACTCAACCCGGCGATGCCGCTGGCCTGGAACTACTTGGGGATAGCGCTGTTCAAGCAGCGACGGACGGACGAGGCGATCGAGGTCTGGCAGCAGTCCGTGGCGCTTGATCCGCGTGACCTCGGCGTGTTGTTCAACCTGGGGAGCGTGGCTGCGCGGAGCGGACGCCGGGAGATCGCCTGGCCGGCGCTGGAGCGGTTCGTCCGGGAGGCGTCCGCGCCGGCTCTCGGCGGGCGCCATGCAGCGGATCTTGCGGTGGCGCGGTCGTTGCTGCGAGGCCTGTAGCGGCTAGGTCAGCCGTCCTCCGGGGGCTCTGCCGCTTCCAGTCCACCCTCGCGGGTGTCCTCCTCGTCGCTGCGGTAGAGCTGCTGGTAGCGCTCCATCTGGGCTGCCGCCTCTTCGTCCCGGCCGAAGTGCCTCAGTACCTGGGCCAGACCGTAGGCCGCTTCGCTGTGCTCGGGCGCGAGGCTGACCGCCCGGCGGTACGCGGCTTCGGCCCGCGTGAGGCGGTGTTGTCCTTCTGAAGCCGTCGCCTCGCCGGCGGCGCCGTCCCAGGCGCGGCCCAGTTCGATCAGCAGCGCTGCGTCCGGCTCGGTCAGCGTCGCCGCGCGCTCCAGGGACTCAGCCGCCTCCAGGTGTGCGCCGCGCCAGAGCAGCAGACCGCCGAGCAGCCGGTGCGCTGCCGCGGAGGCCGGCAGGAGCGCAACCGCTTCGCGGGCCTGTAGCACGGCTTCCGACGGCTTGTTGTTCTCCCAGAGCGTGGACGCGAGGTCGAGGCGCAGGGAGGCGTCGACGGGATCGAGAGCAACGGCGCGGCGGAGCGGCTCTTCGGCCGCCTGGAAGTTGCGACCACGCATCTGCTCGCGCCCGATCTGCGCCCAGGCGCGGTCGTCGTTGTCCTCAGCGCTCGGAGCGCCACCGAGACGTTCGAGATGGTTGCGGGCCGGCGCGTCGTCGGGTCGGATCTCGAGCAACCGTTCGAGGAGCCTGCGCGCTTCCTCGTTGCGGTCGCTGCTCATCAGCAGGACGGCGTAGTCGGACAGCGCCGCCGGATGCCCGGGTTGGTTCTCAAGGGCTTGACGGAACATCTCCTCGGCTTGGACCAGACGCTCGAGTGACATCAACACGGCGCCCCGCTGGTACAGACCGTCGGCACGCCCAGGCGCGGCGACAAGCGCCTGGTCGGCCGCGGTCAGTGCCTCTTCGCTGCGGCCGGCGCCCAGCAGGATGGAGGACGCGGCATAGGCGGGCCGGGGGTCGGTCGGCGCCAACTGCGCCTCGCGGGCGAGAATGCCGAGTGCCGCCTCGATGTCGCCAGCAGTGGCCAGTTCCAGGGCTTCACGCACCTCGCGGCCGGTCGGGTCGGCGATGTCGCGCCGCATCCGGTTGACTGACGCGACCTCGTTGCCTGCTGCCCGCGACAGCGTCTGGAAGCGCTCCAGCACCTCCCGTGCCTCTTCGCGCTCGCCGCTCGCGGCAAGCGCCTGTCCGAGCGCCTGGTAGGCGTCCGGAGTGTCCGGCTCGAGTTCGGTGGCCAGACGCAGGAAGGGCACCGCGCGTTCGGCCTCGCCGTCCGAATGGAGGAAGCGGCCGTACTCGAGCACGATGTCCCGAGCCACAGCAGGCGGGTTCTCCGGCGGCGGGTTGTTGGGCAGCGGTTCGGCGAACGGCGCCAGCGTTTTGATCGCTTCCTGCAGGCGGCCTGCCTGAAAGTAGGCGCTCGCCAGCAGGACCGCATCCTCGGGGCCGCTGGTCGGGGCGGCCTCGATTTGGCCGAGAGCGGCATCTGCGTCGCCGACCACCAGGTAGGCGCGGGCGAGAGTGCGCCGGATGGGGCCGTCGATGCCGGGAGGAGGTTCGTCGGCCAGAAGACGCAGTTCGTTGATCGCGCCCCGGGGGTCCGCTTGTTGAAGCAGGACCTGCGCTCGGAGCATCTTGAGGCCGGGATCGTCGCCGCTCAGTCCTTCGAGCAACGTCTCGGCTTCGGGCGTCCGCTCGAGGGCGATTGCGCCTGCCGCCGCCGCCATCCGGGCTTCGTGGTCCTGCGGGTTGGCCGCGGTCCAGGGTCGCAGGAACGCGTAGGCCTCGGCCGGTTGTCCGACTCGCCCCAGCAGCATGCCGAGCGAGCGCAGTGCCGGCGAGCGGGGCTGAATCGCCACGGAGCGCCGGTAGTAGACGCCCGCCGCCTGGAGCCGTCCGAGCGCTTCGGCGGCACGGCCGGCGTTGTAGAGCACGCCCGGATCGGCCGGGTCGGGGGCCGCCAGCGGCGCCAGGATCTCGATTGCCCTTTCCATGTTGCCCGCCTCGACGTGCAGACTGCCGAGCAGGCCGAAGGCGGCGTCCGGTGCGTCGTCCTCGGCGCAGAGCGCCTCCGCCAGGGCGATGGCGCCGGCCAGGTCTCCGGCGCCGGCGAGCTCCAGAGCCTCGGCCATGGCTGGGGGGAGTTCCGGGACGGGGGCGGTCTGCTGAGCAGGGCGTGGCGCCGCTGTCCCCATCGCGGCGTGTGACGCCAAAACCACAAAGGTGGCGACAAGGACCGGAGGGTTCATGCGGCGATGCTATCTCTGCAGCCGAACGCGCCGGTTGGCGGGCAGGTCGCGCAGCACGAGGGGTTTCACCGCGGCCGGCTGGCGCACGGTCAGGCGTTCGACACGTTCCTGCTTCCCGAGTCCGAAGAAGAGGGTCAGGGTGCTTTGAGACAGGTAGGACGAGCCCGCCCGCACTTCTCGAATCTGCGTCCCTCCACCTGCCGCCAGGACCACTCGGGCGCCGATCGTTCCAGGGCCGCTCCCGTTGTGCGAAGAGAAGCCGAACGCAAGCCACCTCCCGGAAGTCCGGTTCTCGTACGTTTCGGATAGCTGGTTCGAGTTGACGACCACCACGTCGAGATCGCCGTCGAGATCGAGGTCGGCGACCGCCGAGCCGCGGCTGGTGCGCACGGCGTCGAGACCGACATCGCGCCGCTCCCGGAAGCGCCCACCGCCCAGGTTCTCGAACAGTTGGTTCGGTTGCTCGTAGGCGCCGACTTCGCCGATGCGCGCGGCCTCCGGCTGGATGTGGCCGTTGGCCACGAACAGGTCGAGGTCACCGTCGAGGTCGGCGTCCAGGGCGTTGACGCCGAAAGCCAGGCGCTGCAGAGATGGTTGGGCCAGACCGGACGGGAAGCGCTGATCGAGGAAGACGCCGGCACCGGCGCTGCGATAGAAGGCGTTCGTCTCGAGCGCGAAGTTGGTCACCACCAGGTCCTGCAGACCGTCGCCGTCGAGGTCGGCCAGCTCGACCCCCATCCCGGCCTCCGCGTTGCCGCTTCGGTCATAGGCGGTGCCCGAGAGCAGCGACTCGTCCTCGAACCGGCCGCCGCCGAGACCGCGAAAGAGCAGGTTCGGATCCTTGTCGTTGGCCACGTACAGATCGGGCCAGCGGTCACCGTCGAGATCGCCGATCACCACGCCGAGGCCTGCCTCGGCGACCGTGTCGAGGCCGCTGGCGGCGGTCGCGTCGACGAAGTACCCGTTGCTGTCGTTGAGGTAGAGGCGGTCCGGCACGCCGTTGTACATGTCGGGGTGGCAGTAGCCGCGTTCGGGCTTGCCGGTGTCGCCGTCCGACCTCTTGTTTGAGGCGCCAAGGCCGCAGAACTTGTGGTTCGTGACCGAGAAGTCGGTGTAGTTCGCCACGTAGAGGTCGAGGTCGCCGTCCAGGTCGACATCGCCGAAGGCGGCCGAGGCGCTCCAGCGGGGATCGTCGACGCCTCGCTCCGTGCCGGCGGCCCGGAAGCTGCCGTCGCCCAGGTTCAGAAAGAGCTCGTTGTTGCCGAATGCAGTGACGTAGAGGTCGAAGTCGCCGTCGCCGTCGATGTCGCCCGCGGCGCCGCCGATGCCGTAGCCGCCGATGTCGATGCCGGCTGGGCCCGTCACATCGGCGAAACGCGGGGAACCGGCGCCCGCGTCGTTGCGCAACAGCCGGGATCGCGGCGGCGGACCGTCGTATCCGGGGAGGACCCCTCCATCGACGAAGAAGACGTCGTCGTCGCCGTCGCCGTCGTAGTCGAAGAGCACGACCCCGCCTGCCATCGTCTCGACCATGTACATCCGGCCCGAGATTCCGGCGTTGTGCTTGAAGTCGAGTCCCCAGGCAACGCTGACCTCTCGGAAGGTGACTTCGCCGCCGGCAGCGGAAGTCGCCAGAGCCGCCATGCCGGACAGGCCGGCCGCTGCCAGACGCGCCGTGCAGGCGCCCCGCTTGCTTTCGGCCGGCGTGTTCAACGGACCACCCGCACACGCTGCCCGAGCGCCAGTCCCGGCAGCCGCAGGCTGCCCTGCCTGGGCCAGCGAATCCTGAGCTCTACGACTCCGGCGGGCGCGTCGGTATCGCCGGCCTCGTCTGCGTTGCCGGAGCGTGGCACGCCGAACGTCTGGGTCAGCGGATTCTGGGACAGGTAGGACGAGCCGGCCCGGATCTCACGCCGCTGGTTGCCGCTCCGCGACCGAAGCTCAAGCAACGCGCCGATTGCCCGCCGGTTGGGTGTCCCGGTGTCGAGCAGGTCCACCTGGATCGCCTCGCCTCGAAGGTCGCTCTCGTTGCGGTAGGCCTCCGCGTGGTCATTGCTGTTCGCGATGACGAGATCGAGATCGCCGTCGAGATCGAAATCGGCGGTGGCCAGCCCGCGGCTGACGCGAACGGCTGAGATGCCGCTATCCTGGATTTCTACGAACCGGCCGCCGAGGTTCTCGAGGAGTTGGTTGGGCTGCTTGTAGGCCGCGCCGCCGAAACCTTCGTGTTCGGTGATGTTGTGGATCACGTGGCCGTTCGCGACCGCGAGGTCGAGGTCGCCGTCGAGATCGAAGTCGGCCAGGTCGGTTCCGAAACCGACCCAGGGCATGGACGGTTCTGCGATGCCGGCGATGAACCGTCGCTCGAGGAACAGCCCGTCGCCCCGGTTCGCGTAGAGGGCGTTGGTCTGCCGGTCGAGGTGGGTGACGATCAGGTCCTCGAAACCGTTGCCGTCGATGTCGCCGACGGCGATGCCCATGCCGGCCTCGGGCTCGCCGCGGTCCGACAGCGCGGTGCCGGCGAGAAGAGCATCGTCCTCGAAACGAAGACCTTCCGCAGTGGCCCGGTTCAGGAAGTGCAGGTTGGGGTCCATGTCGTTTGCGACGTAGATGTCGGGCCTCCGGTCATTGTCGAAGTCCGTGATGACGACACCCAGACCGGCGCCGCGAGCGTCACCGAAGCCGAACTCCGCCGTCGCGTCAACGAAGGCGGTCCGGCCCTGTTCGCGGTAGTCGTTGCGGTAGAAGCGGTCCGCCAGAGGGTCGTAGGCATCCGGGTGGCAGTAGGAGCGGATGCCGTGTTCCGGTTGGCCGCAGAGCTGGTTGTTGTCGTAGCTGAAGTCGACGTAGTTCGTGACGTACAGGTCGAGATCGCCGTCGAGGTCGACATCGCCGAAGGCTGCCGAGGCGCTCCAGGAGGGGTCGGCGGCGACGCCTTCGTCCGGGGGCGGGGCGAAGGCGCCGTCGCCGTTGTTCAGCCATAGCCGATTCGGCCCGAAGGCGGTCAGGTAGAGATCGGGATCGCCGTCCCCGTCGACATCACCGGCTACGGCGCCCATGCCGTAGCTGTCCAGGAGTATGCCCGAAGCTTCGGTCACGTCGACGAAACGGCCACCTTCGTTGCTGAGGTCATTCCGCAGCAGGGTCGTCCGGCCGGGCTTGCCGCCGTAGGGCGCCGGCTCGCCGCTGTCCACGAACAGCAGGTCGTCGTCGCCGTCACCGTCGTAGTCGAACGCCACCACGCCGCTGCCCACCGTCTCGATCATGTAGTAGTCGCCCTGCGCGCCATGCTGGTGATGGAAGTCGACGCCCCAGACTTGGGCGGCGTCGACGAAACGGAGGCCGTCGCCGCTTGCCGCCTCCTCGGCCGCGGCCATCGCGAGCGCGGCCGCGAGAGTCGGGATCAGGGCGAGAACCACGGTTCGCGCACCGGTTCGTTGTTCTGGTACGAGCGGAGACGAAGTTCCTGACCCGGAGTCGGCGAGCCGCCGCGGTTCCTGACTTCGTCGAGCACCTGCCTCTGCAGGGCCGCGGCGCGCTCGAAATCGCCGACTTCGGCGAGCGCCATCGCGAGCGTCTCACCGTGCTCAAGCGTCGGCCGTGCCGACATCAGGCGCTGGGCGATAGCCATCGCCTCGCGGCCGTTGCGGACGCTCGGGTCGGGGCTCGCCGCCAGGAGCCGCGCCAGCAGAGTGTCCAAATGGTCCACCGCACCGGAGTCTTGCCGTTCAGCACTCGCCAGGGCGTTGCGACCGCTGGCCAGGGCTCCGCGGGCCGATGCGTAGCGCTTGCCGAGAATGAGGGCCATGGCGCGGGCGCCGTGCCACGCTCCGTTCGCCGGATCGCGGGTCAGTGCTCGGGCGAAGTGGCCGGCGGCTTCCGGGTAGCGCTCCTGTTGCGCCAAGAGGCGTCCGAGCAGGGCGTGGGCCTCGGCGAAGTCGGGATCGAGCTCAACTGCCTCTTGGAGGTGGAAGGCGGGGTTGCCGGTGTCCTCGTGGGCCGGCTGTTCGTTGGGCAGCGCGCCGCCGCCTTCGGTCTCGGCGAGAACCGCCAGACGGTAGTGGGCTTCGGCCCGTTCCCGCGGTGCGCCCGGGGCGGCCTCGATCACATCGAACAGGGCGATCCGGGCCGCCTCCGGATCCCCCGCGGCCTGGTGTGCGGCGCCCAGGGCCAACTGGGCGATCGGCATCGCCGCGTCCTTTTCCAGCACGTCGCCCAGCAGCGCGATCGCCTCCGGCACCTTGCCAAGTCGAGTCAGTACGTCGGCGTGCCGGACCCGCGCCTCGAGGTCGTCGGGATCGATCTCGACCGTGCGACGGAAGTGGCGTTCGGCGCCCTCCAGGTCGCCCCGCTCGGCCAGGATCAGGGCCAGGTTGAAGTGCGGTTCGCGGTAACTGTCGTCTATGTAGACCGCGCGGCGCATGCGCTCTTCGGCCCCCGCCTTGTGGCCGAGCTCGATCAGCGCCATGCCTACGTTGAACAAGGTGACGGGGTCGTCGGGCAGGGCCTCGAGCGCGGCGCCAAAGGCGCTCAGCGCGGTTTGAGCGTCGCCGCGGCGCATTGCGTCCGTGCCGCGCTTGAAGTGCGCCTCGCGACTCGCGTTCAGTCGCTGCAGAGCCGCGAACAGCGGGTCGGGAAAACCGACGCGAACATGCTGATTCCGCTCCAGGTGGAGTGCCGCCTCGTCGCGCCGGCCCAGCCGTCGGAGCGCCAACCCGACGTGGTGGTGAATGGCGGACCCGTCGGGTTGTCCCCTGAGCGCGGTCTCGAAGCGTTTGGCCGCGCGCTCGAACTCTCCGCGTTCGTAGTCGATCCGGCCGAGGCCGAAGCGGGCGGCGGAGTGGTTCGGCTCGAGTTCCAGGATTCGCGCGTAGTCGCGCTCGGCGTCGTCGATGCGGTCGAGTTCGAGCAGGGCGTCGCCGCGGCGGGTTCGTGCCGCGAGGTCGCGGGGTTCCAGTGCAAGAACCCGGTCGAGTGCGGCGACCGTCCCCTCGATGTTGCCTTCGAACGTCTCGTGAACGGCCAGAAAGTAGGGCCAGCGTGGGTCGGTGGGCGCCAGCGTTTCGGCGTTGCGGAGAGCGGCGGCGGCGGGCCCCATGAAGTCGTACAGGAGGTAGAGCTGACCGAGATGGCCGAAGGCGGCCGCCATTTCGGCTTCGTCGGACTCGGGCGGTTCGAGCAGGCGGTCGGCGTGGCTTCGGGCTGCAGTCAGTTGGTCCTGGACGGACTTCTCGTAGTGGTCGATCCGTGGCTGATCGAGGAACTCCAGGGCTGGCTGCGCGAGGGCCTGCAGAGGGGGCAGAGTCAAGAGCGCGACGAGCGTGGCCAAGGTGGCCGCCTCGATAGGTCGCGGGGGGTTCACCGCGATGCACCTGTTGTCGCGGCGTCGGGTTCGCCGAGGCTGTGGACCAGGGTGAAGTACCGGCCCATGCCGCTGAGAGTGAAGACCTCGCGACCACCGCCGGGCCAGGAGACGACGACGGTCGGGGCTACGCCGGCAGCGACGAAGGCGATGCGGGGATCGTTGGCCGCCGCATAGGAGCCGTCGGTGTGAAAGCGGCGCCAACTGCGTACGGCGTCATTCCCGGCGTCGCGTACGCCGACCCAGGCGCCAAGAGCGCGGTGTCCGGGTGTGTTCTCGTTCTCGGCCGCGAGCCGCAGATCGACTCCGGCCCAGCTTTGCGACGCCGGTCGGAGTTCGTTGACGAGAACGCGTGCCGGACTGTTGTTGTTCGCGACCACGAGGTCCCTGTCGCCGTCGTTGTCCAGGTCGCCCGCGGCCAACCCCCGGCTCACTTCGGAGACGGTCGGGCGCTCGAAGTCCAGGATTTCTTCAAAGCGGCCGTTGCCGAGACCGCGGAACAGTTGATTCGTCTGCCGCAGCGGCAGCGATTCGCCCGCCCGGAACTGTTCCTCGATTCGCTTGACGGCGCCGTTGGCGACGAAGATGTCGAGTTCTCCGTCCAGGTCGTAGTCGAGCGCCGCAGTGCCGAAGCCGGTGTAGGAAAAGCTGGGGCGACCCAGACCGCTGGTGCGCGTGACGTCGTCCCAGATGCCGTCGCCGAGGTTCAGGTAGAGGGTGTTCGTTTCGCGGCGGAGGTGGGTCATAAAGAGGTCGACCAGGCCGTCGCCGTTGAAGTCTTCGGCAAGTACGCCCATGCTCGCCTGCGGTTGGCCCGACGCGCTGACGGACGTGCCGGCCATGACCGCGTCGTCGACGAAGGGGGCGCCTTCGCGGTTGAGAAGCAGGGCGTTGGCCTCCTGGTCGTTGGCGACGTAGATGTCGATCAGGCCGTTGCCGTCGAAGTCGGACGCGATCGTCCCCAGGGTTGGCCGGGCGAGGTCGGCCAGACCGAGGCGTGAGGTCCAGTCCTCGAACACGCCGCCGCCGCGATTCCTCAGCACGCGGTTCGCCTCGGCGCGATAGGCCTTCGGCCCGCAGTAGTCCAGCACGCCCTCTGCGGAGGCGCACTGCTTGTGGATGGCGACCCGGAACTCGACGTAGTTGCCCACGAAGAGGTCGAGCAGGCCATCGGCGTCGAAGTCGAAGAAGCTGGCGGCGGCGCTCCAGCGGGAGTCGTCGGCGTTGCTGCCGGCGCTGATGTTGGTGAAGCGGGGCCCGCGCGGCGTGGAGTCGTTGCGCCAGAGTTCGTTGGCGGCCAGGTTCAGGATGTAGAGATCCGGGTCGCCGTCGTTGTCGATGTCGCCGACGGCTACACCCATCGCGTAACCCCTGGCGTCGAGGCCGCTCTCGTCCGTGATGTCCGTGAAGAGAAGTTCGCCGGCATCGAGGTCGTTGCGGAACAGCCGGTCGCGCAGGATTGGGCCGCTGGCGTTTCCAGATGCGGGCGAGACGCCCGCGTTCCCAGGTGGCGCCAGCGGGTGCCCTTGGCCGAGGTAGAGGTCGAGGTCGCCGTCTCCGTCGAAGTCCGACAGCGCGACGGCGCCCCCCATGTGCTCGGCGAAGTAGAGCTCGCCGGTCATGCCGTTGAAGTGAGTGAAGTCCACTCCGAGTTCGGCGGCACGGTCGACGAAGGCCGGCTTCGGATCTTCGGCAGCGAGAGGTCCAGCTAGCGCGGCCAGGGCTAGAGCCAGGGCAAGGGCGACCGCTGGTGACGGGCAGTTCCCAGACATGGTGGACGCTCTCAGGCCAGCGGCACCGGCGCCGCGGTACGCGGCGCGCCGACGCGCCCGGCCCGCCCGTAGCCCAGGTTGTGGAGCACGTCCTCGGTCGTATGCCCGGGGAGAATGTCGCAGATGAAGCCACCGTCGTCGCCCGTGTCGATCAGGATCTCGGTGGCCTCAGGAAGGACGCAGTGCTTGCTGCCGCGCACGCCGCCGAGCATCTCCTGGTAGGCGCCGACCGAGAAGAACCCCAGGTGGAGCGGCGTCTCGCGTAGTTCGGCAGCGGTCAGGTCCGGGAGGAAGAGCGGGACGGCGCTGCCGCGGGGAGGGTAGACGTCGTCGCGGTCGCAGGTGATGCCGCCCAGGCGCACGCGGCGGAAGGGACGGTCGAGGTGGTTGAGCGGCAGGCAGATGAAGTGCTCGCCCAGGGCCCAGGTGTCGGGGAACGAGGTCATGATCGAGCCGTCGACCAGGTACCAGGGCAGCTCGGCGCCATTCGCCTTGACCGCGATGACGCGGAACAGGTGCGCCGCGTGCTCGGACACCGTGTAGCGACCGAACTCGCCGATCAACGCCGGAGGCTTCGTGCCGTGGGCGGCGCAGAGCGCGGTCGCGGTTTCCAGCGACCGGCGAGCGAAGAGGTCGTAGTCGAAGTCGTGGTCAAGCGTGGTTCTGCCGGGCACTCCGCCTCCGAAGTCGAAGAAGCGGAGGTGCGGGTGGCTGCGGCCGAGGCGGGCGTAGAGGTCGAGGCCCGGTTCGAGAGCCTCGACGAACTCCTGCTCGCTGTATCCCGCTGACCCGAACATAGCGTGCAGCAGGACGAAGCGCGAGCCGGGCGTCCGGTCGATCCGCGCAGCGAGGCGCTGCGCCTCGGCCGCGTCGACGCCGAAGCGCGAGTCTCGATCGGCGACGCCGTCCTCGTCCTGCGGCCGCCTGAGCCGGATGCCGAACTCGAACTCCGCGGCGCCGCCGGTGAAGGTGTCCAGTTCCGCGGTGTCCTCGAGAATGGGGATCAGGCGGCGGTATTCAGACCGGAGCGCCACCAGGTTCCGCGCGTAGGCGCTGCCCGGCCCCTTGAAGCCGTTCGCCAGCACGAACCGGTCCGGCGGCAGCAGCCCGGCCCGAATCGTGCGGCGCGCGATCTCGACATCGACGTCCGAGGACATCTCATGGTGGGCGCCGGCAGCCAGGGTCGAGCGGACGATCTCCTCGGCCGTGTTTGCCTTCGAGGCGAAGGCGAAGTGGAAGGGGGCGGGGTAGCCGAGTTCATCGATCGCGTGGCGGAAACAGCGATCCATCGCCGCGACCTGGGCCCGGATGTTCGGCAGGAAGGCGATCTCCAGCGGACTGGGCATGGGAGTCGAGGGCAGGCCGGATGCCGGAGCCTGGCCGGACTCGAAGAAGGCCGCAAGCTCCAGCCCGTGCGCGAACAGGCGGCCGCTCGCCGCTTCGAGAAAGTGGTTGAACCTGTACCCGTCCGGGACCGGCGCCGGGGACTCCCAGCCGATCCTGCAGGCTACAGAAGGCGGCGCTTGACTGGAATCCATGGCGGCTATCGTCGGGCCATCCATTCTACCGGCGAGGCTGAGGTATGGGGCGGTTCACGCGGACGCCAGTTCTTCGGCCAGCGTTCGCAGACCGATCGCCTCCAGTCCGCCTCCCATCGGGTACCGGTCCTGGCCGCCGTCCAGCGTGAACGCCCGGTCCGGCTTCAGGTCGTCCAACGCAACCCGCAATCCGCGGCCAATGGACGGCGCCAGTCCGCGCTTGATCTCGATGGACCAGAGCCGGTTGCCTGGCAGTTCGAGCAAGAGGTCGACTTCGACTCCTGTGGCGGTGCGGTAGAAACTCGCCTCCGAGCGTTGCGGCGCCGCGCGAATCAGTGTCTCGATCGCGAACCCCTCCCAACTGGCGCCAGCCACCGGATGACCGAGCACATCGTCCGTGCCATCGAGTCGAAGCAGGGTATGAACGATGCCGCTATCGCGGACGTAGACCCTTGGCGACTTGACGAGTCGTTTGCGGACGTTGGCGTGGTACGGCGGCAACCGTCGCACCAGAAGGAGATCGACCAACAGGTCGACGTACTTCGCCACTGTCTTGCCGTCGACGGCGAGGCTTCGGGCCAGTGCCGCTGCGTTCCACAATCCGCCCTGGGCGTGGGCGAGCATGGTCCAGAACCGCCGCAGCGTCTGAGCCGGAATGCGCGGGCCGAGAGCCGGGATGTCCCGATCCAGGTAGGTCGTGATGAAACTCTCGCGCCAGAGGGCGCTGTCCGCGTCGCTTGAAGCGAGAAACGCCCGCGGGAACCCACCGCGGATCCACAGCCTTGTCTGCTCGTCTTCGCTCAGTTCGCGAACGTCCAGAGGACCGAGTTCGAGATAGGCGATTCGACCTGCCAGGCTCTCGCCGGACTGGCGGAGCAGGTCCATCGACGCCGATCCGAGGAGAAGGAACTGCCCTGCGGATTCGCCGCCGCGGATACGCTCGTCGATGATGCCGCGCAGCGCCTCGAAGAGACGCGGTGTGCGTTGAATCTCGTCGAGCACGACGAGCTGGTCGCGTTTCTGACGCAAGTAGCCGACGGGGTCGGCCAGCTTCTGCCGGTCCACGGGGCTTTCGAGGTCGAGATAGAGGCCCTTCCTCCCCGATGAGGTTCCACCTCTGAGGCCGCTTTCCGCGATCGTCCTTGCCAGTGTCGTCTTGCCGACCTGGCGAGGTCCGAGCAGAGCCACGGCCGGGAAGAGTCGCAGGCGGTCTTCGAGGTGGGCTCGAAGGCGTCGGGGGACCATGGACTCGTTCATCCTTGTAATTATGGACCTGTGATCCAGATTTGCAAGCTTCTAGCGCGGTCTGACCTGTCTGAACCACAGCAAGGCCGAGTACCTGCAATCAGCCCAGCCGTTGGTCGAACCGGAACGTCCGAATCTCGCCGGGCTTTAGCGCGCCGAACCTTCGGTGCAGCGGGTTGATCACGATGTTCCTTTCCAGCGGATTCACCACGCTTGGCACGGCGAACGCGAGATGTTCATTCAGTGCTGCCGCGCCGGCCTGCTGGCCGTTTCGCGTGGCCTCGACGGCGGGCAGTTCAACCACGTCGTCGTCCGGGATCGTCACGTCCAGGATCCGGAAGGTCGGGGAGTCCGAGATGTCTTCGATACGCGCCAGCATCTCGAGCATGGCCAGGGAGGACGTCTCGCTGCAGTAGACGACGGGCATCCCGGGCGGATTCCAACGGCCTCCGCTGAGGGCGGCGCCCATGCCGCTCAACATCGTGGGCGGGTCGGTTGCATGGACGGCCTTGGCGACTCTCCAGACCCTCATCGCGCTTCACGTTGTTGTAGGGCAGCGGACGCATGGCGACCGAGGCAGTCGGCTGGAAGGGTCAGAGCGGGATGCCGTGCTCGATGCGGTGGAGGAGCACGACGACATCGTTCGCGCCGGTGACGGTATCGGCGCGTTCCAGGGGTGTTTCTCCCTCAAGGCCGATGTTGGGGCGCTTCATCCACCGTAGAGCCGCTTCGTGCTTGTGGTCGAAGAAATCGAGCGCTTTGTTGTATGCCCTGGCGACCGCGACGACCCGGTCGGCTTCGTGGCGCTTGAGCGTTCCACTGTGCAGGCGACGCAGCATCGTCTGGCGCGGTATGCCGACGATACCCGCCAGTTCGATGTCCGATACTTCCAGCGCGGTCTTCAGTTCGCGCACCAGGCCCGCGGAGCACGATCCTCCGCGAATCTCGTCCATGGCGGGGAGACTCAGCTCCTCGCGAATGTCTCGACTGTTCATCCGGTATCTCCGCGCAAGTCCGATCTGGTGCAATGGAAAGTACCAAATAAGTAGTCGGCGCGCAAGGACCTTGCCGGCTCTCGCCGTATCCTTGGCGCGTGATCGAGGCATTCCGACAGCGTGCGGAGGAGATCTTCCTCGCGGGCGTGGCGGCGGCCGATCCGGTGGCGTCGACCGTTTCGGCGCTCGGGGAACTCGACCTGCGCGTTGAAGCGGGTGGCCGCACCGCCGTGCTGGCGGTCGGAAAGGCCGCGTTCGGCATGGCGAAGGCGGCAGTGCAGGCGCTGGGGCACCGACTCCGGCCGTCCGACGTGCTGCTCGTGACGCACGACGAGGCAGTGGGGCCGGCGGGGTTCGGGGCGCTCCGTTCGGGACACCCGCTGCCGGACGAGCGCGGTTTCGCTGCGGCGAGAGAGTTCGAGCGCCGTTCCGCGAGGCTGGGCGAGGAGGACCTGGCGCTGGTGCTGATCTCGGGCGGGGCTTCGGCGCTGCTGCCGGCGCCGGCGCCGGGCGTCGGGCTCGAGGAGAAGCTGGAGGTGACGCGGCTGCTCCTGCGCGGCGGCGCCACGATCCACGAGCTGAACGCGGTACGCAAGCACCTGTCGACGACCAAGGGCGGCGGTCTGCTGCGCCAATTGCGGCCAGCGCGGGTGATCACTCTCGCCCTCTCGGACGTGATCGACGACGATCCGTCGGTGATCGGCAGCGGGCCGACGGCGCCCGATCCGAGCACGTTCGCGGATGCATACGCCGTCCTCAAGCGTTGCGGCGTGGCCCGGTCGTGCCCGGCGTCGGTTCGAACCCGGATGGAGGCGGGAATCGGCGGCGACGTCCAAGAGACGCCCAAGCCCGGTGATCCCGTCTTCGACGGCCCGATCTACCGGATCGTCGGTGGCAACCGGACCAGCGTCTTGGCGATGGCCGCGGCGAGCGGTCCGGCCGTCGAGATCGAACCGGAGCCCCTGGAAGGCGAAGCGCGCGAGGTCGCGACGGCACTGGCGAGGCGTTTTGCCGGGACGCCTCCGGCTGCCTACGTCGCCGGCGGTGAGACGACGGTCACCGTCCGCGGCGGCGGAAGCGGCGGCCGCAACCAGGAGATGGCGCTGGCCTTCGCCATCGAAGCGGTCAAGGGCCCGTTGGCCGACCGTGACGACTGGGTGTTCCTCGCCGCCGGCACTGACGGCCGCGACGGCCCCACCGATGCCGCCGGCGGCATCGTCGACGCATCGACCGTCGCACGCATCCGCAGGGCCGGAATCGCCCCGCGCGCCGCTCTCGAAGACAACGACTCGTACCGCGCGCTCGACGCTGCCGAGGCCTTGCTGCGAACGGGCGCGACGGGCACGAACGTCGCCGACGTCGTCGTGTTCCTGTCGGGCGGCTAGGAGTATCCGCAGCGGTGGTCCGCTGTGAATACTTGCATGGAACAAGCCCCTGGGAACGCGGGCATCCTGCCCGCATCCGGACGCCGCGTCGTTCCCTGCGCGGCAGCGCAGCGGACCACCGCTGTTCCTACTTGCATGGAACAAACTCCCCGTCCTGGCCCGGCGCTTTGCGCCGGATGCGGGCAGGATGCCCGCGTTCCCAGGGCGGACCTAAGTAAGCGACCACGCTCCTACAGTGTTCCCTGCGCGACAGCGCTGCGTACCCGCAGCGCCGACTCCTAGCGCCGATGCGGGAAGGCGGCCAGACCGGAGTAAACCCTGCGACCGCCGAGTTGCTCCTCGATGCGGAGGAGCTGGTTGTACTTGGCGACGCGGTCGCTGCGGGCGGGGGCGCCGGTCTTGATCTGACCGGTGTTCCAGGCCACGGCCAGGTCCGCGATCGTCACATCTTCCGTTTCGCCGGATCGGTGGCTCATGACGACGCCCCAACCGGCGGAGCGGCTCCGCTCGACCGCGGCCGCGCTCTCGGTCAGGGATCCGATCTGGTTGACCTTGCACAGCAGAGCGTTGCAGGAGCGTTCTTCGATCGCCCGGTCGATGCGCTCGATGTTCGTCACCAGCAGGTCGTCGCCGACCAACTGCACGTCGGCGCCGAGGCGGGAGCAGAGCGCCTGCCAGCCGGCCCAGTCGTCCTCGGCCAGACCGTCCTCGATGCTGATGATCGGGTACTTCCGGCACCAATCGGACCAGAGGTCGACGAGTTCGCCGCTCTCCAGTTCGCGACCCTCGATCGGCAGGCTGTAGCGGCAGGTGGCCTCGTCGTAGAGCTCGCTGGTGGCCGGGTCGAGCGCGATCTGGATGTCCTCGCCGGGGCGCCGGCCGGACGCTTCGATCGCCTCCAGGATGACCTCGACGGCCCGCTCGTTGCCGCCCAGGGCCGGCGCGAAGCCGCCCTCGTCGCCGACCGCGACGGAGAAGCCGCGCTCGTGGAGGATCGCGCGCAGCCGGTGGTAGACCTCGACCCCCCAGCGCAGCCCCTCGGCGAACGAGCCCGCGCCGGTGGGCATGACCATGAACTCCTGGAAGTCGGTCGAACCGGCCGCGTGCCGGCCGCCGTTCAGGATGTTGAGCATCGGCACCGGCAGCGTGCGCGCGTCGCCGCCGCCGACGGAGGCGTAGAGCGGCAGCCCCCGGGCGCCGGCTGTCGCATACGCGGTCGCCAGGCTGACGCCCAGCACCGCGTTGGCGCCTAGACGGCCCTTGTTCGGTGTGCCGTCGAGGGCCACGAGAACGCGGTCGAGTTCCGGCTGATCGGCTGCGTCGAGCCCTCGGACCGCTTCGGCGATCTCGCCGTTCACATGCCCGACGGCTGTGGTTGTGCCCCTGCCGCCGTAGCGCGCCGGGTTGCCGTCGCGCAGCTCGACCGCCTCGTGCCGGCCGGTGCTGGCGCCGCTGGGCACGATGGCGCGGCCGCGGGCGCCGCCTTCGAGCGCCACTTCGACTTCGACGGTCGGGTTGCCGCGGCTGTCGAGCACTTCGCGGCCGACGACCCAGGAGATGGTGGTGGAGTTGGCCGTCACGACGGCGGAGGTTACTACCGGACGCTGATCCGGGGCCTGGCGCGCCACGCAGTGTGACCTGGGCGGCATCATTCCGGGCGCCGTACGTCTCGCGCCGGATGCGGGCTGGCGGAGCGTGTTGCTCCGTGGTCCGCGTGGTACAGTTCGCTATCCCATACGGACGATCCCGGTCCGTTGCATCGAGTTTCGCTGGAAGGGAGAATCCGATGGCTACGCGAATCGCGCTTCTCGGTCTGCCGACACTGGAGGAGATCAGGGGTGGGGCATCCGCCGAGCTACTCGCCGATTTGAAGGGCACGCTCAGGCTGTCGGACAGTGCGCTGTCCAGAACGGTGGGTATTCCGCGTCAGACGATGTTGCGCCGGCTTTCCCAGGGAACCCTGAGTCGCCACGAGGGGGACCGGGCCGCGCTCGTCGCTCGGGTGGTCAACACGGCGATCGAGTACTTCGATGGGGATCGGCAGAGCGCGGTGGACTGGTTGAAGTCCCCGGCGCCGGCCTTCGATGGAGAGACGCCGCTCGAACGGTCGCGAACGATTCTGGGCGCGAACGAGGTCATCGACCTGCTCGGTCGTCTCGCCCATGGCATTCCGACGTGAAGATCTGGCGGATCGCCAAGGCGGAACATGCAGTTGACGTAGCTGGAATGCTGAACGGCCTCGGCGCCGCCCGCCACGGAGGGCGCTGGAATCGGCGAGGGCGCCGCGCCGTCTACTGCAGTGAGACGTCGTCGCTGGCGATGCTGGAGATTCTCGTCCATCATCGGCGCCTGAGCGCGTTGCCGGTGCACCGGATTCTCGATCTCGAGGTTCCGAACGACGAGATTGTCGACCTCGGGAGCGGCGCCTTGAAGCTGGGCGAAGTGGCCGCCGCGCTCGGCGAGCACCTGGCGGTCGTCGTGCCGAGCACGGTGAATCCGCTCGAACGCAACGTAGTGATCGATCCGCTTCATCCGAGCTTCGACCGCATCCGGCCGGGGGCGATCCAGCCCTTCTGGTTCGATCCTCGACTCCGTCCGAGGCCGATGGCGCCTTGACGGCCGGCGCGAGCTAGGATCGCGCGACATTCCTGCTGACGATGAGGTGAACCGATGCGAGGCGCTTGCGGCGCGCGCCGAAGGTGGAAGGGAGAGTTGCAACATGTCGAGGCGCGCTTCGTGGACAACAACCGCCGGGCCCTGGGGCCTGGCGCTCGTCTTGGCCCTGCCCGCGCTGGCCCAGCGAGGCACGGAGGGTGGGGAGTGGCCGCACTTCGCCGGCGACAGCGGCTCGACCCGGTACTCGCCCCTGGACCAGATCGACCGGGACAACTTCGACCGGTTGGAGGTCGCCTGGCGGTGGGAGTCAGCCGATTTCCTGCTGAGAGACGTGACCGACAAGATGCCCGGGTCGTACCGGAGCATGCCGCTGATGATCGACGGCGTGGTCTACATCGCGACCAATCTGGGCCAGGTCGCGGCGCTCGATCCGGCGACCGGCGAGACGCTTTGGCGGCACGATCCGAGGGACTGGGAGGTCGGGCAACGCGGTTCGCTGATCCAGATCCGCGGCATCGAGTTCTGGACCGACGGTGAAGCGGAGCGCGTCCTGGTTGCGACCCGCGGCGGGCGGCTGGTGTCGATCGACACGGAGACGGGCAGGCCGGACCCAGGGTTCGGCGAGGAGGGCGTCGTCGACCTGATGCAGGGCCTTCTGCCGGGTCGCGCGAACCGCAACATGAACTGGACCGCGCCCGTGACCGTCGTGGCCGACACGATCGTCATCGGCGGCACGGTCTTCGACTTCCCACTCCGCAACAACAATCCGCCCGGGGATGTGCGCGGTTTCGACGTTCGCACCGGCAAGCTGAAGTGGACGTTTCACGCCGTGCCCCGCGAGGGGGAACCGTACGTCGAGACCTGGGAGAACGAGTCCTGGCGGAAGATGGGCAACACGAACGTGTGGTCGATGATGAGCGCCGACCAGGAGCTCGGAACCGTTTACCTGCCCTTCGGGACGCCGACCAACGACTACTACGGCGGCGACCGGCACGGCGACAACGTCTACGCCGAGTCGATCGTCTGTCTCGACGCGCGTAACGGCGAGGTCGTGTGGCACTTCCAGACGATTCACCACGGCGTCTGGGACTACGACCTGGCCTCGGCGCCGAACCTGATCGACATCACGGTCGACGGCAGGGAGATCAAGGCGGTAGCGGTGGTCTCGAAGGTCGCGATGACCTATGTCTTCGACCGGGTGACGGGGGAGCCGGTGTGGCCGATCGTCGAGGCGCCGGTGGACTACCACTCGCGGATTCCGGGCGAGAAGCTCTCGCGTACGCAGCCGTTCACGACGCGGCCGCCGCCGTTCGAGACGCTCGGTATCGACTACGACGACCTGATCGACTTCACGCCGGAGCTGCGGGCGGAGGCACTCAAGGTGATCCGCGACTATGTGATCGGCCCGGTCTTCACGCCGCCGATCATCCACGGCGAGGACGGCAAGCGCGCCTACGTCCAGAACCCGGGGCCCGGCGGCGGCGCGAACTGGACCGGCGCCTCCTTCGATCCGGAGACGAACATCCTCTACGTGCCCTCGCTGACGCGGCCCGGCGCCATCTCGCTCTCGGCGCCCGACGCGGCGCGGTCCGACTGGCGCTACTCGATCAACCGCCGGGCCATGCCCCTGGTCCAGGGCCTGCCCCTGCTCAAGCCACCCTACCGGCGGATCACCGCATTCGACATGAACCGCGGCGAGATGCTGTGGCAGGTTCCGCTGGGGGAGGGGCCCCGTGACCACCCCGCGATCAAGCACTTGAACCCCGGCCGGCTCGGCACACCGCCCCAGGACGGCGTCGTCACCGAAGGCGGTGTCTTGGTGACCAAGACCCTCATCATCTCCATCGAACCGATCGTCGATGAGCTCGGAGACCGGTCGGCCAACGGCAGCTACCTCGTCGCCTTCGACAAGGCGACCGGCGAACTCCTCGCCCAGGTCAAAGTCGACCGCAGCCTCCACGGCGGTCCCATGACCTACATGCACGAAGGCCGCCAGTACATCCTCGTCGCCGGCGGCGGCGAGAGACCGGGCCCCGGCGTACCCGTCGAAGCCACGGCCGCTGTCGACGCAGGGCCGCGGCCCAAGCGCCTGCCACCGCGCAAATCCGAACTACTCGCCTTCGCGCTGCCCGAGTAGCGTCGTCGTCGTCGGGGACGGCAGCGGCGACGGCAGCAGCGACCGCTCCCTCCGGACCTCCAAGCTGGCGGGTGCCGCCACCGCCGCTGCCGCTGCGCCACCGCCGCGCAGCGGTCGCGCCGCCGGCGTTACGCTGTGAGGCTGGCCAGCGGGCCGATGAGGTCGATGTAGTCGCCGCGCTGGCCGTAGGTGTGGCTGAGGGGCTGAAGTGGACCGGGTGTCGCGGGCGGCGAAGTCCGCGTTGTTGCCGGTCCAGGAGTGGACCCAGCCGCGGTCGTGCCGGTTGCCGCCGGACCGGAGCCATCCGAGGACGGTCTTCCGGCCGTCTTCCTGCGCTTCGTTGTCGCTTTCGAGGAACACCCAGGCACCCCGCTCGTCGTCGTCGGACTCCGGCACGACGCCTTCGAGTGCGGCTACCAGGTTTTCTACTTCTTCCCTTGCGCCCCGCACCACATCGAACCGATCCACCGTGACCAGCAAGAGGTCGCCGTCCCGGTTGCGCAGTTCAGGGGTTGAGCGCTCCGCAGGCGGACCTCTTCGACTGCCTCCTCCCAGTAGCGCATCAGGGACAGCCCGAAGGCTGGATCCCGGAGGCGTTCCACCGGCACAGCGCCTTTGCGCCTCAGGCGGGCCCGGGCGTGGTCGACGACATCCGCGGCCTCGAAGGGGGGCAGCGGGATCGCGTGGACGCCGGCGAGCAGCGAGAGGCCGTCGTGATCGAGGACGCGGGCGAGGACCGCATCCCGCAGATTGAGCGACCTGGAGGCCAGGATCTCCCGCACCATGCCCCGTTCGCCCGAGAGCAGATCGTGCAAGGCAACGGTCTCTCCCGGATTCACGTCCTCGACTTCCCAGACCGAGAGCCATGCGGCGCGCTGGGCCTCCAGCCACGCCAGTTCTTCCTGCGAACTGCGTCGCCTTCGGCTTTCCAGATATGCGTCGACGACGGTCCTGCCGTCGACCTTGACGGAGTAGATCGCCCAAGGCCGGGTCAAGTGGACGGCGTTGCCGTTCCCGGGCAGATTCTCCTTGGTCTTCCGCCACTTTGCGCCGAGTTCCCGCTCGGCGAAGTGCGGCCGTTTCCTGGAACCTCTTGAAGCGACGCAGATCAGGGCGAGAGCCGGTCTGGCTGCGACGCGCAGCGGGCGGACGGAGAACGCCATCGGGTTGGCGTATTGTACGCGTCGCGCCGGAAGTCGGCGGACCACGAGAGGGAGGATCCATGAGACACGTTGGACTGACGATTCGTGCCGCGCTCGCCGCGGCCACAGTGTTTGCGGCGGGTTCGCTGTGGGCGCAGGAGTGGACCACGACCACGGACACCCACCGCTTCATGGAGGTCCGGAACGGCATCTACCTCACGCAGACCACGGCGCAGGTGTTCAACAGCAACTCGCTCGTGATCGTGAACGACGAGGATGTCGTGGTGGTGGATTCGCACGTCACGCCGGCCAAGGCGCGCGAACTCATCGCTTCGATCAAGGCGATCACCGACAAGCCCGTGACGGCGCTGATCAACTCCCACTTCCACTGGGACCACGCCCACGGCAACCAGGAGTTCGCGGACATCCCGATCATCGGCCACGAGTACACGCGCATGAAGTTGGCGACCGCGCCGCTGGAGGAGCCGACCTACGTGAGCGGGCTGGCAGGCAATGCGGCGAGGTTGGCGCAACTCGCGGAGCAGATCGAGGCGGCCGAGGACGACGAGGAGCGTGAGGGGCTCGAGGCCTATCGCGCGATGTTCGCCGCCCACGCCGCGGACTTCGACGAGATCGCTCCGCTACCGCCCGACGTGACGCTGCACGAGCGGATGACCATGTTCCGGGGCAGTCGCGAGATCCAGATCATCTTCCTGGGCCGCGCCCATACCGGCGGCGACGTGGCGGTCTACTTCCCGCAGGACCGGCTCGTGTTCACGGGCGACATGCTGTTCGGCGGGCCGTCGTTCCTCGGCGACGGCTACGTCGACGAGTGGCCCGAGACGCTGCAGAATCTGAAGGCGCTGGACTTCGACATCGTCGTTCCCGGGCATGGCGCGCCGCTCACCGACCTGAGTTCGATCGAGAAGTCGCAGGACTACTACGGCGTTCTGTGGGAGCGAACGGCGGAGCAGCATGCGGCCGGAGTTCCGGCCGAAGAGGTGGGTGGGACGATCGATCTTTCCGATACCGCGTTTCCGGACCGGAAGCCCTCCCTGGTGGAGGTACATCGGATGTACTCCCGCCTCGAGAACCCGGACTAGGGCCCTTGGGAACGCCACGCCGCTCCCGCTTCCTGCCGCGCACTCGCGACGGCTGGATCGCTACGATCGCCTTCGCAGCGATCTTCCTCCTCGCGATGCCGCCGGTTTCCCACACGCTGCTGAACCGGATCGAGCCGAGCGTCCTGGGCGTTCCGTTTCTATACCTGGCGCTGTTCGCCGTGTACGCCGCGCTGATCGCGGTGCTGATCTGGGCCTACCGCCGCGGCGTATGAAGCGGACCCTTCCTCCCGTCCCGACGCCTGGACGCCGCTGATGGAGACCTGGGTCGTCGCCACGAGTCTGATCAGCGTCTACCTGCTGATCACCTTGGGCGTCGCCGTCGTTGCCAACCGCCACATGACGGTGGACATGGAGGATTTCCTCCTGTGCGGCCGGCGCACCGGCTTCGTCGTCCTCTACCTGACCGTCGTCGCGACCTTCCACTCCGCGTTCGCCTTCCTCGGTTCAGGCGGCTTCTTCTTCACCCACGGCATCGGTTTCTGGGCGGCCGGCGCATGGACCCTCCTGGTCGGCGCTGCCACCTACGTCATCGGAACGCGCATCTGGGCGCTGGGCAAGGCGTTCGGCTACATCACGCCGGCAGATCTGTTGGCCGACTTCTACGAGTCCGAGGCAGTGCGCATCGCGGTCGCGCTCGTCTCCGTGCTCTTCACGATCCTCTACATCCAGGTCCAGGCGCTGGCCCTCGGCTACATCATGGACGTGGCGACCGAGGGCCGCGTCCCCTTCGAGGTCGGTGTGTTGATCATGCTGACGGTCGCCGTCGTCCACTTGATGGTCGGCGGCCTGCGCGCGGTCTACTGGACGGACGTGTTCCAGGGCGTGTGGATGTACGTCGCAATCTGGGCCGGCGCGCTCGTCCTCTCGTTCAAGCTGTTCGGTGGCCCGGTCGAACTCTGGCAGCGGGTGATGAGCGAGCGGCCGGACATGCTGACCCTGCCCGGTCCCGAGGGTTTCTTCACTCCCGGCATGTGGGTCGGGATGGTCATCACGCTGTCGTTCGGGATCATCTTCCAGCCCCACATGATGATCCGCTACTACACGGCGGTCGACGGTAAAACGCTCAAGCTGCTCGGCGCCACGACCCCGATCTACCTGATGACCCTGTACATCCCGGCCGCGTTGGTCGGGCTGGGCGGGGCACTGGTGATGCCGGAGCTCGAGCGCGCGGACCTCATCTTCCCGGAACTCCTGTTCCAGTACGCGCCGGCGTGGCTCACCGGCATCATCCTCGCCGGCGCCGCGGCCGCCGCCATGTCCACTTTGGACTCCATCCTGCACGCGAACATGACCGTCCTCACCCGCGACGTCTACCAGCGCTACATTGCGCGCGGGCGGAGCCAGGCCCACTACGTCTTCGTCGGGCGCACGATCGTCATGGCGCTCCTGGCAGTGGCCTTCGCGCTCTCGATCACAGAGAGCGACCTGCTGGTGGCGATCGTCACCCTGTCCGGGGCCGGCGCGTTGCAACTGATGCCGGCGATCGTCGGTGTCTGCTTTCCCGGCCGGCGCTCTCTGAGCCGGGCGGGAGTCCTCGCCGGCCTGGGCGTCGGGATGGCGACCCTCGCCCTGACGCTGCCGCTGGACCTGGGCGTGGCGCTGCCCTGGGAAGCCCATCCGCTCGGCGTTCACGGCGGCTTGTGGGGGCTCTTGGCAAACACCCTGGCGGCCGTTGCCGTCTCCGCCGTTACCCCCGGCCCCTCCCGCGAGACGGTGGCACGGGTCCACGGGGAGGTCGAGCGGTTCGTCTACAGCGACGAGTAGCCGGGGCCGGTCCTCCGCCGACGCCTACTGGTGAGGTGGGGGCCGGGGCCAGACTCCGAGCAAGCGAGGCGGTTTGGCGTCGCTGGCCGGCATCCGCCCTGGGAACGCGGGCGTCTCGCCCGCATCCGGCGCGACGCACCGGTCAAGACGGTGGACTGTGACGGCGCTGCTGTGCGAACCTCCACAGTCCGATGAAGCGGATCGGCATCAGCACCGGCGGCGGCGACGCACCCGGCCTCAACGCGGTGATCCGGGCGGTGACCCTGGCCTCGATCCGCCGCGGCTGGGAGGTCGTCGGCCTTCTGCGCGGCTACGGCGCCTTCTTCGACCCCAGCCAGGTGCGCATCCTCGACCGCGACGCGGTGCGCGGCACGACCCATCTCGGCGGCACCATCCTGGGCACTCGCAGCGGCGCGAACCCGTTCGAGCGCCGGGTCGAGCAGGACGACGGCTCGGTCATCGTGGAGGACCTCACCGAGGAGGCGATAGCCGGTTTCCATCGCCTCGGCCTCGACGCCCTGGTGGCCGTCGGAGGCGACGGTTCGATGCGGCTCGCGCTCAAGTTGCACGGTCGCGGCGTGCCGGTCGTCGGTGTGCCGAAGACGATCGACAACGATCTCGCCGGCACCAACGTCACCTTCGGCTTCCATACCGCCGTTGACGTGGCGACGGCAGCGATCGAACGCTTGCACTCGACCGCCGAGGCGCACGACCGCATCTTCGTGGTCGAACTGATGGGCCGCTACGCCGGCTGGATCGCCCTGTTCGCGGGCGTCGCGGCGACGGCCCAGGTCATCCTCATTCCGGAGATCCCGTACGCCATCGACCACGTCTGCGATCACCTGATGGCGCGGGAGCGGCGCGGCCGGCACTCGGCTGTGGTCGTGGCGGCCGAGGGCGCCCGACCGGTCGGCGGCGACTTCACGTGGTCGAAGGGCCTCGGAGGCGGCCGGGTCGAGCGCCTGGGCGGCGTCGCCGAGCGCGTAGCCGCCGAGATCCACGAACGGACCGGCAAGGAGACGCGGACGGTCACCCTGGGCCACCTCCAGCGAGGCGGCCAACCGATTCCCTACGACCGCCTGATCGCACTCCGCTTCGGCGCCGCCGCCGTCCGCCAGATCGAAGAGGGGAAGTTCGGCGTCATGGTCGCCCTCGACCCGCCCACGGTGCGCGCCGTGCCCCTCGAACACGCCGTGGGCCGCATGAAGAGCGTCCCCCTTGAAGCGGATGTCGTCGCCACCGCCCGCGACCTCGGCATCTGCCTCGGCGAGTAGCCGCCACCGGGTTCGCGGGCGGGGCCATGCTCGCGCACTGACACGGGCTGATCCGGAACGGTTCCGAGTTTGGGCGCTCCTTCGGAGTCTCCGACACCACGGTCCGTCGATACTTGGACCAGCTCACCGAAGCCCTGGTCGTGCGCCAACTGCAACCGTGGCACGAACGCGCGTACTTTTGGCGCGCCCACGCCGGCGCCGCGTAGACTGCGTCCCTTCGGGCCGGCCGCGGATGCTGGTGAAGACGGACGCAGGAGGATGTGGTGGCGAAGAAGAGCGGACTGAACACTGCGACCCTGGTTTCGCTGGGGGCTCGACGCCTCGCGGAGCTGCTCATCGACGCGACGTCCCACGACGCGGCTGCCCAGCGGGTCCTCAGGCTGGAGATCGCCGCGGCGGAGAGTCCGAAGGCGGCGGCCAGCGAGATACGCAAACGGTTGACTGCGCTAGCGCACTCCAGGACGTTCGTCCGCCGCTCGCGCGCTGGCCGGTTGGCCCGGGAGCTGGACACGCAACGGGAAGCGATCGAGACGTTTGTGGCCGGGTGCGCCCCAAAGCTGGCTGTGGACGTGCTCTGGCGGTTCATGAGCGTGGCGGATCGGGTCCTTCAACGGTGCGACGACAGCGATGGCCTCGTCGGCGATGTGTTCCGGCGTGCCCGGGCGGACCTCGGACGTGCCACGGAGGCGGCCCGACCCGACCCGGTGAAGCTCTCCGGAAAGGTCTTCGAGGCACTGTTGAGCAACACCCTGGGTCAGTACGACGGCCTGATCGGCGAGCTGGCGCCCGCACTGGGCGAGACGGGCCTGGACCGCTTGCGGCGGAAGGTGCTCGCATTCCGGGACAGCAGGGGTGGCGCCGCGTCCGACGCTGCGCCGAGCAACGTCGTGGCCGGCCCTTGGGCCGCAGGCGACGCGGACAACGGCGGAAGGCGCGATGTCTCGTACCTGCTGAAGTACACCGTCCCTCAGGCTCTAGCGGACATCGCCGACGCGCAGGGAGACGTGGACGCCTTCGTGGCCCAGTTCGACCAGCAACGGCGGACGACCCCGGTCTTCGCGGCTGAGATCGCGCAGCGGCTCCTCGCTGCAAATCGGGCGGAGGAAGCGCTGGAGATTCTTCAGGAGGCCGATCATGCAACGGACAGCGGCCCACACCTCAGGAGGGAATGGAGCGATGCCAGAATCGCCGTTCTGGATGCGCTCGGTCGGAGCGCCGAGGCTCAAGCCAATCGGTGGATGGACTTCGAGAGCAGACTCGACTCGGAGCGCCTGAGCGCATACCTGAAACGATTGCCGGCTTCCGAGAAGGAGGCGGCAACGGAAACCGCCCTGGCCTGCGCCGCCGACTACCACGACGTGCACAAGGCACTCGCCTTTCTGCTCGCTTGGCCCGATCTGCCAGGCGCCGCCGCTCTCATCGTGCGAAGAGCGAGGGAACTGAATGGCGGTCTCTACGGCACCTTGAATGCTGCGGTCTCCTCACTGGCCTCTGACCATCCCCTCGCGGCGACCCTGGCGCTGCGGGCGCTGATGGACTTCACACTGGGCAACGCGCGTTCCACCCGCTACCGGCACGCGGCGAGGCAACTTCTGGAATGCACCGGGCTGGCGCAGAGGATCAGCGACTACCGCGGCTTCCACTCCCACGACGAGTACTTGGCGAATCTGCTGGAGACGCATGACAGGAAGACGAAGTTCTGGGGACTGGTGGGGGACTTGGTCGGCGACGGCACGTAGGCGGGCATTGTTGCCCGCATCCGAAGCCAATCGTCGGCCTCGGGTAGTGGTCCTGTCGATGGCGAGTCACGAGGCCCGTGCCGCTGTGGGATTCTGCTAGCCTAGACCGTCATGGCTACGGCAACGTTCGACACCTTGGCAACGGCCCGCAAGTTGGCGGAGTCCGGTTTGGAAGCCGCTCAGGCGGAGGCTGTCACCGAAGCGATCCGGGCCGCGGTAACGGAGGGCGTGGCGACAAGATCGGACTTGGAGACGCTTCGCGCCGATTTGACTTGGCGCATGGTCCTCGTCGTAGGCGCCCTGCTCGCGTTGGCGACGGCGGTCGACCGTCTGCTTGGCTGACCAGGGTGAAGAACCGCGATGGCGGACCAGATCACGGGCTCCGTCGATTCAGACGTCGCCGAACTCTGCCGAGCCTCTTCCGCTGGTGAGCGTCGCAAACTCGACCTGCTTGTCAGCCTGCGTCTTCGCGACGTTGCCGAATCCCGGCGAAGGCTTTCATGACAGGGCGCGAAGATGACTATCTCGGGATCTTCGTAGACTGCGTGCGCTCCTGCGCCGCGTACCGACCGAAGTTCGGCCAGGGCAGGACGGCCGGTCTGACTCTTGCGGAGTTCCGCGATCTCTATCGCGCGGACCCCTTCTACACGTGGCTTGGGCTCGACGATCCGAAGCTCTACACGGCCCATCGGTCTGCCGGCGGGATGACCAGTATCTACAGGCAGATTGGTATCGCGTGTGAGCGGGTGTTCCGGGAGATTCTCCAGGACGCGCTCGGCCTGGCCCCGGAGGAGGTGGTGTGGTCCTACGAAGTCCCGCTCTCAGACGAGAAGCGGAGGCGTCTCTCGCTGGACGGTCGAGTGGCTCTTGACGAAGTGCACGAAGAGCCGTCAAGAGATCGGTTGCGGCGATGGATCCGCCAAGCTGCTGACTCTGTCGATGTAGACGCCTCGATCGTCGGCTCTTTGAAGGGAGCCGTCTTCGAGGTCCGGCAAGGGTACAAGAGCAAGGACAGCAAGCGCCAGCAGGCCGACTTGGCGAACGCAGTAGCCGCGTACACCAGCGGGTATCTCCCCTGTCTCCTGGTTCTGTCCCAGCAGATCGATAGAGACGTGCTCCTGCGTTACAGGGCCGCACGGTGGGTCGTATTGACTGGCGAGTTCAGGAGCGGTGATCCTCTGACGTCGACCTATGAGTTCATGGCCAGGATCATCGGCTACGATCTGGCTGCTTTCTTCGCCCGTCACGCCGATACGCTTCGCTGCGAAGTAGGTAGCGTTCTGAGCACACTCCTGGGGAGCGAAGAATGAGCGGGACTGCTACGCCCAAGCTCCGGCAGCGAGCGGAGTACACGCATCGATACAACACGCGGTTGGGCCGGCACGGTTGGCTGCGGCTGACGCCGGCATACTCGCTGAGGATCGTCGAGGAGTTGATGGCCGACTGCGGCCCGCATCTTCGCGTGCTCGATCCGTTCTGCGGCGCCGGCACGACGGCGCTGGCCGCGGCCAACCGCGGGCACGCGGCGGGCACCGTGGACATCAACCCGTTCCTCGTATGGTTCACCCGTGCCAAGACGGCGACGTACGGCTCGGAAGAGATCGTCGAAGCCGAGGCGGCTTGCGAAGCGGTGCTTCAGAAAGCTCACCGGCGGAAGATTGACCCCGTCGAGGAGCCGCCCATGCACCGCATCGAACGGTGGTGGCCGAGTTCGGATCGCATGTACCTCCGTTACCTGAAGGCCGCCATTGAAGGTGTTTCGCCGAACGACCACGTTCGGGATCTGCTGAACGTGGCGTTCTGCCGGCTGGTGATGCGGCTCTCCGCCGCGGCGTTCAACCACCAGTCCATGTCGTTTAGGGATTCGGCTCAGAGCAAGCTGGACCTTGCTCTGGACGAGGGGGAGCTGTTTCGACAGGAACTCCGCTTCGTGACCGAGGGTGCTTCGTACAACCCGAAGGGCAAGGTCTCCGTCGTTCTCGGCGACTCGCGCCGCGTCGAGGACTGCTTCGACGAGCAGTTCGACGTGGCCGTCACCTCGCCGCCCTATGCGAACCGGATGTCGTACATCCGGGAACTGCGCCCGTACATGTACTGGCTCGGCTACCTCCAAAACGGTCGAGAAGCCGGGGAACTAGATTGGCAGGCGATCGGCGGCACATGGGGCGTAGCGACCAGCAGGCTCAGCAAGTGGAAGCGCGCTGCGAATGTCCGGTTGCCGGACCGACTGCTTGAGGCCGTAGGACAGATCTCCGAGAGCGGACGGCCGAACGGTTTGGTCCTCGCCGCCTATGTGGAAAAGTACGGCGAGGATGTGGCGCAGCACCTTGCTAGCGTGGGCCGCGTGCTCAGATCCGGCGCCCGCGCCCACTACATCGTGGGCAACTCTGTCTTCTACGGTGTACTCGTGCCGATCGAGCAGGTGTACGCCGCGCTCATGCGCAGCGTAGGCTTCGGCAACGTCGAGGTGCGGCCGATTCGGAAGCGGAACTCAAAGAAGGAGTTGGTCGAGTTCTGCGTTTCCGGTACCTGGTCGGCGTAGATCGGCGAATCAGAGGGGCGGTTAGACTCGACTATGGTGATCGAAGCTACTCACTCGAGCGTTCTACCGGGACCGACTTGAGGACGATCCCTGGAAGGCAGGTCAAGAACCGCGCCTCTCGTACCTCCTCGTGATTCAACGCTGTGATGTGCACGTCCACACCGGCGAATAGGTTGCTCAGCTTGTGGCCAAGTGCTTGGACATCTCTCGACACCTGACGTGCGATGCACGACTTGTCGTAGACGACAAGGACATCGACATCGTTTGGCCGGGCACTGGTGAGAACTGAGCCAAACACTTTCACCGCTCGGAATGCCCAGAGTAGCTTTTCGCTCTCGGCGTCCAGAAACGGCACCATGCGGTTCATGTATGGCGCCCACCAGCGAACAAGAAAAACTCTTTCTGATTCATCGTCCGAGACCCCATACTCGATGCATAGTCCACCGCCTCGGCCGAGAACGGGCCGTCGTTCCAGTTGTGCAGATTCACTACTGCAAGGCCGGGGCGTAGAGGCCCTTCTTGCATGTTCAGCAATGAGGCCTTGTATTCGTATATGAAATAGATCTCGTGCGTGTGATCGACGACGATCTCCGTCAGATTGGATGGGTTGGGGAACTTGTAGTGCAGGCCCTTCGCCGCAAGCCACCTCAGGACGAACAGGAGGCCGTCCAAACGGAGATTAGTCGTCTTGTTGAAGTAGTGTTTGCCGCTCCAATAGACTTGATGGACTCGTGGTCTGTTTCTCAGATCCAACTCTGACTGAGTGCCTCTGGCGTTCCGATAGACGATCTTGGGTGTAGGAATGAGGGCAAGTTCCACGAGCTGGTCGCTTGAGATCAGATGGGCGACTAGGTTCTGGAGGGCAGACACGTTGGGCGCCATGTCATCTGTTATCGTCTCAACGCCGAAGACGGAGTTGAGTTCACGCGGAAAGAGCATGACGCGGACGCTCGGCTCATCCGTTCGAGTCTCTTGGAACTCGGCCGTATGACCGATAAAGGCGTCTACCAACCCCTGGTTCTCTTTGTGTAGAAGCTGGCGGTTGTTGTCGAGAACGGTGGTGAGCTTCCTGTTCGTCGCGAGGATCGGACCCTCAAACTGGCGCCACAGCGCGTGCCTGGCGGCAGGGTCGGCGCTTTCGGCATCCGGGCCGTAGTTTCGATAGATGTTGAGGTTGCGGCGCAGGAGCGGCTGTACGTACCTTTCCAAGGCTTCGAAGGTTGGGTAAGAGTTGGAGAACCGTGTGTGCAGCTCCCGGGACCGAGTTGCTTTCCACTTGCGTAGGATGGGAACAGTCTTCGGCGTGCGCGGGTTGTCGATGATTTTGTGACAGTCTAGGCAAAGCACGAGCATGTTGTCGAAGGACGGAGGGCCGGCGTCTTTGGCGGCCACGATGTGGGCGAGTTCGGCAACAACCGTGTTGGTTGCGAAGAGTTCCTTTTCGCAAGAGGGGTTCATGCAGTGGCCGAAGCACTCCGCCCAGAGACGGCGTTCCGTTAGCCGATCGGGTCGGTCACTCATCTTTCGGTAACTCGGTGTGGGAGGATGGAGTAGATTCGCGAGGTGGCCATCGTGTCTTCATGGAGACGCTGTGGGACTGTAGTTCTACGACAACGCCTCCACCACCTTCGTCAACGTGTCCTTCGCGTCCCCAAACGTCAGCACCGTGTTCGGCGCGAAGAACAGCTCGTTCTCGATGCCGGCGAAGCCCGGTCGCATCGACCGCTTGAGGACGATGCAGGAGCGGGCCAGGTCGGCGTTCAGGACCGGCATGCCGTAGATGGAGCTCGACGGGTTGTGCTTCGCGGCGGGATTGACGACGTCGTTGGCGCCGACGACGAGGGCGACGTCGGTGTTCTTGAAGTCGTCGTTGATTTCCTCCAGCTCGCACAGATTGGTGTATGGGATCTTCGCTTCCGCGAGCAGAACGTTCATGTGGCCTGGCATGCGGCCGGCAACGGGGTGGATCGCGTAGCGGACCAGCGTGCCGTTCGCTTCGAGGATCTCCGCCAGTTCGCCGACGACGTGCTGGGCCTGGGCCACGGCCATGCCGTAGCCGGGGCAGACGATGACGGAACCGGCGCCGGACAGGAGCATCGCGGCATCGCCGACCGAGGCCTCCTGGACCCGCTCGCCTCCGGCTGCGGCCCTTGCGGCGTCCTCCTGGTCGACCTTGCCGAAGGCGCCGAACAAAACGTTCCGGAACGACCGGTTCATCGCCTTGCTCATGACCACCGACAAGATGAAGCCGGACGCGCCGTCGAGCGCCCCGGCGATGATCAGAACGTTGTTGTCGAGCGCGAAGCCCGTCGCCGATGCGGCGAGACCGGCGTAGGAGTTCAGCAGGGTGATGACGACCGGCATGTCGGCGCCGCCGATGGGCGCCACGAACAGGATGCCCAGGAGCAGGGGCATCGCCGCTATGGCGTAGAACAGGACCTGGTTCGAGGGGTCGATCGTGACCAGCACCAGGAGCAGGAAGGTGCCGCCGAACATCAGGATGTTGCTTACGTTCTGCAGCGGCCAGGTGATGCTACGGCCGGGAATCAGGCCGGAGAGCTTGCCGAAGGCCATCAGGGAGCCGGTGAAGGTGAGGCCGCCGAACAGCACCTCGAAGCCGATCGCCCCCATCGTCGTGGGGTCGATGTGCTCGCTGTGGCGGTAGTACTCGGAGACGCCGACGAGGGCGGCGGCGAGACCGCCGAAGGCGTGGGAAAGAGCGATCCGCTCAGGCATCCGGGTCATCGGGATCAGCGCCGAGATGGCGATGCCGATCGCGCTGCCGATGAAGACGGTGAGCAGGATCCACTTGTAGGTCTCGAAGAAGCCGACGAGCTCGAAGCGGGCGCCGATGTCCGGGTGCAGCAGGGTGCCCCAGACCGCGAAGACCATGCCGAGCTCGGCGAGGATCAGGCCCCGGCGGGCGGTGTGCGCCGCGGTCAGGCCGCGCAGCCCGAGGATGAACAGGAACGACGCGATGAGGTAGAGCGTCTCGACCTGGCTGATCACGACTTGGCGTCTCCCGCCGGTTCAGCCTTCGGGTCCTGCCTCTTGAACATGCGCAGCATGCGGTCCGTGATCCAGAAGCCGCCGACGACGTTGATCGTGGCGCAGAGCACGGCTATCGCGCCGAGCACGGTGCTCACGTCGTTGTAGTGAGCGCCGGCGGCAACCAGGGAGCCGACCAGGGAGATGCCGGAGATGGCGTTGGTGAACGCCATCAGCGGAGTGTGGAGCAGGGCCGGTACACCCTTGATCACGCCGTAGCCGACGAAGGCGGCGAGCATGAAGATGTACAGCCCAAGGAAGATCTCGAGCATTGCGATTGCTCCTCCTTGCGCGGGGTTCAGGCTAGGCCGGTCGGTTCAGGCCAGGGCTTCAGCGACCTGTGTGTCGACGATCTCGCCGCCGTGGGTGACGACGCAACCCTTGACGATCTCGTTGTCGAAGTCGTAGCTCAGCTCGCCGTCGGTCAGCAGATAGAGCACCAGCTTCTCGGCGTTGCGCGAGAACATGCGGCTGGCGTCGGCGGCCAGATCGCTGGCCAGGTTGAGCGGTCCGAGCACCGTGACGCCGTTGACGGTCACTTCCTCGCCGGGCTTCGTCAACTCGCAGTTGCCGCCCTGCTCGGCGGCCAGGTCGACGACGAGGGCGCCGTGCGGCATCCCCTCGACCATCTCGGCCGTGATCAGGCGCGGC
The DNA here is from genome assembly GCA_965222875.1 of Candidatus Multivorans sp. GTDB lineage: Bacteria > Acidobacteriota > Thermoanaerobaculia > Multivoradales > Multivoraceae > Multivorans. Next base: position 697,497 of record CBDCVC010000002.1, on the reverse strand, counting down.
GCCGGACGACCCGGAATCAGCGCCGTCGTGATGCAGGCGTCGGTCGAACGCAGACGCTCGGCGATCACCTCGTTCGCCCGCCGCTGACTCTCCTCGGAGACCTCGCGGGCGTAACCGCCCTCGGTCTCTGCGTCCTCGATCGCGGGGACCTCGACGAAGCTGGCGCCCAGGCTTTCGACCTGCTCCTTGACCACGGCGCGGACATCGTACGCCTCGACCACGGCGCCCAGCCGGTGGGCGGTGGCGATCGCCTGCAGTCCGGCGACGCCGGCGCCGAGGACCAGAACGCGGGCCGGGTCGATGCGCCCCGCGGCCGTCATCAACAGCGGAAAGAACTGCGGCAGGCGATAGGCCGCCAGCACGGCGGCGCGGTAGCCGGCGACGGTGCTCTGGGAACTCAGGACGTCCATCGACTGCGCCAGCGTGACGCGGGGAATCCGGTCGAGGGCGATCGCGGTGAGCCGCGCGTCGCGGAGCTGCCGCACGAGGGGTCCGGCGGAGAGGGGAAAGAGCAGGCCGATGACCGACGCGCCCGCTTTCGATGCCTCGATCTGGGCTCGGTCGGGCGCCTGGACGCGGACGACGAGATCGGCGCTGCCCAAGACTTCGCCGGCCGTCGCCGCGATCTCGGCGCCGGCTTCGCGGTAGGCCTCGTCGTCGAAACCGGCCTCGGCGCCGGCGCCTGCTTCGACCAGGAAGTCGACACCCTTGGCGTGAATTCGGGCGACGCTCTCGGGGACCAGTGCGACCCGGCGCTCTCCCGGATGCGTTTCGCGTACGACTCCGGCTTTCATGTTCGCGCGCGAAGGTTATGTCCGGGGGGGCGGCGGGCGCAAACGGATGCGGAGTTCCGGCTCTCGGACGCGGTGTCAGGAGACCTGGAAGCCGGCGCTCTGGACGGCTGCCTTGAGCGAACTCAGAGGCGCGGCGCCCCAGACAGTAGCGCTACCGCGGTTGAGGTCGACACGGGCCATCTCCACGCCCGGTTCGGCAAGCAGGGCGGTCTCGACCGCTTTCGCGCAGTTTCCGCAGGTCATGCCGCCGACGGCGATCTCGACTGCCGCGCCGCCGCTGCCCCAGGCCGCCGAGACCGTCTTCACTCTTCGGGCAATGGCCGCTTGCCGCTGCCAGCGCCGGAACTCCTGCACGCCGAACCAGCCGAACATCACGACCAGCAGGATTGCCGAGGTGGCGGCCCACCACGCGACTCCGTGCTCGTGGGCCGGTCCGACCTGCAGCGCGGCGCCGCCGATCAGCGTCTCGAACAGCATCGCGAAGCCGACGCTGCCGACGATGACGGTGGTCAGGTAGACCGCGGTCACCTTCCGCCCGAAGCTGCGATAGACGGCCCCCACGGTGGCGACGTTGGTGGCGGGGCCGGCCATCAGGAACACGAGGGCGGCGCCAAGTGGTAGCCCGTTGGCGACCAGGGCGGCCGCGATCGGCACTGAGGCGGTGGCGCAGACGTAGAGCGGCAGGGAGATGACCAGCGCCGCCGCCGCCGCGCCGAAGGTTCCCAGCGCGGCCAGATCGAGCCACGCCTGCTGCGGCAGCACGACCTCGATCGCGGCGGAGACGATGATGCCGACCGCGACCCAGCGCCAGATGCTGCGCAGGAGTTCGGCCCCGTGGTCGACCATGTCGGCGATCTTCGGAAGGACCGTTCCGCCGATTCGATGCCCGCGACTCGACTCGCCGTCGCTGTCCTTCGCCGGGGTTTCGTCCTCGACCGGGGCGCCGTCGTCCTTCATCCCCTCGACCCACCAGCCGCCTGCCACGCCGGTCACTGCCGCGGCCGCGACCTTGAACAGGGCGAAGGGCCAGCCGAGGAAGGTTGCGCTGACCAGGATCGAGTCGACCCCGGTCTGCGGCGTGCTGATCAGGAAGCCCATCGCCGAGCCGTTGCTGGCGCCCGTGCGCTTGAGGCCGATGCCGGCCGGAATCACACCGCAGGAGCAGAGCGGCAGCGGCACGCCCAGGGCCACCGCCTTGATCGCGCCGCTGTAGCCGCTGAGCTGGCGCCGGATCAGGTTGCGCGGCATCAGAACGTGCAGCAGCGCGGCGAGCAAGGCGCCGAACAGCAGCCACGGCGCGAGCTCCGCGAGCACGCTCCAGATTGCCTGTAGAAAGCCCGTTCCCGTCATGGCAGAACCACTCTATCGTTGCAGAACGCTCCAGCGTTCGGGCCGATTCCAGCTCTTCCAAGAATAGCGCCGGATGGGCGCGACCGTCGTTACGCCGGGACGCCTAGTCAGGCGCGACGAGACTTAGTGTAGACTAAACTTCTGATTCGCGGTAGCGAATCACTCTCACCCTGCTGATTCGCTGAAGCGAATCACTCTTCTCGCTGCCGACCACACAAGGACCATGAACCCTCTCCTCGCACTCGTCGTTCTCGCCGTCGTCATCGCCCTGGCCGCCCTGGTGGCGTGGCCGGACCGCGGCTGGCTGTGGCGCTGGCGCTCCGGCTGGCGCGCCCTGCACCGCACGCGCACCGAGGACGCGCTCAAGCACCTCTTCGACTGCGAGTACCAGGGACGCCAGGCGACCCACCAGAGTCTGGTCGGCGTGCTGCGGCTCGGGGGCCGGCGGAGCACCGAACTCCTCGCCCGCATGGAGAGGATGGGGCTCATCGTGTCGGCGGAGGGAGGCTTCCGGCTGACCGCCGAAGGACGCAGCGAGGCGCTGCGCGTGATCCGCATCCACCGGTTGTGGGAGCGCTACCTGGCGGACGAGACGGGGCTGGAGCCGGAGCGCTGGCACCCGGAGGCCGAGCGCCGGGAGCACCTGACTTCGCCCGAACAGGCGGAGGAACTGTCAGTGCGACTCGGCCATCCGCCGTTCGACCCGCACGGCGACCCGATCCCGACGCAGGAAGGCGACCTGCCGCCGCAAGCCGGCCGGGCGTTGACGGACTTCGCGGCCGGCGAGGCGGTCGAGGTGGTCCATGTCGAGGACGAGCCCGCCGCGATCTATGCGCAGTTGGTCGCCGAGGGCGTCCATCCCGGCATGAAGTTGCGCATCTCGTCCGTGGCGCCCGAGCGCATCCGCTTCGAAGCCGAGCTGGACGAGGTCGTGCTGGCGCCGGTCATCGCGGCCAACATCTTCGCCATACCGGTAGCGGAGGAGGCTTCCGATGAGAGACCGGTATCCGCCGACGCCACCGGATCGCTGGCGGGCGTGGCCGTCGGCGAGCAGGCGTTGGTGGTCGGCTTCTCGCGCTTCTGTCGCGGCATGGAGCGTCGCCGGCTGCTCGACCTGGGGCTGCTTCCAGGCACCTTGGTGGAAGCGAAGATGGCCAGTCCGTCGGGCGACCCGGTGGCCTACCGGGTGCGCGGCGCCGTGATCGCGCTGCGCCGCTCGCAGGCGGATCAGATCCAGGTCAGGCGGCCCCAGCAGGCGGCTTCGGCATGACGCAACCGGCACTCGCACACGACTGCGCCAGTTGCCCGGCGCATCACCTCGGCAACCTGGTCCGGCTCGGCGTCGACATGAGCAACTGGGACTACGTCGTCGCCCTGGCCGGCAACCCGAACACCGGCAAGAGCACGGTGTTCAACGCGCTCACCGGCCTGCGCCAGCACACCGGCAACTGGCCCGGCAAGACGGTGACGCGCGCGGAAGGCGGTTTCGAGTACGGCGGCGATCGCTACAAGCTGGTCGACCTTCCAGGCACGTACTCGCTGCTCTCGTCCAGTCTCGACGAGGAGACGGCCCGCGACTTCATCCTCTTCGGGCGCCCTGACGTGACCGTGATCGTCGTCGATGCGACCCGCCTGGAGCGGAACCTGAACCTGGCGCTCCAGGTGCTGGAGATCACCGACCGCGCGGTCGTCTGCCTCAACCTGATGGACGAGGCGCGTCGGAACGGATTGACTGTCGACGCGCGGCGTCTGGCGCGGGACCTCGGCGTGCCGGTGGTGGCGACGGCGGCTCGCTCGGGCGAGGGGCTCGAGGAACTGAACCGGGTCGTCGCGGAAGTGGCGACCGGCGCCTATCGTTGCCGCCCGCGCCGGGTAGGCGGCCGATCCCCGGTGCTGAGCGAGGCGACCCGGCGGTTGTCCGCAGCGATTCAGGACGCGTTCCCGGTGCTGCCGAATCCGCAGTGGGTAGCTCTTCGGCTGCTCGACGGCGACCGCACGCTTGCCGCCGCGGTGGAGAGCGGTTCCCTGGCCGAACTGGTCGATCTGGGAGTGCGGGAGGATGGCGGCGAGGCGGGGCCGTCAGCCGGTGACGAGGCCGGCGCTCCGACGGTCGCCGAGCCGGAGGCGACCCGGGCGGCCGCCGCCGAGTTGGCGGAACCCTCGATCGCCGCCGAACCCGGCGCCCGCGCGGCGGTGCTCGAACTGGCCGGCCAACTGCGGTGGGGGGTGGGCCGGAACTTCCACCAGGCCCTGACCGAGGCGGTCTACGCCGAGGCCGCCCGCATCGCGGACCGCGCCGTCTCGCTCGACGGCGAGTGCCGCCGCTTCGACTTCGACGCCACTCTCGACCGTCTGGTGACCAGTCGCGTGTTCGGCTTCCCGTTGATGCTGCTCATGCTGACGGCCGTCTTCTGGCTCACGATCGCGGGTGCCAACGTGCCGTCGTCGATGCTCGCCTCGTTCCTGATCGACACCGTGCATCCGCTGCTCAAGGATGTGGCTTCCGCCTTCGGTCTGGCCTGGTGGCTTGACGGACTCCTGATCGACGGCGTCTATCTGGCCACCGCCTGGGTGGTCGCCGTGATGCTGCCGCCGATGGCGATCTTCTTCCCGCTGTTCACACTGCTCGAGGACTTCGGCTACCTGCCGCGCGTGGCGTTCAACCTCGACCGCATGTTCCACCGCGTCGGCGCTCACGGCAAGCAGTCGCTGACGATGGCCATGGGTTGGGGCTGCAACGCGGCCGCGATCATCTCGACGCGGATCATCGACAGTCCGCGCGAGCGCCTGATCGCGATCATCACGAACAACTTCTCGCTCTGCAACGGCCGCTGGCCGACCCAGATCTTGATCGCCTCGATCTTTATCGGCGGTCTCGTGCCGGCGCACATCGCGGGCGCCGTCTCCGCGCTGTCGGTGGTCGCGATCGCGGTGCTGGGCGTGCTCTTGACCTTTGCCGTGTCGTGGTTCCTGTCGCGCACCGTGCTGCGCGGCGAGGCGTCCGCATTCTCGCTCGAACTGCCGCCGTACCGCCCGCCGCGGGTGCTGCAAACGATCTACACATCGATCATCGACCGGACGCTGATCGTGCTCTGGCGGGCGGTCGTGTTCGCGGCGCCGGCCGGTGCGGTGATCTGGCTGCTCAGCAACATTCGCGCCGGCGATGTGTCGCTGGCCGAGGGCCTGATCGGCGCCCTCGATCCGTTCGGCTTCGCTCTCGGCCTGTCCGGGATCATCCTCGTCGCCTACATCATCGCGATACCCGCGAACGAGATCGTGATCCCGACCATCCTCATGCTGGCCGTGCTCGTCGCCGGCGTTCCGGGGGTCGGCGCAGGGGCCGGCGTCATGTTCGAGCTCGACTCCGAGGCCGCCACGGCCGGCGTCCTCAAGGCCGGCGGCTTCACGCTGCTGACCGCCGTCTGCCTGATGCTCTTCTCCCTCGTCCACAACCCCTGCTCGACCACCCTCTACACGATCTGGAAGGAGACCCGCAGCGTTCGCTGGACCGCGGTCTCAGCCCTGCTGCCGGTGGCTCTGGGTTTCGTGCTCTGCTTTGCGGTGGCGCAGATCTGGAGGGCGCTGGGTTGATCTTCGTCAGATTCCAGGCGACCACCTATACTCCGTATGTTCTGAGTTGAGGAGACAGCCGTGGCCCTATCTGAGGCGGACAAGACCCGTATTCGGGAAGAGGAACACTACCGTCATGAGTTCCGAGCCTCGCTCGGACAGCCGGAGTCGCGGGGCGAGAGGGTGCTTTCTTTCTTGTCCAGCGGGTTCGTCCTTTGGTTCTTGTCTGCTGTCGTCTTGACAGGTATTGCGCGCGGATACGCCACCTACGAGGCGAGGCTAGACGAACGGAGAGAGAGGCGACAAGCGGCTTCTTGCACAGGCTCTCCGGACGGCCGTGCAACACTCAGGGCCATGCCGATGCTCTGGGAGGGGGAGCGCGGATGACGGACATCGTGTCGCCACAGCAGCGGAGTGTGATGATGAGCCGCATCCGCAGCTCGAACCCGAAGCCGGAGTTGGCTGTTCGGCGTGCGTTGCACGCGAGGGGCTACCGGTTTCGTACCCACGTCCGTGGCCTTCCCGGCACGCCGGACATCGTGTTCTCGCGCCGACGTGCAGCGGTCTTCGTTCACGGCTGCTTCTGGCACCGTCACGGTTGTGGGAAGACCTATGCGCCGAAGTCCCGACGGGACTTCTGGGAGGGGAAGTTCGCGGCGAACGTCGAGCGGGACAAGCGGGTTCGGGAGGCGCTTGCTGGCGATGGGTGGCGAGTCTTCGTTGCGTGGCAGTGCGAGATCGAAGCGGACGAGGAGCTCCTCGATCGTCTTGTGGCTTCTCTCGGCCCTCCGCGGATTGTCTGAACTTCCGGTCGAGACATTCCGTGTCTCGGCTATCAATCCTCGTCGTCGGAGGATCCGAAGAGGACGATCTCATCGCCGAACATGGCGCGATCCGGGACGATGGTCACCCCGTTCGGCGTGACGCCGATCGGAAGGTCGGAGAAGGCGCCGAGAATGGAGTGAGCGAATGCCCTGAAGTCCTCGGAGATTCTCATCTTGGCGGAACTGGAAGTGGCGTCGTACACGCGGGCGATTCTGTAGGTCTCCGGCGCGTACGCGGCCTCGCGGAGTTCGCTGAGCGGCAGATGGTACTCGCGGCCGAAGTCTGCGGCCGTCGTCTTGACCTCCAGCTTCTCCCAGGTTCTGTCGCGTCGAAGCCGGAAGTCGTACGGCGAGATCGCGTTGATCTCGGCGGTCCACTCGTACTCGGCGATCTCTCCCGCGACTCGGCGCTGCTCGAGATGAACGTTCACGAGGCCTCTCGCCGAGACGGCCGAGCTCCTCGGCCGCGCGCCTTGCCGTCTGGAGGTCTTCAAGGGCCACTCTCCGCGGCCGGGGCCGCGTGAGCAGGCGGGCGATCGCGGGCGCTTGGCCGAGAGCGGCTTCTGCGAGGTCCTCCTCGGCAAGGAGAAGCCATGCCGGATGTGACCGCGGCAGGGAGAGCGTTTCGCAGAGCCCCCGTAGAGTGCCGCTCTGAAGCTCCGCCATGCGCCGGTCCGCCAACAGCTCATCGAGACGGGTGAGGAGATCGCTGTCTTCCGGGGCCGACTTGGAAACGAGGACCAGGTGCATCGTGTTCGGCGCCAAGTCGCCGTCGAAGCCGAGGAGGGCGACGTCGCCCGGTCGGAGCGTCTTGAATCGCCCGGGGTCGGCCTCGGGGTTGTAGATCATCTCTCTGTCCAGGCGCCAGTTCTTGTTGTACGCCGCCCCCTTGATGATCTTCCGTTGGTAGTTGTGCGGCGGCGCGGCGCCCGGCCCGGCAATCCAGAGATCGATGCCGAGCTTGTTCTGGCTCTGGCGGGCGACGACTTCAACGGCCGGATAGAGGCGCTTGGCGAAGACGTCGGCGTTCAGGTTGATCGCCTTCTGGTTCCCGGCGTTGCGATTCCTGAAGTGCCACTCGAAGAACGTCAGGTCCGAGGCAGTCAGTCGCTTGAGTGCGAGCTTCTCGGACATCAAGTGGCCGAGAGAGCCTTGAGCATCTCTTCGCCGAGGCCTTGGCGAGCAAGGGAGGCACAGCGTTCCCAATTTGGCGGAAGGCCGGGTTCATTGTGCCGCAGAACCGGAAGCCGTCAGGAAAGGACTGGAGGCGAGCCGCTTGGCGGACCGACACGGTCCGGGCCTGAGCACTGTCGTAGTGAATGTGGCTGTAGCCGTCTTTCCCTAGGTGTGCCATAAGCGTCCGCGCGGGCTCGTCGGGACACATCTTCCGCCATTTGTTCGGGAACTTGCTAGTGTCATGTCACACGTCTTATGCCGTATGAATCGTAGTAGGCTCCTTGCCGTTCGACAACGGCAAGGAGTCTGGCATGAAGCGGTATGTGGTGGAGTTGGAGGCGCAGGAGCGCGAGGCGTTGGCGACGATGACGCGCAAGGGTTCGCATCGGTCGCAGAAGGTGATCAACGCCTTGATTCTGCTCAACTGCGACGAGGGCGAGTTCAACGGGCGTCGGCCGACCGGCGAGACGATCGCCGGGGTCTTGCGGATCAGTGCGCGCAGGGTGGATCGTGTGAAGAAGCGGTTTGTGGAGGACGGTCTGGAGGCGGCGCTCGGCAGTCGGCAGGGGCGTCGTCCGAAGTACCTGCGCAAGGCGGATGGCGAGTTCGAGGCGCGGCTGGTCGCGCTGAGTTGCGGCGAGCCGCCCGAAGGGCGTTCGCAGTGGTCTCTGCGTCTGTTGGCGGACCGTGCGGTGGAGCTCGGCTATATCGACAGCGTCTCGCACGAGACGGTGCGGCGGGTGCTAAAAAAAACGCTCTCAAACCGTGGCGCCGCGTCGGCTGGGTGATTCCGCCGCAATGCAACGCCGACTTCGCGGCGAACATGGAGCGGGTGCTCGACGTCTATCGGCGTCCGCACGACGCGAACTTCCCGGTGGTGTGCATGGACGAGACGCCGCGGCAGTTGATCGCCGAGACACGGGCGCCCATCCCGCAGGCCCCTGGACGGGAGGTCCGCGAAGACTACGAGTACCGACGCTGCGGCACCTGCAACGTGTTCATGGCGACCGAACCGCTGGCCGGGCGGCGTCTGACCAAGGTCACCGAGCGCAGGACCAAGACCGACTGGGCGCGTTTCCTGGAAGACATCGCCGGGCAGTATCCCGACGCCACCCGAATCACGCTGGTGATGGACAACCTCAACACCCACCGCCCCGGCGCGCTCTACGAGACCTTCGACCCGGCCCGGGCCAAGGCGCTGTGGGACCGCTTCGAGTTCGTCTATACCCCCAAGCACGGCAGTTGGCTGAACGTCGCCGAGGTCGAACTCAGCGTGATGATCCGACAGTGCCTCAACCGCCGCATCGACTCCATCGACACCCTACGCGCCGAAGTCGGCGCCTGGCAGGACGCCAGAGACCGGATCCAAGCCAAGGTCAACTGGCACTTCACCACCGACGACGCACGAGTCAAACTCAAGCGCCTCTATCCGACTTTTGACGAGTGACACGACACTAGGGTCGTAGGGCGGGATGACGGAACGGCGGAGCCGGTCGTACTCGGCCGAGCCGGGAGCAACGGCCTTCCCGGTGGCCCTCATCTCCGCCAGTCGCTCCTCGAACATGTCGGTGGCATGTCGGTAGGCCTCCGGGTACTGATCGCCGTGGTTCATCCGTGCGAACAGGTCGAAGTCGCGCGGCAGATAGCGGATTACGTGGTCCGCGAGTTCCGCTGGCGCTTCAAAGCCGGGCCACGTCTTCATGTACCGGGCGTACTCCGAAACGGGCCGTGACGGGCTGTAGGGCTGGGGAGTGTCGAAGCGCCGCGCGCCCCGGCGAAGGCGGCCTGCTCGAAGCTCCTCCCGGGCGTCGATGGCGGGCAGGTCCTGGATCGCGTCTTCGACCGTCACGGCGGGCGGCAGGTTGTCGCCTGGCATTGGCGGGTCGACGTAGAAACCGGCTACGGTCGGGAGCTGTTGTTGGCGCGCGTTCGGCCTGCGAACCGACTTCAGCGCGACAGCCCGTGAGCCTTCGTATCCACGGGGCAACTCGGTCCAGTGCGTAGGTCGTGGGAAGCGGACCTGTTGAGTCAGCTCATGCCGATAGCCGATGAGGAACATCCGCTCCCGCATTTGCGGCACGCCGTAGAGCGATGCGTTCAGAAGCGTGTAGGCGCAGGCGTAGCCCCGTTCCTGCAGAAATCCGCAGGTCTCCTCCGCGACGTTGTGGCCCCCGTGGTTCAGAACGTCGGGGACGTTCTCCATCAGGACGGCCAAGGGCTTGCAGATCTCCACGTAGCGGAGCCACTCACGGAACAGCCGTGCGCGCGGATCGTGGAGAAACGCCTGGGGGTGGTCGTGAATCTCCCGCAGCTTGGAGCGCCCGACTCGGGCGAAGGCTTGGCACGGAGGGCCTCCGACAATCACGTCGAAGGCGTGAGCGGCTGGTCCTAGCCCGAGTTCCTGGGAGAGGACGTCCGGAGAGGTGAGCACATCGCGTGGCAGGAGGTGCTCCGGTGCAGCCTTGTGGAAGTTGGTGCCGTGGGAGCGGGCGGCATCAGCGTCGCTCTCGACCGCGGCAGCAATGTCGAAGCCCGCTGCCTGAAGGCCCAGGGAGAGCCCGCCGCAACCTGCGAAGAGATCCAAAACCCGGAGCCCCTCGCCGCCGCGAAGGCGTTCGACCTTCTCGGCGAAGGTGGTTTCCAGCGGTGTGTACACCTTCGGCGAGTCCGGTGGGGGATCGGACCAGGAGCGTCTCGGAGCCACAGGTGTATGTACGTCTGACTGCATCAACCTGTCTAGTCGGTGTTCCCCTTCCGGGTCAGGAACCCGGGTTGGCGTCGCGGCTTCCGATGGCAGGAGTGTATCCTGGCGAACCGGCCCCGCACCGCCCGCTGGCCGCCGCGACGGCTTGTTGTGGCGACAGCGGCAGCCGTGGCCGTGCCGCCTTGGCGCTACTTGCGCCCGTACCTGCGCTGGAACTTCTCGATCTGGCCGGCGCTGTCGACGAAGTGCTGGCGTCCCGTGTAGAAGGGATGGGACGCGGATGAGATCTCAAGCCGGATCTCGTAGTGCTCGACGCCGTCGATCTCGCGGGTCGTGTCGCTGGTCATCGTCGACTGGGAGATGAACTCGGCGTTGGCCGAGGGGTCGATGAACACGACCGGGTGGAGCTTCGGGTGGATATTGCTCTTCATGGCTTCTCGCTTGGGTTGGGCTCGGAGGGCCCATGCGGCGATGGCTCCGAGGGCCGGTGATCATACCCGATCGCAGAACGCGCGAGCCGAGTTACATTCCGTACGCGCGGTCGTCGGGCAGGCGTGGTTCGTGAGATCAGGTTCTCCCTCAGCCGACACCGGCCCGCGCTCAGGGTGGTTGCGCCTTGGAGCGGCGGAATGTGTAGATCCCGAGCACACGACCGCCTATGGCCTCCTGCTGGCCACTGGCGAGGAACTTGTCGCGGCTCTCGGTGATCGTGGGTTGGAACGTGTAGCCAGTGTCGAGAAGTTCCCAGCCCTCGCTCTCGACTTGTTCGATGGGGTGACGTGAATCAAACCGGCGCAGTTTCTCTCGGTTACGGGCTTGCTTGTCGCCCGCCAATCCCTGGGTCCCTTCAACGGATTCCGCGCCTGCCATCGGTACGACGTTTGGTTTGGTCTCCGCGAGCGTGTCGATGTACTGGAACACGATCTGGCCGGCCTCGGCGGCTTGGCGTGCCAGGCCAGCCGGCGTTCGGGCGAACAGCTTGGCGCGCAGTCGTTCCTTCTTCGCCCGAGCCGCTTCTGCAGCGGCCTGTCCCAGTTGCCGTTGTCGCTCAGCCTTCTCTCGCTTCTTGGCCTCCCGCCGCTCTTGCTTTGCTGCCCTCTTCTGTTCTGGCGTCAGCGGCTTTCGCCTGTCGTCAAACTGATCCGTCAACCATCCCATGTCGTGTGCCTCTAGCCAGGAAGTGAGATACGGACACCTCAGACTCTAACTCTAACGGTGCGTGATTTCGCTAGACGACGATGTTGACCAGCCGGCCGGGCACGACGATGACCTTGCGCGGCTCCTTGCCGTCCATGAAGCGCTGCGCCTTGGCCGAGGCCAACGCGAGCTCTTCCAGGGTCGCCCTGTCGGTGTCGGCGGCGACCTGGAGCACGTCGCGCTTCTTGCCCATGACCTGGACGACGACGTTGATCGTCTCGTCGACCACCAGGGCGGCGTCGTAGGCCGGCCAATCCTGGTGGCAGATCAGGCCCTCGCCGCCGAGCCGGGACCACAGTTCCTCGGCGAGGTGCGGGGCGAAGGGTGAGAGCGCGCGCAGGAAGGTCATGAGCGCCTCGCGCGGCACCCGGTCGGCGGCGGTGGCCGCGTTGACCCAGATCATCATCTGCGAGATCGCGGTGTTCATGTCGAGCGTGTCGATGTCCTCGCCGACCTTGCGGATCGTCTTGTGGAGCAGACGGTTCAGGTCGGTGGTGGCTTCGGCCGCGTCGTCGTTGACCCGGTCGGCGACGCCGCCGGTCCGCTCGTCCACGACCAGGCGCCAGGTCCGCTGCAGGAAGCGGTGTACGCCGTCGACGTCCTTGGTCTGCCAGGGCTTCTGCTGGTCGAGCGGCCCCATGAACAGCTCGTGCAGCCGCAGCGTGTCGGCGCCCCAGCGCTCGATCACGTCGTCGGGGTTGGCGACGTTCAGCTTCGACTTGGACATCTTCTCGACCCGGGCTTCGAGCGCCTCGTCCGTGCCGGCCAGGAACACCCGGTCGCCGCGCCAGTCCACCGTGTCGGGGTGGTGGTACTTGCCGCCCTGGTCGCGGTAGCTGTAGGCCAGGATCATTCCCTGGTTGAACAGGCGGGCGAACGGCTCGGAGGTCGAGACCAGCCCCGCGTCGTAGAGGACCTTCTGCCAGAAGCGCGCGTAGAGCAGGTGGAGGACGGCGTGCTCGACGCCGCCGATGTAGAGATCGACCGGCATCCAGTAGCGCTCCAGCTCGCGTGACCAGGGCGCCTCCGTGTTCTTCGGGTCGATGTAACGCAGGAAGTACCAGCAGGAGCCTGCCCACTGGGGCATGGTGTTCGTTTCTCGCCTCGCCCGGCGGCCGTCCCGCAGGGTGACGATGAGCCAGTCGTCGCCGGCCCGGGCCAGCGGCGGCCGGCCGTCGGCGGTGGGCTTGAACTCGTCGACCGCGGGCAGCTCCACCGGCAGCTCGTCCTGCGGCACGGGCAGGATCTCGCCGGTGGGCTCGCCGTCGTCGCCGAGCACGTGCAGCACCGGGAAGGGCTCGCCCCAGTAGCGCTGGCGGGAGAAGAGCCAGTCGCGCAGCCGGTACTCGACGCGCCGGGTGCCGTGGCCCTTCTCGACCAGCCACTCGATCATCCGTTCCTTCGCCGCGTCGACCAGGAGGCCGTCGAGGAAGCCGCTGTTGATCGCCGGACCGTCCTCGAGGTAGGCGTCCCCCTCCCAGCCGTCCGGCGGCGCCACCGTGCGCACGATGGGCAGGTCGTACTCGACGGCGAAGTCCCAGTCACGCTGATCCTGGGCCGGAACGCCCATGATCGCGCCCGAGCCGTAGCTCCTCAGCACGTAGTCGGCGACCCAGATCGGGATCGGCTGGCCGGTGGCGGGGTTCGTGGCGTAGGCGCCGGTGAACACGCCGGTCTTGCTCTTGGCCAGGTCGGTCCGCTGCAGCTCGCTCTTGTTGACCGCTTCGTTCACGTAGGCGTCGACCGCGCCGCGCTGCTCGGCGACCGTGATCTCGGCGACCAGGGGATGCTCGGGCGCCAGTACGCAGTAGGTGGCGCCGAACAGCGTGTCGGGACGGGTCGTGAAGACGGGGAAGCTGTCGTCGCTATCCCCAATCGGCATGAGGATCTCGGCGCCGTGGGACTTGCCGATCCAGTTGCGCTGCATCTCCTTGACGTACTCGGGCCAGTCGACCTGGTCGAGGTCCTCCAGTAGACGCTCGGCGTAGGCGGTAATTCGCAGCATCCACTGCCGCATCGTGCGCCGTTCGACCGGGTCTCCGGTGTCGACGTAGGCGCCGTCCTTGACCTCCTCGTTGGCGAGCACCGTGCCCAGCGCCGGGCACCACCAGACCGGCACGTCCTCCAGGTAGGCGAGGCCGCGCTTGTGGAGTTCCAGGAAGATCCACTGCGTCCAGCGGTAGTAGTCGGCGGACGACGTGTCGACCTCGCGCTCCCAGTCGTACGAGAAACCGAGGCGCTCGATCTGACGGCGGAAGTTGGCGATGTTGCGCTGCGTGATCAGCCGCGGGTGCTGGTTCTCGCGCACCGCGGCGCGCTCCGCCGGCAGGCCGAAGGCGTCCCAACCCATCGGGTGGAGGACGTTGAAGCCCTCCATCCGCCGCTTGCGCGCCACCACGTCGGTTGCCGTGTAGCCCTCCGGGTGGCCGATGTGCAGCCCCGCCCCGGAGGGGTAGGGGAACATGTCGAGTACGTAGTACTTCGGCCGGCTCGCCAGGAGCTCGGGGTCGTCCGGGGTCCGGAACGCGCTGTGCTCGCGCCAGATCTGCTGCCACTTGGGCTCGATCTCGGCGGCGTCGTAGACGTGCCGGCGAGGCCTGGATTCGGGATCCTGCGTCGTCATCTCGGTGGCTCCACCCGGCGGCGGTGCGGGCGGGAAGGGCCGGAAACGCCGGCCCGGCAGCGGAGTGTACCGTTCGACGGACCATCTCCGGCCGCTCTCCGCTACCATCCAAGCTCATGGATCCACTGCACGACCAGATGAGGTCCTGGCGCCGGGACTTCCACCGCCACCCCGAACTCGCGTTCGAGGAGGAAGTGACCAGCCGCAAGGTGGCCGAATTGCTCGAGTCCTTCGGCGGCATCGAGGTCCATCGCGGCCTCGCCGGCACCGGCGTCGTCGGCGCGCTCAAGTCCGGTTCGTCCGAGCGGAGCATCGCGCTCCGGGCGGACATGGACGCCCTGCCGATCGAGGAGGAAAACAAGTTCGAGCACCGCTCGCAGAACTCCGGCAGGATGCACGCCTGCGGCCACGACGGCCACACCGCGATGCTGCTCGGCGCGGCGAAGCACCTCTCCCGGACCCGGTCCTTCGACGGCACGGTCTACTTCGTCTTCCAGCCCGCGGAGGAGAAGGACGGAGGCGCCCGCGTGATGATCGAGGAGGGGCTGTTCGAGCAGTTCCCGGCCGAGGAGGTCTACGGCGTCCACAACTACCCGGGCATGTCGGTGGGCAACTTCGGTCTGTGCGCCGGGCCGCTGATGGCGGCCATCGACGTGTTCGAATTCGCCGTCACCAGCGCCGGCGGCCACGCCGCCTTCCCCCACGGCACGGTGGATCCGATCCCGGTCGCGGCCGAGATCGTGCTCGCCTTGCAGACGATCGTGGCGCGCAACGTGGATCCGCTCAAGAACGCCGTGGTGTCCGTGACCCGCGTTCACGGCGGCCACGCGGACAACGTCATCCCGAGCCGCGTCGTCCACGGCGGCTGCGTGCGCACCTTCCTGCCCGAGGTGCAGAAGCTGATCGAACGGCGCATGCGCCAGATCGGCCGCGGCATCTGCAGCGCCCACGGCGCCGGCTTCGAGATCGAGTACCGGCCCTACTATCCGGCCACCGTGAACCACGCCGAACAGACCGAGAAGGCCGCCAACGCCGCCCGCGAAGTCGGCCGCGACGTGACCACCGACATGACCCCGGTCATGGGCTCCGAAGACTTCTCCTTCATGCTCCAGCAACGCCCCGGCGCCTTCATGTTCCTCGGCAACGGCGACAGCGCCGGCCTC
Source organism: Candidatus Multivorans sp. (assembly GCA_965222875.1). Classification (GTDB taxonomy): domain Bacteria; phylum Acidobacteriota; class Thermoanaerobaculia; order Multivoradales; family Multivoraceae; genus Multivorans. The sequence continues at coordinate 682,096 of CBDCVC010000002.1, read as the reverse complement.
CACACCCCTCGCTACGACTTCAACGACGACATCCTGCCGGTCGGCCTCCGCTACTGGACCACCTTGGTGGAGACCCAACTCTCGGCGTGACCGCGGCGGTTCTTCGTCGGTTCCACCCGCCTGGTCTGGGGCCGAAGGGGAGGGGGGTCCCAGCGGTCGTTCGCGCTTTCTCGGAAGAAGGAAAGCTGGCGCTCCGTTTTTCCTGCACGTCGAGCGCGGTGCCGATGTGGTCGACGATGCCCTTCGTGAAGGCGACGGCGGCGGTAGCGGGCCGAAAGGCCGAAGAAGAGAGAGATTCGCGCAACAGTCGCCTTGAGGGGAACGTGCGCCGCTTTGTCGTCGCGTGCGCTGCTATGCTTGAACGAAACAAAGGAGTGAGGTGCCCCCCGAGATGAGCGTTGTTCACTTCCTCGCAAGAACTGGTCGCCCCCGCAGGGATCGACCAACGAGGCTTCGCGCTTGCGTGCTTGTTCTCGTGTCCTTGCTGGCGTGGGCGTTTGCGGCAGAAGCCCAGCTTCTCGCCCGGCTGGCGAATCCGACCATCGACGTCAGTATCGAACATCCGCCCGAACTCAACATCCAGGTGGACACGATCGTCTTCGGGCAGGCGGTGGGGAACTGTGCGGATGAGATCACACAGGCACTCATCGACGACTTCCTGAACTCGGGCCTCGACATCGTGGACCGCGACCACCTCGACGCGATCCTGGCGGAACACGACCTCGCGGCCCGCGGTCTCTCCGATCCGTCGACGATGCTGGCGGTCGGCGAGATCGTGGGGCCGTCAGCGCTGATCTCCGTCAGGGCGACCCGATGTGCGCCGAAACGGGAGACGTTCGACTCCAAGAGCACCAGGTCGAAGCGGCTGTACCGCGAGACGGAGGAGGACGACGAAGGGAACAAGAAGACCACGTCGGTCAGCGTCCCTGTAACGGTAACCACGAGGACCGCCCGGACAAGCGTGGACATGCGCGTTTCGATGCGGGTGATCGACCTGACGACGGGCAGAGTGTTTGGCGGGCGTTCGTTCGCCGCGTCGCCGGCCCTGGAGAACGGCCTGGAGTTGGATCACTCCGAAGACGAGTCGAGCCCCGAACACCCGCCGGAGTCCTTGGTGATGGACCTGGCTGTCGGATCGGTTCTGGCGGAGGTGCGCCGCATGTTCTTCCCTTGGATCGAGGCCAGACAGGTCGTCTTCTACAACAACGACAGATGCGGTCTCAAGTCCGCCTATCGGACTCTTCAGATCGGCGATCCCGATCGAGTCATCGAGCTTTCGCGGCGGAATCTCGAGGCTTGCCGTGAGAACAGGAAGGCGAAGAAGAAGGTGCTGGCGAACGCGTACTACAACCTGGGCATGGTCCAGACGATCGTCGGAGACTACGAGGAGGCCCTCGGAAACCTCACGCAGGCGGAGCGGCTCCGCCCGGGTTCGGTCGTGAATCAGGCCATCGCCGAGACGCGGGCCGCTCAGGCGGCGAGTGCCGAGAGAGAGAAGTTCAGCGAGGAGACGGAGTCGTTGGCCGAAGCCGGAGAGATCTTCCTGGCGGAGCGGACCAAGGCGGAACAGAAGGCGTTGGAGGCTGAGGCCGCTGCGACCCTGACCAACGACGACATCGTGGGCATGGTCGAAGCGGGACTGCCGGACGCGATCATCATGGCGCGGATACGGAATGCGACGACCGAGTTCTCGCTCGGGACCACCGATCTCAAGGCACTGACCGAGGCCGGCGTCAGCGAGGAAGTCGTCGTGACCATGATCTCCTCGGGGGGTTGACCGCTGCCAGGGAGGGCGGGCGACATCGTTTCACGCTGCAGCGGCGCCCGGTGGAGTCGGTGCGAAGCTTCGCCCACAGTCCCGGCCGAAACCGGGGTGCCCCTAGACTAGACAGCGAAGCTCAGGTCGCCGTCGCTAGGCGCAGTTGCAGAGTTCGACGAAGAAGGTTCGGACGGTGTCGACGAATTCGGGGGAGCTCAGCGTAGTCATGTGGTTGGCGCCTTCGACGATGTGGAGGCGGTGCTCTTGCATGACGCCGACCAGGGCGTCGGCGTTGGGTTTCAGGGGATCTTCGCTGCCGATGATGTTGAGGGTGGGGACCTGGTTGATGCGCAGGAGCTCGGCGCTGACGTCGAGGGCGGGCATTCCGCGCACGACGGCGGCCAGGGCGAGGGGATCGTTCGAGGCGACCATCGCCTCGCCGATTGCCTGGGCCTGCTCGGGGGTCGGCGGTTCGTCGCCCGGCCACAGGAACTCGACCAGGGGACCTCCGCCCTTGCCTTCTTCGAGCGACACGGCCAGCGCATCGAACAGTTCCTGGTCGCGCAGTTCGGCGCTCGGCCACCCGGCGCCGCCGACGACTGCCGAGAGCAACCGGTCGGGCGCGAGGGCGACGAGCTTCATCGTGATGAAGCCGCCCATCGAGTAGCCCACGACGTGGGCCTGCTGCAGCCTCAGGTGATCGAGCAGGTCGACGACATCCAGGGCCATGCGCTCGCCGTAGTTCGCCGGGTCGTGCGGCTTGTCGCTCTTCCCGTGGCCGCGCTGGTCGACGGCGATGACCTGAAACTCTTCGGCCAGCCGGTCGATGATGCCGGCGGCGCCCCAGTTCGAGGCGGCGGTGCCGGTGATGCCGTGAAGCAGCACGACGGGGTCGCCGCGACCCTGAACCTGGTAGTGGATGGCGGCGCCGTCGCTCGCCGTGAAGGAGCTGGTTGTCGCCTCGGTCTGGGCGTAGGCGCCGGTGAACGCGGCGACCGCGAGCAGCGTTGCCAGGACGGCCCGGAACATCGGCCGGAGATTCCTCGTATTCGTTTTCATGGGGTTCCTCCGAAGTCGGCCGAGGCTACCAATGCCGCCGGCTGAATCGCTGCCTCCGATAGGCTGGTTCTCGGTCGAGCCCCGGTGACCAACTCCGGAGGAGTAGCTGATGGGAACAACGGCAACGGAAGAAGCGCAGCAGGAGTCGAAGTCCCGGTCGCTGGTGGACTCGGCCGTCGAGACGGCGCACAAGGTCGCGCTTGCCGGCGTCGGCGCCGCAGGTGAGGCGGCATCGGTCGGCGCCAAGGTGTTCGACCGTCTCGTCGAGCGCGGCGAGAAGATCGAAGCCCAGGGGAAGGTGTCTCTCGACGCACTACGGGTCAAGGCCGAGGAGCGCGTCGAGCAGGTGCGCACCGTGGCCGGGGAGCGGTTCGAGCAGACCCGGGCCCGGGCCAGGTCCGGGATCGACGATCAGTTGGAGCGCCGGCTGGAGAAGATCGGCGTTCCCGGCAAGGCCGACTTCGAATTGGTGCTCGAGCGGCTGAGCGCGATCGAGGCGAGGATCGAGGCGCTGGAGAAGAAGCCGAAGCCGCGGCGGCGCACGGCGAAGAAGTCCGAGTAGCCAGGACCTCCGCAGGGTCCTAGTGGGGTGGGGCTGGAGCCAAACACGGGGCCTGCGAGGAGTTTGGCGGCTTTAGCTTCTGATGTCGCACACAGCGAAGCGGCGGTGCTCCCGAACCGGCGCACGGTGCTATTCTGCACCAATAGTGTGACCGAGAGCGTTCTCTGGAGGCGAGATGACGACTATCCGAAAGACGATCACCCTGACCGACCTGCAGGATCAGTGGATCAAGGCGCGAATCGCCGCGGGCCACTTCACCAATGACAGCGAGTACATCCGCGATCTGATTCGACGCGATCGGGAGCGGCGGGTCGACTTCGAGTCGCTGCAGGCTGCCGTACAGGAAGGCATCGACAGCGGTCCGAGTGAGAAGACGGTGCCTTCCATCATGGAAGAAGTCGAAGCGCGGCTTCGAAGCGATGGGCGTCTATAGGCTCTCGCGATGTGACCCTTCGTTCCGCGCCCGTCGCTCGGCCCAGACGGCGCGGAGGATCTCGCCCACCGTCGCCGGCCGGGCCCCGGCGCGGATGCGCTCGGTGGCGAGTTCGAACGACATCGCCCACTGATGGCGCAGGATGCCGTGGGCGGCGAAGAAACCGTAGCGAGGGTCGTACATGTGGGTCGCCTCCGAAGTCACCCCGTTGACCTCGAGCACTCGGATGCCTTCGCCGCGGCAGAGCGCTTCGGCGCTCGGGACGCGCACGTCGAAGCGGCCGAAGTCGAAGCCCTCGTAGGCGGTGCTGATCTCGTTCATCGCCCGTTCGAGGTCCGGGGTGTGGAGATGGTTCGCGTCCAGGAAGATCGTGCCGCGAGAGTGAGCGCCGACCTCGGTCAGTTCGACGACTTCGCCGGCCGCGGGTACCCGTTTCGCCGCTTCCGGGTGTTCCCGGGCGTAGACGTGGGCGATGGCAACGGCGCGGCGGTCCAGGAGGATCAGCCGCTGCAGGGTGCTCCGGCCGTCGCCGGTCACGGTCGGCCGCAGTTTGTGGGTGATCGAGAAGACGTGTCCGTCCGATCGACCGGGATGCCGAGCCCAGAAGACACCGTACTCGTCGCCCGCGACGTACTCCTGTACGAGCGCCGGTCCGGGCGCCGCCTCGAAGAACGCGGCTGCGTCGGCTTCTGAGCGCGCCACGGCGACGCCGCGTCCCCGCTCGCCCGTGTCGGGCTTGAGGACGGCGGGGTAGTCCAGGTTCTCGTACTCCAGGAACCGCCGCAACGCCTCGAGGCGCTCGTCTGGACTGCCTGGCGGTAGTCGTCGCCAGGCCGGCAGCGCATCGCTGATGCCCGCCAGCCCGTCCAGGATGTCGCTCTTCGACTCCCCGAGGAGGCCGCCCAGGGGCATCGACGGATTGATGGTCGTGAACGCCGTCAAGCGCCCGCGCCGCAGGCCCAGCCAGAGCACGTACAGCACCAGCGGCGGGTAGAAGGCCCACATCGGCCAGAACTCCCAGTGCCGGATCCGCAGCAGTCGCCCTCGCCAGAGCCGGCGCCCGCGCCAGGTGAAGAGCGGCAGAACGAACGTGCGCACGCTGAAGATCAGGAGCGCCAGCGCCAGCGCGGCCGCGAGCAGGCCGCCGGGCAGGCGGCCGCCGAACCGCTCGACCGCCTCGCGGCCCAGCAGCGCGTTCATGCCGACGAAGGCGGGGGTCCAGATCGCCACGGCGATGGCGAAGTAGAGGCAGAACTTGAGCAGGCTGGTGCGCAGGATGCCGGCGGCGAGGCAGGTCGGCAGCCGCGAACCGGGCAGGAAGCGGCTGACCAGGACGACCACCAGGGCACGCCGCCGCAGCCACGCGGAGGCCTCCTCGATCGCGGCCTCGCTGACCCACCACCTGAACGGCGGCAGCTTGAGCGCAGGCCGCCCAAGGATCCGGGCCAGCCACGCTATTCCCAGGTCGCTGCTCAGGATGCCGATATAGCAGGCGGCTACGGCGACGGGGAAGTCGAGCCGTCCCTGGGCTATGAGCAGACCCGCGGTGATGCAGGTCAGATCCTCGCTCGCGTAGGCGGCGAACACGAGGAGCAGGAAGACGATGAGCAGGGCCGGGCCGGTGAAGGGCGGGAGGTCCATGTCGTCGAACGGCATCGCCGCCCGCCGCAGGCGCTCGCGTTCGGCATCGGCGCGGGTCGACGCCTTGCCCGCTTCGACGCGGCCGAGGAACTCATCGATCCGCTCCGGCAGATCTTCGGCGTCCCGGAAGAGGAAGAAGTGGCTGTCCGGGCGCAGCCACAGTTCGCTGTGGGGCACGATGCGGTGGTGCTCCAGGGCTGCTGCAGCCGGCACTAGGGGGTCCTGCTCGCCGTGGACGATGAACAGCGGCGCCTCCAGGGACTCCAGGATGCCTCGCAGCGGCCGCTGGTCGGTGTCGTAGAAGTTGCGGGCGTAGGAACGGGCGATCGGACTGTCGAACGCGCCGAAGTGGGGGGCCAGGTTGCGGATCGCCCAGAACACTCCGAGCTGAAGCCCGTGCAGGCCGTGGTTGACCCTGTAGTCACCGAGCAGTTCGAGTTCCTGGACGCCGACCGACGACACCAGGACGACCGAAGCGACCCGGTCGGGCGCCGTTTGGGCGAGATGCAGTGCGACCGCGCCGCCGATGCTGAAGCCGAGGATGTGGAACCGCCCGACTTCCAGTCGATCGAGCAGCTTCAGCGTCGAGTCGGCGTGACCGCGGGCGGAGTAGTCGGCGACCCGGCGATCGGAGGCGCCGAAGCCGGGCAGGTCGGGTGCGATGGCTCGCCGGCCAAGGTTGCCCGAGAGGATCGTCATCGATTCCCAAGGGAGGTTCCGTAGGTCGTCGTTGGCTGGCCCTGGCGAGGAAGGGTCGGTCGGGAAGTCGAAGCGGATGGAAGACCGGGTCAGCCGATCGAAGTTGTCCGCGCTGCCGGGCGATCCGTGCAGGAGCACGAGGGGCAGGGCCTCCTCGTTCGGGGAGGGCATTTCCTTCCAGGCGATGCGAAGCGTGTCTTTGCCGCTTGGCGAAGGGATGCCCATCGTCTGCCGGTTGACAGGAAGCGGCGGTTGGGGCGCCGCCATACGGGCGATCGTCGAGGCGAGCAACAGGGCGGCGTAGGCGCCGAGGAGGACGCGCAGCCACCTGCGAGTACGGCGTGGGGCGTTGCCGTCAACCGGCGGTCCGCTGCGCGACGGCCATCCCATCCGTTTCAGCTCAGTCCGCTTCGGGAATACCGATGGAACCATGAACGTCGCCGAGTGCCGCCAGTTCTTCGTTCGAGACCATCGGCCGGAAGCTACCTTCCATCGTCTCCCGCAGTTGGCGGGCAAGGACCTTCCGGTCGGTGCTGCTGAGTGGCTCGCCACCGAAGGCGACCTCGGCGTCGATGCGGCGAAGCTGCAGCAGTTCGGGGGCGTGGGGTGTGAGCGCCATGTCGCCCCACCAGGCGACACTCAGAAAGGCGGGCGTTTCGTCGGTCGGCGTCTCGTAGCGGACGACGGCCCAGTGGACGTCCAGTTCCTGCCCGGCCGCGGGCGCGAGAAGGGAGGGCTTCAGCGGAGCGACTTCGTTGCCGGGGCTCGAGGTGCCCTCCGGGAACAGGATCACCGGATCGCCGGCCGCGAGCGCTTCGGCAATCTGTTCGCCAACCTTGGTCACGTCGCGCCGCCGGCCACGGTCGACGAAGATGATGTCGACCGTGCGGCACATGGCGCCGGCCACCGGCCAGTCCCGGATCTCCGCCTTCGAGACGAAGCGGCCCGGGGCGAGCGCGGCAAGCAGGAAGATGTCGATGTAGGAGAGGTGGTTCGAGATCAGCAGGAAGGGCTCCTTCGGCGGTTCGCCGCGCACCGTGACCCGGCAGCCGAGGATGGCGAGACTGGCGCGTCCCCAGCGGCGCAGCACCGAGCGCCGGACGGCCCGCCAGGCTACGGGAGCGCGCCGGGCCAGGAAGGGACGCAGGATGAGTAGCGGGAACCAGGCGGCCAGCGCCGCCAGGAGGACAGCCGGCCCCCGCCAGATCATCCGCCAGATCCGGAGAGGACTTCTGCTCTTGGGCCGCATCCTCAGCGCGGCGCCGGCGGCGCTTCGGGCGCCGGTGGCGCCTCGTCCAGCCCGAAGATCAGCCGGGTCCGCCGGCTGAGAGCGGCCGTGTCCATCAGGACCAGGTAGTCGATCGTCTTGAACTCGCGGTCGATCGCGGGCCGGCTGCAGACGAGCGTGCCGTAGCGCAGATAGGTGGCGAAGAGGGGCGGGATCTCGATGTCAGGCAGTGCGGCCACGCGATCGTCGGGCGCCTCGCAGCGGGTGTGGGGCAGGGGAAGTACGTCGAACTCGGGGTGGACCTTGCCCGCCGCCTGCAGTTGCCGGTAGAGCCGGATGCCGACTGCCTGGTCCTGGCTGGTCAGGGAGCAGCAGCCGAACAGGTAGCGGCACCGATTGTGGACCAGGTACCGGCCCAGACCCTTCCAGAGCAGGAACAGCACGGTCCGCTTGCGGTGGTCGCGGTGGATGCAGGCGCGGCCGATCTCGACCGATTGATCGAGCACGCTTTCGGGCAGGGCGTCCAGTTCGTACTCGCCGGCCGAGTAGAAGCCGTCGCCGCGTGCAGCCATCGCGGCGGTTTGCATCCGATAGGTGCCGATGAGAGCGCCACCCTCGTGCTCGACCAGCATGTGGTGGCAGCTCGCGTCGAAACGGTCCGTGTCGCGGCCGGTGGCGAAGGACTCCTCGAGGCCCTCGCCCAGTTCCAGGTTGAAGACCTCGAAGCGGAGCGCGAGGAGCCGGTCGATGTCCGAGGCCGTGCGCGCGAAACGCAGCCGGTAGCTGCCGACCTCGATCTCGCCGGTGGGGAGGAGTTCGGGGCTGGGAATCGGTGTGCTGCTGCCCGGTCCGCTGGCCGAGCGGATTCCGCGAACGGGATCGGTCATCGATCGTTCTCCGCTTGGTTCGGGCTGGGCCGATGGGGGCGCACGGCGGCGGCCGCCGAGGTGACGGGGGCTGCCCGGTGCGGCACTGTCATCAGGAGCAGGCGGTCATCGTGCCGCCTCAGGATGCCGGTCACTTCGACCGGCTCGCCCACCCATTCGAGCACTTCGCTCCCGACCGGCTGACCGAAGAGGTTCATCAGGTGGAGCAACGCCCGTTCGCCGCTCTTGGTCCGAACCAGGAGGGCCGCCGGAATCCCACCGCGGATGCACAGAGACGCGCAATCCCGGTGGGGCTTGCCACGCCCCGGCTTCATCGCGCCCAGGTAACACTTCGTGTCGACGATCTCGCCGATGAATGTGCGCATCCCCGCCATGCGGAGGACCGGCGTGTCTCCGGGCTGCGCCGGGTCTGTCTCGACGGCAGCGTCACCGCTACCGACCTGGAGACGAATAGTCTCACCTTCGGAATCGCCTCCAGAATCCGAGTCGGTCTCGCTTGCTATCGGGCCGCTAGTCACCCGGAGGGAGTGGACCTCGAGCATCGCTGCTTCGGGGTTCCGGATCAGTGCGCCGCTGAGCCTGGCTTCCACCGCGGGATGGGGCTTCCAGGGCAGGGACGGCGGGCGATGCACGGCGATGGTGTGCTTGCCCTCGGCCACCAGAAGGTAACCGCCTGCCGGGCCGTCGGCCGTGAGCAGACGGGGATGGGGATCGACAAGCAACTCGCCTTCGTAGTCCCGCACCGTGCCGTACTCGAACACTCCTTCGTCGAAGCGTTCCAGCAGCAGGGCCAGGCCGGCGCCGAGCGCTGCGGCGAGCAACAGGAGACCGATGGCGGCTCGGCGCGCGAACCGGGAGATCCCGGGCGGCGCCTCATCGAGGTAGCCGACGTAGAACTCGGGTGGCGCGACCCGCGCCACCCGTGAACCAGTCCGTGCGCCCGTCAATCGGGCGCACGGATGGCACTCGTCGTTGCGGCGGTCGCCGATCACGGCGCTTCCTCGGGCGTGTCGTGGGGCGCTGTGGCGCCGCCGTTGGCTGCATCCGGATGCGGGCGAGACGCCCGCGGTCCCAGGGCCGGTTCCGCGTGAGTACCCGGCGGGTTGGGGCGCGGGTCGACGAGCACCCGGCCGCCCTCGACGCGGACGTTGAAGGTCGGAATCGTCTCGGTGAAGGGCGGCGGTGAGCAGCCGTCCTCGGGACGGTACTGGTAGCCGTGCCAGGGGCAGGTGATGCAGCCATCGATCACGCGGCCCTCGCCGAGCGGCCCGTTCTGGTGCTGGCAGACGTTCGATACGGCCGCGATCCGCTCACCGTCGTCGGTCCCGTAGCGGAAGACGGCCACGCGTTCGCCGCTGAGCACGAAGATGCGGGCACGGTCGAGGGGGATGTCCGAGACCGCGCAAACGTCGACTGCCTCGTCCCCGGTGGTCGCCGCCAGGGCCGGAAGGCGTTCCCGCCAGCCGGCGACGAGGTGCAGCGAGGCTATGCCGACGAACCCCACGCCGAGCAGGCCGGCGAGCAGGGTGGGTCGCTCTGCGGCCTGCAGGCTGCCCAGCGCGACGTGCACGAGGATCAGCCCGTAGGCGACGTAGACCAGCATGTGGAGCGACTTCCATACCGGCGCGGTGAGGTTGGCGAGCCAGAAGTCGTGCGAAGTCGCCGCCATCAGGAAGAGGATCACGAGCGCCCCGAGGCCGAGCGCCTGGAAGGGGAACTGGGTCAGGCTGTCGTAGCTGCCGTTGCTCGCCAGCACGCTGACCAGGGGATTGAGGACTCCGAGTCCGTGGAACTGGACGATGGAGAACCCGCCGTGGGCGGCCGCGAGCAGGAACATGCAGACGCCGAGGTGGCGGCGGTTGTAGAGCAGGGGCAGGAAGCGCGGGTCGAGCCGGCACAGCGGACCGATGGCGAGCACCAGGTGAAGCAGCAGCAGGGCGCCCGCGCCCAAGCCGCGGATCAGCAGGGTCTCGATCGTCGTTTGGGTTCTGGTCGAGATGCCGATGCCGACGAACAGACCCAGGAAGACGACCGCGCCTACGGCGATCGCGAGGTCGTAGAGCCTCTTGTTGCGGTTCCAGAGGACCGCCTGGTACTCGACGCTCACGGTTGCGCTTCCGCGTCCGCATCGTCTTCGGTCGGTTCGGGCGCGTCTGGGACTTCTACCCAGGGTGCGTCGATCGCGGTGGGCAACTTGTCGACGATCGGCGGTGTGGGACGAAGGAGGAGCGCGGCGGTCAGCAGCCCCGCCAGGATCGGGGCCAGCACCGCCCAGACCAGACGGTGGCGCCGTCGCAGACCGCGGATCACGGGGAAACCTGCCTCTGCCGACCGGCGGCCGCGTCACGGTGGGCGTTGCGCTCCGCGGGAGGCAGGCGGCCGGTGAGCCACCTTCGCAGGAGCACCGGCCACAACGCGGCGACGCCGGGCAGGATGATGAGCCGGAAGCCGAGTCCGGCGGACTTCGCGCCGGGATCGACGCGGCCGACACCGCGCCAGACGAAGAACGGGGCGAAGGCCAGTCCACAGGCGACGTACACGGTGAGCAGCAACACGACGACCTCGGCGGCGCGCACGATGGACATCGCGGGGAGTATACGCGCGCGGCGTGGCGAACCTGCCGTAGACTCCGCATCCGATCGCGCCTTCGACGAAGCAACCTGGACCTTGGAGGAAGAGAACATGGCGGTACCGTTTCGTTCGACGGCGACGATCCCTGGAGTGGGCCTGAGATCGCTGCTGCTTGCGAGCCTGATGGCGGTACTGGCGTTCCCGGTCCTTGGCCAAGGCACGCAGGACGTGACTGTCGAGGCCTACGAGCCGCGCTCGACTCTGAAGGTTCCGGGCGGGCCGGTGACGCGGGCGAAGTTCCCCTTCGTCGACGCCCACGCCCATCTGCGCGGCAGCGATCCGGCGCGGATCGACCAGATGGTCCGCGAGATGGACGAGATGAACATGGCCGTGTTCGTCAACCTGAGCGGCGGCAGCGGCGAGGGACTCAAGGCGAACATCGCCGCCACCAAGGGCCGCTACCCGGGCCGGTTCGTCGTCTTCGCGAATGTCAACCTGTCCGGCCTCGATCAACCCGGCTGGGGCGAGAAGGCCGCGGCCCAACTCGAGGCGGACGTTGCGGCCGGCGCCCAAGGCCTCAAGATCTACAAGAACCTCGGCATGTTCCTGACCGACAGCTCGGGCAAGCGGGTGCCGGCCGACGATCCGCGGATCGATCCGGTGTGGGCCAAGGCGGGCGAGCTGGGTATCCCGGTCTTGATTCATGTCGGTGAGCCGTCGCCGTTCTGGGCGCCCTGGGACGAGCACAACGAGCGCTGGCTGGAGCTCAAGCAGTTCCCGAACCGCCGCCGCGACGACCCGACCCGCTTCGCGTCCTTCGAGCAGACGATGACCGAACAGCACAACCTGTTCCGGCGTCACCCCGGCACGACCTTCCTCAACGCCCACCTGGGCTGGCTGGGCAATGACTTGGGCCGGCTCGGCGAGCTCCTGGACGAGCTGCCGAACATGTACACCGAGATCGGCGCCGTGCTGGCGGAACTCGGCCGTCAGCCGCGCACGGCGGCGGCATTCCTGACCAGATACCAGGACCGCGTCCTGATGGGCAAGGACGTCTACGCGCCAAGCGAGTACCACGTCTACTTCCGGGTGCTCGAGACCGCGGACGAGTACTTCGATTACTACCGCAAGCGCCACGCGCACTGGAAGATGTACGGGCTTGAACTGTCCGACGAGGTGCTCGAGAAGATCTACTTCCGCAACGCGCTGAAGATCATCCCGGGCCTCGACCGGCGCCTGTTCCCGGAGTAAGGGCGGTTAGCCGCCGGTCGCTTCGCCGCCCTCCGCCTCCGACATCGGCAAACCGGTGCAGTCGCCGCAGTGGACATCGGCGACCGCCTCGCCCGCGGCCAACTGTGCCACCCAGTCCCGGATCCCCACGCCGTCGGACTCGAAGCTGTAGAACTGGGGCCGCAGCATGATCGTGTGCAGCTCACCCGGCGCGATGTAGCTCCGGTAGTTGTCCTGCCCTTCGAGGGCCGCGTCGATGTCCGCCTCGTTCGCGTCGAGCAGCGGTTGCAGACCCTCCTCGGGGTTCGCGCCGGCGAGCATCAGGAAGCGCAGTTGGACATCGTCCTCGGCGGTGTCGTAGCGCGCGAACATGACCTCGGGGTGGGCCTTGGCGGCCTTGACGTACAGCGCCTCGAAGGAGAAGTCGTCGTTGGTGACGTCGGCCATGTTCTCAAAGTGGGAGAGCGCGGCAAGCATTCCCCAGGCCTCGTGCGGCCGGCTGTCGCCGATCTGCCGGTAGCCCCCGGCGCCGTCGCCGAGCGCCGTGATCCGCGCCTCGGGATAGTGCTCTGCGAAGTGGCGCGCGTAGACCGGCGAGGGAATCGAGCCGGCGCTCGAGCCGGTGATGAACACCGTGTCGGGTCCCAGGAAGTGCTCGTAGGTCCAGTCGAGAGCGGCCTTGCCGTTGGTGTAACCGCGGTGGTGGACGGTCACCTCGCGCGCCGGCGCCTCTTCCGTCGCCGCCACCTCGTAGACCGCGTCGCGGTCGCCGATGTGAACGTCGCCGGTGCAGTAGGGCACGAAGACGAAGCTGTGGTCGGCGAACGGGTTCTCGGGATGGTTGAAGGCGGCAATGCCGTGGGCCGTGCCTTCTTCGGGGTCGGCGCCGCTCGGGGAGCGCATTTCCTCGATCGCGGTCATCGTGTAGGTCGGTTCACCCTGGGGGTCGCAGGTTTCGGCATTCCAGCAGCCGCCGCCACCCTGGAGGTAGAAGACGAGCTGGGTCGGATCGCCGGCGCGGACGAAGAACCGGAACGGCGAGCCGTCGGAGCACGTCGTGTCCCCACCTGGCGTGATCGTGTTCCAGCCTTCCTGCAGATCGGCGAGGGGCGCCTCAAGATCGACCGGTTCGGGCGCTTCCTCGCCCGCGGTGCAGGCGAGGGCGGCCACGGCGAGAAGGGAGGCGATCGCGACGTGGCGGGTGAGTGGTCCGTTTGTCATCTTGCTTTCTCCTTGGACGGTGTGGCGGTCAACGGCCGGGCGCCAGGGCGGCCAGCGCCTTGAGGTCCGCTCCCGGCTTGCCGTCGGGCCGGAACGGCTGGATGCAGACGTGGTCGGCGCCGGCATCCCAGTGGGCCTGAATACGGTCGTGGATCTCGTCTTCCATACCCCAGACGATGAGAGCGTCGACGAGGCGATCGCTGGCCTGGAAGTCCGTCCAGTCGTCCTCGTTGAAGCCGAGTTCGAGCAGGCTGTTCTGGTAGTTCGGGGCGCGCAGGTAGACGTACAGGTTGGTGCGGCCGATCTCGCGGGCGGCAGCGGCGTCGGTGGTCAGGATCACCTTCTGTTCGGGGCACAGGAGCGGTCCGTCGCCGAGGATCTCGCGCGCCCTGCGGGTGTGTTCCGGCGTCACAAGGTAGGGATGGGCGCCGTCGGCGCCTGTTGCGGCGAGCTTCAGCATCAGGGGTCTCAAAGCGGCGATCACGATCGGCGCTTCCTGCTCGGGTTCGGGTCCGCGATAGAACGCCTTGCCGACCGCTTCGAGGTACTCGCGCATCTTCGGTACCGGCGGTTTGTACTCGTGGCCGCGCAGGTGGGTGACGAGGTGCGGATGGGAGACGCCGAGCCCGAGAACGAAACGCCCGGGCAGCATTTCGGACAGGGTCTTGTGCACGGCGCGCGTGGTCATCGCGTCGCGGGCGTAGATGTTCGCGATGCCGGTGGCGAGCGTGAGCCGCTCGGTGCGACCGGCGAGGTAGCCGATCAGCGCGAACGGGTCGCGGCCGATCGCCTCCGGAATCCACAGCGCTCCGTATCCCTGCGCTTCGATTCCGTTGGCGAAGTCGGCCGCCTGCGGCGCCGAGAGGCCGTCGAGCCCGGCCCATACGCCGAGCCTGCCGAGGATGTCTGCTGAATCCGCCATCGCGCGAGGTTCCTCCGGTCGTGGGATGGTCGCCGACGGTATCAAGAGGGCGCCGGGTCATCGAGCAGTCGGCGGTGCTAACGTCCCCGCCCGATGACGACGGCAGGCACGAGACGCGGCTGGGCCTGGGAGCACTGGTTCGGCCTGATCGGTCTCGCCGTGTTGATTGCGGGCGTCTACATAGGCCTCTTCGTGGCGCCCAGAGAGCGCAACATGGGCGATGTCTACCGCATCCTCTACGTCCATGTGCCCCTGCAGTGGAACGCGCTGGTCTGTTTCTTCGGGGCCGGCTTCGTGGGCGCCGCTTCGCTGTGGACGCGAAAGGCCTGGGTCGACGGCATGCTTGCCGGGGTGATCGAGGTCGGGGTCGTGCTCGAGACGGCTGGCCTGCTCTCCGGCATCGTCTGGGCCAAGCCGACCTGGGGCGTCTACTGGGCCTGGGATCCGCGGCTGACCTTCACCTTCGTGATGTGGCTCACCTTCCTGGGCGTACTGGCCCTGCGGCGCTTCGCCGAAGAGCACCGGCGGGCGGCGTGGACGGCGGCGGCGAGCATCGTCGCCTCGGTCAACGCGCCCCTGGTCTACTACTCGGTCAACTGGTGGCGCAGCATCCACCAGATGCAGTCGTCGCCCGAGACCGTCCACACGACGATGATCCTGCCGCTGCGGATCAACGCGATCGCTCTGCTCCTGGTCTGCGTGTGGTTCGTCGCCCGCAGAGCCCGCATCTCGCTGGCCCGCCGCCAGGCCGAGGCGACGCCGATGCCAGCTCGGATCGGACGGACGCCTTCAGGGTTGCTCGACAGTTAGGCGACACAGCAGCGTATTGTGCGTTTCGAGGTCGGCTGACCAGATCAGGCGCGCTCCGTCCCGCCACGGAATGTCGTCGTAGCCATCCTTCGGTCTCACCGCGGCTGCGCTGTGCTCCACGGCTGACGGCCATTCTGCATGGTCGAAACCAGGCAAGCGCCAGCCTTCGGGCTCTGCTAGCGCTCTGAATTGGCAGGGGCCGACGCCGGGCGCCGGTTCGTTCTCGTCTTCGCAAGCGCGGTCGAGCGGCGCCTCATGGATCACGAGGCATCGCCAAGCGGCATTCGTGACCGCGACCGTCGCTCCCGTGGCGGTATCGGTGAACTGTGCGATCAGTCCGCCGTCGCCCATCTGCTGGTTGCCGCGGCCGATGTACTCCAGACCCGTATCGTCCTGCTTGAAGTCCTTGGCGACGAAGTTCAGTTGCAGGGGGTAGTCGGCGGTGAAGACGAACGTTTCGGCGTTGAACGACCGCTCCGTCGTGATCGGCACGGAATCCTCGATGATCAGGCGGTCGCCCTCGTAGAAGGCGAACCAGTTGTCGGCCCAGACCTCGCTCCTGAAGGACGAGGTTCCCGGACCGGTGACAACCGTGGGCTCGGGCGAATCGCCGCCGCAACCGGCCAGCAAGGCCGTCAGCATCGTCAGCCCGAGCGATGCGATCCGGGCCGCTCGTGAACCAGTTTGTATGCCCGTCATCGGGCCCGTGGATGGCATGTCGGCGTCTTGCTCATTGTGTGAGGACGCTCCCGCGGGACGGCGTGTTTCATTCACGGCGACTCGACGCGCCCCTGCCTGCGGCCGGGGTCAAGGCAGCGCGAACGCCATCAGCTCCGGCACGCCGTCCGTCTCGCGCCTGCCGGCGACCGTCAGCGCGATGTACTGCCTGCCCTCCCAGAGGTAGGTCATCGGTGTGCCGAGCCCGCGTACCGGCAGCGGCACCTCGGCGATCACGTCGCCCGTTCGCTTGTCCCGGGCGACCAGCCGGTTGCCGCCATCGTCGTCCGGGGCGTGCTGGCCGTGGATCAGCAGGGTCTTCGTCAGCAGCGGCCCGGTATAGGTGTCGCCGCCGAGCGGGGGCAGGTCGAGGTCCTTCAGCCGGGGGTGGTTGCGCAGCGTGTCGTTGTTGCCGAGGGGCTTCATCCACACGTGCTCGCCGGTGTTCAGGTCGATCGCGGTCATCCGCGTGTATGGAGGCTTGAACAGCGGCAGACCCTCGGGCATTTCGGGCCGCCGGCCGCGGCCGCCGTGGGTGTAGCGGAGGGTGCCGCCCTCGAGTGGGTCGGGCGTGTAGAAGGTGACCATGCTGAAGGCGTTCCGCGACGGCACGTAGAGCCAACCGGTCTCCGGGTCGACCGCGGCGCCGTACCAGTTCGCGCCGCCGCCGGCGGAGGGCCGGAAGATCGTCCCCTGCTTGCCGCCGCGGACCGGCAGCGACGGCGGCGTGTAGAGCGGCCCGATCTCGAAGTCGGCGATCGCGTCGAGGGCCATCTGCTTGATCTCGGGCGTGAAATCGGCCAGATCGTCCTCGGCGACCCCCTGGTACTCGAAGGGCGCCGGTTTGGTCGGGAACGGCTGGGTGGGGGCGGCGGTGTCGCCGGGCATCGTCCCCGGAGGTACCGAACGGTCCTCGATCGGCCAGACCGGATCGCCCGTGACGCGGTCGAAGACGTAGAGGAAGCCCTGCTTGCTGACCTGGGCGACGATCGTCCGGAAGTCCGCCCTGTCTCTGCCCGGCAGGTCGATCAGCGTCGGGGCGGCCGGGAAGTCGTAGTCCCAGAGGCCGTGTCGGACCGCCTGGAAGTGCCACAGCTTGTCACCGGTTTCGACGTCGACCGCGACCAGACTCTCCGAGTACAGGTTGTCGCCCGGCCGGTGGCCACCGTAGAAATCGTTCGTCGCGGTACCGATGGGGAGATACACGATCCCGTGCTCGTTGTCGCCCGAGAGCATCGTCCAGACGTTCGCGTTGCCCGAGTAGCGCCAGGACTCGTCGCCCCAGGTCTCGACCCCCTCGTCGCCCTCCTGCGGCACGGTGCGGAACACCCAGCGCAGCTCACCGCTGCGTGCGTCCCAACCGCGCACCCAGCCCGGGATCGACTCCTTGGTGATCCGGCGGTCGGCGATCGAAGCGCCGGTGACCACGACGTCGCGAACCACGACCGGAGGCGACTGCATCGAGTAGAGCAGGGCGTTCAGGTAGTCCCGCTCGCCGCGGTTGGCCCGCGGCAGACCTTCCATCAGGTCGACCCGGCCACCGTTCCCGAACTCCTCGATCGGCCGCCCGGTCCGCGCGTCGACCGAGATCAGGTAGCCGTCCCCCGTGCCCCAGTAGACGCGGCTGTCCGCGTCGTCGCCCTCCTCGCCGTTGGTCCAGTAGGCGACCCCACGCTGGTTCCAGACCACGGTCATCGTCGTCGTACCGCTCTCGTAGCTCTTCGGGTTGTAGGCCCAGACCGTCTTGCCGGTCGCCGGGTGAACCCCGGCGCCGATCGCGATCGGCGTGTTCAGCAGCAGCAGACCGTCCTGCATCAGAGGGGTCGCCTTCAGGTTGCGGATGAAGGGGGCGCGGCCGGCGCGCCAGAGCAGCGGATCGTCGTCCTTCAGCCGATCGAAGATGACGTCACGGCTGGCGTACCATTCGCCGCCCGCCTCCGTCTTGCTGAGGAAACCGTCCACCGACCGCCAGCGCCAGACGTTCTCGAGGTCGGCGAAGTTGCCGGCGTCGATCTGATCCAGGGGCGAGTACTTCGTCGATCCCACGTCGCCGCCGTAGCTCGGCCACTCGCCGGCCGGTGCGCCGCGCTGGGCGGCTGCCGAAGCGGCCAGGAAGCCCGCGCAGACGGCGGCTGCTGCGGCGATGCGGATCGTCTCCATGCTTCAGTCTCAGGGTGGGCGGAAGAGGCGGTCGCCAATCGTACCTGTCTGTCCACTGGGTGCGCCGGCCTGCCATCCATGCGTCCGATGACGGGCGCATGGACTGGTTCGCGGGTGGCGCGGGTCGCGCCACCCGGGTTCCGGCGGGCATTCGCCGAAGGCGGAATCCGGAGAACGAAGCGGCGGTGCCTCACGGCGGCTATGCTCCCGGCGAGTCGATGGGAGGTTCAGGGCAGCTACGCGTGGGCATCGTCGGCGCCGGGTTCCTCGCCGAAACCAGGGGCCGCTGCTGGAAGCAGGTCGTGTCGGCACACGTTGCCGGTGTCGTCTCCCGGCGTCGCGAACGCGCCGAGGACTACGCGGTCCGGTTCGGCGTACCGGCCGTGTTCGACGATCTCGACGCGATGCTCGGGAGCTCGTCGATCGATGTCGTCGATCTATGCGTACCGAACAGTCTGCACCGTGCGATGACCGAGGCAGCGGCAGCGGCCGGTAAGCACGTGATCTGCACGAAGCCCCTGACCGCCTATACCGGCCAGGATCTGCCGGAGGACGCAAGCGACGCGGAGGTCGCCGGCCGCGACCGCTCGGGAATGCTGCGGGTGGCCGAAGCGGACGCGCGGGCGATGGTTGAGGCGGCACAACGCGCGGGCGTGCAGCTTCTCTACGGCGAGAACTGGATCTACGCGCCGGCCTTCCGCCGCGCGCTCGGGCTGCTGGAGAAAGCGGACGCGGTTCTCCTCGAGATGCGGGGCGGCGAGTGCCACAGCGGCTCCCACTCTGCCTACTCGCGGGTCTGGCGGCACACCGGCGGCGGCGCCCTGATCAGGCTCGCCGCCCATCCGGTCGGCGCCGTGTTGCACCTGAAACGGGTCGAGGGCCTGCGCCGCCAGGGCAAGCCGGTGCGCCCGGCGTGGGTCAGCGCCGAGACCGCCGATTTGAGCGCCGTTGCCGGCCTGTCGGCGGACGAACTGCGGAGCGCCGGGGAATGGGGCGAGGTCGAAAACTGGGGCTGCGCCGTGATCGGCTTCGACGACGGCTCACGCGCCGTCGCCTGGGCCGGTGACCACGTCCTCGGTGGAATGGAAAGTGGCCTCGACCTGTTTGCCAGCAATTGCCGTCTGCGCCTCTCCTTGAGCCCCAACGACATGCTCCGCGCCTACGCGCCCGACGGCAGCGTCTTCGGCGATGCCTACGTCATGGAGAAGATCGACTCGGGCGCCGGCTGGTCGACCCCGATGCCGGACGAGGACTGGACCTCCGGCCAGCTCGGCATGTGCCAGGCGTTTGCCGCCGCGCTCCTGAACGGCGAGCCCGCCGAGTCCGACGGCGAACTGGGCCTGGAGGTCGTGCGGCTGCTGTACGCGGCGTATGTGGCGGCAGCGGAGGGGAGGCGGGTGGAGCTGGAATGAGTGCCGTGGGGAGACTCCGCGGCGCTGAAGTAGCGCCCCAAGAGAGCCTCCCCTGGGTCGGCAAGTCTTGTTGACGGGTGTGCCTTTACGGAGTCTGTTTGAAAGCCGGGAGGTGCAGGACGTTCCATGTTGGTGAGCTTGTGGAGTAGCATTCCTCCATTCTCGGGCTGGGGGACCGCAGGGACAAGAAGGACCAATCGACCACGCCGTGCTAGACATTCCGACGCTTCATCATCTGTCCGCTGCAGCCATTCGCGCTGAAGCCGTGCCCGGGCCGGTTGCGCGGGAGATCGCGTACGTATGACGAACAACGCCCCTTTCCACTATCCGCCGGAGTTGTTCAGCCTGCTGGTCGATGCTGCTCCTCTGCTGAATAGGAGCAAGAGGGACGTTCTCCTGTTTTTTGAAGGTGCTGGCGTCAGAGCAGAGATGCTCCGCGATCTGTATGAGCGTCTCAAGGCTGACCGCCACAGTATCTCCAAGTACGAGATAGCTCGGACGGTCCTAAGGCGTCTCAACGAAAGCGGCGACCGAACACTGCGGCAGCGCCGTGAGGTGGTCCGGCGCGTTGTCGAGTTTACGAACTTCGACGCCTGCTGGGCGGATGATCGGCTCAAGGCGCGGGGCGCTGTAGATGCCGTCCGCGACATCGTGAACCAGAAAGACTCGTTCACGCGGATGAAGATGGAAAGAGATAAGGAGCGTCAGGAGCGGCTTGCCGTCTTCGCTGAGGAAGGGCGTGCGAAACTGGAACAAACCGCGAAGATTGAGGAGGCTAAACAAGAACTCTATGCACTGTTTGGGGCGCAGATCACGCCGCAGGAGCGAGGCAGACAGCTTGAGACGGCTCTATACCGTCTCTTTCGGGCCTACGGTATAGCAGTGCACGAGTCGTTCCAGCTCGTCGGTGATCAGGGTGAAGGCGTCGTAGAGCAGGTGGACGGCGTGATCGAACTCAACGGGGAGATGTACTTTGTTGAGATGAAGTGGTATGCGACGCCTGTAGGCTCCGAAGAAGTGTCTCGGCACTTGGTCCGGCTGATGGGGCGGGCGGAAGCGCGAGGACTGCTGATCTCGGCCAGTGACTTCACGGCGCCGGCGATCCGCGAAAGCCGCGAGTTTCTCCGGGAAAAGGTGCTCGCGCTTTGTCATCTTCAGGAACTCGTTCTGGTCCTTGACCGACAGCACGACTTGGTCGAGTTCCTCGAGCAGAAGGTGCGGGCGGCCATCATTCACAAGAATCCCTACTTCCGACCCTTAGATGCTTCTTCTGACTGAGGTCTGCGGGGCCTTGGTAGTGGCCCAATCTGACGACGTCGAGCAGCGTGTAGTTCCGGGGCGACAGACCCAGGGCAAGATGGAGTGTGTGGGCGGGCGGGTCCGGGGATACCCATGTGCTGAGACAACGGTACGGCATTCTCGGTCAGGGCCGGTAAGGGCTCGGCGGAGGCCGGCGGGGTCGACTTGTTGCAGGTGCCCACGCGGGGCCGCGCAACACCAGCTTTGACCTCGCACCCAGGCTCCCAGCGGGTCGAGCGGATGGTACTGTCGGCCCCATGAGTCCGGCACCTGCCCAGGTCGACACCGTGGCGAGCGACCCGCTTGAGTATCTGGTGCCGGAGTGCTGGAGGTCCCTCGAGAATCCGCGCCGAGATCTGCCGAAGTTGGCCAGGGACCCGAAGGCCACGGCCAAGATCGAGGCTCGTTTGGCCGAGGTGCCGACCCGCCACGACTTGTTCCTGGGTGACTCGCGCTCTGAACCGCCGCTCTCGCCGGAATCGCTCCACTTGGTGGTCACTTCGCCGCCTTACTGGACGCTAAAGGAGTACCCGGACTCCGAGGGGCAGTTGGGCTGGGTTGAGGACTACGAGGAATTCCTGGACCAGCTCGACAAGGTGTGGCGGAGGTGCTATGAGGCGCTCGTGCCGGGCGGGCGTCTGGTCTGTGTGGTCGGCGACGTGTGCCTGTCGCGGCGAAGGCACGGGCGGCACAGCGTGGTGCCACTTCACGCCTCAATCCAGGAGCGTTGCCGACGCATCGGCTTCGACAATCTGGCGCCGATCATCTGGCACAAGATCGCCAACGCCGCCTACGAGGTCGGAGGAGGGGGCGCGTTCCTGGGCAAGCCCTACGAACCGAACGCCGTCATCAAGAACGACATCGAGTTCGTCCTGATGCAGCGAAAGCCGGGTGGCTACCGGCGCCCGACGGCTGCCGCGAAGCTCTTGAGCCTGATCCCAGCCGACCGTCACCACAAGTGGTTTCGGCAGGTATGGGAGCGTGTTGGAGGCGCCTCTACTCGGCACCATCCAGCCCCCTATCCGTTGGAGATCGCCGAGCGTTTGATCCGCATGTTCAGCTTCGCGGGCGATACGGTGTTCGATCCGTTCATGGGAACAGCCACCACTCAGTCAGCCGCAGCGAAGTGGGGCCGGAACAGCCTCGGTGTCGAGGTCGAGCCCGCGTACTTCGAGGCTTCGGTCCGCAGATTGTCGGGGCAGGCTGCCCACATGTTCAGCCAAGTCGAAGTCGTGACGCACGCGGCTGAGGACGGTTCGGTGGAGGCTCGCTGACACCGAGCCGAGATCAGAGGGTGTCCGTTACGGTTCAGGAGGCGATAGAGAACCTCTACCGCGTCGCCGTCGTCGAAGAGAAGACGACTTCGCCAGCTAGGCTCAGCCGCCTCGCCGACTTCTGCGTTCAGGAGCTCGAAGAGCGTGGCCTTCGCGGCGTCGGTGCCGAACTACCTGTCGAAGGCTTCGGGCGCGTCAAGCAGTGGGACGTTGCTTGGCATCACGGAGGTAAAGCCCGGCTGGGCATCTCTCTGAAGTCGCTGCTCAAGAACATCTCTGGAACTGTGCCGAACCGCATCGACGATCTGATCGGCGAGGTGGCGAACGCCCAACTCCACTCTCCGGAGATCGTGATCGGCTACGTCATGGTGTTCGATCGGAACCAGGATTCGCTGTCAGCCAAGCACGGTTCAACTTGGCTCGAACTGCTGAAGTCGCGGCTGGAACAGATGTCGCATCGAGCGCCGCCAGCCTGGGCGACCGGGACCTTCGAAGGACTTGTCCTGACCGAAGTTGACTTCTCGCAGGGCCCCTTGCTCTGCTCAGATCCGGTGGACTTCGACGGCTTCTTCGATCGCTTGGTGCGCCGCGGCTGAGCACGTGAGATTCCGGAATCCCGATGCAATTGGCGGGGACTCATGATCTACAAGAGCAAAGGGACGGGGACCTGCCCCCATTGCAGACTCTCTGTCCGTTTTGAAAGCGTGAACGTCAATAGCGGTAGTGGTGGCTGGGCGAGTGACCAGGTGCTTTATGAGACACAGTCCGGGCATCGTCTCTTTGTTGCGAGTGTGGGGTGTCCGGGTTGTGGCGGCGTGATCTTGAATGCCGTCGGATCGGTCGAGAAGGGGCGGGAGCCTCGGAGGCTCAACGAGATGTTGTGGCCCGCAGGGCTGATCGCACAGTGCCGAAGGAGGTTGAGGCCGAGGCACCGGACATTGCCGAGGACTTCAAGGAAGCAGCTTCGGTACTGCCAAAGAGCCGGAAAGCGTCCGCTGCCCTAGCGCGACGATGTCTGCAGAGCGTTCTGACTACCAAGGGTGGAGCGAAGAAGAAGAACTTGGCCGAGCAGATTGACGAAGTAATCGGCGGGCTACCGTCCTCACTTGGGGACAACGTGGATGCCGTACGACAAATAGGCAACTTCGCGGCGCACCCGATCAAGTCCACGAGCACTGGAGAGATCGTCGAGATCGAGGAGAACGAGGCTGATTGGCTTCTCGATGTTCTCGAGGAGTTATTCGATTTCTACTATGTAGGGCCGGCTCGTGCCGCCTCGAAGCGTGATGCGCTGAATCAGAAACTGGCAGACGCGGGGAAGCCCCAGCTCAAGGCTCCCTGAATCAACCTGGGCTGGCGGAGGTGACGACTTCGGGCGTCAGTTACCGGCGCGGCGTTGCTGGAACAGGCCGACGGCGTGCTGCTCGAAATGCGCGGGGGCGAGTGCCACAGCGGCTCCCACTCGCCCTACTCGCGCGTCTGGCGCCACACCGGTGGCGGCGCCCTGATCCGGCTCGCCGCCCATCCGGTCGGCGCCATGCTGCACCTGAAGCGAGTCGAGGGCCTGCGGCGTCGCGGCAAGCCAGTGCGGCCGGCTTGGGTCAGCGCCGAGACCGCCGATCTCAGTGCGGTCGCGGGCCTGTCGGAGGAGGAACTCCGGATCGCCGGGAAATGGGGCGAAGTCGAGAACTGGGCCTGCGCTGTGATCGGCTTCGACGACGGCTCGCGCGCCGTCGCCTGGGGCGGCGATCACGTCCTCGGCGGCATGGAGAGCAGCCTCGACCTGTTCGCCAACAACTGCCTTCTGCGGCTCAACCTCAGCCCGAACGACATGCTCCGCGCCTATGCCCCCGACGGCAGCGTCTTCGGCGACGCCTACATCATGGAGAAGGTCGACTCCGGCGCCGGCTGGACGACGCCGATGCCGGACGAGGACTGGACCTCCGGCCAGCTCGGCATGTGCCAGGCGTTTGCCGCCGCGCTCCTGAACGGCGAGCCCGCCGAGTCCGACGGCGAACTGGGCCTGGAGGTCGTGCGGCTGCTGTACGCGGCGTATGTGGCGGCAGCGGAGGGGAGGCGGGTAGAGTGGTCGGAAGGCGACGTGAGGACCTGACCATAGAGGGCCGGAAAGGACACACACGATGAGGAGCGCAGGTTGGATCGGGACGGTGGCATGGCTGGTGTTGCCGCTTCTGGTGGCAGCGCCCGCGGCAAGCGCCGCCGAGGAGACGATCGGCAAGAACCCCGGCAAGTTCAAGGGACGGTGGCTGAAGGTGTACGACGGGGATGCCCTCGCGGTCTTCGAGGTAGTTGCCATCGGCGAGACCAACACGGACATCGCCTGGAAGAAGGCTTCGAATGAAGCGCCGTTGCAGGAGCGCGAACTCGATTCGCAGTTGCGGGAACAGCTCTCGCAGCGATTCAAAAAGTCGGGGCTCTACAGCCAGGTTCTGGATGAGCCCCAGGCAAGCGCGGAGGACGACTACCTGCGCCTCGACTGTACGTTGGAGGTGGAGCCGGGCAGCCGGATGCTCCGCTATGCGGTCGCTGGTGGAGCGGGGAAGTCCAGATCTCTCCTGGAGTGTGAGTTCATCGACAACTCGGATGGCAGAGTCCTGGCTCTGTACCACGGCTACGGCGCCGGCACCGGCATGGGCTTCAAGCTCGGGGGCGGCGGCGCCGCGAAGATGACGAAGGACGACAATCAGGAGAACGCGTCGAAGCTCGTCGAGCTGCTGAAGCGCGTCGTGGAGTAAACGCTTGGCTTGACCCCTCCGGCCCCAGGCACGCGCGAAGATCCATGAAAAACCGCAGTTCATGTGCGTGTTATCGTGGATCCAATGGCGCGTGACCTGGTTCCCCGCACGGCTCAGGACCTCGTAACGACGGCGCTCGGTCGTTTTCCCGTCGTCACGATCGTCGGGCCGCGCCAGTGCGGCAAGACGACGCTGGCCCGGCAGCTTGTGTCTTCCGACTCGGCCAACTACTTCGACCTGGAGGATCCGGTCAGTCTGGCGCGGCTGGAGAACCCGAGGACGGCGCTTCAGGAGTTGGCCGGTCTGGTTGTCATCGACGAAGTACAGCGCCGGCCGGACCTGTTCCCGGTGTTGCGGGTCCTGGTCGACCGCGACGACAACCCGGCGCGCTTCCTGGTGCTCGGCAGCGCGGGTCCGGATCTGCTGCGCCAGAGTTCCGAATCGCTCGCCGGGCGCATCGAGTACATCGAACTCGGCGGCTTCGGTGTCGATGAGGTCGGTGCCGCGCGGCTGCCGGACTTGTGGATGCGCGGCGGCTTTCCGCTGTCGTTCCTGGCCCCGACGGATGCCGACAGTGTGGCTTGGCGGAAGGCGTTCCTGCGCACGTTTGTGGAACGAGACCTGCCGCAGTTCGGGGCCGCGCTGAGCGTTCCGGCTCTCCACCGGTTCTTGGCCATGCTCGCGCACTACCACGGACAGATTCTCAACGTCGCCGAGTTGGCGACGGCCCTCGGGGTTGCCCAGGCGACGGTTCGGCGATACGTCGACCTGCTGGAGCACTTGTTCATGATCCGGCAGTTGCGGCCGTGGCGCGAGAACCTGCGCAAGCGCCAGGTCAAGCGGCCCAAGGTCTACCTTCGGGATGCCGGGCTCTACCACCAGTTGATCGGCGCGGGCACGATGGATGCCCTCCATCTGCACCCCCGCATCGGCGCTTCCTGGGAGGGGTTCATCCTGGAGAAGGTGATCGCGGAGTCGGCGCCGGACGAGGTCTACTTCTGGGCCACCCACAACGGCGCCGAACTCGACCTCTTGCTGTTGACGCAGGGCCGCCGGGTCGGCCTCGAGATCAAGCGCGTCGACGCTCCGCGCCGAACCCGCTCGATGATCGTTGCCGTGAACGATCTCCGGTTGGACGCGTTGTACGTCGTGTACCCCGGCGATACGCGCTACGCCATTGACGACCGGATTGCTGCGGTGCCGGCGAGGGAGTCGTTCTCGGCTCTTGGCGCTGGGGCGTTTGTAGCGGATCGGTCAACGCGGGGTGCGCGGTAAAGTCCGCGCCCTCACCGCCCACGCAACCGCACGGAGTCCCGCGAATGCGATTCAGCTACTGGCCCGCCCCCACGATGCCCTGGCCCGACCTGCTGGAGATGTCCCGGCACGTCGAAACGACCGGCTGGGACGGCATCTGGTACGCCGATCACTTCATGCCGAACGGCGAGGACACCTCGGCGCCGTGGGCGGAGAGTTGGACGACGATCGCGGCGCTTGCTGCGGCGGTGTCCCGAGTCCGTCTTGGCCCCCTGGTGACGGGCAACACCTACCGGCATCCGGCGGTGCTGGCGAAGATGGCGGCGACGATCGACCACATCTCGGGTGGCCGGGTTGTCCTGGGCCTGGGCGCCGGCTGGCAGGAGAACGAGCACCTTGCGTACGGCATCCCGTTCTATGCGCTCGGCGAACGCCTCCGCCGTCTCGACGAGGCCTGCCGGGTGATCAAGGCGCTGTACGGTCGGCAGAGCGCCGACTTCGCGGGCAACGCGTACTCCTTGATCGGAGCGCCGCTCGAGCCGAAACCGGTGCAGGATCCGCTGCCGCTGATGATCGGCGGCGGCGGCGAGAAGGTGACCCTGCGGATCACTGCCCAGCATGCGGACGAGTGGAACGTTTGGGGCACGGTCGACATCCTCAAGCACAAGATGGCGGTGCTCGACGCCCACTGCGAGAACGTGGGCCGCGATCCGGCGGAGATCGAGCGCTCGGCGGTGGCGCTGCTGTTCCTGAGCGACGACGAGGCGTTCCTGGCGAAGGTGCGGGAGCGCGGCGCGGCGATGCCCTCGAACATCGGCAGCGTGCCTCAGATCGTCGACGCGGTCGGCGCCTACCGCGATGCCGGAGTCGACGAGTTCATCGTGCCGGCCTTCAACCTGGGCGGCAAGGACCGGCAGAAGGATGTCCTCGACCGGTTCATCGAAGACGTCGCGCCGGCATTCCGGTGAGTGATTTCGCTGACGCTGTAGGGTCGAGAACAATGGTGCAGGCTGGAGAACCCGGCAAGGGCGAAGAAGACGCGCTGGCCGACGACGGGGGAACAGGCCGTTCCGACCTGCAGATGTCGCCGGAGGCGATGCTGGAACTGGCTCACAAGGCGGCTGAACTCGCGGTCGCGCGGATCGAGAGCCTGCCCGGAGAGAACGCCTGGGACGGAGAGTTCAAGGAAGGGCTCGAGCGTCTGCTGCTCGAGAATCCGCCGGAGGATGGCCAGCCGGCCGAGGACGTTCTCCATCGGGCCGTAGAGGACATCCTCCCGATGACGACCCGCCTCGACCATCCCCGGTGCTTCGGGTTCGTTCCGTCGGCGCCGACGTGGCCCGGCGTGGTCGCGGACTTCCTGGCCTCCGCTTACAACGTGAACGCCTGCACGTGGCTCGTCGCGAGTGGTCCTAGCCAGGTCGAACTGGTCGTCCTGGATTGGTTCCGGCGCTGGCTTGGCTACCCGGAGACTTCGGGTGGGCTGCTGACCAGCGGCGGTTCCGCCGCCAGCGTCGACGCCTTCGTTGCGGCCAGAGAAGCCGCGGGTTACCCGGAGCGGCCGACCGTCTACATGAGCGATCAGAGCCACAGTGCTCAGGCGCGTGCCGCGATGATTGTCGGCGTCAGGCCGGACTGCATCCGCAAGGTCGCGACCGACGGGGCCTACCGGCTGGACGTGGAGTCCCTGGCCCGAGCAGTGGCCGAGGATCGCGCTGCTGGGTTCCATCCCATGGCGATCTGCGCCAACGCCGGGGCGCCCAGCACGGGAGCAGTCGATCCGCTCCAGGCGATGGCGGACTTCTGTGAGGCGGAGAACATCTGGTTGCACATCGACGCCGCCTATGGCGGTTTCGCCGCGATTACCGAGAGGGGCGGTGAACTTCTGAGCGGAATCGAGCGCGCCGACTCGATCGGACTGGACCCGCACAAGTGGCTCTTCCAGCCGTACGAAGTGGGCTGCCTGCTGGTCAAGGATGCCAGCACGCTCGAAGACGTCTTCGCCTTCGGCACGACCGTCCTCCAGGACACGATCTGGGGAGCGAACCACCCGAACATCAACGATCGCGGCCTGCAACTGAGCCGCTCGTTCCGGGCGCTCAAGATCTGGATGTCGATTCAGACCTTCGGGATGTCCGCGTTCAGGCGGGCCGTTTCGAAGGGCATGGAGCTCGCCTCCCGAGCGGCGGAGTACGTGGAGAAGAGTCCGACGCTGGAGCTTCTGACGCCCGCGTCGCTTGGCATGGTCTGCATGCGAGTCAATCCGGAAGGCGCCGGTCTCGAGGAGGAAGCCCTCGAGAGGATCAACAGGGAGGTTCTCGCCCGTCTCTTCTGGGATGACCGTGCGTTCGTTTCGTCGACGTCTCTGCACGGGACCTTCTCGCTTCGCCTCTGCATCATCAACCACACGACCAGTTGGGACGACGTGCGGGAGACGCTGGAAGCGATGGAGCGGTTTGGCCGCGATGCGCTGGCGGCCTGACCGCGGGAGCGCTGTCGGAGGCGGCCGGAACGCCGATGGGCGAGGAAGCCGACGCTGCTGACGTGGGCGCCGTCTGGAGGGTTCCCGAGCCGCTGGCCGTGGTTGAGGCTCCGGCCGACGACGGGACTCCGATCATTCTCAGGAGGCACGGCAATCCCGATGGTCCGCGCCTCGTCGTGAGTCATGGCAACGGATTCTCGGTCGACGCCTACTACCCGTTCTGGTCGTTGCTCCTGGATCGGTTCGACGTCATCCTCTGGGACCAGCGGAGCCACGGCTGGAACCCGGTCGGCGAATTGGACGCACAGACGGTGCCTGCCATGGTCGCCGACCACGGTTGCGTTGGGCGGGCAGTCGACCGCCACTTCGGGGTCAAGTCGAAGGTCGGCGTGTTGCACTCGATGTCGGCTCTGACGGCGGTGCTCTACGCGGCGGGTGGCGACGAATTCTCGGCCATGGTGCTGTTCGACCCCGTGATCTGTCCGCTCGGTTGCGATCCGGTGGATGTCGTGGACGTGCAGGCGAAGTTGCGAAACATGAGCGTTTCGGTCAGGCGCCGCCCACAGCGCTTCGAGAGCGTGGAAGTACTTGCCGAGAGCATCGGCCGGGCATCCGTCTTTGGGCTTCTTCTACCCGGTGTTGCGGAACTCCTGGCGGAGACGATGCTCCGGCCCGCCGCCGACGGCGACGGATACGAACTTCGATGCTCCAGCGAGCACGAGGCCCGGATCATCGATCAATCCGTCGACTGGGTGCTCCGAGTCGATCTGGGAAGCCTGAGCTGTCCCGTCAATGCGATCGGTAGCGACCCGACCGTGCCGTTTTCCTTCCTGCCGAGCGTGAACCTGAGCCACATCCTCCTCCTGGACTACGACTTCGTGCCCGACACGAGCCACTTTCTCCTGCTGGAGAAGCCGGAAGAGTGTCTGGACGCGATGTTGCCCTTCCTCGAACGGCACGTCTGACCTTCGCCCGCGGGCGGCAGTTGGCGCGAGCCAGCTCTACGGGTAGTACCCCGACATCGTGCGCACCTCGGCGCCGCGGCGGTCCACCTCCACCCGGATCACCCGGAAGTCGCTGTCGGGCTTCGTGCTCGTCGACTGGTAGGTGAGCAGGTAGCGGTTCCGGAGCTCCCGTTCGATCTGGTCGTAGATCGCGTCGAGTTCGTCGACGTCTTCGATCAGGAACGCCTGCCCGCCGGTCTCTTCGGCGATGCGCTCCAGGACGCGCCGCGTGTTGCGGTCCCTGGCCGCGTGCTTGAGACCGATGGCGTAGATCGTCACGCCCGAGCGCTGCGCGGTCTCAAGCGCGCTCTCGAACGTGAAGGTGCTGTTCTCGTCCTTGCCGTCGGACAGGAGCAGGAGCGCCTTCTGGCCGCTGATGCCGTCGAAATAGCTCAGCGAGTAGACGAGGCTGTCGTAGAGGGCCGTCGTGCCGACGGCTTCGAGACCCGCCAGGGCGCGCTCGAGCCGGCTCAGGTCCTTGGTGAACCGGCTCTCGACGTGCGGGCGGTTGGCGAAGGTGAGGACCGCCATCCGATCCTGGGGCTGGAGGGCCTCGTCCACGAACCGTTGCGCCGCGGTCTGGACCTGCTCGATCGAGTCCTCCATCGAAGCCGACGTGTCGATCAGGAGGCCGGCGTGGAACGGGGTGTCGTCCACCCACTCGAAGCGGCGGATGGTCTGGGCGGCGCCGTCTTCGGTGATCCGGAAACGGTCCTGTTCCAGTCCGGGGATCGGACGTCCGCGGTCGTCGACGACGCTGGCGAACAGCTCGACGTATTGCACGGTGATCCGCTCCACCGGGTTCGGGCTGTTGATGAACACGACGTCCTCGGTGCTGCTGCCGTCGGCGAGAAAGGCGGCGGCGCGCAGGTACGTCAGGTCGGGTCCGCCCAGGACGACCGGCTGCACCCAGGGTGGCTGGTAGAGGGTCGCGATCCGTTCCTCGCCGAGGAACAACTCCAACCGGTCAACCTCCTCGCCATCAGGTGTGGCGATCTCGATGACGGCTCGCGTGCTCTCGAGGAACTGCTCGCCGGAGCTCGGCTCGATGAAGCGGGCGCGGAAGCGCTGGCCGCCGCGGTTGACGGACATCTCGTCCGAGGCGACGACTTCGCCGTCCTTCAGGCCCTCGACGCGGACCCGGTGCTCGGTCGGATGGGATCCCAGGTTCAGTTCGACATCGAACGGCGGGCGTCGCTTGCGCAGGATCTCGCGACCGTCGAGCGAGAAGGCGACCGCGTCGAAGTCGCCGATCGCGTGAGTCGAGAAGCGGACCATCCCCACCCGCACCCGCTCGTCGCGCGGGGGCACCAGGCGCAGCAGGCGCTCGCCGCGGGCGGCGGCCGCGTTCGCCTCGGCCAGGGCCGGGAAGGTCTCGAGGATGCTCTTGCGCAACGACTGCCCGTCCTCCAGGTTCGGCACCGGGACCGTCTCGTCGACGATGGCGAACCGTTGGCCGAAGACGTCCTCGATCTTGAGCCGGATCTGGACGTCGCCGGGTCGCAGATAGCGGGTGAAGACGAGTGGGATGGCGTCCGTGTCCTTGCCGTCGGCGGGCAGTTCGAAGCGGTAGCGGAAGGTCTCGAAGAGATGATCGTCGCGGATCACCTCGCCGGTCATCTGGAAGCTGTGGTATTCGCGGTCCTGGAAGCTCTTGCGGCCGGCGGTCGCCGCAGGCACCAGGACCAGGCCATGGCTCACGGTGCGGGTCTGGTTCCGGCCCGGGAATTCCCACTGCGTCTCGACGTCGAAGCGGGACGCGGTGGCCGGGACCTCGGTGGTGAAGGAGGCGAAGGTGGCGAGCCACTCCTCCGGCGGCTCGGGCGGTGTAGAAACGTGCTCGATGACGGCGGCGCCGGCAAGGTCGTTCTGCAGGGTGCGGGCCGCCCAACCCAACCATTCGTCGGCGCACAGCACGGCGATGTTCGTGCTGGGCAGGCCGCGGCGCGACGCCGGCCGGGGCGCGGCGCTCTGATGCCAGAAGTCGTAGGGCCGGTTCCTGCTCGTGGCCAGGAAGATGACCACAAAGTGGCGCGGCGTGCGGTCGCTGCCGCCGTAGAACCAGATCTCCAGCTCGCTGCCGCGCGAGAGGCAGTACGAGGCGGCGCGCCCATCGGGCAGGGTGAACCGACCCGGCGCGCCGTTCAGAAGGTAGAAGAGGGCGCGGGCGTCGTCGAGCGTGCGCCACTGACTGAGTGCCGCGTCCACGCGGTCCTCCCAGAGCACTTGGAGTTCGTTCAGCGGCGTTCTGGGGTCCGGGTCGCGGGCCTTCCAGAAGGCCTGGATGAACGCCTCGCGCCGGTAGTCCTCGGGAAGGTTGACGAAGAACTCCCGCTCCTCTTCGCTGATCAGCGGCCCGACGCGCTCGAGCCAGCGCACGAAGCGGGTCTCGAGAGTCGGCGGGGCGGCATCCGGCCCCGTCTCCGCGCCCAGCGGGATGCTGCCGGCGAAAGCCAGCAGCAACGCGGCGAAAGCGGCGGCGATCCTGCTCAGTGTCAGTGCCCCGAGCGGCTCCGCTTTCTCACCCGCCGAGCAACAGCGACCACGACCGCCAGCGCGAGCACCGAGGCGGTGAGGGCAAGATCCTGCCTCAACCAGGCGCCGGCGCCCAGGTCGCGGACGACCACCTGGTCGACCCAGCGCAGGAACAGGAAGATCGCGGCGATCAGCAGCAGCGAGTTGTACTCCCGCAGCAGAACAGTGCGCCAACTGAAGCGCGTGTCGGGAGATCGCCACAAGTGGGGACGGGGCCAGAACGTCGGCGTGCGCTCGGCCCAGCGGCGATGGGTGACGCCGAAGCGCTCGCCGAGGAAGCGTTCCTCGGCGGCGATCACCCGCTCGTAGAGCAGCCAGTAGACCAGGGCGGCGGTGAGCACGAACCACCACGACCTGACCGCGAGCGCGAACCCGAGCAGGACGAACAGGTTGCCCAGATAGACCGGGTGACGGCTGAGCGAGTACATGCCGGAGGTGTTCAGCATGCTGGCGCTGGGGGCCCTCAGGCTGCGGGTGGAGGCGCCGGGTGGCGCCGATCCGACGGCGGCTGCCCGCACCGCCATGCCGACCAGGGAAACCGTGAGGCATACCGCGAGCCAACCGAAGCCAGGGTCTGCCGGCACCGCCGCCGATCGGCGTTCCAGGACCGCGAGCACGGCGGCGGGTAGCAGGAAGACGACGAACAGACCACGGCGCCGGAACAGGAACAGACCCTGGTCCGCGAGCCGGCGGCTGAGGGGGCCGAAGCTGCGCCGCGTTTCGGGTCGCGGCGGAGCGGTAGCGGGCGCCTCGGCGGCGCTCTCGGGGACCAACCGCGGCACCGTGGCGTCGGTGGCCAGTTCGGGCGCCAGACTCAGGCTGTCGCTGTCGTTCATGGTTGCGCTTTCGAGGAGGCCGCCACGCGTGCGGCGGCTTCCGGCGTGGTCAGCAACACGTGGCCTTGACGCGGATCGTGATCTCGGCTCACTTCGACGAGCCCGATCGGCGGCGCCAGAGCGTCCAGGTTGTCCCGCTCGATGAGCAGCCAGACCGGCTTGTCGGTGCGGGCCGCGAACCGGCGGAGCGCTTCTTCGTCCCCCTGATCGTGGACCTGAGTGCCGCCGTGGAGGTCAACCGCGAAGCGCCGGGTGTAGAACAGGAAGGCGGCATCGGGAACAGGGTAGATCGCGTACGGCTCGTCGGGTTCCGCCCACTGGGCCAGATCGCGCGAGAGGGCGCGAGCCGACTTGAAGGCGTCGCCCAACGGCAGCAACCGCACGGCGGTGGCCGACATGGCGAGTCCGAGGCCGGTTGCAAGGCAGGCTATCAGCAGATCGGGGCGGCGGCGCGCCGCCAGCCAGAGGCCTGCAAGAGCGGCCAGAGCGGGCAGTGCGGCGACGATCTGGAGTTCGACGATCGTGCCCTCGGAGATCGCGCCTTCGGGGAGGTCGCGGGCCGCCATAGGCGCCGCCGCGACCAGGAATCCGAACAGCAGGGGCAGGGTCGCCGCCGAAACCAGGAACGCCGTGCGGTAGCGGGGCCAACGGTCCCGGATCAAGAGCACGCCGTGGGCGGTGAGCATCGCCAGGGGCGCTGCCAGGGCCAGCACGTACACGGTGCGCTTGCCGCCGGACAGGCTGAAGAACACGAAGGTGCCGGCGATCCAGATGAGCAGGAAGCGGACGGCTTGGCCCTGGCGACTTCGCGGCTCCTCGCGGGAGCGCCGGAAGGCGGCGTAGATCGCGACCGGGGCCAGCAGCGTCCAGGGACCGAAGGTCCCGGGCAGGGTCTGGAAGTAGTAGTACCAGGGTTTCGGGTGGTAGGTGGCGCCGGCGTAGCGGGACAGGGTCTGGTCGAGCAGCAGGGCGTCGAAGTAGGACCGTCCGGCCAGCCACACCGCGGGGCCGAACCAGGCCAGAACGATGCCCGCCCACAGCAGCAGTCCGCGGCCGAGCCGCAGCTCGGCGATGCCGGCGCGGTCGCGCTCGAAGGCGAGGAACGCGATGACGGCTAGCAGGGGCACGATCAGTCCCACCGGGCCCTTGGCCAGGGTGGCCAGGCCGGCGCAGGCGAAGAAGGGGAGGATCGCCCAGGTCTGCCGGCCCCGGACCGGCCCGTCCGCGGCGCCGAAGTGTCCTCTCGCCCAGAACAGGATCGCCAGCAATTCGAGGAACGTGAGCGTCATGTCGATCTGGCCCACCCGGGCGTTCCACATGACCAGGGCCGAAGTCAGGAAGATCGGCGCCGCGAGCCACGCCGTCGCCCGGTCGAAGAGCCGGCCGGCGAGCGCGAAGAGGACCAGAACGGAACCGACGCCGGCGAAGAGAGACGGCAGCCGCGCCGCTACCTCGTCGACGCCGCCGCGCAGCGCGCCGAACAGCGCGATGTTCCAGAAGTGGAGCGGCGGTTTGTGGGTGTAGGTCTCGCCGTTCAGGCGCGGCACCAGGAAGTGCTCGAGGGCAAGCGGCGGTGTGAGCATCTCCCGCGCGACTTCGGCGTAGCGCGGCTCGTCCGGGTTCCAGAGATCGCGGCTGCCGATGCCGGGCAGCAGGACGGCCAGCGCGATCGCGCCGAGCGCCAGGTAAGGGAGCAGGCGATCGCGCACGGGCGGATCCTGCCACAGCGACAGGTCGCGGTCACCGCGACGAACCCGCCTTCCGAACTGCTGTCGCCGGCGATAGGGTAGGCCGTTCCCTCCGTGCGCCCGCTGACGGGCGCACGGACTGGTTCACGGGTGGCGCGAATCGCGCCACCCGGGTCCCCGTTCCACAAGAAGCCTGATCCGAGGACAGACAGAGGTATCTGCCGATGGGCCAACTGCCGAAGTCCGTGACCATCACGGACGACACGATGAGGGAAGGGCTGCAGATCGAGAGCGCCGACATTCCGGTGTCGGAGAAGCTGCGGCTGCTCGATGCGTTGGGTGAGACCGGCGCCAAGGTGATCTCGATCGGTTCCTACGCCCACCCGAAGTGGACGCCCCAGATGGCCTGCATCGACGAGATCGCCGAGCGTTTCGTCCCCAAACCGAGTGTCCGCTACACGGCCGCGATCTTCAACCAGGTCGGGTTCGAGCTCGCGGATCGCTGGTATCCGAAGCTCGATGTCCGGCAGCGCCGGATCGGCGCCCACGTCGAGTTGTGCGACACGTTTGCCCGCCGCAACTACAACGCGACCCAGGCCCAGCAGATCGAGCGCATCCCGGCGATGATCGAACGGGCCCGGGCGGGCGGGGCCAAGTCGGGCGCCGTGGCGATCGGCAATCCCTTCGGCTCGAACTTTGAAGGTCCGTTCACACTCGAGCAGCGGCTCGACCTGCTGGCGCTGATGATCGACCGCTGGCATGAGAAGGGTCTTCCGGTCACCCGCTGTTCGATTATCGAGGCGATGGGCTGGAACATGCCGCACGAGGTGCGGGAGACGATCCTCGCCATCCGGGAGCGCTGGCCGGAGATCACGGACTTCCACTGCCACCTGCACAACACGCGCGGCGCCTCGATCGCGAGCTACTACGAGGCGCTGAAACTCGGCGTGCGTGAGTTCGACACCTCGATCGGCGGCATGGGAGGCTGCCCCTACTGCGGCAACGGCCGCGCGGCCGGTCACGTTCCGACCGAGGACTTCGTTGACTTCTGTCACGAACTCGGGATCGAGACGGGCTACCGGCTCGACAAGCTGATCGAGGCCGCCTGGATCGCCGAGGAGGTGGTCGGCCATCCGCTCTGGGGCCATGTCTCCAAGGCCGGACCGCGGCCGCGGAACGGCGACCTCTATCCGCGGCAGATGCCCTTCGTGGAGACCCTCGACGAGGCCTCCCACTTCCGCAACGGACCGCCGGTCTATACCGGCCAGCGCTCTCCCTGGCGGCCCGACGCCGCCCTCTACAAGGAGTAACGGCTACGGCCGAAACGGGGCCTTCCGCGAGCGTTCGCTACCAGGCGGACGAGAAGCCGCCGACGTTGCTCGCGGCGACGATGGGCCTCCAGTACGCGACCCTGTGCGTCGCCGGGATCGTGCTGACCCCGGCGATCATCGTCCGCGCCGCCGGCGGCAGCGACGAGTACCTGGCATGGGCGGTGTTCGGAGCGATCTTCGTGAGCGGCATCACGACGATCCTGCAGGCGCAGCGGCTGTGGCGCATAGGGGCCGGCTACATCCTGCTCATGGGCACTTCCGGCGCCTTCATCGCGGTGAGCATCGCTGCCCTGAGCGCGGGCGGTCCGGTTCTTCTCGCCAAGCTGGTGATCGTATCCTCGCTGTTCCAGTTCCTTCTCTCCGCGCGCCTGTTGCTGCTGCGGCGGCTGTTCACGACGACCGTCACCGGCACGGTGATCATGCTGATCTCGGTCAGCGTCATGCCGATCGTCTTCGATCTCCTCACCCAGATGCCGGAGAGTGTCTCGAGGTCGGCCGGGCCCATCTCATTCGCCGTGGCCATCGTGGTCATGGTCGCGTTCGGGCTGCGCGCCACCGGCATGTGGCGTCTCTGGGCGCCAGTCGCGGGTGTCGTCGCCGGCTCGATCGTCGCGGCGCCGCTCGGGCTGTACGAGTTCGGGCGGGTGGCGGAGGCCGCATGGATCGGTGCTCCCGCCGGCGGCTGGCCCGGGTTCGATCTGACCTTCGGGCCGTCCTTCTGGGCGCTGTTGCCGGGCTTCGTGATCGTGACCCTGATCGGGGCCGTCGAGACGATCGGCGATTCGGTCGGCATCCAGCGGATCTCCTGGCGTGTGCCACGGGCGCCGGACTACCGCGCGGTGCAGGGCGCCGTCGCTGCCGACGGCTTCGGCAACCTGCTCTCCGGTCTGGCTGGGACGGTGCCGAACACCACGTACTCGAGCAGCATCTCGGTGACGGAGCTCACGGGCGTCGCATCGCGCCGGGTGGGGATGTGGATCGGCGTCATCTTCATCGGTCTGGCTTTCCTCCCCAAGGCGCTGTCCTTGATCCTCGCCATCCCCGGTCCGGTCGCCGGTGCGTACCTGCTGGTTCTGATCTCCGTACTGTTCGTCCTCGGCGCCCGGATTGCCGGTCACGGCGGGCTGGACCACCGCAAGGCGCTGGTGATCGGCGTGTCGTTCTGGATCGGCGTCGGCTTCGAGAACGACCTGATCTTCAGCGATCAGCTCGGCGGTTGGGCGGCGTCCATCCTGGGCAACGGCATGACGGCGGGTGGACTCACCGCGATCGGCCTGACTGCGTTCCTCGAATCGACCAGACCGCGCCGTCGCCGCCTGGAGACCGAGGTCAACTCGGCATCCGTCGCCAGGATCGGCGGCTTCCTGCGCATCCAGGCCACGCGGGCGCGATGGAGTGCGGAGGCCGCCGAGCGCCTGTGGTCGGCGGGCGAGGAAGCCCTGCTCAGTCTGGCGGGCGGAGACGGGGAAGGGGAAGAGGACCGAGGCGCGAACCGCCGGTTGCTGCTCCTCGCGCGCGTCGACCGCCAGACGGCCGAACTCGAGTTCATCGCGGCGCCGAGCGGGAGGAACATCGAGGACCGGCTGGTGCTCATGACTCCCGAGGCCCCCACTCCGATCGAGAACGAACTCTCGCTCCGTCTGCTGCGTCACTTCTCGTCCTCGGTGCAGCATCAGCAGTATCACGACACCGACGTGCTCACGGTCACGGTGAGCAGCGACAGCAAGGAGCCGAGCGGGCAGGTGGATACGGCGGGAATCTGAGAGCGCTCGGGAGCATTGTAGGATGCACGGCAGCGATCACGCGCTGACGGACCGACGCAGGACAGCCCGAACAAAGTGACTGAAAGCCCCCACCTGACGTTCGTCGAGGAGATCCTTCTTCTCCTCCTGGACGATGACACCGGCGCGATGAAGCGGGTCGCGCCGAACGTGATGGAACTGCTCATCGCGGGGGCCATCCTGATGGACCTCGCGCTGCGCGGCCGGCTCGACTGCGACCTGCAGAAGCTGGTCGTCGTCGATGCGACGCCGGCGGGCGAGGAGATCCTCGACGGTCCGCTGGCTGAGATCGCAGGCTCGGACGACGAGGCAGACCCCCGCACCTGGGTGGTCCGGCTCTCGGCCCGGAGCAAGGAGATCCAGGAAGCGGCGCTGTCACGCCTGGTCGAGCGCGGGATTCTCCGGGTCGAGGATCGGAACTTCCTGTGGGTGTTCGGCGGCCGCCGCTACCCTGTCGCCTCTGATCGGGAGGAGCGCGAGGTCAAGCTACGGATTCTGGACGTGCTGTTGAGCGACCGGATTCCGGCGCCGAGAGATGTCGCGCTGATCTGCCTGGCCGACGCCTCGAACGCCTTCCAGGTCATTCTCAGTCCGCAGGAGTTGCGGCACGCGGCAGCGCGGATCGAGTTGGTCCGCGGCTTCGATCTGATCGGCCAGGCGATGAGCCGGGCGATCCAGAAGTCCGTTCAGGACATTGCCGCCGCGACGGCGACGGCCCATCACCCCTTCTATTGAGACCAGGAGAGTACTTGGTGTGATCGAGACTACAAGAATCGGGTATTCGAAGATCGAGGGTGCGAAGGCCGGCAGCGTGGCGGTCTGGGCGCCCGAGGGGCGCGTCGACGCCGCGAGCGCGCCAGACCTGGAGCAGGCCATGATGGTCACGATCGGGGAGGGCGTCTCGGATGTCGTCCTGGACCTGAACCGCACCCGCTACATGAGCAGCGCCGGTCTTCGAGTGGTGTTGGTTGTCGCCAGGGCCCTGCAGGCAAAGAACGGACGCTTCGCCATCTGCGGTCTGAACGACGAGGTGAAGGAGCTGTTCGAGGTCAGCGGCTTCAGCCTGATCGTGAACATCGTGCCGGACCGCGACGCCGCGGTGGCCGCGGTTCAGCAAGCCGGCTGACGCACTGAAACCGGGTGCGCCGGCCTTCCGGCGGTTCCTACAGCGTCCAGCCGTCCCGGAACGTCGGCTGGATGTACTCCCGCGGCACGTCGACGCCGCCCATCACCTTCATCTTCTTCGGGTTCCAGACGATCTCGCGCTGCGTGCGAACCGCCAGGTTGCCGAGCAGAGCGGTCTCGGTCATCGGGCCGGCATGGTCGGCGAAGTTGGAACCGTCCGGGTTCGTGGTGCCCGCCTTGATCGCGTCGATCCACTGCTGGTAGAGGCCCTCGGTGCGCTCGTAGGC
Source organism: Candidatus Multivorans sp. (assembly GCA_965222875.1). Taxonomy (GTDB): domain Bacteria; phylum Acidobacteriota; class Thermoanaerobaculia; order Multivoradales; family Multivoraceae; genus Multivorans. The sequence goes on along the minus strand of CBDCVC010000002.1, from coordinate 643,133 downwards.
CTGCGGCACCGGGTTCTTGGCGATCTTCTCGTGCAGCTTCGACGGGTAGATCGTCGGCTTGCCGGCGTAGATGTCGGCGGTGATCACGCCCTCGGCGCCGACGAACAACTGGCCGCTGTTGCCCGGCGGCCACTTGCCCTCGAACACCTTCGGCATCTTCGGCGTCAGGTTGCCGTCGCGCCAGACCACGGTCATCTTGGGGCGATTGCCGCGCGCGGGGTACTCGAACGTGATCCGGGTCGAGGCAGGCGCCGTCTCCTTGAACAGCGGCGTCGACTCGGCGTAGATGGACGACGGGTCGCGCAGGTCGAAGATCCAGAACGCGGCGTCCATCGCGTGGCAGGCGATGTCGCCGATCGCGCCGGTGCCGAAGTCCCACCAGCCGCGCCAGGCGAACGGGTGGTAGTACTCGGAATGGTAGGGGCGCTCGGGCGCGGGGCCGAGCCACAGGTCCCAGGCAACGTGCTCCGGCACCTCGTGGACTTCTTCGGGGCGCTTCATCGCCTGAGGCCAGATCGGCCGGTTCGTCCAGTACTCGACCCGGTCCACTTCGCCGATCACGCCGGCTTCGATCCACTCGCGGATCAGCCGCGTGCCTTCGCCCGCGTGGCCCTGGTTGCCCATCTGGGTCGCAGTCCCTGCCTTGCGGGCGGCCTCGCCGATCATCCGCGCCTCCCAGATCGTCCGCGTCAGCGGCTTCTGGGTGAAGACGTGGAGGCCGCGTTCGAGGGCCGCCGCAGTGATCACGGCGTGGGTGTGGTCTGCGGTGGAGACCATGACCGCGTCGAGTTCGTCGCCGTGGGCGTCGAGCAGCTCGCGGTAGTCGTGGTAGCGCGCCGCGTCTGGATGGGCGTCCATGGTCTCCTTCGCCCGCTCCCAGTCGATGTCGCAGAGGGCCACGATGTTCTCGCTCGCAACGCCGACAACATCGCTGCGGCCCTTGCCGCCGGCGCCGATGGCCGCGATGTTCAGCTTGTCGCTTGGCGCTTCCTGGCCGCGGCCGAGGACATGGCGTGGAACGATCATCCAGCCCGCGCCGGCGGCGGCGGCGCCAAGTACGTTGCGGCGGGTCATCTCTTGCATAGCAGACTGCCCTTCCTTCTCGTTGTCTTCCGCGTGTGGGTCTGCGGTAGGTTAGCGCACTCGTTGAACATGGAAGCGAAGGATGCGGTGCATTTGCCGCCCTGCTCCTCGGAGGAGCAAGTACCGAGATGTCAGTGCCCACCATGACGCCGAAACCGAAGGCTCGTCGATCGCGTGCCGCCGGTGCGATGCGCCGTTCTTCCGCTCTGGGCGTCGCCTGCGTGCTCGGTCTGACCGCCGGGGCGGTCCCGGCGCAGACGGGGAAGCAGGGTCAGTCCGTCCATGGGGAATGGCGGCACCACGGCGGCGACCACGCCTCGAGCCGCTACTCGCCGCTGGCGCAGATCGACGGCTCGAACTTCGGCCGGTTGGAAGTTGCGTGGCGGTGGCGGACGGCGGATCACGAGGTGCCGCTCGACGTCCTGCCCGGCTATGACACCGGCCACTACCGCTCCGTACCGCTGATGATCGGCGGCCGACTGTTCGCGCCGACCAGTCTCGGACAGGTGGCGCTGCTCGATCCGGCGACCGGCGAGCAGCAGTGGGTCTACAACCCTCGGACCTGGGAGCGCGGCGGCACCACGATGCGGCCGGTCGGCGCGCGCGGCATCGAGTACTGGTCCGACGGCGAGAAGGAGCGGCTCTTCGTTGCCACGATCGGCCGCCAGCTTGTCTCGATCGACGCCGCCACCGGCGAGGCCGACCGCGCCTTCGGCGAAGACGGCGTGGTCGACCTGGCGCGCGATCTCGGCCCGGGCGACTACACCGTGCGCCACATCACCCACGGCGCACCGCCGATCGTGGTCGGCACGAGCCTCATCGTGGGCTCCAAGATCTTCGACTACTCGGTGAAGAGCGACGCGCCGCCGGGGCACGTCCGGGCCTACGGTGTCCACACCGGCGAGTTCAGGTGGCGCTTCAACACCATCCCGCGGGACGACGAGGTCGGGGTGGAGACATGGGAGAACGAGTCGTGGCGCACCGCCGGCAACGCGAACGTGTGGACGGCGATGAGCGCCGACCACGAACTGGGCTACGTCTACCTGCCGACGAGCACGCCTTCGAACGACTACTACGGCGCCGACCGGCCCGGCGACAACCTGTTCGCCGAGAGCCTGGTCTGCGTCGATGCGGACACCGGCGAGCGCGTCTGGCACTTCCAGACCGTCCGCCACGGCATCTGGGACTACGACATCGCCTCGCCCCCGAACCTGATCGACATCGTCGTCGACGGCAAGCTGATCAAGGCGGTGGCCCAGGTCTCGAAGACCGGCTTCACCTACGTCTTCGACCGCGCGACCGGCGAGCCCGTGTGGCCGATCGAAGATCGCCCGGTCGACCACAAGACGAGCGTACCGGGCGAAGAGCTGGCGGAGACCCAGCCGTTCCCGACCAAGCCGCCGGCCTTCGAGCGTCAGGGCGTCAGTGAGGACGACCTGATCGACTGGACCCCGGAGCTGCGCCAGGAAGCGCGGCGGATCGCCGAGAAGCTGGTGCTGGCGCCGATGTTCCCGCCCCTGATCGTCCAGGGCGAGGGCGGCAAGGAGGGAGTGCTCGTGGTTCCGGGGGCCGCCGGCGGCGCGAATTGGCCCGGCGCGTCGGTCGACCCGATGACGGGCACGCTGTTCGTGGAGTCGCAGAACCGGCCCACCGGCATGTCCCTGGTGGCGCCGGATGCCGCACGCTCCGACTGGCGCTACGTGATCGACTACGTCGACACGAGTGGGCCGCAGGGCCTGCCGTTGACCAAGCCGCCGTACCGGACCATCACCGCGATCGACCTGAACCGGGGCGAGCACCGCTGGCGGGTTCCCGTCGGCGCCGGCCCGAAGAACCATCCGGCCATTGCGCACCTGAACCTGGGAGACATGGGCACCGTCTACTTCGGCATGCCGGCCGAGGGCGGTCTCCTCGTCACCCGCACCCTGTTGATAGGTTTCGTCGCCGTGGACGACGACGGCAGCCGCTCGGCCGAAGGCGGCCTCCTGCGCGCCTACGACAAGGCGACCGGTGAGTTGCTCGCGGAAGTCGAAACCGATATCTGGCTGCACGGCCCGCCGATGACCTACATGCACCAGGGACGGCAGTACATCGTCGTCGCCGGCGGCGGCGCCCGGAACCGCCGGGTGCCCGACGAGCTCATCGCGCTAGCGTTGCCGGAGTCGACGATTGATGGCTAGAGCCAACCCTGGGAACGCGGGCATCCTGCCCGCATCCGGCGCAGAGCGCCGGCTCCGTGGTTGCCAGACAAAGGAGAAAGCACATGCACTGCCGATTGTCCACGTCCTGGTCGGGGCTCGCCGTCCTGGCCGCCTTCGTCTTTCTGGCCGCGCCGCCGGCCGCCGCCGAATGCGAGCCCCGGGAGGCAGAAGGCCCGATAACCGTCGAGTCCTGCCCGATCGAGAACGCCAACTACCCCGTGGTGCGCGCCCGAACCGTCGTCCGAGGCTCCATTTCGGCCGTGGTCGCCCTGCTCGGCGACGCTGAGGCTTGCCCCGACTGGCAGGCCTTGTGCGAAGAGGAACGCGCCACCGCCCTGGACGCCCCGTTCCAGACCCTCCGCCAGCGAGTCGCCGGCAAGGGCATCAGCCGGCGGATCTCGATTGACCGCACGGCATGGTGGCGGACCGCCGACGGCCGCGTGATCGGCGACACGGTCGGCGCCGACGACCTGACGCCCGTGTTCGAGGGCAAGCGGATTATCTGCGTGCGGTCACGCTGGATCCTGGCCCCGGGCGAAGAAGAAGGAATGATCGAAGTCGTCCAGGAAACCGTAAGCGACCCGCAGCCCCCCTTTGGGCTCGGCGCGTTGGTCGTGACGCCACGTACGGCCAAGGCGATGCTCGAGACGTTCACGAATCTGCGTGCCCAGCTCGGCGGCGGCGAACTCGAGGACGGCCCGGCCATCGAGTCGTTGCCGCTACTGGAAGCCGAGCTGCCGGACGCCGGCGCCGACTTCGCCCGCTGTATGGCGGCGCGCCGGTAAGGCCATACCGAACGGATCACTCCCGCACCGGTGGGGCGTTGGCTGAAGCCGTGTCGTCTGCAGGCTCTTGGTCTGTTGAGAGGGGCTTGCGCTTGAGCTGCTGTCGGTCTTCCTTTCCGTGTCCGTTCTCCTCGGCTGGAAAGGGTTGAGATGAGGGCCTGTAGCTGCCACCGCTAGGCGCCATCAGCCGATCCCACGTTCCCAGGAGGGTGGTCACGGTAGAGCCGATGAGCGCACCGATGAGCGCAGCCATGACGTAGCGGCCGATCTCACCCCTTCGTCTCCAGAGTACAGATCGCCAAGTTTTCTTCATCCAGAGACGCCCTTCAAAGACGGGCTGCTCGTTGATTGTGGAATCCTCGGCTATCTGGGATATGCGTTTCTTGCTGAATTCACTCTTCGTGACGGTTGTGCTGTAGCTCGTGGAAACGGAACCAGGAATCCCCGGGTCGTTCACCTTAACCTGCTGCCCACCGAACGCTTCGAACCAAGCTTGTTCGAAGCCTCTCGTAGGTGGGAGCTCAACGAGCGCCTCTGCTGTAATTCGCCACCCGCGCATGCTGAACTTGGCGATGTCGTAAAGTTTGTACTGGCCGATAATGGCTCCTTCGGGAGCATTGCCGGTATTGATGAGCAGGGCCAAGTCGGTGTGCTTGTCAGGGTCGTAGATCGTACCTTCGGTCGCCTGAAGAGCAAGCCGTGGAATCCTCGGGCGGCCGTCTGCCGTGCGCTCCTCGATGCTGATCCACTCACCCTTCGGTTGGGGCACACCTTCGGGGCGGCGTCCTTCAGCGCGTGATCTGCTAGTCCGAAGTTCTGAGGCTCCTGGGGCCTCCTCGTCGTCGAGAGGCGTTGCAGTGCTTGGGTTTTCGGGTGTTGGGCCGCCCCTGTTTTCTGCCATTTGTAGCCATGTAATGGTCTCGTGGCATGTAGACATCCTGGAAGGTTTCGTCTACAATAGGAAGCCATGTACATCGAACGAGTACCCAACCGAAACTCACCACCCGCCGTCCTGCTGAGAGAGTCCTACCGACAGGACGGAAAGGTCAAGAAACGCACTCTCGCCAACCTCTCCAAGTGGCCCGACCAACTCGTCGAAGGACTCAGAACCCTGCTCAAGGGAGGAGTCGCCCTGCCTTCGCTCGAAGCCGCCTTCGAGATCCTGCGCGCCAGACCGCACGGCCACGTCGCCGCCGTCCTCGGCGCGGCCCGAAGCCTCGGCATCGAACGACTCCTCGACCGACGGCCCTCGCGCGAACGGGCGCTGGCGCTGGCCATGATCGCGGCCCGCATCCTCGAGCCGCGATCCAAGCTCGCCACCGCCCGCGGACTCGCAAGCGAGACCATGAGCCACACCCTCGGCGAGGAACTCGGCGTGCAGGAGGCCTCGGCCGACGAACTCTACGGCGCCATGGACTGGCTGCTCGAAAGACAGCCGCGCATCGAGCGGACTCTTGCCCGGCGGCATCTGGAAGACGGCTCGCTGGTGCTTTACGACGTGACCTCGGTCTACTTCGAGGGCAGGAAGTGCACGCTGGCCAGGCACGGCTACTCCAGGGACAAGAAGAGAGGCAAGCTCCAGATCGTCTTCGGCCTGCTCTGCAGCCGGGACGGATGCCCGGTCGCGGTCGAGGTATTCGAGGGCAACACGGCCGATCCGACGACCCTGAACGCCCAGGTGCAGAAGCTCCGCGACCGCTTCTCGCTGGAGAGGATCGTGATGGTCTCGGACCGGGGCCTGATCACCGACGCGCGCATCCGCGAGGACCTCGACCCCGCGGGCCTGTCCTGGATCAGCGCCCTGCGCGCGCCGGCGATCAGGACGCTGGCCCAGGAAGGCCACCTGCAACTGTCGCTCTTCGACCAGCGGAAGATGGCCGAGATCAGCGTCCCGGAGCTGTACCCCAAGGAGCGCCTCGTGGTGTGCCGGAACCCGCTTCTGGCGGAGGAACGCGGCCGCAAGCGCCAGGAGCTTCTCGAATCCACCGAGCGCAAGCTCGACGCCGTCGTCGCGGCGACGCGGCGCAAGAAGAACCCCCTGCGCGGCAAGGACGCCATCGCCGTGCGCGCGGACCGCGCGATGCGCCGCTACAAGGTCGGCAAGCACTTCGAGGTCGAGATCGAAGAGGACGGCTTCCAATACCGCCGCAACGAGGCGCGCATCGCCGAGGAAGCCGCTCTCGACGGCTTCTACGTCATCCGCACCAACGTCCCCGAAGACGAACTGCCGGCAGCCGATGCGGTCCGCGCCTACAAGAGCCTCAGCCGCGTCGAACGCGCCTTCCGCTCCTACAAGAGCGTCGACCTCAAAGTGCGCCCCGTCCACCATCGCCTGGCCTCGAGGGTGCGCGCCCACGTCTTCCTCTGCATGCTCGCCTACTACGTCGAGTGGCACATGCGCCGGACCCTGGCGCCCCTCCTCTTCGACGACCAACGCCGCGACGACCAACGCGAGTCGCCCGTCGATCCCGCGCGCAGGTCGCCCGAGGCAATGGCCAAGGCCAACTCCCGGAGGACCCCCGACGGACTCCCCGTCCACAGCTTCCAGACCTTGCTCGCCGACCTGGCCACGCTGACCCGAAACCGGGTGCGGATGCACGGCGACGCCGACTCCACAGCCGACGTCCTCGCACGGCCCACTCCACTCCAGAACGAAGCCTTCAAACTACTCGGCATCCGCCCCTGAAGCCGACGCACCCAGTACAAGACACCGCCGAACAACTGAAAACGCCCACCACTACAGGCGATTTCACGACTTGAAGCTCAGAACTTCGGGCTAGTGGTCGCGGAAACGCGTTGCCGCTTGGCCGCCGTCGGCTTCTTTCTCCGTTTACTCCCTTTCCTTCGTCTAGGCAACAGTCCGTCCTTCCAGTCTGCCTGTGGCAGGAGCGAGGGAGTGTAGCTTGCCGGTGCCTTGTTCTTCCGCCGCTCGCTTGCGCTTGATGCTGGCCTTGAGGGACATATGTTGGCTTGATGGCTGAGGAGCCCGATTGGAGGCCAAGAGGCAGGAACGCTGGAGCCGGTCGGCAAGCGGCCGGCGGCAGCCAACCTGTTTTGGGTTTTCGATTGTCATGCGGCTAGCGTGCGGGCTCATGTTGTTGCACCGTACTCGGCTAAGCGCGCTGCTGCGCGCGGAACGACGGCTTGGAGGACTGAGTCAGCAGGACTTGGCGGGTCTTCTGGATCGCCCCCAGTCGTTCGTCTCGAAGTACGAGCGTGGCGAGCGTCGCTTGGATGTGCCGGAACTGCTGGAGATCCTGGAGGTCCTCGACTATGAGCCGTCTGCCTTCCTGAGAAGATTGGTTGGTGCGGACAACACGGTCCTAGACCGGTGGGATCTGTCGCCGGAAGAGTTGACGGCAGTGGTGGACGAGAATCCTAGCCTCAGGGGGATGTTGCTGGGTTATGTGGCGGAGCAGAAGCTGGCAAGGATCCTCGAGAGTCACGAACAAGTAACGGCCTCTCACAAGGACGATGACCACGACCGGAGGCGGAAGGGAGACCGCGTCATCACGTACCTGGGCCAGCAGTTCATCGTGGAACTGAAGTCGTTGCAGACGAACTCGGTCCGAGAGACCGAGCCCGGTTGGTCCGGGAAGACTCAGGTCGACGCCAGTGACCGGCGTTCGGTTCAACTACCGGATGGCTCCGAACTCGAGACCACGTGCCTGCTGGCCGGCCAGTTCGACCTTCTGGCCGTGAACCTGTTCGCCTTCGGAGACGAGTGGCGCTTCATCTTCGCCAAGAACAGTGACCTGCCACGGTCGGCCTATCATGGCTACACCGACTACCAGCGGCGGCACCTGCTGGCGACGATGGTCTCCATGACTTGGCCGCCGGAACCTCCGTTCTACGACGAGCCGTGGGAACTGTTGAGAGAGATCGGCGAAGAGCGGTAGGTCGTCGCGTCGCCGCTCGCTTTCATCTTCTCGAAGACAAGGAAGTAGGAGTGGTTCTTGCGCGCATGGACTTGCGTCTTGATCCGGCTGACTCCCGGGCGGTTGGGCCGGACGACGACGAAGAGGTCCCGAGCGTAGAAGCCCACTTCGGCGTACTCACTGAGGATCTCGACGTGAGTGAGGTTTTGCCGGTTCGCGCTCACTTCGTCCTGGCACTTGACGATCAGCTTCCCGGCTGGCCGCAAAACCCGGTGCGCTTCCCTTCCGGCGGCGAAGTAAAGATTCAGGACGGCGGCGTGCCAGCGTCCTGACTTAGGCTGATCGGGCGTGGCCTCGCTGTTCGAGTAGTGGTCGCGGAAGGCTGCGTAGGTTCCGGAACCGGCCATCTGCTCGGTGGCGCGGCGAAACAGACCCTCCATGTACGGCGGATCGAGGACGACGCAGTCGATCGACTGGTCCGGGTAGGGAAGATCTCTGCAGTCGACACTGCTTTGAAGGTCGGTGGCCTTGAGTTCGTAGGCGTCGGTAGGAACGTTCCTCCAGAACACGCCCTTACCGTAAGTCACATCCGCGACGACCGAACCCCGAGCGACGTGGAGTTCCAGGATCCGGGGAAACACCTCGGCATTGCCGCCGGTGTAGGCCGACAGGATGAGATCCGTGCTGGGTTCGCCGCCCTGGATCCGCTTTGCTGGCCCTGAGCGTCTTGGCTCAACTGCTCCGAAGAGCTGGTCCTGTACTGCGGTCGGCATGTTCTTGAATCGTGCCTCCACCTAAAGGCGACGCGCCTTGCCTTGAAGGTTTGCCGAGGGTATCAGCGCGACTCGTCGCTTCGAGCGTTCGTCCAGATGACTGGATCTGTCCAAGTGGCTCGCTGTTTGAGAGGCTGATGCCATGCAGCCCGCACAGGGGCTCCGGGGGGAGGTCTCCCAGGTGGCTCGGAGCGAGCGACGCCCGACGCCCTTACGGCGGCCGCCGTCCAACCGGAGCGGGCCGAGTGCAGTGAGCGCACGCCCCTTCACAATCCGACCAAGCGCGAACCCGGGTGGCGCGATCCGCGCCACCCGTGAACCAGTCCGTGCGCCCGTCATCGGGCGCACGGACGGCACGGCACCTGGGAGACCTCCCTCCGGAGCCCCGAAGCAGGCGGGTGTAGCCCAGGCCGACGACTTACCCCAGCACGATCTCCGCTGCCTGCCGCAGTTCGTCCTTGCTGGCGGCGCCGACCATCAGCGTGGTCACGTCGCCGTCTTCGAACGCCTGGAGGCGGTCCTTGATGCGTGCGGGTGGGCCGACGAGGGAGATCTCGTCGGCGAAGCCGTCGGGGACGGCGGCGACTGCTTCCTCGCGCTTGCCGGTCATGAAGAGTTCCTGGATGCGGAAGGACTCTTTTTCCCAGCCCATGCGGGCCATGAGTTCGCGGTGGAAGTTGCGCTTCTTGGCGCCCATGCCGCCGACGTAGAGGGCGAGGGACTGCTTGATGGGCAGCAGAGCCTCGGCGACATCGTCGTGGACGCGGAGGCGGACGCCGTAGGGGACTTCGAAGTCGTCCCGGCGGCCGGCCAGGGACTCGGCGTAGACCTCGGGGCGGTAGGGGGAGTAGTAGAGGGGTAGCCAGCCGCTGCAGAGTTCGGCGGCGAGGGCGACGTTCTTCGGCCCTTCGGCACCCAGGAAGATCGGCAGGTCGGAGCGCAATGGATGGACGATCGAGCGCAGCGGTTTGCCGAGGCCCCAGGAGCCTTCGCCGGTGTAGGGGAGCGGGTAGTGCTCGCTGTGCTGGGTCACGGGCTCCTGGCGGGCGAGGATCTTCTGGATGATCTCGATGTAGGCGCGGGTGCGCGAGAGGGGTTTGGCGAACGGTTGCCCGTACCAGCCCTCGACGACCTGGGGGCCGGAGACGCCGAGGCCGAGGATGACGCGGCCCTTGGAAAGGTGGTCCAGGGTCATTGCGTGCATCGCGGTGGCGGCCGGCGTGCGCGCGGAGATCTGCGCTATGCCGGTGCCGAGGCGGATCTTCGAGGTGTGGGCGCCGATCCAGGCCAGGGGCGTGAACACGTCCGAGCCCCAGGCCTCAGCGGTGAAGACGCAGTCGTAGCCGAGCGTCTCCGCTTCGACTGCCATGTCGACGAAGTCGGGGCGCGGTCCGGCACCCCAGTAGCCAAGCTGGAGTCCGAGTTTGAGTGTCATAGCGGCCGCACCCTAGCAGCGCTTGATAGCTTGCGCCCGTGTCGATCGAGGAGCAGTTCGACGGCCTCCGCGTCGAGGATCTGGCGGCCCGTACCGGGTTCAAGTGGAGCCGGTACACCGCCAATGGCAGCGGCATCCTGCCGGCGTGGGTGGCGGACATGGACTTCCCCATCGCGGAGCCGATTCAGCGGGTGGTGCGGAGCCTGGTCGACCGGTCCGACCTCGGTTACTGCGAACCGCCGGAGATCGGCGATCTGCCCGAGATCTTCGGCCGGCGGATGGAGGAGCAGCTCGGCTGGACCGTGGCGCCGGAGCGGATCCGCTTCCTCGTCAACGCGCTCCAGGGCCTCGACCTCTCGCTCATGCTGGGCAGCGAGAAGGGCGAGGGGATCGTGGTGCAGACGCCGATCTACCCGCCCTTTCTCGAGGCCGTGGCAGGCGCCGGCCGGCGGCTGGTCGAGTCGCCGCTGCGCCGCGGCGCTGAGTCCGGCGCCGGAAGTGGGCGGTTCGAGATGGACCTCGACCAGTTGCGATCCGTGATCGACGCGGAGACGCGGGTGTTCATGCTCTGCAACCCGCACAACCCGAGTGGTCGCTCGTGGACCCGGAGCGAACTGGAGGCGGTTGCGGAACTCGCGATCGAGCACGACCTGATCGTGCTCGCCGACGAGATCCACGACGAACTCGTGTTCCCGGGCCACCGACACACCGTGTTCGAGACCCTGGGCCCCGAAGTCAAGGAGCGCACGGTCACGATCACGTCGGCGACCAAGTCGTTCAACCTCGCCGGGCTGGAACTCGCGCTGCTGGTGTTCGGCAGCGAGAAGTTGAAGCAGCGTTTCGACGAACTGCCGCACTTCGTTTTGGCGCATCCCGGCATCCTGGGCGTCGAATCGGCGCGGGCGGCATGGCGGGACGGAGGGCCATGGCTTGCGGAAACCGTCGCCTACCTGGACGCGAACCGCGCTTTCATGACGGACTTCCTGAATCGGCGCCTGCCCGGGATCGTGCATGGACCGCAGGAGGCGACCTACCTCTACTGGCTCGACTGCCGGGGGCTCGACCTGCCGATGCCGGCGTCTCGTTTCTTCCTCAAGCGGGCGAAGGTGGCGCTCAACGACGGGGCGGAGTTCGGCCCGCCGGGCTCGACGCTCGGGTTCGAGCGCTGCACGCGGCTGAACTTCGCGACCTCGCGCGCCATCCTCGAGGAGATCCTCGAGCGGATGGCGGTCGCGGTGGAGAACAGCCGGACCGCGTGAGGCCGATGCGCGGCAGAAACAGGGGGACTCGTGCAGGCATGTATGCGCGCCCTCCGGCTCCGCTGCTGCTCCTCCTGGTTGGCCTTCTCGGGCCCTCAGGGGCGTCTGCCGGCGTGCAAGCCTCGGCGGAGACGGGCGGCGGAATGCCGGACATCGCTTGCCTGCGTCTACTGCGCAGCGCCCGGATTGCGGAACTCAAGTCGGCGCCGGCCGTAGAAGCCGCGTGGCTGAGGAGAGCCCGGAGCGAGTGCAACGAGCCGACCAGCGCTCTCGTCGCGCTGGTTCGGGCGCATCTGCGAGACCCGCTTCCCGAGAACGAGATCCAGGAATATCGCCGAGACCTGATCGCGGCCTTCGATGACCCGTCCTCCGCGCCGCCGCCGGGAGTCCTGGAGTTCATCGCCCGCGGCGACGAGGCCGACGAGACCGTGCTACTCGCCGCCCTTGGTCTGGTCGAGCGGCGGCTGGCGTCGGACGATGTCAACCGCGGTCGATTCCTGCGCTTGAAGGCGTTGCTCGCCCAGCGCCTGGGGCGGCGGGGGGAAGCTACGAAGGCGCTCGTCGAACTCCGAAACCTGGAGCCGAAGAACGAAGAGATCGCGTGGGCATTGCTGCGACTCCTGAACATCCAGCAGGACTGGAACGCGGCCGCCGACCTTCTCGGCGAGATGGCCGAGAACAGCGGGCCGACCATTCGCTCCCTCTACGCGCGGGCCCTGGCTCGCGCGGGTCGCGTCGACGAGGCGAGCCGGCAGCTCCAGATCCTCGCTGGCGAAGTCGACCGCGAGGATGCCCTGGCGCTGAACAACTACGCGGCTCAAGTCCTGGCTGCGGCCTGGAGCCTGCGCGACTCCGGGCGCCTCGAGGAGGCTGAGCGTCTCTTCCGTCTCGCGGAAGAGCATGCGCCGCAACAGGGCTGGACGAGCGTCGAAGCCAAGGGGGCGCTCGTTCACCTGTACGGCACGGCGGAGCAGAGGGCCGCGTATCAGCAGGTCGTCGCCGATCGCTGGGAGATCGTGACCGATCCGCAGTCGCTGCTGAACGAGGGCGCGAATCAGTTGAGTGCGGGGAACTTCGACCGGGCGATCGAGCTGCTGGCGCGCGCCGCCGAGGAACTCGGACACATGGAGGCGGTCTGGTACAACCTGGGCTTCGCCGCCTACCGGGCGGAGCGCTGGGACGAGGCGTGGCAGGCGCTCGACCGGGCGTCGGAAGTGAACGATCAGCGGGCGGACACGTTTTTCTTCAGCGGCCTGGCGCTGGTGAACCTGGAGCGTTGGGAGGAGGCGATCCCTCGGCTCCTGCGCACTCTCGAACTGGACCCGCAGCGGCGGCTGGCGCACTATCAGCTCTGGGTCTGCTACAGGTCACTCGGTCTGGAAGCCGAGGCGGCGCGCCATCAGGCGGCCTACGACGCTCTGGCCGACGAATAGCCCTGGAACTTTCGAACGTAGCGTTCGAAAGGGAGCCTGCGACGTCTGGGGAGGCGTAGCCTTAGAACTTTCGAACGTAGCGTTCGAACTCGGCCTGCAACTCCTCGGGAGTGACCTGGAACGCCGCCGCCATCGCGTCTTGTCCCGAGTAGCCTTCAACCAGGTAGAGCAGCATGGCGGCGAACGGCTCTTCGGTTTCCCACTCCTCCCTGCCGTGGTGGAGGAAGTGCGTGAGCAGCCAGGAGAAACCGTAGTACTGCTGGTAGCGCTCGCCGTAGAACGTATCCCGGCCCGCTTCCAGGAGTTCGGCTACGGTCGGGGCGTCGCCCTTCCTCAGCGCCGAGCGGGCTTCCTGCAGGTTCCAGTTCGCCCTGCTCCGCAGCCGGCGGACGGGTCCAGCGTGGAAGATGACGTACTTTCCGTGGCTGGTCTTGCCGGGAATCAGGCGGCCCTTCTCGATCTTGGAATTGCCGAAGTACTCGGCTAGCCCCTCCTCGGCCCATCGCGGCAGTTCCTTTCCGGGCGCGGTCAGGTGGCTGTCCCGGAAAGCGTGGAACGCCTCGTGGAGCATCGTGTGCAGCAGGTAGTCGGAGTCTTCGACTTCCTGGTGGAAAGCCATGAAACCCGGCGAACGGTAGAAGCCGGAGCCGAAGCCCGCTCCACCCAGTTCCGCTTGCAGCCCTTCCAGGCTCTCCTGCCTGCTGTAGAGATAGACGACGACCTTGAAGTTGTCCGCGAACGGCAAGATGTGGGGATCGAAGAGCAAGTGGAAGAGTTGGAAGACCGCCTCCATGTTGCCTGCCAGGATGTCGATCTGCGATTCGTCCTCGGCGTCGCTGATCACGATGAAACGGGGTGTTTCGCGGCGTTTCCGGTGATCGCGGTCGATGTGCTTTTCCGCGGCCTCGACCGCGCGGTTCAGAGCCCGGCTGCGTTGTTCCCGGGTCAGTGGCCGGGCGAGCGAAGCCAGGCGGCCGGTTCCGACCAGCACTCCGAGCTGGGGATCGACGCGCCTGCGTTCGTCGGCGGGTTGGTTCCGCCGCTTTTCGGGGCTCTCGAACTTCATGCGCCAGGAAAGGGTGTAAGGCACGGGGTTGTCGTGTGCATCCCGGGCGGGGCCGTATCGCCATCCGCCGACACGGGTCTCCACATGCGACCGGAGCAGATCGTCGAACTCGGAGGGCGGATCGATGGAGAGCACGTCGACTCGGGCGACGGCGCCCGCTGCATCGATCTCGACCCGAACTTCAACCTCGGGGTCGATGCCGCTGCCGGCCAACTCGTACGGCACCAGGAGTTGGTAGCTGCGGATGGCCACCGGTCCGGTGGCGACCTCGCCCGCCGCGGTCTGGGCGGTCGCGGAGGCGACCCCCCCTAGGCCGAAGTTCTGCGCGCCAAGATGGGAAATCCCCTGCAATGACGGGGCCTAGCGGCGTTTCCGGGGTGTACGCTACTGGGTACGCAGCTTTCAGGGTCGGACGCGGAGGAGGCTGAAGGCTTGTTGCTGGAGTGGCGTGGGCCGAGCCAGGATGTCCGCGGTGGAGGCGCCGGTGTTGTGCATCCGCACGCGGTTTCGGGTCAGCGTGGCCAAGTCGGCGAGCAGGGTCTGGAAGCTGTGGACGGGGAGTCCGTCCGGTGTGCGCCTGGAGTTGGCCTTGGCGCGGGCGGCGGGTGACCGGCGCGCGGGTTCGACGGGTGACTTGCGGTGTTCGGCGGGCTGGTGGTCGTCGAAGAGCAGGGGTGCGAGAGAGCGGCGCATGTGCCACTCGACGTAGTAGGCGAGCATGCACAGGAAGACGTGGGCCCGCACCCTTGAGGCGAGGCGATGGTGTACGGGGCGCACCTTGAGGTCGACGCTCTTGAAGCTGCGGAAGGCGCGTTCTACGCGGCTGAGGCTCTTGTAGGAGCGCACCGCTTCGTTTGCCGGCAGGCGGTCTTCCGGGACGTTTGTGCGGATGACGTAGAAGCCGTCGAGCGCGGCTTCCTCGGCGATGCGCTCTTGGTTGCGGTGGTACTCGAAGCTGTCCTCGGTGATCTCGACATCGAAGTGCTTGCCGACCTTGTAGGCGCCGAGGGCGCGGTCGACGCGCACGGCGATCTTGTCGCTGCCGCGCAGGGGACTCTTGTGTCGCCGTGTCGCCTTGACGACGGCATCGAGCTTGCGCTCGGTGGAGTCGAGCAGCTCCAGGCGCTTGCGGGTCCGCTCGGCAGCCAACAGCGGGTTCCGGCACACGATCAGGCGCTCGCCAGGGTACAGATCGGGGACGCTGATCTCGGCCATGTCCCGCTGGTCGAAGAGCGACAGTTGCAGGTGGCCCTGCTGCGCCAGAGTGCGGATCTGAGGCGCGCGCAGGGCGCTGATCCACGACAGACCGGAGGGCTCGAGGTCCTCGCGGATGCGGGCGTTGGTGAGCAGGCCGCGGTCCCCGACCATCACCATCCTCTCCAGCGAGAAACGCTCGCACAGCTTGTGCACCTGGGCGCCAAGGGTCGCGGGATCGGCGGTGTTGCCCTCGAAGACTTCGACCGCGACCGGGCATCCGTCCCGGTTGCAGAGCAGGCCGAAGACGATCTGGGGCTTGCCCCGCTTGCGGTCCCTGGAGTAGCCGTGCCTGGCCAGCGGGCACTTCTTGCCCTCGAAGTAGACCGAGGTCACGTCGCAGAGGACGAGCGAGCCGTCTTCGAGATGCCGCTTGGCGAGGCGCCGCTCGATCCGTCGCTGCCGCTTGAGCAGCCAGTCCATGGCGCCGTAGAGCTCGTCGGCCGAGGCCTCCTCGACGCCGAGTTCCTCCGACAGGGTGTGGGTCACGGTTTCGCTTGCGAGTCCGCGCGCGGTGGCGAGCTTGGAGCGGGGGTCGAAGATGCGGGCCGCGATCATGGCTGTGGCGAGCGTCCGCTCGCGTGAGGGCCGGCGGTCGAGGAGCGGCTCGATTGAGAGCCGTCGAGCAGCGCCGAGCACAGCGGCGACGTGGCCGTGCGGTCTGGCGCGGACGATCTCGAAGGCGGCGTCGAGCGAAGCCAGCGCGACGCCTCCCCTGAGCAGGGTGCGGAAGCCCTCGACGAGCTCGTCGGGCCACTTGGAGAGGTTGGCGAGTGTGCGCTTCTTGACCTTTCCGTGCTGTCGGTAGGACTCGCGCAATAGGACGGCAGGGGGAGAGTTCCGGTTGGGCACGCTTTCGATGTACATGGCTTCGCATACTACACCACACTATTCATATTGTCTACTTTTTCAGCTACCTCTACATGGCTACACAATGCAGCACGGAAAGAGCCGCGGACACCCAAGAACCCTAGGCGTGGCAAGGGCTTTCGCACCCTCAGAAGCCCCAGAACGCCCAGAACTTCGGCCTAGGAGTCCGCACAGGGCGACTGCCAGGACGCCGGGCAGGCGCCTCCGGCAGGGGCCGGCGTCTTTGGAGAGATTCCCGCTCAGTCGCCGGAGACCGGCCACTCCAGGATCCGGCGCGTGCTGGGCGGCCCGGCGCCGCCGTCCGCGACGGCCTGAGGCCCCCGCGTCGACGCATCGGGCAGGAAGGAGCGCAGCCAGGCGGTGGCGACCACTTCGGCGATGCCGAGGATCTCGCCGCGGCTGCTGCGGGGGTGCGCCGCGGCCGTTTCCACCAACTCGACGAGTCCCCGTTCGGCGGCGCCGGCGGGGAAGCCGAAGACCCCGCACAGACGTCCCGACGTCTCGCCTTCCAGGGCCACGACGCGCGTGCCGACGAGATCGCCGGCTTCCAGGGGCGCCATGGCCGGATGCGGTTCGACCCGGACCTGCTGGCGGCTGGTCACCTCTTCCAGCGCGACCCGGCCGTTCTCCGGACCGATGCGGTAGAGCTGCAGGCGGCTTCCGACCAGTGCCTCCAGCCAGCGCCGCTCGGTCACTTCCAGCAGCAGCCCGCCCGCTCCGAGCAGCTTGTCGGCGAAGCTGAACGAGCGGCAGTCGCCCTCGTCGGCGTCCGGCTCGAAGCGCCCCTGGGCGAGCAGGCAGCTCATCGCGTTGGCGAAGAAGATGGCCTGATCGCGGCCGCTGCGGGCCTGCAACTGCTCTTCGAGGTCGATCCGTTCCTGGTCGTCCAAGCCGATCAGGAACTGGTCCTCGATCGCCCACTCGACTTCCTCGCCGTACCGCTCCAGAAGCCAGCCGCTGGCTCGCTCCACCGCGCGCCCGAGCGCGTCGGGGCCAACCGAAAGGGGGGCAACGTGCTGCTGTTCCATGCGGGGATGCTAACGCCGTTTCTCCGTAAATACCACAAAAGGGGTAACTTAGCGACACGGAGACTCTCTTCCCGGCGGTGCCCGACCTACGCGGAGTCGGTGTTTTCGTCGCCCCCGTTCTCGTCCATCACGGCGTACGCGCGCTCCACGCACTGGAGCTTGATCGTGTCCGGGGCGGTGGCCAGGAAGCCTTGCCACGCGATCTCCGAGATCGCTTCCTCGGCGCTCAGGCCCTGATCGCGGGCGCTCACCACCTGGTTCCAGAAGTCGCTCAGGAAGTCGCGCAGCGCCGCCACCTGGGCCATGTCGTTGAACGCCTCGCCGTGGCCGGGAAGGATCAGGTCGAACTTGAGTTCCTCGAAGCGGTCCAGCGTCTCGAGCCATTCGTCGACGTAGGCGTCGCCGATGTAGGCGCCGCCGGCCAGCACCAGGTCGCCGGTGAAAACGATCCGCTCGCTGGGAAGCAGGACGACCACGTCGCCGCCGGTGTGACCGCGCCCGAGGTGGAGCAGTTCGATGGGCCGGTCCTGGCCTTCCCAGGTGCGGTGGATCGTCATCCTGTTCTTGAGCGTCATGTTCGGCGGCGTCGGCTCGGTTTCGCCGAGCGCCACGTAGTGGGCCTCCTGGACTGCGATCTGCTGCATCAGATCTTCCTTCTCCTCGCCGTCCTCCATCGCCTCGGCGTTCTGCTTCAGGTCCGCTATCTGGTCGGGGATCCAGTTGGAGAAGTTCAGGTACGTCCCCTGATGGAGCACGTCGCTCATCAGCATCTCGCGCGTGAACTCGTGGCCGACGATCGCCACGTCGTCGGGGAAGACCTGGTTCCCGTGCGCGTGGTCGAAGTGGTAGTGCGTGTTCACGAGGTGGGTGACCGGCTTGTCGGTCACCTCGGCGATTGCGGCGAGCAGGGCGCGCGCCGCGGCCGGCGTGACGTGGGAATCGACCACCAGGGCGTCCTCGTCGGTCAGCACGAGCATCGCGTTGCTCTGGACGAAGATCACGTCGTTGCGGCCGACGATGAAGTAGACGCCGGGGGCCACTTCCTCGAGGGTGTGGGTCTCGGTCTCGACGACGGCAAGGGCTGGAGCGTCGGTATCGGCGTCTCCGCCTCCGCAGGCGACGAGGCCTGCGGCGAGGGCGATGACGGCGAGACTGGTCAGGGCGAGGCGATGGGTCGGGCGCATGGGCGTGGCTCCTCCGTTCAGTTCACCGAATCATAGACCCGTGTGGCCCCAAGTTCGTCGATCGATCTTCTGCCGATCGTGTCCGGCGCGTGGCGAACTACAGCTCGAGCCGCCGCATCTGGCGCACGGCGTAGTCGCAGGCCCGCGCGGTGAGCGCCATGTAGGTGAGGCTGGGGTTCTGGCAGGCGGAAGACGCCATCGCGGCGCCGTCGGTGATGAACAGGTTCGGCACGTCCCAGGACTGGCACCAGCCGTTGAGCACCGATGTCTCGGGATCCCGGCCCATCCGCGCCGTGCCCATCTCGTGGATCGCGAAGCCGGGCAGGGAGTTGCGGTTGAAGGTGCGGATGTTTGTAGCACCCAGCGCTTCCAGCATCTCCGCGGCGCGGGTCTGGATGCTCTCCCGCATCGCCGCTTCGTTCTCGCCGTAGTTCATCGTGATCCGGGCAGCGGGGATACCCCAGCGGTCCTTGAGTTCCGGGTCGATGGTGACCCGGTTGTCGGGGTTCGGCAGGTTCTCGCCAAAGCCGGTGAAGTTGAGCCGCCAGGGCGCGAGCCCGCGCAGACTCGCCTTGTAGTCGGCGCCGAAGCCGGCCTGGCCGATGCCGCCCTGCCACAGCGTGCCGCGGCGAGCGCCGCACTGGTAGCCGAAGCCGCGGACGAAGTCCTTCTCGCGGGTGGCTTCGGCCTGGTCGCCGTCGAGGTTGACGAAGCGCGGCAGGTAGCAGGAGTTGGGGCGGCGGCCGAACGTCGTCTTGTCCTCGAGGCCGTCGAGGTTGCCGTTGGCGCCGACCTGGAAGATGTGGTCCATCAGGTTGCGGCCGACCTGGCCGCTGGAGTTCGCCAGGCCCTCGGAGAAGCGGGGAGTCGCCGAGTTCAAGAGGATGCGCGCGGACTCGATCGTCGACGCGCACAGGAAGACGAGGCGGCCGTGCACCTCGACCGACTCCATCGACTCGCCGTCGATCAGGTGGACGCCGGTGATCCGGTCCTTCTCGTCGTCGTAGATCAGGTTGTAGACCACGCTGTTGGGGCGCACGGTCAACCGGCCGGTCGCCTCGGCGGCCGGCAGGGTCGCGTTCAGGCTCGAGAAGTACGAGCGGCTCATGCAGCCGCGGCGGCAGATGCCGCAGTAGTGGCAGGCGCGGCGGCCGTTGTGGTGACGGGTGAGCACTGCGACCCGGGCTGGGGTGAACCGGCGCGTGCCCCCGAAGGCGCGGTCCAGGCCCTCTCGGACCCGCTCCTCCATGCAACTCTGGGCGATCGGTGGCAGAAACTGCCCGTCCGGGAGTTGCGGCATGTTCTCCGGTTGCCCGGCGATGCCGACGAACGACTCCACATGGTCGTACCAGGGCGCCAGATCGCGGTAGCGGATCGGCCAGTCCGTGCCGTAGCCGTCGCGAGCGTTGGCGCCGAAGTCGAGGTCGCTCCAGCGGTAGCTCTGCCGTCCCCAGAGCAGGGAACGCCCGCCGACCACGCGGGCGCGAATCCACAGGAACTGCTGGGAGCCTTCGCCGACCGAGTAGGGGTTGTCGATGTCGTCGACGAAGAACTTGCTCGACCACTCGTCGCAGGCGCCCGCGCGGCTCTGGATCGGTTGGCGTTCGGCCTGGTGCTTGCGGTCCTTCAGGCCCCGGTACGGCATCTGCCAGGGCGGGGTGTGCTCGTTGTAGTCGCGCTCGGGGACGACCGGTGGGCCGGCCTCGAGGACCAGCGTCTCGAGGCCCTTTTCGGTCAGCTCCTTCGCCGCCCAGCCGCCGGTCACGCCGGAGCCGATGACGATCGCGTCCCAGACCTTCCGTTCCATGATCTGAACCATTTCTTGGGGATCCCGGAGGCGCTCAGGCGTCCGCGATGTCGACGCAAGGGTCCCAGCGGCCGGGGACGATCCGGTAACCGAGTTCCGACTTCATCCCCGCCTCGGACGTGTAGTAGCCGAACAGGGTGAGCCACTTGACGAGGTCGAAGAACGGTTGCTCGTGGAGCCGTTCCGGGTTGCGCGAGAAGGCGCGGCCGTCGCGCTGGGCGAGCGCTTCGTCCTGGGCTTCGGTCAGGAGTTCGTCCTTCCGGGTGTTGGTGAGATCGACGAACGGGCCGCCCCTCTCTCGTGCCCGCGCGTCGAAGCCGTCGAGCTCCGCGAGCAGGTGACGCCGGGCTCTCACCGGCAGCCAGCCCTCCAGCAGCCGATCGACGAAGCCGGGAATCCCGGCGTCGCCGGCGCCCGGAGTGTCCGTCGCCGGCAGGATGCGCCCGGCGATCGCGTTCAGCGTGCTGGCCTGGTGCTCTGTGAGAACCGTTAGCGCGGCCGGCTCGCCGCCGGTTTCCTGCCGGTGCAGGTGGACATGCGCGAGGTGGGCATTCGCGAACAGGTCCTCTGGCAGCAGAGGCAGCGCGGCGGCGCTGCCGATTACCTGGAGGGCTCTGCGGCGGCCGATCGGGTCGGTGCTGGCCATTGCGCCGCATCTTAGGAGCTTGCGCCGTAGAACGCTACGTGTGAGTTGACGGCGCAAGCTCCTGGGAGAGGACGGGATGGGCCGAAAGACCGAGCTTGCGAGGGGTTTCGGGGCGCTAGCTGCCGTCCGTTTCGAGCTTCTTCTCGAAGCAGAGGCTGTGCGGATCGTAGGCATACTCGTTGTAGCAGGGGATCTGGGCGTAGCCGAAGGAGCGGTAGAGATTGATCGCAGCCGGCTGCATCTCGCCTGTCTCGAGGCGGAGCGACCGGTAGCCGAAGGCCGCGGCGCGGGCTTCGAGCTCTTCGAGGATGCGCCGTCCGAGGGCTTGGCCGCGGTACTCCGGGGCCACGTACATCCGCTTGATCTCGGCTTGTTCGGGTCCGAGGCGACGGAGCGCGCCGCAAGCTACGGCCTCGCCGGCGGCGGTCCGGCCGAGGAGCAGGCAGCAGCCCGGGGCGTCCAGCTTGTCCGGCGCGACGCTGTAGATGCTGTCCGCTGGGTAGAGCTCGCCCAATTCGCGGTCCAGCGCCTCGTGCAGTTGCACGAAGGCGGGGTCGGCGGGGTCGCCCGGGTCGATCCGGACTTCGGCGGTGGTCATCTGGTCCTCGGTGCGGTGGCCTGGCGAGCCGGCGTCACCGGAACCCGGTTGGCGCGTCTTCGCGCCAACCGCGAACCAGTCGGTGCGCCCGTCATCGGGCGCACGGATGACACCCGGTTGGCGCGTCTTCGCGCCAACCGCGAACCAGTCGGTGCGCCCGTCATCGGGCGCACGGATGACACCCGGTTGGCGCGTCTTCGCGCCAACCGCGAACCAGTCGGTGCGCCCGTCATCGGGCGCACGGATGGAAGTCCGGGGCTTCCCGCAGCACCTGGTCGCGCAAGGTGCGCTTGTGGATCTTCTCGGTGGCGCCGCGCGGCAATTGCTCGTCCTGGAGCCACACGTAGCGCGGCACCTTGAAGCGCGCCAGATGCTCGCCGACGTGAGCCCGCACGTCGGCCGCGTCGAGGTCCGCGCCGTCCTTGGGCACGACGACCACCGCCAGCTCCTCGCCCAGCCGGTCGTCGGGGACGCCGAAGGCCGCGGCCTCGTAGACGGCGGGATGCTGGTAGACGACGCGCTCGATCTCGGCGCAGTAGATGTTCTCGCCGCCGCGCAGCACCATGTCCTTCTTGCGGTCGCGGATGTAGAGGAAGCCGTCCCCGTCGATCTCGGCGATGTCGCCGGTGCGCAGCCAGCCGTCCTGGATCGTCTCCGCGGTCGCTTCCGGGCGGTTCCAGTAGCCGCGGATGTTCATCGACGACTTCATGATCAGTTCACCCTGTTCACCGGACGGCAGTTCGTTGCCGTCGTCGTCGATGATCTTCAGCTCGACGATCGGGCACGGCTTGCCGCAACTGTCCGGCTTCTCGACCAGCCCTTCGTCCGTGTTGCCGGCGCCGCCGGCGTTGGTCTCGGTCATCCCCCAACCGAAGGACCAGTGCTTGTCGGGCATCAGAACCTGCAGGCGGTCCACCATGCCGCCGGGGATCGGTGCGCCGCCGCCGGACACCGCGACCAGGCTGCGCAGGTCGCGTTCCTTGAGCGAAGGCGACTGCAGCATCTCCCAGGTCATCGTCGGCACGCCGTTGAAGGACGTGACGCGCTCCCGTTCGATCAGTTCCAGGCCGAGTTCCGGATTCCACTTGTACATCATCACGATCTTGCGGCCGGCGCCGAACGAGGCGAGCAGGCCGGCGTGGCTGCCGCTGACGTGGAACAGCGGCAGGGGCATCAGGATCGAAGGCTGGAACTCGGGGTTCTCTTCCGGTTCTTCGAGCAGTCCCATGGCGATGCGCTGGGCGCCGTAGAAGCCCCAACTGCCGATGCCGCTGAGCACGCCCCTATGCGTCGAGACGGCCCCCTTGGGGAAGCCGGTGGTGCCGGACGTGAAGAGGATCGTCACGTCGTCGTGGGCGCCGAGTTCGAGGTCGGGCATCGGTTGGCCCGCTGCCTCGCGCCACACTGCGTCGAAATCGTCCACGCCGTCGGGCAGGTCATCTTCCCAGCGCACGCCGATGCTCACAACACCGAGGTCGGGCAACCGGCTCGCCACCCGCTCGTAGCGCTGCTGATCGAAGAAGGCGAGCTTGGCGCCGGAGTCCTTGAAGCCGTACTCCAGTTCCTCGCCGGACCACCAGCCGTTCAGCGACACCGAGATCGCGCCGGACGACGTGATCGCCATGAAGGCGATCACCCATTCCGGGTAGTTGCGCATGCCGATCGCCACCCGGTCGCCCTTCCCTATGCCGTAGCGGTGGATCAACTGGTGCGCGATCGCCGCGGCGCGTTCGTAGGCTTCGTTGTAGGTCAGCCGGGTGTCCTGGAAGACGAGGAACTCCTTGTCGCCGTGGTCCTGCAACGCTTGGTCGTAGACATCGCGCAGCGTCGCCGGCAGGTTCTTGAACACCTTGTACTCGACCCCGCGCACGGACTCCGTGACCAGCTCGTAGTCGGCGTCCGGGCCGGTCAGGTGGTGGACCGACTCGTCGTAGGTCATCTGGCCGTGGATCGGCTCGGACTTCCCTTCCGCCATGTGTGGGAGGGGCTCACCACTTCTACCCGATCGCAGAAACCCGCCTGCATCTCCTCGATGGTTCATGCCATTGCCGCCAGTTCTTCTTCGTAGCCTTCGAAGGAGTGCTTCAGCGTCGCATGGTTCAGGATCATCTCGGCGACGGGCGCCTTCGAGTCAGCGTCGAGGAAGGTGGTCCTGACCCAGTACGACTCGGTGCGCCGGCTCTCGCTCAGGGCGACGATCTCACGCTCGAGCAGGTAGTCGTGGCCCACGAACAGGGGACCGCGAATCATCCGGATCTGCTGGCCCGCGAACAGGCCCAAGGCTGGTCCGCGTGGCGAGAACCCGGACTTGCGGTTCGAGTAGCCGCCGAGCACGCTGACCATCTCGCGCGGGATGATTGCCCGGTCCCAGGGAGATGAGCCGCCCCCATCCTCGGTGTACCACGGCGAGGGCTCGGTGATTGCTTGGAGCTTCTGGTTGAGGCTGAAGGGATAGAGCCGGCCCATGTGCTGGTCGAAGTCCATCCTCACCTCTTCGAGCCCCTTGCCCATCATCCCGACTTCGAGATCACGCATGATGACGAGGGGCCCGGGTGGCCGCAGGCGGGCAATCCGGGTTGCGATCTCGGAGGCCTCGACATCGCCGCCGATCGAGGCGGTGCCGATCAGCACCTCCGTGCCGTCGGCCTTCTCGGCCCGGATGCGGACCTGGGTCTGACCGTCGGCCGGCTGCTCGACGAAGGCGCGCACCTGCTCGCCCTCGACCACCATGTTTCGGTAGTGCGCGCTCAGGCAGCCGGTCTCGAACCACTCGCGGCCCCACAGGCCGTAGAGCAGGGGCTCGAACTGGCTGAAGTGGGTCGGACCCTCGATCGGACCGCCGGCCTGGAACCCCATCTTCTCCGCCGTCGAGTCGTCGTGGATGGACACGTGTCCGCCGTACTCCTGCTCAGCGAGCATCTGCTTCGGGGACCGTAGCGATCCGCAGATATGGGTCGGCGTGTCGAAAGCCTCGGCCATCAAGGTTCTCCTCGGTCGGGAAGGGCGAAGTGTAGCGCCGCCGAACCTGTTGCAGACCGGCTGCCGGACGGTTCCGCCGGGATAGGCTTCTGCCATGAGCCGTCTCGACACGCTGCTCGACGCGATGCGGCCCTTGCTTGAGGAGCAGGGCGCCCACGCGGCGTGGCTGTTCGGATCGCAGGCCCGGGGAACGGCCCATGCGGAGAGCGACATCGACCTGATCGTGGTGCAGCCGAGCGACGAACCTGGGCCCCTGCGCCGGCTGGCCTACGCCGAGGCAATCGAGGAGGCCGGTGGAGCGGTGGACCTCCTCGTCTACACCCCGGAGGAGTTCGAGGCGATGAGGTCGGCGGGCAGGCCCTTCCTGGTGGACGCGCTGTTGGAGGCAAGGCCCGTCCACCTTGAAACGCCCTGGGCCGAGCTCGTCGAGCGGAAGCTCCAGGCGCTTCGCGGCGGTGCGGCGGCCTCGTTGCCGACGCCGCCGGAGGTGGCGCGGGCCGAAGCCGAGCGGTGGCTGGGACAGGCCGAGTACGACTTGGGCTTTGCCCGCTATGCCTTCGACGGACGGCACTACAACCAAGCCTGCTTCATCGCCCAGCAGGCGGCGGAGAAGGGGGTCAAGTCGATCGCCTACGGTCTGGGCGAGCGGCGCGTTCGCTCCCACTCGCTCGTGGAGATGATCGATCGGTACGCCGAACGGGCGCCCGAGCTGCGCGAACTGCGCGATTCGGGCAGGTCTCTGGACGTTCACTACGTCGAGGCCCGCTATCCGAACGGTCAGGCGGAGGGGATACCGTCGACGACGTACGGCCGGGATACGGCCGAGGAGGCGATCGGGGCGGCGGCGCGGTTCGTTGCGGCCGCGTCCGCCCGGCTGCACGCCGACGCGGATTCCTGACAAGGGCCTATCCGCCGGCCGCGATTCCCTGCGCGATGGCGCCGCGGACGGCTGCGCCGGCGCGCTTTCCGGAGACGGCGTCGACGGCGTGGAAGTCGACGTTGCGGCCGCGTTTCACGTACTCGACCCAATAGGGATAGCCACACGGTTCGGAACGAAGCAACCTGCTGCGTTCACGGCGGCGCTTGCCGCGAGCCGCCACTAGCAACACGCGACTGACGAAATCGGCGGCCCGCTCTTCCGCTTCGGCGGGTTGGAGCGCGGGCGGAAAGGTTGTCGGTCCTGGTGCGACTTCGAGACCGTCCAGTCGGATGTGCGCGGCCTGACCGCTGAGCCGGCAGACGAGGACGGCGAGATACTCGCCCGGCTTGGCGCCGCTGCCGGTTGGGTGTGTATCCGCAGCCGCCTCCAGCGTCTCGTAGACGACGAGCCAGTGGGGCAGGTACAGGAGTTCCAGGGCCAGGTGCCGGCGGCGCCGGAGTGGGCGCCGCCGCCCGGCAGAAAGCAGCCGGCGCGCCTCGTCCTCGGCGACCTTCGGCATGATGGCCGGGGCCGGCTGCTGCGGCTCGCTCAGCGCTTTCCAGCCCGCTTCGGGCGGCCACGACTGCCGTAAAGCATGAGTACGGCGGCGGCTAGCAGCAGGGCCGCCCCGGCGGCGGTGCCGAGCGCGAGGTCGATCGTCTCGACCGCCGAGAAGCCTCCGACCAGAACCGGTATCGACAGTACCGCCAGGAACACGCCGAGGATGCGGGCCGTGGAGCGATCGCGATCGGTGTGGTTCGGGGTCATGGCGTTACACGGGCGGCTGGTCAGGCCAATAGGACGTAGATCACGAGGTACGGGACGATGAACAGCGCCGCCCAGATTCTCAGATCGCGCCACTTCGCGTGGTCCGGCGCACCGCGGAGCACCCAGTGCCGGCTGAGCCGCCAGACGGCGACCGCCGGCAGGATGAGCAGCAGCGCCACGGCGACGCGGGCGCTCCAGAGCGGCAAAGCGCCCATCGCCTCGTTGATCGGTCCGAGGAGGAAGTCGAGCATCGTTCTCATGGCTGCGCTCTCACGCGCGAGTCCGCGCTTGGCACCGGATGCGGGCGAGACGCCCGCGTGCCATCCGTGCGCCGGATGACCGGCGCACGGAGTGGTTCGCGTGTGGCGCTGGTTCGCGCCACACGGGTTCCCAGGGGCTTTCGCTCGCTATTCACTTTCGCGTTCCTGCAGTCTCGCGACACGGCTCCGCAGCGCGGCCTGCACCGCCGCGTCTCCCCGCACCTCACCCCAGACCAGGCCGCGCAGGCGTTCCGGCGGTTCCGGCGGCGTCAGACGGCTGACGATCCAGGTCACGGCGAGAGTGAACACGAACGACCACCAGGCGACGAACAGGAAGGGCTCCTCGGATGGGAACAGCCCGTCCATCGCCGGGCTGTTCAGCAGCAGGCACAAGCCGACGCCCGCGGCCAGGCCCGCGCCGCCGCCGTAGCGGTTGGCCCCGCGCCACAGGATGCCGAGCAGGAGCACCGCCAGGGTCGGCCCCTGGATCAGGGAGAAGACGGTCTGGATCGCGTTGTAGATGTTGCTGAAGCGCTGCTCGATCTCGGGGGCGATGAAGGCGGCCGCCAGCAGCAGCACAGCGGACAGGATACGGCCGAAGCGGAGTTCGCCGCCGGTGCTGAACTCGCGGCGCCCCAAGCGCCGGCGCAGCCGGCCGAGCAGGTCGCGGCTCCAGAGGGTCGCCGCCGAGTTCAGGTTCGAGTCGACACTCGACATCAGCGCCGCCAGGAAAGCCGCGAACATCAGGCCGCGAAGGCCGGGCGGCAGCAACTGGGCGATCAGGGTCGGCACGGCTTCGTCGGCGTTCTGGAGGTCGGGGACGATCAGGATCGCGGCGAGCCCCGGCAGCGCGACGAGCAGCGGAATGAACAGCTTGAGGAAACCGGCCAACAGCACGCCGGCCTTCGCGTCCCACTCGCTGCGCGCGCCGAGTGCTCGCTGCACCATGGTCTGGTTGCCGGTGTAGTAGGCCACTGAGAGGACGATGCCGAGGCCCAGGACGATCCCCGTCCAGGGGAAGGGCGTCGCCGTGTCGTGGGGCAGGTAGAGCGAGAAGTGGTCGGCGTACTGCGGCCCCTGGTTCAGGACGCCCTCGCGCAGTGCCGCCAGGCCGCCGACTTCGTAGAGCGCCCGGGCGACCAGGGCGGCGCCGCCGACGAACATGATGATGAGTTGCAGCACGTCCGTCATCACCACCGCGGCAAGCCCGCCGCTGATCGTGTAGATGCCGACGATGCCGGTCGTGATCCAGATCGAGAGCTGCGGATCCCAGCCCAGCACGGTGCGCATGAGCAGCGCCGTGGCGTGGATCATGATGCCCAGATTGAGCACCAGGATGACGCCCCAGGCCAGGGCGAGAAAGCTGCGCACGCCATCGCCGTAGCGGCGGCCCAGGAACTCGGGCACGGTGTAGACGCCGCTTCGCCAGTACAAGGGCACGATCAGGAAGGCGGCGATCAGGAGCGCCGGCATCGAGCCCAGCCAGTCGAAGTTCGCCTGCGCCAAGCCGTAGCGGTAGGTGCCGCCGGCGACGGCGATGAAGTCCGTGGCGCCGATGTCGCTGACCACGATCGACATGCCGATCGCCCAGAAGGGCAGGGCGCGGCCCGCGAGCAGAAAGTCGCCGCTGGTCTTCACGTAGCGGCTGAAGGTGGTGCCGATGACCAGGATGCCCGCCAGATAGACGAGGACGATCCCCGTGTCGAGGCCTGAGAGGCCCCAGGTCATGTCTGTTCTCGCGCTGGAAGAGACCGGCCGAGAGGTGTGGCGGTGCGGAGATGTCGCAGGCTGGCGCCGGCGTCTTCCTGGGGCGATTCCTCCGCCTCCGCGGTCTCGTCCTGTTCGACCACGAACAGGCGCACACCAGTCTCGAGCGCCGCCTCGACGCAGCCGGACACGTCGACGTCGCCGACGCCGAGCGGCCGGAACCAGCGTTCGACGGTGGCCTGCTCGGGGTCGCGTTCCTCTGGCGAGCCGGGCAGCAGCCCGTCCTTGAGGTGCAGGATGTGGACCCGGTCGCCCAGTTCCCGGATGAGGGCTGCCGGGTCGTGCCCCGCGAAAGCCGCCCAGTAGATGTCGAGTTCCAGCCCCCAGCCGTTGTGCGAGCGGCAGGAGGCGAGCGCGCGCAGGCCGTCGACGCCGAGTTGCTCCGGTTCGCCGTCGTCGAACGGCAGCAGCTCGAACTCGTGGTTGTGGTAGGCGAAGCGGAAGCCGCCGGCGCGGAAGCGGTAACTCAGCAGATCGAGCCGCCCCCCAAGTTCCAGATAGTGCGCGCGATCGCCGTCGCCGCGCTGGGCTTCGTCGAGCCACGGGCAGACGAGGACTTCGCAGTCCAGCTCGCGGAAGGTCTGCATCACCTCTGCCGGGTCCGCTTCCAGGTCGGCCAGGGGCACGTGAGCCGCCGCCAGGGAGAGGCCGCGGTCGGCGAGGAGCTGCCGCAGTTCGGCGGTCGTACGGTTCCAGAGGCCGCCGAACCACTCGACCTCGCGGTAACCGGCGCCGGCGATCTGGTCCAGGGCGGTTTCGAGGTTCTCCCGCGCCTGCCGGCGCAGCGTGTAGAGCTGGAGCGCCACGCGCGGCGCGTCGACCTCGCCGGTCATCACTCCGCGGCCTCCGTGCCCGCTTCGCCGGCGGTCTCTTCGATCAGCCCGTGGTACAGGCCCAGGTAGTAGGGGAGCAGAAAGCTCGCGCCGTCCGCCAGGTAGCGGCCCTGGTCGCCGTGATCGAGTCGCCACGGGTCGTGGTTCCAGTGGTTCACGTAGCGCTCGTCGATCGGCAGCACGCGCCCGTCGAGCAGGTGGCCCCGCGGACCGCGGCGTTCTTCCTGCGCGCGCAGCAGGACGACATCGAGGCGGTGGCTGTTCGACAGTGCCCAGTCGAAGCGGTCGAGGGGGTAGAGGACCAGACTCTCCACGGCGTCGTCGAGCGGAAAGTCGCCGCGGCTGTAAGTCTCGTCGTCGAACGCGTCGCGGTAGCTGGTTCCGTCGATCGCGGTGGCGTGGATGAAGTCGAACAGCGGGTTCCGTTCAGGCTGCAGGAGCTTCCAGTACTGCCGCAGCGAGTAGGCGACGACGCTCCGCAGCTCCTCGTCCCGCTCGTACTTGAGCAGGTGGTAGTAGTTCATGAACGCCATCTCGTCGTCCGACTGGTTGCCGGTGCCGGGGCCGCTCTGGACCTTCGGGTTGCGCAGGTTGGCGGCGTAGGCGTGGTCGTTGATCAGGGTGCGGGCGGCCTCGGCGTAGCGCTGCCCGCGGCGGGCGTCCTCGGCGGAACCGGAACTGCTCATGTGCTCGGCGATGCGCAGGTAGGTCAGGTAGGAGAGCGAGTTCAGGCCGCGTTCCTCCCACCACTCCTGGTCGTCGTTCAGTTGCTCCGGGCCGAACACCGCCCAGCGGGTTCGTTTGCCGTCGTGGTCGACGAGCGCGCCGCCGTGGTCGACCAGGTGGTCGACGATCGCCAGCACGGTTTCGCGCACCTCGGCGCGCTCGGCGTCGTCGGCCGCGACCAAGTCGTAGTAGAGGCCGTAAAAGAAGAAGTGGCCGTCCAGTTCGTCGGAACTCGTGTCACTCTTCCAGTACCAGTTGCCGTCGGCGCTCGTGGGCCAGCGCGGATCGATGATCTTCCAGAGTCCGTCGCGTTCCTCCCGCATCCGGCGGTCGCGTTCCAGCCGGCCGGCGTTCGGATCCGGGCCGTCGGCCGGCAGGATGGTGCGGGCGACGAAGCCGGGCTCGGCGGGCGGGGTGCCGCCTTGGGTTACGAGCTGCAGGAACCGCAGTGCCTCGAATGCCTTGCGGGCCCGGTCGCGGGCCTCGGGTTCGCCGGTGACCGCCCAGCGGAAGCACTCGGCGGCGCCGTACATCGAGGTCCAGAGGCCGTCGTTGTCGCTGTCGTGCCGGCTGAACGCCGATGTGTCACCGGCCCGTTCGAGCGCCACGCCGCCCACGTAGCCGTAGGGCGTTCGCCGGTGGAAGCGGTCGATCGCTTCGTGGAAGCGCTCCGACTTCTGCCCCAGGGTCATCGGCCGCAGGTGGATCGCGCCGGGTCCGGCGGCGGTCTCGACCCGCACCGTGCCGTCCCGGTCGACTTGGACTTCCAGCACATGGTCGTGGGGCAGCCAGCGCCGCCCCTGCCGGTACTGCCAGCGCGGCCTGGCGCGGCGCGCCGCCTTCGGGCCGCCGTTCGACTCTGCTCCTGGGAACGCGGGCGTCTCGCCCGCATCCGCGGACGCGGCGGTCCCTTCGTCCAACCCGGGCATCAAGTGAACCAGCCCTCGCGTCGTCCCGGCCCAGATCGAGCCGTCGGGCGCCGCGGCGAGGCTGGTGAAGTCGTTCCAGGGCAGGCCGTCGGTACGGTCGTAGAGCCGCCAGGCGCCGGTGTCGGCGTCCTGCACGCCGAGGCCCTGGGGCGATGCGAACCACAGCTTGCCGTCGTAGTCGAACTCGACCGCCCGCACGTCGACCGGCGCCCAGCTCCGGTCGCCATCGTGCGGCAGCAGGCGCTGCCAGGCGGTGTCGGAGCCGGTTCGTACGTAGAGGCCGGCCGACGAGGCGGCGGCGATACGGATGACGGCATCCGTGGCGACCTCGCGGACTTCGCCGGGGGCGTCGGCGGTGCTGGTGGGGGAGGGCGCGGATGGAAGCGAGGCGCCGGCGTCGTAGGCCGGCGCGTCGTACTCCGCCACCTGCTGCAGGAACGGCTCAACGCGGACCGGCAATTCTTGCCCGGCGGCCGCGCTGAGCGGCAGGAGAAGAAACGCCAGGAGGGTCGGGATGCCCGCGTTCACGCGTAGGAGCCTAGCGCTGCGTCTCCGGCATGCGGTCGGGCAGACTTTCAGGCGGGCAGGGTTCGGACCCCGTAGAGCTGCATATGGGTATCGCGAGTCAAGAGCGTCAGCCCCTCGGCCTGAGCCTGGGCAATCAGGAACCGATCGAACGGGTCCTTGTGGTGTCGCGGCAGGCGAGCTGCCAACTCGGCATGGTGGAACGTCAGCGGCAGGTGGGTGAAGCCCTTCTCGTCGACGTGCGCGGCGAGGTTGTCGGGGGCCTCCATCTTGCCCTTCAGGCGCTTGACCGTGATCTCCCACGCGCTGATCGCGCTGACGAAGATCTCGTTACGTGGATCTTCGATGGCGCTTCGAGATGCCGGACGTAGTCTGCCGGCATCGGACAGGCACCAAAGGAACGCGTGCGTATCGAGCAGCAGACGCTCCACCGTCAGGTTTCGTCCGGAAAGATCTTCGGATTCGTGATCTGCTCGAAGAGTTCCTCGTCCGGCTCATCGAAGTCCGGCGACATCCAGATTTTCCCTTCCAGGCCTCCCAGCTTGCGCGGCGCAAGCGTCTCCCGATAAGGCTCGAGCCGGAGGTAGGGTTCCCCGGCCTTGGCAATGACGACCTCCTCGCCCTCCCAGGCCAGCTTGGCCAGGCGCGAGAGCTGTGACTTCGCTTCGTGCATGTTCACCTGCATCTTTCTCCCCTCCGGAGTCGACCTGGCTAAGTCTGGCTAAGTTCAGCTCTGGCGTCAAGGAGGCAAGGCGTCTTCATGGCAGAGTCGCCGCCATGGCCGGCACCCAACTCCGCGTCCTCCGAGCATCTGAGATCGAGGCCCTCCTCGACCTTCTCGACGGCTGGCCCTTTCCCGACGGACAGCGGGGACGTGACTTCTTCCGGCGGTACGTCGAACTCGATCCCGCGTTCGAACCGCGCAACGTGTGGGCCGCGGAGCAGGGCGGCGACCTCGTCTCGTGCGTTCAGATCTTCCCGCGCCGGGTGCGGATCGGGGGCCGGATCCTGCCCATGGGTGGGGTCGGCAGTGTCTTCACCCGGCCGGACTGCAGGCGCCGCGGCCTGGCCGGCGCCATCCTGGAGCGCACGATCGACGCGATGAGGGAGCGGGGGATGGTGTTGTCGTACCTTCTGGCCGAACGGCTCAAGTGGTACGGGGAGTATGGGTACCGGCCGTGGTCTCGGGGCTGGCGAACGCTGCACTGGGCTGACCGCTCCGGGTCGGCCGTTCCTGAGGCGCGCAGCTACGACCCGGCGACCGACTGTGCCGGACTGAAGCGCCTCTGGCGCGTCTACGCGGAAGGCGCCGCCGGTACTCCGCTCGACGGCATCGTCCACCGGGACGCCGAGGGCTGGCGGGGCAGCTTCGCACTCGCCGGCAACCCCGACGAGGACATCCGGGTCGCCGACGGCGGGTCGGGGATCAGCGCCTACGTCCGTGTCGCCGACATCGGTCGCCGCCTCCGTGTCCTGGAGTGGGGGCGCGAACACGATGCGGCCTCGGCCCTGTGCGAACTGGTGGCGTCCGCCATGGCCGGCCGTGGCGTTCAGTCGATCCGGCTGCCTCTGGTCCGCGACGAGGCGCTGGAAGCCGCGTTTGCCGATGCCGGCGCACGGATCGAGACCCAACCCGCCTGGGACGAAGTGCCGCCGGACGCCGGTCCGCTGGCGACCTGGATGGTTCGCTGCCTGGATGACGACGCGCTGGCCGACCGGGTGGGTGTGGCCAGGGAAGGCGACGTCCTGGCCCGTTGCCTGCCGCCGGAGCGGTTCGCCTTCTGGGAGGCGGACCGGTTCTGAGGGGAATCAGATGAGACCGTAGCCGATCTCATCGACGATTCCGGTCAGCACGCGATGCATGAGGGGGTCGGCCAGCGCGCGGTGGAAGCGGGTCTCGGACGCGATCGGAGACGCCTCGACCGCCCGTTCGTAGAGCGCCACAGTGGGGCGATTCGTCAGCGACGAGAGGTAGTAGAGGCCATGAACCTGCGGATAGGCGTCGTAGAAACCCCGCGACCAGTTCTGGGCATGGGTGAAGGGACCGCTGACGAGCTTCGCCGAGGCGCCGGCTCGCAGGCAGAACGAATCTGTGAGGTCGAGAAGTCGAACATCTTCCGCTAGCGGGAACGACACCAGCCAGGGTTGGCGTCGGGTGCGATTGACGCGGCGCCGATTGCGCTGGAAGAACTCCGCGACCGCCGTGGCGACATCGGTCGCCGCGTAGAGAATTCCGCGTTCCTGGAAGATGGGATTGCCGCGTTCGTCGGCTCTGTGATGGTCGAAGCGTGACAGGGGTCCATGGTGGCGGAATGCACTCCATCGAGTGGGATGATCGCCGCCGCGCTCGTAGATGCGGTGGAGGAGCCGTCCGGGCGCGACGGTCGTCAGGCTGGGCTCGGTGGCGCGGAGCCGATCGGGGTCAGGCCTCCGGGGCAGTTTGGCCACTGTCTCTGGTCAGAGCCGCCGGGCGAGCATCGTGAGCCTCGTCACGGAGCCGCCGCTGCGAAGCCACGCCAGCGGGCTCACGCAGGTGTCGACATCGTCGCCGAGGAACAGATCGGGATCGGGCTCCGTGTACCAGGCGTAGACCTCGACGGGATGGAGGTCGGGGCTCAGCGCAGTGTTCACCTTGGCGATGTTGGGCACCAGGGGTCCGCTCTGCTTGAACTGAAAGATCGGGATGTATCGGCGGTTGTCGAGCAGGATGCTGTAGAGCGTCCGCCGGGCGATCATCTGGCGGACCCGGTTCTCCGGAATCTCCAGTCGTGCGGCGGCTTCCCTCGTCGACAGGCTGCTCTCGGTGAGCGCCGCGAACTGAACGGCGGTTGCGGCGAGGGGGTCGCCCGCGGGTTCGGAATCCAGGTTCACGCCACCCTTGAGCAGGGCCTGCCGCTCGTCGGCTGTGAGTTCATCCGCCGATTCGCCGTAGAGCACGGTGGGCATGGCGTCCAGCACTCGGCGGACGGCGGCGTTCAGGCTTTCCGGCGCTGTTTGATGCAAGCCGCGCGCCGTGAAGTAGTCGTAGTCGGTCCCCATGGCGTCCTCCCGTAGAGATGGAGCTTCCGTGAGCACACTACGCGATCGCTCCATCACTGGCAAGTCTCCTCGGATGCTGTTGGTCACCGCCGGCAGAACGCGGTCCCGGCTCGCTTGTTCATACGGAGGGTGGCCGGATTCCGTTTGCTTGTCCCCCGCTAGACTCCCTTTCATGCAGGTGCTCGATCCGTCCTGGGAGGGTTCGCCTCCGCCGCTTACTGCGGCTCCGCGGCTTGCCGGTCTCGAAGGGGTCGACGTGGCGTTGCTCTCGAACGGCAAGGCGGGCGTCGAGCCCCTGTTCGATCATCTGGAAGCCCTGCTCCGGGATCGCTGGGGCACCGCCTCGGTGGAGCGGGCGACGAAGGGGAACTACAGCGCTCCAGCGGAGCCGGAACTGGTGCGCCGGCTGGCCAGGCGGCGGCTGGTGATTACCGGCGTCGGCGACTGAGGTAGCTGCTCGTCGTGCAGTCTGCATGACGCGGTCGCCTTCGAGCGGGCCGGGGTGCCGGCGGTCGGGGTGATGACCTCGGCCTTCGTGGACGGCGCTGAGTTGATGGCTGCTGCCTGCGGCGCACCCGACTACCGGTTCGCGGTGATCGATCATCCGATCAGCAGCGCGAGCGACGGAGAGCTCCTGGAACGGGCGGGCGAGATCGTTCGGCAGGCGGAGAAACTGGTGCTTGCGGGGGCGGACGTGGAGACAGCGCCCTGACCGGACGCCGCCAGACCTCCGCCGTCGTCCTCGCGGCCGCGGCGGTCATCGGCGTGCCGGCTGAAGCCCAGGATGGAGTGGTCCTGGCGGAGTTCATCTTCGATACCGCGCCGCACCGCGAATGTCACGCCTCGACGATTGCCGAGACGGCCTCCAGCGCCCTGGTCGCGGCCTGGTTCGGTGGTACGGCAGAACGCAACGCCGATGTCGGCATCTGGTTCAGCCGGCTCGAAGCCGAGCGGGCCGAGTCGGCCGCGGCCGCTGCGTCGCCGAGGGGCCGCTGGACGCCGCCGGTCGAAGTCGCGAACGGTGTTGCGGCCGGCGGCGCCCGCTACCCGACCTGGAACCCGGTGCTCTACCAGTCGCCCCGCGATGGCGCGCCGCTGCTCCTGTTCTACAAGGTCGGCCCCAGTCCGGCGGAGTGGTGGGGCATGGTCATGGAGTCCGGGGACGACGGTCGCACCTGGAGCGTGCCGCTGCGGCTGCCGGACGGCATCCTGGGTCCGATCAAGAACAAGCCGATCACGTTGCCCGACGGCGCGCTGCTCGCCGGTTCGAGTATCGAGGACGCGCCGGCGCCGCCCGTCTGGCGGGCGCACTTCGAGCGCTCGACGGACCTCGGGCAGACCTGGACGCGCAGCGAGCGGCTGGCCGGCAGGACGGCGACCGGCGAGGACTTCTGGGTCATCCAGCCGACGATCCTGACCCTCGGTGACGGCGTACTCCTGGCGCTGTTCCGCTCCAAGCAGAGCCGGATCGCGGCCGCGCGCTCGAGCGATGAAGGACGCACCTGGGGCCCGATCTTCGCCGCTTCCTTACCGAACCCCGACGCCGGCGTCGACGGCGTGACCCTGGCGGACGGCCGCCATCTTCTGATCTACAACCACAAGGTGCGGTTTGGCGGCGCCTGGGCCGGATCGCGCTCGCGCCTGAACGCCGCGCTGTCCGACGACGGCGAGACCTGGGACGCATCGCTCATGCTCGAGGATCAGGACGGCGAATACTCCTATCCGGCGGTCATCCAGACCCGCGACGGGCGCGTGCACGTGACCTACACCCACCGCCGGACTCGAATCCGGCGCCTGGTGCTCGATCCGGCCGCGTTGCCGCGGCATCCGATGTCCGGCGGGGAGTGGCCGGCGGAAGCGCCGGTTCTGCCAGCCGAGTGACTGCCGGCCTCGACCTCTTCGTTTTCGCCGCCTATCTGCTGGCGGTCATCGCTCTAGGCCTCTCCCTGGCCCGGCGAAGCAGGACGGCGCGCGGGTTCATGGTCGCCGGCGGCGCGTTGCCGGGCTGGGCGGTGGGGCTGTCGATGTTCGGCACGTTCCTCTCCAGCAACACGTTCATCGGTGTGCCGGGCCAGGCGTTCGGCGGCAACTGGAACGCCTTCGTGTTCTCGCTGTCGCTGCCGGTGGCGGCCTTCCTGGCGGCGCGCTGGTGGATCCCGTTCTACCGGCGTTGCGGCACGGTGGGCGGCGCGGTGTCGGCCTACCACCACCTGGAGGCCCGCTTCGGCCGCTGGGCGCGGACCTACGCCGTCGCGTGCTACCTGCTGACCCAGTTCGCGCGCGTCGGCTCCATCCTCTTCGGCGTCGCGCTGGCGATGAACGCGCTCACCGGCTGGCCGGTGGCCTGGATCATCCTGAGCACCGGCGTGGTGGTCACGCTGTACACACTGATCGGCGGTATCGAGGCCGTCATCTGGACCGACGTGATCCAGAGCGTCGTGCTCACCGTCGGCGCGCTGGTCGTGGTCGGACTCCTGGTCGTCGACGCGCCGGGCGGCTTCGGCGGATTGGTCGAAGCGGCGAACGCCGCGGAGAAGTTCTCGCTCGGCAGCTTCGCATTCGAGTTCACGACGTCGACCTTCTGGGTCGTCCTGATCTACGGTCTGTTCATCAACTTCAACAACTTCGGCATCGATCAGAGCTACGTGCAGCGCTACCACGCCGCGAAGAGCGACCGCGCCGCGTCACGCTCCGTGTGGTTGGCCGCGGGCCTCTACTTGCCGGTATCGGCCATCTTCTTCTTCATCGGGACCGGGTTGTTCGTTGTCCTGCAAGGGCAGCCGGATGCCGCCGGAGTCGCGGCGGACCAGGCTTTTCCGCAGTACATCTCGACCCGGCTGCCGGCCGGGGCCGCGGGTCTTCTGATCGCGGCGCTGTTTGCTGCCGCGATGAGCAGCATCGATACGTCCCTCAACAGTTCGGCGACCGTGTTCCTCTCCGACCTCTACCGCACCTACATCCGGCCGGCGCCGGGGCCGGACGGAGCGGAAGCAGAGGACCTGCGGGTGCTGCGCCGGGCGACTGTCGGTGTGGGCGTGCTCGGTACCGGCGCCGCCCTGCTCATGATCGGCGCGGGCAGCGTGCTCGACCTCTGGTGGACGTGGTCGGGCGTCTTTGCCGGCGGCCTGCTCGGGCTGTTCGCGCTCGACCGGCTTGCGCCGCGAGCGGGCCGGGCCGCCGCCCAGTCGGGCGTGGCGGTCGGCGTGCTGGTCATCGTGTGGATGACTGCCTCACCGCGGCTCGAAGGGGGATTGGCGATGCTGCGGAACCCGCTGCACAGCTACATGATCACCGTCATCGGCACGCTGGCCATCTTCGGTGTCGGACTGCTGATCTCGAGGTGGCGGCGGACGGGCGGCGCTGCGATAGGCTGAATCCTCCGATGCTCGCACGAGACCTTCCGTCCGCCCGGCCTGCGGGCCGCATGCGCCGCGCGGCCCTCGTTCTCGCCACGTCGCTGCTCGTTCTCGCGCTCGGAGGTTGCGAGAAGCGGGGCGACCTGCTGGGCGTCGAGCTCGTCGTCTTCTCGGTCGGCGAATGGGTGGGCGTCGGCTCTCAGGGCGAGGAGTTGCGCTTCATCCTCGAGCGCGACGATGACGAGGCGGTTCTCACCGCCTTCATCGTCAGTCTGCCCGGTCTTGGCGACGTGGCTCAGGGCCAGCCGGAAGCCTGCGACACGCTGGTCAACGCGTTCAACCGGTTCGGGAATCTCGACCTGCGTATTCCGCTGCGCAACGCCGGCTTCAGGTTCCGCACGCCGAACGACTTCCGGGTCGACAATGACGGCTATATCCAAGCGGAGATCGTCGGCCGCTTCGATGCGCCGGACAGCGCGACGGTCGACGCCGACATCGAGATCGACGTGACCCGGGTCCTGCCCTGCCGCGCCGAGTTGATGGTCAGTTGGCAGATGGCGCCGGTGGGCTCCTGAGTCGCAGGCAGAGCGACCGGTAGGCGAGCGAGTCGCGATGTATCCCGGCAGATACGCGCGCGAGACGCCTGACAAGCCGGCGGTGATCATGGCCGGCACTGGCGAGTCGGTCAGCTACCTGGAGCTCGATCGACGGTCGAACCGGCTGGCACAGCTCTGGTACGCGCAGGGCCTGCGGCCCGGCGACCACGTGGCGATCTTCATGGAGAACCACCCGCGCTACTTCGAGGTCTACTGGGCGGCGATCCGTTCGGGTCTCTACCTGACCACGGTGAACAGCTACCTGACGGCCGAAGAAGCGGCGTACATCGTCAAGGACTGCGGAGCGGCGGGAATCGTTGCGTCGGCGAAGCTGGCCGAGGTCTGCGCTGAGCTTCCCGACCTGATTCCGACCTGCCCCAGCCGCCTGATGGTCGACGACGACCGGCTCGGCATCCCCGCGGGCTGGGATGACTACGGTGAGGCGACGGTGCGGTACCCGCCCGAACCGCTTGCCGAGCAGCCGCGCGGCGGCACGATGCTGTACAGCTCGGGCACGACGGGGCGGCCGAAGGGCATCCTGCGGCCGCTTCCGGGACTGTCGGTGGAGGAGATGCCAGACCAGCGGTTCGAGGTGCTGACGAGCATCTACGGCATCGATGCCGATTCGATCTACCTGTCGCCCGCGCCGCTCTACCACGCGGCGCCAATTGGCTTCAGCGGGGGCACCCAGACGCTCGGCGGCACCGTCGTGGTCCTGGAGCGGTTCGACCCGGAGCTGGCGCTCAAGGCGATCGAGGACCATGGGGTCAACGTCAGCCAGTGGGTCCCCACGATGTTCAACCGGATGCTCAAGCTGCCCGGGGAAGCGCGGACGCGCTACGACCTGTCCAGCCACCAGCGGGCGATCCATGCCGCCGCGCCCTGCCCGGTGGATGTCAAGCGCAGGATGATCGAGTGGTGGGGACCGATCATCCTGGAGTACTACGCGGGCACCGAGGGCAACGGGATGTGCGCGGTGGAAACAGAGGAGTGGCTGGAACGCCCCGGCACGGTCGGCCAGTGCCTCACGGCGACGATCCACATCTGCGGCGACGACGGCGGTGAGTTGGCTGTCGGCGAGCCCGGAACAATCTACTTCGAGCCGCCCGAGGACGCCGACCTGTTCGAGTACCACGGCGACGAGAAGAAGACGTTTGCGTCGCGGCACCCGGTTCACCCGCGCTGGAGCACGCTCGGCGACGTCGGCTACCTGGACGAGGACGGCTACCTGTTCCTGACCGACCGCAAGGCGTTCATGATCATCTCGGGGGGAGTGAACATCTATCCCCAGGAGATCGAGGACGCGCTGGTTGTCCACCCGAAGGTCGCCGACGCGGCGGTCATCGGCGTTCCCAACGAGGACATGGGCGAGGAAGTCAAGGCGGTCGTGCAGTTGATGCCCGGGTTCGAGGAAAGCCCGGAAGTAACCGAGGAACTGATGGCCTACGCACGCGAGCGAATTGCGCACTACAAGGCGCCGAAGTCGATCGACTTCGAGGAGCAGCTCCCGCGGCTGCCAACCGGCAAGCTCTACAAGCGCCTGCTGCGCGACCGCTACTGGACGGGCCGCACGTCGCGGATCGTGTAGGCGCCTGTGGCGTCGCGTTCACGGCTGACGGCGACCGCGGACGAGCTGGCCTCGACAGTCGACCGGCTTGAGTTCGGGCCGCCGGTCGCGCATGTCTACAACCCGTTGATCTACGCGCGCGGGGCGCACCATGCCTACCTCCGGGTGGCCGGTTCGGCGACCGGCAGGGTGTTGCTGCTGGGAATGAACCCGGGGCCCTGGGGCATGACCCAGACCGGTGTGCCGTTCGGGGAGGTGGCCCACGTGCGGGACTGGCTGGGGATCGCGGACGGGGTCGAACCACCGGTCGATCAGCACCCGAAGCGTCCGATCCTGGGCTTTGGCTGCGGGCGGAGCGAGGTCAGCGGCCGCCGGGTGTGGGGTTGGGCGGAACGGCGCTTCGGGACGCCGCCGGCATTCTTCGAGCGCTTCGTGATCTGGAACTACTGCCCGCTGGCTTTCCTCGGTGAGACCGGCGCGAACCTGACCCCGGACCGGTTGCCGGCGCGGGAGAAGGCGCCGCTGTTCGCGGCCTGTGACCGATCGCTGCGCCGGGCGGCGAAGGCTCTCGAGCCACGTCTGGTCGTCGGTATCGGAACGTTCGCCGAGGGCCGGGCTCGGCGGGCACTCGACGGCCTGGAGATGCCGATCGGCCGGATGCTGCACCCGAGCCCGGCCAGTCCGGCGGCGAACCGCGGCTGGGGGGAACAGGCGGAACGGGATCTGCGGGGGCTGGGGGTGGTCCTCTAACCCCGCATACTTCACCGAGGGCCACAGTAGGTCATCGGTGAAAATATGCGGGTAGGGCGTTCAGCCGGTGTCGCGCGGATCGACCTTGCGGTCGTCGATGGCCAGGACCACGGCGTCGTGGATCGCCGGGCGGAGTCTTCTGATCGCGATGTTGTCCCGGGTCGGGTGGACACGGTTCGTCAGCAGGACGACGATCAGATCGAGTTCCGGGTCGATCCAGAGAGAGGTCCCGGTGAAGCCGGTGTGGCCGAAGGAGCGGGACGAGAAGTAGCGGCCGGCGGAACTGGGGTTGGAGGGCGTGTCCCAGCCGAGCGCGCGGCTGCTGCCGGGGACGAGTTCGGCGCGGCGGGTGAAGAGGGAGACCGTCTTGGCGTTGGCAAGCCGCTGCCCGCCGTAGACGCCGCCGTTCAGGATCGCCTGGCCGAAGGCGGCGACGTCGCGGGCGGTCCCGAACAGGCCGGCGTGCGGAGCGATGCCCCCCAGCGCGAGCGTGTTCTCGTCGTGGACCTCGCCGTGGGGCAGCCGGCCGTGCCAGGAATCGAACTCTGTCGGGGCGATCCGTTCGCGCAGGTCTTCCAGCGGGACGTAGCCGGTGTCGGCCAGACCCAGGGGTTCCAGAACCTCGTCCTCGACCTGTGCAGCGAGTCCGCGGTTTGAGCCGCGCTCCAGGATCTCGCCCAGGAGCAAGACGCCGAGGTCGGAGTAGATCGCGCGTTCGCGCCGGCCCACTTCCAGTTCCGTGCCGGCGATGTGCTCCAGGTAACGCGCGCGCGCTTCGCCGCGGTCGAGGCCCTCTCCGACATCCCGGAACAACTCGGTGCAGCAGGGCAGTCCGCTCGAGTGGGCGAGCAGGTCCCGCAGCGTCGCGCCGCCGACCGGCGATTCCTTGAGTTCGGGCAGATAGGACGCGGCAGCGGCGTCGAGGTCGAGCTCGCCCGCCTCGACCCGGCGCATCATCAGCGTCGTCGTTGCGATGATCTTGGTCAGGGAAGCCAGGTCGTAGATCGTCGACAGAGTGACCGCGGGCGAGCCCTCGTCGTAGGTCAGGCGGCCCGCGCCCCGTTCGAGGACCACGGCGCTGCGGCGGGCAACCAGCAGTACGCCGCCCGGAGTGACGCCGTCACTGACCGCCGTATCCAGCAGGTCGGCGGCGTGCTGCAGGCGCTCTGGATCGAAGCCGGCCGCTTTGGGCGACGCGTCGTGAAGCACGGGCGCCGTTGTTGCCGTGTCGGCCGGTCTCGGTGGGGACAAGTGCGCTGTGGTCCCTGGAGACTCTGGGGGTCTTGGCGATTGGCAGGCGGTGAGGACCGCGAGAATCAGAACGACCGCCTGGAGCGGAACCGCCGGGGGCTTGGGTAGTCCTCGCGCGGCGTCCATGGCGGGCGATTGAGGCAACGCAGTGAGAGTATCCCGGTTGCTATCCTGAATCGATCTGGTTGGGATGGGGCGGTCTGACACGAGGAGAGGGGACGATGAAGAGGGCTCTGGCCGGAAGGACGATAGTGATTGTCGCGGTGGCCGCGGGTTGCGGCTACGGCGGCGAGATAGGGGAGGCGGAACCGATGGTGGATGAAGCGACCGAAGCGGCGGAGGCCGACGGCTCGGTCCTGCGTAACGACCCGGCGATGGACGACCTGGTGCCGGCGGACGCGGTGGTGGAGAAGGTCGCGGACGGCTTCGAATTCACCGAGGGTCCGGTGTGGGTGCCGGGGGATCCGGACCGCCTCTACTTCAGCGACATCCCGGCGAACACGGTCTACCGCTGGTCCGAGAGCGAGGGCAAGGTCGTGTTCCTGCAGCCCGTGCTGCCCGACGACGCCGACACCGGCGGCATGAACGGCTCGAACGGGCTGGCGCTCCACCCGGACGGTCGTCTCGTCCTGTGCGAGCACGGCGGCCGCCGGGTGTCCGCGATGGCGCTCGACGGCGAGCGGGTGACCCTGGCCGACCGCTACGACGGCGAGCGGCTGAACAGCCCGAACGACATCGTGTTCCACTCGAGCGGCGCCGCCTTCTTCACCGACCCTCCCTACGGCCTGGACGGGCATGACGCGTCGGAGAACAAGGAGCAGCCGCACAACGGCATCTACCGGCTGGACCCGGACGGCACGGTGACCCTGCTCGAGACCGGCCAGACCCGCCCCAACGGCCTTGGCCTTTCGCCGGACGAGAAGATCCTGTACGTGGCGAACTCGGACGCGGCGCCGAACCGGTACTGGAAGAAGTACGCGGTGAACGACGACCTGACCCTGGGCGAGGGCGAGATGTTCTTCGACGCCAGCGACATGGAGGCTATGGGCGCGCCGGACGGGATGGCCATCGATGTGAACGGCAACGTGTTCGCGACCGGGCCGGCCGGCGTCCTCGTCTTCAGTCCCGACGGCCGACACCTGGGGACCATCGCAC
The DNA here is from genome assembly GCA_965222875.1 of Candidatus Multivorans sp. Lineage (GTDB taxonomy): Bacteria > Acidobacteriota > Thermoanaerobaculia > Multivoradales > Multivoraceae > Multivorans. The sequence goes on along the minus strand of CBDCVC010000002.1, from coordinate 600,413 downwards.
CGGCCGAGCTGCCGGCCAACACGGCCTTCGGCGGCGACGGCAGCACGCTCTACATGACCGCCCGCACCGGCCTCTACCGCGTGGCGACAAGTACGCGGGGCGACGTCTACGCCGGCGGGGAGTGATCCGCGCGGGCGTCTCGCCCGCTCCGAATAGACGCGTATGCAACTCCGCGGATCTTTCGGCACACTCGACTGGCTGATCCTCGCCGCCCTGTTGGTCGGCCTGACGCTGCTGTCGCGGTCGCTGTCGCGGCGGCAGAAGACGGAGCGCGACTACTTCGGCGGCTCGCGCAACCTGCCGTGGTACGCGGTGGCGGCGTCCCTGGTGGCGACCGAAATCAGCGCCGTGACCTACATCAGCCTGCCCGCGATCGTCCACCGGCCGGGCGGCAACCTGACCTACCTGCAGATCGGGCTGTTCGGCTACGTCGGTGCCCGTCTGCTCGTGGCGCGCCTGCTGGTGCCGGCCTACTACCGCTACGACGTGATGAGCCCGTACGACCTGATCGAGCGCCGGCTCGGCGGCTCGGGCGCGGCGGTTCGCAAGACGGCGACCGGTCTGTTCTGGCTCGGCGGGGTGCTGGCGCAGTCGGCGCGCGTCTACCTCTCGGCCGTCGTGCTAGGAGTGCTGCTGCACCGGGAGCTCGCCTGGCTCGAGAGCGCGACCGGCCTGCCGCCCCACGTGGCCGCGGTGGCGGCGATCATGGCCGTCGCCATCCTGTGGACCTGGCTCGGCGGCATAGCGGCCGTGGTGTGGACGGACGCCGCGCTGTTCCTGCTGTTTCTCGTCGGCGTCGCGGTCAGTCTGAGTGTCGTCGTGTGGGAGATCGAGGCTGGCATCTCGACGACCCTTGCGGCCGCCTGGACGGAGGGGAAGTTCACGCTGTTCGATCTGTCGGCCTCTCTCTCGACGCCATACACCCTGTGGGCGGCGTTGATCGGCGCCACGGTCGGCGGCTTTGCGGCGTTCGGCACGGACCAGTTGATGGCGCAGCGCATCTTCTGCTGCCGGAGTGCGCGGGACGCCCAACGGGCGGTGGTGGCCAGCAGCGTGTCCGTGATCGTCTCGTTCGCGTTCGCCCTGGTCGGGATCGGGCTGTGGGCCTACTACGAGCAGGCGCCGCTTCAAGGTACGGCGGCGGCGATCGTGGCGGAGCAGCCTGATCGGGTCTTCGCGGTGTTCGCGGTCGAGGCAGTCACGGTCGGCCTGAAGGGCCTGGTCGTGGCCGGCGCGCTGGCGGCGGCGATCTCGAGTCTCGACTCCATTCTCGCGGCCCTGGCGCAGACGACGTCTTCGTTGCTGGGCTCGCGCGGGCGCCGTGGCAACGGCCTGCGGCTGCCGCGGCTGCTGGTTCTCGGTTGGGGCCTGGTGCTGGGGCTCGTGTCGCTGCTGATGGACCGGGTTGCGGCGCAATACGACGCCCTGCTCGACCTGGCGCTGGCGATGGCCGGCTACACCGGCGGGGCGCTGATGGCCGCGGTCGTTCTGGCGCTTGCACCCTGCGGCCGCGATGGCCGCGGCTTCCTGTGGTCTGGGCCGCTGTCCGTGCTCGCCGTGTTCGCCGTGGCCTGGCGGCAGCCGGCGGCGGGTTGGGTCTGCCTGCTCGGCGGCGCCGTGCTGCTCGGAACCTGGTTGCGCACGGACGGTCGCGGCCGGGTGGTAGCGAGTTTGTTGTTGGTCGTGGGGACTGCGCTGGTTCTGGCGCTGTGGCGGTGGGCCGAGGGGCCCGGCGCCGAGTTGCTGGCCTGGCCCTGGTATGTGCCCTTGGGCGCGGCGGTGGCGTGGCTGTGGGGACTGGGCTTGAGCGGCCGAGCTGAGGGAGGCTCTGTCCCGGGAACCCGTGTGGCGCGACCCGCGCCACACGCGCACCACTCCGTGCGCCCGTCACCGGGCGCACGGATGGCACGCGGGCATCTTGCCCGCATCCGGCTTCGTAGGAAAACGGGTTGGCTGCTAGCGTCAGGCCGTGGATGAGGCAACGGGCGCCACCCGACGGCAAGTGATGGCCGTGGCCGGTGCTCTCGGTGCGGCAGCGGTCGCCGGTGCGGCCTGTTCGTCTGCCGAGCGGGATGCGGCCGCCCGGTCGGGTGATGGGCCCGGCTCGAACGTGGCCGGTTTCGAACTCGAGGAGGTGACGATCGCCGAACTCGGCCGCCAGATGGCGGCCGGCGAGCGGACGAGCAGGGAGATCACCCGGCTCTACCTCGACCGGATCGAGGCGCTCGACCGCCAGGGACCGACGCTGCGCTCGGTGATCGAGACGAACCCGGACGCCCTGCAGATCGCCGAGCAGCTCGACCGGGAGCGGGCCGCGGGCAACGTACGCGGCCCGCTGCACGGCATCCCGATCCTGGTCAAGGACAACATCGCCACCGCCGACCGCACGACGACGACAGCCGGCTCGCTGGCGCTCGAGGGGTCGATCCCGCCGCAGGACGCCTTCGTCGCGGCTCAGCTCCGGCGCGCCGGGGCGGTGCTGCTCGGCAAGGCCAATCTGAGCGAGTGGGCCAATTTCCGGTCGGGACAGTCGAGTTCGGGCTGGAGCGCGCGCGGCGGACAGTGCCGCAACCCGTACGTTCTCAACCGCAATCCGTGCGGTTCGAGTTCCGGGTCCGGCGCGGCGACTTCCGCCAATCTGTGCGCGGCGGCGATCGGTACGGAGACCGACGGCTCGATCATCTGCCCGTCGTCGGCGAACGGCCTGGTCGGCATCAAGCCGACGGTCGGTCTGGTCGGCCGCAGCGGCATCGTTCCCATCTCGGCCGTGCAGGACACGGCCGGCCCGATGGCCCGGACGGTGGCCGAAGCCGCGGCGCTGCTCACCGGCATGACCGGGCGGGATCCGCGGGACGAGGCCACGGCGGCGTCACCGACTCCAACCGACCTGACCCGTCACCTAAGCGAGCTTCGCTCGGCAGACCTCGGCGGCCGCGACCTGGATCGAGCGGGCGCTTCCGACCTGAGCCGGCTGCGGATCGGCGTCGGCAGGCAGTTCATGGGCGGCGACAGCCGCGTCGACGGCGTGATGGAGGAGGCGATCGAGGTGCTTGCCAGCCTGGGCGCCGAGATGGTCGATCCGGTCGAGATCGCCCATCGCGGCGAGGTCGGGCGGCACGAGTACGAGGCCATGCTCTATGAGTTCAAGGCCGGTCTGAACGCGTATCTCGCCGAACCGGGCGACGGCGCTCCGGTGGCTTCGCTCGCCGAGGTGATCGCCTTCAACGAGGCGAACGCGGAGCGCGAGATGCCCTTCTTCGGCCAGGAGATCCTGATCGAGGCGGAGGGCAAGGGACCGCTCACCGAGGCCGCCTACCAGACGGCTCGCGGCACGGCGAACCGTCTGTCCCGCGAGGAGGGGCTCGACGCGACGCTCGCTCAGCACGAACTCGACGCGATCCTGGGGCCGAGCGGCGGTCCGGCCTGGGTGACCGACCTGGTCCACGGCGACCGCTTCTCGGTGCGCAGTTCGGGCGCGGCGGCCATCGCGGGCTATCCGAACGTCACCGTGCCGGCCGGAACCGTGCACGGCCTGCCGGTCGGGGTCTCCTTCTTCGGCGTGGCGTGGAGCGAACCGACGCTGATCCGCATCGCCTGGGCCTTCGAGCAGGCCGCGCCGCACCGCCGGCCGCCGCGGTTCCGCGCCACTGTCGACGAGAGCTGACGCCGCTAGGCCTTCATCTCCCGGAAGCACTTCCGCAGTTCCCCGACGAAGACGTCCGGCACCTCGAACGCGGCGAAATGGCCGCCCTTCTCCAGGCGATTCCAGTACACGAGGTTCCGGTACCGCTTCTCGGCCCAGCGCCGTGAGGCGCGGAAGATCTCCTTGGGGAAGATGCTGCAGCCGACCGGAATCTCGACCGGGTCGGCGCCGCCCTTGCCGAAACTCTCCCAGTAGATGCGTCCCGACGAAGCGCCGCAGGCCGGCAGCCAGTACATCATCACGTTGTCGAGCAACTGGTCTCGGCTGAGCACGTCTTCCGGATGGCCGTCGTGGTCGGTCCAGGACCAGAACTTCTCGACGATCCACGCCGCCTGGCCGGCCGGCGAGTCCACCAGGCCGTAGCCCAGAGTCTGCGGCCTGGTGGATTGCTGCTTCGAGTAGCCCGAGTCCCAATCGCGGTAGTGCTGGATGCCGGCGAGAGCGTCCTTCTCGTTGTCCGTGAGGTCGTTCATCGTGCTCTGGTCGACGCCGACCGTCGGCATGTTCACGTGGATGCCGTGGCAGTGCTCGTGGTCCTGGATCGCGATCGCCGTGCTGACGGCGGCGCCCCAGTCGCCACCCTGAGCGAAGTACCACTCGTAGCCGAGGCGCGCCATGAGCTCGGCCCAGGCGCCGGCGACCTTCTCGACGCTCCAGCCGGGCGCCGTCGGCTTGTCGGAGAATCCGAAGCCGGGCAGTGTCGGCACGACCAGGTGGAATGCGTCTGCGGCGGAGCCGCCGTGCGCGGTGGGGTCGAGCAACGGATCGAGGACTTCGAGGAACTCGACGATCGATCCCGGCCAGCCGTGGGTGAGCACCAGCGGCGCCGCGCCTGTGTGCCGGGAGCGGAGATGGAGAAAATGGATGCCCAGCCCGTCGATCCCGGTCTTGAACTGATCGAGGTCGTTGAGGCGGTCTTCCAGCCGGCGCCAGTCGTAGGAGGACGCCCAGTACTCGCACAGCTCCTTCGTGTAGGCGAGTGGGATGCCCTGGGTCCAGTCGCCGACCGTCTCCGGTTCGGGCCAGCGCGTGGCGGCTAGCCGCCGGCGCAGATCGGTCAGTTGCTCGTCGTCGATTTCGATGCGGTAGGGCGTGATGTCGGTCATTGGCCGACGGTAGCACTTGGGGTTGGCGGCGCTAGAAGACCATCCGGATGCCGGCCGAGACGGTCTCGATATCGCCGGCGATCGACTCGATGCGGCCGACCGCCCTGAACCGGCCGAGAATCTGGACCGCGACGCCGACGCCGTAGATCAGGTCCTCATCGTCCACGTCCACCAAGGTGACTTCGAGGTCTTCGGTCGCGTCCTCCACGTTGGCGGCCCAGGACACGATGCCGAGCTTCGCGAACACTCGGATGCGGCCCGTGATGTCGTAGTGGGGCACGATCGCGGCCGAGTAGGCGGTGATCTTGCCCTGGATCGCGATATCGGAGCAGGGAACGCCTTCCGCGCAGGGTCGGATCGCTCCGTCGACCTTGGACAGGTCGTAGTAGCCCAGTTCGACCGCCAGGAAGTCGTTGAGCTTGTAGCCGATGTCGTAGCTCAGCGAGTTCTCGTCGCCGTCGAGGACCTGGTCGAAGGCATCCCTTCTGTCGATGTCGATGCCCGCCAGACCGAGGTGGAAGCCGACGTAGAACTCACGGTCGGCCGCTGCTGCCGGCGTCGCCGCAAAGGTGGCCAACAGCAAGGCGATCGGCGTTGCCACGGGCAGGAAGCGGGGCATCGGGGAGCGGCGTCTGGTCATCGGGGCCTCCCGGGAGACGGCGGTTGGGTCAGCTTGGCAATCATACAGGAATGGCTATATGTCTGCGGCGGGCGCAGTCTTCCAGGGTCGGACTTCGGTCGCCTGGATCCAGTAGTGTCCGCGCACCCATGAGCGATCCGGTCTGTCTCATCTCCGGCGTGGGTCCCGGAACGGGGGCTTCGCTGGCCCGTCGCTTTGCGGCCGGCGGCTACCGGGTGGCGATGCTCGCGCGCAACGCAGAGCGTCTGGAGGCGCTGGCGACCGAGATCGAGGGTTCGCGCGGCTACGTCTGCGACGTGTCCGACCCGGAGGCGGTGCGAACGACGGCGGCTCGGGTCGGCGGTGACCTGGGCGCGGTGTCGGTGCTCGTCCACAACGCGGTAGGAGGCGCTTTCGGCGACTTCCTGGAGGTCGATCCGGAACGCCTGCGCGCCAACTTCGAAGTCAACGTGATGGGCCTGCTCTACTTGGCGCGCGCGACCGCGCCGGCGATGATCGAGGCCGGGCGCGGCGCGATCATGGTCACCGGCAACACGGCGGCCCGCCGCGGCATGCCCCGCTTCGCCGGGTTCGCGCCGACCAAGGCGGGGCAGCGCATCCTTGCCGAGTCGATGGCGCGGACCCTCGGGCCGCAGGGCATCCACGTCGCGTACTTCGTGATCGACGCGGTGATCGATCTGGAGTGGACCCGGCGGCGAATGCCCGACCAGCCGGACGACTTTTTCATCCAGCCGGACGCGATCGCCGAGAACGTCTGGTACGTGGCCCATCAGGATCCGTCCGCGTGGAGCTTCGACGTCGAGATGAGGCCGTACCGCGAGAGCTGGTAGCGGCTCCCAGGGGCCTCCGGTCGACGGTCCGCGCGTGGTAACTTCGCGGGATGATGCGTTCCGTTCCAGCCGTTCTGATCGTCCTCCTGATCGCGCTTGGCGCCCTGGCCTGCGGCGGTGGCGATGCCGCGCCCCCGGCGGCGGCCGAAGCGGATGCCGCGGCCGCCGATCCGGAAGGGGCGGACCGGAACGACCCGGTGGCGCAAAGGGTCGAGCCGTTCCAGATCTTCGACAACCTCTACTACGTCGGGATCGAGTGGGTCTCGTGCTACCTGCTGGTAACCACGGACGGTCTGATCCTGATCGATGCGCTCTACGGCGACCACATCGAGACCGCGATCGATGGCATCCGGCGCCTGGGTTACGACCCGGCGGACCTGAAGTACGTGCTGGCGACGCACGGCCACTTCGACCACGTCGGCGGCGCCGCCAGGTTCCAGGAGACCTACGGGGCCCGGGTCGGCATGACCGAGGCGGACTGGGAACTGGCCGAAACGCCGCCGGGCAACCCCGACTACGAGATCGACGTGCCGGTCCACGACATGGTGATCGCCGACGGCGACACGCTCGAGCTGGGCGACACGGAGATCCGGTTCTACGTCACGCCCGGGCACACCGAGGGGGTTCTGTCGATGGAGTTCCCGGTGCGCGACGGCGGGGAGGAGCACCGCGCCTTCGTGTTCGGCGGCGTGGGCCTCAACTTCGAGGGCGTCCACCGCACGAACCTCTACCTGGACAGCGTGGCCCGGATTCAACGGCTCGCCGCGGAGGAGGGCAACCCGATCGAAGTGAACATCTCGAACCACGCCTCGATGGGGAGGATCTTCGAGCGCGCCGAGCAGTTGGCGTCGCGGGCCGACGGCGATCCCCACCCCTTCGTCGATCCCGAGGGCTACGTTGCCTGGCTCGCCGAGCGACAGGAGAACGCCGAGGAGAAGCTCGTCGTCGAGCGGGAATTGGCTGGCGAGTAGGCAACCGTGAAGCGCTTTGAGTTGATGCCGCGTTTCGAGAACGCGGTGGCGGGGTTCAACCTGTTTCACCGGGAGGATCCGGCGACGGAGACGGTGGACGGCGAACAGGTGCCGCGCGAGTTGGCCTACGCCCGGCGAATGGCGGCCTGGGTGACGCGGCTCGATCCGGATGCAGGCGAGCTCCTGATGTTGGCGGCGCACTGCCAGCATCTGCGCCGCTTCAAGATGCCGCGGACCGATTGCCCGGCCGGGCGCAAGGGCTATCTCGCCTGGCGGCGGGCGGCGGCGCTGGAGCACGCGCGGCTGGCCGGCGCCGTGCTGCGCGACGCCGGCTACCGGCGGGAGAAGATCGAGCGCGTGCAGAACCTGGTGCTGAAGCGGGCGGGACGGAGTGCGCGCCAGGAGGCGCAGACCCTGGAGGATGCCGCCTGCCTGGTCTTCCTGGAGCGCGACCTGGAGGGATTGGCCAGCCGGCTGGGCGCCGAGAAGACGGCCGAAGTGCTGGTCAGGACCTGGCCCAAGATGTCGGATGCCGGCCGCGAAGCCGCCGCGGAGCTGGAATTGAAGCCGGAACTCCGGCGGCTCGTGGCGAGCGCGCAGGCGGTCAGCCGGCCCTGAGGGTCAGCCGCTCGCGCGCTTCGCCGATTCGCGCGACCTTGACCGGCGGACCGCCGTTCTCGACGCCGGCCGCGGCCAGAGCCCGTTCGAAGGCAGATTCGAGCGCGGCTACGGTCTCTTCTTCACGGGGGACCAGTCGGTCGTTGACCCGGAGTTCGAGCCGGTGGCGGTCGAAGCGCACCCGGCCTCCGAGTTGGGGCTCCGCCTCGATCAGGTCGCAGGCGCGGAAGGCGCAGTCGAGCAGTGACTCGAGCCGCCGCTCCAGCGCGCCGATGCCGTTGAGCTCCGGCGACGTCTCGCGCCGGCGGCTGTAGAGCAGGCCCGGCTCACCGCGACTCTGGTCGTAGGCGTAGATCGCGTCGTAGCCGACCAGCAGCACGCCCGGCCCTTCGTGGACGTGGCTGTAGTCGGCGACGTCGATCAGCAGTTCGGGCAGGGCCCGCTCGGTGATCCAGCGGTGGAAGACCGGGATGAACTCATCCGCTCCGGCCGTGGACCCGGCGCTGGCGAGTACCTTCAGGTCGAGCTTGACCAGACCATCGAGGTCCGGCGCCTGGGAAAAACTCATACCGCTCGTCGCAGACCGGCCGTCACCTGTTGCTGCGCGATCCGATGGTTGCACGCGTGGGCCGCCTCGATGAACAACTGGGCTTCCTCGATCCGGCGGTGCGCTTCCTCGCTCGAGGCCGTCTCGGCGTCGCCATGGACGCGGAACAGGTAGTTGGCGAACTTGGCCCCGGCGTACGGGTCGAAGAACAGTTCCGTGTCGTGGAAGCGGGTTCGGAACTCGCCGACGATCTCGGCCGGCGCGTTTCCGATGTCGATGTTCTCCGTCGTGATCAGCGCGCGCGCCGCCTGCAGCATCGCGGCGTAGGCTTTGGCGGCGGCGGCCTCGGCTGCTCCACGGTCCAGCTCCAGCATGCCCTGGAAGACCTCGCGCTCGGCGGCCGAGAGGCCGAACTCGACCGCGGTCACGACTTCGCCGGCACACTCGCCGACGCCGAGGTCGCCGATCGTGTACTCGCGCGGGTCGCCCCAGTCGGAGTAGAGGGTGCGGTCCTCGAGGTAGGTCGGCAGCTTGGTCAGGTCGTCCAGAAGCTGGCGGATTCGCGCCTTGCCCACTCGGGCGATGAACTCCTGGAAGCTCTCGCCCTTCTCGCGCTCGGCGACGTAGAGGCCGGCGATCCGCTCGACTGTCTCCGGGATGCGCTTCGCCGGCACGGCGACGACGGCGAGTCCGTAGGCGCCTGCGTTCTCGCTCCACTGGCCGCCCAGGATGACCTGGAAGTGGGGCACCGTGCGTCCGTCGCTCTTGCGGCTCACGCCGTAGAAGCCGATGTCCGCGACGTGGTGCTGGCCGCAGGAGTTGAAGCAGCCCGACACCTTGATCCGCAGGTCCTTGACCGCTTCGTCGGCGAGCACGCCGGCCGTCTTGATGGAGGTGGCGATCCGCTTGCGCAGTTCACCGGCGAGTCCGCGCGACGACGAGATTCCCAGCTTGCAGGTGTCCGTCCCGGGGCAGGAGGTGACGTCGACCAGGGAGGAGGCGCCGGGTGCGCCCAGGCCCTGTTCCCGTAGTTCGGTGTAGAGCGCCGGCAGGTCCGCTTCGCTGATGTTGCGGAGCAGAATGTTCTGCTCGACGGTGTTGCGCACGTGGCCGCCGTTGTAGCGCCGGGCCGTATCGGCCAGCGCCCGCAACTGGGTCGAGGTCAGGTCGCCGAGAGGCAGGTTGATCGCGACCGCCACGTAGCCCGGCTGCCGCTGCCGCTGGACATTCGAGCCGAGCCAGTCGGCGAAGCCCTCGGGCCGCGGTCCGGGTTCAAGCGCCAGCGCCGGCCGGGAGGGAACCTCGTCCACGATGGACAGGTCGGTAAGGAAGGCGCTCCAGCGATCGTCAGGCGGGAGGACCGCCAGTTCCTCGTCGACGAGACGGGCGAACTCCTCGATCCCCAGCTTGGCGACCAGGAACTTGACCCGGGCCCGGGCCCGGTTGCGCTTCTCGCCCAGCCGCCCGAAGACGCGGCACACCGCCTGGGCCAGGGGCAGGAGTTCATCTTCGGGGACGAACTCGCGCAGCACCTTGGCCTGGTGCGGCACCGCTCCGAGGCCGCCGCCGACATAGACCTTGAATCCGCGTTCCGGGCCCCTGGCGCCGCCGTTGCCGGTCGGACGGAGCTGGGCGACGGCGCCGAGATCGTGCATGTTCGCCAGACCGCAGGCATGCTGCGCGCAACCCGAGAAGGCGATCTTGAACTTGCGGCCGAAGTCCTGGGCGTCCTTGTGGCCGAGCAGGAAGTACGTTAGTGCGTGGGCGTAGGGCGAAACATCGAACGGCTCGTCGCGGCAGACGCCGGCCAGGGGGCATGCCGTGACGTTGCGCACCGAGTTGCCGCACGCCTCGCGGGTCGTGATGTCGACCGCGGCCAGACGCCGCATGATGTCCGGCGTGTCGTCGATGTGGATGAAGTGAAGCTGGATGTCCTGGCGGGTTGTGACATGGGCGATCCCGTCCGAGTACTCCTCGGCGAGGTCGGCGAGCACCTCCATCTGCTCGGCGTTCATGGCGCCGAAGGGGATCTTGATCCGCAGCATGCCGGGAGCGTCCCAGACGGTGTTGGGACCCTTGGTCAGATCGCCGCAGGGGTACTCGAGGGCCCTGCTGGCGACGCCGTCGTGGCGCTGGCCGTTGTCGTAGCGCTGGCCGTAGACGCCGCGGCGCAGGCGGGTCTCGGCGAAGACCTTGTCGTCGATCTTGCCCAAGCCCTTTTGCGCGATCTGGGTCTCGTAGATCTCGATCTCTTCGTTCATGTGGGGCGGGATGCGGCCTTCGAGTTCGGCCTCCCAGGTGGCGGTGGTGTCCACGGATAGCTGGCTCATCGGTCGGTTCTCGCTTGCTCTCTTGGGAATTGGCTTACCCGCTCCGCTGCGCGGGGTGGGCGGGGCCGGTATATTCGTGACCATAATGGTCATATTGGTCATCATTCTACGCTTACCGGTGCCCAACGTTGCAACCGCTGGGGGGCAAAGAGGTGCGCGTGGGGGTGACGGCAGCCCCTCTGGTGGGCTCACCGGCCTCCCGGCGGGCTACATCAGATCCTGGAAGCGGACCGGCGTTGGAAAGTCGGCGGAGGCGGCGCGGATCTTCTCGCCGATGGCGGCCACGCTCCAGGGGTCCTGGTCGTTCGGCCGGCGGCCGATCTCGAGCGACTGCCAGGCCAGCAGGGTCACGGTGTTGCCGCCGACCGCGAAGATGCGGCCGGTGATGTCGGCGGCGTCGTCGGTGCAGAGCCAGACGACGGCCGGCGAGACCTTCTCCGGCGCCAGCGGATCGGCGGTTGCCTCCGGCATGATGTCCTCGGTCAGACGTGACCAGGCTGCAGGAGCGAGGAGATTCACGGTCACGCCGTACTTCGCGCCCTCGAGCGCCAGACAACGCATGAAGCCGGCCATCCCGGCCTTGGCGGCGCCGTAGTTCGTCTGGCCGAAGTTGCCGAGCAGGCCGGAAGTCGAACTCGTCATGATGATCCGGCCGCCGGACTCCTGCTCGATCATCTGGTCGTACGCGGCCTTCGTGACCAGGTAGGTGCCGCGGAGGTGGACGTCGAGGACGATGTCCCACATCTCGTCGGTCATGTTCTTGAATGACTTGTCCCGGAGGATGCCGGCGTTGTTGATCGCGATGTCGAGCTTGCCGAACTCAGAGGCAGCGCGCTGCACCATCGCCTTCGCCGCGTCGCCGTCGGAGACGGAACCGTAGTCGGCGACGGCCTGTCCGCCCGCGTCCTTGATCTCCTGGACGACCTGGTCCGCCATCGCGGTCCCGGCGCCCGTGCCGTCCCGCGCTCCGCCGAGATCGTTGACCACGACCGCCGCGCCTTCCTGCGCCAGGAGCAGCGCGTGCGTGCGGCCGAGACCGCCGCCGGCGCCTGTAACGAGTGCAACCTTTCCGTCAAGCAGACCCATGGTGGATTCCCTTCCTTATCGTCGTCTTGTCGTGATGTCGCTGTAGCCGAAACGCGCGAAGTGTAGCCGGATTCCGTCGCCCAGTAGAGTTCCATCGATGAGGCGCACCACAGCCCTCCACCTCGTCCCGTCGATGACGGCCGCGTTTCTGCTCGCCACGATGACGGGCGCCTCCGCCCAACAGCGCAACGCCGAGCCAAGCGCTGCGATGCTCCTCCGCCAGGCGAGCCTCCACGAGTCCCAGGGCGACTACGAGGCGGCCATCGCCGGCTACGACCGGGCGCTCGAAGTCGAGCCGCGCGACTGGCAGCTCTACCTGCTGCGCGGCTCGGCGCGCTTCAAGGCCGGTCGGATCGAAGCGTCGATCGAGGACTTCGACCGCGTGGTCGCTCTTGAGCCGTCCCAGGACCCGTACCTGTGGCAGCGCGGCATCTCGTACTACTACGCCGGTCGCTTCGCCGATTGCCGCGGCCAGTTCGAGCGGCACCGCCTGGTCAACCCGAACGACGTCGAGAACGCCGTGTGGCACCTTCTCTGTGTGGCCGCCGAGGACGGCCTGGAGGCCGCGCAAGAGGCGGTGCTTCCCGTCGGCCCGGACGCGCGCCGGCCGATGAAGGAGCTCGATGCTCTGTTTCGGGGCGAGGGCTCGGTCGAGGAGGTCGAGGCGGCGGCAACGGCGGAAGGTCCCGGCGCGCGCTTCTACGCCGATCTGTACCTGGGTCTGTACTACGAGTTGATCGGTGAAGCGGAGAAGGCCGCCGGCGCGATCGAGAGTGCGGCCTCGCTAACGAACCGTGGTTACATGGTCGAGGTGGCCAGGGTCCACCGCCGAATGTCGCGCTGACGGGTGGTGCCGCCGGCGTCGGGCGCAGCGCTCTGTTGCTTCCCGTGTCAAGGGAACATGTGCCGATTTGGCGCGCTCTCCGATCGTGAGTACGATCACCTCGTGATCGACACTCTGCAGGCGGCTCGAACATTCCGGGAGGTGGGCTTCACCGAGGCCCAGGCGGAGGCCTTCCTGCAGACGATGAAGCTGGCGGTCGAAGGCGACCTTGTGACGAAGGCGGACCTGCGGGTGACGGAGGCAGACCTGCGGGGCGAGATCCAGACGGTCCGCACCGAAGTCCAGTCCTTGCGCGCGGATATCTACCGGCATCTGTGGATGATGGCGGCCGGCATCGTGGGGATGACGGTGGCGCTGGTCAAGCTGCTTCCCTGAGCTGGTTCTTGCGACGGTATCGAGCGCTGCCGAGGATCTAGCTCTAGCCAGAGCTGAAGGAACGTTCGGCCTATTGTTGGTTCCGAACGTCTGCCGCTTCGAATGGAGCAGGAGCCAGTTCAAGGCGTCTGGCGAACTTGCGGCGTGTGCCTGGAGTGGACTTCGGCGAGTGCTCCTCGATCGCGAGGGCGTGGCGGCCGTTCCCGCTGACCGCTGGGCCGTCACCGTACAGAGGCAGCGGCCACCTGTACACAGGTGCCGGGCCATTCAACCAGTGTGAGAGATTTCGCACCGAAATCAGCCCCGAGCCCAGTCCTTGCCAGACATGTTCTATTCTGTACCGGCCATCATCGGAGATGATGCGCGTGTAGCCGCGTCTCGGGTGTGGGCGTCCGCCGCCTTCTCGACGCAGGGACGGGTCTGCGGGAAAGGTCCACTCCGTGCTGAGGGTTGTCAGGTCGTAGGCCAGCCAGGCACCGGGGTCACGGTCCAGGATCCATAGAAGACCGTCGTCCGGCTGCCAGATTGCGTTGTAGCCGGGCCAGATACCGCGAGAGCCCGAGTACCTGCGGGCGGAACTCAATTGGTCCGGCCGCAGACGGTGGACAGAGTCGTCGCCGAACCGGAGCAGGTAGAGGTGTTCGGCGTATGGCGCCAGCACGATTGGCCCATTGGCGTCGAGAAGGATGAAGTTGTTGTCGTCGTAGTCTGTAGACGATCGTTCCGCCTTCGCCGGATAGAAGGCGACAGTACTCTCGCGCTCGATCTTTGCGGGCGTCGTGGTGCCGAACGTGAAGTGTCGGCCGACAGCCAGCCGGTTGGAGTCGTCGAACTGGTAGGTCGTGGCGCCCCACATCGAGGCGTCGGCCGAGAAGACAACGTTCGGATAGGCGTACCGAAAGGGGTCCCACTCGCCGTGGAACTGGAGCGTTCCGCTGCCGGTAACTTGGTACAGCCGATAGCTGAAGTCGCAGTGATTGTCGCCCTCGAACAGGGGCAGGCAGTCCCAGATGACGAAGTGACTGTCGGAAAGAGAACGGGCGTACTTCACATTCTTGGTGTCCAACGTGTGGGTCTGGGACTGGTCACCGCGCCACAGCGTCAAGTGAGTCTCCCCGCCGTCCGGCCGAGACTGGACGGCGATCCACGCACTGCCGTTGTCATCGATTGCCTTGCCCATAACCCTCCCTTCGGGCAGCGCGAGAAGATCCTCTGCTGCTGCTTGCACGGCAGAGGTGGCAAGGAGGAGACCCGAGGCGAGAAGAAGGAACCCGTTGCGTCGAAACAGCCGGATGCGCTTCCTTGTTTGCGTCACTCGAGATTCTCCGAGTCGGCTCAGTGGAGATCGCAATCCGGAATCGAGCCCTCGGTCGACGAGGCCAGCTGGAGGTCGATGCGACGGGCACGGTGGCTGCGGGCCTCACCCTCGATGACGATCGCTTGGCTGCCGTTGGAGCTGACGAACGTGGCTCCTTCTGGATTGCCCCGCTGACAGTCCGAGAGGTGGCTCACTGCGGGCTTGTGGGAGTCAGGGCTTCGCCAGCCATGCGCGACTCGATAGGCGGTGGTTCCCGACGTGACCTGGACGAATCCCCGATGCGGATGAGGCCATGCGGACGTGGTCACGGCATTCACGTTGATCGTCCAGAACGGGCTGTCGGGCAATTCGGCCGGTGATTCGAGGTCCCGAAAGTCGTAGGCCTGCCAAGTCCTGCCGGTCGTGGTCTCCGGCCAAAGGGCCGGGTCTTCCGGATCCCGGTCGTAATTCAACGCCCACAGAACCCTCTGGTCCTCCTGCCAAGTGAAACTGAAGCCGGCCCAGGCGACTTCACGTTCGCGCTCGGCCCACCTGGTCGCCTTGGGCTCATGATGCAACCACGGAAAGGACTGGACGCCGTCATCTCCGAAGGTGACGATGTACGCTCCGCCGCTCCAAGGGGTGAGTACGATCCCTCGATCTACGTCGAGGTAGAAGACAGGCGGAAGGCCCATTTCGGGCATGTAGGGTTCGGCATAGTCGAACAGAACTGTCCCGGTTCGTTCGATCACGGGCGATGAGGAGCGGCCAAGGGCGAAATTCCTTCTTCTCTCGTTGCCGCCCATCGCGACCCAGGCCGTTCCATCGTGGGAGATGCCCGCCCACGCACCGTCCCAGGTCGACTCTTCTCTTGGGTCCAATTCCCATTCGAGCTGAGCCTCGCCGCTCTCGTTCAGTTCGAAGATCTGGTAGCCCCAGGCGCAATGACTGCCGAATCGGGGCAGCGAAACGCAATTCGTCAGGACGAATCTGCCGTGGGCGAATCGGACGCTTCTCGCTCTTTCCGATGGCACAGTGATCGTCCGTGTGGATTCGGCGCTGTCCCAGAAGAGCACGGAAGTTGCCTCGTGTTCCTTGCCCCAGTCATTCGCGACGGCGATCATGGAGCTTCCGTCGTCCTGGACGACGCCGCCAACGACCCGGCCCTCCGGAAGGGGAAGAACCTGACCCGGCAGAGCACGGGCTGTACAAGACGAGACGACGACGGCTGCGATGATCAGGCGCATCGTTCTTGGCAACCCGCTCAGCCCGACAGCGATTCCGGGCGCCGTGGCAGCAGCTATCCGGCCTAGCCCGCAATCGCCCACAAATGCCCGTCGGTGCGGATGTACCAGACGCCGCCGACCAGGGCGGGTGAGGCGATCGTCCGTTCGCCGATCCGGTTGACGTGGAGCAGCTCGAAGTCCGGCCCTTCCTTGATCACGAAGGTCTCGCCGTTGTCGTTGGTGAAGAAGACCTTGCCGTCCAGCGCCACGGGCGCGGCGGAGAAGCCCTCGCGCATCCGTTCGCCCAGGCGTTCCTGCCATACGACCTCGCCGGTCTTCGCCTCGTAGACGGTGATCACGCTGGCCATGTCGTTGACCATGTAGAGGTAGTCGCCGACCAGCATTGGCGCGACGACGAAGGGGGAGCCCTTGGCCGCGCTCCAGACGATGCGGCTGTCCGTCACGTCGCCGTCGCCGCCGGGGCGGATCGCCAGGGTCGGTCCGGCCCGGCCGGAGGTGCTGAACAGCAGATCGTGGCCGACCACGGGGCTCGGGATGACCTCGAAGGTGGTGCCGCTGGCGCGCCAGAGTTCGCGGCCGTCCTCCGGTGCGTAGGCGATGACGTGGTGCTGGCTGTTGACGACGATCTCGTCGCGCTGTTCGCCGTCGTCCGTGGTCACGGAGACCGCGGCCGGTGAACTCCAGCCGACCTGGGTGTCCCGCTCCGTGCGCCACAGCTCGTCGCCCGTGCGGCGGTCGAAGGCGGCGATGAACGACTCGGCGCGCTGCTGTTCCTGGACGATGATCAGCCGTTCGCCGAGCAGCAGGGGCGACGAGGCCGTGCCGTGGAAGGCGTTCAGTTCGCCCAGCGACTTGTGCCAGGCGACTTCGCCGTCCATGTCGAGCGCCAGCAGGCCGTGATTGCCGAAGTAGGCGTAGACCCGCTCGCCGTCGGTTGTCGGGGTCGAGGAGGCGTGTCCGTTCTTGGGATAAGCGCGCTCGGGGTTCGCGTTGGGCGCCGCGGTAGTCCACAGCGGCTTCCCGGTCTCCCGGTTGAAGGCGAGCACCGAGCGTTTGGCGCCGGCCGCTTCGGCGGTGGTCAGGAACAGCGCATCGCCCCAGACGATCGGCGAGGAGTTGCCCTTGCCCGGAACCGGGACCTTCCAGCGCACGTTCTCCTCCGGCCCCCAGCGGTCGACGTAGCCGCCGCCCGTGACGTCGCCCTGGCCGCTCGGTCCACGCCAGCGCGGCCAGGTGTCGGTCGGGTCGCCGGTGGCGGGCGTCATGCGCGCCCGCTCGCTGGCGCCGGCCGGGCTTGTGGGGGACGCGGCGAGAATGAGCAGGGCGGCCAAGAGCAGGTGAAGCGGCTTCGAGAATCTCATACTCGGAATGATAGAACCCTCGGACCCAGGAGCTTGCGCGGTAGAACGATCTGACCTGGGAACGAGGGCATCCTGCCCGCATCCGGCGCGAAGCGCCGGCCTCCGGTCGATCTGCCGCGCAGGCTCCTGGCCTGAATCCAGAAACCGGGGGACATTCCGAGAATGAGCGACACCTTTCGAGCGGTCGTGGTCGACAAGGTCGACGACCGGCACACCGCCGGCCTGCGCGACCTGACCCCAGGCGATCTGCCCGAGCACGACGTGCTGGTGGACGTCGAGTACTCCACCCTGAACTACAAGGACGGACTGGCGATCACGGGCGCCGCTCCCATCTGCCGTTCCGTGCCCATGGTCTGCGGTATCGACCTGGCGGGCACGGTGGCGGAGTCCGCTTCGGATTCGTTCTCGCCGGGCGACCGGGTGCTGGTCAACGGCTACGGCCTGAGCGAGAGCCACTGGGGCGGCTACTCGCAGAAGGCGCGCATGAAGTCGGAGTGGCTGGTGCCGGTGCCGGACGCCTTCACGAACCAGCAGGCGATGGCGATCGGCACCGCCGGCTACACGGCGATGCTGTGCGTCATGGCGTTGCAGGACCACGGTGTGACGCCGGAGAGCGGCGACGTCGTGGTGACCGGCGCCGCCGGCGGGGTCGGCTCGGTGGCTGTGGCGCTGCTGGCGCGGGCCGGCTACCGGGTGATCGCCTCCACCGGGCGCGAGGCGGAGCATGACTACCTGCGGAGTCTGGGCGCGGCCGACTTCCTCGCCCGCGACACGCTGTCCGCGAAGCCGCGGCCGATCGGCCGGGAGAACTGGGCGGGTGCCGTGGACGTCGTCGGATCGTCGACGCTGGCGAACCTGATCGCCCAGACGCGCTACGGCGGCTGCGTTGCCGCCTGCGGGCTGGCCGGCGGCATGGACCTGCCGTCGAACGTCTACCCGTTCATCCTGCGGGGCGTTGTTCTCGCCGGCGTCGACTCCGTGATGGCGCCGATGGCGCTGCGGCAGGAGGCATGGCGGCGGCTGGCAGCGGAGCTACCCGGCGACCTGTTGTCCGAGATGACCTCGGTCGAGCCGATGAGCCGGATCGAGGAGTTGGCGGCTTCGATCCTGGCCGGTGCCACCCGTGGGCGAGTGGTCATCGACGTGAACGCTTGAGCAACCGGGCGGGAGGAGTCGAATGAACCCAGGACAGCGGCTGGAAACACTGGCGGCCACCCTCTACCTTCTCGTCGCCTCCGCCCCGATCTCCGCCCAGGACAGCGAGTGGTCGGTGACCACTGGCGACAAGGGAGGGCAGCGCTACTCGCCGCTCGAGCAGATCGACGCGGGCAACGTCGGCGACCTTGCGATCGCGTGGCGCTGGTCGTCGCCTGACAATGCCGCGGTCGTGGAAGATCGCCGCTTGCGGAGTCGTCGGATGCAGCCGGGCGGGCACCAGGTCACGCCGATCAAGATCGGGGAGCGTCTCTACGCCACCACCGGCCTGAGTCAGATCGCTGCGCTCGACCCGGGGACGGGCGAGACCGCGTGGGTCTACGACCCGGAGGCCTACGACGCGGGCCGGCCCACGAACCTCGGTTTCGTGCATCGGGGCGCCAGCTACTGGCCCGGCAGGCCGGCCGCCGACGGCGCGGAGGCAGTGCCGGCGCGACTGTTCTACGGCACCGGGGACGCCCGGCTCCTGGCCGTCGATCCGTTCACCGGCGAACCGGTCGGCAGCTTCGGCGACGGCGGCGCGGTCGACCTGACCCAGGGTCTGCGGCGAGAGGTGAAGCGGCGGCGCGCCTACGCCGTGAGTTCGCCGGTCATGATCTGCCGCGACACCGTGATCGTTGGCGCCTCGATCTCGGACGCGCCGAACCATCCCGACGCGCCGCCCGGGGACGTCCGCGGCTTCGACCCGGTGACCGGCGAACTGCGCTGGACCTTCCACTCGATTCCAGAGCCGGGCGAGTACGGGCACGAGACCTGGGAGAACGACTCCTGGCGGTACACCGGCAACGCGAACGTCTGGACGCTGATGACGGCCGACGAGGAAATCGGGCTCGTCTATCTGCCCTTCGGCACGCCGACCAACGACTGGTACGGCGGCCACCGCCTGGGCGACAACCTGTTTGCCGAGAGCCTGGTGGCGCTCGACTGCGAGACGGGGGAGCGGGCTTGGCACTTCCAGGCGGTTCGTCACGGCCTCTGGGACTACGACCTCGTGACGCCGCCGATCCTTGGCGGCGTCACGGTCGACGGCCGTGAAGTGAAGTTCGCCGCCCAGCTCAGCAAGCAGGGCTTCGTCTACGTTTTCGACCGGGAGACCGGTGATCCGGTGTGGCCGATCGAGGACCGTCCGGTGCCACGCAGCACGGTCCCCGGCGAGCGGTCGGCGCCCACCCAGAAGTTCCCGACCAAGCCGCCGGCGTACGAACGCCAGGGCATGCACGAGGGCCAGTTGATCGACTTCACTCCCGAGATCCTGGCCCGCGCGAAGGAGATCATGGAGCAGTACGACTACGGTCCGCTCTACACGCCTCCTTCGCTGCGCGGCGCCTGGAACCTGCCGGGATGGGGAGGCGGCGCGAGCTGGCCCGGCGGCGCCTTCGACCCCGAGACCGGGCGGCTCTACGTGCCGTCGTTCACCCGGCCGGTGGTGTTGACGATCAAGAAGCCCGATCCGAACCGTTCGTCGTTCGACTACATCGGTTCGATCCAGGTCAGCCCTCCGGGTCCGTTCGGCCTGCCGATCGTCAAGCCGCCGTACAGCCGCATGACGGCCTACGACCTGAACCGGGGCGAGATCGTGTGGGTGACGCCGCTGGGCGAGGGTCCGAGCGGCCATCCGGCGATCCGGGAGCTCGATGTGGGACCGATGGGGTCGGGTTCGCGCGCCCATGTCCTGCTGACGCCCGAGTTGTTGTTCGTGGGTCTGGAGGCGACGGTCCATCCAGATGCCGAGATGGAGGCGCCGTCGATGGACCTGGAGTCGTCGGCTCTCGAAGAACTGGCCGTTGCGAATGAAGAGCAGGCGGCGCAACTCGCCGAGATCGCGGCGAGCCGCGACTGGCGGTTCGAGCCGTCAACCCTCTCGGCCCTCGACAAGACGACCGGCGAGACGGTGTGGTCGGTCGAGATCGAAGCCGGCGTCGGCGGCTCGCCGATGACCTACGTGCATGAGGGCCGCCAGTACGTGGTTCTCGCCGTGGGCGGCAGCGGGGTGCCGTCGGAGTTGATCGCCTTTGCGCTGCCCTGAAGTCTGCGCCCCCTGGGAACCCGGGTGGCGCGATAGTGCCCACTCGTGGCGCAAACACCCATGAACCCTACACTTACGAGATCCACCGGTCTGCGTGTCCCACGCGCCGGCCCACCCGATCCTACCGTCGCGACCAGCCGCAGCCGGATCGCCCCGAGAGACCCAAGGCAGCAGCTGACGCCGCGAAGCGCGCGGCTAGCGCTTTCGCCGCGCTCGACTTGCCCGTCTTCCTCCACGGCGAGGCCTCCGCGGCGACCGAAATGGGAGGATGATCGACGACTTGACCCAAGGGGCACTGCGTGCGGGCACTGGTAACGTGGCTGCATGAGCGCGGACGAGCGAGACGGTCGGCCGACGGAACTGCAACAGGTTCATCAAGCGGCTGAGCGGGGAGACGCGGAGTCCCAAGCTCTGCTCGGCCTCGTGTACCACGACAGAGAGGGCGTCGCCCGGGACTATGCCGAAGCTGCAAAGTGGTTCCGCTTGGCCGCTGAACAGGGGCACGTCGATGCGCAGCTCCGACTCGGCCTCATGTACCACGAGGGCGAGGGCGTCACCCAGAACCATGCCGAAGCTGCAGAATGGTACCGCTTGGCCGCTGATCAGGGGCTCGCCAAAGCGCAGTACATCCTCGGCTTCATGTACGCCACCGGCGTAGGCGTTCCCCAAGACCGTACCGAAGCAGCCAAGTGGTACCGCCTAGCCGCTGAACAGCGGCTCGCCAAAGCGCAGTTCGACCTCGGCTTCATGTACTACAACGGCGCGAGCGTCCCCAAGGACTATGCCGAAGCCCGAAAGTGGTTCCGCCGAGCCGCTGAACAAGGCGATGTCGACGCGCAACACATCCTCGGCATCATGTACGACAACGGCGAGGGCGTCACCCAGGACCATGCTGAAGCTTGCAAGTGGTTCCACCTAGCCGCTGAACAGGGGCTCGCCGAAGCGCAGTTCAGCCTCAGCATCAGTTACGCCATCGGCGAGGGCGCCCCCCAAGACCATGCCGAAGCTGCCAAGTGGTCCCACCTAGCCGCTGAACAGGGGCTCGCCGGAGCGCAGTTCGACCTCGGCTTCATGTACGCCAACGGCGAGGGCGTCCGCGAGGACGTTACCGAAGCAGTCAAGTGGTGGCGCCTGGCCGCTGAACAGGAGCACGTCGACGCGCAGCACCAACTCGGCATCATGTACGACAACGGCGAGGGCGTCACCCAAGACCATGCCGAAGCTGCCAAGTGGTTCCGCTTGGCCGCTGAACAGGGGCTCGCCACAGCGCAGCACCGACTCGGCCTCAGGTACTTCCACGGCGAGGGCGTCCCCCAGGACTACGTAGTGGCGCACATGTGGCTGAATCTGGCGGCTGCGCGACTTCGTGTAGAGTTCCGCGAGGGGGCGACGGCGGATCGCGACTCCGTCGCCTCGAAGATGACGGCCGAGGCGATCCATGAAGCGCAGCGGCTGGCGCGCGAGTGGCGGCCCCAAGCAACGTCGGCCAACACCAACGCTGAGCAACGCCAGTAGCTTCGGCCGCACAGCCTGGCGGGCGGCGCAAATGCGGCCTCCTGTCTCTCTGTTCCCGACAAGGTCGAGGGGCAGGCTACGGGGTCTTCTCGGATTCACTGAGCCGTCTCCGATGTTCCGGCGTCGGCTTTGTTGATCCAGACCCGCGGACCACTCCGTGCGCCCGTTACTCGGGCGCACGGATGGCAGCGGCGACCTTACTGCCGCGGTTCCGCCGCTTCAGCGGCCCAGCACGGCGTACGTCCCGTCGAGAACGAGGCGAACCGCTACGTACAACCCGAACATCGGGATGACGACCCACACCGTGTTCGGCGCCCAGACCCATAGGAGTCGATCCAACCGGCCGATCGCCCGGTGCCCGCCGGAGATGTAGAAGCTCACCATGTAGAGCGAGCTGACGTAGACCCACTGCCAGAACAGCGCGACCCCGAGGATTCCGGCCACGACGGCCGGCAGGAAACCGGTGGTCATCGAGAGCAGCAGCATCATCGACGGGATCGGCGTGGCGAAGCCGTTGCCGACCGTCCAACTTGGCGACACGCTCGGCGGGATTGCTGCCCGGCACGGGGTCTCCGTCGACGCACTAGCGCGCGTGAATCGAATCCCCGACCACGATCGCATCGAGGTCGGCGATGTGCTGACGATCCCGGTGGGAGCTCAGCGCCCAACGACTTCAAGGCGGGCCGACCCGCTCCGAACAGACTCCGACTGGTATCGCAGCGCCGCTGGCGACGCAGGAGTTGAGGTCGGCGACTGCAGCGCCTACAGAAACGGCGACTACGACCGAGCTATCCGCGCTGGCGGTTTCCTGCGCTTGCTGACGTGCTTCCAGGCGGAAGCGGACGGCATAGAAGCCGAGCACTCCCGCATCCTCAACGAGTGGACCGAAGAAGACCCGCCTGCGTGTTTGGACTTGTACGACTACTTGGGGCGGCTAGACGCATTTGCTGCGCGGACAGAGGCAGTGGCCGTGCGAGGCGAGGTGCAACCCATGCGAGGCTTCCTGCTGGACACGCTCGGTTACGACATGCCGACGAAGCTCCGCGCCACCGTTGGACCCTACCGAGAACACCGCCAGGAGTTTGAGGACACTCTCCGCGACCTCTGCGCTCCATGAAGCCCGAAGCGCTGCGCCAACGTGCAGGCGACGAGCCGGGTGCTGTGAAGGGAAGTGGATAAGGAACAAGGGCCCTAAACCGAAGCGATGGCACCGGTGGTTCTATCCGACCAGGAACGCGCCCCAGGCCTCCATGACGTCGCGCCGGCGCTCCAGCACGTCGCTGCGCGCGTAGCACTGCTTGACCTGGCTTCCGGCCGCGTGGGCAGGGCCTGTTCCGCCAGCTCCCGGTCGAGGCCCTCGTTGGAGGACCCACGACCGGAACGAACGGCGGAAACCGCACACCGTCGCGTCGATTCCGACTCGCCGCGACAGCGGCGCCGGGGGGGGTTGGGGGGGCTTGCCCCACCGCTCTGGTAACTGGACGGATGAAGCGCAGCGTAATACGTCCAGTACTCTGGCTGTCTGTGCCTGTCTGTGCCCCGACAGCCGGCGGGCGAGGCATCCGACTTCCGCCGCCGGCCTCCGTGCTCCAGCGCCGCAGCGATGCTAACCCACGACGAGGTGCGGGAGCCAAGGCCGATGAAGATGCAAGTCGTGGTTTGTGAGGCCGAAGAGGGCGGCTACTGGGCGGAAGTACCTACTCGACCAGGAACGCGCCCCAGGCCTCCATGACAACCTCGCGCCGGCGCTCCAGCACGTCGCTGCGGGTGTAGCACTGCTCGACCTGGCTGCCGCACTTCGTCCCGGAGTGAAAGAGCGCCCCCCCGGGTTTACCGCCCTTCGTTCGGAGCACCTTCCCCTCTCCGTCCCACTCCTCGTTCCACGTGTCGATGGCAGCCGAAGATTGCGCACTTGTGGCAACCGAAAATGTCCCACTAGTGCGGTGGCCATCCCGCCCGGCGAATCCTCATCGACCTCTGCAAGCGGGCCGATCTGTAGGAAGTCCGCCTGGGCCTCCGGGGCTCGGATCGACGGCTACTCGACCCATCACGCTCGCGGTCTGGCGCCACAGGCTCTCGCGTGACTCCGAACCGCTCCAGGATCCGCTCCAGAAGGAAACCCGGTCAGCACCCCCCGGGTTTCCTTTTTCCTCGCGGCCGGGTTTCCTTGTCCTCTTTCGAGGACCCTGGCGGAACCCGCCGGCTCGGAGGCCGGACGGACCGCTATCGGACGGGACTGCCGCTGGCTGAGTTGCCCGACAGACTTGACCGCTCAGAGCGGCCAAAGCCGTGCCGACTCGGGCCGTCGATCAGTCGACCAGGAACGCGCCCCAGGCCTCCATGACCTCGCGCCGGCGCTCCAGCACGTCGCTACGGACATAGCACTGCTCGACCTGGCCTCCGACCGCGTGGGCCAGGGCCTGCTCCGCCAGCTCCCGGTCGATCCCCTCGTCCGAACACCAGGACCGAAACGAGCTGCGGAACCCATGCACGGTCGCGTCGATTCTCACTCGCCGGAACGGAACGCGCCGGGGGGTTCGAAGGGGGGCCGCAGGCCCTCCCTCGCTAGCTCCACGGGCGCAGCGGGCGAAGCGCGCGTAGCACGTGGGGTCCGCTAGCTTTCGAGGCGACCACCCGGCGGACGAGACATCCGACTTCCGCCACCGCCGCTGACCGTCAGCCTGCGCAGTGACTCTTCTGACCACAGGGGGGACGAGAGTACCTCGTCAAATGACCGCTCGCACTCAGGTGGCCGGCGAACCCGGCCCGCAGTACTCCGCCCACGCCTCCATGACCGCGCGGCGACGGTCCAGGAGATCGGATCGAGCGTACGCAGCCTCCGCCTGATTGCGGATCGCGTGAGCGAGACACGCCTCGGCCACCTCTCGCGGCACTCCGGTCTCTCCGCACCAGTCCCGGAACGAACTCCGGAACCCGTGCACCGTCGCGTCGATTCCCAGTCGCCGCAACAGCGCGCGCCACACTCCCGTGGCCAGCGGGCGGCGGCGGCTCGGCACCGCCCGGAAGATCGGGTCTCCGCCTCCAGCCGCCCTCGCCTCCTCGAGCACTTCCAGCGCCCGGCGCGACAGCGGAACGCGATGCGACCGGCCGGTCTTCGTGCGAACGCCCGGCACCCTCCAGACGGCGGCCTCGTCGTCGATCTCGGCCCAGCACGCGCCCCGGACCTCTCCCGACCGGGCAGCCGTCAACACGAGGAACTCGAACGAGAACCGCACCCCGGCGGCGGAGGACGATTCCCGCACCGTCGTCAGCGCCGTCGCCACCTCGCCGTGCGGCAGGGCCTTGAAGTGCCGGGACTGCCTTCCGTTCCTCGGCAGCGCGGCCGTGATCGGATCGCCGGCCGGGTTGTCGGGCCGGTGGCCCTGGGCGATGGCCCACCGCATCACAGCCCCGATCCGCTGCCGGACTCGCCGCGCGGTGACGGCCTTCTGGTTCCAGATCGGCTGAAGCACCGCCATGACGTCCGCGCTGGTGATCTGGTCCACCTGCATCTGGCCCAGGCGCGGTACCGCGTAGGTTCCCAGCGTCCGGCGCCAGTCGGCCTCGCTCTCGCCGCCGGACCGCCACGAAGGGCGGTGCATCGCGATCACGGTCTCGACCGCCTCCGCGAACGTCGGACACTGTCGATTCAGGACTCGCGGGTCGCGGCCGGACCTCGATGCCTTCCGGCACTCGAACGCCCGCTCACGGGCCTCTCGCAGCGTCGTGTAGGGATATCCGCCGAGTCCGAGATCGACTCGCCGGCCGCCGACGGTGCCGCGCCAGATCCACTGCTTCGATCCGGTCGGCCGGACCCGTAGAATGAGTCCGTGCTCGTCTCCGTACTTTCCGGCCCGGTCGACACACCGGACGAAGGCATCGGTCAGTTTCTTCCTCGGCACCTCGTTCCTCTCCGTGTTCCGCGTGCGGCCTTGGTTCCCGGCTCTCGTCGGTCCCCCAGGGTGTCCCACTTTTTCTGCGAGAGCCAGCGAAGACACAGGATACCACATGCGCGTCGGATAGAGAGAGAACCCTATGTACTACAACGATTTCTGGTAGCTACCGGGGGTTTCCGATACCCCCTGAAAGCCCTTGAAACGGGGAGGCTCGATCCGCGCCACCCGCGACCCACTCCGTGTGCCCGTCATCGGGCGCACGGATGGCACGCGGGCATCCTGCCCGCCCTGGGAACGCGGGCATCCTGCCCGCATCCGGACCATACGCCAGCCCCGGCGGTGCAACGACCAGGGAGCAAGCCCGTACAATGACCCGATAGCGACGACATGCACAATCCGAGGAGAGTGAACAATGAAGCGAGCGGCAAACGGCACGGCTCCGAGTTTCCGGCTGGTAGTGGGCGTCTGCGCCTTGCTGGCGATGACTGGGGGAGCTGCGATAGCCAGTGACCTGATGGACCGCGTGGAGCACGGCTACGCGGACTCCGACGGCGTGAAGATCCACTACGCCACGATCGGCGAGGGTCCCCTGGTCGTCATGATCCACGGTTTCCCGGACTTCTGGTACACGTGGCGCCACCAGATGGAGGCGCTGTCGAGCGACTTCCAGGTCGTGGCGATCGACCAGCGCGGCTACAACAAGAGCGATTCGCCCGACGGCGAAGAGAACTACAACATGCGCTACCTGGTCGGCGACGTCGCGGCGGTGATCCGGCACCTGGGCCGCGACAAGGCGACGATCGTCGGGCACGACTGGGGCGGCGCCGTCGCCTGGCAGTTCGCGTTCCATGTGCCCCAGATGACGGAGCGGCTGATCATCCTGAACCTGCCGCACCCGAACGGCATGGGCCGCGAACTCGCGAACAACCAGGAGCAGCAGGCGAACAGCGGTTACGCCCGCAAGTTCCAGGAGGGCAGCGCCAGCGACCCGGACATCCTGTTCGGCATGCCGATGAACCCGCAGACGCTGTCCTTCTGGGTGCAGGATCCAGAGGCGAAGAAGCACTACGAAGCCGCCTTCGAACGCTCCGACTTCGACGCGATGCTGGCCTACTACAAGCAGAACTACCCGCGCGAAGGCGGCGGCATCGGCAAGGCGCCGGGCCAGGAGCTGCCTCGGCTCGGCATGCCGGTGCTCCAGTTCCACGGACTGGACGACACGGCGCTCCACTCGGACGGCCTGAACAACACCTGGGACTGGCTCGACAGCGACCTGACTCTGGTCACCATTCCGGGCGCGAACCACTTCGTGCAGGAGGACGCAGCCGATCTCGTCGCGACGACGATGAAGTGGTGGCTGCTGTCGCGGGTGGAGTAGGGCCGGCAAGAGCAGACGAGCGGGGCCATGGCATGGCGGCGCAGGGACCGCTTCACCACCACACCGAGCCGGGTGGAGGTGAACGTCCGGGCCATTCCTCTCTTGAAGCCTGGCGGATGGAGGCTTGTTTCGTTCGGCGAGGTGTCCCTGGTCGGCACGGTGCCGAAGGACTACTTGGCGTACGGCGCTCCGCGCGTGCCTGGAAGGACAGCAGGTCGCCACAGCCTGTCCCTTGGCGATTGCGGCTACATCGCGAAGAAGGGGCGGTTCCAGGCTGACGCCCGCGAGTGCGTCACGGAGGAGATCATTTCGAGGATCGGGGCGATGCTTCCGGTGCGGATGGCCCGGTCGCGGCTCGTTCGGGTGGCGAAGGACGACGTGCGGTTCCTTTCCCGCGATTTCGTGGACGTCGAGCACGAGAGGCTGCGCCACGGCATCGAACTTGCCGCGGCCTACTTCGGGGCGACACCCGACGAAGTAGCCGCCACCTTTCAGCTTGCAGACCGGAAGCGGGAGCGACAGTTCTACACGGTCGAGCACCTGCTGACGATCCTGGAGGAGCTCTACGGGAAGGACTCCGGCGCGCTTGCGGTGGAGTTCGTCAAGATGCTGGCGTTCGATGCATTCATCGGTGCGCCGGACCGGCACGGAATGAACTGGGGAGTCCTCGAGCCCAGGAGGCCGGGCCGGCTCCCTGCGCGATTCGCTCCGATCTTCGACACGGCGCGAGGTCTCTTCGTCAATCACTCCGATGCCGATCTGGCGCGGCATGCCAAACGTCTCGGGCGACAACGGTTCGTCGAACGGTATGCTCTTCGTTCGCGGCCGATTCTCTCGGTGGGCGGAGCGGCGAATCAGGATCACTTCGGACTCGTGGCGGGCATCGCGAAGGACCATCCGGCACTCTTCCCAGCGATGCGGACTGTCTTCGACGCAGTGTCTGTTCCGGGCATCGAACGTATGCTGCAGCGACGGTTTCGGCGCATCATCACCCAGCGAAGATTGAAGTTCATCGTGGACCTTCTGGAGTTCCGAATCGGCGTCCTGCGAGAGGAGAATCGGCAATGAAGAAGCCAGTTCAGCGGGCTTGGGAGCAGCTACTGCGGGCTTCGGGGATCCGCCGACCGCACGTTGCCCCCCGCGAGCTGGTGGGGACGCGGTTGGAGGTCGTGCAGCGCAGCAGGAAGTACGGCCAGGAGTTGGTGGGCCACTTGTGGTGCGAAGACGGCGAGTTCGTTTTCGGCTACGAACCGAGCTACGAAGGGCCTCTGATCCCGGAGTTTCCGGACCGGGACAGCCCCCACAAGAGCGAAGTCCTGTGGCCGTTCTTCGAGGTGCGGATGCCGCCGACCAGCCGGAAGGACGTCCAGGAAGTCATGAACCGGGTCAATGTTGATGACCCGCTGGAAGTGCTTGCGGCGCTCGGTGGAGTTTCGGTGACGAACCCCTACGAACTGCGTTTGGCGGGCGAAGGCGCCGGCGGACCCTGACCCTTCGGCCGGCAGCGCGATGCCTGCTCGGCGGTGCCGGCCCCCGGCCTGCAGGCTGCCAGCTGCCAGCATCCAGTCGTCCTCTGGCGACGCTGTCCGGCGCCTGTACGATGGCTCCGTGAACGACACGCTGAAGGCTCTGCAGCGTTCAGGGAAGCGGGTGTCACCGAGACCAGGCGGATTCAGTGGCGCAGACGCTGAAGCAGTCGGTTGAGGGCGAGCTGGTGACGAAGGCCGATTCCGACGTCACGATGCAGGGGTTGCGCACGGAAATGCGGGCGCTGCGGGCCGAGATTCGTTCCCTCCGTGCGGACATCCGCCGCCGGCTCTGGGTGGTGGCGGCTGTTGTCGTGGCCGCCAACGTGACGCTGATCAAGCTGCTCCCCTGAGCGGTCCGGCTGCGGCAGGTCCGACGGACCGGGCGTCGTCGATCCGTTCCAGCACCGCTTCGGATTCGTCCTCCTCGACGTAGCGCTTGAACAGGGCGCTCGTGTCCAGGTAGAGGGAGTTCACCGGCGGTTTTCTCTCACGATGTCGGCCATACTGCCCTCACCGTGCAGGTGCGCCTTGGGCTTGGTCCTCGTCAACCTGCCCCTGCCCGGGAGGATCAGGAGATCATGCTTCGGCTCGTACGGCTTGGCTTCCGGCACAATCCGAGCCACGCGGTGCTCGCCGTCGGTAAGCAGGAGAGTCGTGCCGTGCTGGACTTCCTCCAGGCAGCCGCTCAGGTTGGCGTGGAGCTCCTGAATCTCGATGTGTCGTTCTCTCATGTTGCGTCTCCATCGTCGCTGGTTCTGCGCGACTCGTTGCGATCATGGCCTGTTCGCTCTTGGGCGGTGTGCCGCCCGAGCGTGAGGAGGCAGCTCGCACAGTTCGGGCGACATGTTCACGGACGCCGTGTCCTTGATCGTCTCGAACTGGAGTTTGAGACGGCCGACCGCTTGCTGTTTCTTTTCCGACTGTGTCGTGAGCGCGGCTTCTTGGGCGCGAAGCACCCGGACCTTCTCCTGATCGATCCCGTCGAGCTTCCGCTCCACATCGCGAAGCTCCAGGCTGGCTTCGTCGGCCAAAGCGTCGGCGCGCGCGATGTCGGCGGAGAGCGGATCGCTGTGTGCAGAGTGGCCGGAAAGTGGGAATGCAGGATCGCGTGAGCCGCGTGTTGTACGAGATTGTGCCGGCTGGCCAGCAGGCGATGCACCGATTCCGGGAATCCGCCCCGTACCCCTTGATCGACCAGCGCGAGGTCGGTGGGGGAGGCGCTCCATCCTCTTGGCCCCAGTCCGCCTCGGATGCGGGCCAGATCGTCATCCGGGCTCTCCCAGAGGCCGTCGTTCTGGAGATGCCAGAACGGAAACTGTTGGTGCGAGACGCCGGCGTTCGTGCTCTGTTGCAGCCTGATCAGGCTCGGTGGCGCGAGGCGTCCTGCTACCAGCGCGGCCGCGTACTCACGTAGGCCGGGTCGTCGGTGAGCTGCGCGACCTCGCGGGTATCGATCTCGATCTTCCAGATCTCCCAGTTCCCGGAACGGTCCGACTCGAACACGATGAAGCGGCCGTCGCGGGAGAACCAGGGGTGGCCGTCGTTCGCGTCGGACGTGGTCAAGCGGCGCTGATTCGAGCCGTCGATGTCGGCCAGGAAGATGTCGTCCGTCGGACCGGTCAGGTTCGTCTGCCAGGCGATCGTCTGCCCGTCGGGTGAGACGGCCGGACGGCGGTGACGGTGTTCGCGGTCGGTGAGCGCCGTGTAGGTGCCCTGGCCGTAGCCGTCGAAGCGGATGATCGCGATCTCCATCCGTCGCTCGTCGTTCTCTGGCTCGTCTTCGGCCTGGAACAGGACGGCGCGACCGAGGCCGACGCCGTTGCCGATCCTGAGCGCAGTCGTGTTCGAGGCGTCGATCTGGCGGCGGTCGCTCAGCTCGAGGATCAGTCCCTGGTTGAAGCCGTCCCCTTCGGGACAGTTGCGGGCGTAGACGAGCTGGCGGGTGATCGGCGAGATACTGGCGTGGTGGACGGCGCAACCCTTGACCGCGCGCAGCGCCTCGCGTTCGCCGGTGGCGAGGTCCTCCCGGAAGATGCGGGCGCCGGCCTCGACCCCCGCGTCGGCGTCGGTGAACTCGGCGTAGACCACGGTTCGCCGATCGAGGGAAAGGGATGGGTGATCCAGGTGCTGCGGAATGCCCTTGCGCACCAGGCGCAGGCCGCTGCCGTCTCCTTCCACGATCCAGATGTCGGCGCCGCCGTAGAAGCCGGGAACGGTGGGCGTGGCGCCGGTGTTGGCGAAACGCTGGAAGACGATCGGGTCGTCGAACTCCGCTGCACCTGGGAACACGGGCGTCTCGCCCGCATCCGGTTCGGTGACAGCGGTGTCGGGAGCGTTGCCGCCGCAGCCGACCGCGAGGGCCGTGGCCAGGGCGAGAGGCCCCGCAGCGCGAAGGACCTGGCGCGCGGAGAGCCCCCACGAGGCGTTCGGCGACGCCAGGGTCGACCAGACAGGCGCAGTGCGCCGGTTGCGGGCGAGACGCCCGCGTCCCTGAGGTCGGATCGTTCCTTGGTACAGGCTGCTACCCGGTCGGCAGCGTGGCGGGCGTCTCGTTCTCGGCCGGCGTACCGGTAATCGAACCCGGGCCCATGTTCAGCAGCAATGAGCCGTCCTCCTGAACTGAGCCGCTGAGCTCCATCGTTTGGCCGGGAGTCTGCGCTGTCGCGGTGACGTGGTCGCCGTCCCAGACGATGTCGACGATCGGCGCCGGCAGGGCGAGGGTGCCGAACTGGACGTACCAGCCGCCCGGCCTGCCGTCGCGGGGCAGGAGCATGGCGGTCGGTTCGGGCCCCTGGCCTGGTTGGCGGGTGATGTCGAAGCGCCAAGCCTGCCCCGGATCGGTCATCCCCAGCTCGGCCAGCTTGGCGATCACCGCGCTGGCGGGCTGGGGGCTCACGCCTTCTGCGGCCACGTAGTCGACGAAGCCGATCAGCATCTCGTCCGTCGATTCGGTTCCCCAGGTGACGTTGACCGTCGGGTCGGGGTTGTTCGGATTGTCCTCCGAGTTGTCCCAATGGGCCACAACCTCGATGCGGGTGCCGGCCGGAAGCGCCAGGGGCTCGTCGAACTCGTAGCCGGTTTGCCAGTTGAAGTCGTACCGGCTGACGCTGAGCAGCTCCCGCTCCTCGCCGTCAGGCAGGTAGGCGGTGTAGCTCATGTCCTTGCCGCGGTAGTGCATGTGCGGCGCGAGGGAGCGGACGACGACATCTTCGGAGAAGACATGGCTTGCGCGCGCCTCGTAGTTGGGGTCGCCGGCCGGGATCTTGAAGGTGGCGTTCATCACCCAAAGGTTGATCAGTTCCTTCTCGACGTCTTCGGGCTCGGCGAACCAGACTCCGACGCGGGTCTTGTCGGTCGAGGCCTTCCCGTTCGGGTGGTAGTGGAAGTCGCCGAGCAGTCCGCGCCCCTTGGGCAGGACGCGGGCGGTGCCGGCCGGGAGTTCCGTCGGCCCGGCGCCGGCGGCCCAGCCGTCGATCCAGGCGTCCTGGACCTCCGTGCTGGCCTCGGATGCCCGCCACAGGATGAAGTGATGGAGCACCTCGCGGTCACCGGGCTGGACTTCCACGGCACGAATCCAGCGGTCCTCGTCGAAGCCGGGCGCGATTGGAATGACGGCGAACTCGTCCGGGCCGTCGGCGGCGACATCGAAGGGGTCGAACTCGTAGACCCAGTCCGGTTCGCCGAACGCCCACTCGGCTTGCTCGGCGGGCTGTTCGTAGACGGGTTCATCGCCGTCGCCCCGCGGTGCGCCGGTCGCGGCCCACCGCGTGATCGCGGCGATCTCGGTGTCGCTCAGGGAGATGTCGTTCTTCCACGGGCCGAATCCGGGGTCGGCGTCCCAGGGGGGCATCTCGCGGTTCTCGACGGCGCGCGCGATGGACTTCGCCCACGGCCGGGCCTCGCGGTAGGTCCGCAGCGCCATCGGCGCGATCTCATCCGGCTGATGGCAGGAGACGCAGTTCTCGTGGAGGATCGGCGCAATGTCGTCCACGAAGGTGGGCTGGTCCAGGTTCAGGGCGAGGCCCGTCGCCGGCAGGACGAGCAGTCCGATGGCCATGGTCGTTGCCGCGAGAACGCGGTAGGGGGTGCGGTTCATGTCGTGTCCTTGAGAGTCGGGTGGAAGGTCTTCATGCAACCTTGCGGATGCTGGATGCGTCTACGACTTGGAGCGCTGGTGCGTCCGATGCGGCTTGCGCAGTACCCGACTATACGGCACTCCGGGCGCCGGGTTGCAGCCTTCGGCCTGATCCTGGTGCTACGCTCACCGCCATGTTTCCGGTCGAATTGACACCTGCCAGGAGCGCCGGAGCAGAGCCTGGACGATGTCCATTCGGCCGTCGCCGGGGGTCTTCTGACCCCCGGTTCCGGGTCTCTTTTCTGACGTTGGCGGCTCTCTTTGCCTCGATCATGTTCTGCGGTCAGCCGGCGGCCGCTCAGAACGTCCTCTCACGAGCGCTTCAGGGTCGCGTTCAGGAGAATCCCCACACGAGCGAGGCCGATGTCGAGGCCGGCGCCCGGGTGTTCCGGCGCAGTTGCTCGCTCTGCCACGGAGCGGACGGTACCGGCGGCGACGGGCCCGACCTCACCCGCGGCGTCTTCCGGCACGGCAGCAGCGATGCCGCCCTGTTCCGCAACATCCTGACCGGCATCCCGAACACGGGCATGGGCGGCATCTATCAGCCGGACAAGAAGATCTGGCAGGTCGTTTCCTACGTACGCTCGCTCAGCCGGGGTGGCGGCGACGAAGATCTGCCGGGTGATCCGAGGCGAGGGCGAAGTCTGTACCTGAGCCGTGGCTCCTGCTCCGATTGCCACCGCCTGAACGGATCGGGCGGCCGGCTCGGCCCGGACCTCAGCGATCTGGGTTGGCGGCGGGCGCCGCCGCACATCCGTGCCTCGATCGCCGACCCCTCGGAGGCGATGGACGATGACTACCGCACGGTCGAAGTGCGAACCAGCGAAGGCGGCATCGTGCGCGGCGTGTTGCGCAACGAGGACCGCTACTCGATCCAGCTCTTCGACGAGTTCGAGAACCTCAGGTCCTTCCAGAAGACGGATCTGGCAGCGATCGAGAAACCCGAGGAGTCGCTGATGCCGCCGCTCGGCAGTTTCTTCCGCGGCCGGGATCTTGACGATCTGGTGGCCTACCTCTACTCGCTGCGGCCGGAGTAATGGTGATGATCGAGTCGAAGACGAAGGCTGCCGTCCGTTCAGCATTGCCACTCCTGTTTGTCGCGCTGGGCGTCTCCCCTCAGAGCGAGGTGTCCTACGAACGGTTGAAGGCGGCGTCGGACGAGCCAGGCAACTGGCTCATGTACTCGGGCCAGTACCAAAGCCAACGCTTCAGCCGCCTCGACGAGATCGGCCGTTCGAATGCGTCGAAGCTCCAACTCCGCTGGGTCCATCAATTGCCGACCCTCGGGCGGGTGGAGACGACTCCGCTGGTGATCGACGAGGTGATGTACGCGACGACGCCTGACAACGTCGTGCGGGCGCTCGATGCCCGCACCGGCCAGCAGTACTGGTCCTACGTTCACGAGCTGCCGGATCAACTCGCACTCTGCTGCCGCAAGCAGAACCGGGGTGTCGCGGTCCGTGGCGACCGGCTCTACATGGGCACGATCGACGCGCACTTGGTCGCCTTGGACGCGAAGACGGGCGCCGTGATCTGGAACACGGAGGTGGGCAGCCCGCGCTCGGGGCACTCGATCACGGCGGCGCCGATGGTCATCCGCGATCTGGTGATCACCGGGATCGGCGGCGGCGAGTACGGCATCCGGGGCTTCCTCGACGCCTACGACGCGGCCACCGGCGAACTCCGGTGGCGCACCCATACGATTCCGGGACCGGGCGAACCGGGCCATGACACCTGGGAGGGCGACTCCTGGAAGACCGGCGGCGCGCCGACCTGGATGACCGGTTCCTACGATCCTGAACTCGACCTCCTCTACTGGGGAACCGGCAATCCCGGTCCGGACTGGAACGGCGAGGTACGCGAAGGCGACAACCTGCACTCGGATTCCGTCCTCGCCATCCGGCCCGACAGCGGCGAAATCGTCTGGGCGTTTCAGTTCACGCCCCACGACGTCCACGATTGGGACGCCTGCCAGGTGCCCGTTCTGTTCGATGCCGAGTACCAGGGCCGGCAGCGCAAGCTGCTGGCCTTCGCCAACCGGAACGCGTTCTTCTACCTGCTGGACCGCGAGACCGGCGAGTTCCTGTTCGCGCGCGAGTTCGCCCGGCAGACCTGGGCCGAGGGGATCGATCAGGACACCGGCCGGCCGATCCGGGTACCGAACATGTTCCCGAGCGAGGTGGGAACACTGGTGGCGCCGACGATCGGCGGCGCCGCGAACTGGTTCTCGCCCACCTACAGTCCGGATAGCGGCCTCTTCTACATCCAGGCCTACGACGCGGAGATGCTCTATTACATGGCCGAGGCCGAGTACGAGGAAGGCGAGCTCTTCGTCGGCGGCTACGGCAAGCCGGCGGCGCCGGCCGACGAGTACGTCAGCGCCGTGCGGGCGCTCGATCCGCTGACCGGCGACCGCAAGTGGGAGTACCAGGTTCAGCCGCGTTCCACGTCGGGCCTGCTAGCCACGAAGGGCGGTCTCGTGTTCGGCGGCAGCGTGGCCGGCATCTTCTACGCCCTCGACGCGGAGACCGGCGAGGAGCTCTGGCATCGCCGCCTGGGCGGCAACGTCTTCGCCGCGCCGATCAGCTACGAGGCCGCCGGCCAGCAGCATGTGACGATTGCCGCGGGCCAGGCCCTGTTCACCTTCGCGTTGCCGGTGGAGTGACTGTCCGCTGAGAACCTCCGGCGCTCCCGGCCGCACACCTGTAGCAGGCTCTAGGTCTGGTTCCATCTCCCATTCGCTAGGAGTCGGTGCAGCGCACGCGCAGCGCTGGCACGCGGGGAACAGTCCCGCTGCAGTAGAGAATCTCTCTGCTCGACGCCCGTTCTCTGGGTGCGCGGACCTTCTGGTCCGCATCGAGCGCGATGCTGCGAAGCAGCGAGCACGAGCTTGTTCCATACAAGGCAGCTTTGCAGACTTGCGCGTTGCGCTTCTGCGGCGCAGGCTCCTGCTAGGCTCCCATGTTTTCTGGACGATGAGCGGCTTTCTTGAACTGAGGATTGAGTTTCTCCGGGTGGAGACTGTGCCGGAGAAGCGGGGGGGCCGGGCCGGCGAGTTGCGTGTGC
Organism: Candidatus Multivorans sp.; assembly: GCA_965222875.1. Taxonomy (GTDB): domain Bacteria; phylum Acidobacteriota; class Thermoanaerobaculia; order Multivoradales; family Multivoraceae; genus Multivorans. The sequence goes on along the minus strand of CBDCVC010000002.1, from coordinate 564,698 downwards.
CGCCGACGGCAGAGGCAGCATGCCTGCTATCGGCTGGCGGTGAGGATCGGCGATGAACGTATTCCCAGACCTGCACCTGGAGGATCTGCGAGCGGAGCTGGAGCCCAAGGCACTTGGCCGCCAGCTCGGAGAACGGGACCGCCCGATGCGTCACGCAGTCGAGGACCAGGGGCAGTCGAGAATCAGCCAGTTCATCGCCCAGAAGAAGAACGAGGCGGTCCAGCTTCGAGACGAGAGGCTGACGGAGATCGACAACGGGCTGGCCGAACTCGACCACCCGCTGCTGCCCGGCTCGTTGGAGAGTGTTGGGCAGCAGGCACTCGCCGAGTTCGGGGACGTGGAGCAGAGGCACTCCGACAATCTGAGGAACGACCTCCAAGAATGGCGAAAGAGGCGGGAGGACTTTCTCGACTTCAAGGAAGAGAACGAAATCAGTCGCGAACCCGACTACCACGACACCTTCAGGCGGTGGATCGGCGGTGGCGGCCTTTTCGTGCTTCTGCTGCTGGAGAGTTTCTTGAATGCCGGCTTCCTGGCTGAGGGCAGCGAGGCCGGTCTCTTCGGGGGTTGGGCCGTTGCGATCGGCTTCAGTGCCGTGAACATCTTGGCGGCGTTCGGCCTCGGTTCGCTGAGCCGCTACCTTGGCCACGTCAAGGTCAGTCGCAAGATCGGCGGCTGGGCGTGCCTGTCGGCGTGGGTTGGGTTGGCCTTTGGTCTGAACCTGATGCTCGCCCATTACCGGGAGGCTTCCGAGGCGCTGGTGGAGGATCCTGACGCTGCGATGATGGCCCGCCTGTACACACAGCCGTTCGGCATGGAGACGGCCGCCTCGTGGCTGCTCTTCGTGTTGGGTGTTGGCTTCTCGGTGCTTGCCTTCTACGAAGGGTGGAAGTTCTGGGGAGACTCGTACCCCGGCTTCCGGGGCGTCCATGTGCGGATGTCGGAGGCCAAGGAACAGCTCGACGACCTCAGGGCCGAGGCTGCGGACGAGTTGAAGGAGGTTCGGCTCAAGTGGCTTGCCAAGGCGGAAGAGACGCTGGATCGTGCACGGATGCAGCCCGCTGAGACGCGCCGGCTGCTGAAGAGCGAGGGAGATCTTCTCTCTACGTTCGAGGACCACATGGAACAACTGCAGAGCTTCGGTGCCGCACTGATCGAGGAGTACCGCGTGGCCAACCACGCCGTGCGTAGCGACGGCGCCGTGCCCGCGTCTCACGCCGAGCCCTGGAAGCTCGTTCCCCCTTCTCCTCATCGTATGCGCACGTGGGAACCGCGTCAGGTGGATGACTCTTCGCTGGCGGGGCTGCAGGCGGAGCATGTGGGGACGGTTCGCGTGCTGAACGCCCAGTGGGAGGCGGCTCAACAGCGGCTCGGGCTCGCCGGCCAGAACCCCGGCAGCGAGAATGCCGCGTCGTAGACGCCGCCGGTCCCGTCGCCGGCGGCGCTCCGGTCAGCTGTCGGATCGGGAGAGAGTTCTTGTTGCTCTCGGGGTGCTCGTGGCAGTTGCCGCGTTGGTCTTGTTCGGCCGCTTCGTCGTGTTTGCCCCCGACCCGCCCGAGCGCGACGCCGACACCGGGTGCCCCGAAACTGGACCCGCCACGTTGACCGCGATCATGATCGACGCGACGGATCGGATCGGAGCGATCAGCCGTGCCGATGTGCTGGCGCGTTTGGAGGAGTATGTCGCGGCGAGCCGCGAGGACGAGATGGTCATCGGATTCGAGGCCAGGCCGGTGGGCGAAGAGATCGACAAGCCGCTGCTCACGGTCTGTCATCCCGGCGACCCGGAGGAGGCAAGCGAGTGGACGCAGAATCCACGACTCATCCGGCGGCGGCTGGAGGAGCGGTTCCGGCAACCGCTTGAGGCTCTGTTCCGGGATCTGCTCAGCCGTGAGGAGGCAACCACTTCGCCGCTCATGGAGAGTGTCCAGAGCGTTGCCGTTTCCTTTCTCGGCCGCGAGGAGTACGCGGACATCCCGAAGCGGTTGATCCTTGTGTCCGACCTGATGCAGCACAGCGAGTATCTGTCCTTCTTTCGCCAACCGGGGGTCAACTACGACGCGTTCGCGAGGAGTCACGGCGCGGACGCGCTCAGCACGGACCTCAGGGGAACCACCGTGGACGTCCTCTTCGTTCAGCGTGAGGCGCACCGCCGGCTGCGCAGCACCCGCGGCCTGGCCGAGTTCTGGGGGCGCTGGATTGAGGATCAGGGCGGCATAGTCGGACCCGTCGTCAGCGTCGACGGGATGAACTGATGGCGCTGGGCCGCCGTCGCGGCGGCGACCGGGATCCGAACCCCCGCGCGGCCTTTCTGGCGTTCGCGGCCGGAGGGGGGCTCCTCCTGGTGCTCCTGAAGCTTGCAACGAGCTACTGGTTTCCCCCGGTCGCCCTCTCGCTGATCCTGATCGTTGCTTACGGCTTCGTCCTCTGGGACCGGGAGTTCAAGGGGCCGAAGTTCGAGCACGCGGGCGACAACCTCTACTACGTCGGTTTCCTCTACACCTTGATCTCCCTGGCGGTATCGCTCTATCGGTTCACCAGCGACGGCTACGCCGAGGACATCGTCCAGGGCTTCGGCGTCGCCTTGAGCAGCACCGTGTTTGGCCTGATCGGCCGCGTGTACGTCAATCAGTCGTCCGGCGGCGAACCGACCCAGGTGGAGGCGGCTGCGCGTCAGAGTCTGGTAGTCGCCCACCGCGAGCTCCGGGCCGAGATGGACTACGCGATCGAGGACTACAAGCGGTTCCGCGAGGACCTGGGCGAGCTGCGGGAGTCGGTCGAGCGAGCGAAGGGCGTTACGGCCGAGGAGCGCAAGGCGTTGGCGGACGAGGCCGCCAGGCTCGAGGATCTCCGCGGCCTGGGTTTGAGGCTGGACAAGGCCGCCGAAGGCGCCATGGGGAGGATTGCCGAACGACAGGAGGAAACGGCTGTCCATATGAAGGAGGAGGCGATGACGATCCTGCGGAACATCGCCTCTCAACACGAGGCCCTGAGCGACGGCATGGCCAAGGCGCAGCAGGATGCCTTGGATCGAGTCGCGGCCCGTCTGGACGATGCGGCGTCCTCGTTGGACGGGTCGGCAGCTTCGATGGCGCGAACGATCAGAACGCAGGAGCAGGAGATCGAAGCCGAAGCGAGGGCACTGCGGAGCGCGGTGGATCGGTCGCTCGAGAGCTTTCGCACCGCGGACTTCGAGCGCGAGGTCGCCGCGCGCGTCCTGGATCCCGCGGAGGTTCGCCTGCGCGGGTTGATTGACGGCTTCCAGCCCCTGGTCAAGAGCTTGGGGAGCACGCAGGCAGGGCAGGAACGGGCCGTCGTGGAGAGCGGGCGGATTGTCCAACAGTTGTCGCGGGCGTTCGCTCAGAATGAGGACCTGGCGGGCCGCTACCAGGACGCCGCCGACTCGTTGGCTAGGGCGGCGACCACTCTGGAGTCGCTTCCCGAGGAGCTTGAGCGGCAATCGGCGCGGTCGGAAGCTGTAGCTCACGAGGCAGCGGCCGCGGGCGAACGGTTGCGCGAGTCAATCGGCGTGCTCGAAAGCGCAAACGCTTCCTTGGCCGCCGCCGCGTCCCGGTCGACGTCGAAGCGCAAGCGCGGCATCTTCGGGGCTCTTCGTCGCAACTAAACCGGATGCCGTTCGAAGACAGGCCTCCCGAAACGGCTCGCGCCTTTCCGCGCGGTCTCGTCCTCGGCTTCACCATGGCCGAGATCGCGATTCTGATCATCTTCGTCCTGTTGCTCGTACTGGCGGCGATGCTGTCGCGCGAGTCGGGCAGGCGGGAGCAGGCCGAATCGGAGCTCGAGCGCTACGAGGACGTGCGGGAGATCTTCGAGGAGGAGAAGCTGCCGCAGGATCCGACCGTTCTGCGGTCGTACTTGGTGGAGCGAATCGAACGTCATCACGCGGCCGACAACTGGCGCGTGCTGGTCCGCGAACTGGAGCGAACGGTTCCGGGGCCTTCCGCGCAACAGCTCCTCGAGCGGATCCAGCGGTCGGAGATTGGCACGATGTCGCCTGCTGAGGTGAAGGAGCTGCTGGCGGCGCGGCAAGCCGTCGAGCAGGCGGATGCCCACTCCGAACTCGAACAGGCGCTTCAGGAGGCCGGAGTCTCGCCTTCGGCGGGAGAGATCCGGGACATGGCGGCCGCGATGCGTGCCGCGGACGAGCAAGGAATGACGCCCGTGGAAGTTCGGGACGCCATCGAGAACCGTGCCGCCTGGAACGAGGCGGTTGACGACACAGGTCGGTCGGCCGAGCCGGAAGAACTGAGGGATCTGCTGGATGCGGTCAGGGCCGCCGCCGAACAGGGTTTGTCGCCCGAGCAGGTGGCGGACGTCGTCGAGGCGCAGAGCGATCTTGCGGAGGCTCTGGACTCCGAGGGGGGCGAGATGACTGAGGAGGCGATCAAGGAAGTCATCCATGATGCGCGCCGCTGGCGCGAGATGGGCGGAGAAGAGGACTTGGCATTGAGGGAACGACTTGAACAGGCGCTCGATGAGCGCGACCGAGAGCGGGAGAAGGCCGAGAGTCTCCAGATGCAACTTCGTTCTCTGGGCGGCGGCACGGATCACCCAAGTTGCTGGTACCAAGCTGATGGCATCACGACCGCCTATCTCTTTGACGTCGCTCTGGCCCCCCGCGGGCTCGTGGTCGACTACGCCGGAACGTCGCCAGAGTATGTGCTCAGCGTGTCCGGGGGACCGGCTGGGCACGGCCGAGGAGGCGCGCGCCTCCCTGCCCGTAGGTAGCGTTTCACGGCAGAAGATGGTGAGCCCGGAAGAGTTTCTGCGCCAGACGAAACGGATCCACGATTGGAGCAAGGGCCGCGACCCCGAGTGTCGCTTCTTCGTCCGCGTCTTCGACCGCACGGCGGCTAACGATAAGCAGCTCTACAAGGACCTGTTGCAGGCGGTCGAACAGCACTTCTACAAGCTGCTCATGAAGAGCACCGGGTTACCGCGGGGTTTGGCGCGGGCGCTGTAGCCGTGACGGCTAAGCGCGTACCAGGATCCTCGACTCCTCGACGATCCAAAGCTCGCCTCGGGAGAGCGAGTCGGACAACGCGGAAACAAGTCGCATCCCGGTTTCCAGAACGTGCGCGCGGCTCTGATTCTCCAATCTGAGGACGACGATTCCCGAGGACGCCTTCGCAGGGGGATTATCACCCAAAGTCACATGACCAAGCGTTCGTGAGCCTATCGCTATTCGGCGATGCGGGGAGGCCGCTGCTAGCCTGATGGCGCTACGCGCCCTTGGACACGCGGGCGATCCTTTGCCGGGTCTCCCGCCGAATACAAGAGCCAACTGACGGCGTGGGGTAGCTCCTTGCGCTCGGCAAATACGCGGGGACACCCGTGCCCGCGTGCATGGCGCGTAGCAAATGGCCCGGCGCCAATCCAGGGGTCGGGAGCCCCACGAGAAGGAGCCACCATGCTCTCACTACTCGACGCGGGGCGTTGTGTCGTCGCGGCGCTGTCAATCTGCGCCTCCCTGCCCTCCGCAGCTCAGGCTGCGGCGACACTCGCTGGCGGTTTCGACGTGTCCGCCACGCGCGGGCATACAGAGGCTCGAGTGGTTGACGCGGGTCTGGGACCCCATATGGCGCTGTTCTACTTCGACAGTCCACACAACCCCGAGGTACTGGTGAAGGTGCTCGACGGCTGCGCGCTGAACGGTCACCGCTGGGTGTTAGTATCCGCCGCTACTGACCTTCCAGTTCGCGTGATCATCCAAGACCACGAGGGAAGCGTTTGGACCGCCGAGTTCTACGACGGTCATTCGTCAGAGAGCAGAGCCGACATAGAGGCGTTCCGGTGTGGCACGTTCCAAGCCGGAACGGTGTCGCAGGGCGTCGCCGCCGAACTGGAGTACATCGCCACCAGTGCCACCCTGCACGGCCGATTCGAATGGGAAGTAGTGGCCACCCATGAGGGGAACGATTATCAGGGCCAGTACATCGATCTACCCGGTGACAATGCGGGACTGTTCTACTTCTTCAACCGCTCCAATCCAGAAGTCCTTTTCAGGGTGCAGGATGGTCGCGCGATCAACGGCCAGTGGTGGTTCTTCATGGCTGCCGCTAGCCAGCTTGAACTTGCGGTGAGCGTCCAAGACACTGTAACGGGTACCACGCACACCTACCGCGTCCCAGCCGGACACCTTGGAGGAATCGCTGACTACAGAGGAACGAAGCCGAGCGGTCCCGACCCCCGTCCCGAGCCCGAGCCGGACCCCGAACCGACACCTGATTGCAGCGTCAGGACCTGTCTGTTGCAGGACGGTCGCTTCAGGGTGAAGGTGTGGTACCTGCTGGTCGGCGACGCAAAGAGCCGGTCCGCCAACGCGGTAGAGGTTGATCTGGGCGAGCCTGCGGGGTTATTCACCTTCGACTCGGGAGAGCCGGAACTGCTGGTGAGAATCTCCGATCAATGCAACTGGAGCGCCCACTACGCCGTCTACGCTGCCGCCGGAACAGATGCCGTGAGCTACAGCGTCGCCGTCAGGGACACGACGACCAACGAACTCAGGTGGTTCCGCGCCCGACACGGAGATGTGATTACGGACAGCGTGGCGTTTCCATGTAACTAGTGTCTGCCAGGAAACCGAGTAGTTGTTGATTCTACGGGGGTTTGCGGGCGGTTTCGGGCGGTCGAAGATGTGGTCGATGTCGTAGGATCCGGGCCTGAATCGTTGGTTTTGGTTGGATTCGGGGCGATCTTCGGGGGATACGACGATGCGAGAGGTCCGAAGTCGGCAGTTCGAGTTGGGTCAGACGCCGATCGGTGAGATCTGGATCGATCCGAAGTCGCGTGACGACACGCCGGCGCTGTTTCGGGGTCTTCAGCACCTCTACTGTGACGAAGAGTTGCGCGCTCGTCTGTTCAAGCTGCTGGAGGAGCATGTGTTGCCAGGGACCGACCGTCAGGTCGGTCGGCCGGGCATGGAGTTATGGCGGATTCTGGTGTTGGGTGTGGTGAAACAGGGCCTGCGCTGCGACTTCGACCGGCTTCATGACCTCGCCAACCACCACGCGACGTTGCGTGCGTTCCTGGGGCACGGCGAGTTCGGGGACAAGACCTACTACGAGTACCAGACGATGGTCGACAACGTGCGGTTGTTGACGCCCGAGTTGTTGTCGGCGGTGGGCAGATTGGTGGTGGAAAGCGGCCATGCGGTCGCGCGAAGAAAGCCTGGCGCGCCGTTGCGCGGGCGGTGTGACTCGTTCGTGGCTGAGACCGACGTGCATTACCCCACGGACGTGAACCTGCTGTGGGACGCGATGCGTTGTCTGCTGCGGGAGACGGGGCGTGCGGCGCAGCGGCACGGTGTCTCCGGCTGGCGCCAGTGGAAGCATCAGTCGCGGCTGGTGCGCAGGCTGTTCAACAAGGTACGTAGTACGCGGCGGGCGAAGCGGACTCCGGCGCGCGTGAGGGCGTACCTCTTGCAGTGCGGCAAGCTGGCGGCGCGTGCCGAGATCACCGTGGAGGCGCTGCGGTCAGCGGGCGACGGGGCGTGCTGCGAAGCGATCGAGGGCTTGATCGCTCATGCCCGGCGTCAGATGGACCAGGTCGAGCGTCGGCTGCTGTTGGGCGAGACGATTCCCCATGAGGAGAAGGTCTTCTCGATCTTCGAGCCGCACACGCGCTGGGTGGCGAAGGGCAAGGCGGGCATGCCGGTGGAACTCGGCGTTCCGGTGGCTCTGATCGAGGACCAGCATCGATTCATCCTCCATCACGAGGTGCTGTGGGACGGCAGCGACGTGAAGGTGGCCGTGCCGATGGTTGTGGCCGCCCAGGAGCGGTTCCCGGATCTGCGAGTCTGCAGCTTCGACCGCAACTTCCACAGCCGGGACAACCGCGTCCGGCTCGACGGTCTGCTGGATCTCAACGTGCTGCCGAAGAAGGGCTACAAGTCGGTCGCCGAGCGGGAGCGGGAGGCCTCTGACGACTTCGCCTCCGCCCGGCGCAGGCATCCCGCGATCGAGTCCGCCATCAACGCTCTGGAGCATCGCGGCCTCGACCGCGTCCGAAGCCGCGGCGCCACGGGCTTCGAGCGCACCGTCGCTCTCTCGGTGCTCGCCGCCAACCTGCACCGTCTCGGTCGGCTGCTGCACACGCTCGAACGAAAACGCAAACGACGACGGGCCGCCTGAGGGTCACCGGACCCTCCGTTGCCGACCGACCGTTCGAGTCGGAGGCGCCGCCGTGCCCGAACGGGCGCCATTCGGCGGAAATCGCCGCCGAGAACCCGCAAGAAGCTCCGGCGCAGCCGATCAAAGACCCGGCGCCGGTCTCTTGCGCCTGCGGACAGCCTCAGACTCGCTCCGGAGTCCCCACGGAACGGCGTTTTCTGGCAGACACTAACTAGAGCAACCGGGCCGTCACTGGCCCCGATGGCCTAGTTCTCTCCCCGGTACTGGTGAAGCAGGTCCCGTTCGTTGGAGTGCATCTCGTCCTCGGGTTGCCACGCGACGTTGACCCTGTAGAGGCCACGGTGGACGTTCTCGAAGCGAGGCGAGTTACTGAGGAAGTGGTAGAGTTGCTGTTCGCCGCGGCCGTTCAGGATGCCAGCGTCCGTCAGTAGCTGACGAGCCGGCGTGCTCTTGATCAGACCGTCGTTGCGGTCCGCGATGTAGAGCAGCGCGGGTTCCAGCTTCATGCCTTCGATCTCGGCAGTGGTGACGTGTAGATCGACGGGCTTTCGCTTGCGGGGCTTCCTCGGTGTGTGTCGCGCAATCAGTAGGTCATAGGCTTCGACTTCACGCCTGAGTGTGTCGGCAGCAGCCTGCGCCTTGTCATACTTGCTGACCGTTTTCTCCCGCTCTTCGTGAAGCAAGGCCAAGAAGGTGTCCTGTTCGGGCATCTCGTCCTCCGTTCCGTCATTCAATGCCTTGAGCGACGATGGCCACGACGGCAGAATGCTCGTCGTGTGGTGCCCCCGCTGGGACTCGAACCCAGGACCTAGCCGTGAGTAAAGCGACCGCTCTATCCAGCTGAGCTACGGAGGCATGATCACCTGACAACGCCAAGTGAGTCCGCTGCGGGAGTCGAACCCGAACCCTAGGAGGTCACCACGTTGCTAGCGTGGCGTCCGGCCCCGCCGAATTCAGCGGACCGCCCAAACGTATCAGACGGGCCGGGGGGATAGCCCCGGCCCTTTGACTTGACTTCTCCGCTTCGTGTGCTACTATAAAGTCACATTGAGCGGAAGGGCGAGGACGATGATCAGCAGCGGCAGCAAGCGACCCGGCAAGGCGTACCGGCAGGGTCTGACGTTCTTCGACATCATGGAGATGTTCGGCACCGAGCAGCGTGCGCGGCGCTGGTTCGAGGCGCAGCGCTGGCCCGATGGCCCGTTCTGCCCGCACTGCGGCTCGTTCAACGTCCAGTCCGGCATCAAGCACCGGACAATGACGCACCGCTGCCGGGACTGCCCGAACAAGCCGATGTTCAGCCTCAGGACCGGGACGGTCATGCACTCCAGCAAGCTCGGCTACCGGCCTTGGGTGATCGCCATCTACAGTCTGACAACGAACCTCAAGGGCATTTCGTCGATGCGGCTGCACCGTGAACTCGGCATCTCGCAGAAGTCCGCGTGGCACCTGCTCCACCGGCTCCGCAAAGCGTACGGCGACGAGGGCGTAGAGAAGCTGGGCGGTCCGGTCGAAGCCGACGAGGCGTACTTCGGCGGCAAGCGGAAGAACATGCACGCCAAGAAGCGGAAGACGCTGGAAGGGCGCGGCACAGTCGGCAAGACGGCGGTGGTCGGCGTCAAGGACCGGGAGACGAAGCAAGTTGCGGCGCGGGTCGTCCGCTCGACTGACGGCGAGACGCTGGCTGGCTTCGTCCGCGAGCACGTCGAACCCGGCGCGACGGTCTACACGGACGACACCGGGGCCTACAACGGCCTGACGGAGTACGAGCGTGGCACCGTCAAGCACTCGGTAGGTGAGTACGTCAACGGCAAAGTCCACACGAACGGTATCGAGAGCCTGTGGTCGATGCTCAAGCGCGGCTACGTCGGCGTCTACCACAAGATGAGCGCCAAGCACTTGCACCGCTACGTCGCGGAGTTCAGCGGGCGCCACAACACCCGCGAGCAAGACACGCTTGAGCAGATGCACGATCTGGTGATCGGCATGGAGCACAAGCGGCTCCGCTACCGTGACCTGACCGCCCGCAACGGCCTGTCGTCCGGCGCGCGCTCGGCATGACGGCTGACGGCAAATCGGCCAGCGCGACAACCATCGGTGGTAGGGTTCTTGACCACTCTCTTGGCCATACACGTGTCCGTCACGCTAGGCCATAACGCCCCAAAGGAGACACCCGATGGGTAAGTCGACCCTCAAGGCGACTCGCTGCCGAGTCGTGCGCATCGACGGGCAGGTTGAATGGCTGGTCGGGCGCAACTCCGAGACGGGAATCTGCGTTGGCATTTGCGACGTGCTTGGCATCACGCTTCAGACCGGCTCCTGGTCTGAGATGGCAGAGGAGATCGGTGCCGTTCAGAACCTGCTGTTCCAAGATCTGTGTGAGAAGGGCGAGTTCGACTCCTTCCTGCGTCACCAAGGATGGTCCGTGATCGGAGAACCCGACAAGGATGCGATCTTCGACTTGCCGTTCTTCATCCCGCTGGCGCAGCCCGATGTTCAGACGACATGACGTTGTGGCATTCCTGAGGAACTTGGGGTTCCGGTACGGCAAGAAGGAGACCTCTCGGACGCAGCTCTACCGGAAGAGCGGTTCGGTACTCCGAGTCTGGATCCCTAAGGCGGAACTCCTCGAAGAACCGACTGTCCGATCTCTTCTTCGTCAGGCTGGATGCAACACTGAGGCCACAGACCGGTTCTCTACTGACCACCGCATCGTGCCTTCGTAGGTGCGCCTCCAGCTTGATACCCTCCCGGCCATGAAGAAGCCCCTGCGGAAGCCCGACCGCGTAGAAGTCCAGCCTGCCAGCTACCAGCCCAAGAAGGCCGAGAAGGAAGCGCGATGGCGCATCAAAGACGGGGCGACACCCCAAGAGGTAGCGCGGAAGGTACTGCGGCCAGTGCGGCTCGTCGACAAGGACGGCTAGGAGCTTCCGCCCGTCTCAGTGGTGCGCGGGCGCGGGGGAATGTGACTTTGGGTGATAATCCCCCTTCGGAGGGTACGTTCGGATGTCGGAGAAGTCGGTGTCGAAGGTGACGAGGACGCGACCTTCCTCGCTGCAGACGGATGCGAGCTCAGGGTCTCTGGCGCCGCCAAGCCCCTGGTCGAGAACCGTTGCTGCATCGTGCCCGGAACGGCGGAGCAGGCTCGCGAGTTCGACGGGGAGGTTCTCGTCGAGCTTGAAGCGCATGCCGGAAACCTCATCCGGGTAGAGCCACCACCCGCTCCTTCGCCAGCTCTGCCGCGTAGCACATGGCCGCTCGCACTGAACCCGTGGTGATCGAAGGGTAGCTCCGGACGATCTCCTCCGGACTCAGGCCGTCCGCCACGTTGTCGAGTATCACGGCGACAAGCACTCGGGTGCCGGTGATGCAGGCTCTTCCATGGCAGATCTCGGGATCGACGGTGATGTGCTCTCGCCAGTTCATGGGGCCATGCTACTCCGATCTCCCTCTCCGGCGGCTTCAACGTCGGCCGGGGCAACACCGGGTTCTGCAGCGGTTTTGCGTCCATATCAGAAGAGGGAACATGTGCGCCCGGGCGCCGCGATCGACGGCGATGCGGTGGCACCCAAGCACCCGCCCAGTCTAGAATCACAGCAGAAGGAACTGATCATGACCGCCACGGAAACCGAACGCCGCCCCGCCACGCCGGAGGAGATCTGGGAGATTCTCCGCCAGGTGGCGATACGCCAGAAGGAGAACGAGAAGGCGGAGAAGGAGTACCGGAAGAAGGCTCGCAAGCAGATGGAGGAGTTGCGGGCGGAGGCGCGGAAAACGGAGCGCAGTCTGCGCCGCGCCGAGGATCTGTTCACGAGCCAGTGGGGCCGTTTGATGGAGTCGCTCGTCGAAGGGGACCTGGTGAAGCTGCTCCAGGAGCGCAACGTGGAGGTGGAAGCAGTGGCCTCCCGGATTCGGTTGTCCCGGGATCCGAAGCTGCGGGAGGTGGACCTGTTCGCTGCCAACGGAGAAGAGGCGGTCGCCGTGGAGGTGAAGACCACGCTGAAGCCCGAGCACATTGCGGACTTCGTGGAGTTGCTGGACGAGCTTCCCAACCTGTTCCGGGGCTACCGGGCCCGGCGGTTGTACGGAGCGGTGGCGTTCCTGAAGGCGCACGAGGGGACGATCCGCTACGCGATGCGGAAGGGACTGCTCGTGATCCGCGCGACGGGCAGCAGCGCCAGCATCGTGAACGAGCCGGACTTCAAGCCCCGCCTCTTCGGTTCTCCTGCTGCGTCCTGACCCGGAATCGCCGCTATCGACTCCCTTGCGGCGGCCGTTCGGGCTCGGCTACCCGGGGGGCTTCGCCGTAGCTCTCAGGCGTCTCGGATGTCGGTCAGAAACCGGGCCCGGCGCAGGAAGTCGTCCGCGTCTCGGCATTCCCAGGCCAGGCTGATGATCGCGGCCGCGTCCGGGGCCTTGTCGACTTCGTCGAGCCACGTCCGCAGAGCCGGCGTGATCGCCAGGGCGCGCGCGGCGAACGCATCGCGTACCGCGCTCCGTACGATGTCCACGCGTTCCTCGGCGCGGCCCTCGGCGCGGCCCTCAGCGCGTTCCCGGTGCAAGAGGGGGTCGTCGTCCGGAATCTGTCGGGCGGGCTTGGCGACCGGTTCAGCCATGTGCCGAGTCTATTCGGGAACCCAGCCCAGCCACGCTACCTTGCGGCCGGCGAGCCGGGGGGCGCCGGATTGTGCAGAGGCCGTCTACGGCAGCCCGGCAGAGCACGAGGTTGTCCTGGTTGAGGTTCTTCGACCAGATGAACTCGGCGTCGCCGAACTTGCGGGCGTAGGACCGGTAGGCGCGTTGGTTGGCGACGGCGCTCGCGGCGCGGGGCCGGCCGGATGCCCGGATCCGCGTCCAGCGATCCGGCGGGAACTGTGCGTGTTTGCCTCGTCGCAAGAGCCGGGATGGGAGCCTGCGAGCGTACCCCGTTCACCAGTGTGGTGACCCGACTCCGCTACCAAGGCAGTGGCGCACCTTCCCCGGGCAGACACAAGGGCTGCCCGCAAGGGGCACATGGAAGCTGCGCCGTCCCGAAAAGTACCACGTTGGCGGTCGCTTATGAGTTGCCCCAAAATGGTTGGGCCAGTTCTCGCTACCGTTTCGAGCGCAACTGCGCGGCGCAGACGCCGCACAGTTCGTAGCGCTGCACAGCCTCGTCCCGCGGCATCGGGATCCTGCTCTTGCTCAGGAAACGGCAGCCGTCCAGATGGTACTTGGCGCCCGTCTTCGTGACGTAGACGGTCTTGGGAAGGCCCGCTGGTTCATCACGAGAACTGCCGGCACTCCCGCCGACGGCGGTTCCCCACAGCCCCCGGCGGCTCGTTCTCGCTTCCCGCTCGAGTTGGCGGAACTTCTCCAGGTGGCGGAAGGGAAAGCGGGTGTAGGCGTGGCCGTAGCCGCGGCGGATGATCTCCGCGTTCGCGAACGTGCCGTCGGCGAGATAGACGTAGGCGAGGGTGCGGCCATAGCGGTCATGCCGCTCCTGGTCGTACTCCAGGCGGACCCGTCTACCCTCGAGCATCCTCTTCGTGAAGGTGCTGGCTTCCTTGCCGAAGAACTCGACCGGCCGATTCGGGTGGACGGTTTCCGGCGTATCGACGCCGATCAGGCGGACGCTGCCGACGCCCTCCACGACGATCGTGTCGCCGTCGACCACGCGCTCGACCATCTGCGCGCTCGCGGGCGCGGCCAGCAAGGCGGCGAGCAGGAGCGGGATCCGCCGGCGTGTGGAGATACGGGAGTGGCGATGGGAGCGCACGTCGAAGGAGCGCAGCGGCAGACCGCATGACGGACACCGCCGCCGAGACCGAAGTCGAATGAATCGAAGGGGTTGTAGGGTTCATTCTCTTCCGTGCTCGACGCCTTGTCCAGCGGTTGAGTGTGGCGACCGTTGTCCGAGTTGACATTCTGGCCAGCGACGCGCTAGCTTCCCGGAAACGTTACCGGAGATACCTGTGGCTGAGCCTGCAAAGAGCGACACGTCAAGGGAGCGAGTGAGGCGCCATCGCAGGAAGGCGATCGCGGAAGGATCAAGGAGGGTCGAAGTGACCGTGCCGGCCGAGGACGCGGCGTTGGTCCGCGAAGTCGCCCGCACGCTCCGGGTTGGCGGCCGGCCTGCGGAGGCGTTGCGTGGACGGATTGCCGCCTCGGTTGCGGCGCCTCAGGCGCAAACCGGAAGAGAACTGCTGGCCTTCCTCCGTTCGTCGCCGCTGGGCGGCGTGGAGTTGGACATTGAACGGGACCGCTCCACGGGGCGGGTAGTCGACCTGGAGTGACCTACCTTCTCGACACCAACGTCGTCAGCGAGAGTATGAAGGCCCGCCCTGAACCGCGGGTGACGGTCTGGTTCCTGGAGCATCGGGCGGCGGATGTCCATCTTTCCGTCCTCACGTTGGGTGAACTTGTGCGCGGTGCGCGCAAGCACCCGGATGAGGGCAGGAGGCACATGCTCGAGACCTGGATTCGCAACGACCTCGCCAGGCAGTTCAGGGGTCGCATCCTGCCCTTCGACACGGAGGCGGCGGTGATCTGGGGCGACTTGCTGGCAGCCGGGGACCGGGCGGGGCTGCCGTTTCCGGTCGTCGACGCCCAGATCGCTGCGGTCGCTCGACGGCACGGCATGACGGTGGTGACGAGGAACGTCCGGGACTTCAAGCTTCTGAACGTGCCTCTGTTGGATCCCTGGTCGCACTAGAGGCGGTCGCTGCGCTTGTTGGCTGAGGTGCGGTGGCGCTTGGCTTGTGCTCCGGGACCCTCCCTGTTTACGGTAGGTTTCCTCCATGCGAATTGGAGTTGTGGCGGCGGGAATGTGCACTGCCTACCTGCTGCCGCTTCCGCTCGCAGCCGAGGACGGCGGCGACGCCGACGACGCTCACGTCGTGGTCGCCTTTGCCGCCGAACCGACGCAGATCGACCCCACGCGCACCTCGGCGGGGGTCGACCAGTACTTCATGGCGCTGTTCTACGAGCAGTTGCTGGCCACGGGCCCGGACCTGAAGCAGCGGAACTGGCTGGCCGAATCGTGGCGGTTGTTCGAGCGCGACGGGGTCTGGCTCATCGGCGTCGAGTTGCGGCGCGGCGTCCGGTTCCACAACGGGGAAGAACTCACGGCGCACGACCTCCGGTACTGCTATCTCCGCCAGCGTGATCCGAGCCTCTCGCGCCAGGCGGGCCGGTGGCGGCATGTGGATGACGTGCGGGTCCTGGGCGACTACGAGTTGGAGATCGCCTTCAAGGACCTGCCGGACTCGGCGCTGCTGCCCCTGAACCTCGACCTGTGGGCGATTCCGCGCCGCTACTACGAGGAGGTCGGCGACGAAGGGGTGCAGGCGCATCCGATCGGCACCGGGCCGTGGAAGTTCGTGTCGCGCAGGCTGCGCGAGGAGATCGTGGTAGAGCGGTTCGACGACTACTGGAAGCCCGATGCATTGCCGAGCATCCGCCGGTTGACGATCAAGATCATCCCCGAGGACACGACCCGGGTCGCCGCCTTCAAGACCGGGGCCGTCGACTGGATCGACGCCGTACCGCCAGCCCAGGTCGCCGACTTCGAACGCATGCCCGGGGTGGAGGTTGCGTCGCTTCCGACCGCGAACAACCTCTTTCTGGCCCTGAACGCACTCGATCGGAGGCGCCCGCTGGCCGATGTCCGGGTGCGCCGGGCGGTGGCGCACGCCATCGACTTCGACGCGATCATCAAGTACATCCTCCACGGGCAGGGGATCCGGACCGCGCAATTGACGCCGGGCGTGCCGGGGTACGACCCCGCGCTCGAGCCCTACGCCTTCGACCCGGATCGCTCGCGCGAGCTGCTGCGCCAAGCGGGTTACGCGCGCGGGCTCAACGTGAACTGCTACAACCTGACCACGCCGCGCGAGCCGTATCTGAAGGAAGTCGGCGAGGCGATGTTCGCCTACCTGACAGCGGCCGGCATTCGCTGCCGGATCGTCCAGCTCGAGTACGGCGCCTGGATCAACCTCGGCCGCCGCGACGCCCGCCCCGAGATGAACGGCATCGCGAGCTGGATGTGGGGCCACGGCACGCTGGGCGATCCCACGGACCCGTGGTCCGGGCACCTGCATTCGTACGGCGATGGCTGGGGCTGGTACTCCTACCACGACGATCCGGAGCTGGACGAGATGGTCGAGACTCTGCGGGTGACCGTCGAACCGGAGGCGAAGGAGGCTCTCATTCGGGAGCTTGCCCGGCTCAAGCACGAGCGGGTTGCCGGAGGCGTGCCCACCTACCGACCGCTCGTCACTCTGGCCTGGCGCGACAAGTTGCATTTCGTGCCCTGGCCGCAGGCGAACTGGCGCATGATGCGGGACATCGGGCTGGCGAAACTCCACGAAGAAGTGGGGTCGGAGCGGTGACGTCGGAGCCATGCGCGCCTACCTGATCCGCCGCCTCTGGCAGGGCGCGGTCGCGGTACTCGGCGCCCTCCTGATCGTCTTCGTGGCGCAGCGGCTGGCCGGCGATCCGGTGGCGCTGCTGCTGCCGATGGAGGCTTCCGAGGAGGACTTCGCGGCCATGCGCGAGGCGTTGGGGCTCGATCGCCCGCTGCCGGTCCAGTTCCTCGTCTTCCTGCGGGATGCGTTTACCGGCGACTTCGGCGAGTCGTACCAGTGGCAGGCGCCGGCGATGCCGCTGTTGCTCGAGCGCCTGCCGGCGACCCTGGAACTGGCCTTCGCGGGGCTGTTGTTCGCGCTTCTCCTGGCCGTGCCCCTGGGCGTGCTCTCGGCGGTCTATCGCGGCCGCTGGGTGGACCGTCTGGCGAAGGTGCTGGCGCTTCTCGGCCAGGCGATGCCCGGCTTCTGGGTCGGTCTGCTGCTCATCCTGTACGTGGCGGTGCGGCTCCAGTGGCTGCCGGCCTTCGGTCGCGGCGGGCCGCTCAACCTCGTGCTGCCGGCAATCGCCCTCGGCTGGTACCCGGTGGCGGCGATGACCCGCACCCTGCGCTCGTCGATGCTCGACATCCTCGACAGCGACTACATCCGCACGGGACGGGTGATGGGCTTGCCGGAGCGCACCGTGATCTGGCGGTACGCGCTGCGCAACGCGGCAGTGCCGCTGGCGACGATGATCGGCGTCTACTTCGCCAACATGCTCGGCGGCGCCTTCGTGATCGAGGTCGTGTTCGCCTGGCCGGGCGTCGGCCGCACCGTGGTCGACGCCGTGTTCGCGCGCGACTTCCCGGTCGTGCAGGCAGGGGTCCTGCTCTCGGCGGTCATCTTCGTCGTCGTGAACCTCCTGGTCGACTTGAGCTACGGGCTGATCGACCCGAGGATCCGCCATGGCTGAGCGGCGTCTCCAGACGAATGCGGTGGTTCGATGAAGGGTGCGCTCGAAAGTCGGCGGCTCCCCGTTGTCTCGTGCGTCGTGCTCGGACTGGTGCTTCTCTGCGCCGTCGCTGGTCCCTGGCTGGCGCCCCACGAGGCCTCCGAGATCGCACTCGCCGAGTCGATGACGCCGCCGTTCTGGCGCTCCGGCGGCAGCCTTACCTATCCCCTGGGAACCGACATGCTGGGGCGCGACATCCTGAGCCGGATCATTGCCGGCGCCCGTGTCTCGGTGACGGTGGCCGCCTACGCGATCGCCCTCTCCGGCGGCCTGGGCGCGGCGCTGGGCATCTCCGCCGGCTACTTCGGCGGCGTGGCGGATGCCCTGATCTCGCGGCTGATCGACATCCAGATGTCGATTCCGGCGATCCCGCTGGCGATGCTGTTCGCCGCCGTCCTGCCGCCGGGCGAGGGGATGGTGATCACGATCATCGTTCTGACCTACTGGACCTGGTACGCGCGGATCGTGCGCGGCGAGGTGCTGAGCCTGCGTGAGCGGGACTTCATCACCGTGGCCAGGGTGGCGGGCGTTTCGAGTCCGATGATCCTGATCCGGCACCTGACCCCGAACGTCTTGAACACGCTCCTGGTGCTGGCGACCCTGCAGTTCGGCAGCGTGATCGTCTTCGAGGCAGGGTTGAGCTTCCTGGGCCTCGGCATTCAGCCACCCCAGGTTTCGTGGGGCGGGATGCTGGCCGACGGCCGCAACTTCATCGAGGTCGCCTGGTGGCTGATCACGATGCCGGGTCTGGCGATCATGGCTTCGTGCCTGGCGTCGAACCTGTTGGGCGACTGGCTCCGGGACACGCTCGACCCGAAGCGGCGGTTGACGTAGTGGCCAGCGTGAACGAGACGGCGCTTGAGACGTGGGGCTGGGCGCCCGACTTCGCCGACTCCTACCGTCGCTTCCTGGAGTCGGCGGCGGCCCCGGAACGGCTGTTCCCGGCGCGCGTCGTGTCGATCTTTCGCGGCGTCTATCACTTGGCGACCGCCGAGGGCGAAGTCGACGCCCCGCTTCTGAAGCGCGTGCGACGCGCTGCCTCCGGCAGTCCGGCGGTGGGCGACTGGGTGGTGGTCGAGACGGCGTCGACAACGGGCGTCGACCCGCGGATCGTCCATGTGCTCGACCGGCGTAGCCGGCTCTCGCGCAAGGCCGCGGGCGCGCGCACCGAGGAGCAGGTCGTGGCCGCGAACCTGGACGCCGTGTTCCTGGTCATGGGCCTCGACGGCGACTTCAACCTGCGGCGTCTGGAGCGCTTCGTCGCCATGGCCACGGAGAGCGGCGCCGAGCCAGTCGTGGTGCTGACCAAGGCGGACCTCGCCGCCGATCCGGAAGCGATGCGGGAGCAGGCCGCGGAAGCGTCGCCGGGAACGACCGTGGTCGCGGTCACCGCGCTGACGAACGAGAACCTGGAGCCTCTCGCGGTCCACCTGGCGCGTGGCCGGACGGTCGCCATGGTCGGCGCCTCCGGCGCCGGCAAGTCGACCCTGCTCAACGCACTCTGCGGCGAGGAAGTGATGCGCACCGCGCCGGTGCGCGAGGGCGATGACCGCGGACGCCACACGACCACCCACCGGCGCCTCGTCCAGTTGCCGAGCGGCGGCCTTCTGATCGACAACCCGGGCATCCGTGAACTCCAGCTCTGGGCGGACGACGACAGCAGCCTGGAAGAGACCTTCGACGACATCGAAGAACTCGCGCGCGGATGCCGTTTCCGCGACTGTGGCCACGGCCGGGAGCCGGGCTGCGCGGTTCGA
Organism: Candidatus Multivorans sp.; assembly: GCA_965222875.1. Classification (GTDB taxonomy): domain Bacteria; phylum Acidobacteriota; class Thermoanaerobaculia; order Multivoradales; family Multivoraceae; genus Multivorans. Next base: position 545,449 of record CBDCVC010000002.1, on the reverse strand, counting down.
GCGGCGATCGAGGCCGGCGCGCTGGACCCGGCCCGGCTGCGGAACTACGACGAGCTCAGGGAAGAACAGCGCCGCCTGGAGCAGCGCCGCGACGAAGTGTCTCGCCGGGCCGAGGATCGCCGGCTGGGGGCGTACTACAGGTCGGTTCAGCAGGCGAAGAAGAACCGACGCCGGTAGCATCATCGAATAGACATGCGCCGGATCCGCTCGGGTTCCGGTGAGCAGTCCAGCACGGGAGCGTTCATCGGCGTCCGGCATCGCGGAGAGCCAGGATCTCTTCAACGGTCCCAGACCAGCCAATCTGCCGGCGCAGTGAGCGGAGGTTGGATACGGCTCTTGCGGCCCTTCTGCGATCTGCCGGCGCGGGAGGCATGAGCCGCGCGACGGGCTTTCCCCGCTTGGTGATGGTGATGACCTCACCCCTTTCGGCGGCATCGAGGAGGCGGGAGAGATGAACCCTGGCTTCGAGGGCGCCGATGAATCGCATGATGGTCTACCCGAACAGCCCCTTCGCCGCCTTGGCCTCCGGCGCCGTCAAGGCGGCGATGCAGTAGGCGGCAAACGAGACGGCCATCGCCGGGAACACCGCGTGCATGCCCTGGATGTCGAGCAGCATCCAGAGCCCCAGGGTCCCGCCGCCGGTGGCGAAGGACCAGAGGGCGGCCTGGCCGTTGCCGCGGCGCCAGGTGAGGCCAAGGGCCAGGGAGGGCAGGAAGCAGGCGGCGTAGAGCGCCCCGGAGAAGGAAGTCAGTTCGACGATGCCGCCGGGCGGGTCGATCGCGAGCACGGCGGTGATCGCGGCGAACAGCACGACGCAGATGCGGGTGTTGCGGACGGCGTGCCGGTCGTCGGCGGGGACGAGCAGGCCGAGCAGGTCGCGTTGTGCGGTGGAGGCCATGACCAGGAGGACGCTGTCGAGGGAGGACATGGCGGCCGAGACCAGGGCGAGGAACAGGAACGCCTGGGCCACCGGCGGGAAGATGGCCGGGTCGCTCAGCATCATGGGGATGACCTGGTCGGTGTCTGCTATCCCTTGGCCGACGACGAAGTGGGCGTAGAGCCCGAGCGGCGCGAGCAGGCTGAAGACGATCAGGAAGCTCAACGTCGACACGACGAGGCCGCTCTTTGCGGCGGCCTCGGTCTCCAGGGCGTAGAAGCGGGAGAGCTGGCGCGGCTCGACGACCAGCTTGACCGTGGAGGCGAAGACGACGCCGATCAGCAGACCCAGAGGCTGCGCCGTGTCCCAGCGGACGAGCGCGCCGTCGCCGATCTGGGCCAGGTCGGCGAGGCGGCCGATGCCGCCGGCGGCCCGGGTGATGGCGAAGAACATGAGCACGGCGGCGAGCGTCATCAGAGTGCCCTGGACGAAGTCGGTCCGCGCCACGGAGTGGAAGCCGCCGATCATCGTGTAGAGGCAGACGATCAGGACGACGACGAAGAGCGACATGCCGTAGCTCAGATCGAGCAGTTCGACCAGCAGCGAGCCGATGCCCTTGAACACCGCGGTCATGTACAGGAAGCTGGAGAAGATAACGATCAGGGCGGCGACGAAGCGGGCCGGGCGGCTGTTGAAGCGGAAGCCGATGTAGTCCGGGATCGTCACCGAGCCGAGCGTTTCGGTCACGCCGCGCAGCCGCGGCGCCAGCCAGGCCCAGGCGACGAAGGACAGGATGACGACCGTCGGGATGATCAGCAGCCAGGCGATGCCCGAGGCGTAGGCCCTGCCGGCGAAGCCGATGAAGCTGTTCGTGCTGGCGTAGGTGGCGAAGAACGAGACGCCGAGGATCACGCCGCCGAGCGATCGGCCGCCGACCAGGAAGTCGGCGAGGTCGCGCGTCCGCCGCTGGCCGATCAGGGCGTGGTGGATCAGGACACCCGTGTAGAGGGCGAACAGGACCAGGATCAGGGCGTGTTCACGGAGCCACATGAGCAGACTTCAGTGCCGTTGATCGGGTGGCGGAGTGCGGGGCAGCCGGGAGTTCCGGCTCAAAGGCCCATCTGGTCCAGGTACCAGCCGTCGAAGACCTGGATGCAGGCTTCGGACTCTTCGAAGGCGGTGGGGCGGTAGCCGCGGGACGCGACGCCCAACTGGGTACGAGCGCAGACTTTCCAGTCCTGGCTGTTGACGAGATGCCAGAAGTCCACGGCGTCGCTGGGGTCGAAACCGGGGGCCGCAGCCGTGTCAGGGTCGAACAGCCACTCACAGACGATCCTGGTGCGGCCGGCCTCGATCGGCCACAGCGTGTGGGTCACCACGTAGTCCCGGTGCAGGCTGATCAGCAGGTTGGGATACACGTGGAAGTACTGCACCGAGGTCCGGTCGGCGACATCGATCGCGGGCAGATCGGGGCGGTTGCTGCGGCCCGTAGCCGTCATCGTGTCGCAGCCGTCGTTGAGGGTCATCGGACCGCCGACGAAGAAACGCCCGGTCTCCAGGTTGCCGCCGTTGCGGTAGTCCGATACGCGGTTCAGTTCCGGGTGGACGACCGCGCAGTGGTAGCACTCGTTGTAGTTCTCGCACAGGATCTTCCAGTTCGCCTGCGCCTCGTACTCGTGCCGGTCGCCCCGGACCAGCCGGTCCGGGGTGAACCGCGACAGGTCGGGGAGGTCGGCGGCGACCTCGGTAACCGGCGCCCCGTCGGCTGCTAGCGACAAGTAGAAGAAGCCGTTCAGCGCGCCGATCCGCACCGGCACGAGGCCCGCGCTCTTCGCGTCGAAGTCCTGGCCCATGTGCGGCGCGCCGACGAGCCGTCCGTCGAGACCGTAGGTCCAGGCGTGGTACGGGCACTGGAAGACCCTGGTCCGGCCGGCGCATTCGTCGACGACCCGGGACCCGCGGTGACGGCAGACGTTGTAGAAGGCTGCCAGTCCGTGTCCTTTCGCGTCTGTTGCACCGTTGCCGTTCGATCCGGCGACGCCGTCGCCCGCCGCGGTGCGCACCGCGATCACCGACTCGCCGCCGATCTCGCGGGTCACGAAGCTGCCCGGCTCGTCGAGTTCCTCGAGCCGCCCTCCGCACACCCACATGCGCGAGAAGATGCGCTCCATCTCCTCGTCGAAGATGGCCGGGTCGGTGTAGAGGTGTCCGTCCAGGGGTCTGGGAGCCTTGCGCGGGATCACGAACCGAATCCTAGCTGTTGATGTGCCATCATCCGGCGATGCCGCGCCTGCTCATCGCGTTGCTGGTCGCGCTTTCGGTGGCCGCGGCCGTTCCGGCCCAGGAAGCCGGCGCTGAAGGCGTCGTCTCCGCCGACGGCGTCACTGTGGAAGCGGAGAGCACGGAGGGCGAGGTGGTCGCGGAGTTCGACGAGCAGTTGGTGGTCGTTGGCACCCGTTCGCGGGCGCGGTCAGTGACCGAGTCCTCCGTCCCGATCGACGCCATTCCGATCGAGGACGTCGTCAGCCAGGGCGCGAGCTCGCTCGACTACCTGTTGCGGAACCTGGTGCCTTCGTTCAACGTCGCCACTCATCCGATCAGCGGCGCGGCATCTCTCGTGCGGCCGGCCAGTCTGCGCAACCTGGCGCACGACCACACGCTGGTTCTCGTGAACGGCAAGCGCCGGCACCGCTCGGCGATTCTGGTCTGGTTCGGGGGCGTGACGGACGGCACGCAGGGGCCGGACATCTCGACCATCCCCGCGACGGCGCTGCGCCAGGTCGAGGTGCTGCGCGACGGGGCCTCGGCGCAGTACGGCTCCGACGCGATCGCCGGCGTGATGAACTTCCTGCTCAAGGACGACCCTTCGGGCGGCAGCCTGGAAGTGAAGAGCGGCGTCTACGGCGCGGGCGACGGTCAGGCGTACACGATCGCGGGGGACATCGGGCTGCCGCTGGGAGAGAACGGGTTCGCCCATCTCAGCATGGAGTACGGCAACGCCGACCCGACCAGCCGCAGCGTGCAGCGCGCCGACGCGGCGGCGCTGATTGCCGCCGGCAACACGCACGTCCTCGACCCGGCGCAGGTCTGGGGCGACTCGGAGTACGAGGACGACCTGAAGCTGTTCGGCAACTTCGGCAAACTGCTCGCGAACGGCGCGCAGGTCTACGGTCACGCGAACTACGCCGAGAAGACGGCGACGCAGGGCTTCTACTACCGCAATCCCAACACCCGCGCCAACATCTTCAGTCTGGACGGGGGACGCACGCTGCTCATTGGTGACGTGCTGGACGCGCAGGACGGCGTGCGCGACGGCTCAGCGGGTTGCCCGACCGTGAAGATCACCGACGACCGGCCGGATCAGGACGCGCTGGCGCAGGTGTTCGCCGACCCGAACTGCTTCTCCTTCCAGGAGATCGCTCCGGGCGGTTTCACCCCCTACTTCAGTGGCGTGATGACCGACACGTCGGCCGTGGCCGGAGTGCGCCGGACCACGAAGAGCGGTCTCACCTGGGACGCCAGCGCCAGCTACGGCTCGCACGAAGCGGACTTCCTCCTGTTCAACACCGTGAACGCCTCGCTGGGGCCGGTGAGTCCGCGCGACTTCGATCCGGGTATCTACCGGCAGGCCGAACTCAACCTGAACGTCGACGTCTCCTACGCCGTCTCCGAACTCGTTCACGTGGCCGGGGGCGCCGAGTGGCGTGACGAGCGCTTCACGATCCGCTCCGGGGAGCTGCCGTCGTGGCAGGTCGGACCGTATGCCGCCCAGGGGTTTGTTTCGGGCTCCAACGGCTTCCCGGGGTTCCCCGACTACACGGCCGGGACCTGGACCCGCGCGAACACGGCCGTGTACGGCGACCTGGAACTGCGGGATCCGGACGGCCGCTGGACGCTCGGCGGCGCGCTGCGATTCGAGCACTTCGATGTCTTCGGCGACACGACGAACGGAAAGCTCTCGGCCCGCTACGCACTGACCGACACCGTGTCCTTGCGCGGCGGCGTCAGCACCGGCTTCCGGGCCCCGACGCCCGGTCAGCAGAACGTGTTCAACGTGCAGTCGACGATCAACCCGGAGACGCTCGACCTGGTCGACAGCGCCACCGTGCCGTCGACCTTCCGCGCCGCGCAGTTCCGGGGCGGCCAGGCCCTCGAGCCCGAAATGTCGACCAACGCGACGGCGGGGCTCGTGGTCGACACGGGGCCCTTCACGTTGACGGCGGACTACTACCACATCGATGTCGACCGGCGGCTCGCCCTGTCGCAGTTCTTCACGCTGGCCGAGGAAGAGCGCGCGCTACTGCTGTCGGAGGGGATCACCTCTGCGCGCACCCTGTCCTCGTTCCGGTTCTTCATCAACGACTTCTCGTCGCGAACCCAGGGGATCGACATCGTCTCGGCCTGGACGCCGCCGGCGCTGGGCGGCAACACTGTGTTCAGCTTGGCGCTGAACCACACGGAGACGGAGATCACGAAGGACTCCGACCTGCTCGGTCCCGGCGACGTGCTCGCCCTGGAACGGGGCGTGCCGAAAACGCGGTGGAACATTGCCGTCAACCAGGGGATCGGGCCGGTCGATGTGCTGGGACGCCTCCACTACTTCGGATCGTGGGTCGACCACCTCGACGCCCGCTCCGTGCGCCGGGCCGACGCGCCGGTCCTCGGCGGCCGGACCATCTTCGACCTGGAGGTCAGCGTGCCTCTGGTGCGCGACACGACGCTTTCCGTCGGCGGCCAGAACGTGTTCGATACGTTCTCCGATCGGATGGATCTGTTCGCCGCGCGGTTCGGCTTGCCCTACAGCCAGCTCACGCCCTGGGGCCTGAGCGGCGGCTACTACTACACGCGTCTGAACTACCGCTGGGGCCGGTAGGGGCGGTCTGGACTGGCGACGGAGCGGTAGACTGCTCCCATGGGTTGGACCTCGGGGCGCATCGGGTGACAACGCCAGCCGCAAAGCTGGAAGATCGGGAACGTCGTTCGGTAGTAGGCGCGAAGGATAGGCAGCCGGAGACCGGCGAGCGTGAGGAATCGCCTGGGCCCTTTCGCCTTGAAGGTAACTGGGACTGGGTCGTCCACGCCGACAACGCCGAGGTGCTCCCGGCGCTCCCGGACGAGTCTTTCCGGCTCATCTACATCGATCCGCCTTTCAACACGGGCAAGGTCCGGCAACGGACGGAGATTTCGACGGTCCGTTCCGGCGACGGCGACAGGCTCGGGTTCGGCGGCCGGCGATACCGCACAGTCGAGCTCGGAACGACTTCCTATGGGGACGCCTTTGACGACTACCTCGGGTTCATCGGGCCGCGTCTGGAGCATGCTCGCCGCCTGCTGACCCTCGACGGCACGCTCTACCTGCATCTTGACCAGCGGGAGGCTCACTACTGCAAGGTCCTTCTGGATCAGCTCTTCGGTCGTGAGTGCTTCGTCAACGAGATCATCTGGGCCTACGACTACGGTGGACGCTCCCGCCGCAAATGGCCGGCGAAACACGACACGATCCTTGTCTACGCCAAGGATCCCGACCGCTACTTCTTTGACCAGGATGCGATCGAACGGATCCCGTACATGGCTCCCGGTCTCGTGTCGAAGGCCAAGGCGGAGCGCGGGAAGCTCCCGACAGACGTTTGGTGGCACACCATTGTGCCCACCAACGGCAAGGAGAAGACGGGCTATGCCTCCCAGAAGCCGGAAGGCGTTCTCCGCCGGATACTGAGCGCCTCATCGCAGGCGGGCGATTGGGTGCTGGACTTCTTTGCCGGGTCGGGGACGACTGCGGCTGTAGCGCAAAAGATGGGTCGGCGTTTCGTGATGGTCGACAGCAACGAGGAGGCGATCTCGGTGATGGCTCGGCGTTTGGGAGTGCAGGGTACGCGTTACGTCGATAGTGGAATGCAGGCCTTGCCGATTCAAACAGCTCAATCCGAGCAACTCGGACTCCTGGTATGAGCGAAGCGACATCGGTGATTCAGGATCCCGACGTAGATGTCCTAGCGCTTCATGCTCAACTACTTCGTGACGAGTACGTGACGGCAGAAGCGGATCCGTGGAAGGACAGTCCGTTTGGCTGGATCAAGAGCCGACCCTCTCGCCAGGTCGGTGCCATTGGCGAGCGACTCGTCCATGCGTGGTGCCTCGCCCAAGGCTTCGAGGTTGAGAGGTCTCCAGACTCCGAGGCTGACCGGATCATTGAGGGACATCGAGTAGAGATCAAGTTCTCCACCCTGTGGAAGGCAGGAGGCTACAAGTTCCAGCAGATCCGGGACCAGAACTACGACTACCTCTTCGCCTTGGGCATTTCTCCCTTCGACGCGCATGCATGGGCAATCCCCAAGACTGTACTGAAGCAGTACGTGATCGGACACATGGGTCAGCACACGGGCGCTGCAGCGACTGATACTTCTTGGCTTGGCTTCAAGGTTGGCGAAGAGCAGGACTGGTTGAAGAAGTTTGGCGGGACCTTGGCCGAGGCGCGTGGCGTTCTTACCGCTATCGGGAGAGGACGTCGGGACGTTTCGGGAGGAGGAGAAGACAGCGCCCCATGAGGCGTAGTGGGTCCGTAGCCATCTGCTCTCCCACCATGTGAGATCATCTTTCCCATGCCGCGCCGGGCTCCGCAGGGAACGCAGGCCATTCAGCGGGCGCTGTCCCTCTACCGGTCGTTCACGGCGGAGCGGCCGGAGCATCGGCTGACGGACCTCGCCGCGGCGCACGGACTCCATCCCTCGACGGCGCACCGGCTGCTCGGTGTGCTGGAGGCGGAGGGACTGGTTGGCCGCAACCCGGAGACGCAGGGCTACCGTTGGCTGCCCGAGAGCGGCTTGGGTGGCGGCGAGCGTCCCTTGCGCCGCAACGGCATGTCCCTGCTGGAGCCGCTCCGGACGCCGTTCCATCGCCGTACGGAGGCTCTGTGCGAGAGCGGCGCCTGGCGGGACTGGTCCGGTTACACCTGCGCCCTGAGCTACGAGCCGACCCCCGATCGCGACTACTGGGCGATTCGCAACACGGCTGCCCTGATCGACGTGTCGCCGCTGTTCAAGTACGAGATCATCGGGCCGGACGCGGAGCGTCTGCTCGACCGGGTCATGACGCGCGACTTCACGAAGTGCCGCGTGGGCCGGGTCATGTACACGTCGTGGTGCAACGAGGACGGCCATCTGCTGCAGGACGGCAACGTGCAGCGCCTGGAGCGCGAGCGGTTCCTGGTCAGTGCCGCGGAGCCGTGCCTGCGCTGGTTCGAGGACTGCGGCTGGGGCATGGACGTCGAGGTGCGGGATGTCTCCGCTGACCTGGGGGTGCTGGCGCTCCAGGGACCGCGGGCGCGGGCGATCGGCGAAGCGGCCATGGAAGGTGTCGACTTCGTGCGGATGCGCTACTTCGATCTGGCCGGCGGTGACCTCGGCGACCTGACCGGCGACGCCCGCGGCGCGCCGGTCACGGTGACCCGTACCGGCTACACCGGGGACCTCGGTTACGAGTTCTGGATCGCGGCGGAGCACGCGGAGGCGTTGTGGGATGCGCTCACGGTCGCTGGGGCCGCCCACGGCCTGCAGCCCGCCGGCCTCCTGGCTCTCGACATGGCCCGGGTGGAGGCGGGTCTGGTGCTGATCGACGTCGACTACGTGTCGGCGTCGCACGCCGAGATCGAGGTGCTCAAGGTCACGCCGGCCGAGGCGGGCCTGGGATTCACCGTGAAGCTCGACAAGGAAGCCGACTTCGTCGGCCGCAGAGCGCTGGAACGCGAGCGCGAGCGCGGACCGGCCTGGGCGATGGTGGGGCTCGAGGTCGACTGGTTCGAGCTGGAGCGGCTGTGGTCCGAGATCGATCTGCGCCCGCAGGTCGTCGGCCAGCCGGCGTCGCGGGCGCCGACGCCCGTGTACGCGCCCGGCGGAGAACAGGTCGGCCAGTGCACGACGCGGTTCTTCTCGCCATTGCTCAAGAAGTACATCGGTCTGGCGACGGTGCGGGCCGACGCGGCCGCGCTCGGGACCGCTCTGGAACTCGAGGTCGCGGTCGGCTACGGACGGCGACGGGCCCGCGCCCGGGTCGCAAGACGGCCGTTCTTCAACCCGGCGCGCAAGACGGCGATGGGCGCCGCCCTGGGAGACGCTTCGTGAGCGGCGGCGACGGTTCCGGACCCGGGAACCCGGGTGGCGCGTCCTCGCGCCACCCGCGAACCACTCCGGGCGCCCGTCAGCGGGCGCACGGATGGCACCCGGGCGTCTCGCCCGCATCCGATCCGGCCCGCCCCGGCGGCCGCTTCGACGCGATCGTCGTCGGCGCCGGCCACAACGGTCTGGTCTCCGCGGCCTACCTGGCCCGGGCCGGGCTGGATGTCGTGGTGCTGGAGCGCGGTCCGGTCATCGGCGGCGCCACGCTGAGCGAGGAGGCGTTTCCGGGCTTCCGTTACAGCGTGTTCTCGTACCTGGTGTCGTTGCTGCGCCCGGAGGTGATCCACGAACTCGACCTGGTAAGGCACGGCCTGTTCCTGGTGCCGACCGCGAGCACGTTGAACCCGCTGCCGGGCGGCGACTGCCTGCTGCGCGAGGCGGACCCCCAGCGCACCTACCGCAACATCGCCCGGCACTCGCGGCGCGACGCCGAGGCGCTCTTGGAGTACAAGCTCGAGATGCGCCGTCTGGGGCACTTGATGTTCCGGTTGCAGCGGGCGGCGCCGGACGAACTGGCGGCGGCGGTCGCCGGCCGCGTCGAGGAGGATCCGGAGCAGATCGGCTCAGGTGTGTCGGCGGAAGTGGCCGACATCGCGCGTTACTTCCTCGACCTGCCGAAGGACCGGATGCGCTCCTTCCTGCAGATGCTGACGATGAGTTCGGCCGACTTCCTGGACCAATGGTTCGAGTGCGACGCGCTGAAGGCCGCGCTCTCCTCCTCGAGCATCATCGGCTCCTTCCTGTCGCCGCGCACGCCCGGCTCGGCCTACGTGCTGCTGCACCACTACATGGGCGAGATCGACGGCGTGTACCGGGAGTGGGGCTTCCAGAAGGGCGGCACGGGCGGCGTCGCCGCGGCGATCGCGTCGGCCGCGCGCGGCAACGGCGCCGAGATCCGCACGGATTGCCCGGTCGCCCGTGTCCTGGCGCGTGACGGCCGCGCCCGCGGCGTCGTGCTTGCGAACGGCGACGAACTGACCGCCGACGTCGTCGTCTCGTCGGCGGCGCCCCAGGTCAGTCTCGGCCGGTTGCTCGACGCCGACGACATTCCCGGCGGAGCGGGGGAGGCACTACTCGCCCGCGTGGCCCGGTGGCAGAGCAGCGGTTGCGCCGGCAAGGTCAACCTGGCGCTCGACGGACTGCCGCGTTTCGAGTGCATGCCGGAGCCCGGACCCCACCTCGCGGGCGGGATCACGATCGCTCCAGGTCTCGACTACCTCGACCGCGCCTACGACGACGCGAAGTACGGGGGTTTCTCGGAACGTCCGTTCATCGACCTGATCATCCCCTCGGTCCTCGACCCGGACATGGCGCCGCCGGGAAAGTGCGTGGTGTCTTGCTTCGTGCAGTACGCGCCCTACGAGCTGGCGGGAACCACGTGGGACGAGCAGCGGGACGCGTTCGGCGATGCCGTGGTGCGGACCCTGGCCGAGTACGCCCCAGGCATCGAGGACCAGGTGTTGCACCGGCAGGTGCGGGTGCCGCCCGACATCGAGGCGATCGCCGGCATTCCGGGCGGCAACATCTTCCATGGCGAGCTACGTTTGTCGCAGCTCTTTCTGTTGCGTCCGGATCCGGCCGCCGCGTCGTTCCGGACGCCCCTGCCGGGCTACTACCTCTGCGGCTCGTCGACGCAGTTCGGCGGCGGCATCTCCGGGGGGCCGGGGCGGCTGGCGGCTCTCAGAATCCTCGACGACCTGCAGCGGGGCGAGAACGGGGCGGAGGCGCCGTGAGCGATCGGGTCGCGATCGTCGGCGGGGGCCACAACGGCCTCGTAGCCGCGGCTCTGCTGGCGCGCTCCGGGCGGGAGGTCGTGCTGCTCGAGGCGCGGAGCGAACTCGGCGGGTTGGCCTCGACCCGGGAGCTGATTCCCGACCACCGCGTCGACGTGGGCAGCCACGACCTGGGGATGTTCCGCCGTTCCCTGATCGAGGAACTCGAACTTCTTCGCTACGGCCTGGAGCTCATCGAGGCGCCGGCGGTGGCGGCGGTCCCGTCGGCCGGGGACTCCGGCGCCGTCGTGCTCTGGCCCGAAGTCGACCGGACGGCTGAGGGACTCGCCAGGGCCAGTTCCCGTGACGCTGCCGCTTGGCCCCGGTTCGTCGCCGAACTCGCAGAGCGGGCGGCGGCGCTCGAACCGCTGCTGTGCCGGCCGCCGGAACTCGCCGACATGGGGCGTCTGCTGATCGCGCCGGAACTGCTGCGCTTCGTGTCCGCGCCGCTCGACGAACTCTTGCGCGAGTGGTTCGAGACCCGGGCGCTGGCTGCGGGACTGTGCGGCCTGGCGCTCCCGGCGACCGGCTTGGGCCCGCGCGCGAACGGCACCGGCTGGCCGCTGCTCTACCACTGCGCTCTCGGTGGATCCGACCGTTTGGCGCCCGTGGTGCGGGCGCGGGGCGGCGCGGCCGGGCTGGCCGGGGCGCTCTCGGCTTCGGCCGGAGCCTCCGGCGCGGTGTTCCGGACCGGCGCCGTCGTCTCCCGGATCCTGGTGGAGGAGGGCCGTATTGCGGGCGTGCAGTTGGCGAACGGTGAGCGGATCGAAGCCGGGGCGGTGATCTCGACCGCGACTCCCACCGCCACCTTCCTCGACCTGGTCGGCGCGCCGCAACTTGAACCCCGTTTCGTCCGCCGGCTGCTCAAGGTGAAGTACCGCGGCGCCGCGGCACGGCTGGCGCTGTCTCTCGACGATCTGCCCGCGTTTCGGGGTCTGGAACGGCCGGCTCTCACCGGACGGATCGTGCTGGCGCAGGATCCGGACGACATCGAGCGTGCGGCCGACGCGGCGAAGTACGGCCGCTTGCCGGAGCGTCCGTGGATCGAAGCGGCGCTGCCGACGGCTCTCGACCCGTCACTGGCGCCCACCGGGCGGCATCTGCTGCTGGCGACAGCGCACCACCTTCCGTTCGAAGTCGAGGGTGGCTGGGCTTCGGCCGGTCCGGAACTCGTCGACCGGATGCTGGCCGAGCTTGAGCGTTGGGCGCCGGGCGTCGGCGGTCTGATCCGGGAACACGCGCTGCTGCTTCCCGCGGACTACGAGTCGGAGTACAGCGCCACGGAGGGCGGGCTTCACCACGGCGAGATGAACCCCGGCCAGAGCCTGTGGCTGCGGCCTACGGCGGGCGCGTGGGCCGGCGACCCCCTGCCGGTCGAGGGGTTGTGGCTGGGAGGCGCCGGTTGCCATCCGGGCGGCGGCGTGACCGGTCTGCCGGGCCGGACGGCTGCCGTGTCCCTGCTCAGGGGATAACCTCCGGCGAGGGCGATCTCAGTCTGACAGCGCACCTGGAGACCATCGATGAAGAACTTCCTCCCCTTCCTGTTCGCCCTCGGCACCGCGCTGTGCTGGGGGCTCTACGGCCCGGTCCTGGGCCGGGCGCGCCTGGTGGACGAGACGATGTCGCCCTTCAAGCCCTACGTCGGCATCGGCATCGCCTACCTGGTGATCGCGATCGTCGGCGGCCTGATCGGCATGAGAGTCATGGGCGACAGCTTCGAAATCACGGGACCGTCCGGCGTTTGGGGTCTCTACGCGGGCATCCTGGGCGCGCTGGGTGCGCTCTCGCTGACCCTCGCCATGTTCAGCGGCGGGGCGCGGATTCCCTACGCGGTGATGCCGGTCGTGTTCGGCGGCGCGGTCACGGTCACGGCTCTCTACACCCTGGCGCGCGCCAAGGGCCAGATCGAAGTGAGCCCGCTGCTCTGGGTCGGCATCGCCGGCATGCTGATCTCGGTGGTGCTGATCACGATGAACACGCCGCACCCCGGGCCGCCGGGCGGCGGCCACGGCGAGCAGGCGGCAGTGAGCGAGGGCGAAAGCGAGACGAGACGATGAGACGATCGCAGGGATGGGGATGGATGCGGCTCGCGGCGCTCGGCGTTGCGTTCGCCCTCGGAGCGGGAAGCGCCGCGGCGGAAGAGCGGAAGGGCTTCTATCTGAGCAGCGGCATGGGAATCCACGCCGCGCCGGGGGTCTTCCTCGTCGGCCACAGCGACGATCGAGCGAGTCGATGCGACGAGTTCATCAATCCGCGCTACGCCGAGGTGGAAGGATGCACCACGCCCGATCGCGGTTCCGGCGCCGGTTGGCGGACATCGTTCGACAGCGCCCGCGGTCTATTCGCCGGCGCCGCCCTGGGCTATGACTTTGGCGGCCGCCTGCGCCTGGAAGCGGAGTATTTCCACCGCGATTCGAAGTACGACCAGTCGGCGCCGGTTGCCAGCGCCACCGGCGCCACGTTCGCCAAACTGGGCGGCGAGATCCAGGTCGCCGAGGAGCGGATCAACAGCGTCACGTCGGACAGCGTGTTCGCGAATCTCTATGTCGACTTCGGCGGCGGCGGACGGTGGACACCCTACATCGGCCTCGGCGTCGGCCTCGGGGCGACCGAGATCGACTACGGCACTCTGTGGGCTCGGAACACCGATCCCGACTCGATCACGACCGCCGCCGGCCTAGCCAATGAGGAGGAAGTGCGCCGCAACCTCGCCGGCACGGTCACCAGCGAGACGACGACGCTCGACGACGACCTCACCGGCTACCAGCTCATCGCGGGCCTGAACTTCGCACTCGGCGATCGAGTCAGCCTCGACTTCGAGGCGCGCTGGACCGACTTCGACGGCTTCTACTCGCTCGACGAGGACGGCTGGCGCCGGCTGCGTAGCCATCCGTCCCAGCTCCGGCTCGACGGCAGCGAGCCCGTGTCCTATTGGATGGAGACCGAGGACACGGGCATCCGGGTCCTGAGCGTCAGCCTGCGCTACGACTTCTAGCAGGCTGCGCCGCGGAACGGGCGCTAGGGCGGCCGATCGCGGCCCGGACAGGCTTGACCATGTGGGCGCCGTAGCCGAGAAGGAACAGGGCCGACGCGATCAGGTGAATCGCGATCCAGGTCTGCCGCCAGAGATCGCCGACGGCGGTCTGGATCAGGTAGCCGGACACGATCATCGGGGCGCAGCCCAGCAGCAGCGATAGACCGCTCCGGCGGCGGTCGCGGACGCGGCGGCGGTAATGCCGCCAGACGTGGTCGCGCCAGATCAGGCCGATGGCGAAGACGAGCAGGGGCGCCGTCCAGAGGTGGAGGTGCTGGACGTGCGGCTGCCAGGGGTGGCCGACGATCGCGAACGCGTCGGCCGGCGCCGTGAAGTAGCGCATCCAGGCGTACACGAGCCCGGTAGCACCGACCAGCAAGGTCGACGTGTGAACGCTCCAGGCGGTGAGGCGGTTCACGGCACGAGCCCCCCGGTCCGGGACGGCAGTTCTCTGAGCACGTGATCGAGCGCGAGGATCCGGCGCACTGCATCCGTCGTGGCGCGCGCGCTCAGCGTGGCGCCGGTGACCGCGTGGATCGACCGTTTGAGCCGCAGCCTGGAGTCGAGTCGTCGCTTCAGGAACTGGTCGTACCAGGTGCGGCGCGGGATGTACTCCTCGGGCTCGAAGAAGGACATGACTTCGAGGCGCCTGACGCGACCCTCGGCGTCGACGACGACCATGAGGGTTTCGGCAAGGGTGCGGACGCGGTGGACGTCGAAGTAGGCGGCGCCGGCAGGCTCGCCGTTGCACGACGCGACGTACTGAACGATCAGTCGCGACTCGACTTCGACGCCGGCCAGTTCCGTCGCGCGGCGACGCTGCTCTGCTGTGAGGTAGCGGGTCTGCCGGATGACGCGGCAGTCCGGGAACGCGAGTTCAAGGGCCTCGCTTCGGGTCAGGAAGACCTTGGCGGCTGCCGGCTGCGGAGGGATCAGAATCGGCGCGAACAGAACCGTCAGTGCCGCCGTCGTCGCGGCGATGTGCCATCCGGGCACCCGATGACGGGTCCCCGGCGTGGTTCGCGGGCGGCGCGGATCGCGCCACCCGGGTTTCCTGCCCCGGGGCACGTCGCAAGGCCCTAGAAGAGATAGCCCATGGCCAGGTTCCACTCGTCGAACCCGGTGCCGCCGGAGTTGGTCCAGTCCTGATAGCCGACCTTGAAGACGAGCCGGTCGATGGGCTGCCAGGCGGCGCCCCAGGTCAGGATCTCCCGGTCGAAGATCGGGTCCCTCTCGAACCCGGCCGGAACGCGGACCTGTGTGTCGATGGACTCGACCCGAACGAAGGGCGACAGGGAGGCGCGCCCGCCGCGGTGCGCAAGAACGTCGTAGGCCAGTTCGAGATAGTGGCCTTCGAGCCGTTCGCCGATCGAATCGCGGCCGGCAATGCCAAGTGCGGCATTCAAACGGGCAGCGTCTCCGACCTCGGCCTTCGCCCACAGCCCGCGCAGCCGGACACCGCGGTGGCTCCAGTCGAAGTGGAAGTCGAGGATCTCGGTGCGGGCGTCGATCGTGCGGCCCATGGGATCGAGCAGTCCCTGGCCCGAGTTCCCGACGTAGGCCGAAACGCCGAGGATCAGGCCGGGGGTCGCCGTGTAGTCGAGCCGTCCGGTCCAGGCGAAGTCCTCGGCCTGGGCCTTCGCGCCCTTCTGCCGTCCGCCGCGCAGGCCATTCGAAGTGAAGCTCGCGCCCTTCAAACCGTTGACCACGTAGCTTCGGTAGGAGAAAGGGCCGACGTCACCGAAGATGCCGGCGCCGTTCTCGCGCCAGGTGCTGGGAATGAGTACCTGCTCCACGTAGGGTCGCTCCGCGCTGGGGAAGAGAGTCGGCTCGTGCAGTTCATTGAGCCAGCCTATTGGGAGCAGCAGAATCCCCGTGCGGAAGTTCAACTGCGGCTTCCAAAGGTAGTCGACGTACGCGAACTCGACGGAGGCGCTGCCGGACTTGGCTGTAGAGGCGTGTTCGAATTCGATCTCCGAGTTGAACACCCATCGGTCGTCGAACTTGTAGCCGATGTAGAACACGCCGCGCAGGAAGTCCAAGACGTCTCCGAAGCCGGTCGGCTCGCCGTTCTCGCGCTCGCTCGCGTAGCTCTCGAAGACCATCTCGCCGTAGCCGCCGATCGACAGGCCCTCCTCCACGCCGTAGACCTTGGAGGCCGCGATGCCCAGGCCGTAGAGGCCCTCTTCGTCTTCGGCGCTCTCGGTCGTTGCCTCGCCGAGCGTTAGCTCCTCGATCTCTTCGGCCAGAACCTCGATCCGTCGTTCCAGTTCGGTGACGCGCTCGTCCGGTGTTTCGGCAGCCGGTTCGCCAATCGCTCGGCGCAACTCAGCGATCTGCTCCTCCAACGCCTCGAGGCGCTCCTCGGTCGATTCCTGGGCGCCGGCAATGCCAGCCGACAGAACCAGGGCCGCCACCCCCAGGAGTAGAGCCAGCGGCCTGCCGGCCTTCCATGTGCGGGTTCTCATCCGTTACTCTCCCATTCTGGACCCACGGGCCCCGGTTGCGGGGGCGGGCGGACCGCGTGGGCTACCAAACCGTCTGGTCCGCTCGCTCTCCATTCCGGGCTTGGCAACGAACGTCGCCTTGTCCGAGTCGGGAGATAGTGGAGCGGATTGGTCCTATTTGTCAAGGACCATCAGGCTGCCGGGGATGGGGCGATTTGCCCGCAGCCGGCGGAACAGGAGAGGGGTGGAGCTACTCGACGGCGCGCGTCGCGGTCGCGGTCATGTCGCCGAAGTCGGTGGCGAACGTGCCGTTCAGCGAGTCGCCGTCGACCATGCCGCTGAACACCAGCGTGAGTTGCTGGCCACCGGCGTCGATTTCGACCGTGAAACCCAAGGCGCCGTCTTCGCCGAAGGTGACGTCGGTCGCTGCCACTTCGCCAGCTTCCGAGGCCATCCCAACCATCAGGCCGCTGGCGTCGCCCGTGACGTTGATGGTCGGCGTCTGGGTGCCGACCGGCGTCTCGATCGTCATGTTCCAGGAACCGACGGCGGCGGGCAGGGCCGGCGCACCGTAGGCGCTGCAGCCGAGGGCGAGCAGAGCGGCGGCGAGCGCGAGCAGGAGGAAGTTGCGGGATTTCCCAGTTACAGGGTTCATGGTGGCCTTTCCGGTCCGCGTCGGGACCCGTGTCGTTCGGAGCGTCGGGGCCCCGGGAGTGAAGATCGTGTAGGCGGCGAATGATAGCCGAGCGGCCCGGCTGGCGGGTTTCTAGTCGTCCTCGAGTCTGCGCCGCATGTCGTCGAACATGGCCAGGTCGGCCAGGGACGGCTCGGGGTTGTGCAGGTCGAGGCGCGCGAGCGCGTCGCGCACGATGTCGGCCACCACCCAGCGCATGTACGGTTTGCTGTCGGCGGGAATCGCGTACCACGGTGCGTGGCTCCTCGTGGTGGACCTGATCGCTTCGCCGTACGCGCTCATGTACTCGTTCCAGAATCCGCGTTCGCGCACATCGCTGATCGCGAACTTCCAGTGCTTGTCGGGGCGGTCGAGCCGGCGCAGGAAGCGCGCCTTCTGCTCGTCGCGGGAGATGTTGAGGAAGAACTTGAGAATCACGGTGCCGTTGCGCGCCAGGTGCCGCTCGTGCTCGACGATCGACTCCATGCGCTGCTGCCAGAGGCCGTTCGGGTCCAGGTGAGGCAGGTTCTGCTTCTCGAGCAGCTCGGGATGGACCCGCACGACGAGGACCTCCTCGTAGTAGCTGCGGTTGAAGACGCCGATCCGGCCGCGCTCCGGGAGGCTGCGAGCGGTGCGCCACAGGAAGTCGTGGTCGAGCTCCTCGCTCGACGGCTGCTTGAAGTTGAAGACCTGGCAGCCCGCCGGATTGACGCCGGTCAGCAGGGCGTTGATCGTGCTGTCCTTGCCGGCGGCGTCCATGGCCTGGAAGATGAGCAGCAGCGCGCGGCGGTTCTCGGCGTAGAGCAGCCTCTGTTGACGGCTGATGTCGCGCACGGCGCGCCGCCGCAACTTGCGGAGTTCGTTGTGACGCGGGGCGTCTTCCGGCGGCGCCGTGCGCCATTGCCGCGGGTCGAAGCGCTTCGTGCCCTCGGGCACCAGGTAGCGCTGCGCCGGCTTGGCGGTCTCCTGGAGAACGCCTTCGGGGCCATCTGGGGACATGAACGCCTTAGGATACTCGCAACGGATGATCCTGGTCAGGAGACGACCGCGATGAAGCGAACCCATCGACGCGAATTCCTAAAGACCGTGGGAGCGGCGACGGCCGGTGTGGCGGTAGCGTGCAGCCTGCGCTCCGAGCGGGACCTCGACCGCATGCCCAACGTCGTCTTCATCCTGGCCGACGACATGGGCTACGGCGACATCACCGGGCTGAACCGCGACTCGCAGATCCCGACCGCGCACATCGACCGTCTGATCCGCGAGGGCCGGTACTTCACCGACGCCCATTCGCCTTCGGCCCTGTGCACGCCGACGCGCTACGGTGTGCTCACCGGCCGCTACTGCTTCCGCACCCGGGTGAAGCGCAGCGTGCTGTGGGGCTACAGCCGCCACCTGATCGAGCCCGAGCGCACGACGGTCGCTTCGCTCCTGAAGGACAGCGGCTACCGGACCCACTGCATCGGCAAGTGGCACCTGGGCATGGACATGCCGGCGCGGGGAGGCAGCGGGTTCCCCGAGGCCGACGAAGTCGTCGACCAGCGCTCGTACACCGGCGACGTCGACTGGGCGGGCCGGATCGAGAACGGACCGGTCGCCAACGGCTTCGACACGTTCTACGGCATCTCGGCTTCGCTCGACATGCATCCCTACATCTACATCGAGGACGATCGCTTCCTCGGGGAGTGTACGGTCGAGAACGACCTGCTCTTCACGACCGAGGACACTCGTGAAGAGCGCTACGGTGACAACCTCGGCCCGGCCCACGCCGACTTCCGCGCCGACGAGGTCATGCCGAGGCTGACCCGGCGGACGGTGGAGACGATCGAGGCCCAGAGCCCCGACGAGCCCTTCTTCGTCTTTCTCGGCCTCACCGCGCCGCACATCCCGATCGTCCCTTCGGAGAAGTTCCGTGGCCTGAGCGAGCTCGGGCCCTATGGCGATTTCTGCCTCGAGGTCGACGACACGGTGGGGCAGGTGCTCGACGCCCTCGATCGCAAGGGCCTCGCCGACGACACCCTGGTCATCTTCACCGCCGACAACGGGTGCGCGCCCTACATCGGGGTCGAGGAAATGAACCAGCAGGGGCACTATCCCAGCTACGTCTACAGGGGCTACAAGTCGGACATCTACGAGGGCGGCCACCGTATTCCGTTCGCCGCCCGCTGGCCGCGGCGGATCCCGGCGGGAACCCACTCGGACGAGACCATCTGCCTGACGGACCTGCTGGCGACCTGCGCTGGGATCACCGGCACGAGTCTCCGGGAAGACGCCAGCGAGGACAGCTACGACATTCTTCCGGCGCTCCTCGGCGAGCCCCTGTCCGCACCGATCCGCGAGGCGACCGTGTATCAGGCGGGCGACGGCTCGTACGCGATCCGCCAGGGGCGGTGGAAGCTGGAGGACACACCGAGCTCCGGCGGCTACTACCGCGTGTCCCGCGAAGAGGCCCGCGAAAGGGGCCTGCCGGAGATCCAGCTCTACGACCTGTCGGCGGACATCGGCGAACGCAGAAACGTCTACGCGGAGCATCCCGAGGTGGTCGACCGGCTGATGGCCCTGCTCGAGAAGTACAAGCGCGAACCGCGCAGCACGCCGGTGGCCGGCTAGGAGTCAGCGCTGCGCGCGCAGCGCTGGCGCGCATGGAACAGTCAGGTTGCGGTAGAGAGTGTCGCCGCCTGCCGCCCGTTCTCTGGGTGCGCGGGCCTTCTGGCCCGCTGCCGCCGGAGGCGGCCGGAGAACGCGCCGGCCGCAGGCCGGCTCCGCTCTGCCGGGAAGCGCCCGTGGCCGAATCAGCTCGTGCTCGCCGCTTCGAGGCATCGCGCCTGATGCGGGCCAGAAGGCCCGCGCACCCAGAGATACGGCGTCACTGCGAGCGGGGCGCTCTACGCAGTTGCGGGGCGGCCGAGGGCCTGAAGCGAAGCCCTAACCGGCCCGCTTCGCTACGTTGTTCCATGCGAGTGGCGAGCGCGGTGCGGGAGGAACGCGATTTCTTCCGCGCTCGCGACGACCGCTCACCGGCGAACGCCGCCTCTACGAACTCTCGCCGACCCAGTTCGAAGGTCGGTCACTTGGACTTCCGGAGCGACGGCTCCGCACGATTCAAGATCGCCCATACCAAGCCGGACCCGACTGGGCGCGGCGACTGGGAGTTTCGAGGTCAGGAGACGGCACAGGCGCTCCGCGACTGGATTGATTCCACCCGTGGAGAGACGAACCAGACGCGCCGCTGTTCACGCGGATTAGCAAGTGGGGCGGCGCTCTCGCGGATCCGCTCTCGGCTCAGAGCGTTCTCCACTACATCGGCGGGGAGGTAGCATCCCGTGATGTTGTCGCCCGACTCCGCTACGCACGATAGGAGAACAGCGTGGCCCGCTTCAAAGAAGAAATCTACCTGACCGACCTCCGCGATCAGGTGAATTGCCTCTTTCGAGTTGCGATCCTCAAGGAACTGGAGAAGATCACGCGGCAGTTGGAACTGCTCCGCCGCGAACCGAAACAGCGGCACTAGCGGGGTCCCCGACGACCATTCCGCTACCATTCCTCGATTGAAACGAGACGCACCAAAGCGGAAAGGAAATTCACGTGGCTAGACACCACAAGCTGATCCAGAGCTACGGGCTGTTCTGGGACCGCGACAAGGTCGATTGGGGCAAGAACAAGGCGAAGCTGCTCGGCCGGCTCAAAGCCAAGAACGAACCCGTGGACTTTCGAGGGCAGTTGGGGATCTACGCCCTCTACGATCGTGAGTTTCGGCTGCTCTACGTCGGTCAGGCCGGGAGCGGCAACAACACGTTGTTCAGCCGCCTCAAGTACCACGGCACGCTCCACGCGGGAACTCGCGGCTTGGCCGCCCGGTGGCAGTACTTCTCCTGGTTCGGCCTCCTCCGCGTCCTGAAAGGAAGCCAAGAGTTGGCCGAAGCGCCCGAGACGCGACAGACGACGCGGGCCGATATCCTCGACGCGCTGGAAGCTGTAGCCATCGAGATTGCGGATCCCGATCTCAACCGGCAGGGCGGCAGGCTGCGCGCCATTGAGGAGTACCTGCAGTGCGAGGATGACGTCGAAGAGTAGACGGTCGGAGCGGTGGGCACCACCAGCGCTTGAGCCCATGCGGCCAGCACAACTGCGAATCGCGGCCCGCGAGAACCTCGGCTCAGCGTTGCCCCTCCGGCTACAGCCGTGGCCGTTGCTGTAGCGACCCCGTGCTTCCTGCTACTCCACGCACTACGCCGACCGTCTCGCACCCGACTCGCTCACGCGGCGAATCGTGCCGAACCAGCGCCCGAAACAGGATGCAACCGGGACGCATACCCCTCCGTTACATCTCTCCCCGCTTCCCCGTTGCACACTGTCGAGGCGTTCTCGCCTTCTCCTTCCTGTGGTTCTGCGACGAATCGGAAAACGACCCGCCCGAACGAGCTGGGCTGGGTCGTGCCGGGAGCGACCCCCCGGTTTGCCGCACTCCGTTCGGCACACCTCTACCCCTCCGTCACACTCCATGTTCGGCGTTCGGGCGGGGGTCGCTCCCGGCAGAGTTGATCCCTGCGGGAAGGCCCGGGGGCGGAACGGACCGCTGCTGGCGAATCTGCCGGCGGCTACTGCAACCGACGGACCTCTCATCGCTGAGCGCCGGCAGGGCCGGGTCGTTGTCCGGGCCGTCGACTAGCCGACCAGGAACGCGCCCCAGGACTCCATGACCTCTCGCCGACGCTCCAGCACGTCGCTGCGAGCATAGCACTGCTCAACCTGACTGCCGACCGCATGGGCGAGGGCCTGCTCCGCCAGCTCCCGGTCGATGCCCTCGTCCGAACACCACGACCGGAACGAACTGCGGAACCCGTGCACGGTCGCGTCGATTCCCAGTCGCCGCAGCAGCATGCGCCACGCTCCCAGACTCAGCGGGCGGCGGCCGGCACGCACCGACCGGAAGATCAGGTCTCCGCCTCCGGGCTTTCGCACCTCCTCAAGCACTTCGAGCGCCCGCCGCGACGACGGAACGCGATGCTCCCGACCCGTCTTCATGCGAGAGCTAGGCACCTTCCAGATGGCAGCCTCGCCGTCGATCTCGTCCCAACGCGCTCCGCGGACCTCTCCCGATCGGGCCGCGGTCAGCACGAGGAACTCCAGCGAGAGCCGCACCCACGCGGCTGCCGGCGATTGCCGCACTTTCGTCAGTGCCGTTGCCACCTCGCCGTGCGGCAGGGCCTTGAAGTGCTGCGATTGCCTTCCGTTGCGCGGCAGCGCGGCACCGGCGGGGTTGTCGGCCCGGTGGCCCTGTGCGATGGCCCACCGCATGACGGCCCCGATCCGCTGCCGGACCCGCCGGGCCGTCATGGCCTTCTCGTTCCAAATCGGCTGAAGCACCGCCATGATGTCCGCGCTGGCTATCTTGTTGACTTGCATCCGGCCCAGGCGCGGTACCGCGTGGGTGCCCAGCGCCCGGCGCCAGGCCGTTTCGCTCCCGCCGCCGGGCCGCCACGAAGGGCGGTGCATCGCGATCACGGTCTCGACAGCGTCTGCGAACGTCGGACACTGTCGATTCAGGACTCGCGGATCGCGGCCGGACCTCGATGCCTTCCGGCGCTCGAACGCCCGCTCGCGGGCCTCTCGCAGCGTCGTGTACGGATAGCCGCCGAGTCCGAGATCGACTCGCCGGCCTGCCACGGTGCCGCGCCAGATCAACTGCTTCGAGCCGGTCGGCCGAACCCGTAGTATGAGCCCGTGCTCGTCACCGTACTTTCCGGCCTTGTCGACGGATCGGACGAAGGCATCCGTCAGTTTCCTTCTGGTCCGCGTTTGCCGCATCGAGCGCGATGCTGCGAAGCAGCGAGCACGAACTTGTTCCGAGCTATGGTCAAATCTTGTGTACAGGGAGTTGACCATCAGGCGGCGTCCCTGTTCTGATCGTGGTCGCTGGTTTGTTCGTTGCCGTCAACGAAACGGACATCGCGGATCACTTTGGCAATCAGGTTGAATCCTCGGAGTCGGCGCCAGCGGCGCTGGGCGCAGGTACCGAGCTTGAAGATCATGGCCAGCATGGTGCCGCGGCTGACGCAGCCCTTGCAGCGTGCAGTCCGGTGGCGAATCGTGGCGAAGGTCGATTCGATCGGGTTGGTGGTGCGCAGATGCACCCAGTGCTCGGCGGGGAAGTCGTAGAATGCGAGCAGCTCCTCGCGGTCCTTGAGCAGGCAGTTGGTCGCCTTCGGGTACTTGGCGTCGTAGCAGCCCGTGGTGAAAGTCGGGTTCGGTCGTCATAGGATGCGTTCATGTCTATGGGCAAGAAGGATCGTGGTGGGAGTCAGGAGCCGTTGTGGGTGGCGGGATCGGATCTGCCCCGGAGCGCGGGTCATCCGTTCTACGAGCGTTTGAACGGCATCCTGGAATCGGCCGGCTTCGACGAGTACGTGGAGTCGGAGTGCGCGCCGTTCTATGCGGAGCGCATGGGTCGTCCGAGTCTGTCTCCGGGTCGTTACTTCCGAGTGCTGCTGCTGGGCTACTTCGAGGGCCTGGACTCGGAGCGCGGCATCGCGTGGCGTGCTCAGGACTCTTTGAGCATTCGTCAGTTTCTGGGCCTGGGGGTGACCGAGCGCGCGCCGGATCATTCGACGATTTCGCGTACTCGCCGTCGGATCGACGTGGAGACTCACGGCAAGGTGTTCGGTTGGGTTCTCGGCGTTCTGGCGGAGTCGGGTCTGGTGTCGGGCAAGACTGTGGGGATCGATGCGACGACGCTGGAGGCGAACGCGGCGCTGCGGAGCATCGTGCGCCGCGACACGGGCGAGGACTACGACACGTTCGTGCGGGACTTGGCGGAGGCGTCCGGCGTGGCGACGCCGACGCGGGCCGATCTGGCGCGTTTCGACCGCAAGCGCAAGAAGAAGCTGTCGAACGACGAGTGGGAGAATCCGCACGACCGGGACGCGGAGATCACGAAGATGAAGGATGGCCGCACGCACTTTGCGTACAAGGCGGAGCACGCGGTGGACCTTGAGCTGGGGACGATCCTCGGGGTGACGGTTCAGGGCGGATCGAAGGGGGACACGAAGTCGATCTGCGAGACGCTTGTAGAGACGTTCGAGCAGTTGGACGCGGCGACCGGGGACTCTGGATTGGTTCAGGAGATCGTTGGGGACAAGGGGTACCACAGCAACGACGTTCTGGCCTCCATCGACGAGTTGGGCTTGCGCAGCTACATCGCCGAGCCGAAGCGCGGTCGTCGTCGTTGGAAGGGCAAGAAGGACCTGCAGAAGATCGTCTACGGGAACCGTCGCCGAATCCGGGGGAATCGGGGCAAGCGGATGCAGCGCCAGCGAGGAGAGCGGCTTGAAAGGCCGTTTGCTCATCAGTTCGAGACGGGCGGCATGCGACGGCTCCATCTGCGCGGTCTTGCGAACGTGCTCAAGCGGCTCTACATTCATGCCTGCGCCTGCAATCTCGGGCTCCTGATGCGCACGCAGGTCGGCGTCGGCACGCCCCGCAGCCTCCAGGGCCGCGCCTTCGCCGCCCTGGACGCCCTGACTGGCCTATCGGAAGCCATCTGGCAGCGACTCGCCGCACTGTACGGCCCGCTGCGCACCTACTGTCAGCCAAACCACATCCCTTTCGCAATCCGCCTTCCGATCCGACTCGATCATTCGCTCCGACATCCCCAGTTGACTTGAACCGCCTCCCGCCGCCCAACCCTCTTTCACCACGGGCTGGTAGGCGTCGAGGAACCAGTCGAACGCCTCCTCGGCCTTGGCCCGGGTTTCCGCCATCCAGACCTCGTGCAGGGCCTGCTTCGCTTTGGCCTGCGACGACTTCGGCAGGTAGTTCAACACATTCCTCGTCTTGTGCACCCAGCAACGCTGCTCCCGCGCACTCCCGTAGACCTCCTCGAGCGCCGCCCAGAAGCCCATCGCGCCGTCGCCCACGGCCAGTTTCGGGGCCTCTTCGAGGCCGCGGCGCTTCAGATCGAGCAGCACTTCTCGCCAACTCTGCGTTGACTCGCGCTCGCCGTCCTCGATCGCCAGCAGGTGCTTCTCGCCACGCTCGTTGACGCCGATCACCACCAGCACGCAGAGACGCGCCGAAGTCCCCCGCAGACCGCTGTAGATGCCGTCGGCCCAGACGTACACCCAACGGTCACCGCCCAGGTCGCGCTTCGACCAACAACGGTGCTCCTCCTCCCATTCGCGCTTCAGACGACTCACCACGTTCCGAGACAGACCCTTCGCGTCATCGCCCACCAGCGTCCGGAGCGCTTCCTCCATCTCGCCCGCCGCGACACCCTTCAGATACAGCCAGGGAATCGCCGCATCCAGCGACCCGCTGCGGCGAACGTAGGGCGGCACCAGCGCCGACCGAAACGTCACCGCCTCCCCGTCCCGGCTACGCACCCGAGGTATGCGCACCGGAACCTTGCCGATACCCGTCACGATCTCACGCTCCGGCAAGTACCCGTTCCGCACCACCGCCGAACGACCCTCCGCCGTCCGGCGACCGGCGTGAACCGCCAGCAACTCACCCAACTCCGCCTCCACTGCCTGCGCCACCAACTGCCTCGCGCCCCGGCGCAGAACCTCGGTCAACGCGTCCCTGAACGACTCTGGCTTCTCCAACGGAATCACTGTACTGTCTGACACGGCCTGCCTCCTCTGCTGTTGTCGATTGCGACCAACCGATCTCAGCAGGGCACGCCAGCTCATTCAACCCCCATACACCAAATTCGACCATAGCTCGCGCTGATATGGGCACTACCTAGGGCTGGCGGCAAGTGCTGGCGGCTGGTACACTTGAGCTTGCCCCGGTTTCGTGGACACTTCATCCTTGGAGGAGGAGGTACCCACGATGCCAAGAACAAGACCTCGGTACCCGGCAGAGTACCGGCAACAGATGGTGGATCTGGTCCGGTCCGGGCGGAGCCCGGACCAACTAGCCCGCGAGTTCGAGCCCTCAGCGCAGTCGATCCGTAACTGGGTGGCCCAGGCAGACCGGGACGAGGGCCGCCGCGCTGACGGACTGACCACGGCGGAGCGCAAAGAGCTGCGGCGCCTGCGCCGCGACAATCGCCGGCTGCGCGAGGAGCGGGAGATCCTGGCAAAAGCAACGGCCTGGTTCGCCCGGGAGACGGGACCGAAGGGATCTTCAGGTTCATGAGGGCGCACCAGGCCGAGTTCCGGATCACGACAATGGCCCGTGTGCTCGGCGTCTCCACGAGCGGGTACTACGCCTGGTTGAAGCGACCGCGGTCGGCCAGGGAGAAGTCGGACACTGCTCTCGTCGAGCGGATGCGGGCGATCCATAAGCGGAGCCGGGGCACCTACGGCGCTCCCCGCATTCAGGCCGAGTTGGCCGACGACGGGGTTCTGGTAAGCCGCAAGCGGGTCGCCAGACTCATGCGAGAGTCCGGCTTGTCGGGCATCAGCCGGCGCAAGCGGCCGACGACAACCCGCCGCGCCGCTTCGGCGCGTCCGGCGCCGGACCTCGTCGACCGGAAGTTTGCGGCCGAGGTGCCGGACCGGCTATGGCTGGCCGACATCACCTACGTGCCGACGCTATCGGGCTTCCTCTACCTGGCCGTCGTCCTGGACGTATTCAGTCGGCGAATCGTCGGCTGGGCCATGGATTCGTCTCTCGCGACAGAGCTCGTGCTCGGTGCGCTGGAGATGGCCATCGACCAGCGCCGGCCGGAGGAGGTCATCCATCACTCCGATCAGGGCAGCCAGTACACTTCCCTGGCCTTCGGGAAGCGCTGCCGAGACGCAGGCATCGCGCTCTCGATGGGTTCCGTCGGAGATTGCTACGACAACGCCATGGCCGAGAGCTTCTTCGCCAGCCTCGAGTGCGAACTGCTCGACCGGACGACCTTCCGAAATCGCGCCGAAGCGAAGACCGAGCTCTTCCGTTGGATCGAGGGCTGGTACAACCCGCATCGGCGCCACTCAGGCATCGGACACCGGTCGCCCATCAACTTCGAAAGGGCCTACCGCGAAGCCGCCTGAACCCCAAACCTAAACCGTCCACGAAACCGGGGCAACTTCACACTATCGGGTGTGGAAGACGCAGCGAGCAGCGTGCCGTGGCCGCTCTGGATCACGATCGGGCTCGCGGTCGTGGGAGCCGTGTGGGGCGTCGCGGCCTGGGTCACCAAGGTGAACGAAGCCCGGAAGGGATGGCGCGATGTCGCGACGGAGATCCGGAAGGACATCAAGCAGATCTTCCTGCGGCTCCCTCCGCCCCAGACCACCGGAAGCGGAAGCCCGGTACAGCTCACCGAGTTCGGCGAGAAAGTGGCGGCGAAGCTCGAAGCGTCGGCTTGGGCAACAGAGCGGGCTCCGCACCTGTGGCAAAAGGTCGAGGGCTTCAAGCCTTTTGAGGTGGACGAGTTCTGCGAGAACTACGTCCAGAACAACCTCGACACGGCGACGAGAGAGCGGGTCGCTCAGCGCGCCTACGAGTTCGGGATCAAGCGGGAACACGTCCTGAACGTGCTCAGGGTCGTCCTGCGCGAGGCGCTGTTCGACCTATGCCCAATCTGTGGGCTGGGAGAACGGTACGCTAAGACCGGCGACCGGGAGGACTACAGGTGTCCTCAGCACGGAAGGTTCCGGATCAGCGGCAGCGTGCTCGCTTCTGCGCTATGGCAGGGTTCAACCCGAGAGGAAAAGGAGAAGATCCTGAAGGACGCGGACCCTGACAAGGACGGGATTCTGCACATCATGTCTTACAGCCTGCCGAATGCCGAGTAGCGCCGCGCCTCGCTGGAGGGCGATTCACCGAATCAACGGCCGTGGCGGAAGTTTAGTGATTGCCACTCTGTTGCTCGTCGCTACCGTGGCGAGTCCATTGCAGCCTAGAACTGGACCCGACACCGAACTGTACGACAAGCTCTACACTGGCTGCGCCCATGTCGAGGCACTAGTTACAGTCGAGGATCAGGCCAGCCGTCTCGGCGTAGCGGAAGAACGGCGGCTGAAGGTAATGGCCGAAAGTCGCTTGAGAGCCGCTCGCCTCTACCCGTCGCCGACACCTGCACTAGAAATCACAGTGAAGGCACCCGCATTAGACATCACAGTGCAGGCGCTGGACGGTGACGGTACGAATGCCTACACAGCCCGGGTCGCATTCGTTCGGCCCATGCTGAACCCGATCACCGAAGGCCGACTCTGGGTCACAACATGGAAGAGAGGATCCTTCGGCTACTTTGGTGATCGAGCAGATCCCTCCGGGAGCGTTCAGGCCAACGTCTCCGACTTCGTAGACGAGTTCATCCTCGACTACCTGCGAGTCAACGAGGGTTCGTGCGACTGAGCCAATTGAGGCACAACTACATTTCGCCTGTCTAGCCACCGTTGTAATCCCCAATGGAAGACTGAGCATCCCGCCGCGGTTCTGTCCCAGCGCGACAGCCGCGCCATAGCCTTGTTCCATGGAAGGCTGCTACCTGACGTTCCTCCCAGGCAGGAACCCGGCGAGTTCGTCGACGACGGAGGCGTACTCCGGCAGGGAAGCCAGGTTGGTCCACTCGTTCGGGTCGGCGTCGTGGTCGTAGAGCTCCTTGCCGCCGTCGTGGTACTCGATGTAGCGCCAGCGGTCGGTGCGGATGGAGTGGTTGCGGTAGCCGTAGGTCGTCAGCACCGGACGCGGCCACTCCAACTGCGGGTTTTCGAGCAGGGGCACGAGGCTCTGGCCGTGCAGGCCGGTGCGGCTGGGAACTCCGGCAAGCTCGACCAGAGTCGGGTAGAGGTCGAGGAGGCTCACCGGCCGGGGGCTGGTCGCGCCACGCTGCGTTCGCACCGGGGAGGAGATGATCAGAGTGGTGCGGGTAGCCACCTCCCAGAGCGCATGCTTGCGCCAGTGCTGCTTCTGACCGAGATGCCAGCCATGATCGCCCCAGAGCACGACGATCGTGTTTTCAGCATGCTCACTTTCGTTCAGGGCGTCCAGCAGCCGGCCGACATGCGCATCCGCGAAGCTGATCGTGGCCAGGTAGCTCTGCACCGCCCGATGCCACTGGTCGTGCTTCAGGATCATCGCGTGGTCCTCGCCGTGGGTACTGAAGTTCCGTGAGTCCGAGACCGCGTACACCTCCGCCGCGAGCTTCTTTCCGAACGCGGGAAGGTCGTCCCGATCGCTTTCCAGGGTCTCCGGCAGCTCGATGCTCTCCAGAGGATGCATGTCGAAGTACTTCCTCGGCACGTACCAGGGCAGGTGCGGCTTGGTGAAGCCGCAGGCCAGGAAGAAGGGCTTGTCGTGGGACTTCCGGAGCTCCCCGATCGTCCAGTCGACGACCTGGACGTCGAACATCTCGGAGTCGTCCGCGTCGAGCGGTCCCCAGGGGGCCCAGGCGGAGTCCGGCACGCCTTCCTGCCTGGCGCCGATGTGTCGGGCGCCCCTCGGCCGAGGCGGCGTGTAGTAGTCGTCCCAGGAGTCCGGATCGCCGGCGCGTGTGCCGTGGAAGATCTTCCCGCCGCCCTTCGCCGAGTAGCCGTGTGCCCTCAGGTGCTGCATCAGCGTGACGGCGTCTGGCAGTTTCTCGCGAAGTTGCTCGCCGTTGCCGTAGACGCCGGAGTTCGACGGCAGGACGCCGGTGAGCAGACTGACGCGAGAAGGATTGCAGAGGGGCGCCGGGGCGTAGGCCCTGGTGAACGACACGCCCCGACGCGCCAGACGATCGATGTTCGGAGTCCTCGCCTGCGGATGTCCTCCGAGATGCCCGACCCAGTCGTTCAGGTCGTCGACGGCAATGAACAGGATGTTCGGAGGCCGGTCCTGCGCGGGCAATGGCGGAGTGGCGAATCCCAACAGGGCGATGATCTGCGCGACGAACAGGCACCCGACCATGGGTGTCGCCGGTCTTCGAGTCACCCTCCTACTATAGGGCCGGACTGAGCCGCTAGAGTCAGAGCCGTGCACACACGCAGGGCGTTCCTGACCTCCTCTGCCGCGATCCTGAGCGCTGCGGCGCTGCGGGGAAGACGACCGCAGGCGGAGCGCGCCCCCAACATCCTCCTGTGCATCTCCGACGACCAGTCGTGGTTGCACACCGGGGCGGGAGGCGATCCGGTCGTCCGGACCCCGGGCTTCGACCGGGTGGCGGAGGAGGGAGTCCGTTTCCCGCACGCCTTCTGCGACGCGCCGACCTGCGGCCCTTCGCGCAGCGGGCTCGTGACCGGTCAGCCGATCTGGCGACTCGAGGAGGCCGGGAACATCCACAGCACGCTACCAGCGAAGTTCGCCACCTACACCGAACTGCTGGAGCAGGTGGGCTACGCCATCGGTCACACGCTCAAGGGATGGGGGCCGGGCCGGCTGCCGCCGGGAGGTCGCACGCGCAACCCGGCGGGCGACAAGTTCGAGAGCTTCGACGCCTTTCTCCAGACCCGCGGCGAAGGCCAGCCGTTCTGCTTCTGGCTCGGCAGCTACGACCCGCACCGCCCGTACACGGCCGGCTCGGGCCGGGAATCGGGCAAGGACCCGGCACACGTCGAGGTGCCGGCTCACCTGCCCGATCACTCCATCGTGCGCGACGACATTCTCGACTACTACGTCGAGGTGGGGCGGTTCGACACGAGGGTGGAAGCCGCGCTCGAGCTCCTCGAACAGGCGGGCGAACTCGAGAACACCCTGGTCGTCGTGACGAGCGATCACGGCATGCCGTTTCCCCGGGCCAAGGCCAGCCTGTACGACTACGGCAGCCGGGTCCCGCTCGCCGTACGCTGGGGGGATCGCATTCCAGGCGGTCGGGTCGTCGACGACTTCGTCAGCCTGAGCGACCTGGCGCCGACCTTCCTGGAGGCCGCGGGTCTCGAGGCGCCCGCCGAGATGACGGCGAGCAGTCTGGTGCCGCTCCTTGAGTCTTCGGCGAGGGGCCAGGTGGAGCCCTCGCGCGATGCTGCCTTCATCGCGATGGAGAGGCACGACGGCTGCCGTCGCGGCGGCAAGGGCTATCCGTGCCGGGCGATCCGGACCGGGAACCACCTGTACATCCGCAACTTCGAGCCCACGCGGTGGCCGTCGGGCTCGCCGAACGCGAAGGACTGCGCTCGGGGCATCCCCTATGGCGAGATCGATTCGTCGCCGACCAAGACGCTGATGATGGAGTCGCGGGACGAGCCCGGGATCGATCACCTGGCGGAACTCTCCTTCGGCACCCGGCCGGAGCACGAGCTCTACGATCTGCGCAGCGATCCGGGGCAACTGAACAATCTGGCGGGCCAGCCATCAGTGCAGCAGGTTGTCGGTCAGTTGCGCGATCGGCTCATGGATCACCTGGCGGCGACGGGCGATCCGCGCGCCCTGGGTCTTCCGGCGCCCTGGGACTACTACCCCTACTACGGCCGGCGCGTGAACGAGGACTGGGCGGTCGACGAGCCACCGGCGTGAGGCTAGAGTTGCGTCACACGCTTGGTGAAGGAGAGAGAGAATGAGCAGAGTCGACTGGTACTACCACCGCAACGGCTGAACGAGCTGCAAGAGAGCGTCCAAGTTGATGGACGCACGCGGTGCGGAGATTGCAGACAGGATCCCGGCGAGCCGCAAGCTAGGGCGGGCGGACGCTGAAGCGCTACTGGCCGATGCCGAGACGCTGTATGTCGCCAAGGGGCGCAAGCAGACAGAGCTTTCGGCGTCCGACCAGGGCGCGGCCGATCTGATGCTCGGGCCGACCGGCAACCTGAGGGCGCCGGTGGTCCGGGTTGGCACGACGTTGATCGTCGGCTACCACGAAGAGGCGCTGAGCCAGGCGTTGGGCTGACTCAGTTATAGGACAGGCGGCGGACCTGTTCCGGGTCGTCGCCCTCGAAGAGAAGCCGGCCGTCGACGAAACGGGCGTCGGGCAGTGCCACCGCCAGGACTTCGCCCAACTCCTCGACGGCGTGGACGGTCAGCGTCTCGCGCACGTCATCGGGTAGGTCCTCGAGCCCGCCCAGCGGCCGGGACGTCCGCCGCGGCCCTGTCGTCGGTCCTTGGCAAAGGGCGCGGCCTGCCGAAATCCCGCGCGACGTGCAGCCGCCAACGCTTCCTTCAGGCGACCGATCTGATTCCGCAAACGGTCCCGCACGCGTTGCAGTCGATCCCGCTCGCGCTGCAGGCGATCGATTTCCCGTTGCAGGTCGTCCTTGTCGGGCCGCAGCTGATCGGTCTCGCGCGGCAGGCGTTCGTTCTCGCGTCGTGACGACCGATCAGAATCTTCGCTACCAGCAGAAACCGGCATGGTCAAGGACGACGCCGAACTGTTCAAGCAGTTCATGGACAACGAGGGCTTCAAGCGCTGGATGACGGACCGGGTCTTCGAGCTGGCCTGCGAGCAGGCCGGTGACGCTGCCGCTACCACTCGAAGCGCGCCCGGAACTCCGCGTAGCCTTCCTCGAACGTGCACGGATAGCCTCGCAGGGCATTCGCCATCGTCTCCAGCGCGTTCCGGCGGAAGTACAACCACGCTCGCCAGAGCGTCCCGTCCTCCTTCGGTCCGCGATACCGTCCCGCGACGTGTTCGGCGAACTTCTGTCCGTAGGCAAGCAGTCCGGCGAAGTCGAGGGCGGGGTCACCGATTGAGCGGTCGCTGAAGTCGATGACGCTGACCTTCTGCTTCGCCGCGTTCCAGAGGATGTGCTCCCCGCTCAGGTCCCCGTGAACGAGGGCCGTTGGACAGGCGGGTGTCAGTTCGGTGGCCAGCTCCGTAAGGAAAGCGCGGACGACATGCGCTTCGTGCGGTGCGAGGCGCGGGAGCACGAGCTCCTCGGTGTCGCGGCGAAGGTCACCGTAGTCCTGCTGGGGATCTTGCTCGGAGACGCCGTACTCCTGCGCGATCTGCTGCGGGGTCTGGTGCACGGCGGTGAGAAACGCTGCGAGCTCGTCGGCAATCCGTCCCCGTTCGTACTCGGTGAGCCGGCGGAACGTGGCGGCGTCGAGCTCCCGGCCGGCGAGTAGCGGGTAGCCGGCGAAAGAGCCATCGGCGGACTGGTAGGTATAGTCGGGGATGCCGACCGCGACCCGCGGCTGGAGGTAGCGAAGCAGCCGGGCTTCGTTCGCGAGGGCATCCCGGTCGGCCTGCGTCTTCGGGGCCCGGAAGACGAGCGCCTCGTCGAGGATGAGGACCGCGTGGTCCCAGCCGTGGGTCAGGTACCGATGCGACGTCCAGCGCAGGTCGGGGAACTCCGTCCGGATTCTTCGCAGGAACCGCCCTTCTTCCACGGCGTGCCTCGTCCTACAGCCAGTGCCGGATCGGGGTCGTGAGGAAGGTCTCGACGTCGATGCCGTCGCCGCCGACGAGCAGGGTGCGTGCCGGCCGGAACGCTGCCATGCTTGGCAACGCCTCGGGAGCCCGCCCGCTCTTGACCTCGATGGCGACGATGGTGCGGCCCGCCTGCACGACGAAGTCGACCTCGCGGTTGCGGTCGCGCCAATAGTCGGACATCACGGTGGACCGTGTCTCGGGGCCGCCTCGTCGAGTCCGCGATACCGCTCCATGATAGTCCATCCCCCCGACCGGCGCGGCAACTTCGCCGTCGTGGCTCTGAGGCTCGTCGACCGGTGCGCCGGTTGGCGCTCCAGCCTTCGGCGAGTTCGCCGTATCTTCTGCCAGCCGGACTGCCAGCCGTTTCTGATGCGCTGAGCCGTTTTCTGGCGCTTTCTGACGGGTTCTGCCGGTTGCCGGCGAGCCGCAAGCTGGGGCGGACGGACGCTGAAGCGCTACTGGCCGATGCCGAGACGCTGTACGTCGCCAAGGGGCGCAAGCAGACAGAGCTTTCGGTGTCCGACCAGGGCGCGGCCGATCTGATGCTCGGGTCGACCGGCAACCTGAGGGCGCCGGTGGTCCGGGTTGGCACGACGTTGATCGTCGGCTACCACGAAGAGGCGCTGAGCCAGGCGTTGGGCTGACTCAGTTATAGGACAGGCGGCGGACCTGTTCCGGGTCGTCGCCCTCGAAGAGAAGCCGGCCGTCGACGAAGCGGGCGTCAGGCAGCGCCACCGCCAGGACTTCGCCCAACTCCTCGACGGCGTGGACGGTCAGCGTCTCGCGCACGTCATCGGGTAGGTCCTCGAGATCGGCCTCGTTCTGCTTCGGCAGCACGATCTCGTGGATGCCGGCTCGGACGGCGCCCAGCACTTTCTCCTTGACCCCGCCGATCGGAAGGACCCGGCCGGACAGCGTGATCTCGCCGGTCATCGCGAGGTGTGCCTTCGCCGGCCGGCCGGAGAGGGCCGAGACCAGCGCCGCGGCCATCGTCACACCGGCCGAGGGGCCGTCCTTGGGGATGGCGCCGGCCGGAACGTGGATGTGGACGTCCGTCTCGAAGGCGGCGGGCGGGATCTGGAGCGCCTCGGCGTTCGATCTGGCGTAGGTCCTGGCCGCGCGCGCGGATTCCTTCATCACATCGCCGAGTTGGCCTGTGAGCTCGAGCCGGCCCTTGCCCTTCGTGGTCTCGACCTCGACGAACATGATGTCGCCGCCCATCGGCGTGTAGTACATGCCGGTGGCCACCCCGACGGCGTCGCGTTCCAGTGCGCGTTCGGGCCGGACCCGCGGGCGGCCCAGGAACTCCCGGACTTCGCCGGCGCCCACCTGGGTTGGCGCGTCGCCGTGATCAGCCTCCTCGTTCTCGGGCGCTGCGGCGAGCCGACGGGCTACCTTGCGCACCATGCGGCCGAGTTCCCGCTCGAGTTGCCGGACGCCGGCTTCGTGGGTGTAGCGGGAGATCACCTCGCGGAGCGCCTCGTCGCCGACCTCGATCTGTTCCGGCAGCAGGCCTCCCGAGCGGACGGCCCGGGGCAGCAGGAACTGGCGGGCGATGTTCTCCTTCTCGTGCTCGGTGTAGCCCGAGAACTCCACCGTCTCCATCCGGTCGCGAAGCGGCGCCGGAATGTTCTGAATGAAGTTCGCGGTGGCGATGAACAGCACCTGGCTCAGGTCGTAGGGGACTCCGAGGTAGTGGTCGATGAAGGCGCCGTTCTGTGCCGGGTCCAGGACCTCGAGCAGCGCGGCCGACGGGTCGCCCTGGAGCGAGGCGCCCAGTTTGTCGACTTCGTCGAGCAGGAACACCGGGTTCTTGACGCCGGCCTGCTTCACGCCGTGGAGGATGCGCCCCGGCATCGCGCCGACGTAGGTGCGCCGGTGTCCGCGGATGTCCGCCTCGTCCCGGGCGCCGCCGAGCGAGACGCGCACGTACTCGCGGCCCATGGCGCGGGCGATCGACTTGGCGATCGATGTCTTGCCGACGCCGGGAGGTCCCACGAACAGGAGGATCGGACTGCGCTCCGTTTCCTCGTCTGTGTCGCGCGTGTTTTCGTCCGCTGGTTGGTCGGCGGCGGCTTCGTCCGCGGCATCCGTAGGGAGTTGCTGCCGCCGGGTCTGGCGGTCGTGCATGACCCGCACCGCGAGGAACTCCAGGATCCGGTCCTTCGTGTCCTCGAGGCCGTAGTGGTCCTCGTCGAGGATGCGCGCCGCGTCCGCGAGGTCCAGCCGTTCGTCGCTGAGTTCGCTCCAAGGCAACTCGCACACCGTCTCGATGTAGGTGCGGATGACCTGGGACTCCATCGACTCGCGGCCCATCCGCTCGAGTCGCCTCAGTTCGCGGTCGACCTCCTTCCTCGCCGCGGGCGGCAACTCCAGCCCGGCGACCCGCTCCTTCAACTCTTCGAGGTCGTCGGCGCCGTCGTCGTCGCCGAGTTCCTTGCGGATCGCCTTCAACTGCTCGCGCAGGTACATCTCGCGCTGCCGGTCGCCGATCTCCTCCTCGACCTGGGTATTGATGTCCTGCTGGGCGTCGAGGAGCTTGATGCGCCGCTGGACCAGCATCAGCACCCGCCGCATCCGCTCTTCGACCGCCAGGGTTTCGAGCAGGGACTGGTGGTCGCTGGCCGGGAGTTCGAGGTGACCGGCCACTAGGTCGGCGAGCCGACCGGGATCGGTGACCCCGCGCAGGGTCTTGGTCAGCACCTCACTCGGGATGCCGGCGCGGGCGCCGAGTTCGGCGGCCCGGTTGCGCAGTTCCTGGTCGAGGGCCACGAAGGCGAGGTCATCCGGGTCCACCGCCATGAGTTCTTCCGCCCGCGAGACAGTGGCGATCAGATGCTCTTCGGTGCTGTCGACGCGCAGCGCGATGCCGCG
This sequence comes from Candidatus Multivorans sp., assembly GCA_965222875.1. Taxonomy (GTDB): domain Bacteria; phylum Acidobacteriota; class Thermoanaerobaculia; order Multivoradales; family Multivoraceae; genus Multivorans. The sequence continues at coordinate 509,382 of CBDCVC010000002.1, read as the reverse complement.
ATGCAGACCCTGGACCAGGGCCTGCGTGCCGCCGAGACCCTGTTGGAGCTGGACCACACGCGCCGTGACACCGATCGTGTGCAGGCCGAGCGGGTCGACCTCGTCGCTCTTCTCCCGTTGCAGGAGAGCGAAGAACCTGCCGCCCGGACTTTCGGCGGCGGCCTGGATGGCGCTCAGGGTGTCGGACCGTCCGACGGACATCGGCAACGTAACGCCCGGGTAGATCACCATGTCCCGGAGGACGACGACGGGCAGTTCGGGCTTGGGGCCGGTCGTCCGCGGCGCCAGGGGCGCCTCGGAGGCGGTCGGCTCGGCGGCCAGGGCCTTCAGGTCGGGCTCTTGGGGACCGTGCCGGTCGTCGTGTTCGGTCATGTCGTTGTGGCCTCGCTGTCCGGGTCGGTTTGTCGGTTGTTTCGCCTTTGGAACGGGGCTGACGGGAGATCTTATTCCATATCGCTTAAGTTGTCTAGATCTGAGTCGCCATCCATAAAGATCATGCTCCGGATTGCCCGCATCCGGCTCTAGTAAGGCATATCGTCGTCGCCCAGCCCGAAGTGATGCCCCAGCTCGTGGACCAGGGTGTCGCGCACCTCGCGCACGACATCCTCCTCGGTGTCGCAGATCCACAGGATCGGCAGGCGGTAGATCACGACCCGGTCGGGCAGGGAGCTGTAGCCGCTGCCGCGCTCGTCCAGCGGTACGCCGTGGTAGAGCCCCAGCAGGTCGTCCTCTTCCGGGTCCAGGCCGACCAGGCGCAGATCCTCCTCGCTCGGTTCCTCCTCGACCACCACCGCGATGTTGTCCAGCAGGCCGGCGAAGGCCTGCGGCAGCGTGTCAAGGGCCCTGGCCAGCAGCCGCTCGAACCGCGGCAGGTCGATCTCGATCATGGGCGGTGCGTAGTTTCCATGTGTCGCTGCGGCCGACCGGGGTGCTGTTAGGGTCCGCCGAACCGCGAACTGAGCGATCCCGTGACCGACCCGCGACGATACTTGACCGCCGACCCGTTCGACCCCGGGGCCGCCGCGAAGAGCGCCTTGACCTTCCACGAACTGGTCGTGGCGGCGCGCCGGAAGCTGACCCGGGACGTCTGGGACTACCTGGTCGGCGGCGCCGAGACGGAGACGTCGGTCAAGCGCAACCGGCAGGCGCTCGACTCGGTCGCATTCCGGCCGCGCGTGCTGACCAACGTTGCGGAAGTGGACCCCGGAGGCTCGCTACTGGGGCATGACCTCCGCATTCCCGTGATCCTGGCGCCGATCGGCTCGTTGCAGTTGTTCGAGGAAGGCGGCGGCGCCACGGCCGCGAAGGCGGCCGAGGACTTCGGGATCATGAACTTCGTCAGTTCGGTGTGTCTTCCCGGACTCGAGGGCTCCGCGGAGGCCTCCGATGCAGCCAAGGTGTACCAGCTTTATCTGGCCGACGACGAAGACTGGATGCGGGGATTGATCCGCCGGGCGCAGAGCGCGGGCTACAACGGCTTCTGCCTCACGGTCGACACCCAAGTCTACAGCCGGCGCGAACGGGACATCCTGAAGCGGTGGCGCCCGCCCTCGGTCGGAGAGGCCACGACCCGTGCCGCGCCCCTGAACTACCAGGCCCGGATGACCTGGAACCTGGTCAAGCGGATCAAGGACGAGTTCGACATCCCGCTGATCCTCAAGGGCATCGCCACCGCGGAGGACGCAGGGTTGGCCTGCGAGCACGGCGTCGACGTGGTCTACGTCTCGAACCACGGCGGCCGGCAGCTCGACCACGTCCGCGGCGCCCTCGACACCCTTCCCGAGGTCGTCGCCGAGGTGGCCGGCCGCGCCCAGATCGTCGTCGACGGCGGCTTCATGCGCGGCACCGACGTGGTCAAGGCGATCATCCTCGGCGCCGACGCCGTCGGCATCGGCCGCCTCGAGTGCATCGCCATGGCCGCCGGCGGCCGCGAAGGCGTGGTCCGAATGCTCCGCATCCTCGAACACGAGATCGCCACCTGCCTCGGGCTCCTCGGCGTCACCGGTTGGGACCAGCTCGACGAGTCCTACCTGCACCGGGCGTTGCCGGTGGACCGGCCGGGCGTCCTCAGCGCTCTGCCGTTCCTGGACCTCGACTACCCGTACCCGTAACTGCTGGGGCGATCGAGAGCCGAGGAGCAGCCGGCCCACCACGCGGACGGGAGGCATAATGTCCCTTGCCCGGCTGAGCAGCAACCGGAGGCGGCATGGACCATATCTGTTTCGCGGAGATCTCCTGGGACGAAGAAGCAGGCGTCTGGTACGTCTCTGAGACTGAGTTCCCCGGCCTGGTCGCCGAGGCGGCGTCGGAGCGCGACTTGGTGAGGATGATTCCCGGTGGACGGCGACATCAAGTCGCGGCACACGGCGAATGCCGTGGTCGTGCAGGCAGGTTGGGGAGAGCCTTCCGATTCAGGGACATGTGGCGATGGACGTAGCGTTCCCGCTCGCGCGCCCTTAGCCTGTAGGGCGCTAGGCGTTGGCGTCGTGGCCGATGCCGGGTGTAGACTGAGTCGAGGTCGGAGATGCGCACCGGAGGAGCGGCCGATGGCAGGCTGGAAGAAACTGGCGTTGAGGGGTATGGCGGCGGTTACGTTTGCCTTGGTGGCTGCCGCGGCAAGCGGCCAGACCTTCGAGGTCGGAGGCACTGGTTCGGACACGAAGCAGTTCCGCCAGCTTCTGACCCCGGGGCGGTGGCAGGCCAAGCTCCTCAAGCCGACGGCCAACGAGTGCCAGAGCTTTGAGATAAGTACAGAGGGTAGCTCAAGCTTCTCGTGGCTTGATTGTTTCAGTGGTTCGGTAGCGTTTGAAGTAGCAAGTACCTTCAGGATCGGTGCTCTCGAAGCGGGACCGGTCCGAGTGGGACCGGACTTCTGGTCGTTTACACCGGAGAGGACGCAATGGCGGCTCCGGTTCACGAAGATGGGATCGGATTGCGATCCGACGCGCACTTTGCTTAGCCTGGATGGCGGCTACAGCGTGGAGATGTGCTTCGAGTACGAGGATGGCGAAGGCCGGACGGTGACCAGGGACGCTCGCAGCTACGGTCTGGCCAGCAGGCAGTCGGGCTTGCTCTACTTCTTCGACCGCGACAATGCCGAAGTTCTGGTCAAGGTGCTGAACGGCTGCGCCGTGAACGGGTACCGCTGGGTCTACGTGGCGCCGGTCACGGACCTTGCGTTCAAGCTCGTAGCAAGGGCCGGGAGGGGGAACAAAGTCTGGACGTACGAGAATCCCAAGGGCGCGTTGGCGCAAGTGAGAAGCGACCTGAGCGCCTTCTATTGCCCCGAGTCCGACTCCGCGGCGCTGCTCGAGACCGTTATCCGCCGAACCGGTGCGCGGAATCCCGAGGCCCCCTCCGACTAATGCCCTCCTCGCCGAGCCCGTACTGAATCGAGGAGCCTGGCGTCGGCAAGACAGAGGAGATTGACGAGCAGGATCTGGAAGATGGAGAAAGCGCGACAACGAACTGAGGGCACTACCAAGTGCGCTCTATGTCGAATGGAGACCACGCGGTATCGCACGGGAGGCGACTACTACTACTACAACTGTTCTCGGTGCGGACGGTTTTGGGCAACAGGTTCGGCTAGGGCTGTACTAGAACAACGTGACTTGAATTCGGATCAGCGTGACCAACTGCTAGGTGCAGCTCGACATGAAGACGGTTACCCGTGGGTCGATACAGGACTGCTACCAACGCCGCCGACAATGTTCAAGCGCATCTACATCGACAACTACAAGTCCCTTGTCAACTTCGATTTGCGACTTCAGGACCTCACGTTGCTCCTCGGTCAGAACGGCGCTGGGAAGACGGCGGTGTTGGACGTTGTCTACGCGTTGCGGAGACTGCTCGAAGGCACGGCCAGGGTCACCGACCGGGACGTATTCCCTCCTTCATCCCTTACGAGATGGCAAGAGCGGAACGTTCAGTGTTTTCGACTGGAAGCGGAGTTGGAGGGCGACGCCTTTGAGTATCGCCTGGAGGTGGAGCACGACCGCCGGGCACGACGCGCGCGTATCGTCCTCGAGAGACTGTCGAAGAGTGAGGGCCTCCTGTTCAACTTCGCGGCGGGCGATGTGCAGTTGTACCGTGACGACCATTCGGAGGGTCCGACCTTCAAGGGCGACTGGAGGGAATCCGCGCTCGCCCGCGTGGCGCCTGTCGAGGACAATATCGCTCTCACGCGTTTCGTCGAGTTCATGCGCGGTGTGCTGGTCTGTAGGCTCAATCCGCCGGCCCTCGCGTCGGAGGCGGCCGGCGAGGATCCGATCCTGGCCAGGGACGCGCGGAACTTCGTCGATTGGTACCGTCACCTTCTGCAGGAACGGCCACACCTGTATCAAGAGTACGTTGGCGTTCTGGGCCGCGCACTGGGCGGACTGCGTAGCCTCGCCTTGGAGAAGGCCGGCGTCGATACGCGGGTGTTGTCTGCGGTCTTTGGCGAGGCTGACGAGGGCCACGTGTACAGATTCCACGAGTTGTCCGATGGACAGCGTGCTCTGATCGTCCTCTACGCCATCACAGTCCTTACTGTTGAGGGGACGGCGCTCTTTATCGACGAACCCGTCAACTACGTAGGGCTCCGAGAGATTCAGCCGTGGCTGATGGCGCTCGCGGATTCTTGCGGGAGTCAGGTTGCTCAGGCCGTTCTGTGCTCGCACCACCCGGAAGTCATCGACTATCTGGGAGGGGATCGGGGCGTCTTGTTGTGGCGTGATGGAAATGGGCCGACTAGAACGGAATCTCTGGCGGAAAGGCTAGGGGACTCGGAGCGCGACGCGGCGCTAAGGCTCTCTCAGTTGATGGCTCGCGGCTGGGAGCGGTGATGACTCGTCAGAGAGTGCAGTATGTCCTGGTGTGCGAGGATCAGCAGCAGGAGGCGTTTGCACGCCGGTTCCTACGGCAAACGAATATCGTAAAGGATCTCCACCAACTACGTGTAGAACGCAGCCCCAGTGGCCGAGGAGCGGCCGACAGGTTTGTTCAAAACGTGTACGTGACGGAACTGGATGCCGGCCGCCGGACGCATGTCGCTTCGACTTTGCTCCTCTTGACCGATGGCGACGCGATCGGCGTTGACGAGCGATTACGCAGACTGGACGAGGCATGCAAGCGGCGGGGCGTGGCGACCAGAACGCCTGCGGACGGCGTTGCTGTGTTCGTACCGACTTGGAACATCGAGACGTGGTTTGCCTACCTGGACGGCGAGACCGTGGACGAGAGTCGGAAGGACTACCCCAGGTTGGCGAGGCCGAGAGACTGTCGGCAGCATGTCGGCGTGTTGGTGGAGATGTGCCGACGGGGGACGTTACGCCCGCCCGCTCCGTACTCCCTTGAAGCCGCATGCGAGGAGTACCGCATGCGATTGTGCTGACGCGAACGGCAGGCCCGTCGGATGTCCGGCCAGGCGAGCGCCAGCCGAGACAGCCTCGCTACTCGTTCCGGGCTGGAACTCACCCCGATTCCGGAACACTCCTTGTCACGGTCTGAGCCACCATCCGCGCCGGGTTCCGTGCCTCCGTGGCGTCCGCCTGTCGGCAGAAGTCGGATGGCGTCAGGTCTTATGCTCCGTAGAAGGCTAGTTCGCGGTCTCGCCGGAGGCTGCGGGACGCGGCGGCAATCTCATCGAGGCGCCGCAGAACGGCTTCGGGCAGCCTGTCCCGCTCGGCTTCCAGCACGTCGGCAACGTCGTGGAGGCGTGGAGGATCGACTCCGACGGATCGGAGCAGACCCTTGAGCGCGAGTTCGACGACTTCCTGGGATTCGCGCACGACGTCGGCCCAACTCTCGCGTTCGTAGAGGGCGTCCACGGCGTCGAGCCGGGCATCCGCTCGCCTGATGTAGTCCGCCGCGAGCGCGTGGTTTCGCATCAGGAGACTTCGGTCCAGTACGGCTGCCCGTGGACCACCCGGCGACGCACGGCGCCGTCGGCGATCGCTTGCCTTGCGCGGACGAGGTGCGCCGTCGTTCTGCCGTCCCGGTCAAACAGGACTTCACCGGCGATCGCCGCTTCAGCCCACAAGCCGCTGAGGTCGTCTTCCTCCGGGACGTGGACGAAATGCGGATCGACCCGCGGTTCGCTCGAGGCTGCGGCGCTTCCTGCATCCCAGTCCCGGTAGAGGCGGCGTCCGAGCGGGACGCTGCCGCGGACGACGACCAGTACGTCGATGTCCGACCTGGGCGTGGCCTCGTCGCGGGCCTGTGGGCCATGGAGCACGACCGCCCGGACCTCCTCGCCAAGGAGGGCCGGGCCACGCATCACGACCCTTGCCGAGAAGTCGCGGCACCAGTCGGTCGCAGCCAGACGGCGCACGCAGGACTCGTTGAGCGAGAGCCCGGCAGCGCACGCGGCGCCGTCGAGCGCTGCATGGAGTTCAGGCGGCCTGCGAAGGAGCAGGCGGCCCGACTTGGCCGGGGCAACTATCGGTCGGCATGTCCCGCATAACATCGCAAGAACGAGTCGCTGTTATTGGACCTGGGGCCCGGCCGAACCGAGGGCCCAGCTCGTCTACTTAGTGGGGTCGTCGGTGATCTGGACGACCATCTTGCCGGTGTTGGCGCCACGGAAGAGGCCCATGAACGCCTCCGGAGCCTTCTCCAGGCCGGAGACGATGGTTTCGCGGTAGGTGACCTTGCCTTCGGCGATCCAGGAGGCTGTGTCGCGGACGAAGTCGGCGCGGCGGTCCATGTGGTCGGAGACGATGAAGCCCTGCATCTTGAGACGCTTCGGGATGATCGAGATGAGCGTCCTGGGGCCGGGCCGGGGTTCCTTGTCGTTGTACTGCGAGATCATCCCGCAGACCGGAATGCGGCCGAACATGTTCATGTGCAGGAGCACGGCCTCTAGCGTCGCGCCGCCGACGTTCTCGAAGTAGACATCGATGCCGTCGGGGCAGGTCTCGCTGAAGGATCGGTTCAGGTCGCCGTGGTAGTCGAAGGCGGCGTCGTAGCCGAGGTCCGAGACGAGGTGGGCGACCTTGTCCGCCGAGCCGGCGCTGCCGACGGCGCGGCAGCCCTTGATCTTGGCGATCTGGCCCACGAGGCTACCGACGGCGCCCGCCGCGGCGGAGACGAAGACCGTCTCGCCCTCCTTCGGTTCGCCGATGTCGAGCAGGCCGACGTAGGCGGTCATGCCCGGCATGCCGAGCACGCCGAGGAAGGCGGAGAGGGGCGCGCCGTGGGTGTCGATCTTCTGCAGCTCCACGGCGGAAGCGGCGAAGTGGCTGCGCCAGCCGAAGCGGCTCGACACCAGGTCGCCGGGTGCGAGGGCGTCCGAGTTCGACTCCTCGACGACCCCCACCGCGCCGCCGTCGAGGGCGGCGCCGATCTGGAACGGCGGCGTGTAGGACTGGACATCCCGCATGCGGCCGCGCATGTAGGGATCGACCGACATGTAGACGTTGCGCACCAGCACCTGGCCGGGGCCGGCGGTCGGCACGTCGGTTTCGGCCAGTTCGAAGTTCGCGGCTTCCGGCTCTCCCGCCGGGCGCGAGGCGAGACGGACTTCCAGACTGCGGTTGCTCATCTTCTCTTTTTCTCCGAACAGGTCAGTCGACGATCGCCTGGTACGCCAGGTTGCGGAACTCCGTGCCGTAGGGCAGGTTGGTGTGGGGGAGGATCTGGATCATGAACACGCCGACCATCTCCTCCTCGGGGTCGATCCAGAACCGGGTGCCGGCGGCGCCGCCCCAACTGTATTCGCCGACGGAACCGCTGGCGCCGTTCATGCCCGGGCTCTCGTTGACCCGGAAGGTGAGGCCGAAGCCGTCGCCGCGTCCGAGGAACCGGCCTGCGCGCGGCATGTCGCCGATGTGATCGCTGGCGAGCAGTTCAACCGACTTCGGGCTCAGCATCCGGCCGCCCTCGTACTCCCCGCCGTCGAGCAGCATCTGGATCATTCGGAAGTAGTCGGTCGTGGTCGAGACCAGGCCGGCGCCGCCGTAGAAGATCGTAGGCTTGGTCAGGTAGGAGTTCTGCGGCGGTGCGTTCGAGCGAGTGATCGTGCCGTCGCCGGCCTCGCGGTCGAGCGTGTAGAGCACGGCCAGCCGGTCCTCGGTGCCGGGGCGCACGTAGAACGCGGTGTCCTTCATGCCCAGCGGCGCGAAGATCTCCTCCTCGAGGAAGACATCGAACGTCTTGCCCGAGATCACCTCGACCAGGCGGCCGAGCACGTCCATGCCGTAGCCGTAGCGCCACACCGTGCCGGGGTGGTTGTGGAGCGGCGCCTGGCCCAGCTTGTTGGTGAACTCCTCCAGGGTCTGGTCGCGGCTGCCGACCCCGAGGTCGGCGTAGTACCTGCCGCCTTGCGCGTTGCGCGGTCCGCCGTAGCTGATTCCCGCGGTGTGGGTGAGGAGGTCCTGGACCGTCATGTCGCGGTTCGAGGGCATGAGTTCCAGGCTCGGGTCGCCGGTTCCCGGATCGACGCTCCATTCGGCGACCTTCTGATCGCCGAGGGCGGGAATCCACTTCGAGGCCGGCGTGCGGAGGGAGAAGCCGTACTTCTCGTGGAGGATCATCACGGCGACGCCGGTGACCGCCTTGCTCATCGAGTAGATGCGGAAGAGCGCGTCCTTCGGCATCGGCGCCTTGGTCTCGAGGTCGCGGTAGCCGTAGGTGTTGAAGTAGGCGATTTCGCCGCGGCGGGCGATCAGGCCCGTGGCGCCGGCGATCTTGCCCGCCTCGATGTAGCCGTTCATCACCGCGTCGATGCGGGCGAGGCGTTCGGCCGAGAGACCGACCTGTTCCGGCTTCGTGACCGTGAGGGTCGCGTCGGCGGCGGCGAGCGCTCCGGCGGCGCCAAGAGTCAGCGTGAGCAGCAGGGCCGCGATCGAGCGGCAGGTCGGGATCAGGCGTCGAGTCATCGGCGTGTCTCCTCGCGGGTACGGTCGTGTCTGTTGCGGGTGGCGGCGACATGGTACCCGCTGCGTCCCACGGTGCGTGCGGGCGATTCGCGCGCTGCTACAGTGTCTCGCGCTCCACAATCCCTTGAATCGCGAGAAGCTGGATGGGCGGCTTCGGCCCGTACCCGCATAGAGGAGGTCGTTCACATGCCGGTACCGATTCCACCGCTGCGCGAGGAGAACCTCCCGGAACGCAAGCTGTCCTTCTGGCAGCTCGCCGGTCCGGGCGCGATCATGGTCGGCCTCGCCATCGGCGCCGGCGAACTCGCGGTGTGGCCGTGGGTGACCGCGAAGTTCGGCACGGTCATGTTGTGGGCGGCGGCGCTGGGCGTCTTCCTTCAGCTCTGGATCAATATCGAGATCGGTCGCTGGGCGGTGGTCACGGGCGAGCACCCGTACACCTCGTACGCCCGGATGTCGATGACCGTCATCTACGCCTTCCTGACTCTGGGCTTCGTCGGCCTGTTCCTGCCGGGCTGGGCGAGGATGTCGGGCGCGGCGCTCAAGGCGTTGTTCTTCGGCCCCGACGGTCCGGGGCCCGAGTGGTTCTGGACCGCGGTCACGTTCGGCTTCATCGCGCTCATCCTGTTCGGGCCCAAGCAGATGTACAAGGCGGTCGAACGGGCGATCGGGATCATGGTGCTGGTGATCACGATCGGCCTGATCTACGTCGCCTTCTCGGTCGGCACCTGGGATGCGGTCAAGGAGATGGGGCGGGGTCTCGTCAACTTCGGCCACATCGAGCTCGACGACGAGTTCACGTTCGCGCGCTTCTTCGGCGCGGTCGTCTTCGCCGGCATCGGCGGCGCCGGCAACCTCTGGTACGCCTTCTACCTGCGCGACAAGAACATCGGCATGGGGAAGCGCATCCCGGTGCTGGCCAACCCGCTGCGTCAGCACAAGACGGCCGAGGTCCAGACCGGCTTCCGGTACCGGGAGAGTCCCGAGAACGCGAGCCGGTTCAAGGGCTGGATGCGCTACGTGATCCAGGACCAGGTCATCTTCTTCTGGCTCGGCAACACCTTCACGATGTTTCTCTTCATGTTCGGTGCGCTGGCCGTTCTCCGTCCGGCCGGAATCGTTCCGGCCGAAGGTCAGATCGTCTGGGACATGTCGATCATCCTGGAATCGAGTCTCGGCGCCCCCGGCCGCTACGTGTTCCTGCTCATCGGCATGGCGGCGCTGTTCAGCTCTCAGCTCGGCGCCGTCGACGGCGGCGCCCGCACCTGGTCCTACCTGCTCGGCTCGATGTTCAAGTTCGGCAAGAAGCGCACGCAGAGCCAGTGGTACCTGATCTTCGCCATCCTGTTCATGGTCGCCGGCACCGCCTCGACCGCGTTCTTCGAACTCAGCGGCGTGTCGGCGCTCGGCTTCATCTTCAACGCCGCCCTGCTGGGCGGCTTCGCGATGGCGATCTACGTGCCGCTGACACTGTGGGTGAACCTCACCAAGCTGCCGAAGTCCGCCCGGCCGAAGGCGCTCAACATCGTGATGATGCTGATCGCATCCGCCGTCTACGTGTCCTTCACCCTGTTCACGATCTGGACCCTGATCTTCGCGTGATTGGTCCCCTGGGCCGCGGAAGCCTGCTGGCTTCCGCCCAGGGCGGAAGCCTGCTGGCTTCCGCCCTGGGAACGCGGGCATCCTGCCCGCATCCGGCGCGGAGCGCCGGCCTCCGGTAGTTCTGCCGCGCTAGCTCCCTGAGGTCAGCCAGGACCAGCTCAGTCAGTACGACGACAACTCGGCCCTCGCTCACGGTGGCGCGGCGCCCCTGCTCACTTCTGACCGAAGTGCGCCTTGACCTCAGCCAGCGTGACTTCTCGACCTTCTTCGGCGCTTGCTGACTGAGCGGCGTCGGATCGGCTGCCCTTCCGTCATGGTGCAGAAGGGCAGCCCCTCTGAGGCCGGCGTCTTCCAAGTCTCGAACGAGATCCTCGCATGGGTACGGACCGACGGGTGAGGCGCAAGTCCGACGCGCCAGGTGAGCCAGTGGGCGCATGTCAGGAAGCCGTTGCTCCAGCCTTCGTGTCATCCGCAGTTTGTGTTTCTCTGTCGGCCTTGCGTTGGACTTCAACGGGCCTCTGTAGTGAAGCGTGAATCTCACTGATTCACGCCGCTGACTCGGCCCGTCGAACTCTCGCGAGGTCGTAGGCACCCTGCATCCGGACCCAATGGCCGGCGTCACTCCAGCCGAGACCTTCCAAGGCTAGCGCCAGCCGGGGGGACACGCCGGCCCGACCGTTGACTACGCGGGACAGCGTGTTCCGGGTGACGCCAAGTTGAGCTGCGGCGTCAGACACAGTCCAACCCTCAGCGTCGATGGCTTCCCGGATGATCTCGCCGGGGTGAACGGGATCGTACATTGCGGCCACGGGTCCCCCTTTTCGGTAGTCGGGCGGGGCGACCTGATGGTAGCTGGCCGCTTTGGAGGCCGGATGGGGGCGAGACGCCCGCGTTCCCAGGTCGTCTAGCCGTTGAACCGCAACAGCATGGCGCCCCAGTGGAAACCGGCGCCGAAGGAGGTCAGGAGAACCAGGTCGCCGGGGGAGATGCGGCCGTTGCGGTGGGCCTCCCACAGCGCCAGGGGTATGGAGGCGGAGCCGGTGTTGCCGTACTCCTGGAGGTTGGTGTAGACCTTCTCCATCGGCGCGGAGAGGTTCTTGGCGACCGCCTGGATGATCCGCAGGTTCGCCTGGTGGGGTATGACCATCGCCACGTCATCGAGCTTGACGCCCACTTTGTCGAGCACTTCGCGGCTGACTTCGGACATCCGGTGGACGGCGTGCCGGAACAGGGCCGGGCCATCCATGTCGAGCTTCAGGTGCTCTTCCCGTTGCGCGCACTCAAGCGAGAACGGCTTGCGGCTGCCGCCGACCTCGAGCGTCAGGATGCGCCACTGGCTACCGTCGGTACCGGTACTGGAGCCGAGAATCTCGGCCATCTGCTTCCCCCTCTCGACGATCACGCCGGCGGCCGCGTCGCCGAACAGCACGCACGTTTCGCGGATCTTCCAACTCACGAGCCGCGAAATGAGTTCGACACCGATCACCAGGACTCGCTGGGTGCCGGTGAGCACGCGCGAACGGGCGATGTCGACCGCTTGGACCCACCCGGCGCAGCCGCTGCCGCCGAGGTCGTAGGAGGGAATCTCACGCGCGCCGATCTTGCGTTGAACGAAGGAGGCGGTGTCCGGGGTGTAGACCTCGGGAGTGTCCGTCGCGACGATGATCTCGTCGATCTCTTCGGCGCTCACGCCGCGGCTTTCGAGGGCCGAGTTCGCGGCCGCGGTGGCCAGATCCGCGGTCGATTCACCCTCGGCGGCGAAGCGGCGCCGGTGAATGCCGGTGCGCGCGACGATCCACTCGTCGGAGGTGTCTACGTGTTCCGTCCAGTCCTGGTTCGTCATGACGCGCTCCGGCACGTAGCCGCCGAAGCCGCTTATTCCTACGGCCGTGTTCGTCAAGTGGTCTCCTAGGAGTGGGATCGCCGAGTGGCTCTTCCACGGTACCACCGCTTGGCGACCGGGGTGGTACGCGCCCGGTCGAATCGGAGCTACTCGTCCTCGCCCAGCAGCTCCGCGAGCACTTCGTCGGTGTCGGCCCCGCAGGTGGGCGGCGACCGGCGGTAGGTAACCGGCGTCTCCGACATCTTGATCGGGTTGGCGACCATCGCGACGTTGCCGCTGCCGGCCAGCGGGTGCGGCATGTCGATGGTCATGCCGCGGGCCTGCGCCTGGTCGGAGGCCAGCGCCTCTTCCAGGTTGTGGATCGGGCCGCCGGGCACGCCGCGGGCTTCCAGGCCGTCGAGTACCTCGGTGCTGGTCAGCTTGCGTACGCGGCGCGACAGCTCGGCTACCAACTCGTCGCGATGGGCGAGGCGGCCGGCGTTCGTGCGGTAGCGCTCGTCGCACGCGAGTGCCGGCGCGCCGAGAAGCTCGCAGAAACGCTCGTACTGCGCGTCGTTGCCGACCGCGACGATGACATGGCCATCCGAGGTCTCGAAGACGCCGTAGGGGACGATGTTCGGGTGCTCGTTGCCGCGCCGGCGGGGCACCTCTCCCGAGGTCAGGTAGTTCGTGCCCTCGTTGACCAGCCAGGCCATCTGCGTGTCGACCAGGGCGAGGTCGATGTGCTGGCCCCGGCCGGTGCGGTCGCGGCGCCGTAGCGCGGCCAGGATCGAGGTAGCCGCGTACATGCCGCAGACGATGTCGGCGATGCCGACGCCGACCTTCATCGGCCCGCCCTCCGGTTCGCCGGTGAGGCTCATGATGCCGCCGTAACCCTGCGCCAGAAGGTCGTAGCCGGCGCGGTGGGCATTCGGGCCGGTCTGGCCGAAGCCGGTGATCGAGCAGTAGACGAGACCGGGTAGATCGTCCTTCAGGTCGGCGTAGCCGAGGCCGTAGCGGTGGAGGGCGCCGACCTTGAAGTTCTCGATCAGGACGTCCGAGCGGGCGGCGAGGCGTCGCACCAGGTCCGCGCCTTCGGTGGTGGCGAGGTCGACTGCGACGGAGCGCTTGTTCCGGTTGGCGCACAAGTAGTAGGCGCTCTCGCTCGTGTCTTCGCCGTCCGCGCCGCGCACGAAGGGTGGCCCCCAGGTTCGCGTGTCGTCGCCGCGGCCGGGCCGTTCGATCTTGATCACGTCGGCGCCGAGGTCGCCGAGCAACTGGGTGCATGTCGGACCCGCGAGGATGCGAGTCAGGTCGAGGATGCGGAGACCGTCGAGCGCTGGCATGTTTCGTAGCATACGATTCCGCGCAATGCCCAAGTTCGATGCGGTCGTGGTCGGCGCGGGGTTCGCCGGCCTCTACATGATGCACCGTCTGCGCGGTCAGGGCTTCTCGGTGCGGGCGTTCGAGGCCGGTGACGGCGCTTCGAGGAACGCTGGCAGACCGGCGGCTTCTCCTTCATGGCGCGCCTACCTGGGGTTTCCTCCTTACGTGGAGAAGTGCGATGCGGTAGCGGCCAACGGCTATGAGGGGTTCGAACTGTCATGAGATTCAGCACAAGAACCAGTCTCGTTCTTTCTTCCCTGGCGTTGCTTCTGGTCGCGGCAGCGCCTCTGAGCGCCCAGCAGCCCGAGCCCGCGGCCCGGGTCATCCAGGAGTCCGTCGACGTCGAAGTCGTGAACATCGACGTGCAGGTCACCGACCGGCAGGGGGCGCCGATTACCGGACTCCAACTCTCCGACTTCCAGGTCTTCGAACACGGCCGTCGGGTGGACCCGGTGAACTTCTACGAAGTGGTGACCGAGGACCCGGACGCCACCGCGCCGATCTGGCTCGTCCTGTACTTCGACCAGCACAACATGCTGTCCCCGAACCGCGACCGGGCGCTGGCCGAACTCGAGGCCGACGTGCCGTCGGTGCTCGAAGATCGTCGCGTGCGCATCATGGTCGCTGCTCACGACCAGTCGCCGCGGGTCCTCCAGGGCTTCACCCGCAACTGGGGATCGATCCGCAGCGCCTTGCTCGGGCTGAAGGGCCAGGAGACGGTCGGCGACGCGCGGGACGGCCTCCGCCGGAGCGCCCAGCTCTCGGTGACCGACGCCTTCCAGAGGATGCGTGGCAGCGACCGCCTGGACCGCCAGAACGCCGCCCTGGCCATCGACGCCCTGCTGGGGCAGATGCGGAACTACGCGCGCGAGATCTATGCCGACTCCGAGAGCAGCTTCGAGGCGCTCGGCAACTTCGTCCGCACGCTGGCCTGGCTTGAGGGCCGCAAGGCGCTGATCTACGTGTCCGACGGCGTCGCCGAGCGGCCTCTGGGTACCCTGATGGAGCACGTCCAGGACCTGCTGTCCGGTGGCGCCAGCAACGCCGGCGCGCTGGTCGAGACCCGGCTCGGCGGGCAGGCCGGCGGCACTCCGGGTACCGGCGGCCCCTTCGACCGTGACACGAGCATGGAGGTCGGCCGCCTGCAGCAGGAGGTCGAGCAGTACCGGGCGACGGCGACCATCCGCGCCATCGTCGCGGAGGCGAACACCTACGGCGTGACGTTGTTCGCGGCCAAACCGCCGCCGGGCGACGCGGCGTCGAGCGCCCGACGCTCCAAGGGTCGCGGTTCCCTGCTTGAGATCTCCGACCACCGGGAGGCGCTGCACTCCCTGGCCGAAGGTACGGGCGGGTTCGCCCGCACCGGGGGGGCGAAACTTGGCGGCGTGCTGCCGCAGGCCCTCGGCGGGATGCAGTCGTACTATTCGCTCGGTCTGTCCTCGGCCGACAAGGTCGAAGGCGAGTTCACCGCCATCGAGATCAAGGTCAAGGGGGGTCGGGGCGTCAACGCGAACTACCGGCAGAGCTACATCAAGAAGGGCATCCGCTCCCGCATCTCGGAGCGGGCGCTCGCGGCCGTGGTCATTGGTGAAAGCGACAACCCCCATCGGATGGAGGTCCACGTGGACGCGATCGTTCCCGTGGACGACGAGGAGTTGTTCGAGGTCTCGATGTGGGTCGAGTTCCCGATCGGCAAAGTGGAACTCGTCGAACTCGACGGTGTCCACAGCGCCGCGGCGCGCCTGGTCGTCGTAGCGATGAACGACGACGACCAGTTGACGGCGGCGCAGCACCTCGACGTGCCGCTGCAGGTGCCGTCCGACACGCTGGCGGATGCTCTGCAGAGCCACTACCGTGCCGGCTTGACACTGCGGCTGCCGGCGGGCCGGCAGCGGATCGCCCTGGGGCTCTGGGACCAGACGGCACGGGCGGGTTCCGTGCTGACCGACGCACTGACTGTGGAGTAGGAAAGATGAAGAACCTGTTCGACGTTTCCGGCAAGGTGGCGGTGGTCACCGGGGGCTCCCGCGGCATCGGCGCGATGATCGCCCGCGGCTACGTGGAGAACGGCGTGCGCACCTACATCAGCTCGCGCAAGGCCGCGGTCTGCGACGCGATGGCCGACGAACTGAGTGCCTACGGGGAGTGCATTTCGCTTCCGAACGACCTGGCGCCGGTCGAAGGCGTCGAGCGCTTCCGTGCCGAGTTCCGGGAACGCGAAGAGAAGCTCGACATTCTGGTCAACAACGCCGGCGCCGCCTGGGGCGCGCCGCTCGAAGAGTTCCCCGAGTCGGGCTGGGACAAGGTGATGGACATCAACCTGAAGGGGCCGTTCTTCCTGACGGTGCGGTTGCTGCCGGAACTGCGCGCCGCGGCGACCACCGACGATCCGGCGCGGGTGATCAACATCGCCTCGATCGATGGGCTGCACCTGAACCCGGCGGAGCACTATCCGTACAGCGCCAGCAAGGCCGGGATGATTCACCTCACGCGCGCTTTGGCGCGACGACTGGCGCCCGAGGACATCACGGTCAACGCGGTTTGTCCCGGGCCATTCGAGAGCAAGATGATGGAGTACAACCTGAAGAAGTTCGGCGACGAGATACGCGCCCGCAACCCACGCAAGCGAATCGGCACGCCGGAGGACATGGCCGGCGTCGCGATCTACCTCGCGTCCCGCGCCGCGGCCTACGTCACCGGCGCCGCGATCCCGGTCGACGGCGGCATCTTCGCGGTCAGTTGAGGGCTGGCGGCCCGGGGCCTCATGACGGCCGTTGCTTGTCGGAGACGACCGCGATGAAGCGAACTCATAGGCGCGACTTTCTCAAGACCGTCGGGGCGGCGACCGCAGGCGTGGCCGTCTCGTGCAGCCTGCGCACCGACCGCGACCTCGAGCGGAAGCCGCTCCGCGGTTGACACGAGATCGCCTCGGGGTCGTTGCGAAGGAACCCCGCGATTGTGCTACGGTTCGTGGGCACAAATCGTGAGGTAGGGCATGACACTTGGCATCTTCAGCGTACGAGAACTGAGGCAACGTTCCGGTGAGCTGCTCCGCGGCGCGAAGGAAGGGCGCTTGGCCGTCGTCACCAAGCACGGGCGGCCTTCGATCCTGGCCGTGCCGTTCGACGACTGGCTTGTCGACCTCGGCGTTGGCCGGGCATTGGCCTTGCATCTGTTCGAGAACGGCCATCTTTCACTGTCCCAGGCCGCCAAGGTCGCCGCGATGGTCCCGGAGGACTTCATCGCTCTCCTGGGCGAGGCAGGCATCCCCGCGGTTGACTATCCGCCCGAAGAGTTGGAGGAGGAGAACGGCGCGGTCGGATGAGCGGGGAGGTCGTGGCCGATACGGGCCCGCTCATCGCCTTGGCCCGCATCGGGGAGCTTGACCTGCTGCGACGGCTATACGGCCGGGTTGCCCTGCCGCCCGCGGTGCAAGCAGAACTCGCAATCGGCTCCGACCGCTCCGGCGCCAGGGCCCTGGAAGCCGCACTCGCGGCGGGCTGGATCTCGGTTCACAGTGTTTCGGATCCGGTCGCCCTACGCGAGCTGTCCATGCTGCTCGGCCCGGGCGAGGCGGAGGCGATCGCGCTGACAGAGGAGCGGAGTGCCCGCCTTCTTCTGGTCGACGATGCAAGGGGAAGGAGGACCGCCCGTCGGCGCGGTATCCCGGTGGCCGGAGTCGCCGGCGTGCTGCTGGCGGCGAAGTCCCGCGGGGAGATCGCTGCGGTCGGCCCGATCCTGCGAAAGCTCTCGGAAGCCGGCTATCGGCTGTCTCCGCACCTCGTCACCGAGGTGTTGGCGGCAGCGGGCGAGGAGTAGCGCTCAGTCCTCGTCGCCGCTGAGGCTGCAGATGCCGTTGCCCTTGGCGGCGATGTAGAGGAACACGAAGCAGAAGAGGACGGCGAGTTCGCCCTGGTTCGTGAGCGGCATGACGGCGTGCCAGATCGGCTGGTCGTCGCCGAGCCGGGTAGCGTGGCCGAGGACGTAGGCGAAGGCCATCAGGCCGCTGGCGAGGAAGGCTGCGTAGCGGGTGTAGAGGCCGAGAATGATCATGGCGCCGCCGATCAGCTCGATCGGCCCGGCGACGTAGAGGATGAGACTTGGGGCGTCAGGAGTGGGCAGCGGGAAACCAAGGAGTTTCTGCGCGCCGTGCCAGAGGACGAGAAAGCCGGCGAAGATCCGCATCGCGGCGTAGGTCTGGGGCTGGCAGTTCCTGAACGAGTCGAGCATCGCGTCCCTCCCTGGGCTGTTGTGGGTGAGGCTAGCCTAGCGTCTGAGTGAGCGCTCCAACGGTGCCAGAAGCTCTTCGTCGCGGCTGGCTACCAACAGCCGGTGCGGGCGGTCCTTGATCAGGCTACGTTCGAAGGGGACGATGCGGAATGCCCAGTTCCGGAGCGCGGGGAACTCCTCGAAGTTGCGGTGAATCGTGAACACGCCGACGGTGTCTTCGTGTGAGAGCGCCTCGAACTCGTCCCAGAAGTCGGCGAGGGACCAGTGGAAGCCGGCTGCGTAGAAGGAGTAGACGAGGTCGTAGGGTCCGGGAAGGGCATCCAGGCGGTGGTCCAGGTCGTGGGCGTCGAAGATGCGGAAGTTCCGCACTTCGTTGTACTCCAGCACCTGCCGCAGGCTGATCAGGTCGCCGCAGAACGATCGATCGGTGCGCGCCGCGCTACGGGGATAGTCGATGCGCGGGCCGTCGCCGTCGTAGAGATGGAACTCCGTTTCCGCCCAGCCGAGGGCGTGCTGGAAGAAGGCGGTCGAGCGGCCCAGGCCGCAGCCGATGTCCAGTGCCTTGCTCGGGCGCGGCATGGTGCGAAGGACCGGCGCCGCGGCATCGAACTCACCCCAGCAGGACCCGTTCTGGGTCAGTTCCCAGAACGACCGGGAGGTCGGCCCGGGCTCAAGCTGGAACTGGGGCGACAGGCGGCCGATGACGGCTACCAGTTCCGCGGTCATCGGCGGCGACCGGAAGTGCCGTTCCCGCGTCCTGAAGCGCGGGTGGATGTCGATCTCGGAGAGTTCGCGCTGCATGGTCTTGCGCCACTCGGCGCGCAGGCGCGGGAGCAGGTAGCTGAAGTTCATGGGCGGGGAACCCTCGTAGGCACGCTGCTAGCGCCGGACCCGGACCGGGAAGGGCGGCTTGGCCGGTTCGCTCGGCGGGTTCTCTTCCAACTGCTCGAGGACGATCTCGATCGCCTTCTCGAGCTGCGGGTCGCGGCCGGCGATGACGTCGGCCGGCCATTGCTCGACATCGACGTCGGGCGGCACGCCGACGTTCTCGACCACGAAGCCGTCCTCGGTCCAGATCGCCAGGTTCGGCGCGGTGACGAATCCGCCGTCCATCAGGATCGGGAAGCCGAGCGTGCCGACCAGGCCGCCCCAGGTGCGCTTGCCGACCAGGGTGCCGAGACCCAGCTTGTTGAACATCCAGGGCAGCAGGTCGCCGCCGGAGCCGGCGGTCTCGTCGATGATCATGACCTTCGGCCCCAGGATCGCCGCGCTCGGGGTGCGGAAGTCGGCGCCGTAGCGGGTTGCCCAGTGGCTGATGTACGGGCGCCGCAGGTGGTCGATGTAGTAGTCCGCGACCTGGCCGCCGCCGTTGAAGCGCTCGTCGACGATCAGGGCCTGCTTGTGGACCTGGGGGAAGAAGTAGCGCTTGAAGTAGGTGTGGCCGAGGTTGGTCGTGTTCGGGACGTAGACGTAGGCGACCCGGCCGCCGGTCGCTTCCTCGACCTTGGCGAGGTTGCGCTCGACCCACTCGCGGTTGCGCAGCGCCGACTCGTTCGGGACCGGGACCACGGAGACGGTGCGCGAGTCCGAGCCGTCGGCGTTTGGGCCGACGGTCAGTTCGACGATCTTGCCGGCGGTGTTCTCGAACCGTGCGAACACGTTGGCCGCGGCGTCGAGATCGATCCCGTCGACTGCCAGCAGGTACTCGCCGGCGGTCACCGAGACGCCGGGTTCGGTGAGCGGCGCCCGCAGTTCCGGGTTCCAGTTCAAGCCGCCGAGCACGTGGGCGAAGCGGTAGCGCCCGTCGGCGAGTTCGAAGTCGGCGCCGAGAAGTCCGCCGCCGACGCGCTCCGGATCGTTCCGCTGGTCGCCGCCGCCGACCCGGTGGTGGCCGACCGCGATCTCGCTGCACATCCAGCGCAGCACCTTGTTCAGGTCGGCCCGGTTGGTGACGTCGGCCAGGAAGCCGCTGTATTTCTCTCCCATCGCCGGCCAGTCGGCGCCGTGCATGCCGGGGTCGTAGAAGTAGTCGCGGTTGATCCGCCAGACCTCGTCGTAGATCTGCTGCCATTCGGCGCGGGGGTCGATGCGCACCGTCAACTTGTCGACCGGGATCGCGCTCTTCGCGCGGTCGATGGTGCCGGATGCGTCGGCGATGCCCCAGTCGTCCTGGCCCGCGTAGAGCACCTTCTTGCCGTCGGCGCTGAGGGAGAAGCCGCCCACGCCTGAGAGCAGAACGGTTTCCTCGCGCGCTTCGAGGTCGAAGCGGATGAGATCGCCGCCGCCGCCGCCGAATCTGCCTGCGGGCGAACTACGGAGGTAGTAGAGCTTGCCGGCCGCTCCGGCCTGCAGGTTCCTGTAACCGCCGGTCTCGACCGGCAGCGCCAGGATGCGCTGGTTCAGCCCCTCGAAGTCGATCTCGACCAGGGGCTCGTCCTCACCGTCGTCCGCTTCGCCTTCGCCGTCGGCTTCCGCGTCCTCATCGTCTTCGCCGTCGGCGCCCTCTTCGTCGGTCTCGACGGCCTCCTCATCGCTCTCTGGAGCCAAAGGCGATTCGCCGTCCGCGCGCAGCACGGCGACGTAGACGGAACTCGATGCCTCCATGTCGGCGTTCGACATGGCGAACCAGTGCTTCACCGGACCGGCGTCCGTCGAGGCGGTGAAGTAGATGTAGTCGCCGCTCCGGTCGAAGACCGGTTCGCCGACCTCGCTCAGGCCGTCCGTCACCGCGTGAGAGGTGTTCGCCTCCACGTCGTAGGCGAACACCTGCTGCATGTAGGAACGGGTGTTCAGGGTGTAGGCGATGTATCGGGAATCGGGCGACCAGGAGTGGCCGGGTCGAGCCGGAGCGGAGGGACCGTAGTAGTACTCGCTGGCTATCTTCGTCACCTCGCCGCTGTCGGTGTCGATCACGAACAGGGTCATCGAGTTGTCGACGTAGCTGATCCGGCTGCCGTCAGGCGACCATTCGGGGTTCTGGTAGAAGCCGTTGCCGCCGTGCTCGCCGCCGAGTTCGTAGCGGCGGACCTCGCCGCTGTCCTGGTTGCGCACGTGGAGCCCGTACTCGCCGCCCTCGTCCGAGAAGTAGGCGATGCGTCCGCCGTCGGGCGACCAGGCCGGGAAACGCTCGTGGATGCCCGGAGTCCGCGTCAGGTTGCGAGCGTCACCCTTCTTTGCGGGCAGCGTGAGGACTTCGCCGCGGTAGCCGAAGACCGCGCGGGCGCCGGAGGGCGAGATCGACGCGCTGCGAATGTACTCCGGGCCCTCGATCCAGCGCGGCCGGGTCTCGGTGAGGTCCGCCGCGAGGCCGATCCGGAGCCGTTCATGGCGGTCCGAGCCCGGGTCGTAGAGGTGCAGGTAGCCGGCCTGCTCGTAGATCAACGTGTCCGCCGATCCTGCGAGATCTTCGAGGTGGAAGTCCTCGAACTCGGAGTGCCGGACGATCTCGCCGCTTCCGGTGTCGAACGAGAAGAGGTTGAACTCGCCGGCACGGTCGGAGCGGAAGAAGACCCGGCTGCCGACCCAGGTCGGGTTCGTGTCGTTCGAGCGGCCCTCGGGTTGGGGGATCGTTTGCACGGAGTGGTCACCGGTGTCGTAGATCCAGATGCGCGAGGTCGTGCCGCCGCGGTAGTTCTTCCATTGCTGGAAGCGTTCGGGAGTGGGGATGTAGGCGATGCGCCGGCCGTCGGGCGAATAGCTGGCCCGCAGGCCGTGCGGGATCGGCAGCTTCGTGGGCAGTCCGCCGCTCAAGGGCACGGTGAAGAGCTGGAAGTGACGGTTCGTGAACATGCTGCGCTGGGACGCGAACAGGACCGCCGAACCGTCGACGTTATATCCCTGGACGAGGTCGGCGCCTGGGTGCCAGGTCAGCCGCTTCGGCTCGCCGCCCGCGGCCGGCATGACGAACACGTCGACGTTGCCGTCGTACTCGCCGCTGAACGCGACCAGGGCGCCGTCGGGGGAGAACCGGGGGCTGGTCTCGTTGCCCGGGTGAGAGGTCAGCCGGCGCGCCCCGCCGCCGTCGCGGCCGGCGATCCAGAGGTCGCCAGCGTAGGCGAAGACCACGTGCTCGGCGCTGACCGCGGGCTGGGACAGGAGCCGGGTGTCCGAGACGTCGACCGCCCATGCGGCGGTCGCCGTGGCGGCGACTAGAACGTGGCAGAGCGTGCGCAGAGGGAGCGGTGTTCTGGTCATATGGGTTCCTTCGGGGTCCTCATAGGGGCTGCTACTCTGCCACGATGCATCCTTCAGATGGAGACTCTGCAACCGGAACCGGGAGAAGGCAACCGGAGGGCTCGAGTGCGCGCCCGATCGGCCGGCGCGAGCTTCTTGCTGGAGGCGCGGCCGCCGGTGCGGCGCTTGCGGTAGAGGCCGCCGTGCCGGGCGCGGCCAGAGCCCGTGCGGCCCAACCTGCCGCTGAACGTGCATTCCAGCTCAAGTACGCGCCCCACTTCGGGATGTTCCGGCATCAT
This sequence comes from Candidatus Multivorans sp., assembly GCA_965222875.1. Classification (GTDB taxonomy): domain Bacteria; phylum Acidobacteriota; class Thermoanaerobaculia; order Multivoradales; family Multivoraceae; genus Multivorans. The sequence goes on along the minus strand of CBDCVC010000002.1, from coordinate 487,009 downwards.
GCCGGCGACGACCACATCGACCAACTCCGGTTCATGCACGACGAGGGCTTCCTCGCCCTCGAGGACAACGGCATGGGCGGGCGGGAGGCTTCGCTCCAGGAGAAGATCGCCGCCGAGCTGGACCGTCTGGGCATGGAGATGGGCGTCTTCGTCGCCCACACCTCCTGGGGCGGCACGAGTTTCGCGTCCGCGGATTCCGCGGCGAGCGAGGCGATCGAGGCGGACATGCGCAAGGCGGTCGAGGTCGCAGCGAGGGTGAACGCGAAGTGGTGCACCGTCGTCCCCGGTCAGCTCGACCCGGGCCTGGAGTGGGAGTACCAGACCGCGAACGTGGTGGAGAACCTGAAGCGGGCCGCGGCGATCATCGAGCCGGCGGGCCTGGTCGCGGTGCTCGAGCCGCTCAATCACTGGACGAATCACCCCGGCGTGTTCCTGACCGGGATTCCGCAGGCGTACCAGATCTGCAGGGCGGTCGGCTCGCCTTCGGTCAAGATCCTCGACGACCTCTACCACCAGCAGATCACCGAGGGGAACCTGATCCCGAATCTCGACCGCGCCTGGGACGAGATCGCCTACATCCAGGTCGGCGACAACCCGGGCCGCAAGGAGCCGACGACGGGCGAGATCAACTATCTGAACGTGTTTCGGCACCTGAAGCAGAAGGGCTTCGACGGCGTCGTGGGCATGGAGCACGGCAACTCCAAGCCGGGCCGCGAGGGCGAGCGTGCCGTGATCGACGCCTACCGGGCGTGCGACGTCTGAGAGGGGAAGCGGCGGACGCTACTGGGCGACGCCGAACGGCAGCACGCCCGTTTGGTTGTCCCACATCACGACGATCGCGCCGCCGGCGTCCGAGACGTCGGCGAACAGGATCGTCATCTGGTCGATCGAGTACTCCGTCGTTTCGACCATCATCGGCGCGCGTACGACATCGTGCTCGGCGTTGTACCCGTAGGCGCCCCAGGTCAGGCCTTCGGCCATCTTGTCGCGGTCGAAGGTCTCCATGTAGCCCTGCTTCGAGATGATCGCCGTCCAGGCGCCTTCCTTCAGCTCGACGAACAGGCTGTACTCGCCCGCCGGCACCGTTGTCTCACCGATCATCAGCTCGGCTTCGGTCTTGATCCGAGTCGTCACGTTCGCGCCGGCGCGCCACACGGGGCCTCCCGCGTTCGCCGCCTCGCCGTAGGACTCGCCGGCGCCGAAGTAGCCGTTGCGTCCGCGCAGGATGGGCCGGGAGTAGGTGATGTCGATCCAGGCATCGCCGATCTGGGTGGACGCGGAACCTTCGGGGCTGGCGGGACGACCATCCTGGGCGACGGCGGGGGCGAAGCCGATGACCGCGAGGCACAGGCTGAGCACGAGCAGGCGGCAAACAGTGTGTCGGTGCATTCTCTGTTGATCTCCTGGGGGGTATGGGAGGGCTCGAAATAGTGAAGGCGGACTCTAGCAGCTAAGGAGTCGTCTGCTGACACCGCCTTGTTGGGTCGGCCCTGGCCGCTCTCCGGGCGTAACGCCGTTGTCGGCTTGAGCGACGGCCTGGGTGCGGTAGCATCGGCATCCTGGTGCGGGCGGCGCCGCGCGACAAGCGAGACCGCGGGTTCGACCAGGACCGGCCTGGGCTCCACCACTTCTGCTTCCGGGCCAGGAGCCGCGAGGATGTCGACTCGATCTACCGCTTCATCGTGTCGGAACTCGACGCCACGATCACCCACGGTCCGGAGGAGGGCTCACGGTTCGCGCCCGGCTACTACTCTGGTAGCGACAACATGCACATGCGCGGGGCTCTACGGTTCACGAGCCCGCCGTGCGACAATACCGGCTCGCGGTTCCAGCACGCGGGCAGCCCGCTCGAGATTCCCGGACATTCGGTGGTTGGGTGGTCGTTCGCGATGAACAGCCGCTTTGCCTGGCCCAGCACCTGACGACGACATGCCTCTCCGCAAGTCCCACCTCTACTCCTCACTCTGGAAGAGCTGCGACGAGCTGCGCGGCGGAATGGACAAGTGGATGGCAAGCATCGAGGGCGCTATCGGGAAGGAGGTCGAGCGTCTGACGGGTGGACTGGTGGAGCGGGTCAGGGAGCTGGAGGGGCGGTATGCCGACGCACTGCCCGAGTTGGAGCATCGGGTTGAGGACTACAGCGCGAAGGTCGAGGGCCATCTGAGGCGGATGGGCCTGCCGGCGTGAGCCAGCCGTTCGATTTCGAGCGCCTCGTCGAGCTGTGCCGGCGCACGCATGAGGAAACACGACACTCTGCCGCCCGCGCCGTCGACCGCTCGCTGGTCGTGCGGAACTGGCTGTTCGGGTGGTACATCGTGGAGTACGAGCAGAGCGGCGCGGACCGGGCCGAGTATGGCGCGCAGACCATCGAGAAGTTGTCGACGGCTCTGAGGGAGAGGATCGGGCGGGGGTTCTCCGTGCGATCCCTTGAGCAGTTTCGACGCTTCTACGTGCAGTTCGAAGAGACCCTGCCGCAGGCCGGAACACCGCAGACAGTGTCTGCGGTTTCCGCCGCTGCACAGATTCCGCAGACACCGTCTGCGAAATCTACGGCATCAGGAGAGGAACTGTCCCGGGTCCTACGGTCGGCGTCCACCGCGCTGCTTGAGCGCCTCTCCCTCGGCTGGTCCCACTACGTCACCCTGCTGTCGGTAACCAACCCCGAAGCCCGCCGCTTCTACGAGATCGAGGCTGCGGAGAACGCCTGGAGCGTCCGCGAGCTCAAGCGACAACTGGACAGATCGCTCTACGAGCGGCTCGCGCTCAGCCGTGACAAGCACGAAGTCCGCCGCCTCGCCCGCGAGGGACAGGTGGTCGAGAAGGCCTCGGACCTGATCAAGGACCCGGTGGTGCTCGAGTTCCTGGGTCTCGAGGAGAAGCCGGCCTACTCCGAGAACGACCTGGAGATCGCGATCATCGACCGGCTCCAGCAGTTCCTGCTGGAACTCGGCAAGGGCTTCCTGTTCGAGGCGCGTCGCGGCAAGAACTTGCGGATCAGGTCGCGCGCGTTCGGCGGGAGATCGAGGGGCGGGGAGGTGGAAGGCATGAGTGAGGGGCAGGCAGCTCGGGACGCGCGTGCTCTGAACGATGCGGATTGCGAGAACGAAGACGGATGGCTTTTCTCGGGTCCAGGTTCGGCACCCTTGAACTTGATCGAGGTCGCTACGGCGGAGTCAGCCGCGGCGGACGCTGAGTGAGCAGCGGCGGCGAGACCCTCGGCGTCAACGGAATTGCGCACATCCAGTTGACGGTCCGCGATCCGGAGCGTTGCCTGCCGTTCTGGGAGCGGCTCTGCAACTTTCTCGACATGCGCACGCTGATCCGGGGCGAGGACGTGCTGTACTGCATCGGCAGTCGCACCGGCATCCTGGTGCGGGCGGCGCCGCGCGACAAGCGAGACCGCGGGTTCGACCAGGACCGGCCTGGGCTCCACCACTTCTGCTTCCGGGCCAGGAGCCGCGACGATGTCGACGCGATCTACCGCTTCATCGTGTCCGAACTCGACGCGAAGATCATCCACGGCCCGGAGGAGGGCGGCCGCTTCGCGCCGGGCTACTACTCGATCCTGGTCGAGGACCCGGACGGCATCCGCGTGGAGGTGAACCATGTGCCGGGCAAGGGGCACTTCGGCGACGGCGGCCGGCTCGGGCCCGGTGGAACGGGTCCCGCCAGCACCTACGGCGATCACGGCCTGGGCGACGCCTGACGGGCGTCTCGCCCGCATCCGGTCTGTGGCTGACTTCCTGGCCGCTTAGCTCTTCAGCCGTCCAGGTCGACGACGTAGATCGTGTTCGCGGCGTCGCCGGTGACCCACGCGGTTTCGCCGTCGGTTGCGATGCCGTTGAACAGCATCGTGTTCGGGAAGGCGCCGCTCGGCGGCACGTGCAGCTCGAGGCCCTCGACGACGACTTGCGCCGCGCCGCTTGCCGGGTCGATTGCCACAACCCGGCCTGCCCCGGCTTCGACGACGTAGATCGAACCGTTGGCCGCCGCCAGCCCTTCCGGTTGCGCAAGACCGCTCGCCACTTCCTCGGCGCCGCCGTCGGTGATGCGGAGCAGGGCGCCGGCGAGGTTGTCGGTGACGTATAGGCTGCCGTCCAACTCCGTCAGACCGGCCGGTCCTTCGAGACCGTCTGCGAGGACCCGCTGCTCGTCCGGGCTGTCGGGCGCGAACGCAATCACGTTGCCGGCGCCCCACTGGCTGGCGACGATGTCGCCCTCGAACTGGATCGCGTCGATTGGGGCGGCGAGTTCGCCGAAGATCTGGACCAGTGCATCGGCCGCCGGATCCCAGAGTCGGACGGCGTTGTCGAACCAGCTCGAGAGGATGAGCTGGCCGTCGTCCGCGGCATGGACCGACATCGACGTTCCGATGTCCGAGAAGCCGATCACGTCGCGCACGACGCCGAGTTCGGCCCCGGTGCCGGGGTCGAGCTGCCGCAATGCGAAGAAGTCGGCGACCACCAGCCGGGTCGCGTCGCCGGTCCTGATCAGGGCGATGCCGCCTGGCATGTTCAGCCCGCCCTCGAGCACGACCCGGTTCTCCTCAGGCGACAGCGCCTCGACGATGAAGCCGTCGGCGAAGCTGGAGATGAACAGCCGGTCGGAGGCGTCGAAGGCGAAGTTGTCGAGCCCCGGCTGGACGCGGGCCACGACCTCCTGGCCGCCGTCCTCACCGATGCGGACCACCTCGCCCCGGAGCGAGTCGAGGACGTGAAGCACGCCGGCGCCGTTGAACTTGACCGCCGCCGGCACCTCGAAGCCGCTGGCGACGGTCTCCATCTCGCCGCTGTCGACGTCGACCCGCACGACCTCGCCGCGGAACCAGCGCGGGCCGTAGAGCTTGCCGTCGGCGGCGCCCCAGTCCATGCCGTTCAGGCCGCAGCCGGGCCCGAGGTCGTCGCGGATCAGGCGCGGCGCCGCAACGCCTTTCGGGTCGAGCTCGAACAGGCGCGTGTCCATGAAGCACTGGGAGACGAACAGCCTGCCGTCGTCCGAGAAGGTGATCGGGTTGACGCCGGCCCCCGGGGCGGCGATCACCCGGGTTTCGCCGTCGGGGGTGCGCATGGCGACCTCGCCATTGCTGATGTCCGTCCAGTACACCGAGCCGTCGGGGCCGAAGGCCAGGTCGTCGGGCGACTTGGGGCCGTCGCCGAGGCCCCAGTTGTCGAGGATCTCGCCGCTTTCGGGATCGAGACGCGCCACGGCCGGGGTCACCACGGAGGCGAGGTACAGGTCGCCGTCGGGACCGAAGAGGATGCCGTTGATGCCCCGGAAACTGGCGCTTTCGCCGATGGTTCGGATGCCCGTGTCCCCGGCTGGCGCGTCTTCGGCCGGCGCGCTGCAGGCCGCACTCAGGGCGGCGAGGCAAAGGGCTGCTGGGGACAGAGCTACGGTTCGCGACATTTCTCTCCTCAGTTGAGCAGGGGCTCGATGACCACGTACCGGACTACGAGCCCCGCCATGACCAGTTCGACCAGGAAGATGGCCCAGATCCCGGTGCGAATCCCTCGGCCAGGACGAATGCGGGGATCCATCCGCTTCTTGTGCAGCCAGAGCACGGCGCCGCTCTGGATCGGCAGCAGCATCCCGATGACCAGCGAACTGATCGTGATCAAGAGCCTGGGGTTCTGGATCGTCATGTAGACGATGAACGCGAAGACCGGGATCACCGTGCAGTAGCCGCGGATCCAGGATCTGCGAGCGGCCAGGTTCTGCCGCTTCAGGTAGCCCAGCTCCATGATGTAGTCCGGGATGTAGCGGGCGCCGCCGGCGATGGCGGAGAGCATGGTCGAGAACAGGATGCAGAAGGCGCCGGCGCCGAACAGCCAGAGTGACCAGGGGCCGAGGGTCTGGGTGAACATCTCGGACAACATCGAGATGGTCTCGAGGCCGTCCGGCTGCTTGCCAAGTTTCTTGAGCACGCCGGCGCCGAGGATGTAGAACGGGAGAGTGGCGCAGGTCAGCAGAATCAGGGTGACCCAGACATCCGCCTGCATGACCTTGATCCAGCCCCGCGCGCGCTCCTCCCAGCCGGGAGCGTCGCTGCGGCCGACGTAGTTCGGGTAGCCCTTCTCGACGCACCAGTACTGGTAGGCGGAGGTTTCGGAGGAGTTCACGCCCGTGTAGCCGTAGACGGCCAGGGCGACGACGAAGTACTCGGGCGGGAAACTGAAGGTAAAGCCCGACGCGAGTTCGGCGCGGGTGACCGCGAAGTCCGTGAACTGCATCAGGATCGCGCACACCAGGGTGGCGCCCGTGAAGATCATCACCAGCGCCAGCATCACGTTCTCCAGGATCTTGTACGAGCCTGTGATCAGGAGTGCGATCGTTACCAGGGCAAGCAGTCCGGCGGCCCAAACGGAGGGAAACTCCGGTAGGAGGAGAGTCAGCGCTTGACCGGCGCCGCCGATGATCCCGCCCAGGCCCAGCAGCCCCGGGAGCAGCGCGATCAACGCGATCGCGACGGCGAAGCTGACATGGCCGCGTCCGATCCGGATCTGGCCGGGGAGGCGGTTCATCGCCCGCACATAGGTGTCGCCCGAGACCAGCGTGTAGCGGGCGAACTCGGCCTGGATCAGGGACTTGATCCAGCACGAGAGAAGCACCCACCACAGCATGACGAAGCCCGCGGCAGCGCCCAGGCCCGAGGTGAGGATGATCTCGCCCGAACCGACGATCGAGCCGGAGACGACGACGCTGGGACCGAGATAGCGCAGCCGGTTGCGCCAGGTGACGGGCGGCGGAACGGCGCCACCCTCGCGGACGGTATAGGGATCGCTCCGCGGAATGGGAGAGTCGCTCATCGAGATGTCGGACGGAAACCGGGACTCTACACCGGCGCGGCCGGCGGCCGGCGAACTGGTACTCTCAGTCCGCGCTAGCCGGCATTGGCGCCGGCATTCTGCAGGCACGGAGCACAGGCCCGGAGACGAGAATGATGAGGGATGGACATCGCTTTCGTGGGACCGTAGGGCTCGGCTTTGCCGTGTTGGCACTGACGCTCGCAGCCGCCGCCTTCGCGCACCTCAAGGCGCTCAAGACCAGTCCGGAGGACGGCGCAACCCTGAGCGGTCCGGTGCGCACTCTCCGGGTCTTCTTCAACCAGGAACCGGACGTGCCGCTGAGCAAGCTCGAACTCGAAGGCCCGCAGGGCCCGCTGAGCGTCGAGGGTCTTCACACGATGGGCGCGAAGGACCTGATGGCCAGGGTTTCGGGCCGCATGCCCAATGGCGCCTATACCGCCCGCTGGCAGACCGCCGGCGACGACGGGCATGTCCTCAAGGGCGAGTGGACCTTCACGATCGACCGCGGCAGCCGCTGAAGACCTAAGCAGCCCGTGGTACCGGCACTGAGCTGGGAGATGGCCGGCCGCTGGTCGGTCTACCTGCCTCTCCTGCTGGTGTACGGCGTTCTCAGCATGCGGCTACTGGTCGCTGCTCGCGGTTCCGCGTTCTCCGTTCGCGACCCGGGGGTAGCACTCGGGCGTTTGGGCTGGTTGTCCTCCCTGTTGCTTCTCGCGGCGTTGCTGCTGCGGGCCGTCTTCCAGTCGATCGAGGTTTGGGGACCGGTCGACGGACTGTCTCTGGAGAACCTGCGGGCGGTGACCATCGAAAGCCGATGGGGGAGTCGGTGGCAGTGGCAGGCGGGAGCGGCTGCGCTGGCGGCGTTCGGATCCCTCGTGCTGCTCCGGCTCCCGACCCTCGGCGGCGCCCTCGCCTGGATCGGCGCATTCGGTGTGGGTGCGGCGCTGCCGATGACCGGTCACGCCTACGGCGATGCCCTGGCTTGGACCGCGCAGAGTGTCCACATCGTGGGTGCCGGGTTCTGGATCGGTACCTTGATCGTACTGCTCGCTGTTCCACTGGGTTTGTCGGGAATCTCGAAGCCTGAAGCCTCTTCGATGCGACGGTTCTGGCTGCTGGCGTTCGCGCCTCTGGCGGTGACCGGCGCCACGCTGCTTGTTGCCAGCGGCGGGCTGCTGGTTTTTCTCTACCTGCCGGCCTGGGACACACTGTGGACTGATCGGTACGGTCAGATCCTTCTGATCAAGGTGGGGCTGAGCGTGCTGGTCCTCTTCTTCGGGGCCGCGAACTACGTGCGGATGCACTTCCGACCCGACCAGTACACGGATCCGCTGCCGAAGACCGTCTTTATCGAGGTCGGCTTTGCCCTGCTGGTGCTTGCGGCTACGGGCATGCTGACGAGCACGGCCCAGCCCGACATGAACTGAGCGGGCGCTTCCTGGCTAGAAGCTGATCCGGCTGGACACGCCGAACGTCCGCGGCTGGTTCGTCAGGTAGCCGACCCGGGCCCGCGTCCCGCGCTCCTGGTCGAGGGCCAGAAAGGCCCGTTCGTCCGTCGCGTTGTTGATGAACAGCGCGATGTCCCACCGTTCGTTGAGGAAACCGAGTCGCAGGTTCAGGAGGTCGTAGGCCGGCATCTCCGAATCGAAGTTGAAGGCGGTTCGGGTCAGCGGACCGCCGATCGGGTTGGTGGCGGAGAGAGCCAGAAGATCCACGGTGCCGAAGCCGGGGGCATGGTCGCCGATCTGGGTGAAGCGGGAACCGACGTGCTGGAAGACGCCGGTGAGGTAGCCGGCCCAGCCGCCGGCCTCCCAGCGGTAGGTCGCGGCGACCGTGGCCTGGAACTTCGGCACCGTCGGCAGGCGGTTGCCCTTCTCGATGCCGGAAACCACGCTGGTGGCGCCGTCGTCGGCGGTCGAGGTCAGGGTCGAGCCGAGTTCGGAGTCCGCGTAGCTGGCCGAGATCGCGTAGTCGAACGCCCCGGTCGGCTGTCCCGTGATCTCTAGTTCCAAACCCGTGCTGCGCGCGCTCGGCACGTTGAAGATGAGCCGGGACGAGCAGGAACCCGCGGTGACGGTCGTCTGCAGGTCCGAGATGTCCATGGTGAACGCCGCGATGTTGAACGTGCCGCGGCCGCCCAGGATCGTCGACTTGGAACCGACCTCGACGTTCCAGAGTTCCTCGTCCTCCCAACTGTCGCGGCCGCTGAAGGTCTCGAGATCCTCGGGCGTACACACCGGTACGTTGAGCGGATCGTTGATGCCGCCCAGCCGGAAGCCCTTGGCGACCTGCGCGTTGAGCCGCGTGTTCTCGCTGACCTCGACACTGGCGATGAACCGCGGCGCGATGCCGTCCGCGCTCGTCTCGCCAACGGTTGGTCCCGGATCGGCGAACAGACCGTCGAAGACCTGGCTGCGGTTCTCCTCGTAGTCGTACCAGCGCGCGCCCGCCGTCAGATCGACCCGTTCGCTGGCGGTCCAGGTGATCTCGAAGAACGCCGCCGTCTGGTCGAACTCGTAGTTCAGGTCGGAATAGAACAGCTCGTCGGTGGCCGCGCCGAAGGCGCCCGCGGTGGGAATCCCGCTCATGGCTTCGAAGCCGGTGACCGGCAGGCTCTGGCCGTAGTCCCGTTCGCTGCTGCTGTAGAACAGGCCGAGAACCCAGTGGGTGTACTCGTCTCCGCTGGCCAGCCGCAGTTCCTGGGTGAGGCCTTTGGCGGTCGTCGCGTCGATCAGGGGTGCGTCCAGCGTGTAGATCGGCTCGGGAAGGCCGATCGTGGCGCCGGCGACGCTGGCGTAGAGGGCGGTCGAGTCGCGCACGACGAGCACGTCGCGGTCCGTCGTCGTCGTGATCGAGGTGAAGGAGTATCCGTCGTCGAGGTCGATCTCGATCTTCAGGTCCGCAAGCAGGAACTCGTCGGTGGTTGGCTCCTCGAACTGGGTGAAGAGTTGCCGCTCGCCGAGGTTCACCGCGGGGCGGGTCGTCGTGTATGGGTTGGCCAGGATGTTGAAGTCGTCGATCCGGTTCCAGCCGTCCATGCTGAGTTCCTGGTAGATCACGCGAGGCGTCACCGTCACGTTCTCGGAGGGCTCGAAGCGGAGGGCCCAGCGGGCGCCGGTCCGTTCGCCGGAGTTCACGTTCTCGTCGACGCTCAGATCGGGCTGCACCGCGTCCATGAAACCGCCGAAAGAGGTGTGGTAGGCCGTGATCCGCATCGCCGACGTGTCGCCCACGGGAACGTTGACCGCCACCTTCGCGTTGCCGCCCATTCCGCCGTCGCCCACCGAGTTGAGCGAGAACTCGCCGAAGCCCTCCGAGACGCCGACCTCCGGCTGGTTCGTGATGTAGCGAACGGTTCCGGCAAGAGACCCGGAGCCGAACAGGGTGCCCTGCGGCCCCCGCAGGACCTCCACGCGCGACATGTCGAAGAGGTCGATGTCGGGCGTGAACAACGACAGGGAGATCACCGACTCGTCGAGATAGATGCCCACCTGCTCCTTGACGCCGGGCTGGTCGCGGACGATCTGTCCTGCCGCGACGCCGCGCATGGCGACCTGGCTCTGGCCGGGGCCGAGGTTCTGCACAGTGAAGCCGGCCACGTTGGCGGAGATCTGTTCCAGGTTGGAGACGCCGCGGTTCCGCAGCACGTCCTCGCTCGGAGCGACGATCGAGAAGGGAACTTCCTGGAGGTTCTCCTCCCGCTTGCGGGCGGTCACGGTGAGCTCTTCGGAGAACGTCTGGCCGGGCGCGGCCTCGGCCTCGCCGGCTTCAGCCTCCTGCGCGGTGGCAGGGGCGCCCAATCCGCACCAGAGGATCGCCAGCGTGCAGGCCAGGAAGAGTCGCGAGAACGTCGTCCGAGTCATGGCAGCCTCCTTTGTTCTGTCAGGTTCCGGTCCGGGTTCATGTGAGGGTCGGATCAGGGCCGCAGGTGCGGTTCGAGCAGCTTGCTCCACTGTTTACCGTACGGGTGGACACGGTCCACTTCCTCCGGTCCGCGATACACGGGACGTCCCGAGTTGGCCCACTCGAAGATCGAGCCTTCGAGGTTCCAGACCCGGTTGCCGATCTCTGGGTCGTTCAACTGGATCAGGTCGGCGACGGCGGCCGACGAACGGTAGCCGACGGAGCAGTAGAGGACGATCGGCCGGTCCGGCTCCGTCTCGGCGACCAGTTCGGCAATGTTGTCGCCCTGTGCGTGAACCGCGCCGGGCAGATGGCTGACCTCGTACTCGAACGGCTCGCGGACGTCGATCACCAGGGGCGGGGGATCGTCCTTGAGCCGACGATCGAGATCCTCGATGCTCATCTGCGGCACGCCCGGGAAGCTGGCCCGGACCAGCGCCTTGAGCTGGGACATGCTCGACTCGCCGCAAGCAATAGCCAGCGGCGCCGCGAGCACCAGCGCGACGAGCCGCCGCCGCCGCCCGGTGTTCAAGGGCCGGGCCGTCGTCACTCCCCGGCGGCGGCGCCGGTGGCTTCGCGGGACGGCGCCCGCCCGACCGGGTGGCCGACGATCTTCATCTGCATCGGACGCCCGCTGTCCGAGCCGATGGTGATCGTGCCCTGGAGCGCTCCGTCCGCGTCGAGTTCGCCCTCGATGACGGTCGTTGTCGCCGATGCCTCCGGCGTCGGGAATTGAGTGGTCACCTGCAGGCGATTCCCGGACCAGGCGATGTCGTCGAGGGTGATCGTGAACATCTGGAGTCCGTTGACCAGGTAGAGCACGCCCTCGCCGTCGTGGGGGGCGTCGAAGGCGATCGGCATGAAGCCCTCAACCAGGAAGGAGGTCCCGCCGGGGTGCCGGGCGATCAGGTCCTTCAGCTTGTCGAGGTTTGGTCTGGGCCGGTGATAGCCACTCTCCTTGCGGACGACTTCCATGAAGCCGACGAACATCTCGTGGATCACATCGCCACGGTAGATGATCTCGCGCGTCGGGTCGGGGTTGGCGGGGTTGTTCTCCGAGTTGTCCCAAACCGCGGTGACCTCGACCCGGCTGCCGGCCGGGATGTCGATCGGCTCGGTGGGGTAGTAGAGCCACTGCCAGTTGTAGTCGTACTTCGGTACGTCGAGCAGGGTCTCGGTGGCGCCGTCGGGATGGACGAGGCGGTAGGTCATCGCCTTGCCGCGAAGGTGCATGTGGGGGCTAAACGCGAGGATCTGCATGGCCTCGTCCGGCTTGTAGAAGCCTTTCTCCGCGTGGTGGTCGGCGCCCGGAGGAATGCGGATGCCGGTGTTCGCTACCGAGACGGTCGCCACCTCGCGCTCGAGTTCGCCCTCGCCGAAGTAGACGCCGATGCGGGTTTCGTCCGAGGTCGCCTCGCCGAACGGGTGGTAGTGCGAGTCGACCAGGATCGTCGTGCCCGGGCCGAGGACGCGGCCGGTGCCTTCAGGGAACACGTAGGGCGGCATGCCGGCGGTCCAGATGCCGAACACACCGCTGCCTCCCGCGCCTTCGCGCACCTTCTCGCCGGCGCCGATCGGACCGCCGGTTCGCCGGCGCGGCGTGGTGTAGGTGGTCTGGAAGTGGTGCGTGGCGCGACGGTCGCCGGGAAGGAACTCGATTGCCCGCACCCAGCGTTCTTCCTCGAGGTCCAACTTGATCTGCTGCTTGGGGAAGACGTCTTCGCCTTCGGCAGGGACCTCGACCCGGTCGAGGGTGAGCACGTAATCCGGTTCGCCCAGCGTCCAGTCGTCGGAAAACGTCGGAGTGGGCGGCAGGTCCGCGGGGTCGCCTTCCGGCGCGCCGCCCGTGGCCCAGGAAGTGATCGTCGCGATCTGTTCGGGGGAGAGGGAGAGGTCGTTCTTCCAGACGACGTGCTCCGACTCCGCGCTCCACGGCGGCATGTCGCCGTTCTCGACCGCCCGCGCCATGCCGCGAGCCCACGGCCTCGCCTCGCGATAGGAGAGCAGAGACATCGGCGCCGCCTGGTTGGGGCGGTGACACTGCACGCACTTCTCGAAGAGGATCGGGGCCACGTCACGACTGAACGTGGGCGTTTCGGCGGCCCCGCCGGCCGTCGCGGCGAGGATTGCGGTGGCCGCCAGGACCGTCGCGAATCGCTGCGGGCGGGTGTGAATCGGGGACCTCATCCGTTCGTCCTCCCTGGAGGGGGGGAGTCGTGCTTCGGACTTTGACTCTACCAGCGGTAGCGTATGGGATCGGGGCGCGGCCGGGAGTTCGCGCACGCTGAGCGCGCGGTGTCGGGGCCCGGTGCGTTAGGCTTGATGGCGCTTCACCTTGGGTGGCCCGAGCAGCCTGCGTCTTCGAGACGCCATCCCCTTCCTGCCGAGAAGACCGGAGGAACCTCACATGCGTATCGAACGAGCCGCTTTCGTCCTCTCGATCATTGGCGCCGCCGTGCTGGTGGGGCCCCCGGCCGGGGGCCACGAATAGCCCCTGAGGCGTGATGGAGATGTTCTCCTACGACGCGTGGGATCGTCTGCTGTCTGCGGTCGTCGCCGAGGACGGCAAGGTCGACTACGAGCGGCTTGCTGCCAGACGCGCCACGCTGAGGGAATTCGTCGACGAACTCGGCTCGGCGTCCCCTGACAGCCGGCCCGCGTTCTTCCCGAGCGAGGAGGACGGCCTCGCCTACTGGATCAACGCCTACAACGCGTTCACCCTGGACGCGATCGTGGACGAGTACCCGATCCGCTCAGTATGGAAGACGCGGGACGGCCGGTTCTTCCAGCGGCGACGGCACTTTGCCGGCGGCGCCGCGGTCAGCCTCGACGACATCGAGCACGAGATCCTGCGGTCGGAGTTCGCGGAGCCCCGGATCCACTTCGCGATCAATTGCGGCGCGAACGGCTGCCCGGCTGTGCGGCCCTCGGCCTACCGCGGCGACGGTCTCCGCGACACGTTGCGCGAGGCGACCAAGGCGTTCCTGGCCAACCGCTGGAACTGCCGGGTGGACCACGAAGCGCGCAAGGTCTTCGTCTCGCGCATCTTCCGGATGTACGCGGAGGACTTCGGGGCCGGGGCGGGGACGACGGAGGAGTACCGGCACGGCGTACTGCGCTTCGTCGCCGAGCACGCCGGTTTGGACGAACAGCAGATCGCCGGCTACGAACTCGTCTACAACACGTACGACTGGGGGCTGAACGACACCCACCGCGACCCGAACATCGGCCCGATCACCTTCCACGAGCCGGTGGAGCACTTCGCCGAGGCGGACGGCGAACTCCGGGAACTCCACCTGTACGAGGGGAACTTCTGCAACCGGGACTGCTCCTGGTGCACGATCCACGGCTCGCCGGAAGGCTGGTACCGGGCCTACACGCCGGAGGTCCTCGACCAGGCGCTCGACACGCTCGCCGCCGACGGAAACCTGAAGTTCTACGGCGGCGAGCCGACCCTGCACACGCCGGAGATCGTCGCCGCGATGCGCTACCTGCGCGAGCGTGACTTCACCGGTTTGATCACGGTGTTCTCGAACGGCATCCAGGCGGAGAAGCTGATCTCGATCCTGGAGTCCGATCCGAAGAGCGAAGCGGTGCTGAACTACTCGATCTACCACGGCCGCGACGCGAAGCCGATGCCGCGGTACGCCAGGGAGCGCCTGGAGGCCTGGGCGCGCGAGAACCCGAACCGCATCTTCCAGGGCTACAAGGTGCTCTTCCACGCCGGCGGCGGGGCCGACCAGGAGTTCGACCGGGACCGGGAGTCGGACTACCACGGCATGGGCAACCGCTGCGTGCGCTGCTTCCCGGTGCTGACCACGAAGGGCAGGTTCCACGCCTGTCCCTTCGCCGCCGAGATCGACTCGCCCCACTTCGATCTCGGCGGGGTCGGTTCGAAGTCCGAGACCGTGTTCGAGAATTATCGCTCCTTCCTGCGCTGGGTGGACGACGAATTGGACCCCGCGGCTGAAGCCCGGGGCGTGTCGAGCTGCGAGATGTGCCACCGGCGCCTGGCTGAACTGCCGGTCCCGGAGTTCGCAGGCTAGGAGTCGAGTCGCGGCGTCCGCGCCGCGCTGACGCACAGGAAACAGGGCTTGTTCCATGCAAGATTGCACCGCCGCAACACGGCGACGGCACTGCTGGCGCTGGTCGCCTGTGTCTACTGCGGCCTGTTCGGGGCGAACTCGCTGGTTCGCGTCCGCACCTTCTCCGCGGACTCGATGAACTACGTCGCTGTCGCGCGCCGCGTCGCGGCCGGCGACGGCATGGTGCAGTCGACCGGCGGCTTCAACCAACCCTTCTACCTGTCGTCGGACCTGGATCTCCCGGCGGCCTTCACGGCGCAGCCGCCCGGCTATCCGCTGGCGATCGCCTTCCTGTCCAGACTCGGGATCGAGGCGGCGGACGCGGCGTTGGTCGTCTCCGCGCTGGCGTACGCCGCGATTCTGTTGCTGGTCTATCTGCTCGGGCAGCGGATCGGAGGTTCGGCGGCCGGGGCGATCGCGCTCGGCGCCGCGCTCCTGTTCGTTCCGCTGACCCATCTCGGCCGGGCCGCCCTGAGCGAGTGCCTCGCAGTGGCCGTGGTGCTGCTGTTCTTCCTGCTGCTCGATCGGTGCCTCGAACGACCGCCGGCCGTGGTGTCGGACGAATCGGACCAGGACGACCGTCCGGTCTGGCGCGGCCTTCTGCCGCCCCTCGCCCTGGGCCTGGTCGCCGGCGCGGCGTTCGGCGTCCGCTACGCGCTTTGGCCGCTGCCGCTGATCGGCCTCGCAGCACTGTGGCTCAGCGGTGTAGCGGCGAGGCGATTGGGCTCGACGGCGTTCGCCGTCGGCGCACTGCTGCCGATGGCCTGGATCCTGGGCCGCAACCTGGCAATCGAAGGCCGCCTCCTGCCGGCGGCGATGCCGGCGGTGACTTCGCTGCCCGGAAGCATGGGCCGCGCCACAACCGCACTACTCGGCGGCTGGCGCTCGACAGCACTCGGAAACTGGCCGGATGCCGCGATACTTGCCGTCGTCCTCGTGCTTCTCGGTGCGTTGGCCATTCGGACGGCTACTGACTCGGGACGCCCCTGGGCCCAAGCCTCCTCGCGCCTGCCGCTGCTCGCCTGCTTCTGGGGCGTCCTCTACCTCGCGACGGTCGTCTGGCGCAGCACCCAGGCCAACTTCGATCCGATCGGCGCCAGACTGGCCTTGCCCGCGACCGTACCCCTCATTCCGTTGCTCGGAGGCCTGCTGGCGGCCGTCCAGCCTTCCGCGCGCCGACGCGCCTGGCTGGCGCCCGCCATCCTGATTCTCTTCTTCAGCGCTGCCTTCGTCCGCGAGGCCACCCTCTGGTCGACCGGCCGCGATGCCCGGGCCGCGGAGTTCACAACCCCACGCCAACAATGGTTGCGTGACCACACCAGCCCCGGTGATCTCGTCGTCGGCGGCGGCACGATGGACGTGCCCTTCCTCTTCCCGGGCCGCCACGCGATCTCCTACGCCGGCTTGCCCTACACGGAGGTCCTGACCTATCCCGACCTGGAACGCATCGCCGACCGACACTGCCGGAACTTCGACCGCCTCCTCCTCGTCGTCCGCCCCACGGTCGTCCTCGGCGGCGGCCGCTCCGACGAAGACCCAAGCGACTGGCTCGGCCCCTTCATCGCCGACGCCCGCGCCGGCCGCCACGAGGCGTACCCACTGCTCGAACCTCTCGCCGCACTCAACGAAGCCAGGGTCTTCCAAGTCGCCTGTTCCTGACCCACCAGCCGCTCCGGATCCCTTCCCCAGAAGGCCTCGTCGAGATCCCGCCTGAGCCGCCGCTGGCGGGTGCTATACCTCCGCCGGCGCCTCGGCGACGCCGGATGACTTGGCGCCGCCCCAGCGGTTGAAGCCGAGTTCGCCGCGGACGTCGGCCGTGCGCTCCAGCGTGATCGCGTCTATGGGAATGCCGGTCGAGTCCGCGACGCGGACGAGGCCATTGAAGATGCCGACGGTGGCCGCGGCTTCGACGAACTTCGCCGGGCCCAGGGCCTCCAAGACGCGTGAGCGCGCGACGTCCAGATCGTCGGTGGCTCGCACCACCGCCTCGGCGAATGCGGTAAGCAGTTCGCCGTGCTCGACGCCGCCGTCAGCCGCGTCCTCCACCGTCGCGCTCAGGTCGACCTCGGCGCCAACCGCGTTGCTGCTCGCCCGGAGCAGCATGGTGTGGGCGGCCGTTCAGTAGAAGCACTGGTTGAGGGCCGAAACCCTGGCCGCGATCAGCTCGACCTGGGGACGAGCGAGGGGCCGGTGGTCCCACACCATCTCGGTGAAGTCGGTTCCGGTGCCCGAGTACATGGCAACGACCATGCGGAAGAAGGTGCGCACGCCTTCCGGCACCAGGCTCAGAGCGCGGGCGACGTTGGCGCGGTTCCAGTCGACCACCTGGACTGGGACCCAGGCGCCGATGTCGCCCATGCCGTCCGGCCGTTCGCGGCTCGGTTGGCCGGCTTCGGGTTCGGGCAGGGGCTCGTGCTCGATCCCCATGGCTTCGCAGAAGGCATCGGCGGCCACCGTGGTGACGACGACCGACGCAAGTTCGATGTACGGCGCGTCGCCGAGCCCGGCGATGACGCCCTCGGCCCAATCGCGGTCGAGGTGGGTCGGATCTGCGCCGATCTTGCGCGCCGCCTCGACCGCTTTCCCGGGCAGGGGCGCCGGCAGCGGCTGCGAATGGTCACGGCGCCAGGGCGGCTCGGTGCGCTGGCGCCGCTCGGCGCGTGCGAGAGCCGCGATGGCGACACGTTCAGGACCGGTCCACCAGGCGCCGGGCCGGCCGATGTCGGCCCACGACCTGCGCAGCGCGGTGGCCATGTCCTCGCGGACGGGAACAGGAAAGCGTTTGTCGTCGAAACTCATAGGGGGTTCCTCGGTACGGATGGGTTTCGCCCTCAGGGAACGCGGGTATCTTGCCCGCATCCCGTGCGAAGCGCCGGTCTCTAGACCGGCGCCGGAGACGGAACAACTACGGACTGCTGCCCGCCTTCTCCAGGTGGCGGGCGCCGCTCAGCGTGTTGGTGACCGCCCAGTTCCCTTCGTGGCAGGCGTACTCGAACATCTCGTAGTTGGCGTCGAAGTAGAGCGGGATGTTCACGCTCCAGGTGTCGGTGTAGTTGGCCGGATCTTCGATGGTGACCGTCCAGTCGATCGTGTGCTCGTCGAGCCGCGTGAAACGCTCTTGTGTGACCAGTTCGTTGCTCACGGGGATGCCCTTGATCCGGCCCTGGGAACCGCTGGTGGCGATCCAGCCCTTGTCCGAGAAGTTCTTCGTCTCGACCACCAGCGTGTCGCCGTCCCAGTGGCCGCGGGAGTCGCCGTTCCAGAGGTGAATGTCCTCAGGGATGCGGTCCCGACCGTCGACCGGAATGAAGCGGACATCGTTGATCATCTCGGAGTAGATGACCACGTACTCGGGCGTCTGCGCGATCCGGTAGCCGTTGTTGTAGCCGGCGGGGAACAGGTGCCCGGGGACGCCGCGGGTGATGCAGCGGTCCCACACGCTCATGTACTCGTACGAGTCGAACATCTTTACCAGGTTGTCGGCTCGCACCTGCTGCGCCTCCGGCCGCACCGGCACCCGGCCAGTCGGAGGATCGACGACCAGGGACGTCCGCCGGCTGCCGACGATCCTGGTGCCCAGTTCAAGCCAGTGCAGGTTGTAGGCGCCGACGTTCTGGCCGGCCTCCGCCTTCTGCGCCGGCTGTTCGGCGCGGTTCTCGATCATCGCCTGCCGGGCGGCTTCCTGCTGTGCGACCTCTTCTTCGGTCAGGAATGCCTTGTCGCCCAGCTCGACCGGCCGCTCGAAGGGCGTCAGGGTGGTGTTCGTCCACAGCCCCTGCAGGTCGGGGTGCCCCCAGGGGGTGCGCGGCGTCTTCCAGTCGTCGGCCGCCGGAGTCGGCGCCGCGAATAGTGCGGTCGCCACGGCAAGAGCGAGCGTGGTCCGTCCGATCATCGGTGACTTCCTCCGTATCTTGCAATCGGTGCGTTGAAGAATAGCCGATGCTCCGCTCCTGGGGCCGCGGAAGCCTCACGGCTTCCGCCCTGGGAACGCGGGCATCTTGCCCGCAGCCGACATGGAGCTAGGAGCCCTCGCCGCTCATCAGTGCCTGCGCGCGCCGCCAGCGCTCCACGATCCCGTCCTCGCGCTCGTAGTCGAAGCGGCCCGTGCCGGCGGCGCAGAGATCCTTCTCGGTCGGCGGGTGGGCGTGGAGGTGGCGGGCGGTGGCGCGCGTCGCGGTCTCGGGATCAACGACATCGCGATAGCCGAGCAGGGTTCTGGCCTTGGACATGTCCAGGATCTGGTTCGACTTCTCGGCGAGCGGAAACACGCCGCGGCAGTAGGGCGCGGGCACGCCGACGAGTTCCATGACGGCGCCGAGCTCGTCGATGATGACCTCCGCCACGGCGCGGCAACTGATCACGCGCTCGTCGCCGGCGTTGAGTGCCTCTCCCGCCGCCTCGGGCCTCGTCGCGGCCAGGAACACGAGCCTGGCCAGGTTCTCGGCGTAGCCGCGCTGGAAGTAGGTGACGCCGTCGTGGGGCAGGATCATGAAGGGCCGCCGGTCGAGGATGCGCTTGACCACGGCCCACTCGTGGTTCATCGGCGTGCGCGGGCCGTAGACCCCCGGATAGCGCAGGATGACCACCTCGAAGTCGCCGCGGCCGTGCTGCTCGAAGAGCTGGTCTTCGCCCGCCGCGACCTTGCCGGTGTAGTTCGACGCGTCGTACTGGCGAGGTGCGAACTCGGGCACCGGCAGCGGGATGCGGCCTTCGGGCGTGGGGGGTTGCGAACCCAAGTAGACCGGCTGGCCGGTGATGCCCACCAGGCGCGTCGTCCTGTTGGCCAGTTCTTCGGCCAGTGTTCGCAGCCGGCCGTACATGCACACCGCGATGTCCCACTCACGCGAGGCGATCTTGGCGCGGATGTCGTCCCGGTCACGGGCGTTGCCGAGGATGCGTTCCACCGGACCGTCGAAGTCGACCGGGTGAGCGCCGGAGTGGAAGATCGAGACCTCGAAACCGGCGGCCAGGAAGTTGTTGACGATGGGTGGGCCGGTCGGCCCGGTGCCGCCAACGACTAGGATCCGCGCCATGGCGCGTAGTGTACGCGGGTTGTCGGCAGGGTTGGCGCTCTTGGTAGCAGCGGCCGCCGCCGGCGTCGGCGCGCAGCCGCCGGATGCCCCGGCGCACGTGTTCACCGCCGAGCAGGCGGAGCGCGGGCGGGCGCTCTACGAAGAGATCTGCGTCGAATGCCACCTTTCGAGCATGGCCGGCGCGAGCGAGGCGCCGCCTCTGCGAGGCGTGGACTTTCTCGACGCCTGGGGGGCCGGCGCCGTGGTCGATCTCGCGGACACGATCCGGGTCACGATGCCGCCGGAGAACCGGAACTCTCTGCGGCCGCAGCAGAGCTACGATCTCGCAGCCTTCGTGTTGCAGGCGAACGGCGCCGCGGCGGGCGATGAAGCGTTGACTGCCGATGCGCCGGGCTTGAGCGCCATCCTGGACAGCCTGGGCCTGGGTGGTGAGCCAGCGCCCGCGTCCGCCGCGGCCCCGGCCGCCGTCGCGGACCGTGACCGCCGAGCCCCGGTCGAGGCGGCGGCGGAGGAGTACGTCAGACCGCCGGGGGAACGCGAGATCGACGACTTCGAGCCGGTGACGGCGGAGATGCTGCTCGACCCGGACCCCGGCAACTGGTTGATGTTCCGGCGCACCTACGACGGGCAGGGTCACAGCCCGCTCGAACAGATCGATGCGGGCAACGTCGGCGATCTACGCCTGGTGTGGTCGTGGGCGATGGCGGACGGGGTCAACCAGCCGACGCCGCTCGTTTACGACGGCGTCATGTACCTGGCCAACCCGGCCAACATCATCCAGGCGCTGGAGGCCGACACCGGCACCTTGATCTGGGAGTACCGGCGCTCGCTGGAAGGCGACCTGGCGCGCGGGTTCAATCAGCTCCGCAACCTCGCGATCTGGGGCGACAAGATCTTCGTCGCCACCAAGGACGCGGCCATGCTCGCGCTCGATGCGCGCAGTGGCCGGCCGCGCTGGGAGACGCAGATCGCCGATCCGGCGAAGCGCTACTCCAACACCAGCGGTCCGATCGTGGTACCAGACATGGGCGCCCAAGGCGGTCGCGGTGCGGGAGTTCGACGAACCGCCCAGGGAGACGGTCTGGTGATCAACGGCATCAACGGCTGCATCCGCTACTACGAGGACAGTTGCTTCATCACCGCGCACGACGCGGAGACGGGCGAGGAGTTGTGGCGCACCTACACGGTCGCCCGGCCCGGGGAGCCGGGCGGCGATACCTGGGGCGACTTGCCGCTCATGCTCAGAGGTGGTGGCGATTCATGGATTCCCGGCAGCTACGACCCGGATTTGCAGTTGCTCTACTGGCCGGTGGCGCAGGCCAAGCCCTGGGTGCCGGCGAGCCGCGGGCTGACCATCGACGACAAGGTGCTGTACACGAACTCGACCCTGGTGCTGCGACCCGGCGACGGGGGGATCGCCTTCTACCGCCAGCATGTGCCCGGCGAGGCCCTCGACCTGGACGAGGCCTTCGAGCAGGTCCTGATCGACCGCGGCGGACGCCGGCTGCTGCTCACCTCCGGCAAGCACGGGATCCTGTGGAAGCTGGACCGCACGGACGGCGCCTTCGTGGCGCTCAAGGAGATGGTGTTTCAGAACGTCTTCGACCACATCGACCGCGAGACCGGCGAAGTCCGTTACCGGGAGGACATCGCCTCCGCCGGGATCGGGGAGTGGGTCTCGGTCTGCCCCAGTACCGCCGGCGGTCACAAC
The DNA here is from genome assembly GCA_965222875.1 of Candidatus Multivorans sp. Taxonomy (GTDB): domain Bacteria; phylum Acidobacteriota; class Thermoanaerobaculia; order Multivoradales; family Multivoraceae; genus Multivorans. Next base: position 465,471 of record CBDCVC010000002.1, on the reverse strand, counting down.
TGGCAGGCGTCCTCCTACAGCCCGGAGCACGGTCTGCTGATCGTGCCGCTGAGCCAGAGTTGCCTGGATATCTCGGGTCGCGAGACCCGGTTCGACGAAGGGGCGGGCGGTACGCAGGCCGACCGCAAGTGGTTCGAGATGCCCGGCACGCAGGGTCGTCTCGGCAAGTTGGCGGCCTACGACGTGGACACGATGGAGGAGGTCTGGAGCATCGAGCAGCGGCCGGCTTTCCTCACCGCCGCGCTGACCACGGCCGGAGGCGTCGTCTTCGCAGGCGACATCGATCGCCGCTTCCGGGCCTGGGCCACCGCAACCGGTCAAGAGCTCTGGGGCACCCGCCTGCCGACGTCGGTACAGGGCTTCCCGATCAGCTACGAGATCGACGGCGTCCAGTACGTGGCGGTCCCCACCGGACTCGGCGGCGGCAGTCCGCGCTTCGTGCCGGCCAGGGTCAGTCCCGAGATCCGCTATCCCAGCAGCGGCAACGGCCTGTTCGTGTTCCGCCTGCCCTAATGTGCCCTTCGTTATAGTTCCCGGCCATGCAAAGGAACGGCTTGGCCGTGTCGCTGCCGGCGATGCTGCTTCTCGCTGTGGCTGCCGGCGTGCAGTCGCAGGACGGCGCCTACGAAGCGCCGCGGACGCCCGACGGCGATCCGGATCTGAACGGCATCTGGCAAACGATGAACAGCGCCCACTGGGACCTTGAAGGTCACAGCGCGCGACGCACCCCGGTGCCGGAGTACGGCGCCTTCGGAGCGATTCCGGCCGGGCTGAGCGTGGTTGGCGGCGGCATCCCGTACCAGGACTGGGCGCTCGAGCAGCGCAACCAGAACCGGGCGGACTGGTTGAATCTCGACCCGGTGGCGAAGTGCTTCATACCCGGCATCCCGCGCGCCAACTACATGCCGCTGCCGTTCCAGATCGTGCAGACGCCGAAGGCGGTCTTCTTTGCTTACGAATGGGGCGGCAACAGCCGCGCGGTCCGCCTGGACCGGCCCGGCACCAGGGCGGAACTGCCGTCCTGGATGGGCTACTCGCTGGGCCGCTTCGAGGGCTACACCCTGGTCGTCGAGGTCACCGACCAGGTGGCCGACACCTGGTTCGACGCCTCGGGCAACTTCCACAGCGAGGAGCTCAGGGTTGTAGAGCGGTTCACTCCCACGGGACCGAACTCGATGCACTACGAGGCGACGATCATCGACCCGAACGTGTTCACCGAGCCGTGGACGATCAGCATGCCGCTCTACCGGCGCCTCGAAGAGAACGCGCGCCTGCTCGAGTTCAAGTGCATTCCCCTCGGGGGAGAGGACGCGGCCTACGGCCATCTGCGCCGGGGAGCGACGCCGCAGTAAGGGCGCAGGGTCAATGCCTGAAGAATCGGAAGGAGTCGAACGAATGAAGCACCTATCCTGGGAACCCGAGTGGCGCGATCCCGCTCCACCCGCGAACTACTCCGTGCGCCCGTCATCGGGCGCACGGATGGCACGCGGGCGTCTCGCCCGCATCCGCTTGCCGGTCGCACGTGTTGTCTGCATGCTGGTCCCGGTCTTCCTGGCCGGAACGGCAGTTGCCGCCGAGGACGAACTTGTGACCTCTTGGGGCGTCCCCGACCTCCAGGGCACTTGGGACTTCCGCTCGATCACGCCGCTCGAGCGGCTGGCCGCCTTCGGCGACAAGGCGACCCTGACCGCTGAGGAGGCCGCGGCCTGGGAACAGCGGCGCAAGGAAGAGCGCGCCGCGCGCGCGGCGCAGGGCGGCGGCGATGTCGACCCCAGCCAGGGCGACGTTGACGTGGGCTACAACGCCTTCTGGCTCGATCTGGGCGAGAAAGTGTCCGGCACCATGCGGACCTCCCTGGTCGTCGATCCGCCGAACGGCCGCCTGCCGGCGCTCACGGATGATGCCCGGCGCCGGTCGAACGAACGCTACGCGCTCTGGGGCCAAGCCCCGGCCGGCCCGGAAGAGCGGAACACCTACGAGCGCTGCATCATCGGCTTCAACGCCGGCCCGCCGATGACCCCGGGGGCCTACAACAACATGATGGAGATCTTCCAGTCGGAGGGCTACGTCGCGGTCATGACCGAGATGATCAACGACCACCGGGTCATCCCGACCGACGGCCGCGAGCACGCCGAGGAGCACATGCGTTTCTGGAAGGGCGACTCGTCAGGCGTCTGGGAAGGCGACACCTTCGTCGTCACGACGAAGAACTACACCGAGCACACCGCGTACCGCGGCACCGGCCCGAACCTGGTGCTCACCGAGCGCTTCACCCGCACGGGCGCCGACACCCTGCTGTACGAGTACACGGTCGACGATCCCGACTCCTACGAGGCGCCCTGGACGAGCGCCCTCGAGATGCGGCGTACCGACGACCCGCTCCTCGAGTACGCCTGCCACGAAGGCAACCGCGCGATGACCCTGATGCTCCGCGGCGCCCGCCACCGCGAACAGGAAGGCAAGGCCGAGGATGGCAAGGACTGGCTGGCGAGCTGGTACGGCGGCCAGAACCGGGTCGACGCCGCGAAGAAAGCGCTGGAGGCGGCGAAGGAAGAGGCGGGGGAGGCCCCAGCCGATCCGGGGCCGCAGACGGAACCCGAGCCAGAGCCCGATCCACAGCCTGAGGCAGAACCGCAGGCAGAACCTGAGGCCATCACCCGCGGGGGTGGTTTCGTTACCGGGAAGGTGGTACCACCCAAGAAGATCAAGGCCCCCAGAGTCACATATCCGCGTTCCGCCCAAGGGAAGGTGATCATACAAGCCGTGATCAACGAGGAAGGAACCGTCGAGGATCTCAAGGTCCTTGGTGTCGAGGCCTCGGACTTCGTTGACGCAGCGTTGTATGCGATCGAACGTTGGGAGTTCGAGCCTGCAACGCTTGAAGGCAAGCCCGTTCCTGTGTACTACAACGTGACGGTGAACTTCGGCCGGGGCAGGCCCGAAGGTCCGGCCGAACGTCGCAACAGACGGTCAGAGCGGATTCCGTAGATGGACCAGCGGCTTGGCTACGGTCCGCCGAGGCTGACGCCTTTGTACGGCCTCTGCTGATTGCCCGGTAGAAGGTGACCCATGACCGACTTCCATTTCTTCATCCTGTTGGCTGTGGTGTTCATCGCCCTGGAGATCATTGCTGCCTTCGGTGTGCTCGACGACCACGAGCAAACGAACCGGGCGTCCGGCGATAGCTAGTGTCTGCCAGGAAACCCGGGAATCGTTGATTCTACGGGAGTTTGCGGCCGATTCGGCGGTGGAAGATGTGGTCGATGCCGTAGGATCCGGGCCTGAATCGGGTGTTTTGGGCGGATTCCGGTCGATCTTCGGAGGATATGGCGATGCGGGAGGTGCAAAGTCGGCAGTTCAAGATCGGTCAAGTGCCGATCGGGGATATCCGGCTCGATCCGAAGTCGAGGGACGACACTCCGGCTCTTCTTAGGGGTCTGCAGTACATCTGGTGCGAGCGGGAGTTGCGGGATCGGGTGTTCGATCTTCTGGACGAGCATGTCTCGCCGGAGACCGACCGGACGGTGGGTCGTCCGGGCATGGATCTGTGGCGGATTCTGGTGTTGGGGGTGGTGAAGCAGGGGCTTCGCTGCGACTTCGACCGGCTTCACGACCTGGCCAACCATCACGCGACGTTGCGGGCGTTTCTGGGGCACGGCGAGTTCGGGGACAAGACCTACTACGAATGCCAGACGGTGGTCGACAACGTGAGCTTGTTGACGCCCGAGTTGTTGTCGGCGGTGGGCAGATTGGTGGTGGAAAGCGGCCATGCGGTCGCGCGAAAAAAGCCTGGCGAGCCGTTGCGCGGGCGGTGTGACTCCTTCGTGGTCGAGACCGACGTGCATTACCCCACGGACGTGAACCTGCTGTCGGACGCGATGCGTTGTTTGCTGCGCGAGACGGGCCGAGCGGCAGGTAGGCACGGGGTCTCCGGCTGGCGTCAGTGGCGTCATCAGTCGAGGCTGGTGCGCAGGCTGTTCAACAAGGTGCGCGGTACGAGGCGGGCGAAGCGGACTCCGGCGCGTGTGAAGGCGTACCTCTTGCAGTGCGGCCAGCTGGCGGCGCGTGCCGAGATCACTGTGGAGGCGCTGCGGTCTGCGGGCGACGGCGCGTCCTGCGAAGCGATCGAGGGCTTGATCGCTCATGCCCGGCGTCAGATGGACCAGGTCGAGCGTCGGCTGCTGTTGGGCGAGACGATTCCCCATGAGGAGAAGGTCTTCTCGATCTTCGAGCCGCACACGCGCTGGGTGTCGAAGGGCAAGGCGGGCACGCCGGTGGAACTCGGCGTTCCGGTGGCTCTGATCGAGGACCAGCATCGATTCATCCTCCATCACGAGGTGCTGTGGAGCGGCAGCGACGTGAAGGCGGCGGTGCCGATGGTTGTGGCCGCCCAGGAGCGGTTCTGCGACCTTCGAGTCTGCAGTTTCGACCGCAACTTTCACAGCCGGGACAACCGGGTCCGGCTCGACGATCTGCTCGATCTCAATGTGCTGCCGAAGAAGGGGTACATGTCGGTCGCCGACCGGGAGCGGGAGGCCTGCGAGGACTTCGCCTCGGCCCGGCGCAGGCATCCCGCGATCGAGTCCGCCATCAACGCTCTGGAGCATCGTGGGCTCGATCGCGTCCGAAGCCGCGGCGCTGAAGGCTTCGAGCGCACCGTCGCTCTCTCGGTGCTCGCCGCCAACCTGCACCGTCTCGGTCGGCTGCTGCACACGCTCGAACGAAAACGCAAACGACGACGGGCCGCCTGACCGTCACCGGAACTCCGCGCCCGGTCGAGACGGAGGCGCCGCCGTGCCCGAACGAGCGCCATTCGGCGGAAATCGCCGCCGAGAACCCGCAAGAAGCTCCGGCACCGCCGATCAAAGGCCATTGCGCCGGTCTCTTGCGCCTGCAAACAGCCTCAGACTCGCTCCGGAATCCCCCCGGAACGGGGTTTTCTGGCAGACACTAGCTAGCGCGTCGGCACTACTGCTCTGTCGGGTCGGCGCCGTCTCTCGGCGCGCCGGTGCCGGAGGAGCCCATGAACAGGCTGCGGCCGTCGGGCAGGGTCATGTCCCGGCCGCTGCCGCGGCAGTTCGGCGTGCACATACGGTCCTTGCTCTGGTAGCCGCGGACGATGACATCGGTTCCGGGTCGGAGCAGAGTGCGGGACAGGCCGCGCCGCACCAGGGTGTTCGGCGTGCCGGCTTCGAGCTCCCAGGTCTCGGTCTCGCCGTCGTCCAGCGTGATTTCGACGTGGACCCAGGCGTGGGGGTTGATCCACTCGACCTTGGTAATCGTGCCTTCCACCTTGATCGGCAGGTTGGCGTCGAACTCGGCCGAGAACGCGTGGTGAGCGGGGGACGAGCCGGCCGCGCTCAGGGTCAGGGCGAGAGCGGCCGCGGGCAGGACTCGGTGGACTCCTCGGGACATCTGAACCTCCTGTTGGGGAGTGATCTTAGTTCACGCTGCCGCCGCGGGCAGGATCGAAGTCTTGGCGGCGCCGGCGCGTCCGATTCGCGCTCGGCAGCGCCGGGACTCGGTCCCCCAAGGATCTTAGGGCTATGGGGAAGTGGGTGTATTGTTGTTGCACAGGCCCCCAGTGCTAGCTCGCGATCCGGTTGGTAGGTCGACGCCTGCCTGGCGACGAGCCGCTCATGTATTGTCAGAGCCGGAGTAAGGAGGCGAAATGATCACCAAGTCCATGTTGATCTTGCTGATGCTTCCTTTGGTGGCGATGGGGGGAGGTGCCCTCGCTGCCGAAGACGGGACCGATTCCACACCGGCCGAAGCCTCCCCGGCGTCGCCGGTCGATACGCCTCGGCTCCAGGAAGACGAGGATCACGACGACGAGGACCACGAGGGTGAGGAGGACGGCGTCCTCGACTTCCACGCCCACGACGTAGTGGTCGTCACCGGTTCGGCGATCGAGGAACCGGCGGTCGACCTTCCCTACGCGGTCGAGGTGCTGAACCGGGAAGTCCAGAAGGAGCAGGGGTCGCTGCAGGCGGTCGATCTGATCAAGAACCTGACCGCCTCGTCCGGCGTCATCGGCGAGGCGAACAGTTGGTACAACGACCAGGGGACGGCGGTGCCCGAGAGCGTCGCCAACGTGAACCTCCGGGGCCTCGGGGCGTCGCGGACCCTGGTGCTGCTCAACGGCCGCCGCCAGGCGCCGCTGCCGGCGCGGTTGTTCGGCGGCCGCTTCGTCGACGTCAACGCCTTTCCCTCCATCGCGGTCGACCGCATCGAGGTCTTGAAGGAGGGCGCCGCCGCGATTTACGGTTCGGACGCCGTGGCCGGCGTTGCCAACTTCGTCACCCGCGACGAATTCACCGGGTTCGAGGTCTCGCTCTCGCACGAGAGCATCGACGGCGCCGGCGACTCCATGGCGGGCGCGATCTGGGGCGGCAAGCTCGGCGGCTCGGATCATCACCTCGTCTTTTCGCTGGAGCGCGGGGAGCGCTCGCATCTCGGCGCCAGGGAGCGGCCGTTCACGCTCAAGGCGCGAGACACCGGCTGGTTCTGGGGCTGGTCCAACACCGGCAATCCGGGCATCTTCCTGCGCCCGAACCTCACCGGCGGCGAAACCTCCTCCGCGTTCGTCCAGGAGCTGGCCCGTGCGCGCAACGGCACGGCCGGCACGGACTACTTCGTCGATCCCGCGTGCAACGGCCTCGGCGGCTACGACCGCGGCTTCACCTGCGCCTTCCGCTACCAGCCGTGGGACAGCCTGGTCGAGGCGACGGAGACGAACCGGTTCTTCGCCGAACTCAACGGCCCGCTGGCCGAGGGCACCAGCTACCACGTGGAGGCTCTGTACGCGGAGTCGACCATCCCGAACTACGTGACCACGCCTTCCTTCCCGCCGGTGTCGCTGCTGGACGGCCTGCAGGTCGTCCCCAGCATCCATCCCGGGCGGCAGGCGCTGTGCGGTTCGGGCTTCGCTTCCGCCGGCTTCGGCTCGGAGCAGGCGTGCCTTGAGGACGACTGGTACTTCTATGGCCGCCTGGTCGGGAACGCGGGCCCTGGACGCGGCCTGCGGCGGGCTACGGCCACGACCCGCCTCGCGGCGAATATCGACCACGACCTGTCCATCGGCGGCAAGGCGGCTAACCTGGACGTGGGCGTCAGCTACTCGCGGGCCACCGGCAACATGAACCAGCCGGCCGAGTACGCCTATCGCAAGTTCCTCGCCTTCCGCGGCTACGGCGGCCCGAACTGCGGCGTCGGCGTGGTGGCCGACGCCACGAGCCCCTCGGGCATGCGGCTCGGAGACGCCGGTTCGGCCCAGCCCGGCGTCGGCGACTGCATGTTCTACAACCCGTTCGGCAACGGCATCGAGTTTTCGGCCCAGCCGGGCGCGGCGTGGGAGAACAACCCGAATCCGATGTACGTCTCGGGTCTGGAGAACAGCCGGGCGATGCTCGACTGGATCAACGAGCAGGTGGACGTCGACAACGAGGCGGAACTCCTCGTCGCCGAGGCGACGCTGTCCGGCAACTGGCTGCCTGAGAAGGTCGACTACGCGCTCGGCTACCAGTACCGGCGGCTGGACGTGAGCGCGATCCCGAACGCGGTCGGCAACTACGAACTGAACCCGTGCGTGGTGCCGGGCGACCGATCCTGCATCGATCCGGTCACCGGCAGGCAGAGCGGGGCGCGCGCGGGCGCGTTCACCTTCTCCTCGGGGTACTACCCGTACGGCGACTCCCAGGCGGTCCACCGGATGTTCGGCGAGCTGTCGGTCAACGCGCTTGGCGGCGACATGCAGTTCGCGGCGAACTACGAGCTCCACGACGAGATCGACAGCTTCGATCCGAAGTTCTCGGGCCGCTGGCAGCTCTCGGCGGGCGAAGGTCACGTCCTCGCGTTTCGCACCTCGGTCCAGACCACGTTCCGGGCGCCCTCGGTCGACGATCTGAACGAGGAGATCCGCACCACCCTGGAGTACCTGAACACGGTCGGGGTCTACAAGGCGGTCGACGCGTTCGGCAGCCGGGCGTTGAAGCCGGAGCAGGCGTTCACCTACAACCTGGGTCTGGTGCTCTTCGCTTCGCCTGGAATCGACGTCACACTGGACTACTGGAGCTACGACTTCGAGGACGTGATCGCCCTGCTGCCGCAGCAGGAGGTCGTCCGGCTCTACGCCGACGGCTACGGAGGCAACCAGGCGGCGCTCAACGCGGTCATGGGCCGTGTCGTCTGCCCGGGCGGTTTGGCGGACGGTTCGTGCGATCCCGCGGACATAGAGCGGGTGCGGATCGACCTGATCAACTGGCCGGGAATCAAGACCTCGGGCTTCGACTTCCACCTGCACGGCCACCTGGACGCGGGCAGGGGCGAACTCTCCTTCGGCCTGGACAGCACGTACACGAAGAGCTACGAGCTGAAGGAACTCAGTCGCGACGGCGTCGTCTACCGCGAGCGCAAGGACGTGGTCGGTCTGCTGAACCGCGACACGCCGATCGCGCCGCCGCTGCCGGAGATGAAGACGCGGGCCTCGCTCGGCTATCGTTGGGGCGACTACAGTCTGATCGGTTGGGCCAACCACATCTCGGCCTACGAGGACAGCAACGTGGCCTGGACGCCGCCCGAGTTGCTGCCGATCGACGAATGGCTCACCTTTGACCTGACGTTCCTGTGGCGCTTCCCGCGGCTCGGTTTCGATCTCGCCCTGTCGGCGATCAACCTGACCGACGAGGAGCCGCCGCTCGTCTTCTTCGAGCAGGCGTTCGACGCCCTGACCGCCAACCCGAAGGGCCGCCGTTTGAAGGCCGTCATGAGCTATCGGTTCGGCGGCGGCTCGTAGCGGCCGTCCCTCGCCTCTCGTCGCTTTCTCGGGCCCCATCCGGCGGCGTGCCGCCGGATGGGAAGTCGTGCCGTCCGGTGTAGCATCTGCGCTGCAGGAATGAACGGCCGGCCCCGCTGTGTTCGTCGCCGATGCAAGCTGCTTTCCGATCCATCCCGGCCGGCTCGTTGCACTTGGCAGCGGGCGTTCTCCTCTGTTGGCTCTGGGCGGGTCCGGTGGATTCACAGGAGATCCGGAACCGGGGGTCAGAAGACCCCCGGCCACGGTCAGAAGACCCCCGGCCACGGTCAGAAGACCCCCGGCCACGGTCAGAAGACCCCCGGCCACGGTCGGAAGACCCCCGGCCACGGTCGGAAGACCCTCGGTCACTCGCGGAGCAGGTGCGAGCGGAAGTCGATGCGACCTCGCTGCGCTGGCTTGGCACAGCGCGCGCACGGTACTCGACGCCGCTTCAGTTCTCGGTCGGGGTCGGGGCGCTTCTCGTGCGTCTGCCCGACAGCCATGACTGCGTCGAGTTCTGCGAGTACCGCGGCTTGGTTCTGCAGGCCGAGCCGGGAACGGCCGGTGGCCAACTCGGGGTCGGCTTCGCCCGGCTCATGAGCAGAAGCAGGCCGGCGTCACCCTTCCTGACCGATGTGTACGTAGGTTGGGGCGCACGCGCTGTGGTGCTTCGTACGTGGGGGGACTCGGGGCTCGATCCCAGGGCGCAGACGCTGGCAGGTGTCGAAGCGCAGTTCACCCTGGTCCGGTTCAGCTTCAGCGCCGGCGTGCTGCGGCGGATCTCGTCCGCTCACGACGACGCGGACCGGTTCGTGTACACGGCCGGCATCGGTTGGGGCTTCTGATGGGCGCCGTGTCCCCCAGGCCGGCGGTGCGTTCCCTCCCGATCGCGGCGATCACCGCGGTGCTCCTCGGATTTTCCGGCGCCGGCGCGGCGCCCGCTCTTGAGACGGACCAGTTCTACGCCTGGGGACGTCTGCTGGAGGATGCGACGGAGGTCCTGAACGCGCGCGTCAACCTGGAGATCGAGCGTCTGGTCGCGGAACTGAAGCGGGAGGGCCGTAGCGTGGGCTGCCAAGAGGTTCGGTCCCGGTTCTTCAAGCGCCACTACATGCTGTTCTTCGACGGCTTCGAGACCTGGTCGGTGAACTCACCCCTCGTCAGCCGGTCGCCGTCCGGGCCGGAGGAGATGCGGGAGTTCAGGCAGAAGTACATCTACAGCACCGCGTCGCCACTGGACACCGGTACCTGGATGCCGCCGAGTCCGACGGTCGAAGTGAACGGTGTGCGGCTCGGCACCGACAAGCTGACTCACCTGCTCGGCACTTCGTGGTACTACCACCGTTGGTACCGCAAGGTCCGCGCCCGCGGCGCGACATCCGCGGAGGCGGAACTGGTGGCCGTTCGCCGTGGCATGCGGGCGGAGAACACGATCCTCGGCAAGCTCGTTTCGGGCGTGTTCTCGCTCGGCGATTTGGAGGCGAACTACCAGGGCATGTGGTTCTATGAGCACCTGTGCGCCGGCGACGATCCGACGATCGTCTACGATGAGGGCGTGTGGCGACTTCGGCGGCCGTTCGATCTGCGTGAGTACGTCACGCCGGAATGGGACGAGTCCTACCAGCCGAACATCTATGTGCGGCGGAAGTGGGCGAAGGTGAGGCCGTTGCTGGTGGAATACTGTCCGATGCTTGAGCATCCACAGGTGCGGGCGCGGCGCGAGGCCTACGCGGAGAGAGACGGGGTCACGATGACGGAGAAGCTGATCGAAGAAAGGGTCGCTGCCGGAAAGCTGCCCGATCCGTCGGAGTTCACGATCGAGGCGGTGTGTAGTGCGTCGGCGGACTGAGGAGCGGGCGCGCCGGCCGGCACGGCTTTCGCTGCTGGCGGTGGCACTGCTGGCGGCAGCCTGCGGCGCGCCCGACGGACAGCCGCCGGCTTCCGACGCCGCGTCGGTCGAACCCGCCCTGGAGCGCATCGGCCTCGGCTCCTGCCTCAAGCAGGACCTGCCGCAGCCGATCTTCGACGCGATCCTCGGTGACGACTTCGGGCTCTTCGTCTTCCTGGGCGACAACGTCTACGGCGACGTGGAATCGGCGGACTTGCGCGAACTGCGCGACGCCTACGCGATGCAGGCGGCCGCGGACGGGCTCAGCCGCCTTCGCGAGGCGGCGGTCCCGCTTGCCGCGACCTGGGACGATCACGACTACGGCCTGAACGACGGCGGCGCCGACTTCTTCGGGCGCGAGGAGGCGCAACGCATCTTCGAGGACTTCTGGGACGTGCCGGCGGACTCGGAGCGCGCTGCCCGGCGGGGCGTCTACGACGCGGTCAGCTACGGCCCGCCGGGGCAGCGGGTCCAGCTCATCCTGCTCGACACCCGCTACTTCCGGTCGCCGCTCAAGCGCACGGACGAACCCGGCGCCCCCGGCCGCGAGCGCTACGTGCCGGACCCCGACTCCGCGAAGACGATGCTGGGTGAAGGGCAGTGGAGCTGGCTCCGGGAGGTGCTCCAGGAGGAGGCGGATCTCCGCATCCTTGCGTCGTCGATCCAGGTGATCGCGGATGGCCACGGCTACGAGGGCTGGCGGAACCTCCCGGCCGAGCGCGACCGGCTCTACAGCCTGCTGCGCGAAGTCGGCGCCAACGGCCTGGTGATCGTGTCGGGCGACCGCCACCGGGGTGGGATCTACCGCCGTGGCGACGTGCTGGACTACCCGCTGCTCGAGCTCACTGCGAGTTCCCTGAACTCGCCTTCGACCAGCGGGGAAGAGGCGGGGCCCTACCGCGTGGGTCCGACCTACCAGCCCGAGAACTACGGTGCCCTCACGATCGACTGGGCCTCCCGCTCCGTGACGCTGGAAGTTCGCGGCATCGACGGCGAGCCCGTGCTCACCGAGACGCTCGATCTGGATGACCTGCGCAGTGATGCGTAGCAACCCTGGGAACCCGGGTGGCGCGAGACGCGCCACCCGCGAACCACTCCGTGCGGTCCGTCCTCGGGCGCACGGATGGAACGCGGGCGTCTCGCCCGCATCCGGGGCCAGGAGAACAAGGAGACGCAGCCCATGACAACGATCGGACCCGAGCCCCAGGAGATTGCCGGCGTCTCGCGGCGCCAGGTCATCCACGCCCTGTCCCTTGCCGGCGCCGCGGGCCTGCTCGCCGGTTGCAACAGCGAAGCGACGGCGCCGTCCGATGCGACCGTCGCCGACGCTGCCGCGGGGCCGATGCCTGACGACCTGTGGCGTGCCAGCGCCGGCGAACTGGCGTCGGCGATTCGCCGCGGCGAGGTCTCGAGCCTCGAGGTCATCGACTCGCATCTAGCGCGCGTCGACGCGGTGAACGGCCACCTGAACGCGGTCGTGCGGGTACTGGCCGACGAAGCGCGAGCAGCCGCACAGGCCGCCGACGAAGCGGTGGCTGCGGGCGCGGAGCTTGGACCGCTTCACGGCGTGCCGATCTCCGTCAAGGACAACATCGCCGTCGCCGGCACGCCGACCACGAACGGCGTGCCGGCCTACGCGGAAGTCAACGCCGAGGCGGACGCACTGATCGTCGCCCGTCTCAAGGACGCCGGCGCGATCGTTCTTGCCCGCACCAACCTGCCCGACCTCGGTCTCCGCGTCCACACCGACAGCTTTCTCTACGGCCTGACCCGGAATCCGTGGGCCGCCGACCGCAACGTCGGCGGATCGAGCGGCGGCGAGGGCTCGGCGCTGGCGAGCGGCATGAGCTGCCTCGGCCTCGGCAACGACATCGGCGGTTCGCTCCGCGTCCCGGCCCAGTGCAACGGCATCGCGTCGCTCAAGCCGACTCTGGGGCGGATAGCCAGCCCGATCGGCGGCGAGATGTCCGGGCAGTTGATGGCCGTAAACGGCCCGATGGCACGGCGGGTCGCCGATCTGCGCACCGCATACGAGCTGCTGGGGCGCTACCACAGGAGCGACCCCTGGTCCGTGCCCGTACCTCTTGACCTGGAGCCTCCGGCGTCGCCGGTCAAGGTCGCGCTGGTGCCTGAACCGAGCGGCGGCTCGACCCACCCGGACGTGGCGGCCGGCGTGCGCGCGGCGGGTGAGGCCCTCGAAACAGCGGGCTACGCGGCCGAGGAAGTGGAACCGCCGATGGTGGCCGAGGCGCGCCGGGCGTGGGAGGTCTTCCTCGGCTACGAACTGAACCTGGCCCGGCCCGCGCTCAAGGAGGTCATGTCGCCCGACGCCTACGACTTCCTGGTCCGTGCGCTCGACATGTTCGGGGTCGAGTCGCCGACCGAGTACGTGGCTATGTATGCCCAGCGCCATGCGATTGCCAGTGCCTGGCAGGAGTTCCAGGAGGACTATCCTGTTGTGGTCGCCCCGATCCTGACCCAGCCCCCCTTCGTCGTCGGCTACGACCTGCAGGAACCCGGCGACGTCCTGGACCAGATGCGGTTCGAGGTGGCGATGAACCTGCTCGGCCTGCCGGCGGTGTGCGTGCCGACCGGCGTCGCCGATGGGCTGCCCCAGGTCGTCGAGGTGATCGGCGGCCGTTACCGCGAGGACCTCTGCCTCGAGGCCGCGCAGGCGATCGAGGATGCGCTCGGCATCATCACGCCGATCGACCCCGTGATGGCCTGAGGGCCGCTTCTCCGCGTCAGTGGATCTCGGCCGCCTCGCCCCAGGCGGCCTTCAGCTTGTCGATGTCGAAGTCGGGCTGCTTCGCGGCGTCGATGATCACCCGTTCGCGCTTGGCGATCAGGTCGGCGGCCGCCTTGATCAGATCCGCGACTTCGGCGGGGATGACCACGGCGCCGTGCTGGTCGGCGTGGATCAGGTCGCCGTCGCGCACCGCCATGCCGGCGACGGTCACCGGAGCGCCGTAGTCCACGACGTGGACGTGGGCGTGTGAGGGGCCGATGCGGCCCGCGAGCAACTGGAAGTCCTCGGCGATGTCGTCGAGGTCGCGAATGCTGCCGTCCGTGATCACGCCGAGGCAGCCCAGGCCGTGGTGGATGTTCGAGTTCACCTCGCCCCAGAAGGCGCCATAGCCGCGGGCGTTGTCGTCGAGATCCTGGATCACGGTGATCGTGGGACCCTCGCCGGTGGCCAGGTACTCGTAGTAGCCGACGGACGTGCGCAGGCCCAGCTTCGGGTCGGCCGTGCTCGGGTGCTGGGCGCGGATGCGGGCCGTGCGGGCGAAGCCGACGATCGGCGGCAGGTCGGGACGGGCGCACACAAGCGGGTCCACGGTGTAACCGTGACCGCGCCGCTTGGGCGCGACCGCCTCCAGGGCGTTGCACACCGTCGGCGTGTCGAGGGACCTGAGGGCGTCGAGAACGGCTGGAGAAATCATGGCGCGCACATTAGGAGCTTTGCGCCGGAGAACGTAGCGTAGCGAGTTCCTCGGCGCAAGCTCCTGGTGAGGTGGGGCTGGGGCCAAACATGGAGCCTGCGACAGGTTTGGCGACGCTAACGTTGACATCGACACAGGTGGGGTGTATGTTGACGACGTCAACAAAGGGGGATCGATCGTGAACGAAGAACTGACGAGGTTTGTGCGAGAGGCGCTTTCGCGGGGCGCCGGCCGGGACCAGATCAAGACGGCGCTGGGTGACGCCGGGTGGCGGCAGGCCGACATCGACAAGGCGCTCGGCGCGTGGGTCGACCGCGAGTTCGTGGCGCCGATCCCGCGGCCGCGGCCGTATCTGGGCGCCCGGGAGGCGTTTCTGTACCTGGTGCTGTTCGCTGCCCTGTACACGGCGGCGATCAGCTTCGGCAACGTGATGTTCGTGCTGATCAACCGCGCGTTCGCGGATGTCGCCTTCACGCCGCCGGCAGCAGCTTCGGCTGAGATGCTGCGATGGGGATTGGCTTATCTCGTCATCTCCTTCCCCGCCTTCCTGCTGCTCCAGCGGCTTGTCCGGCGGACGTTGCGCGGCGATCCGGAGCTGCGGTCGTCGCGGATCAGGAAGTGGCTGACGTATCTGACTCTGTTCGTCGCGGCGGGCGTCCTGGCCGGGGACCTGATCGCTGTCGTCTTCTTTGGCCTTGGCGGCGAGCTGGCCGTGCGGTTCCTCCTGAAGGTGGCCGTCGTAGCGGCGATCGCGGGCAGTGTCTTCGGCTACTACTTCTGGGACCTGCGTCAGGATGACGTCGAGACGGTCGAAGGCGGTCAGGTGTCCCGGCTGCCTGCGGCCTTCGCCGGAGCGTCAGCGGTCGCCGTCGTCGTCGCGGTGGTTCTGGGTTTGGCCGCCGTCGGTTCACCTGGCAAGGCGCGCGAGCGTGGACTCGATGTCGTGCGCGTGGGCAACCTGCGGGACATCGTCCGGGGCGCCGACATCTACTGGGAGAGGAATGGTTCCCTGCCTGCGAGTCTGGAAGCGCTCAGCAGCGAGCGGGACATCAACATCGTGTCGATCGTCGATCCGGAGACCCGGGAGCCCTACGCCTTTCGGGCCACGGGAGAGAAGGCGTACGAACTCTGCGCGACGTTCAGCCTCGACGCGCCCACCGACCAGGCGTCGCTGCGGACGTACCCGTATCGGGAACGCTTCTGGAGGCACCCGGCCGGGTACCACTGCTTCGACCTCGAAGCGATCGAGCCCGACGCCCGGCGCTGGTAGGCGGATGCCGGCGAGGATGCCGGCGCACTCGGTGTCCTAGACGGCGACCTGGACCTGAACCCGTTCGGACAGCCGGGCACCCAGCAGGTGGGACGCGTCGGCGACCATCTCCTCGAGGATCTGCCGGGCCGGGCGGGTCTTCGTCAGCATGCCCGACGTCTGCCCGGCGGCGTTCATCAGCAGGTCGTCCCTGCCGGCGGTGCGGATGGAGTGGAGCAGGTCGTGGGTCAACACGCCCTGGAGCCCCATCGGCAGGGCGCGGATTCCGCTCGCCTCCCAGGACTCGATCAACGGGTTCGTGATGTTGCGCATCGTCTTGCCGCTGTAGAGCCGGGTCACCACCGTGTCTTCGGTGGCCGCGCCGAGGATGCGCTGCTTCTGCAGCGCGGGCTGGTTGGCCTCGTCGGAGACCAGGAAGGCGGTGCCGCACCAGGCGCCGATGGCGCCGGCGGCGATGACCGCGGCCAGTCCGCGGCCGTCGGCGACACCGCCGGCGGCAACGACCGGCAGCGGCGCCACCGCGTCCATGACCTGCGGCAGCAGGGCCAGGGTACCGATCTTGCCGGTGTGACCGCCGGCCTCGGTGCCTTGGGCGACCACGATGTCGGCGCCGCCGTCGGCGACGCGGCGTGCGGCGCGGGCGTTACCGACCAGGGAGACGATCTTGGTGCCGGCGTCCTTGAGCGCCCTCGCGAAGGGCGCCGGGGAACCGAGGCCGGAGGCGAACACCGGCACTTTCTCTTCCAGCAAGACCTCGATTTGGGCGCCGGCGTAGCTCTGGCCCTCGGGTACCCAACTCCTTGCCGGCGGCTCGGGCGGCGCCTCGATCCACTCGATGCCCAGGTTCTCGGCCATCTTTTTCAACGCGTCGCGGGTTTCCGCCGGCACCAGGTCGCGCGTGGGAACCGTGGCGGAGGTCGGGCCGCTGCCCGCCTTCTCCAGGAAGTTGGAGGCGAGCAGCAGGTCGACGCCGAAGGGCTTGTCCGTCTTCGCGCGCACCTTGTTGATTTCGGCCCGCAAGTCGTCGGGGCTGTAGGCAACGCCACCGATCACTCCCAGGCCGCCTGCCTCGGAGACCGCCGCCACGAGGTCGGCCGTGGCGACTGGCTCCGCGCCGCCCGCCACCGGCCCCATGCCGGCAGAGAACACTGGATACTCGATGCCCAGCATGTCGCAGAGTTCGGTGCGAAGGAAGGGACTGGACATGGCGACTCCTCTCAGGCTCGTCGACCTGCCGGCCAAGGGCGCCGAGGTCGCGTTCGCGGTGCATTTCGGTTTGCGGGCTGGACCGTATTCGGGCGGTGAGTATACGTGCGGCGGCCGGCTCAGAGCAGATCGAGTTGGGGAATGCGAAGCTGGTTCGACACCGCCTCCTCGACGGTGTCGAGCCAGCCGTCCCGATGTTCCGGATCGAGTGCCAGAACCTCGATGCGGCGATCGTCCAGTTCGGTCCTGAGCCGGTCGTCGATCTGCTGGCGGAACGCGGGATCGGTCGCCCGGACGCCGTCGGGCTGTGCCTCGCTGCCGCCCAGAATGGGTACGTGGACCCTCAGGTCGTAGGTCGCACACCAGGACTCGATCAGCGGTTCGAACGCCGGCTGGCGACCGCGGGCGAACAGCAGGTAGACATAGTTGTCGAGGACGCTACGGTCGCAGATGACCACCGGCGCCCGCGCCTCCGCCACGAGCTCGTCCGCGATCTGGGAATGGAGAATCCACGACTGGGCCTCCAGGGTCGTGCCCTGGTTCAGCGGCAACGGGCAGCGCCGTGCGACCTCGACCACGACATCGAGGTTGATGTCGCGGCGCTTCAGGCGGGCGGCGAGACCGTACGCGAGAGTCGTCTTGCCGACGCCATGGGTGCCGATGAAGGCGATCTTGTACGACATTGGGCGGCAGCCAGATTACAGCCGTTTGATTGGTCGTGAGAGGATCCTGAGCGGAAGCGCGGGCATCCTGCCCGCGCCCGCTGGAGGATAGGAAGTGACGGGTGAAGCGGGTTGCCGGATGAGGCGCCTTCTCGTTGCAGCGGCGCTGACCCTGGTTGCCGCCGCCTGTTCGCGAGCGCCCGAAGGCGATCCGGTGGTCGGGGACTGGCCTGACCGTTCGCCGCGATCCGACATCACGGACGAGCTGCGCGCCGACCTCCTGCGGCCACGGGCACCGGCGGACGGCGGCGGCAGCGCCTCCGTCGAGGCGCTCAGCGGACCTGCGGTCGCGGGCCGGCCCGGAAGTTGGCGGATCGTCTACCGGGCCGGACCGGAGGGAGTTGCAGTCGGCGGGGCCTTGTATCTCCAGGTTTCTCCCTTCTGGGGCTGGAGCACACCCCAGACCGAGCGCGAAGCGGCTTTGGGCTACACGACGATTGCGACGGACGCCGATGGTGTCGATCTCTCAACCGAGACACTCGATCAGCAGTTGCTGGCGGTCCATGTCGGCGGCCGTGGGCTGGACGAGGGGGAACGGATCGAGATCATGTACGGCGCCGGGCCGGCGGGCGCGCTGGCTGATCGGTATGCCGAGCGGGACTCGCGGTTCTGGGTGGCCGTGGACGGCGACGGCGACGGAGTGCGAGAGCTGATCGCCGAATCCCCTGCGGTCGACGTGCTACCCGGGCCGGCGGCGCGCCTGCTCCTGCACCTGCCGTCCACGGCGCGGCCCGGCGAAGCAGTAGATCTCACGGCGGCTCTGGTCGACGCGGCGGGCAACGGTTGGCCGAGGTTTGTCGGCGCGCTGGAGCTCCAGTTGCCGGCGGGCGTCGGCGTCGACGACGAACGGGCCGACTCGGCCGGAAACGGGGGGCCGGAACAGGCGGTGTCCATGGCACTGACCGGCGAGGACGACGGCCGCCTCGCCGTCCGGCTGCGGCTCTCCGCCGAACTGGGCGCCGCGGTGCGGGTGCGGGGGAGGGCGGTCGGGGCCGAACCGGGCTTCGACTTCGAGGCGGAAAGCAATCCGCTCCTCGTCTCTCCGGCCGGCCGGCGCATTCTGTGGGCCGATCTGCAGAACCACTCCGGTCTCTCCGACGGCTCGGCGACTCCCGACGATCTGCTGCGCTACGCGCGCGAGATCGCGGCCCTGGACGCAGCGGCGGTGACTGACCACGACCACTGGGGGATGCGCTTCATGGACGCTGAATCGGAGGTCTGGCGGGCAACGTTGGAGGCCGTCAACCGTCGCCACGATGCGGGCCGCTTCGTGGCGCTGGCCGGCTACGAATGGACGAATTGGGGGCAGGGCCACCGGCACGTCGTGTTCTTCGAGTCGACGGCGGAGGCGGTCGCCGCTTCGCTCCTGAGTTCGATCGACGAGAGCTTCGACGAGGCGCCCGAACTCTGGGCCGGCCTCGAGGGAGTGCGAGCCCTGACCTTCTCCCACCACTCGGCCGGCGCCCCCATCGCCACCGACTGGTCGCTCGAGCCTCCGGCCGGATTGGAGCCGGTCACCGAGATCGTCTCGGTCCACGGGTCGAGCGAGTCGGTGGATTCACCCGGCGTGGTGGTCCGCGGCGCCCTCGAGGGCAACTATGTTCGCGACGCACTCGACTATGGCTACCGGTTGGGATTCGTTGGTTCGAGCGACGGCCACGACGGGCATCCCGGCTTGGCGCACCTGGCGTCGCCGAGCGGCGGCGTCGCGGCGATCCTCAGCGACGAAGTGACCCGGGAAGGGATCTACGAGGCGCTCCTGGCTCGCCGGACCTACGCCACGAACGGTCCCCGGATCGTGGTTCGCGCGAGCTACGCCGGCTGGGCTATCGGCGCCGACATTCCGGCCGCCGGCGCCGCTGCCGGCGATGTCGGTCCGATTGCCGGTGTGCCCGAAGGCACTCTCGTTGTCCGTGCCGTCGCGCCGGGCCAGATCGCTCGCATCGAGGTGATCAGTCGCCAGAGTGCCGCGGGCACGGGCGCCACGGTGGGTGAGGCTCTGTGCCCGGAAGGAGAGCGCGAGTGCAGCCTGACCGTCGCGCTGCCTGAGTTCCGGCCGGGCGGCTATCTCTACCTGCGGGTGATCCAGAAGGACGGCGGCGCCGCCTGGACGAGCCCGTTCTTCTTCAGATAGCGGCCTGCTGTCGCCGGAGTCCTAGGCCTCTTCTTCCGCCTCTTCTTCGACGTGCACCATGATGTACTGCGAAAGGCCCGGCTCGTCGAGCGTACGGTGTTCGCCGTCGCCGATCTGCAGACAGAGGTAGTGCTCACCGAGGGGGAGTTCGAGTTCGATCGAACTGGAGCCGTCGCCGAAGTGGATCCACGGGTCGGCGGTCGGGATCACGATGCCTGACTCGAGGCACTCGCCGTCGATCGCGATGTGGTAGTGGCCCGCGCCCTCGTTGATTGCGC
Source organism: Candidatus Multivorans sp. (assembly GCA_965222875.1). Classification (GTDB taxonomy): domain Bacteria; phylum Acidobacteriota; class Thermoanaerobaculia; order Multivoradales; family Multivoraceae; genus Multivorans. Next base: position 445,736 of record CBDCVC010000002.1, on the reverse strand, counting down.
CGTCACCGACCGGCTCGATGGTGAAGTTCTCGGCCGCGAAGTTCAGCGTCACCAGGCTGGGAATCGTGTCGTGGTTCTCCAGCCCGTCGAAGTACACGCGCGGCGCGCCGTCGTCGGCCGCCTCGGCCGTCTCTGCATCGTGATCGTGGTCGTCGTCCATCTCGGAGTCGGCGGACTCGTCCGCGGCGCAGGCAGCGAACAGGACGAGCAGCAAGGCTGCCGCCACGATGAGGAACGGGCGATTCTTGGCAAGGTCGAGGAGCATGGCGATTTCTCCGTCGGATGACCGGGCCGGGGCCCGGAGGGGTGACGAGGCAGTGAAGAGGAACGTTACCACGCCGGGGTGTGAAGGCCCGGTCAGGAAGGGCGCCATTCCGTGGCGCGAGCAGGTGGTCTGGGGGGCTGAAAGAGACTTCCAGGCTTGCCGATCCGGGGTCGGTCAGCTAGATTCCCGCTCGCCATGATGAAGAACTTCCTGTTTGCTATCGCGTACCTTCTCGGCGCCGGTTGGTGGGCCAGTCAGGCCATGGTCGACGCCGCGGCCGGCTCCTGGTGGAACCTGCTTGCCTTCTTTGCCGTGCTGATCTTCTTCCTGGTCCGCATCGGCTGCATGGGCGGGAGCGAGGATCAGGCCCAGAAGATGGGCAACATCTTCTCGATCATCACCGCCGCGGCGTTGCTGCTGCTGGCCGTGTTGGGTCTGGCCGGCGAGACCAGCGGGATCGCGAACCTGGTCTTCGCGCTCCTGTTCGCGGTCGTGGCGGGGCTCGGCGTCCGCGCCACGACCGCCGCGCACGCGTAGCCTACAGCGCCGCCACCTCCTGCTCCAGCACGCCCGCGTACTTCTTGTACGCGGCCTGGCGAAGCTTCGGCAGGTGGGTGGTCGGGAAGAGATCGTCCGTGCCGGCGTACTCGCGCAGGAGCTGCCGCGCGACCGTGACCTTGTGGACCTCGGTCGGGCCGTCGGCCAGGGCCATGTGGAATGAGTCGATGACCCCGGCGGAGTAGGGCATCTCGTTGGAGACGCCGAGCGAGCCGTGGATCATCAACGCCCTTGAGAAGACGTCCAGGTAGACCTTCGGCATGACCGTCTTGACCGCCGAGATGTCCTTGCGGACCATCCGGTAGTCCTTGTACTTGTCGATCTTCCAGGCGGTCTGGAGCACGAACAGCCGGAACTGCTCGATCTGGGTCCAGGAGTCGGCGATCTTCTCCTGCACGAGCTGCTTCTGCGCCAGCAGCTCGCCCTGGGTCTCACGCGAGAGCGCGCGCTCGCACATCTGGTCGAAGGCGGTCCGCACCTTGGCGATCGTGCGCATCGCGTGGTGGATGCGCCCGCCCCCGAGGCGAGTCTGCGCGACCACGAAGCCCTGGCCGCGCTGGCCGAGCAGGTGGTCCTTCGGGATCCGGACATCCGTGTAGCGGACGTAGCCGTGGGCGCCCTCCTCGGTGCCCGTGCCGACGCCGACGTTGCGGACGATCACAACACCCGGCGTCTCCTTCGGCACCAGGAACATGGACATCTTGTTGTAGGGCGGGGCCTCGGGGTCGGTGACCACCATGACGATCAGGAAGGAGGCGTAGCGGGCGTTCGAGGAGAACCACTTCTCGCCGTTGATCACCCACTCGTCGCCGTCGAGCACGGCGCTGGTCTTGAACACCTTGGGATCGGAGCCGCCGTGCGGCTCGGTCATCGAGTACGCGGACACGATCTGGTTGTCGAGCAGCGGCTGCAGGAAGCGCGCCTTTTGGGCGTCCGTGCCGTAGTGGGCGAGGATCTCCGCGTTGCCCGAGTCCGGGGCCTGGCAGCCGAAGACGATCGGCGCGTGCGGCGATCGGCCGAGAATCTCGTTCATCAACGCCAGCTTGACCTGACCGTAGCCCTGGCCACCGAGGTCGGGGCCCAGATGGCAGGCCCAGAGCGCACGCTTCTTGACCTCCTCCTGGAGGGGCGGAATCAGCTTCCGGCGCTTGGGGCAGGAGAGATCGTACGGGCTGCCGAGGACGAACCGGAGCGGCTCGATCTCAGAGCTTACGAACTCATCCATCCAGTCCAGCTTGTCTTGAAACTCAGGGTCGGTCTCGAAGTCCCCATGGCCATGGCTCTTCTCCTGTTGCGCCTTGTTCTTGCTCTAAGGCCGCCTAGCGTACAAGATGGAGGCGTAGACTCGCCCGATGACCGTGAACAACATCCGGCTACTGGGTGCGCCGGCCTTGCGGCCGGCATCCGGCTTCCGCCTGATCCCGGTTGCCGCAGCGCTCCTCCCGCTCGTTTCCGTGGGCTGCGGCCGCGACCCCGGCGCCGCCGGCGCTTCAGCCGGCGAATGGCGTCACTACGCGGCCGACCGCGCCTCGACGAAGTACTCGCCGCTCGACGAGATCAACCCCTCGAACGTCGACCGGCTGGGCGAGGTCTGGCGCTGGACGTCGGTGGAGACCGAGGCCGACACCGAGCATCGCGGCGGCATGTACAAGAGCACGCCGCTCTACATCGACGGCACGCTCTACATCACGACCTCGCTCAGCCAGGTGGCGGCGATCGACCCGGGCACCGGCGAGACGCTCTGGGTCTACGACCCGAGAAGCTACGACGTCGGCCGCCCGGCCAACGCGGGTTTCCAGCACCGGGGGCTCGAGTACTGGCGCGGGGAGAGCGACGGCGAACCCGTGGAGCGCCTGATCTACGCCGCGCACCACCGGCGCCTGATCTCGCTCGACCTGATGACCGGCGAACAGGACTCTGCGTTCGGCGACGGCGGCATGGTGAACACCGCCCTCGGCCTCGGCCGGGAGATCAACGAGCGTCAGTACACCCACTCGGCGCCGCCGATCGTCTGCGCCGATGTGATCGTGCTCGGTTCGATCATCTCGGACGGTCCGCGCGGACCGAAGATGCCGCCCGGCCACGTGCGTGGCTACGACGTGCGCACCGGCGAGATGCGCTGGATCTTCCACACGATTCCCCAACCCGGCGAGTCCGGCAACGAGACTTGGCTTGACGGGTCCTGGGAGTACTCGGGCAACACGAACGTGTGGACGATGATGAGCTGCGACGACGAGCTCGGCATCGTCTACCTGCCGGTGTCGACGCCGACGAACGACTGGTACGGCGGCCACCGCCCGGGCGACAACCTGTTCGCGGAGAGCCTGGTGGCGCTCGATGCCAGCACCGGCGAGCGGAAGTGGCACTTCCAGGCCGTCCACCACGGTCTCTGGGACTACGACTTCGGCTCGGCCCCGAATCTGGTCGACATCACGGTGGACGGCCGCGAGATCAAGGCGGTGGCCCAGGTCAGCAAGCAGGGCATCACCTACGTGTTCGACCGGGAAACGGGCGAACCCGTGTGGCCGATCGACGAGCTCCCCGTGCCGCAGACGACGGTGCCCGGCGAGTGGAGCTCGCCGACCCAGCCCATGCCGACCAAGCCTCAGCCTTTCGAGCGCCTCGGCCTTACCGAGGACGACCTGATCGACTACACGCCGGAGCTGCGCTCCGAGGCGCTCGAGATCGTGAAGGACTACGTGCTGGGGCCGATCTATACGCCGCCCCTCGAGGTCAAGGAGGGCGGCAAACGCGGCGTGCTGACGCTGCCGTCCGCCGCCGGCGGCGCCAACTGGCGGGGCGCCGCGGTCGATCCGGAGGCCGGCGTGCTCTATGTGCCGTCGATGACCCAGGTGCTGAGCTACGGAGTGCAGGCGGCGGACTCGGCCCGCTCGGAGTTCCGCTACGTCGCCGCCGTCTCGTTCATGGAGGGGCCGCAGGGTCTGCCCCTCGTCAAGCCCCCGTACAGCCGGATCACCGCGATCGACCTGAACACCGGCGAGCACCTCTGGCAGATCGCCCACGGGCCGGGGCCGAAGGACCATCCTGCGATCGCCCACCTCGACCTGCCCGACCTGGGCAGTCCCTCCCACGGCGTTCTCTCCAACGGCGGCCTGGTGCTGACGAAGGACCTCATCTTCATCATCCAGGCCGACTACGACACGAGCCGGATGACCTTCATGGGCGACGCCGGCCACATCCGCGCCTACGACAAGCGCGACGGAGCGAAGCTCTGGGAGCACCGTGTCGAGCCGACGCCGCACGGCACGCCGATGACCTACCTCCACAAGGGGCGGCAGTACGTGGCGTTCACGGTCGGCCGCGGGGAACAAAGTCCGGCGCTGGTGGCGTTGGCGTTGGAGTAAGCCTGTGACAGGGAGGTCAGGTTGAATGCGGTGGCCGAAACGCCCCATCCGCGCCGACTGCCGGCGCGGCCATCGTCGCCTTGACGGAGCCGGCCCTTGGCCGGCGCGTGATCTGGCCCGCTGTAACGCGGGTCTTCTGACCCGCGAGAAAAGCGCCGCGAAGCGGCGCGCGCGAATCGCCGACGGCTGGGCCGGTCGATTTGTGTGTTCGGCACCACTGTTTGTCGCCGCCCTGCTCGTAGGCGGCTGTTCGCTCGTGGGCGGCAAGCCTGAACCCGCCTGCGGTCCGCTGGAGACCGTCGAACTACCGATGCTCGGCCTTGTTCGAGGCACGTGGATGGACGAGGAACGGTTCGTGCTTACGGATCTGCACCAGTCCCGCTTACTCGTTTACAGCGTAGCTAGGGGGCTCATTCGGATCGTCAACGGCCGAGAGAGCGAGAACCTGGCGCTGAACTTCGTGTCGCCTATGGACATCCGGCCGTGGGGACCAGGGTTCGTGCTGGCGGTCGGCTACGGAGATCAGGATCGCCTGCTTGAACTGGACGCGAACCTGCGACCGGTTCGCGTGCTCTGGGAGAGCGATGTGGAGAAGGCGAATGGTGGTTGGAGCGGTGACGACGTGTTTTCAATCACACAGTTGGCCGCTTTGCGCGACAGGCTCTACGTAGAGGCCGGTCGGGCGGCCGACGCGGGGCATTGGGAACAGGAGTTCGCGAAGCTCGGGGCGGATCCCCGGCCAAGCGCGCCTCCCGGAGCGCTGCGGGAGATAGTCGCCTGGCCCCTCTTCGAGGGAGAGCATGGGTGGATTGGATCAGCTTCCAACCTTGCGGCGACAGGCGATCGCGCCGGTTCAATCTTTGCCCTCCGTTTCGCACCCGATGATCCCTTCATCCAGGAACTCGTCGACGAAGGCCGGCGGCTGAAGGCCTTCCCTGACCTGCCGGCACCGTTTCCGGAGTCGCTTCGCGCCGCCGGAGGCGGTTGGAGCGGATGGGGGCCTCTGGAAGCGTCCAGCTATCCCGCCGGTCTCTACGCCGATCTGGACTCTCTCTACATCTTGATGCGGGACGCGACCGGCGAGGCGGTCGTCTGGGACCTGCACCGCATCGACCCGGAGCTGGACGCCGTCGTGGGCAAACTTCGCCTGCCCACGAACGCGCCTCACGTGAGTCTGCTTCCAGGCCGCAGGTACTGGGTGCTGGAGGAGGCGAGCAGCGGGCTGGAGCATCCGTTCCGGCCGCCGATCCGGCTTCTCTTGCTCGACGCGGCGGCGATTCGTGCCGGGGAGGTACTGTCGTGCGATTGAGAACGGGCATTCCGGCTCTCGCTGTCCTCGGTTCGCTGAGTCTCAGCGGCTGTTCGCTGGTCGGCAAGCCCGAACCCGCCTGCCGTCCGTTGGAGGTCAGCGAGTTCCCTCTGCTCGGTGGTATCCGGGGCGCCTGGATGGACGACGAGCGGTTCGTGCTTGCGGATCTGCACCAGTCGAGATTACTCGTGTACAGCACGTCCGAGGGACTCACACGCATCGTCAACGGCTGGGAGAACGAGGATCTGGAGTTGAACTTCGTGTCGCCAGCCGACATCCAGCCTTGGGAGGACGGCTACCTGCTGGCGGACGGCTTTGCGGACCAGGATCGTCTGCTTGGACTGGACGCGGACCTTCGACCGGTCCGGGTGCTCTGGGAGAGCGACATCGAGAAAGGGAAGGGCAAGTGGAGAGGCGAAGAGGTCTTTGCCATCTCCAGGTTGGTTGCCCTTCGCGACAGGCTCTACGTGCAGGCGAGTCGACTCTCCAATGGGGAGCACTCGGAGAGGGAGTATGCGGAGTTCGGAGCAGCGCTCCAGCCCAATCGGCCCGGAGGAGCGCTCCGGGAGCTGGCCGCCTGGCCCGGGTTCGAGGGGGAGCGCTATTGGTATGGATCGTTGCACGATCTTGCGACGACCGACGGTCGAGGTGCTTCCGTGTTCGCACTGCGGTTTTCGCCGGCTGGGCCGTTCGTTCAGGAGCTTGTCGCGGACGGACGGCGACTGGAGGCCTTTCCGGACCTGCCGGCGCCGATGCCGGCGTTGCCTCGCGGTGGCCCGGAGGGGCGCGATGCCTTCTATGCGGCATTGGAAGCATCCAGCTATCCGGCCGGCCTCTTCGCCGACGAAGACAGCCTCTATGTCCTGATGCGGGACGCGACGGGTGGCGAACCGGTCTGGGATCTGCACCGGATCGACCCCCAACGAGATGAAGTCATCGGCAAGGTCCGCTTGCCGACCAACGCTGCCCACGTGAGTCTCCTGCCTGGCCGCAGATACTGGGTGCTCGAGGAGTCGACAAGCGGCTTGGAGGGCTATTTTCGGCCGCCGATCCGGTTTCTCGTGTTGAGTTCGGCCACTATTCGCGCTGGGGAGGTTCCATCATGCGATTGAGTTCTGTTCTTGCCGGCCTTGCCATCCTCCATCTACTCGCCGTGCCCGGCACGGCGCAACAGGCGCCAACGCCCACTCCAGGCCAGCTCGTCGTCCTGGGAGCGGACGGCCAGCCGGTCGCCGACGCCTCGGTCACTGTGCTCCAGCCGAGCCGGGCCGGCCTCTCGCCGGTGGACGCGCTGCTGGTGCGCAGCGGGACGGCGCAAGACGGCGTTGTCGAGGACGCCGTGCCGCGGCTGCACGGACTGACGGTGGTCGTGGACGATCCGGCGCATCTGCCGTTCGTGGCCGCGTACCCGAGCCGGCCGCCGCCGGAGGTGATCCGGTTGCAGGCGGGGCGGACAGCGAAGGGCGTGGTACGCGAAGCCGGCGGTGCGCGCACGGTGGCCGGAGCGAACGTCTGTGCGTCCTGGCGCGACGCGGTGCTTCCGGATTGGTTCGGAACCTTGCAGCGCTGCACGGACAGCGGCGAACGGGGCGCGTTCGAGCTCTCGGGTCTGGCCCCCGGGAACCTCCAGGCGACGGCCGAGGCGCCCGGTTTCGAGACCGGCGCCAGCACCATCGAACAGGGTCGGCGGGCCTCGCGAGTCGAGTTCGAACTCGTGGCCAGTGAGCAGTCTGCCGGCGAGGCGCCGGCAGGTCCGGCCTCGGCCGGCGAAGTGCGGGTCGAACTCGTGGGCGCCGCCGGTGAGCCGATCCGGAACTTCACGATGCGGACGAACGGCGTCGGCCGGATGGCCGGCTCCTCGCACGACGTCGAGGACGCCGAGGGTCCGGTGCTGGTTCCGATCAGTGCTTCGTTTGCCGACGATGCCGCGGTCGATCTCGCGTTCCGGGCGGAGAACTACCTCGAGTCTCGGCTCATCCGGGTCGCGCCCATCCCTGGCGGCGAAACCGAACTCGGCCTGATCGCTCTCGAACCCGGGGCCGTGGTGCAGGGGCGACTCTTCGACGCGGTGGGAGCGGAACCCGCCGCCGGCTGCGTGGTCGAACTCCTCTATCCGGGCGCCGGCGCCATTGCGGCGCTGATGTTGCGACAACGCCACCTGACCGTGTCCGATGCCGACGGCCGGTACCTGCTCGGCGGCCTCGGGGCGGGCCGCTACCACCTGCGGCTGCAGTGCCTGGGGGCGCCGGTCACGGATCGGCTGGTCGTGCTGGGCGCGAACGAACTGGTCGACCAGGGCGAGTTGTGGCTGGACTCCGGCCGGCGGGTCGCGGTGCGTGTCCGGGGTCTGAGTGCGGGGATGGTTCGCCTTCTGGACCGGTTCAAGGAGATCGAGAGCCCGATCGTCGAGACGGCGCTGCGGTCATCGATAGAGGCTGAGACCGGGCAGCGAGGCGATGAGGACTCGACGGTGCAAGCCGAGTTTCTGGCAGTTCCCGGCCTGTACAGGTTGGAAGTCGTCGACGGCGCTGGCCACCTCCGCGTGTCGCAGGAGATCGCGATCGAGGAAGGACCGGCCGACGTGCAGACGATCGACGTTGTGCTGTCGACCCGGTCGATCCGCAGTGTCCTGGTGCTGGACGGCCGCCCCGTGGCGGGCGGCGCCGTTTCCTTCGGCAGCGTCTTCGAGCCATCCCGGAGCACCTTCAAGATCCAGCTTTCTTCGCAGCGCCGCGGCGGCGCCGCGCAGAGCCGGATGTTGGGGGTGGGAAGCCCCACGGTACGCGCGACCGTGGGCGCGGACGGCTCGTTCGAGGTCGATGGCGTTGCCGATGACCTGCTGTGGATGACGTGGTACGCCAGCGACGGCAGTTACCTCGGGCGGTTGTGGCCGGCCGAGGCCGTACCGCGAATGGACCTGGACGGCGTTCGGGTGACGGGCTCGCTGCTCGACGTGAACGGCACACCGGTCGGCGGCCAGGTGTCCCTGATCGGAGACGTGGGCCGCGTAGTCGCGTTCGCGGAGGTCGGTGACGACGGCCGCTTCGTGCTGCCGCCGGCGCCGCCGGGAAACTACCGGCTCGAGGCCAGTGCGGGCGTGTCGCCGACCCGCGCTCGGGAGGGCAGGAGCAGTCTGGCGGGAACGGCGGTCCAGGAGCTCGTGATCACCACCGAGCCGCCGCTTCACCAAGTGTTGCGAGTCGAGGAGGCAGAGCCCGGCGTGCTCGAGGTAGAGCTGCGGCGGGCCGACGGCAGTCCGGCCGGTGGCGTCTGGCTTAACTTCGTCAACGCGGCGGGCGATGTGGTCGGTGGCGGTTTGGCATCGGCCGCCGGGCAGAGAACTCGGAATGTGCCCGCCGGAGACGTGGCCGTGGTCTGGAACGACCCCGCCGCCTGCGCCGGCGGCGTGGGATTGAGTGTCGAAGTGGACCGTACGTCGACGTTGCGGGAGTCGCTGCCGATGGGCCGTCTGCTCGAACTCCGATGCCCGGCCGCCGCCTGCGCCGGTGAGCCGCTCTCCTTCCTCAGCGTGACGACAGAGTCCGGCGCCGAGATTGCGAGCCATCTGACCGGCGCCGGTGATGCCGTCCGCTTCTCAGAGTCCGGACAGCTCGGTCTCGGCTGCGTGACGCCTGGCTCGTATGAAGTTTCCTTCTGGGCCGCCGGCCGCCGCTGGGGCGCGGAGGCCAGCGTCAGCAGCAAGGGGTCGGCGGAGGAGCCGGTGGTCGTGAACGGTCGGGAGGCTGGGTTGTAGGTCGCTTTCAGTCGCTTGACTGGGCGCTTGGCGACCGAGCGTTCGGGCGACTCGGAACCCGATGATCTGCGCCCGGCCTGCGGTCCTCGGGCTACCGCCATGTGGCGGCGCCGATGAACGCCTGGATGGCAAATCGGGCCCAGTTCCGATTGAAAGAGCGGCGCCGGCGCCTAATGCGCCAGAGGGCCGATCGGCTCATGAAGCTGCTTCGCGCGGGTGACTCCCATGTATGAGCTTCTCGTTGTGCGAGTCCTTGACGGTGGGCATCGGCGACTCCTTTCGCAGGCCGACCGGAGATGGTCGGTGTCGGCCACGGACGCGGACTCTAGCATACTGCCGCCTTAGTTACGCCTCTTGCCAGACGTGCCCGGAGGCCTGCGGACGGGCTGGCTCATAGCACGGCGTAGGCGGTGGTGTGTCCAGCGACGGCGGTGGAGCGACCGAGGAACCGGCGATCGTGAACGGCCGGGAGGCTAGGTGCCAGGGCTGAGCGTCAGGGTGTCCAGACCCGGACTCCTCCAATTGGCGCCGCCGCCATCGGCCTCATGGAGAGGACCACACTTCGAATCCATCGTTCACCAAGTCGGTGTAGTACCGCCGGTTGTAGATGGTCGCGAACACAGGCTGGGTGACGACCAGCGCTATCCCGGCGGCGACGAAGATTGGGACTGTCGTCGCCATGGGTGAGGACACCGAGAATGCCTCGACGAGCACAACGGACAGCATCATTGCCAATGCCACGGCGATCTGGTCCACCAAGTACATGATCAGCGCCCACTTCCAGTCTCCACGAACCAGGGGGACCAGAGGGCCAAGAAACAACGTAGTCCAACTGAACCCGAGGTGCGGTACGGATCGTCTGGCGCCCGTCTTCTCGTTCCTCATCTCGATCATGTGCCTTCTCCTGTTGCCGCGAGTGTCCGCTTCGGCAAGCCGTACGCGCCGAGGGCGGGATGCGGGCTATTGCGGTCCCGCGAGCAGGCTTTGCAACACCTGCGCAGGCTGCGCGAAGTCGTTCGCGCCGCCGAAGCGGCCGATTTCCTGGCCGTCGCGGTAGACGATCGCCATCGGCAGGCCCGTTACCTCGTTCCCCTTGACCTCGGCGTCTTCCCAGCCGGCCGGGGGTGAGGCGAGGCCGTAGTAGTCGAAGGCGATGTTCGAGCCTTCAAGGGCGGCGTTGACGTCGAGCAGGTTCGGCAGGACCCGCTTGCAGACGCCGCACCAGGAGCCGAAGAAGACGCGGACCCGGGCCGGTCCGGCTTCGCGGAGCGCCGTCATCGCCGCGGGGTTCGGTTGGAAGGCGTCCATGCCTGCGCGGTAGCCGGGTGAGTGTTCCAGCAGTTCGCCGAGGGTGCGGTCGCCCAGAAGAGGCGGCCGGGGAAGGATGCGAACGGTCCGGCCTTCGATCGGCAGGTCGATGATGGCCTGGTCCGGCTTCGCGTCGCCGACGTAGGTCTTGCCCGGTTCGGCGACGATGTCGTAGCCGGGGCCCGAAGCCAGTAGATCGGAGTCTCGGAGCCGGTCGACGGCCATGCTCCGCGCCCACAACAGAACGGGCTCGCCAAGGGAGTCGCTGAGGATCAGCATCGCCGCGGCCCGCTGGGAAAGGTAGAGCCTGGCGTCCGAATCGGCCTGGCCGTCGATCTCGAGGATGTAGTCGTCGATGGGCGCGAAGGCGCTCAGCACCGGGTGCGGCGTGGATTGGGCGGTTGCCGGAGCGGCCGGCGCGGCCAGCGCGGCCAGCAGGGCCGGAAGAATGCAGAGGGTGGCAGCGATCCGGCGGCGCGTCACAGCGGAGGATGCTAGCAGCCCGTTGTGTCGCCGAGGGCACGAAGCGGCCAGACGGGTCGCTTGCGGAACGGCGCGCACTGCCGCGATAATGGACCGGCGTCGAGGGCGAGCGACCCTCGATGCGAAACACTGACCTGGAGCAAGCTGGGGAGAGGGCCGGCTGGTCGGGCTCTACGATTCTGGACCTGGATAGGAGTGGGCTGGAAATGACGACCGTTGATCCCCCGGCAATCAATGACGACTGGGTGGCGTGGCGAGCCCGAGTCGACGAGCGGCTTCGCAGTATCGAGAGGCATGGCTCTACGAAGGAAGATCTCGCGAAACTCAAGGAGGCCCTGACGTGGCGGATCATCCTGGCGATGGGCGGCTTCGCGACCATCGTAACGGTGCTGGATCGGCTCCTTCCGTGAAGGCCGCGTAGCGACGGAACGTCCCGTAGCCGCGACTTCGGGGCGGTTCAGGCCACGCGCGAGCCGAGGGACTGCTCGTCGAGCTGGCCCAGAAGCTGCTTCGCCCGTGTCTTCGCGGTGGCGATCGTGCGCTCCTTGACGCCTTCGTAGCCGCGGATCGAATCGGGCAGTTTCGCCGCCTCGACCGCCAGCGGGGCGGACTCGGCATCGAGCCGGTCGAGCGTCTGGTGCAGAAGCTCGCGGTACCAGTCGAACAAGGCACGCTCCAGCCGGCGATGGCGGGTCGCTCCGAAGATGTCGAGGACGCTGCCGCGGAGCCGGCGCGCCGCGTAGAGCAGCCGGAACATGGGCCGCGACCAGGCGCCGAACTTGATCTTCCGCGGCCAGCCCATCCGCCGCAATGTCGGCGGGTGGAGCAGGATGTGGCGGTCGATCGGGCCGTCGTAGTCGTTGGCGATCTGGTCCCAGATCGGATCCTGCAGCCACAGGCGGGCGACCTCGTACTCGTCCTTGACCGCCAGCAGCTTGAAGCCGTAGCGGGCCGCCTCCTCGCGCACCCTGGTGTGACCGGGCAGTCTCGATTCCTCGGCCTCCCCGACCTCGCCGACGAACGCCAGATAGCGCTCGGCGAGCCCCGTGCCCTGGTAGAGGAGCAGGTCGGCGACGCGGCCCGGTAGCAGGCGGTCGAGCGCGCCTCCCTGCGGGGCGCTCGCCAGGAGGCGTTCGAGTTCGGGCCCGAACTTCGGCGCCCAGCGCTCGATCCGGACGCGGGCGGCTTCCAGGGCCGTCGCTGCGGTCTGAGCTTTGGGACCTTCAAGGCCGGCGGCGCTTCGGAACCGCTCCGGCTCCGCGACGGAGAGCCGGCCGTAGCGGAAGGCCTGGATGTTGTCCTCGACTGCCACGCCGTTCGCCCGCAGCGCCTCTTCGATGAATCGTGACTCGAGCGGCAGCAGGCCCTGCTGGTAGGCGGCGCCGACCAGGAAGATGTTGCCGGTGACGCTGTTGCCGAGCAGCCGTTCGGTGGCGGCCTCCGCGTCGACGAAGTAGCTCCGGTTGCGGTCGGTGAACAGGGCCAGACGCTTGCGCAGCTCGTCGAGCGGCGGCATCCGCGCCGCGCTGTCGGTGATCACGGCTGCTGGGCTGATCCCTGCCGTGTTCGCGACCACGGCCGTGGTCTCCTTCGAGAAGCGCTTGATGTTGTCGGTGGCGACCGTGGCGAGCAGGTCGAAGGACAGGGCCAGATCGGCTTCGCCCTCGCCGAGCTTGTTCGCCCGGTCGATCGGCTTGCTGCTGAGCAGCAGGTTCGACACCACCGCGCCGCCCTTCTGCGCGAGGCCGGTCTGGTCGAGATGCACGGCGTACCGGCCCTCGAGCAGGGCTGCGGTGACCAGGATCGCGTCGACGGTGACCACGCCGGTGCCGCCGATCCCCACCAGCAGAGCTCTGAAGGTGTCGTCTTCCCGCAGCTTGCCGGCCGGCTCCGGCGCCTCGTCCGCGGCCAGAGGCGCGGCCGCGGCGCGCCGCACCGGCTTCGTGGCGGCGCCCAGGTCGACGGTCATGAAGGCGGGGCAGTCGCCCTCGATGCACGAGTAGTCCAGGTTGCAGGACGACTGGTGGATCTGGGTCTTGCGGCCGTACTCGGTCTCGAGCGGCGCGACCGAGAGGCAGTTCGACTTCGCCGCGCAATCGCCGCAGCCCTCGCAGACCGCCGGGTTGATGTAGACGCGCTGGCTCGGCGTCTCCTGGATGCCGCGCTTGCGCTCACGGCGCTTCTCCGCGGCGCACTGCTGGTCGTAGACGACTGCCGTGGGGCCCTTGATCGCGCGCAGCTTCTTGAGCACGTCGTCGTAGTCGCGGCGGTGCCGGATCTCGACTCCGTTGTCGTCGCGGTGGGGGAAGCGCTCGAGATCCTCGGTGACCAGGATCACCCGCTTCATGCCCTGGAGCTGGAGCTGCTTCGCCACGCCGAGCGAGCTGAGCAGTCCGACCGCGTCCTGCCCGCCGGTCATCGCCACCGCCGCGTTGTAGAGGATGCGGAAGGTCATGTGGAGGTTGGCGGCGATGCAGGCCTCGATCGCCTTGCTGGCGGAGTGGGCGTAGGTGCCGTCGCCGACGTTCTGGAAGATGTGCTCCTGCTCGGTGAAGGGCGCGAGACCGATCCAGCAGGCGCCCTCGCCGCCCATCTGCGGCAGCCAACTGATGCCGCGGTCCATCCACATCGCCATCGCGTGGCAACCGATGCCGCCGCCGGCGGCATCCGACCCCTCGGGCAACTGGGTGGAGGTGTTGTGGGGACAGCCGCTGCAGAAGTAGGGCATGCGCGGCAGCGCGGCCGGCAGGGTCGCCGCCAGGTCGGCGGACTCTGCGCCCATCCGCAGGCGCGACAGCCTCTCCGCCGGCACCGCGCCGGGCAGCCGCCGCTCGAGGTAGGCGCCGAGGATCAGGGCCATCTGGTGACCCTCCAGTTCGCCGTGCATCGGGAACAGCGCCTCGCCGCTCGGCGTCTCCTTGCCGCCGACGAGCGGCCGGTCGGGCAGGTTGTAGAGCGTCTGCCGCACCTGGGTCTCGATGAAGCCGCGCTTGTCCTCGACGACGACGATCTCGTCCAGGCCCGCGGCGAACTCGCGCAGGCGCCGCGTTTCGATCGGCGCGATGCAGCCGAGCTTCAGGACGCGGATGCCGTGGCGGTCGAGCGCGGCTTCGTCCAGCCCCAGCAAGTTGAGCGCGAGGCGCAGGTCGCGGTACGGCTTGCCGGCCGCGATCAGGCCCAGGCGGTCGCCGGGGCTGGCGCAGCGGATGCTGTCGAGGCCGTTGGCATGGACGTACTCCAGGGCGGCCACGGTGCGCTCAGTGAAGATCTGGCGCTCCATCTCGACCGTATGCGGCGGCAGCAGCCGGATGTCGAGATGCTTCTGGAACGGTCGGCCGTCGATTTCGAGATTCGGCAGAACCGGTGGCGGCATCTGAGGCAGATCGATGACCGCGCCGCCGTCGGCGACGTTGGTTACCACCTTCAGCGCGGTCCACAGGCCGGAGTAGCGGGACAACGCGATGCCGTGCAGGCCGAGCTCCAGGACCTCCGCCGGGTCGCCCGGATAGAGCACCGGCATCGAGAGGTCGAAGAGGCTGATCGTGCTGTCGCCGGGAATGGTTGAACTCTTGCAGGCGGTGTCGTCGCCGGCCAGCACCAGCACGCCGCCGTGCTTGCCGGTGCCGATGAAGTTGCCGTGGCGGAAAGCGTCGCCGGTTCGGTCGACGCCGGGGGTCTTGCCGTACCAGATGCCGACCACCCCGTCGTAACGCTGGTGGGGGAACCGCTCGAGGAGTTGGGCGCCGTAGATCGACGTCGCTGCCGTTTCCTCGTTGATCCCCGGCTGAAAGACCACGTCGTGTTCGGCCAGCAGCCGGCCGTTCCGCATGAGTTGCTTGTCGTATTCGCCGAGTGGCGATCCCGGGTAGCCGCTGATGAACGCGCCGACTCGCAGACCGGCTTCGCGGTCCCGGCGGTGTTGGTCCATCGGCAGCCGGACCAGGGCCTGGATACCGGTCATCGCCACGCGGCCTTCAGTGAGCGTGTACTTATCGTCTAGTGAGAAGGCCGTCATTGCTCCCTATCCTACCGCGACGGTGCGGTCACTGTCCGGCCTGGGAACACGGGTGGCGCGATCCGCGCCACCCGTGAACCACTCCGTGCGCCCGTCATCGGGCGCGCGGATGGAACGCGGGCGTCTCGCCCGCATCCGGCGTGAAGCGCCGGGCTCGTCCCGGGAGCTCTCAGCCGCCGCGAATCTGGGCGAACCACTCGCGGCCGGACGCGGCGGACCGGCCGCGGATGACGGTGGACTTGATTGCCCGAACTCCGCTCGGGGGATAACCGGCGATCGTTGCAGAAAGTTCCCGCGCGCGGGTCAGGACTTCATTGTCCGCGACGACTTCGGAAGCCACGCCCATGCGCTCGAGCTCCACTCCGGTGTAGCGCCGGCCAACGATCGCGAGTCGGGCCGCCACGCTCTCCGGGTGACGCAGCCGCAACCAGGCCATGTTCATCGGCGCCGCCATGCCCATCTGGACTTCGCCGACGTGGAGGAAGGCCTGCTCGCCGGCCACCAGGAGGTCGGCGGCGAGCGCCAGCGCCGAGCCGGCGTTGATGGCGAAGCGTTCGAGGGCGGCGACGATCGGCTTCGGGCAGTCGTAGAGCGCGGCGTGGACATCGAGCCAGAGACCGCTGAACTCGGGCATCCAGTTCGGCGGCGGATCGGCCCGGAACTCGCCCAGGTCGAGACCGGAGCAGAAAGCGCCGCCCGCGCCGCGCAGCAGCAGGACCGCTACGTCGTCGTCCTCGGTCGCGGCGACGATCTCGGCGTGGAGACGCTCCGCCAGCGGCCCGGTCACCGCGTTGCGGCGCGCAGGCCGGTTGAGCACGATCTCGGCGACGCCGCCTGCGCGCGTCGAGAAGACCGGGTCGTCGGAGGAGGTCATCGTCGTCGCCCTTGGTTGCGTCCGGGGCGGCTCAGTCGCGCTGTTGGGCGTCGACGAACCAGTCGCCGGGCAGTTGCTTGCCTTCGTACAGCCGGCCCTGGAACCGCCTCATGCCGTGGAGCCAGCGGTCGACATCGGTCGCCTTGCGGCGGACGTACTCCGCGACCTCGGGGTGGGGCAGGACCCAGAACCGCTCTTCGCGGATCGCCTCGAGGCAGACATCGGCGGCCTGTCCGGCGGTCAGGACGCCGTCGCCGGAGGCGACGCCGACGGCCTCGCCGAAGCGCCCGGCAGTAGGGCTGTTGGCGCCGATGTTCGTCTTCACCGCCTGCGGGCAATGCACCGAGACGCGGATGCCCTGGTCACCGTGGGTGATCGCGATCCACTCCGCCAGCGCCACCGCGGCGTGCTTGGTCAGCGAGTAGGCGAGCGAACCGAGCTGGGTCAGGAGCCCGGCCGCCGAGGCGGTGCTCATGATGTAGCCCTCGCCGCGCTCGATCATCGACGGCAGGACCGCCCGCGCGGCGTAGACGTGGGACATGACATGAACGTCCCACATGTCGTTGATCTCCTGGTTCGGCACCTCCAGGCCGCCGAACGTCACGTAGCCGGCGTTCGACATGAACAGGTCGATCGGGCCGATGTTCGAGGTCACAGCCTGAACCAGGTCGCGCACCGCGTCCTCGTCGGCGACGTCGAGGCCTATGCCGGTGCCGCCGATCGCTTCGGCGACCGCCTTGGCTCCCGCCTCGTCCCGGTCCGCGACGACGACGTGCCGCGCCCCCTCGCGGTGAAACGCTTCCGCCAGCGCCTTACCGATCCCCGAGGCGCCGCCGGTGACGACCATGATCCTGTTCGCTATGTCCATGTGTTTTCTCCCTGCGTGTAGCTCGAGTCAGCCGCTTGCTGTCGTTGGTGTCGGCGCGCAATCCTACGACCTGCGAGATCTTGTCGGGAATTGGAGCCTATTGTGCCGGGTGTTGATTCCGGTCGCCTTACCGAAGCGTGTAGGAGGGTATGACCCCACGCTGCGGGATTGACACCTCGATCCTGGTGCGCCTGCTGACCGGCGAGCGCTTGGAGGACTTCCTGATTGCGGACGACTACGCGCGTGCCGGACTGGAGGTCCTGACCCTGGATCGCAGGATGGCTTCGCTGGCCGACGTTCGGTGCTTGTGAGCCGCAGGGCGCTTGAGCAGCTTAGGGCGGTTGGTTCGTGGCCGGACGCAGTTCGAGGACAAGCCCCTGGCGATACTCCCCCGGCGCCAGTTCCACCTGGACGACCTGCTCACTGAGCCCTTCGCTCGCGATGAGCAGGTCGTGGGAACCGGGGGCCGATCGGAGCTCGAATCTCCCGTCGATGTCGGTGGTGGCGGTGCCGGCGAAAGATCCCGTGTAGAGCACGGCCGACCTCGGCATGGCGCCGCCGGCGGCGCCTGTGCCGGCCTCGACCGTGCCGACGAAAGCCCCGGCGAGCGGGCGGCCTTCACCGTCGAGGACGAGGCCGGTGAGCACCGCGGGCGACTCGAGATCAAGGCGAAGATCCTGATCCCCGAGGAACTCCACCGTGCGGTGATAGATCGCGCCGGCGTTTGCGCCGGTCGCCCCGGGGATGGCGACCGACAGGGTGTACACGCCGGGTGGCACGTCCTGGAGTTCGAAGCGTCCCTGTCGATCCAGGTTGGTCCAGCGGTGCTGGGTGGTCCTTCCGAGCAGCGAGATAGCTCCGTCACCCGGCGACTGGCCTGCGATGGTCACCCACCCGGTCAGGTTCAGTCCTTCTTCGAACCGGAGTTCGACGACGGTGTCGTCACCGGCCAGAAGGTCGACGGTCTGCTGGACCAGGCGGCCATCGATGGCGTGGGCGGTGACGGTCCACGCTCCTGGACCGAGACCTTCGATTCGATGGCTGCCGCCTTGATCCTGTGTTGCGGTGCGGAAGTCGAAGTCGCCTTGGTGGGCCCGGACGGTGACGCCCGGGAGCGGCGGGCCGGAGATGCGAACCTCGATCATCGCCTGGGCGGGTAGCACGATGTCGACGCGGGCAGCGGAGCCGCCCTCGAGCCGGACTCGCTGGCCGACGGCGTCCCCCGATCCGTAGCCGTTGGCCCAGGCTTTCAACCTGTACGAGCCGGCGTTCAGGCCGGTCAGACGGTAGTCGCCGTTGCCATCGGTTAGGGCCTCGATCGGCTGAAACGGCGAGCCGCGTCGCTCGCGGGTTGAGGGATCGTTCATCAACTGCTGCATTGCTTCCGGCGACAGATCGAACTCCGCGATGACCGCGGCGAGAGGGATGGGCCGTCCATCGGCTGAGCGGACTGAGCCGCTGATCTCCAGTCCGGGCTCGAGGACAAGCGATACGTCGTTGGACCCTGGATCGATGGTGATTTCGCGCACAGTTTCGCGGTACTCCGGGTGGCTCCCTACGATCGTGGCGTTGCCGGCAGGGACGGGCCCCGACTGAAAGCGGCCTCCGGAGCCTGTCGACGTCCCCCACGACGATCCCGCCTGCCGCGACGGTCCGCCGGGAGCGCCGCCGGCGACGATCGTCACCTCGGCTTGTTCCACCGGGTTTCCGAGGTGATTCATGACGACGCCGACGACCTGGGCGTCGAAACTCGCCAGCACCAGTTCGATCTCGCGCACCTCTCCGGTGCGCAGGTGAATGGGCCCGCTCTCCGTTCTACCTCCGCCGGTCAAGGCGAACGCCGAGGCGCGCCAGGTTCCGGGTCTCAGGAACTCGAACCGGAAGCGGCCGTTGACATCGGTGCTGACCGGCTCCTGGTCGGGTGCGTCGAAACCGGCGAAAGGTCTGGGCTCAGGGTCGAAGAGTGTGACCATGGCGCGGGAGACCACGGCGCCGCCCGTGTCCACGACGCGTCCCGCCAGCACGGCGCCGCGGTTCAACTCGATCTCGAGCACGTCGTTCGTGGCGGGCTTCACACCCTTCAGGTGAGAACTCGCGTACCCGTCGGCCTTCACGGTGACGTCGACCGGCCGGTCCTGCAAGCCACCGATTCGGAAGCGGCCGTCGTGGTCGGTGATCGCGGCACGGGCGCCGGCGTCGGTCGGGCTCCGGGTGGTGTAATCCTGGAACGCGCTGACCTGAGCGCCTGCAACCGGCCGCCGGTCGGGACCGACAACGAGCCCTTCGATCTGCATTCCTGGTGTGAGAGTGATGCTGCCGATGTCGATGTCCCCTTCGCCTGTCGGGATGTCGATGCTGGCGGGCGCCCGGCCCGCGAACTCGACATGATCGGCGGTCAGTTGATAGCTGCCGGCGGCGACGGCTGGAAACTCGAACGCTCCCTCGGCGTCGGTTGTGGCGGTGAGATAGGCGTCGAAACTCAGCGAGATGCCGCCGCCGGGGCGCTGCATCGCTGGAATCATGGTGATGCTGGCTGTCGGCACGGGCCGCTCATCGGTGTCGACCACCGTGCCCCACACGCGGCGGCCACGGCTGAGGACGATTTGGAGAGGATCCGCGGCGCCGGATGGACCGATGCCGGGCAGTTCGGTTGAGGAGCGGACAAACCCCTGCGCCTCGACCGTGATCTGGTGCGCAAGGCGACGATCGAGACCGAAGATCCTGAACGTCCCATCGGACCCCGAGATGGTCTGATGGTCCATGCCGTAGGCACGTCGCCATGCGTAGGACGTGCCGGCCCCCCTCAGGGAGGCGCCGGCTTGCGTCGGGTCGACCCGGTCGACCAGCAGTCGCGCATCAGCAACCGGGTTGCCTCTTGAGTCCGTGACGATGCCGGTAATCCTGGCGGTAGGTGTGAGCGCTACGGAGAGTACTTGTGGGCTCCTGAGTCGCTCGATGGGAACCGATACCTCCTGTATCCGATAGCCGGCGGCCGAGGCGGACAGGTACAGGTTGTCGACGTTGGGGCGAGTGCGCAGATCGAACGCTCCGCCCGGGCCGGACCAGGCATGGTCGCCGGGCCGGCCATTCAGCCACACCGGCGCGCCTTCCATGCCTTGAGAGGTTTCCGCGTCCACTACACGGCCTGAGAGTTCGATGGCCGGCGTGACTCGGACATCGACGACTGAAGGCCCGGCGGAGTTTGGTGGGGGCACCTCGATCGGCTCGGTTCGTCCGAATGCGCGATCTTCGGTCTCGACCTGAAACGGGATCGCCTCGCCTCTATTCAAGCCGACGGTCGCCTGGCCGCGTTCGTCGGTCACGGCGAGGGGCACGGCGAGGCTCTCTGCGACTCGAATCACTGCCCGGGGAACCGGCGCTCCGCGCGAGTCGAGGATCCGGAGAGTGATTCCCGCGCCTCGCCTGAGTTCGAAGCGGCCCCGGCCGTCCTCGATCGTTGCGGCGCGGAGCTCGAAGCCCGCCGCGGACACGAACACGTTGGCATCGGCTGTCGGTATGAAGAGACGCGCCAGTCCGCTGGCGCCGGTACGAGCGACGGCGCGGTCGAACCTCGGCCGGATCGGCTCCGGCTGCCGCGGCCCGCTCGTTGGCTGCCACGTCTGCTCCGGACGTAGCACCGCCGGTTCGACTCTCCTCGGTCTCGGGTCCGACCAGCGCGTCGCCTGAGCGACGACCAGTGCGCCTTCGACCGGTTCCCCGGCCTCGTCCGTTGCGCCCACGACAACGTGGTGCATTTCTGGAAGCTGGATCGGCGGCAGGGCGGTGGGCTCGGCGAGTGGCAGCAGCCTTGTGTAGACCGGCGCGACCGCGGTGGGCGGAGTGGTGTCAGGAGCGGCGGCCAGGATCTCGACACGGTAGGGCCCCGGCCGCGACGCGGCCAGTTCGAAGTGGCCCTCGGCGTCGGATCGGGTCCGATCGACGATCGGTATCGCGTCGGTCTCGCCGAGTTCGCGCAACCGGCGAAGGTAGTTGCTCGGCGATGCGATCAGCCGCAGTTCGAGCCCGGCAGCGGCCGCGCCGTCCGGGCCGACGAGCTTTCCGGTGACGGTAGGTGCAGCGGGTTCGGCTTGCTGCGCCGCCAGGGGGCTACTCTTGGGCGCCGGGAACAGCGCCAAGAGCAGTGTCGCTACGGCCAGCGCTCCCAGACGTCTCGAGTTTTGGGCTCGGTTTCCCGTTGCGGTGATGCCCTGTAACGTTACCGCGTCAGTGGACTCTGTCATCTACCAGCGGGCTTTCCTTTCCGGGGCCGCAATTCGACCCGGAGCGCCTTCCGGCGGTCGGCCGCTTGGAGATGCTCCGACCCGAGCCAGACTCGCCTCGTGGCGTAGTCCGCGGCCCCGTCCGGGCCGACAAGTTCTCCCTCCACGGTGGGCGCCGCGGCTTGTTGCAGCGCCTGCAACGCACCCCCAGGCAGGTCAAGCAGAGTCGGCGCAAAGAGCATCGCCGTAGTAAGCGCGGCCGCGAACCCGAACCGGCAACGACTCTTGTGACGCATGCGGGGTCTGGGAGATGGTCTCATGCGATCGGACTCGAGCTTCCGGAAGGAGGACGGCACGCCGATGGGGGCCACTGACGGGTACTCTAGCGCGCGGCAGGGCGATCCGGGCATGTGGCGAGACGCTGGAGCAACCCGGATCGCTTGACGAAACGCCTTGGATCTGTTCCTCTTCACGAACGGTTCACAGGGGTGGCGAGCAGCGTCCATGGCGCTTGCAGTCGGCACCGAGCCGCCGACTTGGCGAACCGTTGTTGTCGTTGGCCTGTTGGGTACTGGCCGAAAGTCGGCGGTGCCTCCATCCAGTGGACCATGGAGTGAGACGAATGGCGCAGAATCGAACGAATCTCCTGGTCGCCTTGATCGTGGCCCTGATCGTGCCGGCGACGGCCCACGCTTACCTTGATCCGGCGTCGGGCAGCATGATCCTGCAGGCGGTGATCGGGGGCGTGGCGGCCGCGGCGCTCGCCTTCAGGTTCTACTGGAGGCGCATTCAGACATTCTTCGGCTACGGCGGCAACGACGAGTCAGAGTCGGAATAGTGCGAACAGGGGCCGCGAAGACCCCCGCGTCGCAGGCTGAGCCTTCGTCCTTCCGCGACCCGGCGGGTCAGGTGATCGAGGGCCGGGACGGCCGCATCTTCCGGAGCGTCGCGCCGGTGGCGCTTGAGGACTACCGCTACGTGCGGAGCTGCGGCGTCGTCGACGCCCTGGTCGTCGAGGGGGCGCTGGTGGCGGCGGAGGAAGTCGATCCGGTCGAGGCCGGCGTCCTGCCACCGCCGGGGGGCATGGTCCTGGAGCATCCCCGGCTGCCGTTCATCTCCTACCCGTACGAGTGGCCCTTCTCGCTTCTGAAAGCGGCGGCTCTGCATCACCTGGAACTGCAGATCCGGCTGCTCGACAGGGGCGTCTCGCTCTCCGACGCGAGCGCCTACAACGTGCAGTTCAAGGGCGCCAAGCCGGTGTTCATCGACTGGCTGTCGCTGCGGCGTTACCGCGAGGGCGAGTATTGGCAGGGGCACTCCCAGTTCTGTGAGCAGTTCCTCAACCCTCTGCTCCTGGCGGCGAAGCTCGGCGCCCCGCACAACGCGTGGTACCGCGGGATGCAGGAGGGGATCCCCGCCCGTGAACTGGCGGCTCTGTTGCCGACTCGGATGCGCTGGTCGCCGAGGATGCAGGCTCACGTTCTGCTGCCGCTCCGCTTCGAACGGCGGGCCGGCTCGCGGAGCGAGGCAGCGGAGCGAACAGAAAGGCGTCCTCTGCCGCGCAACGCCTACCGGGGTCTCCTGACCCAGCTCCGGCGCTGGATCAAGAAGCTCGAACCCAAGGGCACGGACACGACCTGGAGCGACTACTCGTCGTTGACCAGCTACGACACGGGCGAAGCCTCCCGCAAGGCCGAATCGGTGCGTGCCTTCATCGCCGAGGCGCCGCCGGAGCAGCTCTGGGATCTCGGTTGCAACACGGGCGAGTTCGCCGCGATTGCGCTGGAGGGCGGGGCGCGTCACGTGATCGGCTTCGATGCGGATTTTGGTGCGCTGGAGAGCGCGTGCGCGCGGGCACGGTCCGATCGGTTGCGCTTTCTGCCCCTGTACCAGGACCTGGCGAATCCGTCGCCCGACCAGGGCTGGGCGCAGGTAGAACGCCGTTCGTTCGGGCGCCGCTCCCGCAGCGCGGATGCGCTGTTGGCCCTCGCGGTCATCCACCACCTGGCGATCGGCCGCAACGTGCCGCTGCCTCGGATCGCCGCCTGGCTCGTCTCCCTGGCGCCGCGCGGACTGGTCGAGTTCGTTCCCCAAGGCGATCCGCGGGTCGACGATCTGCTCACGTTGCGCGGCGACCGCTTCGCCGACTACACGGCGGAGGCATGGGAGGCGGCGCTGGAACCCTATGCGGCGGTTCGCCGTACCGAGACCGTCTCGGCCAGCGGCCGGAGGTTGTACACCTACGAGCGGAGGTGACTCAGGCGGTCCGCTGGGTCAGTTCGGCTGGTCGGGGTGCGGCTGCAGGTTGACGAGCAGGTTGTAGTGGTCGCTCCGCAGATCGAGCGACTGGTCCGCCGCGCCCAGGTCGTGCCGGAACCGCAGTTCGTAGTTGCCGGCAGCCAGTCCCTCCATCTCGAAGCGGCCCTGGTGATCGGTTCGTGTTCGGCGCCGTTGTTCCTGGCCCTGAAGCAGAGCGTTGACGAAGCCGCCGGTTGCAGGTTCGCCGGCGAACAGCACCTGGCCCGACAACCGGAGTCCGGGCTCGAACCGGAGTTCGACTGAGGCGCCCGGCCTGCCCGGCTCCAGGTTGATCTCCTGCGCGCTGGACCGCCGATCGCCGGTTGTGGCTGAGACCTGCCAGGTTCCGGGCGAGAGGGCGCTGAGTTCGAAGTTGCCGTCGATTCCGGGGTTGGTGTTGCGAAACAAGACGCCCTTCCAGGCCTGGACCTCCGCCGATGCCAGATCGGCGTTGTCGAGGCCGGTCACGGAGCCTCGAATGGATGCCCCGGGTTCGAGCACGATCTCGATGCCGCCAATGGATTGGCCGTCGAGCTCGATCGCGTCGGGCAACTGGCCTTCCGTGTAACCGGCCAGTCTGGCGACGAGATAGTAGCGGCCGCGGTCGAGACCGGCCACATGGAAGTTGCCGCCGAAGTCGGAAACGGTCCGGATCGGCGGTCTGAGAACCCGGTTGAGTCTTCGCAGGCTGATGGCCCGTTCATTGTCTCCGCCGACATCGGGTGGTTCCTCGCTCGCCTCGACGGTGACTCCACGAATCGGCGTGCCGTCCACGGAGCGGACGACGCCGCTGATTTCACCGCCGGGGCCGAGTTGCACGTCGAGTTCGTTGGGGCCCGGCTCCAGGACGATTTCGCGCGAGACGTCAAGCAGTTGCGGGTGGCCGACTTCGACCTCCGCCGGGCCGGTCGCGACCCAGAGGGTCACGCGGCCGCCGGCATCCGTATCGCCGAACGCCCGCCTCTCGGACCGATCTTTCGGACTCGCACTGACATCGGCGTTCGCCACTGGCTCGCCGAGGCGGTTCGTGACAAAGACGATGAGTTGATCCGGATCCTCGAGCCGGAGCTCGATGTCTTTGTTCCCGAGGTCACCTCGATTCGTTGGAGTTCGGCCTCTCGTGTCTGGTCTCGGGCTTCCACGGCCCAGGTCGCGGGAGGGATGCTGTCGAAGCGGAAACGCCCATCCTGGTCGCTTCGGACCGTGCGAAAGACGTGCTCAACAGGCAAACCCGATACAGCGAGGGTCATCTCGCCCGGCGCCGGACTCAACCGCACGTTGGCGCCTGCGGCCCCGGTGCCGTCGGGTTCCAGAACCCGGCCGGCCAGCGACGCGCCTTCCTCCAATTCGATCAAGACGGCCTCGCCGGTCGACGGTCGCACCGACTCGACTACCGCCGGGGCGTAACCCTCCGCGATCGCGGTGATACTGGCCAAGGCTGGCAGCAGTCCACGCAGCCGAAAGCGCCCGTTCTGATCGGTAGTGGCGGTTCGGACTTGGCCAGACAGGTGTTGTGTCCGTTGCCAGGTACTGACCTCGGCGCCCTCGACGGGGCTGCGGTTCGGATCGACCACGACGCCTTCGATTTCGGCCCCCGGCGTCACCGTGAAGACGCCCAGGTCGACGTAGCCCTCTCCCTGCGTCACGTTTGCGGCGTTGTCCAGCAGGTCGATGTAGTCGGTATGCACGACATCGAGTCCGTACTGCCCGGGGGCGACACTTGGGAACTCGAACTCTCCCCGCTCGTTCGAGGTCACCGGTTCGGCGGCGTCGTTGTCTCCATAGCCTTCCCGGACCTCTGGATCGTCGGGCGGCCAAAGCAGCCGGATCTGCGCGCTGGCCACCGGTGCACCGTCCAGATCGACCACCGTGCCCCAGGGCTGCCGCCCCTGGGTCAGGACGATCCGAAGCGCTTCGACCGGGCCGTTGCGTGTGAAGGCCGGCAGGTCAAGCTGGGCCGCGCCGAAGGCCGGGGCTTCGACGGTAAGTCGGTAGGTGCTGCCGTAGAGGGCGTTGTCGATCCAGAACGAACCATTGGGCCCTGATGTTGCTCGCCCCAACCGACCGGGCTCGCGCTGGAAGAACCATCCTCTGCCGCTTGGCTCGAGTTGGACATTCGCCCCGGCTATCGGGCGGTCGAAGGAGTCCACGACCCAGCCGGCGATGGTCGCCGCCGCTGTGAGCCCGATCGACATCTCCTTCGCGTCCGTAAGCTGTTCTGCTGTGACCCCCGCGGTCGAGGACCGGTAGCCGCTCGCGACGATGCCGATTTCGGCTCTCTTTCGGCGCCGGGGTGCAGTCAGATCGAAGCGGCCCGATCCGTCAGCGACCATGCGGCGCCCGGGATCGGAACCCATCCAGACCACGGCCTCGGGGACGGCGAGTCCCGTTTCGGCATCGGCTATCCGGCCGGGAATTGCCGCTGGTGGTTCGAGTCGGACTTCGACGTCCGGTACCGCGGACGCGCCGTCCTGGGAGGGCCGATTCCGCACAGGTGCTCGGGCAAACGAGCCGCCGGCCGTCTCGACTTCGAAGGTCGCCCGCCCGTCGGCGGCGATTCCGATCGTCGCTTCCCCATGCTCGTCGGTCAGGGCGAGTGGAACCGGGCGCTCCGCTCCCGTGCGGATTACGGCCCGGTGCGCTGCGCGACCGTCCTGGGTGAGGACACGAAACGGAACTCCAGGTGCGCGATCAAGTCGCAGGGCGGCCCGGCCGTCGGTCGGGGCCCCGGTACGAAGCGCGAACCCCGGAGCCGAAGCGGCGACAAGTGCCTCTCTTGAGGGCATCAGGAACCGAGCCACACCTTCGGCGTTCGTGCGCATCGACGCGCGGGCGAACTCCGGGTAGAGCCGCTCCGGTTGCTCGTCGGGCTCTACGTAGGTTGGGACGTCCAGTTGCTTCGTCTGGGGATCGACAAGCACGAGAGCGCCCTCGATCGGCTGGCCGTCCCGGTCGAGCACCCGCACAGTCAGACGGTAGCGGCCCGGAAGCTCGATGGGTTCGAGGTGCAAGGGAACGATCAAGGGCAACAGGTCGCGATAGAGAATCGGGACGGTGACCGCGGCTTCTGTAGCCGGCCAGCTCGGCCGGATCTCCAGGCGGTAGGGGCCGACCTGTGGCGCCGACTGGGAGAAGGTCCCGTCCGGTCCCGAGAGGGCCCGGTCCGCCGGTTCGGGTAGCGCGTCCGGTTCCCCCAGAAGATCGAGATCGAGTTCGTAGGCGCTCGGGTATGGCCGCAGGACGACTTCGGCACTGGCCGCAGGCGCTCTGCGTTCGTCGACGAGGGCGCCGGTGACGACGAGCGGCGGATCCGCGGGCTGGGCGCCGAGTGGCCCGTTGGCGATCCAGGCCAGGCCGAAGAGCAGGAGCGACCAGAACCTGATGGACGGAAATCGATCCCTAGAAGGTGTCATCGTGCAGGGGTAGCGCCTGCTACCTTTCTTCCGGCTCGGACGGGGCGGGCTGCAGTTGGATCACCAGCCCCTCCTGGCGTTGCCCCGGGCCGATGTTCAGAGGGATCAGCGCACCTTGGTAGCCGTCGTGTGTGACCCATAGCTGCTCGGCCCTGGGGCCGAGGCGGATCTCGAATCTCCCTCCGGTTGCACTGAACCCGCTGCCGGCGATCAACGCTGACCGATAGACGGCCTGCTCGTCGTCGCCCCGGGCGAGGGCGGCCACGCCTGCGGCATCGCCAGCCGTCAGGGAGACGCTCCTGAGCGATAGGCCGGTGGTCGCGTCGAGGACGATTCCGGACAGGATGGCTTCGGGCTGAAGATCGATCCGGAGGCCTTCCACATCTGTCTGGAGCTCAACCGACCGGTACTCCGCGCCGCCGGAGGTCGTGGTGACCCGCAGGCGGTAAGAGCCGGCTTCCAGCCCGCTCAGCTCGAAATAGCCATGCTGATCGACCTCCGCGTGCCGCGAGTCCTCGCGCCCCAGGTGTTCGACGCGCAGGTACCCGCCGACCAGTGGCGAGCCGGCGGCCAGCACCTGTCCGGTCAGGCGAAGTCCGCGTTCGAACGGAAGCTCGACGAACTCTTCCGCGCCGGCCGCGGCGATCGTCACGGAGCGTTCGACCGAACGGGCGGTGAAGGAATCGCCGCGCCGAGCGACGACCTGCCAGGTGCCAGGAGCCAGGTGGTCGATCGTGAAGTTGCCTTCCGTGTCCGGTGTGGCGGTTTGCCACTGCGCCTGCCGTGTCGCGGTGATCGTCACCTGCGCCAGATCGGCTGGCTGCAGGCCGGTTACGGCGCCCCTGAGCGAGGCGCCGGATTCGAGCACGATCTCCACGCCGGCTGCGCCTCGGCCATCGACATCGATCGGTTCGACGGGACCACTTTCCGGGTAGCCGGCTGCGCGAGCGACGAGGAAGTAGCGGCCTGTCTCCAGACCGGTGACGCGAAAGAAGCCATTGCCGTCGGCGGCCGTCGTGGTTGGCGGATTCATGTATCTGCGTAGGCTGACGTCCGTTTCCGCGGATTCCTCGGGGTGGGCCTCGACGGTCGCCGAAACCGGGGCCCCGCTCGCCGACCGGACGAAGCCGCTGATCTCGCCGCCGGCCTGGAGTTGAACCGCCAACTCGGTGCTTCCCGGCCCGACGACGATCTCCCGTGTCTCGTCAAGGTGCTCGGCGTGCACGACGGTCAGCGTGGCCGGGCCGGCAGCAACCTCGAGCTGGGCGCGTCCGCTGCCGTCCGTGAATCCGGATTCGCGCGATTGGGCTGCGTCTTTCGGCTCCAGTCGGACCCTCGCTTCGGTGACGGGTTGCCCTGAGAAAGTCGTCACGATGACCGTCAACTGGTCCTGGGCGTGAAGATGCAGTTCGATAGCCCGCTCGGATCCAGAGATGAGTTCGAGGGGATCGGTTCGGGCGGCTTCGGTCCCGGCGCTCGCCTCGACGGACCAGGTTCCGGGAAACACGCTGTCGAATCGGAAACGGCCATCGCCATCCGTTCGCCTCGTCGTGTCTCTCGATGAGAAGATCCGACTCTGCATTCGGGTTCGCATGTCAGGCTCCAGTCTGACTCTGGCGCCGTCGGCGGCGGTTCCTGCGGCCGTCAGGACGCGGCCCGAGAGGGAAGCTCCGCCGAGTAACTGGATCCGGATCGGTTCGCCGGTCGCGGGCCGCGCCCCCTGGAAGTAGAACTGAGGGTAGCCCTCGGCTTCGACCGTGAGGTCGACCTGCTCGTGCGGTAGTCCGGTCAGCCGGAAACCGCCGTCCGCGTCCGTTTGGGCGGTGCGTTCCTGGTCTCGGTCAAGGCCGTAGCTCCGGTACTTCACAAGCGCGCCCTCGACCGGCTCCTCGTCGGGGTCGACGACCACGCCGAGAATCTCGGCGCCCGGAACCAGCTTGAACTCGCCGAGGTCGACCTCCCCCCGACCCTCGGGAACTTCGATCGGAAGATCGCCGGGGCTGACGTACTCAGCGTGGGAGACGCGTACGTCGTACTCGCCGGTCTTCACGGCGGCGATCCGGAACGCCCCCTGGTCGTCGGTCGTGACCGGTTCGGTGGCGTCCGTGTCACGGCGGCTGGGAAACCGTGGCTGCTTCTGTTCCGGCCACCGCAGCTTGACTTCCGCACCGGCCACCGGGCTCCCTTCCGTGTCCACGACTCGGCCCCAGGCCCGGCGTCCCTTGGTCAGCCGGATCCGGACCGGACCGGCGGTGGCGCTGCGCTCGTAGGACGGCAGATCGATGGCGGAGCTTGCGAAACCCTCGGCCCGGATCGTGAGCCGGTACGGGTTGTCGTAGACGATGCCGGCCATCCGGAATGAACCGTCGCCAGCAGAAGTCGCGCGTTGCGGCCGGATGGCGATCATGCTGGCGATCGATTCCGTGGCTCGGGGCTGAGCTGAGATGTCGGCGCCGGCAACTGGCTGATCGGTGGAGTCCGTGACGAAACCGTACAGGGGAGCAGCCGGTCTCAATGTGACGGCCGTTTCGTCGGCAACTCCGTACTCCGGGATTACCGTACTCACCCCCGTGGAGACGTAGCCGCCTGCCTGGACCCACAGGCGGGCGGATTCCTCACGGGGCCCAGCGTTCAACAGGAACTCACCGGTGGGGCCGCTTTGCGCGTTTTCACCAGGCGAGCCGACGATCCAGATCGCTGCGTTGGCGACGGGATCGCCGGAAACACGGTCAACGATCCGACCCGGAATCCGGAGTGGAGCTTCCAGCCGAAGATCGACGATCCGTGCGCCGGCAGCGGCGTCAGCGGGAGCGGCGTTGGGCTGGGGAACCCGGGCGAACGCATTGTCCCAGCGCTCCAACTCGTAGCTGGCCTCGGCGCCGGCGACGTTCCCGGCGATGACATCGCCCTGTTCGTCGGTTATCGCTATGGGCGTCTTGGTCTTGTCGCCGGTTCGGAGAACGACTCCGTGCGCCGGCGCGCCGTCCGGTCCGCGAACTCGAAACCGGATACCCGGGTCGCGCGCCAGGACGAAGGCGGCGCGACCGCCCTTCGTCGTTCCCGTTTCGACGGAGAAACCTGAGGCCGATACGGTGATGTTGGCATTGGCCGTCGGCATCAGGAAGCGGGCATTGCCTCTTTCATCCGTCCGTGCGGCTGCGGGTTGGAAGCGGGGGTAAAGGCGTTCGGGCTGTTGATCGGAGTTGCGCCTCTCATATCGAGGGGACCTGGTTCGCGTGGGACTCGCGATGACCAGAGCCCCTTCGATCGGCCGGTGGTCGGCGTCCAGGATGCGGGTGGCGACGAGATGTCGATCGGGCAGTTCGTTCGCTTGAAGAGCGCGTGACGCCTCCAGGGGGGCGAGGTTTCCGTACACGAGGGGCACGACGGCATCGGGCGATTCGGCCGGTGCCGCGGTCCGGATCTCGAAACGGTAGGGCCCGGGAACCGGCGCCTTGAGCAGAAAACTGCCGTCCGGGCCCGATTGCGTGCGGTCCACGGCCGCCGGCAGCGCGTCGTAGCCCAGCAGATCGAGGTCGAGCTCGTAAGTGCTCGGGTAGGGCCGGAGGATGACCTCTACGCCGGCCGCCGGTACGCCGCGTTCGTCGACGAGCGTGCCGGTGACGGTGAGCGGCGGCTCGGCTGGTTGAGCGTGGAGCCCGCTCGCGGCGAGCCCCGCCAGGCTGGTCAGGCCGAGGCAAAGCAGCAGTAGGAGCCGGCGAGGCCTGGCTGGTTCGTTGCGGGTCATTGCGCTCGTCGGGTCGTCCGTCTACTGGTCGGGGGCGTCGGACGGCGTCGGTTGCAGCCGGATCACCATTCCCCCGCGGTGTTCGCCCGGCGCGATGTTCAGGGGAATCTGAACGCTCTCGTAGCCGTTGCGGGTGACCCACACATGGTCGGCTGTCGCGCTCAACTCCAGTTTGAACTTGCCGGCTTCCAGGCTTAGCGCGGAACTGACGCCTGCGAGCGGGGCGTCGCTGCCGCCTGCCGCGAGGACGCCAACCGTGGCAGCGTCGGCGGCCATCAGACTTGCGAGGTCGAGCGGCTGGCCGGTCTCGGCGTCGACGACGACGCCGGCCACGGTGGCCGCGGCCGGCGCGAGTTCGATGCGAACGCCTTCCAGATCGGCCTGCAGATCGATCGACTGGTGCTGCGAGCTCAAGTCCGGCCGATAGATGACCACTTCATTCGGGCCGGGGTCGAGCCCCTCCATAGCGAAGCGTCCTTCGTGGTCGGTCCGCGTCTCCTGCTCGCCAACGAACAGTCTCGCGCCGCCAAGAGGCGCGCCGTCTTCAACCACTTGCCCGGACAGGCGCAGCCCGCGCTCGAAGGGCAACTCGACAAAGACCTCGGTCGTACCCCGCTCGATCGTCACGGTCCGTTCGACCGTGCGCTCCCACTCGCCCTTGATCGCTGTGACGTCCCAAGTCCCCGGGCCGATTCCCTGCACGGAGAAGTTCCCCTCGGTGTCCGTTGTGGCGTCGCGGGAACGGGGCCCTTTCTCGGAGTAGACCTCCACCTGGGTCAAGTCCCGCCGCGACAGCCCGGTCACGACGCCGGCGATCGAAGCTCCCGGTTCCAGCACGATCTCGATGCCTTCGACGGTGTCGTCGCCGATCTCGATCGGCTCGTCGGGGCCGCCGTCCGCGTAGCCGGATGCGCGTGCCGTGAGGATGTAGCGGCGCGACTCGAGCCCGGTGACGCGGAAGGCGCCGTTTTGGTCGGAGACAGTGTTCGTCTGGTGCGACTCGGCACCGCGGGAGTACTCGGTTTCGGCCTCGACCGTGGCCAGAGCCAGAGCGGTGCCGTCGTACGAGCGCACCGTCCCGCTGAGCTCCAGGCCGGGCTGCAGCTCGAACCTGAGTTCGTTGTCGCCCGGCTCGAGTTGGACCTCCCGCGAGGCGTCCCGGAGCTTCCGGTGGGTGACCTTGACCGTGGCCGGACCCGGATTGATGTCCATCTCCGACTGCCCGCTGCCGTCCGTCCGGCCGTAGCCGCCTGGCAGAAGCTCGCCGGGGGACTGGACCCTGACTTGCGCTTGGGCCACCGGTTCTCCCGCATCCGTCGTGACGATCACCGTCAATCGGTCCCGCGTCTGCAGCAGAAGTTCGATCTCTCGCTCAGCGCCCGGAGCCAGCTCGATCTGGTCGATCTTCGCACCCTCCGTTCCCTTCTTCGCCGCTGCTGACCACGTGCCGGCCATGAGACCCTCGAAACGGAACCGGCCCTCGGCGTCCGCCATGCGCTGCGGTTCCGTGTCCTCGTCGTTCCACAGTCGCCAGTCCTCGCTGCCAAGGTAGTCAGGTTTGATACTGAGGGATACGAGAATGCCGGCGACGCCGTGACCACCGTTGTCCAGCACCCGGCCGGTGATGGAAGCTCCGGGCTTGAGTTCGAACAGGACCGGATCGTCGTTGTTCGGGCGTACGCCCGGGCGAGTGAGCAGCGGGTAGCCCGATGCCCGTACACCCAGGTCCACGAGGTCGGAGGAGAGGCCTTCGATTCGGAAACGACCGTCGACATCGGAAGTCGCCGTCCTGGTCGGAGCCCCGCCAGGGCGGTACTGCCCTATGGATTGAATCGCAGCCCCGGCTACCGGGCTTCCATCGGGGCCGGTGACGATGCCGTGGATCGTGGAGCCGGCGACCAGGGTGAGGTCGCCGATCTCGAAGTTCGATTCTCCGGCCGGGACGGCGACCCGCGTTGTTGGTCGCTGGGCATACGCGGAGTGGCTGACGTCGACTTCGTACTCGCCCGGGGCGGTGGCGGGGAGTACGAAGGCGCCCTGGTCGTTCGTCGTAGCGGCCGTAGCGGGGCTGTCCGTGAGTAGCCGGAAGTCGGACGGATTCAGCGGCCAGAGCAGTTCGACCTGAGCTCCGGTGACGGGGTTCCCTTCGGTGTCGACGACCGTTCCGACGACGCGGCGACCTCGGCTCAGCGTGAGGTGAACGGGCTCGACGACGCGACCCGGCTCCACGGGCGGCACGTCGAGCAGGGCTCTTGCGTACCCCGGGGCCTCAGCCGTCAGCCGGTAGGTTTGTCGGTAGACGGCTCCTTCGACTAGGAAGGAGCCGTCCGGCGCGGCGTACGCAGGCCTCGACTGGGAGGAGTAAAGGCGGCCGAGCCCCCTACCGCGTGGTTCGGCCCGGATTCTCGCGCCGGCGACAGGTCGACCGGAGCCGTCGGTGACCACACCCGCGATCTGGGCTGCGGGTGTCAACCCGATCTTCACTTCGGCGGGATTGAAGGCTTCGGAGGCGGCGACATCGGTCCTTTCGTAGAGGTAGCCGGCGGCCGTCACCAGCAGGCGCGTTCCTGTCGAGGCAGTACGGGTGTTCAGGTCGAAGGCGCCGGTCGGTCCGCTGTACGCGCTGTCACCGGGCGAGGTCTGAACCCAGATCGCAGCTCCGTCGAGCGGCAGGCCCGATGCCGTATCGACCACGCGT
The DNA here is from genome assembly GCA_965222875.1 of Candidatus Multivorans sp. Taxonomy (GTDB): domain Bacteria; phylum Acidobacteriota; class Thermoanaerobaculia; order Multivoradales; family Multivoraceae; genus Multivorans. The sequence goes on along the minus strand of CBDCVC010000002.1, from coordinate 412,560 downwards.
CCCGGAATCCGGAGTGGGGCTTCGAGCCGCACGTCGACGAGCTGTTCGCCTGGAGGCGGGGCTCCCGGCTCTGGCGCGGGCACCGACACTTCGGCGAAGGCGCGATCGGCTCCCAGGAACTCCCAGGTCGTTTGCGAAGCGGCAACGCCGCTGACGACCGCCTCTCCATCGTGGTCGGTCACCGCCAGGGGCGTACCGGGAGTCCCGAGAGCGCCGGGGGTACTGAGCATCGTGAGCGCGGTGGAAGCGTCGGTGGGGCGAGGGGGCTCGGAGGTGCGGATCAAGACCCCTGGCGCCGGTGCGCCGTTGGGTGCGCGAACCCGGAACCGGATTCCGGGGCCGCGCTCCAGGCGGAACGCGGCGCGGCCGGAGGTCGTACCGGCTTCGTCCTGCTTGAATCCCGGCGCCGAGACGAGGACGTTGGCCTCTTCCGTGGGCATCAGGAAGCGGGCGATGCCCTCGGAATCCGTTCGAGAACCAGCGGGATGGTAGGTGGGGAACACTCGCTGTTCCTTCGGGCGCGAGTAGTTCCCTGCCTGAGAATTGCGGAGCATCTGCGCTATTGCATTCAGGTGTCGCGGCGACATCCAGAGAGTGGGGTGCGCGATCACCAGCGCACCCTCTACCGGCCCGCCGTCGGCGTCCAGCACCCGGACCGCGACCAGATGCCGGTTCGGCACTTCGATCGTTTCGGCGAGTCTGGAGCCCCGGAGGGGAACGAGGTTGCCAATGACGACAGGCTGGGCGGTAACGGGCTGGTCGGCGGACGCTGAATACTGGAGCTCCAGCCGGTAGGGCCCCGCCAGATTCGCCCACACGGAGTAGGAACCATCGGAGCCGGAGCGCGTCCGGTCCACGACCTCGGGCAGCGCATCGGGCGCGCCCAGAAGGTCGAGGCCGACTTCGTAGTCGCCCGGGTAGGGACGGAGCACGACTTCGATGTCGGCGGCGGGAGCGCCGCGTTCGTCGACCAGGGTGCCGGTGATGGTGGCGGACTGATCGGCGGCGGGCTGGGCCTGAAGCGCGCCGGCGATGAGCCCGATGAGCCCGGCAAAGCCGAGACGCAGCAGTGTTCGGGGCACGTCCAACTGCAACCTGCAAGCGAAGCGAGTCATTCCGAGAGTGTAGGTGTTCAGGTTCGTTTGATCGACTTCGTCGCTTCAAACGCGGCGGCGATGGCGAGGGTTTTTCGGTCGCTGCCGCGCGGAGTCACGATCTGGAGGCCCACCGGCAGGCCGGATGGCCCGATCCCGCATGGCACCGAGATGGCCGGACAGCCGGTGACGGTGATCGAGTAGCAGGAGGCCATCCAGTCCGTGTAGGTCGACATCGCCTGGCCTTCGATCTCAGTGGGGTAGGGCTGGTCGGCGTTGAAAGGCAGCACTTGAACGGTGGGTAGCAGCAGGGCGTCGTACTTCTCGAAGAAGTCGACCACGCGGCAGTGCAGTCGGGTGCGTTCGGCCTGGGCGCTGGCGATGTCCGGGCCGGTGAGCGCCAGGCCGCGTTCGATCTCTTCGATCACCGTGTCCTTCATCTGGCCGCGGTGTTCGGCGAGCAGGGGCCCGAGCTTGTCGGCGAAGAGGTTGGCGCGGAGGGTGCGGAAGATGCGGTCGGCGCCGGTGAGATCGGGCGCGGCTTTTTCGATGTCGGCGCCGAGATCGCGGAATGTCGGCAGGGCCGCTTGGCAGACCTCGACGACCTCGCGTTCGACGGGGTAGCGGTCGAGGTTGGAGGTCCAGGCTAGGCGGAGACCGCGGAGGTCGGCTGATGCGATCGGGTGGAAGGGAGTGGTCGCCGCGGTCTCCCGGATGCGGGCGAGACGCCCGCGTTCCCAGGGGATGGAGATCGGGTCTCTGGGGTCGGGTCCGGCGATCACGGAGAACAGGAGCGCCGCGTCGGCGACGTTCCGGCCCATAGGCCCGAGCACGGCGAGGTCGTCCCAGCCCTGTTCGGGAGGCACCTGCGGCACACGTCCCGGAGTCGGCCGGAAGCCGACCACGCCGCAGAAGCTGGCGGGGTTGCGCAGCGAACCGCCCAGGTCGCTGCCGTCGGCGATGGGCAACATGCCGCTGGCGAGGGCCGCCGCGGCGCCGCCGCTCGAACCGCCGCACGTGCGGCTTGGATCCCACGGGTTGCGGGTCTTGCCGAACACCGGGTTGAAGGTCTGCGACCCGGCGCCGAACTCGGGCGTGTTCGTCTTGCCGATGACGACCGCGCCGGCGTCACGGACACGTTCGACGATCAGGGCGTCGACGTCGGGCACGTTGTCCGCGAAGATCGGTGAGCCGAAGGTGGTGCGGATGCCCTTCGTGGAGACGAGGTCCTTGATCGCGGTTGGGAGACCGAGGAGCGGCTTGGCGGCGGCGGCGTTGGGGTCGCGGCGGCGGAGGTCGTCGGCGGCGCGGGCGTCCGCACGGGCCCGGTCGCGGTCCAGGGTGCAGATCGCGTTGAGTTCGGGGTTGCGCCGGTCGATCCAGGCGAGGTGGGCGTTGAGCACTTCGACCGCGGAAGTCTCGCCGCGAGCGATGAGCGCGGCGAGGTCGACGGCGGTGTGGGTGCAGAGGTCCGGAGCGCCGGATGCGGGCGAGACGCCCGCGTTCCCACGGCCGGAGGTCGGCCGGCTCTCCCTGCTCACTCGGCGCCGGTGCTTGCGCCGCCTCCGCCGGTCACATGCTCGGCCAGGAAGGCGCGGATGACCTTGAAGATCTCCTGCGCTTCTTCGGCTGAGAAGTTGCCGTGGCCCTTGCCGGGCACGGTGTGGATCTTGTTCGTCACACCGGCCTCGTCAAGGGCCGCGTGCAGGTTGAGGGCGTGCTGGTAGGGGACGATGTTGTCCGCGTCGCCGTGGATGGTCAGGATCGGCGGCAGGCCGGAACGGACGTAGGTCATCGGCGAGACGCGCTTGGCGAGTTCCATGCGGTCGGGCTTGGAGCCCATCCACGCGACGGCGTAGCTCTTCGCGTTCACGCCCTTGAGCAGATCGCCGACATCGGTGATGCCGAACCAGTTCACGATCGCGGCGACCGGCATCTCGTACTCGCCCGCCGCGGCCCAGCCCGGACGGCTGGCGTCGCGGCCGGGGCAAAGGCGGTCCAGGCCGGCGGAGGCCGGGAGCATGCCCGTGGTCAAGGACAGGTGACCGCCGGCCGAGGCGCCGGTGACGACGAGGCGGCCGGTATCGAGGTTGTAGTCCTCGGCGTTCTCGTAGATCCAGCGCAGCGCGCAGCGGCAGTCCTCGACGGCGCCGGGCGCCAGCGCGTTGCGGCCCAGGCGGTACTCCACGTTGACCACCGCCCAGCCCATCTCCAGGTAGGGGAGGGCGCGCAGCACGCTGCCTTCCTTGGTGCCGCCGACCCAGCCGCCGCCGTGGATGTAGATCAGGGTCGGCGCCGCCTCCTCGCCGCGGGGCGTCATCACGTCGAGCTTGGACTCGTAGCCGTCGGCTGTCAGGTAGGTGATGTTCGGCGCCACCCGGTACTTGCTCATGATGTCGACGGCGACCGAGTCGCCGTCCTGGGCGGAGGCGGTGGCGGCGAAGAGCAGTGCGGCGGCGATGCAGGCCGCGGCGGTCGCGGCCGTGCGCGAGGTTCGGCTGAGTCGAGTCACAACGGACCTCCCTGGTTGGATCGGGATTGGGGATGGAGGGGGGCGAGTCTAGCGGTCAGCCGACGATGCCGCGGCTGCGGTAGTCGGCGAGTTCGTCGTTCGACAAACCGAGCAGGCCGCCGAGGATCGCGTCGGTGTGCTCGCCGAGGAGGGGCGCGCGGCGCGGGGTGAGGTCGCGGCCCTCGATGCGGAACGGCGGGCCGACGAGCTCCAGGTCGCCGAGGTCCGGGTGCTCGACGGTGACGAAGGCGCCGCGGGCGCGCAGGTGGGAGTCGGCGTAGAGGTCGCGGGCGTCGCGGGACGGAGCGGCGGCGACGCCGGCGGCGCAGAGCTCGCGAGCCAGCCAGTCGCGGTCCCGTTCCCTGGTCCAGGCGCCGATGATCTGGTCGAGTTCGGCTTCGTTCTGCTTGCGGGCGCCGGCGGTGGCGAAGCGTGGATCCTCGGCCAGGTCAGACCGGCCCATCGTGGCAGCCAGGCGGCCGAACTCCTCGTCGCTGTGCACTTCGATGGCGAGCCAGCGGTCGACGCCCCAGCAGCGGTAGACGTTGTGCGGCGCCGAGATGCGGTGCGAGTTGCCGGCGCGCTCCGGGATCTTGCCGGTCATCTCGTACTCCAGGAGCACCTCGCCGAGGATGGAACTGACGCCCTCGCACTGGGAGTAGTCGATGAACTGGCCCTCGCCGGTCCGCTCGCGGTGGTGGAGCGCCGCGACGATCGAGAAGGCGAGCGTGATCGCGTTCATCAGGTCGACGTCGCCGCCGCTGTGAGTCGGGTGGTCGTCCGGGTAGCCGGAGATCCAGGCGCCGCCGGCGACGCCCTGGTGGACCATCGCGTAGCCCAGGTACTCCGTTTCCGGGCCGCCGTGGCCGCGGCCCGACGACGACGCGACGATGAGTTCCGGGTTCGTCCGGCGCAGGTTCTCGTGATCGAGGCCGAGCTTGACCATGGCGCCGGGGCGCATGTTTTCGCAGATCACGTCGCACTCGGCGGCGAGGCGGAGTGCGAGTTCGCGGCCCTCGGGCTGCGACAGGTCGAGCGCCAGCGAGCGCTTGTTCAGGTTCATCGTGTTGAAGATCAACCCGGCGTCGGGGCCGACCTTCTGCGGCGCCTCCTCGGCGCGCGGCCAGATGACCGAGCGGCGGGTCAGGTCGAGGCGCTTCGGCCCCTCGACCTTGATCACCTCGGCGCCCAGGGCGGAGAGCAGGACGCCGGCGTAGGGCCCGGCCCAGACCCAGGCGAACTCGGCGACGCGGATGCCCTCGAGCGGCAGGGCGGGTCGGGACGGGGCGGCAGCCGGATCGGCTCGGGATGAGGCAACGGAGGTTCTCGGTTGCGCACCTCCGCCGTTCAGTTCGCTACGGATCTCCGCCCCGTGCTCGTCCAGCAGCGGCGCCGGGCGGGAGACCGTCGGCTTCGATGCGCCCATCCGGTAGGGCCAGCCGGCGTAGCGCTTCGTTCCGGCCTGCGGGTGGTCGACCTCGACGAAGTAGTCGCGCGCCGCGTACTGAGCGTAGGCCATCACGTCGGCCGCGTCGTGGATCGGGCCGACGGGAATGCCGAGGCGGGCGGCGCGGTGGTACAGGTCGTCGCGCTTCTGCTCGAGCGCCCAGGCGTCGACCTGGGGCGCGATCTCCATCAGGTGGTGGCTGCGGTAGGCCATGTCCTTCCACTCGTCGCCCGCGCACCACGAGGGCGAGCCCATCAGTTCGCGGAAGAGCTCGAAGTGGTGGTCGTCGAAGGCGTTGAGGATCACGTAGCCGTCGCTGGTCCGCAGACGGCCCATGGCGGGCGGGCGGTCCGGCACCCGCGACCAGGTGGTCCCGTGGTAGCGGGCGCTGGCGACGAGCGGCGCCACCAGGCTGACCATCACGTCCTGGATCGAGACGTCGACCCGGGCGCCGGCGCCGCCGCGGCGGCGTTCGTAGAGCAGTGCCGCGACCGCGAGCGCCGCGACCAGACCGCCGTGGTAGCCGGCCTGATGGCCGCCCAGGGTGACCGGCGCGCGGTCGATGTCGCGCGACCGAGCCGGCATCTGGTTGACGAGACCGCCGCCGTGGGTGAGCGTCAGTTCTCCGGCCGGCGCGGCGGCCCTGGGGCCGTCGAGACCGTAGGGCGTGACCGCCGCCACGATCACGTCGACCGGCGCCTCGACCGGCGGCTCGCGGTCGGCGATCAGGACCGCGGCGTCGTCAAGCAGCGCGGCGAAGGTCTCGCGGTCGCGGTCGTCGTCCAGGTCGAGGACGATCCCGCGCTTGCTCGTGTTGCAGTACAGGAACAGCGGCGAGCCTTCCGGGTCGAGGGTTTTCGCCGGGTCGCCGCCGTTCGCCCGGCGGGCGCGGTCGCCGGCGGGCGGTTCGACCTTGATCACGTCGGCGCCGAGGTCGGCGAGCAGCTTGCCGCAGTACGGACCGGCGACGCCTTCTGCGAGTTCGATGACACGGAAGCCGGCGAACGGCGCGCCGTGGTCCTGGTCCGTCATTTCAGCTTGTACGCCTCCCGCGCCGAGCGCAGCCACTCGTGGTCGTCACCGTCCCCGAAGTAGTAGAAGACCGCTCCGTTCGGGAGCATCAGCACGCCGATGCCGCCGTAGCCCAGCATCTGGCGCACCCAGATCTCCTTCGTGCCGGCGCCGCCGGAGGTGACCTCGATCTGCCGGGACCAGACGGAGTTGTTGTACTTGTTCGGCTTGGCCTGGTGGATGGCGTCGAGACCGCGGTCCTCCGCGTTCTCCTGCATGGCCGCCGCCAGCAGTTCCGGGTGAAGCACCTGCTCATCGCCGATCTTGCCGCGCTGGACGTTCAGCAAATTCGCGATCTTGAGGATGTCGTCCGGCGTCCAGAACATGCCGTAGCCGCCGAAGGGCCGGCCGTCGGCGCGATTGTCGGTGCGCACCGCCTGGAGCGCGCCGGCCGACAGGCCGAGGGGCCGGTAGACCTCGTTGGCGACGAAGCCCAGCAGGTCGGCGGGTTCCTTCTTCGTGGCGCCGGTCAGGCGGCCGACGTACTCCGTCATCGCGTACGTCAGCAGGTACGTGTCCGTCGTGTGGTACACCCAGCGCCGGCCGGGCGGGGCCTTGGTGGTGTAGGCCATGGAACCCCGGAGTTTGCGGTTCTGGTTCTCGACGACGAAGAAGTTCAGCTCGGTCGTCGTGTCCTTCTCGTCCTCCTGGTCGGCGGGATCCCAGTAGTGGCCGGTCGCCATGTCCAGCAGGTGCTCGAAGGTCACGCCCTGCCAGCGGTCCTTGGGGGGTTTCGGCAGGTAGTCCCGGAGCGGGAGCTTGGCGACATCCTCGCCGTGCAGTTGGGCCAGCCGCATCAGCGCCACCGCGGCGAAGGCGGTCTTGGCGGTGGAGTAGGACGGCAGGCGGATCTGCTCCGGATAGGGGTAGTGGCCGTGACGGGTGCTGACCGGGCCGGCGTAGTGGACGCCTTCGAAGGCTATGCCGTACGCGGTCAGGTGTTCGCGGTCCATGCCGGCGGCGAACGACTGCGGGTAGACCTGGGACCGCGGGAAGTCGTTTCGGACCTCGTCGATCGAACGGACCGGTATCCGGGCACCGACCTCCGCGGCGTAGGCAGCGGCGACCGCCTCGGCGTCCGGCGCCCCGCCGGCCGCGAAGCGTGTGGGGCCGGCGTCCCAGAGGTCGAACTTGAAGTACTTGCAGGTCTCCTGGGTCACCTGGAAGACCGCGGGCGAGGTGTTGCTGCCGTCGAAGAGGAAGGACACGACGCCGTGGTAGGCGCAGTTCTGGTTGCGCTCGACCAGCGTGACCGGCAGCGAGGCCCGGCTCCTGCCGCCGTCTCCGCCCTCGCTCCAGATACGCCCCGCGCCGACGATCGCATTCCAGTAGGCGTCGCCGGTGAAGCGGAGGCCCCGGTCGGCCGGGATCAGGTGGGAACCGCTCTGGGTGAGGATGACATCGAGCCGCGGGATGCGGCGCAAGGCGGAGACGATCGGCGGTTCCAGCGCCCGCGAGTAGAAGTCATGGTGGACGGTCCACGATGATGCTCCGCCCCCGAATAGTTGCAGCGTTCCCTTCATTTCGTGGCGCGGCGGCGCGGCGTTCTCCGGCAGCGCGAAGGCCGAGTTGTCGATCGGCGAGGGCAACTCGCCGGCTTGCAGTCGAGCGGCCGGCAGTAGGGCCCGAGCCACTTCGCCCGACCCGGTCAGCGGGTCGCCGGGCAGGTTCGCGGCGGTTGCCGGCATCGCCGCGCTCAGCGCGAAGGCGAGCAGGAACACGGAGGAGGAAGCGGGCATGGCGGCTGATGGTAGCTTGACCGCGATGTCCCACGTCGTGAATCCGGTATGTACGTCCATCTGATCGACGGCACCTACGAACTCTTCCGGCACCACTTCGGTGCCCCGAGCTACCGGAACGACGCTGGCGTGGAGGTCGGCGCCGTGCGCGGGGTCGTCTTTTCGCTGCTCGGCATGTTCCGCGACGGCGCGACCCACATGGCGGTGGCGACCGACCATGTGATCGAGTCGTTCCGCAACGATCTCTGGCCCGGCTACAAGACCGGCGAGGGGATCGACCCGGAGCTGCTGGCCCAGTTCCCGCTGCTCGAGGAGGCCCTGGGTGCGGTCGGCATCACCGTGTGGCCGATGGTGGAGCACGAAGCCGACGATGGGCTGGCCAGCGGCGCCGCCATGGCGACCGCCGACGAGCGCGTGGTCGAGGTCCGTATCTGCACGCCCGACAAGGACCTGGCGCAATGCGTCGACGCGGGCCGCGGCGGCCGGGTGGTCCAGGTCGACCGGCGGCGCGGCCTGCGCTGGGACGCCGACGGAATCCGGGACAAGTTCGGGGTCGAACCGGAGTCGATCCCCGACTACCTGGCCCTGGTGGGCGACAGCGCCGACGGCTTTCCGGGTCTGCGGGGCTGGGGCGCCAAGTCGGCGGCGGCGGTGCTGGCGCACTACGTCCACCTGGAGGAGATACCGAACGAACCCTGGAAGTGGAAGGTCAAGGTGCGGAGCCGGGACCGGCTGGCGGCTACGCTGCGGGAAGAGCGGGAAGCGGCGGAGCTGTTCCGCGAGCTCGCAACGCTGGTGCGTGACGCGCCGGTCAGCGGCTCGGTGGACGAGTTGCGATGGTGCGGTCCGGGCCCGGAGTTGGCGGCGGTGGCGGAGCGGCTGAGAGCGCCGGGGCTGGTGCAGCAGGCGGAGCGGCTTGCTGGCGGGCGGCCGGCAGTGGAGGACGAAGTCCCTTTCTGACTGGGTGCGCCGGCGCCCTCGCCGGCTCCGGCGCGGGTGTTCCGACCCGCGCCGCGAAAAACGCCGCCGCGGAGCGGCGTCCATCGCCTGCGGCAGTAGGATCCGGTCCGCGATGAAGCTGATCGACAAACTCCGCTCGGCGACCTCCGAGGGGCGGCCGTTCTACTCGTTCGAGTACTTCCCGCCGAAGACGGAGAAGGGGATCGAGAACCTCTACGCGCGCGTCGAGCGCATGGGGCGGTTGGCGCCGGCGTTCGTCGACGTGACCTGGGGCGCCGGCGGCAGCACCGCCGAGTTGACGTTCGAATTGGCGAGCACGATCGAGAACGTGCTCGGCCTCGAAACGATGATGCACCTGACCTGCACGAACATGCCGCGGCGCCGGATCGCGGCCGTGCTCGAGGATTGCCGCGCCCGCGGCATCGGCAACATCCTGGCGCTGCGCGGCGACCCGCCGCGCGGCCGCGGTTCCTGGTCGGCGGTGGCCGACGGTTTCGCCCATGCCTCGGACCTGGTGCGCTTCATCCGCGAGGAGCACGGCGATTACTTTGGAATCTGCGTTGGGGGCTATCCCGAAGGGCACCCGGAGGCTGCGAGCCTGGAGCGCGATCTGGACCATCTGGCCGAGAAGGTGGCGACCGGCGCGGACTTCGTGATCACCCAGATGTTCTACGAGCCGGAGCTGTATCTGCGCTTCGTCGACGGCTGCCGCGAGCGTGGCATCTCCTGCCCGCTGGTTCCCGGTCTGGCGCCGATCAACGGCTACCGGTCGTTTCAGCGCATCACCGGCTTCGGCGCCAGCGCGCCGCCCGAGATCGTGCGGGAGATCGAGGCGCGCCGCTTCCACGACGCTTCGGTGCGCGAGTACGGGCAGGATCTCTTGACCGGGATCTGCCGCCGCCTGCTCGACGGCGGCGCCCCCGGCCTGCACTTCTACACCTTGAATCTCGAGCGTTCGGTGCAGGTGATCCTCCGCCGGCTGGGCATCGTGCCCGAACAGACCGAACGCGTGCTGCCCTGGCGCAGCGCCACCGCCGTCGGGCGCCCGAAGGAGGAGGTGCGGCCTATCTTTTGGGCCAACCGGCCCAAGAGCTATCTCGCCCGGACCCAGGACTGGGACGAGTTCCCGAACGGCCGCTGGGGCGATTCCGGTTCGCCTGCGTTCGGCGATCTGGCGGACCATCACCTGGCGTTTCGCCCGATCAAGCCCGACGTCGCGCGCGAGCGTTGGGGACGCGAACTTGCGTCGATCGACCAGGTGCGCGGGGTCTTCGCCGGTTTCTGCCGCGGCGAGGTCGACGGCATTCCCTGGTACGAGTGGCCGCTCGACCTGGAGAGCGAGCCGCTGCGGAACGCGCTGGAGCAGTTGAACCTGGCCGGGCTGCTGACGATCAACTCGCAGCCGCGGGTCAACGGCGCACCGTCCGACGATCCGGCGGTGGGCTGGGGCGGCGCCGGCGGTCACGTGTACCAGAAGGCGTACCTCGAGTTCTTCCTGGCGCCGGAGCAGGTGCCGCCGCTGCTTGGAGCGCTGGAGGCGAACGAGAGCCTGACGTACCACGCGATCGACCGATCCGGCACCGCCTACAGCAACTGCGACACGGTCAACGCGGTGACCTGGGGCGTCTTCCCGGGGGGCGAGGTCCGGCAGCCGACGATCGTCGATCCGGGCTCCTTCGAGGTCTGGAAGGACGAGGCCTTCGATCTGTGGCTGTCGTCCTGGGCCGCGGTGTACGAGGAGGGAAGCGATTCGTACAGCCTGCTCCAGCGCATCCACGACACCTACTTCCTGGTCAACGTGGTCGACAACGACTACGTGGACGGCGACCTGCTGGGCTTCCTGCTCGGAGCACTCGGCAGTCTGGACACCCAGCGCCGCGCCGAACTCTGAGACTGGGTGCGCCGGCGCCCTCGCCGGCATCCGGTCCGGCTCCGCCGCTACGCCGACGAACCCTCGTCCATCACGATCGTCGCACCGGTCATGGAGCTCCCGGCCTTCGAGGCCAGGAACACCGCCGCGCCGGCGATCTCGTTGGGCTGCCCGTGGCGGCCGCCCGAACTCGCTCTCGATGCGGTCGAACAGGGCCGCGATCTGCTCCACGTTGCCGGCGTGACAGCGATCGGTACCGCCTTGCCGCCGTCGGCCCGGATCGATTCGGCGATTCTGTCCAGGCCCTCCTGCTTGCGCGAAGCGAGGACGACCGTGGCGCCCTGCTCGGCGAAGCCGCGCGCGATCGCTTCTCCGATGCCGCGCGAGGCGCCGGTCACGAGTGCGATCTGGTCGGTGAGGCTGAAGTCGACGACGGGCATTCTGAATCTCCTGTGTGCCATCCGCGCGTCCGATGACGGACGCACGGAGTGGTTCGCTGGTAGCGCGAGACGCGCCACCAAGGTTCCGTTTCGGCGCGTGAGCATACGCCGAACGCCGGCCCGCAGACGCCGCCTCAAGCCTGTTGCAGCGTGTCCACCACGTCTCTGATCAGTTGATTGAACGTGTTCTCGACGTGTTCCAGATCGTCGGACTCGAAGCTCTTGTGGCTGCCTGCGTCATAGCTGAAGTTCCATGTGCGGCGGTCAGGTGTCGCCTGGTGCTTCACTACGAGCCAAATGCTCTTGTCGGCCTTCATTCGATACCCCTCAAGCAACAATACGACGTGGAGCACGACCCGCGCCGCATGCTCCGGAACCTCTTTCGCGTCTACGCGTGACTTCAAAGCGCCGACTTCCACAACGCCAACGTCGAGGCAGTCGACCTGGAGCGAGTCCACCTCGGTACTTACTCTGAAGAACAGGCCGGAGAGTTCTCCAACGGCGGTCATGCAATGAGCGACAAACGGGCGCACGAGGCCGTCGATGTGATCTCGCGCCCGAATCTGCTCGCTGGGAAGCTCCCCGAGCGACTTCTTGAAGAGGTCGATCTCGCGCAGGATGTCGTCGGGCTCGTCGATGGACTCTCCCCTCGCGGCCCTGAGATGGAGTCTCAGACTGCCTTCGCAGCAGGAGGCGACGAGTTCGATGAACTCGCTCAGGTCCTCGATCTCGGAGAGGCGTTGGTTCCGCTGCGTTCGCTCCAGGACATCGATATAGCGGTCCCTGTCTTCGCTTCGGATCATGGCCACGGTGTAGCCATGCCGAATGAGGACCAGGTTCATAAGCAGCCGTGCCATGCGGCCGTTGCCGTCGTCGAAGGGGTGAATACGGACGAACCGGTAGTGGAGCACCGCGGCAAGAACGATCGGGTGCTCGCCCTTTCGCTCGCCTTCGTGGTACCAGTCCAGCAGGTCGGTCATCTCCGGCTTCACCAGTTCGGGTGCCGTGAAGTAGTGGATCTCGCCGGTCGAGGTCAGCACATTGTTTGGCACGGTCTTGTAGCTGCCGATCGATATCAGCCGTCTGACGGCGCGCCCGTCCGGAGTGCGCGCGTCCATCTGGTACGGCTCTCTCAGAAGAACCCGGTGCAGATTGCGAATGAAGACCTCGTTCAGGGCTTCATCGTCCTTGACCGCGTCTTCGATCGCCTTGACGGCGTCGTCGTGACCCTGAATGTCGAGGTGGTCCCGCATCGGCTTTCCGCGGGCGGTGATGCCGTGGAGGATCAGGCTCCTCGTCTCGCCCAACGTCAGCGAGTTCCCCTCGACCGCGTTGGAGTGGTAGTTCCACTCCAGCCGGAGCTTCTGATTGACGCGACCGATGGCCTCAGGCGGCAGCGGCCGGAGCGCGTCGAGTTCCGACTTGAGCTGATCGATGGTTTCCAGGATGTTGGTGGCCACGGTGGATTATCGCCGATGTAGGAGCGTGCGGGCGGCTGCTACCGTCCCGGACCCGTGACGGATCGTCCTTGCTCCAACCTGCGCGTGATCGAAGTCGCCGGCTCGCCGGCGGGCGCTTATGCGGGCCTGCTGCTTGGGGCTTGCGGCGCCGAGGTGCTGCGCTTCGAGCCTCCCGGCGGTGACCCCTGGCGCGAAGTAGGCGAGCGCTGGCGAGGCCTTGGCGCCGCGTACGCGTACCTGAATGCCGGCAAGCGCACTGTGTGGCTGCGGCCGAGTGCTGACGGGGGCCGGGCGCAGATCCTGGAGGAGGTCGAGCGCGGCGAAGTCGACATCGTGATCGAAAGTTCCGCCCCGGGGCCGCTGGAGCCCCTGATTGCGGAAGACGATGCGGCGCACGCGGTGCTGCTTCGCATCTCGCCCTTCGGGCTCGGCGCGGACGGAAGCGAAGTCTGGGGAGAGGCCGGGCCGCCGCGGTCGAACGAGTTCACCGACGACGCCTGGTCGGGGCACCTCTATCTCAACGGAGCGCCGGACCGGGCGCCGATCGCGCGGCCCGGTCTTCACGCGCACTTTCAGGCCGGCGCCCACGCGGTGATCGGCGGTCTGGCCGCGATCCTGGCCCGGCCTGCGGTCGGCCGCGGTCAGGCGGTCGACGTGTCCCATGTGGAGGCGCTGGCTGCGCTTCACCAGTACACGACCGTGATGTGGACCCAGGCGGGCTATGTGCTCGGGCGGGTCGGCAACTCCCAGGGCGGGCCCTGGCACCCGGTGGGCGTCCATCGCTGCAAGGACGGCTACGTGTCGCTGGCCATACCGGCCAAGGAGATGCTGCATCCGTTCCTCGAGGCTGCGGGTCTGGCTCACCTCGCCTGGGATCCGCGCTTCGCGGAGGATGCCGACCGGGCGGAAAACCGGGACGAGTTCGATCGCGCGATCGAACCGTGGATGATGGCCCACACCGCGGCCGAGATCATCGAACTGGGGGAGCGGGTGAGGGCGCCGATCGGTCCGGTGATCGATGCGCTGGAGGTGCTCGACGACCCTCACTTCCGGGCTCGCGGCTTCTTCGTACCGATCGACGGCGGCAGCGGGCCGCTCGTTCCGCGCGGGCCCTTCGTGCTGAAGTGCGAGCCGCGCGGGCGGGACCGGCCGCCGCCGTCGGCCTCGGCGGCGCTGACCGACGGGCCGCTCCAGGGTGTGCGCGTCCTCGACCTCACCAGGGTCTGGGCCGGACCGCTGGCAACCCGGATCCTGGGCGACCTCGGCGCCGACGTGATCAGGGTCGAGGCGGCGTGGGCGCGCGGCCCGGCTACGCGGCCGGCGAGGATCGCCCGGCTCAGCCACCTCTACCCGGAGAACGAAGCCGGCGAACGCCCGTTCGACCGCAACGCCGCGTTCAACAAGATGAACCGGAACAAGCGCTCGGTGACGCTCGAGTTGAACGATCCGGAGGCGCGGCGCATCTTCGAGGAGCTCGTCGAGCGCTCCGATGTCGTCTGCGACAACTTCAGCCCCCGGGTCATGCCGAAGTTGGGGCTCGACGCTGAGAAGCTGCTGGACATCAACCCGCGTCTGATCGCGGTCTCCATGCCCGGCTTCGGCAACTCCGGTCCGTACCGCGATCGGCTCGCGTTCGGTCCCCTGATCGAGTCGACCATGGGACTGACGTCCGAACTCGGTTACCGGGATGGCGGTCCGCACCGGTCGGGAATCGCCTGGCCCGACCCGGTGACGGCGCTGCACACGGTGGTCGGCACGCTGGCGATGCTCTACCGTCGCTCAGAATCGCCGGAGGCCGAGGGCGGCACGGTCGAAACGCCGATGGTGGAGGCGACGGCGACGATGTTCGGCGATCACATCCTGGCGGCCCAGCTTCGCGGAGCACAAGGGCCACGGCGCGGCAACCGCCATCCCCGGCGCGCGCCCCAGGGCTGCTTCCCGTGCCTGGGCGAGGATCGGTGGATCGCGATCAGCGTCTGTTGCGACCGGGAGTGGCAGGCGCTGTGCGATCTGGCGGGTCTGCCGGCGTCCTTCGCATCGATGTCGCTGGACCAGCGGCGGGCGGACGAGGACCGGATCGACGAGTTGCTCTCCGACTGGACCCGGGGCCGGGACCGGGACGCTCTGGCGGTCGCACTGCGCCGCACCGGGATCACGGCCGCGCCGGTCGCCGACGCCCGCGATCTGGTCGAGGACCCGTTCCTGGAAGCGCGCGGCTTCTGGACCGAACTCGACCACCGTGAGGTCGGCAGGCGCCGGTACCCGGGCCTGGCGATCCACTTCAGCGTGACGGGCGGATCCTACCGCCGTCCCGCGCCGTGTCTCGGCGAACACAACCGGGAAGTGCTGGTCGAGGTTCTCGGGTTCCCACCGTCTCGCGTCGACGAGTTGGAGCGCGCGGGCATCCTGCGCGACACACCGCCGGAGGGCGCGACGAGCCGGGGCGTCAAGAAGGCCTGAGAGCGACGGCCAAAGCTCGGCGGTGCGACGCGCACTTCCACCGCCTGCTGTTAGGGTGACTCATCGCCTTTACAGCCGGACGCGCCGTACCGATCGAAGTTCCCATTGCCCACAACGAGCGAGGCTTCTGCCGCACCGCAGCCGCTCTGGGCCAAGGTCATCGACCAGACGCGTTGCATCGGATGCCATGCGTGTACAACCGCGTGCAAGTCCGAGAACGAGGTGCCGTTATCGGTCACGCGCACGTACGTGAAGTCCGTCGACGTGGGGCGCTATCCGCGCGCACGGCGGGCTTTCCAGGTCACTCGCTGCAACCAGTGTGAGGACGCACCCTGCGTCGCGGCCTGTCCGACCGCTGCGATGTACCGCCGGGACGACGGCATCGTCGACTTCGACAAGTCGTCGTGCATCGGATGCAAGGCGTGCATCGCGGCGTGCCCGTACGATGCGATCTTCATCAATCCCGACGACCACTCGGCCGAGAAGTGCAACTTCTGCGCGCATCGGCTCGACATCGGCCTCGAGCCCGCGTGCGTCGTCGTCTGTCCGACCGAGGCGCTGATCGTCGGCGACATGAACGACCCGCTCTCCGAGGTCTCGAAGATCGTCCACCAGGAACCGGTTGCGGTGCGACGGCCGGAGAAGGAGACGCGGCCCAAGGTGTTCTACAAGGGCGCGGACCGGGCAACGCTGGATCCGCTTGCCGCACGCCAACCCGAGGGCGGACTGTTCATGTGGAGCGAGCAGGACAATGGAAACGGGAAGGTGTCGTCCGGCCATACCGGTCCCCGCAACAGTTCCGCGGCGGCACTGCTCAGCTACGACGTCCCGCACGAGATTCCCTGGGACTTTCGGGTGAGCCTCTACACGTTCACCAAGTCGATCGCCGCGGGGGCCTACCTGGTGCCGCTGCTCCTGGCGATCGCCGGCATGATCCCCTGGACGTCGCCGGTGTGGACGCTCATAGGCCCCTTGATGGCGCTCGCCTTTCTGGTGCTGACGGGCGCGCTCCTGGTGTGGGACCTGGAGCATCCGGAGCGGTTCTGGATGGTGCTCGCCAGACCGCAGTGGCGCAGTTGGCTGGTGCGCGGGGGCTTCGCGATCACCGCGTACGGCGCGCTGTTAGCCGCGCACATCGGTGCGGTCGTGGCCGGCAGGCCCGAGTGGACGCAAGTGCTGGCCTGGGCCGGAGGCCCTCTCGCGGCCGCGACCGCCGTCTACACCGCGTACCTTCTGGCCCAGGCGCGCGCGCGCGACCTGTGGCAGAGCCCGCTCCTGCCGCCGCACTTTCTCGTCCAGGCGCTGCTGGCGGGCTCGGGCGCGCTGATTCTGGCGGACCTGGCCGCAGGCGGCGGGCTGGAGCTCGGCGTCGGCGCCGTGTGGATCTTCCAGGCCTCGCTGGCCGTCCACATCGCCCTCACCCTTGGCGAAGCGACGATGACGCACCCGACCGCCCACGCCGCTCTGGCCGCTCGCGGCATGCTCAAGGGCCGGTATTCGGGCCCCTACTGGACCGGCTTCTTGTTCGCCGCCGCTGCGCTGGTGCTTGTGGGCATGGGCGCGCACGTCGGCGTGGCGGCGGGATTGGCGGGCCTGTTGCTCTACGAGCACGCCTACCTGCAGGCCGGCCAGTCGGTGCCCCTCTCCTGAATGGACTCGTGATCGAGCCGGACAACCTGGAAAGCCTGGAGCGCGTGGTCTCGGCGGCAAGGGCCGACGCCGAAGCCCGCGGCGAGACCTTCTATCCCGGCGCCAGCCGCGTCCACCTCGCTTCCTATCCGCCGAAGGAGCGTTGGAACGATTGGGTCGAGCTCGATTCCAAAGCGTGGCCGCGGCGCGTCGAGAAGCGCTACATGCTGGTCCCGACCACGTGCTTCAACTGCGAGTCCGCGTGTGGACTCCTCGCGTACGTCGACCGGGACACGCTGCAGGTACGCAAGTTCGAGGGCAACCCCGAACACCCGGGCTCACGAGGCCGCAACTGCGCCAAGGGCCCGGCCACGCTCAACCAGATCACCGATCCCGACCGCATTCTCCATCCGCTCAAGCGGGCCGGCGGGCGCGGAGAAGGGAAGTGGGAGCGGGTGTCGTGGGACGACGCCCTCGAGGACATCGCGGCGCGCATTCGCAAGGCCCTGGAGGAAGAGCGGCACAACGAGGTCATGTACCACGTCGGCCGCCCGGGCGAGGACGGATACACAGAGCGCATGCTCGCGGCCTGGGGCGTCGACGGGCACAACTCGCACACCAACGTCTGTTCGAGCGGCGCACGCGCCGGATACCACTGGTGGATGGGCATGGACCGCCCGAGCCCGGACCACGCCAACGCCAAGGTCATCGTTCTCGTCAGCAGCCACCTCGAGACCGGCCACTACTTCAACCCCCACGCGCAGCGCATCATGGAGGGCAAGAAGAACGGCGCCAAACTGATCGTCCTGGACACGCGCCTCTCGAACACCGCGACCCATGCCGACCACTGGCTGTCGCCCTATCCCGGCGCCGAAGCGGCGATCTTCCTGGCGGTCGCGAACTGGATGATCCGGGAGGGCCGCTACGACCGCGACTTCGTGCGTCGGTGGTGGAACTGGCCGGACTTCATGGCGGCCAAAGGCGTTGCCGGTGCATCGTTCGAGGACTTCGAGGAAGCGCTGCGCGAGATGTACGCCGAGTACACCTTCGAGTACGCGGCGAGCGAATCGGGGATCGATGCCGGTGAGCTGCGCGCCGTGGCAGAAGTGATCTCGACCGCCGGCGCCCGCCTGGCCACCCACAACTGGCGCAGCGCCGGCGCCGGGAATCTCGGCGGCTGGCAGGTGGCCCGCACGCTCACGCTCCTGAGCGCGCTCCTCGGCGCCCTGGCCACCGAGGGCGGGACCTTCCCCAATGCCTGGAACAAGTTCGTGCCCAGGCCGCCGCGTCTTCCTAGACGCCCTCCGCCGCGGTGGAACGAGGTGCAGTGGCCGCGCGAGTATCCCCTGTCTCTGATGGAGATGTCGTTTCTGATGCCGCACCTGATGCGAGCGCAGGACGCCTACCTCGACGTGTACTTCACGCGCGTCCACAACCCCGTGTGGACCAACCCGGACGGCTTCAGTTGGATCGAGATGCTGAGCGACGCGCGCCGGATCGGTCTGCACGTGGCCATGACGCCGACCTGGAACGAGACCGCCTACTTCGCCGACTACGTGCTGCCGATGGGGCATTCGTCCGAGCGCCACGATCTCACCTCGTACGAGCAGTACGACGGCCAGTGGCTCGGCTTTCGTCAACCGGTCCTGAGGGCGGCCCGCGGTTGCCTGGGAGAGGAGATCGGCGACACCCGCGACGTGAACCCCGGTGAGGTATGGGAGGAAAACGAGTTCTGGATCGAGCTCACCTGGCGCATCGATCCCGACGGCTCGCTGGGGATCCGCGAGTTCTTCGAGTCGGTCGAGAATCCCGGCGAGAAGATGACCGTCGACGAATACTACGGCTGGATCTTCGCGAACACGGTGCCGGGGCTGCCTGACGTCGCTGCTGGGGAAGGGCTGACGCCACTGGAGTACATGCGCCGCTACGGCGCGTTTGAGGTCGCGAGCAAGGTCGGCAAGGTCTTCGAGCAGCGCGTTCCGGACGATGAGCTGGAGGATGCGCACGTCGACGAACGCGACCGCGTCTACACGCGTGCGCCGGTTCCGGCGAGCCCGCAGGCGCAGGGAGGCACCGCACTTGAAGCGGACGAAGACGGCCGCCGCCGGGTTGGCGTGCGCGTGGACGGTGAGATGCTCCGGGGCTGGCCGACGCCTTCCGGCAAGCTGGAGTTCTGGTCGAACACCCTGGCCGATTGGGGATGGCCGGAGCTGGCGGCGCCCACCTACATCAAGAGCCACGTGCATCCGAGCCGGCTTGAGCCCGGGCAGATGCCGTTGATCTCGACCTTCCGGATCCCGGTGCATATCCACACCCGGAGCGCCAACTCGAAGTGGCTGGACGAGATCGCGCACACGAACCCGCTCTGGATCCACCCGACCGACGCCGAACGTCTGGGCATTGGCGGAACCGGCAGCCTGGTCCGTGTCACGACCGACCTCGGTTACTTCGTGGTCAAGGCGTGGATCACCGAGGGGATCCGCCCCGGTGTCGTCGCGTGCAGTCATCACATGGGCCGCTGGAAGCCGGAGGGCCAGCCGGGCCAACGCCTTGGCATGATGACCGTCGCGCTGGCGCGGAGCGGTTCGGAGTGGTCGCTGGCGCCGAAGCAGAGCGGCGGTCCGTTTCCCTCGAACGATCCGGACACGATGCGCGTCTGGTGGACCGATGTCGGCGTACACCAGAACCTGACCCACGCGGTGCACCCGGACCCGGTCTCCGGACAGCACTGCTGGCACCAGGCCGTGCACGTGACGCCCGCTGAGCCCGGCGACCGGCGCGGCGATGTGTCGGTCGACACGAACGGCTCGCGCGCGCAATTCGAGCGCTGGCTGGAACTGGTGCGGCCGGCGGACCGGCACTCGCCGGACGGGATGCGGCGACCGTGGTGGATGCTGCGTCCGGTCAGACCCGCGCGCGAGGCCTACCGGTTGCAAAGCCGGCGATGACGCCGGTAGAGCTGCTGCGCGCGCTGTCCATCTTCGCTGAACCGCCTGAAGCGGAACACGCCCGGGTTGCCGGTCTGCTGGGCCTGGATGACGGCATCGACGGCTCGGCGTACGCGGAGATCTTCGTCTTCCAGTTGCCTCCGTACGCCTCGATCTACGTGGGTCCCGAGGGCTGGATGGGCGGCGAGGCACGAGAGAGGATCGCCGGGTTCTGGCGCGCGGTGGGCCGGACGCCGCCCGCCGAACCGGACCATCTCAGCGTCCTGGTCGGCCTGTACGCCGCATTGAGCGAGGAGCACGGGCAAGCGACCGGTCCGGGCGCCGCGCTGGCGGCGGAAGCCTGCCACGCCCTTCTGCACGAACACATGGCGCCGTGGGTGTTCGCGTATCTCGACCACGCCGAGGAAGTGGCGGCGGGCGGCTACCGACGTTGGGCGGAGTTGCTCCGCGACACCCTCGCGCAAGAGGCCGGGCGCGCCGGGCCGCCCGCGGTCCTGCCCGCTCACCTGCGCGCGGCATCCGGGCTTCCGGACCCGCGGGAGGAGGGTGGCCAGGCCTTCCTGAAGGGACTGCTGGCGCCCGTCCGCTCCGGCATCATCCTGACTCGGGCGGCGCTCGGGACAATGGCGCGCGACCTCGGCCTGGGGCTGCGCGCCGGTGAGCGGCGGTTCGCCCTAGAAGGCCTGCTCGGACAGGACTCTCAGGCGACGCTGGCCGGTCTGGCCGCTCTGGCCGCGCGCGAAGAACTCGCTCACAAACGGCGCCACCGTCTGGTGGGGGAGTCAGCCCGATTTCTGGCGCGGCGAGCCGCGCACGCAGCCCGGCTTCTGAGCGAGTTGGCCGCGGACGGTGAAAGCGGCATCGCCGCGACAGGCAAAGGGGCCAGTCGCGTCTGATGGCCCGATTGGATCTGGCACGCAGCAAGTACACTGCCGTCGTTCAGCAGCGGGATGTCCAATGTCGATTCGAGTCGGGTTTCTCCGACGGTCATCTCTGATCCGGTCAACCGGGCTGACGCTGGCTTGGGTGCTGCTGGCCGCGGCACTCGGCTGCCAACCGGGCGGCTCGGTGCTGGAAGAGCGTCTTGCCGGCGGAAGGGCGAAGTTCGAGGAGGGGCTCTTTCACGACGCCAAAGCCGCCTTTGCCTCGGTTCTGGATGAGGACCCGGACAACGGTGCCGCCGCATACGCCTACGCACGAACGGCGATGGTCCTCAACGAGTACGAGGAGGCGATTCCCGCCTTAGGTAGCCGTTCTCGAGGAGGAGATCCGGGCCCAACTGGAGGAAGCCACGAAGGCCGCGGAGAGCAGCTCGTCCGAACAGGAGACCGGAAAGCTCCGCTACGTGCTGGTCCATGGTCACAAACTCCTCGATGACACCGAGGCTGAGCGCCGTTGGCTGCAGAGCCTGGAGGAGATCTCCTCCGCCCGGCATCTGGCTGCCGACTACGTGCACTTCGACCTGTTCTTCGAGGACTACTACGCGGCGGGCGAGGAGCCGGTCGACGTTCGGTTGGAGATCCTCGATCGTTGGCTACAGCGTTTCCCAATGCGCTGGGAAAACCAGGACTTCTCGACGGCCACAGTCCCTATGTTGTTGCGCCTCGATCTCCTGATCGAGGAGTCGGAAGGGCGGGGACGTCCGGAGTCTCTTCAGGTCAGCGACTCTTCGCCTGACAGCGGCCTCGCCTCCGTGACCCACGAGGCTCTGCTCGACCAGGTGATCGATCTCGGCGAGCGCCTCGCTCTCCTGGATACGACGTTCGGCCTCGGCAACTACGGGCGGGTCATCAACCACCTCCTGGACATCGACGAGCGTCCGGAGGAAGCCTTGCGCCTCGCGGACCTTGGGATTGCACGGATCGAGGAGGGCCGCAGCGGCCTCTTCTATCCGGGCACGCCCGAGGAGGAACTTGCAGCGGTCAAGGCCGATTGGTGGGCAGGCTTCGAACGGGCGCGGGGCCGGGCCTTGCAGAAGCTGGGCCGGACGGCGGAGGCGGAGGCGGCGCTGCGGTCCGCGGTGGTTCGCCGGAAACGAGCCGACCGTAGGAGCACGGGTACGACTTCACGTCCCTGTTCGACGAGGGGAGTGCCACCGACTTCAACATCACCGGAATCCCTGCCACGATCGTCATCGGTCCCGAAGGGCGGATCCAGTACCGGGCAGGTGGATTCCCCGGCAAGGAACGGTACGAGCGCGAGATGCGCTGGCGAATCGACGAGTTGACGCGCGGCTGAGGGCTCCATGCGCCCCGCGATTGTTGGCGGCGACCCGTCGGCGTGACTCAGCCTGCCCAAGGCATCGGCTCGTCCTTCAGGAAGTCCTTTCGGTTTCCGCGACTACGCGGTCGGCGGCCGGCAGTGCGTCGATTCTCCGGGAGCGGCCTCCGGTACGCTTCGGAAGAGCATGGGAGACGATTCCAGGGAGACCCCGCCCACGAGCCGCCTGCGACGGCTCGACTACGTCCTCGAGTCGTCGCTGTACGTGAGCGACCTCACTGTAGCGGAGGCTTTCTACGCCGAGGTCCTGGGGCTCACCCTCCATTCCAAGCTCGAAGGGAGGCACGTCTTCTTCCGCTGCGGGAACCAGATGGTCCTGCTGTTCAATCCCGAGGTGACCGCCGACCCCGACTTGATCCCGCGGGGTCTCGGCGCCCACGGGGCCCGCGGTCCCGGTCATCTGGCGTTCGGGGTAGGCGAGGACGAGATCGACAGTTGGCGGACCCACCTCCAGAACCACGGCGTCGAGATCGAGCACGAGGTCGAGTGGGGTGGGTCGCGGGGGCGGTCTCTCTACTTCCGCGATCCGGACGGGAACAGCCTGGAGGTTGCTACGCCCGGTCTCTGGGGCCTGGATTTCTAGGACTGCCCGCGTTGGACCGTTACTGATCGAAGTACGGGTGCGCCGCCACCGGAAGGTGTGGCGCGTTCCCGGACGGCTTGCGCAGGCTCAGCTCCTCGAACAGCAGGTCGGGGACCGAGACCGAGACGACCTCGCCCAGGCCGAGCGCACTGAGTGCGCCTGTCAGGAAGGAGGGGATCAACCCGCCGCCGGGGGAGTGGGTGAAGCTGTGCACGGTGGACGTGTCCGACACGGCGACGATGTCGCGGAACGCGGCTTCGGTGACGGCCACTAGTTCGGCCTTGGGAATCAGTTCCTCCCGCCCGTCCGGGTAGACGCGGTACGCCACGCTGATGTGGCCGAGCGCGGGCCCCGCCTGCGGCCCGCCCCGCAGGAGGCTGAGAGGATCCGACGCTCCGTCGTCGGCACCAGGCTTTGCCATGCGGCGCACGACGATGCCGTAGTCCGAGCCCCGTTCCTCGATAAGCAGTTTGAACTCGGCGTAGAGATCATCGTGGCTCATTCCGCGGTTCGAGGTCACGACCAGATTGCTTGGAGCGGGACCTTCGCCGCGGCGGTTGCCGGAACTCGTATCGATTCCGGGAACCGGATTTCGGCTGGTCAGCAGGGATCTCAGGACGCCGTTCTGCACGAGGGCCGTTGGCCTGGCTTCGACGCCGTCGTCGTCGACCGCGTAGCCGCCGAGGAACCCGTCGCCCTCCAGGGTGGGGTCGTCCTCAATACTGAGGAATCTGGGCAGCACCCTCGCCCCGATGCGATCGAGGAACGGGTTGCGGCTCTGCTGCAGCATCCTGGCGAAGCTCGGTTCAGCGTCCGGCACCCGGCTACCCAGCAGTCTGGGCATGAACGCCTGCGTGAACAGCTCGGCGGCGGCCTGACCTTCGAAGAGCACGGGACCGTTGTAGGGGTCGAGAGCCGGGGCGGAGCGCCGGGCGCTCAGGCTGGCGCTCATCGCTTCGACGCGGGACCGCAGGGCCTCGCCGTCGTTTACGTCGTCCCACGAGTCTCCCCGTGCCGCGATGGAGTCGTTCAGGACGACGCCGCCCTCGGCCTGGGTACGGGCCTCGACGACGACGGAGGCGGTGGGATCGGAGCGGATGAACGCGGACCCCTCGGTGTTCACGTAGTAGGTGCGCCGGTTGCCGACCGATGCCTCGGCTTTCGAACTGAAGACATCGGGCACGCTTCGGAATGACCCCGACAGGTCCCGGACGATGTCTTCGAGAGCGGTCCTCGGCGGCAGTTCCGGGCCACCGGTGGCAAAGAACGTGAACTGTTCCTCGGCGGTGAAGTCGGCGATGTCCTCGGCCCGCGTCTCGTTCTGCAGCGTCGCCCGCTTCTCGGCCAGGGACTCCAGAGCGGCCTTGTAGGCCCCGTCGGTAGCCAGCCAGATCGCCCTTCGGATCTCTCGGTAGTCGTTCTCCAGGGGCAGCCCGGCCATCCCACCAAGACTCGACGTCAGGAACGACATGCTGCCGAAGTTCGTGTTGTCGAACGAGGGATCGCCGACCCGAACTTCGACGTTCAGGCGTCGGCTCTCGGTCTCCGTGCTCGACAGCAGAGCTCCAAAGCTCCCGGAGGCCTGCAGCCGCTCGGTTTCGTGCACGGTGTAGGCGATGAAGTAGGGCTTCTCGAGCTCCTCCATCTCGAGTTGCTCGGAGCTGCGGGCCAGTTCATCGCGCATGGCCTGCATCACGACGTTGAGTTCGGGCTCCTCTTGGGCTCTGCCGTGGGAGAGCGGCCAGAGAATCGCGGTGAGCGACAGGGCGGCCAGTGCGGCCTTGCCCTTTCGCATCCGTGTTGGTGGCATGAAGATGGCCATGGTTTAGAGATCCCCCACTGGAGCAGGCAGGATCGGAGGTCGGTCCTGAGACTTCTCCTTCTTCTGCACCTCGATCTGCGATACGAGAATCGACGGCGCGGCGGCTGAAACCGGAACGCTCCCCGACTCGGCGCCGCAGAAGCCGTTGAAGACGCCGATCTGGTCATCCGCCGCGACGACCCTGCTGAACGTCGTAAGCGGCGTGCCGATCAGGTCCACGCCACGGACGAGTTCCTCGCGGCCGTCGGGGTAGACGCGATACACCAGGAGCGGCGTCACGTTGAACGAGTTCGGGATAGAGCGACCCGTGAAGGTGAAGCCCCCCTGAATCTCTTCGATGCGCAGCCCGAAGGGCTTGTCGGCCGCCTCGATCGCGGTGACGAAACGGGCCTGAAGCTCCTCGCTGGTCAGCGGGTCTTCCACCTCGACGATCAGGTTGGACTGTCTGGCCACCGGTTTGAGACCGGCCTGTTTACGGCCGTGACCGTTCGAGTTCGGGAAGCCTTCCACGGGAGCTCGGGACATGAGGAAGTTCTTGAGGATCCCCTTTTCGATCGCGGTTACCCGGCGCGCCGCCACGCCCTGGTTGTCGTAGCGGTAGCTACCGACCAGATCGGATGGGCCCCAGGTCCTGATCGTGGGGTCGAAATGAACCGAGAAGGTCTCCGGCAACACCCTCTCGTTCAGTTGCTCCCTGAACGTGTGGCTGTCGTCGGCTTCCTTCAGGCGGTGTCCTTCCAGACGGTGACCAAGGATCTCGTGGAAGAAGACTCCGCTGGCCGCGCCGGAGAGGATTGCCGGACCCGTGTAGGGCTCCACCAGGGGCGCCTCCCTGAGCGCGAGCAGGATCCCGATCATTCTCTCGACATCCCGCGCCACGGTCTCGTCGTTCGGCAGGCCGTCCGGCGCGAAGGCGTTGTAGCTCTTGTGGAGCGGAAGTTCCATCCCGTCGTCCGCCTTGGTCATGGCCCTAAGGAACAGCCGGTACCTGGTTTCCGACGTCTGAATCTCCGAGCCCTCGCTGTTCGTGAACCAGCGGGTTTCTCTGCCGGCCGTGAAGAAGGCGCTGCCACTCAGGAACTCGGCGTGTTCGGCGAACGCGGCCGTGTAGCGGCGGACCTTCCGCTCCCAATCGGCCCGGTCGACATCGATCGGCGTCGGATCGTCCCCGCCCTTCGACGGTTCCTCGCGCGAGAAGTCGTCGGACTGATCCTCGGCCTCGACCTTCACCTGAACGTTCGTCTTCACCTGGGTCAGCTGTTCGAGGGCGCGCTTGTAGTGCTTGTCCGTTTCGCTCCACAGGATGCTCCGGATCGCGTCCGCGTCGTCGTCGACCGGTACCTGGGTTCGCCCGCCACGGAGGAAGGAGAGTGAGGGGAACCTGTCCCGGATCGGGCGGGTGTTGTCGAACTCGTAGTCGCCGACCCGGAGATCGATGTCGAGCAGCCGCCCGCGGTTCTCGCTGCTGTCGGTCAGGGCCCCGAAGGCGCCGCTGACGGAAACGCTGTGGCTCTCCGTGATCTCGTAGCTCAGGAAGTACGGCGGCACTTCCTGCTCCCCGAGTACCTCCATCGACCGTTCGAGTTCGGCCTTCATCGCCTCCAGGACGGTCGATTGGCCGGCCATCGGCGCCGCTGCGAGAGCGATGCCGCAGAGGCCGATCAGAACGCACCGCAGGAGCGGTCGGCTCACGCCGCGGTTGCGGCCTTCACGCTTCGGTTGGTCTTCGGACATGCACACGCCTCCCCTCGGTTGTGGGTCCGGTTGTTTATACGGAGCTGGTCAGCCGCCCGTTTGTGCTTCGACTTCCGTCTCTTCAAAGCGCGCGCCCCGGAGAGTATTCCCGGTCGCGTAGTTTCCCTCGTGGCAGGCGAACTCGTACAGCTTGCCGTCGGTGGCCGGCCAGGTGTACTCGCCGCTGAAGGCCGCTTCCCAGTCGCCGCTCTCGAGCGTGAACCAGTAGAGCAGGGTGTTCTCGTCCTGGAACGAGAAGCGTTCGACCACGTGCTGGTCGGCGGGCGGGGAGGGCTCGCCGAAGAGAGTCGTCGCGCCCCACTTCTCTTCCAGGAAGTTCGTCGTGTCGACGACGAGGGTGTCTTCCTCCCACCAGGCGACCGAATCGCCGGCACGCGAGCGGATCTTCGGCGGCAGATGCCGGGCTTCTTCCGGGGACGGGCTGATGGGGATGACCCGCGCGTAGTGCATCCATTCGATCAGGATCGTCAGGTGCGTGTCGGTCTGCACGATCGTCTTGATGTTGTTGTAGTTCTTGGGGTAAATCGGGATGGTCGCTTCCAGGGAGAAGACGCAGCGGTCGGCGATCGACAGGGACTCGGGGTTGTCGTAGGGCCCGACCTCGAGGTCCCGCCACCAGGCGGGGCCGGTGTTTCGCTTCGAGAATCCGTAGAGCCCCTGCCGCCGGGCCTTGCCGCGCTCGGTGAGTGGCGGGAACCGGCCGTTCGGCGGATCTGTGAGCAGGGAGGTCCGGTACTTGCCGTCGACCGTGATGGCGCTGGTGCCGCGGTCCATGAAGAAGTAGTTGTAGCCGCCGACGTTGCCGCCGACGGGCGGAGCGTCCCGGTTCGGATCGCTGGCCCGCGACCTCTGGTCGATGTTCCGAGCCTCCCGGTCGCGGATCGCCTGAGCTTCCTCCGCGCTCAGGGTGAGGCGATCCCCCAGTTCGGGGCTCCGCTGCACCGGCGTCAGGGTGGCGATGTCGTAGTTGCCGGAGAAATCGGGCTTGCCGTTCGGGGTCCTGGGGATGTCGTCCGCGGCTGCGGTTCCGGCACAGACGAGTGCCAGGGCGAGAGCGAAGGCGATGCGAGTACGACCGTTGATGCTCATCGAGCCCCTCCCTGACGGTGACCTTCGAGTCTACTCGCCCGGCACGTACCAGATCGGCGACGACCAGGCACGCTCCTGGATCGTCGCCGGCAGGTCCGGCCGGGGTTCGACTCCGGCCCGGATCGCGTCCCAGGTCGACCAGCGGCAGGTGGGGTTATCGAGCACCCGCACGTAGTACAGCGCGTGCCGGTCGGCGTCGAAATCCGGGTCGCTCCACATCGCCGAGAGCTCGGCGGCGCCCAGGTCCTCCCGGTAACTGCAGTCGGAGAGGTCGACCGTGGCGCCGTTGTCGGGGCATCGGGGCGGGTCTCCCGACGGCCCGCCGCCGTCGGCGCAGGCGACGTCGACGATCTGCTCCCGGGCCTCGCCGTCAGCGGCCCAGACCTTGACCACCTGCAGCCGCTGGAGCGGTGCACTGTCCCTGTCGCGGGCGGCCCAGATCAGGAAGCGCGGACTTCCTTCGTCGGCAGCGAGCAGGTCGCCGCCCATCGGCACGCCGCCCGCATAGGCCTTCGCGGTCATCTCCGGGTCGGAGACGAGGTCGTCGCCGTAGTCGTAGCCGGCGAAGAAGCGGACCCGGATGCGGGGGCCGGTGGTGGCGAAGGTCTCCTTGCGCCGCAGCGCGTCGTAGATCGATTCGCGGGTGTTCTCCTCCGCCCAGACCCCGGCCAGACCGGAGGCGCCGAAGTACCGGTTGTTGTTCTTCGTGTACTTCTCGCCGTCCGGGAGCGGTTGATCGAGCGGCACGGAACCGCGTCGCTGGGGCGTGCCGTCGCCGGTGCCGATCTTGCCGTGGAAGCTGGACTCCTCCGGCGTGCCGCCCGCATTGTGGGAGTCGGTGGAGCCGATCAGGCCGAAACGGAACGGATTGAAGCCCCGGGTTGCCTGGAGCATCTGGCCGTTGCGGTAGGCCTCGCGGACGTAGCTGCCCGGGGCCTGGCTGGGCAGGGTGGTGCCGATCCGGTAGGAGTAGATCTCGAAGTCGGCCCATTCGTCGTTCGGGGACAGCAGCGGATGCGTGTCCGACGTGCCCTTGATCTGCGTGATCTCGACCAGGGGCTCGTTGCGCGTCCGCTGCTCGGCGTAGGCGGCATCGAGCGCTTTGCCCGAGACCGTCTCGAGCTTGAACATGTGGCCGTTGCTGCCGTTCGAGTTGTGCGGGATGGCGAGCGCTTCGACCCCGCCGGCGCGCAACTCGTCGAGCCACTGCCAGAGATCCTCGGGGTCCTGCGACGTATCGACTGTGAAGGGCGCGGGCGGGGCCTCGCCGCGGAAGATCACGTTGCGGTGCAGATTGCCCCGGCCCTCCGAGAAGGCCGTGAACTCGTAGCCGATGAAGGTGGTGAAGGCGCCGGGTTCGTAGTGCGCTTCCGCTGCTTCGATGATCGCCTGCCAGGCGTTGGGGCCGCCCGGGTCCGGTTCCTCGTCGTCGGCCCCCGAACGGCCGGCGCCGGTGAAGATCATCGCGAAGAAGGGGCTCTCGGGGTCGTCCTTGGCCGGCATCGCATCGAGGAACTGGCCGTGATCGGTGACGGCCAGAAAGTCGAGCGGCAGCCCCTGAAGCTGGAAGCGGAAGCCGCCCGGGTGGTCGATCGGCTCTCCCCTCGCGTAGCGGTAGGCGTCGTCGGGTTCGGTTCGGACCGCGAACTGGTAGGCGTCGAAGGAGTAGCGGGTGTGGACGTGCAGGTCGCCGAAGTAGGCGTTGCGGAGCGGGTTGGGCGGCGGCGCCGTGCCGTCCTGGGCGACGCCGGTTGAAGCGGCGAGGAGAGCCGGGATCAGGACGGCGAGGCGGAGGCCGGATGCGGGCGAGACGCCCGCGTGCCATCCGCGCGCCCGGTGACGGGCGCACGGAGTGGTTCGCGGGTGGCGCGGATAGCGCCACCCGGGTTCCCAGGAGTTGGCGCAACAAGCCCTGCTGTAGCCCAAGCCTTAGCTGCCCGGGACGTACCAGATCGCCGACGACCAGGCGCGTTCCTGGAGCGTGGCCGGCATGTCGGGATTGGGCTCGACGCCGGCGCGGATCGCATCCCAGGTCGACCAGCGGCAGGTCGGGTTCTCCAGCACGCGCACGTAGTAGATGGCGTGCTGCGCCGCGTCGAAGTCCGGGTCGCTCCAGATGGCCGACAGCTCGGCGGCGCCCAGGTCCCCCGAGTAGCTGCAGTCGGAGAGATCGACGGTGGCGCCGTTGCCGGGGCAGCGGAGAGGGTCGCCCGACGGCAGGCCGCCGTCGGAGCAGGCGACGTCGATGACGTCTTCACGCGCTTCGCCGTCCTCGACCCAGGCCTTGACCACCTGCAGGCGCTGGAGCGGTGCGCTGTCCGCGTCGCGGGCGGCCCAGACCAGGAAGCGCGGACGCCTGCCTTCGTCCGCGAGCAGGTCGCCGCCCATCGGCACGCCGCCCTCGTAGGCGTTGGCGATCATCTCCGGGTCGGACGTCAGGTCGTCGGTGTACCCGTAGCCGGCGAAGAACCGGAGCCGCATGCGGGGGCCGCTGGTGGCAAAGGTCTCCTTGCGGCGGAAGGCGTCGTAGATCGAGTCGCGGGTGTTCTCTTCCGCCCAGACCCCGGCAAGTCCCGAGCCGCCCCAGAACTTGAAGGCGTTCTGGATGTACTTCTCGCCGTCCTCCGTGGGTTCGTCGAGCGGTACCGAACCGCGCCGCTGGCCGCTGCCGTCGCCGCGGCCGACCTTGCCGTGGAAGTTGTCTTCCTCGGGCGTGCCGCCGGAGTTGTGGGTGTCGGTCGCGCCGACCACGCCGAATCGGAACGGGTTGAAGCCCTGAGTCTCCTGCAGCACGAGGCCGTTCATGTAAGCCTCTCGGACGTAGCTGCCCTTCGGTTCGCTGTAGAGATTGGTTGCGATGCGGTAGGGGAAGATCTCGAAGTCGGCCCACTCGTCGTTGGGCGAAAGCAGCGGGTGGGTCTCCGAGGTGCCCTTGACCTGGGTCATCTCGACCAGGGGTTCATTGCGCATCCGCAGGTCGGCGTAGGCGGCGTCAAGCGGTTCGCCGCCCACTGTCTCCAGCTTGAACATGTGGCCGTTGCTGCCGTTCGAGTTGTGCGGGATCGCCAGCCCTTCGATGTCCTCCGCGCGACGCTCGTCGAGCCAGCGCCAGAGGTCCTCCGGATTGCGCGAATCGGTCGACGCAAAGGGCTTCGGCGGCGCCTTGCTGCCGCGGAAGATGACGTTGCGGTGCAGGTTTCCGCGGTCATCCGACGAGGTCGTGTACTCGTAGCCGATGAACGTGGTGAAGCGCCCCGGGTCGTTGTGGGCCTCGGCGGCCTCGATGATCGCCTGCCAGGCTGTGCGCTTGGCGGCGTCGCTTGCGTCCTCCGGCAGTTCGGCGAACTCGCCGCTGCGGAGCCCCTCGATGGCGCGCGCGAAACCGCCCCCTTCGCGCAGATCGGTCCCGAGGACGGTCTCGTAGAGGGGATTCTCGGGGTTGTCCATCTCCGGGAGCACGCCCAGGTACAGGCCGTGGTCGGTCACGGCCTGGAAGTCGAGGGCGCCGCTCTGAAGCTGGATCTGGTGGCCGCTGGCGTGCTCGATCGCCTCGCCCTTGGCGAAGCGGTAGGCGTCGTCGGGGTTCGTGCGCGTGCCGAACAGGTAGGAGTCGAAGGAGTACTTGGTGTGGACGTGGAGGTCGCCGAAGTAGGCGTCCTTCAGGGGGTTCGGCGCCGCGGCGTCGCCGCCGGCGGTAGCACCGGCGCCGGCTTCCTGGTCGCCGGCGGCGCAGCCGAGCACGACGAGCGAAAGAACGGTCAGGAAGGCGAGGACCGTGCGAATCGGGCGCATGACGATCTCCTTGGTGTGGATTGCGCGTAGATTAGCGCGGAATGGCCGCGCTAGCCGTCACCGAGCGCCGGTGCCGCGTACCCGCGAAAAGCGCCCCGCCCAATGAGCGCGGCCACGCCGGCGATGTCGTCGGCGAGTGGCCGGTCCTCCGTGTATGGCGGCGAGATTGCGCGCACTGTTTCCATGGCTTCCTCAATTGCCGTGGAACTCCGGGCGGGCCGGCGGAACTCGATCCCCTGCGCTGCCGCGAGCAGTTCGATCGCGACGATGTTCTGCGCGTTGTCGAGCATGTCGTGCAGCCGCCGCGCCCCGTGGGTCGCCATGCTGACGTGATCCTCCTGGTTGGCGGAGGTTGGGATCGTGTCCACGCTGGCGGGGTGCGCCAGGCACTTGTTCTCGGAAACCAGGGCGGCGGCGCTGGTTCCGGCCATCATGAAACCGCTGTTCAGGCCGCTGTTTTGGACCAGGAAGGCCGGCAGTTGGCTGAGATTGGCGTCGATGAGGAGTGCGGTGCGGCGTTCGGACAACGAACCGATCTCGGCGACCGCAAGCGCGAGGTAATCGGCGGCGATCGCTATCGGTTCCGCATGGAAGTTGCCGCCGGAGAGAATCTCCCCAGTGCTCGCGAAGACCAGGGGGTTGTCGGTGACCGCGTTCGCCTCGGTCTCGAGAACGGCCGAGACGTGGCGGAGCGCGTCGAGGCAGGCGCCCGCGACCGCCGGCTGGCAGCGGATCGAGTAGGGGTCCTGCACGCGGTTGCAATGGAGGTGCGAGGCTCGGATCTCGCTGTCCCGCATCAACTCGCGCAGCGCGGCGGCGACATCGGCCTGACCGGAATGGCCGCGGAGCTGCTGGATTCGCAGGTCGAACGGGCCGTCGCTGCCCTTGATCGCGTCGGTGGCCATGGCCCCGGCCACAAGCGCTGCAGCCAGGACGTTCTCGGTGCGGAAGACCGCCGTGAGGGCCAGCGCCGTGGACACCTGGGTTCCGTTGAGCAGCGCAAGGCCCTCCTTCGGCGCCAGCCGGATCGGTTCGATACCCGCCTCGGTCAGCGCCTCGAGGGCAGGTATCAGCTTGCCTCGAAGGTGGGCCTCGCCCTCCCCGAGCAGCACCCGCGAGAGATGGGCGAGCGGGGCGAGGTCGCCGGAGGCGCCGACGGAGCCCTGCGACGGAATGCAGGGGTAGATCTCGTGCTCGAGCAGCGCCGTCAACGCGTCGACGAGTTCCAGCCGGACGCCGGAATGACCGCGGGCGAGCCCCATCACCTTCAGCAGGATCACCAGGCGCACGACCTCGTCACTCAGGTCCTTGCCGACGCCGGCGGCGTGAGAGCGCACGAGGTTCTCCTGCAGGTGAGCGAGTTCGTCCTCTTCGATCCGTACCTGGGCGAGCTGCCCGAAACCGGTGTTGACGCCGTAGACCGCCGTGCCCTCGGCGATCACCTTGCGGACCGCGGCGGCGGATTCGTCGATCCTGAGCCGGGCGCCCTCGCTCAGTTCGACGGTCAGCGGAGTGAGCCAGGCCTCGCGCAGTTCCCCAAGCGATACCGGTGAGCCGTCAAGTCGCAGCTTCATCGAGAGCCGGCGCCCGGGACCATGGGCAGGTTGAGGCCTTGCTCGCTCGCACAGGCGATCGCCTCCTCGTAGCCGGCGTCGGCGTGCCGCATGACGCCGGTTGCCGGGTCGTTCCAGAGCACTCTCTCGATCCGCCGGTCCGCGGCCTCGCTGCCATCGCAGACGATGACGAACCCGGCGTGCTGGGAGTACCCCATGCCGACGCCGCCGCCGTGATGCACCGAAACCCAGGTCGCGCCGCTCGCGGTGTTGAGCAACGCGTTGAGGAAGGCCCAGTCCGAGACCGCGTCGGAGCCGTCGCGCATCGCCTCGGTCTCGCGGTTCGGGCTGGCCACCGAGCCGCTGTCGAGGTGATCGCGGCCGATGACTACGGGCGCCCGCAGCTCGCCGCGCCGCACCATCTCGTTGAACGCCAGGCCGATGCGGTCACGCTGCCCCAGGCCCACCCAGCAGATGCGCGATGGCAATCCCTGGAACTGGATCTTCTCGCGCGCCTCGTCCAGCCAGTGGTGCAGGTGCGGGTCGTCGGGGATCAGTTCCTTGACCTTGGCGTCGGTGCGGTAGATGTCCTCGGGGTCGCCGGACAGCGCGGCCCACCGGAACGGACCGATGCCCCGGCAGAACAGGGGGCGGACGTAGGCGGGCACGAAACCCGGAAAGTCGAACGCGTTCTCCACCCCGGCGCCGAGCGCCTCCTGGCGGATGTTGTTGCCGTAGTCGAACGTGGGCACCCCGGCTTCGTGGAAGCCGAGCATGGCCCTGACGTGGACCGCGATCGACTCGCGGGCCGCCGCCGCGACCGCGTCGGGCTCGCTGTCCCGGCGCGCTTGCCACTCTTGGACGCTCCAGCCGATCGGCAGGTAGCCGTTCGCCGGGTCGTGCGCCGACGTCTGGTCGGTCAGCGCATCGGGTCGAACGCCGCGGTCCAGCAGTTCGGGCAGAACCTCGGCGGCGTTGCCGAGCAGGCCCACGGAGAGTGGGGATCGCGCTTCGACGGAGGCCTGGATCACGGCCAGCGCCTCGTTGACGGACTCGGCCCGCGTGTCGAGGTACCCGGTCTGAAGCCGCTTCTCGATCCGGTCCGCCTGACACTCGATCGCGAGCAGCGACGCTCCGGCCATCTTTGCAGCCAGCGGCTGCGCTCCGCCCATGCCGCCGAGTCCGGCGGTCAGGATGAAGCGCCCGGAGAGCTCGCCGCCGTAGTGCTGGCGGCCCATCTCGACGAACGTCTCGTAAGTGCCCTGGACGATGCCCTGGCTGCCGATGTAGATCCACGATCCGGCGGTCATCTGCCCGAACATCATCAAGCCCAACCGGTCGAGTTCCCGGAAGTGCTCCCAGGTCGCCCACGCGGGGACGAGGTTCGAGTTGGCGATGAGCACTCGCGGAGCGTCGGGGTGGGTCCGGAACACGCCGACCGGCTTTCCGGACTGGACGACCAGCGTCTCGTCGGACTCGAGTTCCCGCAGCGTCTCGACGATTGCCTCGTAGGCCGCCCAGTTGCGCGCCGCCTTGCCGATCCCTCCGTAGACGACGAGATCCTCCGGCCGCTCCGCGACTTCGGGGTCGAGGTTGTTCATCAGCATGCGCAGCGGCGCCTCGGTGAGCCAGCTCTTCGCTGACAACCGGTTGCCGGTGGGCGCCTTGATCGTTGCGGTAAGGGTGCTCTTCATTCCCGCCTCCAAGATTCGGGGCCGCTTACAGGCTCGCCATTGCTTCGGCGAATCCTCTGGCCGCCTGGGCGCGGTCGACGTGTTCGCCGTCGACCACCTGCCAATCGCCTTCGACCATGACCCGTTGGATGGGAAGGCGGTAACCGGAGAATACCAGCGCGTCGAGCACGGTGGCGGAACCGTGCCCGGCGAGCATCGGGTCGCCGTCGTCGAGGACGACCAGGTCGGCCGGCGCTCCCTCCTCGAGGCCCGGCTTGCCTTGGCCTGACGCTTGGGCGCCGCCCGCGAGGGCTCGCAGGAACAGCTCCCGGCCCACGTGAGCGTGGCGCAGGGACGCCACGTTGCGCGATTGCGAGCGAAGGCGCTGCCCGTACTCGAGCCAGCGCAACTCTTCAAAGGGGTTGATCGAGACGTGACTGTCGGAACCGATCGCGATCTCTCCGCCGGCCTCGAGGAAGTCCGCCAGGGGAAACAGCCCGTCGCCCAGGTTCGCTTCGGTCGTCGGGCACAGGCAGACGGTGGCCCCGGAGCCGGCCAGGTCCCGGCATTCGTCGTCGTCCATGTGGGTTGCATGCACGAGGCACCAGTTCCGATCGACTTCGAAGCGGTCGAGCAGCCAACGGACCGGACGCTGACCGTGGGTGGCCAGGCACTCGTCGACCTCCCGCTGCTGCTCGGCGATGTGAAGGTGCATCGGCGCGCCGGTTTCCGTGGCTCGCGCCGCGACCTTCCGCAACGACGGTTCGCTGACCGCGCGCAGGCTGTGGCCGCCGACCGCAACGCGGATGCGTCCGGACGCGCGCTCGGCCGCGCGTTCGTGGTGGGCCAGAAACTCCGCCGCATCCATCGTGAAGTGCCGCTGGCCGGGCGTGGGATCGTCCCGGTCGAACCCGGCACGCTCGTAGAGCACCGGCACATAGGTCAGCCGGATGCCGCTGGCCGAGGCGGCCCGGCGAACGGCCTCGAACATCGTGTCCGCGGTCCCGGAACCAGCCGGCGCCCGGTGCAGGTAGTGGAACTCGACCACCGAGGTGTACCCGCTTTCGAGCATCTCCACGTACGCCTGCCGGGCGATCGCCGCGAACCGGCCGGCGTCGAGGCGCCCGGCGAGCTCGTACATCTGCCGGCGCCAGGTCCAGAAGCTGTCCCGGCCGGCCCCGGAGCGGTGTTCCGTCCTGCCGGCCAGCGCGCGCTGAAAGGCGTGGCTGTGGGCGTTGGTCAGACCCGGGATGACGATCCCGGCATCGTGGTCGACTGGCGAAGAAGCGGTGTTCTCAGTCGAAACCTCGACGATCCTCCCGTCCTCGACGACCAGCAGGGCGTTTTCCGCCCATCCCGGGGGCAACAGCGCGAGGCGCGCGCGAATAGTGGAACTGGTCACCTCCCTCGACGGTACTCCACCGGGTGCGCCGCCTGGGAACGCGGGCGTCTCGCCCGCATCCGGTCCGAAGCACCGGCCGGTCTGGCAATCCCGAACATAACAGGGCAGGATCGAGTGCATGGGAAGCGGGGAGCACTGGGATCTGTTGCTGACCGATGCCCGCATCGCGACGATGCGCCGCGGCGCCACCCCCTACGGGGCGATCGAGGACGGCGCCCTGGCGATCGCCGGCGGTCTGATCGCGTGGATAGGACTCGCTTCCGCGTTGCCGCGGGGCGAGGCTCGCGAGACCCGCTCGCTGGAGGGCCGCTGGATCACTCCGGCGCTCATCGACTGCCATACCCACCTGGTGTTCGGCGGCGACCGGGGGGCGGAGTTCGAGGCCCGGCTTCAGGGCACGAGCTACGAGTCGATCGCGGACGCCGGCGGCGGCATCATGTCGACGGTTCGCGCGACCCGGGCGGCCAGCGAAGACGAGCTTTACCTGGCTGCGCTTCGTCGCCTCGAGGCCCTCGCCGCCGACGGGGCGGCGACGGTCGAGATCA
Organism: Candidatus Multivorans sp.; assembly: GCA_965222875.1. Classification (GTDB taxonomy): domain Bacteria; phylum Acidobacteriota; class Thermoanaerobaculia; order Multivoradales; family Multivoraceae; genus Multivorans. Next base: position 376,436 of record CBDCVC010000002.1, on the reverse strand, counting down.
AGTCCGGCTACGGTCTCGATCTGGCCACCGAACTCCGAATGCTCGAAGTGGCTCGGCGACTCGGTCGGACGTCGGGACTGACGGTTCCGACGACGCTCCTCGCCGCCCACGCGGTGCCCCCGGAGTTCCAGGGGCGGCCGGACGACTACATCGAGTTCGTCGTCGCGGAGGTGCTGCCCGCGGCCGTCGAACGGAACCTCGCCGATGCGGTAGACGCTTTCTGCGAGGGGATCGCGTTCAACGCCACGCAGGTCGCCAGGGTCTTTGAGAAGGCGGTGGAGCTAGGCATGCCGGTCAAGCTGCACGCGGACCAACTGAGCGATGGCGGCGGCGCCGCGCTGGCCGCCCGCTTCGGCGCGCTCTCGGCCGACCACCTGGAGTACGCATCCGCTTCGGGAGTGCAGGCGCTTGCCGGCGCCGGGACGGTGGCGGTGCTGTTGCCCGGCGCCTGGCTGACCCTCAACGAAACCCGCCGCCCGCCGGTCGGCGAGTTCCGGCGACGGAGGGTACCGATCGCGATCGGCACCGACTGCAATCCCGGCACTTCGTCCTTGTGCTCTCTGCCGGAGGCGATGTCGCTTGCCAGCCGCCTCTTCGGCTTGGCGCCGGAGGAGTGTCTGACGGGAGTGACGCGGCATGCCGCTCGGGCGCTCGGCCTCCTCGGAGATCGCGGCACCCTCGAGGCGGGGAAGCGGGCCGACATCGCGATCTGGGACATCGGCCATCCGCGGGATCTGAGCTACTGGCTGGGGCGCCGGCAGCTCGCCGATCTGCTGGTTGCCGGCGCCGCTCCGGCGATCGGATGACGATCTCCCCAGGAGACTGCGCGGCAGAAACTGGTGCGCCGGCCGCGCCAGTAGACCGTTGCGGGTAGATTGCCGCGCATGTCGATGAAGCACTTGCGCCCGATCGTCGTCGCGGGATTGTTGCTGTTGGCATCTACGGCCAGTTCGCCGCTGTCCGGGCAGAACCCAGGTGCGCGGAACCTGCCCCCGGCCGAAGACATGCAACTGGCGCGCGCGCTGCTTGAGCAACTCATCGAGATCGACACCACGGACACCGAGCGCGGCGACAACACCCGTGCGGCGCAGGCCATGGCCGACGCGCTGCTCGACGCCGGCCTGCCGCCGGAAGACGTGCAGGTCCTGGTTCCGGACGACTTTCCCACCAAGGGCAACCTGGTGGCGAGGCTCCGAGGCAAGAACCCGAATGCCGCCCCGATCCTGCTGCTCGCGCACATCGATGTCGTTGAAGCGCTGCCCGAGGATTGGAGCGCCGACATCCATCCCTTCGAGTTCAAGGAGCGCGACGGCTACTTCTACGGCCGCGGCACGTCGGACGACAAGGACGAATGCGCCATCCACACCGCGAACCTGATTCGCCTGCACCGGGAGGGGTTCGTTCCCGACCGGGACATCGTGATTGCCCTGACTGCCGACGAAGAGGGCGGAACGCGGAACGGCGTCCAGTTCCTGCTTGAGGAGCACCGGGAGCTGATCGACGCCGCCTTCGCTCTCAACGAGGGCGGCGGCGGCATGGAGCGGGAGGGCCGCAAGGTCTCGAACAACGTGCAGGGCGCCGAGAAGGTGTACCAGTCCTTTGACTTTGCGGCCAGGAATCCCGGCGGCCATTCGTCGCTGCCGGTGAAGAAGAACGCGATCTACGAACTGTCTCAGGCGCTGCTTGCGGTCCAGGAGTACGAGTTCCCGGTCATGTTGAACGAAGTCACCGAAGAGTTCTTCGATCGTGCGGCCGAGCTGATCGGCGGCGAGACCGGTGAGGCGATGCGGCGCGTTGCCGCCGACCCGGATGGCGCTGGCGCGCTGGCGGTTCTGTCGCGGCAGCCTGCCTACAACGCGCGCCTGCGGACCACCTGCGTCGCCACCCAGATCGAGGGCGGTCATGCCGAGAACGCGTTGCCGCAGTTGGCGCGGGCGAACGTGAACTGCCGCCTTCTCCCCGACCATGACTCGGCCGAGGTAGCGAAGGCGCTGCGGGATCTCGTCGACCCGTTCGGGGTCACGGTGGCGCCCAAGGCGGAGGCCACGCCCAGCCCGCCGTCGCCCCTGACCGACGAGGTGCTGGGCGCGATCACCCGGATCACCGAGGAGATGTGGCCGGGCGTCCCCGTTCTCCCGGTGATGTCGACCGGCGCCACGGACGGCCTCTATCTGCGCAATGCCGGCATCCCGGTCTACGGCGTCAGCGGCATCTTCGGGGACATGGACGACATCCGCGCCCACGGCCGGGACGAGCGGATCCGGATCGACCACTTCCACGAAGGTCAGGAGTTCCTGTACCGGCTGGTCAAGGTGCTGGCCGGGGAGGGGTGACCGGGGCCCCTCAGGTCATCGGCCGGTCGCGGTCTTGGGAGCGTAGAGTGAGAGTTCCACGGCGGCGCCGCGCAGCATGACGGCGAACACGCGGTAACGCTCGTCGAAGGAAGCGGCGTCGGTTTCGCCGGGAACCGCTCCCCGGAAGCCGGCGCGCAGGAGACCTGGATTCTCGAAGCGTTGGGCGATGTCGGGCCGGTCATGGTTGAGCCCCAGGTTGGTCAGGAAGTGACCGTCGCGGTAGAGGACGATCTGGCGTGGCCGCTCCCCTCGCCTCGAATCCACGGCCCAGCCTTCGATCTCGACCCGGTTCGCTGACGCGGCTACGCCCAGCTCTCCTTCGAAACCGTCGCCGGGTCGCCGCACAGTCAGGCGGCGGCCGTCGGTGGTTGGCAGGATCTCGACATTCCCGGGCGCCCATTCAAGAGGCAGGTAGGAGAAACGGAGGCGGCTGGCCACGCCGCGCCGCGAAACGGCGTAGGCAACGACGCCCTCGCGCTCCACGAGGCCGCGATCGGCCGAGGCCCAGAAGGCGAAGCCGCTGTTCTCGAAGGACGGTCCGAAGAGGGCGCCCAGATCGGGCCGGCGGTGGGGGCCGGGCTGGTGGATGGTCATCTCGCCGCCGACGAACACGACGACCGCTTCGACCCCGCGCGGGTCAGGCGGCTCGTCGCGAATGAAGCCGCTGACGATGAACTCGGCCATGCCCTTGGCCGGCTCGCGTCCGGGTCGCGGAAGCACCGCATCGAGCGCGCCATCGAAGCCGCTCGGAGGACGGGCGATGGGAATGCGGCCCGGTGGCTCGGATTCCCCCTCGACGACATCGTGGCGGAGCACGGCCTCGAGGTCGCCGGCGGCGCTTCGGGCGACCTCGTACCGGTATGGATCGCCTTCGCGCCGGGGTCCCAAATCGTGGTCGACGAGCGAATGGAGGCTCCACTCCTGCCCGTGGTCGAAGGCCTCGACCTGTTCGTAGCCGAGGTTCGACGGGAACCCGGCGCTTTCCCGTGGGTCCTGGACGCCGTAGTTGTCCGCTCGCAGAAGCAGCAGGTCCGGCAGAAACTTCTCGGCGGCAACGCGGCGCGGGACGTCGTAGCGCAGGCCGGGCGTGACCAGGCCGCCCCGATCGACGATCCGCAGCCCGCTGACCCAGCCGACGTGTCCGATCTCGCGAACCAGAACGGATGTGCTCGGCTCGTAGCGCTCGGCGAGCCATCGTCCCATGTCTTCCAGCCCTTGCTGCCGTGCCGTCGGCTCGACGCGGTGTCCGGCCTGCTCGGACGTGTTTCGCAGCACCGGCAGCGTGAGTGCGAGGATGGGGATCGTCGTCAGCAGGACGGCAACGAGCGGACGTGGGGTGGCGATGCGGAGGTTGGGAGGCAGAAGTTCGGCCGCCTGCCGGCACAGCCGGCCCGTCCCGATCAGGCTGGCGTGGACGCCGAGCGCGACCAGGAACGCGCCGAGGATGTTCAGCGTGTAGTAGTGCCACGTGTATCCCGGCAGCGATCCGATCGCGGCGTAGCCGAAGAGAGCGCCGAGGGGGAACGCGATCAGGGGCCAGAGCGCGGCCCGGCGGCGCAACAGCGCGGTGGCGCCGACGACCAGAAGAGCCGTCAGAAGCAGTGGCCCGGCGATCGATTGCGCCAGCGAGGGGCTGTACGCCGCCAGCAGACTCCGGCCTGCTTCGCCGTAGACCTCTCGAACCAGATCCAGGTAGCGCCACGGCGTGACGATGCTCTCGCCCTGCTTGGCGCCCAGCGTCTTCGGCAGGATGTCGCCGTAGTAGGCGAACGCGAAGAGGAGCCACGGCAGCGCCAGGGCCAGTGCCGTAACCGCCTGGCGTAGTGGCGCCTTCCGGCGGCGCAGCCAGCCGTGAGCGATCAGCATGGCCGCGAGCAGGGCGCCCTCGGGTCGGGTCAGGAACAGGAATGCGGCCACGACGGCGGCCGCGGTGGCGCGATCGCTCAGGTGGAGGTCGAGCGCCAGCAGGAAGAGCAGGGCGAAGAGGTGGATCTCCATCCCCACGTAGAGATAGTTGTAGGCGACGGCGGGATTGAACGTGACCAGGGCGACCGCCAGAGGCGCGGCGGGCCCGGCCCCAAGGCGAACCAGCAGTCTGGCCGCCAACGCGGCCGTGCCCAGCATGCAGAGCAGGCCGAACCCGTTTTGCCATGCAGCGGCCTGGTCGCCGCCCAGCACTACGAACGCGCTGCTCACTACGGTAAACAGAGGCGTCGTGAAGCCCATGACCCGCTCGCCGGCGTTGTAGACGAGGCCATTCCCTTCCGCCAGGTTGCGCGCGTAGCGGAGCACGATCAACTGGTCCTCGAACTGCAGCCGCAGAACGAGGTTGGGGATCAGGCGGGCGGCGAACCAGATGCCGAAGACTCCGAAGGCCGCCCACGCGCTCGCCGTGAACAGGCATTGTCTTCGGACCGGGCGGTCCGGCGACGCAGAGTCGCCCGCGTTGCGCACGGGCGCGCTCGCGGTCATGGACGCGGATCCGGAGGGGCCGGGTGGGCCAGTTCGACGGCTACGCCTCGGAGCATGATGGCGAACACTCGATGCGTCTCCGCGAAGTCCTCTGGATCCGATGTTCCCGGCACCGCGCCCTGGAAGCCAGTGCGGAGCAGTCGGGGGTCGCTGTAGTGCTTGGCGACGTCAGGTCGCTCCCGGTTGGCTTCAAGGCTGGCCAGGAACGCCCCGCTACGGTAGATGACGATCTGATGCGGTGGTTCGCCCCGCTCGAGGCCGCCGGCCCAGCCTTCGATCAGGGTGCGGCGCCCCAGCTTGGAAACTACGTCGATCGTTCCGCCGAAGCCGTGGCCGGCCGGCTGCACGATGAGTCGCCGGCCGTCACTGATGGGTAGGATCTCGGCGCCGTTCTCTTTCTCCAGGGGCGCGTAGAAGAAGCGCAGGCGACTCGCCACGCCCTGGGGCGACACTGCGTACACGACGAACCCTTCGCGGCGAATCGCTGCCAGAGTCTCGGACGCTGCTTCGGCATCCATCCCGGTCGCGGTTCGAGCCCTCTGACGGAACCCGCTGTGCAGGTGTTCCGGGCCGTAGCGTTCCGCGACGCCCTTTCGTTCGACGTTCGTCGCGCCGGTCCAGAACTGCCGCCCCGCAAGGAAGGCGACGATCTGAAGCGAGCTGCCGGGATCGTCGAGATCCGCGGCCCAGCCGCGAATGCTGGCGTCGGCACGGTGCGCGCCCTCCACGAATCCAGACACGCTGCCGACGTTTCGCCGTTGCACGGGAATCCACACCACGCCGGAGTCCTTTGCATTCCCGGACCTGCGAAGCAGTACGTCCCCTCCCTCATCTCCTCGGCTCAGCTCGAACGTTGGCGGCAGGGGCGGAGGATGGAGCTGCTGCACCTGATCACCGCTCCTGGCCAGCAGGAGCAACGCTTCGCGTTCCAGCAGGGCCGCGGGGACGTAGACGCGGAACAGCATCTGTTCCCGATCGTCGCCGCGCAGGCGTATGCGGCGTCGCGCCCGGTCGTCCAGCCCTCGGTAGAGAAGGTCCCCGCCGCCGAAGACGAAGAACTCGTCGACGCCGAGCAGCGGCTTGCCGCGTCTGGAGAGCATGCGGCCCGAGAAGCCCCCGACGTGAGCCTCGACATCGGCTTGGAAGAGATGATCGGCTCGCTTGAGGAGCTGGTGCCTGTCGCCAAGCTCGACGCCGCGCAGTCTGCCGGCCTGCATCGCGAGCTGCGGTGTTTGCCCGCCGCCGAGGAGCGGCACAAGTACGGTCCCGTGCCGGCCTTCCCGCCCGTCGCTGAGGCGGCTGATCGCGTAGACGCCGATCCTACGGCTTCCCGGCGTCAGCCACCGCTCCTCAATGAGCGCTGCGAAGCGGCTTGCTCCGTTGTCCGTGAAGGTCTCCGTCGTGGCCCTGATCGTGCCGTCGACCGAGACCGCGAGTTGCGTGCCGTCGGCGGTGCCGGGCTCGATGCGACCGCTGACCAGGCTTGGGACGAAGCCGGTTTCGGGCCTTACGTTCCTGTAAGCGCTCCGGCCCTCGAGCAGGACCTCCGTTCCGCCTGCAACCGGGTTGTCGCCACCAGCGCCGCTCGTGATCAGATCCCTGACGGCGTGCCCGAGAAGATCGGGCCTCGGTCCGGCTTCGAAGACGCCGCGGAACGGATTCGCCGGAGAATTCGCCAAGCGGTCCGCTTCACATCCCTCGGACGATGTCTCGTCGGGGTCGTCGCGGTCGCCCGCCGCGCGCTCGCCGAACAGACGATCCAGGCGGTCTAGCGTTTGCTGGCGGCGGAGGGCGTCGGTGCGGAAGGTGCGAACGGCGTCGCCCCGACCGAAGCAGCAGACGCGAATCTCGCGCGGCGAACGATCGTCGAGCGGCCTTCCGTCCACGGGCCAGGGCGGCTGGACGCCGATCTCGGCCGCGATGGTCGGCACGACGTCGATCGTCTGAACGACGTGCTTGAACACGGTTCCCTCTGTCTGTCCCGGACGTTTGACCAACAAGGGAACTTCGAGCACGTCTTCGACGTTCGCCGCGGTCGCCGTTCGACGACGCTGTCCGGGTCGAAAGCTGTGGCCATGGTCGGCAGCGACCACGATCAGGGCGCGGTCATAGACGCCGGCGCCCTTCAGTCGATCGAGGATCCGCCCCAGCACGCGGTCGGCGTAGCCCACCTGGAGCAGATGGCGTTGCAAGCCGTGAGTTGCCTCTTGTTCGTTGTCAGGAATGGTTGGTCCTTCAAAGCCGGGAGGGCTGACCCGGGTTCCGGCGGGCGTGTACTCGCGACCGCTCGGCAGGTACTTCCAGGGACGGTGCGGCAGGTTCAGATGGAGGTAGTGGAAGGCGGGGCCACGCCCTCCCTCGTCGATGCGCTCCAGGAAGTCATCGACCAGGCGCGGAATGTCCTGATCGAGGGTTCCGGCGGCCGGGCCTCGAGCGCCCGCCAGGCGGGAGTTGCCCAAGCGGAATCCGGTCCAGGCATGGCTCACCGAAGGCAGGCTTGTCCGGAGCGCCGGCGGCAGGAGCAGGTGGCCGTACACGACGCTGAGGTCATCGACAGCGCCCGGGAGCCGCCGCCAAGGATTGGGTTGCTTCTCACCGCATAGCGCGGGCGGACAGAGGCGGGAGACGGTCTCGTGAGCCACGACGCGGTAGCCCCCCTTGCTTGCCAGCCATGCAAAGAGATTCGACGTGTGATCGTTGTAGTGGGCAGTCGAGTCCCGCCGTGGAAGCCGGCCGGTGAGCAGTGCGGGAATCGCCTTGGGTGTGGACTGCCCTGCGGTTGCGGCGTGCGCGTACCAGTCGGCGCTTTCGGCCAGAGCAGCGAAGGCAGGGAACCTGCATTCGTCGAAGGACCCGTCGCGGCGCTGCAGCGAACTGGTCGGCAACTCATCGAATACCAGAAGGACCATTGGCAGGTCGCTCTTGAAGCTCGGCGCGGCGGCGATTGTGGCGTCCGGCTCGAAGTGCGCGGCGGGTGTAGTCGCGAGCAGGCCGCGAACGTCTGGCCTGAGCAGGAAGACGGCGGGCGCCGCGATGGCCGCAACGGCGCTCGCCGCGACCAGGCTCGAGAAGGGGCGGAAACGGTTCAGACAGTAGGCGACGCCAGCGCCGCCGATGGTCGCCAACACGAGAGCCGCGGCGGCCGGCAGCCAGTGGAGTAACTGGAGGATGAAGGCCGCGGCGAGAACGGCGCGAGTCGCGTCGACCCAGATCCGCATGGTGAGGCTCGTGCGCAGCCGCCGCGCGAGGAGCGGCGCCGCCAGCGACAGGGGGACGACGATTGCGCCGCCGAGCGCCAAGGCGGCGAGCGGCAGTCCGGTCAGCCGTTGGGCCACGAGGAAGTCCGGCTCGCGACCGATCAGGTCGAGCGTCGGTTGGGCCACGGCAAAGGTCCACAGCGCCAGCACGTGCAGTGTGGGGGTCCAGTCGTGGGTGGCGGACCGGGGGCGCTCCTGCGCTCGTCCGGAAGCTGTGGCGTGCACGGCTCGGGGCCTGCTCAACCGTTCACGGCGCTGCCCGGATCGCCAGTTCGACGGCTACGCCTCGGAGCATGATGGCGAACACTCGATGCGTCTCCGCGAAGTCCTCCGGATCCGATGTTCCCGGCACCGCGCCCTGGAAGCCAGTGCGGAGCAGTCGGGGGTCGCTGTAGTGCTTGGCGACGTCAGGTCGCTCCCGGTTGGCTTCAAGGCTGGCCAGGAACGCCCCGCTACGGTAGATGACGATCTGATGCGGTGGTTCGCCCCGCTCGAGGCCGCCGGCCCAGCCTTCGATCAGGGTGCGGCGCCCCAGCTTGGAAACTACGTCGATCGTTCCGCCGAAGCCGTGGCCGGCCGGCTGCACGATGAGTCGCCGGCCGTCACTGATGGGTAGGATCTCGGCGCCGTTCTCTTTCTCCAGGGGCGCGTAGAAGAAGCGCAGGCGACTCGCCACGCCCTGGGGCGACACTGCGTACACGACGAACCCTTCGCGGCGAATCGCTGCCAGAGTCTCGGACGCTGCTTCGGCATCCATCCCGGTCGCGGTTCGAGCCCTCTGACGGAACCCGCTGTGCAGGTGTTCCGGGCCGTAGCGTTCCGCGACGCCCTTTCGTTCGACGTTCGTCGCGCCGGTCCAGAACTGCCGCCCCGCAAGGAAGGCGACGACCTGAAGTGAGCTGCCGGGATCGTCGAGATCCGTGGCCCAGCCGCGAATGCTGGCGTCGGCACGGTGCGCGCCCTCCACGAATCCGGCCACGCTGCCGACGTTTCGCCGCTGCACGGGAATCTGCACCACGGAGTCCTTTGCACTCCCGGACCTGCGAACCAAGGCGTCGTCCTGCCCCGGCCTGCCCGAGGCGAGCTCGTAGACGGACCTTGGAGGACGCCTGAGGTGCTCGAGTACGAGCGAGTTCTCTTCCTCACCGATCAGGAAGACGTCGACCTCGTTGAGTTCAGGTCGGAAGAGACGCTCCGGCAGCAAGGCGGCCAAGCGGATCTTGCCGTCCCTGGTCTGGTGGGGACGAACGGTTGCCGCGACGACCCCGTTCAGGGCCACAGCGGCAGAGCGGTCGAGGAGTGAGTCCGGCCCGACCAGAACGCCCTGAACGGTGGCCGGCAGCAGCGGCGCGTCGAGATCCACGTCGTCCCAGAGATCGGGATCTTCGAGTCGAATGCCGATCTTGCTGCTCCGACTCCGCAGCTCGGAAATCCTGCGGCCGTGGAGCTTGGGTAGGACGCCGATGGCAATCGGGTCGTTTGCATCTCCTAAGAGCGTGGCCTGTTCCGCCAGGCGTTCGCGCCGCCAGGGCTCGCGGTCGACCGGCAGCTCGACCTCGGCCGCCCGGTACATGCCGGCCGCGTGCTTGCCGACCGGGTGCAGCCTGTCGGGGTTTTGCTGCTGGGGCGCAGCGTTCGCGCCGGCACCCGCGAGCTCGAGGATCCGGGGCGCCAGGCCGACCAGGGACGCGACGGAGTCGTCAACCGCCGCCTGACGCTGGAACGGTGCTTTGATGATCAGGGGCACTGCGGCGAGGTCGAGGGGCTGGCTGCCGAGAGGATCGTGATCGTGCAGTTTCAGCCGCCGACGCTGCCGGCCGGGTTCGAAGGCCACGCCGTGGTCCGCCGTGATCACGATGACGCTCCGGTCGAACTGGTCGAGTGACTCCAACTTGTCGATCAACTCCCCGATCAAGCGGTCAACGAACGAGACCTGCAGTAGGTAGCGCTTCTGGTAGTGGCGGACTGGCTCGGGGTCGGTCGTCCACCTCCCCTCCTCGAAGAAGCGGTGAATACCAGTCCCGCGGCCGCGGTAGCGCCGTCCCGAAGGCAGATACTCCCACGGCATGTGAGGCAGCAGGGAGTGCAGGAAGTAGAAGCCGGGCCGCCGGCCGGCTGGCTCGATGGAGTCGGCGAAACGACGGAACTCGGCCGCCCGATCGGCCTCTCGAAGGTGAAGGACCGCCCGTTGAATTAGCTTGTCGGGCGGAGGATCCGCTGGGGTGGAGGCCGGGTCCTGCCTGAAACCACTCCAGGTGTGTGTGATCTGGGGAAGTTGCTCGGTCCATGCGTCGGGCAGCGTCTGATGGAGCCAGACCACGGCGAGGTCGGAGATCAGCAGGCTAAGACGCTCGCCGAAGGAACCGCGGTTCGCGGCGAGGCGGTTGAGGTCGGGTGGGCAGAGCGAGGTGACCAACTCGATCGCGTAGATGTCGTGGCTCCGAGCGAGAAGCGTGAACAGGTTGATCGGGTGTTCGGCCAAAGTGGGAAGCTGGCCCGGCTTGGCCTTCTGGCTCGTCAGGATCGCCGGCATCGCGAGCTCGGTTACGTCGGCAGGGGCGGTGGCGTTCGGATACCAGGTGGCCCGGTCGGCGAGACGTGCCAGATTCGGAAGTCGCTGGCGGTCGATCGCTCCGTCGGAGTCGAGAATTGACACGAGAGACCACTCGTCGAAGACGACTAGCACGATCGGGGCTCGGGCGCCGGTGTCGGCAAGGTCGGCGGGGATGGCCTGGCTGGGGCCGGACGCGCTTCGCCGAACTCGACCGTCGAGCACGAGAAGTGCGGGCACGAGGACGGCCGCCGCGAAGAGAAGTGAAGCGAAGGAACGCACGCCGCGGAATCGGAGGTAGGCCCACACGAAGATGGCGCCGGCTGCCAGCGCAAGTGGTACGGCGGCGGGAGCGGGCAGACCGCGGACGGCCTGCAGGCCGATGGTGCCCGAGAGCAGGCCGACCGGAACCGCTATCGCGGGTCGGGTCCAGGAAGGGCGGAGGAACCGCACTGTGAGGACCGGGGCCGAAAGGGCCAGCGTCGGAACCACGGCGACCACGACGACCAGGGCGAGGAGATCGCCCGTGTAGAGGTTGCGGATGGCGAAGAACTCAGGCGCTTGCCTGAGCACGTCGTAGACGGGCTGCGCTAGGGCGAGGCTGCTCAGGCCCGCAATCGCGGCAATGCCCGAGAGCAGGTGCCGTTGCGGTTCTTGCCTCCAGGCCGCCGACGCGGGCCCGGATGCAGGCTGAGCCTTTGGCCTGGCCCGTCGGACCTGTTGAAGGGCTGCGCGCAATCGGTCCAACATCGGCGGTCATGCTAACGCCAATGCTAGGGGAGGCGAAGATCGGATCTGGCCTGTGCCTCGAAGAGGGTGCGGAACGGATTCGCAGGAGGAACCGTGGAACGACCTGCGGTTCCCGTTCAACCGTTCACGGCTCTACCCGTATCGGCAATTCGACCGCGGAACCGCTCAGCATCAGAGCGAAGACCCGGTGATGCTCGGCAAACGTCTCCGGTTCGGGAGCACCGGGCACGGCGCCGCGGAAGCCGGTGCGCAGCAACCGGGGGTCATCGTGATGCGCGGCGACATCCGGTCGCGCGCGGTTCGCGCCCAGATTCGTCAGGAACTGGCCGTCGCGGTAGATGACGATCTGGCGCGGTGCTTCGCCCCGCTCAACATCGGCGGCCCAGCCTTCGATCAGCGTGCGCTCCGCGGGCTTGGTGATCAGGTCGATCGCGCCCTCGAGGCCGGCTCCGGTTTGCTGTACGCGGAGTCGGCGGCCGTCGCTGATGGGCAGGATCTCGATTCCGTGCTCGTCGAACTCAAGAGGCGCATGGAAGAACCGAAGTCGAGTCGCGATGCCCCGGCGCGAGATCGCGTAGGCGACGACACCCTCCCGCCGGATTGCACGGATGACCTCGTCGGTAGCTTCGGAGTCGAGCCCCTCACCGGGTCGGGACTTCTGGGTGAAGCCGCTGTAGAGCTGTTCCCGACCATAGCGATTCGCGACGTTGGGTCTTTCGTACTGCGTCGCACCGACCCAGTACTGGCGCCCGGCGAGAAACGCGACTACTTCCTGGGTGCCGGGATCGGTGAGATCCACAGTCCAACCGTGGATGTTCGCGGCGGTCCTGTGGCTGCCCTCGAGGAAGCCGATCAGACCAGCGTCGTTTCGCTTCACGGGAATCCGCTCCACGTCGGCGGAGAGGGCGCTCCGGGACCGACGCAACAGTGCGTCTCCTTCGCCTTGTTCACCCCAGGAGAGTTCGTAGACGGAACCGAGGGGGCGTTCCACGTACTCGAGTTCGGGTGCGTTCCCTCGTTCTGAGATCAGGAACACATCGACATGATTGAGTCCCGGCCGGAACAGGCGTTCCGGCAGTACGGCGGCGATCCGGATCTCCCCACCATTGGTCTGGTGGGGACGAACGGAAGCCGCGACGACGCCGTTCAAGGCCACTGCGACAGAGCGTTCAAGGAGAGAGTCCGGCCCCGTCAGAGTGCCCTGGGCGATGGCTGGCAGTGAAGTCCGGTCGGGATCGACGTGATCCCAGAGATCCGGCACTTCGAGCTGGATGCCGGTTTCGCCGCCACGACGCGGTAGCTCCGAGATCCTTCGACCGTGAAGGCTTGGCACGGCGCCGATCGCCATCGGGTCGTTCGTCTCGCCGAGGAGCGCTGCCTGCTTCGCGAGCCGTTCCCGCCGCCAGGGCTCGCGGTCGACAGGAACTTCCACGTGGGCGGCGTACTTGCCGACCAGGGAAGGTGCTCCGGTGTCCTGGGACCGGGGAATCGGGCCTGCTTCGGCGCCCGCGAGTTCGAGGATCCGTGGCGCCAAGCCGACCAGGGAAGTGAGAGTGTCGTCGATCTCCGGCTGACGCTGAAACGGCGCCTTGATGATCAAGGGCACCGCGGCGAGATCCAACGGCTGGTAGCCGGAAGGGTCGTCGACATCGAGGAGTCGGCGGGATTTGCCGGGTTGGAAGGCAACCCCGTGATCCGCCGTGATGGCGATCACGCTGCGGTCGAAGAGATCGACGGACTCGAGCTTCTCGATCAGCTCGCCGATCAGGCCATCGACGAACTCCACTTGCAGGAGATAGCGCTTCTCGTGGTGGTGCACCGGCCAGGCGTCGGTCGTCCACAGCTCTCGTTCGAGTCCGTGAACGCGAGTCCGGGTGACACGGTAGGTGCGCCCGGAGGGCAGGTACTCCCACGGCAGGTGAGGCAGCAGGCTGTGCAGGAAGTAGAAGCCGGGGCGCTGGCCTTGCGGCCGGATCGAGTCACCGAACCGGCGGAACTCGGCCGCCCGGTCGGCCTCTCGAAGGTGGCGGAGAGCTCGCTGGACCGGCTTGGCGGTCGGTGGGGCGTCGGGAGTGGAGGTCTGGTCCTGGCCGAAGGCGCTCCAGGTCTGGGTGATTTCCGGCAATCGTTCGGTCCAGACCGCGGGCAGTGTGAGGCTGAGCCAGACCACCGTGAGATCGGAGATCAGGAGGCTGAAACGCTCTCCGAACGCTGGACGCTGCTCGCCCAGAAGGTTCAGCTCGGGCGGACAGAGCGACGTGATCGGTTCGACGGCGTAGAGGTCATGGCTGGGCGCGAGAACGGTGAACAGGTTGATCGGTTGCTCGGCGAGTGTGGGGAGCCGGCCCTGCTCGGCCTTCCGGCCGGTCAGCATTGCCGGCACCGCGAGTTCGGACACGTCGGCGGCAGCCGTGGCGTTCGGATACCAGGTGGCCCGGTCGGCCAGGCGCGCGAGGTTCGGAAGCCGCTGTCGGTCGATGGCTCCCTCGGAGTCGAGGATCGACGTCAGCGACCACTCGTCGAAGATCACGAGCACGACCGGCGCCCGGGCGCCGGTGTCATCCAGGTCGGTCGGAAGTGCCTGGTTGGGGCTGGCCGCGCTTCGTCTGACCCGACCGTCGAGTACGAGGAGTGCCGGCACCAGGACCGCGGCGGCCGACAGCAGCAGTGCGAACGAGCGCACGGCCCGAAATCGGACGTAGGCCCAGCCCACAGCGGCTCCGGCCGCCAGCGCCAGGGTCGTGGCAACGACGGCGGGCAGACCACGAATCGCCTGCAGCGCGATCACCGCGGCGAGCACGCCGGCCGGCGCGGCGATCGCGGGTCGCATCCAGGATGGACGGAGGAACCGAAGAGCTGCGGCCGGCGAAGAGAGGGCCAGCGTCGGAACCACTGCGAGAACCAGGACAAGGGCGAGCAGGTCGCCCATGTACAGGTTGCGGATGGCGAAGAACTCGGGCGCCCGCCTCAGCAGGTCGTAGACCGGCTGTGCGAAGGCGAGGCTACTCAGACCGGCGATCGCCAGGACGCCGGCGCCAAGGCTCCTGTGCAAGTTTCGTCGGTCGGTGGCGGATGCGGCGGCCGGTTGTTCGGAACTACTCGTTTCTTCCTGGCGGTCTTGTCCAGGGGCGATCGGGTCCGATTCCGACATGGGAGGCGATGCTATCCGTATCCCGCGCCGCAGAACGCCATTTGGCTCGTCCCGGCGTGGGCGGCCATCGTGGGTCCCGGCCGGACTGCTAGCCTGCCGCCATCATGGCGGCTGCCGCACCGGAACCCCACCGTAGCGGGACCCACCCGGTCGATATTGGCGGCGTGGTCGTGGGCGGCGGCGCGCCGGTGGTGGTGCAGTCGATGACCAGCACCGACACCGCGGACATCGAGGCGACGACCGGTCAGGCGCTGGCGCTGGCCGAAGCCGGCTCCGAACTGGTGCGGATCACCGTCAACGTCGACGCGGCGGCGGTCGCGGTGCCCGAGATTCGCGCCCGGCTCGACGCGGAGGGCTGCGACGTGCCCCTGGTCGGCGACTTCCACTACAACGGCCACGTGCTGCTCGAGCGCCACCCCGCCTGCGCACGGGCGCTGGCGAAGCTGCGGATCAATCCCGGCAACGTCGGCCGCGGCGGACGCCGGGATCCGCAGTTCGCGGCGATCTGCGAGGTGGCGCGGCAACTCGGCAAGCCGGTGCGAATCGGTGTCAACGGCGGGTCGCTCGACCAGGACCTTCTGGTGGCGAAGATGGAGGAGAACACCGAGCGGGATCTCGGCAAGACCTCCGAGGAGATCGTGGGCGAGTGCATGGTCCTGTCGGCCCTCCGCTCGACTGAGCTGGCGCTCGAATGCGGCCTGACCGAACAGCAGATCGTCATCTCGTGCAAGATGTCCTCGCCGCGGGACCTGATCGGCGTCTACCGCGATCTGGCGAGCCGGACGGGGCAGCCGCTTCACCTCGGCCTGACCGAGGCCGGCATGGGGCTCAAGGGCCTGGTGTGGTCGTCGTCGGCGATGTCCGTCCTGCTGGCCGAGGGCATCGGCGACACGATCCGCGTTTCCCTGACCCCGCGTCCCGGCGGCGACCGCCGCGAGGAGGTCCACGCTTGCCGGGAGCTCCTGCAGGCGCTGGGACTGCGCGCCTTCGCGCCGAGCGTCACCGCCTGCCCCGGCTGCGGCCGCACGACCAGCACGACATTCCAGGAACTCGCCCTCCAGGTCGAGGACTTCATCGACGCGAACATGCCCGAGTGGCGCGGCCGCTACGAAGGCGTCGAGGAACTGAAGCTCGCCGTCATGGGCTGCGTCGTCAACGGCCCCGGCGAGTCGAAGGCCGCCGACATCGGCATCTCCCTGCCCGGCACGGGCGAGGCCCCGACCTGCCCGGTCTACGTCGACGGACGCCAGTTCACGACGCTCCGCGGCACCGCGGCGGAATTGTCGGAACAGTTCACCCGGATCGTGGCGGAGTACGTGGAGAGTAGGTATCCGGTGAAGGCGTGACCGCGGGCAAGTAGCGGGAGCGTCGGGCCTATCCTGTTGGAGCATCGTCGAAGCCGTAACGCACACGCGCTTCGTGAACTTCGCTCGGCGGTAGTGGTTTGGCGAACTTGGTGGCACGCAGGATCCTCCTGAGGGAACTGCACAACTCGGCTCGCTCGCGGCCGATCAGATCCAGTACCCATTCGGCATGGTGGTGCTGGACTCCCATGCGGGCCCTGTAGGCGGCCTTGAAGACTGCGTCAGCGAGTTCCTCCCTCGGGAGGGTTCCCTGTATCTGTGGATGCCGCAGTAGATCGACGGTGGTGCCCGTGCCGACTTCCTCGAACCGCGACGCGCATATTCGCAGGGCCTTTCGCTCATCGATGAGTGCGAGGCCGCCCCGTTCGATCGCTGCGGCAATCGTGGCGGCCTCGCCGTCATCTAGCGTCGTGGCTGCCGACCCGCTGACTAGCTCGGCCCAGATCTCGTGGGCGGTTTCCCCAAGGGCAATCACCCTGACGAGATCGAGGTCGACGAGGTTTGAGAGCATTTCTGCGTCCGCGTACTGGCGGCTCCGCTGGTCCTGCAACTCCCACATGACCTGCTCTGCAATGAGAACCTGGTTCGGTAGTGCGGCCAAGAGGGCCTCCGAACACCCGGTTGCGTTCAAGTTGATGACGACGCTGGTGTCCGCAACGACCGGGCCGGCGAAGCTATAGAGAAAGTGGGGTGGCGGCACTTGGTTCGCCCTCCGCGGCTTCTTCGTCGAGCACCTGACGGAGCGTTACCCGGTCGAGACTCAGGAGGCGTGCCAGTTGCCCCTCGCTGAGAAGGTCCTGACGATGCGCCTCGGCGGCAAGGGCGACGATACGGGGGGGCATGCAGCGCTCTGAGTGAGCCGTATCGGTTTCAACAGGTGCCAGACCGCCAAGAACCTCTACCGTCTGCCTGTCGGTAGTGCCACCGTTGGCCTGGAACCAGTCCCATGCGCCCCGCGGAACGAGCTTCAACTCCTCGATGCGGCGGACCACCGCCTCGCGCGACACGCCGAAGGTGTGACTCAACAAGATGACGTGACGGCGAGTCAGGGCGGAGAACCCTGACGTGTACTCCCGGAACTTCTCAAGGACAGTTCTTGGCGGCATCAGGAACGCGCGGGCGAATGCGTCGGCATAGAATTCCGCTCGGGACTTGGGCCGGTCGTCGCGGTAGTGGATGCTCGTAGCGTGGCGAACGGAAACCAGATGGGCCAGTTCGTGGACCGCGGTGAGGGCGCGTCTGGTCAAAGGGTGGTTCGCGTTCAACAGCACACACGCACCGATGTCGGTGTCGTAGGCGAAGAGGCCAGAGACTCGAGAGGGAAGCGGATGCACGTAGACGCGCACTCCAAACTCGAGTTCCAGCAGGCTCTCGATGTCGCGAACGGGCGCCAAACCCAAGCCGATCCGTTGGCGGAGCTCCAGCGCATCGCTCTCGGCCTGGATCCGGACGTCACCGGGGAGGAGTGGCCGCTCTGCGGGGAAGTTTCGAGGCCTTTGGATGCCGAGGAGGTTCTCGAGTTCAACCTCAGCCCTGACGAAGTCCACCAGGGATCGGGCTGCCTCGCCCGCTTCCGCCTCGACGTACCGACCATCCTTCCGAAATCGGGGCGCAAGGTCCACATACACGGACTCGCGCCGCAAGAGCTGGTTCGCGGAGGTGCCATAGGCCACTGCGAGCCGCTGAAGCTCAGCCGGCTGCCAGCGCCGCTGCCCCTTCTCGATGGCCAGAAGCGTCGTGCGAGCCACTCGAATAGCGGCCGCGGCGTCCGCCTGCGTTATGCCCGCTGCCTCGCGTGCGTTCTTTAGCCGTCGACCGACTTCCGCCGGATCGAGAGCCGGCGCTTGGCTAGCGAAACCGGGTGGCCCAGCGCGTAACGAAGGAGTCTGGGCCGAGAGAGTCGAGGAAGGCGTTCCACTCTTGCTCATGTCAGGTATCGTGACCAGGAGACATGACAAAGTCAAGACTGCCGTTGTTCGCAGTAGCACACTGTCGTTCTCGGCCGCGAGCGCTACCGCGCCAGGCGACCGTCGAGCTCGAGATCGACGGCAATCGCCTGCATGGCGGTGAGCACGTTCCCTGCGTGCTGCCAGAGGTCGAGTTCGCCGTCAAAACACTCGCGGCTGAAATCAGCGGTGACTTCCTCGACGTGCTCACGGTCGACGCCGGCGGCGAAGGCGCGTTGCTTCCAGCGTTTGCGGACGGACTTGAGCGGTACGTCGCGCACATCCTTGCTGGGGCGGATGAGCGCGGCCGCGCTGATGAGCCCCGTGATCTCGTCGCAGGCGAGCAGGGCGTAGTCGCGGGCGGTCTCCCGCCCGACGCCGGTGCCTTCCGTGTTGTGGGAGAGGATCGTGCGGACGATGTCCTCGTCCAGGCCGCGCTCGCGGAGGATGGGCGCGCCGTCGGTGGGATGCTGCTCGAGCGTGGGATGAACTTCCCAGTCGAAGTCGTGGAGCAAGCCGGCGAGGCCCCAGGAGTCCGGATCGCCGCCGAGCTGCTCGGCGTACCAGCGCATCGCTGCTTCGACTGCCAGCATGTGCTTCTGCAGGCCGGGCGCCTTGACGAACTCCTGGACAGTCTTCCATGCGGCTTCGCGATCCATCGTGAGTCTCCCGTGGCGTGATGAACTGAGGCGGCCGGCCGCTCTCCCGACGGATGATACAGACGGCGATCGGAGTGTCGGCGCGCGGCCCGAACGGGGAGAGACTTGTCTGGTCTCGGAGAAGAGACTATATTGGTCTCTGTGACTGCGGTGTCGATCTCCGACCTGAAGGCGAACCTGTCTCGCTACCTGCGCGAGGTCCGTCGGGGCGGCGAGGTTCAGGTGCTGGATCGGGGGAAGCCGGTGGCCAGGCTGGTCGCTCCGGCCGTGAAGGACGACGATGACCTGCGGACGCGCCTCGTCAGTGCCGGTGTGATCCGTCCGGGCAAAGGGGGCGCGGCCCGGATCCTCGATGAGCCGCCGCTCGCCCTCGACGCGAGAATCTCCGAGGCGCTGGCCGAGGACCGTGCCGACCGCTTTTGAGTCCAGGGTAGCGTGAGGTACTGGGATGCATCCGCTCTCGTTCCGCTGTTTCTCGCCGAGCGGGAGAGCCGACGGGTTCGTGAGTGGCTCTCCGAGGACGATGGCATCGTCACCTGGGTGTGGACACGCACGGAAGTCGTCAGCGCCGTCGAGAGGCGCGCCCGCGAGGGGGTGCTGTCTCGCTCGGAGCGCCGCCTGGTCTTGGGGCGGTTCAATATGCATGCTGCCCGTTGGGATGAGGTGACGGACGTGCTCGCGGTTCGCTCCCGGGCGGACCTCCTGCTCGCGCGTCATTCGCTCCGGGCCGCCGACGCGGGCCAACTCGGGGCAGCCCTGCTCATCCAGAACCAGTTCGGCGGCGCGCTTCCGTTCGTGTGTCTCGACGAACGCCTTTCGGCTGCCGCAGAGCTTGAAGGTCTTCGGGTCATTCCCTAGGTAAGGTCACGCCCACGATGACGATGGGTGGCGGGCCATACGCGCGCAGGATGAGCTTCGGCGGTCTGTCGGGCCCGCACGCACGCGATCTACTGTTGCTCGTTGGGGTGCTCTTCGTCACCTTCTCGATGCAGTTCCTGCCGGGGCTGGCCTTCGTGCCGGGGTTGATGCGGCTGTCGAGTTCGATATGGCAGCAGGGCATGATCTGGCAGCTCGCGACCTATCCGGCGGTGGGCTGGGGCGGGCCGTCGATCTGGTTCCTGGTGGAACTGCTGATCTTCTACATGTTCGCCGGCGACCTGCGCTGGGCCCTGGGCCGGCAGCGCTTCTGGAATCTGCTCTGGATGTCGGCGGGCGCGGCGGCGCTGGTGGCCTGCCTGGTGCAGGTGCTGCTCCAGTCCGCTGGGGGCGCGGGGACGACAGCGTTCATTCTGATGCAGGGGCAGCGGATGCTGATCGCGATCGTGATCGCCGCCTTCGCGCTGATCCGGCGCGACGCCACGATCATGCTGTTCTTCGTCCTGCCGATCCGCGCCAAGTGGTTCATCTGGATCGAGATCGCGTTCGCCTGGGTTGGCCTCCTGAGGTACGGCGACCTCGCCGGTTTCCTCGGTATCTGCACGGCGATCGGCGCCGTGTTCGTTCTCCTGCGGCCACGGCGCGCGAAGGGCCTGATGCGCGAGATGCGGCTTCGCTACGAGCGTTGGTACGTGAAGCGGAAGCTGAACCGCGGCCGGCGCCGATTCCGCGTCGTCCCGGGCGGCAATAAGCCGAAGGGCGACGACGACCGCGTACACCGCGGTCCCTGGGTCAACTAAGGGGCTGGCTCGCCGGCTCGCGGTTCTCCCGCATCAGCCGGAAGGCCAGGAGGATCGCCAGGGCGGCGAGGACGTAGTGCCACCAGGTCGGTTGGTCCGGTAGGCCGATCTGCTCGACGCGGGCGCTGCCGAGGGCCAGGGTGTTGTGCAGGGCGTGCCAGGCCATGGCGGGGTAGATCGAGCCGGACCGGATGACGGCGATCACCAGCAGGACGCCGAGCAGGGACGTGGGCGGTATGCGGAACAGATCGACGTGAAAGAAGCCGAAGGCGATGCCGGCGACCAGGACGAGTTGCACCTGTGTCAGCCGGCTCTTCAGGCCGTGGAGCAGGACGCCGCGGAAGGCAATTTCCTCGAAGATGCCGGGCAGGATCGCGAAGAAGATGAGCATCTGCCAGACCGGGATGTCGGCGCCCAGGGTCTCCGCCATCGCTTCGATCCACGCCTCCGGGATGGGCATCGCCAGACTGGCGAGGCGGACGACGCCGTCCGCGAGCACGAGACCCGCCGGCGCGCCGATCAGAACACCAAGCCAGGCAGCCGGCGGCGGCGCCCGCAGCGACAGGGTCTCCCGCACGGGGAGCCGGTAACGCGCGATCATCAGCCAGGCGGCGGCGCCGAAGATGGCCATGTTGATCACAATCAGGAGGCGGCCGTCGATACCGCCGCCGATGTTCAGTTGCCACACCAGGAGCAGCGCCCAGAGGACGGCGAACCAGCGCCCGACCCGGCGCGGGAAGAGCGTCGGCCCACCGGTCAGGTCGGCGGCGTCGATGTCGCTGGCGGTGATCAGCTTCTCGGCTGAGAGCGTCCGTACCGAAGCGCGGGCCAGCACGGCCGCCGCTGCCGCGGTGACCGCCCACGCGGCCGCGATCAGCGGCCAGTCGTAGTGGCCCGTCAGGATCTCCCTGGCGGCGACGCCGAGGTTGGCGATCGGCACGACGACGATCGCGCTTCGCAGGGCGATGCCTGGCAGCACGGGTATCGCCGCCACCGCCAGGGACACCAGCATCACCGGCGCGAACAGCAACTGCGCTTCCTTGTAGGTCTTCGATCGGCCCGAGACGAGCAGCAGGCTGCTGGACAGGAGCACCGCGGCCGGCGCGTACAGGAAGAGCAGCAGCAGGCCGGCGCCGACCGGGATGACCAGCTTCAGGCCCGCCGGTGCGGCGATCACGTCGAGCTGCATCCACAGCACGATGTTCGCGATGTTCAGGACGCTGGTGGCGAACGCGACGGCCAGGATCGAGAGGTTCTTCGCGGTCACGATCTCGATCCGGCTGGCGGCCGTGGTCAACAGGGTTTCCAGCGTGCCGCGTTCCTTCTCGCCGGCCAGTGCGTCCGTGGCCACGATCGAGCCGCCGGCGAGCATCATCATCACGATGATCGCGGTCAGGATGCGTCCGAGGAAGAGTCCGGAGGTCTGGTCCTCGCTGGCGGTCTCGATCCGCTCGAGCGGTAGCAGGTCACCCGGCGGCACTTCGAAGCCGGCGGCTGCGAGACGCTGCTCGCGGACCTCGACTCTCGTGCGTTGCAGGGCCCGCCGGAGCCAGGCCTCGGCGGTGTCCGAGGCGTCGATGTCCGCGCGGTAGGAGAGGGCCACGCGTGGTGCGCCGTCCCCGGTGTTCTCGACCGCCTCCCGGTCCACGTCCTCGTTTGCGCCGTCGTCGGCGGTTCCGGGCTCCCAGGCGACGAGGACGTGGAGTTCTTCCTCGTCGAGGGCGGCCGCGAAGTCGGCAGGTGCTTCGACGCGCTCGAAATTCACCGCGGGACCGTCCGATGCGTCCGCATCCTCGGCCGGATCCTCGTCGCCGACGACGGCGAGAGCCCGTTCGAGCCATATCGCCGCGTCGCGGGCGTGTTCGGTGTCCGACGGGTCGTCCGCTACGGCATAGAAGTAGGTGCGGCTCTCGAGTCGTTCCTGCCGCCGCTCCGTGGTGAGCGAGGTCAGGAACCACATCAGCGGCCAGATGAGGAGCGGCAGAGCGACCGCGAACACCAGCACCCGGGGGTTCCGGGCGAGCTGGCGCAGGTCGTTGACAACCAGCGCGCTGACGGTCCGGCGGTTCATCCGGCGTCCCGCCTAGGCGGCGTCGTTGGCGGTGACGTAGTGGACGAAGATGTCTTCGAGGTAGTGCTGGGACGTCGCGGCCCGCAAGCCCTCGAGGTCGTCGCAGGCGCGGATCCGCCCCTTGTCGATGATCGCGATCCGGTCGCATAGGCGCTCGGCTTCGCTCATGATGTGGGTCGAGAACAGGATCGCCTTGCCGTCCTCACGCAGTTCCTGGATCGCCTTCTGCAGGTCGAGCGCGTTCAGCACGTCGAGGCCGACGGTCGGTTCGTCGAAGATGAGCACCGGCGGGTCGTGGACGACGGTGCGTGCGATCGACACCTTCTGCTTCATGCCGGTCGAGAGCTTCTCGATTCTCGCGCCGGCGTAGTCGCCGAGGCCGAACCGTTCGATCATCTCCTCGACCCGGCTCTTCGTGCGCTCGGCCGGGTACTTGTTCACGCGCGCGAACAGGGTCAGCGTTTCGCGCGCCGTGAGCCGCGGGTAGAGCGCGGTGCTCGCCGAGTAGAAGCCGAGGTTGCGGCGCACCTCCACCGCGTCGCTTACGACGTCGTGCCCGAGCACACGGGCAGTTCCGGACGTCGGCTGGAGCACGGTGGAGATCATCCGCAGCGTGGTCGTCTTGCCGGCCCCGTTGGCGCCGAGCAGACCGAAGATCTCGCCGCTGCGGCACTCGAAGTCCACCTGCTGGACCGCGTTGACCTCGCCCCGGGACTGGTCGAAGAAGTTCTTGGAGAGGCCCTGGACCTCGACCTGGACTGTGCTCACGGTCTTGCTCCCTTGGCTGCCGGCCGGACCTGCTGGCGCAGGAACTGGAACAGGTTGCCCTCGAAGGCGCCGGTGGCGATCTCCTCGACCCGCAGGACGCGCGAGGCGAGCCACAGGCAGGCGACGATCGCGGCGCCGTTCGACACCACCGTGATCCCGAGCTGGAGCCAGAGCAGATTGCCGGCGATCGCCTGGCGCAGGAGCAGCACGACGTTGACGACCGGGATGCTCGCGAGCGCCGGAGTGAACACCATGCTCGGGTCGTTCAGGACCACGACCGGAAAGATGACGAGCAGGTAGATCGGTGTGACCATGGACTGGCCTTCCTTGAAGGTGCGGGCGAAGGCGGCGAGGATCATCATCGCGGCGCCGATCAGGGCGCCCAGCAGCACGGCGGTGAGGAGCAGGACCGGCAGCGACGACAGGGGCAGTTCGAAGGCGAAGCCGTTCCCGTCTCCGCCTCCCAACCGGGCGAGGAGCGGTCCGAGAAAGGAGCGGAAGGAGACGACCATGGCGGCCGCGTTGAGCGCTCCGGCGACGGTACCCATGGTGGCGACGTAGAGATACTTCGCGGTCACGATGTTGATGCGCCGGGTGGCGAGCGTACTCGTGGTTTCCCAGGTGTTCCGCTCGCGTTCCCCGGCCGTCGAGTCGATGGCCGGGTAGAGGCAGCCGTTCGCGATCATGAAGACGAAGAACAGCGGGATCATCATTCCCATCACGAACTGCCCCATCTGGCGACCGGTGGCGAGGTTGTTCGAGCGCACGTCGAAGACCTGCCACTCGGCGCCGTCCAGATCGTGCTGTTCGGCGATCCGGTCGAGCCAGGCCGAGCGCTCGGCCGAGAGGGCGCGTTCCAGGCGGCCGCGCGCGGTTTGGGACTGGTCGCTCGAGCCGTTGCTCAGGAGCGAGACCGCGGCATTGCCCGGGGGATCGCTGGTGGCCTCGAAGATCAGGGCGGCGTCGAGTTCGCCGGCAAGCAGGCGGTCCTCGACTTGCTCACGGTACGCGGCCGCGGCGCCGGCCGGCGGCACGTCGACTTCCGTGATCTCCGTTCGACCGTCGTCTTCCAGGCGCTCGAGCAGGCCCCGATGCTCGGCGGGCAGGCCCGTGATCTCGACCCGTGAGTCGAAGCTCTCGAAGCGCGCCGTGACGAACAGGACGCCCGAGAACATGACCCACATCATCAGTGGGTACATCAACAGTGGGATCAGAATCCCGTTGATCAGGACCGACCGCTCACGCAGGGCCGACCTGAGCTCGCTCAGGTACAACAGGCGGATGGCGGTCCAGTCCATTCAGATGGGAGCGGGGGCGGGCGGGAGTATAGAGGGTGGGGGCGGCCCCGGGTTCAGGTCCGCTGCGCGACATCCCAGGCCAGGCCCGCGGTGCGAGGCACGGATTCACCCACTTCCTTCGCGTGGGAACTCGCGGCGGTGCCGTCGCGCACCCGGCCGGCGATGCCCTGGGCGATGCCTGCGCTTCGGAACAGGTTGTAGGCCAGGTAGAAGTTCCAGTGCGGGATGCCGTCGCGGCCGGTGCGCCGGCAGTACGCGTCGCGGTACTGCTCGAGAGTCGGCAGGCCGAGCGCCTCGAGATCGCGACCCCTCAGACCGCCCTTGTCCTTCGGGATCTGCCACTGCATCGTGTGGTAGCTGAAGTCGGCGAGCGGATGGCCGAGGGTCCCCAACTCCCAGTCGAGAATCGCGATCACTTCGGCCCGCTCGGGGTGCAGGATCATGTTGTCCAGCCGGAAGTCGCCGTGGACGATCGTCGTCTCGTCGTCCTCCGGGATGTTCGCCGGCAGCCACTCGATCAGCTCGTTCATCGCCGGGATGTCCCGGGTTTCCGAGGCGAGGTACTGCTTCGTCCAGCGGTGGATCTGGCGCGGGAAGTAGTTCCCCGGCTTGCCGTAGGTCGAGAGCCCCACGGCCTCGTAGTCCACCGCGTGCAGCCGGGCGAGCGTCCGGTTCATCGCGTCGTAGATCGCGAACCGCTCGCTCGGTTCCATGCCCGGCAGCAAGGCCTCCCAGAGCACCCGGCCCTTGACGTGCTCCATGACGAAGAACATGGTGCCGACGACAGACTCGTCGGTACACAGGCAGTAGGTCCGCGGCACCGGCACGTCCGTGTCGCCGAGCGCCGTCATCACCCGATACTCGCGGTCCACCGCGTGCGCCGAAGGCAGCAGCTTGCCCGGCGGCTTGCGGCGCAGCACGTAGCTCTTGCCGCCGGCTTCCAGCAGGTAGGTGGGGCAGGACTGCCCGCCCTTGAACTGCCGCACCTTGAGTTTGCCCGAGAACCTCTCGACATGCTCCTCGAGGTAGCGCTGCAGAGGCGCGATGTCGAAGCGCAGGCGCTCCGCCACCTCCTTGGTGCCCGAGAACTTCTCCTGGCGGCTTTCTCCGTTGCTGCCCGTCATGGCGGTCGCCGATCTTAGCTTCGGAGGGTCGAACTGGCGACGGGTAGGTCTGCTGGGGACGGGAAGCCACGCTGGTCGCGGTTCCGCTTCTTCGGAAGAAACGCGTTTCGGACCGGGTTGCTTGAGGGCAACAGATGCCTTACGGGTTCGGAGATTGGCGAATGGCGTCATGGCAGCGACTGCGGTCGCAATCCACGCGGCGGCGGGCAATGGGTGCCGTGCTGGCCATGCTGGCAAGCACTTTGGCCGTGGGCCCGATCGCTTTCGCCTCGCCCCAGCGGATCATCGATTCCGGCCTGGTCGTCCTCGTCCGCACGTCCGGCGGCGGAGTTGGGAACGGTGTTGTCGTGGGCACAAACGAGGTCGCCACGAGCTGCAGCGTGCTGGTCGGCGCGACGGCGATCACGGTGCACGAAACCTGGAAGCAGCCCGTCGCCCGGCCCGCCGAGGGCGTACCGGCGATTCTCGCGGCGCGCGACGAGGAAGGAAGGGCATGCCTTCTCTTCCTGGTGGAGCCGTTCTGGCGCTCGTCTCCGGTCGAGTTCGCGCCGGTTTCCCGGTCCGGCTCGGCGGCCTCCGGCGTCAGGCCGCATCAACAGATCTTCACGGTGAGCGTGGCTGACGGGTACGTCCTGACCGTACGTCGCGGTCTCGTCGGGACGCCATCCAATCCAGTGGATCGCGAGGCAGCCGCCGCTCTCGCCTCCCGTCCGGATCCGCGACCCGCGGCCGATCGCTCCGCCGCTCCATTGAGTGACGCCGGTACGGCGTTCTTCGACGAGCGTGGCCGGTTTGTGGCCATGACGGCCCTGCTGCCGACCGCTGGTGATCGGGGCGACAAACGCGCGGCCGGCGGGAGCGACCCGCCGACCCGGATCTCGGTGCCGGCCCGCGATATCGCGGCGCTGCTGGACTCTTCCGAGGAATGGCGGAGGTGTCTGGCCTCGCCGACGCCGGACTGCGTGCTGGATGAGGCGGAGAGGATTGCGATCGGCAAGGTGTGGTCCATGGAAGGAGTGGCTGCGGCTCGCAGGGACGTGGGCGACCGCGAGGGCGCCAATGCCTTCTTGCGAGAATCTGCGGCTGCGATTCTCGCTTCCGGTCGGGCCGAGCCGAGACAGTTGCTTGCTGCTGCGTCGGGTCTGATCGAAGCGGGTGACGAACCGGCCGCGTTGAGAACGTTGGCGGCTGCCAAGAGTGCGGCAGATGGCCAGTGGGACGACGACGCCTACTGGCGGATCGACTTCTTCGGGGGGCTCGCGTCTGCTCTGGTCAGGGCCGGCGCGGTAGGCGCGGCTGCCGATTTGGCGGACGAGGCCTTGCGGCTTGTGAACGACGAGGACGGCCGGGATCGAACGCTTGGCGGTGCTGCCGTCGTGCAGGTCAGTGCTGGTCAGCTCAGGGCTGCGGTCGGCACTGCCCAGATGATTACCGAGGCGGAGCAGCGCCGGTACGTCATCGGCAAGATGAGCCGAGCGTTGGTGGAGTCAGGAGACTTGGACGGTGCCCGCTGGATCGCCGAGCAGGTCAAGAATTCCGAGTACCGCGCCTACCTGCTGCGTCAAGTCGTGGCGGCTCTCGTTGAACGCGGCGACGTGGAGAGGGCGCGTCAGATTGCGGCCGATCATTCTCTGGCGGTGGCTCGGACGCTTGCCGAACCAGAGCATCCCCAGGCGGCCCTGGAGGCGGCGCTCCAGATGGAGGACTCATGGCGCCGCGTGGGGGTGGTGCGATCGATCGCCTACGCCCAGGCCGAGGCGGGGGATTTTGGGGCGACACTTGGGACGGCC
The DNA here is from genome assembly GCA_965222875.1 of Candidatus Multivorans sp. GTDB lineage: Bacteria > Acidobacteriota > Thermoanaerobaculia > Multivoradales > Multivoraceae > Multivorans. Next base: position 349,205 of record CBDCVC010000002.1, on the reverse strand, counting down.
GAGCATCTTCGCGCGGCGGCGGCAACTCCTCCCGACGCGTACGTCGGCCTGAACACCTGCGAAGCGAAGCCCTACTGCGGGACCGTTGCCTCGGTGGCGAGGATCATGGCCGCAGAGGGGAAGGTCGAGGCGGCTCTCGCGCTCCACGAGCGGCTCGACCTCCCGCGCGAGCGCCTGTTGGTCCTGGTGGACGTCGCGGCTACGAAGGAAGCGCAGGGCGACGCAGCGGTTCGAACCGCCCTGTCGGCGCTGTTTGATGCGGCCGAGTTGGACCACGCGAGGGACCTGGAGGATGTAGCCGTGGCGCAAGCCGCGGTGGGCGACTACGCGCGTGCGGAGTTCACTCTTCAGAGGATCGCCACCGCGCCTCGGGATGATCGGTGGGCACGCGACGAGGCCGACGGTCCGGAATTCAAGTCGCTCAGGACGGACGGTGCGCTGGCGAGGACCGCGAGAGCGCAGGCTGGAGCGGGTAACTTCGACGAAGCGCTACGGACCGCCAATCGAGTCGGCCGCGGCTTCAGTCGACTGTATCTCCTGGTCGAGGTAGCGGAGGCCCAGGCAGCCGCGGGCGAGATGTGGGCGGCCCAGGCGACCTTTGCCGAAGCCGTCGGCTTGTTTGAGCGTCTCAGCGGCGTCCCGATCCAGAGGTGTTGCGCGGGGACGCACCCCTTGGTCTGGGCACTGGAAGCGATCACCCATGCTCAGGCCAAAGCCGGTCTGGGCGACCAGGCGCTTGAGACGTTGGGCAGGTTGGAGAACCCCGAGCGGAGAGCTAGCTTCGCGCTCCATAAGATTGTTCACGCGGCCTCCAGCCGTGGCGAGTTCGAACTTGCGCTACGCGCCCAAAGTGTCATGAGCAGCGGGCTGACCGAGGCGCTCGGTTACATCGCCAGAGGACTCGCCGGTTTGCCACCGGGCGACCTGCCGCACAGGATCGACTAGCGCCCGAGCCCCGCCGGCCTACTTCGCCGGCAGGTACACCTCGCCGCCGGCCCGCTGGAACTCGCCGGCCTTCTCCTTCAACCCCGCGGCCACGGCCTCCGCGTCTTCAAGCCCCTTCTCGGCGGCGTAGTCGCGGATCTGCTGGGTGATCTCCATCGAGCAGAACTTCGGGCCGCACATGGAGCAGAAGTGGGCGACCTTGGCGCCTTCCTGGGGCAGGGTCTCGTCGTGGAAGGCGCGGGCGCGTTCCGGGTCGAGGGAGAGGTTGAACTGGTCCTCCCAGCGGAACTCGAAGCGGGCCTTGGAGACCGCGTTGTCGCGGGCCTGGGCGCCGGGGTGGCCCTTCGCCAGGTCGGCGGCGTGGGCGGCGATCTTGTAGGTGATCACGCCTTCGCGGACATCCTCACGGTTGGGCAGCCCGAGGTGCTCCTTGGGGGTGACGTAGCAGAGCATCGCGGTGCCGAACCAGCCGATCATCGCGGCGCCGATGCCGGAGGTGATGTGGTCGTAGCCGGGGGCGATGTCGGTGGTCAGCGGGCCGAGGGTGTAGAAGGGCGCTTCGTCGCACCACTCGAGCTGCTTGTCCATGTTCTCCTTGATCATGTGCATGGGCACGTGACCGGGGCCCTCGTTCATCACCTGGACGTCGAAGTCCCAGGCGCGCCGGGTCAACTCGCCCTGGGTCTTGAGTTCCGCGAACTGGGCCTCGTCGTTGGCGTCCTCGATCGAGCCGGGGCGGAGCCCGTCGCCGATCGAGAAGGAGACGTCGTAGGCGGCCATGATCTCGCAGATGTCATCCCAGTGGGTGTAGAGGAAACTCTCTTGGTGATGGGAGAGGCACCACTTGGCCATGATCGAGCCGCCGCGGCTGACGATCCCGGTGCGCCGCCTGGCTGTCAGCGGCACGTAACGGAGCAGGACACCGGCGTGGATCGTGAAGTAGTCCACGCCTTGCTCGGCCTGTTCGATCAGGGTGTCGCGGAACATCTCCCAGGTCAGCTCTTCGGGCCGGCCGTCGACCTTCTCCAGAGCCTGGTAGATCGGTACGGTGCCGATCGGCACCGGCGAGTTGCGGAGGATCCACTCCCGCGTCTCGTGGATGTTGCGGCCGGTGGAGAGGTCCATCACCGTGTCGGCGCCCCAGCGGATCGCCCACACCATCTTCTCGACCTCCTCCTCGATCGACGAGGTGACGGCCGAGTTGCCGATGTTCGCGTTGATCTTGACCAGGAAGTTGCGGCCGATGGCCATCGGCTCGAGTTCAGGATGGTTGATGTTGGCGGGGATGATCGCGCGGCCTCGGGCGACCTCGGAGCGGACGAACTCGGGCGTGATCGTCTGCGGAATCGCGGCCCCGAAGCTCTCGCCCGCGTGCTGGGCCGCGATCTCGGCGGCCACCTCATCGCGGCGCTGGTTCTCGCGGATGGCGACATACTCCATCTCCGGCGTGATCTCGCCGCGCTTTGCGTAGTGCATCTGGGTCACGCGGCTGGCGGCCCGGGCTCGCAGCGGACGGCGGCCGGCCACGAAGCGGACCTGGTCGAGCCGGGGATTGGCGGCGCGGTCGCGGCCGTAGCGCGACGACACGTGGTCCAGCTTCTCGACATCGCCTCGCGCTTCGATCCAGGGCAGGCGGAGCGGCGCCAGACCGCGGCGGACGTCGATCTCGACTTCCGGGTCCGTGTAGGGCCCCGATGTGTCGTAGACAACGACCGGCGGGTTGTGCTCCTTCGGCCCGAGCGCGGCCAGGCCGCTAGCGGCGGACGCGCCCGCGCCGGCGATCGTCGGCGACTGGGAAATCTCGCGCATCGGTACGCGGATCAAGGGATCCGAACCCTCGACGTAGACCTTGCGGGAGTTGGGGAGGGGGTCGCGGCTCAGCAGAGGAGCGGCGGTCTGCGGGATTCGGTCAGCAATCGTCATGGCTGCATTCCCTACGTCGGTGTCAACCGTTTCAGGTTCAAAGGCTTCCGCGTCCAGGCCTGGCCACGGAGCCAGTCCAACGCGGTCTCAGGCTGTCGTTCCAGCCACACCCAGCGCGTCAAACCATAGCAGTCGTTGCGCTCTCTGCCCGGCCGGCTGCCGTCGCGCCACAGCGGCCGAACCGGCCGGGCGAATAGAATCGGAGTTCGGAGCGTTGCGCTGGAGGCAAACAAGCCGGCGCTTCGGGCCGGATGCGGGCAGGATGCCCGCGTGCCATCCGCGCGCCCGATGACGGACGCGCGGAGTGGTTCGCGGGTGGCGGGGAACGCGCCACCCGAGTTCCCAGGGGAATCGCAAAGAGATGTACATGGACCCCATCGACAAGGCGCGCCAGGACGTCGACCCGGCGGAAACCGCCGAGTGGCTGGAGGCCTTGGAAGCGGTGATGGAGCGGGAAGGCCCTTCGCGCGCCCACTACCTGCTCGAGGCTCTGGTCGAGAAGGCGCGCCGCTCCGGCGCCTACCTGCCCTACAAGGCGACGACCGCCTACCTGAACACGATTCCGGTGCCGGCGCAGGAGCCGTCACCGGGCGACGCGGACCTCGAGTGGCGGATTCGCAGCATCATCCGCTGGAACGCGATGGCGATGGTGGTGCGGGCGAACCAGGACTACGAGGGGCTCGGCGGGCACATCGCGTCGTTTGCCTCCGCCGCGACGCTCTACGACGTGGGCTTCAACCATTTCTTCCACGCTCCGTCCGCGGACCATGGCGGCGACCTGGTCATGATCCAGGGCCACTCGTCGCCCGGGATCTACGCCCGCGCCTTCCTCGAGGGCCGCCTGAGCGAGGAGGACCTGCTCAGTTTCCGGCGCGAGGCGGGGCCGGGAGGCCTCTCGTCCTATCCCCATCCCTGGTTGATGCCGAGCTTCTGGCAGTACCCGACGGTTTCCATGGGGCTCGGACCGCTGATGGCGATCTACCAGGCCCGGTTCATGAAGTACCTCCACGACCGCGACCTGCTCGACACCGAGCGCCGCAAGGTCTGGGCTTTCATGGGCGACGGCGAGATGGACGAGCCGGAGTCCCTGGGCGCCATCTCGCTGGCCTCACGGGAGCAGCTCGACAACCTGATCTTCGTCGTCAACTGCAACCTGCAAAGGCTCGACGGCCCGGTGCGCGGCAACGGCAAGATCATCCAGGAACTCGAGGCGGTCTTCCGCGGCGCCGGCTGGAACGTGATCAAGGTCGTGTGGGGGTCGTACTGGGATCCCCTCCTCGCCCGCGACCGCCACGGACTGCTGCGGCGGCGCATGGAGGAGGCGGTCGACGGCGAGTACCAGGCGTACAAAGCGAGCCAGGACGGCGGCTTCGTGCGCGAGCACTTCTTCGGCAAGTACCCGGAACTCAAGACGATGGTGGCCCACCTCACCGACGAGGACATCTGGCGGCTGAACCGGGGCGGCCACGACCCGCACAAGATCTACGCCGCCTACGCGGCGGCGGTCAGGCACACGGGGCAGCCGACGGTCATTCTGGCCAAGACGGTCAAGGGCTACGGCATGGGCGAGGCCGGCGAGGGGATGAACATCACCCACCAGCAGAAGAAGATGGGGCTGCGGGCGCTGACCGGCTACCGCGACCGGCTCGACATCCCGGTCTCTGACGAGGAACTGGAGGAGACCCCCTTCTACCGTCCGCCGGACGACAGCCCGGAGATCCGCTACCTGAAGGAGCGGCGCGAAGCCTTGGGCGGCTACCTGCCGGCGCGGGAGCTGTCCGCCATGTCGCTGGAGGTGCCGGAGCTTTCGGCCTTCGACGCCCTGCTGCGGTCGAGCCGGGGGCGCCGCTTCTCGACCACGATGGCGTTCGTACGGCTGCTGACGCTGCTCACGCGCGACCCCAAGATACGCAACCGCCTGGTGCCGATCGTCGCCGACGAGGCGCGCACCTTCGGCATGGAGGGCATGTTCCGGCAGCTCGGCATCTACGCCCCCACCGGCCAGCTCTACGAACCGGTCGACGCGCACAAGATCGCGCCCTACAAGGAGGCCCGGGACGGGCAGATCCTGCAGGAGGGAATCAACGAGGCCGGGTCGCTCTGCTCCTGGATGGCGGCGGGCACCTCGGCGGCCAACCACGGCTTCCACATGATCCCGTTCTTCATCTTCTACTCGATGTTCGGGTTCCAGCGGGTCGGCGACCTGATCTGGGCCGCGGCCGACATGCAGGCGCGCGGCTTCCTGATCGGCGGCACCTCGGGGCGGACGACGCTGAACGGGGAGGGCCTGCAGCACCAGGACGGCCACAGCCACTTGGCCGCGTCGACGGTCCCGAACTGCGTCTCCTACGACCCGACCTACGCCTACGAACTCGCGGTGATCCTCCAGGACGGTCTGCGACGGATGTACGCCGAGGAGGCGCCGGTCTTCTACTACCTGACGACGCTGAACGAGAACTACGAGCACCCCAGGATGCCCGCCGGCGCCGAAGACGGCATCCGGCGCGGCCTGCACCGGATCCGCCCCGGCTCGCGCCACCGCCGGCGCGCGACGCTGCTCGCCTCGGGCGCCATCCTGCGCGAGGCGGAGGCCGCGGCCGAGATGCTGGAGGCGGACTGGAAGGTGTCCGCCGAGGTGTGGTCGGCGACCAGCTTCAACAAGCTGCGGCGCGACGGAATCGAGGTCGAGCGCTGGAACCGCCTGCATCCGGGCGAGGAGAAGAGAGTGTCCTACGTCCGCCAGTGCCTGACTGGGCGCGGAGGCGTGACCGTCGCCGCGAGCGACTACATGAAGGTCTTCACCGACCAGATTCGCGCCTTCGTCCCCGGTCCGTACCGGACGCTCGGCACCGACGGTTTCGGCCGCAGCGACACCCGCGAGCAGTTGCGCTCCTTCTTCGAGGTCGACCGCAGGCACATCGTGGTCGCGGCGCTGGCCTCCCTGGCCGACAACGGAGAAGTCGAATCCGAGGCGCCGGCCAAGGCGATCGCGGCCTACGGCATCGACCCGAACGCACCGAACCCGGCCACCGCGTGAGCGAGACCCTTCCCGTCGTCGTTCCCGACATCGGCGACTTCGACCAGGTCGATGTGGTCGAGGTCCTGGTCGGCGTCGGCGACGAGGTCTCGGTCGACCAGTCGCTGATCACGCTCGAGAGCGACAAGGCCTCGATGGAAGTGCCGTCGCCTGCCGCGGGCCGGGTGGTGGAGATCGCGGTGGAACTCGGCGCCCAGGTCGGCGAAGGCGATCTGATCCTCACGATCGAGCCTGCGGACGCTCCAGTGGAGAAGGCAGCGGAAGCGGTCGAAGCGGCGGCTCCTGCTGACACACCACCGGCGGCCCCGGCCCCGTCCGCCGAGACCCCGCGCCCGTCGCGGCGAGGACGCCGCCCGCCGCCGCCGGCAGCCTCGGGGCCGGCCGCTTCGGCGACCCCGCCGCACGCCAGCCCCGCGGTGCGGCGGTTCGCGCGCATGCTGGGCGTCGAGCTGCGGAGGGTTTCCGGCACCGGCGCCAAGGGACGGATCCTGCGCGAGGACGTAGAGGGCTTCGTCAAGGACGTGATGACCGGCCGGGGCCCCCAAGTCGCGGGCGCGGGCATTCCGCCGGTCCCGGAGATCGACTTCTCGAAGTTCGGGCCGGTCGAGTCGAAGCCGCTCAGCCGCATCCGCAAGCTGTCGGCGGCGAGCCTCCATCGGAGCTGGCTCAACGTGCCGCACGTGACCCAGCACGACGAGGCCGACATCACGGACCTGGAGGCGTTCCGCCGGGCTCACCTTGCGGAGGTTCGCGAGCGCGGTGTCCGGCTGACCCTGCTGGCCTTCCTGATGAAGGCGGTCGCGGCGTCGTTGGTCGAATTTCCGGAGATGAACTCGTCGCTGGCGCCGGACGGAGAATCCCTGGTCCTCAAGCGCTACTTCCACATGGGGGTCGCCGTCGACACGCCGGACGGCCTGGTCGTCCCGGTGGTGCGCGACGTGGATCGCAAGAGCGTCTACGAACTGGCCGGGGAGTTGGCCGAGGTCAGCGGTCGCGCCCGCGAGCGCAAGCTCCGTCCCGCCGACATCCAGGGCGCCACGTTCACGATCTCGAGTCTCGGCGGCATCGGCGGCACGGCCTTCACGCCCATCGTCAACGCGCCGGAGGTCGGCATCCTGGGCGTGTCGCGCTCGGTGAGGCGGCCGGTCTACGTCGGCGCCGGGCTGGCGCCACGGCTCATGCTGCCGGTCTCGCTCTCCTACGACCACCGGGTGATCGACGGCGCCTACGCGGTCCGCTTCACCACCCACCTGTGCTCGGTGCTGGCCGACATCCGCCGGATCGTGCTCTGACGCTGGCGGCATGGCCGAACCGATCCGCATCGTCGTACCCGACATCGGCGACTTCGATTCCGTCGACGTCGTCGAGGTGCTCGTCTCGCCGGGCGAGCACCTCGACGTCGATGCCGGACTGATCACGCTCGAGAGCGACAAGGCGTCGATGGAGGTGCCGTCGACTCATAGCGGCGTCGTTCTCGACGTGGCGGTGTCGCTCGGCGACAAGGTGGCGGAAGGGGATCTGATCGTCGTGCTCGACGCCGAGGACGAGTCGCACCCCGACCAGCGTGCCGAGCGGCCGAGGCATCCGCATGCGCCGCCAGCGGCGCCGGGGGGCGGGGCGGTCTTGGAGGTCGAGGCGGCGCCGGCGGCAGGGAACGGTCCGGTTCGTTCACCGGCCACATCGGAGTCGGCGCCTGCGCCGGTCGCCGCACCGGACGACGTCGACGCCGAAGTCCTGGTATTGGGCGCCGGCCCTGGCGGCTACACCGCCGCCTTCCGAGCCGCCGACCTGGGCCGCCGGGTCGTACTGGTCGAGCCGGACGCGAATCTGGGCGGCGTGTGCCTGAACGTCGGCTGCATTCCCTCCAAGGCGCTTCTGCACGCCGCCAGGGTGATCGACGCGGCGGCGGACTTCGCCGCCCACGGCATCGACTTCGGTCGGCCCGTCATCGACCGGGCCAAGCTCGGCGGCTGGAAGAACGAAGTGGTAGACCGCCTGACCGGCGGTCTCGCCCAGCTCGCCGAGCGGCGCAAGGTCGAGGTCGTACGGGGCCACGGCCGCTTCGTCGGCCCTCACGAGGTCGAGATCGAGGACGCAGACGGCGGCCGGCGCACTCTGACCTTCGGGCAGGCGATCGTTGCGGTCGGCTCGCGTCCGGCGATGATCCCGGGCCTGCCGGACGGCGATCCGCGGGTATGGGATTCGACCGACGCGCTGGAGCTCGACCCCGGCTTTGAGCCGGACGGTCGGTTGCTGGTGATCGGTGGCGGCATCGTCGGCTTGGAGATGGCGACGGTCTACGCCGCCCTGGGCTACCGGGTGACGGTCGTCGAGTTGTTGCCGCAACTGCTGACCGGTGTCGACCGCGATCTGGTGCGTCCGCTCCAGCGCCGGCTGGCCGAGCGGCTGGAGGCGATTCACACGGCGACCCGCGTGACCGGAGTCAAGGCCCAGAAGAACGGCCTCATGGTGTCGATGGAGGGTGACGACGGCGAGTCTCGCTCCGGTCTCTTCGGGCGCGTTCTCGTCGCGGCCGGCCGGAGGCCCAACAGCGACCGCTTCGGCGCCGAGGCCGCGGGCGTCACAGTCGACGGGCGAGGCTTCGTGCCGGTCGACGACCAGCAGCGGACCAACGTGCCGCACATCTTCGCGATCGGCGACCTCGTGCCCGGACCGATGCTCGCGCACAAGGCGACCCACGAGGGCAAGATCGCCGCCGAGGTAGCGGCGGGTGAGAAGAGCGGCTTCGAGGCGCGCGTCATCCCGTCCGTCGCCTACACCGACCCGGAGGTCGCCTGGGTGGGCCTTACCGAGACCGAGGCGCGGCAGAACGGCACGGCCTACGAGAAGGCCGTCTTCCCATGGAGCGCTTCCGGCCGCGCCCTGACGCTCGGCCGGGCGGAAGGCCTGACCAAGCTGCTGTTCGACCCCGGCAGCGGGCGGGTCGTCGGCGCCGGCATCGTCGGTGTCAACGCGGGCGACCTGATCGCCGAGGCGGCGCTGGCTATCGAGATGAACGCGGACGCCGCCGACCTGGCGCTGACCGTCCACGCGCACCCGACCCTCTCCGAGACGGTCGCCTTCGCCGCCGAGGCGTACGAGGGCACGATCACCGACCTCTACCTGCCGCGGCGCGGGAAGCGTTAACCGGGCGCCGGCCGCAGCCCACGGCCGGGGATGCCTTGGCGCCCCCCTGGGGGGGTGCCGCCGGGCTATTCTGACCGTGTTGTTTATAAGAGGCATAGTATGGCCTATAAATACTGATATAGGTCGTGTAACGGCAACTTATGGCCTCTTGCAATGTCCTCGGAATAGCGGCAGTATGAGGTCAGACCATGAGGGACTGCGAGTACAGGAGCGATTCATGGCCGATGGTATGACCCGTGGAAGTCTGACCTCCCGCGCGCTGCGGACCGAACTGGGGCGTCGTCTGGCGAAGCTGCGCCTTGCGAGGAACGTCACGCAGAGTGCTCTGGCCGAGGACGCGGGAATAGGACTGCGCACGCTTCGCCGTGTCGAGGCCGGTCAGCCAAGCAGTCTGGACAGCCTGCTGCGCCTCGCGATCGTCCTCGGCCTGGCGGAAGGTCTGCTGAAAGCCGTGCCGTCGCAGGAGATCCGGCCCATCGAACGCGTGGACTCCGGCGGCCGGGAACGGCGGCGCGCCCGCCCCCGGAAAGGCGGGCCGCCGGCAAAGCCCTGGTCGTGGGCCGAGGACTTGAATGACTGACGCCAGCGTGAACCTGTGGGGCCGCCGAATCGGCGCGGTGTCGTGGGATGCCCGGCGGGGAGTCGGGGTCTTCCAGTACGATCACGCGTTCTTGCCGGCCGGCATCGAGGTCTCTCCGCTGGCAATTCCCGTGCGTGAAGGGACGTACGACTTCCCCGCGCTCGGGGAGTCGTTCATGGGCCTGCCCGGCCTCGTGGCGGACTCGCTGCCGGACAGCTTCGGCAACAGGCTGATCGATGTCTGGCTGGCGGAGACCGAACGGAGTGTCGAGGGCTTCAATCCGGTGGACCGTCTCTGCTACATCGGCACGCGCGGCGTGGGGGCATTGGAGTTCCAACCGGCGGCGCCCAGGGGAGGCCGGCGCGGCGGGGTGGCGATCGCTCGACTCGTCGATCTCGCGAATTGGGTTCTCGACGTGCGGGGCCGGCTGTCCGGGCGGCTCGACGACCGCGAGGCGCTCGAGGACATCCTCAGCGTGGGAACGTCCGCGGGCGGCGCCCGGGCGAAGGCGGTGCTCGCCTGGAATCGGAACACTGGGGAGTTCCGTTCCGGCCAGGTGGACACGAAAGCCGGCTTCGAGCACTGGATCCTGAAGTTCGACGGCATCACCAGCAACCGCGACCGTGAACTGGCGGACCGGCTGGGTTACGGCCGGATCGAGTACGCGTATCACCTGATGGCGTGCGAGGCCGGGATCGAGATGTCGGAGTGCCGGCTGCATCATGAAGGCGGCCGGCGCCACTTCATGACGCGGCGGTTCGACCGCGACAGGGCGGGAGGCAAGAGACACATGCAGTCCCTTGGGGCGTTGCGGCACTTCGACTACAACGATTCGGGCGCGCATTCGTACGAACAGGCGATGGAGACGATCCGCGAACTAGGGCTCGGGATGGCGGTGGTCGAGGAGCAGTACCGCCGGACCGTTCTCAACATCGTCGCACGGAACCAGGACGATCACGTGAAGAACATCGCGTTCCTGATGAACCGCCGCGGGGAATGGCGGCTGTCGCCGGCGTACGACGTGACGTTCGCCTACAATCGGCGGGGCCCGTGGACCGGTCAACATCAGATGAGCATGGCGGGCAAGCGCAGCGGTTTCGAACGCGCCGACCTGCTCAGATTCGGGGAGACCTCCGGGCTGAAGATTCCGCGCGCGCGTCGCGCTATCGATCGGGTGCTCGACGCGGCCGCCAACTGGCCCTCGTTCGCATCCGAGGCTGGCGTGGAGAAGCGGGACATCCAGAGGATACAGAGGACGCATCGTCTTGACTTGCGCTGACTGGCACGCTGGTCCAGGCGCTGATGTGGCGCCACGCGGACATGCTCACGGTGTGGAATCGGAGCCTTGAACCGTCTCGACAAATGGCTGCAGGTGTCGCGGATGTTCCGGGCCCGCTCGAAGGCGGCGGAGGCCTGCACCTCCGGCCGGGTCACGGTGAACGGCCAGCAGGCCAAGCCTCACCGCCGGCTTGCGGTGGGCGACCGCGTCGAGATCAAGGCCCGCGACGACTGGCAGCGGATCCTGGTCGTTCGCGAACTGCGCGAGCGGCCGCTTCCGAAGGCCGAGGCGCCGCGACTCTACGAGGACCTGAGCCCGCCGAAGCCGGCGCCGCCGCCCCGCGACGCGTTCGTGGCGCTGCCGACGGCCCACCGGAGTCGCGGCGCCGGCCGCCCGACCAAGCGCGACCGGCGGCGGATCGACCGCCTGCGCTGACCGACTGCAGCTCGCGCCGCAAACTGGGGGCGCCGGCCTTGGGTAGTTCTGCTGCGCCTGACTATGGCCACGCTACAGTTTCGCCACTATGCGCGTGAATCCCAGACCTTCGCAGACGCGGTCAAGATGGCCGACATCTACCGCGAGGATCTGCGCAGCATCGGCGTGGAGCTGACGCTCCGTATCTTCGAGAACGCGACCCACGAGCAGCACCTGCTGGAGCACGAGTTCCAGGCCCACGCCGACGCCGACGAGGTGACGACGGACCCGGACCAGTGGAGCATCCGCCTGCACTCGACGAGCTACGACAACGCCCGCAACTACGTCGGCTACAAGAGCGACCGGGTCGACGAACTGCTGGAACGCGGCCGGCGCGAGTTCGACCCCGAGGCCCGCGCCGCGATCTACCGCGAGCTCGCGCGCGTCGTCGTCGAGGACCAGCCGTTCACGATGATGTGGAACTACTCCGAGATCAGGGCCTTCAGCAAGCGCCTCCGCGGCGTCGAGTTCGCGCCCTCCGGCGTCTTCCTGTTCCAGCCCACCCCGCCCCCCGGTAGCGACTGGTGGACGCACCGCGATGACGTCGTCTCGGTCGCGTCCGGCGGCTGAGGCAGCGCGACGGCGCGACGGCGGCGGTGGCACCCGGGCTGGACGGCGTTGCCCACTGGGTGCGACGGCGTGCCATTCGTGCGTCCGATGACGGGCGCACGGACTGGTTCACGGGTGGCGCGGATCGTGACACCCGGGTTCTCGCCGGCTGTAGCGCGGGTCTATAGCCGCGGGTCTTCTGACCCGCGGAGAAGAGTGCGCGCGGCCGCGAAGCGGCGAGTCCGGGTTAGAGGAGGCGGTGGAGTCGCAGGGCCTTGCAGGATAGCGATGAGTAGTGCAGACTAGAAGGATGAATGCGCCACCTCCATCTCGCTTGCCAGAATCAACCGTTACTTCCCGGGGGCAGACGACCCTGCCCAAGGAGGTGCGTGAAGCGCTTGAGCTGAAAGCGGGGGATCGGGTGCGCTACTTCATCTACGACGGGGAAGTACGCATCGCGCCGGTGCTGCCGCTCAGCCGCTTGTTCGGCGTGCTGGAGTACGACGGGCCTCCCGCGACCCTGGAGGACATGGATCGCGCCATTGCCGAGGGAGCGTGTCGCAGAGTGCTGGGGAGCGACTGGCGTCCGATGTCGGAGGAAGAGGAGCGTGCGGCCGTTGGCGGAGCACGTCGCGAGTGATCGCGCTCGACACGAACATCCTTCTCCGGTTCCTTGTCCGGGATGACGAGGGACAGGCCAGGGCGGCGGCAGCGCTCTTACAGGAGTTGACGGTTGAAGAACCGGGGTACGTCAGCCGGGAGGTGGCGATCGAGTTGGTCTGGGTCCTCAAGAACCACTACGGGTTCAGGCGGGAGCGGTTGGCAATCGTCTTCAACGATCTGTTGAAGTCGGCGGCGTTGGAAGTCGAGGCCGCCGGCGATGTGGCGCGCGCCGCACGGGAGTACCGTCGTGGCGGTGCTGACCTTGCCGACCGCATGATTGCGGCCGCGGCGAGACGAGCCGGGGCCGTGCCCCTCTACACCTTCGACCGCGAGGCGGCGCGGCTCCCGGACGTCACTCTGCTGGAGCCTGCTCGGCCCGCTTCTCGCTAGCGCGGGCGTACTCGAGGATGTTCTTGAGGCCGTAGTTGCCTTCGTGGCAGGCGTACTCGAAGAGCGCCTGGTCCGACTTCTTCATTTCCATCCGGGCGCTCCACGGGCGGTTGAAGGACTCCGGGTCGTCGATCGTGTACTCGTAGATCAGCGTGTTGTCGTCGAAACGGGTGAAGCGCTCGGTCAGGCGCATGTTGCCGCCTGAGCCCTGGAAGCTGATACGCCGATCGAAGTTGCGGCTCTCGATGACCAGGGTCTCGCGGTCCCAGGTTCCACGGGAATCGCCCTTGAACTGGCGGAGGTCTTCGGGCAGCCGTGGCTGGTCGTCGAGGGGGACGATCCGGGTCTCGTGGACCATCTCGTTGAGGAGCGCCACCGTGTCCGGCGTCACCAGGATCAGCACGTTGTTGTTGTAGGCCCCCGGGTTCATCGGCGGTCCGGCGTTGAAGCCCATCAGGCAGCGTTCCCAGAGGTTGCGGTCCTCCGGTCCGGCCGGCGGCCGCGCGCGCCGGTCGCGCCGTTCCTGGGCACGCTGTCGGCCGTCCTCGGTCATCGGCGGGATGCGGCCGTTGGGCGGGTCAAAGATCAACGATGTACGGCGTGACTCCTGCACGTTGCGGCCGTGGTCGAGCCAGTAGGGCGCGTGGACGCTCGGGCGCCGCTTCTGCGCCTCGGCGCGACGCTCGATCGTGTCGCGTTCGAACTGGCCGGCCTGTTCGGCGCTGAAGTACTCCTGCTCCGCGTAGGCCGACGGCCGCTGAAGTGGCGTCGCGGTTGCGAAGTCCCACAGTCCGTCGATGTCGCCGGGCGGTGGTCCGTTCGAGGCTGCCTGAGCGGCGAGCGGCGCGCTGGACAGAGCGGCCAGGAGAAGGGCCACGGCCAAAGCGAGTCGGACGCTTGGGTTGCAGCGGGACACGATCTTTCAGGATAGCGCCTGGCCTGACACCGTCAACCGTTGTTGTGTAGCCTCCGCCGCCCATGACGCAACCGCTCACCCTCGTTATCGGCAACAAGAACTACTCGTCCTGGTCGCTCCGGCCTTGGGCGCTGATGACCGAGCTCGGCATCCCGTTCACGGAACGGATGCTGAAGTTCGACTCGGAGGACTGGGAGCAGAACATCGCCGGGCTGTCGCCTACGCGCCTCGTGCCGGTGCTCTGGGAGGGCGAGCCCGGGCAGGGCTTCGCCACTTTCGATACCTCCGCGATCGCAGAGCGGCTGGCCGACTTGTATCCCGACCGCGGCATCTGGCCGGCGGACGGCAGAGCCCGTGCACGGGCGCGATGCCTGGTCGCGACCTTCCACTCCGGCTATCCGGCCCTACGCTCCGCGATGCCGATGAACATTCGCTCGAGCTATCCGGGCAAGGGTCAGGCGCCGGACGTCATGGACGAGATCGGTCGGCTGACCGCCCTGTGGTGCGGCGCCAGGGCCGAGTTCGGCGGCGACGGGCGGTTCCTGTTTGGCGCCTTCTCGGCCGCGGACGCCTACTTCCTGCCGGTCGCCTCTCGGTTCGCGACCTACGAGCCGCCGCTGGATCGCGAAGCCGCGGACTACTGCCGAGGCCTGCTCGACACGAAGGCGATGCGCGAGTGGAGCGGGGCGGCGCGGGAGGAGGCGGAGTTCGTCCCGGAGGACGAGCCGTACGCTGATCCGCCCTGAGACGCGGCTTGCGGTCGCGAGAATCTCCATGCCCCTCAGGGGCTACCCCGAACCCTCGCCCACGATCACGCCTACCTGATCCTGCGGCGCGTAGAAGTACGAGCCAGGCCGGAACTCGTAGCCGAGGTCGCCGAGCAGGCGGCGCTGGCGCGGAGTGCAGCGTTCGAGGATCTCCGCGGTAGGTTCCGGGTCATACGTGCGCAGGAACAACTGGCAGTAGTTGTAGAGGATCGTCTTGCGGGCGCGCGGCGAGGCGTTGACCGACGGGCCGTGCCACAGGGAGTGCGGAAAGAGGATGCAGTCGCCGGCCTTGCCGGTGAGCTGGACCGCTCCCGGGGTCTGCGGTCCCGGCGGCGGGTAGGGGCGATCAGGGAACGGCCGCACGTGGCTGCCGGGGAAGACGGTGAAGTTGCCGCAGTCGTCGTCCGTGACGTCGGAGAGCAGGTAGAGCGCCTTCATCGCCAGCGGCAGGCTGGTCTCCGTCACTCGGATGCGGCGGAGCGCCTCGCCGCCGTCGGTGTGGGTGTAGCCGGGCCATTTGGGATTGGACGAACGATCGCCTGGCTCATGCTGAGCACGACGTAGGGGCCCATGATGTCGGTGACCAGGTCGAAGACGGGCGAGGCGTCCATCAGGTCGAGGAACGCCTGGTCGTAGTGCAGCAGCACGCGGCGGTCCATGAAGCCCCCGGGGTCCCGGTCGATCGCGTGGTCGAGCCAGGCGTAGTGGCCCAGCGGTCCGTCCGGGTTCGGCTCCCAGCCCGGGAGCTGGCGGACGCGGTCGAGTTCGGCGTCGAAGAACGCGACTTCGTCCGGCGACAGCGCCTGTTCGACACGGATATAGCCGTCGATCGCCCACTGTTCACGCTGGGCCTGGGTCAGTTTCTGCATGCCGGTTTCCTCCTGCTGCGGGCCCGGTCGGCGGCCGCGGCCCTGGTGGCTTGCATCGGTCGTGTGTGTTGAGAATACGCCCCTTCGTCCGCGGCGGTCACTCCCCGGCTTCGCCGCCGCCGGCTCTTACCTTGGCTTCCGCTGCGCTTCGCGCGCGCTCCTCTGCCCCCGGGTGGCTGGCCAGCCAGTTGGCAACGCCGCTCCGCGCGTGGGCCCCTTCGAGTCGCTGCAAGATGTCGCCGAGGCGAGTCGGCGGGATGCCGGCTCCGAGCAGGTAGTCGAAGGCGAACTGGTCCGCGTCGCGTTCGAAGGCGCGCGAGTAACGCTGCGCCAGCAACCGCTCAGGCGCCAGAATGGACAGCGCGGCGACCGACGCATCACCGGTAAAGGCGGTCCACAGGACGAGCATGGAGGAGGTCTGGGCGAGGCGCCGCATGACGTGCCGGCCCGACACGTGCCCCACTTCGTGGGCGAGGACCGCGACGATCTCCTGGTCGTTCTCGGCCAACTCGACGAGTTGATCCGTGATGACGACCGTGCCTCCCGGGAGAGCGAAGGCGTTCGGACCGAAGCCGGGTGCGGAGAAGAACCCGAGTTGTACCGCCTCAACTCCTGCATCGTCTCTCATCGCGTAGAAGGCGATCAGGATGTCGTTCTGCCTGTTCTCATCGAGCTTGGAGGGCTCGAGGAGGTCGAATTGGAGCAACAGGGTCATCAGGTTCTCGCCGATGACCGCTTCGACCTCGGGAGGCGTCGCCGCGACGACGATCCTGGCAACGACTGGCGCACCCCACTCGGTGAACGAGAACAGGATCGCGGCCGTGACGGCCAGTGCCGTTGCTGCTCCGCGCCAGTTGCTGTCGAGCCGATGGAGAAGTCGCTCGAAGCGCCGGCCGAGTGGTTTGGGGTCGTGTTCGGCGCGGGCCTGCATTGCGTCCAAGGTGTCGTTGTCGCGCACTTCGCACGAGGCGTCGTCGGGCAGGCGGATATGCCGCGGGGTGTTGGCGATTCGGTTGGGAATCCGGAAGTCCGCCAGAGAATGGAGCCGGCGCGAGTCGATGCCGTCGATGGCGACGATCAAGTCGCCTTCGGCGGTGATCGTCAGCTCCGCGTCTCGCCGGGTCGAGGTGCGACCGTCGTAGTAGTGGCAGGCAACGGCGCTCATATCCCGATCTCCAGGCCGAACTCGCCCGCCGCCTCGGCGCCCGTGGCGCCCAGGCGCTGGGCGTCGCCGGCCTCGAACGTGACCTCGCCTACCGGCTGCATGACGAGGAACTGATCCACGACGTAGCGCAGCACGCGGATTCTGGCGAACGGCGCGAACAGGCCGAAGGTGGCGATGATCAGGGCGGTGTTGCTGGCGTAGAGCCACAACATGGTTCCGAAGGAGAGTTGCAGGATGAAGTCGCTGTCGCCGAGTTGGGTGCAACTCCAGCGGTAGCTGAGCAGGCGGGTGCGTATGTAGACGAACGAGACCAGCCCCACCAGGGCGAAGAACACCGGCATGACGAAGTTCGCCGCGGGAGATTGCGCTTCAGAATCGGGATTGAAGGTCAGGCTGATGAGAACGAAGCAGGAGCCGATGAACAGAATCATGGTCAGCACCCAGACGACCACGTAGACGCCGTAGTAGGGATTGGCTTCGCCGATGAAGCGGAACGGTTTGTTGCCGAAGCGAGACTCGGTGATGAGGAAGCGGTCGCGGCCGAAGACCCTGAATGGCCAGGCCAGCCCCAGGGTGACCATGGACGCAACGGCCATCAGCGGATACCAGACGGCGGCGTCCCAGAACCGTCCCTTGAAGTCGAAGGCGATGCCGCGGTGCCGGGAATTGCGGAGTTGGAAGGTCCGCGCGCGGACCACGACCCAGGGCACAAGCGGCGCCAGGACGGCGAGCGCTGCGTAGTAGTAGAAGATGGAGAAGAGGTTGGCGAACCACAGGGCCACCGCCACGACTGCGACCAGGATTCGTCCTCTGAGAATGGCAACCGGGTTCGCCGTGTAGTCGAACGCCGCGTCGCCGAGCCAGATGTTGCCGTACAGGTAGCGCCGCGCCCGCACCTTTGCCCAGGCCGAGTAGATGCCCAGGGTCAGGAGCGTCAGTGCGACGTTGACGATCCAGATGCGGAAGTACTCCCACCCGTCGGCGGTGAAGCGCAGCCGCTGAGTCTGGGACTCGGCGGCTTCCGGCGCCAGCGGGGCGCTATCGACGGGGCCGCTCTCGAGCAACTCGCCAAGCGAGGTTGCCTCGCCTGCGGCGCCGCGCTCTACCCCGGATCCCGCGCCAGCGTCGATCCCGTTGCCCTGTCTTTCCTCGCTCATGGAGTGGTTCGTCGACGAATCGTAGAGGAGAAACGGCCCGCGGATCGAGCCGATTCCAGACCGGTGGATTCGAGGCTGGTTGGAGAGGCTCGCTGGTCACGCCGCGCCGTCGCGGCCGCCGAACCCCGGAGTCGACCGTAACCTCTTTGTTTTCAGAGGTTGCGTAAAGCAGCGGAGGCGATATCCTGCGTCATGGCGTCGCCGTCCGCGCCGTTCTCCGCCAACCCTCTTCGGGTATCATGCCGGCACAGATTTCGGGTAGCGAGCTGGCTTGGCGGTCACCGGCGGGCCTCGCGGCGGACGGCCAGCGGAGGATGAGATGAAGGGATCTGCACCGATCGGCTCACCAGTTCGCGCGGGAACGGGGCGCGACGGACGGAACAGGCGGCGAATGGATGGAATCCGGGCGTGTCTCGCCATCCTGGCGCTGGTCCTGGGGGCGACGCCGGCATGGACCCAGGAAACGGCCGAACCCACCGAACTCGACCGGGTGCTGGCAATGCACTACGAAGCCCGGGGCGGCCTCGAGAAGTTACGCTCGATTCAGGGTGTGAGGGCCACTGGGACGATGTCGGTGCAGGGCATGGAGGCCCCCTTCACGATTCGGCTCCGTCGACCGAATCAGGTTCGGGTGGAAGGCGACTTCGGCGGCATGACGCTGATCCGGGCATTCGACGGCGAGCAGGCCTGGGGCCAGCAGCCCGGTCAGCCCAAGCCGGCCGCTTTCGAAGGAGATCTGGCGGCTGCGCAGGCCGCCGACGCCGCGCTGAGCAGCCCCTGGTTCGAGTACGGGCAGCCGGGTTACCAGGTGGAACTTGCCGGCCGCGAAGAGATCGAGAGTGGTGAAGCCTGGAAGCTCGTGGTCACCGCGCCTGGCGGTGTGACGCAGCAGGTTTTCATCGGCACGGAAGACGGGCTGGAGAAGAAGAGAGTCTCGCAGGCGGACTTCGGATTCGGCCTGGAGGATGCGGCGACTCGGTTCGAAGACTACAGGGAGGTCGACGGCCTGATGCTGGCGCACCGGCAGATCCTGGTCAGTTCGATGGGTGAGATGCCCTTGACCCTCGATTCCTTCGAGATCAACCCGGAGATCGATCCCGACATCTTCTTCATGCCGGGCCAGATGGCCGACGCCGCACTCGGCTTGGACGAGGTGCTGTCGCGCTACCAGAACTCCCGCGGAACCTCGGCCGCCGACATCGAGACGGTGAGCGCCACCGGCACCGTCGTCATGCTCGGCTTCGAAGTGCCGATGACGATGGCCTTCGCGCGCCCCAGTTCGTTCCGAATCGACATCGACCTGCAGGGCCTGACGATGATCCTGGCCTACGACGGCGAGACGGCATGGAACGTGTCGCCGATGCAGGGCGTCATCGAGCCGACGCCGCTGCCGGAGGAGATGGTCGGGGCGGTGGGGATCCTCTCCGACTTCCTGTGGGGCATGCTCGCGAACAGCGAGGAGCGCGGCTTCGAGGTGTCGCTGGCGGGTATCGAGAAGGTCGAACGCGACGAGACCTACCGCCTGGACATGGCGACCGCGGACGGTGAAGCGCGCGTGCTCTACCTGGGCGGCGAGGACTTCCTGGAGTGCCGGATCGTCTTCGACGGGTCGTTCCTGGGGTCGACCGGAGAGATCGACGTGACGATCAGCGACTACATGGACGTGAGCGGGTTGAAGGTGCCCGGCACGATTCGGATCGCCGTGGAGGGCCTGGTCGCCGCCGAGTTGAGGATCCAGGAAGCTGAAGCCGGTGCGGACATCGATCCCGCATCGTTTACCATGCCCGCTCCCGCCGATCCGGAGACGCCGGGTCCGGCTCTCTAGGAGCTTGCGCATGCCGACCCTGCCTGCCGCATCGACGACGCGAACGCCCGCCGCCCGTCTTCGTGTTCACTTCTTCCTCGTTGCCTCCGCGTTCGCCCTGGCGCTTCTCGCCTCCGCGGCGCTCGCCGCGACGGACGCTGCAAGCGACGATGACGCGGAGCCGGTCGAGGACCCCGCCCTTGCCGAGACGATCGTCGTCACGGCGGCTCGGGCGGAGCAGGAACTAGGGCAGGTGACCTCCAGCGTCTCCGTTCTGACTGGTGACGAGCTTCGCTCCAGCCCGGCCGTGACGCTGGACGACACGCTGCGCCGGGTCCCCGGCTTCAGTCTCTTCCGCCGCAACAGCTCGATGGTTGCCCACCCGACCAGCCAGGGCGTTTCGCTGCGCGGCATCGGCCCCAGCGGCGTCAGCAGGACCCTGGTGCTGCTCGACGGGCTGCCCCTGAACGACCCCTTCGGCGGCTGGATCTACTGGGGCCGCGTGGGCCGGGAGAGCCTGGACCGGATCGAGGTCGTGCGCGGCGGCGGTTCGAGCCTGTGGGGCAACTCGGCGCTGGGCGGCGTGATCCACCTGGTGACCGCCGAGCCTTCGGAATCGGGCCCTTCGCTTCGGCTCTCAGCGTTGGGCGGCGATCACGGAATCCTCTCCGGCGACGCCTGGTTCGGCCAGGGGTTCGGACGCGGTTCGCTGACCCTGTCGGCGCGGACCTTCGACAGCGACGGTTACCCGGTGGTCCGCGACGACCAGCGCGGCCCGATCGATGTCGACGCGTTCTCTGAGCAGACGAGCGTCGGCGGTCGGCTGACGGTTTCTCCCAGCGATTCGGTATCCGTCAGCGTTGGGGGCGACACGCTGACCGAGGATCGCGGCAACGGCACGCCGCTCACTGGCAACGACACCGAGTTGACCTCCTTCCGTTTGAGCGCGGACATCGTGAGCGGCCGGGGCGATACCTGGACCGTCCGCGGTTTCACCCACGAGCAGGAGTTCGCGAGCCGGTTCAGCGCCCAGCAGGTCGACCGGTCCTCGGAGCGGCCGGCGCTCGACCAGTTCCTGGTCGACTCCGAAGCCACGGGCCTCGGCGCGCAATGGCAGGGTCAGTTGGGGCAGGGCGAGGTCGGATCGGGCCTGTGGGTGGCGGGCGCCGAGTGGCGGAGCGTCGACGGGGCGACCAACGAGGACTTCTTCTACACCACGCAGTTCAACCGCCGGCGCATGGCGGGCGGCGATCAGACGATCGCGGGCGCCTACGTGCAGCGCCGGGCGCAGTTCGGCGACCGGCTGACGCTGGAACTCGGGGCCCGCATCGACCGCTGGCAGACGGGTTCGGGCAGCCGCCTCGAGATCAACAAGGCGGACGGCTCGATCCGTCGCGACGACGCCTTCGAGGACCGGGCGGAGACGGCGGCGTCGCCCCGGATCGGCTTCCTGTACGCCCTCGACTTCGGCTGGCGCCTGCGCGGTTCGGTCTACGGATCGTTCCGGGCGCCGACCGTCAACGAGCTCTACCGGCCGTTCCGGGTGCGCAACGACATTACCGAGGCGAACGAGACGCTCGAGCCCGAGCGGCTGACCGGCGTCGAGTTTGGGACCGTGCGCTACCAGGGCGGTTCCAGACTGTCTCTCAACGCCTTTCACAACCGGGTCGAGAACCCCATCGCCAACGTCACCCTGGCCTCGATCGCGAGCGGGCGGTTCTTCCAGCCCTGCGGCTTCGTGCCGGGCGGCGGCTCGTGCCGTCAGCGGCTCAACCTGGACCGCACCCGCATCCAGGGGCTCGAGGCGGAACTCCGCCAGCAGCTCGCCGGCGACTGGCGGCTGGACCTGGCCTACCTCTATAGCAACGCCGAGGTCGAGAGCGCGGCCGACTTCCCGCAACTCGAGGGGAAGAGGCTGGCGCAGACGCCTGAGCAGTCGGCGAGCCTCGGCCTCGAGTACGCGAACGCCGAGGTGCTGCAGGCGCGGCTGGGGTTGCGGTTCACAGGCGAGCAGTACGAGGACGACCTGAACACGCGGCCGCTCTCGAGCTTCGCGGTCGTGGACCTGAGCCTCGCCCGCTCCCTGGGCAACCGCTGGCAGGTCTTCGCCGGGTTTGAGAACCTGCTCGACGAGGAAGTCCAGGTCGGCATCTCCGGAACCGGCTTGGTGACGATCGGCGCGCCCCGGATGGTGCACGTGGGGGTGCGTCACACCCTGGGGCCCTGACCTGCCCGTGATCCGCGGAAGCAGCCTATGACCCGAGTCACCGCTGAAACGCTGTCCCGACGCCAGCGGGAGATCTCGGTATCCGAGTTCTTCGCCAAGAACCGGCACCTGCTCGGCTTCGATTCGCTGCGCAAGGCTCTCCTGACCACGGTCAAGGAGGCGGTGGACAACTCGCTCGACGCCTGCGAAGAAGCCGGCATCCTGCCCGAGATCTGGGTCGAGCTCGAAACCGCCAAGGGCACGAACCGTTACCTCGTGCGGATTACGGACAACGGCCCCGGCATCGTCCCCGAGCAGGCGCCGAAGATCTTCGGGCAACTGCTCTACGGCTCGAAGTTCCACAGCCTGAAGCAGAGCCGGGGCCAGCAGGGCATCGGCATCTCGGCGGCCGCGATGTACGGCCAGTTGACGACCGGCAAGCCGGCATCGGTGGAGTCGCGTACGGGGCCGGACAAGCCGGCCTACGCGATGCAGGTCATGGTCGACACGAACACGAACAAGCCCAAGGCGATCGGTCGCCGAACCCTTCCCGACTGGCACCTGGACCACGGCACGCTGGTGGAACTGGAGCTGGAAGCGAAGTACCTCAAGGGCCGTCAGTCGGTTGAGGAGTTCCTCCATCAGGTCGCGGTTGCGAACCCGCACGCGACGCTGCACTACCGGAGCCCGAACGGCGAGACCGAGTCCTGGGCGCGCACCGTGCAGCAGAACCCGGCGGCGCCGCAGGAGATCAAGCCGCATCCCCACGGCGTCGAACTCGGCGTGCTGATGAAAATGCTCCAGTCGACCGAGCACAAGACGGTCACCCGGTTCCTGTCACGGGACTTCAGCCGCGTCTCGCCGCAGCTCGCCGGCGGTTTGGCGAAGCGGGCCGGCATCAACCCGAAGGCGCGTCCGAACACCGTTGCCCGGCAGACCGTCGACGCGCTCTACAAGGCGATCAACGACGCGCAGACCCGCATCCGGCCGCCGTCAACGGACTGTCTGTCGCCGATCGGCGTCCAGGAGCTCCTGGCTGGTCTGACCCGCGGCGTTCGGGCCGAGTTCTACGGCGTGGAGACGCGCCGGCCTGCCGTCTACCGCGGCAACCCGTTCCAGGTCGAAGTCGGCGTGGCTTGGGGCGGCGATCTGGCCGGCGACGAACTGGCCAAGGTGCTGCGCTTCGCCAACCGGGTGCCGCTCCAGTACTACGCCGGCTCCTGCTGCATCACCAAGGCGGTGATGGACGTCTCGTGGCGCAACTACGGTCTGGCCCAGTCGCGCGGAGCGCTGCCGTCGGGGCCGCTGATCGTGCTCGTTCATCTCGCCTCGGTGTGGGTGCCGTTCAGTTCGGAGAGCAAGGTCGCGGTCGCCGACTACGACGAGATCCGCAAGGAAATCAAGCTCGCGGTACAGACCTGCGGCCGCCGGCTCGGGCAGTACGTCAAGCGCAAGGCGCGGGCCAAGAGCGAGGCGCGGCGGCGCGAGGTGTTCAACCTGTACATCGAGGAAGTCGTCAACTCGGTCGAGGCGATCACCGGCAAGGAACAGAAGCCGTTCCGCGATCGGCTGCTGGCGATCAGCCGCCGCAAGACGGAGCTGGCGGGCATGCTCGAAGAGGCCAACGGCGCCGCGGCCGGCGATGACCTGGAAGCCTGCGAGAACGTGCTGGTGGTCGACCCGGACGCCGAACCGGGGGCTCCGGAGAGCGCCGCTGCGGCGGCGACGAACGGCGAGGACGCGTCGCCGGAGGAGGCCACACCGGTCGAGGCGGTTGAGCCGCCCGAGCAGTTGCCGCCGCCGATCCCTGCCGAGTCCGAGCGCCATCCCGGGTCGCAGTTGGAGTTGCTGTGACGGCTGGAGAGCATCGACGTGGCAAGTAACGAAGAAGGCGCGGCTCCGGAGGAGGGGCGGCTCAAGATCCCGGGCAACCTCGACGCCAAGGCCAAGATCGAGTACCTGGCGAAACAGACGATGGCGATGGCTCGCCGCGAGGTCGATCCCTTCGTCGACATCCCCTCGCGCACGCTCTCGAACGTCACCTTCTCGAAGCGCAGGAAGATCATCGAGATGGGCGACGCGACCCAGCGCCGCTCGCTCTTCAACCTGAACCAGGCCCGCAAGTACATGCAGACGCTCCTGATCGCCCGCGGCTGCACCCAGCTTCTCGACGAGCAGAAGACGGCCAGCATTCGCGACCTCTACTACATGACCAAGCACACGCTGGCCGACGGCAAGGAGAACACCTTCGACGGCCAGGAGGAGTCGGACCCGATCATCGAGGATCTGGAGGTCACGCTCGGCACGCTGCGCGAGGAGCTGCACCTGTTCGCGGCCAAGCGCGGCTCGGTCGTCGGCCCGCTCACCCTGGTCGACGCCGGCGACGTGATCGACCTCTCCCGCATGGGTTCAGGCGGCTGGTCGGTGCCCGGCATCGTCGAACCGGACACGATCCGCTTCGTCGGCCACGGCGCCAAGTTCATCCTCCTGGTCGAGAAGGAGGCCGTCTGGGCGCGCCTCAACGAGGACAAGTTCTGGAAGCGCCACAACTGCATCCTCGTCACCGGCCAGGGCCAACCCCCGCGCGGCGTCCGCCGCCTGCTCTTCCGCATGGTCAACGAACTGAACCTGCCTCTCTACGTCTTCGTCGACAACGACCCTTGGGGCTACTACATCCACTCCGTCGTCAAGCAGGGCTCCATCGGCCTCGCCTTCGAGTCCAAGCGAATGGCGGTCCCCAGGGCCCGCTTCATCGGCCTCTCCAGCTTCGACCCCGGCGCCTACGACCTCTCCGAGGACGTCAGCATCCGCTTGAACGACCAGGACCGCTCCCGCGCCAAGGAAATCCTGAACTACGAGTGGTTCAAGGCCAAGGCCTGGCAGACAGAGATCAAGAACATGCTCCGCACCGGCGTCAAGTGGGAACTCGAAGCTCTCTCCAGCAAGGGCCTCTCCTTCGTCACGGAGGAGTTCCTGCCCAAGAAGATCGCCGACCGCGACTGGCTGTAGGGCCGCCGGCTGGGTGCGTCGGCGTCCCCGCCGGCATCCGGCACTGGGACTTCCCACCATTGTGCAAGTGGTGTGAGTAGTGTTTTGATGTTCGGTTGGTTTGGGTTTTGGGGTTTCACGTCAGGTTGGCAGTTTCAGGCTGCTTCTGGCCGCGGTCGTGATGATGCGGAGGGTCGATGGGGGTCGAAGAGGGTGCGGTCCCGGAGCATGGCGCAGGCGACGTGGAAGAGGCGATCGGAGAGCTGTCTGAGGGCTCGGCCGTAGCGGTGTCCCCTGGCTCTCATGCGTATGCACTTGGTCTTGCTGATGGTGTCGCGTTGGGCAGCGACGCGTGCCCAGTGGTGTGCGGCATCGGCGAGTCGTTCGTTGGCGGCGAGTCGCCGGACGACGATGAGCTTGTTTCCGGAGCGTCTGGTGACGGGCGCGGCGCCGGCCAGGCAGCGCAGTGCCTGTGGATCTCTTCTTCGCAACGGTTCGTGTGCCTCTGCGAGCAGGGTGGCGAGGACGACGGTTCCGACTCCGGGGATGGAGTGGAGGATGCCGGCGTCGGTGTGCTCGACCGTGGTGCTGCCGTCCGGTTGTTCGACGACGCCGGGTTCGGCCATTTGCCGGGTGATCCGCTCCAGGCTTCGGTCGATGTCGGCGATCTGCCGATTGACGACTTTCAGCACCGGCATCAGTGCGTCGATGTGGCTGGTGGCTGCTTTGACGACGCCTGGTCCGACGGCGATCGGCTGCTGGCGCAACAGGGCGAGCAGTTGAGCTGCGGTAAGGCGCCGGATGCGGTGTTTCTTCAGCAGTTCCGCGATGGTGGCTTCGCGCACCCTGAGCGCCTTGGCCGGGGTAGGTACGAGCCGCCACAGGGCCAGTGCCCAGTTGGCGGAGACGTCGTTCTTGACGGCCTCGAGCAACTGCGGGTAGTAGCGCCAGAGCAGGTCGCGGGTCTGATTCGAGAGCCGCTTCTGGTCCTCGACCAACTGCTTCCTGGCTCGAGTCCAGGCGCGCAGTTGGAGAGTGACCTCGTCTGGCGCCTGGAGTCGCCGCAGGCACTCCGGGTCGGTGCGCAGCGCCGCGGCGAGGACCCTGGCGTCGCGCCGGTCGTCCTTGGCGCCGGCGACCGAGAATCGATCCCGGAACCGATCGAGCTGCCTGGGGTTGATGGAATGCACGTCGAAGCCCCGCTCCATCAGGCTCTCGACCACCGGCCCATGCGGCACTTCGATCGCGACGCCGACTTCGGAAGGCGGCTTTCCGGTGCGGAGCAGGAGCCAGTCGGCCATGGCGGAGAGCCCCTCGCCGTTGTGGTCGAAGACGCGCTGCCCGACGACCTTGCCTGAGGCATCGAGCAGACACGCATGATGCTTCTTCGATCCCCAATCCACGCCGACAAACCAAGCCTCTGTCATGTCACACCTCCTCGTGCGTTACTCTGTGCCTGTCGGCACGCCGCGACGATGGCCTGGTACCTGTACTGGCGCTCGATGGCGCAACTTCCCACTGGGCCTCAGTCGCGGCGAAGCAGCCAGGGCACAGGTCCCAGTGAGGTGCTTCATGCACAGTGCGCGGAGGTCGCTCCTGGCTGCTTGCCGACTCCATCTGCCGGACTCCGGCCCGAGCCCGCCGGCACGATGCCGGCTGCCCTGGCTGCGGAAGCTGCCGGTCCCGCGGAACACGGCAAGCCGTTTCCCGCCGGACCTTGGAAAACCGGCAGACCGGTTTCCCACAGCTACCGCAGCCTCGACGACTACTCGCCTGTCGGTCGGCCTCGGACCGGGACCAGAATCCACACAGCAAAGGTACAGGTGCGCGGGCCTTCTGGCCCGCATCCGGCCGCCCTGCGGCCGGTTTCCGGAGGAACCGCGTGACGCCGAGACGCCGTCGGTGTCACCCGCCCGCGGAGGGGCTCACACGCTGACAAGCCCTCGCTCGGCAGAAGGGAGTCTATCGCTCGGTCGGTGCACCCCGAAGAGGAAGCGACTGTGAAGCGGAGGTCGCCAGCGCTGCTTCTCTCGCGCCAGCTCCGGGCGGACGCTCCGGTGGAACTGCCGCAGTCTCCACGACGGCAGTCAGACGTGCCGACTCTAGGTCGGCCGGGATACCGCCTCGAGGTGCTTCTTGATCGCCGCGGCGTCTCCCCTAATCGCCGCGACGTCTCCCTTGAGTGTCGTGACGTCTCCCTTGGTCTCGGCGAGATCGTCGACAAGCACGTCGACCTTGTCCTCGATCCGGACCAGGCGCTCTCTCGTCTCGCCGTGCTGCTCAACGAGGAGGTTCAGCACCTCCCGCATGTTCACGATTCTGCGTTCGCTGGTCGTGGCGGTCATCCGGCGGCTCCTCGGCTCGGCGTCAAGTGGAGCCTTGCATGAGCCTATACGGATGGATCGAGGCTCGCGTCCACTCACACGAGGCCGTAACAGTCCAACGACCGCAGGGACCGCCGCCCTTCGCGTCCCGGACAGGCGGGTGTAATCGACACCGTCGCCGTCCCGGCTCCGCCCCTCCGGCTCCGACTCCGGGTCCGGTTCCGGCTCCGACTCAGTCCGCTGCCGCCGGCCGGAACGCCTTCAGCACCTCTCGCGTCATGTCCCAGCGGTCGAAGCCCTGGCGGCCGTAGTCGAGGCCGCGGCGGACGATGACGAGGTCGTGGGAGGGGGCGATGACGACGAACTGGCCGCGGTTGCCGGCGGTGGAGTAGGCGTCGCGGGGGATGTCGGTGCGCTCGTCGGGGACGAGCCAGAACTGGCCGCCGTAGAAGTTGCCGCGGTTGTGGGTGGCGGGGGCTGGGGTGCGGACGAAGTCGATCCACTCCTCGGATAGGAGACGCTCGCCGTTCCAGACGCCGTCCTGGAGGTAGAGGAGGCCGAAGCGGGCGAGGTCGCGGGCGTTGGTGTAGACCTGACTGCTGAGGATGAAGTCGCCGAAGCGGTCGGTGCTGAGGAGGGTGTTGCGCATGCCGATGCGGTCGAGGAGCCGCTTGCGGGGGAACTCGTGGTACTTCTTCTCGCTGCCGAGGGCGAGCTTCATCGCGTAGACGGCGAGCAGGGTGTCGTAGTTCTCGTAGTCCCAGTTCGTTCCGGGTTCGCGGATCAGGGCGCGGCGCCGGGCGCCGTCGACGGAGCTGGCGCCGGCCCAGTAGGACATGCCGGAGCCGACGGCGTACTCGAGGCCGCCGTTGTCGACGGTTTGGAGGCCGCTCGACATGTTCAGGACGTGTCGCAGGGTGATCTCGGCGCGTGGGTCGGCGTCGGGCGCGGCGGCTTCTGCCGGGAAATCTGGCAGGAAGTCGAAGCCGAGCGACGCGTCGAGGGACAGCTTGCCTTCGTCGACGAGCATGCCGATGAGCGTCGAAGCGATGCTCTTCGCCGTGGACCAGGTCCGCGTGCGGGTCGTCCTGTCGACGCCCTCCGCGTAGCGCTCGTGGACGATCTCGCCGCGGTGGACGACGAGCAGGCTCAGGGTGACCTGTTCGGCGGATTCGCGGTCGAAGCTCCAGTCCGAGGCGGCCTGGAGGGCCGTCGCGTCGACATCGGGCGGCAGGGCGGTCTGAGCCGTCACGTCGCCGTCGGGCCACGGGATCTGCGCCGCTTCCCCGGGCGCGGCCGCCATCTCGATGGCGGGCAGCTCGTCGATGTCGTCCGGGGTCTGATCGGGCGCCAGGATGATGCAGCCGATGCCCTCGCGGAAGGCCGCCCGCATCTTCGGCGCGCCGTGGCCGGAACCGATCGTCACCGCCTTGCGATCCCAGTCGACCTCGTAGTCACCGCCGTCCGCGGTGCCGACGTGCTCCGGCAGGAAGGCCAGTTCCTGCCCGAACACCTGCTCGATGGTCCGGTTCGACGTGAACAGGCCGTTGCACATGAAGATCGCCTGCTGGCCCAGCCGGACCATCCGCCGCTGCGGTTGCCAGTAGTCGTACGTCTCCTCCCGCTGCGCAACGGCGGGGAGGGCGGTCAGCAGCGCGGACGCGACAAGTGCGAGGGACGAGGGCTTCATCGGTGGCGATCCTCCTTCCATCGCAAACTACCAGCCGCTCCGCTGCCCCGCTCGTTGTCTGTGGGGTCTAGAATCGACCGCATGGCTGAACCGATCGCCAGACGAGCCGACCAGCTTCCCGACGAAGGTGCGCCGCCCCAGGCTCACGAGTTCCCGGGTTGCCGCGCGGTGCCGATTCCGGACGAGGAACTCGACGACTACGATGGCCGCATCGAGTACTGGGACGCGCGCAACCAGATCGCGATCGTGGCGGAGCCGGCCACCAGCTATCACGAGTACGGGGCGCAGCGCTTCGCCGCCTGCATGAAGATGATCGCCATGCGGCGCGGCTCGCCGATCGACGTGATCGGCGGTACGTGGCTCGTTGTGCGCGGAGAGAGCGGCGAACGGCTGAGACTCCTGGCCGCGGACCAGGTCGCCTATCTGCATCCGGCTGAGACGCGGCCCAGCGGCCCGGAGATCGAACGCGGCGTGAATGCGCTGCCGGATGTGCTCCTGGAGGTCGACTACAGCACCGACGTGCGGCGCCGCAAGCTCGGAATCTACGAGTCCTGGGGCTTCCCGGAGGTATGGGTGGAAGTCCCGAACGCGAGCTGGCACTACCGGCCGAAGTCCCGCCGGTCCGCTCTCACAATCTACGTTCTGGAGGGGGAGCGCTACATCGAAACGCTGTCGAGCAGGGCTTTCCCGGGCTGGACCGCGGAGGCGATTCACTCGGCCCTGAACGAGCACGAGGCTTCGCTGGAAACGGTGGACATGCTTCGCCGCGTGGCCGACACACTTGCCGCCGCGGAAGGCACCGGCCCCGACGACGATCCTCTTCTGCGCCGGGAGCGCGCAGAGGGCCGAGCAGAGGGCCGTGTTGAGGGCCGCGCAGAGGAGCGTCTGGAGATCGTTCGCGTCGCCGTGCAGGAGGCGCTCGCGGCTCGCGGTCTGGCGACGACGCCTGCCTTGCGCTCGTGGTTCGAGCAACTCGACCACGTCGCGGACCCTGCGCCGCTCATCCGGTTGGCGTGGGAGTGCCGGGACGCGGACGACTTCCTCAGCCGTATCCGCGGTTCTGTCTGAGCCCTCGGGCACCCAGCCAGTACAGGTTCTGCCGGTCGCCGGCGCCGTCGGCGCGGTAGCGGGCAGTTTCGGTCAGCGGCAGGCCGCCGACGAGACGGTCGAGTTCGTCCTCGTCGGTGTGGTGGCAGTAGCGGCAGGCTTCCGAGTCGGCCGGCCCCCAGCGCAGCAGGTGATCTCCGGGTTCGAGCTCAGCCGGGTCGACGCCTCCTTGCAGGCCCCAGTCGAGACGGCGGCTTTCGACCCGGGCGTCGTCGGCGAACTGCCAGCAGGTGAGGGCCAGCAGGCCACCAGGCGCCAGGGCCGAGGCGGCTCGTTTGAGGGCGCGGCGCCGCTTGTCGAAGCCGGGCAGGTGGTGGACGACGCCGAAGAGCACGACGAGGTCGTGAGCCGCCTGGTCGAGTGGCCGGGTCTCGATGTCGTCGACCTGGAAGCGGATGTGTCCGCGATCGGCGCAGGCGGAGCGGGCGCGCTCGATCAGCTCGGCGCTGGAGTCGATGCCGTAGTAGTGGAACGGCTGGCTGCGCCGGAGGTCCGGGTTGCGGTCGAGGAAGAGGGCGAAGCGGCCGTTGCCGCAGCCGAGGTCCAGGACACGGAGGGGCCGGCCCGTGGGCAGCGGTGCGGCCTCGACGACGCGTCGCCAGCCGGGCCAGCCGCCGGGGTGGCGGGTGCGGTCGAAGTCGGCGGCGTGGCGGCTGTAGAAGTCGCGGTTGATCTGGCGGAGAGCGGCTTGGGTTGATCCGTCCAACCAGCTCTACCCGGAGCCCAATGCGAGCCCGCCGTCGACGGCGAGCAGCGCGCCGGTGATCCAGTCATTCGCCGGATCGCACAGGAAGGCCACGGCGCGCGCCACGTCGTCCGGTTCGCCGACGCGGCCGAGGGGTACCTGGCCGCCGAAGTCGTCGAGGAAGGCGGCGGCTTCTGCGGGCGGCATGACGGTCTCGA
The DNA here is from genome assembly GCA_965222875.1 of Candidatus Multivorans sp. GTDB lineage: Bacteria > Acidobacteriota > Thermoanaerobaculia > Multivoradales > Multivoraceae > Multivorans. The sequence continues at coordinate 318,322 of CBDCVC010000002.1, read as the reverse complement.
AGATCGGGGTGCGCACGACGCCCGGCAGCACGGCGTTGACGCGGATCCGGTCGCCGGCGAGTTCGAGGGCGAGGCTGCGGGTCAACGCGTCGATGCCGGCCTTGGCGGCGGAGTAGACGGAGCAGTTGGCGAGCGGCGACTGGGTGACGGAGGACGAGATGTTGACGATCGAGGCTCCGCCCGTGCCGGCGCTGGCGCGGAGGTGCGGAATGGCGGCGCGGATAGCGAACAGCACGCCCTTCAGATCGATGTCGATCACCAGGTCGACCGGGTCCGGCTCGCCGGTTGCTCCCGGCTCGGCTGCGCCGGTTGCTCTCGCGTCCGCTGCCAGTGGCCCCGTGCGGTAGACGCCGGCGCAGTTGACCAGGATGTCGAGGCCGCCCAGCTTGCGAGCCGCGTCGTCCACCATCTGCCGCGCGCTCTCCGCACCGGCGACGTCGCCGGCGACGGCCACACAGGCCAGCCCCTGTTTCCTCAACTCCCCGGCGGCCGCTTCGACCGCGTCCCGGCGCCGGCCGCTGAGCGCAACGCGGCAGCCGCCCGAGGCGAGGGTGCGGGCCACCGCCAGTCCGATGCCGCTGCCGCCGCCGGTGACCAGAGCCGCCCTGTCCCCGAAAGGTGCCGCCGGCGCCGTTTCCGTCGCCATCGTCATCATCCGGCCTCAGGGGTGCAAGTGCCTGACGCGGCCGTAGTAGGTTCCCGTCATGGCGGCGACAATAGCCCCGAAGCGCTTTGCGTGCGCCCCGGACTCTCCGCGCCGGTCGTGTGGCGCTCCTGTTAGGCGCCTTCCCGGGGTAGCGGACCGATGACCCTGGAGATCGGCGCTTATCCGTTCGAGCCGGAGGAGCACGCGGCGGAACTTGAGGCGATCATCGGCGCCATCGAACGGGCGCCGCGGTTCGAGGAGCGCGATCTGGAGAACCTCCTCCGCCGCCACCCGAAGGATGGCAGGGGCTTCTTCTCCAAGAGCGAGTTGATCCGCGGTTACCGGGCGCTTCGGCCCGGTTCGGCGTCCGAGCAGGCGTTCGTCGAGCGGGTGCGCATGAAGCCGGTGCGGACGCGCAGCGGCGTGGCGCCCGTCACCGTGTTGACCAAGCCTTTCCCGTGTCCCGGACGTTGCATCTTCTGCCCCAGCGACGTGCGGATGCCGAAGAGCTACCTGTCGTCCGAACCCGGGGCGCAGCGCGCCGCGGAGCACCAGTTCGACCCGTTCCGGCAAACCCTGTCCCGCCTTCGTTCGTTCCACCACACCGGCCACCCGACCGACAAGGTGGAGCTGATCGTGCTCGGAGGCACCTGGTCGAGTTACCCGGAGGCGTACCAGATCTGGTTCGTTCAGCGATGCTTCGAGGCGATGAACCGGTTCTCCGCAACCACCGTGCCGGCGGCCCGCGACCCGCTCGCGCATTTCGAGCCCGAGGTCGACTTCAGGGAGCTCGACGAGACGGTCGAGGGGGCGATGGTGGCGCCGGCGGATGCTTCCGACGACGGGAATGCCGCGAACCGCAAGTACAACCAGGTGGTCTCCGACTGGACGTCCGCTCATCCGCGGGCGGCCGCCCAGGCGCGGCGCCAGACCGCCGGTTGGGCCGAACTGGAGGCGGTGCAGCGGGAGAACGAGACGGCAGCGGTCCGCTGCGTGGGCCTGTCGCTCGAGACCCGTCCGGATCGACTCGACCGCGAAGAGGCTCTGCGGATGCGGAGGCTGGGCGCCACGAAGGTGCAGATCGGCATCCAGAGTATGGACGACGAAGTGCTGGCCCTGAACAAGCGCGGCCACGACACCGCCCGGACCCGGCGCGCGATCCGGCTGCTGCGCGGCGCGGGGTTCAAAATCCAGGCGCACTGGATGCCGAACCTCTACGGCTCGACGGCGGCGGCCGACTGCGGGGACTTCGACCGGCTGTTCCGGGACCCGGATCTGCGGCCGGACGAGCTCAAGATCTACCCCTGTTCGCTGATCGAGAGCGCCGAGCTCATGGCCTATCACCGCCGTGGCGCATGGCGGCCGTACACCCGCGGCGAGTTGCTCGACGTGCTTGTCCACAGCCTCGGCGCCACGCCGCGCTACTGCCGGCTGACGCGGGTGATCCGCGACATTCCGGGCACCGACATCGTGACCGGCAACCGGACCACGAACATGCGCCAGGTGGCCGAAGCCGAGGCGGGTGAGCGCCGCGTCGTCTGCCGGGACATCCGCGCGCGCGAGATCGGCGGTCGGCACGTCGATCCGGGCCGCCTCCGCATGCGGCGCACGGACTACGAGGCGGCTTCGGGCCGGGAGACGTTCCTCGAGTTCGTGGACGCGGAGGACCGGATCGCCGGGTTCCTCAGGCTGCGCCTGCCGGCGGCGTCGGAGTCGGCCGAGGTTCGCCCGGCGGAGCTGACAGGCCGAGCGATCATCCGGGAGGTCCACGTCTACGGCGCCGTTGTCGGCTTCGGCGAACGGGGCGAGGGCAGGTCGCAGCACGTCGGTCTCGGCCGCCGCCTGATCGCCGAGGCGCTCGCGCTCGCGGCCGAAGCCGGGTTCGAGCACGTCGCGGTCATCTCCTCGGTCGGTACCCGCGAGTATTACCGGCGACTCGGTTTCGTCGCCGGCGAGTTGTACCAGCACCGGCCGACGGCGCTGCCGCTCCTGGAGGCCTCGCCGTGAGCGCCCTGACCACAGACCTCTATCAGTTGACGATGGCTCAGGGGTACTGGCAGCACGGTCGCCATCTGGACCGGGCCAGCTTCTACATGTCCATGCGGCGGACACCGTTCGGAGGCGGCTTCGCCATTGCCGCGGGCCTGGAGCAGATCGTGTCCTTTCTGCAGGGGCTTCGCTTCGAGCCCGGGGACATCGACTACCTGCGGAGCCTGAACGGCGGTGACGGCGGACCGCTGTTCGCGCCCGAGTTCCTCGACGCCCTGCCGACGCTCGATCTGGCCGTCTCGCTTGCCGCTGTCCCGGAGGGCACTGCCGTGTTCGCCCGCGAGCCGCTGCTGCGGGTGGAGGCGCCGTTGCTCGTCGGCCAACTGATCGAGACGCCGATCCTGAACATCATCAACTTCCAGACCCTGGTGGCGACCAAGGCGGCGCGGCTCTGCCACATCGCCGCTCCCGGCCAGCCGGTGCTGGAGTTCGGGCTCCGCCGGGCGCAAGGGTTCGACGGCGCGCTCAGCGCCTGCCGCGCGGCCTATGTCGGCGGCTGCACCGCGACGTCGAACGTGCAGGCGGGCCAGCGGTTCGGCATTCCCGTGCGCGGCACGCATGCCCACAGTTGGGTCCAGGCGTTCGACTCGGAGCCCGAAGCGTTCGGCGCCTTCGCCGAGACGATGCCGAACAACTGCGTGCTCCTTGTCGACACCTACGACGTGGACCGGGGAATCGAGAACGCGATCGCCACCGGACGGGAACTCGAGCGGCGCGGCCAGCGGCTGCTGGGTATCCGTCTCGATTCCGGCGACCTGCTGCAGCAGAGCCGCATCGCGCGTCGCCGGCTGGACGACGCCGGGCTCGAGGACGTGGCGATCGTGGTCAGCGACAGCCTGGACGAGAAGCGGATCATGGAGTTGCGGCGGGCCGGCGCGGCGGTCGACATCTGGGGGGTCGGCACGTCCCTGGTCACGGCCGCGGGCGGCGGCGCGCTGGGCGGCGTCTACAAGCTGTCGGCGATCAGGCGCGCCGGCGATGAGCGGTGGCGGCCGGTGTTCAAGCTCGGCGCCGGCGTGGGCAAGGCGTCCCTGCCGGGGCGGCTGCAGGTGCGCCGGTACCGCTCAGCAGGAGGCGCGCTGGAGCGCGACGTGATCTACGCCCGGGACGAGGAAGCCCGTCCGGGTACAGGTTCCGGGCCGGAGGGCGGCCACGACCTGCTGGCGCCGGTCCTCGACCGCGGCCGGCTGCTGGAACCGCTGCCCACGCTCGAGATGTGCCGGGCGGTCGCCGGTCGCGAGGTCGCCGCCCTGCCCGTCGGTCTGCTCGACCTCGACTGCCAGACGCCGGCGCCGGTCGAGGTGGCGGCGGAGCTGCTCGACCTGTGCGATGAGTTGGCCGCGTCGCACCGGGTTGGAGGCGGTTCGGACTGAGTCGCCGTTTGTCGTTCATAATCCGGCATGGCCGCTTCGAGCGCTGGAGGCGCTGCGCGTCGCTTCGACGACCTGTACGAGCACGGGTTCGCGCGCGTCGCCGTGTGCCTGCCGCGGGTCGAGATCGCCGATCCGGCGGTGAATCTGGAACGCACCCTCGAGCTGGCGCGGCGCGCCGAGGAGGCCGGAGCGGCGGCGGCTGTCTTCCCCGAACTCAACCTGAGCGGGTATTCGCTGGACGACCTGTTCCACCAGTCGGCGGTGCTCGAGGGTGCGCGGAACGCCCTGCTCGAACTGGCTGCTGCCACGGGCAAGATGCGGACGGTGCTGATCGCCGGCCTGCCGCTGGTGGCCGACGGCGCCGTGTTCAACGTGGCAGCGGTCGTCCACGGCGGCCGTATCGCGGGGATCGTGCCGAAGACCTACCTGCCGAACTACCGCGAGTACTACGAGAAGCGCTACTTCGCCGCCGCCGAATCGCGGCGGTCAGAGTTCGTGTCCCTGGGCGGCGCGGAGGTCCCGTTCGGCGAGGACCTGCTGTTCGACCTGGGGCCCGATCCGGCGTTTCGATTCCACGTCGAGATCTGCGAGGACCTGTGGTCGCCGCTGCCGCCTAGTACGCACGGCGCGCTGGCCGGCGCCTCGGTGCTGTTCAACCTTTCGGCGAGCAACGTGACGATCGGCAAGGCCGACTACCGGCGGCTTCTGTGCGCGTCGCAGTCGGGACGGTCGGTGGCGGCCTACGTCTACGCCGGCGCCGGCGCGGGCGAATCGACCACCGACCTGGCCTGGGACAGCCACGGTCTGATCTACGAGAACGGCGAACGGCTGGCGGAGTCGGAACGCTTCGGCCAGGACGCCCAGATCGTCACCGCCGACCTCGACCTGGAGCGCCTGACGCAGGAGCGCCTGCGCATGTCGACGTTCCGGGACGCGGCGCGCCGGGAGTCGGCCGCCGGCCTCTTCAGGCGGATCGCGGTCACGGTCGAGCGGCCGCCGGCCGCCGTGGCGCTCGAGCGGGGAATCCCCCGCTTCCCCTACGTGCCGGCCGACACCGCCGAGCGGGACGAGCGCTGCGCCGAGGCGTTCGACATCCAGGTCGCGGGCCTGGTTCAAAGACTAGGTGCGACCGGCATCGAGAAGGTCGTGATCGGCGTCTCCGGGGGCCTCGATTCGAGCCACGCGCTCATCGTCTGCATGCGCGCCTTCACGCGCCTCGGTCTGCCGCCGTCGAACATCCTCGCCTACACGTTGCCCGGCTTCGGCACCTCCGAGCGGACCTACGAGAACGCGAAGCGGCTCATGGCGGCGCTCGGCGTCACGGCGTCGGAGATCGATATCCGGCCGGCCAGCGAACGGATGCTGCAGTCGATCGACCATCCGTACGGCCGCGGCGAGCGCGGCCCGGAGGTCTACGACGCGACGTTCGAGAACGTGCAGGCCGGCGAGCGCACGTCGCACCTGTTCCGGCTGGCGAACCACCACCGCGGCCTGGTTGTCGGCACCGGCGATCTCTCCGAGTTGGCGCTCGGCTGGTGCACCTACGGGGTCGGCGACCAGATGGCGCACTACAGCGTCAACTCGTCGGTGCCGAAGACGCTGATCCAGCACCTGATCCGCTGGGAAGTCGAGCGTGGCGAGTTCGGCGCCGAGGCCAGCGAGACCCTGCAGTCGATCGTCGATACCGAGATCTCACCGGAACTCGTGCCGGCCGTGGAGGGGCAGGAGGCGGGCAACGGGGAGCCGGCGCAGTCGACCGAGGCGGTGATCGGTCCGTTCGAGCTTCAGGACTTCCATCTCTACTACCTGAGCCGGTACGGCTACCGCCCGAGCCGGGTCGCGTACCTGGCCCATCGGGCCTGGGGAGACCGCGGCCGGGGCGCCTGGCTCGACACGATGCCCGAGGCCGATCGCGGCCAGTACTCCCTCGCCGAGATCAAGCACTGGTTGGAGGTGTTCCTGGTCCGCTTCTTCGGCACCAGCCAGTTCAAGCGCTCGGCGCTGCCCAACGGGCCCAAGGTCGGGTCGGGTGGATCGCTGTCGCCCCGCGGCGATTGGCGAGCGCCGTCCGACGGCGGCCCCGCGGTGTGGGTGGAGGAGCTGCGCCGCAACGTGCCGTAGCTTCAGCCCCAGTCGGCGGCGTCGTCCGCTGAAGTTGCAATGTGGACTCCAGCGGCCTGGTAGCGGCTCAGGGCTGCTTCGAACTCGTCGGTGAAGTCGGCGACGAACTCGCCCGGTTTGTCCGGGTCGGGCACCACGACGGCGGACATGCAGTCGGCGAGCAGATGCAGCCGGCCGGCGGGGACGCCGTGAGAGTCCATCTCGGCCAGTAGCTCGTCGACGGTGCTGCGCACGCAATGGCTGCCGGCCTGGCCGGCGAGGATCACCGCGTCGGCGGCCAGTAGGCGATCGAGCAGCGCACTGTTGCGTTCGCCGAGGGGCCGGCCGTCGTGGCCGGTGAGCACCTCGGGCGACAGCACGGAGTAGTTCTCGGTCAGCGAGTCGGACCCCTTGACCTCCATCGGCGCCTGCGCCCGTCGGGCGTAGGCGAAGAACAGGCGCGCTTCCTGGACTGTTCCGACGACGGTCTGGCCCTGGCTGCCCAGCAGACAGTGCGGCGGCCACAGGTAGAGCCGGTAGCGCCCGGTTTCCTCCAGTTTCCGGCAGTAGTCCTCGGCTTGGCGGCGCAGCCATTCCGGGCTGCCGTCTCCGAACCAGCCCGCGAGGTCGGGGTTGGGAACCGCGCTGCCGGCGACGACCTGTTCCGCGGTCACTTCGCGGTAGGGATCGAGTGGGCGGCCCGCGGCGTCAGTCCAGAACGAAGAGAAGAAGATCTGGTGGGGCAGGTGGGTGTCGAGGCTGCTGACGATGTCGGTCAGGTTGCCGAGATTGCGGTAGATGAAGCGCACCAGCCGCTCCGTGTCCGCAAGCGCGCCGCGGCCGGAACGGCCACCGACGAAGAGCGTGCCCTCGGGGAGGCAGAAGTCGCGCTGCTCGTCGACCAGCAGCAGCAGACGGCGGACCTCGTCCGAGGCTGCCGGAGGGAGGTCGTGGCGGCGGCGCCAGTCCGCGGCAGCGGCGGCGACCCGGTTGGGATCGGGGTCGTGGAACCAGGCGCCGCTCCGCTCCCGGGCGGCGCTTTCGTGGAAGCTCTCCGGCAGCGGCAGGAGGGTCATCGTGGGTGGACGCTGCCAGCGCCCGCGAGCGCTGTCAAGAACCCCAGGCAGGCGATTTCAGGAGGGCTGGCGCGCCTCCGCCTGCTACTCTCGCCGCCTTCCATGAAACGGCCGTAAGGGCTTTGCCCGATACTGGCCCCGCAGGCAAACAGGAGCAGGCAAGTGAGCTACGAGTTTCTCAAGGTCTCGAAGGACGATCACGTCTGGACGGTGACGATCAACCGGCCGGAGCGCATGAACGCCATCCACCCGCCGACGAGCCGGGAGCTCGACTCGGTGTTCAACGACTTTGCCGCGGATGACGACGCCTGGGTGGCGATCCTCACCGGCGCCGGCGATCGTGCGTTCTCCGCCGGCAACGACCTGAAGTACCAGGCCGAGCACGGCAACAAGACGGTGCGGGCCGGCATGAAGGGCGTGCGCGGCGGCTTCGGCGGCATCACAGCGCGTTTCGATCTGCACAAGCCGATGATCGCGGCGGTCAACGGCTTCGCCCTGGGCGGCGGGTTCGAACTGGTGCTGGCCTGCGACATCATCCTCGCCTCCGAGAAGGCGACGTTCGGGCTGCCCGAGCCGCGCGTCGGACTGATGGCGGGGGCACTGGGCGTTCACCGGTTGCCGCGGCAGATCCCGTACCACCAGGCGATGGGCATGCTCCTCACCGGGCGGCACATCACGCCGCAGGAGGCGAAGGAACTCGGGATCGTGAACGAGATCTGCCCACACGAAGAACTGCTCGACCGGGCACGGGCCTGGGCGGCGCAGATCCTGGAGTGCGCGCCGCTGTCCGTGCGGGCGAGCAAGGAGGCGGCGAACAAGGGTCTCGGCATGGCGCTCGAGCAGGTCGCCGGCTCGATCTTCCCGTGGACCGCCGCGATGAACACGTCCGAGGATCTGGTGGAGGGTCCGAGGGCGTTCGCCGAGAAGCGGCCGCCGAACTGGAAGGGCCGCTAGGCGGTCTCAGGAAGGCGCCGCGGGAGCTACGGAATGGAGATCGAAGGCAAGGTCGCCGTCGTCACCGGTTCGTCGTCGGGTGTCGGTCAGGCGACGGCGGAGCTGCTCGCGAGTCTCGGTGCTTCGGTGGTCGTCAACTACCACAGCGGCGCCGGGGCCGCCGAGCGGATCGTCGGCGGCATCCGGGACGGCGGCGGCTCGGCCGCCGCGGTCCAGGCTGATGTTCGCCGCGACGCCGACTGCCGGCGCCTGATCGACTCGGCAGTGGACACGTTCGGCGCCCTGCACATCCTGGTGAACAACGCGGGCATGACCCACTTTGTCGCTCACGACGATCTAGAAGGCGTCACCGACGAGGTGTGGGACGACATCATCGGCGCGAACCTGCGCGGCGTCTTCAACTGCACGCGGGCGGCGGCGCCGCACATGAAGAAGGCGGGCGAAGGCGCTGTCGTCAACGTGGCCTCGGTTGCCGGCTTCGGCGGCGGCGGCAGCAGCATCCCCTATGCGGCGTCCAAGGCCGGCGTCATCGTGATGACCAAGTCCTTGGCGCGTGTCCTCGGCCCGGAGATCCGGGTCAACACGATCGCCCCGGGGTTCATCGAGGGGCGCTGGCTTCACGGCGGCCTCGGGGAGGAGGTCTACGAGACGGCCCGCGAACGCCTGAGCGCGGCCGCGCCGCTTCGGGCCGTGGCGACGGCCGAGACCTGCGCCGACGCGATCGTCGGCCTGATCGAGCGCAACGTCTTCGTCACCGGCCACACGGTGACGGTGGACGGCGGCTTGAGCCTGTAGAACGGTCTCCTGGGAACCCGTGTGGCGCGACCACTCCGTGCGCCCGTCATCGGGCGCACGGATGGCACGCGGGCGTCTCGCCCGCATCCGGCGTCAACCAGCGGTCAACCGCTCCTCCGCCACCGTCAGCGCCTCGATCCGTTCCCGGTCGACCTCGACGCCCAGGCCCGGGCCGTCCGGCACGTCGACCCAGCCTTCGGCGTCCATCGTCCACTCCGGGGTCACGATGTCCTGCGCCCAGTAGCGGTTGCTCGGACTCACGTCGCCCGGGATGGTGAAGTTCGGCAGCGACGCCAGCGCCACGTTGTAGGCGCGGCCGATGCCGCTTTCGAGCATGCCGCCGCACCACACGGGGATGCCGTTCGCGGCGCACAGGTCATGGATCGCTTTCGAGGCGCTGAAGCCCGCGACGCGGCCCGGCTTGATGTTGATGATCCGGCCGCTCTCGAGGCGGATCATGTCCTCGGCTCGGGCAATGTTCGTGATCGACTCGTCGAGGCAGATCGGCGTCCGCATGCGACGTTGAAGTTCGGCGTGGCGGGCCACGTCGTCCCAGGCCAGGGGCTGTTCGACCATGACGAGCTCGAAGTCGTCGAGCCGGAGCAGGTGGTCCGTGTCGTCGAGGGTGTAGGCGTTGTTGGCGTCAGCCATCAGCGGCGCGTCGGGACCGAGCCGGTCGCGGACGGCCCGCAGGTACGCGAGGTCCTGGCCCGGCTTGATCTTCAGCTTGATCTTCCTGTAGCCGGCGGCCAGCGCCGTCTCGGCCTTCGCTGCCAGTTCGTCCGGCGAACTCTGAATGCCGATCGAGATGCCGGTGCCGATCCGTTTCCGGGTGCCCCCGAGCAGCGAGGAGAGGCTGCGCCCGGCCTTGGTGGCAGCCAGGGCCCAGGCGCCCATCTCGATCGCCGCTTGGGCCATCTCGTGGCCGCGCAGGTCCTCGGACAGAGCCTCGGAGACCTGCTGAGGCGTCTCGAAGCACCGGCCGAGCACCCGTGGTGCAAGCCACGCGCGAATCGCCAGCGTGGCGGTGTCGATGCTTTCCGGCGAGTAGTTGGGGAAGTCGCCGGCGACGCACTCGGACCACGTCGAGGCGCCGTCCGCGTCGACGAGTTGCAGCAGCAGGATGCGGCGGGTGGTCGTCACCCCGGAGGAGATGCGGAAGGGCTCCACCAGCGGCAGTCGGATCTCGCGCAGGGTGATGGTCTCGATCTGCAGGCTCACGGCGTCTCCGTGGTTTCCAGTCGATAGTAGTAGCGGCGTTCACCGGCGCCGTCTTCTCGCCAAGTGAACCCGGTTACCGCGTAGCCGGCGTCCAGGTGCTCCTGAAACGCCGCGCGCGTGCGCCGACGCCATTCGAAGGCGGTCTCGGGCGACGAATGCAGGATCGCGCCGATGTTCGGCGGCACTTCGACCCACACCGTCTCCGGCTGCGTCTCATCGACGGGGAAGGGCGGCGCGGCCCGTGTCGGCGTGGCGGCCGGCGCCCCAGTGATCAGCCAGTCGACCCGGGAACTCAGAATCGGCCACGCCACGACGAAACGGTCCGTGCCGAGTCCGCTGTGGAGCACACTGCCCGTGTCCTCGCCGTACATGTTCTCGACGTACTCGACCGGCAGCGCTCCGAGCCGGTTCAGGTTCAGGTTGGCGTTGCGGGCGACCAGGGGATCGTAGGTCCAGTAGACCATTTCGACTCCAAGCGGCAGCAGGAGCTCGCGCTGGAAGACCTTGAGTTCGCGCCCCAGCCCGCGGCCCCGCGCCTCGCGCGTCACCGCCAGCATGTGCGACCAGTGCGCGCGCCGCCCGTACCGGAATCCGCTCAGGCCGTAGAGGAAGCCGAGCATCCGGTCGTCCCCGTCGAACGCTCCAACGAGGACGCCGCCCATCTTCTGCGAGATCATCAGGATCGTCGACGGCACCGTGTCCTCGAAGCCGCCGCCCCAGGTCTGACGCTGGAGATCGACCGCCGCTTCGTAGTCCGTGTCGGAGACCAGGTCGCGCAGCTCGACGCCGCCGGGAAGCTGCTTGCGCATGGTGCGGGATGGTACAGCCGCGGGAGGCCCAGCGGACTCTCGGGCGTCGGTCAGCCCGTGGCTCCCATTGACCCTCGGCCGCTGTCAGTCTAGTCTGAGACTAGTTAGAACGTGTGCGGTTCGGGAAGGAGTCGTCCCATGTCAGAGATCGGTGTGTTCGAGGCCAAGACCCACCTGCCGCGCCTGCTGAAGCGGGTGCAGGCTGGCGAGAGGTTCGTGATTACGCGGCACGATCGTCCGGTCGCTGAGCTGATTCCCTACCGCGGCGCCGACACGGCTCAGGTACGCACCGCGATCGAGAACCTCATGGAGTTCCGCAAGTCACACAGCCTGGGTGGGCTGTCGATTCGCGAACTGATCGAGGAAGGGCGCCGCTACTGATGGCATTCGTACTGGATGCCTCGATGACGATGGCGTGGGTTTTCGCGGACGAGGCGACGGAGGCAACCGACCGATTGTTGGAGTCTCTGATGGAGCGCCAAGCGTATGCGCCTGGACTCTGGCCGATCGAGGTGGCGAACGCGTTCCTGGCGGCGACGCGCCGGCGCCGACTCGAGGCGGGCGAATGGCCGTGGATTCGTCACTCCCTTGAAGCTCTGCCCATAGCGGTCGACTCCGTATCCCCGGCTCGTGTCTGGAGCGCCGTTCTCGAACTCGCGCATGATCGCGGAATCTCCGTCTATGACGCGATGTATCTGGAGCTCGCCCTGCGTATGCGGCTGCCACTAGCCACTCTCGACGGACGGCTCGCGGCCGAAGCGCGGGCCGTGGACGTAGAGGCGCTGGGCGGATGACCGAAGACGGCTCCCGCCGGAGGTTCGCGACGGTTCGTTCCGGATCGGCGGATCTCGCGCTGGACCAGGTTCTCGACCGGCTTCAGAGCCGGGACCAAGTCGTCGCGGTCGTCCTGATCGGCTCGACGGCCGACAGGCTCCAGGAATGGAGCGACATTGATCTGCTCGTCGTGCTCGGGGAAGGGCCCGAGTTCGATGTCGAGTTCGCAACGATCGATGGCCGTCCGACCGATCTCGTGTTCACGAACCTCGATGCCGTTCGGCGGATAGCCGACGCCGGCGGGAAACTGAATGGACGGCTGGCTGATCTGAGCACTTGGATCGGTGCCGGGCGAATTGCGTTCAGCCGCAGCGAGGACGTCAGCGGCACCCCGAGAGCCGCTATGCCACGTCCGCTTGCTGGAAGGCTCGGGCGCGGAACAGGAAGTCGATGATGTTTCCCTCGTGGGGCTGCAGCCAGTTGAGCTGAATCGTCGGCACCGGTCCGAGGTTCAGGCGGTCGACGTGGATGGCGTCGATCAGTTGCCGGCGCCACCGCTCGTCGTTCGTGATCGCGCTGCAGACCAGGGTGTCGCCGATCGAGGCGAGCATCTTGTCCTGCGGGCACTCGACGACGGACACGAAGGGGAACATGTACTCCACGTTCGCCGCCTCGACCTCGGCGTCCGCGCAGTGGAGCACGGTCGGCAGCAGGTAGTCGCAGCGGTCGCGCTCGTCGAGGCGGCCGTTGCCGCGCAGCTCCGTGGTCAAGTCGCGCACGCCGGGGGCGTCCACCTGGCGCTCGATCATGCCGTCGATCGCCTTCGCCATGCCCGGCACGGTGAAAGCGGCGAGCGGAGACTCCGGGTCGTCGGCCGGTTTGGGCATGACGGGGGCCAGCCGCTCGGCGAGCTCCTGGGCGATCTCCTCGGTGTGGCGCGAGGCCCAGACGCCGGAGCAGGAGATGCAGCTCCGGCCGCTGTTGACGAGCACGCTGTCGACCATCACGTCGAGGTACTTCTTCCAATCGTCGACGACATCGTCGCCGAGCAGGATCTTGCTGAAGCCGGGGCCGTGCGGCTGGACCCGGGGATCGTTCTGGTAGCGGCTGACGGTGTCCGCGCCGCCGAAGATCATGCTGCGGGAGCAGGAGGCGAGAACGGCGGCGCCGATGTCGCCCTCGCCCGGGTAGATCGAGATGGCTTCCCTCGGTACGCCGGCCTGGGCGAACGCCTCGGTCATCCGGTACGGGGTCCAGGGTTCCTGGGGGCCCGGCTTGAACACGAGGCCGATCTGGAGCGGAATGACCGGCATCCACAGCGTGTGCACGCCTGGGGAGTTGGACGGCAGCACGAGGCCGATCACCGGCGCCTGCGCCTGGTAGCTGACGGGCACGCCGCGCTCCTCGACGCCGTGTCCCCGGCCCAGGATGTCGAGATCGAGACCGCGGGTCAGGGCCTCCAGCACGTCTCCCATGTTCGTGAGCACGAAGTGGTTCTTGTCCATGTTCGCCCGGCACATGTGCTCGGGCAGCCCGGTGGTCGCCGACTGGTAGTGGACGAAGTCCTCGGGAGACTGCGTGCCGTTGCCCAGCGGCAGGTCCGCGTTCAGGTAGAGGTCGGCGGCCCTGGTCACCATCGAGATCAGTTCGTGAGGCGGGATCTCGCGCAGGATGTCGCGGGCGCGCTGGGCGCGGCGCATGTCGCGCTGGACCAGGCCGGGGTTGGTCTGGTGGAGCGTCGCCAGCTCCTCGCCGGTCTCGAAATGGACGATCGCCGCCTTCTCGAGCGACTCGTAGGGCTTGCCCCAACGGATGGCGGGGATGTCGATCATTCGGAGTTACCTGTAGCCGACCCGAAGGTGGGGCCGGAGGGTGGATTCGGGCGGTTGCGAACAGGCGGAATCGTAACACCGGGAGACTGTAACCGGACCGGCGCTGCGCGCCGGATGCGGGCAAGATGCCCGCGTTCCCAGGCCGGGAGGCTGCATCGTCCAGCGGTGCTCCGGATGCGGGCAGAATGCCCGGGTTCTCAGGGGGTGCAGGCTGTTAGCCTCAGCGCCGATGAAGGACCGGAGGACGATTCTCAAGTCGGCCCTGGCCTTGGGCTTGGGCGTGCGCGGCCTCGATGTGCTCCATGCGCAGGCGGACGATCCACGCAAGGCCCGCCCGCAGGAGGGCGACCGGTTCGTGTTCGCCTTCGGACCGCGCCAGGGCCAGACGATCCGGGCGGCCGACGTTCCGCTCGCGAGCGAGCAGCTCATCTGCTACGCGATGGATGCGGCCAGCGGAGCGGTCCGCGACGGGTCGCGCCTGAACCAGGTCTTGTTGCTGCGTTTCGACCCGCAGTCGCTCGCGCCGGAGACCAGAGAGGCGTCCGCCGACGGCGTCGTCGCCTATTCGGGCGTCTGCACCCACACCGGCTGCGACATCGAGGATTGGTCGGAGGAGACGGAGTTTCTGGTTTGTGGGTGCCACGACTCGGAGTTCGACGCCAGGGACGGCGCCGAAGTGATCTCCGGACCGGCGCCCCGGCGGCTGCCGTCGCTGCCGCTGCGTTTGGAGGACGGCGTGCTGGTCGCCGCCGGCGGTTTCAGCGCCAGGATCCGATTCCAGAAGGAGTTCTGACGATGGTGAATCGGCAAGCAATCCTCCGATTCGGCGCCGCCTGGCTCGCGCTCGGTGCGGCTATCGCCCCCGCGGCGGCTCAGGAGCGCGGCTATCGCCCGGTGACCCAGGAGCGGCTCTTGTCGCCGGAGCCCGGGAACTGGCTCATGTACCGGCGCACCTACGACGGCTGGGGTTACAGCCCGCTCGACCAGATCGACACCTCGAACGTCGCTTCGCTCGCCCCGGCCTGGACCTTCTCGACCAGCATCAACGAGGGCCATCAGTCGCCGCCGATCGTCAACGACGGCACGCTCTTCGTCACCACTCCCGGAAGCCGCGTGCTGGCGCTCGACGCGCGGACGGGCGAGCTGCTGTGGCGCTTCGTGCCGGAATTGCCGGAGGATCTCCAGCAGATGCACCCGACGAACCGCGGCGTGGCGCTGTGGGGAAACAAGGTGTTCGTCGCGACCGTCGACGCTCGCCTGATCGCGCTCGACGCGCGGACGGGGAAGGTGGCCTGGGAGACGGAGGTGGAGAACTACGCGCGCGGCTACTACATGACGCTGGCGCCGCTGGCGGTCGAGGGCAAGGTGATGGTCGGCGTCTCCGGCGGCGAGTGGGGTATTCGCGGCTTCGTCGCCGCCTACGACGCTGCCACCGGGGACGAGGCGTGGAAGACCTACACGATTCCCGGCCCCGGAGAACCCGGCCACGACACTTGGCCCGGCGACACCTGGCGCACCGGCGGCGTCTCGGTCTGGGTCACCGGCGCCTACGACCCGGAGTTGCGCCTGACCTTCTGGGGCACGGGCAACGGCGGCCCGTGGATGGGCGACGCGCGGCCCGGCGACAACCTGTACTCGACTTCCGTGCTGGCGCTTGATGTCGACACCGGCGACATCCGAGCACATCACCAGTACCACTGGAACGACAGTTGGGACTGGGACGAGGTCGATCCGCCGCTCCTGATCGATGTCGAGCGCGACGGCAGGATGCGCAAGGCGCTGGTTCACCCCGGACGCAACGCCTACCTCTGGGTGCTGGAGCGGAGCGCGGACTCGATCGACTTCCTGGACGCGACCCGCTTCGTCTACCAGGACGTGTTCACGTCGATCGACCCCGAGACCGGCCGACCCGAGTATGACCCGGCCAAGACGCCGGGTACCGGCGAGCGCGCCGTCTTCTGCCCGTCCTGGTCGGGCGGCAAGAACTGGCCTCCGGCCGCCTACAACCCGGGAACGAAACTGCTCTACATCCCGGCCAACGAGTACACCTGCTCCTACCTCGAGGGCGTCGAGGAGGACTATCGCCCGGGGCGCACCTTCATGGGCATGGAAGGCGGTTTCGTGTCGCGAGAGGGCGCGGACCACTACGGTGAACTGCAGGCATGGAACCTCGACACGCGCGAGAAGGTGTGGACGGTCGACTTCGAGCGCCCACTCTGGGGGCCGGTGCTGACCACGGCCGGCGGTCTGGTGTTCATGGGCGGCACCAGCGACCGCTACTTCCGTGCCTTCGACGCCGCGACCGGCGAGTTGCTGTGGCGCCAGCGGACGAACTCCGGGATCACCGGTGTGCCCACGTCCTTCGAGGTCGACGGCGTGCAGTACATCGCCGTCCAGTCGGGCTGGGGTGTCGACGCCCAGCGGGGCACCGCCCACCTGGACGGCGCCATCGGCACCAGGACCTACGTGCCGCAGGGCGGCGTGCTCTGGGTCTTCGCGCTGCCTGAATAGCCTCCGAACTCCGGCCGCCTCGGCTGGAGGCGCCCGTTGCTGTAATCTGCCGCCGCCAAGGGAACTGCGACGCTGTTTCCGCCCACCCCTTGAACAGACTCGATTGGAGTTCGCAGATGGAAGTCGCCAGCGCTGACGCTCAGGCACAGGCCAGGGAGAAGCTCGA
The DNA here is from genome assembly GCA_965222875.1 of Candidatus Multivorans sp. Classification (GTDB taxonomy): domain Bacteria; phylum Acidobacteriota; class Thermoanaerobaculia; order Multivoradales; family Multivoraceae; genus Multivorans. The sequence continues at coordinate 302,016 of CBDCVC010000002.1, read as the reverse complement.
CGCCCACGTCCGCGACATGATGGAGTGGCACTTTGACCCGGAGACCGGCACGCCCTTCTGGCTGGACTTCGCCTCGAAGCTCGACTTCGACCCGCGCAGCGACATCGCCGGTTTCGCCGACCTGCGCAAGTTCCCGCCGTTCGAGGACGAGTGGTTGCGCGGCGGCCCGGTGCGGCGCTGGGTGCCGAAGGCGATGGCCGACGATCCGGTCTACGTGTTCGAGACCGGCGGCACCACGGGCATCCCGAAGAGCCGGGTGGCCTTGAACGACTTCCGCACCGACTACGAACTGTTCAGCGCCAACCTGCCGGACGAGCACTTCCCGCCGGGCTCCAACTGGCTGATGCTCGGCCCCTCGGGCCCGCGCCGGCTGCGCCTGGCCGTAGAGCACCTGTGCCAGTACCGTGGCGGCATCTGCTTCTGCGTCGACCTCGACCCGCGCTGGGTGATCAAGCTGATCAAGAAGGGCTGGATGGAGCACCTCGAGGCCTACAAGGACCACGTGATCGACCAGGCGCTCTCGGTCCTCTCGGCCGGGCACGACATCCAGGCGATGTTCGCGACTCCCAAGCTGCTCGAGTCCCTGTGCCTGGCGCTCGAGGACCGGGGCCAGACTCTCGCCGACACTGGCATCCGCGGCATCTTCTCCGGCGGCACCGAGTTCACGCCGCAGTGGACCCGCTTCGCGGTCGAGGAACTCCTCGAAGGCGTCTACATGACGCCCACCTACGGCAACACCCTGATGGGCCTCGCCGCCTCTCGGCCGGTCACCGCGGCCGAGGGCTACACGATCGCCTACTACGCGCCCCAGCCGCGCGCGGTGCTCGAAGTCGTCGACCCCGACGACCCCGACCAGGTGGTCGACTACGGCGCCACCGGCCGCGTGCGCTTGACCACACTGACTCGCGAGTTCTTCGTGCCCGGGTTCCTGGAGCGCGACGAGGGGGAGCGGGAACAGCCCTACGTCGACTATCCCTGGGACGGCGTCAGCGGCGTGCGGCCGTTCGCCCAGTTGGCGTCGGCGACGACGGTAGGGGTCTACTAGGTCTCGGACCAGTTCCGGTACAGCGCCGGATCGACAACCTGGGCCATGGCCCTCTCATCCAGGCCCTCGACCAGCTCGGCGATCCGCGCCGCCGCGGCTTCCGGGTTCTGCAACGCTTCCCGATACTCGAGCTCAACCCACTCGAACTGTGCCGCGTGGCGGAGCAGGTAGTTCACCCGCCACACCTGGTCCTCCCACAGCTCCGTCATCCCCTCGTCCGGCGTGGTGTACTCCATCACTAGCGCGATAGCCTTCCTCTCTCAAACGCGACCGATCCCCCGGCCTTGGATTCCCAACTGTGCTGGCAAAGCCAAACGTGAAACGCATGCCGACGCTTCTACAACGACAAGGCGCCCAAGCCGAATTGACAGAGATCTGGCGAGATGTAGCGGAATCGGGAGAGCAGCACATCATTCGGGTCCAGTACGTGGACTTCCGGCACGACCATGAACCGATCGAGAACGGTGTGGCCAGGTTCACGACGCGAAACCAGTCACCAAGCGCGACCGGTGACATCCTCCTTCGCGTGCCGAAGTACTACCGGAAGCTCGAAGATGGTGACCCATTGGACGGCGCAACGAAGGCGGATGTCGCTCCCTTAGTTGCTCGCCACCTCACGAGCACCGGCGTGCCGGTGAGTGCGAGCCAGTTTAGGGCACACGGCACCCTAGCATCACCGGATGAACCGTGGATTTTCTGTACATCGATCAGACCGTGCCATCCCGAAGGAGCGAACGCACTGGAACGGCGATTCTCCGACAAAGGCGCTGACGCCGCGGTGACGACCATTGCCGACCCCGGCGCCTTTGCAAGACAGCTCGGAATCGACGTGGCGCGGAGCCCGACAAAGATGGCTGCCGCGAAGGACGATGTACATGCCATCCTATCTCGCCACCGATTGTCGGTTGCCTTCGGCGGGGCAGTTGACACCTGTGTGGACGTGTTTCACGGACCCGTATACTATGAAGACAGTGCCTTGACCCTGAACCACAGCCGAGAGATGGCAAAGATCGACCCGCGCCGCACTTGGTTCACAAAGCGAACCACTTTCCGACCCGAATGCGAGTACCGCTTCGCCTTGAGGCTTGGACATCCGCTCGCAGACACTTTTCGACTCGAATTTTCCCAGGCATTGTTCCGGCTAACGGGGCGACGGTGTTTCGGCGAAAGGTGGTGGAAAGACTGAGGACCTTTCACAACCCACAGGTGGCGGAGGCGGCACACCGAAGTCGTCGAGGCGAGTCCCTACTGGCTGGGGCCGAGACGAAGGAGAGTCTCATGTCTGTTGTTGTCGGGGCGTTCCCAAGGCCATTCGACGGCCTCAGCCACCCGGTCGCCTCCATCCGCAGCCCAAAGAACAGTAGGTAGCCCAAACTCTGCCAGAAGCGATCTTCACTCGATGCCGACGGCGTTGGTCACGCACTGTTCCTGCCGAAGCGACTCAAGGCACATGGGGAACCCCTTCTTCGGGTTCACACACATCCGAACCCGAGCGTTTCGTTCCCAGCCGAGTGCCCCCGAGGGCGAACACCAGAACTCCCGAAACGTCGGAAAGAGCCATTGAGAACTCTCTCAGGTCGCGGACGAGATCGGCCCGCTCGTAGAGCGCATCTTCGCTGCCGGTCAAGAAGAAGTCGGCGTGGCAGACATTGACGGCGACAAGGAGGGTCGCGTCGCTGACGCCTCTCGCACTTCCAATCCTCGGCAGTTTTCTTGGACAACGCCCTCGCCACCAGCGTTTGCGCCGTCCACGGTTCCACCTCGGACCGGCCCCCGAATCACACCTCTGCCGTCGCGGCCAGTAGGAGAAAGGAGCCTAGAGGCGGCAGAGGCCGATCAGTGGGGGACACGCAGGTTCTCCGGGCGAGAAGGAGGAAAACTGTGCTCTTCGATGCTGTTCTACAAACCGCAGCAAACGAGCGGGGAAGCCGAGTCGTCGTGCCTGTGGTCACTCGGCTCGTCTGGTTCTCTATCGTCGCGCTGTCTTCATAGGTTGCTGCAACGATGTTAGTGCGGAAGTCACCCGCCGGTCACTGGCGACGGGCCTCGTTGAGACCGACGCCGAGGACGCTGCCGAGTTCCCCGATGTTCGTCGTGAGCCTCGGACATGGAGGCATCGTTCGTGGCTGGCAGCTCCTCCTCAAGCCGTTGGGCGGGTTAGGGAAGTTAGAGCACTTTCCTGAATGCTCCGGCCGCGCTGATCGTGATAATCCACGGACCGATCAGTTCTGTATCGACGGTGCTCTCGATCTTCGGCCACGCGATCATGATCGCCCGCAGCATTCGGAGTCGGTTGGCGCGCCTATCGGTGAGAACAAGGAGTCGCGCGTCGGCTGAACGTATGGCCGCCACTTCCGATGCTCGGTGCTGGATCCCCTTGTCCTTGGTGACCAGGACATGCCCGAGTTCGGTCTGTTCCGCGATCCACGTCTCGTCCGGGACTCGTCGTTGAGCCGGGTAGTGATCATCGTGGGAGACGGCGTGTACACATACGGCTCGGAGAGCCTGCGGCACGGCCTTGCCGATCGAGCGGTCGAAGAAGAACGTCAGGCAAGAGTCGCCTTCGGGGCCTGCCGCCATCGGAGATCATTCGCCTCGTAGCTGGGACAGGCTACGCGGCTCGCCTAGCCGCTCGTTCCCAGGCCACGGCAGTTTCGACCTCGGACGTTTCCAGTGAGAAGTCCTCGGCGATAGCGTCGAGTTCCTCGCCGGCCACCAAGCGTTCGAAGAGGACGTCAGTCCGGACTCCGGAGCCAGCGATAACCGGAAGGCCCCAGCCGAAACGCGGATCCAGCATTAGGTCGTGGCGATCGTCGAGCCAGAGCCTCGAAGGATCGCCGTGATCGTCAAAAACAAGCGATTGGAAGTGTTCCTGGACCGCCTCCGGCCAAACGAGTTGACCGCCGCCGGTGACGTCCAGGAGCATGGGCGCATCGCTGGACTCCTGCAGTTCGATGAACAGAGCCTTCCCGTCGGTCTCAAAGTCGGGCTTTAGGAGCGGCCGCTCGAAACCGGACAGATTCTCACTGACGAAGTCCAACGCGAGGCGGACTCGCTGCATGGAAACGCCTCTTCGGCGATACGCATCGAGGAAGCGTGCTTCGACGACGTTGAAGAAGCTGAGGATCAGCGGAGCGTCGGCGCCTCCGTCGGCCGCGAGCACGGGAGGCTTGCCGGTAGGCCAGCCGCAGAACCAAGTCCGCAGCGTAGGGGTCCGCATCCCGATGATCTTCGCCGCCTCCGCGAGAGGGTAGCGGGGTTCAATGCCGTGCTGCATCGGAGTACTTCTCTTCGTTGGTCGTTCTCACTGACCGTCTGTTGGGACGGCGACTAGCGAGAGGCGGGACCAACATAGCAGACCGGCTATGAACGGCCATTCGATCCGCGGCGATGGGCACTGGAGAGCTGCGGCGTAGCCCGGTTCCGGTAGAGCGTCGGATCGACTACCCTGGCCATGGCCTGCTGGTCGAGCCCATCGACGAGGCCAGCGATTCGGTTTGCCGCCGCCGCCGGGTCCCGCAGCGCCTCGCCGTAGTCGAGCTCGACCCACTCGAACTGCGGCGCGTGGAGGAGCAGGTAGTTCACGCGCCACATCTGGTCCTGCCACAGCTCGAGCATCCGCTCGTCCGGCGTCTCGTCCGTTTCGCCGCGGCGGTCGAGCATCTTGCGCTGCGATGCGAGCACTTCTTCGAGGTCGCGGCGCATCAGGATGACCTTGTAGTTCAGGTTGGGCGGCAGGTCCTTGAGCAGGAAGGAGATGACCTTGACCGCCCGGCCGCGTGAGGCGCGGAGCCAGGACTTGTCGGGGGCGTTCGCGAGGTCCTTGACCCGTTCGTCCTCGTAGTAGCCGCGGGGATTGTCCACGTCGGCTTCGCGCTCGCCGTCGGTGACGATCTTCAGGCCTCCGGCATTGAGCATCCGCATCGCCATCGAGGTGCCGGAGCGCGGCAGGCCGGAGACGACGACAATTGGCCGCCCGTAGCGTAGCCGTCGCCAGGTTCTTCGCGCCTTCATGGCGACGGAATGCTAACCGCGGTCTGGCAGGCTCTGTCCGGGCCCTGTCCGAGCACGTCAAGGCCGGTCCGGAAAGGACGTCACGCCGTGATCAGTGGATCACGGACCTGCAACCCTGGGAAAGTGGGTGAAGTCGCGATCCTTGGTCAGGCGTTCCCTCAGCATGGCAAGTCAACGACCATCGTAGATGATGTCGCGAATCTCATCCCATGAGAGCCCCGCCAAGGGATCGGGATTCTCTCGGTTGCCGTAGCGGAGATCCGCCATTCGGTAGCGCTTCTCTCCTCCCGGATGGACCCAGATCCAGCCTTCACGGCGAGCCAGATCTTGATCTTCCGGACGCGCGGCTCGCCCTGCGATGAAGTCCTCGGCGGCGAGGACACAGACTGCGGCGTCCAGCGTGTCCGCGTTGCGGTGGAGTTCGCTAGCCCAGCAATCCGGGATCGTCATCCATTGGCGCTTGAGGCCCTTGACGATCTCGCGGCGCTCGTCCCGTTGATCGGCCTTCTTGTAGCCAGCGTCCCGGATTCGGTAGGCCTTGAGCGTCGCGGCAGGATACACCTCTATTGCAGCCGGTCCCTCTACGCCGGTGGGGCTCCAGGCAAGGGGAACAGATGTCCCGAGTGCCTTGCCCAGCTTGCTCAGGAGAGCCAGGGCGGCGTGGGCTGTCCGGGCAATGCGGTCTGCGCCGACCTCGAGCGGCTTCTTCCCGATGGCGTGTTGAACGAAGGCGTCGGTCCTTCGCCGGAACATACTGTCGGCTGACGTCTCGATGGCCTTGCCGGCTTCGTGTAGCTCCAGGGCCTCCCGCAAGGGCGCCGGCCATCCCAGCGGTGCATCGACGGCAATCAGAGTGGCTTCCCTGGCTTCGGCCACCCACTTCGTGAGAACGTCGAGGAAAAGCCTGCGCCGACCCCATGTGCGATCCAGTCGAAGGCGGCCGCCCTCCCTGATCGCCAGGACCAAGCCCTTCTTGGCGTCCTCCGTCGCGAAGTCGACTCCGACAATCCTGGAGAAGGCGGTAGCCGGGCCGGGCTCCGGACTGGGAGCCCTCCGCTTCTCCGCACGTGCCTTTCCTGTCGTGAGTTCGGCCATCCTCCAAAGCTCGCTCGGTCGGCTCTCGGGGCAGCGAAGAGACTAGCCTGTGGCTGCCAGGGCGTCGACATGGGCCTTGCTATGATCCGTGGCGCTTGGCGATCCGCAGCTCACTGCGCTCAGGCGGCGCCAACCCTTGGAGGAACCGTTGCCAGCCCGCCGACCGCAGACCGCCGCGCTGGCCCTGATACCGGCGCTCTTCGCCGCGGCGCCGGCGGCGGCCTACATCGGCCCCGGGGCGGGGTTCGCGCTGATGTCGTCGTTCCTGGTGCTTCTGGGGACCGTTGCCCTGGCCTTCGTCTCGCTTCTGGCCTGGCCGGTACGGACGCTGTGGCGGGTCATCCGGCGCAAGAAGCCGCCGAAGGTGCACGTGAAGCGGCTCGTGTTCGTCGGTCTCGACGGCCAGGATCCCCGGTTGACGGAGAGGATGATGAAGGAGGGCAAGCTGCCCAACTTCAAGCGGCTCAGCAGGCAGGGAAGCTACCGGCGGATAGCCAGCACGTACCCGGCGCTGTCGCCGGTCGCCTGGTCGACGTTCGCGACCGGGGCCAATCCGGGCAAGCACAACATCTTCGACTTCCTCGACCGCGACCTGCGCAGCTACCTGCCGAAGCTGTCCTCGGCCCACATCGGCCGCGTGGAACGGTTCCTGAAGCTCGGCAAGTGGAAGATCCCGCTGCAGAAGCCCGAGATTCGCCTGCTCCGGCGCTCAAAGCCGTTCTGGACCGTGCTGGGCGAACGGAACGTCTGGAGTACGGTGCTCCGGGTTCCGGTCACCTTCCCGCCGGACCGCTTCTACGGCGCCCAGTTGGCGGCGATGTGCGTGCCGGACCTCGTCGGCAGCCAGGGCACGTTCCTGCTCTACACGACGCGTCCGGCGAACGAGACGATCCGGGAGGGCGGCGTGCGCGTGCCGCTGGCCTCGAACGGCGCCGGCCCCGATCACTTCGACTGCGTGGTCGAGGGGCCCGAGAACAGCTTCCTCGAGGGCGACCCGCCGCCGCCGCTACGCGTGCCGATGACGGTGCAGGTCGACCGGAAGTCTGAGTCGGCGACGGTGACGGTGGCGGGCGAGACGGTCGAACTCAACCGTGGAGAGCTCTCCGACTGGGTGCGGCTCGAGTTCCGGGCCGCGCCCGGGGTCAAGGTCCATGGCCTGACCCGGATGATGCTGACCGAGGCCGGCAAGCACACCTCCCTGTACCTGACCGCGATCCACATCGACCCCGAGAAGCCGGCGATGCCGATCTCGCACCCCTCCTACTACGCGCCGTACCTGGCCAAGCGCCTCGGCGACTTCGCCACGCTCGGTCTCGCGGAGGACACCACCGCGCTCAACGAGGGCGTGACCGACGACTCGACCTTCCTCCAGCAGGCGTACGACATCGACCGCGAGCGCGAGGAGATGTTCTTTGCCGCGCTGGAGCGTCTGCGGCGGGGTTCCCTGACCTGCGTCTTCGACGCCACCGACCGCATTCAGCACATGTTCTGGCGCTACATGGAGAACGGCCATCCGGCGGCTGCGGGAAGGAAGGCCGGCAAGCACCGCCGCGCGATCGAGGACCACTACCGCCACAACGACGCCCTGGTCGGCCGGGTGATGGAGAAGCTGGGCGACGACGATCTCCTGATCGTGCTCTCGGACCATGGCTTCGCCTCCTTCCGGCGCGGTGTCAACCTGAACCGCTGGCTGCTCGACCACGGCTACCTGGTGCTGCGCGAGGACGCCGACGGCAGCGAGGAATGGCTGGAGGGTGTGGACTGGTCGCGCACGCGGGCCTACGCGCTCGGTCTTGCCGGCGTGTTCCTGAACCTCAAGGGCCGTGAGGCCTCCGGCATCGTGGCGCCGGGCGACGAGGCGCGGGCGCTCAAGCGCGAACTGATCTCGGCCTGGAGCGGTCTGCGCGACGAGGAGCGGGCCGCGGTCGGCATCAATGCCGCCTTCGACGCCGAAGACCTGTACACCGGTCCCTACAAGGGCAATGCCCCCGACCTCATCATCGGCTACAACGACGGCTACCGCGTGTCCTGGGACTGCGCCGTCGGCGTGGTCGCGGGCCCGGTGTTCGCCGACAACACGAAGGCCTGGAGCGGCGACCACTGCGTCGACCCGCGGCTGGTGCCCGGCGTCTTCTTCAGCAGCCGGCCGGTCGACCGGGATGACGACCTGTCGCTGCTCGACATGGCGCCCACCGCGCTGGCGCTGTTCGGCGTCGACAAGCCGGACTACATGGAGGGCGAGTCCGTCTTCGATCCGGCGGCAGCAGGCAGCGGCGGCGCGGCGGGAGCCGCGGCGTGAACCGGTCGCATCCGGCAGCGGCGGCGGTCGCCCTGTCCGCCGTCCTCGTCGCGTGCGGCGGCGACGGCGTCGGCCCGTCCAAGGGGCCGAAGGTCGTCGTCCTCGGCTTCGACGGCCTCGACTACGCGCTCACCCGGCAGTTGATCGACGAGGGCCGGCTGCCGAACTTCGTCCGCCTGGAGGCGATGGGGAGCTTCACGCCGCTCGAGACGACGATTCCGCCGCAGAGCCCGGTTGCCTGGTCGAGTTTCGTCACCGGCATGGATCCCGGCGGTCACGGCATCTTCGACTTCCTGCACCGTGACCCCGAGACGATGTTCCCGTACACGTCCACCGCGGGGGCGTCGGAGGGCGGTCGGTTCCTGAAGCTGGGACGCTGGCAGTTTCCACTCACGAGCGGCGAGTACACGCAGTTCCGTCACGGCACGCCGTTCTGGGAGGTGTTGGAGGAGCAGGGCGTGCGGACGCAGATCATTCGCATGCCGGTGAATTTCCCCGTCTCGGGCACGGCGAGCCGGGAACTCTCGGGCATGGGCACCACGGATGTCCTCGGCACGGAGGGCACGTTCACGTTCTACACCTCGGAACTGTTCGCCGACCGCGATATCGGCGGCGGTGACATCGTCGAACTCGATGTCTACGACAACGTGGTGGAGGCCGAACTGCTCGGACCCGACAACCCGCTGCTGCGGGAACCGGAACAGTTGACGGCCCCCTTCACCGCCTATCTCGATCCCGAGACGCAGAGCGCCAAGATCGAACTCGGCGACCAACAGATCGTGCTCCGGGTGGGTGAGTGGAGTGACTGGCTCGAGGTCGACTTCGAGATGATGCCGACCCAGCACCTTCGCGGCATCTGCCGCATGTACCTGCGGGCGCTCGAGCCGGAGTTCGAACTCTACGTTAGCCCGATCGACCACGATCCGATGGCCCCGGCGGCGCCCATCTCGACACCACCCGACTTTGCCGCGGAGCTCGCCAGGGCGGTGGATCGCTTCTACACGGAGGGGATGCCCGAGGACACCAAGACGCTGACTGAGGACGTCTTTACTCCCGACGAGTTCCTGGCCCAGGCGAAGATCGCCGGCGACGACGTAGTGGAGCAGTACGGCTACGTGCTGGACCGGTACCTGGAGCAGCCGGGAGGCCTGCTCTTCTACTACTTCGGCAACGTCGACCAGATCGGCCACGTGCGCTGGCGTTCGCGCGATCCGGACCACCCGGCCTACGACCCGGAGGTCGACGCCGCCCACGCCGACCTGATCCCGACCCTCTACGAGGGACTCGACGCGATCGTCGGGCAGACCCTGGATCGTCTCGAAGCCGAAGCCGGTCTCGGCGACGGCGGCGGCGAAGAGCCCCTGCTCATCGTCATGTCGGACCACGGCTTCGCCTCGTGGCGCCGCGCGTTCCACCTCAATGGCTGGCTGCTCGAGAAGGGCTACCTGGCGGGCAAGAGCCCGGACCCGTACGCCGACCCCGGTTTCCTGGCGAATGTCGACTGGGAACGCACCCGGGCTTATGGCATCGGCTTCTCGGGTCTGTACGTCAATCTGCGCGGCCGTGAGCGGGACGGAACAGTGACCGCATCGGAGCGGCTCGACCTGATGGAGGAACTGAAGCGGGAATTGCTCGCGGTGGTCGATCCCGAGACGGGCGAGCACGCGATAACGGAGGTTCACCTGCGCGACGACTACGCGTTCCAGGACCAGAGCCCGATTGGTCCCGACCTGATCGTCGGTTATGCGAAGGGCTACCGGGGGGCAACGGAGTCGGCGTCGGGCGATGTCACAGGAAAGGTGTTCACCGACAACGACAGCGCCTGGAGCGGCGATCACATGATGGACCACCGGGTCGTGCCGGGGGTGCTTCTCGTGAGCCGGCCGCTCGGCCGGCCGGCCCGCGGCATCACTGACCTCGCGGCCTCGATCCTGGCTGAGTACGGCGTAGAGCGGTTCCCGCCGCCGGCAGCCGGCGTCTCGCCCGCATCCGGCGGCTTCTAGCCGGAACCAAGGAGAAGAAGCAATGTTTGGCGGCGGCAAAGTCAAGCTCGACAAGCAACTCATCGCCCGGGTGAAGCGCTACAGCGACATCGCGGGCTACTCGTCGGTCGAGGAGTTCATCACCCACGCTTTGGAAAAGGAGCTGGCCAAGCTCAAGGGCGCCGAGTCGAGGGAGGAGATCGAGAAGCGCCTCCGCGGCCTAGGGTACATCTCCTAGCGGCCATCACCGGTCCCGCCTCCGCTTCCAATGTCCTTCGTCAACGCCGCTCTCCGGGCCGTCTTCGACCTGCTGCTCGGCCCCTTCGCGGCCCTGCCGCCGATCGTGCCGGTGACGCTGGTGGCGCTGGTGTCGGGCATCTTCGCGTTGCTGGTGTACCGGTGGACGTCGAACCAGGAGGCCCTCGCCGCGGTCAAACGGCGGCTGTTCGCGCATCTGCTCGAGGTGCGGCTGTTCAACGACGACCTGCGCGCCGTGCTGGCGGCTCAGCTTCGTTTGCTGCGCGAGAACCTGACCTACCTGCGGCTCAACCTGGTGCCGCTGCTGTGGATGATCGTGCCCTTCATGCTGGTGATCGCCCAGCTCCAGTTCCACTACGGCTACGAGGGTCTCAAGGTCGGCGAGCGTACGCTCCTTACCGTCGATCTGACAGCGCCGGGTTCGGATCCGGCGGCCGGCGGCGAGGCGGCGCCGCGGCCGGGGGTCCACCTCGAGACGCCGCCGGGCGTCGCGGTGGAAACGCCGGCGGTGTGGGTGCCGAGCCTGCGCCAAGTCGTCTGGCGCCTGCGCGCCGTTGAACCGGGACGTCACGAGCTCGTCGTACGCACAGGCGGCGGGGAGTTCACCAAGAGCCTCTTCGTTGAGGCGCCGGAGGGCGGCGCGCGCTGGGTCCGCCGTTCGCCGACGCGGCGGCGGGCGGCGATCCTCGACCAGTTGCTCTACCCGGCCGAGCCGTCGCTTCCCGGGGGCGGTCCCGTGGAGCGGATCGACATCCAGTACCGCACCGCCTCGATCTCGTTCTTCGGCCTGTTCGACGTTCACTGGCTGATCGCGTTCCTCGTCCTTTCGATCGCGCTGGCGTTCGCGCTGCGGAACCGCTTCGGCGTCACGCTGTGACCGGCGACACGCCGGTCGACCGGAGGGCCGCGGCGCCGGCGCCTGTGACCGGCGCCGCCGTGATCGACGTCGTGATCCCGGCGTACAACGAGGAGGATTCGATCGGTCTGGTGCTCGCGGACATCCCGCCGGGCCTCGTGCGCCGCGTCGTCGTCGCCGACAACAACTCGCGGGACGCGACGGCGGTTCGGGCACGGGAGGTGGGCGCCGAGGTCGTGCCGGCGCCGGTCCAGGGCTACGGCAGCGCCTGCCTGGCGGCGCTCGATCATGTGCGCCGGACCGGGCCGCCGCAGATCGTCGCGTTCCTGGACGCCGACTACTCGGACCATCCCGAGGAGATGCCCGCTCTCGTCGAGCCGATCGTGGGCGGCGAGGCGGACCTCGTCGTCGGTTCGCGGGTACTGGGAACCGCCGAGCCCGGCGCCCTGCTGCCGCAGGCACGGTGGGGCAACCGGTTCGCCTGCCTGCTCGTGCGCCTGCTCTACGGCCACCGTTACACCGACCTGGGACCGTTCCGCGCCATCTCGTGGCAGGCCCTGGAGTCGCTGCGGATGAGGGATCCAAACTTCGGCTGGACGGCCGAGATGCAGGTCAAGGCCCTGCGGCGCGGGTTGCGGGTGGTCGAGGCGCCCGTCAGCTACCGTCGCCGTACCGGCGTTTCCAAGATCACCGGCACGGTCACCGGTACGGTGCGAGCCGGCTGGAAGATCGTCACCACGGTTCTCCGTTACAGTCGCGGCCCGATATGAGTGGGATGACGGGTACGCAAGTGAACGCCGCCGGCCGGGAAGTGCCGGCGAGCGAGGTCGACATCGAGGTCCGCTACAAGGAGACGGACCAGATGGGAGTGGTCCACCACTCGAACTACCTCGTGTGGTTCGAGCTGGCCCGGACCCACCACTGCAGCGTCGCGGGCATGGCCTACCGGAACATGGAGGACGAGGGCTACTGGCTGATGGTCACCGGCGTCCAGCTCAAGTACCGGGGCGCCGCGCGGTACGGCGACCCGGTCCGTGTCCGCTGCTGGCTCGAGCGCCTGAAGAGCCGCGCCATGAGCTTCGGCTACCGGGTGGAGACCGGCGGACGGGTCCTGGTCGAGGGCCGGACCGACCACGTCTGGGTCGACAGGGAAACCGGCAACCACTGCCGCATGCCGGAGAGTGTCGTCCCGGTGTTCCGGGCGATGGATCAAAAACAGGCGTAGCCGCCGTCGATCACGAACTCGTCGCCGGTGTGGTAGCTGGAGGCGTTGCTGGCCAGATAGACGGCGATGCCGCTGAAGTCCGCTCCGACACCCCAGCGACGCAGCGGAACGCGGCGCAGGACCTTGGTCTGGAAGGCCTCGGTGTTGATCGCTCGCTCGGTCATCGCGGTGGCGATCCAGCCCGGCAGGATCGAGTTGACGCGGATGCCGTGGCGGGCGTGCTCGACCGCGAGACCGCGGACCATCGCGTTGAGCCCTGCCTTGGTCGACGCGTAGTGCTCGCTGCGAGGTGCGCCGAAGATCGCCGACAGGCTGCTGGTCGCGACCAGGGCGCCGCCTTCGCCGCGCTCCACCATGTGCCGGATCGCCTGCTGGAAGGTCTGGAAGACGCCCTCCATGTTGACCTGGAAGATCCGGCGCCACTCTTCCATCGACATGTCGACGAAGGGCGTGCCCCGGCCGCCGATGCCGGCGTTGGCGAAGCAGGAATCGACCTTGCCCAGCAGTTCCACCGTGCGCTCGAACGATGTCGCCACAGCATCGGCGTCGCCGACATCGCACCGCAGAGCCTCGACCTTCGTGCCATGGCGCTCCAACTGCTCCTTGGCGGCCGCGTTCTTCGTCTCGTTGGTTCCCCAGATGCAGACATCGGCGCCCGCCTGCGCCAAGCCCTCGGCGAAGCCCAGTCCGATGCCGGAGTTGCCGCCGGTCACCAGCGCCACGGTGCCGCTCAGGTCGAATGCGTCGTAAGCCACGGTTGATCTCCTTGCATGGAACAAGCCCTGTTTCCTGTGCGTCAGCGCGGCGCGGACGCCGCGACTCGACTCCTGTTTGAGATTGCGGCGCGGAGCATAGCCGCGCCGGCCGAAAGGCGCTTAGCCGAACCACAGCCGGATCGCGAACACGATCACGGTGACCGTGACCACCCGACCGATCCAGGCGTGCCCCTTGAGCACGGTCAGCCGCACGCCGAGCCAGCCGCCCGCCATGTTGCCGACCGCCAGCGCCAGGCCGAGAGTCCAGTCGACCTTTCCCGAGAGCGCGAACAGGGCCAGGGACAGGGTGCTGAAGCACAGGATGCTCAGTACCTTGACCGCGTTGCCCCGCACCAGGTCGAGGCCCGCCAGGGAGGTCGCGGCGAGGATGAAGAAGCCGACCCCTGCCTGCACGAACCCGCCGTAGATGCCGACGCCGAAGAACCCGACCGCCAGCATGCCGACCCGCAGCGACGCCGGTTGCTCCTCCGGTTCCGAGCGGCGGGAGATCAGGGTCCACAGGGTTACCACGACCATCAGCGCCGCCAGCAGCCTGCGGAAGGCGTCGTCGCTGATCGAGAGCGCGGCCCAGGCGCCGAGACCGGCGCCCGCCGTCGCCGGCAGGGCCGCCCACAGGACCGCCTTGGGGTCGAGCACGCCGTGGCGGTGGAAGCCCCAGGAAGCGACCGCGTTCTGCAGCAGAATCGCCACCCGGTTGGTGCCGTTGGCGACCCCGGGCGGCAATCCGAAGAAGATGAGGATCGGCAGGGTCAGGAAGGAACCGCCGCCCGCGACCACGTTCAGGACCCCGGCAACGAAGCCGGCGAGCGCGAGGGCGGGGTAGACAATCGCTGGCTCGTTCACGGCCGTGGAGGTTACCGCGCCGCTTCACCAGTCTTTTCCAGCTTGCGGTTTCCCGGGCCGCTCCACTCCGGCGATAGAATGCGGCCTGATGCCCGATCAGCCTCCCGCACAACGAGGCGGCGGCCCGTCCCTGCGCTCCTTCCTGGGCGGGTTGCGCTTCCCGCAGCTCTTCGTTCTGCTGGCGATCATCTTCCTCGTCGATCTGTTTGTTCCCGACCTCCTGCCCTTCGTCGACGAGGCGGTGTTCGGCCTGCTCACCTTGATGACGGGCATGTGGCGCGACCGGCGCCCGCCGCCCGACAAGCCTCCGGAGAAGAACGTGACACCGCCGGGGGCGCGTGGATGAGCGTGCGCCGGCTCCCGTTGACCCTGGCGGCGCTGCTTGCGGCCCTGCCGGTGGTCGCGGCGGGCCAGGACTGGAGCGGCGACCACGCATTCCGCGTCACCGTGGCCGACGACGCCGGGCAACCGGTGCCGGAGGTCAGGGTCATCGTCCAGCTCGCGGAGGCCGACCGCTCCGGCGGCCCGCCGCCGCTGCTCACGAACGACGCGGGCGTAGTCGAGGTGACCGGCCTGGCTGCCGGTGAATGGGAGGTCCAACTCATGCGCCAGGGGTTCATGATCGTGAACTCCTACCTGAGGCTGGAGGATGGGAAGCGGCCCCAGGTGGGGTTCACCTCGAGTCAACGAACGGGTCCTTTCTGGGCGCCCATGAAGGTGAGCTACTCGAGCCTCGGCGCGGCCACACAGGCGGCGAGCGCCGGCTCGGCTCGGTCGATGAACAGGGCTCAGCGCCGGGCGGAACGGCGCGCCGAACAACGCGAGCGTCGGCTCCAGCGTGAGAACGTGGCCCGGGTCGTCGAGCCGCCGGCGGCCGAAGCGCCCCCGGCCGATCCACCGGGGTTGCCTGCGGAAGAGCCTGCGGAGGAGTCGGCGCCGGCGGCGCCCGTCGTCGCCGTGGCGCAGCCGGAAGAGCCGCCGCCCGTAGTGGAGACACCCGCGTCCGAGCCGGCCGAAGTCGTGGAGCAGCCGGCGCCGGAACCCGATCCGGTCGCGGTGGTGGAGCAGCCCGCGCCGGACCCCGTGCCGGAACCCGAGCCGGTCGCGGTGGTCGAGCAGACCGCGCCTGAACCCGCGCCTGAACCCGAACCGGTCGCGGTCCGCCTGCTGGCGAACCCCACACTGCTGCGCGCGGGCGCCTGCCCCGAATGCGCGCCCGGTGAATGGTCCGTATCGAGCCACTGGCCGGCGGAAGCCCGAACCGGGGAGACGACAGCGTGCGCGGCCGATCTCGCCGGGCGTCTGGAGCGGGTGGCGGCGATCGTCGAACGGTCGTTGCCGGAAGAGTTCCTTGCCTACACCGGCGCCCTGGCGTCGCCCGAAGGCAACGACGTGTTGCGGCTGTTGCCGCCAACGACCCGGGCCGAAGTCCAGGAGCTGCTGATCCCCGTGCTCGAGCCGGAGCGTTCCTGTCAGGTCGTCGGCATCCTGCTGCCGAGTGACGTCAGGTTCGTCGGTTTCCAGTACGAAGCCGCCGATCTCGGCGCCCGGGGCGGCTGTCTCCCGGAGCGGCCGTGCGACATCGGCGACGGCCGCTGGCGGGGCAATCCAATCATCCACCGTCACGATCACGGCACGTTCGTCTACGGCGTATTCGAGAACCTGTCTCCCGAGCGCCGGCGCGAAGCCAACCTGAAGGTCTATTTCCGGCCTCCGCGCGGTTGGTTGCCGCCACGGTGAAGCGCCTCAGGGGACCGCACACCGGGCGGCCGGGAACGTGCAGGCGCCACGGCCGATACGGTACTCTCGTACCCGTTCAGCGCCACAGAATCGGCACACGCGAACCCTCTGTGAGGAGAGTTGACATGTCCATCCGCAGCACGAACTTCCCCTTCATCGCTCTCGTCCTGGCGTCGCTCGTGGCAGCGCCCCTGGCCGCCGCCGGTGACGACGACACTCCGCGTACGGCAAGCGGCCGTCCCGACCTCTCCGGCAACTACGATGTCGGCAACCTGACGCCCTTCGAGCGGGATACCCGCTTTGGCGACAAGCTGTACATGACCGTCGAGGAGGCGGAGAACATCGCCAAGATGATGGCGGCGGCGAGCGCGGGCGCCGGTGCGGAAAGCGATCCCGACCGCGAGGCGCCCCCGCCGGGCGGCGACGGCTCCGCGGGCGCGGCCGGCGCGGTCGGCGGCTACAACTTCTTCTGGCTCGACTTCGGCAATCGGACCTACCCGATCGACGGCAAGTACCGCACCTCGGTCCTGACCGATCCGCCGAATGGCCGCATGCCGGAGCTGACCGAGGCCGGCAAGGCGAGGAGAGCCAGGGTCAACCCCTATCTCTACCGCAACACCGGCGACGCCTGGTGGATCGAGGCCGATGACGATCCCTACGACGGCCCCGAGTCGCTGACGCCCGGAGACCGCTGCATCTACACGAGCGTGGCCACCACGCCGGTGCGCTCCCTGCCGTACAACAACCTGAAGACGATCACCCAGACCGATGACCAAGTCGTCATCCTGGTCGAATGGATGCACTGGGCCAAGGTCGTGCGGCTGAACGCGGAGCACGCGCCGCCCGAGTACCGCTCACTGGGCGGCGACTCGATCGGCTGGTGGGAAGGCGACACTCTGGTCGTCGAGACGACGAACTTCCTGGACAGCCAGAGCGATCCGCGCGACGGCCTGAAGGTCGTCGAGCGCTTCAGCCGCCACGGCCCGAAGGACCTGCTCTACGGGTTCACCGTCCATGACACCGACTACGCCGCGCCCTACAGCGGCGAGTTCATCTGGCCGGGAACGGATGACCTCCTCTACGAGTACGCCTGCCACGAAGGCAACTACGCGATGGGCAACATCCTGCGCGGCGCCCGGCTGCTGGAGAAGGAGTACCACGAGAAGAAGGCGCAGGGGGTGAGTACCGGGTCCGGGTCGGGCCGGGAGTAGGTGGCGGGGCTCTCGCTTCAGTCGCTGCTGGCGGCGGCTTACTGACCGTCCGGCCAGAGACGAAGGATGGTTGCCAACAGCGCCACGCTTCCTGCGAGTCCCAGATAGAGCCGAATCACGATCCACGACTTCAGGCCTTCGAGGTCCGCTCTCGTGGCGACATTCTCCTTGAGCGCCGCTAGGCGCTCCTCCATCCTGGTGATCCGCTCGATCAGGAAGCTGCTGCCGTCGCCGGGGCGACCTATCGACTCACGGTCCGCTGCAGGTGCAGCCGCGTCAGTCCCTTGGCTCAAGATGTTCTCCAAACATTGATCCGCTTCCCGAGGTTGCAGGGGTTCTCCGGGGACATCGCCACCATGCCGGTCGCGGCGAGGGGCGACTGAATGACGGCGAAGCAGTGCACTACGGCAAGCTAGCACACGCTTCTTCTGAGACGGACAATCGGAAAGGTCCCTTGACAGGACAGGTCTACTCGCCGGGCAGTGACGTGCCGCGATCCGCGTCTACCAGCCATCCCCGCCGGTAGAGGACCTTCTAGCTCTAGCGGCGGCGAGAGCGCGATTTGGCGCTCCTGCGGCGGCGCGCCCTAGGAAGTTCTGCGGCTTCGGCGCCGACGGGGTTTGCTAGGCGTTCGTAGGCGGCGAGCAGGTGCTGTAGTCGGTCGCTTTCCGTCTCGAATCGACGTTGGCGGTACAGACGGTCGACGGCGCGATCTATCGCCTGATGGGCGCGTCGCAGGTCGGTGGGCATGAGATCCGGGTCGTAGAGTTCGGCGAGGGTGGTGCCTGGGTGGTTTGCGCGGGCTTCGAGGATGGCATCGGCGAGGGGCGTGAGGCGTTCGAGCGCCTCGGGGTCGGCGGGAGGCGGCGGGAAGGTGTTGTAGACGAGGCCGATCGAGTAGCGGTAGTCGCTCTTGAGGCGGCCGCCGACGTGCCGGAGCCAAGCCATGTGCATGGCCGAGGTGAGGAGAGCGAACAGGGGCTTGGTGGCGCCTTCGACGATGCGCACCAGGTTGCTGGGGATCGTGGGCGGCTCCAGCCAGCCGATGGGTACGTACTCGCGGCGTTCGGAGCTGACCTCGGGGATCACCAGGAAGGGCTCGGTGGGCAGGACTTCAACGTTGTAGCGCCGCGGTTGGTCCGCGATTGCCAGTGTGCTCTTCCTCTTGCTCCTGGAGCGAAACGCCTTGACTGCCCTCATTCGTCTTACGACCGATGGCAGGGCTGCCAAGTCGTTTGGCTCGGCTTCCTGAAGGGCCAGGATCCAACGTTGCCGGCGCTGGATGTGCTCACGCGATCCAACGTAGGGCCGCATGTACCTCTCGGCCCCTGGTTCCGTCTCCAGAAAGGTGGCTCGCTGTGCCTCATTGAAGATGTAGTTGCCGTCGTCGATCGGCTGGGATCCGCTCAGTAAGGGCGGCCAGCCGTTGAGCGGCGAAGGCGTCTCCTGGACGACCAAGTGGGGGTTGGCAAGTCCGCCGGCATCGAACAGGTACGGCGAGATCGCGGCGTGCCGGCTTTCTTCCGCATCGCCCTTGAGATCGGGATAGGAGAACAGCCGCCGATCGGCGGGTGCATCGGTGGCCAGGGTCAACCCGATGATCACGACGTGAACATTGGCCATACCGCGGATGTCGGACTGCCACGTGAAGGTTCGATGGGCGAACGCGATCTCAAGGCCCAGGCGATCGAAGATCAGCGGCCACAACTGCGCCACCTGCTCGCCCTGAGTGATCGAGTTCGTGGCGACGAAGCCGATCCTCATCGGTTTCGGGGATGACTCCCTGGGGCCCTGGTCCGAGCCGCTTTCCGAGGTGCGGAGGCCTTTTCGCAGGTACTCTCCGGCGCGCAGGAACCAGGCGGTGACGTAGTCGAGTGTGCCGCCGCTCTTGCCGAGACGGGCGATCCGACGGACCTGCGCCCGTTGTTCGGGCGACTGGTACTTGGCGCCCCCGAACGGTGGATTGCCGAGCACGAAGGAGCACTCGTCCGGCGGCAGCACCTCGGCCCAGTCGATCTCCAGGGCGTCCGCGCAGACGATCCGCGGTGAACTAGTGAGCGGGATCCGTGCGAACGCCTCTCCGAACTCGAGGCTGAGCCGGTTGTTCATGATGTGGTCCATCATCCACAGTGCGACTTCCGTGATGCGTTTGGGGAACTCGTCGAGGTCGATGCCGTAGAACTGATCCACGTCGACCAGGGAAAGCACGTCGGCGAGCAGGCCGAGCTGGCCCGGCGCGTAGAGTTCGCGCAGCACTTCGATCTCGAGCTGGCGCAGTTCGCGGTAGGCGATAACGAGGAAGTTGCCGCAGCCGCAGGCCGGATCGAGGAAGCGCATACTTCCCAGGCGCTGCCGGAAGGCATGGAGGTTGGGGATGCGGCGCGTACCGCGACTCCGCTTGAGCCTGTCGAACTCGGCGCGCAGGTCGTCCAGGAACAGCGGTTCGATGACCTTCAGGACGTTCGCTTCGGAGGTGTAGTGACTACCTTTGATCCGCTGCTCTTCGGGTTCCATCACCGACTGAAACAACGTCCCGAAGATGGCCGGCGAGATCGCGGTCCAGTCGAAACGGCATGCGTCGAGCAGGGCGCCGCGCATGCCCGCATCGCACTCCGGGATCGGCAGGGTCTCGGCGAACAGATCGCCGTTGACGTAGGGGAAGCGGGCGAGATCCTCGTCCAGAGTCGCTTGGCGGCCGTCTTCGGGCGTGTCAAGTACTTGGAACAGGCGTGCGAGCCAGCCGCCGAGGTCGCTGCCGTCTCCCGCGGTGCGTTGTTCGAGGAGTTCCAGGAACTGGTCGCGGGGCTCGAAGATGCCGGTGTCGTCGGCGAACAGGCAGAACACCATCCGCACGAGGAACAGCTCCAGCTCGTGGCCTCGGTACCCGGACTCCCGCAGCCGGTCGTGGAGGCGGGCCATCAGCTCGGCGGCTTCCACGTTGACCGGGTCCTGATCGCGGAACGTGCGGCGCTCGATGCCCAGGACGAAGCCGAACTTCTCGGCTTGCTCGGGCAGCTCGGCGAGCGAGAAGCGAGTCTCCTCGCCCTCGTCGAGGTCGAGCAACTCGAAGGTCTGGAAGTCGCAGAGCAGCAGATGGCGAGGCCGTTCGTGCTCCGGTAGTGCGTCGAAGTAGGACATCGCTTGACTCCGTGCCGCGGTCAGGTCGCGGCCGGCGCTCTTCTGCTCGACGAGCAGCACGCCCGGCCAGAACAGGTCGATGAACCCTTGGGAGTTGTCGAGACGCCTGACCTGCTCCTCGTAGCGGGCGACGCTGCGCCGCTTGACGCCGAAGATCTCGAAGAAGTCGTTGTAGAAGCTCTGCGTTTCGCCCTTCTCGTAGCCGGCGTCGGCCCAGTCGCGGGCGAAGCCGGCGGCCCGGGGGCGGATCTCGTTCCAGGAGAGTCTCATGGGCGGCGGGGCGTCGTCGTCACGAGTCGATGTCGCCTTCAGCGATGTCCAGGAGTTGCGTGAACTCGAAGATGGCGGACTGGCGGCCGCTCGCCGGGCGTGTGAGCTTGAGGATGCCGTCGTCGCGGAAGATGTTCAGGACGCGGCGTGCCGCGTAGGCTGGCAGGCCTCGGTGGGCGCTGAAGTCCGCGCTCGTGAAGATCGGATTCTCGAAGATGAAGTCGAGTGCATCCAAGGCGTAGCGCGCGTGGGTCAGGCTGACTACACGACGCTTCGTGCGGTCGTACAGATCGAGAATGCCCCGGGCTCGGGTGGTGCTGTCCTCGGCCTGCGCGCGCACCGCTTCCAGGAAGAATCGGCACCAGCCGGTCCAGTCGTCGTCGCGAGACACGGCGAGGAGACGCTCGTAGTAGATGTCGCGGTTCGCCTCGAGGAAGGCGCTGATGTAGAAGTTGGGCTGATGGATGATGTCCTTCTGCCACAGGTATAGCGGCACCAGCATGCGGCCCAGGCGGCCGTTACCGTCGAGGAACGGGTGCAGGGCCTCGAACTCGGCGTGCAGGACGGCGAGTTGGACCAGCCGGTCCCGAGCCCCTTCGTGGACGTACTTCTCCCATCGACCGAGGCCGGCGATCAGCTTGCCGGCCTCGATGGGGACGAAGCGGGCTTGGTCGATTGTGCAGCCGGGTGGGCCGATCCAGTTGGGCACTCGCCGGAACTTGCCGGGCGCGCGTCCCTTGCCACGGGCGCCCTGGAGAAGCACTCGATGCGCTCGGCGAATGACCTTGAGGCAGAGCGGCAGGTCCCTTAGCTGGGCCTGTGCTTCTCGCATCGCGGAGCGGTAGTTCAGGACCTCGACGACATCGTCGCGCAGCTCCAGGGAGGGAGGCTCCTGGCCGGCCTGGTACTCCAGGACTTGCCGTGTCGTCGCCTGCGTGCCTTCGATGCGGGACGACAGTACGGCTTCGCGGGCACCGAGCGGTGCCACCAGGATGTCGGGGTTGGGCACGGCCTCCAGCAGGCCGTCGTACCGTGCGACGGCAACCGATGCCGGGCCGATCAGGGGCACGAGCGCGGCCCAGTCGAGTCGGTCGTCGGGAGGGAAGTTCTGGGGTTGGTAGTGAACAGGAGCCATGGGACGCTTGTATCTCCGATGAAGAACATCCAGAGTGGATCTTCGTCAACGGATCTTCGTTGTCAGAGTGGATCTTCTTAGTGGAACGTTTCTGCGCGACAAACAGGTTTGTAGAACACTTCGTGGCGGGTAGTGTTCCACAAAACTTCTTGACGTACAAAGATGCACGACAAAGAGAGGTCTACAGTTCTTCGATACCAGCGTCTGCTGGGATCCGCCTCCGCCGACGCCGCCGCGGACGGTTGGGGGCCTTGACGTCCCGCTACTGCAGCGAGAAGTTGACGGTCAGGTTGATGTAGACCGGGACCGGCTCGCCGTTCAGGGTGGCAGGCTCGTAGCGCCACTGTTCGACGACCTGGACGGTGGACTCGGTGAGGCCTTCGGGCAGGCCCTTGAGGACCTTGACGTAGCCCACGTTGCCCAGGGTGTCGACCACGGCCTGGAGGATGACGACGCCCTGGACCCGCGCCCGGCGGGCTTCCTCGGTGTAGTTGGGCCGCGGGGCGTGGGTTCTCTTCGGCGGCAGGACATCGCCTTCGACCCACATGGTTCCCGGCGGACCGGCAGGGGAGGGAGCTGCGGGAATGTCGAACAGCACGTCGCTGATGCCGTCGAAGTCGATCTCCGGCGCATCGAACAGCTCTTCTTCGATCAGCGGCTCGGGATCGTCCGGGGTCGGATCCGGGATCGGGATCTTCCGCGTCTTGGGCTTCGGGATGGGCTTCGCCCTCGCGGGCGGCGGCGGCTTGAAACGAACCGTCGTGACCATGAAGGTCTTCTGCGCCTGCGCCGCCTGGAACGGGCGGGGCTTCATGTTGGGGAAGGTGATCAGGAACAGCAGGACGTGGAAGGCGATCGTGACGACGATGCCCACTCGCAGCGGGGTCCTGCTCTGCGGCGTCAATTCGTAGGGCGCGCCTCCGAGACGGAGGGACGAGGTCGCGGACTTGGACCCGGAGGTCTTGCGTTTCTCGAGTTTGAAGGCCATGTTTTGGGGTTGGCTGGACGTCCGTTGACGGAAACCGGCGAGGTGGGTGGGAACTCCGCTCGCTGCCGGCCGTGTCCGGGCGGCTGGGTGGGCTGCCGACAGCGCTCATCATTCCCAACACGCCGGGCGCCACTTGGCTTCCCGGATTCTAGACCGATGGCGACAATTCGTGAGCGAGAGCCGAGTCGAGAGTTGGGTAGCGGTACTCGAAGCCACCGCTTAGGAGACGTGCCGGGACCACGCGGGCGCTGGCCAACAGGGCCTCGCGCGCCATGGCCCCGAAGACCGCGACGAGCATCGGAGTCGGCGCCGGGAACAGGGCCGGCCGGCGCAGGGTGCGCGCCAGCGAGCGAGTGAGGTCCGCGTTCGTGACCGGTTCCGGCGCGGTGAGGTTGGCGGGGCCCTCGCCGCGGTCGAGCAGGTGGCGGATGGCGGCCACCGCGTCGTCGAGGTGAATCCACGGGAAGTACTGCCGGCCCGATCCGAGGCGGCCGCCGAGTCCGAAGCGGAACGGCGTCAGCATCCGGGGCAGGGCGCCGCCGGCGGCCGAGAGCACGACGCCGAAGCGGAGCATCACCACCCGTTCGCAGACCGTTGCCGCGGTCGCGGCCGCGGCTTCCCAGTCGCGGCAGACGGAGGCCAGGAATCCGCCGCCCGCGGGGGAGTCCTCGTCCAGCAGCTCGTCGCCCCTGTCGCCGTAGTAGCCGACCGCGGAGGCACAGACGAACACGCGCGGCGGCCGCTCGATCGTGCGCAGGGACTCCACCAGGCGTTGGGTCGCCGGGGCGCGAGAGGACCGTATCCGCTGGCGTTTGGCGACCGTCCAGCGGCCGCCGGCGACGCTCTCGCCGGCCAGGTGGACTAGGGCGTCGAACCCCCTCGCGGCGGCGGGCTTGGCCAGACCCCGCTCGGGGCGCCACTCCAGCTCGCCAGGGCTCCGCGGAGCGCGGCGTACCAGGCGGCTGCAGTCGTCGCCCGACGCTTCCAGAGCCCGAATCAGGGCGCTGCCGATCAGGCCGGAGGCGCCGCTCACCGCGATCTTCATCAGATCAAGGTAACAGCCAAGGAGTGGCAGCGCTATTCTCGCCCCGTCGTGTCCGCTCCGCCGACGCCGCCGTCGAACCGCCGTCTGGCCGCGATGCTCCGCCGCATCCGGCTGCACCTGCGCGGTTCCCAGCTACCGGTCGTGACGCTGATTGCCGAGACCGAACACGATCCGTTCAAGGTGCTCGTGTCGACGATTCTGAGCGCGCGGACCAAGGACGAGGCGACCGCGGCCGCGACCCGGCGGCTGTTCGACGCGGCCTCGACACCGGAGGAGATCGAGGCCCTGCCGGCTGCCGAGTTGGAGCGCCTCATCTTCCCGGTCGGCTTCTACCGCACGAAAGCGAAGAACCTCTGGCTCGCGATGGGCGTGCTGCGGGACCGGTTCGGCGGCGCAGTGCCGCAGACGGTGGAGGAGCTGATCGAACTGCCGGGCGTCGGACGCAAGACGGCGAACCTGGTCGTCACCGAGGGCTTCCGGCGCCCCGGCATCTGCGTCGACACCCACGTCCACCGGATCACGAACCTGTGGGGTTACGTGGATACCCGCAATCCCCTGGAGACCGAAACGGCTCTGCGCGCGAAGTTGCCGCGTAGCCAGTGGATCGGCCTGAACAAGACGCTGGTCAGTTTCGGTCAGAAGCTGTGCGTGCCGGTCAGCCCCTGGTGCTCGCGCTGTCCGGTGGAGGAGTGGTGTCCGAAGCTGGGGGTTGAGCGGAGCCGGTAGGGGCGGCAGACCCGTCGCAGGCTTCCTCGAGTGACCACAGCCTCTTCCACTCGTCGAGGAGGCTGCGGTCGACCCGGCTGAGCAGGGCGTGGAAGTAGCCGAGCTGGTCGAACACGGCCTCCGTCTTGAAACGGTCCGGCACGCCGCGGCTCAGGACCTTGAACAACCGGCTCAGGTAGCGGAGAACGACGCCCTCGGAGCGTTGCAGCCCGTAGCGACCGATGAACTCGTCGAAGCTCAGGAAGTCCTCGAAGATCTCGCGGCCGACCCGCTTCGGCCGGATCGAATCGCCGAGGACCCAGGGGTGGGAACGGCGGAACTCCTGGAAGGTCGGTTCGATGAGATCGACCAGCGGTCTCGGATGCGTGACCGCGCGTAGCCGTTCCATCCGCTCCTCGAACGGCACCCTCTCCGCCTTGAGCCGGGCGGCCAGTTCGTCGCGCAACTTGCGGGCCTGCTGGCGGAGCACGATCTCGGGGTTCTCGAGGATCGCCTCGACCAGGCTGAGCAGGTCCAGGGCGTAGTCGGGATCCTCCGGGTCGAGCTGCTCCAGGGTCGCGACCAGGTAGAGCGACAGATTCTGGTGCATCGAGAACTCGAACTGCAGGTCCTGGTCCGCCTCGACCCGGTAGCCGTCGCCGTTGGAGGGCGCCATGCGCACGATGCCGCCACGGTGGAGGGCCCGGACGAGTTCGGCGGCCTGGCCGACCAGGTGCTTCTTTCGGGCCGGCTTCTCGTGGCAGGCGGCGATCAACCGCCGGATCGAAGTGAAGTTCTGGTTGGGGCCGCCGTTGGCGGTCGCTTCGTCGGCCTGGATCAGGTCGAACACCATGCCGTGGCTGAGCCGGAATCGGGATTCGAGCGTCTCCGGCGGACTGTGGATCAGGCGCCGGAAGGTGCGCTCGTCCCAGGGCACGAAACCGCGGGGCGGCGGCCGCTTGCGCAATTGCCCGCGTCTTCTGCCGCGAGGTGAGGCATGGGCTTTCGTCCGGCGGCGCTGGTTGTCGATTTCGTGTTCCGGCGCCTGGCAGACGACCCAGCCCTGCTCGTCGAAACCCTTGCGGCCGGCGCGCCCGGCGATCTGCTGGAAGTCCCGCACCTTGAGGATGGCCACCTCCTGGCCGTCGTACTTGCTGAGTTGGCTGAAGAGCACGGTACGGATCGGCACGTTGACGCCGACGCCGAGAGTGTCCGTGCCGGCGATGACCTTGAGCAGCCCGAGTTGCGCGAGCTTTTCGACCAGCAGGCGGTACTTCGGCAGCAGCCCGGCGTGGTGAATGCCGATTCCGAAGCTGAGGAAGCGGCGCACCTGTTTGCCGTAGGCGGTGTCGAAACGGAAGTCTCCCGCGGCTTCGAAGATGGCCTTCTTCTCGTCCCGGGTGCAGAGCCTCAGGCTGGTCAGGCTCTGCGCGAGCTGGGCGCAGTCGCGCTGGGTGAAGTTGACGACGTAGATGGGCGCCCTGCCGGCGGCGACGAGCTCGTCGATCGTCGTACCCAGGCGTGTCTCGCGGTACTCGTACTCGAGCGGCACCGGACGGATCCGGCTGCTGATGAGCGCGACCGGCCGTTTCGTGGCCCGTTCAAGAGCCTCGCTGATCGGCGCCATGTTGCCCAGCGTCGCCGACATCAACAGGAAGGTCGTGTTGGGGAGGGTGATCAGGGGCACCTGCCACGAGACGCCGCGCTCCCGATCCGAGTAGTAGTGGAACTCGTCCATGACCACGTAGTCGACCGGGAGCGCCGCGCCCTGCCGGAGCGCCATGTTCGCGAGCACCTCGGCGGTGCAGCAGACGATCGGCGCTTCCGGGTTGATACTGGCATCGCCGGTCAGCATGCCGACGCGCTCGGCGCCGAAGTCGTCGCACATGCGGAAGAACTGCTCGGAGGCGAGGGCCTTGACCGGCGCCGTGTAGAAGCCGGTCCGGCCCTCGCAGAGGCTCTTGAACAGAAGGGCCATCGCGATCAGGGACTTGCCGGACCCGGTGGGCGTGTCGAGGACCACATGGCGCCCGGCCATCAGCTCGATAAGCGCTTCCTCCTGCGGTGGGAAGAGCTCGAAGCCGAGTCCGGCCACCCAGTCCAGGAACCGTCCCAGGATGTCGTCGGAAGAGATCGTCCCCGGAGTCTCGGGTAGCCGATCCGCCAGGTGGGCGGCAGTCACCTGTGTAGCCTAGCTATCCTGCGCGGGCATAGCGCTACAAAGAAGAATGGCTAGTCAAGGATCAGAGGCGGATGCCAGAGCGGCTGAGGCGCAGGACGACGCGCCAAGGGCCCCCCTGCAACCGGTGATCGTCCTGGTGGGCCCGCAGTTGGGCGAGAATATTGGGGCGGCGGCCCGGGCGATGCTGAACTGCGGACTCGTCGAGTTGCGGCTGGTGTCGCCGCGCGACGGTTGGCCGAACGAGCGCGCCCAGGCGATGGCGACCGGGGCTTCCCGTGAGATCGTCGACCGGGCAACGGTGTTCGAGACCACGGCCGAGGCCGTCGCCGATCTGCACCGGGTGTACGCCACGACCGCGCGCCGCCGCGACCTGCTCAAACCGGCGATCGGACCAGGCGAACTGGCCACCGAGATCCGGGCCTGCGCCGCGCAGGGCCTCCGCTCGGGGGTGCTGTTCGGGCCTGAGCGGACGGGACTCGACAACGACGATGTCGCCCTGGCGTCGCACATCGTCCACATTCCCCTCAATCCGGAGTACTCGTCGCTCAACCTGGCGCAGGCGGTGCTGCTGGTAGCCCACGCCTGGTTCGAGGGCGAGGCGGGCGGCTCGGTGGCAACCGCCGGCCCGAAGTCGACGACGCCGCTCGCCACCGCGGCGCAACTCGTCAACCTCTTCGAGCACCTGGAGCAGGAGCTCGACGCCTCCGGGTTCCTGCGCGTGGCGGAGAAGCGCGGCATCATGGTCCGCAACCTGCGGAGTATCCTGCACCGTGCAGATCTCAGGGAGCACGAGGTGCGGGCGCTTCACGGTGTGGTCAGCTCGCTGGTCGGTCGGCGCAAGGATGGCGGGTTGGTGCGGCAGCCGACCCATAGGCCTGGAGCGGACCGGGAAGCTCAGGAGCCCGACTCCGGTTAGTACTTGCGATGAAGCTGCGTAGCCAACTCATTCTCGCCTTCCTGGTCCTGGCGGTTCTGCCCCTGGCCGGCATCGTCGGCTATTCGTACGCCTCCTCGGCCAAGGCGTTCCGCGCCGCGGTCCAGACCGAGACGTTGGACGTCGCCAGGCAGATCTCGGTCGGGCTTCGTCGCACGAGGGAAGACCTGCAGCGGTACGTGGGGACGCTCGGCATGATGCTGCCCTTCGACGACCCGCAGTACGTCGACCGGGAGGCGCTGGTTGACCAACTGCTGAGCAACCTGGGCGACGGCGCGAACTTCGTCGAAGTGCTCGAATTCGTCCCCGCTGGCGCGCCGGAGACCGAGACAGTCGTTGCTCCGGACGAGGCGCTCGGCGCCGACGCTCCCGGACGATTGGGCAGGGAGGGCCGGCGTTTCCTGTGGTCGCGGTTCGGCGACCGGGACGGGCGCCCGGCAGGGGGCCGCCCGGAGCGGTCGGAGATGACGGAAGGAAACGGAGCGCCTGGGATTGGGCTGGACGACCCGGAATGGGTGCGCAGGGCGCGGGATCGAATGGCCCAGATCTTCGGCGGCCCGGTTTCGACTCCCGTCCACCGGGACGGCCACGTGGTTGGCGAACTGCACGCCGGGATCCGGCCCGAAAGGTTGATGCGCAACGTGCTGAGCCGGATTCCTCGGGCCGGCGGCGCCGTCCCGTTCGCGATCGACGCGGAAGGCGAGATCTACACCTCGCAGCCGGAGGAGCTGGAGCTTCTCCAGGGAGTGCGCTGTCCGGGTGGGCAGCCGCTTCTCGAGGCTCTCGTCGCCGGAAACGAGGCCCTGTGGAGGGGCCTGAGCAATTGGGTGGTGGTGACCCAGGCCGCGGCGGAAGGCGACCTCGTCTACGGCATCGTTCGGCCGATCGGCGCGTCGCTGGCCGAGATGCGCAGCGCCTCGTTGCGGAACTTCGGCGTCGGCGTCGGCCTGATGAGCTTGTCCCTTTTCGCGGCCGCTCCGCTGGCCAACCGCCTCACTCGCCGGCTCAGCCACCTGACCAGGCAGGTCGACCGTTTGGCCAAGGGCGACGCCGCGGCCCGGGCGCGTCTGGGCGGGCGCGACGAGGTGGGCAAGCTGGGCGAGTCGTTCAATCGCATGGCCCGCGACCAGGAGAAGAACCGGCGGCAGTTGCTGGAGCAGGAACGGCTCCGCCGTCAGCAGGAGGTCGACCGCCGGCTGCTCGAAGCGGAGAACGAGCGGCAGACGCTGGAGTTGGAGGAGGCGCGGCGATTCCAGCTTTCGTTGCTGCCCGCGGCGCTGCCGGAGCACCCCGACCTCGAAATCGCCGTGTTCCTGCGCACCGCCTCGGAAGTCGGAGGCGACTACTACGACTTCAGGCCCCGGCACGACGGCTCCCTGGTCATTGCGGTCGGCGACGCCACCGGTCACGGGGCTCGCGCCGGCACGATGGTGACGGTGGTCAAGTCGCTCTTGGCGTCCGCGGACCTGGGCCTCGACCTGGCGGCGTTCCTGTCCCATGCGACGGCGACCATCCGGTCGATGAACCTGGGCCGGCGGGCGATGGCGCTGGTGCTGGTGCGGTATCACGATGGCGTGCTCGACCTCGCCTCCGCCGGCATGCCGCCCGTGCTCGTCAGTCGCTGTCCATCCGGCGAGGTCGAGGAGATCATGAGTTCCGGAGTGCCGCTCGGCACGATGGCCCATGCCTCGTACGAGCGCCACCAGGTTCGGCTCGATCCGGGTGACGCGGCGCTCCTGATGAGCGACGGCTTGCCCGAGATGCTGGACGCAAGCGGCGAGCCGGTGAGTTACCCGGTTGTTGCCGGCCGCTGGCGCGACGTGGGCCAGCTCCCCGCGGCGGACTCGGTCGCGGAGTTCGAGCGCTGGGTCGAAGAACTCTCACCTGGGGGAGTCCCGGCGGACGACGTGACCTTCGTCGTGGTCCGGCGGCGTGCAGCCTCCTAGCCGTCGGCTGCCTCGCGGACCGTTCGGCTGCCGTGCGGGAGCCTGAAGCGGTGTAGAATCAGCGGTTACCGTGGCGAGCCCAGAGTCCGCAGCCGCTGAGAGTCTGATCGAGCCGTCGCTTGCGCCGGTTCCGGCGCCGGCTGCCGACGTGGAACCCGAGACGGCGACCGAAGCGCGGCCGCTGGCGATCGCGCCGGGGCTGCCAGAGCACTACATCAACCGGGAGCTGAGCTGGCTGCAGTTCAACAGCCGGGTTCTGGAGGAAGCGCGCGATCCGCGGCACCCGCTGCTGGAGCGGGTCAAGTTCCTGTCGATCTACGGCACCAACCTGGACGAGTTCTTCATGGTGCGGGTGTCGGGGCTGTGCCGGCAGTTGGAGCGCGGCGCGCTGGAGGCGCCGCCGGACGGCATGACGCCGTTCGAGCAGTTGGCCGGCATCCGGTCCCACCTGCAGAGCGAGCGCCAGCTCGTCTACGGCTGCTGGCACGACGATCTGCTGCCCAAGCTCCGGGACGAAGGCATCGAGATCGTCTCCTACGACGACCTCTCGGCCAAGAAGAAGCACAAGCTGCGCGCCTACTTCGAGCGCGAGATCTTCCCGGTCCTGACGCCGCTCGCCTTCGATCCCAGCCATCCCTTCCCCCACGTCTCGAACCTGAGCCTGAACCTGGCCGTGGTGATCGCGGACGGGAGCCAGGGGCAGCGTTTCGCCCGCGTCAAGGTGCCGCAGCTTCTGCCGCGCCTGGTGCGGGCGCCTGGGGGCGGCCGGGACGAACTGGGGCTGGACAAGTCGGCGCGCGGGAAGTTCGTGTGGATCGAGGAGTTGATCGCTGCCAATCTCGACCTCCTGTTTCCCGGCTTCGAGCTTGTTGCTGCCTACACCTTCCGCGTCACCCGCGATGCCGACCTGGAGATCGAGGACGACGAGGCGGACGATCTGTTGACCGCGATTGTAGAGGTCGTTGGCCAGCGACACTTCGGCTCGGTTGTGCGGCTCGAGGTGCGCCAGGACACGCCCAAGAAGATCCGGGCCATCCTCGAACGCAACCTGGGGTTGGCGCCTTTCCAGGTCGATACGCTGCCTTCGCCTCTCGGCCTGGGAGACCTGAGTGAGATCGCCTTCCTCGACCGTCCGGAACTTCGGGACGCCCCGATCCGGCCGGTTCGCCATCCGGCGCTGCGTACCGACGAACCCCTGTTCCAGTCGATCCGCCGGCGCGACCATGTGCTGTACCACCCGTACGACAGCTTCTCGCCGGTCGTGCGGCTGCTGCATGAGGCGGCCGCCGATCCGGACGTGATTGCGATCAAGCAGACGCTCTACCGGGTGGGCGCGAACTCGCCGGTGGTCGAGGCGTTGATGGAAGCGCGCGAGAAAGGGAAGCAGGTCTCGGTTCTGGTCGAGTTGAAGGCCCGTTTCGACGAGGAGTACAACATCGGTTGGGCCCGGGCGCTGGAAGCCGCCGGCGTTCATGTGGTCTACGGCGTGTTCGGGCTAAAGACGCACGCCAAGATGTGTCTCGTCGTCCGCCGCGAGGCAGGCACACTGCATTCGTACGTCCACCTGGCGACCGGCAACTACAACCCGGTCACGGCGCGCATCTACACCGACATCGGTCTCCTGACCGACGACGACGAAATCACTTCGGACGTGGCCAAGCTGTTCAACTCGATCACCGGCTATGCCCGCGAGGAGAGCTACAGCAAGCTGCTGGTCGCGCCGGTGCAGATGCGCCGGGAGCTGATCCGGCGGATCGATCGGGAGATCGAGGGCCATCGCCGGCATGGCGGCGGCCGCCTGATCTTCAAGATGAACTCACTGGTCGACCGGGAGTGCATCGACGCGCTCTACCGCGCGTCCCAGGCGGGGGTCGAGGTCCTGCTCCAGGTGCGGGGAATCTGCTGTTTGAGACCCGGTGTGCCGGGCCTGTCCGAGAACATCTCGGTGACCTCGATCGTCGGCCGGTTCCTGGAGCATTCGCGCCTCTACTACTTCCGGAACGGCGGCGACGAGGAGCTGATCACCGGCAGTGCCGACATGATGCCGCGCAATTTGAACGGCCGGGTCGAATTGCTTTGCCCGATTCTGGATCCGGACCTGCGCCGGGCCGCGCTACGCAACATCCTGGCGCCGCACCTGGTCGATACGGCGAACTGCCGCCGGCTGGAATCGGACGGCGGCTACACCCGCGTCGAGCCTGAGGATCAGGGCGCGCCGTTCGACTCGCAGCGGGCCCTGCTCCAGGCCGACCTCGGCTGGCACCTGGAGTAGGCCGGGCGGCGTCAGTCGATGTCGGCGAAGTCAGGCGCCCGCTTCTGCACGTTCGCCGTGACTGCCTCGACCTGATTCGGGGAACCGATCAGTCCCGCCTGCAGACGGTGCTCGGCCTCGAGCCCCTCGCGCACGCTGGCGGTTCGGGCGGTGTCGAGCAACTCCTTGGCGGCGCGGATCGCGTGCGGCGAGCGGCCGGCGATCTCCCGCGCGAGGGCGAGGGCGTCGTCGAGCGGCTGCTCCGAGAGGCGCGTGGCCAGACCGAGTTCGGCGGCCTCGACGCCGCTGATCACACGGCCGGTGAAGGTGAGCTCCTTGGCGATGTCGGCGCGCACGAGGTGCCGCAACAATTGGGGGCCGGCCATGTCGGGAACGAGGCCCCAGACGATCTCGCGCACGGAGAGCTTCGCCTCCGGGTGGACGACCCGCAGGTCGGCGCCGAGGGCGATCTGGATGCCGCCGCCGTAGGCCACGCCGTGGACTGCGGCGATCACCGGTACCGGCATCGCGTGCCAGACCCAGGCCGCGGACTGTCCGCGGTTGGCCGGGCTGTCGTCGGTTCGTGTCAAGAGTTGATCGGTCAGCGAGTTGCTGCCGGCACGGTCCTTCATGGCCTGGAAGCTGCCGAAGTCGAGGCCGGCGCAGAAGGCGCGACCGTTGCCGGAGAGGACGACGGCGCGCACGGACGTGTCGGCGGCCAGCTCGCGGCCGGTCGTGCCCAGCGCGTCGAACATCGCGCCGTCGAGCGCGTTCAGCTTGTCGGGCCGGTCAAGGTGGACATCGGCGACGCCGTTTTCGATCTCGACGGTGACGCGGGGGCGGGCAGCTATATCGGTCATGGATTTCTCCGGGTGCTTGTTGGTGCTCGTTGGGGCGCCGACCGTGTGCGGCGCTTCGAGGCTGGTCCTTGATTGTCGAAAAAGCGACAGCGTACCGCAGCCGGGCGCTCCGAACGCCGGGTTGCGACGGCGACTACACCTTGGCCCAGCCCCGCGACCTCTCGACCGCCCGCTGCCAACCCGCGGCGAGGCGGTCGCGCTCCGCCGGCGTGGACTGCGGTTCGAACTCGCGGTCGAGAGCCCAGTTTCCGGTCACGTCGGCCTGGTCGGACCAGAAGCCGACCGCGAGACCGGCCAGGTAGGCGGCGCCGAGCGCCGTGGTCTCGGCGACTACCGGCCGCTCGACCCGGGTGCCCAGCAGGTCGGCCTGGAACTGCATCAGAGCGTCGTTGACCGCCGCGCCGCCGTCGACCCGCAGGCCGCTCATGCCGGAACCGGCGTCGGCTTCCATGGCGCGCACGACATCGAGGCTCTGGTAGGCCATCGACTCAACCGTGGCTCTGGCCACATGGCCGGCGGTGGTCGAGCGCTCCAGGCCGATCAGGAGGCCGCGCGCGTAGGGATCCCAGCACGGCGCGCCGAGGCCCACGAAGGCGGGCACCAGGTAGACCCCGCCGCTGTCCTCCTCGCTCGCCGCGAGTTCTTCGATCTGCTCGGACCGCTCGATCAGACCCAGGCCGTCCCGCAGCCACTGAACTGCTGCGCCGCCGACGAAGACCGAACCCTCCAGGCAGTAGGTGGGCCGCCCGTCGAGCACCCAGCCGACCGTGGAGAGAAGGCCGTTGTCCGAGGCCACCGCCCGACTGCCTGTGTTCATCAGGATGAAGCAGCCGGTGCCGTAGGTGTTCTTCACCATGCCGCGCTCGAAGCACCCCTGCCCGAAAGTCGCCGCCTGCTGGTCGCCCGCAATTCCGGCGACCTTGATCCGTCGACCGAACAGACTCGCCTCCGCGCGGCCGAAGTCGCCGCTCGAATCACGGACCTCGGGCAGCATGGCCCGCGGCACGCGCAGGATCTCGAGCAACTCGTCGTCCCAGTCCAGGTTGTGGATGTCGAACAGCAGGGTGCGCGAGGCATTGCTCGCGTCGGTGGCGTGGACCTCGCCGCCGGTCAGCCGCCAGAGCAGGAAGCTGTCGATCGTTCCGGCCAGGATCTCACCGCGCGTCGCCCGCGCGTGCAGGTCGTGCTTGTCGAGCAGGTGGGAGATCTTGGTGCCGGAGAAGTAGGGGTCGAGCACCAGGCCGGTCTTGCTGCGGAACAGGTCCTCGTGACCCTGCTCTTTCAACTGTTCGCACAGCGGCGCGGTGATGCGGCTCTGCCAGACGATCGCGTTGTCGACCGGCTTGCCGCTGTCGCGCTCCCAAAGCACGACCGTCTCGCGCTGGTTGGCGATGCCGATCGCTTCGATGTCCGAGATATCCGCGCCGGCCTTCCGGATGGCGGCGCGCGCCGTGTCGAGCTGGGTGTTCCAGATCGCCTCGGGATCGTGCTCGACGTGGCCCGGCGAGGGGTAGAGCTGCGGGAACTCCTGCTGCGCGGAGGAAGCGGCTGTTCCCTGGCGCTCGAACAGGATGGAGCGGCTGGAGGTGGTGCCCTGGTCCAGGGCGAGGACGTAACTCATGTGCCGGCGGGCCTACCAGCCGAGGCCGCGGAAGGCGAGCGCGCCGAGGACGCCGCCGGCGAGCGGGCCCGCCACCGGCACCCAGGCGTAGCCCCAGTTCGAGTCGCCCTTGCCGGAGATCGGCAGCACCGCGTGCGCGATGCGCGGGCCGAGATCGCGGGCCGGGTTGATCGCGTAGCCGGTGGGACCGCCCAGGCTCAGGCCGATGCCCCAGACCAGGAAGCCCACCAGCAGCGGGTTGATGCCGGTCGCGAACACCGCCGACAGGTCAATCCCGCCGCCGGCCCCTCCGCCGGAGAGCTCCGAAGCGTTGGCCGCGATCGCGAGCACACCGAAGACCAGCACCGCGGTGCCGACCACCTCGGTGACGAAGTTCGCGCCCCGGCGCCCCGGGATCTCCGGCGCCGTGCAGAACACGCCGAGCTTGGCGCCCTGGTCAGAGGTTTCGCTCCAGTGCGGGCGGTACGTGAGCCAGACGACGACCGCGCCGGCGAAGGCGCCGAGCATCTGAGCGCCGATGTAGGTCGGCAGCAGGGCGGCGTCGAGCTCTCCGATCGCCGCCAGACCGACGCTGACCGCCGGGTTGATGTGGGCGCCGCTGATCCGGCCGACGCAGTACACGGCGAGCGCGACGGCCAGTCCCCAGCCGGTCGCGATGACGATCCAGCCGCTGTCGTTCCCCTTGGTGCGGGCGAGAACGACGTTGGCGACCACGCCGTCGCCCAGGATCACCAGAAGCGCGGTGCCGACCAGTTCGGCGACGAAGATGTCCATGCGGGCCCTCCTTGTTCGAGACCTCGGGAGAATACACTTCGGGCCCGAGCCGAAGCCCCGCCGAGACGAGGAGGACTGGAAGACGATGGATCGATGGAAGAACCCGTTCTCGCGCGAGACGTTCGCCTTTCTGCGCGACCTCGAGGAAAACAACGACCGCGACTGGTTCAAGGCCAACGGCGACCGCTACGAGGACGCCGTACGGGAGCCGGCGCTGCAGTTCATCAGCGACTTCGGGACCCGGCTCGATGAGGTGTCGAAGCATTTCGACGCGGTGCCGAAGAAGGTCGGCGGGTCGCTCTTCCGCATCCACCGCGACGTCCGGTTCTCGAGCGACAAGCGGCCCTACAAGACCCAGGTGGGCATTCACTTCCGCCACAAGCAGCACAAGGACGCCCACGCGCCGGGCTTCTACCTCCACATCGAGCCCGGCAGCGTGTTCATGGGCGGGGGAATGTGGCGGCCCCACCCGGAGGCCCTGCGGGCGATCCGGCAGCAGATCGTCGCGGATGGCGAAGGCTGGCGGGAGGTCACGGCCGACCCAGGGCTCGGCGACTCGCTGGAACTCGCCGGCGAGAGTCTGAAACGGGCGCCTCGGGGATTCGACGCCGGTCACCCGCGGATCGACGACATCAAGCGCAAGTCGTTCATGGCCGTGGCGAATCTGAATCAGACCCGGCTGCTCGGCGCCGGCTTCCTCGACGAGTTCACGGGGCTCTGTGCGGCCGCCTCCCCCCTGATGCGGTTCGTCTGCCGGGCGACCGGCGTCCCGTACTGATGCCCGGCGCCCGCGACGGGTTTGGCGGCGCTACGGCGCGGCCCGGCGGTCCTCGACCGCGGCCGACAGCTTCTCGAAGGTGACGCCGAGCCGTTCCGCGGTGAGCGCGGCCAGGGAGGTGCGGGCGACGCCGTCGACGAACTGATAGGTGCTCCGGCGCTCGTCGTCGAGTTGCACCTGAAGGAACTCGAGGCCCAGCTCCGCATGGTCCTGCTGGAGGGCGCGGGCGTGGTCGAGGAAGTGGGTGGTTAGGTAGGCCACGGGCTGCACCCGCCGGAGGAGTTGGAGCACGAGGGTGAAGACCTCGATTCCTTCCGAAGGGTTGGTTCCCGAGCACAGCTCGTCCAGGACCACCATCGAGCCAGGCTCCATCTCCTCGAACAGAGTGCGGATGCGCACGAGTTCGCGCCCCAGGCGGCCCTCGACCTGATCCGCGCTCTCGCGCTCGATCAGGGACACGAACAGCCCCTGCTGGACGCGCAGGCGGGCGCGGCCGCAGGGGGCGTAGAGGCCGGACTGACCGAGCAGTTGAGCCAGCGCGATGGCCTGGATCAACCGCGTCTTGCCTCCCGAGTTCGGCCCGGTGACGACGGTGATCGGCACGCTGCCGACCGTTCTCACCGTACACGGCACGGGCGCCAGCTCCTGGCGCAGCAGCAGCGGGTTGAACAGGTGTTCGCACTCGATTGCGGGGCCGTTGTCGTGATCCGGCCGGAACTCGGGAATGCACATCGAAAGGCCGCGTTCGGCGGCGCGGTCCCGGAGAGCGCGGGCGGCGAGGTAGAGCTCCAGTTGGCCGAGCATCTGGACCAGGGGAATCAGGGCGGGCGACAGGGAGACGTAGACCCGCTCCACGACCCGGTTCAGGAGCTCCCTGTTGCTCATCGAGTAGCCGCCGATGCCGAGTCGCACCCGGCTCCAGAGGCGTTTGACCGGCCGGGTCCAGAAGGGATTGTCGCGGCACTCCTCGAGTGAGTGCACCTCGAGCCCTCGGATGCGCCCGTCGGCGCCCAGAGTGATATCGAGGGTCAGTTCGGCGAGCTGGTTTTCGTAGTCGAGCAGGGCGGCGAGGGTCGCGTACTCCTCGGTCTCGCGGATGGCGACGGCGCCTTCGTACAGTCGTCGGAGCCCGGAGCGGGCCGACTCGAAACGGTCGTGCATCAGGTCGATGACGAGCCGGCTCTGCTTGAGGATGTCCAGGTTGTGGGACGCTGTGTCGAGGACGCTGTGGTAGCGGGGCATGCGGTGGAGCGAGAGCAGGCCGAACAGTTCGCGGTAGAGACGCCTCGCCGAGGCGAGGACTTCCTCGTCCTCGTCCAGCTCGCGCAGCACCCCCTGGCGGAACTCGATCGTCTCCAGGTCGGTCGGCGTGGCGGTCAGGGCGCGGCGCAGGAAGCGCTCGTTGATCGGGTAGTGAACGCCGTCGATTCGTAGCTCGAAGCTCTCCTCGATCAGGCGGTCGACGAACAGATCCTGTTCGAAGAACTCCGGCCGCCATGCCGCCTCCGGCGTCTCGGCTTCCGCCATCAGGTCGTGGAACTCGGTGCCGATCTCGCGGCCGAGAATGGCGAGACCCAGCAGGTCCGACAGAGCCTTCTGGTCGATGCCGAGGAAGGGCGCCCGGTTGAGAAGGTCCGGGATGGGAATCATGGCCGGCTGCTGGCTGCAGGCTGCTGGAGCTACCGGCGTAGCGGCGAGCGGCGGCGGCGCTCCTTGAGGGAACGCAGCTCGCGGTAGGGGGCCACGCCGTCCGCCTCGTAGCGGGGCAGAGGGTGTCCGAGCGCGGTCTCGACCTGCCTGATCAGGGACTTGTCGAGCCAGGTGCCGATCGACGACACGACGCCTTCCGCGGTGCCCCGGGCGGTGCGGCCGGCGCGGTGGATGTAGTCCTCGGCCGTGTCGGGGAGGTCGTAGTTCAGGATGTGCTCGATGCCCTGGACGTCGATGCCGCGGGCCGCGATGTTCGTCGCCACGAGGATGCGGTGGCGGCCGGCGCGGAAGCTCTCCAGAGCCGCGACCCGGTGGCTCTGCGAGCGGTCGGAGTGGATGCGCGCGACGCTGTGGTCGCCGCGCTCCAGGACCCGGCAGAGCCACTCGGCGTCGGACCGGCGCTTGGTGAATACCAGGGTCGAGCCGGGCACCTTGTCGAGCAGGGCCAGGGCGCATCGCTTCTTGTCCCTCTCGTCGACCAGGTAGAGCCGGTGCTCGATCCCCGACGCGGCCCCCTTCGGCGACAGGTCGATGCGCAGCGGATCCTTCATGTAGCGCTGCGCCAGACGTTCGATGGGCGGCGGCATGGTGGCGGAGAAGAGCATCGTGTGCCGCTGCTTCGGTAGTTGGCTCACGATGCGTTGAATCTGGGGCATGAATCCGAGGTCGAGCATGTGGTCGGCCTCGTCCAGGACCAGTTCCTCGACCCCCCCCAGGCTCGCCGTGCCCCGCTCTACGTGGTCCAGCAGCCGTCCGGGCGTGACCACGAGCACGTCGGGGTCGCTGTGCAACTGATCGAACTGCGGGCCGATCTTCACGCCGCCGATCAGGCAGGCGGAGTTCACGCGCAGCCGGCTCTTGCGGAACAGGTCCAGGAAGGCCTTCGTCTGCAGAGCGATCTCCCGGGTCGGAGAGACGATCAGCCCGCGTACGCCGCTGCCGCGGCGCAAACGCTGCACGATCGGCAGCACGAAGGCGGCCGTCTTGCCCGAGCCGGTTTCGGCCAGGCCGATCAGGTCCTTGCCGGCGATCGCGTCCGGGATCACCGCGGCCTGGATTGGCGTCGGGTGCTCGAAACCGATCCGGGCTACTACCTCGAGAACCGCCGCTTCGAGGCCCAGACCGAGAAAGTCCCGGTCCGTCGTCTCGACCGGATGTTGAGGGATCGCGGCCAGGGCGCCCGGCGCCTTGAGATCCCCGTTCTCCGTACCCGTACCGTCCGACACGCGGGCCATCATACCAGCGCCGTCGGCGCCGCTAAGTAACATGAACTCAACGGCTTCCCGGCGGCGCGGCTCATCCGTCGCGGCGCAGGCCGAGTCGCCGCAGGAAGCCGCGCCTCTTCGGCGCGATCTCATTCTCGGCGCTTCTTGCGGCACGCCCGCCGCGGTCCGTCGCCTCCGCCCACAACTGCAGGTTCCTGCCCTGGTGTTCGGCGGCGGTGATCGTGGCTTCGAATTCCGCCTCGGTTGTCCTCGCGCCGGCCGCGTCCGGCGACTCCGCCGACGAAGTTCCGGTCGCCGGCCGGAGGGTCGCCTCGACGACCTCACCCGTGCCGTCGTTGTCGAACCAGCGCCAGAAGAACCGCACTGAGACCACCTCGTAGTCGTCCCTGGCGCGTACCCGTACGACGACATCCTTGTCCCTCTCGTACACGCCCTGAGCCTCCGCCGGGCGTTCCGGGAGCAGGATCTCCACTTCCGGTTCGCTCTCGTCGAGGTCCTCCATCACCATGGTCAGGGTCGATTCCAACTGCGCGAAACGGTCCCGGTTCTCCGGCGTCCGTTCCATCCCGGCCAGGAACTCCAGCGCCTCGTGCGGCCGTTCCCAGCCCAGAACTTCGATCTCGCGGACCGTGGCGTCCAGATCGTTGCGCCGCTGGAAGACCTCGTCGATGGCGGCCAGCTTGGCCTCGACGCCGGGGCTCTCGCCCGCCTGGTCGCCTCGCAGCGCCTTGAGTTCCACCAGCAGTGCCCTCGCCTCGTCGAGGCGGTTCACCGCGATCAACCGGCCAGCCGTCTCGTCGATCGCCGCGGCGGCCCGGAGTTCGAAGTCGAGGCCTGCGGCGAACCTCGGGTGGCGGCGCCGGAAGTCCTGAGCGAGGCGGAGGGCCGCGAGACGGTCGCTGCCGAGACGGGCTTCGATCGCGTCCACTTCGGCTGCCAGCCGACGCGCGTCGTCGACGCGGCGAGCCGCTTGCGGATCACGCCGCAGGGCAATCATCTGCCGCCGCGTCAGAGAGCCCAGCGTGAGGCGCAGACGGTTCAGGTGCGCGTCTTCGAAGCCCCTCTCCAGTTGCACGGCGGCGGCCAGGACCCGGTCGTTCGCGAGCCTCGCGAGCATTGCCGTCATCGTTTCGCGATGCTCGGACGGCAGCGCCTTGGCGCCCGGTCCGCGGCTGAAATCCAGCATCAGGCGCTGAGCCTCGCGCAGTCTGCCTTCCGCCATCAGATCGAGCGCCTCGCTGAGCTGAGCCGGCAGTGGCGCGATGGGCGTCGGTTCCGGCCTTGACGGCAGGGGCGGTGGGGTGACGCCGGCCGGATCATCTGCGATCGCCGCGGACTCGTCGGGCGCCGTCCACCTGAGGACGAGCAGTGCCGCCGCGACGCCGATCGCAGCCGCTGCCAGCATTTGCCGCAGCCGCGGCAGCGAAGCCGGATCGGGTTCGGATGGCGGCATCAGGTCATCCTAGGAGCTTGCGCCGCAGGAACGCAACGGAGTGCGTTCCATCCGTGCGCCCGATGACGGGCGCACGGATTGGTTCGCGGGTGGCGCGGATCGCGCCACCCGGGTTCTGGGGCGCGAGCTCCTGGAGAGGTGGTTGATAGACTCCCTTGCCTACTGTCGCGGGCCATCGTCCCTCACCGACACTCGCCTCGGAGGCGCCACGAAATGACGAAGAGACTTCTGTTTCCGCTGCTGCTCGTCCCAACGATGTTCGTCGCCGGCCCGGTGCTGGCGCAGGACCCGGGCTCGGTCAACGTAGGCGGCGACCTGCGTGGCGGCGACGTCACCGGCGCGGTCGGCGGCCGGGACAACACGCGCGTGTTCGGCACGATCCTCGACTCGAGCGGCAATCCGCTGCCTGATGTCGACATCTGGTTGCAGAACGACAATGCGCCGGCGCACAGGCTGCGCGCCAAGGGGCGCAAGACCGGGTTGTACCTGCTGCGTAACATGGCTCGTATCTACAGCCGTGAGGACTACGACGGGATCGTGCTGCGCATCACCTTCGAGCGCGATGGCTACCGCTCCGTGGTGGCGCGCGTCGCGGTGCAGCGGGACGGAGCCCAGCAGGTCTACCCGATCCTCTTCCGGGAGGGCGAGTCGATGGAGGCCGTTGGCGTTCGCACCGTGCTCATCGGCCGGGTCGAGGACAAGCGGGGCAAGGCGGTCAAGGGTGGAGGCGAAGTCACCATCACATCAGGGGACGGCGAATTTTCGGCGACCGGCCCGATCGAGAAGAACGGCGAATTCGCGGTCGTGCTCTGGGATGCCCCGGAACGCGTCAACATCTCCTTCAAGATGGCCAAGGGCGGCGTCCGCGACGAGATCCTCGAACTGAAGCCCTCGCCTCAGCCCGATCTCGCCGTGGCGCAGTTCTACAACCCGGTGATGTAGGCGCTGCCCCCGCAGGGGCGCGCGCATCATCGGACGAGTGCGCCGCCGCGTTTCGTCCCGGTTTCGTCGGAACTCGCCAAGGCCGGGTGGCGTGCCTTGGTGGGCTTGGCTGTTGTGTAGCTGCCGGGCCGCCTACCAGCGGGGCCGGCGCTCCTCGCGGGGTCTGGCCTCGTTGACGCGGAGGGTCCGGCCCCCGAACTGCTGCTGGTCCAGCGCTGCGATCGCCTCCTGGCCGCCGCTCGCCATCTCGACGAAACCGAAGCCCCGCGGCCGACCGGTCTCGCGGTCGTTGATCAGCGAAACCTCGGAAACCTCGCCATGTGAGGAGAAGAGGTTGGTCACCGCCTCTTCCGTCGTGTCGAAGGGCAGGTTGCCCACATAGATTCTCGTTGCCATCTGCTGCTCCTGTTCTCGGCTCCGGGGTTCCACATCAACCAACGCTCGAGAACGACAGGCGCATCCTGGTTCGCTGCGTGAGCTCTGCACCCACTGCCTAAAGAGCGGCAGGCTAGCACAAAGAACACTTCCGGCGCTGAACGCTCCTCAGCCGCCGCTGCGCTGATCTTCGTAGTAGGCGTCGAAGGCGTCGAGGCGATCCTCGAGCAGGCCCTGGATGACGCCGATCGTGTCGCCTAGTTCAAGCACCCCGTCGGCGTCCGGGTCGTACACCGGCCAGTCGGGGCGCCCGTCGCCGTTCGGGTCGCCGGTGGCGGCGAAGTTCACCCAGTAGTCGGCCATCGTGCTGGCGAGCGCTCGGTCGGTGTCGTCCCAGGCATGGTTGAACGGTCCGATCTCGTCGCGGACGGTTGCGCTCCGGTGGAGATTGTCGAAAGCGTAGATGATCTCCGCCGCGTGGTACGAGCCGTACGTCTCGGCTTCGTCCCAGGGCGGGACGCGGGAAAAGTAGTACATCCGCACGGATCTTGCGCCGGTGCTGCTCTGCAGCCGGGCCCAGGTCCGCATCTGCCAGGCGAAGTAGTTGTCGGCGGTGTTCTTGTAGGCGGCAACGCGCGCCTGCTCGTCGGTCTCGGCGGAGTAAACCGTGAACATTGCGTCGGCGTGCTCGCCGTACGTGTCATCGAGCGATTGGCGATAGTCGGCGACCGTGACGTCGCCCGCGCCGGCGAACAGGGCCGTGCCCTCGTCGCTGTTGAAGCCCACGATCGTGTCGACGTCGTTCTGCTCGCCGGCCGCGTAGAGGTCGTAGATGTCGCGCGGGAACACCCGGCCGTCGTTCACGCCGACGAGCAGGCCAGCGCCCGCTTCGTCCGCCGCCCGGTAGACCTCTTCGGCCGGCGCCGCGCGCATCGCCGCGAGATCGCTCGCGCCGAGTTGCGCGGCGATCTGCTCGCCCTGCGACTCCCCGTCGGTGAGCTGTGGCATGGGCCAGAAGATGCCGCCGCTGTGTCCGATCGCGCGCTGGAACAGGCCTGCCGCCAGTGGCGTCGCGGTCAGGTAGTTGACGCTCCAGGAGCCGGCTGACTCGCCGAAGATCGTGACCCGGCCCGGGTCGCCGCCGAAGCGGGAGATGTTCGCCTGCACCCACTGGAGTGCGGCGATCTGGTCGAGGATGCCGTAGTTGCCGGAGCCTCCTGCCTCGTTCTCGGCCGAGAGTTCCGGATGCGCCATGAAGCCCATCGGCCCAAGCCGGTAGTTGATCGTGATCAGGACCACGCCCCGCCCTGCCAGGCTCTCGCCGTCGTAGAGCGTGGTGCTGCCGGCGCCGGTCTGGAGTCCGCCGCCGTGGATCCAGACCATGACGGGGAGCGCGGCGCCGGCGTGTTCGGCGCCGGTCCAGACGTTCAGGTAGAGGCAGTCCTCGCTGCGCTCGATCTCGCCCGCGGCGTAGAACGAGCCGGGGGGAGACAACGGCTGCCAGCAGGTCGGGGAGAACTCGGTCGCGTCGCGGCTGCCCTCCCAGGAAGCGGCCGGTTGGGGCGCCTGCCAGCGAAGGTCGCCGACCGGGGGCGCGGCGTAGGGGATGCCGCTGAACTTGAGGATCCCGGAGTCGAGCTTGGTCCCTTCGACGACGCCGAACGCCGTCACCACCGTCGAGGTCAGGGACTCGACCGACTCGCCGCCGCCGCAGGCCAGAGTCAGTGCGAGGGCGGCTGAAACCCCGGCGGCGGCCCGGCGGGTGTTCAGGGTGGTCGACATGTTCAGTTCTCCTTGGCTAGCAGCGTGCGCGGCAGGAAGATCGGCGCACGCCATGTTCTTCGGCGCACGCTCATGGAGCGGGTTCGGAAACCGGGCCGCCGTCTTCCGCAGCCGGCCGGAAGCGTAGAGCGAGTCCGTTGTTGCAGTAGCGCAGCCCCGTTGGCGCCGGACCGTCGCTGAAGACGTGGCCCTGATGTCCGCCGCAGTGGGCGCAGTGGTACTCGGTTCGCGGCACGAACAGCTTGAAGTCCCGCTTCGTTTCGACCGCGCCGGGCATCGAGTCGTAG
The DNA here is from genome assembly GCA_965222875.1 of Candidatus Multivorans sp. GTDB lineage: Bacteria > Acidobacteriota > Thermoanaerobaculia > Multivoradales > Multivoraceae > Multivorans. The sequence continues at coordinate 258,270 of CBDCVC010000002.1, read as the reverse complement.
AAGCTCGGCCACCCGGTGCCGCTGTCGTACTTCGAGTCGGACCGGAACAGTTCGGCGCCGCACCCGGCGCAAACGAAGACGCCGTCCCGGTGCTCCCCGTTCAGTGGCGAGGTGAACGCCGGCTCGGTTGCTTCCTTGCGCAGGACGCGAAACTCGGCGTCGGCGAGTCTGTCGCGCCAGTCGGACTTGGTCAGGTCGATCCGTTCGGGTTCGGGACCGCGCTCCCCCGGTCGCCGACTTTCGGTGCTCATGCGGCTGGCATCCTATCGTCGCGCGCCGGTTAGGACAGAATCGGGAGCATGAGAACACGAAGACCGCCGGTCGACCACATCGTCCGCACACGCGAGCTGTACTCGAGCCTGGGACACGGACCCTACCGATGGGTTCGCAGCGAGACCCCGCCGCCGTGGACACGGCTGGCGAAGCCGCTCAAGGAATGCCGGGTTGGATTGGTGGCTTCGGGCGGCGTGTACCGGGCGGGACAGATCGCCTTCCATCATCGCGACGACGTCTCGCTGCGGGTCATCGACGCCAGCGTGCCGGCTGCGGAACTGCGAACGAGCCACTTCGCCTACGACCAGGCGGACGCCCGGATCGACCCGAACGTCGTCTTTCCGGTCGATACCCTGCACGCTCTGGCGAAAGATGGCGTGATCGGGGACGTTTCGCCCCGTGCGTACGCGTTCATGGGCGGCATCTACTCGGCGCGCCGGGTGCGCGACACTCTGGCGCCCGAGATCAGCCGCCGGCTGGCAGCGGACCAGGTCGACCTGGCGTTGCTGGTCCCCGTGTGACCGGTCTGCCATCAGTCCGTGGGACTGATAGCACGCCGCGTCGAGGCGGACGGCATTCCGACCCTGTCGATGAGTTCGGCGCTCTCGATCACGCGTTCGGTCAATCCGCCCCGCGCCGTGTTCCTCGACTATCCCTTGGGTCACACGGCTGGCAAGGCGCTGGATACCGGCCTGCAGAGGGAGATCGTGGCCGCATCGCTCGCCGCCTTCCAGGAGTTGGATCGGCCGGGGGCGGTGAAGATGTTGCCGTTCCGCTGGTCCGATGACGACGAGTGGAAGCGGAACGTGATGCTGAACGGCGATACGCGGGCGGAACGTTCGGGTCAGCCCGTCTACCAGAGCGAAGCGGACCGCAGGCTTGCGCGGGATGTGGGTGAGTGCCCCACCTGCGTCTTCCTCTGAACCGCGGCGCCGGATCCGCACCGCACCGAGATCGTGGCCCACTCCTTGGGCGTCACGGTCGAGGACAAAAGGTGGCGCCGGGCGGTGCGACACGCTCGCTCCGCCCGGCGCCGATCGGATCCGTGCCTTGCCCCTTTAGGGCACGAACCCGACCTTGTGTACGAAAGGAAACAACCAGGGTTATGGTCGGATTCCCCGGTTGGTTCGGTTTGGAGGTCATTCTCGCAATCGACAGCGGTTATTGGTCTGACCGGTTTCTGACGAAGAGATGACCGGGATCGGAAGGCCCCGGCAATTGCCCTCGCCGTGGGGTTGAGCTAGGGAACCCGGGTCGTGTCGTCTGTGGCGCCGGCTCCTAGAAGGGCTTGTACATCGCCAGGTAGGAGGCGATCGCGGCCAATAGCGGCAGCGCGACGACCAGTGCTCTGGCCAACGAGGTGTTGCGGTAGGGCAGGGTGAGCGCGGCGCCGAAGAACAGCCAGATGACGAGCTTCGCCCAGGCCCATGGCGGCGGCATGCCGCCTGCCCCGATCTTGGCGAGCAGCCCGAAGCCGGCCACGACACTCATGATCAGGCCGATGCCGTGCATCGAAGCGAGGACGCCGCGCAGGTGGTTGTCCTCGCGCCGGCCGCCGTTCGCGGCGTGGACGGCGACACCGCCGGCCGCTGCCAGCACCAGCAGTGCTCCCAGCACGTGCAGCAGCTTGTAGGCGAGATAGGACATCGTTCTCCCCGTTTCCTGGACAGGTGTTCGTCGACTCTGCTAGCAGCCTGAGGCTGCTAGCGTATCGCCCGTGACGCCGCTCGATCGACTCGACGACTGGGACGACTTCGTGGCGGAACTCTACCCCGAGCCGGTGGAGGCCGGCGGCAAGCGCCGCGAGGACTACCGGGACTTCGACGAACCGCCCCGCGACACGGTGCGGGAGTTCTACCGTCTGAACCACCGCGGTCAGACCTGGAGCTTCGTGCAACACAAGAAGGCGGAGTACCTCACCCTCGACCGTGCCGCACTGCCTGTGTGGGAAGCGCTCGAGTTCCTGAACACCCTGGTCGACGACTCCGACCCGGACCTCGACCTGTCGCAACTCGACCACCTGCTTCAGACGGCCGAGGCGATCCGCGCCGACGGTCACCCGGATTGGTTCGTCTTGACCGGGCTGGTTCACGATCTGGGCAAGGTGCTCTGCCTGTGGGGCGAGCCGCAGTGGGCCGTGGTCGGCGACACCTTTCCGGTCGGCTGCGCGTTCTCCGGCCGGATCGTCTACCCGGAACTGTTCGCCGCCAACCCGGACATCGGGAACCCGACCTACTGCACGCCCCTGGGCGTGTATGAAGCGGGCTGCGGTCTGGACCGCGTGGACCTCTCCTGGGGGCACGACGAGTACCTGTACCAGGTACTCCGCGACTACCTGCCCGAGCCGGCTCTGTACATGATCCGGTACCACTCCTTCTACGCCTGCCACCGGGAGGGCGCGTACGAGGAGTTGATGTGCGATCGCGACCGCGAGATGTTCGCCTGGGTGCGGTTGTTCAACAACTACGACCTGTACTCGAAGAGCGACAGTCAGCCCAACGCCGCCGAGCTGCGGCCGTACTACCAGGGCCTGATCGACCGCTACCTGCCGGCGAAGCTCAACCTCTAGCTGCAGCGAGCCGGCTGTCAGCCCTACTCGAAGCGCACCAGGGCGGCGACCGCGAGTACCGCGAACGCCACCACGTAGAGCTTGACGACTGCCGGCAGGATGAAGCGCAGCCAGCGCTGGTAGGGGATGCGCGCGAGGAGCAGCATGCCCATGAGCAGGGCGTTCGTGGGCACGATCAGGTTCATCAGCCCGTCGCCGAGCTGGTAGGCGAGCACCGAGGTCTCGCGGCCGACGCCGGTGAGGTCCGCGAGCGGCGCCATGATCGGCATCGTCACGTATGCCTGCCCGCTTCCGGACGGGATCAGGAAGTTGCACACGCTCTGGACCAGCAGCATGCCCCAGGCTGAGACGACCGCGGCGCCCGAACCCAGCGCCTCAGTCTTTGCAAGTAACGAGGCGATGCCGTGGATCACGGTGTCGATGACCCGTGCGTCCGAGAGCACGACCTCGATTGTGCGCGCGAAGCCGATCAGGAGCGCGGTGCCGGTCAACTCGGCGGCGCCGGTGGTGAACGCCCGCGCGGTGCGGTTCGGCGACACGCGGCCGAGAGCGGCCGAGATGACCGTCACGCCGAGGAACAGCGCCGCGAGTTCGACCAGATACCAGCCGTGTGAGTTGACGCCCCAGATGAAGACGCCGATCATCGCGGCGAACGCAGCGAGGATGCCGAGGCGTGCCGGCGTCAGTTCGGCGGCAGCCAGCTCGTGGCCGCCGCCGCCGTAGTCGATGTCTCGGACGAGGCTGCGTTCCGGATCGGCGCCGATGCGGCGCGCGTAGCGGAGCAGGTGGTGGATGCCGACGACGAGGAGAACCGCCAGCAGCGCCCAACGGAGTCCGAAGCCGACGCTCGGATCCTGGCCGGCGATGTCCTTGGCGATCATCACCGTGAACGGGTTGATCGCCGCCGCCCCGTAGCCGACGCCGGCGCCGATGTAGACCATGCCCAGGGCGACCACCGCGTCCATCTTGAGAGCGATGCACATCGCGACCAGAATGGGCACGAAGGGCATGTACTCCTCGGCCATGCCGATCGTCGACGAGCCGACCGCGAACAGCGTCGTCATCCCGCCGACCAGCAGGATCGGCCTCGCCCCCAGGGTCCTTATCGCGCGGCCGATCGCGGCGTCGATGGCGCCGGTGGCGCGGATGACCCCGATCGCGCCGCCGACCAGGAAGACGAAGAAGATGATCTCGGCCGCCGCCTCGAGCCCCCTGGGCACCTTGGTCAGGGCGGCGTGCCAGGGCAGGGGCGCCGCTTCGACGGCGTGGTACGTGCCGGCCAGGACCTGCCGGCCCTCGCGGTCGTACTCGCCTGCCGGCAGCACGTAGGTGAGGACCTGCGCCGCCACGATCATGGCGAAGATCAGCACCAGGGCTTCCGGAAATCGGTTGCCGTTGGTACTGGTCATGGTGGGGGCGCCGTCAATTCGCTTGGCGGCGGCTGCGGGCTTCCCGGCGTGCGTGCTGGCGGCGCTCGATGTTGGCGATCGTGTCGTCCGGCACGGCCTCGATCAGGCGGCGGGTGTACTCCTCGCGGGGCGTCCTGTAGATCGCTTCGGACGGCCCCTGTTCGACGATCCGGCCGTCCAGCATCACGGCCATCATGTCGGACATGAACTTGACCACCGACAGGTCGTGGCTGATGAAGATGTAGGTCAGGCCGTGCTCCTCCTGCAGGTCCTTGAGCAGGTTGAGGACCTGCGCCTGCACCGAGACATCGAGCGCGGACACCGATTCGTCGCAGATGATCAACTTCGGCTGGACCGCGAGCGCCCGGGCCACCGACACCCGCTGGCGCTGGCCGCCCGAGAATTCGTGCGGGTAGCGGCGCAAGTGGTCGGCCTCCATGCCGACCTCCTCCAGCAGGCGGGCGGCGCGGTCGCGCCGGTCGCTCCGGCTGCTGCCGATCTTGTGGATCGCCATCGCCTCGCTGAGCATCGCCTCGACCGTCATGCGCGGGTTGAGGGACGAATAGGGATCCTGGAGGATGATCTGCATCCGCCCGCGCAGGGCGCGCAGGCGGCCCGAGGGGATCGTGGTCACGTCCTGGTCCTCGAACTGAACCGTGCCGCCGGTGATGTCGATCAGCCGCAGCAGCGCCAGACCGGTGGTGGTCTTGCCGCAGCCGGACTCGCCGACGAGCCCCAGGGTCTGGCCCGAATAGACGTCGAAGGAGATGCCGTCGACCGCCTTGACCTCGCCCACCTGCCGGCGCAGAAAGCCGCTCTTGATCGGGTAATAGACCTTGAGATCGCGCACCGTGAGCAGCGGCGCCGCGCCGCCTTTGACCAGCTCCCCGGGCCCCGGATTCTCGGCGTAGCCGAGGCTGTCCAGGGCGTCCTGCGGGTGGAGCAGGCGGTCGCGGCCGCGCCCGACGAGTTCATCGAGCGCCTCGGTCGTCAGGCTGCGCTCGGTGATCCTGATCTCGCCCCCGTCTCCGTCCTCGTCCACGTCCATGAAGTCGGCGACCGTGGGCAGGCGGCGAAAGGCCCGATCGAGATGGGGGCGGCAGGCGAGCAACCCCTTGGTGTAGGGGTGTTGCGGGTTGTTGAACAACTCGGCTACTGCGCCGCGCTCGACGATCCGGCCCCGGAACATGACCGCGATCCGGTCGGCGATCTCCGCGATCACGCCCAGGTCGTGGCTGATGAACAGGATGGACATGGCGCGCTCGTCGCGCAGGCGGCGGATCAGGTCCAGGATTTGTGCCTGGATCGTGACGTCGAGGGCGGTCGTGGGCTCGTCGGCGATCAGCAGCTTCGGGTTGCACGCCAGCGCCATGGCGATCATCACGCGCTGTTTCTGGCCGCCCGACATCTCGTGCGGATAGCTGTCTACGCGGCGCTCCGGCTCCGGGATGCCGACCTCTTCGAACAGCTCGATCGTTCGCTGGCGGGCTTCCTTCCGGTTCATCCCGAGATGGACGCGAAGCGCCTCGCCCACCTGGTCTCCGACCCGGAACACCGGGTTCAGCGACGTGCCGGGCTCCTGGAAGATCATCCCGATGTCCTTGCCGCGCAGGTCGCGCATTTGCCGGCTGGGCAGATGCACCAGGTCGCGGCCGAAGTAGGAGATCTCGCCGCTTTCGATGTTCGCCGTGCTCTCGAGCAGGCGCATGACCGACAGCGAGGTCACCGACTTGCCCGAACCCGACTCGCCGACCAGGCCGAGCGTTTCGCCTTCCTCGATCAGCAGGTCGATGTCGTCGACCGCGCGGACCGTCTCCCGCTTGCCGTGGAAGTAGGTGCGGAGTTCGCTGATCCGGAGCAGGGGCGGTCCCGCGGCGGCTGCCGGTGCGGGAATGCCGGTCTCGGTCATCGTCGTGACTCTATCCGGCGCTGGTGCAGGACATAGTGTAGGGAGTCGCGGATCAAATCAACTTAGGGGAGGGCCGGGATGGACAGACGCTTCGCGTTCGCGCTTCTGATCTTGGCGGTAGCCGACGCGGGCGGAAGAAGGGGCCGACTGAAGAAGGGGAACCGGCGCGCGGGAATACGTGCGGAGCCGGCTAAGTTGCACGGTGCCGGCCCTTTACCACACCGAGAGCGGGTAGACTAGGCGGCTTGTATGACGATCCTGCTCCAGAGTCAGGCGGAGCCTTCGCAAGGAGCGGTCGACCCCCTGTTCCGCGACGCGGAGCAGCGGGCGCGCGCGTTCTCGCTGTTTCCGGGGCCCCGTGATCCGCATATCGCCGGCGGCACCGGGCGCATAGCCGGTCTGATCTCCAACCGACGCATTCGTCGGGCCCTCAAGAGTCTCGCTGCTCTGGAGGTCGACGAGTACATCCGCCGCACGGTCGCTCCGGCCGAGGACCCGGGCCGGGTCGGCGCCGGAGAAGTCCTGGCCGCCACCAGTTGGGAACTGGTCGAGGAGCGCCGCCACGGCCCCCTCTACGCGGCCGTGTTCGAGACCGAGATCGAGGGCTGGCCGCGCCGGTTCGGCGTTCTCGCCCAGGAGCGCTCGGTGCAGAACGGTGTCTGGATGCCGGAGCACCACCGTCTGGCGGTGGACGTCATCCGCTCGTACGCGGGTCGCAACCTGCCCATCGTCGCCCTGATGGACACGCCGGGAGCGGACGCGGGCGAGATGGCGAACCGCGGCAACCAGGCCCACGCGATTTCCCGGCTCATCGCCGAGATGGCGCAGCTTCACGCGCCGACGGTCGGCATCGTGCTCGGCAACGGCTACTCGGGCGGCGCCATCCCGCTGGCCACGACGAACGTGCTGCTGGCGGTGCGCGACGGCGTCTTCAACACGATTCAGCCCCGCGGTCTTGCGAACATCGTGCGCCGCTACGACCTGTCCTGGGAAGAGTGCGCCAAGGCGGTCGGCGTCTCGGCGTACGAGCTCTTCGACCAGGGCTACCTCGACGGAGTGATCGACTTCGTCCCGGGTGAGGGTGGCGACCGGCTGGCCTGTTTCGAGGCCGCCGTGGCTTCGTCGATCGCTGTGGTGGAGCAGCGGGCGAAGGTCTTCGTGCGCGACGAGCCGGCCGTGTTCGAGCACTACCGCCTGAACACGCGGCGGTACGTCGACCCCTCCCGCAGTCTGCTGGCGCTTGAGGAAGTTGCCGCTCTGTCACGGCTGCGGCACCCGGCGGAGCAGGCGAATGTCTTCGGGGTCGCCTTCCGTTACCTGCGCTATCTCGGTCTCCGTCGCCGCCTGACCTCGACCACGGTGTCCAGCTACGGTCGTCTGGCAGCGGCCGAGGTTCCGGCCGGGGCGGCCAGGGCGCGCCGGGAACGGCAGCGCCGGGCGTCGTTCGAGCGCTGGTTCGAGAACCCGCTTGCGGTGCGGTACGACGACGTGCTCAGCCGCACGTACAAGCGATACGCCGCGGCCCGTGACTCGCTCCACGAGGGGCGGGGACGGCTCGCCTCCTTCCTGCTCGGCAGCCGCGAGTATCACTTCAACCGCGCCCGGGCTGAGCTGCTGCTCGAGTTCGGCTTCCACCTCTACAACCAGTGGAAGGACGCGGCCGAGGACAACCTCGGCCGGCTGCTGGACGTGATGCGCGCCGTCGAGGCAGAGGGGATCGCGGAGGCGGATCCGGAAGCTCGGCAGGGCGCCGCTTCGGATCCGGCGGATCTCACCGTTCTCGACGTGATCCTCCAGCCGCAACTCCTGCGGCTGTTCCGGCGCGAGTGCGAGAACTTCATCTCTTTCGACCGGCTCTACGATCACATCTTCGTGCACCTGCGAGAGATTGCCGCCGAGGCCCGCGAGGAGAACGTGATCGCCCGCGAGTCCGTTCACCTGTTGCTGCGCCACTCGTTGAACGCGGCGCTGGGCGAGCTGACGGCCGGGCTCGAGGCGGAGGCAGCCGAGGAGGCGGAGGCAAGGCTGCGCCGGCAGTTCCGCTCCTGGCTGCGGCACTTCTCGCGGCATCCCCGCCGCGGCCGGCTGCTCAAGTCCGTGGCGGAATGGAAGCGGCTGCAGATGCCGCGCATCTCCGAGCCGCTGTTCGGGCTGGTCACGTTCCTCTTCGAGCGTTTGCTGCCGAACTTCTACGAGGACGAACAGGGGATTCGCACCTATGACGGCCGCATCTCCCCGCGCAACATCGGCATCAAGGACTTCTGGAACCGGCTCGACGCGGCCTATCGCGACATGCTGCTCGAGGACGTGCTCGCCGAACAGAAGCGGAGGACGCCCCGGCGTCCGCAGGCCATCCTGGACCGGTTCTTCGTCGATGTACAGGAGATCGAACCGGACCGCATGACCGCCGATCCGGTGGGCTTCCCGGGGCTGCGGGTGTCGATCGAGCGGGCGCTCGAACAGGGAGTGACGCCGTGTGGAACGGTGGCGGCCCTGGCCCGGATCGGAACCGGCGCGGCGGGTGACGGGGAAGGCGCCTCGGGCGGCAGCAGGGTCGGCGTTCTGGTCTCCAACCTGGCGTTCCAGGCCGGCTCGTTCGACATGGCGAGTGCCGAGAAGTTCTGCAAACTTCTGCTGCGCTGCGCCGAGGAACGGCTGCCGGTGGTGTGCTTCATCTCGTCGGGCGGCATGTTGACCAAGGAGGGCGCCGGCGCCCTGTTCTCGATGTCGATCGTGAACGACCGGCTGACCCGGTTCGTGCGCGACAACGACCTGCCCGTGATCTGTTTCGGCTACGGCGACTGCACCGGCGGCGCCCAGGCGAGCCTGGTCACCCACCCGCTGGTCCAGACCTACTACTTCTCCGGCGCCAACATGCCGTTCGCCGGGCAGATCGTCGTGCCGTCCCACCTGCCGATGGCCTCGACGCTGTCGAACTACCTGTTCGAGGTCGAAGGGTCGATGCAGGGGCTCGTGCAGCATCCCTTCGGCGAGGACCTCGACGACCAGCTACGCCAAGTCGATTCGCAGATTCCGGTGCCGGAGGAGACGGTCGAGGACATTCTCCAGCGATTGCTGGAAGAGGAACGGCGGCTCGAGTTCCTGTCAGCGCGCCGCCGGCGCCGCAAGGTCGAGGTCGTCGAGCCGGTGCCGGTGGTCGCTCCGCGCCCGGTGCGGCGGGCTCTGATTCATGCCCGGGGCTGCACCGCAGTCAAGCTGGTGCGGGTGGCTCAGCGCGCGGGCGTCGAGGTGGTTCTGGTGCAGTCCGACCCGGACGTCGAGTCGCCGGCGGCGGCGATGCTGCGGGAGCGCGACACCCTGGTCTGCATCGGCGGCAGCACCCCCGACGAGAGCTACCTGAACGCGCACTCGGTGATCCGGGTCGCCGAGCGCGAAGAGGTCGATGCGCTTCATCCGGGCATCGGATTCCTTTCCGAGAGCGCCTCCTTCGCCGACCTTTGCCGCGGTCACGGCCTGAACTTCATCGGGCCGACCGGCGAAGCGATGCGGCGGATGGGAAACAAGTCGAACGCGATCCAGACCGCGGTGCAGGTCGGCGTGCCGGTCGTGCCAGGCAGCGAGGGCATCCTCACCGACGCCGACACGGCGCTCGAGGTGGCCGAATCGATCGGTTTCCCGGTCATGCTCAAGGCGGTCCACGGGGGCGGCGGCAAGGGCATTCGCCGGGTCGACCGTGCCGAGGACTTTCGGGAGGCGTTCGGCCAGATCCGGATCGAGGCGGAGAGCAGCTTCGGCAACGCGGACTGTTACCTGGAGAAGTGCGTCGTGTCGCTTCGCCACGTCGAGGTGCAGGTGCTGTGCGACCGGCACGCGACGGTGAGCGTTCTGGGCCTGCGCGACTGCAGCGTGCAGCGCAACAACCAGAAGTTGATCGAGGAGTCGGGATCGACCGCGCTGCCGGAGGCCCTGCGCGAGGAGAGCTTCCGCTCCGCAAGGGCGATTGCGCGGAAGATCGGCTACGTGGGCGCCGGCACGGTGGAGTTCATCTTCGACCTGGAAGGGCAGAAGCTCTACTTCATGGAGATGAACACCCGCCTCCAGGTGGAGCACCCGGTGACCGAGGCCACGAGCGGCACGGACATCGTCAAGGCCCAGTTCGAGATCGCCGGAGGGTCGCGAATCAAAGGCTCGCCGGTTGCCGATGACGGCTACGCGATGGAGGTCCGGATCAACGCCGAACGTGTCGTGGTCACGCCGGACGGGGTCGACCTGCTGCCGTCGCCGGGGACGGTGAGCCGCTGCGAGTTCCCAGGGCGCCCCGACATCGACGTGTTGGCGGCGATCGATACGGGAACGGTGGTCTCGCCGTACTACGACAGCCTGGTGGCGCAGGTCGTCTGCCACGGCAAGGATCGCGCCGACACGATCGCCCGGATGCGGTCGTACCTCGACCAGGTCACGATCGAAGGCGTCTGCACCAATCTCCCCCTGCTTCGACGCGTGCTCGACGACGAGCAGTTCCGTACCGGCGACTACGACACGCGGTACCTCCCGGGCTTCCTGGCGCGTACCTGTGCCGGTGAGCTGGTTCGGGAAGTGGAGCGTTCCGCCGGCGTCTCCGCGACGATGGATCGCGCCGAGATCGAGATCGAGGGCAGTGACGAACTGAAGGTCAGTGCGCCGTCCGGCGGCCTCTTCTATGGCGCCGCCTCGCCCAACGATCCACCCTTCGTCCGGGTCGGGGACATTCTGGGCACGGAGAAGACACTGTGCCTGATCGAGGCGATGAAGCTGTTCCGCCCGGTCTCCCTGTCGTCGATCGACGCCGGCGGCGACTTGTTCGCCCGGGGCGCTCGTTACGAGGTGATGCGGGTCAACGCGGCGAACGGCCAGGTCGTCAATCAGGGCGATCTGCTGTTCGTGGTCAGGCCGGCCGACGTCGAGTAGGCGCGGCGGGAACGGCACAGCGGTGGGGACCTGTTGGAGCGAATCGATGGGACAGTCGACGAACCGGTGCGGTGTGGCCCTTTGCGTGCTGATGGGCGCCTTCGGATTCCTGGCCGTGTCGCCGTCGGCGGCGCAGAGCGACGGTGCTTGCGAGGCGAACGAGGACCACCGCGCCCTCGACTTCCTGCTCGGCGAATGGCGGCTGGTTTCGGACGGCGAGGCGGTTGGCCGGAGCCTGATCGAGAAGCTCGAAGGCGGTTGCCTGATCGCCGAGACCTGGACGTTCGCCGACGGTCGGTCGGGCCGGACCTACAGTTCCCTCGACCGGGCTGCCAACGTGTGGCGGCGGTTCAGCGTCTCGAACCGCGGCGTCGTGATCCGGTCGTCCGGCGCGGTGGAGGGGAGCGCTCTGCTGGTCCGCGGCGAGCGCACCACGGCCGATGGAGAGACGTCGAACTGGCGTGAGCGGTTGGCGCCGGAAGCGAGCGGCCGGATCAGTCGGGTGGCAGGTCACTCGACGGCGGGCGGTCGGAGCGATCGTGCCGGGAGCGTCGTGTTCGAGGGCTACTACGTTCCTGTCGGTGAGCCTGTGGAGCAACCCTCCAGCCCGGCCGAGCCGCAGGCGGCGCCGGTCACGGGCGAGGTGAAGCCCGACTCCGCGCGCGCCGCCGACGCCGCCAACATCGAGCGCATTGCCATGGCGTCGCCGATGGTGCTGCGGCTGCCGCTGGGGACGGTCGAGGCACTTCCCAGGGGTTACGCCTGGATCACGCGGGACACGGCGCCCTATCTTTGCGAGGGCGTGACGATCGAGCGTCTCGAGGTTGCGCGGCGAGAGCGGCGCGGCCGGGTGGAACTCCAGGTGGAGCTTGCACTCCATGCCGCGCAGATCAGCAAGCGGGTTGACGTCGAGATCGATCTCCTTCGCGTCGGGCAGGGCGACCAGGGCGCCGCCGTGGCGTCCGGCGGCGCTTCGGGCCGTGTCGGACGCGGCATCCCTGCACAGATACAGCACGGTGCGGTGGCATTGACGGTCACTCTGCCGATGACGGCTGAGGCCTTCGATTCGGCGGTGGCGGATGCGGAGCGGCCCGAACTCGTGATCACCCTCGCCGTAGAGAAGTGAGAAGAGAGAGGAGCGCGGAGGGAGAGCGCTCCTCCGCGCGGGTTCCGTTCAGTCGGCTCTTCGGACTGGCTCGGCCCTACCTGCTGCCCCTGGTCGTCGGGACCGTCCTGCTTCTCGCGGGCAGCGGCGTCTTCCTGCTGGTGCCGATGCGGGTCGGTGAGTTCGTCGACACCGCGCTGGAGTCCGGGTCCGAACAGGAGCTTCGTGAGCTGGTCGTGTGGCTGATGGGCCTGTTCGCGGTCCTCGGTGTGCTCGGCTACTTTCAGACCTGGCTTCTCGGGGCCGCAGGCGCACGGCTGCTGCGCGATCTGCGGCGGCGCTTGTTCGGGCACCTGGTCGGCCTGTCAATCGACTTCTTCGACCGGCGGCGCGTCGGCGAACTGCTGTCGCGCATGAGTTCGGACCTGACGGTGGTGCAGACCGCCCTGACCGAGCAGATTCCGTCCGGGCTCCAGGCAGCCGCGCGGTTCGTCGGCGTGCTGGCCATCCTCCTGGTGCTGCAGACCCGTTTGACCGTGGTGGCTTTGCTGATCGTGCCGCCGGTCGTGGTGTTCGCGATGTTCTTCGGCCGGCGGCTGGAGAGGGTGGCGGTTGAAGAGCGTGACGCAGTCGCCGAGACCTCTGCCTGGACCGAGGAAGCTCTGGCCGGCGTTCGCACCCTGCAGGCGTTCTCCGCGGAGAAACAGGCGCTGAACCGCTACCGGGAACGGTTGGTCGATCTACTCGGTGTCCAGCTCCGCAACGTCCGGCTCTACGGGGCCTTCGGCGGTCTGATGACCTTCTTCGGCTTCGCCGCCTTCGCCCTGGTGCTCGGATACGGCGGAAACCTGATGCTCGAAGGGGCGCTGTCGGCAGGCGAGTTGACTTCGTTCCTGCTCTACACGTTCGCGATTGCGACGTCGGTGGGCCAGTTGGGAGCGCTCTATGCCGGCTACCGGCGACTGCGGGGATCGAGTGAGCGTGTCTTCCAACTGCTCGACGAGGGTTCGGCGATCGTCGATTCGCCCTCTCCCGTCCGGCTGGCCGAAGACGCGGCCGCGCTGAGTATCCGTTCGGTCGGCTTCCGCTACCAGGGAGCGGAACAGCCTGCGCTGACGGACGTGTCGCTGGAAGTCGAGCCGGGTGAGATGGCAGCTCTTGTCGGCCCGAGCGGATCCGGCAAGAGCACGCTGTTCGCGCTGCTGCTCCGGTTCTACGAGGCCCAGTCGGGCGAGCTGTTGATTGACGGCCGGCCGCTTGCGGATGTCGCGCTGGGCGATCTGCGGCGCCGGATCGCGCTGGTGCCACAGGAGATCTTCCTGTTCACGGGTTCGGTGGCCGACAACATCCGCCTGGCGTGTCCGGACGCCGGCGATGACGACGTGCATGCCGCCGCCGAGGCGGCCGGCGCCGCCTCGTTCATCGAACGCCTCGACGACGGCTTCGCCACCGAGGTCGGCGAACGCGGCGTGCGCCTCTCGGCCGGCCAGCGCCAGCGGATCGCGATCGCCCGCGCCTTCCTGCGCGACCCGCAGATCCTGCTGCTGGACGAGGCGACCAGCGCGCTCGATCCCGATTCGGAGGCGACGGTCCAGCGCGCGATCGAGCACCTGCTGGAGGGCAGGACGACGATCGTCATCGCTCATCGTCTCGCCACCGCGCGCCGCGCCCGGCGGATTCACGTGCTCGATCAGGGCCGGCTGGTCGCCGGGGGCAGCCACGAGGAACTGTACGACGAGAACGAGCTCTACCGGCGGTACTGGTTGCTCCAGAGCCTGGAGCGGGAGCGGCCGGCGGACGCGATCCATCCGGCCGCCGGGTGAACCGGGCCAGACGTGAAGCCTGCTGCTCGCTAGAAGCTCGAGCCCCAGGCGTAGTTGAAGCGGACGTAGTAGTAGGCCCCGTTGAAGCCGAACGGCGAGAACTGGCCGTACTGGTTGCCGACCGCGTCGGCGCCGCCGGGGTTCTCGTTCGGGTAGGTGTTCAGCAGGTTCTGGACGCCGATGATGATCGACGTGTCGTTCGGCAGCGGAATGCCGAGTTCGACGTCGAGCAGGAACTCGCCGCTGTAGTTCGCGTACATCGGTGCGTTGTTCCTGCCCAGAAGGTTCTGCGCGTCCTCGCTGTCCCACCAGCCGTCGTACCAGTTCAGGCGCGTGAGCAGTCTCCAGCGATCGGCGCTGTGGTTCATCGCGATGTTCCAGCGCGTCTCAGGCAGTCCGCGCTCGATGGTGGCGATGCGGAAGGGGCCGACGGTGTCGGGATTGGCGTCCGTGACCTCCGTGTCCGTGTAGTTGAACACGAGGCTGAACGTTGTGTCGCCCCCGAGCGCCGGCGGCGCCCAGGTGCCGACCAGGTCGAGACCCACGGTTGAAGTGGCGAAGTCGTTGACGAAGAACCGGAAGTTCTTCAGGTTCCGCGCCTCGACGAAGCCGCCCGCGAGCAGGGTCTCGATTTCGGCGTCGGTGACGCAGCCCGGTTCCGGCGTGGCCAGGATGTTGCACTGGCGGAAGGTCTCCGAGATCGCGAGCCGATCGTCGACGTCGATCTGGAAGACGTCGGCGGTGAAGGTGAACGCGCCCTTGTCGACCACCAGGCCGGCGGCGAAGTTCACGGCATCCTCGGGCTGCAGCGCTTCGCCGCCCCTCAGAGCCGCCGGCTGCGAGATCGAGGGAACGGTACCGCTGTTCGACAGTCCTCCGGTCTCGGGGTCGAACGCCGTCGTGACGTTGAACGCGTTCTGCTGGCCGGGCGTCGGCGCGCGGAAACCCGTGCTGACGGCGGCGCGGAGCGAGACCGCATCGGACACGACGCGGCGGCCCGAGACCTTCGCGTTGATCGTGTTCCCGAAGCCGTCGAAGTCCTCGACGCGGAGCGCGGTGGTCACAGTCCACATCTCTTCCGGATCCTCGAACTCGACATCGCCGTAGACCGCGACGTTGGCGCGGTCCCAGGTGCCGGCCGTGACGTCGGCGCGGTAGCCGTTGAAGCCGTTGGAACCGGAGCTGAAGCCCTGGGCGGCGTAGGGACCGATCAGCCATGAGGCCTCATCGCCGGCGCCGATCCTGAACTGCTCGTTCCTCCACTCCACGCCGGCGGCGAGACTCACGTTGTCGCGCACCGGGTAGGTGATGTCGAAGTTGATGTTCGTGTCGGTCTGCTCGTAGACGCCGGGTTGGAAGGATGTCGGGGTGTCGTAGCCGAGCGAGGCGTTCACCGTGTTGTAGATGAACTGGTCGACCTTGCTGTTGCCGACGTTGGCGCTGATGTCCCAGGTCATGCCGCTGTTCAGGTAACCGCGAACGCCGGCGACGATCGAGGAGTCGGTCAGGTCGCCGCCGAACTGGGGCGTGAAGCCGCCGGGGAAGCGCGAGTAGAGCGCGAAGCAGTTCGGGTCCGCTTCGACCGCCGCCAGCGCGGCAGCGTCGGGCACATGGTCGACGACCGGGATTGCGGCGCAGCCGCCGGCGTTCTCGACGCCGGTGCGGGCCCATTCCCGGTCGCCGACGAGAAGGAACTTGCCGCGTCTCACCGGGTCCGAATAGGTGAAGACGCCGGTGCGCGTGTGCGGGTTGCGGAAGTAGAAGCCGCCGGTCGTGGTCCGGCTGGCGTAGTTCGCATGGCCGTAGAACTGGGCGCCGTTCGAGAACAGGGTGCCGAAGTTGGCGAACAGCTTCATGTCGTCCTCGACCAGGGGCGAACCCCAGACCTGGGCCGGGTTGCGGACCATGGTGTTGCCGGTGTTGATGATGGCGATCGCGTCGTTGCGTTGCACGCTGCGGCTGGTCGGATCGGCGGCGCCGTACTCCATGCTCAGATTGAAGAAGCCGTTCTCGCCCATCGGCATGCCCAGGTTGGCGGCGACGGCGTACGACATGCCCTTGTCGCCGGCGAACGTGTACTGACCTCCGAAGCCGCCGTCGGAACCGGGGTTGCTGTCCTGGAACTGCCCAGAACGCACCTCGACGCTGCCGCCCGAACTGGCGTCCTTGAGCTGGAAGTTGATCACGCCGGCGATCGCGTCGGAGCCGTACTGGGCCGATGCCCCGTCGCGCAGCACTTCGACCTGGCGCAGCGCGATGGACGGGATGACCGAGACATCGGGCCCTTGGGCGCCGTCGGAGATTCCGTTGCCGAGCCAGGCGATGACCGCGGCGCGGTGGCGGCGCTTGCCGTTGACGAGGATCAGGGTGTGGTCGGGCGCCAGACCGCGAAGATTGACCGGTCGGACCAGGGTCGCCGCGTCGCTGATCGGCTGAGTACCGGCGTTGTACGAAGGGATGACGGTCCGTAGCCGGTTGATCAGGTCGTTGTCGCCCTGGCTCATCAACTCGGCCGCGGAAATGACGTCGACCGCGACCGGGGACTGGGTAACGGTGCGGCCCTCGGTGCGGGTGCCGACGACGACGATCGCTTCCCCGAACTCGGGCGTTTCTTCGGCCTGTTCACCTTCGTCCTGAGCATCCGCCTCCTGCGCCAAGGCAGGGGCGAAGAGGCAGAGTGACAGCAGCAGAGCGGCGAGGAGGGGCAGCAGAACGAAGGGGCCGGGTTGAGGCTTCTTCACGTGAGACTCCTTAGGGGTTCCGGGGTTCCAAGAAAAGCGTCGACCTGGACTGAGACTACAACAACGCAGGCCCTTTGTTGGCGGCGGTTTGACCGAAATTGAGCTTCGCCTTGGCCGATCCCCCTCTGTCTTCGTAGGTTGGCGCTAGCCAGGAGTCTGCGTGTCGGGTCACCTGTCTGGGCTGCTACCGTCCACGACGGGTATGGACGCTACCTCCAGCCGCGGGCGGCGGTGGCCGAGCTGTCGGCAGTTGACTTGGCAGAGAGTGCTGCTGTGGACCCTGGTTCTCGCCCTCGCGCTGGCGGCCGCGGTCTTCGACCCCGGGGACTGGCCGTACACGGTGGGCGACGAAGGCGTCTACTCGATGCAGGCCCAGAGCCTGGCCTTCGACTTCGACTTCCGCTACGAGGAGGCGGACTACCGGCGCTACCAACGGACCACGGGGAAGGTTCCGGATCCTCTGATCCTTCAGAGCGTCGACGGGGGCGAGACGCTGGTTTACTCCAAGCCCGTCTTCTACTCGCTCTTTCTCGCGCCCTTCGTGCGATTGGCGCCCGAGCGGGGGCCGATCGTGGCCAACCTGGTGCTACTGATCGTGGCCGCCCTGCTGCTCGAGTGCCTTCTCCTCCGGCGTGTCGGCGCGGACGGGCCGCTCGTGGCCGCGTTCCTTCTCTTCTTCTCGGTCACGTTCGGCCATGTGTTCTGGGTTCATGCCGACCTGTTCTACCTGGTTGTGACCGCGCTGGGACTGTGCTGCCTCGATCCGTGGCTCGAAGGAAAGACGCTTCCCCCGGCGCGCCTCGTGGCGGGCGGAGTCTTGCTGGCGACGGCGGGCGCCGGCCGGCCGTTCTACTTGGCGGTGTTGGCGGGCGTGCTTCTGGCCGCCGGGCCGACGCTGAGGAATGCGTGGGGTCGCCGGGCCGCGGCGATCGTCCTCGCCGCCGCGCTGGTGCTGCTGCTCGGCTCGACCGGGTTGCATCGAGCCGGCGGCGGCGACTGGAGTCCCTACGTCGGCGAGCGCCAGGGATTCGGCAGCGCGACGGGCTATCCCGACATCGACTTCGATCGGGAGCGTTGGCCTGAGTTGCTGGCCGCTTACGGGGGCGCTTCCTGGGCTCGCAGTGGATTCCTGCTGCCGTCCTTCGAGCCGGAACTGCTGGGCCACAACATGGTCTATGCGCTGCTCGGGAGGAGCGTCGGCATCGTGCCGTACTTCCTGCCAATCGTTCTCGCCTGCGCCTGTCTCCGGCCTGGGTCGCGACGCAAATGGCTGCTGGCCGGCATGGCCATGGGGCTCATCGCCTTCCTCATCAAGAGTCCGTACAACTTCTACGGCGGCGCCGGGGCGATCGCGAACCGCTGGTTCCTGCCGCTGTATCCGGTGTGCTGGTTCCTCATCGAGCGGCCGCCGTCGCGACGCTGGCTTGTCGCCGCGTCGCTGGCGGCAACCCTGTTCGTGGCGCCGCTGTGGTTCTCCGCAGCCTCCTTCCCGCTTGAGATCGAAACCGACACCGGCGCCCGCCGGCTGCGCTACGTCTCGCCGGCGGCTAAGCGGCTCCTGCCGATCGAGACTTCCCAGGTTCAGTTGAGCTCGGCGACGGGGGAAGTCCAGCACGGAGATCTTCGGGTTCGACTGCTGGGCAACGGCGTCTGGCCGCATGGCGCCGACGGCATCCGCTACCGGCCCGGGGCTGACGGCGAGTTGCAGATCGGGTCGCCAGTGCCCCTGGCGGGCCTGACGGTGGAACTCGTACCGGTCGAGACGGGCGTCGGCGAGGCGGTGAGCATCGTCGTGGAGCGGCCGCTCCGGATCGCCCGTCACCGGTCCTGGTACGGCGCGATTCCCTTGAACTACTACCGGCTGGAGTTGCCCGAGATCCCGGAGGGCGGTGACCGCGACGTGTTCCTCGAACCCGAGTTCCGGTGGAGATGAACCTTGTGCCGCGCTGCGCCCGGCATTGGTAGTCTGACGGGCATGGATCGAGTTCGACTGGCGCCCCTTCTGCTGGCGATGAGCGCGTTCGCGGCCGGCGCCTGGGCGCAGGATCCGTGCGCCGACTGCCACGCGGCGCAGGAACTCGAGGAGACGGAGGAGTTCCATCTCCGCCAGTGGCGGAACTCGGCGCATGCCACTGCCGGCGTCTCCTGTGCGGACTGTCACGGCGGCAACAGCACGACCTTCGTTCAGCTCCGTGCGCACAAGGGCGTGCTGAACAGCGGCCACCCGAAGAGTCCCACCCACCAGTGGAACCTGCCCCAGACCTGCGGCCGCTGCCACGAGGTCGAGTACCTGGCCCTGCAGCAGAGCCCGCATTTCGCGCTCTTCGAACGAAAGATCCGCGCCGCTCCGACCTGCCGCACCTGCCATGGCAGCGTGGCCGGGCAGTCGCTCGGCGAGGGCGGGTTGCAGGCGCGCTGCAACCGCTGCCACGGTCCCGAAGCCGGCCACCGGGAGGCCGGAACGTCAGGCCGGGAGGCGCTGGCGAAGGGCGGCCAACTGCTGGCGCGGATGCGGGCTCTGCGCGGCGACCGCGCCAGGGTGACACGGGGCATCCTGCGCCTGCAGGATCCCTCGGATCACCACGACGCGGCCGATGTTCTGTTCCAGGCGAACCGTGCCTGGGAGGAGGCGATCGAGGCGGGGCACGCCTTCCACTGGGCCGACTGGGAAGCGGCGCTGGGCGAGCTGGAGGGGCTGCTCGGGGAACTTGAGGGGGCTCTCGACCCCTCCGACGACGGCCGCTGACCCGGCCCAGGACCTTGCGCCGGCGCTCAGGCGCCGTCCGCGGGCTCGTCGTCCAGTCGGAGCGACCGCAGGAGAGAGACGGCCATCAGCACTCCCACGATCAGCAGCGGCAGGGAGACGACCAGGGTGGCGGACTGGATCACGCGCAGTTGGTCGTTGCCGCCTTCCTGGCCGATGAACATCAACGTGATCGGCAGTACGCCGACGGCAACGGCCCAGAACAGGCGGTGCCAGCGGGCGGGATGGGTGCCTTCCGTCAGGTTGCGGGTCGCCGACGCGGCCAGGCAGTAGGAAGCGGAGTCGTAGGTCGTGGCGATGAAGACGATCGCCACGAGCGCGAAGATCGCGAGCGCCGCGGCGCCGAGCGGCAGGAAGCCGATCGTCTGTGCGATCGCGTTCTCGTTTCCTGCCGCCTGGGCGATCTCGCGCACCGGTAGAGCCCCCGACAGGTCCAGGTGCAGGCTGTAGTTGCCGAGGACGCCGTAGAAGACGGCGCAGCCCAAGGTGCCCAGGATCAGCATCCCGAAGATCAACTGCCGCACCGTCCGGCCGCGTGAGATGCGGGTCACGAACAGGCCCATGAAGGGTCCGTAGGCGATCCACCACGCCCAGTAGAAGACGGTCATGTCCTCGATGAAGCCGGTTCTCGCCACCGGGTCGGTCCAGGTGTTGAGCCGGATGAAGTTCTCGATCATCAGGCCGATCGAGTTCGTGCCCGTGCGCAGCAGGAAGTTGGTCGGGCCGACCATCAGCACGAAGGCCAGCAGGACGATCGCCGCGATGACGGAGCCGTCGGAGAGGGGCTTGATGCCGCGTTCGAGTCCCAGGTAGACGCTGACCGCGAACAGGGTGACGCAGACGACGAGGATCCCCACCTGGAGTCCGAAGCTCTGTTCGATGCCGAATACCTCGCTGACGCAGGCGGCGACCATCGGCGTGCCGAGCCCGAGCGACGTGCCCGTGCCGCCGACCATTGCGAGGATGAACAGGACGTCGACGATGCGGGCGGGGGCACGGTCGTACCCGTCGCGGCCGATCAGGGCGTGCAGGCCGGTGCTCAGGCGCAGGGCCGGGGCGTGCTGGCGGTAGTAGGGGATGGCGATCGCCACCGCCGGAAAGCAGTACAGCGCCCAGGCCGAGATTCCCCAGTGGAAGATGCCGTAGGTCGCCGCCCACTCGACCGCCTCGGTGGAGTTCGGGGCGAGGCCGAAGGGTGGCGCATCAAGGTAGGTGACCCACTCGATCGTCGACCAGTAGAGCAGCCCCGCGCCGATGCCGGCGCAGAAAAGCATGGCCATCCAACTGAAGATGTTGAAGTCCGGCCGGCTGTCCTCGCTGCCGAGCCGTTTCGCTCCGTGACGGCTGAAGGCCAGCCAGAGCAGGAACACGGTGACTGCCAGCGTCGCCCACTGGTAGAGCAGTCCGAAGCGCTCCGTCAGCGACTCGTAGGCGCGGACGACCAGGGCGCCGCCCGTCTGGGGCGACAGCGCCAGCGGAATGCAGACCAGGGCGATGAGCCCGGCGCTGACGCCGAAGGCGATGCGATCGACGCGTGGTGGGCGCGGCGCCACGCGGGCTCTAGCCGGCGGCCGTCGGGGCGGCGGCCAGGTTCCTCAGCGCTAGTTCCACGGTATCGACCGCCAGCAGGTACTCGTCCAGTTCCAGGTGCTCATTCGGAGTGTGGTCGAGTGTACTGTCTCCCGGGCCGTAGGCCACGATGGGGCATCGCCAGACCGGCCAGACGATGTTCATGTCGCAGGTCCCGGTCTTGACGACGAACTTGGGCACGGTCTTCGGACCGCCGATGGCGCGGATGGCGCCGAGGAAGGCTCGCACCAGGGGGGAGTGACGGTCGGCGCGGACACCCACTTCGTAGCCGCGCAGGCTCAGTTCCAGGCTGGCGTGGCCCTGCTCGCAACGGATCGTGCCGGTGGCGCGGACCGGATCCAGGTCCGAGAACAGCGGCCCGTGGATGTCCGCCGCGGCATCGCCGAACCAGTCCCCGAGAACGCCTATGAGGGCGCCGGCGTCGAAGTCCACCGGCAGCCGCAGGCCGTAGTCGGCGCGGACCGTGTCGTAGAGGCCGTCGCTCGTCGTGTTGATCGAGCGCAGGCTGGGCAGCACGCGCTCGAAGGAGGTTCGGCCGTCGCTTCGTTCGGCCACAGCCTCCAGGCGTCGCCAGAGGTCGAAGGCGGTGATGCCGACGCCGGCCTCCGGGCCGGCCGTATGGCTGCTCGGCCGCCGGGCCAGCAGGTCGATCAAGAGGCGTCCCTTGTAGCCGAGCGTGACCCGGTGCCAGTGGCTGGGCTCGCCGATGATGCAGAAGTCGGGGGTCGGCTCGTCGCGGCCGTTCAGCCGCTCGAGCAGGTGGTGCGCGCCCCGGGAGCTGGCCGCTTCTTCCTCCGTCGCCCCGGCGACGATCAACCGCAGGTCGTGCGCGCGCGCCCAGTCGCCGCCGCAGCGTGCGGCCGCCGCGACGAAGGAGGCGAGCGGTCCCTTCGCGTCGACCGAACCGCGGCCGTGAAGGATGCCGTTAGGCGATCCGTCGTCCTCGATTCGGACCGGGATGTTCCCCGGCACGGTGTCGATGTGTCCGAGCAGGACGACTAGGCGGGATGCGTCCGGTTCTCCGAGTTCGCCGACCGCGTTCAGCGCGCCGTCCACCTGACAGCGCTCTAGACCGCGAGCCTCCATCTCGGAGGCCAGCCAGCCGCTGGCGGCGGCCTCATGGCGGGAGAGCGACGGTACCGCGACGAGGCCGCGCACGAGGTCGATCTCGGTGCGGTCGCGGCCCGCGTCGCGGCGCCGGTAGGGAACAGCGTCGCGCCGGCCGGGGCTGCCTTCGTCCATCGTCATTCTTCCCGGAGGACGGCGTCCAGGGCGTCGGCGGCGCGCTCCAGCTCCACAACGCCTATGATCAGCGGCGGCAGCATCCGGATCACGTTCGGCCCGGCGGGCAGCGCCAGGATCCGATGTTCCGAGGTCAGACGGGCGAGATGGCGGCCCGCGCGTTGGCGCAGGACGACGCCCAGCATCAGGCCGCGGCCGCGCACCTCCCGCACCCGGGGGTGGGTGGCCAGCCGGTCGCGCAGCGACGCCAGGAAGTCCGCTCCGATCGTCGCCGCTCTGGCCGGGAGGTTCAGCGCCCGCAGAGTCTCGATCACCGCCAGCCCGGCGGCGCAGGCGAGCGGATTGCCGCCGTAGGTCGAGCCGTGGCAACCGGGCCGGAGCGCGGACGCGACCCGCTCACCGTAGGCGATCGCCCCGAGCGGGAAGCCGCCGCCGATGCCCTTGGCGAGCGGCATCAGGTCGGCGTCCAGCCCGGGCGTCCCGCGGTGAGCGAACCAGGCGCCGCAGCGCCCGAAGCCGGTCTGCACCTCGTCGAGGATGAGCAGCGCCCCGTGCCGGTCGCAGGCCCGGCGCGCCGCGAGCAGCACCTCGTCGCTCAGCACGTTGACTCCGCCCTCGCCCTGAACCGGTTCGAGGATGAGCGCCGCGGTCTTGGCGTCGACCGCCTCCTCGATCGCCTCGGGGTCCGGCTGAACGAAGACGTTGTCGTGGAGCAGACCGGTGTAGGGCTTGCGGGCGGCGGGGTTCCACATCGTCGCCTGCGCGCCCAGGGTGCGGCCGTGGAAGCTGTTCCGAAGCGCGACCGTGCGGCTGCGGCCGGTGACCAGGGCGGCGAACTTGAGTGCTCCCTCGACGGCTTCCGTGCCGCTGTTGCACAGGAACACCCGGTCGAGGGAATCGGGCAGCACGCTCGCCAGCGCCTCGACGTACTCGGCCCGGTTCTGGCTGGACATGTTCATTGGGCAGTAGGTGAGCCGCTCTGCCTGGGCCGTAAGCGCCTCGACCATCGCGGGATGGTTGTAGCCGAGGCAGCAGACGCCGTAGCCGGCGGTCAGGTCGAGGTAGCGGTCGCCGTTCGCCGCGATCAGCTCGCAGCCCTCGCCGCGGACGATCGGGGGAGTCGGCTTCCTCGGCGCCCAGGTGCCGAGGCGGCGATCCTCGACGCCCGCAACGTTCCGCATGACATCGGCGTTCATGACGCGTTCTCCTCCTGATTCGTCGACCGGACGACGACGTGGGTGCCGGCGCCGTCCAGCGCGGCCCGGACCGGGCGTTCGATGCGGCCGTCGGCAAGGATCACCCGCTCCAGGCCTCCGCGCAGCGCCTCCGCGGCGCCCAGCACCTTCTTCTTCATGCGGTCCTGGGCCGCCGCCATCAATGGTTCGAGCCCGGCATGCGCTTCCGGTCCGGTGAGGTCGGCGCGAGGGATGTCCAATCGGGAGATCAGGGAGGCCTCGTCGGGAAAGTCGGCGAGCAGGCCCGGGGCGGCGGAGAGGTAGACCAGGGTCGAAGCACCCAGAGCCGCGGCCACGGCGGCGGCCGCGCGGTCGCCGTCGACGTTGACCGCCTCTCCGTCGTAGGACGCCCCCGGTGGGGTCAGCACCGGCAGGTAGCCGGCGTCGAGCAGCAGACGCAGCAGCTCCGCGTTGACCTGGTCGACCGTGCCCGTCCAGTCGTCGCGCAGCACGAGACGGCGGGCGCCGAGCCGGATGCGCAGCTTGTCCTTGCGCCGGCCTTCGAACAGGCGGCCGTCAAGGCCGCTCAGCCCGACCGCGCCGATGCCCTGACGCTGCAGCAGCTCCACCCAGCGCTTGTTCAGCAGTCCGCAGTAGACCATCTCGAAGATCTCGAGCGTGCGCCGATCCGTGCGGCGACTGCTGTAGCCGCTCTCGCTGGTCACGAACTGCGGCGAATGCCCCAACTGCTCGGCGACCTCGTTCGTCGTCTCGGCGCCGCCGTGCACGAGGACGATCCGGAGGCCGGAGTTCGACAGCTCGGCGACGTCGGCGGCGATCGCGTCGAGATCCAGCGACTTGCCGCCCCCGGCCTTGATGACCAGCGGGACGTCGCCGGCTGTCGGGGCGGCCTCGGAAACCTCGGTAGACCTGGAATCGGTCATGGCTCAGACGGGATGCAGGCCCGGGAAGCCGAGTCCGTCGGTCTCGGGGAAGCCGCACATCAGGTTCGCGCACTGGACCGCGTTGCCGGCGGCGCCCTTCATCAGGTTGTCGATGGCGCAGATGACGACCAGGCGTCCGGTGCGGGGATCGAGGTCGAAGCCGACCTCGGCGTGGTTGCTGCCGGCGAGGATCTTCGGTTCGGGGTAGCGGTGGATGCCGCGCCGTTCCTTGACCAGGCGAACGAACGGCTGCCGCTGGCAGAACGGTCGGAAAGTGCGAAAGAGCTCCCGCTCAGTGGGCTTGCCGATGTCGGGCTGAGTCAGGAACAGGTGGCTGGTGGCGAGGACGCCGCGCACCATCTCGACCGAGGTCACCGACAGGTGGACGCGGCCGGCGGCCTCGACGCCGCGCATCGCCAGCGCCTGTTCGACCTCCGCGGTGTGGCGGTGGCCGGTAGGGCGGAAGCTGCGCACCACCCCGGACCGCTCGGGGTGGTGGGAGGCGTCCGACGCCGCCGCGCCGCCCTCGCTGCTGCCGACCTTCAGTTCGGTAACGACGCCCCGGCGCCAGTCGACGAGATCGCGTTCCAGGGCCTCGGGTTCGAGCAGCGGCAGTAGGCCGAGCAGGGTGGCGGTCGCGTTGCAGCCGACGCCGCTCGTGTGGGATGCGCCGGCGACCGCGTCGCGGTCGAGCTCCGGCAGGCCGTAGACGAAGCGATCGAGCCACTCCGGCGCGGGGTGCGGAGCGCCGTACCAGTCCGCGTAGGCCGATGGCGAGCGGAGCCGGAAGTTGGCCGAGAGATCGACGATCCGCGGGGCGAGTTCGGAGTAGATGTCGATGTCGCCGGCGGCGCTGCCATGCGGCACGCAGAGGAAGAGCAGGTCGCAGCGCTCGAGTTCGTCGAGAGTGCAGTAGCGGAGATCGGTGTGGCCGCGAAGATTCGGGTGCGTGAAGTGGACGAAGGCGCCCGCCAGCCGCCGCGATGTGACTTGGGCGATCTCGAACTCGGGGTGCCCGAGCAGCAGCCGGAGCAACTCGCCGCCGGCGTACCCGGAACCGCCGACGATGCCGGCGCGTACAGTCATGCCCCCTCCCGGTGCTGGGCGGCGGCCCAGCCAACCGTTGCCACCCGCTCGACGAAGTCGATCATGCGGGCGGGAATGTCGATACCGGTCGGTTCGATCGAGTTGCGGAACTCCATCGTGTGGTTGACCTCCAGCACCAGCAGCCCGCGATGTCTGTCCTCGACCAGGTCGACCGCTACCAGCCCGCCGCCGACCGCCTCCGCCGACCGCCGGCACAGGGTCGCCAGTTTCGGCGTCACCGGACAGTTCGCCGCCCTTGCGCCGCGCGCGGTGTTGGTGACCCAATGGGGCGCCTTGCGGTAGATGGCGCAGATCGTTTCGCCGCCCGCGACGAAGGCGCGGATGTCGCGTTCCGGCTTGTCCACGTAGCGCTGCAGGTAGAAGATGGAGTGCTGATAAGAGCCGAGCGTGCTCTTGTGTTCGATCAGCGCTTCGGCGGCGTCGCGATCGTTGATGCGGGCGATCAACCGGCCCCAGGAGCCGACGGTCGGCTTGAGGACCACCGGGTAGCCGAGTTCCTCGATTGCCTCGAGCGCCGCTTCGGGGGTCGAAGCGACCCGGGTGTCCGGGGTCGGCACGCCCGCGGCCTGCAGCAGGCTGGAAGTCCGCAGCTTGTCCCCGCAGTTCTCGACCACTTCGATCCGGTTGACCGTCGGCACTCCGCGGTCGGCCAGCACCCGCAGGTGCACGAGAGCGCGGCTGTGGCTGAGCGAGCGGTCGAAGACGACATCGAAGTCGAAGGCCGGTTCCAGCGTGCTCGCGCCGCCGAACGAGAGGACGATCTTGCGGTCGTCGATCAGCTCGACATCCGCACGCCGCCGCTCGAGCTCCCTGAACAGGAGCTTCTCTTCGGGGCGGACCCGGCTGTACAGGACTCCGATACGCATCGTCTGCCGGCTATTCGCCCCAGTCCTCTTCTTCTTCCGGCGCCAGTTCCAGGGTCACGGGGTCGAGTTCGATGACCTCCAGGTCGACGCCGCAGCCGCCGCACTGGACGATCTCGTTCTGCATCACGGCCGTAAGCCGGATCTCGTCGAAGCACTCGGGGCACTCGGACTGGGCGCTTACGGTCTGCAGTTCCATGGCGGTTCTCCTCAGTTTGCGAGCGGTATGGGTCCGGAAAGCGACTGCTCCAAGAGCGACTATCCCAAAAAAAAGGCCGGCTCATCCTCCTGGATGGCCGGCCGCTCAGAGAAGGTCTCGTTCTCGATCTACCAGGTCACCCAGGAGTGTCCGTCGGGCGCTTCGCGCCCTTCACCCGGACCTTGCGGCAGGGAACGGTTGCAGTTGAGCGGGGGGCGGTGTGTCTGAGCATTCGTTGCGGATTCGGTTTGGAAGAAACGGGCGCAGAGGGTAAGGAACAGTGGCGCTGCTGTCAAGCTGCCATGTGTTCGCGGTCCGGCGCGTCACCTCGGTTCGCGGCCGTCTTCCGTCCGCATCACGGGCGCGTCTGTCTTCTTCCAGGCGCCAAAACCGCCGCCGATGTGGCAGACCGGCTCGAGGCCCATGTCCTGGACCGCCCTGGTCGCCAGGGCCGAGCGCCAGCCGCTTGCGCAGTGGAAGATGAACTCCCGGCCGCCGCCAAAGATGTCCTTGAAGTACGGGCTGTCGGGATCGACCCAGAACTCGATCATGCCCCGCGGGGCGTGGAAGGAACCGGGGATGAAGCCGTCGCGGGCCCGCTCGCGGATGTCGCGCAGGTCGACGATGAGCGCGCCTTGCTCCTGGCGTTCGAGGGCCTCGGCCGCCGAGACGGTCTCGATCGTGGCGTCGGCTTCGGCCACGAGTTGTCGGATGCCCTTCGTGATGGCCATTGGAGTCAGGAGACCTTGCGCGCAGCGTCGCCCATCCGCACCGTTCCCGGCACGACGACCCGCGCGTTGACGCCACGCAGATTGCGCCGCCTACCTTCGGGCGTGGCCGTGAACTTGAGCGCCGGCAGGCCGAAACGCTGCCGGTACTTGCTGCAGCCGGTGTGGGGAACCGGGGTGACTTCTATCACGGCGCCGCCGATGCGGAGCCGGCTGCCGGGCGGCAGGTTGTCCACGCTCAGGTCGAGGTCGACGTAGAGCTGGTCGCCGGCCAGGGCCCAGCGGTCGCGGTTTCCCGCGATCAGGTCGGCGAAGCGGGAGTTGGTCAGGGTCAGTTGCGCGTCCGGATCGGCGGCGCCGTCAGGCGTCCCGTAGCCGCCGCGGGCGAGCCAGGAGTCGCCTTCCAAGCCGGCCTCGAGGGTAAGCCGGCCCTCGTCGATCGCCTCGCGGCGGTTCACTCCCGGGCGCCGGACGATCATCTCGAGCGTGCCGCCGTCGCCGGGTGAGGCGAGGACGCGGTCGAAGCCGGCTTCCAGGTCGGCATCGGTGACGTGGGCTGTCGCTTCGGCGGCAGTTCGGCCATCCATGGTGTCAGCGGACATCGAACTCCCGGCGGATGTACGAACCGCTGCCGCCGTTCTCGTCCCAGAGACCGATCGCAATGCGGTGGTGGCCGCGGGGGATCGGATACTCGAAGTTGACGGCGAAGAACTGGTCCTTCGCCTGTGCCCAGTCCCCGCCGGGGATGGTCAGGGGCAGGACGATGTGGCTGGGGGCCAGTTGCTCGCCGTCCTCGGTCAGCACCGCGGCGACGACCCGTACCTGGTCGGTGCGATTGCCGGCCTGTTCGATCATCGTCAGCTTGCCGAGGGGTACGGAGACCGTGAAATCGACATCGTAGAAACCGCCGCCGCCGGTATCCCACTCGATGCTGTCGATGTGCAGCGCGTGCGGATTCTCGGTCCAGCCCAGCAGGAGGGCGCCGATCGTCCGCTCGGCGATCCGTTCGCGCAACGAGCGTGCGATGTAGCTGGTGCGGTGCCTGAGGCGCAGGTGCCGCGGCCGCGGTTTGACGCGGACCTGGTGCATGGAGCCTTCGATGAACTCGTCGAGCACGTAGCCGAGCGAGTAGTAGGAGCGCAGATCCTCCGCCGCCTGGTCGAAGAACGCGTCCACCTTGCGCCCCGAAACCCAGGCGCGGCCGCCGGTGTCGCCGGCGAGCTGGTGAAGCACGCCGCGCAGATCGGACAGGTACGTCAGTTTCTGCTGATCGGCCACTCTTTCGGAGAGCGATGCCGTGGCCACCTCGGTCTCGGGGGGCTTGAAGGCGTAGAAGGAGACCCGGTGCGAGTTCGCGCGGGCGGCGATCTCGGAAAAGCGGGAACTGAGGTCGAAGTCGGAAAGACGCTGCTGGAAGGAAGTGGTCGTGAGGGCCGCGGTGCCCTGGATGTTCGAGTTCCGGGTGTAGAGGTTGTTCGGGGCGTCGAAGCCCTCCGGGGCGTCGACGGAGCGGCTCTCCATCAACTCGATGCCGGTCTGTTCGCGTCGGCCGGCAACGCGTTTCTGGACGTTCTGCAGGAGGCGGTCGAAGGGGCGCGCCGCGAAGCCGTCGCTGATCAGGAAGAAGGCCTTGCGGCCGGGGACCAGCGCCAGGGAATCCACGATGTCCTCGATCGCGCCTGCGGTGCGAGCGCTGTCCTCCTGGAGGACCCTGGCGTACGCAAGCATCTCGGAGAGCGTTGCCCGCAGCGCGCCGATGCTGCCGGCCGAGCGCCGGGGGTCAGAGTTCAGTTGTTCCATCAACTGCAGGAAGCTCTCCTGGGATCGCCGCTTCAGGTTCTGAGCTTCGGTGAAGACCTGGTGCGCGGCTTCGGCCCGGTTCAAACCCTGGGCCAGGGCGAAGTAGTCGGTCGTCAGGTCCTGGAGCAACCGCAGTTCGCCGTCGAAGGCGACGACCATGGCATAGACGGGGGCGCCGTCGCCGCCCGCCTCGAGCTGGCCACGGGCGAAGGCCTTGATCTGGTCGAGGACCGCCGCACGGCTGGCGACCGAGAGGTGCGTGTTGTCGAAGAAGAAGGCGATCGACAGGGGTTCGCGCAGCAGCTCCGTGGCGGCAGGATCGCCGCCGGCGCCGCCACGGCCGAAGTAGTCGATCTCGACCGGCTTGTCGTTGTCGAAGACGCGGAAGTTCTGGCGCGTCAGATCGTGGGCCGGTTGCCCGTCGCGGTCGGTGGCGACGATGTCCACGTTGACCACGGTGACCTCGACCACGTCGCTCAGGTCGCCGACGCCGCGGCCGACCGGAGCGTCCTGTTGGGCCTCGGGCACAGCAGACGGTTGCGGTGGAGCGCCGAGCACCAGCAGCAGGGCGAAGAAAGTTGCTCCGATCATGTTCACCACGGGCGCTAGCTGCTGGAGGGCGTGTGGCGTTGGAGGAAAGCTCTGACCTTCGCCGCGGCTGCCGGCGCCGCGTCGTCACTCTTCCACTCGAGGATCAGCTCGTTGTTCGGGGCCAGGGAGGCGATCTCCTCGGCCACCGGGCGAGGGTGGTAGGCGTCGTTTCCGGCCAGGATCAGGAGCGGCGTCTCGATGCCGGCGACGAAGTCGCGATCGACGTTGAAGGTGAAGTCGCCGCCGTACATGCGTTCACGGAACGGGGGCAGGGACTCCGCGTCCACGTCGTCGCGCTCCCCCATGAGCGCCTCGGCCCAGGTGTCGAACATGGCGTAGAACAGATCCTGGTTCTCGTGGCGGCCGATCGGGTTCTGGAGCACCGCGGCGCCGACCCGCGAGGCATCGGCCTCAAGGACGCCCAGGCAGTACGAGGAGCCGATGCAGCCGCCCATCAGGTGGCACGTCTCGATGTCCAGATGATCGAGCAGCGCCAGATGGTCGGCGGCGTAGGTATGCCAGCCGTCGGCGGCCGTTACCGGCGCGGTGGACTTGCCGGCGTTTCGCTGGTCCATCGAGATGACCCGGAACGATTGCGCCAGCTCGCTGCGCGGGTCGAACGGGCTGGTTCCCCAGATGTCGGCGGCGGAGCGCATGCCGCCTGGCGCAAACAGCAGCACCGGGTAGCCGGCGCCGGCCTCGGACCAGTGAATTCGGACCTCGTCGCGCTCGAAAACCGGCATGCGGCTAGCGTAGCAGTCGGAGTTCTTCGCTCGCCGTCCTGGAACCTGGAGGCCCTTCGCTGCGTAGAGTGCATGCAGGAAGGGAGGAACGACGAAGATGGAACACGACGAGATGAACCACGAAACAACGGCAGCATCCGCACAGGCCGAGTCCGGATCGGCGCCGCCGGTCGCCGACCCGCCGGCCCCGCCGGTCGAAGACGCCGGGCCCGGCCTCGCCGGTCAGGTTGCCGCCGGTCTGGCCCTGATCGTCCTGGGCGGCGCTTTGCTGGCGCTCGAGCGACTCGACGGGGCCCACGAGCACCTGTTCCTGATACTGATCGGCGGAGTGTTCGCGGCGGGCTACTTCTACAAGAGGGCGTACGGATTCCTGATCCCGGGCGGGATCCTGATCGGGCTCGGCTCGGGTCTGGCGTTCGACGATCTCTACTCAGGCCCGTTCGCGGACGACGAGAGCGCCGCTTTCGGCCTCGGCGTCGGCTTCCTCCTGATCTACGTGGTCTCCCTGCTCTACGAGCGCACGAACCGTTGGTGGCCGCTGATTCCCGGCGGCGTCCTGGTGATCGCGGGCTTCCCGAACTGGGAGTGGGCGGATCAGGTTCTTGACTACTGGCCCGTCGCAGTCATGGCGGTTGGCCTGTTCCTGCTGTTTCGCGGTGTGGCTTCACGGCAGAAGAGGAACGAGTCGCGGCGCTTCAACCCCTGACCAGTGTCTCGCGCGGTTGACCCGGCATGCGGATAACATCCGCTGCCACGACGGGAGGAGGCTGCTGTGGGCGTAGACGTCAACTGGGTCGAGTTGTTGCAGGTCGGCTGACGAGTCCGCGGACCTTGCTGCTCAGCGAGAGAGAAGCCGGTCGGCTGGGTTCGCGTCGCGGCCGCCGGCCGCCTTGGGCTGCCGCGCTCGCGGCCGGGGCCGTGGTGCTCGCCGCGGCGGCGGCGGTTCTGTGGTTCCGGGTGGCTCCGGAACCGGACCTGACGATCACCGCCGACCTCCCCGGAATCGGTCCGCGGACGATGCTGACGGCCACGGCGCGGGCGGGCGGCCGCGGCCTCGGCTCGATCAGGGTCGAGCTGATCCAGGGCGGGGAATCGCTGCTGCTCGAAGAGAGAGCGCTCACGCCCCCAAGTCCCTGGTCATTCGGTGGCGATCCGGTCCGGGAGGCGGTCCTCGAGGTCGAAGTCGGCCGCGAGTCGACGCCGAGTCTGGTGGAGGGCGAGGCGACGGTGCGGGTCACCGTCGAGCGGCCGGGCACGTTGCTGCGGCGGCCGCCTCCCCGTGTCGCGGAGCTTTCGCTGCCGGTCCGCCTGCGTCCGCCGACGCTCGGATCGGTCGGAGTGACGGCGACGCCGACGCAGTCCGGCAGCGGCGTGCTGCGCTACACCGTCGGCGCAAGCGCCGTGGAGAGCGGCGTCGAGGTCGGGGACTACTGGTTCCCCGGGTACCTCCTTCCGGGAGGCAGTGTCCGTGACCGTTTCGTTCTCTTCGGCGTGCCCTACGACAGCGCCGATCCATCGGCCTTCCGGCTGGTGGCGCGGGACGAACTCGGCAACGAGGCGAGAACGCCGTTCCTGGCTGCGGTGGCGCCGTCGCCGCTCTTGTCGTCGACGATCCGGCTGAGCGACAACTTCATGGCCCGGGTCGTACCGGCGATCATGGCGCAGACACCTGATCTGGCGGACCGCGGCAGCCTGCTCGACAACTACCTGATGCTGAACGGCGACCTGCGAACGATGAACGCCGAACGGCTGGTCGAGCTGGCATCCGACTCCGGCAAACGGCAACTCTGGAGCGGACCGTTCCGCCAGATGCCGAACACCCAGGTCATGGACCGGTTCGCGACCCGCAGGCAGTACCTGTACGAGGGCCGCGTGGTGGACACGCAGGACCACCTGGGGTTCGATCTCGCCTCGCGGCTGCAGGACGACGTGCCGGCCGCGAACTCAGGCGTTGTCGCGTTCTCGGAGTATCTGGGCATCTTCGGCAACACCGTGGTTGTCGATCACGGGTACGGCCTGCAGACGCTGTACGCACACCTGTCGCGGATCGACGTCGAGGTGGGGCGGGAAGTCGCGGCGGGCGAAGGGCTGGGCCTGAGCGGCCAGACGGGTATGGCCGGCGGCGACCATCTCCACTTCGCGGTGCTGCTCGGCGGCCTGCCCGTCAATCCGTTGGAGTGGTTCGATGCGAAGTGGATCCGGGACCACGTCGGGGGCGTGCTGCCGCGCGGGGGAGGCGTCGCTGCGGCACGCGGGCGGTGATTGGGATGGCGGCCGGTAGCTGCTAAACTCGCGCGCAAAACTCGCGTACCAGAGCATTGTGAATCCGCCGACCGGCGGCCGAAGCTGGAGTGTGCCAAAGCTGGAGAATAGAACGATGGTCCCCAAGCGTTTTGCGGCCGTTGTGGCGCCGCTCCTGGTGTTCGTACCGGTCGCCATGGCCCAGGGCCCCGGAGAGACTGCAACTTTCTTCGAGGGCGTGGCGCCGCTGGTCGACCGTTCCTGCATCCGGTGTCACGGGGGCCGTACCGCGACGCCGCTCAGCATTCCCCGTCTCAGTCAGGATCTCTCGGACGCCAAGACGTTCCGTACCTGGCAGCGCATCCACGACCGGATTGCGAACGGGGAGATGCCGCCTCCCGAGGCCCCCAAGCCCGAGGCGGAGCTGATCGAGGCGGCGCTCGCCTCGCTCAAGACCGCCCTGACCTCCGCGAATCTCGAGAGCCGCGGCGGTCAGCGCGTGCCGCTCCGGCGCCTGACCAGGCTTGAGTACGCCTACACGATCCAGGATCTGCTCCAGGTAGACGAAGCGGCGGCCATGGAGCTGAGCCAGGCCCTGCCCGCCGAGGCCGACTCCGGCGGTTTCGACACCGTGGCGGCAAACCAGAGCATGTCGCCGCTGCATGTGCGGAGCTACCTGGAAGCGGCGGACCGGGCGCTGGACGAGGCGATCAAGTTCGGGCCGCGGCCTGCCACCGGCCGGCGCGAGATCGCCTACGCGGACTCGACCTACCTCACGTACATGAGCAGGGCCGAGATTTTGGGCGGCGGGATCACCAAGATGCTCGACGATGCGGCGGTCATGTTCTTCGATGGCGGCGCCACATACCTGATGCACAGTGAGACCGAGGGCTACAACGTGCCCTATGCCGGCCGCTATCGCGCCACGATCGAAGGGTGGGCGTATCAGGCGGATACCCCGGTGACGCTCACGCTCTATCGGGGTACCAAGCAGGCGGCCGCCGCCGCGCTCGAGGAGATGCTCCTCTCCTACGATCTGATCGGCGAGACGCCCCGGACGGTTCAGGTCGAGACCTACCTGCGGCCCAACGACATCCTCGCTCCGTCGCTGGCCGATGCGGAACGAACCGACTACACCAACTACTACGCCCCGGAACACACGGTCGAGAACTACAAGGGCGAGGGAATCGCGCTCCGCTCGATGACGATCGAGGGGCCGCTGTTCGAGTCGTGGCCGCCGCCGAGCGCCCGCGAGCTTCTGGTCGGCGTCGAGTTCGATGACGAGGGCGGGTTGCGCCTCACGAAGGCGCCCTACGAGCACATCGTCGACATCGTCGCGCGCTTTGCGCCGCTCGCGTTCCGGCGCCCCCTCGTGGAGGGCGAACTCGAGGCCTACGCGAGCCTGGCCCAGCCGATGCTGGAGGATGCCCGACCCTTCATCGACGCGGTTCGCGTTCCGCTCCGGGCGATCCTCAGCGCGCCTCCCTTCCTCTTCCAGGCAGGGGACCCGGGACGGCTGGACGACTTCGCGCTGGCGTCCCGCCTCTCCTACTTCCTGTGGCGGAGCATGCCGGACGGCGAACTGCTGGCCACAGCAGTCGACGGCAACCTGTCCGACCCGGCCACCTTCGCGTCCCAGGTCGACCGCCTGCTCGACGATCCCAGGTCGGAGCGGTTCATCAAGGACTTCGCGGGCCAGGCGTTCCGGCTCTACGAGTTGAAGGCGACGAATCCCGACGCCAGCCTCTATCCCGAGTACGACGACCGCCTGGGTCAGGCGATGGCCCAGGAGACGGAGCTGTTCCTGGCCGAAGTGATCGCCGGAGACCACGGCGTGGGCAGCCTGATCGACGCCGACTTCACCTTCCTCAACCGGCGTCTCGCCGAGCACTACGGCGTGCCCGGGATCGAGGGGCAGCACATGCGCAAGGTGACGCTGCCGCCGGACAGCCCCCGCGGCGGGCTCATCACCCAGGCGAGCATCCACAAGATCACGGCCAACGGCACGATCACCTCACCGATACCGCGCGGCAACTTCGTGCTGGCGAACCTGCTCGGTCAACCGGCGCCGCCGCCGCCCGAGAGCGTGACCGCGCTCGAACCGGACACCCGCGGCGCCACAACGATCCGGGAGCAATTGGCCAAGCACCGCAACGAACCGGTGTGCAACAGTTGCCACCGGGTGATCGATCCGCCCGGTTTCGCGCTCGAGTCTTTCGACCCTATCGGCGGCTTCCGCACCCGCTACCGGGCGGCTGGCGGCGAAGGCACGACGCCTGACGGGTACACGTATCCGTTGCCGTACAAGCAGGGACTCCCGGTCGATGCCACCGGCGTTACGGCCGATGGCGAGCCCTTCACCGGGATCGAGGAGTACAAGCGGCTGCTCGGCAGGGACGTGGAGCAGGTGGCCCGCCACCTAGTGTCGCAGCTCCTCGTCTACTCGACCGGCGCCGAGATCGAGTTCGCGGATCGGGACAGCGTGGAGCGGGTGGTGGCGCAAATCGCCGACACCGGTTACCCGCTAAGAACGATGATTCACGAGGTCACGCAGAGCGACCTCTTCAGGAGCCGCTAGCGATGACCTTGACCCGATCCCTGGACCGCCGCACCTTCCTGCGCGCCTCGGGCGTCGCCCTGGCGTTGCCCATGCTCGAGTCGATGACGCCGACGCTGGCCCAGGCCGCAGCCACCGGGCCGCGGCGGATGGTCAACATCTGCAACACCCTCGGCCTCTACCGCGAGGCGTGGTTCCCCAAGACCGCCGGCGCCGGCTACGAGACCACGGAGTACCTGTCTCTACTCGAGAAGCACCGCTCCAACTTCACCCTGTTCACGGGCTTCTCGCACGAGGACCAGACGGGACGGCAGCCGCACAACTCGGAGGTCACCTTCCTGACCGCCGCCCGGCGCCCCGGCCTCGACGGGTTCCGCAACACGATTTCGATGGACCAGGTGGCGGCGAACCATCTGGGCTACACCACGCGCTTTCCGTCGGTCGTGCTCGGCACCGCGTCGCCGCAGAGCCAGTCCTACACCCGGAGCGGCGCCATGGTGCCGGCGGAGACCAGCCCGGAGAACCTGTTCCGCCAGTTGTTCCTGCAGGGCACGCCGGAGGAAGTCGAGCGCGAGAAGCAGAGCCTGAACGACGGCGGCAGCATCCTCGACCGGCTCAAGTCGCAGACGTCGGCGCTGCGCCGGCGGGTGAGCCTGGCCGACCAGGTGAAGTTGGACGCGTACTACAACGCGGTGCGGACCGCCGAACTCGATCTGGCCGAAGTCCAGGCCTGGCAGCAGAAGCCGAAGCCGGTGGTCGACGCGGCGCCGCCCACCGACGTCCCCTCCCGCTCCGACCTGATCGGCCGCGTCAAGCTCATGTTCCGGATGATCCCGCTCATCCTCGAGACCGACTCGTCCCGGGTGATCAGCCTGATGATCCAGGATCACGGGGTCGTGATCGACGTTCCGGGCGTGAACTTCGACCAGCACAGCCTGTCGCATCACGGCCAGGACCCGTCGAAGATCGCGCAACTCAAGAGAATCGAGACCGGGATCGTCGAGAGCTTCTCCGACCTGTTGACCGACCTCGGCGAGCGCAGCGACGGGAACGGTTCGCTCCTTGGCCAGACCACGGTCCTGTTCGGCAGCAACCTGGGCAACGCGAATTCGCACGAACCGAAGGACCTGCCGATCCTGGTTGCCGGCGGCGGTTACAGCCACGGCAGGCACATCGTCCACGATGGCGATCACAACGCGCCGTTGTGCAACCTGTTCGTGACCACGCTGCAGACCATGGGTGTGGAGACGGACGCGTTCGGGCAGAGCAGCGGCACGCTGACCTGGGCGTAGCGCGGGCTACCGCGCCGATCTTGCCTGCCGGAGCCGTTCGATCTCGGCGGCCTTGACACCGGCCAGACCGGCGGCGCCGTTCTGCACCTTGAGCACCGCTTCGACGATGTCGTCCACATCGTCGACCGTGCCCAGCAGGAGCTGGTGAGGTAGCCAAACGGACTCCCGGTAGGCGGCGCGCTCCGCGTTCGGGCAATCGGTAGCCGGCGACCGGGCGAGGGCCGCGCTCCACGCTGGGTAGCGGGCCGCGTCGGGGCGGAGCAGTTCGCTCCTGGGCAGTGACTCGTAGAACCGACCGTCGGCCGGAACGCCCTCGGCCTCGAGCGCGGCGACGAAGACGTCTCGGTCGATGCCGGCGAACGCCTCGCCGTCGAAGCGGAAGACGAACTGGTAGATGGCCTGGGTCGTGACTCGCGGGTCGATCCTCAGGTTGGAGAGACCGGGGATGTCCTCGATCGCCGCGTGCAGGCGCCGGGCGTTGGCCGCCCGGATCTCGTGCTGGCGATCGAGCCGCCGGAGTTGAACCTCGAGGATTGCTGCCTGAAGGTCGGTCATCCGGTAGTTGTGCCCGATCACGGCGGCGGGCGCCGGGGCCTCCGGGCGTTGCCGGCCGCAGTTCACCAGGGCGTGGAGACGGTCCAGGATGGCTTCGCCTGATGTGGTCACGATTCCGCCTTCGCCCGCGGTCATCAGCTTCGAACTCTGGAAGCTGAACGAGCCGGCGTCGCCCCAGGAACCGACGCCGCGATCGCGCCAGCGGGCGCCGTGGGCGTGGGCGCAGTCCTCGAGGACGGCGAGTCCGTGCTTCTCGGCCAGTGCTCCGACCGCGTCCAGGTCGGCGACGGTCATCGCCAGGTGGACCGGGACGATCGCCTGGGTGCGCTCCGTGACCAGGGCTTCCGCAGCGCTCACGTCGATGCAGTACGTCTCCGGATCGATGTCGGCGAACACGGGCACGCAGCCGGAGAACAGAGCCGCCGAGGCGGTCGCCTCGAAGGTGTAGGCCGGCACGATGACCTCGGCACCGGGTTCTACTCCCATCGCCTGGAGCGCTACTTCGAGGGAAACCGTGCCGTTCGCGACGCAAAGGGCGTGTACGCAGTCGTGGCGCTCGGCGAACGCCCGGCCGAAGGCCTCCGCGCGCTCGTTGGGCAGCGGGAAGCCGCCCCAGTCGCCGTCGCGGAGGGCCGCGATGACGGCTTGTTCTTCTTCCGGTCCACGCGCCGGCCACTGCGGCCAGGGTCTCGTGCGCACGGGAGCGCCGCCGAGGATGGCGAGTTTTGACGAAGGACTTCGAGCCACCGCGGGACGGTACCAAGTTGCCCGGTGTGCCACCAGACGACGCTACCAGCGGGCGAAGGAGGTCTGCGTGCCGTTCCGCGTGACCGAGTCGCTCGCGTAGCGGACGCCGAAAGCAACGGCCTCGCGGCTGCTCGCCGCCCTGCCGGCGGAAGCGAGCAGGGCAGCGGCAAACGCGCCGTTGAAGGCGTCGCCGGCGCCGGTCGTGTCGACGGCCTCGACCTCCGGCGCAGCAATCAGCGTTGGGGCCGTTCCCGGTTCCGCCAGCATGACGCCTGCTGGCCCCAGAGTCAGGGCGGCGCCGCCATAGCCCATGGCCAGCAGCTCTGAGGCCGCGTCGGCGGCGCTGCCGGCATCAATCCGCTCGCCGGCCCGGCCGAGAAGCACCGCGCACTCGACTTCGTTGGGTGTCACCCAGGCGATCTGAGCCGGATCGAGATGGGGGTTGTTCTCGTCGTCGATGGGCGCCGGGTTCCAGATCACTGGCACGCCGGCGCCGGCGGCTCGCTTGACGGCGCTGCGAACGCCGTCGGCCGGCGTCTCGTTCTGGATCAGCAGCAGTCCGGCCTCTTCGATCGGGGCCGCGGCCAGGGCGTCCGCGTTCAGGCGGGTGTTCGCCCCGGGTGAGTTCATGATTCGGTTGTCCCCGCTGCCGTCCTCGACCCAGACCGCGGACAGGCCGGTGTGGATGTCGTCGAGGACCTGCAGGTGCCTGATGTCCAGGTCGTCCTCGGCGAACACCGCGCGCTGGGCGTCGCCGTGAGCGTCGTTGCCCACGGCGCCGGCGAAGGAGACGGCGCCTGCTGCCTCGCCGAGACGGCCGCGGCAGCGGACGGCGGCGACCGCCTGGTTCGCCCCCTTGCCGCCGCAGGATTCGAAGAGTTCCGCGCCCGCGATCGTCTCGCCCTGCCGGGGCAGGCGCGGATGCCGGAAGATCAGGTCGTAGTTGACCGAGCCGATGACGAGCATGGAATCGGTCAAGGGCTCAACCGGTCTCCCAGCGCAGGAACCTGGCGCCGATGGAGAAGGCGACGACGCCGAGGACCACCAGCACGGCGCAGGGCAGCAGCATCTCGTTCAGCGTGAAGCCGCGCCAGATCGCGCCCTCGTACGCGATCAGCGCCCACTTCATCGGGCTGATGTTGCCGAGGCGTTGCATCCACTCCGGCATCAGGAACAGGGGAACCATGCCGCCGCCGAGCATGGAGAGCGGGAGCGCGAGGCCCCAACCGACTCCGGCCGCTGCCTGTTCCGTGCGACCGATCACGCTCAAGGCCATCATGATGCCGCAGAAGCAGATCGAACCGCTGAGAAGTGCCAGTGCCAGCAATGGATAGGAGGTGGGTCTCACCCCGAAGACGGTGATCCCGAGCGTGATCAGGGCGGTACTCGTGGTCAGCACCGTGGCCAGGCAGGCCAGCCCCTTGGCGGCAAGGAGGTGGCGGGTCGTCATCGGGGACACGAGCAGTCGCATCAGCGTGCCACGGCTGCGCTCGATTGCAATCGAGATGCTGAAGGACACCGTTCCACCGATCAGGGTCCAGAGCATCGCCTGCGCGAAGGAGGTTGCGTAGGAGTTGGTCGGCCCGCGTTGCTCCGCCTGGACTGCGGTCTGCTCGACCTCGAGAGGGGGGCCGAAACCGGTCGTGGCGTCGGTCGTGAGCCCGTCCAGACCGAGCTCCTCGATCAAGGACGAGATGCGCGGCGTGAGGTCGAGGAAGGTCAGGAAGTCGTCGCGGGCGGGGGAGGGAGGCAACTGCTCGATGAAGCGGCTGTTCTGGTCGTTCGTTGCCTGTATCCGAGAGGGTTCGCTCATCAGCGCCTGCAACTCCGCTCCCGCGGCCTCGAGCAGAATGCCGCGGGTCATCCCCGCGGCGGCGAACTGAGTGGGATCGACGGTGAGTTCGACCTGGGGAGTGGTCCGGAAGGGGTTGTCCAGGGCCGCGCCGAATCCGGGACTCAGGGTGACCATGACCCCGGTCTGGCCCCGCCGCACCTGGTCGAGGGCCTGCTCTTGCGGGATCTGCTCCAGATCGAGCCCCTCGGCGGCTTCGAGCCTGGCAATGAAGCGCTCCGAACCGGAAGTCCGGTCCTCGTCGACGAGGGCGACAGGAATGCTCTGCGGCCCCCGGCTCAGGTTGGCGAATATGGCGCCGAAGAAGATCGCCATCATCAGCGGAAAGAACACCGTGAAGAAGAAGCCCATCTTGTCCCGGAAGAGGATCTTGATGTCCTTCGCGGCCATGGCGACGATGGTTCTCATGGGGGTTCTCCGGGCGATCTGGCTAGTCCCGCAGCGCGCGGCCGGTGAGGTTCAGGAACACGGTTTCGAGGTTGGGCGGGAGGTACTGGAAGTGCTCGACCGTCTGCCGTTCCTGAAGTTCGGCGAGCGTCCTCAGGGGGTCCGTCGTCTCATGGATGCTCTCGCCGTCTCGGGTGTGGACCACGAGGTTGCCCGGACCGCCGTGCGCCTCGATCAACGCCGGCACGCGGTCGAGCGCCATCAGCCGGCCGTGGTCGATGATCGCGACCCGATCGCAGAGGCGCTGCGCCTCCTCCATGTAGTGGGTCGTGTAGACGAGGTGCTTGCCATCGTCCCGAAGCTGCTCGACGCGATCGAAGATCGCGTTCCTCGATTGGGGGTCGACCCCGACCGTCGGTTCGTCGAGCAGCACCAGGTCCGGGTCGTGGATGATGGCGACCGCCAGGTTCAGGCGGCGCTTCATGCCTCCGGAGTACTTGGAGACCGCTTTCTTCTTGACCTCCGTCAGATCGGCGAAGTCGAGACAGGCGGCGACCCGATCTTCCAGCTCGGATCCTGCGAGACCGTGCAGACGGCCGAAGAAACGCAGGTTGTCGGCGCCGCTGATCTCCTCGTAGAGAGCGATCGACTGCGGCGCCAGGCCCAGCGCCCGGCGGTTGTTCGCCTCGGTGGGGTCCAGGTCGATCGTCGAGCCGAGGAAACGGACCACGCCTTCGTCCGGCTTGAGCAGGCCGACCGCCATGTTGATCGCGGTCGTCTTGCCGGCGCCGTTGGGTCCCAGGAGCCCGAACACCTCACCGGCCTCGAGCTCGAACGACAGGTCGTCGACGGCGCGCAGGTCGCCGAAGCACTTGCTGACATGGTCGAACAGAAGCATTGGCTGTCAGGTTCCTGTTACGGAACGGTGCGGCGCTTGTTGCGGTCGGATCGCGGCCGCGGCGCGGAGGTGGGAGCGCGTCGTCAGATGGTTAGCGTACCGCCCGGCGCCATCAACTTGACCTCGACGCCTGCAGGCGCGAAGTCGGCGGGATCCTGCGCGATCGGCGGCCAGGTCCCGTAGTGGATCGGAATCGCGACCGGCGCTCCGATCATTTCGGCGGCCCGGGTCGCAAGCTCCGGCCCCATCGTGAAGCGGTCGCCGATCGGCACGCAGGTCACGTCGGGCCGGTAGATCTCGCCGATCAGCTTCATGTCGCCGAAGAGACCGGTGTCGCCGCAGTGGTAGACCGTCTTGCCGCCCATGTTGACGACCAGGCCGCAGGGCATTCCCATGTAGCGGCCCTCGTACGAGGACGAGTGGAAGGCATGGGTGAACGCGACCCAGCCGAACTCGGTGTCGATCCGGCCGCCGGGGTTGCCCGGATTCACGTTGTCGTGGCCCAGCTCCTGCAGGTAGTTGCACATCTCGAACGCGGCGATCACATTGGCGTTGTTGGCCTGCGCGATGGCCAGCGTGTCGCCGAAGTGGTCGGAGTGGCCGTGGGTCAGAGCGATGGTTCCGCACTCGACATCCCCGGCGCCGATCGTGGCCACCGGATTGCCGGTGAGAAAGGGGTCGACCGCGAGCGTGTGCTCGCTGTCGCTCATCAGGAAACCGGAATGGCCGAGGAAGGTGAGCTCGAGGGTCATGGCGTGCTGTCTCCTTGGGATCGCGGAAATGGGGGCGCCCGCGGCGAAGCCGGGCCTCTAGTCGGCCTGTTCGGCGGGCAGGTGGACGACCAGGCCGTCGAGGGCCTCGGTCACGTCGATCTGGCAGCTCAGGCGGCTGTTGGGGCGCACGTCGATGCCCTGCTCGAGCACGAAGTCCTCTTCGACATGACGCGGACCAACGGCCTCGACCCAGGCTTCGTCGATGTAGACGTGGCAGGTGCTGCAGGAGCAGGAACCGCCGCAGATGGCGACGATGCCGTCGACGTCATTGTCCAGCGCACTCTCCATCACGGTGCCTCCCACCGGCGCTTCGACCACACGTGATCTGCCGTCCTGGGCGATGTAGGTGATCTTGGGCATTTTGCGCCTGTCTTCCTCGTCGTTCGTGGGCCCCGGAGCGCGGGGCCGACGGGCGGGGAGTCTAATCGAAGGGAGGCGTGGGGCCGATCAGCGCCGCCAAACCCGTCGCAGACTCCGTGTTTGGTCCCAGCCCCCACCTCACCAGTACCCTGCGTCGCAGAACTTGCTTCGCTGCGTTCTACGGCGCAGGCTGCTGGTCGCCGAAGCGTTCCAGGATCCAGTCGCTGATCGTCTCGAGCGCTTCGGGCGCCATCGTCTCCTCGATCATCCCGTACTCGGCC
This sequence comes from Candidatus Multivorans sp., assembly GCA_965222875.1. Classification (GTDB taxonomy): domain Bacteria; phylum Acidobacteriota; class Thermoanaerobaculia; order Multivoradales; family Multivoraceae; genus Multivorans. The sequence goes on along the minus strand of CBDCVC010000002.1, from coordinate 215,844 downwards.
GGCGCGCCGGTTCCGGCAGTCTGGAACAGGTGATTCATGTCGGGGAAGCGTCGCACCGTAATGTCCCTGTTCGCGGAGGCGGCGAAGGCGGCCTCCATGGCGGACTGGTTCTGGTCGGCGTCCACCTGCGTGTCCTTGCCGCCGAACAGCGCCAGTGTGGGGACGGCGAGGCCGCCCAGCGCCGGTCGCGGGTCGTAGCGGATGAAGAAGCGGAACCAGGGAGTCAGGTTCGATTCGACGGCCGCCGACACGGCAGATTCCAGGGTCTCGCCGGTCAGTTGCGCCGTCTCGGGCGAGGCGGCCAACTGCTCTTCGACGACCTCACGCAGGGCGGCTTCGGCTTCTTGGGGCGGCATTCCGGAGCCGATGATCTCGAGGGCCCGGCCTTGCAGCGCGGCGAGTTCCTCGATCATCTCCGCCGTGGCGCCGTTCGCGGCGGCGATGCGCCGGAGTTGCTGCCGCAGCAGGTCGCCGCCGGGGACGCCCGGGCCGGCGAGGAGAACTGCGAACGCGATGGTGCCGGGCTCGACCCGGTTGAGCGCCAGCGGCGCGACCAGGCCTCCCTCCGAGATGCCGATCAGGCCCACTCGCTCCGGATCGATCCGGCCGTGGCCGCGCAGGAAGCCCACGCCGGCCAGAACGTCGGCCGCCTTGTCCCTGGAGGTCGACTGCGGCGTGCTGCCGGTCGAGCCGCCGATTCCGCGGTCGTCGACGCGGAGCACCGCGACGCCAAGCCGCGTCAGGTGGTCGGCCAACACGAGAAAGGGCTTGTGCCCGGCGAGTTCGAGATCGCGGTTCAGCGCGCCGCTGCCCGAGATCAGAAGCGCGGCGGGAACCTTCGCGTCGCCGGGCGGCAGGGTCAGGGTGCCGGCGATGGTCACGTCGCCGTTTCGGTACTCGACTTCCTCGGCGTCGTAGGGGAAGGGCGGCTTCGGCTCCTGGGGTCTTGGCGGCGCCTCGACCTCCACCGCCTCGCGGCCGAGCTTGAACGGCAGCCGGGCCGGGCCCTGGCGGAACTCGCCTGTGATCTCGCCGCCTGCCAGCGTGCCTTCGAAGGTCGGTTCCCCGGGCACGCCGCTGATCGTGAAGCGGACCTCGTCGCCATCTACCGACACGCCCGAGAGCGCAAGGTCGTCTGCGCCCTGCCCAGGGATGTCGATGGTTCCCGCCCACGCGCCGTCAGTCTGCTCCAGGTCGACCTGGACGACGAGGGGCTGACCGGGGACCTCGATGCTGCCCTCCCAATGGCCGGCAGCGTCGGCCGTCTGTGCGGCAAGCGGCGTGACAGCGGGGAGAACAGACACGGCGACAACGAGCGCGGTCGCCTTGACGAGATTCGGAGTCCGGAGCACGGTCACAAGGACACCCCTCTTGGTTGTCTGAGGCGTAGCTGCTTGACGGCCTCGAAGTGCCTCAGGTTGCGGGTCACAAGGGTCATCCGGTGCTCGATGGCAGTGGCGGCGATCAGGGCGTCGGGCGTGCCGATGCGGACCTCGCGGCGGATCCGGCCGGCCCTTTCGGCCACCGCCCGGTCCACCGTCAGTTCCCTGAACGGGCCGAGCAGTTTCTGAATCCGCTCGGTTTCGACTGTGCCCGAGAACAGCTCGCATCGCGTGACGACGGAGTAGTGGAGGCGGTTTCTTCCGGGCCTCAGCTCCCGGAATCCGCGCAGATGATCGATGAAGACGTCGGAATCGACGAGGTAGTTGGCCACGGATCAATCGAAGGGCTTGAGCCTCTCGTCGCGAGTGTCCCATTCGTCGCGCGCCGGGAACCGCGCGTCGGGCGCGGCGCCGAACGTGTTCTTGAGGGCAGCGGTCGCGTCAGTGGGCGCCTTGGCGAGGTAGAGGTCGACCGCTTCGCGGACCACGGAGGCGAGGCTCAGGCCTCGCGCTCCGGCAATTTCGTCGAGCCGCTGTCGCTGTAGCGGCTGGAGGTAGATCTGGGTGCGTGTTGCGGACATACAGCGCAGTATACAGCAGCGCCAGTTGCCTCCGCTATTGCTCCTCGATCCGATAGAGGTGGGTACCTGTACGGATGAACAGGGCACCGTCAGAGACGGCGATGGAGGCTAGCGTCGAGCCGTCGAGTTCGTTGCGCGCCAACTGCTCGAACTCCGGGCCGGGCGCGATGACCGTGGTGACGCCCTCTTCGTTCTGGAAGTAGATCCGCCCTCCGGCAAGGACCGGCGAAGCGGAGTGGTTGCCGCCGAGTCGCTGTTGCCAGTGGATGTCGCCCGTCAGTGCAGCGATACAGGTGGCGATGCCCGTGTCGGTGACCGTGTACAACTCGTCGCCGACCAGGATCGGCGACACCGTGAGCGGGGCGCCGCGGCGGAGCCGCCAGGCGATCTGCGACTCCGTGACGTTGCCTTCGCCGGTTGGCCGGACAGCGAGCAGGACCGGTTCGTTGAAGCCGGTCGACAGATAGACGAGCCCGTTGCCGTAGACGGGGCGCGAGACGTTGGAGAAGCCGCCGGGATACTCGACGCGCCAGATCTCGCGGCCGGTCGCCGGTTCGTGCGCCGTGGTTCGGAACGCGCTCACGTTGACGATCTGTTGGGCGTTGCCGACGCGGATGGCGAGTGGCGTTGAGTAGGCCTGCGAGATCGGCGCCGGCCGAACCGACCGCCAGTGCTCCTCGCCGGTTTCTACGTCGACGGCGACCAGAAAGGCGGTGTCGTAACCGTCGATGCTCACGATGAGGAGCCCCTCGTGGAGGATCGGCGAGCCGCCGTTGCCATGCTGCGAGGTGTAGGGGAAACGGGTTCGCCAGAGAACCTCGCCGGCCGACTCGCCGCCCGTGGCGACCGCCGCCGTGCCCTGGGCGCCGAAGTGGACGTAGACCCGCTCGCCGTCAGGACCAATGACCGGCGTCGGCGACGCGAAGCTGTTCTTCTGGTTCAGGAGCGTGGTGTCGGTGACGGCGAACACCTCGACGTCCATCGCGGCCTCGCCGCTGCTGACATCGAAGGCGATCAGTCGCAACGAGGTTCCGGTTTCGCGGTCCGTGACGGCGGTCGTCAGCCAGATCAGATCGCCGACGATCACCGGCGACGACCAGCCCCGTCCTGGAACCGCCGTCTTCCAGGCCACGTTCTCCGTCTCGCTCCACGTGAGTGGGACCACTTCGTCGGGCGCGTGGCCCTGCCCGGTCGGCCCCCGGAACTGTGGCCAGTCGCCAGCGTGCGCGGCGGTAGCCGCGAGCAGCGGTACCGCGATGAACCGGTACACCTTCACGGTCCCAACGCCCCGACCGGGATCACCGCCACGCCGTCCTCCCGGGTGTATCCGTAGCCGCTGCTTGTGATCACGCCCAGCGCGGCTGGCGCCCCCATCCGTTCCCGGTCCACCTTCGCCGCGAGCCTCAGCAGGTTCCGGGCGGCCTGGTCCGCCCTGCCCTCGCCGAGCTTGACCTCAAAGGCCGCCCACCGGCCGTCGTTGGCCTGGACGATCGCGTCCACCTCGAGGCCTCCCTTCTCGCGGTAGTGGAACACGTCCGCGTCGGTCGCCTGGGCATAGACGCGCAGGTCCCGCACGACCATGGACTCGAAGAGCAGGCCCAGGAAGTCGAGATCGCGGACCAGTCGGGTGGGACGTGCACGCAGCGCCGCGGCCGCAAGCGACGGATCCGCGAGGTGCCTGACCGGCGTGCTTCGCAGGACGGACCGCGACCGCAGGTGGGTGGGCCAGGCGGGCTGGTTCTCGATCACCATGATCCGCTCCAGCGCGACCAGGTACTCCGCCGCCGTGTGCGGTTTGATCGCGGACTCGCCCTGACCTGTGTCGGATGCCATCGTCGCGACGGTGGCGACAGTTGAGGTGTTGCGCGCCAGGGACCTCAGGAGCATCCCCACCCGGACCGGGTCCCGCCTCCTTCCGTCCACGCTCGAGATGTCCAGGCGGCGGATCTCGTCCAGGTAGTCTGCGTTGGCGCGTAGCGCGACGTTCGTTGCCAGCCCCAGGTTCGCCGGCCATCCACCGACGCAGATGAACTCCGCCAGACGGTCGAGTTCTATCGTCGTTCTGGCCGCTTCGGCGCGCCTGCCGTCGAGGATGCCCGCCAGAGAGATTTCGCCTGCCGAGTGACCCAGTTCGAAGAGGGAAAGGGGGCGCATCCGCAGCCGTGTCAGGCGTCCGGCCCCCGAGTGGCGGACTGCATCGTCGGTTGGAACGGCGGACCCGGTGAGGATGAACTGACCGGGAAGGCGGCGATCGTCGATTGCCCTCCGCACGTGGTTCCAGACCGACGGCTCCAGTTGCCACTCGTCGATCAGGCGCGGAACGGCGCCGATCAGAATCCGGGCCGGGTCGAGCCCGGCCAGCCGTCGCGCCTCTTCGTCGACATCGAGAAGCACTTCGCTGGCCGCGACCTGCCGAGCCGTAGTCGTCTTGCCGCAGGCCCTGGCCCCCTCCAGGACAACCGCTCCGATCGCCTCAAGCTGCGCGGCCAGTTCGCGCTCCAGGATTCTGTGCTGGTAGGTCATCGAGTCCGCCTTGTCTCAAGCCGTCGACGGTGGCCGGAAAGATAGCAGCCGCGAAGGTCTACGGGAGGTTCAACGGCAGATTCGGCGGCCTCTAAACGGCATGAATGGCTGCCATTGACCGGCAGAAACGGCTGTCATCCGCCGGCAGATTGGTCGCCTCCCGCGCCGGTTCGGATCGAACAGGCCGCAGTCTGGAGCGAGCTGCCCTCGGGGCGCGGCCGTGTAGCGGCGGCTCAGGGTTTATCGAGTGCGGCCAAGGGACGACGGGGTAGACCTCCTGGTGGCAACATCGGACAATGCGGTAGCGAGAGCCTCGGGCCAAGACTAAGATCATGGACAACCGGGGGAGAGCCTCAGATTCTGAAACCCGGGGGGCCCTGATGACTGAAGAGAACACAGTGTCGATCGGTGAAGGGGTAGGGCGGATTCACCCTCATCTGAAAGCGTCCGCTGAGGATGTCGCCGCGTTCTGCCGGCGCTGGGAGGTGGAGGAGATGGCACTCTTTGGCTCCATCCTCACGGACGACTTCCGCACGGACAGTGACATTGACGTGTTGATCCGGTTCGCTGCAGAGCCAACACCGGGCCTGTTCGGACTTGTGCGCATGGAGGACGAACTCGCCGGGCTGTTCGGCCGTCCGGTCGACCTCTTGACTCGTGACGCGATCGAGAACAGCAGGAACTACATCCGTCGGCGGGCGATTCTCGATTCCCTTCGGGTCGTCTATGCCGCGTGACGAGGCCGCACTCCTGCTTGACATGCTGGAATCTGCGAGGGACGCGGTCTCATTCGCTGAAAGGCTGGAATACGCAGACTTCGTCAAGGATCGCCGAAGTCAACTCGCCATCCTCAAGGCGGTCGAGATCGTTGGTGAGGCGGCTTCGCGCGTGTCCGTGGATACCAGGGAAGCGAATTCGGCGATTCCCTGGCGCGAAATCACTGGCATGCGAAACCGCCTCGTCCATGCTTACTTCGGGATCGACCTGCGCCAAGTGTGGGACACAGTCAGGGACGATATCCCTTCGCTGATCCACGAGTTGGAGCCGTTGGTGCCGCCGAGCTCTGGCTAGGCTAGGCGGAGCCGGGGGAGGCACCGTTGCGGTGGCGTGGCGACCGGGCCTTGGCGGGAGGGCGTTTGGGAGCAGCCTCCACGACCACAGCGCTGCGGATCGTCTCCGCCACTTGCGCGGGATCCTCGTGTTCCCAGAACCGAAGAACCCTCCATCCGGCTTGGCGAAGTTCCTGGTCGTGCCGGCGGTCGCGGGCGACGTTCGTGCCGAGCTTCGCGCGCCACCACGCTCTGTTCGCCGATGGGGTCGATCCATGGGTGGGACAAACATGCCAGAAGCAGCCGTCCAGGAAGACCGCGATTTTGCGGCGGGAGAAGACAACATCGGGCCGTGCCAAAGTGACGTCTGGGATACGTCGGTCGACGAAGTACCGGAGCCCAGATGCGTGAAGCTGGCGCCTGACAGCGAGTTCGAAGGGCGTGTCGCGACGCTTCGTGTTGCGCATGCGCCGGGCGGCGGCGTCTGAGCTGGGGCGTGGAGCGTTCGTGACCATCGGTTCGCGGGGCGGGCCGTCAACTCTCGGATGAGTGAGATCGATCTTCGAGGGGCAGGTCGGGCCCGAGAGCCGATAGCGCGGCCACATAGCCGAGCGGCATCGGCACCGCGTCGCCGATCCACTTGCCGAGTTGGTGTCGGGTCGGTGGGGCGTTCGGATCGAGCACGAAGCGGTAGGTGTCTGGGAAGCCCTGCAGGCGCGCCGCCTCCCGAGGCGTAAGCGTGCGTGGACGGGTCGGGTGGATGAAGCGGCCCCGGCCGGGGGACATGAATCCGGTGGTGATCGTTGGTGCCGGGCGTTCTCGGTCCATCCTGCCGTAGACGGCCTGATAGGTCGTTCCGTCTCGGTGGCAGTCAGGGCGCTCGGCGGGCGGCAGGTCGAGTTGATCGTTCTCGAACAGGAACTGGATGCGAGCCGCGTTTTCGTCGCTGAGGTTGCTCAGGGTCGTCATCGGATCGTCATCCGAGGTGTCGTTCTCGAGATCGCGGATCGCCCACCAGACGGAACGGGGCTCGGCGCGCAGCTCCCGAGTCAAGCTGTCGAGCGGCAATGGCGGAACGGACCGCCGAGCGACCAGGAAGTAGCGCTGCCGGGTTTGCGGCCAGCCGAGTTCCCCTGCTGCGATGACCCCCGCATCGACCTTGTAGCCGGCGTCCTCGAAGAGCCGGCGGGCCGCGTCGACTACGGCGTCGCGGGCATGGACGACGGCCGGTACGTTCTCGATCGCAACCGCTCGCGCGCCAGCCGCGATGGCGAACGCGGGCACCGTAAGGAACAGGCGGTTGCGACGATCGTCGCGCCGGCTCCGGTTGTTCAAGTTGGAGTGTCCCTGGCATGGGGGGCCAGCGGTGATGAGATCGACGTTCCCAACCGCTCCAGCTACGGCTTCGTTGAGGATCTCCGGCGGGTAGGCGAACCGGGCATCTCTGCCATGGCCGCGGATGCGGAAGTCCACCAGCGAAGCGACCGAACGGGGCCACGCAATGCCGGTCCGGTGATTCGCGGAGAACACGGCGAGCGCCGCTTCGTCGACGTCGACTGCGAGTTCGTTCACAACGGTGTGTCCTGTCTCGGCCGCTAGCTGCCGGACACTCAGGGCGAAACCGCCCGCGCCGCAGAAGAGATCGACGGTACGAAGGGCGCGGTCCTCCGCTGTCGACAAGGTCTGGGGCACGACTCCCGAGAGATAGCTGCGGAGCCACCTGCCTTCAAGGTCCGGTTCGGCCGCCGGAGAGTCGAAGTCGCTCCCAGGGGAAGGATCGATCCGAGAATCGAAATCGCTGCGCGGAAGGACGATCCGGCGGACTAGTTCGCCGTCTTCGCCCTCAAGGAACCGCGCTCGCGTGGGGCGTTCGACTGCTGAGTTCAGAGCCGTCCGCTCATCGCCAGGAAGTTCCGAGACCGGTTCTTGTTCCGGTAGTCCTTTGTCGTGTCGAACCGTGTGCAACGCCGTGGCCCTTGGCGGCGCCTGTTGCGCAGCTTGAGATCGCCGGCGGGCATCGTCACGCAACGGCACTTGGCGTTCGGTGGTTCGGCTCATGGCTCCGGTCGTTCCCTGTCCGCGCCTTCGTCCAGGTTGTGCTGGACGGTCTGGGCGAGTTCTTCGAGCAGTCTTGCCGCCTCGGTCTCGTCGTACTCGTTCAACTCGACGTTCGTCCAGGTACGGTTGATCGCCTTCGCGAACTCGCGCAGCGGCTCCGTGCTCATGCGTTCACGCTCCTGGCGACGGACGAACGCCCGGACAAGGGGAGGCGCGGTACCAGTGCGAACCCGGATGACGTGGCTTCGCCAGAAGTCCGTTGCGGTTGAGAGAGCGTACGCGAACTGACCCTCGTCACCCGGTTGGGCCTCGTTCATGCCAATCGCGACGGCCCGGAGGTACATCCGCGTAAGGACGGACTCGGTGGGCTTGATCGCGTCCACGTACTTGATCGCCTTCTCGCTGTTGTCGGGCCCGCTAAACGCTTTGGGCTCGCGCCATTGGATCACGTCCCAGAAGTGGCGCAGCGCGAGATAGCGCCAGAAGCCAGCGTCGTCGAGCACTGAAGGATCGACGTGGCTCAGCGCCTGGTGGAGCCTGATCGCGAGCCTGCCTTCCGTTCGGTCACGATCCTTCGAGCCCGCGGTTTCGGTCTGCTGCTTCATCCACTCGGCCGCATCCCGAATCACGCCCCAATCGACGACATGGCTCCCTGTGCCCTGGTCCGCTCCGTGAATCGATGGTTGGCGGCTGGCGAGAAGATCCTTGACCAGTTCTCGACAGAGCGACTCGCTCAGACTTTTGTACCTCACTTGCTGCCCTCGGTTACGGAATCGATGTATTTCTTTCCGAGACCGATCTGGTGTTCGAATCGCGCCAGAACCTTGTTCGGATCGTCGCGGACTTCAGCCAGAAGCATCGCCGGATCCCCCTTCTTCCCGGCCGCGACGGTGAGCATACGGCCGAGAAGAGAGTTCCTGACGTCCTGCCATGGGGGCAACGCGCTCTCCGAAGGCAGTCTGGAGGATGCGCGTTGAACGATGGCCGCCACGAAGTCCTGGACCAGTTGCAGCTGAGCCATTTGCGCCATCGGAGAACCGCTCCAATGGTGGATCCGGCTGAGAAGATCCTCGTCGACGTAGAAGTCCGGCTCCTCCGTGTCCCGGAAGGGAAGGAGGGGATCATGGTCGCCTAGGCGTACGTAGCGCATGGTTGACGGTGGCAGATCGAGCTCCAGGCGGGTTTCGGCGTCGAGAGCCTTCGGACTGAAGAGTTGGCCGAACCAGTCTGTATCGAGCGAGAACTCCGTCTTGGCGAGGCACGTTCCCTTGCGCCAGGGTCGAAGTGGTCGCCGGGTCATGTCCCTCGTCAGAAGGAGCAGGACCCGGACGCGTGCGCCCCGGTGGCGGGCCGCAACGAGCAGGTTGGCGTCCAAGGTTGAGATTCGTTCAAGTGCGTCCAGGCAATCGAACGGTACCCGGAGCGCCTCCGACGTCAGCCTCAGGTAACGAGTCTGAACGAGAACTACGAGCGCTACGTCCCCTGCGCGAAGATTCGCCTCGCTCAGGCCGTTGACGGTGGTGTGGCGGAACTGCGCCTGGTCGGCTGCCCAGACGATGCGTAGGTCGCGACCTCTGAAGTCGTCGCTGTCGATGACGATTCTCCGACCCGCAGGGCAGTTCCGGTCGCCGAAGTGAAGGACGGTTCCTTCAAAGACGGACTGTAGCGCCGGTGGCACGTCGAACGGCGGCACGATGCGAAACTCACGACTCATCGCGAGCCTCCGAGGAGTCCGTTGAGCCTGAATACGGTCGCCTCTTCTCGGGGATAGGGTCAGCCCGCACTTCCAAGCGTCCGGACCAGTCGCTCAGGATCGGCTCGGTCCGGAAGCGAAACGGCATCGGTTCCCCCCGGTGGAGGACGCCGACGTACTTTCTGCTCGCTCCGTTGCCAGCTGCCTCGAATCCACTGGGCGGCTCAACCGTAACGTCAACCGAGTCCTTGCCGGCATGGCCGTCCTCAAGCAACGGGAAGCGGATCTCGACTTCAATGGGCGCTTCAGGGTTGTGTGTGGGCATGAAGTGACTCCGGCGCGAGGTCGAGTCCGCCGAGATGGAAGTAGATGGCGAGCCGGAAGTGTGCTCGGTTTCGATAGCCGTGCGCTTTTCGCTTGATCTCCTGGATCTTCGCGTTGATGCCTTCGGCGCGGGCGTTGGAGATGCTGGACACAGCAGCGTTGATGACGCTATCCCAGTGGTTCTTGATCATCTTCGCCACCTGCTTGATCGGTTCCAGGCGGCTGCGGACGGCCCAGTTGTACCAGCGCTTCCACCGCCGCTCGGCCCAGCCGCGGCGCACGTAGCCCCACGAGGAGCGCGCCATCTCCTTGATCGCCCAGGCGCGGGCCACGCGAAGATGACTCGCGCGAAGAGCGGCGAAACGCCGCTGCTGCGAACCCGTCATTCCCCCACGCTTCATCAACCACAGGTAGCGGCTCCGCTTCAGACGCGAATCCCCTGCTTCGAGCAGCTCCCGCTGCTCAGCACGGCGAACCAGGTCCACGGCGTGGTTCAGGTGCGCGACGATGTGGAACCTGTCGTGCACGATGTCCGCATCCGTGTACTCCGCCACCGAGGAGATGTAGGCCGGCCACATGTCCATCGCCACCTGCTCGATACCCGCGCAGCTTTGCTCTCCCAACTCCTCGAAGTAGCCGTCGATGGCCGACCGACCACGACCGTCGGCCACATGGGTCACCACCCCGCGTTCCAGATCGTTGACTACCGTCACGTACTCGTGGCGCTTCCGAAACGACGTCTCGTCCACCCCGATCACCCGAGGCGGCTTCAGCTCCCGCCGTGACAGACCCCGTTCCACGGCCCGGCGCTGAATCCCCGCCGCCTGATCCCAACTCAGGCCCAGACGGCGCGCCACCGCATGCACGCTCGCCTCACGCAGCCACTCGATGGCCTCCGCCTCGAACAGCGCCGTGAACCGCGAACCCGAGTCCGCCCAAGGCACCTTCAACTGGCGAATGCCGTGCTCGACGCAACGCACCCGAGGCACCTCCGCGTGAACCCGAGTCTGGTGCTGCATCGTGTCCAAGTGACGCCAACGGCGATGCCGCCTGTCGTACCCCGGACACGGCAAACCGCACTCCGGACAGCGCGTCTCTCCACGATGCTCGACGTGGATCTCCACCGTGCCGCCAACCACCGGACCCCGGCGACGCGGATGGCGCTCCTCCATGCGAAGCACCACCTCCCGCACACGCCACGGCGGCTTGACCCCCAACAGCCTCTCGAACGTCTTGGCACTCTTCATCCCGCCAGTCTATGGCCGATCGGCAGCCTCTCTCCCAGCTCCATGCCCACACAACAGCCTGAAGACCCCTTCAATGAGAGCGGAGTCCTCCTTCGCGTGCTCGCTCAGACCGACTTCGGCTCGACCCGTGACGAGGTGGCGGTCTAGTCGTTTCGTCTCCTCCAGCTTTGGTCCGTCCGTGAAGCGGATGGTCACCGGACGCTTGGTCGGTGGCGGCCCGCTCGGGGAGGAACCGCCAAGGAGTTTCCTCATCTCACGTTGGAACAGCTTGAGCTGGTAGGCCTCTGCGGGCTTGGGCGGCGGCTTGAGTTCCTTCCGGAAAGCGTTGACCCTCTGCTTTATTCTCCTGGTGATCGAGGCCGCCAGGGCGAACGCGTGGGCTGGCCCTTCTCCGTCCGGTTCGGTCTGCCACGCGTCATGCCCCTTCGGTTCGGTTTGGCGGAGAGTCTCGTTCGTGCTGTTGTCGGCGACGAAAACGCCGCGGACGAAGGGGGCACTTTGGCCTACTTCAAGGTACTCCACGACCATCCGTGGCTTGCGCATCAGCGCGACAAGGCTCCGATGGTTCACACCCTCTTCTCCTCGAGTGTTGCGTGCGAAGGTCCATCCATCCGGATCGGCGGCAAGGCCGAGGAAGCCGTCAGGGGTGCTGTCGGAACCCGGTTTACCCGGGCTGCCGTGGAGCGTGTAGCGCTTGCGGCGAGCTTCGGGCGCCGCCTGAATCTGGCTGGCGATCTCGTACGCCTCGTGAAACGAGGCAAGTGCCGGGTCACTCTTGGGCCTGGGGCTTCGCACTTGGCCGTCGGCACCCTCGATCTCCACATGGAAGTTTGCGTCATGGTTGTCTTGGTCGAGCGCCGGCCACCAGGAACGGCAGATTGCCTTCTCCAGGTCGTACCGGTTGACCGCGGGTTCGACCAGGAGCAGGGACGTTCCCCATGCGTTCGGGTCGGCCGGATCCCGGCGGTCGAAACCGAGAACCTCAGCTACTTCGTCGGCTTCCTCGTTCTCGAACGGTCGTGCGGAACCTCCGTGAGCAGTGCCGAAACGGGCGAAACCGGTGAAGTCCTTGGCGCCGACGCTGTGCTGGCCCCAGTAGGTCACGCCAAGAAGGCGCCGGGTCACGCCCGGATCGTCGAGCCGTTCGTTGAAGCAGGTGTAGGCGATGATGGTGCGGATCTTCGAACCGGAATGAGCCCAGCCTTGCCATAGCCGTAGGAACCGCCCTGGCCTCGGTCCTCTTGGGTGAAGCCGACCGAAAGGAGCGCGAGGTAGAGCTTCGACTGCTTGCCTCGCCAAGGACCGTACATGCCGGTAGTGCCGGTCTCCTCGATCAATAGTTGGGTGAGTGGCGACGCGCTGCTCGTGTCGTCGAAGCAGTGGTGCGGCCCGTTGAGGCCAAGAGTCCTCCGGTTGCCGACAGCGTTAGCTCGGCGCTTGAGCTCGGAGAGCCGGAGGATCTCGAAGAGCTTTCGCTTTTCTTCGCCTACCGCGCCGTGGTAGCGAAACCGAATCTCGAACTCGGGTGGCTCGAAGTCTCCTGGGAGGTCTCGTCGCTCGAGAGCCGCGTCCCAAGCGTTCTGGATCACTTCACGCGCCAGAACGGTCGCGGCCCGCGGTGGAGCGTCTTCGGCGAACAGTCCTGGCTCCTTCACGGGATCGTTCCTGAACAACTTCGCGAGGTCGCCCGCGGCGCCGGCGTGGTTCGGGTCGGTCTCTTCCCACAACCAGCGTGGTGTGGGCAGCTCAACGGTCATGTCAGGGGCGTCCTCCGTTTGGGCAGGGGATCATAGACTAGTAGGTGACATCGCGCGGTTGCGGCGCGCCCCCGACAGCTTTTGGGTCGCTGCTTTGTTCCCTCCCCGACCTTCCTGCACTCCTCCCACCGAAAGCACGTCGTCGTGTGGTCGTTGACCATCCCGACGGCCTGCATGAAGGCATAGCAGATCGTGGGTCCGACGAAGCGGAAGCCGCGCGCCTTGAGCGCCTTGCTCATCGCTTTGGAGGTCGGAGTCGCAGCGGGGACGTCTTCGAGGCGTTTCCACGCGTTGACGACGGGCTCACTGCCGGTGAACTCCCAGAGGAAGTCCGAGAAGCCCACGCCCGACTCACGCAGGTCCAACCACGCGCGCGCGTTTCCGATCGCTGCACGCACCTTGAGGCGATTGCGGACGATCCCGGGGTCCTGGAGGAGCGATGCGACCTTCGTCTCGTCGAAACGGGCGACGCGCTCCGGATCGAAGCCGTCGAAGGCGAGCCGGTACGTCTCGCGCTTCCTGAGGATCGTGTACCAGCTCAAGCCGGCCTGGGCGCCTTCAAGCACCAGCATCTCGTAGAGCCGGCGGTCGTCGTGGACCGGAACTCCCCATTCCTCGTCGTGGTAGGCGAGGTAGAGGGCGTCGTCGTTTACCCAGCCGCAGCGTGTCCGGGTCATCTCCGACCTCCGATTCGCGAGTTCGGGCCCAGCGCTACGGGTAGTAGCCGCGGATCGTCCGTGCCTTGGCGCCCTTGGCGTCGACGACGACTTCGACCCGGCGGAACTCGTCGCTCGGCTGAGTGCTCGACGACTGGTAGGCGAGGAAGTACTTCGAGCGCAGTTCGAGCGCGATCTGGTCGTAGACGACGCCGAGCTGGTTCGTGTCCTCGACGAAGAAGGCGCGGCCGCCGGTCTCGGTCGCCAGTTGCTCGAGCACTTTCTTCGGGCTCTCCTTCGACTTGCGCGGCAGCGCGAGGCCGATCGCGTAGATCGCCGCTTCTGAGCGGCGGGCGTACTCGAGGGCGTCGTCGAGGTCGTAGCGGCTGTGCTCGTCGACTCCGTCGGAGAGCAGCAGCACCGCGCGCTGTCCGGGCAGCCCGTTCAGGTGGTAGAGGGTGAAGATGAGGCTGTCGTAGAGCGCCGTGCCGCGCTCGGCGCGCAGGCCCATCAGGCCCTTGGCGAACTCGATCCGGTCGCGGGTGAAGGGCGCCGCCAGGTGGGGACGGTCGTTGAACGTGATGATCGAGAGTTCGTCGCGCTCGGTGATCACCTGCTGGAAGAAGTCGGCAGCGGCCTGGACGGATTGCCGCAGGCGTTCCTCCATCGACGCCGACACGTCGAGCAGGATGGTGCCGATGAGCGGCGTGTCGTCGACCCGTTCGAAGCGGACGATCTCCTGCGCCACGCCGTCCTCGAGCACCTGGAATGCGTCCTCCCCGAGGTCGAGCAAGGGACGGCGATCGCGGTCGTCGACGGTCGTGTAGAGCTCCACGAAGTCGACCTGGAGTTCTTCGAGGGTGGCCGGCCCGTTGATGATCGCCGTGTCCTCGACGAAGGCGGCGGGCCCCTCGGCGTCCAGCAGCTTGCCGACGATGCGGACGATGGTCAGCGCGGGTCCGTCGGGCAGTTCGATCGGGACGGTGAAGGGTTCTTCGTAGAGCGTCGCCACCTGGTCGTCGTTGCGGAAGACCTGGAGTTCCTCGAGGCTCCGCCCCTCAGGCACCGTGACCTGGGCGCGCATGCGGACGCTGTCGTTGTATCGGTTGCCGGGGATCGGTTCGACGATGCGCACGTCGAAACGGTGAGGCGAGCCGTTGATCAGGTAGGAATCGCTGGCGATCTGGTTGCCCCCCACGTCGTAGGCGATGGCGCGCAGCATCTGGCTGCGGGGCAGTTCGCCCAGCCGCACGTCGACGCTGTAGGGCGCCCGCTTGGTGGTGAACAGGTCCTTGTCGTCCAGGGTGAACCGCACCTTGTCGACGGGTCCGGTGACCGCGGTGTCGAAGCGGAGATAGCCGGAGACGAGGTCGCCTCCGGGCGAGATGATCCGGATCGTCGGCTCGCCGCTCGCGAGAGAACGGTTTGCTTCGGCGAAGATCGGTTCGAGGTCGGCTTCCGTCCAGCCGGCGGCCTCTTCGACCCGGGGCACCTCGAGCGGCTGGGCGTGCCGCCACACCGCGTCCCCGTTCAGATCGTCGACGCGCAGGATCAGCTTGAAGTCTCCGGGTCGCAGGTACCGCTGGGCGACCAGGGGCATGGCCGGCAGCCCGCCGTCGCCGCCGGCGACATCGGTCTCCTCGACGGGAAACTCGAACCGGTAGCGGAAGCTCTCGAACAGGCGGTCGGCGCCGGTGTCCGCATCCGCGCGCAGGATCTCGCCGATCAACTCGAAGCCGTAGGAGCGGGCGCCGGCCAGGTCGGCGAGCGTTGCGCTTGCCGCCTCGACCTGGACCAGGGTCTGGACCACGGTACGGCTCTCCTTGCGGCCCGGGAAGGTCACGTCGAGCGAGGCTTCAAGCTGCGGCGCGCCGGAAGGCAGGTCGGTGGAGTAGGACTCGAAGGTGCGCAGCCACTCGTTGGAGGGCGCCTCGATCGGCTCCAGCTTTTCGCCGATCATCCGCTCGTAGAAGAAGCCGAGCATGCCGCCCCACTGATTCAGGATATGGATGATGCCGAGGGCGTACCCGAGTTCCTCCTCCTTGCACCCGGCGCCGAGGTCCTCTCTGCCGAGCCCGCCGATTCCAGCGCCGGGCAGGTCGGTCCGCTGGCCGGGTTGCAGCATCCGGATACCGAGATCTTCGCTCGGTAGCCAGGCCCGCCAGGCGCCGACGCCCAGGCGCCGGTAGAAGATGACCGCGTACTGGTCCTGTCGGAGCCGGCGAGCGTAGATCGCGCCGAGCACCTCGCTCATGTCCTGGAAGCCGTAGAACCAGGCCTCGATCTTGGTGGCGGAGCGTTGGGGACAGATGTCGACGTGGATGTCGGGCGGTCCGTTGAGCAGGTAGTAGCGGGCCCGCTCGTCGTCCGTGCTGTCGAACAACTGGCGGATCATGGAGAGCCTCTCGCTCCAGTGCTCCCTGAACTCGTTGCGGGCGGTCTCGGGGTAGGGGTCGCGCGCCTTCCAGAACTCGGTGATGAAGGCGTCCCGTTGATAGTCCTGGGACAGGCAGAGGAACGACTGGATCTCGTCGTCGGTGAGCAGCAGGGCGACCTCCTCGGTCCACTGCCGGTGGTGGGTCGGCAGGGTGTTCGGATCGGGCTGGCTGCCGTCGTCGCAGGGGGGGCGTTTCTTGGCGGCCGAGGCCGCGCCGGCGAGGAGGATCGCCGCCGCGGCGGCGATCAGGAGGGTTTTGGTGAGGACGTTGCTGCGCACGGTGGGTGGCTCCGGGCAGGGGTGTCCTAGTCTAGTTGGTGGCGGGCGGAGCCGGCGCTGCGAGCCGGATGCCGGCGAGGGCGCCGGCGCACCCAGTCGGGCAGCTTGCCGAAGTAGTGCTGGCGTTCGACCTTTTCCCGGCCGTCCATCTCCCGCGCCAGTGCCCTGCGGCGCTCCAGTTCGTCGATCTCGGGCTTCCAGCTCACGCCGCGGTCCTCAGTCCGTCTCGCCTTGACGTTCCATTCGCCGTAACAGCGCGCGCAGGTCGCGCTCCATCTGGGGCAGGCGGTTGAGCACGGCCTGAATGCGCAACTGGTGCGTCTTCGGCCGCGCCGGATCGCCGTAGAGCACGGCGCCGGCCGGCACGTCGCGGTAGGCCACCGTGGTGCCGCTGAGCACCGCGCCGTCGCCGACCACAACGCCGTCCGCGACGCCGGCGCCGCCCGCGAGCACGACGCCGCTGCCGATCACAGCCCTGCCGGCGATCCTGACCGTTGGTACGACCAGGGTGTGCTCGCCGATCGTCACGTTGTGGGCGATGTGAACCAGGTCGCCGATCTTGCAGCCGCGGCCGATCACGGTGGAGTCGAGGGCGGCGCGGTCGATCGTGACCTGGGCGCCGATCTCCACGTCGTCGCCGATCTCGACGGTGCCGACCTGGGGAATCTTGACGTGACGGCCGCCGCGCTGCAGATACCCGTAGCCGTCGCAGCCGATCACCGTGGCGCAGTGGACGACAACACGCGCACCTACCTCTACCTCCTCCATCACCACGACGCCGGGAAACAGGACGCAATCGGGGCCGATCCGGCTGCGCCGGCCGACGTAGGAGTTCGCGTGGAGCACGGTGCGGTCGCCGATTTCGGCCTCGTCGCGCACCGTGACGCCGGCGCCAATGGAAACGTCGGCGCCTATGACGACGCTTGCGGCGACGACGGCGGTCGGATGAACTCCCGCGGCTTCGCGCCGGCGTTCGAGGTCGATGTGACGGAGCACGACGACGAAGGCGGCGAAAGGATCGTCGACCACGAGTTGGTGAGCCGTAAGCCGGCTCGTTGCGGTCGGTACGACGAGCGCGCCGGCGCGGGTGCCCGTGGCTCCAAGCGTTCGCTGGTCCTTGGCGAACGACAACTGATCGGGTCCGGCCTGGTCCAGAGAGGCGACCGAGCGGCACAGAAATCCGCCGTCTCCGTGCAGTTCGGACGCGATGCCGTCTTCCGCGATCAGGCCTCGGACCTCGTCCAGCGTCTTCTCGAGTCGCGACATGCGGGACCAGACCCCGGGCTCAGTCTCCCAGCCGGTAGACCCGGCGCGCCGTATTGCGGAAGAGCGCCGCTTTTTCGTCGTCCGAGCAGTCCGCCACGATGCGCTGGAAGGAGTTCCAGAGCAGGGTGTACGAACCGCCCGCCCGGTCGACCGGGAAGTTCGACTCGAACATGCAGCGTTCCGTGCCGAAGCGGTCGATGCAGTGGAGGTAGTAGGGGCGGTGGGCCTCCGCGGTTTCGGCCGAGGACGGCGGCTCGTCCCGCTTGTGCCAGCCGAAGCCGCAGATCTTCATCGCCAGCCCGCCGAGCTTGACCACCACGTTGTCGCAGCGCGCGAGCTCGGTGATCGACTTGCGCCAGTCCGCCTCGACCTCTCGCCGGCGGCCCCGGTAGGGCCCGATCCCGAGCGGACCGCCGACGTGATCGAGGATGATCCGGGTGTCCGGGAAGGCGTGGGCGAGGTCAGTCAACTGGTCGATCTGCGGGTGGTAGAGCCAGGCGTCGAAACTCAGATCCAGCGGCCCCAGGCAGGCGAAGCCGCGCCGGAAGTCGGAACGGAGCAGCATGCCCTCCGGCGGCTTGGAGTGGGACACCCGGATGTCCGGACTGGGGTCGAAGGCGGCGGAGTGGCGGATGCCCCGGAAGCGGCCCCCGCCGGCCGCGATGTGCGCCTCGAGGACGCCCTTGGCGCGATCTCCGAGCAGCATGTCGGCGTGGCTGACGATGCCGGCGATGACCGCACCGCCGGTGTCGCTGCCCGTGACCTCGGCTTCCTGGGCGACCTCGAGCACGAACTCCGTTTCGCCGACGACCCGCATCTCCTCGGGACCGTCCTCGCGGTAGCCGGAGGCGCACTCCACGAACACGGTCGAGGTCACGTTGTGTCCGGCGCCCGTGTCTCCGTGCAACTCCTCCAGCATGTACCGGGACTCCGGGTAGTCCCAGAGGTGGTGGTGCGGATCGCAGATCTCCCGGTCGGGGTCGATCGGCTCTTCCTGCGTGCGTGCCAGCCAGGCCGCTTCCTGTTCGTTCATGCGCGTGATTCCTACCTTCGTGAAAGCGGGTGGCGCTCCTGGGCCCATCTTCCGGGTCTGCGGGTCAGGAGTTGTCCTTGCGGGTTCGAATCTCGCCGAAGACCTCGGCGTCGGAGGCGCCGGCCATGCCGAGCAGCGTGCGGATGCCCGGATCGTCGGGACGCAGGAACGGGTTGGTCCGCTTCTCGACCCCCAGGCTCGAGGGCACCGTGGGCTTGCCTTCCGCGCGCAGTTGCTCGATCTCCGCCACGCGGTCCATCAGCTCGTCGTTGTCCGGGTCCACGGTGACGGCGAAGCGGGCGTTCGAGAGGGTGTACTCGTGGCCGCAGTGGACGACCGCGTCGTCGGGCAGGGCGCGCAGCTTGGCCAGGGACGACCACATCTGCTCCATCGTGCCCTCGAAGACCCGGCCGCAGCCGAGAGCGAACAGGGTGTCGGCGCAGAACAGCGCGCGGTCGTTCTCGAACCAGTAGCTGATGTGTCCCGTGGTGTGCCCGGGCGTGTCGATGACCTCCGCTTCGGCCTCGCCGAGCTCGAAGTGGTCACCCTCGACGACGGTCAGGTCGAGTCCTGGGATCCGGTGCTCGTCGGCGGCGGGGCCGACCACCTGGCAGCCGTACTTCTCCTTCAGCGCTGGCACGGCGGCGATGTGGTCCATGTGGTGGTGGGTGATCACGATCCAGTCGATTCCCAGGCCCCGGGCGCCGAGAGTCGCCTCGATCGGCCCGGTCTCCGGCGGGTCGACGATCGCCGTCTTGCCGCTCCCGGGCTCGTGGAGCAGGTAGGAGTAGTTGTCGCTCAGGACAGGAATCGTCTGGATCTCGAGCACGGGCTTCTCCGTGGACTGGTTGAGCACGTTGGTGTCGCCGGTGGGTGGGGGAGGCGGACGGGACTATATCCGCCGGCCCTTAGGGGTAACCGCGGGCTTCGATGCGGGCCGAATGTGTATGGTTCATTTGGGTTCGCCGCCAGCGAACAATTCGGCCGAGCTGGCCCGAGCAGCGGGTCTATGGGTGTTCTCGGGCCACCGCCGCGTTCAGCTCGACGCCGAGACCGGGGGCTTCGGGTACCGCGATCGAACCGTTCTCGAAGCGTTCCGGAGGCTCGACGAGGTCGCCGCGCCACCCGGCTTCGCCCCACTGCATCTCCAGGATCTCGAAGTTCGGGAGGCCGGCGCAGAGCTGGGCGGAGGCGGCGGTGGCGACCGGACCGCTCGGGTTGTGCGGCGACACCGCGACACCGTCGAGTTCGGCGACGGCGGCGATCTTGCGGGCTTCGTGGAGCCCGCCGCAGTGCTTGACGTCGGGCATGATCACGTCGACGGCCTGCTCCCGGCACAGCGGGCCGAAACCCTCGATGCCGAACAGAAACTCGCCGCCGGCCATGCGCTGCTCGATGGCCCGTTCGATCGCCTTTGTCGCGGCGACGTCGGTGGGGGCGACCGGCTCCTCGTACCAGGAGAGGTTCTGCGGTTCCAGCCGCCGGGCGACATCGATCGCCAGGTCGACGTCGAAGAAGCTGTGGCAGTCGATCAGGATGTCCACGTCCGCTCCGACCGCGGCGCGGATCGCCTCGACGCAGGCGACGCCCAGGTCGGCGGCTGCGGCCACTTCCGACGCCGGTGCGTCGAGCGCCGGAAAGCCGTCGAACGGGGCCGCCTTGATCGCCGTAAAGCCGTCTTCGACCGCGGCGCGGGCATTGGCGGCGAAGGCGGCCGGGGTGCGTTCACGGGTGGCGCGGTTGATGTTCGCGTAGGCGGGCAGGCTCTGGCGCAGCAGGCCGCCGGTCAACTGGTGGACGGGTGCGTCCACGGCTTTGCCGACCAGGTCCCAGAGCGCCTGCTCGATCGCCGAGAAGGCGGTCGCTTCGAACCGGTCGCCGGCGGCCGCCCGTTCACGCCAGGCGGCGCGGTAGGCCTCGATGTCGAAGGGCGAGCGGCCGCGGGCGGCCTCGAAGGCGTCATCGAGAGCCGGCAGCTCGCGCCGGTTGCCGAGCGAGCACTCGCCAAGGCCTTCGAGCCCACGATTCGTGCGCAGGTGAACGAACATCCACGCGGTACGTTCGGTCACCCGCACGGACGTGAGTTCCATCTCTTCGACGCGCAGCCTGCGTTCGGCGGCGCCCGTGGGCTGGATGCCGAGGACGGGCGAAGCCGTGGCGGGCAACACCGCCGCGCTTGCAGCCGCCATTGCCTGCCTGCGCGTCACTGGAACTGGCCTTGCCCGCCTGTTTCTCATCGGCACTCCTTCACGGGAGACGCCCGCCTAGCCGCAGTCCATGCTGTTCGAGCGCATGTAGGCGATCACCTGCCAGATCGTGTCGTCGGGGATCTTGCCCCCGAACGGGAGCATCTCCGTGTCGGGGACGCCCTTCGTGATCACGCGGAAGAGATCGGCGTCCTCGCTTCCGTGCGTCCAGTCGCAGTCGAAGAGGTTCGGCGCGTCCTTGGTGACTCCCGGCGTGGTCGAGTGGCAGTAGCCGGTGCAGACGGCCCGGAACATGCGCCGGCCGGCAGTGATCGCTTCGGGATCCTCGAGGTAGGCGGCGACGGGAGAAGAGCTCGTTGCTGCCGCTGGGTTGCTTGCGGCCGTGGCTTCGTTGGCCGCGGGTGCGTTCGTGGTGGCTTCCGGCTGTGCGGCTGCCGCGGACCGCGCGTCGCCTGTAGCCGGCGCGACCGGCTGGTCGGCGGCCGGTCCGCCGCCGGTAGCACACGCGGCCAGCAGAAGGGGCAGGACGAGTCGTGCGAGCGGTGCGCGCCGGATGGGCTCGGTTCGTGGTTCGCTGTTGGACAAGGCGTTGCTCCTCTGCCTGGCGCTAACCCCCGCCGATGCCCAGCGCACGGATCGCGGCCGGCGAGGACACGGTGGTGAAGGGTTGGGTTCGGAAGATGCCGTACTGGGCGGCAAGCCGATCCAGCGTGCCGTCGCGCCGCAGGTCGTCGAGCGCTCGCTCGATCTCGGGGCCGAGGAGGTCGCCGGCCCGCACGGCCGCGTGCTCGTTGAAGCGCAGGCCGGTGGGAGGCTCGAACCCGTCGACCGGTGCCCTCTGAAGCCGCGCCAGGGCGGGTCCCCAGATCAGTGCCGCGACGGCCCGACCGTCGTCCACGGCGTTCGCCACGTCCGGTGCGGTCGGCTGGGAGGTCCAGTCGAGACCCAGGGCCTGGGCAGCGAAGTGACCGAGCGACTGGAGCCGGACCGCGACCTTGCGGTCGGCGAAGGCGCTTGCCAGGCGGTCCCATTCAAGACTCCCCGCGGCGGGCATGTAGATCTCGAAGGCGGCTGCGTAGTACGGCGGCGTGAGGTCGATCGCGGCTCCCAATCGCCCCAGCGCCAGCTCGCCGGGGACCGAGGGCAAGAGATCACAGTCGCCGGCCACAAGATCGTCGAGCGGCAGGTCCGTGTCGTCGATCTCGGAGTAGGGCGGGGCGTTCGGGCGCCAGACGGGCACGAAGTCACGCCCGAGTCGCCGGGCCGTCTCTCTGAACAGGTCGTGGTCGAAACCGGAGGCGCCTGTGCGGTCGGCGCGTGGCAGGTCGTCCTCGAGCAGGCAGACGCGCAGGTCGTCCGCCTGGGCGGGAACGGCCGGCCAGAGCAGGACCGACACCAGACCGGCGAGCGGCGCCAGTCGGGTCACTGAGCGAGCTCGAAGACCAGCAGGACGCTGCCCTCCGGCAGCGACGGGGCGGTGCCGACCGTGGTCTGAACGATGCCGCCGCCGCCCGAGCCGACGGCCATGAAGGTTCGCCCGTTGTGCTGGTAGGCGATCGGATGGCTGCGGATGCCGGAGCCGGTCTGGTAGCGCCACACCTCTTCGCCGGTCTCGGCGTCGAAGCCCAGCAGATGACCGGTGGCGTTGCCGGTGACGACCAGGCCGCCTTCGGTGCTGAGTACGCCGGCGAGCATCGGCGTCGGATCCCGGTAACTCCATCGCGTTTCGCCGGTGCTCACGTCGATGGCCGACAGGTGGCCGTAGGACTTGCCTTCGACGGTGTCGGATGGAATCGGCTCGCCGCCGAAGAAAGGGGCGCCCTCGATGAAGAAGACGACACCCTTGCGGAACATCATGCAACTCTCGATCGTCGGCACGTAGGCGAGTCCGGTGACCGGGCTGTAGGCGCCGGCGTAGGCCGCGTTGTTGCCGCCGGCGAGGCCGGGGCAGACCCGCTGGGTCGGCTCCTCGGCGGGCTTCATCGCCGGGTTGACCACGGGACGGCCATTCTCGTCCAGCGTTGCCCAGTTCAACTGGTGGACGTACTGGCTGGCGTGCAGGAAGCTCCCGTCGCGGCGGTCCAGGACATAGAAGTACCCGTTGCGATTCGCCTGGACGAGGGCGGGAATGGACTGTTCGTTGACCTGTACGTCGACCAGCCAGACCTCGGAGTTGCCGTCGTAGTCCCAGACGTCGTGCGGCGTGAACTGGAAGTACCACTTGCGCTCCCCGGTCTTGATGTCGACCGCCAGCACGCTGTCGCTGTAGAGGTTGTCGCCGGCCCGTGTGTCGCCACTCCAGTCGGGAGACGGATTGCCGGTCGTCCAGAACAGGGTCTTCGTCGCCGGATCGTAGCTGCCGGTCGCCCAGGTGGCCGCGCCGCCGGTCTTGTACGACTCGCCGGCCCAGGTCTCGACGCCGGGCTCCCCCTCGTCGGGCACCGTGTGGTGTCGCCACAGCCGCTTGCCCGTTTCCACGTCGTAGCCGTCGAAGAAGCCGCGCACGCCGTACTCGCCGCCGCCGATGCCGATGACGGCCACGCCCTCGGCGATCAACGGCGCCGACGTGATGGAGAAGCCCCTGGCGTAGGGCGCCACTTCCGTATCCCACGCCAGTTCGCCGGTCTTGCGGTTGAACGCCAGCAGACGGGCATCGAGGGTGCCCATGATGACCAGGTCGCCGGCTATGCCGACGCCTCGGTTCACCGGACCGCAGCAGATGATCAGGTTGGACGGGTTCTGGTGGTCGTAGCGCCACAGCAGACTGCCGTCGCCGGCGTCGTAGGCGAGCAGGCGGTTCATCGACGAGGTCAGGTAGAGAACGCCGTCGTAGACCACGGGCGAGGACTCGAGTTGGCCCGAGACGCCGGTCTGGGCGATCCAGGCCAGCCGCAAACCGGAGGCGCTCTCCGGCGTCAGTTCGGTGATCGGCGAATGGCGCCAGCTTCCGTAGTTGCCGCCGTAGTGGAGCCAGGACTCTCTGGTCGGCGCCGCCTCGAGCAGCGATTGCTCGACGGGGCCGGCCCCATCGCCTACGGGATCGGTCGCGGTCCAGTGGGTTTGCGGGGCCGCGGCTGCGCCTTCCTCCTGGGCAGCGAGCGGGATCGCCAGAGCCGCCAGACCGATCGTCGCGTAGATCGCGCAGCGCCATCGGTGAACTCCTGGCCTGATCTTCGTGATCCCGGTGTGCGCTGTCCCTTGAAGCGGCTTGGCTCGCATCGACATTCTCCCTCCTGTGAAGCGTCCGAGACGTTGTGGAGCGAGGCTCGGACATCGCTGTTCGCACGAACCGCGGATGATACCGTGCGGCGCGTTCCATGGCGTCCGGCAGAGTGGTGCCGGCGTCGGCCAACCCGCGGTGCTGAGGAGAAACCGGTATGACTGACGACACGGATGGCACGCAGGCTCTCTACGGCCGGCTCGACCCGGAACAGGTCAGCGCCTTCGCCCTGAAGGTGTGGAAGTACAAGCAGGGCGAGCTGGTCTCCCTGATGATCCACCTCGGCGACCGTCTGGGCATCTACCGGACGCTCCAGGGTTTAGGGGCCGTGACCGCGGCGGAGCTGGCCGAGGCGAGCGGACTCAAGGAGCGCTGGCTGCTCGAATGGCTGCGAGGCCAGACCGCGGCCGGGCTGGTCGACTACCACGCAGCAGAGAACGGCGGCGAGCCGCGATTCGAGTTCAGCGACGTGGCCGCCGCGGTGCTGGCCGACGAAGAGCGGTCCGTGGCCTTTGCGGCCGGCGCTTTCGGCTACCCGCCCGACCACGCCGTGATCGACGGCCTGGCGGAGGCGTTCAAGACCGGAGTCGGTCTCTCATATCAGCAGCTCGGTCCCTGCGCCGCCCATCGCACCGAGCGAATGCTCGGTCCGTGGACGCGGCAGGCGCTGGTGCCGCGGATCATCCCGGCGCTCGACGGTGTCGAGGAGCGGCTCCGGTCCGGGATCGCCGTCGTCGATGTCGGCTGCGGCGGTGGAGTGGCGCTCCTCTCGCTGGCGCGCGCGTTCCCGGCCTCGCGCTTCGTCGGCTACGACCCGTCCGAGCACGCGATCGAGATCGCCAGCGAGCGGACCAGGGAAGCGGGCGTCGACAACGCGGAGTGGCGGGTTGCCCGCGGCGAGGATCTGCCGGCGGCGCCGACCTTCGACCTGGTCGTCACGTTCGACTGCATTCACGACATGACGCGGCCGGATCGGGTGATCTCCGCCATCCGCGGCGCCGTCCGGGACGAGGGCACCTGGCTGATCAAGGACATCCGCAGCAGCCCCCGGTTCGAGGACAACCTCCGCAACCCGATGCTCGCATTGCTTTACGGGTTCTCCGTCTCGGCCTGCATGTCGTCGGCACTGTCCGAACCGGACGGCCTCGGCCTCGGAACCTTGGGTTTCAACCCGGCGGTGGCCGAGCGCATGGTGCGTGAAGGCGGCTTCACGCGCTTTCAGATGCACGATTTCGACGACCCGGCGAACCTGTACTACGAAGTCCGGCCCTGAGCGGCCCGCACCGGCGTCGGTGTGCGGGTTCGCTCATTGCCAGCGCAGGTCGACCCGGTCGATCGCCACGCCGTTCGGCGGCAGCGCTTCGCCGGTGCCGTAGGGGACCTCGAGGACGAGGGGAGCGCCTGAGAGCCACGGCGCGGCCGGCAGCTTGCGCGTCTGCCAACCGGCGTCGCTGCCGTCCTCATCGGTGAAGGTCAGGCGGCCGATTTCGCGGCTGCCGGAGCGGGCGATCAGGGTCAACGGCGCGGGACGGTTCCGCACCGGGCGGACGGTCACGGTGAGTTCCACCTCGTTGCCGCCGGGAATCACCGGCGCTTCGGCGCGCGTGCCTTCCGCGAACACCCACGCTTCCGGGTACCGCGTGCGGTCCATCGTCCAGCGTTCCGGGTCCAGGTTGCCGCCGCTGCGCTGGATCGCGGCGCTCTCGATCTCCAACCGCCGCGTCGGCAGGGCGCCGGCGAGGACCGGGAGGGCGGCGAGGGCGAGCACGGGGATGCCGGCAAGCGCCGCCGCGATTGCCTTGTAGCGCACGCGCCCCGCAACGAGAGCGAGGCAGACGGCCACAATGGGGACCAGCCAGGTCGCACTCCGGGGCCGTGTGGCCGAAGGCAGGAAGCGCGCGAAGTCGAGACCGCTACGAGCCTCCAGGTAGTGGATCAGGTGGTGGCGGCCGTCGGCCAGGTTGTAGGTCCAGCCCGGTTCCACCACGTAGAGCACCGCCAGCGCCCCGCTCACAAGGGCCAGGGCCAGGGCCAGCGCCGAGGCGCCCGCCGGGCGCCCGCCGGCAGCGGCCCCGGACGCCGAAGCGGCGCGGCCGGAATCGGATCGCCGTTCGAACAGCGGCACCAGCAGCAGGGCGAGGAAGGGCAGCACCACGAGGCCGTACCGAAACGGCGGCGACCAGCCGCCGTACCATTCGCGGCGCGAGGCGATCAGCAGCAGCGTCGGCAGGGCGATCAGCGCGACCTCGAAGAGGAGACGGCGGTTGCGCCGCCAGACAACCACTGCGCCGGGAAACAGGAGCAGCCAGATCGGTGCGCAGGCGACGAGGCCGTAGGCGACATCGAAGAACAGCCCGTTCAGACCGAGCGCCATCCTGGCCGCCGATTCACGGGAGAGGGTCAACTCGCTCCACGAATGCATGCCGAGCACGGCGCCGAAGCGCGCGTGGTTCAGCCACAGGACCAGGCCTCCGGTCGGAGCGAGGATTGCCGCCAGCCGCAACATGCCGCGGCGTCGGCGTCCGGGCTCGAGACGCAGCACCCAGATCAGGGCGAGCGCGGCGCTGACGAGAACGAGTCGGACTTTGAGCGCCGGCAGCAGGGCCAGGGACAGGGCGAGAAGCAGCCAGGTTCCGCGACCGGCTGCGTCGTCGTTGCCGGTGGGTTGGCGTTCCGGGACTGGCTCGCCGGGGACGAGCAGCCCGATCCACCGGAAGGCCGCGACCGCGAGCAGAACGGCGGCGACCTCGGCCCAGATCTGTTGGCTGTAGAGCAGGAACGGAGCGGCGAAGCTGAATGTCAAGTAGACGAGGAGTCTTGCCCGGGAGTCTGGGCTGAACGCGGTGAGATCGAGCACGAGCCAGGCGCTGAGCGCGGCCAGCGCCGCGATCACGACCATGGCGCCGGCCCTGCCGCCCAATCGGTATGCCGGCGCCATGACTGCCTGCAGCAGGGCGCCGTGCCGCGAATAGACGGCGCCGCCCGGTCCTTCGGGGTCTCCCGGCTGGGGCTCGATCGCCCGGGGCATGAAGGCCAGGGAGTCCTGGTCGCGGTAGTTGTTGGCCAGGTCGAGGTCGAAGTCGTAGGCGATGCTGTGGGTGACCAGGAGGAACCAGGGCTCGTCGCCGTCGGGCGGCCGCGTACTGGTCGACCACGGAATCAGCGCCAGGTAGAAGGCGAAGGGCAGGAGCAGAAAGACGAGCGGTGGCCGCTTCGAGGCCGTTGAGCGGTCGAGGAGCGGTTCCAGCGCCAGAACGCGGCAAACGACGTAGAGCAGACCCAGCGCCACGGCGCCGCCGACGCCCAAGGGCTGCCACGCGGCAACGCCCAGGAGCGGCGCACCGAGCGCTGCCGCGGCGAGCAGCCCGGCGGCCGCCAGTGCCCAAGTCTCGATGCCGCCGCGGACCATCCTCGCCCTCAGTGTATCGGCGGCGTTCCGGTGTCCGTCAGGCGCCGCCCAACGCTGCCAGAACCCGCGGCGGCGTCATCGGCAACTCCGTCAGTCTGGCGCCGCAGGCATCGGCGATCGCGTTGGCGACCGCGGCCGCGGTGGGAATGACCGGCGGTTCCCCGACGCCCCGGGCGCCGAACGGACCGGCGTCCGAAGGCACCTCGACAAGCACCGTCTCGACCTCGGTCGGTCCGTGGACGAAGTGAGGCAGGGCGTAGTCGTTCAGGGTCGCCGTCAGCAGTTGGCCGTCGTCGCTGTAGGCCATCTCCTCGTAGAGCGCCCAACCGATGCCCTGCATGGCGCCGCCCATCATCTGCCCTTCGACCGCCGGCGGGTTGATCGCGCGTCCGCAGTCCTGGACGACGACCACCTTCTCGACCTTCACCCGGCCCGTTTCCCGGTCGACGGCCACCTCGGCAAGCTGGGCGCAGAAACCGGGCGCCTGACCGGTCTGGGCGTGGCGTCCGTGGCCGAACACCGGCGCCTGCCGGCTGCCGAAGCGCATCGTGCGTCGGGCGATCTTCTTGAGCGGAATGGCCTTGTCGGGAGAGCCCTTGACCCGGACCTCTCCGTCCACGATCTCCAGGTCTTCGGGTGCTGCCTCGAAGGTCGCCGCGGCCAGTTCCAGGGTCTGCTGCCGGGCCTCACGGGCGGCCTGGATGACCGGCGGGCCGACCGTATAGAGGATCTTGCTGCCGCCGGAGGAGCCGGCGAACGGCCCACTTGAGGTGTCGCCGGTGGCGATCGTGACGCGTTCCGGTTCGACGCCGAAGGCCTCGGCCGCGATCAGGGCCAGACTCGTGTTCGTGCCGGTGATGTCGGCCGAACTGATGTGAACCTTGAGCGTACCGTCGCCCTGGAGCGCGCAGGCGGCAGCCGCGGGCTCCGTGCCGCCGGGCCAGGCCCCGAGCGCGATGCCGACCCCGCGGCCCTCGGCCCTTGCCTGTTCGCGGTTCTGCCACGAGGGGTGGGCCTTGAGCGCCTCCAGCACCTGCCGTTGGCCCATGCCGGCCCAGGGCATTCCCGAGGCCATCGGCTGGCCGGACTCCGAAGCGTTCATGAGCCGCATCTCGAGCGGGTCGAGCCCCAGTTCCTGGGCCAGTTGATCGAGGACGGTCTCGACCACGAACGCCGCCTGCGGCGCCAGCGGCGCGCGGTAGGCGCCGATCGACGGCTTGTTCGTGACCACTTCGTAGCCGCCGACGGACTGATTCGGCGTCTGGTAGGAGCTGCCGAGCAGGGTGCCGGCAAGTGCGGTCATGGACGACGGGAAGCAGCCGCAGTCCATCGCCAACTCGGCCTCCAGCGCGGTCAGTTCGCCGCTCCGCTTGGCGCCGGCGCGGATCGTGATCCGCGTCGAGGGCGCCGGAGTGGCGGCCAGCATCTCCTCGGTCCGGCTCATCATCAGTCGCACCGGGCGCTGGAGCTGCGTCGCGGCGATGGCCAGGAGCGGTTCGTAGAGCAGGAACTTGCCGCCGAAGCCGCCGCCGACCGGCGTGCCGATCACGCGCACCTGCTCGTGGGACAGGCCGAGCACGTAGGCGACCGTGTCCCGGATGTAGAACGTCGCCTGTGTGGAGCTGTAGATCGTCATCCCGGTCCCCATCGGGTCCGGGTCGACCAATGCCACGTGCGGTTCGAGGTAGGACTGGTGAACGGACGCGGTGGTGAAGCTCCGCTCGACCACGGCGTCGGCGGCGGCGAAGCCGGCGGCGAGGTCGCCGCGGTCAAAGCGCATGCGGTTCGTCACGTTGGGCGACGATGGACCATTGCCGCCGTCGTCGCCCGCGCCCCCGGCGCCGTGCGCTGCCGCCTCCGCGGACTGGCCGGGCAGGCCGTCGGGCCACACCGGCGGCGCCGAAGGGGCCTCGGCCTGTTCCAGGGTGACCGCGGCGTCGAGCGGCCGGTAGTCGACCTCGACCGCTTCCGCTGCATCCGCGCCTCGGGCCTCGCTCTCGGCCAGGACCAGGGCGACCGGATGGCCGACGAAGATCACCCGATCGCGAGCGAGCATGAGCATCGCCCGGCTATTGGCCGGGAGTTCGGGCAGGTCTGCCGCCGTGATAACGGCGGCGACGCCGGGCAGGGCCTCCGCCGCCGCGGTATCGATGCTCAGCACCTCGGCGTGCGCGTGTGGGCTGGTGACCAGACGGGCATGGAGCAGCCCGGGCCGTTCGAGGTCGCCGCAGAAACGCAGCGAGCCCTTGACCTTGGGTTTGCCCTCGAGCAGCTTTGTGGGGGTGCCGATCGCTGCCATGTTCAGTCTCCGCCGGTGAATGGTGAGTCAGGAACCCGGGTGGCGCGATCCGCGCCACCCGCGAAACAGTCCAGGCGTCCGTCAGCGGACGCATGGATGACACCCGGGTGGCGCGATCCGCGCCATCCGGGTTCTTGGCCGATGGGATGGCGTGGGATTGCTTCCCGAAGGAGATGCCCTACGCCAAGCAGGGGTTACCTAGGGCGCCGCCACCTCCATCAAGCCGCATCTGCAGTACTCCACTAGACCACCTCCTTTCCGGGCACATCCACAAAGTGGTGGGTCCCACCCCACCCAGTCGCGGGATCGCCCCGATTGACCCCGAAACTGCCGCCGACGCCTCGCGACGCGAGCGGAACGACTACGACGCGATAGTTATGGATTGGCCGGGTCCTTGTCAAACATCCCTGTTTTCAGGGGTTTAGGTCGACGGTGCGAGGCGTTGCCGGAATCTCCGACAGCGCGGACCGTCGCTTCGCGCCGGGTGCGGGCAGGATGCCCGCGTTCCCAGGTACGGGGAGCTGCCGGCGCCTGTCAGGGACTCGTCTCGGCCGGCGGCGACTCGCTGCCCGCCGCGGCGGCCTGGGATCGGCGGGGCCGCCGTCGCCGCCGCCGCCGCTTTGTCGGGCGTGGCGCGCCGTTGCCGCCGCTCGGCGCGGCTGCGTCGCCGGCCTTGCCGTTGCCGCCGGGCGCTGCATCCGCCGCCGGAGTGTCGATGCCGGGCACCTTGATGGCGGCCGTCCCCGCCGTCTTCTTCGCCCTGGCGGGCGCTTTCTCGCTCTTCTTCGCCTGCTTGGCGGCGCTGTCCTTCTTGGGGGCCTCTTCCTTTTCCTTCGCCTTGCGCGCGGCTGCGGACCGTCGTCTCCGTCCGCCCCGGCGCCGGCGCCGCTTCGGTGCGCCTTCGGCCGGGCTGTCGCCGGCTTCCGCCTCGTGTTCTTCGTGTTCTTCGTCGGTGTCGCCGATCGAGGGAGTGGCGAGCATCTCCTGCTCCAGCTTCTTCTCCTTGGCCTCTTCCTTCTCCCTCTTCTTGACCTCGGCCAGGTCGCGGGCGATCCAACTGATCTCCGGCTCGCGGCCCTCCATTTGCGGCTGACCTGCGATCTCGATCTCGATATCGAACTCCCGGGCCAGATTGACGAGCGCCTCGCGATGCCGGTTCTGGAGGAAGTCGGCAAGCTCCGGATGCAGAGCGATCTGCACGCCCCGCATGTAGCCGCCGGCGCCGTGGGACTCGATGTTGCGGAGGAGTCGCAGGGCGACCAGGTCCGGACTGGCGACGCGGCCGGTACCGGCGCAGTTGGGGCAGTCGCCGTGGGTGCGCAACTGGAGCGCCTGGTGGATCCGCTGACGGTTGATCTCGAGCAGTCCGTTGGCGCTGATCCGGCCGACACTGGAGCGCGCCTTGTCCGCCTTCATTGCGTCCTTCATCGCCTTCTCGATCTTGCGCCGGTTGCGCGGACTGCGCATGTCGATGAAATCGACCACGATCAGGCCGCCGATGTCCCGCAGGCGGAGTTGCCGGCCGACTTCCGCCGCGGCCTCGACGTTCGTGTTCGCCGCCGTCTCCTCCTGGCTCGACGCCTTCTTGGAGCGGCCCGAGTTGACGTCGATGGCGGTCAGGGCCTCGGTCGGATCGATCACGATCGAACCGCCCGAGGGCAGGTCGGCGCGGCGCTCGAAGATGTTCTCGATCTGGGGTTCCAGGTCGTAGACCGAGAAGAGCGGCCGGCGGCCGGTGTAGCGGTTGAGGACCGTCTTGCTGCGCGGCATGAAGGCGCGCATGTACTGCTCGGCGCGCCCGTGGGCGGTGTCCTCGTCGACCCAGACCTCCTGGATCGAGCTGTCCAGGTAGTCGCGCAGTCCTTGCAGCACGATGTCCTGATCGCTGTAGAGGAGCCTCGTGCCCTTGGAGTCGCGGGCGTCCCGGGAGATGCGCTTCCACAGCCGGAGCAGCGCGTTAATGTCCCGGCTGAGGGCGGTCTTCGTCTGGCCGAGCGCGTTGGTCCGCACGATCACGCCGCCGCCGTCCGGGACGGGCAGGGACTCCGCCATCGCCTTCAGCTTGAGGCGGACATCCTCGGTATCGACCTTGCGGGAGACGCCGCAGGTCTTGTCGAAGGGCGAAAGCACCAGGTAGCGCCCCGCCAGACTCAGGTTCGTGGTCAGGGCAGCGCCCTTGTTGCCCTCCGGCTCGCGCGTGATCTGAACCACGATCGGGCGGCCGCGGACGAGCACGTCCTCGATCTTGGCTCGCTGGGACTTAGACGCCGCCTGGTAGTACGCGTCGGGCACGACATCCTGGATGGCCAGGAAGCCGTGCTTGGGGGCGCCGTAGTCGATGAAGGCGGCGTTCAGGCTCGGCTCGATGTTCGCGATCTTGCCGTAGTAGATGTTGCCGCGGGTCAGGCCACGCTCGGCGATCTCGACCTTCAGGTCTTCGAGTACCGAGTCGTTGGCGATGGCGATGCGGAGCTCGGTCGAGCTCTGCGCGTTGATGAGCATTCTTCGGGTCACAAAGTCTCCGGGTGACGGCGAGTGCGCCGTCGGTTGAATCGGTGTGGACGCCTCCGGTTGCGTGGGCGCCGGGCCACGGCGGGATTCCATGAACGGAACCCGCTGGGCGGCTGCCCTGCGTTCGCTGCAGGTCCACCTGCGCGAATCGGTTGTAGTACCGGAGCGTCATTTAGGGCGGCGGGTGTAGCCTTGAGTGCACCACGGGGTCTTCAGTTGGCCCTCGGGCGACGTGAGTCGTCTCAGAATGGACGGACTGTCTAGAGGACAAAGGCTGAAGCCAAGCGCTGACTCGTGCTGTCGAGTTACGCGGCGCTTGCCGAGTGGGGCCAGCGTCGCCGCCGAGGCGGCAAGCATAGCAGTTTCTTGACTTTGCGACCGAAACCCACCGATTGGCCCGAATGAGACCACTGCACGGCGACATCCGCGGACTCAAGGCGGCACAGCGCGGCGCGCTCGAACGGACCTACCGGCGGAAGGTGCGGCCGGACCAGGTGGTCTCGACCGAACTGGCTCGTCACCTGTGCGCGCTCTCGCGTGAGATCGGACGTCAGGTCGGCGTGCTGCTGACCCGCGACGGCGCGGTCAGCAGGGTGATCGTCGGCGACGCCAGGCAGCTCGAGATTCCCGACATCGGCCGTCTGCGGGGCGGTCCGGGGCGTTTCCGCCGACTGCGCCTCGTGCATACCCACCTGCGCGGCGAGAGCCTGACAGCCGACGACCTCAACGACCTGGCGCTGCTGCGACTGGACATGGTGGCGGTAGTGCAGGCTCTGGAGGACGGCTCGGCGGGCGGTATCGAGGTCGCGTACCTGGCGCCCGAGTCGGCAGCGGAGGGCGCCGCGGAGACCACGCCCTTCCTGCGCGTCGAGGCGCCGCAGGTCTACCAACTGGAACTCGACTTCGCGGCAACCATCCGGGCGGTCGAACGGGAGATGGGTCGGCGGCGCAGCGGACGCGAAGCGGAGCGGGAACGGGCGCTCGTGATCGGCGTCCGGCCGGACGACGGCCATTTTCGGGAGACTGTCGAGCTCGTCCGCTCGGCGGGTGTCGACGTGGCGGGCGTCATGCGCCAGCGCCGGTCACGTGTTCACCCGCGGACCGTCGTGGGGCGCGGCAAGCTGACCGAGATCGTGCTGCAGAGCATGCGCGCCGGCGCCGAAGTGGCGATCTTCGACATCGATCTGAAGCCCGCGCAGGCGCGCGCGTTCGAGGACGCGACCGGCCTCAAGGCGATCGACCGCACCCAACTGATCCTGGACGTGTTCGCGCAGCGCGCCCGCTCCCGGGACGGCAAGCTGCAGGTCGAGCTGGCCCAGTTGCGTTACTCCCTGCCGCGGCTGACCGAGAAGGACGAGGGCCTGTCCAGGCTCACAGGAGGCATCGGCGGCCGCGGGCCGGGCGAAACGGTGCTCGAAGTCGGTCGCCGGCGTCTTCGCGACCGGATCCGCAAGCTCGAGAAGCAGGTCGAGCGGCTGTCGCGGCAACGGGACGTGGCCCGCAGCCGGCGGCGCGACCGGCGGGTGCCGGTGCTGTCCCTGATCGGCTACACGAACGCCGGCAAGAGCACGCTTCTCAACGCAATGACCCGGAGTTCGGTGAAGACCGCGTCGCAACTGTTCGTGACGCTCGACCCGACCAGCCGGCGGATTCGCTTTCCGAGGGAAGGCGAGGTGGTGATCACCGACACGGTCGGCTTCATCGCCGAACTCCCGCCCGACCTGGTGCGGGCGTTCCGCGCCACGTTGGAGGAGCTCGGCGATGCGGACCTGCTGCTGCACGTCGTCGATGGCTCCGATCCTGCGTGGCGCTCCAAGGTGCAGGCGGTGGAAGGGCTGATCGACGAGCTGTCGCTCAAATCGAAGCCGCTGCTGGTGGTGCTGAACAAGTGCGACCTGGTGACCGAGGAGCGTGCCCGGCTGCTGGCGGAGCGGCTCGATGCGATCGCGGTCAGCGCGCGAACGCGGGCGGGGCTGGACCGGCTCGTAGGCGCCGCCGAAGAGGCGATGGGGAGGGCCGCGCCGTTGCTGCCGGGGGCCGCCCCGAACCGCGGCGCGGCGGCGGCCGTAGAATGAAGGGCCATGGACAAGCGCCGCGAGCCTTGGCCAGCCAGGGTCATCGTCTACTACGACGGTGACTGCGCGCTCTGCAACTGGTCGGTTGCGCGGTGTCTGGTTCGGGGCGTGCCGTCGGGGGTCCGCTTTGCGCCGCAGGACGGTGAGTTGTTCGAGCGCCTGACCGAGATACGGCCCGACCTCGCCGGGCTCGACAGCATGGTGATCCAGAGCTTGCCCTACGCCACCGGCACGGCGGCCACCGACGCGGGCGACGGCATTCTTCCAACCGATGCTTCGGTGGGTGAGATCCGGGTGCGCAGCGAGGCGGTGATCTGGCTGGCGTCCCAGTTGCGGGGACCGGAACGCTGGCTCGCGCTGCTTCCGCGGATGGCGCCGCGGCCGGTTCTGGACTGGGGCTACCGGTTGGTGGCGCGGAACCGGCACCGCGTCGGGCGGCGGTTGGCCGAGTGCCCGGTGCCGACGCCGGAGCAGCGGCGCTACTTTCTGGCGTGAGCACGGCGAGGGGGATTCCCGCAACTCTGGCTCGGACTCTTCCTCAGGACGTGGCCGCGGCCGCGAGGGCGATCAGTCGGCTGGACGACCTGATCGAGGAAGCGCGATGTCTCGCGATCGAGATGCCGGGCACCCTCAAGGGAGCTATCGACAAGCGTCGGCGGGAGTACCTGGCCGGCCGGATCGCCGCCCGGCTTGCTCTGATGGACCTCCTTGGCACCGCCGCTTCGGGCGGCAACCTTGAAGCGGACGACGACGATGTCCCCATTTGGCCGCAGGGTGTGGTCGGTTCGATCTCGCACGGCGCCGGCTATGGTTTCTCGGCAGTCGCGTCGGCGGGGAGATACCGGGGTCTCGGCGTCGACGTGGAGCGTGTCGTGTCGGTGCAGCAGGCTACGCGGCTCGGAGGGCGCGTGCTCACCGACGGGGAAATGGAGCTGCGTTACGGGAAGTTCGGCGGATTGACCGAGGCGGAAATGTTCACGGTTGCGTTTTCTGCCAAGGAGAGCGCGTACAAGGCCCTGTTCCCGGTCCACCGCCGCGTGCTGGGGTTCTCGGATGTCGAGCTCGAACGCCGGGACGGCGCGGAGGGAACCGATCGCCGCGGTGACCTTCGGCTCCATGCGTTCATCGACCGCGATGCGGGCGCAACGGCAACCCTCGTTGGCTGGTACGCGGCCACGTGCGATTCCGACGGTTCGCACGGCGCCGAAGTCCGTCGCATGTGGACCTTGGTGCTGGCTGGAGGGGACCCCACCGCTAGCCGCGAAGTCCGGTCATGGGAGATGGCCGGCGCGTAGTCCGTCGCGGCATGCTCTGCTGGATGGCGAGAGGCCGCTCGATGTCGCCTGCTCGAGTTCCGCCGGCGCGCGGGCGGTGCTCGATGTGATTCATCAGGCTGAGGCCGGCTTTCCCGTCTGATGGTGCGGCGGCTTGCGTCGCCGATGTGGGCGTATCGCATCGGCGACGCCGACGGGAGGTTCCCGGTGTGGAGTGTCGAGGGCGCCAAGCGCGCTGCCGGCAGATGGCACCAGGCCGGCGCCGAAGTGATCTATGTCTCGCGGAACTACTCGACGGCGATGTTGGAGATGCTGGTTGGTTGGCCTGGATGCGTTCCCCCGAACCAGCACTTCGTGGAGATCGTCCTGCCCGCGGGAACGAGCTGCGAGGTCGTGACGGCCGATATCCTGCCGGACTGGCATCGGCCGACCCGTGCAGCGTCTCAGCGCTTCGGCCGGGACTGGTACCAGGAGCGCCGAAGCGTGATCCTCGTCGTGCCTTCGGTCGTGGCGCGCATGGAGAGCAACGTCGTCATCAACACGAGCCATCCCGACTACGAGGGGCTGGCGATCGAGGTCGGGCTGGAGACGCCCGTCTGGTGGGACCGGCGTCTGTTCCCGTGAACGGCCGGGGCCGATCGGAGAACGAATCAAACGGAAGTTGTTTGTAGCGCTGCTTCCAGGGACAGCTCCGGCGCCAGGCGCCGCAGGAATCCCTCGCAAGGCAGGCAGAGAACGCCCCGTCGGAACGTTCGCGGGCCGCCGTACAGGAGCACCGGGGTCGCTTCCGGATAGTCCTCGACAAAGGCGTTGAGTCCCCTGAAGTCACGGGGATGGAGCGTGCCGCGGTTCTTGACCTCGATCGCGAACAGCCCACTTTCCCCGTAGAGGACGAAGTCGACTTCGCTGCCGGATCTGGTGCGCCAGAAGAACAGGGTATCGTCGTGTCCGGAGTAGGCGATCCATGCCCGAAGATGTTGGGCCACCAGACCTTCGAGGGCCGGTCCAGCCAGTTCGTCGGTGCGGTCGAACGGCCCCCGGGGACGGAGCGAGCGAAACACGCCGGCGTCGACGAAGTAGAGCTTCGGGTGAACCGTCATTTGCCTCCGAGCCCGCTTCCTGAAGACCGGAAGTGTGAACGCAAGGAGAAGATCCTCCAGCACGGACAGGTAGCTCGTCGTCACCTTCCGTTCGACCTGGCATTCGCGGGCCAGATTGGAGACGTTCAGCACCGACGCGTGGCTGAAGCTGGCGGCTTCGAGGAAGCGGGCGAACGCGCCGACGTTTCTCAGCAGACCTTCGGCCTGCACTTCCTCGCGGACGTAGATGCCCGCGTAGGTGCGGAGAGCCGCTTCGGGCTCGGGTGCGTCCACGACCAGCGGAATCAGGCCCAGCTCCAGAGCACTGCCAAGGCTGAAGGCAGTGCCGAGCTCGGCCGCCATGAAGGGGTGCATCGTGGTCAGAAGCGCCCGCCCGGCCAGCAGATCCACACCCGTACGCCGGAGTTTTCGGGCACTGGATCCGGTGAGCACGAAGCGAAGAGTCTTGTCGCGCTCGATCAGTTGGTGCACGACCTGGAGAAGCTGCGGCACCCGTTGGACCTCGTCGATGACGACCGGCCGTCTCGCCGGGCTCGCAGCTACCGTGGCCCGCAGGCGTTCCGGGGCCGCTCCGTAGTACCGCTCCTCCTCCGGGTCGATCAGATCGACGAAGAGGGCCTCGGGGTAGTGCTGCTGCAGCCAGGTCGATTTGCCGGTTCCGCGGGGGCCGAACAGGAAGTAGCTTGACGCCGATGGGGGGCGGTAGAAGCGGTCGAACATCGGCGGAAAGCGTAACCGAATCGGTGCATTCTGTCCATCACGATTCCTTTTTGAGCGTCACAACGGAAAGTTACCCACCAGAAAGGGGCTAACTCTGGCGGTTCGATCCCGCCACCGGCAGGTCCAGCCAGGCACCGTCCTCACCCCCCTGATGCACCGAGATCGTCGGTGCGTCGACGCCTTCCGGATCCGGATAGAGCGCATGGTTCGCGGCGTCCGCGCCGGTGATGGAGAGTCGCAGGCGGTGGCCTTCGTCGATCGTGATGGCGGTGCCCATCAGGTCGATCAGGAGTTCGGCGGGCTCGTCGGGCAAGGGCTCGAGGTCTTCCGCGTTGCCGCGGTGGAAGGGGAGGTCGAAGTCCTCCCAGGGGGCGTCGCCGACGGCCCGGTAGGACGCGCGCAGGGCGCCCTCGGTGACGTAGTGCGAGCGTCCGTCCGCGTCGACTTCC
The DNA here is from genome assembly GCA_965222875.1 of Candidatus Multivorans sp. Taxonomy (GTDB): domain Bacteria; phylum Acidobacteriota; class Thermoanaerobaculia; order Multivoradales; family Multivoraceae; genus Multivorans. The sequence continues at coordinate 178,295 of CBDCVC010000002.1, read as the reverse complement.
TCCAGGTAGACGAAGAAGTCGCCGTCGTCGTGGGTGGAGGTCACGTTGAGCCGTAGGACCGGATAGCCGACGATGGTCATCTTCTCGGTCATGGATTCGGTCGTGTAGGTGAGCGCCTGCTCGTTCTCGGCTGACCGTTCGTCGAAGAAGGTCGTACCCCGCCGGTCCTGACGCCGCGAGCCGTGGCCGTTCATCCAGCGGGAGAAGGAGCCCATGGCCGACGTGTAGTCGACGGTGTAGTCGTCCTGGCCGGGATCGCCGGCGCTGTCTGCGAGGGCGCCGCTTGCAGCGAGTTCGAAGCGGCGGTTGGAGAGGCTCTCGGGCGGCCAGACGTCCGTGCCGATCCAGGTCGCGCCATCTTCGCTCCGCTCCTCGTCGAGGCTGGTCTCGATCGCCGGATCCTCGGGCAGGGTGTGGTTTCCCTCCATGACGTAGTAGTGGACCGGCGGTTCGTCCATCACGCCGTTCTCGATGCCCTTGAGCCAGTGGTCGTACCAGCGCAGGAACTCGGCTTTGTGGACGGCGCCGCCGTAGCCGCCGCTGTGGACCCAGGGGCCGATCATCATCTTCTGCGGCGCGGAGTCGAGGCTGGCGTAGAGCATCGGCTGTTGCGAGGTGTAGATGTCGTACCAGCCGGCCAGGTGGTAGATCGCGATCCCCGAGGCGTCGATCGCTCCGAGATCGTCGATGGTGCCGGTGGTGTCCCAGTTGGCGAGAGCGCTCTCCGTCTCGTAGGTCCAGTCGCGCAGCGCCGCGGCCTCGGTGCCGACCAGGTCCTGCGCCCAGATGTTGGCGGCGTGCTCGGCCACCGCCGCGTTGCGCATGGCGCCAGAGGCGTCGTCGTCGACTGGGGCGGGCGCCGTCGAGAGATCCGCCTGCTTGGTGCCTGAGCCCCAGGTGTCGATGAACTCGTTCTTGTAGGTGCCGCCCCGGAACACGAAGTCGTAGGGCGTCGGTCCGGCCATCTCGGCGAAGATGGCCTTGAGCGCCGGTGGCGCCTGGGTCGCTGCCTGGTACTGGGTCATGCCGGGATAGGAACGCCCGTGCATGCCGACGTTGCCGTCCGACCAGGGCTGCGCCGCGATCCACTCGATGATGTGGTACGAGTCGGCGGTCTCCTCGATGGAGAAGGCGCCGTTGTGGACGCCGAACGAGGCGCCGGTGCCGCGGGCGTCGGCCACGACCACCGTGTAGCCGCGGTGCAGCATGTGCTGGAGGACTGGATCCCGCTCGCCCGTGGCGGAGAGCTGGGGCTCCCCGTTCTCGTCCTCGATCAGGAAGGCGCGGGTGTAGCGCGTGTAGTGGAGGATGGTCGGCAGCGGTTCCGAAGCCTCCGCGCCGCCTGCCGTCGGGATGAAGTAGTCGACCGAGACGCGGACGCCGTCGGCCATCGGCACGTAGACGGAGTAACGGTTGGCGCCGTCGTAGGTCGCCTCCCGGGTGTAGGCGCCGAAGCCTGCGCTGTCGTCGGCCGTAGACAGGTCGCTCCCCGCCGGCGCGCAGGCGAGGGCGGCTGCGAGCAGGGTGGCGACGAGCGCGAGCGAAAGGAGAGGCATGGACCGGAACTTCGATGTCATGGCGTTTCCCTCGGATGATGATGCAGAGGCTGCAGCGAGCCCATCGGCGGGCACTGCCGCTCGTCCGGGTGCTGCGGCGTCACGCTGGCAGCCGGTAGGCGATCAACTCGAACTTCGCGGCGCCGCGCCCGCCGAGCGCGAACACCAGGTACTGGCGGCCATCGTGCAGGAACGTTATCGGACTGCCGTCCGTGTGCGCCGGCAGCTCGATTTCTCCGACGAGTTCGCCGGTCGCCTTGTCGAAGGCCCGCAACGCCGGCGTTTCCACTCGCCAGTCCTCGGCCCCCAGGCTGCTGATGGAGCGCCATGCGTTCCCTAGCCTCGGGGACCTGCCGGTCGACGAGATCAAGACCGCCGACCTGATGCGGGTCCTGGTTCCGCTGTGGCGACGACAGAGGGCCACCGGGCAGCGGCTGCGGCAGAGGATCGCGGGCGTCATGGCCAGGAGCGTGGCGGCCGGCTATCGAGCGGACGACCCGACGAGCACTCTCTCGGCGGTGTTGCCGGCGGGCCGGAAGCAGCGGAAGCACCATCGGTTCCTTCCGGCCGAAGACCTGCGCGAGGCGCTGGCGAAGGTGGAGGGCTCTCGGGCTTGGGTCGGGACGCAAGTGGAGCCTCCTCGAAGTCCCGGTGCCAGGGCCCGTCGGCTCATAGGCGACCACATGCGACGACACGGCACGACGGGCGAGCGCCCTCTGGAGCGTCGACCGACCCTTGGCCCAACGCGCGTCCGGTGTCGTCCTCCGGTCGCTACGCTCCCTCCGGACGACACCGGAGCCCCAGAGCCCTGGCCGGGACATCCTTGCAGGGCATCCGAGCCTCAGAAGTGTGCAGTTTTCGGTGCTTGGGCGCGTCACGTCCGCATTTCACTGATTCGTTATGGGGTAAGACCAGTTCGGGCTTGCCAGCCGCACACCCTCCTCGCCCGCCAGAGCGTTGGCCGTTTCCAGCAATGGCAGCCCCGGATCCGTGGCTAGCAGGAAACCGTTGGTGATGCCGAGTGGCGAGAGACGCTCAGGAGCGATCCCATGCCCGGCCAGGAGAGCTTCTATTGCCGCTCCACTCAGGTGTTCGTGGAACACAAGAAGAACACCGCCGGGAAGGGTCAGAAGAGTCCCCGCCCGCGAGAGGAAGACGGGTTCTCCCGGGTCCGCCGATTCACTGGTTCCGCGGCGGACGATCAGGGCGTTCCCCCTTTTTTCGACGACCTCTTCGTCTTGTTGCCGAGGCGCTGCCGGGTTCACCTTGCGGAGCACGAGATTCGGCAAGAGGCGTGCGGTCCTGGTTCGGCCTCCGTCCTGCCAGACGTAAGGCCGACTCCCGGAGGTGTCACGGCTCGTGAGGCGCCCCGAACTGTACCGCGGCGGTTCTGCCGGAACCTGCTGCGATCTTCCTGTGATGTACACCTGGGCCTGGGCTATGGAACCCGTGTCAAGGAGCGTCACGGCAAGCGCCGCTACGGCAGCCGCAATCGGGAGTCTCGCTCCAGCCGTCACTTCCATGGTTCACGCTCTCTTTCTTCGCGAGGTGTCTCGGGCAGGTCGTGTGACTCTCCAGCTCTCTCTAGGGCGGGGCCTGCGCGCTCTGCGGCGCCCCGGCGGCGCCGGCGCCGCGGCATTCGGAATCGAACGCGACGACATCCGTGATGGCCGGGGCCGGGTGTCCCGGCTCATTCGTGTACTCTCGGAAAGTGCCGGTCACCGTGTCGGTGACTACGATGCGGTATCCACGATCGGTCGTTGAGCCGCCGAAGACCCAGATGTGTCCATTCTGTGCACAGCCGTCGAGCACCTTGATGAGCACTTCCCAGTTGTCCTGGTCGAAGAACCAGAACAATCCTGAGTCGTTCGTGCCCGCGTGGACCACGCGGGCTCTACCGGTTCGGCCGCCCTCATTCCACCACTTGACGCGGACCTGGTATCGCGAGTCGCGCAGGCACAGCGTGTCGGCGCCCGCTTCGCAGAACCCTGCGGGTTCGCTCGATTCGACCAGGAAGACCCGGGCCACCGTTGATCGGTCCGCGCCGTCAGTCACCGTCAACGTTACCGTGTAGAAGCCCGGCTCCGCCCACGAATGGGAGACCCGGGGGCTGCTCGGCGTCGTGGCGTCGCCGAAGTCCCACGTTCGGGACCTTACGATCCCCGAACTGACGTCGTTGAACAGTACCGGTACACCCGTGTAGGCGCGGCACCCGGCCCCAACTGTTGTTCATGATCGCGACCGTGGCCACGTCACGGCTAAGAGACTGGGCGATGAACCCGGTCGTCGCATACGGGACGAGATTGTGCGCACGGAGGCTCGCTCTCGGCGGCACGCCTCGGCCCCCGAGATCGTTGTCACCGCGCGCGGCAACTACGCCGGCTACGGCGCTGCCGTGAGCATGGTAACCCTGAAAGATATTGCTGCCGGCTTCGCGAAAATCGACCACGCGACTCGGGTGCAGGTTCGGTTTCAGGTCCTCGTGGAGGTCGTCGATTCCATCGTCAGAAACCAGCACCTCAATGCCGGCGCCGCTATAGCCTGCATCCCAGGCCGGCTGGACCCTGATGGCATCGAGATGCCACTGGCATGGTTGCAGGGGGTCGCTGGATGACGCGCCAAGCGAGGAGCATTCCTCGTGGATCTCGATCTGCGAGGGATCCGTCAGCGCGAGAACGAAGTACGGAAAGGGATGCGAGTCGCCGTCGTCGTCCTCATGGAAACTGAGTCGAAGATAGTACCGGCCCGCGTCAAGGAAGGTCGTGGAGGTCAGGGATTCTTGAATTTCAACGATGTCGTGCTCGAGGGCTCGGAACGCTGATGCATGTCGACCGTACTTCCCCCTTCAGTGAGGAGGTCCATGCGGAGGCGGGTAGAGGATGGGTCCCACATCGTGAATCGTTCCAACGGAGTCAACGCACGGATGAAGACATGGTTCGGCTCGTCCAGATCAAACTGGAAGATCGCCGCGTCCCCCGGCGAGTCAAGGGTCCCGGCTCTCGGGTCACCAAGCTCACCACCGAGGAAGCCCAGATCCACCGGCAAAGCGTCCTTAACCGCGCCGCCCTCGGGCGGCACAGACGGATACACGACGACATACGCGATTTCCTTGGCGATCTCGCCCGTGAGACGGATACACGACGACATACGCGATTTCCTTGGCGATCTCGCCCGTGAACGGGTTTATCGTCCACCTTCAGGCGAACCCGCATGTTGTTGGAAATGTCGTTAAGGCTCCAGGAGGAGAGCGGCGCTTGTTGGTACCCCATCCCAAGAGCCCACCCCGTCAGCCCTGTGCTGTCCGCTGAACCAGTGGTGGCCGTCCCCAGCTCCAGAGTAGTCCCGCCAAACGCCGAGTCTCTGACTACGACGCAATAGCTCGCAGTGGCAGCGACCGTGCTGGCCGCCAGCACCGTGTTCGCCGGCGCCGTGAAGGTACTCGTTCCCACGGCCAGCGTCGGAATATCCAATGCAACCACTTGGGAGTTCGGCAACACGTTGCCCGACGCCACGGTCGATGAGTAGATCGCCACCTCGAGATTCGCCGTCGAAGCCGGCACGACCTTGACGTCGAGCTCGAGACTGGTCAGGTTATACCCCCCGATGTTCGTGCCCGTGCTGAAGCACTTCGCCCAGCCAGATCTGCCGACCGATAGGTTCGTCGTTGCTTGGGCGTTCCCGAAATTGCTGACCAGCACGTCGGCCTGGGCCGTGGCGGGCAGCGCGAGCGCGCCGGAGAGCCAGGCTGTATCTTTGGCATGATGGAATTTGGCCAAATGCGCTCCAACCTGGAGTAAACTCCTGCGAATGGTGAAGGCGGGGGAACACCCTGGTTTGCATCGACCGGAAGTCGGTTCACGGAAGGTCTCGGTCTACTTGGCGTGCGGGGCGCCTGGTGGCCGCAAGGAACGTTCAGGCCACGCTCCTAACAAGTCACGCGCTGGCGCGGAACGAGGTTCGGGCGAAAGTCCATGGACGATCTGTCGGTGCGAGCAGTGAACAGGGCCGGCGTTCAGGGCTTGGTGTGGTTGTGCGTGTGCCTAGGCGCCCTAGGCGCCGGTTCGTTGGAAAGCCAGACAGTGACGGTGAACTGCGCAGAGGGCGAGTGTCACGTGGTGCCGTTTGCCAGACGCAGCGGCGGTTTCGTCGGCCGCGCCCGCTCCGGCGCGGATCGGGTGGAAGCGTTCTTGGTGTGTCGGGGAATCGGCACGACGAAGGTTGTGGCGCGAGAACTGACTCCCGGTCGTGGCGGTCTTGTGTCGTTGTTGTTCGGTGTTGACGACGGCAGGAGCGATGCGCTGGTTTGCGAGCCCGGCGCGGACGCAGCGTTGGAGATACGTGGCTTGACGGACGGAGGCTGGTACTGGCTGACCGACGAATCGAACACGGCCGTCGCACCGTTGCTGTCGAGGGACGTACTGGGCAACCGCAAGGTGAGACCGGTGAACCCGGGTTCGCCGGACATCCTGATTGAAGCCAATCGTGCGGGTACGGCGTCGTTCGTGAAGCAGCTCAGCACGGGACGAGTGGGGATTCTCTCCCATGTGCTGCCGGCGCCCGAACGTGAAGTCGTACCTTGCGGTCCGGTAGCGGAGCGCGAGTCGGAAAATGGCTCGCCACGGTACGTGACCCGCGAGACAGGCTGCACCATGGGAGATGGCGGAACGGTTGTCGGTTTGCACACGTATGCGCCGATCGGTCGCGTGCCGGTTCGGGGAGGTCGGGTGACGCGGCCGGCGTCGGGCACCTCACGGGTCGCCGTGTCGCTGTGGCTGAACCGGACGGGCAGTGTCGTCCATGGCGATCCGGCGGACTTTCCGCCGACATTCGGCTGGCCGGCCATCGAAGGTTCGACGCCACTGTTGGCGGAGTGGGAGGCCGGCTTGTTGGGTGCCGGGCCGGTCGCGTCGCTCGAGAACGCGGGCATCGAACTGACCGAGTTTGTCCAACCGGATGACGACGGCTATGTGCATCTAACCGTTCGTGCGTCCGAGGAGTACTGCCCCGCGGATGGCGACCAGTACTCGGCGAGGGTGCGTTTGCGTGCCGTCAGAACGACAGACGTCCTCGGCTCGCCGCTGAATCCCGTGCGGCCCCGGATCCGTCACCTGGATGATCTCGACGGTGCGGCCGCGGAAGCCGCGTTCGACGTTGTCTGTCCGGAGCGCGCCCCGTCGACGGCCGTTGCCGGACCGGAGATGGGGCGTGATTTGGTGGTCCCGTCAGGTGTCAGTCGAAGGTGAGACAGGGGCGCTTTCCTGGCTGCGCAGGTTGCTGCCGGCTAGCCGCTCAGCCGGCCGCCGGCAGTGGCGGTTGCGCGCAGGAGCGGCGCGGCCTGCCACTTCTCGGGGTCGAAGCGGGCGGCGTAGTCGTCGAGGATGTCGACGATGCGGTCGAGGCCGAACTCGTCGGCCCAGAACATGGGGCCGCCTCGGTAGACGGGCCAGCCGTAGCCGTTGATCCAGATCACGTCGATGTCGCTGGCGCGGACGGCGATGCCTTCTTCGAGGATTCTCGCTCCCTCGTTGACGGAGGAGAGCAGGCAGCGCTTGAGGATCTCCTCATCGTCGATCTCGCGCTGCTCGATGCCGAGCCGGCCCGCCAGTTCCCGGGCGAGGTCCATGATCTCCGGGTCGGGCGCCGCGGCGCGAGTGGCGGGGTCGTAGACGTAGTAGCCGCGGCCCGTCTTCTGGCCGCGCCGGTCGCGCTCGCAGAGCATCTCGCGGAGCGTGCTCGAGGACGATGTCTCGCGGTTCCAGCCCACGTCGAGCCCGGCCAGGTCGCTCATCCGGAACGGACCCATCGGCATGCCGAAGTCGTAGAGCACGCGGTCGATGTCCCAGGGCAGGGCGCCTTCGAGTACCAGCCGGTCGGCCTGCAGGCGGCGCTGGAAGAGCATCCGGTTGCCGACGAAACCGTGGCAGACGCCCACCAGGACCGGCGCCTTGCCGATCGTCCGGGAGATCGACATCGCGGTGGCGACCGCGTCGGGTGCGGACTTCTCGCCGCGAACGACCTCGACCAGCTTCATGATGTTCGCCGGGCTGAAGAAGTGCATGCCGACGACGTCCTCGGGCCGTTCGGTCTCGGCGGCGATCGCGTTCACGTCGAGATACGAGGTGTTCGTGGCCAGCAGTGCGCCGGGTCTGGCGATCCGGTCGAGCTCGGCGAACACGCGCTGCTTCAACTCCATGTCCTCGAACACCGCCTCGATCACGAGATCGCATTCCGCGAGCGCGTCCTGGTCCGTGCCGCCGTCGAGTAGCGCCATCCGCTCCTCGACCTGATCCCCGGTGAACCGCCCGCGGGACGCGCTTCGCTCGTAGTTGCGCCGCACGGTGGCCAGACCGCGGTCGAGTGCGTCGCGGCTCTGCTCGACGATCGACACCGGCAGGCCGGCGTTGGCGAAGGCCATCGAGATGCCGCCGCCCATCGTGCCGGCGCCGAGCACGCCGACGCGGCGGATGTCGCGGACCTCGGTATCCGCCGGGATGTCCGGGATCTTGCGCGCCGCGCGCTCGGCGAAGAAGTAGTAGCGCTGGGCCCGCGATTGCGGGTCCGCGTGGAGTTGCCGCGACAGCTCGGCCTCCCGCAGGAGACCCTCGTCGAACGGTAGCTTGGCGGCCGCATCGAGGCACTGGATGCAGGCTTCGGGGGCATTGAACCCGCGGGTCTTGCGGGCGATCCGCCGCCGGAAGTCGTCGAAGATGCCTGGGTTCTTGTGCACCGCGTCGCGGTGGCTTTCGATGTCCCGCACCCGCGGCAGGCCCCGGCCCTCGGCCACGGCGCGGAGCGCGAAACGGAACGCGCCGACAGCGAGGCTGCTGCCCTCAAGCACGTCGACGACGCCGTCGATCAGGCCCAGGTCCAGCGCTTCGGCGGCGGTGATGTGCTCGCCGCTGGTGACCATCTCGAGCGCCCGCGGCACGCCGACCAGGCGGGGCAGGCGCTGGGTGCCACCGCCGCCCGGCAGGATGCCGAGCTTGACTTCCGGCAGGCCGAGACGCGCCCGCGCATCGGCGACCCGGAAGTGGCAGGCCATCGCCATCTCCAGTCCGCCGCCCAGAGCCGTGCCGTGGATGGCTGCCACGAACGGCTTGGGCGACTTCTCGATCATGCGCCGGACCTCGTTCGTGTCCGGGGGCAGGTGTGGCTTGCCGAACTCGCGGATGTCGGCGCCGGCGATGAAGGTCCTGCCGCGGCAGACGATGACCGCAGCCTGCATCTCGGGGTCGTTCGCAACCGCGGGCACGGCCGCTGTGAGCCCCTCGCGCACGTGCTGGCTCAGGGCGTTGACCGGCGGGTTATCGATCCAGATCGCGCCGACGACGCCGAGTCCCGGCTCCTCGTATCGTTCGACGGCTACGGACTGGCTGAGCTGCATGGCGGTGACCTCCCTTGGGATCGGCGCGGGGAGGATACCCGGCCGCGGGCGTCCCGCCCGCATCCGGTTCCGTCGCTTGCCGTACTATGGGGCTACGTCCGCTCAGTGAAGGAGGTTGAAGCGGCGTTTCCGCGCCGGCGACGGCGCGTTCGGCTACTCGATTGCCTCGAGCGGCACGGCGCTCCGCAGCTTGAGGCCGCGCCGGGTGACTCTGACCTCTGGCGCGACGGGGGTCCCCGGCCGTTTGTCGATGTGGTACGTCAGCACGTGTTGATGGCGCAGGTCGTCTTCGATCTGTTTGAAGACGTTCTGGATCCGTTGCGTCCAGGGCGGATTGTCGGCGCCGAGGTCGACGTAGAAGAGGCGGCCGCCCGTCTGTCGGCTGATCGCATCGAGCCGTTTCCGGTGTTGTCGCCGTTTCAACTCTCTCGGAATGTGGACCTGTCCGCCGTTTCGACTCCTGGTCCGCCTGGCCGGTCGGTCCAGTTCGATGAAGTAGATCGGGAGACCAAGGCGCTCCGCGAAGTCGGCGGATTGCCTTGGTGTGGATCGGCTGTGCTGGTCGACGCCGTCGGTGACTACGACCAGCGCTCGGCGACCCGGTTCACTACCGTACTGGAGCAGGGAGAACAGGATCCCGTCGTTCAGTGCCGTGCCGATCCTGGGGACGAGCGATCTCACCTGGCTTGCGAGCAGGCGTTTACTCGCGGTCAATCGCTGGGCCAGGCGAACTGTGCCGGCGAAGTCGACCACGAAGGCTCGATCGCCCGGTGACAAAGCAGCGTCAAGAAAGCCGACGGACACGTCCCTCACCTGGCGCCAGACAGGCGCAATGCTGTCTGACGTATCGATCGCCAGACCGAGAACCAGGGGGATGTCGTAGGCGGTGTGGAGGTTCTCCACCGGGCGCTTCCTGCCGTCCTCGCGGATCTCGAAATCCTCCGGCTTCAGGCCGCTGACGGGGTTCCCGTCGCGGTCGGTAACCAGCAATTGGAGTTGGATCAATTGGATGTCGATCTCGTCCTGGTACTCGGCGCCCTCGAGGAGTTGGGCGTCTTCCAACTCGCGGCCGCCGGCGAGCGTCGCCGTGATCCGGACGAAGTCGTCCGCTGGCGTGTACTCCATCAGGGCCTCGACCGGGATCGTACGGGGAACGCCGGGCGCCGCGTCCTCGCCGAATTCATGCACGGCCTCCACCAGGCGTTCGCCGCGATAGAACGCGACCCGTTCGAGCCTCGCGGACCGGGGCACCGAGACATCCGCCTCGATCCGGAGAGCGGTGTACTCATTCGCGGGCAAGCGGCGGATCTTGGTGATGCGGACGCCAAAGGGAACGTCTAGTTGGTTGAGGATCATCCTGTCAGTGCCGAGGAGCCCGCCCAGAGCGTCGTAGCCCCGGACTTCCAGCGTCTGCTCGCGAGGCGGATTGGCCAGTTCGATGTGTGTCTCGTAAGGCGCCTTCGTCACGCGCTTCATCAGCTTGCCGTCGAAGAGGAAGTCGACCGCGGTAATCAGGGGGTGGATGATCAGGGTCTGGATCTCGACCTTGCCGCTGAGCAGCTCGCGGTGGCCGCGGTCCGGCGGCACGATGTGAATCATCAGCCGCCCCGAGCCGGCTGAAGTAACGGCTGCCTCCCTGGCGGAGGTGTCTTGGGCGTTTGCCGGCGCGTGGGCCGAGATGCCTAGCACCAGCGCAAGCGTGGCGGGAATCGTCGCTTTCGCGACATGGGCCTGAAATGGCGCGGCCATCCTCACTCTCGTCTCTCCGTTGTGGCTACTCGATCCCCTGGAGAGGTACCGCGCTCCGGAGGCTGAGCCCCCGCCTGGTCACTCGGATCTCGGGTTCGACCGCCGTGCCGGGCGGCTGATCGCTGTAGTAGGTCAGCACGTGCTGGTGCCGCAGGTCTTCCTCGATCTGATCGAAGACCTGCTCCATGCGGTCGGTCCACCTGGGCGTGGTGGCGTAGAGCTCAATGTGGAAGAGGCGTCCGCCGGTCTGCTGGCTGATCCGGCTGAGCCGTTTCCGTGCCCGTTGCCGCTGTGCCGTTCGTGTGACGTTGAGCGCGACCACGCCGGATGAGTTTCCGGTCCCGGGAACTGATGTGTCCAGTTCGATGAAGTAGATCGGCAAGCCCAGCCGCTCCGCGAGGTCGGCGGACTGTTCGGGTCGGGATCGGCTGTGCTGGTCGGCGCCGTCGGTGACCACGACCAGCGCGCGGCGGCCGGGCTCGCGGCGGTACTGGAGTAGAGAGAACAGGAGCCCGTCGTTGAGCGCCGTGCCGCCAAATGGAATCAGGTGGTCAAGCCGGCTTTGCAGCAGCGGTTGGTCTGCCGTCAGAGGCTGGACGAGGCGCACCGTGTCGTCGAAGTCGACCAGGAAGGACCGGTCGCCAGGACCCAGGGCGGCCTCGAGGAAGCCCCGGGCAATGTGCTTCAGGCGACTCCAAGTGGAGAGCATGCTGTCCGACGAGTCGATCGCCAGCCCCAGAACCAGGGACACGTCGTAAGCGGTGTGGAGGGCCACTGCGGGGCGCTTCCTGCCGTTTTGTCGGATTCCGAAGTCCTCCGGTGACAGTCCGCTGACGGGATTTCCGTCCCGGTCCGTGACCAGCACCTGGAACTGAACCAGTTGGACGTCGATCTCGCTCTGGTAGTCCGCTCCCTGGAGGAGTTCCGCGTCTTCCCGTTCGCGGCCGTCGGCGAGCTTCGCCACGACGCGAATGAAGTCGTCCGGTCGGCCGCCCTCGATCAGTGCCTCGACGGGGATGGTGCGCGCGGCGCCGGGGGCCCCTTCCTGACCGAAGGCGTGTCTTGCCGACACGAGATGCTGGCTCCGGTAGAACTCGACCCGCTCGAGTGTCGCCGAGCGCGGCAGCGACACGGCGGCGGCCACCTGGATCGCGGGATCCCCGTTTGCCTGTGTGCCGCGGATCCCAGCGATGTGCACGGCGAAAGGCCTGTCGATCTGGTTCAGGAGCATCTCGTCCCTGCCGATATACCCGTCTTCCCTGTCATAGGCCAGGACTTCGAGCATCTGCTCACGGGGCGGGTCGGCCAATACGATGCGGGTCTTGAAGGGGCGCTTTCGCACGCGCCTGGTCCGTTTGCCGTCGAGGAAGAACTCCACTTCACCGACGAGCGGATCGACGATCAGGGTCTGGATCTGGACTCTGCCGGTGAGCAGTTCGCCGTACCTGCGTTCGGGCGGAACAATGCGGATAGCGGCGGGCTGGCCGGCGCCGCCCGCCAGCCCGGCGGCGAGGGAATCCGAGGCAGGCGGCACTTCCGGGCGGTCGTAGACCGTACTGAACTCCAGCTGAGGTTGGGACCGGACTTTGAGGTCGGTCATGCGCACGAGCCGGCCGTTCAGCAGGAAGAAGGTGTCGAATCGGCGCCAGCGCGAAGCGACCATCTCGATCGTGAGGCGTTCGTCGGTTTCGAGAAGGCGCCCGTCGACGCCGCGGCCAAGGGGGTGCTGCCGGCCGTCGAGCGCCAGGACACGGGTGCCGCCGCGGTCGTCGAGGAGCACGACGGCGTACTCGAGAACCCGGATCATCACCGAGCCGTAGCGATCCGTAAGGGCCTGGGCCAACTCGTGCACGGTCGGCGATCTGCGTTTCGACGCCGCTCGCGTGCTCCGGACCTTTAGAGTCGGATCCTCGCTGAGTTCGTCGTTGCGAATCCAGGGGCCGAGCAGGTCGGAGAAAGGGACATCCGGGTGAACGCCGGACCCGTCCGGCGCCGGAACGTTCTGGCCGGATGCCCCGGGAGCCCACACGCAGACCGTGAGCGCGAGTACGGCCGAAGCTGCCGCCCAACCGATGGCGGCACGGTGTGGGGCTGTGGCTCTCACGGATGTCTCGTCCCGGCGACCTACTCGATCGCTTCGAGCGGCAGGGCGCTGCGCACCTTGAGCCCCTTCCGGGTCACCCGGACCTCCGGTTCGAGCGCGGCGCCGAAGGGGCCCTCGCTGTAGTAGGTCAGCACGTACTGCCGCCGGAGCTCGTCTTCGATGTGGTCGAACACGTCTGCCATCTGGGCGACCGACTCGATCTGGAACAGGCGGCCGCCGGTAGGGCCGGTGATCAGACGCATGCTGTTGCGCAGGTTCGCCTCGTCCATCGTGGTTGGGCCGAAGCCGATCGAGCGCATGGCGACGACGTAGACCGGGACTCCCAGGCGCTTTCCGAAGTCGATCGCACGGGTCGGATCGGAGCGGCTGTTCGAGTCGAAGCCGTCGGTGACGACGACCAGGGCCCGGCGGCCCGGCGCTTCGCCGTACTGGAGCAGGGAGAACAGGATCGCGTCGTAGAGAGCGGTGTTGCCCTGGGGGAAGAGCCGTTCGAGACCGCGCGCAAGCAGCGGCTTGCTACCGGTCAGGGGTTGGACCAGACGCAGGGTGGAGTCGAAGTCGACTAGGAACGCCTGGTCGCGCCAGGTCAGGGCGCCGTCCAGAAACGCCTCCGCGATCGCGCTCGTCTGCTGCCAGATGGGATCCATGCTGCCGGAGGAGTCGATCGCCAGGCCCAGGGATAGCGGCACGTCGTTCGACACGAAGAGTCTCTCGACCTGACGGAGTTGCCCGTCCTCGCGCACCTCGAAGTCCTCCGGTTTGAGGCCGCCGACCGGGTTGCCGCGGCGGTCCACCACCAGCACCTGGAGTTGCACGAGCTGGACGTCGATCTCGCTGCTGAACTCGGCGCCCTGGAGCAGTTCGACGTCCTCGAGTTCCCGGCCGTCGCCGAGGTGCGCCACCACACGGACGAAGTCCTGGGGCGAGACCCCTGACGTTGGCACGTCGGCGATGACGTTGCGCACGCCGCTCGGCCCCGCCTGTCCTTCGAAGTGCTCGAAGGCTGCGACGAGTTGTTCGGTGCGGTAGAACTCGACCCGTTCCAGGGTCTCGGCGCGCGGTACCGAGATGCCCGCCTCGACTCGCACCGCCGGCTCGCCTTCGCTACGGGTCGGGCTGATGCCAGCGATCCGTACGGCGAAGGGGGGATCGAGCCGGTTCAGGACGATCTTGTCGCTGCCCGCGTAGGCGCCCCGGGCGCCAAGGGCCCTGACCTCGATGGTGTGCTCGCGAGGCGGATCGGCGAGTTCGATGCGGGCCTCGAAGGGTGGCCGGGTCGAGCGGGCGGCTTCCTCGCCGTCAAGGAGAAACTCGACGACCGCGATCTGCGGGTCGATGGTCAGGGTCTGGATCTGGACGCGGCCGCTGAGCAGTTCGCGGTAGCCCTTCTCGGGAGGGAGGATGCGAATCGTGGCGGGCCGGGCGCTGCGGGCGGTATCGGCGCGTTCGGACCGCCTGTTCGAGCCGCCTCTGACCGGCGGCAGATCGTCCGCCTTGTTGAAGCCACTGTCGTCGGGAGCGGAAGCGGGGGCGGCGTCGGCCGTTCGGGCCGCCGGTGGCGGCATGACGCTGGGCGGGGCGTCGCCGGAGCGCTCGTAGACGGTGCGGAACGACAGGTCGGCGAAGCTTCCGCCCTGTACATCCGTCACCAGCACGAGTTGCTCGCCCTCCAGGAAGAACGTCTCGAGCCGCTGCCGGTTCGGGGTGGAGGTCTCGACCTCGAGGGAGTCTCCGACGACGCGGGCGCGGGTGCGGCCGCCGGCGTCGCCCGCGGTGTCGCGTCCGTCGAGGAAGAGGATGCGGTCTTCGCGCCTTGCATTCCGGATCAGAAGCCGGGGTCGCTCGACCTGAATCAGCAGGACATCGAGCCGTTCCGCGAGTTCTCTTGCCGTCTCTCGCATACCCGGTGGAGCGTCCTGGTTGCCGCCCGGCCGTCCTGCACCGCGTCCGGCGCCGGAACCGCCGAAACGGCCCTGGCCGCCAGGGCCGGAGCCGGTCGTCGGACCGCTACCCGGCGTTGCGCCTCCCGATCGTCCGGGTCCGCCGCCGAAGGTCGAACCGTAGGCCTCCTCGAGTTTCTCGATGGGGTTCTCGCTCAGCCGCTCGTCACGAATCCAGATGCCGGAGAGGGCTGCAATCGGGTCGCTCGAGGCCGTGGTTGCGGCGTCGCCGTCAGGGTGCCGCTCCTGGGCGCCCACCGGGCGCCCAGCCGGCAGGCAGAGGGCGAAGCCGAGGATGCCCGCAGTCAGCGCTGCCGGTCGAACGCGGCCATGGCGCAGCCATTGGCGCCGGTTGTCGGGGTTCCTGGTCATGGTGAGACGAAAGCCGAGACGAATGGATGCAGGATACAGGCCAACGGCAAACGCGCAGACGCCTAACCCGCCAGCAGCAACTCGCGCACGCCCTTCGCCACGCACACTGCTCCGAGCCCCAGGATCACCGGTCCCGTGACCCGCCGGAACTGGCGATCGTCGAGCCGGCCGAGCAGGAGCGTGCCGATCCGCGCGCCGGCCACGGCGAGGGCCATGCCTCCGGCGATCAGCCAGGGCGTAAGCACGCTTCCGGGCAGCTCCGTGAGCACGGTGCGCGAGACCCAGACGTAGTAGCCGATCTTGAGCAGATGTCCGACGGTCTGGGTGAACGCCTTCGTGGCGACGATCGTGCGCCGGTCCACATCGGTCTCGAGGTAGAACGCGTCCAGCAGGGGCCCGGAAGCGCCGGCCAGGAGCTGCGCCGCGGTAACGGTCGCGCCGCAGGCGGCGGCCGTCCTGGGGTTGCGCACGTCCAGCCCCCGCAGCGTCGGCAGCAGCCGGGCCAGCCAGGGGAAGCTACCGACCAGGATCAGCACCAGCGCCGGGTCGGGGACGACGGCGAGCGATACGAACACGAGGACCGAGAGAGCGGCGCCCGCGGCGTACCAGGGCAGGACGCCCCACATCATGCGGTCGCGCAGAAACACGAAGCGCGCGCCGTTCGAAGCAGCCTGGACGGCGCCGTGCAGGATCATCGCGCCGCTTATGGGGAGGAGGCTCGTGAGTACGGCCATCAGCGCCAAGCCCCCGGCCATGCCGAGCACGCCGGAGATGACCGCCGTCGCGAGCACCGTCAGCAGGATGACGGTCGCGATCACGTGGGAGACCGTTGGGTGGGGGATGGGGCCAAGTCCGAGCCTGCGAGGCGCTTGGCGGCGCTATTGAAGCGCCTCGAGCGGCAGCGCGCTCTTCACGGTGAGACCCTTGCGCGTCGTTCGAACCTCCGGCTCGACACCCGCTCCCGGTGGACGGTCGCTGTAGTAGGTCAGCACGTACTGGCGCCGGAGGTCCTGGTTGATCCGGTCGAAGACCTGCTCCATCTCCTTTGCCAGGGCGGCCCGGGATTGGCCCGGGTGGACGCGGAACAGGCGGCCGCCGGTTTGGCGACTGAGCCTCTGAATGAGGCGACTCCGAGGTTCACTCCAACCCAGAGCGATGAAGTAGATCGGAACGCCCATTCGCTCGGCGAACTCGGTGACCTGCGCGCGCTTGGAACGGCTGTGGAGATCGTCGCCGTCGGTCACCACGACCAGGGCGCGGCGGCCGGGTTCGGTTCGGAACTGGAGCAGCGAGAACAGGACCCCGTCGTTCAGCGCAGTGCCGCCCTGGGCAAGCAGCCGATGGAGTCTGGCCTTCAGCAGGGGCCGGCTTCCAGTCAGCGGCTGGAGCGGCCGGACCGTGTGGTCGAAGTCGACCAGGAAGGCTCGATCGTCGTCGGCCAGGGCACCTTCGAAGAAGGCCCGGACCACTTCGTGCAACTGGCGCCAGACCAGGTACATGCTCTCCGACGAGTCGATGGCGACGCCGAGAACCAGGGGGACGTCGTCCGAGACGTGCAGGTTCTCCGCCGGGCGCCAGGCGCCGTTCCGGCGAATCTCGAAGTCCTCGGCCTTCAGGTCGCCGACCGGGTTGCCGTCGCGGTCGACAACGAGGATCTGGAGCTGCACGAGTTGCACATCGATCTCGCTGCGGTGCTCGGCGCCCTGGAGGAGTTCGGCGTCCTCCATTTCCCGGCCGTCGGCGAGCAGCGCCGTGACGCGGACGAAGTCGCCCGGCGAGATGCCCTCGATCAGCGCGTCGACGGGGATGGTCCGTGCCTCGCCCCGATTCGTGGCGGGGTCGAGGTCGTCGAACGTCGCAACCGGATGGTCGCCGCGATAGAACGCGACGCGTTCGAGGGCCGCGGCACGCGGCACGGAGACGTTGGCCGCGACGCGGAGCGCCGACGGGCCGGCCGGGCCCACCGATCGAATCTCTGCAATGCGGACTCCGAAAGCCGAGTCGAGACTGTTGAGAATGATCCGGTCGGCGCCGGCGAGCCTTCCCGGGTCGGTGTAGGCCCGGACCTCCAGGGTCTGTGGGCGGGGAGGGTCGTCGAGCCGGACGCGTGCCACAAAGGGCGGTTTCCGGGCTTCCTTCGCCCGCACGCCGTCGAGGAAGAACTCGACCGACTGGATTAACGGATCGATGACCAGGGTCTGGACCTCGACCGGACCCGAGAGCAAGCCCCGGTACTGGCGTCGTGGCGGCACGATGCGGATCGCGGCCGGCCTTGCGGAGCGGCCCTGCTCGACCTTGGCAGGCCGCCCCGGGGGCGGCTTGCCGTCGGCGTGGTCGTACACGGTCTGGAAGAGGAACTCGGGGGTCGAGAAGTTCTGGGTCTCGGTCAGGTGGACCAGCCGCTCGCCCCGCCGGTAGATCGTCTCGATCCAGAGCCAAGCCCGGCCGGTTCCCTGCGTGACGATCTCGAGCGAATCCTCGGCGAGGAAGACGGTGGTCAGGTTGCCCGCGCTGTCGTACCGGGCGTAGCCGTCGGCCCGCACATTGAGGTTCTCGCGCTTGGCGTTGCGAACCAGAACGTCCTGCCCAGCGAAGTCGATCACGAGGCTGCGGCGGCGGTTGGCAAGGTCTTCGGCAAACTCCCGCAGCCAGCCCGAGACGAAGCCTTCGACGAAGTGGCTGGCGAGGCGCTCGACCGGGTCATCGCTGAGTTCAGCGTTCCGGACCCAGGAGCCTTCCAGGGCAACGGTAACTTCGGCGGCGCCGGATCCGGGGGCGCCGCGGGCAGGCTCCACCTGGGCGCGAGTGGGCGGCGCGGTCGCTGCCCCGAAGGCGATGACGGCGAGGACGGGCCCCAGCGATGTCGCCCGGCAGAGGCCAGGCGGAGTTGGGACATGGATGAGCATGGCTCTGCGTAGAGGTTAACCGCCGGCTGTCGCTCTTCGGGGACGGCGGTGTCCCCATGAGGGTCCGCGCGCCTGTATTCTCGGACACCTTCCCATGAAGACATACATCCTGCGGCGGCTCCTGGCGATGGCGCCGACCCTCTTCTTCGCCAGTCTGATCGTCTTCGTGTCGATGCGGGTCATTCCCGGCGACGTGATCGACCTGATGCTGGCGCAGAACGATGTCTCGACCAGCCTCGACCGGGAGGCTCTCGAGGCAGCGATGGGGCTCGATCAGCCGATGGCCACGCAGTACCTGCGCTGGGCCGGCGACGCGCTGCGCGGGGATCTCGGCCAGTCGCTCTGGCGCAGCACCCCGGTGGCGGAGCAGATCATTGACCGGCTGCCGGTGACCTTCGAACTCGGGTTGCTGGCGCTGGTGGTGGCGTTGTCCGTTGCGGTGCCGATCGGCATCTTCTCGGCCACCCGGCAGGACTCCGCACTCGACTACACGGCGCGGTCGTTCTCGCTCCTGATGCTGGCGGTGCCCGGTTTCTGGCTGGGCACACTCGTCATGGTTTTCCCGTCGGTCTGGTGGCGGTGGGCGCCTGCGCTCGAGTACACGCCGTTCTGGCTGGATCCGATCGCCAACCTGAGCCACCTGATCGTGCCGGCGATCCTGCTCGGACTGTCGATGTCCGCGGTCACCATGCGGATGACCCGGACGATGATGCTCGAGGTGATGCGTCAGGACTACGTGCGCACGGCGCGCGCCAAGGGTCTGCGCGAGCGGGCGGTCGTGGTCCAGCACGCGCTCAAGAACGGGCTGATCCCGGTCGTCACGCTGGTCGGCCTGCAGGCGCCGCTCCTGATCGGCGGTACGGTCGTGATGGAGCAGATCTTCGTCATTCCCGGCATGGGGCAGTTGCTCCTGGAGGGCGTCTACGAGCGGGACTATCCGGTGATCTCCGGCGTCTTCCTGGTCGTCGGAGTGGCGATCCTGCTGATCAACTTGGCTGTGGACCTGAGCTACGGCTGGCTCGATCCGAAGGTGCGGTACGGATGAGCGCGGCATGACCACCATTGCCGCAACCGCCGCGGCCGCCCTGCCGGGGCGGAACCGGCCGCGCTGGTGGCGCTTCAACGTCCGCCTGTTCCGGACCAAGCCGCTGGGCGCAGCGGGTGCGGTCGTGTTCCTGATCTTCCTGCTGAGCGGCATCTTCGCCGGCGTGCTCGCTCCGTACGGCATCAACGAGACCGACCTGGCGCATCGCCTCGAGCCGCCGTCGCGGCAGTTCCTGCTCGGTACCGACCACCTGGGTCGCGACCTGTTCTCGCGGGTGCTGATGGGGGCGCGCCTGTCCATGATCGTCGGCTTCTGCGCCGCCGGTCTGGCGACCGTGGTGTCGATCGTCATCGGCCTGCTCTCGGGCTATCTCGGCGGCTGGTTCGACCTGCTCACCCAGCGCCTGGTCGACGCCTGGATGACCTTCCCCGACCTGGTGCTCCTGATCGTGATCGTGTCCGTGGTCGGTCCGGGCATCACCCAGATCGTCATCATCCTGGGGCTGCTCTACGGCATCGCCGGGTCGCGGATCGTGCGGGGTGCTACGACCTCGGTGCGCGAGCACGTCTATACCCACGCCGCGCAGTCGATCGGCGCCGGCACCTTCCACATCCTCCGGCGGCACATTCTGCCGAACGTGATGCCGGTCGTCATCGTCCTGTTCACGACCCGCGTCGGCGCCGTCATCCTGTCGGAGGCGGCGCTTTCGTTCCTGGGTCTGGGAGTGCCGCCGCCGGCGCCCACCTGGGGCGGCATGCTGAGCGGCGACGGCCGCACCTACCTCTACCTGGGGCCCTGGCTGGCACTCGCGCCGGGCATCTCCCTGACGGTGGTGGTGTACTCGGCGAATGTCTTCGGCGACGCCCTGCGCGACCTTCTGGATCCGAGAATGAGGGGCACGTGAGCGCGTTCGAGGACCATGCGGGCGCATCGTTCCTGGAGTGCCAGGCCCAGAGTGCCAAGTAGAATGCGGCCGTGAACGCCAACGAGCCATGGCGTTGGACGCCGCTCGAGGGCATGCCCGACGGCGCCGAGTCCTGGGCTCTGCCGGGCCAGGCGGAGCAGGAGGCGGCCTGGGCCGATCATCTCGATGCGCTCAAGCGCGATGCGGCCAGGGAGCGCTTCATGCAGGGCTGGTTGCGCGAGCGCGTGCGGGCCTTCGCCATCGAGACCGGGCAGATCGAAGGGCTGTACACGTTGCGTTACGGCCTCACCGAGCAGTTGGTGGCCGAGGGCTTCGCGGGGGTAGTGGGCGCACACACACTGGAAGCGCTTGACGACAAGACCATCCGCGGTCTGCTCGAGGACCAGGAAGCCGCCTACGACATGGTGTTCGAGGATGTCGCAAGCGGCCGCGCTCTTTCGGAGCACATGGTCAAGAGCTGGCATCAGTTGCTGGCGCGCCACCAGGAGACGATCACCGCGCTGGACCTTGCGGGCCGCCGGGTCGCCGTGCCTTTCAGGACCAAGGGGCGGTGGAAGACTCAGCCCAACAATCCGAGGCGCGCTGACGGCCAGGTTCATGAGTACTGCCCACCGGAGCAGGTCCAGTCGGAAATGGACCGTTTCTTCGCTGTGTACGAGGGCGTGCAGAATCGCGGCTATCCGGCCAACGTGGAGGCGGCGTGGCTGCACCATCGCTTCGTGCGCACCCATCCGCTCCAGGACGGCAACGGGCGAGTGTCCCGGCTGCTCATGGCATGGGCGTACCTGAAACGCTCCCTGCCGCCGCCAGTCATCACCGCAGAGGGAAAGCCCGCGTACCTGAACGCCCTGGAGATGGCCGACGGCGGCGAGCTCAAGGCGCTTTCGGACCACATCGGCGGCCTCGCGGTGGTCTCCATGATCAGCGCCAACCAGTTGGCCCAGCAGGCGCTTGCGGGCCGGCTCGACCGGCCCAACGGAAACGGCGGGCGCACGATCGGCGACAGGTACCACTCGCCACCGGACGGCTAGGATGCGAGGCTCGGTGGGCATGAGATCCAAGTTGCCGCACGCCGATCCGGCGACGTGTCGCTGGCCGACGCGCCCGGGCCGCGGCTACTGGCGGGCCTTCGCGGGAATCCTCGCCGTCCTCCTGACCGCGTGCCTCGACGGACCGGATCGCCGTCACACCGTGGCCTCGGGCACGGACATGGGGAACGGCGGCCTGACATCGGGTCAGGTCGCGCCCGAGGCGCCGCGCTATGGCGGCGAGCTGAACGTGGGCACGGTCTACGTCACGTTGTCGGCGCTGTCTTGGGACACGACGGACTGGAACTGGAAGCAGAACCACGACACCGGGATGTTCTACGAACAGCTCTTCGTCGGCGATCTCGACCGGGCGGCGGTCCGTGGCGGCGACCAGCGATTCGTCTCCGAGGCGTACCTGCCTCCGGAGACGATTCGCGGCGAGCTGGCCGAGAGCTGGGAATGGGAGGACCCGTTGACGCTGGTCATCGCGTTGCGGCGCGGCGTCTACTTCCCCGACAAGCCGGGCGTCATGGCGCGGCGCGAGTTCGAAGCCCACGACGTCGTCTTCAGCTTCGAGCGTCTGCGGGACAGCCCGAAGGCGATCCCGATCTACTTCGATCACATCGACCGGGTGGCGGCTCACGACGACCATACGGTGGTGTTCGAGTTCGGTGAGTTCAACGCGGAGTGGGACTACCGCTTCGGCTACGGCTACTTCTCCGGCATCGTGCCCCGCGAACTGGGGAACGTGGACGCGAAGGACTGGCGCAACGTCGTCGGCAGCGGGCCGTTTTCGCTCGAGCGGTTCATTCCCGGTAACTCGCAGACGTACGTCCGCAATCCGGACTACTGGGACCGGACGGCGATCGGCGGGAAGAGTTACGAGATCCCCTTCATCGACGAACTCACGTACCGCACGATCAAGGACGAGGCGACCTACCTGACGGCCATTCGCACGGGCAAGCTGGACATGCTCGAGAACATCCGCTGGATCGCTGTCGACCACCTGAAGAAGACGACCCCGGAACTCCGCTGGTCGCGGTGGCTGTCCACCGGCGGCACCTTCATGGTCATGCGGGTCGACCAGGCGCCGTTCGGCGACCGGAGAGTGCGGCGGGCGATGAACCTGGCGGTCGATCAGCGGGAGATCGTCGACCTGTTCTTCGGCGGCAACGCGGAGCTGTTCGCCTATCCCCAGCACCCCACCTTCGAGGGCTACTACGAGCCACTGGAGGCGATGCCGCCGTCGGTGCAGGAGTTGTTCGAGTACAAGCCCGAGAAGGCGCGACGCCTGATCGCCGAGGCGGGCTACCCGGACGGCTTCACGTTCCGGGCGCAGGTGTCGGCCAACGACCCGATGCGGATGGAGTTGGCGCCGCTCCTGGCGAGCTACTTCGGGCGGATCGGCGTGACGATGGAGATCCAGGTGGTCGAGTACGCGGCATACCTGTCGATGATGACCACCCGCACCCATGGCCCCGGCTATCTGATGGGCAGCGGCCACGTGAATCCGACGACCACGTTGCGCAAGAACTTCGTCACCGGCCAGACCTGGAACCCGTCGATGTGGTCGGATCCCCAACTCGACCGGCGCATCCATGAGATGTTCCTGACCCGGGACGTGGCCGAGAGGCAGCAGATCATCAAGCAGATCACGAAGGAGATGCTCGACGAGGCTGCCTATGTCTGGCTGCCGGTGCCCTACGTCTACACGGCCTGGTGGCCGTGGGTGAAGAACTACGGCGGCGAGCTGCGCGCCGGCGCCGTGCGTCCGGGTCCAATCTACGCGCGGCTCTGGATCGATCAGGAGATGAAGCGGGAGATGGGCTTCTGATGGCAGCGGGGCGCCGTGGGCGGCCCGCCGCCGGTGGAGGCGCCTGACCCGTCGTGACGGAACCTCTGCTCCGGATCGAGAATCTGGACGTCACCTTCCGCGGCGGGTTCGGCAACCGGCCGAAGGTCAGGGCGGTGACCTCGCTGTCGCTCGAGGTCGCGCCCGGCGAGACGCTGGCGATCGTCGGCGAAAGCGGGTCGGGCAAGAGCGTCACCGCGCTCTCCATTCTGCGGCTGATTCCCGAGCCGGGACGGATCGAGAACGGCCGCATCCTGTTCGAAGGCCAGAACCTTCTGGCCGTCGACGACGCCGGTATCCGCTCGGTGCGCGGCAATCGCATCGCGATGATCTTCCAGGAGCCGATGTCCTCGCTCAATCCGGTGCTGACGATCGGCCGCCAGGTCGCCGAACCGCTGCGCCTTCACCGCGGGCTCAGACGGCGCGAGGCGCTGGCGCGGGCCGTGGAGCACCTCGAGTCCGTCGCCATTTCCGATGCCGAGAAGCGGCTCGGCGACTATCCGCACCAGTTCTCGGGCGGGATGAGGCAGCGCGTGATGATCGCCATGGCGCTGGCCTGCCATCCGCGCCTGATCATCGCCGACGAGCCGACCACCGCGCTCGACGTGACGGTTCAGGCGCAGATCCTGGAGCTGCTCAAGGAGCGCACGCGGGAGGCGGATTCGGCGCTCATCCTGATCACCCACGACCTGGGCGTCGTTGCGCGCTACGCCGACCGCGTGGCGGTGATGTACGGCGGCCGGATCGTGGAGAGTGGACCCGCGGCAGCGCTGTACGCCGACCCGCGCCACCCGTACACCCAGGGGCTGCTGAGGTCTGTGCCCAAGCTTGAGGGTGACTGCGGCGGCCGCTTGGCCTCGATCGAGGGTCAGCCGCCGGATCTGGCGGCGCTGCCCGCGGGTTGCGCCTTCGCCCCGCGCTGCCCGCATACGCACGAGCGGTGCCTTGTGGCGCCGCCGCCGCTTGCCGCCGCGGCGGGCGGGCGGGCCTGGGCCTGCTACGGATACGAGGGGGAACCGGCGCCGTAGCCGGCGCGGGGTCCGGAACTGTGGGCGAGCAGGCGGCAAGCGGAGTGCGTGCGGACCCGTCCACCGGCGCCGCCGAGGCCACCGCCGCTTCGTGCCGCAAGGTTCTGCTCCAGGTCGAGAACCTCAAGGTCCACTTCCCGGTCACCGAAGGCGTGTTGATGCGGCGCAGCGTGGGATCCGTCAAGGCGGTCGACGGTGTGTCGTTCGAACTCCGGCGCGGTGAGACCTTCGGTCTGGTGGGGGAGAGCGGCTGCGGAAAGTCGACCACGGCGCTGGCGATCCTGCGCATGCTGGCGCCCACGGCGGGCCGCATCGTCTTCGACGGCAAGGACCTATCTCAGACGAACCAGCGCCGGCTGCGGCCGATCCGCCGCCGGATGCAGATGGTGTTCCAGGATCCCTTCGGCTCGCTCAATCCGCGGATGCGGGTGAGGGAGATCGTCGGCGAACCGCTGAAGGTCCACGGGTTGGCGGGGAATCGCCGCCGTTTCCGGCGGCGGGTGGCGGAGTTGCTCGACCTGGTCGGCCTGCTGCCGGCAATGGGCGATCGCTACCCGCACCAGTTCTCGGGCGGTCAGCGGCAGCGGATCGGCATCGCGCGCGCCCTGGCGCTCGAACCCGATCTGCTGATCTGCGACGAAGCGGTGTCGGCCCTCGACGTCTCGATCCAGGCGCAGGTGCTCAACCTGTTGATGGACCTGCAGGCGAAACTGGGCCTGACGTATCTGTTCATCGCTCACGACCTGTCCGTGGTGCGCCACATCAGCGACCGGATCGGCGTGATGTACCTGGGCCGGATCGTCGAGGTCGCCGACCGGGACGAGCTGTTCGAGCGGCCGCGACACCCGTACACCGAGGTGTTGCTTGCGTCCGTGCCGACGCCCGATCCGGTCATCGAGGCGGCGCGGCCCCACCGCTTGATCGCCGGCGAGGTACCGAGCGTCCACAAGCCGCCGCCGGGTTGCGCCTTCCATCCCCGGTGCCCGAAGGTGCTCGACGAGTGCAGCCAGGTAGGGCCGGGCCTGGAAACGGTTGGCCGCGCCCAGGTCGCCTGCCATCTCTATCCCGCGGCGCGGCGCGGCGGGGCGGGAACGGGGCCGGGGTGAGCGTTTGCCGTCCCTGAACATTCGGCGGCTCTTCCGGCCGAGTTTCTACGGCTGGCACATGGTCGGGGTCGGCTTCCTGATCTACGGTCTGGGGATCGGCCCGGCCTACTACAGTTGGGGCTTCTTCGCCCCCGAGCTGATCGCGGAACTCGGCCTGTCGCGACAGCAGATCGGCCAGATGTTCGGGGCCTTCACCGTGGCTTTCGCCTTGGCCAGTCCGGTGGCGGCAGTCGCCATCCGGCGCGTCGGTGTCCGCACAACGGTCACCGGCGGCGCGCTGCTCGCTGCGGCGGGTTTCTGGATGGTAAGCCGCGCGGAGTCGGCGCCGGAACTCTACATCGGCTACTCCTTGATCGGTGGCCTGGGCGTCGGCTTTTCGACTCTGCTGCCGGCGCAGTCGCTGCCCGTGTTCTGGTTCCGCACGTATCGGGCCCGGGCCACCGCCGTGATCCTTCTGGGTGCTGGAATCGTGGGCGGCCTCGTGACGCCGGTCGACGCCCTCATCCTGCGCCACTGGGACTGGCGTACCGGCTGGCAGATCATCGCCGGTGTCTCGGTGCTGGTGGCCGTGATCGCTGCCCTGTTCATTCGCAACCAACCGAGCGACCTCGGCCAGCGGCGCGACGGCCGAGCTGTTGAGGATCCGAGTGAGGGGAAGGCCCGGGCGGCGAAAGCGCCGCGGGGAACCTTACTCGGAGCGGTTCGGACTCCCCACTTCTGGATCGCCAGTTTCGCGGCTGCGACGAATACCATTCCATGGCGCGTGATGACGGCGCACGGTGCGTTGCACCTGGAGGATCTGGACTTTGGCACGACTGCGGCTGGAGCGATTCTCGGTGTCCGGGTAGGCGCCAGCTCGTTCGGTCGGCTGACCGGTTCTCTAGGCGACTTCATGGCGCCGACCCGAGTCCTGGCACTCGCCCTGATCGTCAACGCGGTCGGCCTGGCCTTTCTCGTCTCTGCCGACACGGCCCTGATCGTCTATCCCTGCGTCTTCGCCCTGGGAGTTGCCTACGGCGCCGCCTACACCAGCACGCCGGTCGTGTTCGCCGAGTTCTTCGGGCGAGCCGCGTTCGTCGGCACTTCTGGTGTGCGGATCGCGCTGATTGGAGTTCTCGGCTACGTGGGTCCGACATGGGCGGGCGCTGCCGCCGACCGCACCGGATCCTACGCCGGCACGCTCTGGGTTCTCGTCGTCCTTGCCCTCCTGGGCGCTGTGTCGATCTGGTACTGCAGGCCGCCGGACCGGTCACTGTTCGCGGGTCACCGCTAAACTGCCGGAAACGTCTGGGAGGAACTCGCATGAGCAAGCAGAGAGTGTCGATCGGTGTGCTCGCGGCGGCCTTGCTGGTCTCGTCGCCCCTCGTCGCGCAGACGGAGTCCTCGGAGTTGGTGCGCACGCCCTGGGATGCACCCGACCTGCGAGGAGTCTGGGACTTCCGCACGATCACTCCGCTGGAGCGCCCCGAGGAGTTTGGCGAGCGGGAGCAGTTGAGCCACGACGAGGCGGCCGAGTTCGAGGAGAGGACTCTGGCGGTGCGGAACAAGGACCGCCGCGCGAGCGACGGCCTCTCCGCCCAGGCCGACGTGGCGAACGCCTACAACCAGTTCTGGTGGGACTACGGCGACAAGCTGACGGACGACCGGCGCACATCGCTGATCGTCGATCCTCCGGACGGCCGGATTCCCGAGCTGACGGATGCTGCGAAGGGCCGGCTCGCGGAGCGCATCGCGGCGCGGCGCCGGCCCGCGCACGGCCCGGAAGACCGCGGGGTCGCCGAGCGCTGTATCCTCGGCTTCAATGCCGGACCGCCGATGAGCCCCAGCGCGTACAACAACAACGTCCAGATCTTCCAGACCGAGGAGACGGTCGTGCTGCTGGTCGAGATGGTTCACGACTCACGGATCGTGCCGCTCGACGGACGCGCACCGCTGCCTGAGGATGTCCGCCAGTGGCGCGGCGATTCCCGGGGGCACTGGGAGGGCAACACCCTGGTCGTCGTGACGACGAACTTCACCGACCGGACCAGCTTCCGGGGTTCGGGCCCGAACATGCGTCTGACCGAGCGGTTCACCCGGGCGGCGGAGGATCGGCTGGCCTACGAGTACACGATCGACGACCCGGAGTCGTTTTCCCGGCCGTGGACTGCGGTCGTACCGATGACGAGGAACCCGTTGCCGATGTTCGAGTACGCGTGCCACGAAGGCAACTACGGCATGGTCAACCTGCTCTCGGGCGCCCGGGCGGAGGATGCCGAAGCGGAGGCGGCCGCCAGGGCGGAGACATCGGGCGATTGACCGTGACCGTCGGCCCGCGCGCGTTCCCTTGACGATCGCCACTGTCGGCCTGCTCCATCCAGGAGCGATGGGCGTCACCGTCGGCGCCGCGGTGGCGGCGCCGGTGCGGGTCGTGTGGGAGTCCGAAGGCCGAAGCCGCGCCACCCGTGCCCGGGCCGAAGGCACCGGCTTCGAGGACCTGGAGACGCTCGGCGCGGTGACCGCGGCGGCCGACGTGGTGGTGTCGGTCTGCCCGCCGCACGGTGCCCTGGCGCTCGCCGAGGCGGTCGCCGCGACCGGCTACGACGGCCTGTACCTCGATGCGAACGCGGTCTCTCCCGCCACTGCTCTCAAGATCGCGGAAGCCGCCACGGTGGGCGGCGCCCGCTTCGTGGACGGCGGCATCGTCGGCCCGCCCGCGGTTCAGCCCGGCACGACGCGGCTCTATCTCTCGGGCGACGGTGCGCCGGAGATGGCGGCCCTGTTCGCCGGCTCGGCGCTCGAGGCCGTCGACCTCGAGGCTGAGATCGGCGCCGCTTCGGCGCTCAAGATGTGTTACGCCGGTTTCACGAAGGGCAGCGCGGCGCTTCTCCTGGCGCTGCGCGCCGCGGCGCGGGCCTACGGCGTCGAGGACGGCCTGCTCGGGGAGTGGGCCCGGTCTCAGCCGGGATTGGAGAAGCGAAGCGCGAGGTCGGCGTCGGCGACGGCCCCGAAGGCATGGCGCTTTGCCGGCGAGATGGAGGAGATCGCCGACACGTGTTGGCGGCGGCGGGGCTGCCCGAGGGCTTCCACCGGGCCGCGGCTGAGACCTACCGCCGGCTGGGCGGGTTCCGGGGCGAACCGGAGAGCGTGCCGGTCGACGAGGTGATCGCGGCCTTGCTGGGCGGCGGTCGCACTCCGGGAGGCGGTTCTTGAGCTGAGCGAAGACGCGACGGCGTCGTGTCCGCTGGTCGCCGCGAACTGTCCGTTAGTGGACGTTCCTGGTCCGGTGGAAGCGGCTCAGGTTTATTAGCCTTGTTACGCACAGAGAACCGGGAGCTAGTAGACGCCGAGCAGTCGGAGCTGGCGCCGCGATCCGGGGATCTTCATTCCAGTAAGAGCGATGCCCCGCGCCGCCGGGGGGGGGCAATGTCTGTTGGTAGAGAAGGGGCGTCCGGCGGTCAGTCCGGGTTCCCATCGAGCGAGCTTCAAGGGGTGGTCAGCGCCCTGGTCGATCAGACGCTTGTGGGTCTGATCTGTGTTGACCGCCGCGGTGTGATCGTCGAATCGAACGCTCGTGCACGGCAGGTGCTTGGCGCGGACGGCGGTCTCCGCGAACGGAACGGACGGCTGGGTACTCATCGCCCAGACAACGCTGCGGTTCTGGAGAGTCTGCTGCAGGCCGCGCTTGATGGAACCAGCGTTCCTGGAGCCGGGGCATCGGCCGTCCTGGGTGCGTGGCCGGGCCAACGACCGCTGACCGTTCATGTCAACCCTGTTCCTCCTGTTCCGGATGGTGGTTCGAATGTAGCGGCTCTGGTGACGATCGTCGACCCGTGGGTCACGGTGTCGGTGGATCCAGAACAGGTCGGCATCTCTCTGGGCCTGACACCTGCGGAGAGCGGTGTCGCAGCGTTGCTGGCCGAGGGAAGAACGGTGAACGAGATTGCCGAAGCTAGGGGCCGGTCTCCCCAGACGGTCCGCTGGTTGGTCAAGCGGGCTCTGGCCAAGACTTGGTGTCGCAGGCAGGCGGATCTGGTCCGGCTGGTGCTTTCGACCTCCCGGCTACCGGTTCCCCAGCCTGCGCCGCCGGAGTAGGTGCGGGGCTGTACGTACAGCGTCGCCAGGTTGGTCGGGCGCAGCACGGAGCGTCTACCCGTGGCGGCACGGGCCGCCCCCCCCCCCCCCCTGTTTGGGGGGCAACATCGAGGTGTTGCCGTCTTCCTATGAAGATTTTTGACTTACTCAAAGCTCTCCACAGGTCGGGGACCATCGTTGAATGCGTCCCGGTCTACACTTTGCGAGGGCGAGCGCGAGTCTTCGCGGCCTCCCGCTTGAAGTGACCGGCCCCATTGATGTCTGTTGCAAGGCTTGGCTCCCAACGCGGTGAGCCTGATTCAAGCCCCGGCAAGCTACACGGTGTGGTGGGCACCCTCGTCGACCAGGACCTGGTTGGATTGATCTGCCTCGACCGCACGGGCGCGGTAGTGGAGTCCAACGCCCGCGGTCGCGACGTGCTTCTGGCGGACGGCGGCCTCCGCGAACGGAACGGGCGGTTGGCTGCACATCGCTTCCAGGACGCCGAGGCCTTCGAGAACCTTCTGGCCGCCGCGCTGAGCGGAACGGACGATCGACAGCGGCCGCCCGTGGCGGTCCTCGGTGCGTGGCCTGATCAGCGGCCTCTGACCGCGTGGATCAATCCGGTGGAGCGGAACCCCGACGGCAACCCACGGATTGCGGCGCTGCTGGTGATCGTTGACCCGTGGCAGGCGACTCCGGTGAATCCCGAACAGATCAGGAAATCTCTGGGGCTGACGCCAGCCGAGAGCCGCGTCGCGGCGGCCCTGGCAGAAGGCAAGACAGTGGCCGACATCGCGCGGGCCACGAATCGGAAGCCCGAGTCGGTTCGTCAACTGGTCAAGCAGGCCCTCTCCAAGACCTGGTGCTCCAGACAGGCTGAGCTCGTTCGCGTGGTTCTGTCGACCTCGCGGCTACCGGTGCCGGCGCCAAGGGTAGCTGTAGGCGAATAGATCCCGGCGAAGCCGCCGAGTCGGTGGACGAGGTGGTCGCGGCCTTGCTGGGCGGTGGCGTGGCAGGCCGAGGAGATCAGCCGCGTCCACACCGTACTTGCGAACGGAACCGGGACGGAGTACAGCCGAATCGCCCCTGGAACAGCCTGCGGAACGTTCGTTCAGAGCCGAAACCGACGGCTTCGGCCACTCGACCGATCGGTTCGTTGTGGTTGCGGAGAAGGACGACGGCTCGCTCAAGCCGGCGGCCGACCAGCCAATCGCGGAACGACTGGCCGGTGGCTTCGCGAAAGAACCTCCCGAACCCCCCGGCACTCATGGCCGCGACAGGCGCCAGCGCGGGCAGGTCGAGAGGCTCCTCGAGATGTTGATCGACGTGCTCGCGAACCCGCCGCAGCCTGGCGTAGTAGTCGAACGGGTCGTTGCCGGCCTTTGGGCGGTGGGCTGTTTTCTCCTTCGGTTGCCGAGAGGACTCCTCCATCTCCGCGAACCCGAAGCCGTAGCACTCGATCCTGGCGCCGGAGATCGTCGGAACCCGCGACGACCACTCAGGGGCCCACTCGACGAACGTGTGAAACTCGCCGTCCTCACCGCAGGGGTCGACGTCTCGGGGCAGTGCCGCCACGAAGTCCTCGTCGAAGCGGCAGCCCGCGCGGTCGGCTGGCAATCGGTCCGTCTCCACGGAGCACACCCTTGCCTTCAGTCCGGCCCGCAGGATCTCCGCGGCGTGGTCGGCCGGGTCGCGGCCCCACAGCGGGAACACAGGGTGGAGTCCGAGGCGGCCGAGAAGCGCTGAACGGCGCTTCATGGCCCGGCCCGGGAGAAGCTCGCTGAACGCAACGAACTTCCCGTGGTCGCCTTGGCACAGACGGAGGAGGCCCTCCTCGATGGCGGTGTCGTGGTCGTTTTCGGCGGCTGCCCAGTCGAACTCGATGACATGGAGCGGGAGGCCGACCACGGCCGTCTACTGCTCGATCATGTGTCGACGGACTCCATGCATGGCCACCCGGCCGTTGTGCCGGTTGACCTGGGTCACAAGCCCGCGCACTTCCCACTTCGGATCGTTCCGTAGCGTGTGCAGGGCCCACGCCGAGTCCTTGCCGCCGCTCCACCAGAGCCATACGGGTTGTGGAGCCGATGACATGGGAGGGTGTGTCTTCCGTTCTCGACGGACGGTGCGGAGGACGGGTTGACGATACCAGCGTCAGGTAGCCGGACCGCGTGTGACGAGGCTGGCGGAGATCGCGAGAGTCGGGCTGCAGGGAGGGTCCCGGTTCTCTGTTGTCCGATTCCCGTCGCCTCTTGTCCGGTTCCTGTTGCACCCGAGCATGTCCGTAGGCGCCGAAGGCTCGCTAGCGTGGTTGCTGTCAGAGGTGCCAGAGCATCATGAACAACACATAGGAGGAATAGTGACACACATGAACCGGAACCTGGTCAGCCTTGGGCTGCTGGTGCCGTTGGCGCTGGTGGCCCTGTTGGCCAACGCCCAAGACCCAGACAGCGTCGTACCCGGCCCGCTAAGAAGCCTGCCTGCTCTCATTGAGGCGCAGTACGCATCGAACCCCATCCCGGTGGCGCCTGCGCTCGCCGAGGAAGCTCTCTTGATCGACGATGTCTTTGTGACGCCTCAGGACAAGGTGGAGGTGACACTCCGCAACGGAGGCGAGAGGACGATTACCGCTTGGGCTCTTGATTTCGTGGTTGGCTCTGGTTCAGGGGCCGCCCTCGTCTCCAGTTTCGCGGTGGACAAGTACCCCGGACTACTAGCGCCAAACGCGCCCAGCGAGTACTCCCCGTTGCGCCCAAACGACACTCGGCTCGTCGAGCACGACTTGCCCGTGGTGCGCAACCAGGGCGCTCCCGCCGACACGCGAGGAGACTACTCGGTTGTCGGTGTAGAGGTTGGAGCTGTTGTGCTCGACGACGGAACTGTCGCTGGCCGAGACGTGCGTAGCGTTCTCGGCCTTGTGCTTGATCGCTACGCGAGGGCCGCCGCGTTGTCTAGATGGCTCAGCCGAGTGGATTCGGCGGCGCGGGCCGGGAAACTGCAACAGCTTCTTGAAGACAGCTTGGAATCACTGAAACAGGAGCAACGGGCGGTTGCCGCGGCCATCATAGATGGTCCGGGGCCTGTAACTCTCCTGGATTCTCAGCGACAACAGGACTCCATACTGACCCAGCAGTGGCTGCAGTCACTGCTCAGTGTCGTGGTGCGTAGGGCCTCGCCGGCGGAGCTAGAGGACCTGGGGCTTGGGGCGACAAGGAGCCGCAACCCGGAACTCGTCGAGCTTCTGAGAGCGATCGTTAGTACTCCCTCTGCGACGCTACGATCCGCCATCGACGATACAAGGCGAACGTACGAAGCGGAACTGGACTTACTAAGAGCAAACATGCCTGCGCCGCTCCGGGCCGAAATTGACGGCCTCGCGTCTCGGTTCATAGAAGAATGAGACTCGCAAATACCCTAGAGTGCGGGCCACTACTCCTTCTTCTGGTTGCCATGATGGCATCTGGCGTTGGCTCGGCCCACGCTCAAGTGGAACGTGAACAATCACCACATCCAGAGGTCACACCGGCTATACCGGGTCCTCTTCAGTGTGCATTTGGATCGCTGCTTCATGATATCCCGACCCCTTCAGCGTGTCCGAGACCGGGAAGCACGACCAGGATCTGGAGAGTCGAGTGCAACCCTTTGTGCTACACAACCACACACCTACATGACCACACGACGACGGATGAAGTTGCCCCGGTTTCGTGGACGGTTTAGGTTTGGGGTTCAGGCGGCTTCGCGGTAGGCCCTTTCGAAGTTGATGGGCGACCGGTGTCCGATGCCTGAGTGGCGCCGATGCGGGTTGTACCAGCCCTCGATCCAACGGAAGAGCTCGGTCTTCGCTTCGGCGCGATTTCGGAAGGTCGTCCGGTCGAGCAGTTCGCACTCGAGGCTGGCGAAGAAGCTCTCGGCCATGGCGTTGTCGTAGCAATCTCCGACGGAACCCATCGAGAGCGCGATGCCTGCGTCTCGGCAGCGCTTCCCGAAGGCCAGGGAAGTGTACTGGCTGCCCTGATCGGAGTGATGGATGACCTCCTCCGGCCGGCGCTGGTCGATGGCCATCTCCAGCGCACCGAGCACGAGCTCTGTCGCGAGAGACGAATCCATGGCCCAGCCGACGATTCGCCGACTGAATACGTCCAGGACGACGGCCAGGTAGAGGAAGCCCGATAGCGTCGGCACGTAGGTGATGTCGGCCAGCCATAGCCGGTCCGGCACCTCGGCCGCAAACTTCCGGTCGACGAGGTCCGGCGCCGGACGCGCCGAAGCGGCGCGGCGGGTTGTCGTCGGCCGCTTGCGCCGGCTGATGCCCGACAAGCCGGACTCTCGCATGAGTCTGGCGACCCGCTTGCGGCTTACCAGAACCCCGTCGTCGGCCAACTCGGCCTGAATGCGGGGAGCGCCGTAGGTGCCCCGGCTCCGCTTATGGATCGCCCGCATCCGCTCGACGAGAGCAGTGTCCGACTTCTCCCTGGCCGACCGCGGTCGCTTCAACCAGGCGTAGTACCCGCTCGTGGAGACGCCGAGCACACGGGCCATTGTCGTGATCCGGAACTCGGCCTGGTGCGCCCTCATGAACCTGAAGATCCCTTCGGTCCCGTCTCCCGGGCGAACCAGGCCGTTGCTTTTGCCAGGATCTCCCGCTCCTCGCGCAGCCGGCGATTGTCGCGGCGCAGGCGCCGCAGCTCTTTGCGCTCCGCCGTGGTCAGTCCGTCAGCGCGGCGGCCCTCGTCCCGGTCTGCCTGGGCCACCCAGTTACGGATCGACTGCGCTGAGGGCTCGAACTCGCGGGCTAGTTGGTCCGGGCTCCGCCCGGACCGGACCAGATCCACCATCTGTTGCCGGTACTCTGCCGGGTACCGAGGTCTTGTTCTTGGCATCGTGGGTACCTCCTCCTCCAAGGATGAAGTGTCCACGAAACCGGGGCAAGCTCAGGGCTACTGTCTCGACATAGCAGAAGAAGTCCCCTATTCTCCTCCCTTTTGGATTCACTGTGGCTATGTCCCCCCATATCAGCTGTTTACGCTGGGTGACACATTTCGAACAAGAGGGGCAGAAGGGTACGGTTACATGTTGTTGCCAGCCTTCGGCTACAACTGTACTCAGTTTTTTTGGATCAGGAGTTCCTACTGTTACAACTGTGACGTCGACATTTGGGAGTGCTTGGAGGACCCGGTGATCATCTCGACCGAGGATAGCCACTACGAATTGACCGATACGAAGAGGGGAGTGCAGTTCGACCTGAACGGTGACGGCGAGCCCGAGCAGATACCGTGGATCGCCGGCAAGGACGATGCGTTTCTAGTCCTGGACCGGAACGGCAACGGACTGATCGACGACGGACGCGAGCTGTTCAGCCACGTCTCACCCCAACAGCCGAGCCGCACTCCAAACGGCTTCCAGGCGCTGAGGATGTTCGACGACCCGTTGAACGGCGGCAACGATGACGGCAGACTCAACGCGAGCGACGAGATCTACGGGTCCTTGAGGCTGTGGTTGGATGCGGACAGAGATGGAAGGACCGACACAGGCGAACTGGTCTCGTTGGCTTCGGTCGGACTGGCCGAGGTGGAACTGGACTACACCGATGCTCTCGCGCATGACGACGAGCACGGAAACACGTTCAGGTACTCGGCGCCAGCGCACTTCGACGATGGACGCTCGGTTCTCGCCTGGGCCGTGTTCCTGAACATCGAGAAGTGCTCGGGAGAGGATTGACGCAAGGCGGGAAGGCAGCGATCTGCGGAGCGCAAGCGAGCACCGGGCGGTTTCGGTACTTCCAGGTCGGAGTTTTCCGTTGGACGAAGAAAGGGCGGCCCTGGAGGGCCGCCCTGATCCGTTGCCGGTAGCCGGCTTGCCTACATCATGCCGCCCATGCCGCCCATGTCGGGCGCTGGCGGACCGCCATGGGCCTTCTCTTCCTTGATCTCGGAGACCAGGGCCTCCGTGGTCAGCATCAGGCCGGCGATCGAGGCGGCGTTCTGAAGCGCCGTCTTGGTGACCTTCGCCGGATCGATCACGCCGGCGGCGAGCAGGTCCTCCATGCCGTTCGTGGCCGCGTTGTAGCCGGTGGAACCGGTGAGCTGCATCGCATCGCGGACGATGACCGAGCCCTCGACGCCGGCGTTCTCGGCAATCTGACGGGTCGGCTCTTCGAGCGCCCGCTTCACGATGGCGATGCCGACACCCAGGTCGCCTTCCTCTTCCAGTTCGGCCACGACGTCGATCGCGCGCAGCAGCGCTACGCCGCCGCCCGGGACCACGCCTTCTTCGACCGCTGCCTTGGTGGCATGCATGGCGTCCTCGACCCGAGCCTTCTTTTCCTTCATCTCGGTCTCGGTCGCGGCGCCGACCCGGATCACGGCAACACCGCCGACCAGCTTCGCCAGCCGCTCCTGGAGCTTCTCGCGGTCGTAGTCGGAGGTGGTCTCCTCGATCTGGTTGCGGATCTGCTTGACCCGGCC
Organism: Candidatus Multivorans sp.; assembly: GCA_965222875.1. Taxonomy (GTDB): domain Bacteria; phylum Acidobacteriota; class Thermoanaerobaculia; order Multivoradales; family Multivoraceae; genus Multivorans. Next base: position 142,780 of record CBDCVC010000002.1, on the reverse strand, counting down.
GGCGATCGCAGCCTGACGGCTCGTGTCGCCCGCTTCGGTGACGATCGTCGTGTCGTCCTTGGTGAGGACGACCTTCTTGGCCTCGCCGAGGTCCTGCCACTGGACGTTCTCGAGCTTGATCCCGAGGTCCTCGGTGATCACCCGGCCGCCGGTGAGGATCCCGATGTCCTCGAGCATCGCCTTGCGGCGATCGCCGAAGCCCGGCGCCTTGACCGCGGCCGCCTGCAGCGTGCCGCGCAGCTTGTTGACGACCAGGGTGGCCAGAGCCTCGCCCTCGACGTCCTCGGCGATGATCAGCATCGGCCGGCCCTGCTTGGCCACCTGCTCGAGGACCGGCAGCAGGTCCTTCATCGAACTGATCTTTTTCTCGTGCAGGAGCACGACACAGTTCTCGACCATGCACTCCATGCGGTCGGCGTCGCTGACGAAGTAGGGCGACAGGTAACCGCGGTCGAACTGCATGCCCTCGACGACCTCGAGCTCGGTCTGCAGGCCCTTCGCCTCCTCGACCGTGATCACGCCGTCCTTGCCGACCTTGTCCATCGCCTCGGCGATGATCTGGCCGATCTCGGGGTCGTTGTTCGCGGAGATGGTGCCGACATTGGCGATCTCCTCGCTGTCCTTGACGTCCGTGGACAAGGCGTCGATGGCGCCGACGGCCGCTACGACCGCGAGCTCGATGCCGCGCTTCAGCTCCATCGGGTTGGCGCCGGCCGTCACGTTCTTCGTGCCCTCGCGCAGGATGGCCTGCGCCAGGAGCGTGGCGGTCGTGGTGCCGTCACCGGCCACGTCGGAGGTCTTCGAGGCCACCTCGCGCACCATTTGCGCGCCCATGTTCTCGAGGCCGTCCTTCAGTTCGATCTCCTTGGCGACGGTGACGCCGTCCTTGGTGATCGTGGGGGAGCCGAACGACTTCTCAATGACGACGTTGCGGCCCTTGGGGCCGAGCGTCACCTTGACTGCGTCGGCGAGCCTGTTGACTCCGCGCAGGACCGCGCCGCGCGCGTCCTCGGAGTAGACGATCTGCTTTGCCATGTATCGATTCTCCAGCCTTCAGTTCCGGCCTATCCCACGACCGCGAGGATCTCGTCCTCGCGCAGGATGACCATGTCTTCGTCGTCGATCTTGATGTCGCTGCCCGAGTACTTTCCGATCAGTACGCGGTCGCCGACGCTGACGTCGAGCGCCGAACGCTTGCCGTTCTCCTGCATCTTGCCTGGGCCGACGGCGACGACCTCGGCCTCCTGCGGCTTCTCCTTCGCAGCGTCCGGGATGATGATGCCTCCCCGGACCTGCTCCTCCTCCTCCTCGAGCCTCTTGACGAGAACCCGGTCATGAAGCGGACGTACACTCACCAGTACTCTCCTCCTTGGATTGGTGTCGGTGGGATGTGTTCGTTGCGGTTGGGCGAGTTGCTTTGCGAGGCTGCGGAAGCCGGCGTTGTCGGCGCTCTGGCGGCAGTCGCTGTTAGCACTCGTCCCGCGCGAGTGCTAATAGTAGGAGCGAGGCGGCGCGTATGTCAACCGTCTCTTGGTACAGGCGGTAGAGTCTCCCGGCCCCGGCTGGACAATCCTCGCGCGGCGCGGGGAGTGATAGAGAGAAGGAGGGGACCGTTTGTGACCAGGCTTCCAGACAACGGCGGCGGATCCGCGGCTGCCCGCGTGGCTCTGCTTGCGGCGCTTGCACTCGCACTCCCGCTCGGCTGGCCCGGCGGAGTGGCGGCTCAGGACGGGCCGACTGCGGCGGCGGTGCCGGTCGAGGAGTTCGAACTCGACAACGGCATGCGCTTCCTGCTCGTGCGGCGCCCGGAGCTGACCACGGTGGCGGCCGCCTGGGCGGCCCATGTCGGTTCGGCGAACGAGCGGCCGGGGATCACCGGCCTCGCCCACTTCTTCGAGCACATGATGTTCAAGGGCACGCACACGATCGGCACCAAGGACATCGAGCGGGACCTCGAGATCATCGCGGAGCAGGAGGCGGTCCAGGAGAAGATCCGCGCCGAACTCCGCGAGCAGCGCCGCCGCTACCGGCTGGGCGAAATCGACGATCCCTACGACCCGGCCCACCGCACCGACGCCTTGAACGCCCTGCGTGCCGAGTTCCAGGCGCTGGTGGAGGAGCAGCGGGAACTCATGGTCAAGGACGAGCTGGACAAGGTCTACACCGACGGCGGAGGCACGAGCCTCAACGCCTTCACCGGTGAAGACTTCACGGTCTACATCAACCAGTTGCCGGCCAACAGGCTCGAACTCTGGTTCTGGCTCGAGTCCGACCGGCTGCTGAATCCGGTGTTCCGGGAGTTCTACGCCGAGCGCGACGTGGTGTACGAGGAGAGGCGCCTGCGCACCGAGTCGACGCCGACGGGCCGCTACGACGAGCAGGCGGACGCCATGTTCTGGCAGTCCCACCCCTACAGTTGGCCGATAGTGGGGTGGCCGTCCGACCTCGAAGTGATCAGCAAGGCCCAGGCCGACGAGTTCTTCGGCACCTACTACGCCCCGAACAACCTGACCGCGATTCTGGTCGGCAACTTCGATCCGGCCGAGGTCCGGGAACTGGCCGGACGCTACTTCGGCCGCCTGGAGCGGAGCGAACGCGAGGTACCGGATGTCGTCACGCTCGAGGTCGAGCAACTCGCCGAGAAACGGCTCACCGCCGAGTGCGACTGCCAGCCGCAGCTTCAGCTCCGGTACCACGCGGTGCCGTTTGGACACGCCGACGGGTACGCGCTCGACGTGATCGCGGCCGTCCTCAATGGCCGCACCGGACGCCTGTACGAAGAGATCGTCGAAGGCGAGGAGATCGCGTCCCGCGCCAGCGCCTCCTACGAGGCGAGGAAGTATGCCGGCATCTTCAACGTGCAGGCCGAGACGAAGGGTGAGGCGACGCCCGAGCAGCTCCTGGCGGCCTGGGACCGGATCGCAGCGCAGTTGATCGCCGAACCGGTGCCGGAAGAAGAGCTGGCCAAGGTCAAGAACCGGGTTTCGGCCGACACCTACCGGCAACTCCGGAATCCGTTCTTCCTGATGATCCAGTTGGCGGTCAGCGACGCGCTGGGCGACTGGCGCTACCTGAACACGGTGGCGGAGCGCACGAACCGGGTCACGGCCGAAGACGTGCAGCGGGTGGCCGCGAAGTACTTCGAACCGTCGAACCGGCTGGTCAGCCTCTACTACCGCAAGGCGGGGACGGAGGCGCAGGAGACGCCGACCGAACTGGAGGCCCTGCCGCCGGAGATGCGGACGGCGCTGATTTCACAAGCGAAGGCGATCGAGGCGATCGAGGACCCCGCTCAATTGGACGCGGTTCTCCAGCAGATCGATGCCCAGGCCGGCCAGGTGCCGGACGAGATGCGGCCGGCGCTCGACTGGATGCGCGGTGTGATCGAGGAACGGCTAGCCGAACTGCGGGAAGGCGAAGGGGGTGAGCAATGATTGGCCGCCTGCAACTGAGTGTCCTGGTCTTCCCGGCCCTGCTTGTCGGGCTCACCTCCTCTGGCGGCGCCCAGAGCGGCGCCGAGATCGTCGATCATCCGACCGAACTGACGTACGGTCCGCTCGACTTCGATCTGCCTGACGCCGAGTCCTACCGGCGCGAGCTTGCGGGCAACGTTCCGGCCTACCTGGTGGAAGATCACGCGCTGCCGCTGGTCGACATCACGGTGCGCCTCCGCATCGGCGCCTACCTGGCGCCGGCGGAGCAGACGGGGCTGGCCGCCCTCACCGGCACATTGATGCGCACGGGCGGCGCCGGCGAACTCGAAGCGAAGGCCTTCGACGAGGCGGTGGAAGCGGTTGCCGGCGACTTCTCGTCCCGGATCGGCAGCACCGGCGCCCGGATGTCGATGAATTGCCTGTCGACGGTGCTCGACGAGTGTCTCGACCTGTTCTTCTCCATGCTGAGCGAGCCCCGTTTCGATGTGGAACGCCTCGATCTAGCGAAGCAGAACGAGTTGGAGAGCCTGAAACAGCGCAACGACGATCCGGTCGACGTCGCGGGCAGGGAAGGCCAGTGGCTGCTGTACGGACGGGACCACGTCGAGTCACGGTTCGTCACCACGGCGTCGCTGGGGGCGATCGAGCAGGGAGACCTGGCCGCCTTCCACCGCAGGTACGTCCATCCGGGGCACATGGTCGTCGCGGCGGCCGGAGATTTCGACAGCGACGAACTCGCCGCCAAGCTGTCGGCGTTGCTCGACCGCTTCGATGGCGAAGGACGGCAAGAGGCGCCGTGGCCGCCGCAGGCGGCGGAGCACGAGCCCCCGGCGGGCGTCTACGTCGCCCAACAGGACATCCCGCAGGGACGGGTGCAGATCGGCCACCGGACCTTCCAGCGCCAGGATTGGGGTGACCCGGACCACTTTGCCCTGGAGATGATGAACGGCGTCCTCGGCGGCGGCGGCTTCACGTCGCGGCTGATGAAGCGGATCCGCTCGGACGAGGGACTCGCCTACGGCGCGTACTCGAACTTCGGTATCGGCAACTACTGGCCCGGCAATCTCAGCATCGCCTTCCAGTCGAAGAGCGAGACGGTGGCCTTCGCGGCCAAGATCGCGCTCGAGGAGGTCGACCGCATGCGGACAGAATCGGTCCCGGACGACGAACTCCAAACGGTCAAGGCGTCCGCGATCGAGACCTTCCCGAGCAACTTCGAGTCGGCTCTGGCCGTGGCACAAATATTCGCTCAGGACGAGTTCCTGAGCCGACCGCACAGCTACTGGCGGACGTACCGGCAGAACATCAAGGCCGTGACGCCGGCGGACGTGCAGCGGGTGGCGGAGCGGTACCTTTCGCCGGACAAGCTCGTCATGCTGATCGTCGGCGACTGGAAGACGATCGAACCGGGCGACAGCGATGGCCGCGCCGCGATGGAGGAGATTGCGGAGAAGATCGGTGGCGGGGTCACCATGCTGCCGGCGCGCGATCCCTTGACGCTGGAAGAGGTCGAGGAGTGACCGCGGCGGCTGGAGACGGACGGGAAGTGATCGCTTGCAGGCGCTAGACGGCTTCCTGGAGGTCGTCGTCGGGTACGCCTGGGGCATGCCCCTGGTCCTCCTGCTGATCGGTTCGGGCGCCTTCTTCTGCCTCTATCTGCGCCTGCGGCCCCTCTTCCACATGGGGCACGCCACGGCGGTCACCCTCGGGAAGTACGACTCCGACGACGATCCGGGACACATCAGCCACTTTCAGGCCCTGTCGACGGCGCTGGCGGCGACTATCGGCGTCGGCAACATCGGCGGCGTGGCGATCGCCGTGACCCAGGGCGGCGCCGGCGCGGTGTTCTGGATGTGGGTGGCGGCCGTGGTCGGCATGGGGACCAAGTTCTGTTCCTGCACGCTGTCGCAGATCTACCGCGGGCGTGACGAGCGAGGCGCCCTCCAGGGCGGCCCGATGTACTCCATCGAACTCGGTCTGGGAAAGAAGTTCCGGCCGCTGGCGATCATGTTCTGCTCGTTCGGCCTGTTCGGCTGTCTGCCGATGTTCCAGAGCAACCAGGTGGCGGAGTTGCTCGACGCGCAGTTCGGACTCGATCCGATCCTGACCGGCGTGGGCTGCGTAGCCCTGGTGGCGCTGGTCGCATTCGGCGGCGTCGAGCGGATCGGCGCGGTGACGGCTCGCTTCGTGCCCGCGATGTGCCTGCTGTACCTGGGCATGGCCCTCTGCGTCCTGTTCGTACGTTCGGACGTGGCCGTCGAGGTGTTCGGCCGCATCTTCCGCGAGGCTTTCACCGGCACCGCCGCGGCCGGCGGCGCGATGGGGATCGGCTTCCAGCAGGCCATGATGATCGGCGTCCGCCGCGCCGCGTTCTCGAACGAGGCCGGCCTCGGCACCGCGCCGCTAGCTCACGGCGCGGCGAAGACGAACGAACCGGTACGGGAGGGCCTCGTGGCCATGCTGGGCCCGTTCATCGACACGATCGTCGTCTGCTCTCTCACCGCCTTCGTCATCCTCTCGAGCGGCCTGGAGACCGTCGGCGAGATCACCGGGGTGTCCCTGACCGCGGACGCGGTCCAAAGCGCCCTGGGCACCCCGGGCCGCATTCTGCTGGTGCTGATCGTGATGCTCTTCGCCATCTCGACGATGGTCAGCTACTCGTACTACGGCAAGCGCTGCTTCGCCTATCTCTTCGGCGCGAAGCACGACGGGCTGTACACCTGGTTCTACCTCGCGGGCATCTTTGTCGGCGCCTGGTGGAGCGCCGGCATGGTGATCAACCTGATCGACACGGCGCTGGCCCTGATGGCGGTGCCGAATCTGATCGCGACGCTGTTGCTGACCCCGAAGGTGAAGCGAGCGGCGTTCGACTACTTCGGGCGGTTGCGAGCGGAGCGAAGGGGAGTGTGAAACCGGTCGCGTGTTACCTCGGGAAGTAGCGCACGCCCGGCAGACCCTCGAAATCCGCGTCCTGAGTCCATAGCTCCGCCTCTTGGGAGTAGGCGGTTGCGAGGATCGAGGCGTCGGCCATCGGCAGGGAGTGCTCCAGGGACAACATCGCCGCCTTGAGCGCCAACTCGGCGGAGAGATCGATGACCGTGCCTTGCTGCATGGTCGCCACGGCCCTCCGCGCGTCGATCTCGGAACGCTGTCTGGACGTCACTCTGAACACCTCGTAGAGGCAGATCGCCGGTACCAGGAGCTTCCCTGTGTCGAGGATGGGCTCCTCATACAGATCTGCACGCTCGGAATCGGCGAAGAACTCGAGCCACGCCGACGAGTCGACGACGTTCACAGTCGATCGGGTTCGCGTTCGACGGTGGTGTCAATGCCCTTGAGGAACCCGCGGTACTCCCGCATCGGCTTGACTGGAATTAGCTCGATGGTCTCTCCCAGGCGGATCGCCTGGATCTTCTGGCCCGGCTTGAGTCGCAGAGCGGTTCGGATCTCAAGTGGGATGACGACCTGGTACTTGGGCGAGAGGGTCACTTGGGTCATGATCGTACGACGGTACCATGATCGATCGCCTTATCGTATGCCGGAGTGTAGGCGGAGTCACCGCTCCACCGCAGTAGAGTCCCGCGACATGGGAAGAGCGGCCGGCGCGGTTGCGGTCTGCCTGGTCCTGACCGTCGCTCCGGTGGAGGCGGTCGATCCGTGCGACATCGACTTCGGGCAGCCGACACAGGAGATTCCGACCGACAGTGTTCTGACCTGGGACCTGCCTCCCGCCGGCAAGTGGCGAGTCGTCCGGAAAGATGTCGGCCGGCGAGTGCGCGAGGGTTGCGGCGTCGGTTCCATCGAGGCGCCGTTGCGGGTGGTACGCCAGGTCATCGATGCCGCGGCGGAGTTCGACGAGTTCATGCCGCGCATTCTCGAGTCCGAGGTCGGGCTGCTCTCGCCGGGCGTCTATCTGAACCGGCAAACCCTGGACATGCCTTTCCCGGTCGAGGATCGGCGCTACACGGTTCGGGTGGAGACCGGGGCCGTCGCTACCGGTGCCGGTGCGGGCTGGCAGGCCCGTTGGACCTATGTGGAGGGCTCCGGGAACATCCGGGAGAGCAGAGGGTCCTGGACTCTGATTCCGGTGAGTGTCGATCGCACGGTCGTTGTCTACCGACTGCTGACTGACCCCGGCGGTCGTCTTCCGGGCTGGATCGTCGACTACTCGGCGCCGCGCGCACTGCGGCGGGTACTCAACGCGCTGCGTGCAAGAGTTCGGAGCCGTTTGGTCGATGCTCCGCGTTAGGGCGGGTCCTGGTGCGGAGACCCGCTCGGTCTACTGGTTCTTCTTGGCGAAGGCGGTCATCGCCTTCTTCGCCTCGTCGTCGCCCAGCGTCGCAACCAACTGTTGGAACGCGGACTCGGCCTTCTTCTGCGCGACGTAGCCAGGATCAAGGCATCGTCTGATCTCACAGGTCACGTCGACGACTCCCTCGATTTCCCAGACGCCATCTTGGAGGTCCAGAATGTGACCGTTGGTGTGACGTTGGTAACGCGCGTTTCTCTTGACGACACTCAACGGAATGAGAGCTGCCCTTAGCACGTCGTAGTAGTGGCCGAAGAGAACCGCGGCCAGGATGTCGAAGGGCGTGTCGTCGAGATCGCGGATAGCCGAGAGCTGCCGGGACGGTGTGCTGTGCCGGTCAAGGCGTCTTCCCTTGATCTGGTAGCGGCTCCCATCCTGCCCGCGCGCGTCGTAGCCACGTTCGGAGTTGGGCGCTTGGGATCCAGTTGAAGGCGGTGCAGAACAAGTGCTCTGCGAAGTCTCCGGTGGGGTTGTTTGCACTGCGAAGGACCCCTTTCGCACGCAGAGCGTCTCCGATCTGGACATGGCTGGTCAGGAGTTCACCGACAGTCATCTCCTGGATCAGCCCATCGTGAGTCTGCGTCTTGTCGGACATAGGCTCTCTTCTCCGGGGCAGCCGATTCAACCTCAGGCGACGCCGGCGAGCACGACGACCACGTTCTGGCCGCCGAAGCCGAAGGCGTTGACGAGCGCCACGCCGGTGGAGTGGGCGCGGGCCCGGTTCGGAACGTAGTCGAGATCGCATTCCGGGTCCGGCCGTTCGAGGTTGATCGTCGGGCAGATCGTGCCCTCCTCGATCGTCTTGACCGCGGCCAGGGCCGATACCGCGCCGGCGGCGCCGAGCATGTGGCCGACCTGGGACTTGGTGGCGGTCACAGCGACGTCCCGAGCGCGGTCGCCGAGGGCGGCCTTGATGGCCAGGGTCTCGGCGACATCGCCCAGGGGCGTCGCCGTGCCGTGGGCGAACACGGCGTCGACTTCGCCGGGGTCGACGTGGCTCGATTCGAGTGCGCGGGTCATCGCGGCAGCCGCGCCGGCGCCGTCGGGGCGCGGGGCGGTGAGGTGGTGGGCGTCGGCGGTCACCGCGCCGCCCTTGACCTCGGCGTAGATGCGGGCGCCGCGCTTCTCCGCGTGGCGCTCGGTCTCGACCACGAACGCGGCGGCGCCTTCGCCGAAGACGAAGCCGTCGCGGTCGGCGTCGAACGGTCGGCTCGCAGCCGGCGGGTCGTCGTTGCGGGTCGAGAGGGCCTGCAGGCGGGAGAACGTGGCGACGATGAGCGGTGTGATGGCCGCTTCCGTGCCGCCGGCGATAACGGCGTCGACCTCGCCCGAGCGCAGCAGCCGGTAGGCCTCGAGGAGGGCGTAGTTGCCGCTCGCGCAGGCCAGGGTCGAGGTGGTGGTGGGGCCGGTGACGCCGAGTTCGATCGAGATCAGGCACGAGACGGCGTTCGGCATCACGTCGGTGATCAAAAAGGGGTTCGCCTTGCGCGGCCCGCGCTCGACCAGTTGCCGGGTGCCGTCCTCCATGCTCGCCACGCCGCCGCCGCCGGTGTTGAACGTGATCCCGTAGCGGTGGGTTGCGGCGGGGTCGATCTCCAGGTCGGCGTCCAGGAGTGCCTGCTTGGCCGACGCCACCGCGAAGTGGGTCGAGCGCGCGAGCCGGCGGGCAGCCTTGCCGGCCAGCCACTCGGTGGGGTCGAAGTCACGCACCTCGCAGGCGATCTTCACCTTGAAGGCCTCGGTGTCGAACGCGCTGATCGGCCCGGCGCCCGAGTCGCCGGCTTTCATCCGTCGCCAGAAGGTCTCGACATCGTTTCCCACCGGCGTCACGGCGCCGAGCCCGGTGATGACGACCCGGCCGTTGTCCGTCGCTGCCATCGGGCGAGGATAGCGCCGTTTGCAGGGCGCGCCTGCGCTACGCTCGCCGCTCTCTCCGCAGGAAGCTCGAGCTGATCCACTGCGTGGGCCGGCCGTTGCGCGGGCCTGCCGGCCCGCGGCCGGCGCGAAGCCGCGGAGCGACGAGCATGAAATCCGGGAGTCCGAGTATGAGTCGAGAGCTTGTCCTTCCGTTGGCGGTACGGATCGTCGGTGTCCCGGCGCTCGTGTTGGTGTTGGCTTTGCCGCTTGGAGCTCAGTCCGACGCCGCGTTCGTCCCGGTGACGGACGCGATGCTGGAGGATCCCGAACCCGCGGACTGGCTGCACTGGCGCCGCACCCAGAACGGCTGGGGCTACAGCCCGCTCGATCAGATCGACCGGGAGAACGTCGGCGAACTGACCCTCGCCTGGTCGCGGGGCCTTGAGCCGGGCAGCCAGCAGGGGACGCCGCTGGTCTACGACGGCGTCATGTACTACCCGAATCCGAGCAGCGTCACCCAGGCCATCGACGCGGCCACCGGCGACCTTCTGTGGGAGTACAAGCGGCCGATCCCGAAGGACATCGCGACCTACGTGGGCGGCCTGGAGACGGTCAATCGGAGCTTCGCGATCTACGGCGGCTTGATCATCGACACCGCGAACGACGGCTACGTCTACGCGCTGGACGCGGTCACCGGCGAGCTGGCCTGGGAGACCGAGATCGTCGACTACGAGACGGACCCGGCCAGGCACTCGACGGGGCCGATCGTCGCCGCGGGCCGGGTGATATCAGGCCGGAGTTGCCGGCCGCACCGGGGGCCCGAGGCCTGCTTCATCGCGGCCCATGACGCGACCACCGGGGAAGAACTCTGGCGCCGGCCGCTGATCCCACGGCCGGGCGAGCCCGGCAACGAGACCTGGGGCGACTTGGCCGTAGAGGACCGGCACCACGTCGGGTCGTGGATGGCGCCGAGCTACGACCCGGAACTCGAACTGCTCATCGTTGGCACGTCGGTCACCTCGCCGGCGCCGAAGTTCCTGCTCGGCGGCCACGAGAAGCGGCACCTGTACCACAACAGCACGCTTGCGCTGGAGGTCGAGAGCGGCGAAGTGCGCTGGTACTACCAGCACCTGAACGACCACTGGGATCTGGACCATCCCTTGGAGCGCTTGCTCGTCGACACCGCTGTAGCGCCGGACGCCGAGGCTGTCGCGTGGCGGAATCCCCGGATCGAAGCGGGGGAGATGCGGAAGGTCGTCACCGGCGTTCCGGGCAAGACCGGTCTGGTCTACACGCTCGATCGCGAGACCGGAGAGTTCCTGTGGGCGCGGCCCACCGTTCCCCAGAACGTGATCGAGCGGATCGACGGCGAGACCGGCGCCGTGATCGAAAACCCCGAAGTCGTGTTCACCGAGCTGGAGCAGCAGCGGCTGATCTGCCCCTCGCTCCTCGGCGGCAAGGACTGGGAGGCCGGCGCCTACAGTCCGCTGACGAACACGATGTACTACCCGCTCCGGAACTTGTGCTCCCAGATGACGACGCGCGTGGGCCGTGGCGCCATGCACTACGCGCTGGTGAACGACACCCAGTTCGCGCCCGGCAAGGAACTCCTCGGCACGGTCTACGCGATCTCGGCCGAGACCGGTGAAACGCGCTGGCTCCACGAGCGGCTGCCGGCGACGATGTCGCTCGTCGCGACCGGTGGCGGTCTCGTCTTCGGCGGCGATGTGGGCGGCCGCTTCTGGGCCCTGGACCAGGAAACCGGCGACGTGCTGTGGGAGATCAACGTCGGTTCCTCGGTCACCGGCTTTCCGATCAGCTACGAGGTGGACGGCAGGCAGTACGTGGCGGTCGGCACCGGCGCCGAGGGCGGCACGACCTCGACCTTTCGGAGGCTGACGGCGGAACTCAATCCGAGTTCCAACAACACGTTGTTCGTGTTCGCGCTGCCTTGACGGGCATTGCGCCCCAGCATCATCAGCATGAGGAAAGCCAATGAACGCGAACAAACGCTCTACGGCCCCAGATTCTGAGAAGGACCTCGCTCCGGACCTTTCCGCCGACGGCTGGCCGGAGAAGTTCGCCCAGGCCCCAGTTCGCCGGGGCCGTCCGCCAAGCGCGAACCCGAAAGTGTCGACGACGATCCGTCTCTCGCGCGACGTGATCGATCACTTCAGGGCCGGCGGTCGCGGATGGCAGACGCGAATCGATGTGGCGCTTCGCGAGTGGATCGGTAAGGGCGACGCCGCCTGAGGTCGCGGGGACGGTTCGCTAACAGTTAGGACCGGGCCGGCGTGGAGACGTCCACCAAGCAGACCGCAATCAACTGGCGTTCCTGATCGTCGAACGACTGGTCGATCCTCGCCCTGAGGTCTTCCGCCGTCTGCGGAGTCCAGTCCACGCTCTTCGTGGCCTCCGGTCGGGCGAAATCGTAGCTCTCGGCTGCGAGTACATTGCACCAGTATGCATTGTTGTGTTATGTATTGTCTTCGTTGTCGGATTCCAGTCGACGCAGGGGGCGAAGATGGACATCAGCAAGGACCTCGTAGCCGCTTCGGCCGCGCCGCTGGTGCTGGCGATTTTGGTTGAAGGCGACAGCTACGGATACGCGATCATCAAGCGGGTCGGAGAACTGTCGGACGGCCATCTCCGGTGGACGGACGGCATGCTTTATCCGGTGCTGCACCGTCTTGAGCGGCTCGGTTACGTCGAGGCTCGCTGGGCGATCGCTGAGACCGGCCGGCGTCGTCGGTACTACCGCATCACCAGGGCGGGGCAGGCGCGCCTGAAGACACAAAGGCGGCAATGGCAGGTGGTGGACGCCACCTTGCGCGGAATCTGGAAGGTGTCGTTGCCGGCTCCCGCTGCAGGACAGTTGTCACCGCGATGGGGGCTTGAACCGGCATGGTGACGCACGACGACGCGCTCGAAGCGCAGATCACCCAGTGGCGGAGTTGGCTGCGACGACGCCCGGCGATCGGCGATTCCAACGTCGAGGAACTCGAAGGCCACCTGCGCGATGTAGTGGCGGCGCTCCGCGCCAACGGCCTCGCCGCCGATGAGGCGTTCCTGGTGGCCGTCAAGCGGATGGGCAACCTCGACGCCGTGTCGCGCGAGTTCGCGCGCGAGCATTCCGAGCGGCTCTGGAAGCAGCTCGTGGTGACGTCGGCCGCGGACGGCGCCGCGAAGCGGAGCTCGTTGCGCGAGACGGTTGTCGTGATCGCGCTGGCGGTCGCCGCGGCGGCGGCGATCAAGCTTCCCGAGCTGTTCGGCTACCCGCAGATCGGGTCGGGTGAGGGGTTCTTCGACACCCACCTCCTGTACTTTCCCAATGTCAGCTTCTTCGTGCTCCCGTTCCTGGCCGGCTACTTCGCCTGGAAACGCCGGTTGAACCGGGCGGGTTGCGTCCGGCTGACGCTGGCTTTCGCCGCGGGCGCTCTGGCCATCAATGCGTTCCCGTCTGCGCCGCCCGGTCACACGCTGACGCTAGCGGCGCTGCATCTGCCGATAGCACTATGGCTGGTCGTGGGCTTCGCCTACACCGGGGGACGTTGGCGCGGCGGCAGCGGCCGGATGGACTTCGTGCGCTTCTCGGGCGAACTGTTCATCTACTACGTGCTCATGGCTCTTGGCGGCGGTGTCCTCATGGGTTTCACCGCCCTCACCTTTGCGGCCATCGGTGCGGACGCGGAGTGGTTCGTGGCCCAGTGGATGCTCCCGTGCGGCGCCATGGGGGCCGTCATCGTCGGCGCGTGGCTCGTGGAAGCGAAGCAGGGCGTCATCGAGAACATGGCGCCCGTGCTGACGCGCCTGTTCACACCGCTGTTCGCCGCGGTGCTGCTCGCCTTCCTCGTCACCATGGTCTGGACGCGCAGCGGCATCGACGTGGAGAGGGAGGTGCTGATCGGCTTCGACCTGCTCCTGGTGGTCGTGCTCGGTCTGCTGCTCTATTCGGTCTCGGCCCGCGACCCGCAGGCCCCGCCGGGCCTCTTTGACGCGCTGCAGCTTCTCCTCGTCCTGTCTGCCCTGGTCGTCGACATCGTCGCACTGGCCGCCATCGCCGGGCGGATCTCCGAGTTCGGCGTCAGTCCGAACAAGTTGGCTGCGCTGGGCGAGAACCTCGTTCTGCTGGTCAACCTGTCGTGGTCGGCCTGGCTGTACGCGCGCTTCCTCGCCGGCCGCGGCTCGTTCTCCGCCCTCGAGCGCTGGCAGATCGCCTACCTGCCCGTCTACGCCGCGTGGGCGGCCTTCGTCGTCGTCGCCTTTCCGCCCTTGTTCGGCTTCAAGTGAGGCAAGGAGTCGCATGAAGATGAAGAGATGGATGGAACGGATTCCCGGCCCGGGTCGGATGGCCGTGACCTGGGCAGCCGCCGGGGTGGTGGTCGGTGCGCTGCTCGCAACGGTCGACAACGTCGCTCCCGGTGTCCTGCCGTTCGTGTCGCTGGTCGATATCTGGCCGCCGGTGCTGGCGCTACTCGGATTCCTTGGCGGTGCGGTCTGTTCCGCTGTGCTCTGGTTGGCGCGTGGCTGTCGCATTCAATGACGACGGCAACCACCGCCCCGCCAGGTTTTCCCGCCGACGCTACAGTTGGTAAGGTCGCGGTATGAGGTCACGACCCATTCGCCAGGCACGGCTTCGTCGTTGGTTCCGGTGGACGACTGGAGCGCTGCTAGTCCCCATTATCGCCATGCCGAGCATGGCGTCAGCGCAGGACCGGCGGCTGCAGTTCGTGTCGACGGCGTGGTCGCCGTTCACCAACGCACCAGGACAGCCGCGGTTCGCCCTCGATCTGGTCGAGGAGGCCCTCGAACGCATGGGGATCATGTTTGAAACGGTGATCGTGGATGAGGCCAGGCTGACGCCCTCACTGCTGAGCGGTGAGTTCGACGGAAGCGCGGCCCTCTGGAGGGACACGGAACGCGAACGCGCGCTGGTCTACTCGCAGCCGTATCTCGAGAACCGGTTGATCCTCGTCGGGCGGCAGGGAAGCGACGTGTCCGCGACCAAGCTGGCCGACCTCGGCGGCAAGCGGATCGCCCTGGTCGCCGGGTATGCGTATGGCGAGGCAGTCGAGACGACGGAGGGGCCGATCTTCGTTGGCTCGAACAGCGAGGAGGAGAGCGTCGCCAAACTCCTCAACGGTGAAGTGGACTACACGCTGATGGACGACCTGGTCATCCAGTACCTCATTACTAACCACGGAGAAGAAGCTCGAACACGACTCGCGTTCGGCTCGAAGCCGTTGCTCATCCGCTCGCTTCACCTCGCCGTACGCCGGTCGCTTCCGGACGCGGAGTCGATCATCTCGCAGTTCAACGTCGAGCTCCGCAGCATGATCTTCGACCGCAGCTACCATCGCCTGCTCCAACTCGACTGGATTCGAGCGGACATCGACGGCGACGGTTTGAGGGAATATGTGCCTCACGACGATCAGACCGGCCCGCACGCGCCGGAACGTTCCTACCTGCTCCTCACGACGGGCAGTCCGACCCTGGAGCCCCCAACTACGCGGCGCTTCTACTTTGGCGGCAACGTCTACGAAGGCTGGTCCACCGTGCCCGAGCGGTACAAGGCCCCGGACTTCAGCACACCCGGCCCGAGTCGATACACGGTCAAGACCTTCACCTTCAGGTGGTAGCGGGAGCGGGTCACCAGGGCCGTTTCCGTTGACCGGTGGGGCCACGTCGCGCTGCTAGGCTCGATGGGTCCCCGAACGGCGCGTGCCAGGAGGTCGAGAATGAGGATCCGAGCCCTCTCCCTGTGTGCGGCGATGAGCTTGCTCTTCGCGCCGTGCCTCGTTGCGGAGGAGATTCCGCGCACCCCGAGCGGCAGGCCGGACTTTTCCGGCAACTACGACGTCTCGTTCCTGACGCCGCTCGAGCGCGACCCCCGGTTCGGCGACCGGCTGTACCTGACCGCCGAGGAGGCAGAGGCGATCGCCGATGGAACGGCGGCCGGCAACGCCCGCGACGCCGAAGCGCGGGATCCCAACCGGGGCGTGATTGCCGGCTTGTCGGAGGAGGGTTACCGGGGCGTCGGGGCCTACAACGCCTTCTGGCTCGATCGCGGTACGGCCGCCTTTACCGTCGACGGCAAGTACCGGACGTCGGTGCTCACCGATCCTCCGAATGGCCGCTTCCCGCCGCGGACGGAGGCGGGTGAGGCCCGCTTCGCGACGCTGCCGCTCTTCAGCTATGAGAACACGGGCTCGGCCTGGTGGCTCGACGACCCAGACGATCCCTACGACGGGCCGGAATCGCTGACGCTCGGTAACCGCTGCGTCTTCCACCAGGGTTCGACGCTCCCGATCGGCCCCAGGGCCTACAACAACCTGAAGACGATCATCCAGACCGACACCCATGTGGTCATCATGATCGAGTGGATGCACTGGGCCCGGATCGTCCGTCTTGGCGCCGAGCACCTACCGCCTGAGTACCGCTCCTATGCCGGCGATTCGATCGGCCGGTGGGACGGTGACACCCTGGTGATCGACACGACGAACGTCCTCGGTGATTGGGGTTTTCACCGGGAGGGGCGCCACATCGTCGAGCGTCTCCGCTTCCAGGACGCGAACAACTTGTTCTACGAGTACACGGTCAACGATCCGGAGCACACGGCGCCCTACAGCGGGTCAGTGCCCTGGCCGCGCACCGACAGCCAGCTCTATGAGTTCGCCTGCCACGAGGGCAACTACGCGATGGGCAACACGCTGCGGGGCGCGCGCTACCTGGAGCAGGAGTACCACGAAGAGCACGGCCGATAGAGCCCGCGGTTTCACTGCGCAAGGCGGCCCGCTTCGGGGTTGACCCCATCGGCCGAAGCTGACAGGGTTCGCGCATTCTGCTCAGACAACTCGGCGTTTCGCCGAAGAGGAGTATGGCCAACGTCATGAAACTGGGAACTAGCGTGTCTTCTCGTATTGCCGTGGCTGTGGTCGCGGTTCTTGCCGTGGCGGCGGCGCCGCTCGCGGCCCAGTCCTTTGAGCCGGAGCGGCTCTCGGACGGTCACCCGGATCTGAACGGCATCTGGCAGGCCCTGAACGCGGCCAACTACGACCTCGAACTGCACATGGCGCGGGCCGCCATGCAGTTGCGCGAGGGCCCGCACGGTCCGCTGCCCGCGGCCGAGGTTCTCAACTTCGGGGCGATCGGCTCGGTGCCGCCGGGCATGGGCGTGATCAAGGGCGGCGGGAAGATCCCGTACACGGACGAAGCGCTCGCCAAAAGAAACGAGAACATGGCGAACTGGTCCACCCGCGACCAGGAGATCTTCTGCTACCTGCCGGGCGTGCCGCGTGCCACGTACATTCCGCAGCCGTTGCAGCTCTTCCAGAGCGAGAACGCGGTCTTCATCGCCTATCAGTACGCCGGGGCGGTTCGCGACATCTACATGGAGGATCCGAAGCCTTCCCAAGTCGATAGTTGGATGGGTACGTCCTACGGCCGCTGGGACGGCGACACGCTGGTAGTGGACGTGAGCGGGCTGCTGGCGAAGGACTGCGCGATGCGCGAGGGCGACATGCCCGGCTGCGGCGGCTGGCTCGACCGTTCGGGCAACCACTACAGCAACCAGGTGCAGGTGGAGGAGCGCTACACGCTTGCCGGACCGAACCACATCCACTACGAGGCGACGCTCACCGACCCGATGACGTACACCGAGCCGTGGACGATCGAGATGCCGCTCTACCGGCGGATGGAGCCGAACGCCCGGCTGATGGACTTCCGCTGCGTCGAGTTCGTGGAAGAGCTGATGTACGGCGAGTACCGGCGCAACCCGCTGCCGCGGATGAAGCTGGTCGACTAGAACGAAGCGAGATACACAATGCGTGAACCCGGACTCTGCCGGCGACGGAGCGGCGATGGTTGGGCGACTCGATCGGCTGGTGGGACGGTGACACCCTCGTCATCGACACGAAGAACTTTAGCGATCGGGTGGCGTTGCGCTCGGCGACTCGGGATCTGCACACGGTCGAGCGCTTCTCACCGATCGGCGAGGATCACGTGCTCTACCAGTTCACGGTCGAGGACCCGAACGTGTGGACCGAGTCGTGGAGCGGCGAATACGTCTGGCCGCGCACGGACACGCTGCTCTACGAGTACGCCTGCCACGAGGGCAACTACGCGCTCGGCAACATCATGCGTGGCGCCCGGTTGCTGGAAGAAGATGCGGCGGCCAAGGCCGCCAGTTCGGGCGGTTCCGGAGAGTAGTCCGCGCAACGGATCCTGCTAAAGTCGGTTCACCGACAGCCCAAGTCTGGAGCGAAGGACAAACCCACTGACACAAACAGAGGAGTGAGAGACGTCCATGAGTAAGCGAGCCATCATCATCACGGGGATCGGCTTTGTCGTCGCGGCAATCGCGGTGACGGTGCCTGTGGTAGCGCACCACGCCTTCGGCGCCGAGTTCGATCCCAACCGTCCGCTGTTGCTGAAGGGCCCGGTCGTCAAGGTCGAGTGGGTCAATCCGCACACCTGGATTCACGTGGAGCACACCGAGGAAGACGGCAGCAAGCACGTCTGGATGGTTGAGGGCGGTACGCCCAACACCCTGCTCCGCCGCGGTCTCTCCCGCGACGACTTGCAGCCGGGAACGGTGATCGTCGTTGACGGTTACCAGAGCAAGGACCGCTCCCGGCGTGCGAACGGCCGCGACGTGACCTTCGAGGACGGAAGCAAGATCTTCATGGGTTCCTCGGGCACGGGCGCACCGCGCGACGGTCGCGATGTGACCGAGCCGCCCCGGTAGCCTTTCCCCGAGCGAGAGCAATCTGAACTCACCGCGTGCTCCCTTCGGCGCCGCGACGAGTTCTCAGCTCTGCACCGCTTGCTTGCGCCTCAGGCGCGCCCCATGGCGCCTGAGGCGTCTTGCTGCCGGGGCGAAGGAAGAGGTCGCGGAGAACAGGCCGCCCAGCAGCAGGACGATCACGACAACGTCCCAGAGCGGGCGCCGGTGGTAGAAGCCCGGAAAGTCGAGACGGTGCAGGCCGCGGTACAGCCACCGGTCGACGCGGCTCCGGCGCTGCTCGCGGTGGACGATGCGGCCGAGCGCCGGGTCGAGGTAGAGCCAGGTTCGGTCAGGATCGTCGAAGCGAACTCGAAGCACCGGAAGCGGCGCACGCCGATATCTGCGGTTGCCGTAGTAGACGTCGTACTTCGTTAGTTCGGCAGCATCGACGACCTCTGCGCCGGGCATGGCCGCGATGGCTGCGGTCAGGAGTTCGTCGCGCTCGAAGCGGCGCGTCTCTCCGCTTCCGAGCGCAACCAGCCGGTGCTCGAAGGGCTGTACGGCGGCCTGGAACTCGGAGGGACCGCCGCCGTAGGAGGCGCCACGGTAGCGATCGTCGCCGGATGAGGTCGGCGGGCGGTACGCCAGGAACAGGGGCTCGCCGTCGAACGTCAGGAACTCGACCTCGCGCGGGGTGAACTCGTCTGAGATCGACTCCAGGCTGGTCCGGATCGAGGCCGCGTCGAAACCGTCGAGCCGCATCCCGCCGCCGGCGACTGCGGCGTGCTGTCCCTGGCTGGTCGTTCTCCCGGCGTGCCAGCCGAACGGATCCATCGACAGTGCGCCGCTCAGCACCCAGGTGAACGCGGCGGCGCCGAAGACCAGGCCGCTGTAGTGATGCCAGCGCATGATGCCCGAGTACGGTGAGCGCTGCCGGCGGGTCAGGCGCGTTACGCCGACGGCGAGCCCGGACAGGGTCAGCACGCAGCCGGCAGCGGCGGCCCAGACGACCAACCGGTACCAGAGCGTGGAGTGTGAACGGAGCGGCGTGAAGTAGAGCCAGTGGAACACCGCGCCGCTGGTACCCCAGAACCTGGATGTCGCGGTCGTCTCCATGACGACCTCGGCGGTGCGGTCGGAGACGTAGAGCACGTCGCTGCCCGTGCGGATGCGGTGTAGGGGGAACAGGGAGGGAAGTTCCAGGGTCCACTGGTCGGGGCGGTTGAGAAGCCGGTCGTACTCGAGTGCGATCCGCATCGTCGAGCCGGCCGGCTGCCTGGCGAACGAAGCGGCGATCGCCATTGCCTGCCGTTTCGAGAGCTGCAACATGGGACTGCCGGTATCGGCGTAGACCGCGCTCCAGCCGGCGCCGGTGCGCAGCCGGTAGATGGGCCGTTCGCCGGCCATGCCGAGGCGGACCTGGACGGGCGCCGGACCGTCTGAATCCACGCGGGCCGCCACCGCTGCTTCCGTCGGGCCGACCCGAATCGCCTCGAGGTCGAGCGGTGGCAGCCGGTTCAGCCGGTCGCCGGGATCGAGCGCCGGCATCCGCGCGTACATCATGACCAGCGCCGAGGCGAACCAGACCACGAAGAGCAGGTTGCCGGCGATGCCCAGCCAGCGGTGGAGGACGATCAAGGTGCGACGCAACGCGAAGCGTCCTCTGGCCGGCAGGCCCCCTGGTTCGTGCCGAAGCCGCAAGTCCGGGTGGGCGGGTTTTCTGGCCGGCATCCGGCCGAAAGCGCCTTCCCTGATCGCCGCTGCCGCAAGCGGAGACGCCTACTGGCGGAACTGATTCGGATCGTTGGCCCAGTACTGCGCGTGACAGCCGGCGCAGGAGAAGTAGATCTGCTCACCGATATCGAAGATGCCCTGAACGTCCCGGGCGTCGGCCGCCTGCATCGCGGCATCGCCGGCATCGATCATCTGCCGGCACCAGGCGAGCCAGTCGCCGTCGTCCATCTTGCGCCGGTCCATCATCAGCAGATTGCCGGCCTCTGCAACGGTGACCGCCGAGTTGCGAACCCGAAACCAGTCCTCGTCCGTCTCGGGCTGGATCTCGATCGTCTCCTCGGCCGTGATGATCGTGCCGGCCGAAGCCCAGATGTGGTCGGCCGCCGGCTCGATCATGGAGGCCATGAGCAGCCGCGTACCCGCGACCTCGCGGAAGGGCGGTCCGGTTTCCTCGCTGGCGCACGATGCGAGCGACAGGGCCGCGGCGGTGGCGACGGAAAGGGCGAGCAACCTGCGGACGGCGGTCATGACGGTGGCGGAGTGTACCGGAGTTGCTGGGTCAGGCGGCTCAATCCACTTGGGTCTTCCACACCTCGCCGTGGGCCACAAGCTGCACCGCGGTCGGTGACGCCCAGTGGGTGCCGACGACGGTGATGCCGGTGTCGCTGAAGCGCTCGCAGAAGCGGCGGCGGGCGGCGATCGCTGTCTCGCGGTCGATGTCGGCGATCGAGCACCACTCCGGGTGCGCGCATTGACACGGGTGGTGCATCACGTCGCCCGAGATCACGCCCTCCTCGCTGCCGGAGGAGACGGCGATGCTGCAGTGACCCGGTGTGTGGCCGGGGGTGGGGAAGAACTGGAGCTCGGGGTTGATCTGGTGGTCGCAGTCGACCAGGTCGACCAGCCCGGCCTCGAACACCGGCGCCACCGAGTCGCCGAAGACGTCGCCCCAACCCGTTTCGCCCGCATCCTTCCAGTACTCGAACTCCGGACGCGCCATGACGTAGCGGGCGTTCGGGAATGTGGGCGCCCATTTGCCGTCGACCTTCATCGTGTTCCAGCCCACGTGGTCGATGTGCAGGTGGGTGCAGACCACCAGGTCGACCTGTTCGCGGGGGAACCCGGCGTCGCGGATCTCCTGCAGGAACGGGCCGTCGAGCTCGTTCCAGGCCGGCAGGGCGCGCTTCTTGTCGTTGCCGACGCAGGTGTCGACGACGATCTTGAGCCCCCGCGACTCGACGAGGAAGGCCTGGATGATCATCTTGAGGCGCTCTCCGTTCGGGGTCACGAAGTGCGGCTCGAGCCACTCCAGGTCCGGCGCGAGGTTCTCCGGCGTGGCCTCCGGCAGCAGAAACGACGCCGGCACCGGATAGTCGATCTCGATGATCGGGGTGATCGATACGTCGCCGATCTTGATGCCCATGCCTTCAGGTTCTCCTCTTGTAGACGGCGGCCTCTTGCCTGACCTGGGAACGCGGGCATCCTGCCCGCATCCGGTGGAAAAGCAGCCGCGTGTAACCGATCCTGGACACCTGAGCCCTAGCGGGTGAGCCAGGCGAACTTCTGCGGTTTCCGCGAGGCTTTCGGGTCGATCAGCACGTTGACCAGCGCCGGCCGGTCGGAAGCGAGCGCCTTGTCGAGCGTGGGGCCGAGGTCCGCCACCTTTTCGACCAGATAGCCCGTGCCGCCGAAAGCCTCGATCACGCGCTCGTAGCGGGCGCCCAGGGTGTAGGTGGAGGTCGGCAGCGGCTTGCCGGGGATGTATTCGCTGACGCCGCCGCCGATGCCGTTGTTGTTGATCACAACGAACGTGATGGGCAGGTTGTACCGGCAGGCCACTTCGACCTCCATGCCGGAGAAGCCGAACGCCGAGTCTCCCTGGACGCAGATCGTGCGCCGGTCCGGATGGACCACCGCCGCTGCGATCGCCAGCCCCGTGCCGACGCCCATGGTGCCGAACGTGCCGGCGTCGAGCCGCTTGCGCGGTTCCATGTTCGGCAGCACGGTGCGCGAGATGTCCATCGTGTTCGCGCCCTCGGCGATCAGCATGTCCTGCGGCGCCAGGCGGTCGGCAATCTCGCGCAGGGCGCGGTAGTAGCCCATCGGCTCGCTGTCGTCGTCGAGCATCGCCTGGACCGCGGCCTGGTTCTGGGTCGCGCTCTCGCGCAGGCTCGCCAGCCATCCGCTGTCGGCGGGCAGCGCGAAGGGGTCGGCGTCGAGCGCCTCGTTCAACTGCGCGGTCACCGCCCGCGCGTCGCCGACCATGCCGACCTCGGTCGGGACGTTGGCGCCGATCTCCTCGGCGGCAAGATCGATCTGGAGTACCCGGACGCCCTTCTTGAAGCGCGGCGGCAACCCGAAGTGGAGGATCCAGTTGAGACGGGCGCCGATCAGCAGGATCACGTCGGCGTTCTGCAGCGCGAAGGAGCGCGCCGGAGCGACCAGGTGGGGGTCGTCGTCGGAGACGACGCCCTTGCCCATCGGCGTCGGCAGCACGGGAAGGTTGGTGCGCCCAACGAAGCGGCGCACTTCGCTCTCGGCGCGGGCGTAGGCGGCGCCCTTGCCCACGATCACCAGCGGGTTCTTCGCTTCGCGCAGCACCGCCACGGCGCGCTCGACCTCCCGCGGGTCGGCGAGAGAGGTCGGCGGGTCCGGGCAGCGGGGCGGGAACTCCACGTCGTCCTCGTCGACCTGGGCGGTCAGGACGTCGTTCGTCAGGTTCAGGTAGGAGGCGCCGGGACGGCCGTAGATCGAGGTGCGCACCGCCTGCTCCACGTAGAAGGGCGCCCGGTGAGCGGCGTCGATTTCCGCCGAGTACTTCGAGAACGGGCGTGCCGCCTCGACCTGGGGGCACTCCTGGAAGGCGCCCCGGCCGTTCTGGTAGCGGTCGTTGGCGCCGCCGAGCAGCACCATGGGCCAGCAGTTCTTCTCCGCGTTGGCGAGACCGGCGATGCCGTGCACCATGCCGGGGCCCGACACGGCGAGGCAGGCCCCGGGGCGGCCGGTCAGGTAGCCCACCGCGCCCGCCGCGTAGCTGGCTGCCTGCTCGTTGCGAAAGCCGAAGTACTGGATCCCCGCCTGCTGGGCGGCGTGGGCGACCCCGTAGACGGGGAAGCCGACGATGCCGAACATGGTTTCGACGCCCTGCTGCTTCAGGCTGCGGGCGACCAGGGCGGCGCCGGTGGTCGTCGTCATCTCGTGGTCTCCTGGCCGTTGGCGCCGGGTGTGGACACTGCGCCCAGCACACCGTCCGCGTGCAGCCGGTCGATTTCGGTTTGGGAGAGGTTCAGTTCGCCGGCCAGGACGCTGTCCGTGTGGCGGCCGAGCAGCGGCGCCGCCTCGATCTCAACCTGGCTGTCGCTGAGGTTCATCGGTGATCCGAGAACCCGGACCGGTCCCTTGACCTCGTGCTCGACCGTGCGGACGAAGCCGCGTTCTGTGAGGTGCGGGTCGGAGAACAGGTCGAGCGTGTCGAGCACTGCGCTCGCCGGCACCCCGGCCGCGCCGAGGATGGCCATCGCTTCGTGCTTCGTGTAGCGGGCGGTCCACTCGGCGATCGCTTCGAACAGTTCGTCGCTGTTGTCATGCCGCAGCTTCGGCGTGGCGTAGCGCTCGTCGTCGGCCAGGTCGGGGCGACCGATCGCCGCGCAGAGCGCCTGCCACATCCGGTCGTTGACCACCAGCATGTAGACGTAGTCGTTGGGGCCGAACGGTTTGCAGGGGTACAGGTTCATCATCGCGCCGCGGCCGGAGCCGGTGCGCGGGGCCGCTTTCTCGCCGAAGTCGCCGCCCATCGCGATCGCGGTGCGCATGAACCAGGTCACCCCCTCCTGCATCGACATCTCGACCAGTTGACCCTTGCCGGTGCGCAGCTTGTTCGCGTGCGCAGCGCACAGCGCCAGGGCCATCAGCACGCCGGTTCCGCAGTCGCCGATTGTCGTGCCGGGCCGCAGCGGTGGCCCGTCCGGGTCGCCGGTGATCGACATCGCGCCGCCCGCGGCCTGAGCCACCGGGTCGAAGCACTTGAAGTTGCTATAGGGCCCGCTGTTGCCGAAGCCCTTGATCCGGCCGTAGATCACGTCTGGGTGAACCTCACGGATCGAGTCGTAGTCCAGGCGCAGCTTTTCGACCACTCCGGGGCCGAAGTTCTCGATCAGGATGTCGAAGCGGGGCGCCAGCTTCAGCAGCAGATCGCGTCCCTCTTCCGTAGCGAGGTTGATCGCGATGCTGCGCTTGTTGCTGTTCCAGTTGATGAAGTACTCGGAGTCATCCGTAGTCCGCCCGCCCGCGAGACCGCGCCCGGGATCACCGGTCCCAGGCCGCTCCACCTTGACCACGTCGGCGCCCAGCCAGGCAAGGGCCTGGGTACACGAGGTTCCGGCTTCGTACTGCGTCAGGTCGAGAATGCGCAGACCGTCGAGTGCTGGCATGGGTGGCCTCCTGGCTGCTCGTTGCGGGCGCATACGATAACCCGGTTTGCGGCTGCGGGCAGGTGTGTCCAGGACCTGGCACCGCCGGACGATCCCGCCCCTGGGAACGCGGGCGTCTCGCCCGCAGCGGGCGCGCGGATGGCACGCGGGTGCCCGCATCCGAGGAGGGCAGGCTGGGCGATAGGCTCCGGGACCGCGGTGACGGAGGATGGCATGCAGATCGGACGACACGCGAGCCTGGGAGCTACGGCGCTGGCAGCTCAGAATGACGACACCCAAACTGGTCGCGCTGGCGTTGCCGTGATGGTCGACCTGTTTTCGGAGCGTGCCGGCTCGCCGGGCTCGGAACCCCGACCCGTGGTGCGTGGAGTGGGTGTCGACACTCAGACCCGCTGCACCCACTACCACGGCCCGACCGACGTGGTCGCCATGCGTTTCAAGTGCTGCGGCGAGTGGTTTCCGTGCATCGACTGCCACCGCGAGGTGGCCGACCACCCCGTGACCGTCTGGCCGCTGGCTGAACGGGACCGGGAAGCCGTCTTGTGTGGAAACTGCGGCCTGCGGCTCACGATTGCTCAGTACATGGCCTGTGATTCGACCTGCCCGGGTTGCGGCGCGGCGTTCAACCCGGGGTGTTCAAGCCACTGGCACTACTACTTCGAGATGGCGGAGACGGGCCGATGATCGACGCCGACGTTCACATCCCCAATCCGCGCCTGAAGGACCTGCTGCCCCTGCTGCCCGGCCACTGGGTCGAGCATTTCAACAACACAGTGGACAAGGGCGCCTCCCAGGAGTACTACCCGCCGCGGTCGCCGGTAGCCGGCCGTCGCGGCGGCTTGGCGGAACTTCGCGAGGCGGTCTTCGAGCAGGGCGGCGCCGAGCTGGCGATCTCGAGTTGCCTCTACGCGGTCGACAGCATCCACAACCCGGACGCGGCCATCGCACTCGCGAGGGCCGTGAACGACTGGCAGGCCCGGGACTGGCTGGAGCAGGAACCGCGGCTCCGCGGTTCGGTTGTGGCGCCGATCCAACTTCCGGCCGCCGCGGCCGAAGAGGTCGAGCGTTGCGCCGATCGATCGGGCTTCGTCCAGGTCCTGATTCCAGTCCGCACCGAGCACCCGCTGGGAAGCCGCCACTACCACCCGCTCTGGAAGACGATCGAGGAGAGCGGTCTGGTGGCGGCGGTCCACTTCGGCGGCGCCCCCGTCATGCCGCCGACACCGACCGGCTGGCCGTCCTTCTTCCTCGAGGAGTACACCGCGATGGCGCAGGTGTTCGCGACCCAGCTCACGAGCATGATCGTCGAGGGGGTGTTCGACGCCTGTCCCAATCTGCGAGTCGTCTTCCTGGAGTCAGGCTTCACCTGGATTCCAGCTCACCTTTGGCGGATGGACAAGGAGTGGCGGAACTTGAGGCGGCTGGTGCCCTGGGTGCGCCGCCCGCCGTCCGACTACTTCCGCGAGCACGTGAGGGTCGGCATCCAGCCGCTCGACGCGCCGCCGGACCCGGCGCATCTGTGCGAAGTCGTTGATCAACTCGGCTCGGACGACCTGTTGCTCTACGCCAGCGACTACCCTCACGTCCACATGTGCGACGCCGGCGATCTGCTGCTGCTGCTGCCGGAGTCGTTGCAGCGTAAGATCAGGGGAGAGAACGCTCGCAGCTTCTACCGCATGTCCGAAGGAGGGTAGCTGCCATGACCGTGACCCTGCTTGAGCCGTCCGCCGAACCCTCGGTCCTTGAGGCCGCGATCGAGCCGAAGCGACCGCCGATCATCGACTGCGACTTCCACAACGAGCTCGACTCGATCAAGGACCTGTACCCGTACCTGTCGAGGCGGTGGCGCGACCACCTCGAGACGTTCGGCGTGCGCCACCCGAACAGCGGCTACTACCCGCGCTTCATGGACCATCGCGAGGCGGCGCGGCCGCCGTCAGGCCGTACCCCCGGTTCGGAAGTCGGCTTCGCGCGGGAGGACTTTCTCGATCCGTACAACGTCGAGCACGCGATCCTGAACCCGCTGACCCCGGTCACCTCGGCGCTCGACCTGGAACTCGGCGCGGCGCTGGCTACCGCCGCCAACGACTGGCAGATCGCGGAGTGGCTCGACCCGGAGCCACGGCTGCGTGCGTCCGTGGTCGTCACGCCGCAGGACCCGGTCGCCGCGGCGGCCGAGATCCGGCGCTGCGGCGCCGACGGGCGCTTCGTCCAGGTGCTGTTCCTGGGGCGGATGCAGGAACCGATGGGCCGCCGCAAGTACTGGCCGATCTACGAGGCCTGCGCCGAGACCGGAATGCACGTCGCCTCGCACGCCTTCGGCGCCTACGGCCACCCGATCACCGGCGCCGGCCATGCCTCGTACTACATCGAGGACCACACGAGCCCGCCCCAGGCGGTGCAGGCGAACATCACCAGCATGGTCGTCGAGGGCGTCTTCGACCGCTTCCCGAGCCTGCGCATGATCTCGGTCGAGAACGGCTTTGGCTGGCTGCCGCCCCTGATCTGGCGCCTTGACTCGGCCTGGAGTCTGCTGCGGGACGAGGCGCCGCACCTCGAGCGCCTGCCGTCGGAGGTGATCGCGGAGCATGTCTACGTGACGACGCAGCCGATCGAGGAACCGCCCCGGCGCCGCGACTTCCTGGCCCTGCTGGAGCACTTCGGCGGTCTTTCAAGCCACATCCTGATCGCCAGCGATTACCCGCACTGGGACGGCGACAATCCCGATGTCGTGCTCCCTTCGGGGCTCGACGAGGACCTCGTTCGCGGCATCCAGCGCGAGAACGCCCGCGCTCTCTACGGGCTCTAGGGCGCCTGCCGGACTCGATCTCGGCGTAGGCGATCCGCGCGTGAAGTACGTCGTCGCAGAGGCGTCCGAGATCGAATCGGGCGGCCGCAAGATCGTGACCGTCGCCGGCCGTTCCATCGGCGTGTTCAACCTGGACGGCGAGTTCTTCGCGCTCCGCAACCGCTGCCCGCACCAGGGCGGCAAGCTGTGCGAGGGCAAGCTCTGGGGCGTCCTGCGCTCCGAGCGCCCCGGCGCCTTCGAGTACCGCCCGAGCCGGGAGATCCTCTGCTGTCCCTGGCACGGCTGGGAGTTCCACGTCCGCACCGGCCAGTCCTGGTGCGCGCCCGAGCGACTGCGTGTGCGTCGGTACGAAGTCGAGACCGTCGCCGGCGAGGAACTCGCCGAGGCGGCCGATTGCGACTCGCCGCCAGCGGAAGACCCCGACGCCCCGGCCCCGGGGATGGTCAAAGGTCCGTACACCGCCGAGACCTACCCGGTCACCCGCGAGGGCGAGTATCTGGTCGTCGAGATTCCGGGGTAGCAACGTCCGCAGGGCCTGCCCGGGAATGATCGCGGCGTCGAGCAGCAGGAAGACGCTCCAGACGAGCCGGGGTACGGGCGGCGAGGACAGCCGCCTCTGGTCTACGGTCCCAATGCTCCGACCGGTATGACGCCCACATCGTCCTCTCGAACGTAGCCGTAGCCGTTCGGCACGATGACAGCCAAGGCGCTGGGTTCGGGATCGAGGTGGCGGCTCATCTTGATGCGGTCCGCCAACCGTCGGAGGTTGCGGGCGCCTTGCTCGACCCAGCGCTCGCCCAGCTTGACCTCGAACGCGGCCCACCGCCCGTCCGTGGCTTCGATGACAGCGTCGACTTCCAAGCCGTCCTTCTCCCGGTAGTGGAAGACTTCCGCGTCAGCCGCCTGAGCGTAGACCCTGAGGTCCCGAACAACCAACGACTCGAACAGGAAACCGAAGAAACGGAGGTCCTGCAGCAGGCGTTCCGGCGTGGCGCGAAGGGCTGCCACGGCGAGCGATGGATCAACGAAGTGCCGCACGGGCGCTGCGCGAAGAACGGTCCGCGAACGGAGGTGGGGAGACCATGCCGGCTGGTCTTCCACGATCATCAGTCGCTCCAGGGCCTCCAGGTAAAGGGCCGCGGTTTGAGGCTTCAGTGGCTCGCGGTCGCTCCCAGCCTCGGCCGCTAGCTTGGAGGTTGCGACTGGAGTCGCAATGTTCCGCGCCAGGGAGCGCAGCAGGCGGCCGATCTTGACCGGATCCCGTTTGCCGCCGCTCACTCGGTGGACATCGGCTCGCCGGATCTCGTTCAGGTAGTCGCGGTTGGCGATCAGAGTCTGCTTCAACGTTCTCGCCAGGTTGGCTGGCCAGCCGCCCGCCAGACGAGTTCGGCAAGTTCCTGGATGGCGAGGGTGGAGCGATCCGTCTCTTGGGGTACGCGGTCCAGTAACCGGCCCAGTGAGATGCCACCGGTGGATTGGCCAGCCTCAAAGAGAGTAAGCGGTCGCATACGGACTCGGGCGAAGCGGCCGGCGCCCCTGTGGCGCGTGGCGTCGTCCGGGGGTACGGCGGATCCAGTGAGGAGGAACTGGCCGGGCGCTGTGGCGTCGTCCACGGCGCGACGGACGTGGTTCCAGATAACCGGTTCCTCCTGCCATTCGTGGGTGTGAACGCCACCTGTTTAGGGACAGTAATGGCTAACTCCTGGGGACATCAATGGCGAACTCCCGCGGGCAGGAATGGAGGACCGCCCCTGGAGACACGAACAGTGCGCGGAAACGAGGCCGGTCTCTGCCGCTACGTCTGCGGCTGCAGGTCGAATGCCACGGCTTCGCGGTCGTTGCGCACTAGCAGGATGCCCTGAGCGATCGCGGGGTTGTTCCAGGTGCGGCCCGAGACAGCGGGCAGGGCGGCGATCTCCTGGTGGCTTTCGGGAGTCGCGCGCACCAGGACGAGGCGTCCCCGTTCCGTCGAGATGAGCAAGTGACCCGAGGCGAGCAGGAGCTGGCCGTGACCGTAGCGGCCGCCCTTCCACATCCGGTCGCCGGTCGCCGGGTCGATGCAGGCAAGGATGCCTTCGTCGAGACCGTAGATGTAGCCCTCGTGGAGCACGGAGCTCGAGAACTTGTTCTTCATCTGGTTGCTGAACCAGATCTCGCGGACTTCGGCGGTGTTTGCCTCGATGTCCGCTTCGACCTCGAGCATCGCGGCGCCGTGGCCGTAGCCGGACGACACGAACACGCGGTTCGGCGCGACCTGCAACGGCTGCGCGGCGTTGATCCCGTTCATCGTCGCCCAGGGCCGCGTCCAGTAGGTCCGGCTGCCGTCGGTTGCCAGCGAGATGACCTGGTCTCCGCCGATCAGGACGATCTGCGGCAGTCCGTCCAGCGTGAAGACGGCTGGCGCGGTGTAGGCGCCCTGGGCGTCGAGCGCCCGCCAGCGGATGGCGCCGGTGGCGAGCTCGTAGGCGATCACCGCGCCGTTCGGGCCGCCCGGTGCGGTGAGCACGGCGTCGCCCATGATCGAGGGTGACGCCGCCATGCCCCAGGTCAGGTTGGCGGAGCCCGCGTCGGCGAGGATGTTCGTGCGCCAGATCCCTTCGCCCGTGGCCGCGTCGAGCGCCCGGAATTCGCCTGTGGCGCCGAGTGCGAACAGCGTGCCGCCGTGAAGGGCTGGTGTAGCTCGGGGACCGTCGCCGCCCATGCTCTCCTCAAAGCGAGCGTCCCAGCTCACCGACCAGCGTTCGCCGCCGGTCAGGACATCGTAGGCCGCGACGACTTCCTGCTCGCGGCGTTGCTCGATCGTGTAGGCGAGCCCGTGGCCGACGACGAAGGAGGCGTAGCCGCCTCCGACTGGTATCCGCCACAGTTCGGGCGGTCCGGTCCTGGGCCAGGCGGTGTTGATCGGCTCGGGATACGTGCCGTCCATGTGGAGGCCGCGGTAGTAGGGCCAGGCGCCGGCGGCAAGGGCTTCTTCGACCGGCGGATCCGGTTCGGGTGCGTCTTCAAGCAGGTCTGTTGCGGCGACGGCGGCTGGGGCGGCGGCCTCGTTTGCTTGCGCGGCGTCGTCGCTGCGGTCGGCCTCGGGCCCCGGAGCGTTGTCGCCGTCGGGGGCCTCGGGCGGTTCCGGTTGGTCCGGATCGGGGGCCGGCGCGACTTCCGCGCTCCGGTCCCGATGGGCCTCCAGGGCGCGGTAGTGCCGGTCCTCGTGGTGGAAGTCCAGTTGCGGCATGAAGTTGCCCGTCATCTGGAGGTGCATTCCGGTGGTCAGGTTCAGCACCAGCGCCAGACCGGCCAGACCGACGACGGTGATGCCGGTCCACTTCAGAAAGGCGAGAAACCGTCTTGGTTTGCGGGTTTCGGTCATTGCTGGCGCATCCTACTGGCTGGTTTCTGTCTTGGAGCCGGATGCGGGCGAGACGCCCGCGTTCCCAGGGGACGGAGCCCGGATGCGGGCGGCACCCGGGTGTCATCCGTGCACCTGCTGACAGGTGCACGGAGTGGTTCGCGTGTGGCGCGAGGTCGCGCCACACGGGTTCCCGGGCGCTCGTTGGTACTCTCCCGATCCGCTGTGAAGGCACCCAGTACCCACCTCCGCTTCTCGCCCGCCGTTCTACCCGAGACTGCCGCGGACCTTCGTTTAGGGGTCCGCGATCTACTGGAAGAGACGCGCGCCGCCGGCGTCTGGTTAGCGGACGGATTGTCGTGGTGGGGCCGCAACCCGGCGCTCAGCCAAGCACTCGGCGCGGCCGGTTTCATCGGCATGACCTGGCCGCGGCAGTACGGCGGTTCGGAACGGAGCTACCTGGAGCGCTACGTGGTCACCGAGGAACTGCTGGCGGCCGGGGCGCCGACCGCTTTCCACTGGTTCGCCGACCGGCAGATCGGTCCGAGCATCCTGCGCTACGGCACCGAGGAGCAGAAGCAGCGCTTCCTGCCGCCCATCGCCCGCGGCGAGCTCTCCTTCGCGGTCGGCATGAGCGAGCCGGACTCCGGTTCGGACCTGGCCTCGATCCGTACCCGCGCCGAGCGCACGGACGGTGGCTGGCGGCTCAACGGATCGAAGATCTGGACCTCCTACGCGCACCAGGCCGAGTACTGCGTCGCCCTGGTCCGCACCGCGCCGAAGTCGGACAAGCGCCATGCCGGGATGAGCCAGGTCATCGTCGACCTCAGGAACTCGAACGGGATCACGGTGCGCCCCATCATCGACCTGCCTGGCCGCCACGACTTCAACGAGGTTTTCTTCGAGGACACGTTCGTGCCGGGCGACTGTCTGCTCGGCAGTCCGGGCGACGGTTGGGCGCAGGTGACGTCCGAGTTGGCCTACGAGCGCAGCGGGCCGGAGCGGTTCCTGACGAACTTCCATCTGCTGCGGGCGCTGGTCGATGTGCTGGGCGAGAGCGCTTCGCCATCGGCCCGGCGCGAGGCCGGCCGGCTCGTCAGCCGGCTCTGGGCCTTGCGCGCCGCTTCGGTCTCCGTGGCGGCAGCGCTTGAGGCCGGCGGGACGCCGAATGTCGAGTCGGCCCTGGTCAAGGACCTCGGCACGAACTTCCAGCAGGGACTGTCGGAGGCGGTGAGACGGATCGCGGCGGACGAGGGTCTAGTCGATCGGACGCTCCTCGACGTCCTGCAGCAGGTGGTCATGGCGGCGCCCTCCTACACGATCCAGGGCGGCGCGACCGAGATTCTGCGAGGCATCGTCGCCCGCGGTTTGAGGTTGCGATGAGTGAGTTGCGCACACTCTTGCTCGACACGGCAGTACGGTTGTTCGAGGCGGCAACGGAAGACGAGGTGCTCGAAGGCGTCGAGGCCGGCCGTTTCCCCGCCGACCACTGGCGGGCGATCGAGGAGAACGGCCTGGTGGACATGCTGCTGCCCGAAGAGGCCGGCGGCGCCGGCGTCGACTTCGGCGACGCGATGGCCGTGGCGCGCGCGGCCGGGGCATTCGCCCTGCCGTTGCCCCTCGTCGAGACGATGATCGGGCGGCGGGTGTTCCTGGGCGCCGGACTCGAAGCGCCTGCCGGGCCGTTGGGGCTCGTCACCGGTTCGGACGCCGCGGAAGTGCTTTGGCCGAGCGAGATCGCGGCGCTCGTCATTGCGGACGGTGCGGGCGGCGTGGGTTGGATCGCCGGCGGCGAGATCGACTTTGAATGCGGCGAGACCCACTTCGAGCGCGGCACGAACAGCGCCGGCGAGCCGACAGGCCGCTTGGGAGCGCTGCCGTCGATCCCGGAGGGTCAGTCGAGCAGCCTGGGCCCAGGGCCGCCTCCATCGATCCTGATGGCCGCCGCGCGCAGCGCCATGATCGCCGGCGCGATGGAACGGATCCTGGACTTCACGATCGAGCACGTCCAGGGCCGTGTCCAGTTCGGGCGGCCGCTGGCCCGCTTCCAGGCAGTGCAGCAGTTGGTCGCGGTCATGGCGAGTCAGGCGGCGGTGGTCGGCGTCGCTGCGGACACAGCAATCGCGGCCGTCGAAGCCGCGCTCGCCGGCGGCAGCCCCGACGCCACCTTCATGGCGGCCTGCGCCAAGGCCCGCGCGAGCGAGGCCTGCTACGAGGTGACCCGCATCGCCCACCAACTCCATGGCGCGATCGGCTACACGCGCGAGCACGACCTGCACCGATTCACCCGCCGCCTCTGGGCCTGGCGGGACGCGGACGGAGACGAGGGCTACTGGCAGCAGAAGGTCGGCTCGATGGCGGTCGAAGCCGGCGGCGACGGCCTGTGGCCGCTGTTGGCCGGTGCCTAGTCGTCGCCCGCAACGATAGGCTGGTGACCACCTAGGCCCAGGCTTCTAGATGTCGCTGACCTTCGAGCACGTCCACATCATCTGCGAGGACCCGCACGCTTCCGCGCGCTGGTACCGGGACATCCTCGGCGCCATGATCGCGGGGGAGCATGAAGTCCGCGGCGCGCCCCAGATCCGCATCGAGGTCGGCGGGGTGCTGGTTCTTCTGCGCGGGAAGCGACCCGGCGAAGAGCCGGTGTCGACCCGGCCGATGCGGGAGTACGACGGCTACTCCAGCCACGACGAGTGGGGGACGGATCACTTCGGCTTCACCTACCACGGGGATCTGCGGGCCTACTGCGAGGTACTGCGAAGCAAGGGCGCGGAGTTTGCGGTCGAGCCCTGGGAGTTCGCGCCCGGCACGCTGCTCTGTTACCTCGCGGCGCCCGACAACGTGAGCATCGAATTGGTGCAGGCGAAGTAGGAGCAGGGAGAAGATTGATGGACCAGTCGAACGGGAACGGACCCTACGTAGGAAAGCGGCTGAGCACCCGAACCTTCGTCGTCGGCGATTCGGTGCTCGCCGACTACTACGGCGGCCTGGAACTCGAACCGCCGAGTGCGAGCTTCCTGCCCTCGACGATCGCGAGCGGCCCGGACGGCGACTACTTCCGCGAAATCGCGTTCGCGAACCAGACCGGACATCTCTGGATGCGCCAGCAATGGGCGCTCTCGGCGCCGATGGAGGCGGGGGCCGTCTACCGTGTCGAGGGGGATATCTGCGACATGTACGATCGGCGCAACCGCGTCGTCGTCGACTACCGGGTCCGACTCAAGGACGTCGCCGGTCGCCAGGTCCTGGAGACCCACCACCATCAGAGCTTCCTTCGCGACCAGGAGTACGCCGGCGATGTCGAACTGCGCGATCCCGGCAAGAAACCCGGTGCGCGCCGCTTCGAGGTCCCGGAAGGCGAGCGGTTCGGCGGGCTTGAGCGCACGATCTCACTCGAGATGTGCGGCCAGTTCTTCCACGGCAACGCGAGCTACCACACCGACAAGGAAGCGTCGCGGGAGCTGGGCTTCCAGGACGTGGTGGTCGGCGG
This sequence comes from Candidatus Multivorans sp., assembly GCA_965222875.1. Classification (GTDB taxonomy): domain Bacteria; phylum Acidobacteriota; class Thermoanaerobaculia; order Multivoradales; family Multivoraceae; genus Multivorans. Next base: position 108,649 of record CBDCVC010000002.1, on the reverse strand, counting down.
CCGGATGACGATGGGCTACGTGGGCCACATCCTGGAAGAGCGCTTCGGCGAGGCGTGGTGGTGGAGCGGCTCCTTCGACCTCAAGTTCACGAACCCGGTCTGGCCCGGGGACACGATCACCGTCAGCGGTGTGGTGACCGGTGCCGACCCGGACGATCCCTCGCGCATGGCGGCCTTCGTCTGGATCGCCAAGGCGGACGGCACGGTGGCGCTCATCGCCCGTGCCGGCGTTGCAGCCTGATCTCCGAACCATCCCGTAGAGGAGCACCAATGACGATTCGACCTCCCGCCCTGGCCCTGCTGCTTCTCATGATCGCTGCGGCGCCTCTTGCCGCCAACGACACGGACCGCGGCTGCCGCGGCCTGGTCGCCCTGACCGATCTCGACCACGCGGTCGAGCCGGGCTTCCGTGTGCCTGCCTCGGAAGGTCTGCCAGCCCACTGCCGGGTGCGCGGCGTCGTCAACCGGGCGATCCGCTTCGAGGTCACGCTGCCCGACGACTGGAACGGTCGCATGATGTTCAGCACCGTCGGCGGCGCCGCCGGTTTCATCGGCGACACGACCAGCCTGCTCGGCCGCGGCTTCGCGATGGCGTCGACCGACACCGGCCACGAAGGCTCGGACCGGGACTACATGCGGCAGCCGGAGGTGCTGCTGGACTACGCCTACCGCGGCGTCCACCTGGCGCCGGCAGCCGCGAAGCGGGTGATCCAGACGTACTACGGCAGGGAGATCGACCACGCGTACCTCAAGGGCTGCTCGAACGGCGGCCGCGCGGCGATGCTCGAGGCGACCCGCTTCCCGGGCGACTACGACGGCATCCTGGCCGGCGCGCCGGCCTTCCGCTTCCAGGAGTTCGTGCCGTGGATGATGGGCGGTGCCCGTCTGCAGGCGAAGCATCCCCTGACCGCCGAGTCGTTCCAGTTGCTGGGCAAGGCGTCCCGCGAAGCCTGCGACACCCTGGACGGAGTCGAAGACGGCGTGATCGACGATCCGACGAAGTGCACCGCGGACATCTTCGACCTGAACGCGCTCCAGTGCCCGCCGGACTCGACGGAGAACTGCCTGACGGCCGGCCAGCTCCAGACCGCTCGCTACATGTACGAAGACGTGGTCGACGCGGACGGCAACGTGCTCTCGCCGGGTGTGCCGCCGGGCGCCGAGGATGCGGGCGACTGGGCCTTCTGGGTGCTGGCCACGGCCCGGCCGGGCGCGCCGGACCAGTCCCTGATCGACGGCATGGACGTGTTGCTCGATGCCCTGATGCGGTTCGAGCCGGAGTTCGATGTCGAGGCGTTCGACCCGGTCGCCGACCGCGATCTGCTCGCCGCCGCCACCGCTCCGCTCGACGTGCTCACCGCGGACCTCTCCGCGTTCCGGGACCGCGGCGGCAAGCTGTTGATGTACCAGGGCTGGAACGACTATCCGCTGCGACCGCAGCGCGCGATCGACTACCTGCACGAGGTGGAGAAGGAGAGCGGCGGCGCGGAAGCGGCGGCGGACTTCTACCGCCTGTTCATGGTCCCCGGCATGATCCACTGCGGACGCGGCCCAGGCGCCTGGGTCGCCGACTACGTCGACCCGCTGGTGGCCTGGACCGAGAAGGGCGTCGTCCCCGAACGCATCGAGGCGAGTCGCCCGGGACCGGAGCCGGAGTTCACGCGGCCGCTATGCGCGTACCCGGAGGCGGCGAAATACAACGGCGAAGGCGACGTGAACGACACGGCGAACTGGAGCTGCAACTGGCCGGCTGGTTGAGAACGAGGGGACAGGTAGAAGCTTGCGCGTCAGAACGATCCGACCTGGGAACCCGTGTGGCGCGACCCGCGCCATACGCGAACCACTCCGTGCGCGCGTCATCGGGCGCACGGATGGCACGCGGGCATCCTGCCCGCATCCGGCGCGAAGCGCCGGCCTCCGGCAGTTCTGCCGCGCTAGAGGAGGAGTTCGACATGAAGACCCGTCAGTGGACCACTAGCGCACCGGCCCTCGCGCTGGCCCTTGCCGTAGCCGGTTGCACTCCCGCCCGCGACGCGGTGGAGGAATCGCCCCCTCCGCCCAACGTCATCATCATCCTCGCCGACGACCTGGGCTACGGCGATATCGGCGCCAACGGATCGACGGTCATCTCGACGCCGCACATCGACGAGCTGGCGGCGAACGGTATCCGGCTGACCGACGGTTACGCCTCGGCGGCAGTCTGCAGTCCGATGCGGGCCGGCCTCTACACGGGCCGCTATCAGAACCGCTTCGGCTACGAGTACAACCCGACGGCGAACTACGAGCGCAATGTGGACGCGGACCTCGGGTTGCCAGAGGATGAGACGACACTCGGCGACATGATGCGGGAGGCCGGCTACGCGACGGGTCTGGTGGGGAAGTGGCACCTTGGCGCCCGCGAGCAGTACCACCCGCTGAAGCGGGGGTTCGACGAGTTCTTCGGCCACTTGGGCGGCGGTACGAGCTATGTTGATCCCAACGATCCGGACGCCCATTCCTGGCCGCGGAGGCAGCCGGTCTCCACAGAGCCGAACACGATCGCGCCGGTGACCGGCGACCGCGGCGATGGCCCCCGCGCGATCATGGACGGCTACGAGGTCGTGGAGGTCGACGAGTACCTGACCGACGTGTTTGCCGACCGCGCCGTCTCATTCATCGAGCGTCACGCGGAGGAGCCCTTCTTCCTGATGCTGGCGCCGAACGCGCCCCATACGCCGATTCAGGCAACGGACGAGTACGTCTCCCGCTACGCGCACATCGAGGAAGAAGGATCGCGCGTCTTCGCTGCCATGGTCTCGTCCGTCGACGACATGGTGGGGCGGGTCACGGCGACGCTGCGCGTGCACGGTCTGGAGGAGGACACGCTCGTCGTCTTCCTCTCCGACAACGGCTGCATCGACTACGAACTCGCCGCTCTCCGGCGGCAAGCGCTACCACCTGGACGGCGGCATCAGGGTGCCGTACCTGGTCAAGTGGCCGGCGGGATTGCCGCAGGGCGAGGTCTACGGCCTTCCGGCGAGCACCCTCGACTTGTACTCGACGCTGGCCTCGGCGGTCGGGTCCGACGCGCGGACGGCCGACAGCGTCGATCTCCTTCCCTACCTGCGCGGCGAAGAGACGGCGGCGCCGCACGAGTACCTGTTCTGGCGGTCCCTGCCCAACGCGGCGGTCCGTTCGGGGCGATGGAAGCTGTGGCGGGTCGACCTGACCGACCAGGATCCGGCGTCAGTCCTCAACCGCGGTGGCCGCCTGCTAGCCGAGGAGGACTACCCGCCGCTTTCAGCGCACGGCCAGATCACCGTGCTCCACGACCTGGAGGCGGACATCGGCGAGCGGGAGAACGTGGCCGACCAGCATCCGGAGGTCGTCGAGCGGCTCGCCGCCGCGCTTGCGACCTGGGAGGCGGAACTGGCGGAGCCGATGTGGATCAGCAAGCGGTCGACGCTCGCTGAGTTGCACGGGCACGCGATCCAGCTCTACTTCTGAGCGGGCGTCCTCTGTCGTGGCCGCAGACCGCCGCGCGGCACCCTGGTCTGCGGTCCTGGGAACGCGGGCATCCTGCCCGCATCCGTGCTGGACCTAAACCCACGCCTCGTGGTGAAGACGTGACCAGGGCACGAGCCGCCCGCCGGATAGCCGCCGGCGAACATGACGTCCTCGATGGTTCTCGGATGTCGCTCGAACCGCGTGACCTCGCCATGAGCGAGCGGCAGCAGATGGAGAACGGCCGTACGTCCCGCGAGCGATTGGCTGACCGTGTTGAGCAGAGCCAGATTCTGGGATCTCGTCAGGATGAACCGACCGGGCCGTCGGTCGGCGTCGATCAGCCCCTGGAGATAGGACGGCAGCTCGGGCGCTCGCTGTACTTCGTCGATGATGACGCCGTCCGGGAACTGGGCCAGGAAGGCGCGGGGATCGTTCACCGCGAAGGCCCGTACGTCCCCGTGGCAGGTGGCGATCGACGCGCTCTGCGACCACTGGAGCGAGTGGGATGGCATGGCGGAGGTCGTCGCCGAAGAGCGGGCGGCGCAATAGGGAGTCTGAACGCTAGCCTGACGTTCAAGGCAGCGGCTTTGATCTGTCGCCATCTTCCTCCGGCCGCTCGCGTCCGAAGAGCAGGTCCTGCGCTGACACCGGTGTTTCCCTCAGCTCGTTCGTTGCCTGGCTCGTGGACGGGGCGCGGCGCAGTTCGTCCGGCACGAGTGGCAAATCGTCGGCGCCGATGCACTCGGCAGCGACGACCGCTTCCAGCAGAGCCTCCTGGCGCGGGTGGCACTGGATGGTCCCATCGAGCGTCCAGAGCAGTTCGAGCAACTCTCCGGTCATGACGCTGTTCCAGCGCCGAGGGCGGAGCTCGTCCAGGGAGGAGGATTTCCTGCCCGCGCCGTCTCTCATCCGGTAGCTGAGCCAGGAGTGGAGCACCTTGAGACCGGAAACTTCGTAGTGGAACACCTCGGATGCGACGGGAGAGAACTCGCCGTCGCCGACCTGAAGGGTGCCGTTCGCCTCGTCGTAGCGGAAGGAATCGGGATAGCCCTCTTCGCCACCGGAGATCGGTTCGATGCATTTCGTGGTGCCGGTGGCGAGGCCGCTGGGCGGGCGCCTTTCCGAGACGTAGCGTTCGCCCCACGTGTGCAGCCACAGCAGCCGCGCGCCGAGTTCCCTTGCCTCATCGAAAAGCGCCGGGTCGCGCGTGATCGGCAGGCGGAGTGTGCGACCTTCGAGTTCTTCCCTGAAACGTCGGGTGAAGGCTGGTTGTGCCAGGAGACCGTAGCTGTAGGCGACGAAGTCTTCCGGGGCGACGAACCTCCCGTAGACCCTCGCAAGGCAGTCGAGCAGGCCGGGCAGCAGGTTCGGTTCCGAGGCCTCTGAGTCGCGGTAGAGGGGAATCGTGTTTCGGGCGCCGTAGGAGCCGCGGAAATGGTGCAGGTCCGGGATCAACGCGGAGGCGGTCAAAGCCGGACCGTCCGCCAGGGGCTGGTTGAAGAGTGTCGTCAGGTAGATCTGTCGCGGTCCGTGGCAGCGCCAGAGAGCGGGTCGCGGCCGCGACATGAGACGGGCGTCGGCAAGGAGCCATTGCCGGTCGAAGGAGCGGTATCCGTAGCGACTGAACGAGGGCGGGGCCGTGCGGTGAGCGACTTGTGCGATGGGCGTCGAGTCGGCGGTCGGGTCCCAGCTTGTTCTGTAGCTTTTCTCGATTCCGCGGTCGCCCGTTTCGCGGAAGGCCACCGCGCGGTCCGGGGCGCGGAGCAGCGCCGTCCAGCGGGCCTTGAGCGTTTCCCGGTCCGGGGCGATCGGCCACGTCCGCTTGAGTTGAACTCCAGAGTGCTGCCAAGGCATGAGATCGGTGAGCGACGGCCAGGTGGAGTAGATGCCCGCGTCGCCAGGCCGGAACGAGGATTGCCACTCGCTGGGGCAGTCGGACCACTGGACGCTCTCGAAACGGTCGACACCGTTGAGCGCGGCGAGCTTTTCCGACCTGCTTCCCTCGATTCGGGCGTACCGGACTGCGGCCGGACTCTGAACATCAGGCATGCCCTTGCGTAGGGCGACGGCGATGGCCACCGGCGTCTGAATCGCGAACACGTTGTCGTCCTGCCTCGTACCGCGGCCTTCACCGCCCAGATCGAGGATCCACACTTCGTCGCACTGCCTGCGCAGATGTTCCCTCATGCCGCTGAAGGCGTCCCCGCTCAGATAGCTGGAGGCGGTGATAAGGCTGACGATGCCCGGCCCGCGGCTCGTCGTGTCGTGCTCGAACACCTTCCACAGCGCCCAGCGCCAGAAGTAGACGTACAGGTTGTAGAGGTTCTTCAGATGACCGCCGTGTCCCGCCCGCCGCGCGGGCGCCAGGAAGTCCTCCAGGATCGGCGGGGCGTCGCCGCCGTCGCCGTGTCGCACCCAGGCGCCTGTGGCCGCCTGATTGTCCGGGTCCGCCGCCTCGTGCCGGTCGTAGGGCGGGTTGCCGAGACAAACGAGCACCGGAGTCAGTTTCTTCACCTCCAATGCCCGCGCTCGTTGGAGGGAGATCGGTTCGTAGAACAGGCCGAGTTGAGGCGGTCTGGCGCGTGGACTTTCCAGGGTGTCCGTCAGGTAGATCCGCGCCCCTCGGGGCGGAAGTTCGCCGCCGGTGCCGGCGAGGGCGTGGCTGACCCGCAGATCGGCAACGGCATAGGCGCCCACGATTCGCTCGAAGCCGTGGAGATTGCGAGCCAGCTCCGTGGCGTGGCCCGGCGCCGTCCCCTGTCCGCCGAGTTCGGCGAGGCGCTCGAGCGTGTGTTCGATCACGCCGAGCAGATAGGTGCCGGTGCCGGCGGCCGGGTCGAGTGTGGACACGCTGGGATCAGCAAAGCCGAACGGTAGCCCGAAGCGGCGAACGAGCACATCGTCGATCAACCGGACCTGGGTGCGAACCACCTCGACCGGCGTGTAGTAGACGCCTGCGTCCTTGCGGAGCTTCGGATCGTAGGCGGCCAGAAAGTCCTCGTAGAAGTACAGCCAGGGATCGGACTCCGTGGTGAGGGTGGCTGCCGGAAGCGCGCCGATCAGTCGGAGTAGCATGTCGAGCGGCGTCTCCACCGCGGCCTTGACGCGCCAGTCCACGAGCAGTTGGAGCGCCCGGGACAGCAGGCTGTGCTGATCGAAGAGGGTGTCCTGGACAGACTGGAAGGTAAGCGGGTCGGCGCCGAGACTGCGTCCGAGCAGCAGGGCGAACGTGACAGTCTGGGCGTAGGCGTCGGCGAATTCGGCGTTTGAGGCCTGCGGAAACAGCAGTTCCCGCCAGTCGATCTGGAGTTGGTCGAGGGGAAGGTCGGCATCGCCGAGGGCGGCGGCAACGTCATCGCGGAGCAGTCGGCAGAGCGGCGCGAGCTCCTCGGCGAACCGAGCGAGGTCCACTTCGCCGTCGGAGGTTGTTGGTATGACCGGTGCCCACTGGAGGAAGTCCTGGAGCAGAGGCGCCAGAGCCCGGGCGTCCGCGAGCGCGACTGCGTCGCCCCCTCTTTCTGCAACATCGCCCGCCAATCGAGTGAAGCCTCTGAGTTCTCCCCGCCGGTAGAGCCCCCACTCGGCGCCGTCCGTGTAGAGGACGTTGGGAAGCGAGGAGAACCGCTCGAACTGCTTCAGATCTCGGCCCTTGAAGCGCCGCTTCCGAGCGCCGCGGCCGGGGGCCTTGAGCTCGGCGTAGCCCGTGAGCAGGCCGTCGCGGTGGACGGCGAAGTCGGGACGACCCAGCCCTGGGAGCGATGCCTCGCCGCTTGAGACGATACTCATGCCATGGGCGTGGCCAACCCGGCTCAGGAGCGTCTCGAATGGGCCTCGGAGTTGCTCCTCCGGTTGACCTCCGGCTGGCGCCGCGGTCTTTGCCCTGACGGCTTCGGCGAACTCCCGTAGGGCGTCGTGCATGTCGTTAGCGGTCATCGGAGTTCCAGGTTCGGCATTCTTCTCTTACCACACGGACTCGCCCGGTTAGCATGGACGTTTCGATCACGAACCGAGTCTGAAGCGGCACCGCGCCGTTCGGTTCCCAGGCGCTCGAACAAGAGGACCGACCATGCACGACATCGCAATCCGTAACGGCCGCGTCATCGACGGCACCGGCGCCCCCGAGTTCCACGGCAACGTCGCGGTCGACGGCGACACGATCTCCGCCGTCGGCGACGACGTAGGCAAGGCGCGGCGGGAGATCGACGCCGAGGGCAAGCTGGTCGTTCCGGGCTGGATCGACATCCACACCCACTTCGACGCGCAGGTGTCGTGGGATCCGTACCTCACGCCGTCGTGCTGGAACGGCGTGACGACGATCGTCATGGGCAACTGCGGCGTCGGCTTCGCGCCGGTCAAGCCGAAGGATCGGGACTGGCTGCTCGACCTGATGGACGCGGTCGAGGACATCCCGGCGATCGCGATGTCGGCCGGCATGGAGTGGAAGTGGGAGACCTTCCCCGAGTACCTCGACGCGATCGACGGCAAGCCGCGGATCATGGACGTGATCACCCAGGTGCCGCACTGCGCGCTCCGTACCTACGTGATGGGAGCGCGCGGCGCCGAGGACGTCCAACCGACGGATGACGAACTGGCCGAGATGGCCCGGCTGGTGCGCGAGAGCGTGCGCGCCGGCGCCTTCGGCGTTTCGTCCAACCGGCTGCTGGCACACCGCACGAAGGAGGGCGAGATGATCCCGGGCACGTTCGCCCGCTACCCGGAGCTCGAGGCGATCGCGAGCGGCATGAGCGAGGCCGGCGGCGGCGTGTTCCAGTTCGTCGGGCCGTTCGAGCGCGAGTGGTTGCTGGGCCTCGGCCACAAGGAAGGGATCACGGTGACCTACCTTTCGGGCGAGGCGGCGCAGGAGACGTTGACCGCACTCGAGGCGCGTCGCTACAAGGGGATCCGGGTGTTTCCGCAGATCCGCGGCCGCGGCACCACGGTGCTGATGAACCTGGAGGGGTCGCTTCACCCGTACGTCCTGAACCACGCCTACCGCGAGCTGGTCGGCGACCTGCCGATGCCGGAGCGGCTCGAGCGCATGCGCGACCCGGAGGTGCGGGCCAAGATCCTGGCCAGCGACTGGGACATGACGAACGACGCCCGGCGCAACAGTCCGGAAGACGTCGATCACCCGTTCCTGGTCGACGCGACGCCGGGTAGCCTGTTGCCGGGACTCCTGGAGCTCATGCACTCCCAGCCGGAGGCGGTCTACGTGCTGGGCGATCCGCCGAACTACGAGCCGGACCAGGAGGCGAGCGTGGCAACCTACGCGAAGCGGCTTGGCCTCACGGGGCCGGAGGCTTTCTACGACATTCTCACCCAGGGAGACGGCAGCACGCTGCTCCTCTTCTACCTGGACGGCTACTCGAAGCGGAACTTCGACTACATGGCCGGCCTGATGCGGCACCCGCTGACCTGCAACGGCCTGAGCGACGCCGGCGCCCACGTCGGCGCGGTCAGCGACGCGCACATGCCGACCTGGAATCTCTCCTTCTGGGGCCGGGACCGCAACCGCGGCGAGCGGATCGAGCTGGAGACGATCGTCCACAAGCAGACCGGCGCCAACGCCGCCCTCTACGGCCTGACCGACCGCGGCGTCCTGGAACCCGGCAAGCGCGCCGACATTGCGCGCCGACATCAGCGTGATCGACTTCGACCGCCTGTCGTCCGAGGCCCCCTACCTCGTCTACGACCTGCCCGAGAACGCGAAGCGCTACATGCAGCGGCCGCAAGGTTACGACGCCACGATCTGCGCCGGCGAGGTCGTCCTGGAGCACGACGAAGTCACCGGCGCGCTGCCGGGCCGGCTCGTGCGCAGCCGACCGGCGGTTTAGACCCCGAACCGTCCGACGAAACCCACCGACGCCGAAATCGGCGTCTCAGAAGGCCTCAGCCAAGCAGCCGGTCCAACGCCGTGACCAAGGCCAGTAAGCCACCGACGATCGCCAACATGCGCCAAGTCAAGCGCGTTTCCAACGCTGCTAGGTCGGCGCGTAGCTCGGCCGTTGCAGCGCCCAGATTGGCCCGCGACCGCCGGCAATCTCAGTTTGACGGCTGAAGTCTGAGCCTTGACCTCGCTGCCGTCAGCGAAACGCCGAGTTCGTTGGCGAGTTCCTCTGTCGAGAAGTGATAGCTACCGCGGGAGGTCCAATCACGAAGCAGGTCGGATGCCCGACGGCGACTCGATTCGGATTTCACTCCAGAAAGATACCGGATAAGGGTTGTTTGTCGAGCGCAATCTCTCGGAAGGGCCGATCCCGGTCAACCGCCTCTAGTGGCTCTGCAGGTAGCCGGCGGCCTGGGTCGCCGTTCACACCCGCCTGCCCAAGGTCGCTCCGCCCCTTCGGAGGATTTGCGAACCAAGCATGGGTGTGTAATCCTTACACACCCGGTCCGAACACCCTCGGGAGGAGGAACCGACATGGCCAGACGGGTCAACATCATGATGGACGAGGACTCGTGGAGCGTGATCCGGAAGCTGCCGCGCGGTGCCCGCAGCCGTGCTGTCAACGCCGCGATCCGGCAGTGGTCGGGGGCTTCCAGAAGGCGGAACGCTTCCGCCCGGATGGATGCGCTGCGGGAGTGTCTGCCCGCGGTCGCGACGGATCGGATCGTTCGATGGATACGTGAGGAACGGGAGCGGCTGCTGCCGTGATCGTCACGCCGGACGCGTCCGTCCTTCTGAAGTGGGTGCTTCCGGGCGAGGACGAGCAGGACACGGACGAGGCGCTCGCGCTGCGTGACGAGGCCGTCGCCGGCAGCCTCGATCTTGTCGTTCCTCAGCTCTGGATCTACGAGGTGGGCAACACGCTGGCGAGGCGGTTTCCCGATGATGCCGGCGAACTACTGGCGACGCTGGCAGACTTCGGCCTGACCGACGCGGGCCTGGATGCGAGGTGGAGAAGCCGGGCCGTGTCCCTGTCCGTCACCTACGGCGTCGCGTTCTACGACGCGGCGTACCATGCCGTGGCGCTCGGCCTCGGAGGCGTGTTCGTCACGGCGGACGAACGTTACGTGCGCCGCGCTTCTGGCGCCGGTGGCATCTCGTCGTTGCGGGGCTGGCGAATGCCGGGACCGACCAAGGGAGTCCCTCAGAACCCATGATCACCAGACGCCCCACCGTTCTCGGAACCCGTCAAGACTTGGCCATGCGAAGGTGTCGCTCCGACCGATGAACGCGATCCGGCGAGTTGTTTGGGACTCCGATACACGCGCAGGCAGACTGTTTGACGCGACCGTGCTCGCGGTCATCGTCGCCGGATTGGTTGTGGACGCGATGGCAACGCTACCCAGTCTCGACGAGGCGGCGAGTCACATCCTCGCCCTTGTTAGCGCGGGGGTAACCACTCTCTTTGTGACGGAGTACGTCCTGCGCGTAGCGACCGCGGAGCACCGCTGGAAGTATGTGGCGAGCTTCTACGGGATCGTCGATCTCGTCGCGATCCTGCCGACTCTGCTCGGCCTTGATCTGCGAGCCTTGCGAGCCGTCAGGCTGATCAGGCTTCTCCGGGTTCTGAAGATCACGCGGACGCATGCTCTCAGCCGTTTCCTGAAGGCGCTGTGGTCCGTGAGGGACGAAAGGCTGATCTTCTTGCTGAGCACCGTACTGGTCCTGTACCTGGCAGCGGCTGGCATCTACTACTTTGAACACGAAGCGCAGCCCGAAGCCTTCGGATCGATCCCAGAGAGCCTGTGGTGGGCCGTGGCCACCCTCACGACGGTCGGTTATGGAGATACCTACCCGATCACCACCGGGGGCCGGCTCTTCACCGCCCTTGTACTGCTCTGCGGAATGGGCATCGTTGCGGTGCCTGCGGGTTTGGTCGCGACTGCGCTGACGAAGGCTGGACAGACCGCGGACACCGCAAAGAGGATCCCGGAGTAGTGAGGCACGACATCTTGGCGGTGTCGCTGCGAGCGGTCCCGGTCCTGGCCTTGGCGGCTGCGGCGATAGCCTGCGTGGGGAGCGATCCCGAGCCCGGCGCCGTTCGTCTGGCCGCCCTGACGGCCGGCGCCGCGGCGGACGTGCTGAGTGACTTGGCGGCCGTCGATGACCCGGATGCTGCCGGCGTCCGCGACGCCTTCCACGCGGCCAACGTCGCCGCCCTCGACAACGCCCGCCTCGCCCACGATTCCGCGCCTCGTGCTACTCGTACGGCCTACGCCCTGAGTTTGGAAGCGGCCGAGAGCGCCGACAGGTTCGCTGCGGCCTTGGGCGCCGCGATCGAGGCCCGCGACGACTTGGAGGTCCGCAGCCGCGACGCCCGCACTGCCCGCGAAGCGGCCGATCTGCTGGCCGAGATCGCCCGGCGCCGAGCGAACGCGCCTGGGCTCGAGGCCGAGGCCGACCGCTTCGAAAGTGAAACCCGCCGCTTGCGTGAAGCCTACGACAATTGGTACGCAGACAACCCGGTCCCCGTCGGACCCGACGAGATCGAGGATTGGGGCACCGAATCGGATCGACGGACAAACCCTGGAGTGATGCGTTGGACGCTTGGCAGACGGCGACGGAGGCGATTGCCGATAACTCCGGCGTGATCACTTTGGCCACTCTTCAGTTCGTGAACTTGATGCTGGCCGAGGACGCCGGAGGGAAACGCCTGAACGCCGTGAGGGACCTGGCCGCCGACAGCGTTGACGCCGAAACTGTCGTCTTGGCCGAAGCCGAGGCCGAGTCACTGGCCGAGGTCCACGCCGTCGTCCTGGCCGATACCGCCGCCAAGATCCGCACCGCCGAGGACTGGCATCCTGCCACGATCGCCGCCTACCGGGCGGCCGCGAGCGCTTGGCGCGGACTACTCGAATCGGGGGCCGAACAGTGATCGTGGACGCCGTAGTTCTCTTCCTTTATTAGCGACAAGAAAAGGCCGCGGTATCGGCCAGCGCTGGCGTTGGCCCCTCCGCAGAGAAGTACTCCTTCCTCGCATCGGTCGTCGTGTCTCGCACTCGGATCGTGTAGGCCCGATCGGTGGCGGAAGCCGCGAACACCCACCATTTGCCGTTGACCCCGCATCCGTTCAGAACCTTGAGCAGCACCTCGGCGTTGTCGGGGCTGAAGAAATAGAACAACGCCGAACTGTCACCGGGCAAGTCCACGTCGATGGGCTGAGCGCCCCGCATCACGCCTTCCTGATCGAACTCGATGCTGGCCCTGAAACGGCCGTGCAGCGTCATTTCGCCAGTTGGGGCAGGGTCAGTCGAGAGGCCCTGCACGCACGGAAACGTGTTGGGATCCCAGATCCCTACTCCCACGGGAGTGTCGCGGCTCCGGTACTCCTTGGTGGTTCCCGTGACCGTATCGCGGATCGTTACTCTGTAGCCGGCAGCGCGGAAGTCGGTATCGCCGCCGTAGACCCACCAGTTGTCGTTTACTTTGCAGGCCCTGATCACCTTGAACAGCAACTCTGGGTCGTGCGGATTGGCGTAGACACCGCCGCCCTCAAAGACGTCGAAGAAGTAAAACAGGACAGCATTGTCGCCTGGAAGGTCGATCGGCACCGCGTCGTACCACGAGCCGTCCTCAAAGTTCTGGAACTCGACATGGACCTCGAAGCGGTCAGCCAGTGTCACGCGGCGACCTTGCGGAATGCTTGAAGCCTCTGCTTCCGGGCGGGTTTCGCTCCGGGCCGGATACATGGAGTTGCAAGCCAATCCGGCACTCAGTCCGACCGGCCTGGAGAGATACGGCTGGTAGTCCGTCAAGCTGTCCCCCGTCGCTGGCTCCCGCACGGTGTATTTCAATGCGCGGTGAGTGGCAGTGGTCACCTCGATCAACCGGCGGCCATTGCCCCATGATCCGCACCCCTTGACCTTCACCATCACCTCGGGGTTGTGCGGGTGGCCGAAGTGAAACAAGAGGACGCGGTTGAGTCTGTCGCCGACTTCGATGGGTACCAGTTGAGCTTGGTGCCCGAAGCTCAGATCTGAAATTTCCACCTCAACATCCTGGATCTGGGCGCCAGCAGCCGTACAGACGCAGGTCGCAGCGGCGAGAACGCTCGCTCGTATCGAGACCATCAAGCTCTCCTTTCCCTGAGGCTTCGGCCGCGGAGCCAATCTCGGGCCGTTGGTGCCACTCTGAAGATGGTACTGCTCGACTTGGCGACCGACCGCGTGGGCCACCTCTTGTTCCGCTCGGCTCCCGGTCATGGCGCGAGAATCGCGCCAGCAGGGTCCTGATCCGCATCGAGTGCGACGCCGCGAAGCGGCGAGCCCGAGCCGCGCGGTGCTCGGGCTGTTGTAGTCCCAATCTACGGCTTCTCCGCGTACTTCTCGCCGGCCTCGACGGCGACAGGCAGACGATTTCGCGGCGTTGCCAGCGGACAGGTGGCGAACTCGCTGAACGCGCAGGGCGGGTTGTAGGCCCGGTTGAAGTCGAGGGTCGTGGTGCCGTCCGGGCCGGGCAGGTCGGCCGCGAGGTAGCGGCCGGCCGGGTAGGTCGTGTCGCCGGTCGTGCCGTCGGCGAAGACGATGAAGAACTCGTCGTCCGACCGGTATGCCTCGAGCGACAGCGATTGTCCTCGGGCCTTGAATTCGAGGGTGCCCGGAACAGTCGGTTCCCAGCCGAGTCCCTGGACGACGGTGGCCACGCGGATCTTGCGGGACTCCGGATAGGGCTCGAACCGCGCCTCGATCCGCCAGTCGGGGTCTGCGGCGTAGTAGTCGATTCCGGCGAACGACGCGACGGCGGGGTGGTCGTAGTCGCGCAAACGGACACCCAGCCGTTTCATGCGGCGGATCACGGTCCAGGCCAGCGAGCCGGACGTGAGGAGAGAGGCCTTTTTCTCCTGATCGTCGGCGAGGAGAATCTCGGTGACGGGCGTTTCACCGTAGAGGACCTCGGCCCCCGGTGCAGCCCTGAAGGTGACCGCGCCGTCCTCGACCAGGAAGTCGCCGAGCTTCGGCGGCGCCGATCCTCCAGGGGCGACGAGGTCGTTGCCGGCCGCGGCGCCGAAGCTGTTCATGCCTTCCTTCAGCCAGTACAGACCTGCCAGATTGAGCCAGCCATCCGGGTCCTTGAGGCTTGCCACCCGATCGGCGCGCCATTCGGCGAGAGCGCTCTCGTGTCGGGCAAGCTCCGATTCCTCGCCCGTTGCCGGCTGAGCAACAACGACCGTGGCCACCAGCAGCGCCCGGATTCGATGGTCGATTCCTGTCACCGTCCGAGATCCTAGGATCGCGAGCGGAAGGAACCTAGGAAGTACGGTTTATTGAACGTGAGGCGACTGGGCCGACTGCTAGACTGGCGCGCGTAACGTCACAGCCGAATTCCGATCTTCAGCCCGGGAGTTGGAGATGCAGCAGCCGCGACTGAATCCGAGGCCTCGCCCGTGGGCGATTCGAGTGGTTTCCGTGTGTGTCTGCTGGCTTCTGGCAGCCGTCGTAGCCGCGGCTGCCGGCCCGCCGGCGGCACCGGCGGGCGCCCCGGCGTTCGACGCCGACGCGCCCCACCGGGTCCTCATCTCGCGCCATTGCCTGGGCTGCCACAACGGCCGGCTGAAGACCGCCGGGCTGGAACTCGACGCCCTGGTCGACCGGCACGAAAATCTCGATCGAGCGATCTGGGAGAAGGTGGCTCGCAAGCTGCGTGCGCGGCAGATGCCGCCACCAGGCAGGCACCGTCCTGACGAGAGTGCGTACCGGGAGGCGCTGTCGTCTCTCGAAGGCGAGTTGGACCGCATCGCCGCGGAACAGCCCGACCCGGGCCGCACGGAGACCTTCCGCCGGCTGAACCGCACGGAGTACCACAACGCGATCCGCGACCTGCTGGCGCTGGAGGTCGACGTCGCCTCGCTGCTGCCGGCGGACTCCGCGAGCTACGGATTCGACAACGTGACGGTCGGGGACCTCTCGCCGACCCTGCTCGAGCGCTACGTCGGCGCGGCGGAGAAGATCAGCCGGCTCGCCGTGGGCCGGGTGGCCGAGCCGACCGGCGTCACCTTCCGGACCGATCCCGATCTGACCCAGGAGAAGCACGTCGAGGGTCTGCCGCTCGGCACCCGCGGCGGCCTGCTCGCGACCTGGAACTTCCCGGCCGACGGGGTCTACGAGTTCTCGGTCCGGCTGGCACGCGACCGCAACGAGCACGTCGAGGGCCTGCGCGAGCCGCACGACCTGGAGTTGCTGATCGACCGGGAGCGGATCGAGACGTTCGCCGTCGCGCCGCCGGACCTGATGAGCGACGTGGCGCTGAACTACCAGCCTTCGCAGGACGATGTTGACGATCACCTGGTGGTCCGGGTGCCGGTGACGGCGGGGCCGCACGATGTCGGCGTCACGTTCCCGGCTCGGCCCTGGGTGCTGCTGGAAACCGCCCGCCAGCCGTACGAGTCCCACTTCAACTACTACCGGCACCCGCGCGTGCAGCCGGCGATCTTCGAGGTGTCGATCGTCGGGCCCTACCTGCCGCTCGGGGCGGGCGACACGCCGAGTCGCCAGCGGCTGTTCGTCTGCCAGCCGGAGAGTTCCGACGAAGAGGACGGCTGCGCGAGAGAAATCCTCGCCAACGTGATGCGCCGCGCCTACCGCCGCCCGGTAACGGACGAAGATGTGGACGGGCCGTTCGCCCTCTACCGTCAAACGAGCACAGGCAACGGGTTCGAAGCTGGCGTCGAGATGGGGTTGGCCGCGGTTCTGGTCAGTCCGGAGTTCCTGTTCCGAATCGAACGGGAGCCAGCCGGCGTGGAGCCCGGCAGCCCGTATCGCATCAGCGATCTGGAGCTTGCTTCGCGCTTGGCCTTCTTCCTCTGGAGCAGCATCCCGGACGACGAGCTGCTCGAGACGGCGTCGGCCGGCCGACTGAGCGCACCGGGGGAACTGGAGCGCCAGGTCGAGCGCATGCTCGACGACCCGCGGGCTTCGAACCTGGTCGTGAACTTCACGGCCCAGTGGCTGCACCTGCGCAACCTGGAGGGCGTCACGCCGGACAAGCGCCTGTTCCCGGACTTCGACGACAACCTGCGCCAGTCCCTGCGGCGCGAGACGGAGCTCTTCTTCGAGAGCATCCTGCGGGAGGACCGGAGCGCGCTCGACCTGCTGCGGTCCGACTACACGTTCCTCAACGAGCGGCTGGCCAAGCACTACGGCATCCCGCACGTCTACGGCAGCCGCTTCCGCCGGGTGGAACTCGGCGACGACAGCGTGCGCGGCGGCCTGCTGCGCCACGGCAGCATCCTGACCGTGACCTCCTTCGCTACGCGCACTTCGCCGGTGGTGCGCGGCAACTGGGTGCTGGGCAACCTGCTCGGCGTGCCGCCGCCGCCGCCCCCACCCGATGTGCCCGATCTGCCGGAAGCGAAGATCGTCGCCAAGGAGCTGCCGATGCGCGAACGGCTGTCGGCCCACCGTGACAACCCGGCCTGCTCGGGTTGCCACCGCCTGATGGATCCGGTCGGCTTCGCGCTCGAAAACTACGATGCGATCGGCCGCTGGCGCACGGAGGACGCGGGATTCCCGATCGACGCTTCGGGCGAACTGTGGGACGGTACCCCCCTGGGTGGCGTCGACGAACTCGAGTCGGCGATGCTGGCGCGTCCCGAGCTGTTCCTGACCACCCTGACCGAGAAGCTCCTGGTGTTCGGCACCGGACGCGGCGTGACCGCGACCGACGCGCCTGCAGTGCGCGGCATTCTGCGCCGGGCGGAGACGGACGACTACCGTCTGTCGTCCCTGATCCAGGCCGTCGTCGCCAGCGAACCCTTCCAGATGAGGAGAGCATCGTCATGATCCTGACCAAGAAGTCGCTCCCGCGGCGGACCTTCCTGCGGGGCATGGGAGCGGCGATCGCCCTGCCCCTGCTCGACGCGATGGTGCCGTCGATGACGGCGTGGGCGAAGACGGCGGCCAAACCGGTGCGGCGACTGGGTTTCGTCTACGTGCCTATGGGCTCCGACATCACGCGCTGGCGTCCGGCCGGCGGCGCCGGTCCGCTCGGCACACTCTCGGCGAGTTTGAGCCCGCTGGAGGCATTCAGGAAACAGATCTCGGTGATCAGCAACCTGGAACTCAAGAACGCCTATCCCGGGACCCACGCCACCTCGAACGCGGCCTTCCTGAGCGCCGCGAAGGCGAAGTGGACCGAGAGCACGGACTACTACCTGGGCACGACGGTCGATCAGATCGCGGCGCAGCAGATCGGCCAGGACACCCAGTTGCCGTCGCTCGAGCTCGCGATGGACCTGATGGACATGGTCGGCCAGTGCGACAACGGCTACGCCTGCGTCTACCAGAACAACCTCTCCTGGTCGTCGCCGACCACGCCGCTGCCGGCCGAGGCGCATCCGCGGATCGTCTTCGAGCGGCTGTTCGGCGAAGGCGGCACGGCGGCCGAGCGGCGCGCCGGGCTGAACCGCAAGGCCAGCCTCCTCGACTGGGTCCATGAGGACATCACCCGGCTCCAGGGCATGCTGGGCCCCGGCGACCGGGTCAAGGTCAGCGAGTACCTCGACTCGGTGCGCGAGGTGGAGCGCCGCATCCAGAAGGCGGAGACGCAGGCCGAGGAGGGCGCGCTGCCGGACGTCGACCGGCCGGTCGGCGTGCCCGCGGCCTACGCGGATCACGCCCGGCTGATGTTCGATCTGCAGGTGCTGGCGCTTCAGTCCGACGTCACCCGGGTCGTCACCTTCCAACTCGCGCGCGAGTCGAGCAACCGGACCTATCCCGAGATCGGCGTCCCCGACCCGCACCATCCGACTTCCCACCACGGCAACGATCCGGAGAAGGTGGCGAAGCTGGCGAAGATCAACCAGTTCCACGTTTCCCTGTTCGCGTACTTCCTGGAGCAGTTGGCTTCGGTACCCGAGGGGGACGGCACGCTGCTCGACAACTCGGTCTACCTCTACGGCAGCGGCATGGGCAACCCGAACGTCCACGACCACGTGAATCTGCCGATCATCGTTGCCGGCGGCGGCGGCGACCGGATTCGCGGCGGCCGCCACATCCGCCACGACGAGCCGACGCCGATGGCGAACCTCCACCTGAGTCTGCTCGACAGCGTCGGCGTGCGGCTTGACTCCTTCGCCGACAGCACGGGCCGGATCGACACCCTGGCCGAACCTGTCCACCTGGCGGGCTGAAGGTGATGCGTACCTGGGACCGCGGGCGTTCCGTCCGCATCCGGAGCACCTGGGAACCCAGGTGGCGCGAATTCGCGCCACCTGCGAACCGCTCGGCGGGCCCGTCATCGGGCGCGCCGACGGCACGCGGGCATCCAGCCCGCATCCGGCGAATAGTGCGTAGATCCGGGACTGGGTGCGCGGGCCTTCTGGCCCGCATCCGGCCGTCAGGCCGGGTTCTGGCTCCGGTTGCCGCGTTGACCGTCCTCCTCGCCGCTCCCGTCACGGCAGTAGTCGCCGCAGCAACCACCACCGCCCCCCTCGCCGACGCCGCCGAGCGCCTCGACACCGCCACCCTCGAACGCCTCCTCGCTGCCCCGCCATCCTCCGAGGCGATCAACGCCCCCCAAGTCGACGGGATGACCGCCCTCCACTGGGCCGTGTACCACGACCGCGGAGACCTCACCAACCGCCTGCTCGGCGCCGGCGCCGACGCCTCGGCCGCGAACCGCTACGGCGTCATCCCGCTGTCCCTGGCCTGCGCCAACGGCAATGCCGAGGTCGCCTCCGCGCTCCTGGCGGCCGGCGCCGACCCGAACGCCGTGCTGCCCGGCGGCGAGACCGTGTTCATGACCGCCGCGCGGACCGGCCGGATCGAAGTGGTCGAGGCGCTCTACGAGGCCGGCGCCGACGTCCACTTCCGCGATCCCAAGCGCGGCCAGACGGCGCTGATGTGGGCCGCGGCCGAGGGCAACCTGGAGGTGGTCGAGTTGCTGCTCGAAGTCGGCGCCGATCCGAACACGACCCTCGACTCCGGCTACACACCACTTCTGTTCGCCGTCCGAGAGGGCCGGATCGAGGTGCTGGAGGCCCTGCTGCGAGTGGGCGTCGACGTGAACGCGGCGACGCCGCGCAGGGCGGTGAAGCGGGATCGCCCACTGCCGGGCGGCCGCTCGGTACGGCCCGGTTCGACGCCGCTTCTCGTCGCCGTGACCAACGGTCATTTCGAGCTGGCGGCCCGGCTGCTCGATGCGGGGGCCGATCCGAACGCGTCCAGCCCGGGCTACACGGCGCTGCACATGCTGGCGAGGGTGCGCAAGCCGGGCGCCGGCGACAACAATCCGCGGCCCGACGGTTCGGGTTCGATGGACGGTCTGGACTTCGTCCGCGACATGGTCGCCCACGGCGCCGACGTCGAGGCTCGCATGACGGTCAAGGCGCGCCTCAACAACACGAGTCTCAACGAGTTGGGCGCGACTCCCTTCGTCCTCGCGGCGCTGGTCGCCGACGCGGACCTGATGCTGGTGCTTGCCGAACTCGGCGCCGACCCGCTGACCCGAACCGACGACAACTCGACGGCGCTCATGGCCGCGGCCGGGCTCGGCACGCGCTCTCCCGGCGAGGACGCCGGCACCGAGGACGAGGTGCTCGAGGCGGTGCGGACGGCGCTGGAGCTCGGCGCCGACATCGACGCGGTAAACGACGACGGCGAGACTCCGATGCACGGCGCCGCCTACAAGAACCTGCCGCGGGTGGTCCACCTGCTGGCCGAGAACGGCGCCGATATCGAGGTCTGGAATCAGCGGAACAAGTACGGCTGGACCCCGCTGACGATCGCCCGCGGCTACCGCTTCGGCAACTTCAAGCCCTCACCGGTAACGGTGGCTGCGATCGAGACGATCATGCTCGCCGAAGGCGTGCGCCCGCCTACCGAGGAGGAAGAAGGCGCCCAGGCGGTCGACATCTACGCCAAGCCGGCGCCGAAGCCGCCCGAGGCTGAGCCGAAGAAGGACGAGCCGGACAAGCCGCCCGTCCCGCGCTGAGTGGTCTCCTCTTGCGACTGATCGCTTGCTGGCACTTGCCTGCTGTGCCCCGCTCGCGCGTGCCCGTACTTTGAGAAAGTCGGCGCGCGTGTTGTGGGTCAGTACCGGCGGGTCCGGTAGCTGGTGAGCGAATCCCACTCCACAGGGGTCGCAACCAGCGCGGCAGTCAGCAGCCTGGCGCTGCTGCTGGCTGGGGGAGTCCTGGCGCGTCTCACGGGGGTCAACGTGGCGTGGGGAGCTGCGCGGATGCTGCTGGCCGGCGGCACCGCGGCCGCGGTCACGCACGGTATCAGTCGCCTCATCGGCGTGTCCATCGGTAGCCTGGGGTAGCCGAATCGGCTCTCGAGCAGTACGCCGACCACCGTATGGGGCTCGCTCCCGTCGCGATACGGGTTGGCGTCAAGCCGCCATCCAAGTCCGCCAGCGCGCCGGCGCCGAGTATCTCCGATCGGGAATTCGAGAGCAAGAACCGAGATGCAACGCGCCGCCGGTCATACCAGAATCCCTGTCCGGCAAGTGGGCCCGGTCGCCTGCTGCTCGCCCGCGAGGCTTCCCCCTGACCGCCGCGATTGGCTGAGTGGTAGAGCTCGACGTCAACGCCGGCGGGCGCTGGCGGCGCGGCCTACCGGTCGTTGAGCCCCGAAGTGTCTGATCGGGCATGGTCGCGTCCGCCCTAACCGAGCGCGGCGGTCCAGAACTCCATCATGTCCGCGTGGAATGCTCGCGCCTGGTCATTGGCCGTGCCGATCCGCGCGCCCTTGCGCCCGTAGGGCGACTTGACGAGGTAGATCAACGCGTCGCGTTCGGTGAGGCCCGGGTCCGCCTGACCGCTCAGCGGATGCACCAGGTCGCCGTCTTCGCGGATGTAGATCGTCGGTGCGCCAGGGGCGACGGACGCGTTGGGGACTAACTCCACGGGCGTGTCGCGGTCGAAGCTGTGGTGCGTGTCGGCGAAGAGCCGGAAGCTGGCGTCGCATCCGCATAGGGTCATGGCGTGCATGTGGGCTTGGACCTGGAGCGGCAGGCACCACTCGTCCAGGTCGCCGATCACGGAGCGCACCACGGCGCCGCCGACGTCGGGCCGCTCGAACTGCATGCCCGACCACGGGTACGCGGCATAGACGGCGGCGAGCGCGGGCGCTCGCTCGGGACCGACCAGCGGCGCCATGCAGGCCGCGGACAGCACCGCCGATCCGCCGCGGCTGTGACCCTGGGCGCCGATGCGCGCGGCGTCGATGTCGTCGCGGCGGACCAGCACCGCGGCGGTCGCGAGAACGTCCCAAGCACTCGCCGCGAACGAGTACTGTGCCTGGTTGGACACGGTCGAGGTCACGCCGCGCGTGCCGAAAGGGTCGATCACGCAGCAAGCGATCCCGGCGTCGGTCAGATAGTCCGCCTTGGCGATGTGCGACGGCGCGACGCCGAGACTTCCGGGCACGACGATCACGACCGGCCACGGACCCCGTCCCGGCGGCACGAACAGGCTTCCGAGAATCTCCGTGGCCGGCATCGCGCCGGGCTCGGAGATCGCCTGGTGGAAGCTCGCTGGATCCGCGGTGGGGATGCGGAGCACCTCGCCAGCGATGCCGCTTCCGAGGACGACCGGCCCGTCGGTCAGGCTGACCGTCGCATTGCTGCTGTCTGTTGCCATTGGACCGGCTCCCTCCCGTTGTGGTGGGATCCGCCGGTAGGCGTTGCCCCAAAATGAATGCTGGCCCCAGCATCACGAAGACCAGTGGACGGTCGCTGAATCCTATCGATGTCGGCAACTCTAGCGCGGCGGCGGCCCCCTCGGCGTGGAAGCGGTGCTCGGACCTAGAACTGCACCCGTAGCCCGCCGTTGATCACGCGTCCATCCAGAGGCGCCCAGGCGTCGACGGTCCAGCGTCCGTCGGGGGCGCGGTCGGGGCGCAGCACCGGGTTCCACCGCTGCTGCCGCACGTCGGTGAGGTTCTCGAGGTTGAGGAAGAGGCGGACCGGCCCGAACCGGCGCTCCATCAGGACGCCGACCACCGTGTAGGGCTCGCTGATGTCGCGATACGGGTTGGCCTCGAGCCGCTGCCGTCCCGTGTAGTACACCTCGAGGCCGATTCGGCCGTCCTCGTTCTCGGCCATGGCAACGGCCCCCAGGCTGTGCCGCGGGGTCTGCGGCACGTCGTCCGTCACATCGCCGACCCGCTCCCGCGAGCGCACGTGGGTGTAGGTGGCCGTGACGGCGAACGGTGGCCGCCGGTACGTCCCCAGCAGTTCCACGCCGACGTTGGTGGTGGGGTGATCGAGGTTGCGCAGCACGAACGCCTCACGGTCGACGTGCACCGGGTCCGCAATGCGCGACGCGAAGAGAGTCGTCGTGAAGGCGAGCGGACCGTGGGTGCGAGTGAGGTCGATCGAGGCGCTGCGGCCCCGTTCCGCCCGCAGCGGGCCGTCGACCGTGAGCCGGGTCAGGCCGGTCGCCTCGGTCTCCTCGGTGAGCGGCGTCGGGCCGAAGAAGCCTGTCCCGGCCGACATGCGCGTCGACCAGTCGCCGAAGCGGAGGAGAGCCGAGACGCGGGGACTGAAGAACCAGCCGTACTCGCTGTGGCGGTCCAGCCGTCCGCTGATCGACAGCGCCAGCCGGGAGTTCACGTCGATGTCGTCCTGCACGAACACGCCCGGCGTGGTGAAGCTGTAGCTGAACCGCGGCACCTCGGCGGCTTCGTACGCGTCGTGTTCGACCGCGGCGCCGGCGACCCAGGTATGCCGGCCCGCCGCCCGCCGCACCGTGACTTCGGCGAAGCCGGTTTCGTGGCGGTCGCGTTCCAAAGTCGCCCCAAACCGGTGGTCGTGCCGCTGGCGCGCGAGGGCGGTGCGGGCGGTTACGACGGAGCGCTCAGTCACCGTCTGCCACAGGGCGCCGAAGTCATGTCGGCGGGTGTCGAGGGCCTCCCGGTAGGGTGACCCCGTGGCCGGGAGTGTGCGGCCCGGTTCCGTCCCGCCGCTACGGCTCTCGCGGGTCGCGCCGGCCGTGAGGAAGAGCGATCGGCCCTGTCCGTCGTCCCAGAAGATCCGCGGCCGTAGGACCCCGCGGGCGTACCGGGCCATGTCCGCCCAGCCATCGTCGTCGATGTCCGTGAGGCTCTGCCAGTGTCCGCCGCCGACCAGGGTCATCCCCCAGGTGCCGGACAGCGGGGTGGAGAGCCACAGCACGCCGTCGGTGCCGCCACGCGTCGACTGGTTGAGCAGGATCTCCCGTTCCGTTTCGTCGCCGGGCCGGCGTGACAGCAGGTTGACCACGCCGCCCATCGCGCCGGCCCCGTGCAGGCCGGAAGCCACCCCCTTGATGACCTCCACCTGCCCGAGGTCCATCGGCGGGATCTGGAGCAACCCGAGGCCGCCCGGCTGGCTGCCGTAGAGCGGCAGCCCGTCCGACAGAAGGCGTGTGTAGCGCCCCCGCATGCCCTGGATGCGAACGCTCGCAGCGCCGAGCGACGGCGAGGTGGCCTGCACCCGCATGCCGCCCATCTCGTTGAGCATCATGACGATGTCGCCGGGCGTCATGAGCATCTTCTCCTCGATCTCCTCCC
This sequence comes from Candidatus Multivorans sp., assembly GCA_965222875.1. Classification (GTDB taxonomy): domain Bacteria; phylum Acidobacteriota; class Thermoanaerobaculia; order Multivoradales; family Multivoraceae; genus Multivorans. The sequence continues at coordinate 84,724 of CBDCVC010000002.1, read as the reverse complement.
GGTCGAGCACCTCGACCCGCATCGGCTGGTCCTCGATGCGGCGGCCCGTGCGGGTGCTGGCGACGACCGTCACCTCTTCCTCGATCGCCATCGCCGGCTCGAGCTGGACCTGAACGACCCGCTCCTCACCGGCGGCCAGCGAGACGGCGACGGTGGCGGGCGCGAATCCCTCGTGTTCGACTGTGACCTCCACCGGGCCGGCCGGCGCGGGCACCAGTACGACCCCGTCAGCGTCGGTCACCTGCGTGACCCCCGCCACGGCCACCGTCGCTCCCGCGACCGCGTCGCTGCCGGCCCGCACCTCGACCCGGATCCGGCCTGTTTCCTGCGCTGCGGCGTCTAGAGGCAGTGCCGCAAGGGCGAGAATGAGTGCGATCAGGTTCGGCATGGGCTTTGAGCGTTCCCGGGACTGTATGCGGCGGGCTAAACTGGACGAATGATCCTCACTGAGGAGAAAGTGTCCCGCGAGACCTTCGAGGCCGGCACGGGCTGGCAGCTCAAAGCGGAGGGCGCCTGCAAGGGGCCGGTTTGCGTCCCGCTCGCCGACCGCGCAGTGGCGTCCCAAAGCGAGGTGGACGGGATTGCCGTTGCCGAGGCCATCGGTCTTCCACTCGTTCACGACGAGGAACACGGCCTGTGGGCCATCGGGCCCGAGTCGATCGGTTCGCGCGCGCTGGTGTCGGCCGAAGACGCCGACTTCGAGTTGCCCGACCTGGACGGGAAGCTCTTCCGGCTTTCGAGCCTGCGCGGGCGCAAGGTCCTCGTCTACGCCTGGGCGCCCTACTGAGGATGCTCTGCCGACCTGCCCGGGTGGCAGACGCTGCGCGACGAGCTTCATCCGCAAGGCTTCGAACTGGTCACCGTCGGTCTCGACACGTTGGGTGCTAAAGGCTGCCGCCGCTTCATCGAGGCCGCCAAGCCGAAGCACCCCGCGCTCGTCGACCAGCATCACCTGCTGGCCCGGCTCTTTGGCGTCGTCAACATCCCCAGTTCGGTGTGGATTGACGAATCGGGCACGGTCGTCCGGCCGGCGGAGGCCGCGCCCGCGCCGCCGCGGGACAAGATGCCCGGTTTCGGCTCGCGTTCCGGGGGAACCGATCGATTCAGCCGGATGCTGGAGGAGGCGAGGAAGATCCCGCGCGACACTGGTGCCTACCACGAGGCGCTGCGCGACTGGGTCGAGAAGGGTGCGGCGAGCCGATTCGCCCTCTCCCCGGAGCAAGTCGTCCAACGATCGCGGCCGCGCAACGCCGACGTGGCGCTCGGGCACGCCCACTTCGAACTCGCCACGCACCTGGAGAGTGAGGGCCACCACGATGCGGCGGTCCTGCACTTCCGCGAAGCGCACCGCCTGGTCCCGGAGAGTTGGAGCTTTCGGCGTCAGGCCTGGTCGCTCGAAGAGGGTCCCGGAGGACCGTTCTCGCGGTTCTGGCAGGGCCCGAGCGATGCCGATCCGGAGTCGTGGCCCTACGAAGGGGACTGGCTGGCCGACATCCGTTCGGTGGGCGCCGAGAACTACGCCGAGCGCTTTGAGCCCTAGCAGCCTGTCGGACTTCTTCCGAGTCGCGGGCGCCGAGGAGAAGAAGGAGCGAGGCTGGCGCCTCGCGCTGTGTTTCTCGGAAAGCCGGCCGGACTCGTCGTCGGACTTTGGAATGGTCCTGGGGTCGGCAGCGTCTTCGACGCCGTTTCTGAGACCATTGGCGCGTGGATCGATCGCAGCCGGGCCGCCGCTTGATGGCGTCCGCGTTCTTGAACTAGCCGACGGCGTCGCGGCGGCCTGGTGCGGCCGGCAGTTTGCCCTTTGGGGCGCCGACGTGGTCGTGCTGGAACCCGAGGGAGGTTCGCGTCTTCGGCGCATGGGGCCGCTTGCCGAGGTCGGGGCCGCGCCGGAGTCGCTTCTCTGGCAGTTCGTTGCCGCGAACAAGCGGGCCGGCTCGCTGTCGCGTGCCTGTCCCGATGCGGAGATGCTGCTCGATCTCCTGGGGCGTGGCGATGTCCTGGTCACCGACTGGACCGAGGCCGACCTAGGCCGCTGGGGTCTCACGTTCGCGGATCTGCGAGAGCGCCTCCCCGGACTTGTCCTGGTGTCGGTCTCCCCGTTCGGCCTGGACGGTCCCTATGCCGGGCTCGTCGGCTCGGAGTTGGTGGTCCAGGCACTGTCGGGCTACGCCGGCCTGAACGGTGAGAAGCGGCGAGCTCCACTCAAGGCGCCCGGGCACATCCTCGGCTACACCTGCGGAGTAAGCGCCTTCGTCGCCGCTCTCGCGGCCCTGATCTCGCGCCTCGGCAGTGGGCGTGGACGCCTCATCGAGGCGTCGGAGCTGGAGACGATCGCCGCCATCCTGCCGCTGCTGCGGATCGAGTACACGGGCGTGCATCCCGAGCGTGACGGCGGTCCCTCGACTGGCGTGCGCGCCCATCGCTGCCGCGACGGATGGGTGACCTTCATCCCGCCGCCCGAGGATCAGCTCGGCGACTACGGCGCGGCGCTGGGTGTCGAGGAGGACGAGTGGCCTCCGCCCGTGGAGGGCGAGGATCCCCTCGTGCGTACCCGGCGGCTGCTTCCGTTCGTGGCCCGCCGCGTGCGTGACAAGACGACGGACGAGGTGTTCCACGGTCTCTTGGAGCGTCGGATCGTCTGCGGCAAGGTGGTGAAGCCCGCCGATCTGCTGGCCGAGGAGCACCTGGCTGCTCGTGGTTTCTTCCGCACCCTCCACCATCCGCAGCTTGGGGATCTCCCTTTCGCCGGCCCTGCCGCAAGGCTCGGACGGACGGACGCGGTGCCTCCTGCGCCAGCCCCGGCAGTTCGTGAACAGGTGGATCCGTCGGCGCTCGATTGGCCGGGGGTGGAGGCGCGGGCGGGGGTAGAGGAGGAAGGCGAGTCGCTGCCACTGGCCGGAGTCGAGATCGTCGACCTGACCCAGGCCTGGATTGGTCCCTTCGCCACCATGCTTCTGGCCGACCTCGGCGCTGAAGTCATCAAGATCGAATCGCATCAGCGGCCGGACGTCTGGCGGCGGTGGCTGGCGAGTCCGGTACCGATGGCGAAGCCACCTCCCGGCCTCGTGAACTCGAGCCCGAACTACAACAGCGTCAACCGCAACAAGCGTTCCCTGTGCCTGGACCTCAAGACCGAAGAGGGCAAGGACCTGCTCCGGCGGTTGGCCGCCGGCGCCGACGCCGTGATGGAGAACTTCACGCCACGGGTCATGGAGCGCTTCGGGCTCGAGTGGCCGGATCTTGCCGAGCAGAACCCCGGGCTCGTCATGACCCACTGGTCGGGCTTCGGAAAGACCGGACCGCTGAGCGACTACAAGGCAAACGGGACCTCGATCGAGGCACTCGCGGGCTGGGACTGGCTTCACCGTTATCCCGACGGCGACCCGATGGTCATGGGCTTCTACCAAGCGGACGCGATCACCGGCATGCAGATGGCGGCGACCACCCTGGTAGCGCTCTTCCACAGCCGGCGAACCGGCGAGGGTCAGTCGATCGACGGCAGCATGATCGAGGCGGCTGCCGGGTACCTCGGCGAGGTGCTCCTCGATGCGGCCCTCGGCGGCCAGCAGACGCCACCGGGCAACGGCGACCTTGACCATGCGCCGCACGGCGTCTACCCCTGCGCCGGAGACGATCGCTGGATCGCCCTGGCGGTCGAATCCGACGAGATGTGGCGGCAGCTCGTGGCGATCTCAGGCCTCGAAACCCTCGCGGACCCTGCCTTCGACCGCCACCGCGACCGCATCGCCAACGCGGAGAAGCTCGACGAGGCGATCGCAGCGTGGACGTGCATGGAGCAAGCCGAGCACCTGATGGAGCGCTTACAGGCCGCCGGCATTGCCGCCGGCGTCGTACGCACGACCGCCGAGTTGATGGCGTGTCCCCATCTTGAGCATCGGGAGTGGTTCCGCCGGACCGTGCATGCGGACGTGGGGGAGCACCGCTACAGCGGCCACCCTTGGCGGATCGACGGTCTGCTGGAGCGCTCCGACCTGCCGCCGCCCCGACTCGGCGAACACAGCCGCGAGGTGCTCCAGGACCGTTTCGGCCTCGCGAATGCGGAGGTCGACGAACTCTTCGAGCGCGGCGTCACCGGCGCCGTCGTGGGCTAGGGTCTTTCGGCGCAGAGGGACTGGAGCTCCGCTCCTGGGAACGCGGGCATCCTGCCCGCATCCGGCGCGCAGCGCCGGCTCGGCAGCCGTTGACTGAAGTCGTTCGCCCGGAGCTTCTCGACGTTGGGCGGAGAGGAAATGGTCTTGGTCGTTGCCCCTCGTTGTGCGAGCATCTACATGGTGGCCACAGACCTCTCAATCGATCCGGAGCTGGTGCAAAGAGCTCTCGAAGTTAGTGGTGAAGAGACGCCGGCAGCCGCCGTGACTCTCGCTCTCAGGGAGTTCCTCGCGCGGAGGGAGCAGGCTCAGGAGCTCGATCTCTTCGAGTCCTTGGAGTGGGACGAGAGCTTTGACTACAAGAAGGAACGGTCAAGGGAGTCCCGGAGGCTTCGGCTTCCGGAAGGCTGACTCGGAAGCGGTAGCGGTTCGGAACCGTCGCACTCGGCTCACCTACGGCCGGTAACTCGGCCCCTTCGCCGGCCCGAGCAGCTCCGCCGTCACCACCCGCCGCGCGTCCTGCATGAAGTCCACCAGCAAGGGCCGCGTGTCGCGGGGATCGATGATCTCCTCGACGCCGAAGGCATGGGCATTGCGGAACGGCGAGGAGATCGCGTGCAGACGGGCTTCGATTTGGACGCGCTTGGCCTCCGGATCCTCGGCTGCCTCGATCTCGCGTTTGTAGGCGATCGCGGTGCCGCCCTGGATGTGCATCGAGCCGCCGTGCGCCGAGGGCCAGGCGTAGCGGCGGTAGAGGCCCTGGCCGCGCCAGTGGAGTCCGCCGGCGACGCCGTATAGCTGCCGCACGACGAAGCAGATGTAGGGCGTCTGGGTCAGGTTGAGCGCCGTCACGACGCGGGCGCCCGCCCTGACGATGCCCAGGCGCTCCTGCGCGGGGCCGACCGAGAACCCGGGCTCGTCGGCGAAGTAGACGAGTGGCAAGTGGAACGTCTCGCAGAGCTCCAGCAGACGGAGCATCTTCTCGCCGGCTGCGATGTCCATCGAACCGCCGTTGAACCGGGGGTCGTTGCTCATGACCCCGCAGGGCACGCCGTCGACGCGGGCAAGGCCGGTGACGCGGGCCCGGCCGCAGTAGGGCCCGATCTCGAAGAAGCTGCCCTCGTCGACCACGGCGCCGACGATCTCGTAGGGGTCGTAGGTTCGGCGCCGGTCCCGCGGCACCGCGGACAGCAGCGACTCGGCGCGCCGGTCCGGATCGTCATCCGGTGTGACCTCCGGCGGCGCCTCCCAGACGCTCGAGGGCAGGTACGAGAGGAATCGCCGCACCTGAGCGATCGCGTCGGCTTCGTCCTCGGCCAGGTTCATGACGACGCCGTTCTTGACCTGTGTGCGCTCGTCGCCCAGTTCCTCCTTGGTGATGCGCTGGCCGGTCGCCTGCTCGACCACCTTCGGGCCGGCCACGAACACCTGGCTGGTGCCCTTGACCATGACGTTGAAGTGACAGAGGCACGCCTGCACGGCCGGCAGGCCCGCGACCGAGCCAAGCACGGCCGAAACCACCGGAACGGTCTGCAGAAGCTGGGCAGACACGTCGGTCCCGGCGCCTCCGGGAAGGTACGTCCTGCCGATCTGCTCGAAGGTCTTCACGCTGCCGCCGGTCGCATCGAGAAGTCGGACGAAGGGCAGGCGGCTGCGCAGCGCGAATTGCTCCGCGAAGCGGCTCTTGTTGCCGATGTTCGCGTCCGAGGCGCCACCGCGGATCGTGAAGTCGCCGCCGGAGAAGGCGACCTTGCGATCGTCGACCTGTACCGTGCCGACGACCATGTTGGACGGCTTGAGCGCCGCAACCGAACCGTCCTCCCAGGTCGCCGAGCCGGCCAGCGCGCCGATCTCGTGGAAGGTCCCCGGGTCCGCGAGCAGGTCGATGCGCTCTCGCACCGTCAGCTTGCCGCGGCCGTGCTGGAAGGCGACGCTGTCGGCGCCGCCCATCTGCTCGGCCATGCGGCGCTGCCGTTCGATCTCCTTGACGTCGTCGTTCCAGGTCATCGGGTGCTCCGGATTGGACGGCTGGGATTCTCTCATTCCGTGGTGCTGCCGGCATGTGTTGATTTTCCAGCACCCATCGGCTATGGTGCCTTCAGGACGTCGATATGGATTCTCCGAGACAGTGCATCGGATGGGCGAGGTGATCGTGAACGGGTTGCCCCAACTCAGCAGACGAGAGCGTGAGGTGATGGACATCGTCCATGAGTCCGGAGCGGCCACGGCGGCGAAGATCCGCGATCGCATGGCCGAGCCGCCTACGTATTCGGCTGTCCGTTCGGTACTTCGCATCCTCGTCAACAAGGGGCACCTGGTGAGTGAGCAGGACGGCACCCGCTACCTGTACTCGCCCACGGTCCCAGCTTCGCGGGCGCGGCGTTCCGCCATGCGGCACGTCGTGAAGACGTTCTTCGGCGGCTCGGTGGAGGGCGCGGTGGCCGCGCTCCTGGACCTCGAGGACACGAAGCTCACGCCGGAAGAACGAGCGCGTATCGAGGCGCTCATCGAGCGGGCTTCAAGGGAGGGTCGGTGACCGATCTCATACTCCTGTCTGAGTTGTCGAGCCTGCTGGAACTGGCCGGCCGCGCGACCATCGTGTTCGGCGTTGCGCTGGCCCTCGCGTGGCTCATCCGGAAGGGGTCTGCGACGGCACGCCATCAGCTGTGGACGCTGACGTTTCTGCTTCTGCTCGCGCTGCCGGTCTTGACCTTGCTGGGGCCGTCCTGGGATTTGCCGTTGCTTCCATCTCCTGACCGGCCGGCAAGCGTTCCAGTCCCCGAAGCAGCGTTCGACGCGGGCCCCTTCGATCCGGGGCCGGTCGACTCAGGAGCGTTCGATCGTGGCGGGCCGGTTGGAGCCTCCGGGTTGCCGGCCCACGTTGCCAATGTTGAAGCTCACACCGCTCCCGGGATCTCTCGCCTGCCGCTTCTGATCTGGGCGATCGGCTGCGTGGCGGCTATCGGCTCCCTCGGGGCTGGGATCCTGAGGTTTCGGAAACTCGTTCGCTCCGCGCGGCCGGTGGGCGATCCAAGCTGGCATCGCCAGTTGGGAGCAGTTCAGGACGAGTTGGGTCTCCACGCCCATGTGCGGCTCCGTTTGGGCGGGGAGGTCGTCACGCCGATGACCGGGGGCTTGTGGAGCCCCGTCATTCTGCTGCCGGCTTCAGCGTCCGGCTGGTCGGCCGCCCGGCGCATCGTCGTCCTCACACACGAACTGGTCCATGTACGAAGGCGGGATGCACTGCGCCAACTCCTGGGCCGCGTCGTGCTGGCGCTCTACTGGTTCCACCCGTTGAGTTGGGTCGCGTCACGGCTGGCGGCGGCGAGTCGCGAGCAGGCTTGCGACGAAGACGTTCTGGCGGTCGGCCAGCGTCCGTCCGAGTACGCGAGGCACCTTGTTTCCCTGGCGGCGAAGATGGACCGCAGAGAAACGGTTCTGTCGCTGCCGATCGTTCACCCGTCACAGCTCGAGAGGAGAGTCAGGGCCATTGTCAGGCGTAATCGACCGCGCCGTCGCGGACTCATCACAGTGCCCATCTTGACGGCGCTTGGTGTGGCTGGCGTCACCGCATCTGTTGCGAATCCGGTCCCTGTCGCGACCACTCCAGCGACGACTGCCCAGCCCGTCGCCGCCGAGTTCGTTCGGGAGGACTGCTCGTTCGCCTCCGCGGAGAACTGGGTCGCGAAACGAAGCCTGGAGGACGCGGTCCTGTGCATCGGCGTCAACGGCGAGGCCGTAGTGAGCGACGACGGTCGGGAAGTGCTGGAGATCAGTGCGGGCGGTTCCGTCGAACTGGAGTCTTCGGGCCGCCGCCGCCATCGGCTGGTGATCACCCAAGGGGCCGGCGGACTTGAGCACGATTGGAGAATCGACGGGCACAAACAGGTCTTCGGCGAGGAGGCACGGCAGTGGCGCGACTTGATGCTTGTCTTGCTCCGGGATATGGCCCCGGGGCTGTGGGAGCTCGGGTTCGGCCAGGACCCTGGCTTGCGAAGACGAGCGGGACCGAGTTGGACCGACGTCATCGGAGTGCTTGGCCAGTCGGACATGCTCCGGGCTGAGGTTGCCGGTCTCTTGGGCCAGATGGCCACGAACCGTGCCGAGGAACTCTCTCTCAGGTCAGCGCTGACGGCAGCGTCGAACACGCGGACACGGGATGCGCTCGAAGAGGAGATCGCTGACCGGGTGGGGCGTGTCGGGGACCTGGCGAAGGGAATCGAGAAGCTCGACCCATCGGCGCTCGAGGCCGCGATCCGGCAGCAGATCGAGCAGTACGACGCAGAAGGCAACGTGCGAGGTCTCGAGAGGGAACTGAGCGACTTGGTGAAAGCCCACTTGAGGGCCGAAAGAGCTCGTTCGGGGCAGGAAGATGTCGACGCGCTCCGACGACTGATCAACGGTTGAAGGACCACACTATGGGAAGGACTGCCACGATTTGGAGGTTCTCTACTGGCGCGCTGATGAGTCTGGCGGCGGCTTCGGTCCTGGCTTGTGGAGCGAACGGCAATGCGGGGATCGATGGGGAGAGTGACGCTCCCGACAGCGTGGACTTGAGCTGGGCGGCTCCCAACCCCGGCGCGCCCGGCCCGGGAGATCGGGCACCCGTGCTCGCCATTGAAGCGACGCTCAATGGGCCGGCCGATGGCGACCCGGATTGGGCCGGCCTCAAAGGAAAGGCGACGGTCCTGGAGTTCTGGGCAACCTGGTGCGCGCCGTGCGTCCAGGTGATCCCCCATCTCAACGAACTGGCGGACGACCTGTCGGAGGAGGACATTCGATTCGTCTCGATAACGGACGAGGAGGAGGGAATCGTCGCGCCTTTCCTCGAATCGATCCCCATCTCCGGGTTGGTCGGCCTGGACCTCGACAGATCGGTGTTCCGGGAGTACGGAGTCCAGTCGATACCGACTACGTTCCTCGTCGACAAGAAAGGAGCGGTTCAGGCGGTCACCCGGGCACACGACGTGGACCGGGAGGATCTCCTCGACCTGATAGCGGGACGTAGACCCGATGTTCCAGAGATTCAGGACTTGAGCGAGTTCTTCGAATTGGGAGACGAGGAGGCGGAAGCGGAAGCCGTGTTCCAGGTCCTCGTCCGTCCGTCGACCAGAACGGAGGGCGGCATGAGCCGGAGCCCCCGTGAGATCAAGCTCATCGCCTATTCCCCGGAGATCATGCTGCGGGAGGCATACCAAGTACAGGCAGGCCGCCTGCTCGTGGAAGCCGAGTTGCCGGACCAGAAGTACGACGTTGTCGTGAACACGGCCGGTCGAACCGAGCTTCTGGATCCGATGATCCAGCAGGCTGTTTCGGCGGCTCTGGGGATCGAGGCCAGTTGGGAAGAGCGAGTGGTGGGTGCATATGTCGTGCGGACGACAAGCGACCTCAAGCTCAAGTCTCTTGGACCTTCCGACCGCGGGTCCTATGGCTACCGAGCATCGTCGGACTCGTTGGTCGCCACCGACCTCGGAGGCCTGGTGGGCAGCGCCGCCTCTCTGCTGAATCGACCAGTGTTCAACGAGACGGGGCTGACGGGGCGCTATCAGATCGATCTGAAGTTCGATATTGAGGAAGATCCCGAATCGCTCGTCCGGGCGATCGAGGAAACGCTCGGCCTGGAGATGGTGATGGCCGAACGGCCAGTCGAGATGCTGATCGTCCGGGAACGTGCGGAGAACGAAAAGCGATAGACAGGTGGGGCGGCTGGTAGCCTGCCGCACCATGACAAGACACGCTGCGGTTCAAGTTCCCGCGCTCCTTGCGATCGCCCTCCTGGCGGCTTGTGCCGCTGATTCCGCGCCGGTAGAGCCCGCCGACCTGGCGATCGTCGGCGCCCAGCTGATCGACGGCACGGGCGGCGAGCCGGTCGCCGACGCGGTCATCCTGATCGACGACGGCCGCGTGCGGGCGGCCGGACCGAGCGCTACCGTCGAGGTACCCGACGGCACCGAGGTCGTCGCCGCGACCGGCAAGACGGTCATCCCCGGCTTGGTCGACCTGCACGCCCACTACGGCGGTCCTCTGGAGGCGACGGAGCAGGCGCTCCGGGCACAGCTCTACTACGGCGTGACGACCACCCGGAGCATCGGCGCGGACGATCCCGAGAAGGTCGCCCTGATGCTGGAGGCAAACGCCGGACGTCCCGACCTGCCGCGGGCGTTCACCGCGGGGCTCGGGTTCTCCTACCCGGGCGGATTCAACTCCAGCTTTCCGAACACGCCGACGACCCCGGAAGAGGCGCGCGCGATGGTGCGCGAGCAGGCGGCCCTCGGCGTCCACTTCACGAAGATGTGGATCAACGAGGTTGCGGAGCCCGGACTCAAGATCCCGCATGAGATCCGTGCCGCGATCGTCGACGAGTCCTACGAGAACGGGCTCATTCCGGTCGCCCACATCAACGAGGAGGCGGACGGCGTCCAGCTCCTCGAGGTCGGCCTGAACGAGTTCATGCACAGCACGGTGCGGACGTTCGGGCCGGGCGGCGGCGTGCCGATGGAGGACCCGGCACCGAGCCAGGCCTTCCTCGACCTGTGCCTGCAAAAGGACTGCGCCTTCGCGCCGACGCTGTCGATCATCCAGAACAATTGGCACTTCGCCGAGCACCCGGAGCTGCTGGACGACCCGGAGCTGCGGGCGGTGATGAATCCGGGGGCGCTGGAGCGGTTCAGCGACGAGGAGACCCGCGCCGCCATCTTCGCGGCGGAAGGCTTCGAGGGCCGCAAGGTCTCCTTCCGGCAGGTGCAGGACTTCGTCAAGACGCTCCACGATCACGGCATCAAGGTGGCGCTCGGCACCGACAGCGGTACGCCGAACGTGCCGATGGGGTGGGGCACTCACCATGAACTCGAGCTCTACGTCGAGGCCGGCCTGACGCCGATGGAAACGCTCGTCGCCGCGACGGCTACCGGCGCCGGCCGCGTACCGCCGGTCGGCGAGGCGGACTTCGGCACGCTGACTGCCGGCATGAGCGCCGACCTGATCGTGCTCAACGCCGACCCGCTGGCCGACATCCGGAACACCCTCCAGATCGACCGCGTGATGCTGCGCGGCGAGTGGGTGAACCGCGACGCGCTCCTGCCGGCGCCCTGAGACAACCCTGAAACCAAGACGGACCAGCGGGTTGTCAGGCGAAGCGACCGATTCGACCGGGCGCCGGGTCGGACCCGGATGCCGACCGGAGGTCGGCGTACCCAGCGGGCGGATGTGGGCGGTCGTGGCGGTGTACGGCTTGCAGGCACTCGGCGCTCCGGCCGCGTCGGGCGCCGCTCCCCGCCAGGATGAGTCGGGCAAGTCGACTCGAACGGCCGTCGTAACAGCCGTAACGGCGCCGATCCTCGTCGACGGCGTCCTCGACGAGTCTGCATGGGGATCGTCGCCGAAGATCGGCGCCTTGGTTCAACGCATACCGACGGAAGGCGCCGAGCCGAGCGAGAGGACGGAGGTCACCCTGCTTCGGGACGCGGACAACCTCTACATCGGAGTGATGTGCCATGACTCCGAGCCGCACAGGGTCCTCGCGTCGCAGATGGCCCGCGACGCCTCCCTGGGCCCCGACGACAGCATCGAGCTGCTGCTCGACACCTTTCGCGATCAGAGCAACGCCTTCTACTTTTCGACGAATCCGAATGGCGCTCTGGTGGACGGTCTGGTGTTCGCGAACGGCGAGACGAACGAAGATTGGGATGCCATCTGGACGGTCGCGACGCGGCGCTCGGATCAGGGCTGGAGCGCGGAGTTCGCCATCCCCTTCAAGAGTCTGAACTTCCCGCCGGAGGGCACGGTCTGGGGATTCAACATCAGCCGCCAGATCCAGCGGAAGTTCGAGGAGGTCCGTTGGGCGGGAGCTCGTTTCGACACCCAGTTCTTCCAGGTTTCGGAGGCGGGCGAGATCACGGGCCTCGAAGGCCTCGAGCAGGGCCTCAGCCTGGACATCCGGCCCTTCGTTGCGGGGCGCTGGGATCACAGTGCCGCCAGCGGCAACGACAGCCTGCGCGGCAAGCCCGGACTGGATCTGTTCTACAACCCGACCCCCAATCTCAAGCTGACCGCCACCTTCAACACCGACTTCGGCGAAACCGAGGTGGACGCGCGCCAGATCAATCTGACTCGCTTCTCGATCTTCTTTCCCGAGAAGCGGTCGTTCTTTCTGCAGGACGCCGGCGTCTTCAACTTCGCCACCACCGGGGTCGATCAGCCGGGAGGCATCCCCGACACGGGGGCGGAGATCTTTCCGTTCTTCAGCCGCCGGATCGGTCTGCTGGGAGGACGCGAGGTGCCGCTCGACTACGGGGTCAAGCTGACCGGCAGGGTGGGCCGAACCGAAGTCGGCGTCCTCAACGTGGGCACGCGCGACACCTCCTTCGTCAAAGACCAGAGCCTGTTCGTGGGGCGCGTCCGGCAGAACTTCTGGCAGCAGTCCTACGTCGGCGCTCTCGTCACCAGCGGCAATCCGGCTCTCCCGGCTGACGCCAGCACGATGGGGGTGGACCTGCGGCTGGCCACGTCCGACGTTCTGGGCAGCGGTCGGAACTTCGTCTTCAACGCCTGGGGTCTCAAGAGCGACAACGAAGGCGTTTCGGACGAAGGCACTGCCGGCAACGACGCGTCCTTCGGCTTCGCGGCCGCGTATCCCAACGACAAGTTCGATGCCCAGGTGCAGTGGCGTGAGATCCAGGAGAACTTCGATCCGGCGCTCGGATTCGTCCAGCGCAGCAACGTGCGCATGTTGCGGGTCGGCGCCAGCTACAACCCGCGGCCGAAGAACCAGTGGCTGGGCATCCAGCAGATGTACCACGACATCTTCTTCACGGAGTTCACCCGGCTCGACAACGGGCTGGTCGAGAGTCGGGATCTCTACCTCACGCTCGTCGACTGGCACTTCCAGTCGGGCGACTCGCTGCACAGCCTGTTCGACGTGAACCCCACGTACGAGCGGCTGTTCGAGCCATTCGAGATCGCCCCCGGCGTGGTCCTGCCGCCGGGCGAGTACGAGTTCACGCCGCTGCGGGTCTTCTTCAGATCGGCGCAGAAACGCAGGCTCCAGGGGAGCCTCGGGGTCACGTTCGGCAGCTTCTGGTCGGGAGACGCCGAAACGGTCCGCGTGGATCTCAGGTACGCAGCACCCCCGCGGTTGACGATCAGCCTCGACACGAGTCAGACCTTCGCCCGTCTGCCGGAGGGCGACTTCGTCGCCAGGATCCACAGAGCGCAGGTCGACTACGCGGTCTCACCCCTGCTGTCGTTCTCGAATCTGATCCAGTTCGACAACCGTTCGGGCAATCTCGGCTTCCAGGGCCGGGTGCGCTGGACCCTCGAGCCGGGGAACGACATCTTCTTCATCTTCGGCCAGGGCTGGGTGCAGGAGCTCGGCGAGTTCGGCGAGCGTGGCGCCGACTTCCGGCGGCAGGCCTCGAGGCTGGCCGTGAAGGCGCAGTACACCTTCCGTTTCTGACGGCGGACGGGTGCCAAGTGTGACAGCATCCGTTCCCGAGGTCACCCCGGTGGCTCCACCGAGTGGGACCCCTAACGGAGGCAGTTCATGAGCATCCTCACCATCGTGGTCCTGGCCGGTCTGGTCCTTCTCGCCATCATTCTTGGCGGATCGATGATCGGGACCTTCAACAAACTGGTCACGCTGAAGAACCGCTACCAGAACGCGTTTGCGCAGATCGAGGTTCAGCTCAAGCGCCGCTACGACCTGATCCCGAACATGGTCGAGGTGGCGAAGGGCTACATGAAGCACGAGCGGGAGACCCTCGAGGCGGTGATCCAGGCCCGGAACATGGCGGCCGGCGGACTGGAACAGGCCGCCGCGAATCCGGGCGACGCCGCGGCGATTCAGGGCCTGGCCTCGGCCGAAGGCGTCCTCACCGGCACGCTCGGCCGCCTCTTCGCGCTGGCCGAGAGCTATCCGGACCTGAAAGCCAACCAGAACATGATGCAGCTCAGCGAGGAACTTCGCTCGACCGAGAACAAGGTCGCCTTCTCGCGCCAGGCGTTCAACGATGCCGTGACCGTGTACAACACGTTCAAGCAGAGGTTCCCCGCGGTAATGATCGCCGGGATGTTCGGTCACGGCCAGGATGCGACGCTGCTCGAGTTCGACAGCGAGGCGATCGCCGAAGCCCCAAGCGTGTCGTTCGAGTAGCTGAGGGCGTTCGCGCGGCCAGATGGCCACAGACTTCTTTCAGCAGCAGGACGCGGCGAGGCGGGGCACGACCCGCCTCGTCGTGCTGTTCGCGCTCGCCGTGCTGGCGATCATGGCCTCGATCGAGGTGCTGCTGGCCGGTGCGATGGGCTACCTCGGCCGAGATCCCGAGACCAACGAGGTCGACTGGACGGCCGTCGCCGACCCCCGGCTGCTGATCCTGGCGGTCGCCGGCACCCTGATCGTGGTCGGCGGGGGCAGCCTGTACAAGATCGCCCAACTGAGCGGCGGCGGCAGGGTGGTTGCCGAGGAACTGGGCGGACGGCTTGTGGATACCAGCACCTCGGATCCGGTGGAACGCAGGCTGCTCAACGTCGTGGAGGAGATGGCCATTGCCTCGGGCACTGCGCCGCCGCCTGTCTACCTGCTGGAGCAGGAGGAGGGCATCAACGCGTTCGCGGCCGGGCTGACGCCGCAGGACGCGGTGATCGGCGTCACGCGCGGAACGGCGACCACGCTCGACCGCGACGAGCTCCAGGGCGTGATCGCTCACGAGTTCAGCCACATCCTGAACGGCGACATGCGGCTCAACATCCGTCTGATCGGCCTGCTGCACGGCATCCTCATCATCGGGATGATCGGCTACTTCATCCTGAGGATGTCGTTCTTCACCGGCGGCGGACGGTCGAGAGACGGCAAGAGCGCATTGCCGATCATCGCGCTAGGCGCCGGCCTGGCGGCCATCGGCTTCGCCGGCACGTTCTTCGGCAACCTGATCAAGGCTGCGGTCAGCCGGCAGCGGGAGTTCCTTGCCGACGCCTCGGCCGTCCAGTTCACGCGTCACCCTGAGGGCATCGCGGGAGCGCTCAAGAAGATCGGCGGCTTCGTGACCGGATCGGCGGTCAAGAACCCGAACGCGCCGCAGGCGAGTCACATGTTCTTCGGTCGGGCGACCTCCGGTTTCAACGCGATGTTCGCGACCCATCCGCCGCTCAAGGAGCGGATCAAACGCATCGACCCGTCCTGGGATGGCGAGTTTCCGGAGTTGGACGCCGGGGGCGCCGGTGGCCGGGCGGCGGCTGCAGTGCCGGGCGCCGCTGGTTTCGCGGGGGCCGAATCCGGTGCTGAGGCCGGCACGAGTGTCAGGGACGCCGTCAGCCACGTCGGGCAACCGACTCCCGCGCACATCGAGTACGCGGCGGAGCTGCTCGACCACCTGCCCGAAGCGGTCGTCGAGGCTGCCCGCGAGCCCTACGGCGCCCGGGCGGTGGTCTACGCCCTCGTGCTCGATCGGGAACCCCGGCCAAGGCAGTTGCAGCTCTCGCACCTCGAAGCCGCGGCCGACCGCGGCGTCTTCCAGGAGACCGTCAGGGTGGCCCCCTTCGTCGAGCAGCTCGCCCCGCGGATGCGTTTGCCGCTCCTCGAGCTCTCTCTTCCCGCGCTCCGCGCCTTGACGCCGTCGCAATACCGGCTCTTCAGGCGGAACCTGGTCGCGGTAGTCGAAGCGGACGAAGTGATCGACCTGTTCGAATGGTCGCTATACCGCATTCTGGTGAGGGACCTCGAGGTGCACTTCGGGAGACCCAGAAGAACCCGTGTGCGGCATAGCTCGGTCGCCGCGGTACGGTCCCCGCTGGCGTTGCTGATGTCGGTGTTGGCGTACGTGGGAGATCGCAATCCGCAAGCGGCAGGTCACGCGTTCGCTCAGGCATGGCGGGTGCTCTCGCTGCCGGATGCGCGGCTCCTCCCGCATGAGGAATGCGGCCTCGGCGCGCTCGATGCGGCTCTCGTTCATCTGGACCAGGCCGCGCCGCAAGTGAAGAAGCGCGTGCTCGAAGCGGCGGTCGCATGCATCACCGCCGACCGGCAGGTCACGGCGGAAGAGGCCGAGCTTCTGCGCGCTGTCTCGGCGTCCATGAGCTGCCCGATGCCGCCGATCTTGCCGAGTTGGTAGCGGGCGTCCTGCTACGCCTCCCGGATCCAGCGCAACAACTCCCGCAGGTTGGGCCGGTTGCCCTGACTGAGGATGCCGACCTTGTAGATCCTGCCCGCTACCCAGGCGGCGCCCCACACCGTCACTGCCATCAACACGATCGAGGCGGCCACCATCCAGGCGGGTACGTCCCCCATCACGGCTCGGGGGTACATCATGATCGGGCTGAAGAAAGGAAACAGGGCCACCCAGTTCATCCACGGCATGTTGTTGCCCTGGAACGTCATCATCTGAAGCATGAACGGGACGATGATCAGGATGATGAGGGGCGCCTGGGTCTGGCCCGCTTCCTGGAGGTTCCTGCACATGGCGCCGACCGCGGCGAACAGGCTCGAGTAGAGGAAGTAACCGAGCAGGAAGAAGATGACGAGCAGGACGATGGCGCCAGGGCCCGGCAGGTACTGCCGGAACTGCCCCAGCTCTTCGAGATCCGGCGCCGCGGCGATCAGGCCGGGAAGCGCCAAGCCGGCCAGCAGGGCCACGCAGCCGACCCAGATGGCTACCTGGGTGAGCCCGACGGCGCCGACCCCCACGATCTTGCCCAGCATGAGCTGCCACGGTCGCAGCGACGAGATCACCAGCTCGACGACCCGGCTCTGCTTCTCCTCAAGCACGGATTGCAGCGTCTGTGCGCCGTAGGCGAGCATCATGACGTAGAGGATGAGTCCGCCGGCGATGCCGGTGATCATTCCGGAGATGCGTTCGGCTTCGGCTTCCTCCGCTTCGGCCTCATCGAGGCCCACGGGTTCGTACTCCAGCGAGCCGCCCTCGAACAGCCGCCGCACCGATTCGCCGTCCTCGAGCTGACCGAGACGCAGGTCGACGATCTCCTCGACGATCGCCGCCCGCATCAACTGGCTGCGCACGCCTCCCGGCGGTTCCTTCGCCCGGTAGGCGAAGACGGCTTCGCTGGCCGTCGTGTCGTCGAGCACGATGTAGGCCTCGAGTTCCTCGTCCATCACCTGCTGGTCCAGCTCCTCGGTGCCGGTCCCGGGCGCGGCGAGTTCAACGTCGTATCCCGCCTGATCCAGGGCCTGCTGGACGCGTTCGCCGAGTTGTCCGCTCAGGTCGACCAGGGCGATCTGCCGCTCCGACTGCTCGGAGAGAAACGCCACGAAGCCGACCACCGCCATGATGCCGATCATGAGCAGCGGCATGCCGAGCGTCGAGAGGATGAACGCCCTCGTCTTGACGCGCTCCACGTACTCGCGGCGGATCACCGACCAGACCTGCTTCATGACGCACCTCCCGTCTGTGAAGGGGCATCGTCGTCGCCTGGGTCCCCGGCATGGCGCACGAAGATCTCGTGCAGCCGGGGTTCGAGCAGTTCGAACCGGCGCAGGCTGACACCTTCCGCGAGCACAGCCCCCAGGATCTCCTCCGGGCGCACCCCGTCGTGCAGGGACAGGTGGAACGCGTCGCCCACCTGCTCGACGTTCGACACGCCCGGCCAGGTGAGTGGGGGAGCCTCACCCTCGAACTCCACCGCCACGACGCCGGAGCGCTCGCGCCGCTTCAACTCCTTCAGGTCATCGTCGAGCACCTTGCGAGCGCGCGAGATGAGGCAGACCCGTTCGCAGAGCCGCTCCGCCTGCTCCATGAGGTGGGTGGAGAAGAGGATCGTCTTGCCGCGCTCCTTCTCCTCGCGGACGATTTCCTCCAGCACGTCCTGGTTGATGGGGTCGAGGCCGCTGAAGGGCTCATCGAGAATCAGCAGCTCCGGATCGTGGAGCACCGTGCTGATGAACTGTACCTTCTGCTGCATCCCCTTGGACAGGGCCTGGACCTTCTTGGATGCCCACTCGCTGAGTCCCAGACGCTCCAGCCACCGCTCGGCGCGGGTGCGGGCCAGCGCCCGGGCGACGCCGCGGATCTCGCCGAAGAAGATGAGCTGGTCGAGCACCTTCATCTTCTCGTAGAGGCCGCGC
This sequence comes from Candidatus Multivorans sp., assembly GCA_965222875.1. Classification (GTDB taxonomy): domain Bacteria; phylum Acidobacteriota; class Thermoanaerobaculia; order Multivoradales; family Multivoraceae; genus Multivorans. The sequence goes on along the minus strand of CBDCVC010000002.1, from coordinate 66,544 downwards.
TCCTCGGGCAGGTAGCCGACCCGGCTGCGTCTCTCGAAGTCGGGCGGCCCGCCCAGGAGTTCCACCCGGCCGCTGTCGGGCAGGAGGATGCCCATCATCATGCGGATCGTGGTCGTCTTGCCCGAGCCGTTGGGGCCCAGCAAGCCGTAGATCGTGCCGGGCTCGATCTCCAGGTCGAAGTCGGCGACCGCAGTGTGGGCGCCGAACGTCTTGCGTACGCCGGAGAGGCGTACTGCAGTTCCGTTCTGGGTCATGTGGGCATACTTCCGTTCGCGGGGCGCAGAGAGGATAGTCCATCGCGACATGGTCGGCGCCGCGGCTTCCGCCCTGGGGCCGCGGAAGCCTTGGGCTTCCGCCCTGGGAACCCGGGTGGCGCGATCCGCGCCACCCGCGAATCACTCCGTGCGCCCGTCATCGGGCGCGCGGATGACACGCGGGCATCCTGCCCGCATCCGGCGCGAAGCGGCGGGTCCGGTGGCGTTCGCGCCCGATAGGCTGGCACGACATTTCCCTAGCCTGCACACGGCAGAACGGAGGACGCGAGATGAAGAGATCACGGCGAAACCTCGTCGTTACGGCGAGCCTGGGCGCCATCGTTCTGGCCTTCGCGACGATCGCGACGCCAGCCTTTGCCGAGGAGATCCGCCCCGGCGTGTACCGCACGCCCGACGATCGCTTCGAGAACCTGCCCGACTTCGACTTCGAGCCCAACTACGTCGAGATCCAGGGCTACCGCGTCCACTACCTCGACGTGGGTCCCGCCGACGGCGAACCGATTCTGCTGATCCACGGAGAGCCGACCTGGTCGTACCTCTTTCGGAAAATGATCCCGGTTCTGGTCGCTGCCGGCCATCGCTGCATAGTCCCCGACCTGATCGGCTTCGGGCGCTCGGACAAGCCGGCGAGCATGGATACCCACGCCTACAAGTTCCACGTCGACGCGATGACGGAGCTCGTTGCGGCGCTCGACCTGCAACAGGCGACCTTCTTCGGCCAGGACTGGGGGGGCCTGATCGGCCTGCGGGTGGTGGCGGAGAACGAGGAGCGCTTCGCGCGCGTCGTCGTGTCGAACACCGGTCTGCCGGTGGGCGGAGCGGTCGGCCCCGAGGACTTTCCGGAGGACAGCGCCTTCATCCGTTGGAAGCGCACCAACCAGGCGATGATCGATCGGGGCGACATCCCCACGGGCAGAATGCTGGCGACCGCCACCGGCGACCCATCCCTTGCGGCCGCCTACGATGCGCCCTTCCCGGAACCAAGCTACAAGGCGGGGGCGCTGATCATGCCGCAACGGGTGCCGGTCTTCGCCGACGATCCGGCCAACGAGGCGAACCGCAAGGCCTGGGAAGTGTTCGAGCGTTGGGAGAAGCCCTTCCTGACCGCCTACGGCGACAGCGACCCGGTAACGCGCGGCGGCGAGGTTCCGTTCCAGCGCCGGGTTCCCGGCACCCAGGGCCAGCATCATGTGACGGTCGAAGGCGCGGGTCACTTCATCCAGGAGAGCCACGGCGAAGAGCTCGCGCGCATCATCAACGAGTTCATCGCCGCGAATCCCTGAGGAGTAGGGGAGCCGGCAGCGTTCTCGACCGTCGCTTCGCTCCCGATGCGGGCGAGACGCCCGCGTTCCCAGGCCGACAACGATGCCGAACGCCCGAGCGGCTAGCGAGATGACCAGAAGCGTCCACGTTGCCTTGCTGCGCGGAATCAACGTCGGCGGCAAGAACAAGCTGCTGATGAGCGACCTCGCCGCGATGTTCTCGGAGGCGGGGTGCGAGGATGTCCGGACGTACATCCAGAGCGGCAACGTCTTTTTTTGGGCCGATCCCGAGTTGGCGGGCCGCGTGCCCGACCTGATCGGTGAAGCGATCGCCGCGCGATTCGGCTACCGGGTGCCGGTGCTGACGCGAACGGGCCGTGAGCTTGCCGCGATCCTCGGGACGAACCCCTTTCTGGGAGCCGGCGCGGATGCCCGCCAACTGCACGTCGGATTCCTGGTGGACCGGCCGGAAGCTGCGGCCGTCGACGCGCTCGACCCCGACCGCTCGCCTCCGGACGAGTTCGCCGTGGTGGGCCGAGAGGTCTACTTCCACTGCCCCCTGGGGCTCGCGCGCACGAAGCTAACCACCCGCTACTTCGAGTCGAAGCTGTCGACGACGATGACCGTTCGGAACTGGAAGACGGTGTTGAAGCTCCATGAGCTGGCCGGCGGTCTTTGAGAGCGTCGCGAGTGGATCGCGGTATGCCCGCCGGCCTCTGTTGACAAGGAGTTCGGTGCTCGGAAAGGACCTTGAGATGTCGAAGTGGACGGTGCGGGCCTTGGTGTTTACGGTGTTTTTGTGCGTGAGCGTCCCGGTGATGGCGGGAGACGACAAGTCGGACGCCGTGTTGGGGCAGATAGCCCTGAACGTGGCGGACCTTGAGCGGTCGGAGAAGTACTACGCCGAGGTGCTGGGGTTCACTCGTGCCTGGCAGTATCCGCCGGACTCGGACGATCCGATCGAGATCGGTCTGGTGGCGCCCGGCGGTGGTGCAGGCCTCGCTCTGGCGTACCTGAACGACGATCCGCTTCCCGAGGGGAAGGGCCGGTACGGCCGGATCATCGTCAACACCGCGAACGCCAAGGCTCTGGCCAAGCGGGCCGAGGCCGCGGGCTCGAAGGTCCGGTTTGTCGACCTTGGCGGCGACAATCCACCGACGATCGTGTTCTTCAACGACCCGGACGGGTACGAGATCGAGCTGTACCAGGCGCCGTCGCAGTAGGCCGGAGACTCGGCCGCAGCCGCGGCGTTGGCCGGCACCAGGGGGCCATCTGTTGGAGGCCTTGACGAAAGCAGCTACAAGTAGCTACTTTCAGTTCATGAGATCCGTAGGCCTCAAGACGCTGAACAGCAAGCTCAGCGAGTACGTCCGCATCGCTGCCGCGGGAGAAACCGTGCTGGTCACGAATCGCGACCGCGTCGTAGCTGAACTGAGTCCGCCGCGGCCCGAACGGAGCCCGATGCTGGCCGACGCGAAGATCGCCGAGATGGTGCGGGAGGGCATCCTGACGCCACCTCTCAAGCCGTTCTCGGATCCGCCGTCCAAGCCTCTGCCGATCATGAGCTTCAAAGAACTCATGGAGCTCCTGGACGAGGTGAGAAGCGACCGGGTTTGATCTACGTCGACAGCTCCGTACTGCTGGCGCATCTCAACGGCTCTTAGATCGCGGTCGCGGCCAAACCGTCGAGGTCCGTAACCACCGGCAGGTCGGTATCCGGCGCCCTGCCGTATCGGGAGATGACGACCCCCTTCATGCCGATCTTCTCGGCGGCCGCCACGTTCACCGGTCGGTCGTCGACGAACATCAGGCCCTCAGGCGGAATGCCCATCTCCTCCATCGCGACACGGTAGATCCGCTCAGAGGGTTTGCTGCTTCCGACCAGGGCCGAGATGACGAAGGCATCGAAGTAGCCTCGGAGGCCCATGGCGCGGAACCTCCGGTCCAGCGAGGGCCAGTTGTCCGACACGAGTCCCATTTTGAGACCGGCGCGCCGAAACCGTCGCAGGGCCGGTACGGTATCCGGGAACGGCTCCATGCCAACGTCTTCATCGAACGGTCTGAGAATGTCGGCGACAAGCTCCTCTGTCGGACACGAGATCCCGAGCGCTCGGAGGATCAGGCCATAGGCCGTATGGAACTGGTCGCGCTCCACTTCCTCCGTGACGGCCAGCGCGTGGTGTTCATTGAGATAGCGGAGACCGACGTCCAACGCATCCGCGAAACGGTCCATGTTGACGTTGGTGACGCCCCGAGCCCGGAAAGCGTCAACGAAGTGTTGTTTCGGGAACCACTCCCCGGCCTTCGGCCTGACGAGCGTGTCCCCCGCGTCGAACAGGATGCCCCTGATCTGTCTCGTAGCGCTCAGCCCTCGTCGGACGACGGCAGGACGATCTGCTTGTAGCCGCCGGTCCGCCGGAAGTGGAGGAGCAGGAAAAGGAACCCGAGCGCCATGAACGCCGGGACGAGAGCGGTGGCCTTGAGAGCGTTCTGGCCGCCGTAGAAGGACGCGTCGCGCACGGCCTGCTCGTCCGGGGGCAGGGTGATGCTGAAGTCCTTGGCCTTCTCCATGACGGGGCCGGCCTTGGAACCGTCCAACCCCTGCACGGCGGGGAAGAAGAGGAACCGGTTCGTGCCCTCGGCCTTGTACTCCTCGTACACGGCGGGCGCACTCTCCTGGAGGTCCTGGGAAGCGTAGCGGTCCTGCATGTAGCCGATGCCGGGGCCGCCGAGAAGGCCGGCCGAGAGCATGCCGACGCCGCCGACCGCGCCCAGGGTGAGCGCTCCTCCCTTGGGGAAGCGCTCGGACACGACACCCAGCATCGTCGGCCAGAAGAAGGTCTTGCCGACGCCGTAGATGGTTGCGGCCACCATGACAGCGGCGGCGGCGGCGAAGGAGCCGAGCGCGTAGAGGCCGATGACGGCGAGGACGGCGCTCGAGAAGAGGAGCCCCAGCGGGTTGATCCGGTGCACGATGGGCCCGGCGAAGAAGCGCAGGACGAACATCAGGATGGAGGTGTAGAGGAGGATGAACAGCCCCTTGCCTCCGAGCACCGTGTCCATGATGTTGACGATCCAACTGTCGGTTCCGAGCTCGACGTAGCCGATGCAGACGTGGAGGACGAGCAGGAAGAGCAGCATGGGCGCCGCGAACTCCTTAACCATCTCGCCGAACTTGACGCCGGCGGCCGTCGCCTCGGACTGCGGGAACGCTTCCTTGATGATCATCAGGATGTAGATGAGCGCCGGGACGAGGTAGAGCGCGAGGACGATCTCCCAGTGCACGCGCCCGATCATGACGACGCCCAGAAGGGCGCCGGCGATCATGCCGCCCGGCCATCCGGCGTGCAGGATGTTCAGGTAGTGCGTCTTCTGCTTGCGATAGAGGGTGGCGACCAGCGGGTTGACGACGGCCTCACAGATGCCGTTCGCGATCGCGAAGATGAAGATGCCCCAGAACAGGCAGAAGTAGGCGCCGGCGCGGGCGGCGTCGGGGTTGGTGTCGATGTTGCTGCTGTACACGAAGGTAGCGGCCACGGTCACGATGACCGACAGCACGTGGAGGACGCCCGCGAGCATGAGGAACGGCTTGTAGCCGAACCGGTCCAGGAACAGGCTCGCGATGAGGATGACGATGCCGAACCCGACGAAGCCGCCCCCCGTGATCTGTCCGAGCTCCGTTTGCGTGAAGCCGAACTCCTTTCCCCATTCGAGGAGGAGCCCACCGCGGACGGCGAAGCCGAGTCCGGCAACGAAGATGGTCAGGAAGCTCGCGATCAGAAGTTTCGTGTTGTTCATGGGCCCTCCTGAAGCCGGGTGTATGGAGTTGGGGTTCTCACGCGTGCATTGAACTGGCCGCCGAAGCGGACGCCGACGCACCCAGTCGCGGCCAGTTCCCTGCAGCTAGCGATTCGTTCACGCCTCGCTAGCTCCGAGGGTGAAATCGGGTAAGGGGATGATCTCGCCGCCCTTGGTCGCGGACTCGTGGGCGCAGATGCCGACGCAGGTCCAGTTCGCGCTGACGACGGCGTTCGGCCTCGGATCCCGGTCTTCGCGCAGCGCGGTCAGGAACTCGTTCGCGAGGTGGGGGTGCGAGCCCCCATGGCCGCCGCCCTGGATGAAGGAGAGGTGCTCGGCGTCCTGGATCTCCTGCGGCAGGGTGAACTTCCGGACCTCATCCGGCAGGAGGTGCGCGTAGTCCGGCACTTCGACCTTCTCCGGGATCTCGGGCTCAGGCTTCTTCGCCGTGTGCAGGACGTGGGGTTCGTCCTCGACCAGCGTCCATTCGAAGCTCCTCTTCGTGCCGTACACGTCGAAGCTCTCGCGGTACTGCCGCGCCACGTCGTACAGGAACCGCCAGATGTGGGCCACAAGTTCGCGGTCCTTGAACTTGATGTGGCAGGTCTCGACGGCGAAGTGGTTGCCTGACTCAGCGGCGATGTCGTCGCGCACCCGGCCCGAGCCGAAGCAGCTCACGTACTCGGCCAAACCCTCTACCAGGCCCAGGCACGGGCTGACGACGTGCGTCGCGTAGTGCATGGGGATCATCCGCTCCCAGTACGACGGCCAGCCGTCCATGTCCTGCGGATGGGAGGCCGCGAGATGCTGGATCTCGCCCAGTTCGCCGTTCTCGTAGAGCTCCTTGATGAACAGGAACTCCCGGCTGTAGACGACGGTCTCGGCCATCATGTACTTGAGGCCCGTCTCTTCGACCTTCTCGACGATCTTGCGGCAGTCGTCGATCGTCGTCGCCATCGGCACGGTGCACATGACGTGCTTGCCGGCGTCCAACGCGGCGAGGGACATCCAGGCGTGGTCGGGGATCGGCGTGTTGATGTGGACGAAGTCGACTCCTGAGTCGGCCAGCACGTCGTCGTAGTCCGTGTAGCGCCGGTCGATGCCGAACTCGTCGCCGACACGGTTCAGCTCCGCCTCGTCGCGCCGGCAGATCGCGTGGACGGTCGCGTCGGGATGGGCCTGGTAGATGGGGATGAACTCGGCGCCGAAGCCGAGGCCGATCATGGCGACGTTCGTCATGCCCGTTCCGTCCCTGGGAACCCGGGTGGCGCGATCCGCGCCACCCGCGAACCACTCCGTGCGCCCGTCATCGGGCGCACGGATGGAACCCGGGCATCCTGCCCGCATCCGGCGCGAAGCGCCGGTCTGACAGCCGGTATCGTCGACAGAACACTAGGGGCCTTGCGTGCTCGCCTCTTCGGCGGTCATGAGATACGCCACGAGGTTCCTCACCTCGGCGTCCTCGTACCCATCGAGCAGACCCTCGGGCATCATCGACAGAGAGAACAGGTCGCGCGACTGAATGTCCGACTGGGCGATGACCACCTCGTCCCGGCCGACGACGCGCAGCGTCAGCGCGCGGTCGCTCTCGGCGGCGACGGTGCCCGAGTAGGTGCGGCCGTCCCGGGTCGTCACCATGAGCGTCCGGTAGTCGTCCTGGATGTCGCCGCTGGGGTCGATGATGTTCGTCAGCAGGTAGGCGAGTTCCGTGCGATTCGAGCCGGTGAGGTCGGGGCCGATCAAGGCCCCCTCGCCGAACATCTGGTGGCAGACGCCGCAGAGCTCGTTGAACATCTTCTCGCCGTGGCTCGGATCGGCGCCCGCGGTTGCGTCGTTGCTCAGAATCGTCGTGTACTTGGCGATGGCCGCGGTCTTCTCGCTGGAGACCCGCGTGATCGGCCCCCAGACCTCGAGGAAGCCGCTGCCCACGACCCGGTGGAGCTGGCGGGCGACGTAGGCCGGCACATCCCGCCGGGGAATGCTCCCGTCCTTGATCGCCCCGGTGAGCACCCTCCCGTAGATGGGGCGCGATGACAACGTCTGCACGGTGGCGAGCTTCTCATCCGAGTTGAAGGAGTCGTAGTGCCCCAGGAGCAGGAACCCCGATTGCCAGCCTCCGTCGAACGCGGCGAAGGCGCGGATCGCGGCGATCCGCAGCTCCGGTTCGTCCAGCAGGGCCGGGAGCCGTTCGGCGAGGGCCTGATGTTGCTGGCCGGCGAGGCCCTGGATGGCCCGCCGCCGATCTTCGGCCGGTGCGCTCTCGTCCTCGAGTGTCGCGATGAACTGACGCGCGGCCTCGACGCCGCCGAACTGCTGGTCCACTTCCTGGGCGAGGTCGGCCATGGAACGGTCTCTCTTCAGCTTCCGGTAGACGCCGGCCCAGTTGTCCGGCCGCTCGACCTCGAACTGACCCTCGAGCCCGGCGCGCATTCCCTTCAGGAGGTCCTTGCGGGCATCGGAACGATCGCCGAGCCACGTGACGAGGGTCTCGAGCCGGTGCGCGTCGACGATGCGGCGGCCGATGTTCTCCGTGAGCATGGGGATCTGGGAGCGCTTGGCGAGCTGTAGCGCGCGTTCGGGATCCTCGGCGACCAGGGGTTCGAGTCCGAACCAGATCATCTTCGGGATGTTGTGATCGTCCGCGTCCTCGCCGTGCTTCACCAGAGCCTCGACGACCGGCCAGCTCTGCTGGTGCTCGATGCGCTGGAGGGCCGCCGCGAGGTAGAGCCGGACGACGGCGGAGTCGTCGCTGTCCGCCATGGCGGCGAACCTGGACGTAGCGGCCGGCGGCGCTTCATGGTCCTCGGTGAGAAGCTGGATCGCCCAGGCGCGGACGTGGGCGTCCCGGTCGTCGAGGGCGTCCGTGAGCAGTTCGGGCGTGAAGCCGCCGGTGACGTGGAGTGCCCACATGGCCCTGAGGCGCAGGTCCTCGTCCGGGTTGGACGAGAAGATCTCGTGCAGGCTCTCGTGAACGGATGCGTCGACCTCGGCCTGCGCCGCCCGCCCCTGCAGAACGACCCGTGCCCTGCGCGCGTGCCAGGCGCTCTTCGAGAGTTGGAGTTCGACCAGCTCCGCGTTCGACATCGCCTTGATGTCGTCGTAGCGGCCCTCCCAGTCGTCCGCCTGGGACTGCTCGGGTGTGATGCGGAAGATGCGCCCGGTCTCCTTGTGCTGGACGTCGTTGCCGCAGATTTCCGCGTCGTGCCAGTCGAGCACGTAGAAATCGCCGCCTGGCCCGATCTCCATGCTGAACCCGACCCACTGCGCGTTGTTGGCGAGCAGGAAGTCCTCGCCGTGGTGCGCGACGAAGCTGGAGCCCTTCGGTTCGAGTTCGTCGGAGAGCACCGCGTGCTCGTGGATGTTCGCCATGAACAGCCGGCCGTGGTGCTCCTCGGGAAACGCGTCCGAGAGGTAGACGCGGGCGCCGCCGTGCGCCGAGCGGTGCCGGTGGTCCACGATGGTGCGGATGTCGCCGTAGACGTGTGGGTTGAAGTGCCGGCCGCCCTGCCGGTGGTAGATGCCTCCGGGGACGACGTGGAAGAGGTGGGGGATCACGCAGGCGGTGATGAAGATCTGGCCCTTGGCGTCGTAGTCGATGCCCCACGGGTTGCTGAAACCGTGCGCGACGACCTCGAACCGTCTCTTCGTCGGGTGGTAGCGCCAGACGCCGCCGTTGATGTCCACCCCGTCGGCTTCGAGAAGGTCCGCCGGGAACGGATCGTTGTGGCCGTAGATCGTCTCCTCGGGCCCCGGCTTGCGGATCTTGGAGGGCGTCGCGAACCCTTCGAGGCCGTAGAGCCAGCCGTCGGGCCCCCAGTGGAAGCTGTTGATCGTCTCGTGCCGGTCGCGGATGCCCCAGCCGGTGAGCAGGATCTCGGCGTCGTCCATCTCGGCCACGTCGTCGCCGTCGCGGTCGGGGAGATAGAGCAGGTGGGGCGGTGCGCCGACGAAGACGCCATCGAAGCCGACCGCCAGCGCCGCCGGGAACGGGATGCCCTCCGCGAAGACCTTGACGCTATCGGCCTCACCGTCGCGAGCCGTGTCCTCCAGGATCAGGATGCGGCTGTCGCCCGAGCCGGAGAAGCCTCTGCCGCGGGTCTCATAGTCGCGGTTCTCGGCGATCCACATGCGGCCGCGATCGTCCCAGGCGAAGGCCATGGGCTGGGTGATCATGGGTTCCGAGGCCCAGGCGTTGACCTTGAAACCGTCGCGTACGGTCATCGCATCGACCGCCTCCTCCGGGGTCAGGAACTTCTCCTGCCGCGCCTCCTGCTGGGCGATGCCCCAGAGCGACGCGGTGGAATAGGCGCCTTCGGCCGCGCCCGTGTACTCGTGCCAGTCCTCCGTGAGTTCGAGATCGTTGAGATCGCCGGTGTAGAAGATGAGGCGGTGGCGGATGACCTCGGTTGAACCCTCGGGGATGTGCCAGTCGCCCATCCGCGCCCGCGCCGGCCCCACGCCGAGCTGGCCGTCGACGCGCCAGGTCTGCGGGAAGCCGGCGTTCATCGGGTGATCGAAGATGGCGACGTGGAGGAAGTCGTCGCGGCCCTCGACCTGCATCCCGACGTCGACCCACATCGCGCGCTGACCTTCGGCCTGGGCGTTGCGCTGCCGGGCCGCGTTGACGGCCTCGCCGGCGATGTCCTTGTGCCAGGGCATGCGCAGGAACATGCCGCCGTAGGACATCTCGTTGATCGAGACTTCGGTGCGGGCCTCGCCGGCCCACTCGAGATCGAGGATGAAGCGGTCTTCCTCGGCCCGCATCGTCCAGTTCTGGGTCTCGGTCATGAAGGCGTTGCCTTCCGCGTCCAGCATGCCGTAAACCGTCTGCCACTTCACCTCGGGGCCGGAATCGGTCACCAGGGAGGCCGACTCGCGGCGCCAGTAGTCGCCGCCCGGGTTGTGGAAGTAATCGCGGCCGACGGCCTTTGCGATGTCCTCCGGCTTGTCGCGCCGGTAGAACCACTGCCTGAGCGTGTCCTCGTCCATCGGTTCGCCGTTTACTCTCGTGAAGCCCCAGTAGAGCCCCGTCTGGTGGGGATGGTGGCCCGGGCTGTACTGCGTCGCCAGACCCTTGCCGTCCGGAGCGACGATCGTGTGCAGGAACGGCCGGTGGTCGGCGCCGGCGTTCTGGGTGACGATCGGCGCCTCTTCGCCCTCCCGGTAGATGGCGATCGAACCGGTCTCCTCGTCCTGGACCGCCCGTAGCGGCACCGCGTCGTCGGCCTCCTGAGCCTGCGCCTCATCGGCGCCCGTGGTCCGGGTACAACCGGCGCCGAGCGCCGCGACGACTACTACCAGGACCAATGCCGACTTGGCCGGAACTCTCACGCCCGCCCCTCTCCTGGGACACAAGGCCTCCCTGGAACGCGAAGACCTGTGGTGGATGCAAGCGGGCATCCTATCGCCCCGCCATGAGCTTGCGCCGCGGAAACAAAGTGAAGCGAGCTTCGGGACGACGCCCATGCGCTGCCGGCGCCGTGCTGGCCCGTTCTGGACGGACTCGCTACGCTCCAGCTATCGTAAAGGCCTGAGAACCACTGCCCTCCCCCTCCGCGCAAGGAGACCGATTCTCCTTCTGGTGTTCGGCCTCTCCATGTTCTCCTCCCTCGTGTACGAGGTTGCCTGGTCGCGCTCGCTGTCTCTCGTGTTCGGGACGACGATCTACGCCTTCACTGCGGTCCTCACGGCGTTCATGGCGGGTCTGGCCCTCGGGTCGTACTGCTTCGGAGGAATCGCCGACAAGACGAAGAAACCCCTCCTTCTCTTCGCGAAGCTCGAGTTCGTCCTCGCCGCCTGTGGCCTTCTCCTCATACCTCTCTTCGAACTCACCTACCGAGTCCGCCTGGCTCTGTTCAGCCAGCTCCAGGGCTCTTCCACGATGCTGTTCATCATGTTCACCATCGTTTTTCTTCTTCTCATCGTGCCGACCGGAATCATGGGCGCCACATTCCCTCTGATGACGAAGATTCACTCCAGAAACTTCGCCCGCGACATCTCGGACGTGTATGCGGTGGACACGATCTTCGCCGGCTGCGGGGCCCTGTGCGGCGGATTCATCTTCTTGCCGTACCTGGGACTCTCTCAAACGATCGCGCTGGCTGCCGTTCTCAACCTCATGGCCGGCCTCGTGCTCTACCAGGGACGTGAACGATGAAGCTGAGGGCCCTGCTCCTGAGTGCCTTCTTCTTCTCGGGCTTCGCCGCACTGGTGTACGAAGTCATGTTCACGAAGGGGTTGATTCTCTTCGTTGGGGGGACGGTCTACGCCTACAGCTTGATCCTGACGGCCTTCCTCACGGGAATGGGCTTTGGCAGCCTGTTGGCGAAGCGCTTCCAGAAGACGGATCTCGCCACGCTGTTCGCGTACGTTCAGCTCGGGATCGGCGCCTACGGGCTTCTCTTCGTCCCGATTCTCAACAACCTGGATGTCGCGTACCTCGAGATCTACAACATCTCGGGCGGCAGCTTCGGCGTCTTTCACTCGCTTCTCCTCCTCCTCTCGTACCTTGTCCTCCTCGTTCCGACCCTGCTCATGGGGTTGACCTTTCCGGTCGTGAGCCGGTTGATCACCCGTGCCGGGAAGATCGGCACGGATGTCGGGAAGCTGTTCTGCGTCAATACCCTGGGCGGGGTTGCCGGCGCCTTTGTGGGAGGTTTCGTTCTGCTGCCGGTGATCGGTCTGGAGCGAGCGATCCTTGTGGCGGTCGCGCTGAACCTCCTCATCTCAGCCGTCGTTTTTCTTGCTGCCGGCAAGGGCGGCAGAGTCGCCTACGGCGGCGCCTTCGTCGTCGTGGTTCTTCTTGCGGCCTCTCTGTTCGACGCGAAGGTCGATCCCTACCGCTTTGGCGTCTACCACCAGCATGGAAGGTTCGACTCCGCGAGCGACTACCGGCAGGCTCTCGCACGAGAGAGAGGAGCCGCCGGAATAGCGTTCTCCGATTTCGGGCTGTACGGCTCCGTCGTGGTGAAAGAAGAGGGCCCGGTGAAGGTACTCATGATCGACGGCAAAGTCGATGCCGGAACGGGCCTGGACGTCCCTACCCAGCTCCTCCTGGGGTACATCCCCGGGCTCATGCACCCCGATCCGAAGGAGGTGGCGATCATCGGCCTCGGCAGCGGGATCACCTTGTCCGCGGTCGAGAGTGTCCCGTCGGTGGAGAGGATCGACGTGCTCGAGCTGAACCCGACGGTCGTCGAGGCGGCAGGGTTCTTCGAAGTAGAGAACCGGAACGCCCTGGCCGATGAGCGAGTCGAACTCACCGTAGGCGACGCCAGGGACTATCTCTCCACTACGGAGCGAACCTACGACGTCGTCATTTCGGAGCCCTCCAACCCGTGGATCGATGGCGAGGTCTTCCTGTTCACCAAGGAGTTCTACTCGGTCGTGGCCGAGCGCCTCAACGAGGGTGGACTGTTCCTGCAGTGGATCGGCGCCTACGACTTCAATCCGGAGGATCTGAAGGTCTCCCTGCGGACTCTGGAGACCGCATTCCCCCATGTCCAGGCGTGGGCCGACGCGAGGGGCGTGGATTTCTTCCTCCTGGCATCGAAGGCGCCGATCGTCAGGGACTACGAAGGGATCGCTGCCGCACTGCGGGACCCGGTCGTCAGTTCCGACATGGAGGCGATCTCCGTTCTGTCGAACCGGGCGCCGTTCACGGGGCCGGACGTCTTCTTCTCATTCTTCGTCGCGGACGATGAGGCTCTCGACTCCTACGCCTCGGGCGCGCCGGTCAACACCGACAACCGTCCGATCATCGAGTTCAGGACCGCAAGGAACAGAGTGGGGCGCACGACGAGCAGCCTGGGCGCCATCCTCGACCATGCGAGCGGCGGCGGCGCCTCGACGGCGGTTTCACCTCCCGTGACCGATCCCGTCTCGGGTGATGCTCTGTCTTTCCTGGGTCTTCGCGCGAGTATCGACATGCCCCTGGCGGAGGTCGAGTACGCCTACGAGTACACCGCTCGCGGTGAGGATCGCGCCAGCCTCCGTCTGGCGCTCGAGCTGACGAAGCACGTCATCTTCACCGACGGAGAGAAGCTGCTGGTCATTCGTGGACATCCGCGCGAAACGGCGCCGCCGGTCGAGGAGTTCGCGAGAATCGCGACTTCCCTGGGATCGTCTGTTCTCGGCACGATCGACGTCGAAGGGCAGACTCGCTACCTGACCGGGGGCGAGACGATCTCGGCGATGCTGTGGCACTGCAACCGCCACCTGTACGTGACGTACTTCGAGCACCCGCCCGGAACATCGATGCCGTCGATGTTCGACACCCTGGCGAGTGTCAGTTGCGCTACGGCGATGTCGTAGCGGCGGCTGTCAAAGCGGACGCCGGCCATTCGGCCGGCGCGTCGATCTGGCCGCCTGCCGCGGTAGCCGGCGGGGGCGCCGGCGCACCCAGTTCGCAGCCAGTTCCCTGGGCTGACTTCTAGAAGCTGAAGCCGACGTTGAACCGGTACTCGGACGGCCTCTGGTAGGCAATGTCGCCGCCACCCCTTCCGGTGGGCAGGCCCGACACCGGGTTCACGAACAACTGGGCGTCGTCGTTCAGCGCGTTGGCGAGTTCCGCGCCTACCTTGATCTCGTACTTGCCCTTGACCGGCGGGAAGATCCAGCTCGCGTTGAGATTGAGCTCCGTCGCGGTGTCGAGCTGTCGGGAACCTTGGGGATCGAGAAACTCCACGACTCTTTCCCTCTGGCCCGACAGCGGATGGGTTACGAAAACGTTCCGCTGACGCTCCCAGAGTCGGCCCGTCCGAATGCGGTAGTGGGCGCCCGTGGTCAGCGTGTGTTCGCCGATCGACCAGCGCTTTGCAGCGAGGACATTGAAGATCTCCGGGAACTCCGAGTTGTTGCCGATAGGACGGTTCCCTCTGTTGCTGGAGTTCACATCGCTACTCCCGTCGGAGCCGAGGCCGCCGATGGCTTCGATGGCATCTTCGAAGTCCTCAGTGCCTCTCGCCTCACCGACATAGAGGTTGGCGCGCAACGTCCAGTTGTTCGAGAAGTTCCGGTTGAGCTCGAGAATGATGCCTTCGTGCTCGCGGGTCAGGGCAAGGCGTGAAGGTACTCCGTGCAGGGCGGACAGTCGATCGACTTCGGCCTGGGTCCAGTTGGCCAGGGCGAAGACCCGCCTTCCGCTCTCGTCAAACTGGATGCTCGTATCCCAGATGTTGTCGTTCTCGCTGACGGTGTACATGGCCTTGGCGACCCAGTTCCGGCTGAACTGCCAGTCGACGCCGAGGGTGTAGGCGTCGGAGTACTCGGGCTCCAGGTTCCTCGTCGCCTCCCTCCCGGCACTGGCCACGATGGAGCTGCCCAGGATGTCGTAGTTCTGGGTCAGGGGATTCCAATCGAAGACCATGCGGGTGTTCGTGCCGTTCGAGCCCTGATCGAAGTTCTGCGTAAGACTCATGTTGAAGAGATTGAGGTAACGCCCGGCGGTGCCGCGGACCAGGAGCCTGCCGTCACCGTTCACGTCGTAGACGACGCTCAACCGGGGCGCCAGCTCGTCGTAGTCGTTGACCTGTTGCCCGATGTTGTTGTCCATCGACTGGCCCTCGAGCCGCAGCCCGGCGGTAACGACCCAGTTGTCTCCGATATCGATCCGGTCCTGGATGAAGAGGGTGTTCAGCTCGCTCTCGCGGCGGAACAGGCCTCCGTCCGGCGGCGCGTAGACCGTAAGCGTCTCGGGAGTTGCGAAGCCGCCCGGCAGGTCGTAGCCGAAGCCGCGCCCGCTGTACTCCCTCTCGGGCCAGTTTCGTGTGTCGAGGCCCATGACGTGGCGCTCGGCGCCGATCCTGAGCTCGTGGTTGTCGCCCGCGAAGATCGTCGCGTAGGCGTTGATCTGCTGGCGGGGACCGTTCGTAAACCGGCCGGTCAGGCCGCCGACGGTGCAGCCGTTGTAGAAGAGCCGGCGGTCGAGGTCGTAGTAACGGAAGTTGTTGCCGGATGGAGTGTTCGGGTCTCCGCCGGAGAGACTGTCCTTGCGGTGGATACAGTTGTCGGTGCGAACGTCCTCGCTGTCGCCGACCTTGAGTTCCGTGAAGATCTTCGGGGTGGCGGCCCAGTTCCACAACGCCGTGTTCAACTCGGCCGTCTCTCCCCGCCCGTTGAGGGTGAAGAGGTCTCCCGTTCGGTTGCCCCCGCCCTCGCGATAGCCCGGGGTGCGCACATAGGTCGCGGCGAGCTGATGGTCATCGCCGGGCTGAAAGTTGACCTTGGCGACCGTCGAACTCCCTTTGTAGCTCCAGTCGAAGACCGGGTCCGCGATGACGTCCGGGTTGGAGTTGGTGCTGGCGCCCCGGATCCTGTTGTCGGACAGTTCGGCGCGGGCCGCGAAGAACCAGGCACGATCGCGGTAGATCGGTCCACCGAGAGCGGTCTCGTAGTTGTTGATGATCTTGTCGGGACCCTCAAGATCGGGGTAGTCCCGGAATTCGCCGACCCACGCCTGATTCTGAGCGACGTAGTGGAAGTCGCCGTGGAACACGTTGGTGCCCGACTTGACCACCGTGTTGATGGTCGCCGTCTGGGTGCGCCCGTACTCGGCGCCGCGCCCCTGGGTATGAACCTCCGTCGCGGCAACCTGCGTGGTCGCCATCCTGAACTTGAACACTCCGTAGTTGCCCGTGACCTGGCTGACATCGACGCCGTCGATGTTCACCGTGCCTCCGTCCCGGGGACCGCCCATGAAGCTGTTGAGCCAGTCCTGCTGCTTGGAGCCGGAGTTGGCCGGCAGGACCGCCAGGCTGTTGACGTGGTGACGCGTGATGAACGTCGTCAACTCGGCGGTCTCGGCATCGATCCTCGCCGTCGACCCCGGCTCGTACTTGTTGATCATCGGCGCTTCGGCGACGACGCGGATCTCCTCCGATTCGCCGCCCCGCAGGGTGAGGTCGACGGCGCGGCGCTCACCCGGGTCGAGAGTGACCGCGACCAGGTCGCTCGAGCCCAGGCCTTCGAGCTCGGCGCTGACGGTGAAGATGCCGTCGAGCAGCAGACTGAAGCGAAACTCCCCGGCCGCGTCGCTGATCGCGTCCTTGGTGTTCTGTTGTCCGACGAGCTGCACGCTGGCGCCCGGCAGTGGGTCGCCCTGGGCGTCGAGCACGCGGCCTTCGATGATTCCGGTGCCCGGACCGTCGGCCCATAGCGGCAGGCTCGCGCCCGCGATGATGGCGAATAGCCCGACGCAGCGCCCGAGGGTAGTGAGCTTCACGGTTCCACCTCCATGATGTCCGACCCTGGTGACGGGTGGGGGGTGGTTCCGGCCTCGTTGCTGAAGGCCGGCACAGCCCTCGCACTCCAAACACCGTCTCTCAGTTGTGCTAACGCGGCTAGTGTCATGTCACACGTCTTATGCCGTATGAATCGTAGTAGGCTCCTTGCCGTTCGACAACGGCAAGGAGTCTGGCATGAAGCGGTATGTGGTGGAGTTGGAGGCGCAGGAGCGCGAGGCGTTGGCGACGATGACGCGCAAGGGTTCGCATCGGTCGCAGAAGGTGATCAACGCCTTGATTCTGCTCAACTGCGACGAGGGCGAGTTCAACGGGCGTCGGCCGACCGGCGAGACGATCGCCGGGGTCTTGCGGATCAGTGCGCGCAGGGTGGATCGTGTGAAGAAGCGGTTTGTGGAGGACGGTCTGGAGGCGGCGCTCGGCAGTCGGCAGGGGCGTCGTCCGAAGTACCTGCGCAAGGCGGATGGCGAGTTCGAGGCGCGGCTGGTCGCGCTGAGTTGCGGCGAGCCGCCCGAAGGGCGTTCGCAGTGGTCTCTGCGTCTGTTGGCGGACCGTGCGGTGGAGCTCGGCTATATCGACAGCGTCTCGCACGAGACGGTGCGGCGGGTGCTAAAAAAAACGCTCTCAAACCGTGGCGCCGCGTCGGCTGGGTGATTCCGCCGCAATGCAACGCCGACTTCGCGGCGAACATGGAGCGGGTGCTCGACGTCTATCGGCGTCCGCACGACGCGAACTTCCCGGTGGTGTGCATGGACGAGACGCCGCGGCAGTTGATCGCCGAGACACGGGCGCCCATCCCGCAGGCCCCTGGACGGGAGGTCCGCGAAGACTACGAGTACCGACGCTGCGGCACCTGCAACGTGTTCATGGCGACCGAACCGCTGGCCGGGCGGCGTCTGACCAAGGTCACCGAGCGCAGGACCAAGACCGACTGGGCGCGTTTCCTGGAAGACATCGCCGGGCAGTATCCCGACGCCACCCGAATCACGCTGGTGATGGACAACCTCAACACCCACCGCCCCGGCGCGCTCTACGAGACCTTCGACCCGGCCCGGGCCAAGGCGCTGTGGGACCGCTTCGAGTTCGTCTATACCCCCAAGCACGGCAGTTGGCTGAACGTCGCCGAGGTCGAACTCAGCGTGATGATCCGACAGTGCCTCAACCGCCGCATCGACTCCATCGACACCCTACGCGCCGAAGTCGGCGCCTGGCAGGACGCCAGAGACCGGATCCAAGCCAAGGTCAACTGGCACTTCACCACCGACGACGCACGAGTCAAACTCAAGCGCCTCTATCCGACTTTTGACGAGTGACACGACACTAGTATAACAAGCGCTGTTAGTAGATCAAGCGCTGTTGGTGCAACGATGCAAGGTTCCATCCCCCTCACGCTGCCTCTAATCGTCGTTTGTGGGTTCGCGTCCACCTCCGGCTCGGCGCAGCCGGGTGCGACCAACGGCGAATGGCGTACCTACGCCGGGGACACGTGGGCCAGTAAATACTCGCCCCTGGATCAGATCGACGCCGACAACTTCGCCGATCTGGAGATCGCCTGGCGTTGGAAGACGGCGGACACCCACCTCGTCGTGGCGGACGAGAGCGGCGCGTCGCTGGTCCCGTCGCGGGTGGTGTTCGACCGGGTGGCGGAGCAGCAGCCCGACCTGTGGCTGCGGCGTCCTGGCATCGGCGCGATGTCTTCGACGCCTCTAGCGATCGACGGTGTGCTGTATCTGATCACGAACCTGGAGCAGGCGGCGGCGGTCGACGCGCGCACCGGCGAGACGCTCTGGGTTCACGACCCGCGCACCTACGAGAGCTCCGCGCTTCCGACCAGCCGAGGCCATCGCGGGGCGGCCTACTGGGAAGGCGACGGCGAAGCCCGCATCGTCTGGGGAACCGGCGCCGGCTACCTGATCGCCGTCGACGCCGGGACCGGCGTGCCGGCCGCGGAGTTCGGAGACAACGGGCGGGTCGACTTCGTTGCCGATCTGCCGCGCTCGCCCCGCGGACAGCCGTTCCGGTTGCCCGTCGGCTCGCGGTCGGCGGCGCCGCTTATCGTCGGCGACACGATCGTCTTGGGAACCAACCACACCGACTTCGTCATCTCCAGGGAGGCCACGCCCGGTTTCATCTTTGCCCACGACGTGCGCACCGGGGAGCGGCTCTGGGAGTTCCACATCGTGCCCGAGAGCGCCGACGAGTACGGCGCCGACACCTGGGAAGACGAATCGTGGCGCTACACCGGCAACGGCAACGCCTGGGGCAACCTGAGCGCCGACCCGGAGCTCGGCTACGTCTACGTGCCGACCTCGGCGGTGGCCCCGGATCACTACGGCGGCCATCGCCTGGGCGACAATCTGTTCGCCAACAGCATCGTCTGTCTCGATGTTAGGACCGGCGAACGGGTGTGGCACTACCAGCTCGTCCATCACGAGGTCTGGGACTACGACAGCCCGACGGCGCCGAATCTGCTCGACGTCACCGTCGATGGACGCCGGGTGAAGGCTGTAGCGCAGGTCACCAAGCAGGGATTCGTCTACACCTTCGATCGAGCGACCGGCGAGCCGATCTGGCCGATCGAGGAGCGTCCAGTGCCGACCGACACCGACCTCGAGGGCGAGGTCATGTCAGCCACCCAGCCCTTCCCGACCAAACCTCCGCCGTTCGCCGTCCAGGGCGCCCGGCTCGAGGACCTGGCGGACTTCACCCCCGAGATCCGGCAGATGGCGCTCGAGGCGGTCGGGGAGTTCAGGCTCGGCCCGCTCTACACGCCGCTGTCGCTGCGCGGCACGATCTTCCGACCGCAGGCGGGCGGCGGCGCAAACTGGTCGGGCGCCGCCGTCGATCCCGAAACCGGCGTGCTGTACGTCCCCACCTCCAACGGCCATTCGGTGATCCGCTTCCGCGATGGACGGGACAAGACCGACCTGCGCTACCTCGCCGACCGCACCGATCCTGTCGGCGGTCTCCTGCGCGGCCGCTCGGCGCCGTGGGGACCGTTCGAGCCCGCCGCTCGGGGCGCCTCGTTTCTTGACGGAGGCAACCCGACCCGGCAGCCGACGATGCCGCGGGGACTGCCGCTGTGGAAACCGCCCTATTCGGCGATGGTCGCCATCGACATGACTCGGGGCGAGCACCTGTGGGCGACCCCGCTCGGCAGGGGCGCCCGGTACCAGGACCACCCTTTGCTTCGCGATCTCGACCTGCCGCCGCTGGGGGGTGATCACAGCCGCGCCGGTTCGCTGCTGACCAGGACGCTGCTGATTCACGCGCTGAACAGCGGCGGCACGGACGACGGTCCGCAACTGGTGGCCTACGACAAGGCCAGCGGAGAGCCGCTGGCAGGGGTCGATCTGCCCGGCCGCGGGCTCGGCTCACCGATGACCTACCTGCTCGACGGTCGCCAGTACATCGCACTCACGGTCGGCGGCAGGGCGCCGGAGCTGGTCGCCTACCGGCTGTCGGAGAGTCGATGATGATGACGCGGTGCTCACGGAGCGTTCGTCGACGCCGCGGCGTTCGTCCACGCCGCGGAGGCGTGAACGCGGCCTCCTTGGCCCTCCTAGCGGCGCTCTGCGTCCTTCCCGGTGCGGCCCCCGCCCGTTCGCTCGAGGCCGACGTCGCGCGTCTCCTGGAGATCTCCTGTCTTCGCTGTCACGACGTCGAGACCGAGACGCCGCTCGATCTCGAGAATCTCGGCTACGACCTCGAGGATCGAGGGACCTTCCGGAAGTGGGTGCGCGTCTTCGAGCGTCTCGAGGCGGGCGAGATGCCTCCCCGCGGGACGAGGCCACCCCCGAGGCCAGTCGTCGAAGCGGCGCTCGGTGCGCTGGAGAGAGATCTGGAGACGGCGGACATGGCGGCTCGCACCGCCGGGCAGGCAGCGCCGCGCCGCTTGACGGGGCTCGAGTACGAGTACACCCTCGAGGACCTGCTCCTGATCGAGGAGAACCTGGCGCGCCTGCTGCCGGCCGAGAGCGCATCCGCCGGGTTCGACACGCTGGCGGCCGAGCAGGGGATCTCGGCGCTTCACCTGCGCAGCTACCTCGAGGCGGCCGATCGTGCGCTCGATGCGGCGATCCGGCTGGGCGGACGTCCGGCGAGCGCGGCGCACCTGATCGACTATCCGAGCAATCCAGCCTCGTACCGCATGATCCGCCAGAGCGTCAGCAGGAAGCTCGACGATGCCGTCGCGATGTTCGTCGATGAAGACCACCACAACACCAGCGGGTCCTTCTCGGCCAGAAACCTGAGGAGCGACAGCCACGGCTTCCCGGTCACGCATTCGGGGCTGTACAGGGTGACCGTCGACGCCTATCCCTACCAGGCGTCGACGCCTGTGACGCTCCTTCTCATTCGGGGCAACCCGAACGGCGACAGGAAGTTGCTCGGCGCCTTCGACCTGGTGAACGAGTCCGGCACCTTCGAAGTCACGACCTTCCTCCACCCGACCGACTATGTCTTTCCCGAAGTGGCCGACCTCGACTGGCACACGGAGGTCGGGGGCTTCTACGCCCCCGTCGAAGACTGGTCGGCAGCGGCCCAGGTCGTGGCTGCGGGGAAGGGCCTGGGCCGGCGGCTGCTCAACAATCGGCTCTATCACCCGATCTTCTACCACCCCACCGAGATCCTCGTGGATGGGGCCGCGACCTACAAGGGCGAGGGCGTCGCGGTCAGGTCGCTCACAATCGTTGGACCGCTCCTCGATGCGTGGCCGCCGCCGTCGACGCGCCGGATCTTCGACGGCATCGAGTTCGACTTGGCCGGCGATCTGAAGCTCACGAAGGATCCGTACGAGCACGTCGTGGATGTCGTCTCGCACTTCGTGCCGCTGGCGTTTCGACGGCCCGCCGAAGCAGGTGAGGTGGATGCGTTCGCGAGCCTGTCCAAGCCCGCGATCGCCGCCGGACGGGAGTTCGTCGACGCCGTCCGCGTTCCCCTGCGCGCTGTTCTGAGCGCGCCGCAGTTTCTCTACCACGACGACCAGCCGGGCAAGCTAGACGACTTCGCGCTGGCGACCCGCCTTTCGTACTTCCTGTGGAAGAGCCTGCCGGACGAGGAGCTCTTCGCCGCGGCACGAGCAGGCACGTTGTCGGCGCCGGAGGTGCTGGCGCGGCAGGTCGAGAGAATGCTCGATGACGAGAAGGCGCAGCGCTTTGTCGCGGACTTCGTGGGTCAGTGGCTACGGCTTTACGAGATCGAGCTGACGAGTCCCGACGAGAGGCTCTATCCCGAGTATGACGACCTCCTGCATCACGCGCTCCAGGAGGAAACCAGACTCTTCTTCGCCGAGCTCGTGAAGAGCGACCTCGGAGTCCGGAACCTGATCGACTCCGACTTCACCTTTCTCAATCGCCGCCTGGCGGAGCACTACGGCATCCCCGGGGTCGAGGGACAGACCATGCGCAAGGTGTCGCTGCCCGACGACAGTTTGCGCGGCGGCATCCTGACCCAGGCCAGCGTGCTCAAGATCACCGCCAACGGCACCACGACCTCGCCGGTCTTCCGCGGCAGCTTCGTGCTCACGAACCTGCTCGGCCGGGCGCCGAGCCCGCCGCCGGCGAACGCCGGCTCGGTCGAGCCCGACACTCGCGGCGCCACGACCATCCGCGAGATCCTCGCCAGGCATCGCCGGGATCCGACGTGCAACGTCTGTCACCGCGCCATCGACCCGCCAGGGTTCGCTCTGGAGGCCTTCGACCCGACCGGTGGCTTCCGGACGCGCTACCGCTCCAGCGGCGAGGGCGACACGCCCGCGGGGAGCCTCTACGGTCGCCCGATCCTCGAGTACAAGGACGGGCCGTCGGTGGATGCGGGCGGCGTCACCCCGGACGGCAGGTCGTTCTCGGGCATCGCCGAGTACAAGCGACTCCTGCTCGCGGAGGAGGAGGACCAGGTAGCGCGCCACTTCATCTCGCAGCTTGTCGTCTATGCGACCGGCGCCGAGGTGGGCTTCGCCGACCGAGACGAACTGTCGCGGCTCGTCGCGCGGAGCCGCGAGGGCGGCTACGGCGTGCGCACGATCATTCACCATGTCACTCAAAGCCCACTCTTCAGGGAGCGGCAACGATGAACCAACCCCTCGACCGACGTACCTTTCTCAGGACTTCCGGGGTCGCCCTGGCGCTGCCCCTCCTCGAAGCGATGAGCCCGGCCCTGGCCCGAGCGGCGATTCCGGCGCCCCGGCGGATGGTGACCGTCTGCAACGCGCTCGGCCTGCACCCGCCGTCGCTTTTTCCGGCCACACCGGGTCGGGACTACGAAACGACCGAGTATCTGGAGCTGCTCCAGGACCACCGGCGCGACTACACGCTGTTCTCGGGGCTCTCCCACCACGACCAGAACGGCCGCCAGGCCCACAGCAGCGAGGTCTCCTGGTTGACCGCGGCCCGCCACCCGGAACTCGCCGGCTTTCGCAACACGATCTCCGTCGACCAGCTTGCCGCCGGGGAGCTCGGCTACGTGACTCGCTTTCCCTCACTCGTGCTGGGTACCGACACGACGGTTCAGAGAAGCGCCAAGGGCACGCAGAGCCAGTCGTTCACGCGTCGGGGCGTCATGGTGCCGTCAGAGACCAGTCCCGCCAATCTCTTCGCCCGGATGTTCCTCGCGGGGCGTCCCGACGAGGTCGAGCGGCAGAAGCGCGATCTCGGCGACGGACGCAGCATCCTCGACGGCCTGAGCTCGCAGCGAAAGACGCTCGACCGGCGCGCCAGCGCCGTCGATCGGGGCCGGCTGGACTCGTACTTCGAGGCTGTACGCGCGGCCGAGAAGGGCATCACTGAAGCCCGGGCCTGGCTCGATCGGCCCAAGCCGCGCGTGGATCGCGAGCCCCCGGTCGACGTCCAGGAACGCCGGGACCTGATTGGCCGGGTCCAGTTGCTGATGGACCTAATCCCGCTGATTCTGCAGACCGATTCGACGCGCGTCGTCGCCGTGATGATCCAGGAACTGCGGGAAGTGCCGAAGATTCCGGGCGTCTCGGGAACGCACCACAACCTCTCGCACCACGGTCAGGATCCGGACAAGATCGCGCAACTGAGGAAGGTCGAGAGGGAGATCGTCAAGTGCTTCGGCAGCCTTCTCGGGCAGCTCAAGGGATGCAGCGAGGGAGACGGCACGCTGCTCGATCAGACCGCGGTCCTCTTCGGCAGCAACCTGGGCAACGCGAACTCTCACGACACCCGCAACCTCCCGGTCTTCCTCGCCGGCGGCGGCTTCGACCACGGCCGCTATGTCGGTCTTGACGACGACGACAACGCGCCGCTCTCCAACCTCTACGTCACGTTGCTGAATCACATGGAGCTGGAAACCGGTTCGTTCGGCCAGAGCACGGGCGAGCTGAGCTGGTAGGACGCTAGGAGCTTGCGCGGCAGAACGATCTGACCTGGGAACCCGTGTGGCGCGACCCGCGCCACACGCGAACCACTCCGTGCGCCCGTCATCGGGCGCACGGATGGCACGCGGGCATCCTGCCCGCATCCGGCGCGAAGCGCCGGCTTCCGGGAGTTCTGCCGCGCTACCGCCCTTCGGACCACTCCTTTTCAAGCTGCCGCGCCCCGCGCATCGTCATTCCCATCGAGTAGTTGCCTTCGTGGCAGGCGTACTCGTAGATGCGCTGGTCGGTGGGCAGCCAGGGGAACGAACCGGCCCAGGTCGCCGCGTAGTCGGGATCGTCGACGCTGAACTCATAGAACAGGCCGCCGTCCTCCTGGGGAGTGAAGCGCTCGACGATGTGGAGACCCTCGTGCGGCACGCCGGAATGAGCCCGGGCGTTCTTGCGACGCTCGTCCGCGGCGCTTGCCACGCCCTGGCGGCGGAAGTTCGTCGTGTCGACGACCAGGGTGTCGCCATCCCACCGGCCGATCGAGTCGCCGGCATAGGAGAGAGCCTCTCCCGGTCCGTGCTCCGAGTCGAGGCGGACGATGCGCGCCTCGTGCATCAGCTCCGCCCGGATCACGACATGGGTCGTGGTCTGGGTGATGCCGTAGTAGGCGCCGTAGCCCCTTCGCAACATCGGGATGGTCGCCCGATCGGAGTAGATGCAGCGCTCCCATAGCCCGATCAGTTCCGGGTCGTCGAAGATCCGGTGTTCCCCATTCGTCGTCGGGATGGCCCGGCCCCGCACGCCGGCGACTTCGTCCGCCCGCAGCCACCAGGCGCCGTCGGGATTCGGCGGACCCATGCGATCGGCCGTCGTGAAGGCCGGGCGACGCTTCTTTCCGGCCTCGGTGATCGCCGGCATGCGGCCGTTCGGCGGGTCGGTGAGGACCGAGTTCCGGTGCCTGCCGTCGACGGCAAAGACGATCGTCCCCATGTCGAGAAGCGCGAGGGCATTGCCGCCGGTGACGCGGCCGCTGCTGTAGCCGCCGGCCGGTGGGGGAGGACGATCCGGGTCGCCGGGGATGCCTTGTTGAGCGACCCTCGCGGCCATTGCCTGCTCGATTCTCTTGGCGTCGTCCGTGCTCATGTAGGGGTCGTTGCCGTATTTCGGATTGCGCTCGAAAGGCGTCAGCGTGTTGATGGTGTACGTGCCGGAGAGATCCGGCGCGCCGCCTGGCATGCGTGGAGTGTCGCCCTCCGCGGCCGGCGCGGCCGCTGCGACGATGCTCGCGGCGAGCACTACCGCCGCCCTGGCCAGCCAACGAGTCCTTGGGATGAGTCGCCGCATCGTCTTCCCTTCATCCCTCGAATTCGATGCGCTGCAGCGCGGCTTTGGTGAGGATCCGCAACTGATCCACGCCTTCGGCGCCGGCGTGGACGTCGATGACGATCGTGGTCCCGTCGGCGAGGACCTCCCAGCCGTCTGAGTCGGACTCGCCGACGAGGGTGCCGCGATCGGCCGAGGCGCCGAATTCGGGGTCGGCAAAGGCGAGGAAGTCGCTGGCGGCGAGGCCGGCCGAGCTTGCGACAACGCCGAGAATCGGATCGTCGAGCTCGATCTCGACGCCGATGATTCCGGCGGTCGCTGCAGGGGCGAAGTGCAGGAGGAAGCTGTGGACCACCGTGCCGCGTGCGATCGTCGCTCCCGCCGGTGGGTGGTTCGCGTCGTAGGCGGCGGGCGTGCCGTCGGTTTCGACGTTCAGATCCTCCTCGAGGGTGACGAACTGGCGCTCGACCACCAGCTCGGGCCGATCGTTCCGGGTGCGCCGCGCGGCGGAGAGATCGTCGGGGACCGTGTCGTCGCCGACGTCGCCGAGGATCGAGACGCCCTCCGCCGAGGCGACGCGGGTGTCGTAGTCGGCGCCCTCCCGGCTTCGGGCCGCTTCCACTTCGAACCAGTTGGTGATGTCGTCCCGCAACGACCGAAAGACGCTCTGGATCTCCGGTGGCTTCGAGGCGATGTCGGCGAGGGTGGCGACAGGGGTCTGCTCGCGCGGGTCCTCGATCAGGTCGTAGAGCTCCCAATCCCTGCCGCTGGTTTCGGAGATCAGCTTGTAGCGGTCGCCGATGATCGACCGCTCGCCGCCGACCCTTTGCAGCATCCGGGTACGCCGGCTGTCGCAGTCGGTGTCTTCCTCGTCGCCGCGCTCGGGAGTCGGGTCTCCACAGTCCTCCCACCGGATAGGGCTCCTTCGCGGCGCCGAGCGATCGCCGAAGAGGACCTCGGTCATCGACTCGCCGTCGAGCGGACGCGCGTCCGGCATCTCGATTCCCCAGATGTCCAGGAGCGTCGGCAGGTAGTCGCTGGTCGTCATCGGTGTCGATGTCTCGCCGGGGGCGATCCGTCCCGGCCACTCGACGATGCCCGGAACCCGGACCCCTCCTTCCCAGAGGTCGCCCTTCGAACCCCGCAGGCCACCCTTGCCTTCGCTCTCGAACTCCATCCTGACCGAGCCCGACTGGCCGTTGTCGGACGTGAAGGCAACGAGCGTTTTGCCTTCGATGCCGAGCTCGCGCAGATGCGTCCGCAGGCGGCCGATCTCCGTGTCCATCGCCACGATGCTGGAGTAGTAGCGCGCCTCGTACTCGCTCCACTCCGCCTGCTCCTCCGGCGTGTAGAACTCGTCGAGCGCCGCCTGGTTGAGACGGTGCGGGCCATGCGGTGCATGGAGCCAGACGACGGCGAGGAAGGGACGTTTCGCCGCGACCGCGTCGTCGATGAATCCCAACGTCTCGCGGATGATGATCGCCGAGGCGTCGCCGCGCAGCTCGGGCGAGTCGGGATCCGCGTGCTCCCCGGGGCCGGTGTAGTAGCGGCCGCCGTGGAAGTTGCCCTCGCCGGGGAGCGGCCCCAGAGGATCCTCCTTCATCGGCTCGAAGGTCGGCAGCGCCTGCTCGCTCGCCCAGACGCGGTCGTAGCCGTGGCTCCAGGGCGGCGAGTAGAACTCGCCGCCGTTCCGGTCCCGCAGCGTCCGGGTGAGATCGCCAAGGTGCCACTTGCCGAAGTGTCCGGTCGTGTAGCCCTGGGTTCTGGCGAGCTCGGCCAGCGTCAGTTCCAGGTTGCGGAGACCGTCGTTGTACGCGAAGTCGACCGTGTTGCGGCGCGGCGCCCGGCCGGTGACGAAGGAGGCCCGTGTCGGGCTGCACACCGAGCCGCCCGAGTACATGCGATGGAACTGTAGCCCTTCCCCGGCCATCGCTCGAAGATGGGGCGTCCTGAGCTCGGGATGGCCCGGAAAGACGTCTCCGGGCGCGAGCTGCTGCGCGTACTCGACGGCGCCCCACCCCTGGTCGTCGCTCATCATGAGGATGATGTTGGGGCGCGACGGAGACGGCGCGGGAACTGCCGCTCCGTCCGGCGCGGGTGTTGCGCAGCCGCAGGCCGCGAGGCCGAAGGAGAGGAGTGTCCATCGAAGCGATTCGGAACCTCCCCTCATGCCGCTCCTTCTGGTCTTGGTGGTCACGGCGCAGCTGGCAGGGCGAAGGCGACCAGCTCCGCCGTTTCCGGGCCGCTGCGCGCGCTTCTCGAAACCACCTTGCCGCCGGCGGGCACGACGATGTACTGGCGGTCCTGGTGCAGGTAGGTCATCGGGACTCCGTGCAGGGTGGCCTCGGTCTCCACCTCGGCCAGGAGCTTGCCGGTGGCTTTGTCGTAGGCCTGCAGGTAGCTGCCCTTGGCGGCGCGGGCGTCCCAGCTCGGCCACTTCGGCACGTACGTGATCAGGAGGGTTCTGGTGATGAGAAGCCCGCCCTCGCGGTTGCCGCTCGAGGGGCGGCTGCCGAGCGGGCCGAGATCGAGGTGCTCGATGGCAGGGTGGTCGGTCGGCCCCTCGCCGAACGGCGCCATCCAGGCGTGCTCGCCGGTATTCAGATCGATGGCCGTGATGCGCTGGTACGGAGGCTTGAGGAGCGGCAGTCCCTGGGGACTTCCGACACGACCGCCACGGCTCACCCACCTCCACTCGCTGCGCTCCGGGTCTGGCGGCGCGACCGCCACCCCGGTCGGCTGCGTTCGCGACTGGACGTAGAGAAGGCCGGTCATTGGATCGAGCGAGGCGCCGGGATGGTTCGCTCCACCCGCCATCCCCGGCACCGCGAGCGTCGCCTGCTTTCCTCCCTCGCCCCCGACGATGGGGGGCGTGAACATCGGTCCCAGGAGGAACTCCCCGGCGATCTCGAGCGCCTCCTTTCGCAGTTCCGGCGTGAAGTCGATCAGGTCGTCGATCGTCACGCCCTGGAGATCGAAGGCCGCCGGCCTGGTCGGAAACGGCTGGGTAGGCGCCGTCCACTCCCCGGGCACGGTGGTCCGCGGCACGGGTCGCTCTTCGATCGGCCAGATGGGCTCGCCCGTGACCCGGTCGAAGACGTAGGCGAAGGCCGTCTTGGACACCTGGGCGACGATCTTCCGCAGCCGGCCGTCGATCACGACATCGGCGAGAACGGGGGCGGAGGCGATGTCCCAGTCCCAGATGCCGTGGTGAACGGTCTGGAAGTGCCAGATCCGCTCGCCGGTTTCGGCGTCGAGGCAGAGCAGGCTCTCGGCGTAGACGTTCGCGCCGGGCCGGTGGCCGCCCCAGAGATTGCCGGTCGGGGTCGTGGTGGGGATGTAGACGTAGCCGAGCTCCTCGTCGCCGGCCATCGCTCCCCAGACGTTGGCGCCGCCAACCCACTTCCAGGAGTCGTTGTGCCACGTTTCGGTGAAATCCTCGCCCTCCTGCGGAATCGTGTGAAACCGCCACTTCGGCTCGCCGGTACGGACGTCGTAGGCACGCACGTGGCCTGGCGGAAGACCCTGCTTCGTCGCCGGCGCATCGGCGATGCGCGAGCCCACGACGAACGTGTCGCGAATCACGATCCCGGGGGAGCCGGCGCTGATGTCGCGTTGGAAGACTTCCTCGCGGCCCAGCCGGTCATCCGACAGATCGACGATGCCGTCTTCTCCGAAGGCGGGGTCGGGGCGTCCCGTCGCGAGGTCCAGCGAAATCAGTTGCTTGCCGCTGGTGATGAAGATGATGCGCTCGGCCTCGCCGTCGGTCCAGTACTCGAGGCCTCGGGGAGTGGCGCCGTAGGCTCGCGGCAGCTCGTAGCTCCCGGGGTCGTAGACCCAGAGTTCCTCACCGGTCGCGGCGTCCAGGGCGGCGATCTGCCAGAGGTTGGTCGCCATGTAGACGCGGCCGCCGATCATGAGCGCCGAGCCCCGGAAGGTTCCCGGCTCCTCCCTCAGGTCGTGATCAACCGACTTCCAGCGCCAGACCACCTCGAGCTGCTCGAAGTTCGACGCATCGATCTGGTCGAGGGGCGAATAGCGGGTGAAGGCGTGGTCGCGGCCATGGTGCCGCCACTCGGCGTTTCCCGCACGAGACTCAGCGAAGGCTTCGGGGGCCATCGAGGCGGCTGCCAGCAGCGCCAGAGCAAAGCGTGCCTGCCGGATCGTGGAGCGCCGGCACACGTGAGGACGCATCAATGATCTTGGTTCTTGTTCACTGGGCTTAGCTGCAACACCGCTTCGGTGAGGATTCGCAACTGATCCACGCCTTCGGCGCTGGCGCCCACGTCGATGACGATCGTGGTCCCGTCGGCGAGGATCTCCCAGGCGTCGGAGTCCGTCTCGCCGACCAGGGCGCCGCGATCGGCCGAGGCGCCGAACTCGGGGTTGGCAAAGGCGAGGAAGTCGCTGGCGGCGAGGCTCGCCGGGCTCGCGGCGACGCCCAGGATGGGGTCGTCGAATGCGATCTCGACGCCGCTGAGGCCGGCCGCGGCGGTGGGGGCGAAGTGCAGCAGGAAGCTGTGGACGACCGTGCCGGCGGGTACGGTCGCGCCCGGCGGCAGGTTGCCGGCGTCGTAGGAGGCGGGGGCGCCGCCGGACTCGACTGCCAAGTCCGCGTCGAGGGTGGCGAACTGCCGCTCGACGACCAGCTCCGGACGATCGACGGAGGTCCGGCGAGCGGCCGACAGATCGTCGGGAACGGTCTCGTCGCCGACGTCGCCGAGAATGTCGACGCTGTCGGCGCCGGCGATGCGCGTGTCGTAGTCGGCGCCCTCGCGGCTGGCCGCCGTTTCGACTTCGTACCAGGTGGTGATCTCGTCCAGGAGAGAGGTGAAGATCGCCTGGATCTTCGGCGGCTTCGAGTCGACGTCGGCGCTGGTGGCGACCGGAGTCTCTTCGCGCGGGTCTTCGAGCAGGTCGTAAAGTTCCCATTCCCGGCCGCTGGTGAGGGAGATCAGCTTGTGGCGGTCGTCGAGGATGGAGCGCCCGCCCCCCACCCTCGTCAATCCCCGGCCGCCGCGGCCCCGGCCGGCGCTGTCGCAGTCCTCGGGCTCGCCGGCGGCGCGGGCGGGAACGGGGTCGTCACAGTCGTCGAAACGGAGGCGGCCCCGGCGCGGCGCCGAGCGATCGCCGAAGAGCACCCCGGACATCGACTCGCCGTCGAGCGGCCGCGAGTCGGGCAGGTCGAGTTCCCAGATATCCAGGAGCGTCGGCAGGTAGTCGCTGGTGATCATCGGTGTCGAGGTATCTCCGGGAGCGATCCGTCCCGGCCACTCGACGATGCCCGGCACCCGGACCCCACCCTCCCAGATGGTGCCCTTGAATCCGCGCAGGCCGCCCTTCGCCTCCTCCCGATCGTCAAGTCTCACCGATCCCGAAAGCCCGTTGTCGGAGGTGAAGGTCACGAGCGTGTCGTCTTCGATGCCGAGAGTGCGCAGGTACGCGCGCAGGCGACCGATCTCCTTGTCCATCGCCGTGATGCCGGAGTAGTAGGGCGCCTCGTAGTCGTTCATCTGGCTCAGCTCTTCGGACGAGTAGAACTCGTCGAGGGTCGCCTGGTCGAGGCGATGGGGGCTGTGCGGGGGATGGAACCAGACGACGGCGAGAAAGGGGCGCTCGGCGGCAACGGCATCGTCGATGAATTGCATCGTCTCTCTGACGAGGATCGCGGAGGCGTCGCCGGCGAGAGTGGGGGAGTCGATGTCGACGTGCTGCTCGTGGCCGGTCCAGTAGTGGCCGCCGATGTGATTGCCTTCGCTGGGAAGTGGACCCGCGGGGTCGATGCGCATCGGCTCGAACGTCGGCAACGCCTGTGGGGACGCCCAGCTCCGGCCGTAGCCGTGATGCCACGGCGCCGAATAGAAGTCGCCGCCGCTCCTGCCGAAGCATCTGCCGCCGCATCGCGCGAGATCGTCCGCGTCGGCTTCGGGTGCCCTGTTGAGGTTGCCGAGGTGCCACTTGCCGAAGTGTCCGGTCATGTAGCCCTGGGTCTGGGCCAGTTCGGCAATCGTCAGCTCGTGATTGCGGAGACCGTCGTTGTAGGCCATGTCGACGTGGTTGCGGCGCGGAGAGCGGCCAGTGACGAACGACGACCGGGTCGGACTGCAGTTCGAACCATGCGAGTACATGCGGTGAAACTGGAGGCCGGCCGCCGCCATCTCGCGCAGGTTGGGTGTCTTGACTTCGGTGTGGCCCGGAAAGATGTCGCCGGGGGCGAGTTGTTGGGGGTACTCGACGTCGCCCCAGCCCTGATCGTCGCTCATCATGAGAATGATGTTCGGCCGCGAGGGAATCGGCGGTGGCCCGGCTTCCTCGCCGGAAGGCGCCGCGCAGCCGCAGGCTACGAGGCCGAGGATGAGCGCGCCCGGCCCCTGGGAGGCGGCGCGTGGGACTTTCCTGATCATCCTGCTGAACGAAGTCATCAGCGCCTCGGCGGCAGCGCGAAAGCCACCAGCTCGGCCGTCGCCGCTTGGGTTTTCGCGTTTCTGCCCACGGCCCTGCCGCCGGGCTTGCCGCCTGCCGGGACCACGATGTACTGGCGACCCTGGTAGCGGTAGGTGATCGGCACTCCGTGCAACGCGGTGTCGGTCTCCACCTGCGCCAGCACCTTGCCGGTGGCCTTGTCGTAGGCGGTGAGGTAGCTGGCTGTCGCCGTTGGGGAGTCCCAGCTCTCTCGTTTGGGCGAGTGAGTGATGAGGAGCGTCCTGGTGACCAGAAGCCCGCCTTCGCGGGTGCCGCTCGAAGGGCGACTGCCAAGGGGGCCGAGATCGAGATGGCGTATTGCGGGGTGATCGGTCGGGCCTTCTCCCAGCGGCACCTGCCAAGCGTGCTCGCCCGTCTTCAGATCGATCGCCGTGATCCGCCGGTAGGGAGGCTTCACCAGGGGCAGCCCCTGCGGGATCTTGAGCCCGCCTCCTCCTCCCGTCGACTTCTTCACGTAGCGAAACTCGCTGCGCTCGGGATCCGGCTTCTCCAGCCCCCACGAGCCGATCTGGGTCGTCGATTGGACGTACACGATACCGGTCAACGGATCGATCGATGCGCCCGGATGATTGGCCCCGCCGCCAGCGCCGGGCGAAACGATTGTGCCGAGCTTTCCTCCTTTGCCGACGACGATGGAGGGCGTGAAGATCGGCCCTATGACATACGACTCGAGGACCTCGAGCGCCTCCTGGCGCATCTCCGGAGTGAAGTCCACCAGATCGTCGACGGTTAAGCCCTGTAGATCGAACGCTGGCGGCTTGGTCGGAAACGGCTGGGTCGGAGAGAGCTTCTCGCCGGGCACCGTGGACTGGGCGACCGGCCGCTCCTCGATCGGCCACAGAGGCTCGCCGGTGACCCGATCGAAGACGTAGAGGAAGGCGGTCTTCGCCGCCATGGCCACGGCTTTGCGCAGCCGGCCTTCGACGACCACGTCGAGGAGGTTCGGGGCTGAGGCATTGTCGTAGTCCCAGATGCCGTGATGCACGGTCTGGAAGTGCCAGACGCGCTCACCGGTCTCCGCGTCGACGCATACCAGGCTCTCGCCGTACACGTTGTCGCCGTGCCGGTCGCCGGCGTAGTAGTCGCTCGACGGTGTCGAAGTGGCGAAGTAGACGTAGCCGAGCTCTTCGTCGGCGGCGAGCGGCGCCCACACGTTGGTGTTGCCCATCCACTTCCAGGAGTCGTTGCCCCAGGTCTCGGTGAACTCCTCGCCCTCCTGCGGAATCGTGTGAAAACGCCACTTCTGCTCGCCGGTGCGCACGTCGTAGGCGCGCACGTGGCCCGGCGGGATGCCCTGCTTCCGGAACGGCACGTCGAAGATCCTCGAGCCGATGATGAAGGTGTCGCCGACTACGATCCCCGGCGAGCCGGCGCTGATGTCGCGCAGCCGGATCCCGGGGCGTCCGAGGTCGTCGAGCGACATGTAGACGAAGCCTTCCTCGCCGAAGTCGGGATCGGGTCGCCCGGTTTCGAGATCGATCGAGATCAGCAGCTTGCCGGAGGTGGCGAAGAGAATGCGCTCCTGCTCGCCGTCGGTCCAGTACTCGATTCCCCGTGGATTCGAGTAGGCGGCCCTGGGCGCCTCGTGCGCCTTGGAGTCGAACACCCAGAGCTCTTCGCCGGTTGCGGCGTCGAGTGCCGCGAGTTGCCACAGCGTGGTCATCATGTAGACGCGGCCGCCGATCATGAGCGCCGAGCCGGTGAAGGCGCCCGGCTCGTCCCTTACGCGGTGGTCGGCGGATTTCCAGCGCCAGGCCACCTCGAGCTGGGAGAAGTTCTCCCCGTCGATGTCCTCGAGCGGCGAGTAGCGGCTGAAGGCGTGGTCGCGGCCATGGTGCGGCCACTCGATATCGGGCGTGCCGGATTCCCCGAAGGCGGCGGGGGCAAACGATGCGCCCGCCAGCGCCGCCAGCACTGCGTATGCAGCCCTCACCGGTTCGGTGGCTCCGTCGGGTCGGCGCTGTCCCTCGGCGCGCCGGTGCCGGAAGACCCCAGGAACAGCCTCTCCCCGTTGGCGTAGGTCACGGTGCGTCCCGCGCACTTGTTCGAGCGATCCTTGGCCTGGAAACCCTCGACCACGATCTCGGTTCCCGGCAGCAGCGACTCCTTCGTGAAGCCGCGGCGAAACAGGCTGGGCGGGCTGCCGCTCTCGACCATCCAGATCTCTGTCGAGCCGTCTTCCTTCATGACCTCGATGTGGATCCACGCATGCGGATTGATCCACTCCATCCTCGTCACCTTCCCGGCGAGTTCGACCGGGCTGTCGGCATCGAACTCGGCCGCGAAGGCATGGTGGCCCATCGCCGGCGCGGCGCCCACGGCGAGGATGAACGCGGTTGCGGCAATGAGGGCCTTGGCGTGTACTGCGTTGACCTCCTTCTCGGTCATTCGGGTTCTCCCTCCTTCCAGACGCCCTTGCTCAGGTGGCGGTACATCAACTCCTCCGCGAACACCACGCACTTGAAGTCGAGGAGCTGCATGTTCCCGTCGATGCGTCGATAGAGCGGAAAGCTCACCTTCCACGGGCGGGTGTAGGTCTTGGGATCAGTGATCGTCGCCTCGTAGAGGAGATGGTCCGGCCCGATCGCGGTGTAGCGCTCAAGGACGTGGATCTCCTCGCTGTGGTGATTGCCGGAGCTGTCGAGCCAGGTGTCGGCAACCTGGGCGGAGACGTCGATCACCAGCGTCTCTCCCTCCCAGTGACCGCGGGAGTGCCCCATCCAGTTGTCGCCGGGGCTCTCGAAGTCGGGTCGGTTCATGTAGACGATCCGGCTGGCGCTGGCGAACTCGTAGGCGAAGATGACGTTCTCGGGGGTCTGGACGATCTGGAACGGGAAGGGCATGTAGTTGGCGCGCGGAATGCCCGGCATGAAGCACTTGATCGCCGGGTCCAGCTTCCACCACTGCGCGAGGTTCTCCTGCTGTTTCGCTCTCGCCGCCGCGGTGTAGGGGATCTCGCCGCCTTCGACGATGCCCAGGCCCCCCGGGATGGCGCCGAGCGCTCCCAGCTCGACGATCGGACCCATGCGGGCGGCGTGGCCCTCGATGTCCCAGTGCGCCGAGGCCAACGCCTGCCAGATACCGCCTAGGTCCGGCTCGCCATCGCTCGTGCGCGGGGCTCGGTAGTCCTGCGCCTGGACCGCCGCCGCCGTCACCACAACCAAGGTCGCGACCGTGGCAACGAGCCTCCCTCCCCGCCTTCGGTTTCGCACTTTCTCGCCTCTCATTCGGGGTCGGTTTCCGCGGCCGCAGCGGCCTCCTGCTCGCCGACGCGAGCGGCGCGCAGGATGTTCTCCATGTTGTAGTTGCCCTCGTGGCAGGCGAACTCGAAGAGCGGCTGGTTGCGCTTCCCCATCGGCATCCTCACCGTCCACGGCCCGACCCAGATCGGCGGATCGTCGATCGTCACCTCGTAGTGCATCGATTCAGGGCCGACCGGGGTGAAGCGCTCGGTCACCACCAGCTCTTCCGAGTTGAGGGAGTGAAACCAGGTCTGTGGGGTCCCTCGCTGGTGGGTGCCGGCGTACCCCTTGGGCAAGTAGTTCGTGGTCTCGACGACTAGCGAGTCGCCTTCCCAGCGGCCGCGCGAGTCGCCGAGCCATAGCCCGATCCGACGATCGGGGTGGGGCGAACCATCGAGGGGGATGACACGCGCCTCGTGAATCCACTCCATGAGGATGACCACGTGGTCCCTGTTCTGGACGAACTTGTAGAACTGGTTGAAGTTCGCCCGGACGGGCGCCCCCAGGGTCACACAGCGTTCGCCCAGGGAGCGATCCTTCCAGGTGTCGGATGGATGCTCCTCCAAGTATTGCTGGAGTGCATCCCAGTCCTGCTGCGCCTTCTCGGTGAGGGCCGGAATCCCGCCTTCCGGCGGGTCGACGACCAGCTCAGACAGTCTGGCGCCGCCGCGGGTGCCGCCGATCTCCACCCACACCCCGCGCAGATCGGGGTGGCCGTCCACGGTGCGGGCTACGCTCCAGCCGGCGGGCGGCTCGGGCAACTCTACGGGCCCGCCGCCTCTTCCCCTCTGAGCCGCACCAAGACCAGGGAGGAGCACAACCAACGCGATCCCGGTCACCAGGCGTCGCGAAGACGATCTGCACATCAGCGGTCTCCTGCGGTTCTTGGTCGGTCGTTGCTCCTCGTCGGGGGCGCACTCGAGAAGCGGTAGTCCGATCTCTGTAGAGGTGGGCTCCAGGAGCGTACCATTGGTGACCCGGTAGGCGCTGTTCGGCACCGGCCTACGTGAGGCTCTGAAGCGAGAGGACAAGACGCAGCCCATTCTCCACGCGCCGCAGAACTGCAGACGACGCCCGCCCTGCCCTCTCGGTGAGGAATCGCTTGTCCAGCGTGAGGATTTGCGACACGTTCGCCACCGATCGGCGCGAAAGGCCTGTCCCGGGCCGCGACAGGGGCACGTTGCCCGGCGCCTCCGCCAGCTTGAGGTTCGAGGTGATCGACAACACGACGACGGTCTGAATCCGACTGCGATTGAAATCGTCGGACTGAACGACCAGAACGGGTCTGCGGTAGCCCGGTTCAGATCCACCGGGAGTTGGCAGGCTGGCCCACCAGATCTCGCCCCGCCTCACCGCCAGTCCTCGTCGCCTAGCGAACGAAGCTGGAGGGCGGCGAGAGTCTCATCGAGCGAGGAAGCTGATTCGTCCGCTCCTTCGTACACGGCATTGAGGCGCTCGGTCACCTGCTCCCCTGGGAGCCGCGACAGGTACTCCCGCACGGCCCGGGTATAGAGCTCGCTCCTTGACACCCCCAGCCTCCGCGCCACGCGCTCAGCAGACTCGAACACATCGTCGCGAATGGAGATTGCCGTCTTCATGCCCAGAGTATGACTCTGGTTATACCCATTGGCAAGCCACGACGATCGAGACCACGGGCGCTCTGCGTTTCTGATCAGCTACATTGTCCGGATCGTCTTCGTCCCAATCCTACGAGTCGCCGTCACAGAGGAGTCGCACATGAGCGATGTCGCCATAGCCGATCCGGAGCTCCACACGGGCGACGAGCCGATCCTGCGGCAAGCCACCTTCAACCCGAAGGTGCGCACCTACTGGTTGCTGGCGGGCGCGCTCATCCTGACGGTCAGCATCGTCGGGATCCCGCTGCTCATCTTCTGGTTTCCCATCGGCTACGCCCTCACGGGGCGCTACCTGGATCGTCTTCGCTGCGTGTTGACCGAGAAGAACCTCCACGTCGCGCGCGGCGTGCTGGTGCGACAGGAAAAGACGGTTCCTCTGGACAAGATCACGGACCTGGCGATGTCCCACGGGCCGCTCATGAGGACTCTCGACCTGCGTGGGCTGTCGGTGGAAACGGCCGGCCAGTCCGGCCCCGGCAGCCTGATCAAGCTGGTCGGCATCGAGGGAACTGAGGAGTTCCGCGCGGCCGTCCTGGCGCAGCGTGAACGGGTCGCGGGATCGGGCGGAGCATCGCCCGCGACGTCACCTGCCGGCGCGGCGGCTGGCGAAGCGGCGGCGGAGTCGGGGAAGCTGCTCGCCGAGATCAGGGACGCTCTGTTGCGGATCGAGCGACGGCTGGACGGCGGCGCCGGAGGATAGGGTGCCGCGACCGGCGCGATGCCGGTGAAGTGGAGCGAACCCGGAGCCAGACCATGACCGAGAACCGCCAGATCATCATCGACTCGTTGCCTGTGGGCAAGCTCGAGGCTGGTCACTACGCGCTGCGGACGGGTGAGGCGCCGGCGCCGGGTGACGGCGAAGTGCTGTGCCGCACGCTCGCGATCACGATCGGCGCCGGCCAGCGGGCCGGGCTCCAGGGCAGCGCGAGCTACGCCGGGGCGCCGCGGGCCGGAATCGTCATGGGCGGCACCGCGGTGGCCCGGGTCGAGGCGTCGGACGATGACGCGGTGCCGGTCGGCGCGCTGGTCGTCTGTCCCGCCGGCTGGCAGGACTACTCGGTCCATGCCGCGGCGAAGGTGCGCGTCGTCGATGACGGCGGCGACAGCGACGGCGGCGATCCGGCCCACCACCTCGGCGTCTACGGCACGAACGGGCTGACCGCGTACTTCGGGCTCTTCGATGTCGGCGAGCCGAAGGAGGGGCAGACGGTCCTCGTCTCGGCGGCCGCCGGATCGGTCGGCCACCTGGTCGGGCAGATGGCCGGCATCGCCGGCTGCCGCGTCGTCGGCGTCGCCGGTGGAGAGGCGAAGTGCCGCCTGCTCACGGAAGAGCTCGGCTTCGACGCCGCGGTGGACTACAAGAGCCCCAACTTCCGGCTCGAGTTCAAGGAAGCGCTGCCGGAGCGCATCGACATCTACTTCGACAACACCGGCGGCGAGGTCCTGGGCGGCGCGCTGCGGCGCATGAAGACCCACGGCCGCATCGTCTGCTGCGGCGTCGTTTCGCAGTACGACACATCGAGCCCGTCGCCGGGGCCGCGCGGGGTTCCGGGCCTGTTGATCAACTTTCGAGTGCGCATGGAGGGCTTCCTCGTATTCGACTATGCGGACCGCTACGACGAGGGGCGCTCACGGATGCGGGAATGGGTCGAGGCCGGCAGACTGGTGCCGAAGCAGGACGTCTTCGAAAGCCTGGAGCGGGCGCCGGAAGCGTTCGTCGACCTGCTGGCGGGCGGCAACGTCGGTACGCGGATCGTGCGGGTGGCCTCGTGACCGGGCGGTCCTGGTCCGGGGCCCACAATCGGAGTTCCGTAAGGGGGGAGCGATGAACCGAAGAGCACTCTGGACCCTGGCAACCCTGGCGCTTGTCGCCGCAATGGCATGGGGGTGCGCTGGTCCTCCCGGTGAGAGCATCTCCGATGCAGACGAGTCGCCCGAGGCGCTGCTTGAACGCGCTCGATCCATCCATGAGCGCGTGCTGGTCCTCGACGCCCACGCGGACATCGAGCTCCCGGACGCGCCTTCCCCCTACGTCGGCGACGATGGACTCTCGCAGGTCGAGCCCGCCAAGCTCCACGCGGGCGGCGTCGATGCGGTCGTCATGTCCGTCGCCGTCGGGCCCGGGCCCCGAACGCCGGAGGGCTCTGCTGTGGCCCGGGCGAGGGCGGACGAAGAGATAGCGGCCGTTCTCGCGCTGGCGGCCGACCCGGCGAACAACGCGGTGGTCGCCCGTTCGGCGGAGGAGCTGGTCGCGGCCCACGAGGAGGGCAAGGCCGCGCTCATTCTCGGTTTCCAGAATGCCCTGATTCTCGGCACGGACGTCTCGGCGCTGGACGACTTCTACGAGGCCGGAGCGCGGGTGTTCGCGCTCACCCACCTGGGGAACAACGACTTCGCCGACTCGTCGCGACCGGTCTTCGACGCGGCGACGGGTACGCACGAACCGGCTGAGCACGGAGGCTTGTCCGACCTTGGTGTCACCGCGATCGAGCGGATCAATGCCCTGGGCGGTGTGGTCGACGTGTCCCAGTTGTCGCGGGACGCGGTGTTGCAGGTGCTCGAGACCTCAACGGCCCCGGTGATCGCCAGCCATTCCAACGTTCGGCAGCTCACCGACGTCAGCCGCAACCTGAGCGACGAGGAGATCGACGGCATCGGCGCCATCGGCGGCGTCATCCACGTCTGCCCGTTCCGGGGCTACCTCTACGACTCCAACGATGCGTCGCTGGACGGGGCGATCCGGGAGGCGCGGCGCGCTGCCGGTGTTCTAGAGGACTACCTCTATCCCTTCGAGCTGTACTGGGAGATCGACGATCCCGACGCTCGCTCAGCCTTCACGCAGTCGATCAGCGATCTCCTCGGCCCCGGCAGCGTGGACTCGATGCTCGATCACCTCGACTACATCGTCGGGCGTATCGGCGTGGACCACGTCGGCATCGGCACGGACTTCAACCACGGAGGCGGCGTCGAAGGCTTCGCGGACGCCGGCAAGGCGTTGGGCGTAACCGTGGGTCTGCTCGAGCGCGGCTACAGCGAGGAGGACATCGCGAAGATCTGGGGCGGCAACTTCCTCCGCGTCCTCCGGGCGGCGGAGAGCTTGAGGAGTCCGGCTGAGTAGTTCCCCCGCCCTGGGAACGCGGACGTCTCGTCCGCATGGCTCAGCGGCGGCGAGTGGCGGTACACTTGGTCAATCAAACCTGTTCCGATTGGAGGTCCCGAATGACGAAGCGCATCGCAAGCTTGCTGTCGGTAGCCGTCCTCGTTCTCGTCGGTGCCCCGGCCCTCGCCGCTCAGGACGACGGGATTCCACGAACCGCCAGCGGCCGACCCGATCTGAACGGGAGCTACGACGCAGCGACCCTGACCCCACTCGAGCGGCCAGCGCACCTTGGCGATCGGGCCTATCTGACGCCCGAGGAAGCCCAGGCGATCGCCGAGGAGGAGCGCGCGATCCAGGAAGGCGCGGTCGAGCGGTCCGACGCGGACCGCGAGGCGCCGCCTGAAGGAGGCGCCAAGGTCGTGGGCCTGGAGCACACCGCGGGCGGCGGCAACGAGTTCGGCGCCGGCAACGTGGGCGGTTACAACCTGTTCTGGATCGATCGCGGAACCGACACCTACCGGGTCGACGGCCAGATCCCGACGTCGATCATCCTCGATCCCCCGAACGGTCGGATGCCGCCCATGACCCCGGAGGCGATGCAGAAGATGATGGCCGCCTTCGTGAGTTTCCTGCGCCCCAACGATGGGAGCGCGTGGTGGGTCGGACAGGACGGGCCCGGCCCCTACGATGGGCCCGAGACGCTCCCAGTGAGCGAGCGCTGCCTTGCCGGCTTCACCGGCGCCGCGCCCACCCTTCCGAGTCTGTACAACAACTTCAAGAGGATCGTCCAGACCGACACACACGTCGTCATCCTCCTCGAGATGATCCATGACGCCCGTATCGTGCGCATCGATTCTGAGCATCCGGGCCCCGAGGTCACGAAGTGGCTGGGCGACTCGATCGGCTGGTGGGAGGGCGACACGCTCGTCGTCGATACAACCAACTTCCGTACCGAACCGGCATTCCGTGGGGGCTCGGAGAACACGCACGTCGTCGAGCGCTTCGCCCTGCAGCACGACGGCAGCGTGATCTATCGCTTCACCGTCGAGGACGACACGGTCTGGACTGCACCCTGGACCGGCGAGTACCTGTGGCAGGCGAGCGACGATCGTGTCTACGAGTACGCGTGCCACGAAGGCAACTACTCCATGGGCGGCACCCTTCGCGGGGCTCGGGTCCTGGAAGCAGACGCGATGAGCGGAGCGAGCACCGGCGGCGAGTAGGTCGTCGTCGGCGCGACGGCGTCGGTGGCACCCGCCGCGATGGCGGCGGTGGCACCCGCCCGCTCCGGGGCTCAGGGGGAGGGGTCCCAGGCGGCCGTTCGCGCTCTCTCGGACAGTGGGGAGGTTGGCGCTCACTTCACTTCACTCGCTCCGGTTTGGTGT
This sequence comes from Candidatus Multivorans sp., assembly GCA_965222875.1. Classification (GTDB taxonomy): domain Bacteria; phylum Acidobacteriota; class Thermoanaerobaculia; order Multivoradales; family Multivoraceae; genus Multivorans. The sequence continues at coordinate 25,472 of CBDCVC010000002.1, read as the reverse complement.
CGGTTCCTGCGAGCCCGCCGGCCGTCGCTCGTTCAGAGCCCGCTGGGACCCCTCCCCCTGAGCCCCTCCGCAGGCTGGACGTCGTCGAGCGTTAGCAGGGTGTTTCGATCGCAGTGACGACGTACCTCTGGGTGCGCGGGCCTGCCATCCGTGCGCCCGATGACGGGCGCACTGTAGAGTTGTGCGAGAAAGCGCCGCAAGTCATGCGAGAAACATCATGCGAGAAAACGGGTACGTGCGGGTAGTGGCGGGTAGTGGCGGGTGACTGTGGGACGGCTGCTGCGGGCCGTGGCGACGGCGCTGCCGCTGGCGACGGCGTGGGAGGTGGAGCGAGTGGCACGAGCGGTGGCGGCGCAGTGCGGGGGCATGCGTGTGCCGTCGGCGGAGACCGTAGACCGGGTGATAGACGCGGGGGAACGGCGGGAGCTAGCTCGGTCTGCTGAGAGCACTGCCGCGGGGAGCCGGGCCAGTGGTCTCAGTGCGCGGCAGGTGAGGCGCTTGCGCCGGCTATAGAGGCGCTGGCCGTCGAGCGTTTCGACGTTCGCGCCGAACTCGCCGGTAGCCCGGCTTAGCGTGCTCGTCGGCGACGCGGATGCAGCCACCACTTATGCATTCCGGTCCGCCACCACTTGAGCGGACTGTCCCGGTGCGGGTGCCAGATCCAGCCGTTGCTGTACTCGACGCCCAGAATCCTGATGCCGCACAGCGTCGCTCTCGTCTGCCGGCGCAGCCAATCGACCGGATACACCTGGTCCTCCGGAGCCTTGACGTCCAGGTCCACCACGCCCTGCCCCGTGTAGCGGTAGTTGACGCCGAGCAGGCCGTAGGCGTGAGTCGGCCGCCGGTCCATCCGCAGGCCCCACAGGCGGACGCTGACGCCGACGACCTCGCCCCAGTCGTCATCCGGATCCCAGGCGCGGAGCGCTACCGCGCCCGGGTGCTCGCGCGTCCAGCTCTTGAACGCCGCCACGGCGTGGACTCGCGGACCCGGGCTCGGAGGCGGCGGCCAATCAGCCTCCCGGAAGTGCCGGCGCGTAGCCGCGATGAAACGGCCGTAGATTCCATGCGTGAACGCCGGCATCCCCAGGTAGCCCAGGCGAGTGCCACGGCCCCCGTTCAGCTTGCGGAGCCACTCGCGATGAGCCCCGAAGTTGCGGTCGCGGTGCGAGTCGTCGAGGTCTGGGTTGCCATAGACGTCGACGATCCGCTTCTGCTCGCCCTCGGTGTGGTGCCGCCAGATGCCGCCGTGACCGACGCGCCACTGGAGGTCCGGGCTCTCTGGCGGCCAGTGTGCCGGTTGTCCCCGGTCGCCGATCGTCAGCGCAACCGGATTCCTCAACACGCCCCGTAGATCGAGGCGCTCGGCAACGGTGAACCGCTCCGGCGTGAAGTCCCGCACCAGCTTGTCGTGAACGTCGGCGACCTCGACGACGAGCTGACCGAGCGGGTAGTTGTCGCTCGCGCGGCGCAGGATGCCTTCATCGTAGGAGTTCCACCCACGGTTCTTCGTGATCGTGTGACGGACTAGGTGAGCCTCCTCGTCGGAGATCTCAAAGCCGTCCGTGTAGATCACTGCGATCGGCTCGCCCCACGCCGGCCGGCAGAGGTAGATCAGTTCTGGATTGTGCTCGTCTCCATCGACCCTGACGATCTTCTGCCGCTCTGTCTTGGCGCTCCAGACGGGCATCAGGCGGCGATCAGCACTTCGGGATGGTCCGGAGTCCAGGCCCCGGAGGGGATCGACGCGCCGATCACGAGGTTGAAGCTGCCGCCCACGCGGTCTGCGACCATGCCCCGGAACTGCCGGACGTGGCAGTCATGTGAGCGGCGATTCAGGTGCACCGTTTTCCTGGTCAGGCCGCCGGCGCCGCCACTGCCCGGCGGACGATCCGAGATGGGCATCAGCCGGCCTCGGTGGTCACCAGCCGCGCCTCGCCGCCGGTGGTCCAGGCGTAGATGGCGCGGCCTGCCGCGGGCGTCACGTGGACCGACGCGCCGCGCACGACGTAGTGCGCCGGGTTGTGCTCGTCGCCGTCGACCCTGACGACACGGTGCCGCCCGGTCCTGGCTGACCAGACGGTCACGTGAGCGACTCGATCCAGATGCCCGTCGCCGTCGTCACCCAGGCGCGCCGTGCCCGCGGCAGTCCACACCCACAGCGTCAGGTCGTCGTCCGACCTGACCTGCAGCCACTCTCCGCGCCGCAGCACATGGGATGCGACGCTCGCGGCTGGCGGCGCGACCGCGGCCTCGGCGAGCATCACGTCCGCGCCCGTGACGTGCTGGAGAACGTACAACTTGTTGTCGGCCAGGCCCGCCAGCGCGGACGGCGTGTCGTCGATCTCGTGTGCGCGGGTAGTCATCGGGCCGGACAGGACGATGCCGGCCGATTCTGCGCCCGGCCGCGCGGACACCTCGCGGCCGCCGCTGTCCGGCTCTAGTCGGAGGCTGCCCGGAGCGACTCTCGCCGCCGCCGCCGCCAGGCCATCAGCCCGTCGATCACCCGCCGCGCCTCCGCGCTCGTGCGCACGCGCTCCAGCCCCTGGTTGCGCCGCAGCCAGCCGCGGTACGCCCGGCCGGTCAGCCCGAGATCCGCGCACAGCTCGCCGATCAGGCGCCGCTGGGCCTCGGTGACCATGCGCGTCACGCCGGCCGGCAGCCGCTCAGGCGGCGTCGCCTTCGGCCTCGGCGGCGCCAGCGGCAGGCCCAGGCGCCGCAGCAGCTCGCTCGCCTGGCGCCGGTCCAGGTCCTTGCAGCTCGAGGCGCCCCAGCCGTCGTCCAGCATCGCCAGGTACGTCTCCCGGTCGATCCCGCGGGCCTTCCGGGCCACGTGGATCGCCCGCACCTGCGCCGCCGTCAGCGGCAGCGCCTCCGTCACGCCGTCGCGGCCCACTCGTCGAGCGCCGCGCCGATCTCCGCGGCCGGCTGCTCGGCGTGCGCGGCCCGCGGCTCGATCACGCTGCGCACCGCCGCGGCCGTCACGCGGGAGGATCCCCGCGCCGCCGCCGCCACGATCGCGTCGTCCGCCAGCCGCATCATGTCCAGCCACCACCGCGCCTGCGCCGCCAGCAGCGACACGGCATCGTCCTCGATCGACTCGCCCAGCGCCGCCCGCAGCCCGTCCGCGGCCTCCGCCTCGTCCAGGCCCTCCATGCTCATCGTGTCCGACCGCAGACCCACCTCCGGCAGCGACGCGCCGCGGTCCGCCTGTCCCACCAGGATCACGCCCAGCAGCGGCGCCGGCACGTGCCGCCACGCCAGCTCCCGCAGCCGCTTCAGCGCCTTCAGCGTCGCCGCGTGCAGCACGTGGGCGTCGTCGATCAGCAGCACGTGCCGCCGCCCGCGGGCGCCGGCGCCCAGGATGCGCCGCACCTGGTGGCTCCGCGCCTCCGCCGACTGCCGCACCGGCTCGTCCGAGCACTCCCGCACGATCGCCCGCTCCACGTCCCCGATCCGCAGCCGCTCCCGCTCCAGCCGCAGCGGCTCGATCACCCGGCAGCCGGGCGGCAGCGCGCCGCGCACCGCGTGGCTCTTGCCCGAGCCGCGCGCGCCCACGATCCACACCATGAGCTGCGCCTCCACCGCCGCGCGCACCGCCTGGCGCACGCGGATGCAGTCGCTCGTCCTCAGGTCCACGCTCCGCCACGGATCCGCCGGCAGCCCCATCGACTGCCGAGCCATCACCCTCATGCCGTCCTCCCCCTCGCGGTCCGCAGGATGTGAGCTGCCAGGGAGCGCACGGCGGACCGGGTCAGGCCGCGCTCCTCGAGACGCTCTCCGATCAGCCGGAGATCGCCGGGCGGTATCGGCAGCGGGCACATGCGCGCCAGCGCCGCCAGAGCCTCCGACACCGAACCGTAGGCGTCCGCCGCCGGCGCCGCCGGGTCCTCCAGGCTCGCCGCCGGCGCCAGCCGGGCCGGCAACGCCCGCAGGCGGGGCGGCTCTTGTGTGCCGTCCGTGTCGGACGAGGCGGCTTGCGTGACGCTGCGGGCCGGCTTCCGTGACGCTGCGCCCCCCAGCAGCCGCTCGAGCGGCGTCGTCTGAGACGAGACCTCGCCGTACGGCCGCCGTTCCAGCGGCTTGCAGGCCGAGCGGTCGCCCGTCACCTCGTCCTCCACCACGATCTCCCCGCCGCCGCCCACGATCCGGCGCCGGCAGATCACCCAGCGCCCGACCAGCGCCGGCGCCGACTCCGGGTCGATCTCCCATTCGACGCCGTCCCACGACACCACGCCCGCCGCGTCCACTCGCCGGCGCACCTCGGCCGCCAGCGTCGCCAGGGCGTTCTCCGGCAGCGCCCGGATCGGCTCCGGACGCCGAGCCGCCAGGATGTCCCAGGCCGCCGCGCGCGACACCCGCACGCCGTCCACCGGCGTGCGGGAGAACCGCGTCTCGCCCTCCCGCCGTTCCATCGTCGCCAGCCCGCGGTTCAGCTTCGAGAGCTTGATCTCTTCGCATTCATCGAGAAACAGCGCCCGTTCGAAGCGGCTGAACCGCGTCCGGTGGCTCCGCTCCACGCCGCCCATCCGCGCCGAGGAATACGGCTTCCCCGGCACCGTGGCCACGCCCAGGCGGCCCAGCAGGTCGACCGCCGACTTGCTCTTGCGCAGCGGACCCGAGTCCAGCCACAGATCGTCCGGCAGGCCCCGCATCGGCGCCCGGCCGCCGCCCCAGACCCAGCACAGGAACTCGAGGCCCGACTGGGCCGCCTCGCCCGGCGCCACCAGGTACCGGCTCGCCGTCAGCCCCGTGCACATGTCCCACAGCGCCCACACCCACACGCGCTCGCGCGTGGGGGGCAGCGGCTTGTTCTTGTAGCCGCTGGCCGAATACGGGCCGCGGTGCAGACGCAGCAGCCAGTCCCCGTCGTCCAGCCGCCGCACCGCCACCAGGTGGTCCGACGTCGACGCGTCGACCAGCACCGCCTGCTGCGGCCACTCCGCCGACTCCCGGCGGTGGAGACGCCGCTCCGTCAAGCCCAGCTCGCGCGCCGTCCGGTACACCGCCGACACCGGCATCTCCGCCGCCTCCGGCGGCAGCTTGCCCGTCTCGATGCAGTGCCGCAGGGCGATGTCCATCGGGATCGGCTTCGGCGCCGCGTGCTGCGCCAGGACCACCACCGGCGTCCACTCCCGGTACTCCGGCCGCGCCGGCGCCCGCTTGCGCTTCGGCCCGCCGCGCCGCGCCGCCCGCCAGATCGTCGCTTCCGACACCGACCAGCGCTCCGCCAGCTCCCGCGCCGCCCGCGACCGCGTGCCGCGAGGCGCCGCGGACATCGCGTCCTGGATGAGGCGCACGGCCTCCTCGCCGAGCGACACCCGGCCCATCAGGCTGCCGTCGCCGCCCATTCCAGGAGCCGGTTTTCGGTCGCCGTGCCCGTGCACCGCACGCCGGCGTCCAGAGCCCTGCGCACGCGCTCCGCGCCGGTCCAGCGGATGCCCTGCCGGAGGCGCTGCTCCGCCATCCAGTGCACGCGCTCTCCGCCCATGACGAGCGCGCCCCGCAGCCCCGTCCGCGGCGTCGACGCGCCGATCAGCCGCTCCACCCGCCCGAACGGGCGGTACAGCCAGGACATCTCCCGCCCCGGCGCCTCGCAGTCCGGGGCCAGGTCCAGCACCGCCCGCGGGTCCAGGCGCAGGCCGGCGCCGTGAGCCCGCGCCCACATCCACAGCAGCGCCCCGTCCGACAGCCCCCGGTCCGGCACGCCGCCGCCCACGTCGCCGTGAGCGCCCGGGAACCAGACCTGCACGCCCCGGCCGCTCGACCAGATCGCGGGCAGGAAGTGCCGCCTGTGCTCGTCGATCGCCAGGGCGTGGCAGGCGCAGACCACGTGCTCGCCCAGCGACACGTCGTGGAACCGGTGCCGGCGGGCGCCGATCCAGTTCAGCGAGGTCACCGGCACGCCCAGCGACCCCACCGTGTCCCACACCCCCAGGAAGTCCACCCGCGCCGGCCAGCTCCGCGCCTGCAGCCTCCGCAGACGCACCCGGTCGCCCTGCTCGGGCCGCCGCCGCCGGCGATAGAGAGCCATGGCCACCCGGGCGTTCCCCGTCGTCGCCGGCACGCCGCACATGCCGATCACGCCCGCCAGGCTCCGCGCCGTGTACGCGCCGCGGCTGAATCCGAACAGGAACAGCCGGTCGCCGCTCTCGTACTGCCCCGAGATCCAGAGCAGAGCCTCCTCGATGTTGCGGGCCAGGCCGAAACCCAGCGCCCCGCCCCGCAGCCGGTCCCAGCGGCCCGAGCCCACGCCGGGGTCGTACCACGCCGTCGCGGAGGCGCGCGCCGCCCGCGCCGTGCGCAACACGTTCGTGGGGTGCGGAGCGTCCGCCGCGCACCAGGTGCCGTCGCAACACACCACCAGGTCGCGGCCGCTCACTCGACGATCTCCACCGGCCCGCCGCCGGACCTCCCGGAGGCGAGATCCGCGATGCGCTCGAACGACGCCAGGGCGTTGTCCGTCCACAGCGTCAGGTCCCGGCGCTGCCGCGGATGCGGCGGCCGGCGCAGCACGACCTCCGCGTCCATGCGCAGGCCCGCCGCCGCCGACGCCAGGTCCTGGACGCGCTTCAGCAGCGGCGCCAGGCGGCGCTGCTCGGCCGCGTCCGCCGCGAATTCCCGATCCTCCTCCTCCGTGCCGGGCGCCTCGGCCGGCGCCGCCTCGATCAGCCGCCTGATCGTCCGCTGCCGCAGCCGCGGCGGGGACGACAGAATCCTCACCACCTGCTCGTCCGTCGCGTCCTCGATCCGCACGCCCGCGTCCACGCTCTGCCGCAGCACGGCCACCGCCGCCGTCGGCTCGTGCTGCACAGCCTCCCGCAGCTCGCGCCGCTGGCGCGCCGCCGCCCACGTCCGCACCATCAGGTCAGCCGTCTCCACGTCGACCGGCAAGTGGAGGCCGACGAACGCCGGCCACGACTCGTCCGGCACCAGAGGCCGCAGGCGCCACAGCTCCTCCATCGCCCGCGCCTCCAGGATCTGCGCCATCTCGCGCGCCGCATGCATCAGCACGGTCACCCGGCGCGCGCCCTCCACGGCCGCCTCCGGCGCCGCGACCGGGGCCGCGGAGGACGGGACGATTGCCGTCGTCACTCCGGCAGCTCCGCCGCGATCAACTTCAGCTCCGCGTCCAGGTCGTCGCCAGTGCGCGCGATCACCACTGCGTCGCCGCCCTCGACCACCCGCACCCCGATCGCCTCCAGCTCCGCCGCGTCCAGGCCCCGCACCGCCGCCAGCACCAGGCTCTTCTTCACCCGCACCAGGTCCCGCCGGCGCTCCTCCGGCATCAGCCGCTCGATCCGCTCGATCGCCGCGTCCAGGTCGCCCGACAGCTTGTCCGCGCCCTTGCGCAAGCCGAACCGCACGCCGTCCCGGAACCGCGTCCGCGGCTTCTCGAACAGGGGCTCGTTGGCGGCGATCGCGTCGTGCAGCGCCTGCCACGCGCGGTCCACCGCCCGCTTGCGCGAGCGGATCGAGTGCATCCGGCGGCTCACCGCGCGGCGCCGCTCGTCCCGCACCTCCTCCACCACCTCCGCCAGACGGTCGTGAGCCGCCGCCAGGTCCCGCGCCAGGTCGCCGACCTGCGTCAGCGTCAGCGGCGCATCGGCGGCGGCCGAGTGAATCCGGTCGCTCACGACCTCGGTTGCCGGAACGCCGCGAACCGCGGATCGGCCCGGATCCACTTGTCCGCCGTGCTCCTCGAAGCTCGATGAGGTCCGCGATGTGCTCCCGCCACATGTGGGGGACTATAGCGCTAGATATAGCGTCCCGTCCAGGGCGCGCTATAAATAGCGCTTGATCGGCTCTCTGACGCTAGCCACTTTGATACGCCGCGAGGCAGAGCGGCAGGGCCTCGCAGTGGTCGAGGTCGCGCGGAGATCAGGAGTGCCAGAGTCCAGTTTGCATAACGTCTTGCGCGGCCACGAGCCGTCCGTGAGCCGTGCCGCCCGCATCGCCTCGGCCCTGGGTCTGGAGCTCCGCATCGAGCCCGCGGAAACCGGACCGTCCCGGCCCCCAATGGGATCTTCCCGGCCTCGGAAGATCCCATCCGGCCCGGACGCCGGCCCCGATCTCGACGCCGCGGCGCGCTCCCTGGCGGCCACCGCGCAGGCTCTGGAGCGGATCGCGGGCGAGCTGGCCGGCGTGGCGGCGGCACTGCGCGCGGCGGCAGGCGCTCCCGCCGCCCCGGAGGAGCGCCGGGCTGGCACGGGAATTTCAGGGGGGGAGGGGGGGGTAGATCGTCGCCGGCGGGCTGGAGGCTGATCCGCGGCGGTCAGCCCCGCCGGTAGTCGATGCGCCAGTCCGGCGTCCAGAGGCCCAGGCGGCCGCGCGCGGGAACGGGGTCGACCTCCTCGACGTCGTCCAGGACCCAGTGCCAGCAGCCGGGCATGGCCCAGCGGTCGTCGCAGAATCGCTCGGGCGGCAGACAGTCCACGAGCCGGCAGTAGGCGACGACCGACCCGGCAGTCTCGCGACACCAGGCAGCGACGGCATCCGCCATCGGCGTGCGTCGCGGCCCTCCGGGATCGAGATCCGCCCACGCGACCGCGAGATCGAGATCCTCCCGGTCGATGCGCGCCGCGGCGTGGATCGCCAGCGGTCCGCGGTAGCGCGTCCTCCATGTGCGGTTCTCGATCCGCTTGCCGCCGCGGGCGATCGCCCAGGCCCACGGGTGCCTGACCGTCAGGGCGCGCAGCTCGTTCACGGGACGCCGCCGGCGGCGATCATCTCGCGGTGCATCTCCCAGGCCTCCTCGACCGCCGGCCGGCAGTACCGGAGCGTGACCCGCCGCGGCCGCCGGTCCGCGCCCAGGACCTCGCGGACGGCCTCCAGAACCAGGTGCAGCGGCACGCCCCGGCGCCGCCACTCCTCGACCAGCAGCCACTCCGAGGGGCTGACGGTGAGCCCGGGCCGCAGCTCCACGAGCGCCGCCTCGACCTCGCGGCAGTAGTCGCCGCCGGCGTCCAGGACGGGTCAAGGTGTGGGAGCCGCGAACTCGAAGGTGCGCGCGCCGCGCAGGCGCGGCAGGGATCCGGTCGTGTCGGCGCTCGCCTGCACGTCGCGCGGGCCCACCGAGGCGGTGGTCTGCGTCGTCGGGATCCGCCGCGTGGCGACCACCAGCGGCGTGACCGCGCCCCGCACGATCCGGCAGGCCGGGACGCTCAGCTTCTGCCGCGTCCACAGATAGCCGTCCAGGGCGGCCATCACGTCATTGTCGCGGCGGTCGACGACCAGGCGCGTGCAGCGTCTCGGGAGCACCAGGAGCGGGGCGAGCGCCTCGTGCACCAGGCCTTGCGCGGCCGCATCGCCGCGCACCGCGTCGGCGCAGAGCCGGTTGAACGCGACGTCGCGGAGGCGGCGTTCGGTCCGCGCCTCGGCGGCCCGGATCGTCGCAATGGAGGTCCAGGGCTGGTTGCCGCCGCCGCGCCACTCGGCGACGCTCTCGGGCGGCTCGAACGGCGGCTCGCCGCGCCACCACCGTTGCTTGATCCCGAGGGCGCGGGCGAGAACGCCGTCCATCAGGTTCCCTGCCGCGGCGCCGTAGTTCGCGCGGCAGCCCGTCGTGGGGATCAGCACGCCGCTGCGGACGAGCACCGGGATGTCCTCCCGGACGCCGGCCCAGTCCACCCGGACCTTGCGCCTCGAGCTGCCGACAGTCGCCACGAGGCTCCAGACGGCGGTCAGGCGGTGCAGGCGCATCCACGCGTCGCGACCGCCGCCGAGGAGCGCTCCCAGGGCGGCGGCGGTGTAGATCTTGCACCCGTAGAGCGGGCTCAGGAACTCGTTGCTCCAGCCGCGCGCCCAGTGCTCGTCCAGGAGCCTGCCCAGGTCGTCCCACTCGCCGCGCCCGGCCCGGTATGCCGGCCCGAAGTTGGCGGAACCGTCGCTGCCGCGCCGCGGGAGCTCCAGGTCCCTTCGGCCGGCTCGGCCGAAGCCGCGATGGTCGGCCTCGCGGGCCTGCCAGTACGCAGCCCAGGCCGACGCTCCGTTCTGTTCCCGGCGGGGCACGGCAGGCATACTAGTGGCCCATCCGCCCGCCGCCGCTGCGCAGGATCAGCGCAGGCGCCGCTCGACGATGTCCAGGATCTCCTCGCGGTCACCCGGCCCGAGGCCGAGGAACGGCCGCGCCGGGATGTTGCGGCCGCGGCGGGCCACGACGCCCCGCACGGAGATGTCGTGCTCGTCCCCGAACTGGTGGGTGGCGGCGTAGCGGAGGTTGGTGCCGACCACGGCGGTCGCCGCGTCGTGGTAGGGCAGGATGCTGTCGAGCAGGCGGCGGGTGCGCTGGAGCTTCGGGCCGGTGTAGCCCTTGCGGGCGCGCTGGCTGATGGTGGCCGCCTTGAGCGGCCGCCAGGGCCGCCCCTCGGGGTCCGCCTCGGCATCGAAGCTCCGCTCCACGATCTCCTGGAGCGTCTCCGAGATCTCCAGCATCGCGGGCCGCATGTCCGAGGCCGCGGCCTGCAGATCGCGCAGGCGGCGCAGCACCAGGGCGTTCGTGGGCAGCGGATCGATGCGGATCTCGGTCACAGGCCCACCTGCTGCCGGAGCATCGCCAGGGCGAGGTCCCTGGCGATGTCCAGGACGAAGCCGGCGCCGTCGCGCTCCATACGGTCCCGCGTCAGGCGCCAGACGGAACGGCGCCGCACGGCTTCCAGGAACTCGTGCCCGGAGAACGTCATCCGTTGCACGACGAAGTTCATGCCCCGGACCGTGTGATGCTCCGCGCCGACGAGGAACCCGGCGTCGTGGAGCAGCGCGGCGTGGTAGGCGATCCGCTCCGAGTCGTAGCCGTCGATCTCGACCTCCGACGCCGCGAACGGCTCCTCGTGCTTTTCGATCTCGAGAAGCAGCAGCCGCAGGAGCTCCGGGTCCATCTTCATCGCCGCGCGACCATAGCGCGCCCTGTGCTGGACTCTGGCTGCGCAGCGGCCTAGACTGTTCGTCTCCGGGAGGGGCCGCGGGCGGCTCAGACGGCCCTGTCGCCCACGTCCGCGATTCCCGGGGGCCGGCGGCAGGATCCCGGCCCCCGCAGTCCCGGTCAACTTCCCCCGGTGCGCCTGTAGAGCAGTTGGCCGCGCCGGCGTCGGCGGATGCGATCCTCGGCATAGAACGTCCAGCCGACCACTGGATCCAGGTCGACGACCACCACGATCGCCTGGTCGGGATCGTGGGACGCCGCCAGGTAGTGCGGCCGCAGGACCGCCTTGCCGTCCTTCGCGCGGAACCAGGTCAGCCAGATCTCCTCGGGGTCGCGGAGCGCCGCCAGGGCGTCGTTGACGAACGGCGCTCTGGCGGCCTTGACCGCGTGATCCACGAACTTGTGGTCCAGGCCCACCTCGCCGACCGGCGTCTGCACCGTGTGGATGGTGTCCTGCCGGTCGCCGCGTCGCCGGACGCCCCGCCAGCCGATCGCCTGGTAGAAGGCGGCCATGGCTTCCGCCTTCGAGGCGGCCGCGGGCAGCCCCCCTCCCGTGCGCGGCCGCGGCGACCATTCGCCCAGGCCGAAGTCGTCCGAGCCGCGCTGTCCCGGCAGCACCGAGCGCACCTCGGGCAGGAAGATCCCCGGCGTGCCGCCGGCGCCGTCGCCGCCGCCGAACAGGCCGCCGTAGCGCCGCAGGTCGCTGTAGCTGGGCACGCCGGTGGGCGCGTAGTCCCAGCCCGGGTCGGGGGTCATGATCCCGCGCCAGCTCGTGGTCTGCACCTCGATGCCGCCGGACACGGTGGCGTCCACGGGCGAGAAGTCGCCGGGCGAACTCTTGCTCACCGTGAGGCCCAGGCGCTTCAGGCCGGCCTCGGTGAGGGCCCGCACGCGGCAGCGGCAGTTCCAGCCGTTGGGCGGGTAGTGGCTGCGCCAGAACGGGTCGTCCACGCGGAACACCAGGCCGTCCAGCGCCCGGTGGCTGGGCCGGGTGACGGCGTCGTCGATCGCGTCGTAGAGCAGGTAGGGCCGGCGCTTGCCGTTCTCCTGCTGGGCCTGCCAGCGGGCGGCGGCGTGGGCGGTGCGGACGTTGGTGCGCAGGATGGTGCGGATGCGCCGCGGCGAGCCGAGCTGGACGGATTCGAGCTCGCCGGTGAAGGGGTTGCGGACCTCCTGGCGGCCCCACCAGCCATGCTCGCGCAGCACCGGCTCCAGCTCGCGCGCGGCCTCCCGGTAGGTCTGCCCCTCGGCGATGAACCGGTCGACGGCGCCGCGGATGTCCTCGAGCAAGTCGATCTGCGTCGCCTTGGCGACGGTGAAGGCCACGGCGTGCTGCTGCTGCCAGACTTCCGCCCAGCGCCAGGACGGCAGCACGAAGCCCTTGCTCCGGTAGTAATCCAGCGCCCGCGCCGGCGGCAGGCCGATCGCGTGCGCGACATCGATGTCGCCGATGCCGGGCACGTCAGGTCAGCGCCCGGCCCGGGCCTCCGCGCGGCCGATCGTGTCGGCGGCCAGCAGCAGGCGTTCGAGCAGGTCGGCGAGGCCGGAGGCGTCGAGCGAGGGGTAGACGCCCTCGAGGCGGCGGAGCGTCCCGGCCGGGTCGTCCTGCGCCGCGGCGAGCACCGGGCCGACGAGCTCGTCGGCGATCAGGGAGAGCGCGTCGTCGTCGATGGCGGCGAGGATGGTCTCGACGGGGTCCGGGGCGCCTCGGGGCGCGGCCATCGCGGCCTCCTCGGGCGTGGGCGCCGCCGGCGGTCCCGGCCCCGGCCTGGGCGCGTCCTCGACCTCGACGCCGTAGGTTTCCTCGATGTATGCCTGCGTGGGCCGCCAGCCCATGTCGGCGAGGGTCTTGTCGCGGTCGGCGAGGGCGGCGAGGTCGGGCGGGTTGTCCATGATCCGGTGCACGCGGGGGACGGCGGCGTTCACCTTGCTCCTCGACGTGAGTGCCGAGTAGAGGATGCTCGCCGCGCCGATCAGGATCGGCCACAGTCCGATCACATCGTCGAGGGTCACTCGGCCGGCTCGAGCTCGTCCTCGCGCGGCGAGGGTCGCAGGCGGCCACGCCGCCGGCGGGAGCGGCGGCCGCGGCCCCCCTCGGCAATGGCGGCGTCGATCGCGTCGACGCCGGCGCGGTGGAGCTCGGCGATGTCGTCCAGCACCCGGCCGGCCTGCTCGCCTCCGCCCGCCGGCGAGATGACCAGGTCGACCTGGCAGCGGATGAGCTCGACGCAGTGGCCGAGCACGGAGGCCACGGTGCGCAGCCGCAGCTCGGCCCGCTCCTCGCGGGAGAGGTGCAGCTCGTCGACGGCGGCGGCGACCGCCTTCGCGGCGCCCAGGACTTCCGGTGTGGGCGTCACGCGGCCTCCACGAGTTCGTAGTGAGGCAGATCGCGGAAGCGCTCGTCGTGCTCCTCGAAGTCGCGGTCCCAGTCGCCGCCCCACCGCAGCTCGACGCCCAGGGCGTGCGCCGTGCCGAGCACGTAGCCGGCCAGGATCCGGAATCGGTTCGGGTCGTCCCAGTTGACCGGCCAGGGCGCGATGTCCACGGCCAGGGACGGCTGGCGGTTGTGCATCGACCTCGCCCAGTGGAGCTGGCTCCGCCCCTCCCGGCAGCACCGCTCCTGGTCCTCGCGGGTCCGGTGGCCGCAGAGCACGGCGAAGTCGGGGCCGCGCTCGATCGCGGCCCGGATCACCCGCTGGAGGTCGGAGTGGCAGGTGGCGAGCCGCCGCTCGCTGGTATTGCTCAGCCTGGGCATCGTCGCGCCGGAAAGTGTCGCCGGGCAGGGCCGGTCAGGCCCTGCCGCGTCGTGTCCGCGCCCGTGCGCGCAGAATCGCCGGGCAGTGGCTCCGCGCGACTCCATGCACATCCTCCGCGCCGGCACGTTCCGGGACGTGGCGGGCCGCGAGGTCTCGATGTCCGAGGACGACCTGGCCGCGCTGGCGGCCGGCTACCGGCCCCGCGAGGCGAACGTGATCGTGGGCCACTTCCCCCGGCTGAGCGATCCGTCCCTGGCGCACATCGCGGCGCTGGCGCACACGCCGGGCCGCGGCGTCGACGCCGAGCTCGAGGACGTCACGGCCGAGGCGCGCGAGCTGACCCGCAGCGGTCGCTACACGCGCTGCTCCGCGTTCCTGCGGCGGCCGTCGGCGAGCGAGCCGTGGCGCCTGGTGCACGCCGGCCTGTTGGGCGCCCACGCGCCAGCGATCCCGGGCCTCGACGAGGTGCGCCTGGCGGCGCCGCTGGGCGACGGCGAGCAGGCGCTGTTCGCCGAGATGCCGCTCGACGCCGGCGTCGACGAGGCCGCCCGCGGCCTCGCGGCCCGTTTCCTGGACGCCCTCACTGCCGCGTTCGCGCGGCCGACACCAGCAGTCACAACCACAGCAGACGATTCATCCACGGACCCATCCCCGACCCCGGAAGGAGCACCTGTGACCACGGATGCCGAGGCCGCCCTGGCGGCCAGACAGGAACGGCTCGACGCCCAGGCGGCGCAGCTCGCACGACGGCTCGCCGCCGCCGACGCGCTGCTGGCCCGCCAGCGCGAGCAGGAAGCCCAGGCGTGGGCGCAGGAGCAGGCGCAGGCCGGCAGGGTGCTGCCGCGGCACACCGCGGCCCTGGCGACCCTGGTGACCGCTCTCGCCGCGGCGACAGGCCCCGGCGAGGGCGAGGGTGAGGACGAGCAGGCCATCATGCTGGCGGCCGGCGAGGACGACGCCGAGGTGTCGGCCGCGGACTGGCTGCGCGGTTTCGTCGAGGAACTGCCGCAGCGGATCGATTACACGGAATTGTCGCGTCCGGACGCCGCCCATCCGGGCGTGCAGTTGGCGGCGTTCGCGGCGGACCGCGACGGCCGGCGCACGCTGGACGAGCGCGCAACGGCCCTGGCGGCCGAGCGGAAGATCCCGTACGCCGACGCGGTGGTCGCCGCGGCGGCGGAGCTCGAGGAGGCGCGGCTGTGAGCAATCTGAGCCGCCCGGTCCTGACGCTGAGCGTGGTCGCCGGCGAGGACGTCAAGGCGTACCGGTTCATCGGCGCGGACGGCGAGTATCCGGCCGCCGCCGCCGCCGCGCTCGGCGTCACGCGGCACGACGCGAAGGACACCGAGCGCGTGGACTACACGCTGCTCGGCACGGCCACCATCGAGGCCGGCGGCGCCTACGCGCTCGGCGCCGAACTGAAGAGCGACGCGACCGGCCGGGCGGTCGACCGGGACAACGCAGGCGTCGTCACGGCCGTCGCACTCGAGGCCGCCGCGGCCGCTGGCGACCTCACGGAATGCCTGGTGCAGGCGAAGGGGACCTAGATGCCGCCACTCAGACAGCGTAATGCCCAGGTCGTCGACCGGGTCTTGACCCGGCTGGCCCAGAACCACGTGCCGGACCGCGACAAGTTCGTCTACCGCTCGATCTTCCCGGTCGCCGAGGTGCCGAATCTCGCCGGCACCTACATCCGGTCGGACAAGTCCGGATTCGTGGAGGTCGACATCAGGCTCGGCGAGTCGGAAGACATGAAAGAGGTCGAGCGCTCGTGGACGAACGAGCAGGTCGTCCTGGAGGAGCGCGGGCTGGCGGGCAGGATCGCGCGCAACCGGATGGACCAGGCGATGCGCATTCCGGGCGCCTCGGTGCGCCTTGAGGCGCGCGAGATGACCCTGACGATGGCGCAGGTCGATCTGCAGGTCGAGATCGAGGCGGCGCGGCTCGTCACCGACACCGCCAGGTACCACGCCGATCACGTCACGGCGCTGGCGGGCAACGCCCGGTGGGACGTCGCCGCAGCCGACCCGCAGTCGGTGGTGAGCGACGCGAAGTCCACCGTGCGGCGCAAGGTGGGCCGCGAGCCGAACGTCCTGACGCTCGGCTACGACGTTTGCCGCAAACTGTTGCTGAGGGAAGACATCAAGAAGGAGATCTACGGCGACATGCCGCGGCTCGAGATGTCGATGTCCGATGCCGAAAAGCTGCGGCGCCTGGCGCGGTACTTCATGGTCGACGAGGTGCGCCAGTGCATGGCGCAGAAGGTCTCTTCGCCGGACGCCGCCGCGTTCGAGGACGTCTGGGGCCATATCGCCTGGCTCGGTTGCTCGGAGCTCTCCGCGCCCGATCCCACGATGACTCTGGATCAGATCACGTGGGGCGCGACGCTCCGCTGGGAGGGCCATCCGCAGGCCATGAGTCCCTGGTTCCGGGAGCGGAATCGCACCTGGTACTACCCGATCACGACGTTCGACACGCCGCGTGAGATCACCAAGAGCGCCGCCTGGCTGTTCACCTCGGTGGTGTCCTGATGACCGAGACGAAGAGCCGCTACCGCTGCCTGAGGCAGGTCCACGACGACGACGGCCTGCACGCGGCGGGCGACGTGATCGAGCTCACCGACGCCCAGGGCGCCCAGTCGCTGCTGGCCGACGGCTCGATCGAACCGGCCCCGCCGAAGCCCAGGCCGAAGCCCAGGCCGAAGCCCAGGCCGAAGCCCGACCCCGACCCCGACCCCGACCCCGCCACCTGAGGAGAACCGCCATGCGCCACGCACTCAAGATCCTGTTGCTCGCCTCCACCCTGCTCCTGTCCGTCTCGGCCGTCTGGGGGCAGGCGCCGGCCGGCCAAGACCCGCAGAACCCCGCCCCCGCCGCTCCGGTGGTCGAGGAGGCCGAGGACGACCGTCCGATCGGCGTGCGCCTGTCCGAGGCCGCGTCCGAGTTCACGCGCACGATCCAGGGGGCCGAGCGCGGCGAGAGCGACGTCTCCGCCGCCCAGGCCGACGAGGATCGCCTGGTGGCGGAGCTCGGTGCGGCCCGCCAGGTCAAGCAGACCGCGAACGACGCCCTGGGAGATCTCCACGGCGCCACCCGCGCGGCCGGCGAGGCGGTGATCACGCTGATCCGCGAGTTCCTCGACACGCTGCCCGACTAGGGGGCCCGGACCGTGCGCTACGCCCTGCTCGCAGACTTGGCCGCCCAGGCGGGCTGGAACCGCTTGGCGGAGGTCGCGGGCAAGGACGATCTGCGCGACGCGGACGACGACCTGATCCGGGGGCCGGCTCTGCGCGCGGCCGCGGCCGCGCCGCCCGTCGCGGGCACGCCGATGGCGGAGGCCCTGGCCCGGATTGACCGGGCCCTGGACGACGCCTCGGCACTGGTCGATTCGCACGTGCTGGCCCGCTACCCGGACTACGGGCAGCCGGAGCGCTCCGCGGACGACCCGCCGACGCCGGTCACGGTGTGGACGGTGGACCTGGCGCTCGAGCGGCTGCTGAGCGCGGGCGAGGACGACGAGTGGCAGCGCCGGGCCGACGAGGCCCGCAAGTCGCTGCGCATGATCGCCCGCGGCGACATGGACCTGCCCGGCGACATCGACGGCGACGGCGACGCGGACGACGGCGGCGTCGGTCCGCTGGTGGCGAAAGCCCGGCCGGCACTCACCGCGGACTCGCTCCGAGCGTTCACCGCCGGCGCCCGCGGCCGCCTGGGGGCGCGGGCGTGATGTCGCTCGAGTCCTGGCGCGACCGCCTGCGCAGCGAGACGAAGCTCCGCGTGCACGCGGCGCTGACCGACGAACGGGCGCAGGAGGCCTCGCGCCGGACCGGTGACGCGGCGTTCCTGAGCTACTTCGCGGAGAACGCCGCCGAGTCGTCCGTGATCGGCAGTCCGCCGGAGATGGACGGCATCGGTCCGGTGCGCCAGATCGTCTCCACGGCGGTATCGATCGTGCTCCGGGTGACCTCCGCGCGCGGCCCGGACGAGGGCCTGGTGGAGATCGAGCGCGTCCGCGCCTCGGTGCGCGACGCGCTGCTGGGCTGGCATCCCGAGGGCGCCGAAAGCTCGGTCACGTTCGACCGCGGCCAGCCGCTGGCGGTCGAGGGCAAGGGCGTCCAGTGGTGGCACGACGTCTACCGCTGCCTGCAGTTGGTTTCCACATAGGAGAGCCCGGATGGCCTACAAGCTGGCGAACAAGAAGGTCCTGCTGGCGTCGATCGAGACGACGGCGGGCACGGCGGAGGCGCAGACCGGCGGCGACGCGGTGCTGATCGCCACGAATCCGACGCTGGCGCCGCTGGCGGGCGAGACGGTGGACCGCGACCTGATGCGCGGCTTCTTCGGCGCCTCCGGCTCGCTGCCGGTGGGCGTCCACCAGACGCTGGGGTTCTCGGTCGAGCTGGCCGGCTCGGGCGCCGCGGGCACAGCCCCGGCGTGGGGCGTGCTGCTCCAGGCCGCGGGCATGAAGGAAACGGTGACCGCGAACGCCAAGGCGGTGTACGCCCCCCACAGCGCGGACCCGGAATCGGCGGACGACAAGACGCTGACGCTGCGCTACAACATGAGCGGCATCCTGCACGCGCTGACGGGCTGCCGCGGCACCTGGTCGCTGGAGTTGGGGGCGAAGCTCATCCCGCGGATCACGTTCACGTTCACGGGCTTGTTCTCCGCGGCGACGGACACGGCGGCCGTCGTGCCCGACTACGACGGCTGGAAGCAGCCGCAGGCGGGCAGCAACGTGAACACGCCGACGTTCAGCCTGTTCGGCCAGGCGGCCCTGCGGCTCGCCCGGCTCGGCCTCGACTACAGCGGCGAGGTGATCTACCGGGAGACGATCGGCGGCGCCAACAGCACGGCGATCGTGGATCGCAACTCCAGCGGCTCGGTGACGGTGGACATGGAGGAAGTCTCCGTCCTCGATCCGTTCAGCAAGGCCAGCGCCGGCGACACCGGCGCCCTGCAGCTCATCCACGGCGTCGGCGCCGGCAAGATCGTCCAGATCGACTGTCCCCGGGTCCAGCTCGCGCAGCCGAGCTACGGCGAGGATCAGGGCCTGCTCCAGTGGAGCTCCGATTTCGAGGTCCAGCCCGACGACGGCAACGACGAACTGACCATCGAGGCCAGGTGACGGCATGACGTTCAGGCTGGCCGATCCGAAGGCGGCGTACCCGACGCCGGTGGTGGTCGACGTGCCGGCAGCGGACGGGCCGCAGCGGCACGAGTGCGTGCTGCACTTCCGGCTGCTGTCGGGAGAGAAGTACAGGGACCTGGCGGCCGAGGGCGACGCGGCGCTGCTGCGCCGCGTCGTCGCCGGTTGGGACGACATATCCGCCGCCGACGGCGAGCCTCTGGAGTTCAGCGCGGAGAACCTCTCCGCGCTGACGGACATCCCGTATTTCTCTCGAGCCGTGGTGGACGCCTACCTGCTGTTCATGGCCGGGCTGCCGGGAAAAACCTCCGCCAGGCCTCGCTCTGGTGGCTCGGCCGGGAAGGCGGGGACCAGGTCGAAGCGGACGCGGCGGCGCTAGGGATCCGGCTCGAGGACGCGCTCCTCAGACGGGACGATGCATGCTCGGTGCTGCCGGAGAACTGGGACGCGCTGCGGGCCTTCCTGGCCGCGCAGACGCAGTGGCGCCGCGCACCGTCGGGGCACGTCGTGGGGCTGGACTACGCGGCGGCCCGGTGTGCGGCGCGGGCGGTGGTCGCCGACGGCGCCGGCGAGGCGAAGCGGGGGCGGAGGCTCCGGTGGCGGTCCGTCTTCGACGGGCTGCGCACGATGGAGGCGGCCGTGATCGAGGAGCTCGGACGCAGGGCGGAGGCGCGATGAGTCTCACGCCACGCCGCCGCGGTCCGCGTCAGCGGCGACACGCGTCGACGGCGTCGAGGAACGCGGCCGTGCAAGTGGCCGCAGCTCCGACAAGCCGATCGCAGAGCCGAGAGACGAGCAAAGCGGCGGCAGCCAGAATGACTGCACCGGCCAGGCCCGCAGCGACGAGCAGCGACATGGCGGCGATGTCCATGACGGAAAGGCTAGCAGATGCCTGAGCGGGACCTCGTCTTCGGCTTGCGGCTCCAGGCGGACGGCAAGGGGTTCGTGGGCCAGGTCCGGGTCGCCCGCGGCGAGCTCGACAAGCTGGCGGGGGGCGAGCGGCGGGCCGGCGCGGAGGCGAAAAGGTTCACGCGCTCGCAGCGGGAGGCCGCGGCGGCCTCGGGGAAACTGGGCTCTTCCGCAGGAGGGGCCGTGGCGGGCACGAGGAGCCTGGGCGGGGCGATCAAGACGGCGTCCGCGGCCCTGAAGGGATTCGTGGCGCTGCAGGCGGTGCAGCTCGCGGGGCGCTGGGGCCGCCGTCTCGCGGCGGGGTCGGTGCGGTACGCCGACGCGAACACCGAGCTGCGCAACCGACTGCGTTTGACCGCCGATTCGGAAGAGGACCTGGAGACGGCGCGCCGCAAGCTGCTCCGCGTCTCGCGCGAGACGCGGACGGAGTTGTCGACGAACGCGACGCTTTACAGCCGCCTGGCGCTGGCCAGCGAGCACCTGGGGCGCAGCGACGAAGAGCTGGTGCGGGTCGTGGAGCTCCTGAACAAGCAACTCCGGATCGGCGGCTCAAGCGGCAGGGAGGCTCAAGCGGGCCTGATCCAGTTCGCCCAGGGCATCGCCTCGGGACGTCTGCAGGGCGACGAGCTGCGCAGCGTGATGGAGAATCTGCTCGGCGTCCAGCAGGGGCTGCTTACAGGCTTCCGGAAGTTGCGGCAAGAGGGGCAGATCGACTTCGACGTCACCCGCGCGAACATCCGGGACCTGGCGTCGGAAGGCGTGCTCACGTCGGATCTGCTGATCGCGGCCGTGCTCAAGTCGGGAGAGGAGACCGACCGCGCGTTCCGCGAGGTCAACGTCGGCATCGGAGAGTCTCTGCGGGCGCTGCGGGTCGAGGCCGGGAATTTCTTCGATCATCTGGAACGGCGGACGGGGTTGTTCGCGTCGTTCGCCGAGGACGTGGTGGCGCTGCAACATCTGATCGCCGGGCCGTCCGAGGACGACTCGGCTGACGAGCTGCTGGCCGACTACGAGCGGTTCGGCGGGCTGATCAACAAGGCGCGGGCCGAGGCCGCGCTCCTCAACCGGGAGCTGGACAAGGTCGCGGCCCGCCGGCTGGAGCCGGGCCAGTTGTTCTCCGCCCGCGAGAGCGAGATCCAGGCGCTCAGCGACGACGAACTGGACGACATCCGCGGCGGCATTCTCGAGGGATACGGCGAGGTGGACGAATCCCTGGCGGCGCTGTTCTCGCGCCGGTCGGAGTTCCTGCTGTACCGGCAGCAGGTGGTGGACAACCAGGCTGCGGACCTGGCGTTGCTCAACGCGGAGCAGGCGCGGCGCGCGCGTGACCCGGTAGCCGCTCCGCCCCCCGATCTGGAGGCGAAACGCCGCGACGCGCGGGCCGAGGTCGCCAACGAGCTGAATGCCGCCCGGGAAGCGTCGGGACCGTCCGCCAAGCGGTTGCTGGCGCTGGAGCGGGAGGCGATGTCGGAAGCGGACCGGATCGAGGCGGTGTACGACGGCCGGATCGCCCTGATCGACCGCTATGGCCAGGCGCTCGATGGCGGTAGCGCGTCGTTGGAGCGTTTCGCCGAGGAGGAGCGGGCTTCGAGCCTGGCGGCGCTCGAGACGGCGCGGGCGCTGGCCGATCACGACCGGCTGTACGGCGCGTTGGCGTCCACGATGCACGGCACGCGCGGCTCCCTCGGCGAGCTGACCGAGTCATACGGCCGGCAGCGCCGGGCGATCCTGTCGAATACGGAGGCGACGCGGGAGGAGAAGGTCGAGGCAATTGCGGCGCTGCAGGAGAAGCACCGTGCGGCGGTGGCGGCACGGGACCTGGCCGCCGCGGAGGAGTTCGAGGCCGCCAAGCGCAGGGCGACGGCGAAAGCGTGGGAGATGCTGCGCAGGGCCGGCGTGATCGCGCTGAAGGAGCTCTCGGACAGCAATGCGCTGCTGGCCTCTCAGACCGATTTCTCGCGCGCCGGCCTGGAGCGTCTGCGCCGGGAGCAGCAGATCGAGGAACAGGTCCTGCGCGATCTGGCGGGAGCGTCGGAGAAGGTGCGGGAGCGGTACCGGGAGCAACTCCGGATCCAGTACGACCTGATCGACCAGGCGCGAATCAAGGCGGACCTGCTCGAGCGGTTCGCGCCGTTCGAGGCGGACCAGGCCGACCGGCAACGGGCGTTGAACGAGCTGTATCGCGCCGGCGCGCTGTCGCTGCAGGCGTACACCGCGGCGCAGGCGGAGTTGGCGATCGAGCGCGGCGAGGGCACGTTCGAGGACGGATTCGCGGCGGAGTACGAGCGGATGCTGCAGGAGTCGAGCCAGCTCACCTCGGACCTGGGATCGAGTTTCGCCTCCGTGTTCGGGCCGGACGGCGTGATTCAGCGCGGTCTGGCGGATTCGGCGGCGGCGTCGCTGGTGCTGGGCGAGTCGTTCCGGGAGTC
This sequence comes from Candidatus Multivorans sp., assembly GCA_965222875.1. GTDB lineage: Bacteria > Acidobacteriota > Thermoanaerobaculia > Multivoradales > Multivoraceae > Multivorans. Next base: position 3,312 of record CBDCVC010000002.1, on the reverse strand, counting down.
GTTCGGCCGGATCGCCCGGCAGGCGGTCGCGTCGCTGGTGTCGGAGATGATCCGTGTGACGATCCTGGCGCCGATCATGCGGCGGCTGGCCGGCAGCCTGGGCGGCGGCGAGCAGAAGGCGGCGCAAGCGGCTGTCGAGCAGGTCACGGCTCAGGCCGCGGCGACCGCCGCCCAGGCTGGGGCGAACGCCTATGCGGCGACCGCGGCGATTCCGGTCGTGGGCCCCGGTCTGGCTCCGGCGGCCGCGCTCACGGCGCTGAAGGCCGCGTCGATCTACGGCGCCGTGGCGATCGCGGCGCAGGCCGCGGCCGCCGGCGCCGCCCAGAGCAAGTTCCAGTACGGCGGCATCATCGACCGCCGCACGGAGTTCGGTTTCGGCGGCGGCCGCCGGGGCGTGGCCGGCGAGGCGGGGCCGGAGGCGATTCTGCCGCTGGCCCGCGGTCCGGCCGGCCTGGGGGTGCGCGCCACGGGCGGCGGCGGCCGCCAGGTGTCGGTGGGCGACATCAACCTCGCGGTGACGATCCAGGCGCCGGAGGGCACGGAGGACGCGGAGGCGTTCGGCCGGGCGGCGGTGCAGCGGATCGGCCGCGAGCTCCGCCCGGTGCTCCGGGAGCTGCTGCTGGACGAGCAGCGCCCCGGAGGCGCGCTGAACCGCTCCGACCAGGTGAGCGCGTTCTGATGCCGGCGGCGATCCGGTTGCCGTCGGTCGGTCTCTCGCGCGGATCGGGCCCGGGCACGGAGTTCAAGCTCCGCCGCGCGCGCCTGGGCGACGGCTACGAGCAGGTGGCGGCGGACGGCCTGCACAACGTGCGGCGCCGGCACCGCTGCGTCTGGCGGGCGATCCCGGTGGCGGACGCGGAGACGCTGCGGACGTTTCTGGAGGCTCGGGGCGGCCACGAGCCGTTCCTGTCGCCGTCGCCGCTGCCCGAGGGCATGCCGGACGCTCAGTGGCGCTGCGAGCGCTTCAGCGGGCCGACGTGGGTGTCGGCCACGCACAGGGACATGGAAGCGGAGCTGGTGGAGGACTTCAGCCCGTGAGGAATACAAGGAGGACTTGGAGATGCCAGCACAAGCAACAACGAACGTGGCGATCGAGAGCGCGGTGGCGGCGGCGGGCCAGGTGGGCTCGGACGCCTCGTGGGTCTCGGCGTGGAGCTCCGCTGCCGGCGGCAGCTACCTGTGGAAGGCGCAGCTCGCGAACAACCCCTCAGCCCTGGCGCTGGGCGGCCGGTGGCGCATCGAGGCCGGCGACCTGACGCTGACGCAGCCGAACGGCGTGGGCGCCACGGCGGCCGATGCGCAGCGCGCGCTCGAGGGCCGCATCGCGGGCACGTGGCACCTGCAGTGGCACGACGGCGATCCTGGCGCGAACGGGACCGCGGCCGTGATCGCGGGGATCGCGCGGACCGAGGTCGAGGCGGGCGACTTCGACGTCACGACGAGCTAGCTGAGAGAAGCGGCCCGTGGCGCTGTTCGAGCAGACCTTCACATTTACCGGAACGCGAAGCCAGGGGTCCGACCCGAACGAAGGGAACCTCCCGAAGGCGCAGTTCTTCTCCGGCGTGGTCGACCAGCCGCTCGATCCGCAGTTGGTGGCCGGCGGCGGTTCGGCGGTCCTGAGCCGGTTCAATTTCACTCACGGGCTCGAGCCGCACCTGCGCGTACGGACGGCGCCGGCGGCCGGCGACGCTCCAGGCGGCGCCGGGCCGGAACTCGTGGCCGCGTGGAAGACGGGCGCCGGCGCCGTGCGCATCGCCCGCGGCAGCCTCGAGTTCACGTTCCCGGGTCCGGAGGCGGATGCCGCGGTCACGACGGACGCCACGGAGCCCTACAACTGGGACGTCTCCGATGCGCTGATCTCGGCGCTCGGCGATCTGCTGGACGTGCCCAACGGCGCGGTGACGATCACCGTCACGCTGGTGGGCGCCGAGGAGCTGGCCATTCCTCCGACGCTGGTGGAGCTGCCGCCGGCGCCCGGCGGCGCGGGCTCGGTGACGGTCCGTGCGGTCGTCGCGCCCGCGGCAGTCGAGGCGGTGGAGTTGCCGGCGATCGCGGGCGGCGCCGGATCTGTGGCGATCAGCGCGGTCGCCCAGGTGCCTCCGACGCTGGTGGAGCTGCCGCCGGCGCCCGGCGGCGCGGGCTCGGTTTCGGTCCGTGCGGTCGTCGCGGCCGCGCCGGTCGAGGCGGTGGAGTTGCCGGCGATCGCGGGCGGCGCGGGCTCGGTTTCGGTCCGTGCGGTCGTCGCGGCCGCGCCGGTCGAGGCGGTGGAGTTGCCGGCGATCGCGGGCGGCGCGGGCTCGGTTTCGGTCCGTGCGGTCGTCGCGGCCGCGCCGGTCGAGGCGGTGGAGTTGCCGGCGATCGCGGGCGGCGCGGGCTCGGTTTCGGTCCGTGCGGTCGTCGCGGCCGCGCCGGTCGAGGCGGTGGAGTTGCCGGCGATCGCGGGCGGCGCGGGCTCGGTGACGGTCCGCGCGGTCGACGAGGTGCCTCCGACGCCGGTGGTGATCGCCGCGGTTCCCGGAGGTCCGGGCTCGGTCGCCATCACCGTCCAGGGCGGCCCCGACCCCACCAGCGTGACGACTCCGTCGACGGGCGGTCCGACGTCCTCGGTGCAGGCGTCGCGCCTGGACGCCGGCGCGGTGGTGGACCTGTTCACGGTGCGCCTTCAGAGCGGCGGCGTGGAGCGGTACACGACGGGTCCCGGCGCCGGCGCGTCGGTGCGCTACGGCGGCCACGAGTACCCCCCGTTGCCGATCGCGCTCGAGGGCGCCGGATTCGGCGAGTCGGGGGCCTCGGTGCGTCCGGTGCTGCGGGTGTCGCAGCTGGACGCGGTTGCGGCTCCGGCTGACTGGCAGGGGGCCACGGTGGAGCGCGTGCGGACGCTGGCGCGGCACCTGGACGGCGCTTCGGAGGCGGATCCCGGCCGTCACTGGCCGGTGGAGTCGTGGGTGGTGGACCGGCTGTCGAGCGAGGGGCGCGAGGAGGTGGTGTGGCAGCTCTCGTCTCCGCTGGATCTGGAGTTGGCGATGATCCCCCGCCGCCAGGTGCTGCGGGACGTGTGCCAGTGGGCCTACCGGCGCCGCGTGGGCGGCGCCTGGCGGAACCCGCCCGCGGACGACGGCTGTCCGTACCGCGGCGGCCGGTACTGGGACGCGATGGACGCGGCGGTGGCGGACCCGGCGCGGGACGTCTGCAGCCGGAGGATCTCGGGCTGCAAGCTGCGGTTCGGCGAGGGGGAGCTGCCCTTCGGCGGCTTCGCCGGGGTGGCGCAGTACCGGCGATGATGGGCCTGGTCGAGACGCGGGCGAACGTCCT
>CBDCVC010000001.1:0-200500 GCA_965222875.1 Candidatus Multivorans sp. | reverse complement strand
TCCGCGGCCACCTCTGCCTGCAAGTCGACGACTTCGACTCGATCTTCTTCCGCATGCGCGAACTCGGCGCCATCGACACCTCACCGTGGGGCAAGGTCCGCAGGCTGCCCGACGGCGCGATGCAGATGTTCATCCGCGACCCCGCCGGCAACCTGATCGAGATCTCCTGCCCGAGCAACGTCGCCGTCGACGAGACGATCTTCAGCGACGACCTGGTCGATGCCGAGGGCCGTCTCTACGAGTCGAAGCGCGACGATCCCCGCGGCCTGCACACCGAGGACGCGACGCTTTACCACGGACGCTGACGTTGGCCATGACCTCCCCGACAGCAGCGGTCCTCGCGGAGATGGTCGACGTCATCGTCGCCGAAGTGGCTCCCGAGCGGGTGGTTCTCTTCGGGTCCCAGGCCCGTGGAGATCAGGAAGGACAATCCGACGTGGATCTGCTGGTCATCCAGTCCGAGCCGTTCAACACTGTCGGCAAACGTGACGAACAGTCGGTTCGCCTGAGCAGGCAACTGGCCCACTTCTCCGTCCCGACCGACATCCTGCTGTATGCCCGAGACGAAGTCGACTACTGGCGCGATTCGCTGAACCACGTCGTGGCGCGGGCCCTCCGCGAGGGCAAGGTCCTCTATGAGCGACCCTAAGTGCGCCCGAGTTCTGCTTGAGGCCGCGGAGCGCGATCTAGCTGCTCTCCGCGGCATGACCGACTCGGAAGTGTTCGCGGACGAGATCGCGGGATTCCTCGCTCAGCAAGCAACCGACTGCTTGAGGTCCTGACCGCCCAACAGCCTCCAAAGATCGATCTCAGCGGTCTTGTCGAACTGACCCCATACGCCGTCCGTTTCCGCTATGCAGGCCGCGTCCCCGACGCACCCAAGCTGAACCGGGAGAAGACGATCGCCCGGATACAAGAGCTGATGCAGCAAGTCCGATCACGCCTCGACCGCGAAACCTGATCGAGCACGGCTAGAACTCGAGCCCGAAGCGCAGCATGATCCGCCTCGGGTAGAGGTAGCCGTCGGGCACGTACATCTCGTCCGGCGCGACCGTAAGCTCCTCCCACCAGTCGTGGGCGTCCTCGTTGAAGACGTTGAACAACTGGAGATCGAGCTTCAACTCCACCTTGCCGACGTCGAAGCGGCGGCCGAAGGACAGGTCGACGAGGTTCTGGTCCGGCAGCCGCGTGTCGTCGCTGGCGGGAACTGCGATCACCGTCTGACCGCCCTGAGCGAGCGGCGACGCCGACGTGCGCAGGCCGACGGTCAACTGGCGGCTGTACGGCTTGCCGGTGAGGAAGCTGTAGGTCGCGGTGCCGATGAGCTTCCACGGCAGCTCGAAGTTGCCCTGGAACTGGAACACGTGCTCGCGGTCGTTCTGCAGCGCCTGGTCGGCGTTGATCCAGTTGTTCGGATCGCGCCCGTCGTTGTCCGTGTAGAACGGGCTGCCCTGGTCCTGGAGCAAGGGCCGCGGAATGAAGCCGGTCGAATCGGACCAGGTGTAAGACGACTGCATGCTCCAGCCGTCGCTGTAGCGTTTGTTGAAGGAGACGACGACGCCCTCGTACTGCTGGTTGTAGCTGACTCCCGGCGGCGCCTTGGAGCCGTCGCCGGGCCGGTTGCCCTTGCGCGTCGTCGGCTGTTCGATGATGCTGAACAACTGCTCCGTTTCGCCCGTGAACGGGTTCGTCCACGGCACATTCTCGTAGACACCGTCGTCCAGGATCTCCCAGCCGATCAGGTTCTTCGCTTCCTTGTAGACGCCCTGGATGCCGAGGGTGAAGTTGTCACCCAACCGACGCTCCCAACCCAGCGTCAACTGGTCCGTTTCCGGCGCCTTCAGATCGGGATGGTGCAGGTTTCCCCGGTACTCGAAGCTCGACGAGTAGGTCCAGGGACCGTCCAGGGAAGGCCCCGACTCCGTGACGTACGCGGGCGGGTCCGGCGGCGGCGCGTACCAGTTGCCGGTCACGTCGGCGTCGTAGAACTTGCCGTAGAAGGCGCGGAAGACCTGCCGGTCACCGATCTGGTAGGCCATGCCGAGACGCGGCGAAACGAGCGACCAATCGACGACATCCTTGACCCCCGGGATGACGTCGGAGGTCGGGCTCCAGTCCTGGTTCAGCCGCGGAAAGTCCGGAATCTCGCCGTTGTGCTTGTCGTACCGCACGCCGACGTTCAGGGTCAGGTTCGAGTTGACCTGCCAGGAGTCGTCGACGAACGCCGACACCGCCGTCGTATCGGCGCCGTAGTGGAACGGCCGCGCCGTGACCCGGTAGTAGTAGGGGTAGTCCGGGTAGTACGCGTAGCGGTAGAAGTAGACGCCGTTCGGCCCGCCGCCGGTGCGGGTGTCGCCGGTGCCGGTGCCGTAGGAGATGCCGAACTTGAAGTCGTGGTCGCCGTTCAACAGGTCGTCGGCGTGGTGGGAGAGCTTGACGTCCAACTGGTCGCGGCCGAGCGTCCATCGATACTGGTATCCCGGACTGCCGCTGTACTGTGTCGGACCGCCGTCCGCCGGCGAGTAGTCCGCGTAGGGCGCAGCCTCGCTGCCCGTCGCCGACAGCACGTCGTCCGTGCCGTCGTAACCGGCGTACATGACTTCCAGGTAGTCGTTCGGTGTCAGGACGGACTGGACCTGGAGGCCCCAGGCCGGATTCGTGCCAAACTCGTTCCCTATGGCGTCGGGCGTCGTGTTGGCGGCGGCGAAGACGAAGCTGTAGTCCTCGAAGTGGTACTTCGCCTCCATCAGGTTGCTGTCGTTGAACGCCGCGTTGATCTTGAGGTCGTAGCGGTCGGCCGGATAGGCAGTGGGGAAGCTGGGGTCCACGCCCGCCTCGGTGTAGGCGTCCCGCGCGAACTGAACCGAGCCGAAGAACCACACCTTGTCCCGCACGAACGGACCGCCGAGGGTGCCCGTGATGTCGTCGAACTCGTCGCGATGGAAGGGAATGCCGTCAATCTCGGCGTTCTCCTCCGTCAGGCCGTCGTTCTGGTGGTACCAGTCGATCGAGCCGGAGAAGTCGTTCGAGCCGGACTTCGTGACGACGTTGAACGCGGCGCCGGACATGCTGCCGTACTCCGCCGGCGCGCCGAGCCCCAGCACCTGGACCTCGTCGATGATCGCCGCGTTCAACCACCAGTACGAGTTGCCGGTGTCGGACGAAGTCGTATCCAGGCCGTCGATGCGCCAGGAGTTCGACGCCGTGCTCGAGCCGAAGGCGGACATCGACGTGCTGCCCTCTGACTCTGAGCTGATCCCAGGCGACACCGCGACCAGATCCCAGAAGTTGCGGTCGGTCGGCAGGTCCTCGATGAACTCCGCGGTATAGCTGCTGCCGACGCTGGAATTCGTGACGTCGAGGATGGGCGACGCCGTCACCGTGACCTCCTCCTCCACCGCCTCCAGCGAGAGTTCGATGTCGAGCCGCACGGTGCTGCTGATGCCCACCCGCACGCCTTCGACACGGTGGTCCTGGAAACCCTCGAGCGCCGCGGTGACGACGTAGTCGTCGACCGGCAGCGACGACAGCACAAAGCGGCCGCCGGCGCCGGCGAACGTGGTCCGCGACAGGCCGCGATCCTCGATCGTCGCGGTGACCGTGACCCCGGGCAGGGCGTCGCCGTTCGCGTCGCGGACTGCACCGCGGATGTCGCCCGTGGTCTGAGCGCCGGCGCCGGCCGCCAGCACCAGAAGGGGCGCGGTCAGGGTCAGAACTCGGCTGGCGCGGTGCAGTGCAGGTGACATCGGCGATCTCCCAACGTTCGCTGGATCTTCACGGGGCAAGTGGCCAACGATGATACCCCACTCCCCGGAGGCGGAAGCGGGCAAGACGCCCGCGTTCCCAGGACGGAAACGGCCCGGAGAGCCGGTTCAAAACGGGAAGAGGAGCGGCACCATCCACACGATCACGGCGAGCAGGATCACCGTGAGCGGCGTGCCGACCTTCAGGTAGTCCATGCTGCGGTAGCCGCCGGCGCCCATGACCAGCAGGTTCGCCTTGTGGCTGAACGGCGTCATGAAGGCAGCCGAGGCCGCGAGCGCCACGCCCATCATCAACGGGTAGGGCGAGAGATCGAGGCCCGAAGCCGCCTCCAGCACGACCGGCGTCAACAACACCACCGCCGGCGCACCGTCGAGACACTGGCTGAGCAGGCTCGAAAGAAGGACCAGCGACGCCAGCACCGCATACGGCCCGGCCGGGCCGGCCAGGTCCATCACGCTGCTCGCCAGCAGAGCCGCGGTGCCGCTGCTCTCCATCGCCGATCCCACCGGCAGGATCGCCGCGACCAGGAAGATCGCCCGCCACTCGACCGCGCGGTAGGCCTCCTCCATGGTCAGCGCGCCGCACAGCACGATCAGGCTCGCGGAAGCGAACGCGGCGACCTGAATTGGTGCAGTTCCGGTCACCACCAGTCCCACCATCAAGGCCAGACATCCAACGGCATACGGCGCCTTGTTCAGGCGACGGGGCTCCTCCGCGACATCCGAAAGGACGACCAGATCCCGTTCCCGGGAGAGGAGACCGAGCCGGCCCCGGCGCCCCTGCAGCAGCAGCGCGTCGCCTACGCGCAGCGCGAGCTGAGCCAGACCGCTGCGAATGGCCCTTCCCTCGCGCCAGATCGCGAGCACTTGCACGCCGTACCGATCGCGGAACTCGATCTCCTCGAGACTCCGCCCGGCGAGACCGGACCGGGGCGCCAGCGTGGCCTCGGCCATGCCGACCTCCTCCGATTCGAACGCAGGCGCGGCAACCCCCGACGTCAACTCGACGCCGCCCATGCGCAGCAGGGCGCGCAGGCGCCGCTCCCTGCCCTTGACGAACAGCCGGTCGCCGGCCTCGAACTCGACCTGGGGCCCTGGCCCCCAGAGCACCTCGCCGCCCCGCTCGACCGCAACCACGGTGAGTTCCATCAGCCGGCCCATCCACTCGACGCCGGCGCCGCTGGCGAGAAGCGTAGAGTTCTCCGGCACCCGGATGACGAGCAGCGGCTGATCCTCGAGCCTGTCCAGCGCCGCGGGGCCGCTCTCTTCGATCTCCAGCACGTCGGAGTCGATCTCCGGCGCGTCGTCTCCGAACAGACCGTAGAGCACGTCTCCCCTCACGAGCCGCAGCTCGCCGAGCCGGTCCACCTGCACTTCGCCGTCGCGTTCCACCGCGATCACGAACACGCGCCAACGCTCGCGGAACCGCGTCGCGGCCAGCGTGCTCCCGGCCAGGGGCGACGCGGCGGCCACCCGCGCCCTGAGCGCGGTCACGCCCGCGTCCGGCGCGCCGATCTCCCCCGTGGTGGCGGTGCCGAGCGTCGTGGCGGTGCCAAGATCGACGCCCTGGAGCCGCAGCATCTGCTGCACTTCCTCGGCGTCGCCCTGCACGACCAGCTCGTCCCCGGCCAGCAGCCGCACGTCGTCCTTGGGCGCCAACCGCCAGTCCTCGCCGCGCGCGATGCCGAGGAGCTGCACTCCCAGGGTGGTCCCCAACCGAGTCTCGCGCAGGGTCGCCCCGTCGAGCTGCGAAGCCGCCGGGATGCGAATCGAGAACAGTCCCTCATGGAGGCCGTAGAGATCCGCGAGCTCCGAATGACGGCCGGGTGTCGCGGCTTTGCGACCCGGCAGCAGGCGGCGGCCCACAGTGAGCATGAAGAGGACGCCGCCCAGGAGCAACACCACGCCGAAGGGCGTGAAGTCGAAGAGTCCGAAGGGCTCGAGTCCGCGGTCCCGCAGCATCGCCGCCGCCAGAATGTTCGGCGGCGTCCCGACCAGGGTCGCGGTGCCCCCCAGGATGGCCCCGAAGGCCAGCGGCAGGAACAAGCGGGACGGCGGCAGGTGCGCACGCCGACCGAGACTCGCGACCGCCGGCATCAGCACCGCGGTCGCCGCGATGTTGTTCATGAACATCGAGAGCACCCCCGCGACCAGCATCACGGCGATCATCAGCGGCGTCTCGCGGCTGCCGACGAAGCGATGGATGGCGCCGCCGACCAGATCCGCGACGCCTGTCTGCATCAGCCCGGCGCTGACGATGAAGATGGACAGCATCGTGATCACCGCCGACGACGCGAAGCCGGTGAACGCCTGATCGACGGCGACGTAGCCGGTGAAGATCAGCAGGGTCAGACCGAGGAAGGCGGTCAGGTCGATCGGCAGCTTCTCGGTCAGAAACAGGACGACCATGGCCGCGAGGACGGCAAGCAGGAATGCGATGGCGCCCGGTTCGCCGAACTCGTTGAAGAGCCAAGTCTGGAAAGTCATTGGGGTTCAGATGACCAAGGAACGCCGCGGAGCGCGCCAAGCCGGCCGGGCGGTTCAGGCCGGAGGCTCGAACCGCCCGTCGATCGCGGTCCAGCCGCCGTCGACGAAGAGCACGGCGCCCGTCATGTAGCTCGCGGCGTCCGAGACCAGGAACGCAGCCGCGTTGCCGATCTCGTCCGGACGGCCCCAGCGGCCCAGCGCCGTCTTCTCGGCGTAGGCGCGGTTCCAGCCCTCGTTCTGCTGGATCGGCTTGGTCAACGGCGTGTCGACGACACCCGGCGCCAGCGCGTTCACCCGCACCCCACTGGGGCCGAGTTCGGCCGCGGCAGCGCGTGCGAGTTGAACGATGCCGGCCTTGGTCGCCGCGTAGACGCCCTGCCCCGGCTCGACGACCTGGGAGCGGATCGAAGACAGCAGCACGATGCTGCCGCCGCCGGCAGCCGACAGCAGCCCTCCCGCGACCTGCAACACGCACATCGCGCCACCAAGGTTGAGCGTCACGACCCGGTCGAACTCCTCGGGCTGGTAGTCGAGCAGGCGCTTGCGGACATTGACTCCGGGCGTCGCCACCACGCCCCGCAGATCGCTCAGCGCCTCGAGCGCCGAGGCCATCGCTGCGGGATCGAGGATGTCGAGTTCGGCCGCTTCGGCCTGGCCGCCGGCCGAGACGATCCGGTCGGCCGTCGCCTGCGCGGCCGGCAGATTCACATCGAAGCAGGCGACCAGCGCCCCCTGGCGGCCGCAGGCCTCGGCCGCGCCTTCACCGATCCCCGAGCCGGCGCCGATCACGGCGACGGTGCTGCCGTCGAGACGAAACGGATTCTTTGACACCGTCATCGCCTCACGGCAAGTCGCGGACGGCGAGGATGCCGGGAAGCGACTCGGCATGCCGCACGCTGTTGAGCACCGCGTCGGCCAGCACCTCGGCCGCGAGAGCGCCGATCCGGCTGACGTCGGCCGGCCCTTCGAGAACGCCGGTGGCGATCGCGAATACGGTGTCGCCGTCGCCCGGGGTGTGGGACGGGACGATCGAGCGGGCGAGACCGTCGTGGGCCATCTGCGCCACCCGGGTCGCCTCGGCCTGGCTCAGGGTGGCGTTGGTCGCGACCACGGCGATCGTCGTGTTCTCACGGTTGGCGGCCTCCCGTCGACTGGCGCGGCGGTCGCGGCCGAGGCCGCTGCGAAGCAGCTTGCGGGCGTCGAGCAGTTCGTTGTTCGGGCCGCGCACGCCCGCGACGACCTGACCTGTAGCCGGATCGATCACGTCGCCCACCGCGTTGACCGCGACCAGCGCCCCGACCACCAAACCCGCCGAAGGGCCCTGCTCGAGCCGGTGCGACGCGCTGCCCAGGCCGCCCTTCATCCTCGATCCGCGGCCTCCCATCTTCCCCACGGTGGCGCCCGCGCCGGCGCCCACGTTGCCCTGGGCCACCGGGCCGGTCGTCGCCGCCTCCGAGGCCCGGTAGCCGCACTCGGCGTCCGGACGGGGCTTGCTGCTGCCGCCCATGCCCAAGTCCATCAACGAAGCGCCGACCACGATCGGCACCACTCCGGCGCCGACCCGGTAGCCGATGTCCTGCTCCTCGAGGTAGCGCATTACGCCCCCCGCGGCATCGAGACCGTACGCGCTGCCGCCGGTGAGGACGACGGCGTGAAGCTCCTGAATCATGTTGTGGGGACGCAGCAGGTCGGTCTCGCGGGTCGCCGGAGCGCCGCCCCGGACATCGACGCCGCCTACCGCGCCGCCGAGCGCCAGCACGACCGTGCAGCCGGTCGGGCGCTCCTCGTAGGTGATCTGACCTACCCGGATGCCTTCGACCGCGGTCAGGCCGGGATCTCCGGCGGCTTCTTCAGCCAAGCCTGGACCTCCGGCCACGAGCGCGAGCAACCCGAGTCCCAGCCACGCCGACCGCCATCTCCATTGCGTCAAGGCTAAGATTCTCGCCATAGATCATCTCTCCTGCCATCAGCGGCGGTGCCTGCCCGGCCGCCAACAGCGTCGGTGACGGCCCTCGTCGGCCGCCGTCCCGCCGACCGGCACAAGCGGCGGGATCATTGTGACAAGAGTCCATCCCCCCCGCAAACACGCAACCGCCGGGAGCCTCACCGCCCATGACGTCAGACGCTAGCGAATTCGCCCGGTTGCGCGCGGATGTCGTGGACCGCGTCCTCTCCGAGGCGGCCGTCTGCGGCGAGGAAGCGGCGAACTTCGCGGCCGAGCTGATCCGCGTGCCAACGGTCAACCCGCCTGGGGACGCCTACCGCGAGTGCGCCGAGTTGCTCGGCGTGCGGCTCGAGGCGGACGGTTTCGAGACCGAGTACGTCGAGGGGCCCGGCACCGATCCGAAGCGCCCGAAAGTCAACGTGCTCGCCCGGCGCCGAGGACGCGAAGCGCGGCCGGCCCTGCACCTGAACGGCCACATCGACGTGGTGCCGCCGGGGGACGGATGGACGGTCGACCCCTTCGGAGGCCAAATCCGCGACGGCTGGCTCTACGGCCGCGGCTCGGCGGACATGAAGGCCGGCATCGCCGCCGCGGTGTTCGCCGCCGAAGCGGTCCGGCGCAGCGGGGTCAGCCTGCGCGGAACGATCGAGATCAGCGGCACGGTGGACGAAGAGAGCGGCGGTCTGGCCGGGGTCGCCCACCTGGCCCGGATCGGCCGCGTTACGAGCCGAACGACGGACTACGTGATCATTCCCGAGCCCTTCAGCCCGACGCGGATCTGCATCGGTCACCGTGGTGTGCTCTGGTTCCGGATCGTGGCCCGCGGGCGCATCGCACACGGTTCGATGCCCTTTCTCGGCGTCTCGGCAATCGACGCCGCGGCCGAAGCGGCGCTCGGGCTTCAGGAGGCGCTCGGCGATCTCGTCACGGAACTGCCTGTGGTTCCGGAGGGCGCCCGCCGGCCGACCCTGAACGTGAACTCGATCGCGGGCGGCCAGGTCATCGAGGGACTGGGGGAGTCTGCCTTCCTGGACGGCCACGGCCAAGGGCTGCCGTCACCCTGCGTCGCAGACCAGTGCGAACTCGTCGTCGACCGCCGCTACCTGCTCGAAGAGGGAGCGGACGCGGTGCGCGCCGAGGTCCAGGGAGTGCTCTCGGCGGTAGAGGCCCGCCGGCCCGGCGTTCGATTCGAGGTCGAGGAGGTGCTCAGCGTCGAGCCGACGCAGACGCCCGACGACTGCCGGCTGGTCGAGTCGCTGAGCCGGGGCATCGAGGCGGCGACCGGGCAGCCGGCCGACCTCGTGGCGAGTCCCGGCACCTACGATCACAAGCACTTTCAGCGCATCGGCGGGATCGGGCAGTGCGTCGCCTACGGCCCGGGCGAACTGGAACAAGCCCACCAGCCCGACGAACGCTGCCGGCTGTCCGACATCACAGAGTCCACACAGGTCATGGCCCTCGCGATCGTCGATCTGCTGGGCTAGGGTTGAAAGTCACGCCGCGAACCTGAGCGGCCGAACAGCGAACCACACAGCCGGCCTCAGGAACGGGCCGCCGAGGAACAGCAACCATGACCGTGGCACTTGACGTCGCGACTCCGACACGGTCGGGGTCCCTGGAACTGCCCCCGTGCAGCCACCGGCCCCGACCGTACGCGGGCGCCACCCGCGAGGAGATCCTCGCCCTGCGCCGGCAGCACGTGAATCCGGCCCTCTTCACCCTGTACAGCGAACCCGTGATGCTGGTCGAAGGCCAGCGCCAGTACGTCTGGGACGACAGCGGTCGGCGCTACCTCGACCTGTTCGCCGGCATCTGCACCGTTGCCTGCGGCCACTCGCACCCCAAGATCGTCGCGGCGGTCCAGGAGCAGATGGCGCTCCTTGCCCACAGCTCGACCGCCTTCCTGCATCCGAACATGCCGCGTTTTGCGGAGGCGCTGCTGGCCAAGTTGCCGCCCGAACTCGACCGCGTTTACCTTGTCAACAGCGGCAGCGAGGCGAACGATCTGGCCATCCAGATGGCGCGGCTGTACACCGGCCACTCCGATGTCGTCGGCATCCGCAACGCCTACCATGGCGGCAGCGCCCCGACCGGAGCTCTGACCGCGATCCACACCTGGAAGTCCTGGGCCCAGCGCGGCGGACCCGTCCACCACGCGATCAACCCCGATCCCTACCGCAACCCGTTCTCCGGCACGCCGGAGCAGATCGCCAGCCAGTGCGCTGAGGATGTCGCGGAACTGATCCGGTGCTCTACTCCGGGGCAGGTCGCCGCCTTCATCTCCGAGCCCATCCAGGGGGCCGGCGGCGTCACGATGGGAGCGCCGAACTACCTGGCGGAGGTCTACGACATCGTCCGCGCCAGCGGCGGCGTCTGCATTGCCGACGAGGTGCAGACCGGCTTCACCCGCACCGGCGACCACTACTGGGGCTTCGAGCGCTCCGGCGTCGTGCCCGAGATCGTGACCATGGCCAAGGGCATCGGCAACGGCCTGCCCCTGGCGGCCGTGGTGACTACCTCGGAGGTCGCCGCCACGCTGGCGCAGAATCTCCACATCAACACCTTCGGGGGCAATCCGCTCGTCTCGGCGGCCGGTCTGGCCGTCCTCGAGGTGATCGAGGAGGAGAGACTCCAGCAGAACGCACTGGTCCTCGGAAGCCGGCTGATCGCGGGTCTGCGGGTGCTGGCCGAGCACCACGAAGCGGTGGGCGATGTCCGCGGCCAGGGCCTGATGATCGGCGTCGAACTGGTCACCGACCGGCGTTCGAAGACACCCGCAACCGCCTTCACCGGCCGGGTTCTCGACGAGTTGAAGAACCTCGGCGCCCTGGCCGGCAAGGGCGGGCTCTCCGGCAACGTGCTGCGGATCAAGCCGCCGCTCTGCCTGACGGACGCCGATGTCGACTTCGCGCTGGCGGCGATGGACGAGGCGCTGACGCGGGCGGCGAGCTAACCTACAGGCCGACGACCGAGACGAAGCTGACGCAGCGGCCCGGAGCGCCGCCGAGGTTGTGGGTCAGGCCGAGCTTGGGATCGGCGATCTGACGCTCACCGGCCTCGCCGCGTAGCTGCAGCCACATCTCGTACATCATCCGCAGGCCGGAGGCGCCGATCGGATGGCCGAAGCTCTTGAGGCCCCCGTCCGGATTGACCGGCTGGTCGCCGTCGAGATCGAAGCGGCCGTCCATCGTGTCCTTCCACGCCTGACCGCGCGGCGAGAACCCGAGGTCCTCCATGAGCACCAGCTCGGTCGGCGTGAAGCAGTCGTGGACCTCGGCCATGCTGATCTGCTCGCGCGCATCCTGGATGCCGGCCTGCTCGTAGGCGTCCCTGGCGCTCTCGACGACCTCGGGGAAGGTGGTGAAGTCGTAGTCCTGCCGCTTGGCGCCTTCGGCCGGACCGGCCACGAACGACAGCGCCTTGATGAAGATCGGGTTGTCGTTGTACTTGTGGGCATCCTCGGCACGGCAGATCACCGCCGCCGCGGCGCCGTCCGAGACACCCGAGCAGTCCATGATGCCGAGCATGCCGGCGATCTTGGGCGAGGAGTTGATCTTCTCGACCGGCACTTCCCGCTGGTACTGCGCCTTCTCGTTGCGGGCGCCGTTGTAGTGGTTCTTGTAGGCGATGCGGGTGAGCACGTCGCGCATCGTCTCGAGGTCGACGCCGTACTTCTCGGCGTACGCGGGCGCCAGGAGCGAGAAGTTCGCCGGCGCGGTCATGCCGGACTCGGTGCCGTCGCCCGGAGGGGCGCTGCCGGTGAGACCGGAGAAGCCGGAGTCCTTCAGCTTCTCGACGCCGACCGCCATGACCAGGTCGTAGGCGCCGGAAGCGACCGCGTAGGCGGCGTTGCGCATCGCCTCGCTGCCGGTGGCGCACATGTTCTCGAGCCGGGTCACCGGCTTGTACTGGATCTTGAGCGGCTCGGAGAGCGTCAGGCCGGAGATGCCGCTGCCGGTGGTGCCGAGCCAGTAGGCGTCGACGTTGTCGGGCTCGATCCCGGCGGAGCCGTAGGCATCCTGCACGGCATCGACCAGCAGATCGCTGGTGCTGCGGTTCCAGTGTTCGCCGAACTTCGTGCAGCCCATGCCGACGATGGCGACGCGATCACAGATTCCTTTGCTGGCCATTGGTGCTCCTTGGTCGTTCTTTCGGACGGGTCCGTCTTTGGGTATCGAATCTTCAGCGCCTCGGGCGCGCCTTCCAGAAGTAGTTGTGTACGCCCCCGGCAGTGTACAGGCGGCGAAATGTCATTTCCAACTCGTCGCCGATCGCGACCTTGTCCGGGTCGACGTCGGTGAGCTGGCAGAGCATCCTGCCGCCCTTGTCGAAGTCGACCACCGCGCCGACGACGGGCGGCTGCAGGGAGTAGGCGAGCCGGTCCAGCGTGTAGGTGCTGACCCGGCATTCGCCGTCGGCATAGGGCTCGATCGTGGAATCGTCGGACGCTTGGCAGACGACGCACACCCGCTGCGGCGGCAGATTCGTGTTGCCGCAGCGATTGCAGCGGGAGCCGAGGAAACCGAACTTCCAGCGCTCGGCGCGCTGCATGGGCGGCGCCGCGGGCCGATCGGGATCGGGGCGCCGCGGCGGCTCGAACGGCAGCACCTCGCGCCACTTGAGGTAGGTCGTGTAGGCGAGATCGTCGCGCTTGGACCCGACCCAGGACGTTACGGTTCGCTTCGGCCGGCCGTCGTCGATCGCGTCGGTGACCTCGAACACGGCCACATCGACGCCGTCGGCAACGCAGGCCACCGCGATCTTGTCGCCGGCAGACGCACCGTCCAGCGCGCTCGCGAGAACCAGGCCGGCGTGGGCGGCGCCAGCGCGGCCCACAGTGCCCGCCATCCCGTCGGCGAGCTGCGTGGGAGCGAGTCCGGAGGGGCGCATGAAACCGCGGAAGACGCGGGCGTTCGTGCCGTCGAGCACGACCTTGGAGAGATCGGAGGCCGCCACCCCGGCAGAGGCGATAGCGCTGGCGAACGTGTCGACCAGCAGGGGCGTGAAGATGCTGGCGCCGAAGCGCTCCTCCCACTGCTTGGCGAAGGGCATGCCGGGGCTCTGCCAGACGTCGAGCACCTCTTCGGTGCAGGAAGCCCGGCCGATCAGGCGGGCAACCTCTTCGCCGCCGCCGAGGACGAAGGCCGCCGCCGCGTCGCCGCCGCCCGACTCGCGCGGACCGCTCGGAGCGCCGACGACCACGTCGCTGGCAGCCACCAGGACGGTGCGGCCGGCCGCCGCCATGTCCAGGCCCGCCAGAAGGGCCGACAGCCCGGCGCGGCTCGAACCGCCGAAATCGAGCGCCGCAACCGCCTTGGGCAGGTTCGTTGCGGCCTGGAGCGTCGCCGCGTTCAGCTTCTCGCTGTACGGGGGGCTGGTCGAGGCGAACACCACGGTGTCCACCGCGGCCCCGTCGGGCAATTCGCGCAGCGCCTCACGCGAGGCCTCGACCGCCATTGAGGCCGAGTCTTCGTCGTAGCTCGCGGCAGCGCGCTCGCCGCGGCCTCCGCCCATGGCCTTCCGCTGGATGCGAAAGAACGGTACGTAGCTGCCGTAGCGAACGATTCCGGACATGGAAGCGGGTCTCCTGGTCTACGAGAACATTGTCTGCCGACCGGTCGGTAGGTGGAACGGATGCAGTTTAGCAGCGATCGGGATCGGGGCCCGCGGGTTCCTACCGGTTGGCGTTCCTGTTCGCCTCTTCAAGCGCCCGCATGTTCTCTTGTATCTTCCGCCGGATTTCGTCGGTGCGTTTCTTCTGGTACTTCTCGAAGTCGACCGGCTTCTCGTCGACGATCTGGTAGATGCGGGTGAACTTCTGCACGTCCCCAGTCTCCCGGAACTGGATGTTTCCGGTCACGCCCTGGAGTTCGCGCACCACTCTCATGCCCTTGAGGAAATCGCTCGGGACGGCGATCACCCCGACCTCGGACAGGGCCTCGATGTAAACCCAGAGCGCGTCGTAGCCGAGGGCCGCGTAGTAACTCGGAACGCTGCCGTGCTTCTCCTGGTAAGCGGCGACGAAGGACGCGACCGGCTCCTCGGGACTTTCGGCGTCATAGAGCGGCGCGGTCATGAAGCTGTTGTTCCCGGCCGGGCCCGCCGCCGTCAGCACGGATTCGATGGCAAGCGAGGAACTCGCGGCCAGGTAGTCGTGCGCGCCGTTGAAGCCACCAAGACGCAGCGCCTGCATCGCCTCGGCCAGCGCCGCCCCGGACGCGGCAACGTAGATCGCATCCGCCTCGTGGCTCAGCGCCTCGTTGACCATGACGTTCTGATCGCTGGAAGCGGTAAAGAGGACGCGGCCTGCGAGTGGGGTTCCCCAAACCGCCTCGACGGAGTCGGCGAGAGAGGTGCCGAAAGCCGTGTCCTGGGCGACCACGACGAGCCGTTCCACCTGCAGCCTGTCGCGCAGGAACGTCGCCATGGTCGAGGCTTCGATCTCCGCACTCGGATAGAGCCGGTAGAAGAACTCGGACACGCCGCTCAACTCCGGGCTCGATGCGGACGGCGACAGCAGAACCCGATCCGCCTCGTTGACGACCGGAATCATGGCCAAGGCCTCGTCACTCGTCACCCCGCCGATCGCTGCCAACGACGTGGCGAACGCCGTTTCCAACTGCGCCGCGGCCTGTGTCGGGTCGCCCTCGGAGTCGACGATCTCGAGGACCACGTTGTAGCCGATGTCTTCATCGCCCGCCATCAGCCGCTCGTGACGCAACTGGACGCCGTTCGCAATCTCCTCACCGTAGACGGCCGCCTCGCCGGTCAGCGGCGCGATGACCGTGATGGTAACGGTTGGAACCTCGGGGCCGCAGCCGACCGCCGGCAGCAGACACAGGGCTCCGAGCAATGCAAGGGTTCGTGTACGCAAGCTCATCACTCCAGGTTCTCCATCAGCCGGCGATGTCGCCAAATCGATGCGGCCCCCCTCTTCGGGGGCGCCTCACGCGATCCGGCGGAACTAAGGTCTCGAATCGCACAGCAGGACCGTCCATTCTAGGAGTCTGCGCGGCAGAAACGCAACCTCGTGAGTTTCGCCGCGAAGACTCCTGGTGAGGTGGGGGCTGGGGCCAAACACGGAGCTCGCGATGGGTTTGGCGGCGCTAACGCAGCCCTTGGAAGCGTGTCAAGGTCGAGCATACCCTGCGGGCATCCTCAGGGTGCGTCGAAGAGGGGTTGCGGAGGCCGCCACCCGGCGCCGTCGCGGTCGAGCCGGGAGCCGTCCGCGTTCTTCGTCGGCGTCGGCCGGTTCTTCCAGGTTCCAACGCGCGCGAGGCGACGTCGACGAGCGACTCGCCACCGGGCGCCCGGTGATGCCAGAGCTGCTCGATCTCGAGAGCGGCCACCACCTCCCGGTAGACCGCCCAGGGCTTGCCGCGGAGTTCGCCGAAGCATCAGCAGAGTGGACATGAGTGAATCAGACCCTTTTCGCGTGAACGAGCCGGGAAGACGGCCCCACCAGCCCGCAGGCAACGGGCATCTCACTGCCCCGCTCAGTCGCCGACGGTGCGCGTGACCGGCTGGCTGCCGACCGGACCGCTCACCCAACCGCCGATCACCGCGGAAAACAGGCCCGCGTTGCCGCCGGCGTGAACCAGTTGCAGCCCGCCCGAGCGGAACTTCGGCACCTGGGCGCCGGCCATCTTCTCGGGCAGCCCCTCGTCGCAGTCGCCGGCGCCGCGCACCAGATCGGCGCCCGATCGCAACAGGAGACCGTCGAGTTCGCGGCGCAGTCTGGCTTTGTCCCAGCCTGCCCGACGGAACACGTTGCCGTGCTCCGCACCCACCACCAGCATCGCGTCGAAGCCGACGACCAGCTTGTGGTGGGCGACGCTCAGGAGCGCCGCCGCCAGCGAGCGGGTCAACGACTCCGGCCTGCGGGACAACTGGTCGACCACGCCGCGCGGTCCCTCGCCGGCAAACAGGGTCACGGCGGAGGCGCCTGCGGGAACGCCCCGCTCCACCGCCAACGATTCCCAGGGCGAGTCGTCCTCCCGCTCGGCGAAGCAGAAGCTGAGCTTCCCGGGGTTGCCGAGCGTGGCCCGATCCACTTCGCCCGGTCGGGCGCCGCCGACGTTGCGCAGCACGAGCTGGAGCGCGCGGCCGATGGTCGAATTCGCCCGGTTGCCCTGCCCCAGGACGTTCATCTTCGAGTTCATGCCGATGGCCGAGGTCACCGACCCGTTCACCACGACGATCGGACCCGCGAAGTACGTCGTGGCCGCCAGACCGTGCCAGTTGAACTCCTCCGTCAACGCCGCCTCGACCGCGGCCAGAACGACCGGCATGTACTCGGGGCGGCAGCCGGCCATCACAGCGTTGACGGCGACCTTCTCGACCGTGCACTTCCCGTAGTCGGGCGCCACGAGCCCAAGGACGTCCCCGCGGTCGCGCCCGGTGCCGGCGAGCATCCGCTCGACC
The DNA here is from genome assembly GCA_965222875.1 of Candidatus Multivorans sp. GTDB lineage: Bacteria > Acidobacteriota > Thermoanaerobaculia > Multivoradales > Multivoraceae > Multivorans. Next base: position 183,880 of record CBDCVC010000001.1, on the reverse strand, counting down.
CGCTCCGGCGTCGGCGGCACGACCGGCAGGCCGTCCGTCCAGCCGCGCACGAAGCAGGCCTCGACATCGTCTTCCTGGTCGCCGAGTTCGACCCGGCGCGAACCGCCGCCCGCGAACTGCGCCGCGAGCCGCTCGGCGTGCTGCGGTTCCACGTTCAAGGCGCCGCAGCCCGGACGGCTCGGCGGCAGATCCGCACCCAGCCCGTCGAGGCCGCTCACCTCCTGCCACCGGTCGCGGTGCCAGCCGATCGCGGTGCCCACCGTGGAGCCGCCGTCGCGCGACAGCAGCGTCGGCACGATCTCGATCCCCAGCCGGTGCGACAACGTCAGGTCCGCGTCGTGAACGGGACTTGCCCCGGCGGGGAACGCAGGATCGTCCTGGGTCACGACCAGGACCGGCCGGTGGCGCCGGACTTCGTCCAGCACGGGTTCGACCAACTGGCAGGTCGGACAGTCCTTCTTGACCACCGCCACCAAGCCTTGATCGAAGCCCGGAGGCGCCGGGGAGGAGACGGAAGATGATGCGACCATGGCAGGCGACGATAGCAGCGCGCGTCATGTATCGTTCGGGGCTCACCGAGGAGGCAACCCATGGTCCAGACTCTGATCGACCCGACGAACGAGGCGGCCCCCGCAGCGCGCACTGCGGCGCCGCGACTCGACTCCATCGACGGCAAGACGATCGCCCTGCTCGACATCTCCAAGGCGCGCGGCAACCTTTTCCTCGACCGCGTCGAGGAGCGGGTCGCAGGCCGCGGCGCGTCCGTGCTCCGCTTCACCAAGCCCACCTTCTCCAAGGTGGCGCCGGCCGACCTGCGCGCCGAGATCGCCCAGCGTTGCGACGCGGTGATCGAAGCGCTGGCCGACTGAGGGTCCTGCACGTCGTGCAGTGTGCACGACACGACCCAGTTGGAAGAGATGGGGCTGCCGTCCGTGTTCGTCGCCTCGTGCGAGTTCCAGGACGCAGCCGAGTCGCAGTCGAAGTCGCTCGGCTCCTCGCCGGAGGTCGTCTACGTGCGGCACCCGATCCAGGACCGCACGGACGACGAGATGGGAGAGATCGCCGACCAGGCCGTCGACGCACTCGTCTCCGCGCTGACCCACTGACGCCGCCTTCGGAGGGGGCCGAGGGGCGCGGGCGTCTCGCCCGCACCCGGCGCGAGGCGCCGCTAGCCTGAGTAAACCCATGCGGGCAAGCACCTCGAACGCGAAGAAGCAGCTCGAGTCGCCGCGACGTTTCGTGAGCGCCGCCGGCCGGGTCGTGTACGCCCTGAACCTGGAGGTCTTCCCGAACTTCTTCGGCAACGTCTACGTGATCGACGACGGCGCCCGCCGCACCCTGGTCGACTGCGGATCGGGCATGGACTTCTCCAACGACAACCTGGTGCGCGGCCTGGCCTCGATCGAGGACCGCTTCGGAAGTCGCATCGGCCTCGCCGACATCGACGTCATCCTGATCACCCACGGCCACATGGACCACTTCGGCGGCCTTCAGTTCGTCCGCCGCCACACCGAGGCGCCGGTAGGCATCCACGTCCTCGACCGCCGCGTGCTGACCCACTACGAGGAACGGGTCGTGGTCGCCTCGCACCAGCTTCGGGTATTCCTGAACCGCGCCGGCCTATCGGCCGGCAAGTGCGACCAGTTGATGATGATGTACACGGCGCCCAAGGCGCGCTACGGCTCGGTGCCGGTCCAGTTCCTGCTCGACGAGGGCCAACCCGTCCCGGATGCGGACGGCAAGGACCTCGATATTGACGTGCTTCACGTGCCCGGCCACTGTCCCGGCCAGGTGTGCCTCAGAGTCGACGACATCCTGCTGACCGCCGATCACGTCCTGGCGCGCATCACGCCCCACCAGTCGCCCGAGTCGCTGACCCTGAACATGGGCCTCGGCCACTACCTGGAGGCGCTGGGCAAGGTCGAGACGCTCGACGGCATCCAGGTCGGGCTGGGCGGCCACGAGGAGCCGATCGAGGACGTGACCGCGAGAGTCGGAGAGATCCGCCACTCCCACCACGAACGGCTCGAACAGATCGTCGACACCTGCCGGGCGTCGCAGACCACCGCCGACATCAGCCGCACCCTGTTCGGCGCCGTCCGCGGCTACACCGTGCTCCTCGCCCTGGAGGAGGCCGGCGCGCACGTGGAGTACCTCTACCAGCGCGGCGAACTCGTGGCCGAGAACGTAGGCGAACTGGAGTCAGAGGAAGATCCGGTGGTCCGCTACGTGCGGGCGTAGCAACCGCAGAACAGTCGCCGCTTCGCGGCGCGTCTTCCGCGCGGGTCAGAAGACCCGCGGCTACGGCCTGTGGTAGATCTCCCTCTGCCCGCGCTCATGTTCACTGTCGCGCCCACTTCCCATCGCGGTCCGCTCTCAGGCAGCCGGTCCCGCCGCCACGGAACGTGAAGATCACAGGCAAGCACGCCCTCGCCGTGCCGCGCGATGTCGTCTGGGAAGCGATCCTCGACCCGGAGGTGCTGTCTCGCACTCTGCCCGGTTGCGAGGACATGGCCCCGGTCGGCGACAACCAGTTCCGCGGCAAGCTGAAGATGAAGGTCGGCCCCGTCCAGGGCCTGTTCGAGGGCGGCGTCGAGCTTCTCGACCTCGACCCGCCGAACGGCTACAACCTGAAGATGGACGGCAAGGGGGCGCCCGGCTTCGTCAACGGTACCGGCTCCATTCGCCTCGAGGAGGCGGACGACGGCGGCACATTGCTGCACTACGACATCGACGCCCGAGTCGGCGGCCGCATCGCCGCCGTCGGCCAGCGGCTACTCGACAGCTCGGCCAAGGTGCTGACCCGTCAGGGCCTCCAGGGCCTGGACAAGCAGCTTGAGGCGCGGGCGGCTGCAGCGGCGGCTACTGCCGGCGCCGAAGCGCCGTCCCAGGCCGCCTTCGCCGGCCGGTTCGCTGCCGGTCTGGCCAAGGAACTCTGGCCCTACCTTGCCGGCGGCGCCCTGGTCGTTCTTGCCGCCATCGCCATTTCACTTCGCGCTTGCTCGTAGATCGCCAATAGAAAGGAGACACTCCAGAAATGACCGTGTCCATACAACTCGAAGTCAACGGCAAGGCGGTACAGGCCGAGGTCGAGCCGCGGCGCCTGCTGGTCCACTTCCTGCGGGAAGATCTGGGCCTCACGGGCGCCAACATCGGCTGCGAGACCAGTCTCTGCGGCGCCTGCACGATTCTGGTCGACGGCCAGGCGGTCAAGTCCTGCACCGTGCTTGCGGTGCAGGCGGACGGCGCGGCGGTCCAGACAATCGAGGGCCTGGCCCAGAACGGCGAGCTGCATCCCCTGCAGGACGCCTTCTGGGAGAAGCACGGCCTGCAGTGCGGCTACTGCACACCGGGCATGATCCTGTCCGCGAACTACCTGCTGGCGCAGAACCCGAACCCGAGCGACGAGGAGATCCGCGAGGGGCTGAAGGGCAACATCTGCCGATGCACCGGCTACCACAACATCGTGGAGGCCGTGAAGTACGCCGCCGAAAGGATGAACTGAGATGGCGCGCGTACTCGGCACCTCGATCAAGCGCCGGGAGGACCCGGCCCTCATCACCGGCCGCGGCAAGTACACCGACGACCTGAAGGTCGAAGGCATGACGCACGCCGCGATGGTGCGCAGCCCCTACGCCCACGCCCGCATCCGCGGCATCGACACCTCCGCTGCCGAGGCGCTGCCCGGCGTCCTCGCCGTGCTCACGGCGCGCGACGTCGCGGCGGCCGGCATTCCCGGCGTGGTGCCCGTGGGCTGGCTGCTGCCCGGCCTCAAGACGCCGGCCCACCCCATGATCGCCGCCGACACCGTCCGCCACGTCGGCGACGCGGTGGCGGTCGTAGTCGCCGAGGACCGCTACGTCGCCCGCGACGCCGCGGAACGGGTCGCGGTCGACTACGAACCGCTCGACGCGGTCGCCGACGTAGTCGCAGCGCTCGAGGACGGCGCGCCCACGGTCCACGAAGACGCGCCCGGCAACGTCGCCTTCGACTGGGAGATCGGCGACCAAGACGCGGTCGACGCCGCCTTCGCGCAGGCCGCCCAGACGGTGGAGCTCGATCTCCGCAACAACCGCCTCATCCCGCACGCCATCGAAGCGCGCGCGGTGCTCGCGTCCTACGACTCGTCGACCGGCGACATGACGATCCACATGACGACCCAGAATCCGCACGTCCATCGCCTGCTGATGACGCTCGCGTCGCTCGGCATGCCCGAGCACAAGGTGCGGATCGTCGCGCCCGAGGTCGGCGGCGGCTTCGGCAGCAAGATCCACCACTACGCCGACGAGGCGATCGTGGGCCTGTGCTCGATGAAGCTAGACCGGCCGGTCAAGTGGGCCGCGACGCGCACGGAGACGAACCTCACCGACGCCCACGGGCGCGACCACTCGACGCACTGCGCGATGGCGTTTGACGGCGACGGACGCATCATCGGCCTGCGGGTCGACACCAAGGCCGCCATGGGCGCCTACCTCTCGACCTTCGCGCCGGCGGTGCCGACCTACCTCTACGGCACGCTGATGTCCGGCCAGTACGACATCCCGGCGATCCACTGCCACGTGACCGGCGTCTTCACCCACACCGCGCCCGTCGACGCCTACCGCGGCGCCGGACGCCCGGAGGCGACCTTCGTCATCGAGCGGCTGATGCATCTCGCCGGCGACGCGACCGGACTCGGACCGATCGAAGTTCGCAAGCGGAACTTCGTCCCGCCGGACGCCTTCCCGTACCAGACCCAGGTCGCGCTCGCGTACGACTCGGGCAACTACGCGCCGGCGATGGACCGCGCGCTCGAGATGGTCGGCTACGACGACCTGCGCCGCGAGCAGGCGTCCCGCCGCGCCAACGGCAACGGCCGCCGGCAGCTCGGGATCGGTTTCTCGTCCTACATCGAGGCCTGCGGTCTGGCCCCGTCGGCGGTCGTCGGCTCGCTGGGCGCCCAGGCCGGGCTGTGGGAGAGCGCCGACGTGCGCGTCCACCCCACCGGTTCCGTCACCGTCTACACCGGCTCCTCCTCCCACGGCCAGGGCCACGAGACGACCTTCTCCCAGATCGTCGCCGACCGGCTCGGCGTCGCTCCGGAGGCGGTCGAGGTGATCCACGGCGACACCGACCTGGTCCAGTTCGGCATGGGCACCTACGGCAGCCGCAGCGCCGCCGTCGGCGGTTCGGCGATCGCGGAAAGCGTCGACAAGATCATCGAGAAGGGCAAGAAGATCGCCGCCCACCTGCTCGAGGCCTCCGCCGAGGACATCGAGTACGAGGACGGCAGCTTCCGCGTAGCCGGCTCGCCGGACCGCGCGCTCGGGCTCGGCGACGTGGCCCTCCAGGCGTACCTGGCGCACAACTACCCTGACGACCTGGAGCCGGGCCTCTCCGCCACCACGTTCTACGACCCCGCCAACTTCACCTATCCGTTCGGCACCCACATCTGCGTGGTCGAGATCGACACGGAGACCGGCGCCATCGAACTGCTGCGCTACGCCGCGGTCGACGATGTCGGCAACGTGATCAACCCGATGATCGTCGACGGCCAACTCCACGGGGGTCTGGCGCAGGGGATCGGTCAGGCGCTGTGGGAGAACGCGGTCTACGACGACAGCGGACAGTTGGTGACGGGCTCGTTGATGGACTACGCGCTGCCCAAGATCCACAACCTGATCCCGTTCGAACTGGACCGCACGACGACGCCCTGCCCGCACAATCCGCTGGGGGTCAAGGGCGTCGGCGAAGCCGGCGCGATCGCTTCGCCGCCGGCCGTCGTCAACGCCGTCGTCGACGCGCTGGCGCCGTTCGGCGTCACTCACATCGACATGCCGCTCACGCCCGAGAAGGTGTGGCGTGCCGTGAACGCCGAATAGTCCTCAAACCGTCTACAATCTCCCAGCCAAACAAGCAAAGCCGCCGAATCAGGAGCACCGATATGTACCCAGCCCAGTTCGATTACCGCCGCGCCGGATCGGTCGATGAAGCGCTCGGCCTGCTGCAGGAGCACGAAGACGCCAAGCTGATGGCCGGCGGCCACAGCCTGATCCCGATGATGAAGCTGCGCCTCGCGCAGCCGCCCGTGGTCATCGACATCGGCCGCCTCGACGAACTGAAGGGCATCTCCGATGCCGGCGGCTCAGTCCGGGTCGGCGCCCTGACCACCCACGCCGAGATCGCGGCCTCGGACCTGCTCGCCGCCCGTTGCCCGGTTCTCGCCGAAGCGGCCGGCCACATCGGCGACGCCCAGGTCCGCAACCGCGGCACCATCGGCGGCAACATCGCCCACGCCGACCCCGGCTCGGATCTGCCGCCCGTGCTCGTCCTGCTGGGCGCCTCGGTCCACCTCCAGTCCCCGTCCGGCACCCGCTCGGTCGCCGCGGGCGACTTCTTCCAGGACCTGCTGATGACCGATGTCGGCGAGGACGAGATCCTCACCCACGTCGACATCCCCGCTCCAGGCGCCGGCACTGGCTCGGCCTACCTCAAGTTCGAGCACCCGGCCTCCGGCTACGCCGTCGTCGGCGCCGCGGCATCGGTCACCGTCCATCACGGCCGCTGCACCGCAGCCGGCCTCGTCGTCGGCGGTGTCGGCGCCGTGCCGACCGCAGTCGACGTGTCATCACTCGTCGGCAGCGACCTCTCCGACGACGCCATCGCCGCAGCAGCCTCCGGCCTCGACACCGAAGACCCCATCGGCGACATCTTCGCCTCCGGCGACTACCGCGTCCACGTCGGCAAGGTCTACGGCAAGCGGGCCCTGGCCGCGGCGCGGGATCGGGCTCTTCCAAGGCCGCCTGCACTCCTAAGAGACCAAACACCGGCACCAACCGCCACCCATGAATGACGAGCGTCTCTTTGCCTCATACCGACAAGAGTACTACCATCAAATTGGCGTCATCGATAGTCTCGTGTCAAAGGCCCGAGCACTGCTCGGCTTTCTAGTTCTCTTGGTGGGCCTTACCCCTCTTGCATTCCGCGACCTCACCGTGCCCTTGGACTCCTACGAAACACTTGTCGCAAGCCTCCTAGCTGCCTCATCCGTACCTCTTGCTGTAGCCGCGTACTATCTGGTGCGGGCCTTGGTCGGTCAGCCCTACCGGTACATCCCTCTCCTTACCGACCTTGAAGCCTACCCGCCGGAACAAAATGTCAAGAGGCTCTTCAGGGTTTCGTGTGGAATATGAGTGAATGGGGGTGGAGGTCGAGCCGCCGAGATGGAAGTAGATGGCTGTGCGGAAGCGGTCTCGGTTTCGGTAGCCTCGGGCTGATTTCTTGAGCCACTGAATGACGGAGTTGATGCCTTCGAGGCGGGCGTTGGTGACGCCTCGTTCGATCGCGTTGAGTAGGCCGTCGAGATGTGCCTTGGTCATTCGCGCGACGCGCTTCATCGGCTCGAGCCGGCTGCGGATCGCCCACGAGTACCAGCCCCTGAACGTAGCCAGCGCCTCGGCGCGGTCCCGTGTCTCCCACATCATCATCGCCACCTCTTTGAGGTGCCAGCAGCAAGCCGTCTTCGACGTGCCGTCGATCAACTCCTTGAAGCGGCCCCAGGAGCGCTCCGGCACCCGGTCCGGGTGGTACAGCCACAGGTAGCGCGTGTCCGTCAGGCCTTCGGCGCCCAGGCTGCGCAACTGCCGGTGCTCCTCCCGGCGCACCTCGTCCACGGCGTCGCCGAGATGAGCCGCGAGGTGGAACTTGTCGTACGCGATCTTCTCGGCGCCGTCCGGCAGGCAGGACACCGTCGCCGAAATGTACGCCGGCCACATGTCCATCGCCACCGTCTCGATCTTCGACCGCTCAGCCTCCGACAACGACTCGAAGTACGAAGACAGAGCGTCCTTGCCCCGACCGTCCGCCACGTGATGCACACGCGGCGCGCCCTCGATGTCCGCCACCACCGTCACGTACTCGTGGCGCTTCTGAAACGACGTCTCGTCCACGCCGAGAACCCTCGATGCCGGCGCCGAACCGCGCCGCTCCAACCCGCGCTTCATCACTCCGGACACCTGATCCCAACTCAGGTCCAGCAGCCGAGCCACCGCCGAGATGCTCGCCGAGCCCAGCCAGTCGATCACCAGAGCCTCGAACAACGCCGTGAAACGTGAGCCCGCGTCCGACCACGGCACGCTGATCGTCCGCACGCCGTGCTCCGAACAACGCACGCGAGGAACGTCCGCCGTCAGAATCGTCCGGTACTGGCACGTCGGCAGATGCCTCCAGCGCCGACGACGGGAGTCGTGCCGGGTCGCCGCGCCGCCGCACTCCGGACAACGGTACGACTCGCCACGACCGCGAGCCACGAACACTTCCACCTCGCCGGCCTCAAGCCGAAGCTCGACGCCTGTCACATCCCATGGACTCTCGATGCCCAGAATCCGACCGTACAAGTCTGAGCTTGCCCCGGTTTCGTGGACACTTCATCCTTGGAGGAGGAGGTACCCACGATGCCAAGAACAAGACCTCGGTACCCGGCAGAGTACCGGCAACAGATGGTGGATCTGGTCCGGTCCGGGCGGAGCCCGGACCAACTAGCCCGCGAGTTCGAGCCCTCAGCGCAGTCGATCCGTAACTGGGTGGCCCAGGCAGACCGGGACGAGGGCCGCCGCGCTGACGGACTGACCACGGCGGAGCGCAAAGAGCTGCGGCGCCTGCGCCGCGACAATCGCCGGCTGCGCGAGGAGCGGGAGATCCTGGCAAAAGCAACGGCCTGGTTCGCCCGGGAGACGGGACCGAAGGGATCTTCAGGTTCATGAGGGCGCACCAGGCCGAGTTCCGGATCACGACAATGGCCCGTGTGCTCGGCGTCTCCACGAGCGGGTACTACGCCTGGTTGAAGCGACCGCGGTCGGCCAGGGAGAAGTCGGACACTGCTCTCGTCGAGCGGATGCGGGCGATCCATAAGCGGAGCCGGGGCACCTACGGCGCTCCCCGCATTCAGGCCGAGTTGGCCGACGACGGGGTTCTGGTAAGCCGCAAGCGGGTCGCCAGACTCATGCGAGAGTCCGGCTTGTCGGGCATCAGCCGGCGCAAGCGGCCGACGACAACCCGCCGCGCCGCTTCGGCGCGTCCGGCGCCGGACCTCGTCGACCGGAAGTTTGCGGCCGAGGTGCCGGACCGGCTATGGCTGGCCGACATCACCTACGTGCCGACGCTATCGGGCTTCCTCTACCTGGCCGTCGTCCTGGACGTATTCAGTCGGCGAATCGTCGGCTGGGCCATGGATTCGTCTCTCGCGACAGAGCTCGTGCTCGGTGCGCTGGAGATGGCCATCGACCAGCGCCGGCCGGAGGAGGTCATCCATCACTCCGATCAGGGCAGCCAGTACACTTCCCTGGCCTTCGGGAAGCGCTGCCGAGACGCAGGCATCGCGCTCTCGATGGGTTCCGTCGGAGATTGCTACGACAACGCCATGGCCGAGAGCTTCTTCGCCAGCCTCGAGTGCGAACTGCTCGACCGGACGACCTTCCGAAATCGCGCCGAAGCGAAGACCGAGCTCTTCCGTTGGATCGAGGGCTGGTACAACCCGCATCGGCGCCACTCAGGCATCGGACACCGGTCGCCCATCAACTTCGAAAGGGCCTACCGCGAAGCCGCCTGAACCCCAAACCTAAACCGTCCACGAAACCGGGGCAACTTCAGTCTGTGTCACGCATACGCCCAATCTACGCCAGATCCACCATGAACCCGGAAGAGCCTGTCAAGAAGGCTCTTAAGGAGCGTGCCCGGTGGCTCAAGCTGCAATACTGTGAGTGCGCCGATCACAATCGGCAGCGCAACGATGTCCGAATGAAGCACTTGGCACTCGGGACTGGCTGGCTGCTAACTCTGATCTTGCCCCTTCTTGTCGCCGCAATACTAGGTATCCTTCGCTAAGGTGGCCTTAGAGCGCTCTTAGCTTCCCCACGACAACACGTCAGAGGATAGCTCCATGACCAAAGAGAAAAACCAAACCACCCCGGAACCCCGCTCCCCGCGAAACGAGGGCGATACTTCCGACCCAAAGAAGGCAGGAGGACCAACAGGTGAGGAGTTCATGTACACCAAGACTTCGAAGAAAGGACCTACAGGTGGCGTCTTCATGTACAGCAGGACTATAGCGATCGAGCATGACGAAACCGCTCCACCTGAGACCGACGTTGCTGAGTCTGTCGCCACAACGGAAGGAGACTGAGGCAGCGTCCGAATAGCTGGCTCCGCCCGCCGCAACCTGCACCGGCGCGGGAACGAGTTTGCTGCCTGGCCTAACATCCGGGATCTGGACACGCTGAAAACTGATGGCAGTTGTAACGCTCGGCATGGACCGGAAGCGACACCGCTAGCGGGATCTCGTTGCGGGATAAGGGGAATCCTTTGTCTAGATACAAGCTACCCAAGTCCCTCCGCTGGACCCTCCGAGCATTCACCTGTAAGGGACAGGCAGCGCCACGAAAGCGCCCGCAAAGCGACGACGCCCTCCAGCCTGCGCAGGATCGGATGCGAAGGGCCCAAGCGAGGCTGTCGGCAACCGACGGCACCTGCCTTCCCATAGAAGCCGACATTGAACCGAAGCGCAGCCGACCGCAGCGAGTGAAGTTGCCCCGGTTTCGTGGACGGTTTAGGTTTGGGGTTCAGGCGGCTTCGCGGTAGGCCCTTTCGAAGTTGATGGGCGACCGGTGTCCGATGCCTGAGTGGCGCCGATGCGGGTTGTACCAGCCCTCGATCCAACGGAAGAGCTCGGTCTTCGCTTCGGCGCGATTTCGGAAGGTCGTCCGGTCGAGCAGTTCGCACTCGAGGCTGGCGAAGAAGCTCTCGGCCATGGCGTTGTCGTAGCAATCTCCGACGGAACCCATCGAGAGCGCGATGCCTGCGTCTCGGCAGCGCTTCCCGAAGGCCAGGGAAGTGTACTGGCTGCCCTGATCGGAGTGATGGATGACCTCCTCCGGCCGGCGCTGGTCGATGGCCATCTCCAGCGCACCGAGCACGAGCTCTGTCGCGAGAGACGAATCCATGGCCCAGCCGACGATTCGCCGACTGAATACGTCCAGGACGACGGCCAGGTAGAGGAAGCCCGATAGCGTCGGCACGTAGGTGATGTCGGCCAGCCATAGCCGGTCCGGCACCTCGGCCGCAAACTTCCGGTCGACGAGGTCCGGCGCCGGACGCGCCGAAGCGGCGCGGCGGGTTGTCGTCGGCCGCTTGCGCCGGCTGATGCCCGACAAGCCGGACTCTCGCATGAGTCTGGCGACCCGCTTGCGGCTTACCAGAACCCCGTCGTCGGCCAACTCGGCCTGAATGCGGGGAGCGCCGTAGGTGCCCCGGCTCCGCTTATGGATCGCCCGCATCCGCTCGACGAGAGCAGTGTCCGACTTCTCCCTGGCCGACCGCGGTCGCTTCAACCAGGCGTAGTACCCGCTCGTGGAGACGCCGAGCACACGGGCCATTGTCGTGATCCGGAACTCGGCCTGGTGCGCCCTCATGAACCTGAAGATCCCTTCGGTCCCGTCTCCCGGGCGAACCAGGCCGTTGCTTTTGCCAGGATCTCCCGCTCCTCGCGCAGCCGGCGATTGTCGCGGCGCAGGCGCCGCAGCTCTTTGCGCTCCGCCGTGGTCAGTCCGTCAGCGCGGCGGCCCTCGTCCCGGTCTGCCTGGGCCACCCAGTTACGGATCGACTGCGCTGAGGGCTCGAACTCGCGGGCTAGTTGGTCCGGGCTCCGCCCGGACCGGACCAGATCCACCATCTGTTGCCGGTACTCTGCCGGGTACCGAGGTCTTGTTCTTGGCATCGTGGGTACCTCCTCCTCCAAGGATGAAGTGTCCACGAAACCGGGGCAAGCTCAGAGAGCTTACCCTCCAAGCATCCGACAGGCGCGAGCGTCCGCTGGGACCGTCTCCCTTCGGGCCCGAAGAAGACGGGAGCAACCGACGAGCGGGCTGTGGCTCTGCCAGTTCCCGATACTCTGGGTCCCCAAAATGAGCGATGACGATCCCACTCGGAACTCGCCCCTGGATGAGGCGCACGAGCTGATGAATGCGGCTTGGACGCTGCGGCGGATGACTCTGGCGGAGCAGCCGGCCACCGAAGCCGAGTTCGACCAAGCCGCCGACCTCATCCGACGAAGGCTCACTCAAGCCGTGGCCCTGTGTCGCAGGGCCGGCGACCCTCGCGCGCTCGTCACGGCGCTCGGAAGGCTGGGTCACGTGGAGCACGACGCCGGCCGCCGCGCGGACGCCGTCGCGCGCTACGAGGAAGCGGTCGCGGTCGCGCGGGCGGCAGCCGACTCGATGCTCCTCGCCCACGCCGTCCGGCACCTCGCTGACGCGCATCGCAGCACCGGGAGACTGGCCGAGGCCGAGACATGCTACGACGAGGCGCTGGCCCTGTACGCCGCAGAAGACGAGCCCCCGGCGCTCGACTACGCGAACGCCCTCCGTCCTCTGGCGCTTCTCAAGGAGATGCAGGGCCGGACCGACGAGGCAGGGCACCTGTGGCGACGTGCCCGGGCGCTCTACGCCGGGATCCCCATCCCGGACGGCGAAGCCGAATGCAACAAACATCTGACTCGGCTCGCCTGATCGGCAACCCGGCGCAAGCGACTCGACCGGCGCACCGGCTGCCATCACACCGTCTTTGCCGGACACGAACAAGGGATCATACGATCCCCAAAGACGCTGGCCTGAAGGAGAGTGATGGCTGGCGCACGGAAGCCAAGGGGAATCGACGACGACACGAGCGAAGGGACCGATCCATGAACAAGCCGAGCGGCACTAAAGACCCGATGGACTTCTCCGCCCTCGAGGAGCCGGCCTGCCCGTACTGTGAGGAGTCGGCCACCACGACACTCGTAGACGACACGCTCACCTACGGCTCAGGCGAAGATGCGGTGGAACTCCACGTCCGCCTTCCGGTGAGACACTGCGAGGCCTGCGACTTCCACTTCATCGATCACGTCGGCGAGCGCATCCGGACCGAGGCGGTCTACCGCCACCACGGCTTGCTGACTCCTTGGGAGATTCGAGCGATTCGCGAACGCCACAGGTTGAGCCGCGCCGCGTTCGCTGAGATCACTGGCCTGGGAGACGCGACCATCAAGCGCTGGGAGACTGGCGCCATCACGCAGAACCGCGCGAACGACCGCTATCTGCGGCTGCTCAATGACGACTCCTGTTGGTCCGTTCTCAAGCGGTTGGTCGTCTCCCAGAAAACGAAGCTCGATCCCGTGGCGTAGCTGCAGGAGCAACGCGCCGGAACCACTCGACGTAGAGACGATCTCTACGTAGACCGTGTGGGAATGCCTCGTGCCCAACGCCCTCCAGCCGGCGCAGGGTCCGAAGGGGAGGATCCCAGCGAGGCTGTCGGCAAGCGACGGCCTGCGTATCTCATCGTCCGACGACCAACCGGAGCGCAGCCGACCGCAGCGAGCGCCAACCTCCCATTCATCCGGCAAGCGCGAGCGCCCGCTGGGACCCTCCCCTTCGGGCCCGGAGAAGGCGGGTGCAGCCGACGACACCGCGCCGGCCGACGCCGCGCCGGCTGCCGTCCGCCCGGCTCACTAGCTCCTCGGCAGTCCCAGCATGTGCTGGACTAAGTAGGTGGGTCTCCTTTCGTCCATGTCCATAGCCGCCTTGTTCGGGTGCCCAGCGCGGCTCCTCGGGCAATCACATGATCGACTGCGTCGGTTGAACGGCGGCGTCCCTGACCATATGATCGTGGACGGTGTGAATGACGCCCAGCCATGGCCCGGAAAAACCCGCCGGTCTCAGCGAGTCGACGAGAGGGAGACTGGCCGCGCTCGCCCGCCGGCGTCGAACTCGGGTGTCTTCCTTCACACCGGACCGCCCGATCGACTGGCGACCGGAGGACGTGAGGAGGCCTGGGGCCGAGTTCGACACGCACTTCGAGGAGGACTCCGCCTGGAGGCTGATTGCCGACCGGATCGAGCAGGGCGAGCCAATCGAGATCGTCCGGCTGCGACAACCCAAGGGCGCCATGGGATATGTCATGAAGATCGATCTGGAGCCAGATGCACCCAAGCTCTACGTGAAGCTCGAACTGGCTCCCAGGAAGGTCATCGGGCGCAGCTTCCATTACTCGGAACACGACTGAGGGACCAACGACGACCATGAGACCCAAATCCGGATCAACTGCAACCGTCGATTTCGATCCGTCCTGCCCACGATGCGACGAACCGTCCGTCGTCACCTACCGGCACGAACACGGCTTCAACTACGGCTCCGGCGAGACCGCCGTCAAGTTGCACGTCGAACTTCCAGTTCGTCGCTGCACCGCGTGTGAGTTCCAGTTTCTCGACCACGAGGCGGAGAGAATCAAGCACGACGCCGTCTGCCGCCATCTCGGCGTGCTCGCGCCCAGCGAGGTTCGCAGCATTCGCGAGCACCACGGGCTCACACGCGCCGCCTTCGCCCAACTAACCGGTCTCGGCGAGGCCACCCTGAACCGCTGGGAGAATGGCACTGTCGTCCAGAACCCGGCGAACGACAGGTACCTCCGTCTGCTCGGCACGCCCGCCGGCTGGTCTCAATTGGTTCGCCTCGCAACACCTGGCGCCTCCGAACAGGCACCAGCCCGCGAGCCCGGAGTGAACACACCCGGTCCATTCCGCAGACTGGAAGCTACGGCCGCCCTCCGCCAGCAGCAGGGCGACTTCAACCTGGAGCCAGCCGCCTAGGGCCCTGATGTACATCACGACCTTCTACTCCTTCAAGGGCGGCGTAGGCCGGACGATGGCCCTGGTCAACGTCGCGGTCGACCTTGCGAACCGGGGCAAGCGGGTGCTGATCGTGGACTTCGATCTCGAGGCGCCGGCTCTCGACACCTTTGAGCTCGGGCGACCGGCCGAATCGACCCTCGGCATGGTCGACTTCGTTCGTGAGTACCTGGACACCGGCATGGCGCCGGACGCCGCGCACTTCCTGCTAAAGTCCGCCGACCTTGCAAACAACGGCGACGGGCTATGGATCATGCCCTCAGGTTCCCAGGACCGCGGCTACGCCTCCCGACTTGCCTCGGTCGACTGGAACGACCTCTACGAGAACCAAGACGGCTACCTCCTGTTCGAGGACCTGAAGCTCCAATGGCAGGCCGAGATCGAACCTGACCATGTACTGATCGACTGCCGAACCGGGTACACCGATATCGGCGGGATCTGCACCCGGCACCTTCCGAATGCGGTCGCCGTCTTCTTCTTCCCGAACCAGCAGAACCTGCGCGGCTTGACCAAGATCGTCCGCGACATCAGGGCGGAGGGAACGGGTCCCCGCCGGCAGCACATCGATCTCCACTTCGTCCTCTCCAATGTGCCGGACCTCGACGACGAAGACCCCGCGCTCCACCAGATGCTCTCGAACTTCCAGACCGATCTCGGTTTCACCAACCCTCCCCTCCTTATCCACCGAAACGACAGCCTCTCGCTCCTCAACCAGACGATCTTCACCAAGGACCGCCAAGCCAGCAGGCTTGCAAAGGAGTACGAAGCTCTCGCCGCGGAGATCGACCGCCTCAGAGAGAAGGCGGGACTTCCTGGTACCCGGGAAACCGACTGGGCGAAGCACTGACCTCGCCACGATGGCCCATGGACGACTGCCTGGCCCGGCCCGGCGCCCTCCAGCCGGCGCAGGGGCCGAAGGGGTCAGGTCCCAGCGAGGCTGTCGGCAAGCGACGGCCCGTGCCCCTCCAGTAACCGACGCCCAACCGGAGCGCAGCCGACCGCAGCGAGCACTACCCTTTCAACCATCCGATAAGTGCGAACCCGGGTGGCGCGATCCGCGCCACCCGTGAACCAGTCCGTGCGCCCGTCATCGGGCCCACGGATGGCGCCTCCGCTGGGACCTTACCCCTTCGGGCCCGGAGAAGGCGGGTGCAACCGACGCCGCCACGCCAGCCGCCGACCCCCGCGACGCGGCGCAGCCGCGTCGCACCTGGCAGCCGGCCGGCTGCGGCCGGGCTCAGTAGCTGCGCGGCAGGCCCAGTACGTGCTGGGCCAGGTACGTGAGCACGAGGTTTGTCGAGATGGGCGCGGTCTGGAAGAGGCGGCACTCGCGCCACTTGCGTTCGATGTCGTATTCGGTGGCGAAGGCGAAGCCGCCGAAGGTCTGGAAGCAGGTGTCGCCGGCGTTCCAGGCGGCTTCGGAGGCGAGGAGCTTGGCGCTGTTCGCTTCGGCGCCGCATTCGCGGCCGGCGTCGTAGAGGGCGGCGGCCTTGCGGACGATCATCTCGGCGGCGTCGGTCTCGGCGTGGGCGCGGGCGATCGGGAACTGGATGCCCTGGTTCTGGCCGATCGGGCGGCCGAAGACCTCGCGCTCGTTGGCGTATTCGACGGCCCGGCGGATGAAGTAGCGGGCGTCGCCGATGGCCTCGGAGGCGAGCAGGATGCGCTCGGCGTTCATGCCGCTCAGGATGTACTTGAAGCCGTGGCCCTCGTCGCCGATCCGGCTGCTGACCGGGATGCGCAGGTTGTCGAAGAAGACCTGGGTGGTGCCGTGGTTGATCATCGTCTCGATCGGCTGGATCTCCAGGCCGTTGCCGCGCGCCTCGCGTAGGTCGACGAGGAACACGGACAGGCCGCGCGACCGCTTCTCGACCTGGTCCGCCGGCGTCGTGCGGGCGAGCAGGATCATCAGGTCCGAGTGGAGCGCCCGGCTGGTCCAGATCTTCTGGCCGTTGACAACGTAGGTGTCGCCGTCGCGGACGGCCGTGGTCCGCAACTGGGTGGTGTCGGAGCCGGTCACCGGTTCGGTGACGCCGAACGCCTGCAGCCGCAGCTCGCCGCTGGCGATCTTCGGCAGGTACTCCTGCTTCTGCTCGTCGCTGCCGTGGCGCAGCACCGTGCCCATCGTGTACATCTGGGCGTGGCACGCGGCGGCGTTGCAGCCGGAGGAGTGGATCGTCTCCAGGACGACGGACGCGGCGCGCAGCGGCAGACCGGACCCGCCGTACTCCTCGGGAATCAGGCAGCCGAGGTACTCGTGCTCGGTCAGCGCCTGCACGAACTCGGTCGGATACTCCGCCGCGGCATCCAGACGCCGCCAGTACTCGCCCGGGAACTGCTCGCAGATCCGGCGCACCGGATCCCGGAGGTAGGGGTAGTCCTGCTCGATGGAGATTTGAAGATCGCTGTCGGTCATGGCGGCTGATCGTACCGGAGCGGCGGGCCGGGATGCGGCCCGACGCCCCGATGCCGGACCGGCGGTCCTACTGTGGGCGGACGCGGTGAATCCGCACCAGGTTCGTCGGCGGACGATCCTGGATCGGGTCGCCCATCAGCAGCACGATCGTGTCGCCGGGCAGGGCGAGGTTGCCGGCGAGGAGCTGCCGGTCCACCATCGCGACGACCTCGTCGTGGTGGTACACCTCCTGGTCCATCCGCACGGAATGGACGCCCCACACGAGCTGGAGCTCGCGCATGGTCCGCGGCTCGCGGGTAAAGGCCAGCACCGGCGTCGACGGGCGGCGGCAGGCGACCTGGCGGGCCGTGAAACCGCCCTGGCTGAGGACCACGATCCCCTGCGCGCTCAGATGACGGGCCGACAGGATGGCCGCGGCCGAGATCGTCTCCGGGATCTCCAGCGCGCCCAGCCGATTCGGCGGTTCGATGTCGTAGGGGCCGACCTCCATCGTGTGGAATCCAACCGGCTGGGAGGTGTGCTTCGAGAGCTGGTAACGCTCCGACTCGGCGATGATCCGGTGCATCGTCTGCACCGCTTCCAGGGGATAGCGGCCGGCAGCGCTCTCGCCGGAGAGCATCATGGCGTCGGCGCCGTCGAACACGGCGTTCGCCACGTCCGAGGACTCGGCCCGCGTGGGCCGCGGATGCTCGATCATCGATTCCAGCATCTGGGTCGCCACGATCACCGGACGCACGTGTCGCCAGCCGCTCTCGATGATCTGCTTCTGCACCACGGGCACCTGGTGCAACGGAATCTCGACCCCCAGGTCGCCCCGCGCCACCATCACGCCGTCGGACTCGAGCACGATCTCGTCGAGGTGCTCCAGCGCCCGCCGACGCTCCAGCTTGGCGATGACCTGCAGGCTGCGGCCCGCCTCGCGCGACGCTTCCCGCACCTGAACCATGTCTACCGGGGTGCCGATGTAGCTGGCCGCGAGAAAGTCGGCGTCTTCCTCGACCGCCATCCGGATGTCGGCCAGATCCTTGTCCGAGATGCGAAACGGAAGATGGCTGTCGGGCAGGTTCACGCCCTTGCGGCTCGACACGGCGCCGCCGATGATGACCTCCGCCTCGATCTTCTCCTCGTCCTTCGACCGCACCTCCAACTGCACCCTGCCGTCGTCGATCAGGATCTGTTCGCCCGGTTGGACGTGCTTGACCATGTCGCGGTCGAGCGCCAGATCCGCGCCGGCGCCCGCGCCCAGGGCAACGATGTCGCCCCGCTTGAGCATTCGCGCGCCCTCGAAGTGATCGAGCCGGTGCCGCGGCCCCATCAGGTCGACCATCACGCCGACCGACCGTCCCGCCTTCTCGCTGACCTGCCGCACCAGCCGGATGAGCCGGCGATGCTCCTCCCGGGTGCCGTGCGACTGGTTCAGCCGGACGACGTTGACGCCGGCGCGGATCAGCCGCGCGAGGGTCTTGGGATTCGAGCTCGCCGGGCCAATCGTGGCGACGATCTTGGCTCGGCGCTGCACGGTTGCCTCGGTCTCCCGGCTACGATCCGGCCGCGGCCGCCGGCACGGCGCCGGCCACGCCGTGGACTTCCTCGACCGTCGCCCGGGCCAGTTCAGCGACACGGCTCCAGGCCCGGGCCGCGAAGGCCTCGGGCGGCGTGATCCACGAAACCCCGACCGAGACGACATTCGGTTCGGCGAGGTAGCGCCGGTAGTTGGTGCGGTCGAGGTTGCCCGTCGGGCAGAAGGCGACCTCGGGGAACGGGCCGTGGACAGCCCGCAGGAAGGTCAGGCCGCCGCTGGCAGGCGCCGGGAAGAACTTGCAGGTTGAGAAACCCAGGGCCACCGCGCCCTGAATCTCGGACGGCGTCGCCACGCCGGGCAGGAAGGGCATCAGGGCCTCGTGCACGGCCATCGCGATCTCGGGGGTGATCCCCGGACTGACCCCGAAACGGGCGCCGGCGTCGCGCGCCGCGTACACGTCATCCGCCCTGCGCACCGTTCCCGCGCCGATGATGACCTCGGGGAGTTCGTTCGCGATGCGGGCGATTGCCGGCAAGGCGGCCGGAGTGCGAAGCGCCACCTCCTGCACCACGATGCCGCCGTCGAGCAGGGCGCCGGCCAGAGGCACCGCATCTTCCTCCCGCTCGATCCGGAGCAGGGGCAGGATGGGCGCCGAAACAAGTAGGGAACGAATATCCATCGAACCGAAGCTGAAAGCGAGGCGGGCGGCCCCGGACGGGGCGGTACGAACTCAGGGTCAGGGCCCGAGCTGCGCCAGCCGCTCGATCAGATCCGCGACCCGGTTCGAGTAGCCCCACTCGTTGTCATACCACGACACGACGCGGGCGTACACGCCGCCGCCCTCGGCCGGTGTGACCCGGGTCAGCGGCGCGTCGAAGATCGACGAATGGGGATTGCCGAGGATGTCGCTCGAAACCAGAGGGTCTTCGGAGTACTGGAGGATGCCCGCCAGGTTCGACTCAGCCGCCGCCGAAGCCGCCCCGTTCACGTCCTCCGCCGAGGCATCGCCGCGGAGCCTGCAGGTCAGATCGACGATCGAACCGTCCGCCACGGGCACCCGCATCGCCATGCCGTCGAGGCGGCCGTTCAGGTGCGGCAGCACCTTGCCGACGGCGCGCGCGGCGCCCGTCGTGGTGGGGATGATGTTGGCGGTCGCCGAGCGGCTGCGCCGCGGGTCGCTGTGCGGTGAGTCGACCAGGCGCTGGCCGTTGGTGTACGCGTGGATGGTGGTGATGAACCCCTCCTCGAAACCGAACGCGTCGTCGAGCGTCTTGGCCAGGGGCGCCAGACAGTTCGTGGTGCAGGAGGCGTTGGAGACCACGCGATGCTCCGGACCGAGATCGCCGTCGTTGACCCCGAGGACGATCATGGCGTCGATCTCGTCCTTGGCCGGTACCGTGAGCACCACCCGCGAGGCGCCGGCTTCGAGGTGCTGCGCCACCTGGGCGCAGGTCCTGAACACGCCCGTCGACTCGACGGCGATGTCGACCCCGAGTTCACTCCAGGGGAGCTGGGACGGATCCCGCTCCGCACTGAGCCGGATCTGGCGGCCGCCGACGCGCAGGCCGTTGCCGGTCACCTCGACCTCCTGGTCGAAGACTCCCTGCACCGTGTCGTAGCGCAGCAGGTAGGCCAGGCGCTCCGCGTCGAACAGGTCGTTGATGCCGACGACCTGCACGTCGGGGCGGCTGGCGAGGATGCGGAAGACGCTGCGGCCGATGCGACCGAAGCCGTTTATCCCGACGCGGATCATGAGGCACCCCCTTCAGCACCCGCCGCCGCCGGCGTGCCATCGAGCGTGGCGAGAAGTTCCAAGAGCCGGTGCAGGTAGCCCCAGCCGTTGTCGAACCAGGCGATCGTCTTCGAGACGTGATCGCCCAGGGTCATCGTTCCCTGTGAATCGAAGATGCAGGTCGCCCGGCTGCCCACAGTGTCGGCCGAGACGATCGCCTCGCGCTCGAAGCGCAGCCGGCCGCTCCATTCGCCGTCGGCGGCCCCGGCCACCGCTTCGTTGACCCCGGCAACGCTCACGGCGTCGCGGTGCCAGCAGACCAGGTCGACCACGGAGCCGTTCGCGACCGGCACGTTCATCGCCGAAGCCGAGAGCTTGCCGCCGAGATCGGGCAAAACGGTCTCGAGTTCCGACGCGGCTTCCGTCACCGAGGGAATGATGTTCTCGCCCGCGGCCCGGCCGGAGCGGAGTTCGGGCGCCGGCACGTCGGCAAGCCGCGAACCGGCGCCGTAGGCACGCACGGAACTGATGAACGCCTGCTCGACGCCGAAGGCCCCGTCGAGGATGCGCAGCAGCGGTCCGGCGCAATGCGCGGTGAACGAGCCGGCGGACAGGATTCGGTCGGAAGGCTCGATCCGGTCCTCGTTCAAGCCGACCACGACCGTCCGGTCCAGTTCCCCGCCCGGGGGCGCGCAGAGCACCACGCGCTCGGCGCCGGCCTCAAGGTGACCCTCGAGCTCGCTCCGCGTCGGCTGCGTGTCCCGGAAGTCGACCACGGTCGTGACCCCGAGGTCGCCCCAGGGCGCCTCGCCGGCGCTGCCGACGCGCACCACGCTGGCGCACGAGCCGTCGACGCACAGGCTGCCGTTCTCGAGCGCGACATCCGCGTCGAGCGGCCACGGCAGGGTCGAGAAGCGCAGCAGGTAGCGCAGCATCTCGGGATCGGCGGTGTCGGCCACGCCGGCAACCTCGATTTCGGGCCGGTCAAGAGAGAGGCGGAACAGGCTTCGACCGAGAAGGCCGAAGCCCATGATGCCAATGCGAGTCGGTGTCGTCATATGAGTGCGAAGGCGGAAGATGTGGAAGAGAAGGTGGTCGACCGCGCGGAGGATAGCGGACGTTTGGACCGGTGTCCGTGTAGAGCCCGAAGTCTCCTCAGGACGGACGATCGGGCTCAGTCGGCGCCGTGCGCCGAGGCCAGGATCTCCATCGTGTGCCGCACGGGAATCGGCGAGCCCAGACGATGCACGTGGCTCTCGATCTGGGTCAGGCAGCCAATGTTGCCGGTGGCGATCACGTCCGGTTCGCCCTCAAGCAGAGCCTCCGCCTTCTTGCGCCCCAGGCGGGCCGCAAGCTCGGGCTCCTCCAGGTTGTAGATGCCCGCCGAACCGCAGCAGATCTGCCAGTCGCGCGGTTCCACCAGGGTCACGCCCCGCACCTGGGCCAGCAACTGCCGGGGCCCTGCCCGCTCCGATTGGGCGTGGGCCAGGTGGCAGGCGTCGTGGTAGGCGACGCGCAGCGGCTGCGGCAGCGGCGGCGGCGCCTCCGTCTCGAGCGCGGCCAGGAACGTCGAGACGTCCCGCACCTTGGCGGCCAGAGCGCGGGCCGCTGCCTCCTCGGGCCGCCCCGCGAACAGCAGGCCGTACTCCTTGAGGCCTGAACCGCAGCCGGCCGCGTTGGTCAGCACCGCGTCGACGTCGGCCAGGAGACCCTCGGGCCCGAGGACCCGCAGCAGGGAACCGGCGGCGGCGCGGGCCCGCGGCGCGTCACCGGCGTGAAAAGCCAGCGAACCGCAGCACACCTCTTCCTTCGGGACGATGACCTCGACTCCCCGGCGGGTCAGCACTTCGATCGTCGCGCGGTGGATCCGTGGCGCCAGCACCTGCTGCGCGCAACCGGCGAGGAGCGCCACCCGGGCGCACCGCTCGGAGGCCGCGGGGAACACGCCGAAGCCGACTTGCGCGCGGTCCGCGGTCCTGGGCAGCAGATCGAGCGGTGCGGCCAGACGCGCCGGCAGCAGCGCGCGGAATGGCGCCGCCAGACGACCCAGCCGCAGCATCCACCGCAGGCGCGCGGGGCGAGCCAGCGTGTCCAGCATCAGGCCGCGCCACCAGCGGTCAAACGGGGAGCGCCGCCGGCCGGCCTCCGCCAGTTCCCGGAACGGCATCAGCAGTTCGCCGTACTCGACGCCCGACGGACAGGCGGTGACGCACGCCATGCAGCCCAGGCAGGGGTCGATGTGTTCCAGCGCCTCTTCCAGGTCGAGGCCGCCCTCGAGCACCTCCTTCATCAGCACGATGCGGCCGCGCGGCGAGTCCATCTCCTCCCCGAGTTCGACGTAGGTCGGGCACGTCGGCAGGCAGAAGCCGCAGTGGACACAGGCCGAAACCGCGTTGGCCATCGCCGAGGCCGAGTCGCCGACCTCGCTTCGCAGCGCGTCCAGTTCGATCGCGTGCTGCACGCCGGCAGTGAGCGAACCGCTACGCGAGTAACCGGAACAGCGCCAGCAGACCGCCTACGCCACCCAGCACTACTCCGATTACCCGCCAGGACGCCGCTGTGATCTTGTCGCTCAGGCGGAGCTCTACCGCGGCCAGATCCGCTCGCGTCGCGGCGGTCTCGGCGATGGTTTCGCCAACGGCTTCGGCAACCGCAGTCGCATGGTCAGGGTCGATTCCCGCTTCACGCAGGGCTCGCGCTATCGCCAGAGTGCTCACGCCCTGATGCTAACTCAGATGTGCTGGTACGCCTGCAGCGTCAGGAACTCCTGGAACTCGGAACCGAGCACCAGGTCGTCGAGCAACTCGACGGCGAGACCGTAACGGCTCGCGGACCGGCCCCCGAGCTGGCTCAGCTCCTCGTCCCGAACCTGCTCGTAGAGCTCGGCGGTAACCCGCGCGCCGTTGTCCATCCGGGCATTGCGGTGGACCCACTGCCAGAGCTGGGCGCGGGCGATCTCGGCGGTCGCCGCGTCCTCCATCAGGTTGTTGATCGCCGCGGCGCCGTTGCCGTTGAGCCAGGAGTTCATGTACTGGAGCCCAACCGAGACGTTGTTGCGCAGACCCTGCTCGGTCAGCGTGCCGCCGGGGACGTTCAGGTCGATCAGGCTGCCGGGTTCCACCGACACGTCCTGGCGCAGCCGTTCCTTCTGGTTCGGACGGCCTTCCATCTTGGTCGAGAACACCTCCAGGGCGATCGGCACCAGGTCCGGATGGGCGACCCAGCTTCCGTCGAAGCCGTCGCCGGCCTCGCGCTCCTTGTCGGCGCGGACCGCGGCGAGCGCCGTCGCGTTGACCTCAGCATCCCGCCGGCTGGGAATGAAGGCGGCCATGCCGCCGATCGCGTGCGCGCCGCGGCTGTGGCAGGTGCGAACCAGCAGCTCGGTGTAGGAGCGCATGAAGGGAACCGTCATCGTGATCTGGCCGCGATCAGGCAGCACCATGTCCTCGCGGAACGCGAACTTCTTGATCGCGCTGAAGATGTAGTCCCATCGACCCGCGTTCAGGCCCGCCGAGTGGTCGCGCAACTCGTAGAGGATCTCCTCCATCTCGAAGGCGGCGAGGATGGTCTCGATCAGCACGGTTGCGCGGACGCTGCCCTGAGGCACGCCGAGCGCGTCCTGGGCGGCGACGAAGATGTCGTTCCAGAGCCGAGCCTCGTGCCGGTTCTCCAGCTTCGGCAGGTAGAAGTACGGCCCGCTGCCGCGGCTGAGCGCTTCCTTGGCGTTGTGGAAGAAGAAGAGGCCGAAGTCGAAGATGCCGGCCGAGACGGGCTTGCCGTCGAGCAAGACATTCTTCTCGATCAGGTGCCAGCCGCGAGGACGCACCAGCAGGGTCGCGATCTCGTCCTTGAGACGGTACTCCTTGCCGTTGCCCGGGTTCGTGAACTCCAACTGGCGGCGCACCGCGTCGTAGAGGTTCTGCTGGCCCTCGATCACGTTGCGCCAGCTCGGGCTGAGCGCGTCCTCGAGGTCGGCCATGAAGACCTTGGCGCCCGAGTTGAGGGCGTTGATCATCATCTTGCGGTCAACGGGGCCCGTGATCTCGGCCCAACGGCAGTTGAGGTCCGCGGGCGTCGGGGCCACCTTCCAATCCGCGTCCCGGACTTTCTGGGTCTCACGCGGGAAGGTCGGATCCTCGCCGGCCTCGATGCGGGCGTGGCGATCGACCCGGTCCTGGAGCAACTGCACCCGGCGCTCTTCGAATTGCCGGCACAGGTCGCCCGCGAACTCGAGCGCCTCCGCGGTCAGAATGTGCTCCGCCGCTTCGAAGTCGCGTGCTCCCGTGATCTCGATCCCACTCATGCTGCCGTCTCCCGCGGCCGGCTCGCGGCCGGCGTCTCGATTCGTTGTCTGGTGCCGCCCCCTGGCCGGCCAGTACCCCCGCCCAGCGAAGCGGCGGCAGCTTACCGGATGCAACCCAGGGTTCCGGGCGGCCTGAGGGATTCCGCAACCGAACGTGAGACAATGCCGCCCGCGCCGCCGCTCCGAAGCGCGGTTTCGCGACCGGAGGTTCCCCATGATCGATCCCTGTCACGTTTCGCGCGCCATGCTGTACGCCATGGCCCTGGCCGTCGCCGCGCTGCCCGCGCCCGTTGTCGCGCAGACCGGCGAACCGACCAGGCTGCTCCGCTTCCCGGACCTCTCCGGCGACCGGATCGCGTTTACCTACGCGGGGGACATCTGGCTCGCTTCGGCGGACGGGGGCACAGCGACACGGCTCACCTCTCATCCCGGCCTCGAGCTGTTCGCGAAGTTCTCGCCCGACGGTTCGCAGATCGCGTTCACCGGCCAGTACGACGGCGACGAGCAGGTCTACGTCGTGCCGACCGCGGGCGGCGCGCCCCGGCAGTTGACCTTCTACCCGGCTGCCGGGCCGCTGGCGCCGCGCTGGGGCTACGACTACCAGGTCTACGGCTGGTCCCCCGACGGCAGGTCCGTGCTGTTCCGGTCGCTTCGCGACGGCTGGGACCTGGGCGATACGAAGCTCTTCCTGGTCAACACCTCCGGCGGTCTGCCGCGGGCGCTGCCGATGCCCGAGTCCGGCGGCGGCGATCTCTCGCCCGACGCCCGGCGCGTCGTCTACTCGCCGGTGACCCGCGACTTCCGGCACTGGAAGCGCTACGAGGGCGGCTGGGCGCAGGACCTGTGGATCCTGGACCTGGACAGCCTGGAGTCGATCCAGGTCACGAACCATCGCCGCTCGGACCGCGACCCGATGTGGATCGACGAAGCGATCTACTTCTCCTCCGACCGCGACGGCATCCTGAACCTGTACGCCTACGAAACAGGTTCCGGCGATCTCGCGCAGCTCACGCAGGAGGACCGGTGGGACGTGCGCTGGCCGAGCGCCGACAAGGCGAGCCGGCGCATCGTGTACGAGAAGGCTGGTTCGCTCGAGATCTTCGACCTGGCTTCCGGCGCGGCGCGTCCGGTCCCGATCCACGTGCCGACGGACCAGCTCGCCCGCCGGCCGAGCCGCGTTTCGGCGGCGAACCGAGTGTCCGGTTTCTCCCTCAGCCCGAAGGCGCAGCGGGCCGCCTTCTCCGCCCGCGGCGACATCTTCACCGTCCCCGTGGAGCACGGCCCGACCCGCAACCTGACGCGCAGTTCCGGCGCCAACGACCGCGATCCGGCCTGGTCGCCCGACGGCCGCCGGATTGCCTTCGTGTCGGACCGCAGCGGAGAGACCGAGATCTGGGTGGTCAGCCAGGACGGCAGCAGCGAACCGGAGCAGCTCACCGAGGGCAGCGTCGGCCGCCACTACAACAACCTGCTCTGGTCGCCGAAGAGCGACCGCATCGCCTTCGTCGACCAGCAGGGCCGGCTCGGCATCGTCGACGCCGCGGCGACCGGATCGCGCGACATCATCGAAGTCGCGGACGATCCCAGGCCCTTCGGTACCGGCTACGACTGGTCGCCGAACGGCGACTACCTGGCGGTCGAACTCGGCGACCCGAACGAGTTCAGCTCCATCCACCTGTTCGAGGTCGCGAGCCGGACCCTGACCCGGGTGACGTCCGAGCTCTGGAACGACTTCTTTCCCATCTTCGATCCGGGCGGCGACTACCTCTACTTCTTCTCCGACCGGCAGTTCCAGCCGCAGATCGGGAGCTTCGAGTACAACTACGCCGCCGACCGCGAGACCTACATCTACGCGCTCGCCCTGCGCGAGGACACGCCCCACCCCTTCCCACCGCGTAGCGACGAGGTCGAGATCGAGGACGAGAAGGACGAGGTGGACGAGGAGGACGAGGGGGAGGCGGACGAAGACGGGAGCGGCGAACACGAGGACGGCGACGGGGACGGCGAGCACGCGGGTGACGACGACGACGAAGAAGAAGACGAGGCGCCCAGCGACCGGATCGACCTCGACGGTCTCGCGCGGCGAGTCGCCCGCGTACCCGTAGAGGCGGACAACTACATCGGCCTCGGCGCCGCGGAAGGCAAGGTCCTCTACGTTCGTGGCGGCGCCGGGTACCTCGGACGCTCCTCCGACGTCCAGACCGAGGTCTTCTCGTACGACCTCGAGAAGCGCGAGGGCAAGAGCCTGGCCAAGGGCATCGGCGGCCTCGTCCTGTCCCGCGACGGTAAGAAACTGCTGGTGCGAGAGGGCCGCTCCTTCCGTCTGCTCGATGTCGGCGGCGGCCCGGCAAAGACGCTGTCCCTCGCCGGTCTGACCGTCGACCGCGTACCGACCGAGGAGTGGGCGCAGATCTTCGACGAAGTCTGGCGCCGGTTCCGTGACTTCTTCTATGCCCCGAACATGCACGGCTACGACTGGGAAGCCCTGCGCGACCAGTACCGGCCCCTGCTGACGCACGTCGGCCACCGCAGCGACCTGAACTACGTGATGAGCGAGATGGTCGCCGAGCTGAATGTCTCCCACGCGTACGTCACCGGCGGCGACTACGAGGTCCCGGACCGGCCGCGCGCGGCTCTGCTCGGCGCCCGCTTCGAGCTCGACGAGGAGGCCGGGCGCTACCGCATCGCCCGCATCTTCGAAGGACAGAACGAGGAGCCGCGCTACCGCTCGCCGCTGACCGAGATCGGCGTCGGCGTTGGCGAGGGCGACTACCTGTTCGCGATCCAGGGCCGCGAACTGACCCCGGCGATGAATCCGTTCCAGCTCCTGCGCGAGGCCGGGCGAGGGCCGCTCGAGTTGACCGTCGGTTCAAGCGCCGACCGCGGCGAGGCGCGCAACGTCCTCGTCGATCCGATCTCGAGCGAGGACGCGCTGATCTACCTGGCCTGGACCGAGCGCAGCCGCAAGATCGTCGCCGAGCGCGGCGGCGGCCGGATCGGCTACCTCCACATTCCCGACATGTCGGCCGCCGGCATCCGCGAGTGGATCAAGTGGTACTACGGCCAGATCCGCGCCGAGGCGCTTGTCGTCGACGTGCGCTCGAACGGCGGCGGCAACGTCTCGCCGATGATCATCGAACGCCTGCGCCGCGAGACCCTGATGCTCGATTTCGAGCGCAACCGGGACTCCGTCGACACTTCGCCCGGCGGCGTCTTCCACGGCCACCTTGTCTGCGTGATCGACGAGGACACCGCCTCGGACGGCGACCAGTTCGCCTACCAGTTCCGCCGCGCCGGATTGGGGCCCATCGTGGGCAAGCGGAGCTGGGGCGGCGTGGTCGGCATCTACGGCCGGGCGCCGCTCATCGACGGCGGTTCGGTCAACGTGCCCGAGGCCGGCGCCGCCGACCCCGAAGGCAACTGGGTGATCGAGGGCTACGGCGTCGACCCGGACATCGAGGTCACCAACCTGCCGCGCGACATCCTCGACGGCCGCGACCCGCAACTCGAGCGAGCCGTAGACCTGCTGCTCGAGAAGCTCGCCGAAGACCCCCGCACCCTGCCCGGCCGCCCCGCCGACCCGATCAAGACGCCATAGCATTCACGAACGAAACGCCTCCGCCACTGGGTGCGCCGGCGTCCCCGCCGGCACCAGGCGCGATGCCGCGAAGCGGCGAGCCCGAGCTAATCCCGTTCAGGAGAACCTGTGTCGAAAAGCCTCCACTATCTCCTCGCCGCGACCTTTGCAGCAGCGCCCGCGATTTCTGCCGCGGCCAGCGACCCCAACGACTGGCCCGGCTTCCGCGGCGCCGACGGCAGCGGCATCGCCCGTTCCGGCCCCGGCCCGGCCGCCGACCTCACGCTCGACCGTAACCTGCTCTGGAAGACGAAGGTGGAAGGCCGCGGCCACTCGTCGCCGGTCATCGCGGACGGCCGCGTGTTCCTGACCACGGCGATCGTCGGCGAGCCGATTCCCGGCGCCGGCCCTCCCGAGCACACCTTCGGCGGACAGCCCTTCCGCCACCCGCAAGCCACCGACGGAAACCGCCACCACACGATGAAGGTGATCGGGCTCGACGCCGACTCGGGGAAGATCCTGTGGACGCGTACGGCCTACGAAGGCCGGGTCTACGACGACCGCCACTCCGAGTCGTCCTACGCTTCGCCCACCCCGGTCACCGACGGCGAGCGGGTCTACGCCTACTTCGGCTCCGAGGGCGTCTACGCCTACACGAGGGACGGCGAGCCGGTGTGGGAGCGCGACATCGGCGACATCAAGACCGTCGGCCTCGGCGTCGGCACCTCGCCGGTGCTCACAGGCGGCCTGCTGATCATCCTGGCCGACGAGGACAGCGGCGACGACTCCTTCATCGTCGCGCTGGACGCCGCTACCGGCGAGGAGGTCTGGAAGCGGAAGCGGCCCGTTCAGGCGAGCTGGGCAACGCCGGTCCTGGTCGAACACGACGGCCAGAAGCAGTTGCTGACGACCGGATACGAGTACGTCATCTCCTACAACCCCGCCGACGGCCGCGAGCTCTGGCGCGCCAAGGGGCTCCAGAACAACGCGATCCACACGCCGATGACCGTCGGCGACCTGGCCGTGTTCACTTCGGGCTACCCGGGCAAGGTCGTCTTCGCCATTCCCCTCGACAGCCGCGGCGATCTGACCGGCAGAGACGCGCGCGTCTGGACCTACCGCAAGGGCACCGGCTACGTGCCCTCGAACCTGCTCTACGACGGACTGCTCTACCTGACCAACGACGGCGGCGTGATCACATGCCTCGACGCGCGCACCGGCGAAGTGGTCTACGAGGGCGGCCGGCTGCCGATCCGCGGCCGCTACTCCGCCTCCATGGTCGGCGGCGGCGGCCGGATCCTGATGGTCAACACGGACGGCGACGCCGCGATCATGCGCGCCGGCCGAGAGCACGAGGTCCTCGGCAGCTTCTCGCTCGGCGAGTCGGTCTGGGCGACCCCGGCAATCGTCGGCGACCGGCTCTACGTCCGCGGACGCGAGCACCTGTTCGCGCTCGGTCCGGCCGGCGGCGAGACCGATTCGACCGGCGGCGACGCACCCTGACCAGCGCGCGCATCGCCGTCCTTCTCCCCTGCCTCAACGAGCAGGCAACGATCGCCGATGTCGTCGCGGCGTTCCAGCGCGCTCTTCCCGCCGCGGCCGTCTACGTCTGCGACAACGGGTCCGACGACGGTACCGCCGATGTCGCTGCAGCAGCGGGCGCCACCGTCATCGCCGAGCCCCGGCGCGGCAAGGGCCGGGCCATCCGCCGCCTGTTCCGCGAGGTGGACGCCGACATCTACCTGATGTCCGACGGCGACGGCACCTACGACGCGGACAGCGCCGGGCACCTCGTTTCGACTCTCCAGGAGCGCGACCTCGACATGCTCGTGGCCGCCCGCAAACGCGCCGACGCGCACGCCTACACGCCGCTGCGCCGCCTGGGCAACCGGCTGTTCAGCGCCCTCGCCCGCTGGCGCTGCGGCCCCCGCGTCCACGACCTCCTGTCCGGCTACCGGGTCTTCTCGCGTCGATTCGTCGAACGCTTCCCGGCCCGCTCCGACGGCTTCGAGATCGAGACCGAGCTGACGCTCTTCGCCGCGTCCTCAGACCTCGCCTGGGACGAGACCCCGTGCCCCTACTTCGCCCGGCCAGAGGGCTCGGCGAGCAAACTCAAGGCGTTCCGCGACGGTTTCCGCATCCTGCGCACGCTCCTGTTCTCGTCTACGGCGCCTGGGAACCCCGGTGGCGCCCTCCGGGCCGCCGCCCTCGTCGGCGCCGTGACGCTCGCCGCCACCGTCCTCTTTCTCGCCCTCAACTGGCTCGCCGTCCGCGCCGACCCCGAACCCGTTGCCGACGCGCTGCGCGCGTCCTACGCGCACCCGGAGCGCACCCTCGAAGACTCGGCCGAGCGCTTCAACGACTGCCTGCTCAGTCTGATGGCGCTCGACCGGGGCGGTTCGACCTGGGAACGGACCGTCTCCCCGCGCCGCGTCTACCGCTACACGCGCCCGCAGCGACCGTGCGACGCGCTCGAACAGCGTCTCGACCAGGGCGCCGTCGACGACTCGGACTTCCTGACCGTCTTCTACCACCAGTACTGGGCCGGCCAGCGCGTCATGCTGCAGTGGCTGCTGCCGCGCATCGGCGTCGACGGGCTGCGGAATCTGCTCCGCGTGCTGACCTTCGGCCTGCTGGGCCTCGGGCTAGTCGGGGCGACGATCTTCGCGACGGCCATCGCGACTCTGCCCCCGGCTCGGGCCCGCCGGTTTCCAGCCAGCCTCAGGCGAAGGCTCGGCCTGCCGCCGGATCCACGTGTGACGCCGAACCCGTTGGTGAGACGCCAGACCCTCTTCCAGGCCGTCGCGCTCGCCGCGCTCATCGCCAGCCTCCTGCTCTTCCTCGACCTCGACGACCGAGCCGGCAGCTTCACCACCGGCGCCTCGAACGTGCTGACGTTCGTCATGCTTCTCGCGGTGCCGAGACGCCGTATCGCACACTGGCGGCCGAGCATCCAGGTCGTCCTCTTTGCCGCCTTCGGCGCGCTGATCGCCTACCACGAACTCCTGTTCGGCAGCGCCCTGATCGGACTCGTCGTCCTGCTGCTGGTGCTGGCCGTCGCACCTCCACCGGCCACGGGACAGTCCGCCGAACTGACCAACTCCCTCGGCGAACCGCGGACCTGGCGCCGCCAATTGCTGATCCGCTGCGCCGGCGCCTACATCGCCTGCCTCTCCGCCGTCTTCCTGCTCCGGGTCCTCCTCGCCGAACTCGTGTTCCGCGAGCCCGTGCTGTTCAAGTTCTGGGACCAACTCGCCTTCCGCCTCTACGGCGATCCCCGCAGCTCGATCCACCCCGACATCGACCACTTCTACTCCAGCCGGCCCACCATCGAACGATTCCTCGATCGGGCCGGAGACCACCTCGGCACCGTCGGCCTCGGCTCACGGGTCCTGGCCCTCGTCCTGATCGTCGTCACGGCAGCCACGCTGATCGCCGGCACCCTCTACGTCCTCCGCCACTGGTGGTCCCTCGAAGACCCCTGGCGCTGGGCCGGCATCCTCGCCGCCGGGTGGGCTGTCCCGGCCTGGTACGCCGTCTTCTTCGCGCACTCCCTCGCTCACGTGCCGGTTGCGCTTCGGCTGCTGGCGCTGCCGTACGCGGCGGCTGCGGTGCTCGTCGTCGGAGCGGCCGTGTTCCGTCGGAGGACCGTGGAGACCTGAAATCTCGGAGTCGGGCGGTCGATATCTCGGAGACGAGATAGGGGAAATCTCGGATCCGAACGCCGGAAATCTCGGAGTCGGACGGCCGGAACATGCGGGATAGGATCGCGACGGATCGACCGATGACTCGACCAACTGAAGTCAAACCGCGCAACGGATTCACGCTCTGGCTCCGCTTCTCCGACGGCGCGGAGGGCGTCGTCGACCTTTCCCGCCTTGCCGGCAGGGGAGTCTTCCGTTGCTGGGATAACGCGGACGCCTTCGAAGCGGTTCGTGTAGCCGAGCACGGCTCTGTCGTGTGGGGGGATGACGTGGAACTCTGCCCCGACGCGCTCTACCTCCAAGTCACCGGCAAAGCCGTGGACGACCTGATGCCTGGAGCCGCTCATCGCATGCACGATGCCTGAGCTTTGTCGCTTCTACGGGATCATTATCCGGCTGTACTTCGACGACCACGCGCCGCCTCACTTTCACGCCAGCTACGGCGGAGACGAGGCCGTCGTGGCGATCGAGACCCTGGCCGTGATCCACGGAAACCTGCCATCTCGCGCACAGAGCCTCGTGCGCGAATGGGCGCTGTTGCACCAAGTGGAACTTCGAGAGGCCTGGAAGAAAGCGAAGCAGCTGCAGCCACCGGGAAGAATCGAACCTCTTCCGTAGTCCAACTCGTGAGAAACACAGAATGCCAACCGAGCCCCCGGACACGATCGGTCCACTGCTTCGACCAACAGAGCGCCTGACCCCTCTCAGGCTCTGGCGGGCTCTAACGAGCGACGAGCGCGCAAGAGCTGCAAGCGTGGCTCTCGCATCGGACGAGACTGCCCATCGCGCGGCTCTGATCCGGACCGTTTCCAGAGCAAAGAACTTCCGGCCCAAGACGGTCGAGAAGTGGACCGACCAGAAGGTCGCCAATGAGGTGCGCCCACCCATGCTCGCCGACGCCGCGCTGGCCAACCGCCTGCTTCGCGCACTTGGTGAAGGCGCCTACCCGGAAGTGCATCGCGAGTTCGAAGAGCGCATCGCTCGGAACGAGGACGGCGGAGTTTCCGACGAAGCAGCGCGCAAAACGGCCACCCACCTCGTCGACCGGTTCGGGGAGAGGGACGCGGGCGTCTATCTCCGGACAGTCAGCCTGTCCGACCGTCCGCTAGAGAGAGCCCTGCGTGGCTGGTTCGCTGACTTCGAGGCCCCGCCGGAGGACCCAGAATCCGAAGCGCCCGCGGAGGCGCCGGAAGAGGACGCCGGCGAGAGTGAAACGCCAGACATCGTCCAGGAACCCGATCGCCAGGAGGACTTCACCACCCTTGACCGTCTCCTGATCCTGGCGGCCGTGGATGCGAAACAGGAGGTTCTGGGAGCTGAGCCCGAGGATGCAATCGACGACGCAGTCGGCGAACTGATTCAACTCAATGGCCGCCGTCATCGTTCCTACTTCCACGCAGGCTTCAGGGACGCTCTCTTTGGTCGTCCCTTGGGTGAGGAGATCCCTGCCGAGAACGCTACCCGACTTCGCTGGTACTGGAACGGAGCGATCCAAGGGCTCGCTCGAATCAGGTCCTCTGAGGAGATCGTCCGCGTCTACGACGAAATGTCCCCGGTGAAGGAGCTGGGAGACGGTGGGAACCCGCCGTCACCCGTCGCCGCCCGCGAGATCGTGGCCGCACTCGAGCAGCAGGAACGGTGGCCAGATATTCCTGTCTTCCTGCAACCGCAGGGCGTGACCCTGGAGTTGTACCGTCTTGTCCTGGGCAAGGTCGCCGCTCTCCTGCGAGACGGCGTTGCCGCCTCACGTGTTCGGCCACTGTGCGATCTTCTCGATCAGTCGCGCTCACTCCTTCGGAGATCTGAAGGCATGCCCAGGAACTTCCACTTGTTCCTCGCGGTTGATCAGTGTGCGGCGCGTTGTCTGCAGCAGCTTGGCGAGTTCGACGCGGCGCGTCGCCGGCTACAGATTGCCGTTCGTTCGGCAGACGGTCGCCACGGCCGAAAGGCAGCCCTGGAAACGGACCTCGGCCTGGTGGAGGGCGCTTTTCGCTCCCTAACAGACGTTCAACTGCCGCACGATTCCAGCGAACTGGACTCCTTCGCCAACCGTCTGCGGGCCAGCAAGCGTCGCTTCGAGTCAGCAAACGAAGACGGAGTTCACGGCCCCGGCCGCTACTGTCTTGGTGTCCTCGAGTTGGTTGCCGGCAATCATGAGGCCGCCGACCGTCACTTCGGGAGAGCCCGAGGGCTTCTCCAACGGAGCCCTGCCCGATTCTCGCCCGACGCGTACCCCCCCGAGTTCTTCGCCCGCCTCAGCCTTTACGAGGGCGTCGCCAAGCTCCTGGCGGCGACGACAGACGAGCGACTGGTTCACGCCGCGGATTTGCTCACGGACAGCCTCAAGGAGGGTGCCAGAATCCCGCGGTACTTTGTTGAGAAGGTATGCGAACATCTCAGCATCACGCCTAGCAAGAGCAGCGAACCGGTCATGCTCGCCCTCCTGGAGGAGGCTGACGACCACCTTCTCGACACATTGGTTGGGGGAACCAGGGAACCTGCCCTCCTGAAACCACTGGCGAAGAAGTTCTTGGCGCGGGCGAAGAGACCTACTCGGGGCAGAGAGGAAGAGGCTGCCGACTACCGGGCCGCGCTCGAATGCCAACTTTCGGTAGGTGAGGAAGAGAATGCTGAGGTGACCCTCGACCGCCTCGAGGAGCTCGCTCTGGAAGGCACTGGAGTCCATGAGTTTCTCGCACTCCTAGCGACGGAGGACTGCGGACGGCTACCTTGGCTACCCGAAGAGGCCGCAGTGGCCGCCGCACACGTTCTGGCGAGCCGGGGCGACTACGAAGAGGCCGCTTCAGGACTAACGGATCTCTTCCATCGCTACGCAACGCAGGCCGAAAGCGGTGACCGCGAAGCCTTGGACTCGGCCGCAGGAATCCTGGGGCGGATCCGTGGCTACGGCTTGTCAGAGAGATGGTCCCTCGACTTGGAACGTCGCCACAAAGCCATCCGTGCCGAACAGCAACCCTTGGCGCCCGAGGGCCAAGCGGAATCAACGGCGGCCGGGCCTGTCACGGTCCTTGTCGTTGGCGGGAACGAGATTCAGTCCCGGGACGCCGAACGGGTGGTTCAGAAGCTAAGGCAAGAGGACCCATCCGTCAGCCTGGAGTTCGTCCATTCCGGATGGACATCGAACTGGAACAAGCACCTCGCGGAGGTCAAGCGCAAGTTGGACGCCGGCTGCAACGCACTAGTCATCCTCCGGTTCATACGAACCCAACTGGGGAGGAGTGTGCGCGCTGAGTGTGGCCGACGCGACATTCAGTGGCGTTTCTGCTGGAGCGGCGGCCAAAGCGGCATCATCGAGGCTGTTCATCGCGCCGCGGACGCCGGCAGGCAGGCGGTTCACAGTTGACCGGCGGCTGCCTGCCTCAGGCCGGTCCTGAGTCGCTACCGTGGAACCAGTAGCGACAAGACCCGTCATGCAGCCACCAGCACCGCCATCCATCCCCCGCGTCGGCATGCTCGCCCGGGTCCGCAACCGCCGCGGCATCGTCGCCAGCGTCGCACCATACGACGACAACGAAACCGGCGTCCTGCACCTGGTGCAGGTCGAGTACAAGGACCACGACTCGCCGCACAGCGAGCGCCTCCTCTGGGAGCTCGAACCAGGGCGCGAACTCCTCGAGCCGAACCGGCTGCCCCGGGTCCACGACACCTGTCCGATGCCGGCCGAGGACTTTGACGCCCTGCTGCGCGCCGCCCGCTGGACGGCGCTCATGCCGTACCTCGATCCGGACGGCACCGGCCCGCTCGACCGTCAGCCGGTGTCGAGTCCGCTGCACAGCGGCATCCGGGTAGAGGACTACCAGCTCGTCCCCCTGCTGCGCGCGCTGCAGATGCCGCGGGTGAACCTGCTCATCGCCGACGATGTCGGCCTGGGCAAGACCGTCGAGGCAGGGCTGATCCTCAAGGAACTCCTGCTGCGCCGGCGCATCCGCCGGGTGCTCGTCCTCGTGCCAGCGGCCCTGCGCCTGCAGTGGCGCGACGAACTCGAGTCCAAGTTCGCCCTGCCATTCGAGGTGGTCGACCGCGAGCGCACTGAGCGCCTGCGCCGCGAACTCGGCATCGACGCAAACCCCTGGCGCTCGTTCAGCCGCATCGTCGCCTCCTACCACTACCTTCGCCAGCCGGACATCCAGGAGCAGTTCCTTGCCGCCAGCCAGACGCACGACGGGTCGCCCCGGCTTGCCTGGGACCTCCTGATCGTCGACGAATGCCACAACCTGATGCCCTCGCCCTTCGGCGACGACAGCGAGCTGTGTCAGATGCTGCGCCAGATCGCTCCGTGCTTCGAACACCGCCTGTTCCTCTCCG
The DNA here is from genome assembly GCA_965222875.1 of Candidatus Multivorans sp. Taxonomy (GTDB): domain Bacteria; phylum Acidobacteriota; class Thermoanaerobaculia; order Multivoradales; family Multivoraceae; genus Multivorans. The sequence continues at coordinate 147,608 of CBDCVC010000001.1, read as the reverse complement.
CCACGCCGCACAACGGCCACACCCGCTCCTTCACCGGTCTGCTGGAGATCCTCGACCCGGTGCGCGTCAGCCAGACCGACGAACTGACCGACCGCGCGCGGGACCGCATCGGCCAGTTGGTGGTCCGCCGCCTGAAACGCGACCTGAACCGCGCGTCCGCCGCGCCCAGGTTCTGCACACGCAAACCACCCAAGCCCGTCCTGCTCCACCGCAGCCGGCGCGAGCAAGCCCTGTCCGAGGCCTTTCACGCCTTCCGCAAGGCCGTGCACGGCGCCATCGCGGCTGGTCAGGCCCGCGAGCGGGCCGGGACCTTCGCGATCGAGATCCTGGGCAAGCGCCTCCTGTCCTGCCCGACCGCCTTCGCCGACTCCTGGTACCGCGCCCGAGACGGCTACGCCCGAGCCGAGCAGGCCGCGCGAGCCGCCACCGACGCCGACGTGACGGCGGCGCAACGCTCGGTCCAGCGCGAAACCTCGGACGACCGGGAAACCGAGGAGCGCACGGGCACGGCTGCCGGCGTCGTCGGCGCCTGGCTGCTCAACGTCGCGGACTCGGTGGCCGGCGAGATGACGGCCATCGACAACGCCCTCGAAGCCCTCGGCTTCACCTCGGACGGTCTGCCGACAATCGAGCAGACCCCCAAGGTCGACGCACGCTTCGACGCCCTGTCGGACCTGATCGAGGAGCTTCTGCTCGTTCCGGCCCGCAGCGACGCGACGCCTGCGTTCAGGGACGACGAACGCCTCGTCGTCTTCACCGAGTACAAGACGACCCTCGACTACCTCGAACGACGACTGCGAGAGCGCTACGACTCCCGCGTGCTGACTCTCTTCGGGTCCGGCGGCGCCGGCGGCATGGACGACACCGACCGCAACCGGGTCCGGGAGGCCTTCAACGACCCGGACTCCGAGGTGCGCATCCTGATCGCCACCGACGCCGCCTCCGAAGGCCTGAACCTGCATCGCAGCGCCCGCTACCTGCTGCACTACGACTGCCCGTGGAACCCCTCGCGCCTGGAGCAACGAAACGGCCGCCTCGACCGCTACGGCCAGGCTCGCGACGTGACCGTGCACCACTTCCTGAGCGACGACGACCCGGATCTCAAGTTCCTCGACCACGTCATCCGCAAGGCGAACGAGATCCGGGAAGACCTTGGATCGGTGAACGAGCTCTTCGATGTCGCCGCTCACCGCCGGCTGATCAAGGGCGAGGACCTGGCGAGAGTCCAGTTCGACCTGACCCACGGGCTCACGCAGCAAGTCGACCGGCTGCGAAGCCAGGGAATCCCGGGCCTGTCCGGCGCCGCTCCCGGGAGCGCGGGCATCCTGCCCGGATCCGCCCCGCAGGAGGAACTCGGCGACGCGGAGCTGCTACGTGTTCGCGGCGGCCGGGCCCTCGCCGACGCGGACCCGGCCAAGCGTCTGGCCGCGCTGGCCACCGAGATCGACTTCGATGCCGCCGCGCTCCGGCTCACGCTCGAAGCGGCCATGGCCGCGAACGGCGGCGGCCGGCCGCAACTCCGCTCTGCTCCAGCCGGAGACGACGTCTGGCGCCTCCTCCGTCCCGACCTCCCGGGCTGGCGCAACACAGTCGACGAGTCCGTGCGACAGCAACGTACCGACGGCGTTCAGGGCGGGATCCGGTCTCTTGCCTTCGATCCTGACTCCCTGCTGCGCCAGGTGGGCGGCCGCGCGGTGTTCTCACCACGGCCCGAAGTCGCTCTGCTCCACTTGGCCCATCCGATGATCGAGCGGGCGCTGCGGGTGCTCACCCAATGCCGCCTGCCGGGACCCGCCGAGACGGCCCGCTGGACCGTGCGGCGCGGCGGCGTGCCCCGCGGCGTCGACGCCCTGATCCTGCTGAGCCTGGAAGAACTCGCCGTCAACCAACTCCGCGAAACCTTCCACCACTGGGTACGGACAATCACCCTTCCCGTTGAAGGAGGCGTCCTGGGCAAGCGTCAGCGCCACGCTCCCGCGTATCCGCTTCGACGACGCTGCGAATCGGAAGCCTGCGCAGCCGTGACAGGGAGACGTCGGCGTGGCGGTCGTCAATGCGGCCCCGACGCTCGGCCGACAACAGGAGATTCCGCAATTCGTGCCAGAAGACGTCCGGGACCTTGGCCGTTTCGGCGCCGAGCCGGTCCAAGGCCAGGTCGGCCAGCGCCGCTTCCTCATCCGGCAGCACCCAGGCGGCCGCGACCGAGGCGTCGGGAACGAACGCCATCAGCGGGCGTGCCCCTCGTGGCGCCAAGCCAGGAGTTCCGGGGTCGTCACGGCACGCTGCTTCGCCCGTTCCCGGCGCAACGTCGCGCACAGCGCGGCATGGTCCCGGTCGTCGACGTGCGGGGTCACGCGGGCAATCGGAGTCGCGCCGCGGCAAATGACCAAGTCCTCGCCCGCCTCCACATCCGCCAGCAGCGCCGAGAGGTGCGTCTTGGCCTCGCCGATCTTCACGTAACGGGTCATGTTCTCCGTGCTCCTCGTTCAACCTGAGTTGAAGGGATGCTAGGCCCCACGCCCAACTTGGTCAAGTGCTTGGTTCGGTACGCGCCGATCCCGCCCCAGGCGGGGCGACGGTGGCGGGCGGCATACGTCGGGCCGCCACACGGGGATAGGTTCGGGCTCATGCTACGGTGAAGCGAGAGGGTCATCAACGAACCGCACCCTCCCACTGCTTGCAAGGGACGCGATGCCAGACAGAGACGCCGAAACGCAGCCGCTCCTCGCTGACGAACTGGAGTTCTTCGAGGAGCACTTCGACGAGTACGCGACCAGGTTCCCGGACCAGTACGTCCTGATCTGCGGCCAACAGTTGGTTGGCGTCTTTCCGACTCGCCGCGAAGCGATCGACGAAGGATACCGACTAGGCGTCCGAAAGATGCTGGTCCGCGAGTGCGGCACCCGCCCCGAGCCGGTATTCATGCCGACCCTCCTTCGTGCCTCGGGTTCACGTCACACTGCCGCCTAATCGAGGAAACCCCATCCTCGCTCGCGGTACAGGGCGCAATTTCCCGAAATCAGCGCGTTGGCCTGATCGACGCTGAAGACCTCCGCCTCGAACGTCCCGATCCACTCAGACAGGCGCTCGTGGTCTTCGTGTTCGGGATCGGCGAGCGCCTCCACCAGGTTCCAGTATCCGCCGACGCCGCCGCAGTCCTCCGGCGGGCAGGCCCGGGCGCCTTCGATGCAGCGCGGCAGGTCCATTCCACGCGACGGAACCGCCCCTGCGGAAGGGGCGACCCTCTTCTCCACCGTCAGCGCGTGGTGCCAGTCGTCGCCGAAGTCGTACACGTAGACGAAGCCCGTGCCGACGGGCAGGACGTCGGCCAACACATGGTCCCGCGCGTTTTCTCCAAGTTCGGGTTCTTCCGCGGAGTACGGGCTCGGCGTCTCGAACCAGACGCCGCCGATGCCGAACATGGACAGGTGGCTGTCGTCCCAGCCCATCGCGCCCTGAATCACGGCGTGGAGTTCGTGGAGCGTGAAGGACACGGGAACGAGGAATCGGCGCCAGATCTCCGGCTTGATGCCTGAGAGATACACCTTCATCTGAAGCCAGTCGGCTGCGGGCTGTCGTCGCTCGATCTTCGTCACCGTCTTGCCTCCATCAGGGGTGGAGCGAGGGTCTCCGAGGTTGCCTTTCAGAGTACCTCGGGGCCGCCTTCCTTAGCGCTCGGCAACCACGTCCCACCGCCGCCCGGGGTCAGGCCTGGAGCGGTGTCGTCTCGACCCGAAACCACCTCCAGCGACGGTATAGTTGGCCAAAGCCGGCGCACAACATACCGGCTTGCGCAAGAGCCGTCTCCACCAGCGGCAAGGGACGGCGCCCCGACAGAGGAAGACCGGCAGCATGATCCACTTCACCATCAACGGCCAGAACTTCGAGTCTTCACGGAAACGTGTCTCCGTCGAATGGCTCCTGAAGCAGATCGGGTGGAGGCCCAAAGACGCCGAGCTTGTGCGCGAGGACACCGGCGAGACGTGGTTCGACCCGTCCGCCGAGGTCGAGTTGCGCGAAGGGGACAAGTTCGAGGTCAAGCCGCGTCGGGATCCGCCGCCTCCGGAGTCGAGAATCCACTACACAGTGAACGGAGAGCCGCAGGTCACAACGAAGACGCCGATCACCCTGGAGGAGATCCTGCGCCACGCGGGTGCCGACGCCGCAATCGACCTGAATCAACTGGAGAGCTACTACCTCGACAACGTGCGTACGGCCGAGAGGTACGAGAACCTCGTCGATGAAGTGCCGATCGTCGACGGCGACGAGTTCGTAGCGCTCTACGCCGGACCGACGCCCGTAGCCTGACGCAGTGCTCGAAACCATCGCCCGAGAGCTGCGGGAACTCGAGATCGAGGCCCGCGTCGTTCCTTCGTGGAACGGTATGGGGGGCGCGGGCGTCGTCTTCCCGCTCCGTGCGCCAAGCGGGCGCTTCAAGGGGAAGATACTGCAGCTTGGTCTGAGCTTTCAGGAGGATGCCTACCCCGAGTATCCGCCGCACTTCGTCCACTTTCGGCAAGCGGAAATCGAGGGCACGCACTTCACGATGCACTCGAAGCACGAGTTCGAAGGCACCGAATGGTGGGCCTTCAGCTTTCCTCCGAGCGACTTCTGGGACCGTCTGGCGCCGTCGGACAAGAACATGCGGACTTACGTCCGGCGCCATCTCTTTCGCGTCCTGGAGCAACTGTGACCTTCGAGGCGGCGCTGGTCGAGTCCGCTCACGATGCAGCTTGCCGTCACCTGCTGGCGCATCTGCGCTCGGGCACACGGCAGGAAGACCTCTGCTTCGCGCTGTGGCGGCCAAGTACCGGCGCTAGCCGGACGACCGCGCTGATCTCGGAACTCGTCCTGCCGGAGGAAGGGGAACGCACGCTGCACGGCGGCGCGAGCTTCGAACCGGACTTCCTGTCGCGGGCCCTTCGCCTCGCCCGCGAGAAGAACGCAGGTCTGGCCTTCCTGCACAGCCATCCGACAGCCGGTTGGCAAGACATGAGCAGTGCGGATGTCAAGGCCGAACGGGACCGCATCGGCGGGCCGGCCCGAGCCACCGGCCTGCCGCTCGTAGGGCTGACACTCGGAACGGATGAATCGTGGAGCGCGCGTTTCTGGAACCGCAAGGGCGGCGAATTCGAGCGAACGTGGTGCCGGAAGGTGAGGGTCGTCGGTCGTTGCCTGCGGCTGACCTGGAATGACGAGTTGGTCCCGCCGCCTCGGCGGCGGGCGGTCCTCCGGCGCACGACCGATACTTGGGGCCGCGCCCGCCAAGCAGATCTGGCCCGGCTGCGAATCGGCGTCGTGGGTCTCGGGAGCGTCGGGTGCATCGTTGCGGAGACGCTCGCCCGCATCGGCGTCGAGAACATCGTTCTCGTGGACGCGGACCAAGTGAAGCGCCACAACCTGGACCGTCTCCTGTACGCTGGCGAGAACGACATCGGCCGCCTCAAAGTCGAACTCGCAGCCGAGAATCTGCGCCGGTCGGCGACGGCAGCGGACTTCGGGGTCGAGACCCACGCCGGCTGGCTCCAGCAGCGCGACTGCTATCTCGCCGCGCTCGACTGCGACGTCCTGTTCTCCTGCGTCGACCGACCCCTTCCAAAGGACCTTGTGGACCACATCGCCTACGCCCACTGCATCCCCGTCGTGTTTGGAGGCGTCTTCGTCGACACGAAGCGAGACCGCACCCTGGGCCAGGCGGCCTGGAGCGTGGTCCGCGCCGGGCCCGAGCGCCGCTGCCTGCGATGCGACGGGCAGTACACGACCTCGGACGTCACCATGGAGCGCGACGGCTCCCTGGACGACCCGAACTACATCGCCAGGCTCGCCGGCGGCAGACCCACGAATCAGAACGTGTTCCCGTTCAGCGCCAATCTTGCCAGTCTCATGACGCTCGAGATGCTCCGCATGGTCGTCGGCGACGTATGGTGGCCCCAGAACGCCGGCAAGCTGGACTACAGCTACGTGCCGAACGTGCTCCGCACGGAAGATCGGCCGTGCCGCGAACACTGTGAAGTCGCGACCCGGACGGCGCAGGGAGATCGGGTCGTCTATCCGTTCCTCGATGCGGCACCGCCTCTCGGCAGCCGCGGCCGGATGGCTCGACTGCGAAGCTGGCTTCGGAAACTCGTGGGCAGGAGCGCCCCATGAGCGCCATCACGAGCCTCGCTCTGACGGACGTGCGCTGCTTCGAGGGTACCCAGCGTGTCGGACTGCCCCGCATCGCGGTGGTGGTGGGAGAGAACAGCGCAGGGAAGTCGACCTTTCTGGGCTGCCTTCGCGGAATGGCCAAACTGGCGAGTCTCGACGACCTGAACGACGAGAACCACTTCGATCAGCCGCCGTTCAACATGGGTCCCTTCAGCACGATCGCCCGTTCCGGCGCCGCGGCGTTCGCCCTGGAAGCGACACTCGAGGGCCACAGCTACGAACGCGTGCGCGTCGTCTACGACCAAGGTCCCGACGGCGAACCCCGCGAGCGGGAGTTGGTTTTCGTGCTCAACACGAAGGGGCGCGACGCACCTGCCTTCGGCATTACGCGGCTCGACCCGTCAGGCGATGCCCGCCGGGAGATGTGGCGAGTCGCCGGACCAGACTTCGAGTTCGACTTCGAACAGTCCTCTGTTTCCCACCGGCAGTTCAGTACGTGGCTGTCGCGCTCCGTCCGTCTGGGCAACCTGCCGCACGACGGCAATCCGATCTTGAGACGTAGGCGAACCGGCGACCTGACGCCGGAAGCGGACCGGGCGTTCGTGGGTTTCGTGAACTTCTTTCGGCAGAGCGGCCTCTTCCCAACGCCCGAGCAGAAGCTCCTGGTTGCCGCCAACGACCCGGTCGGTTGGCTGCGCGAACGGTCGTTCGCAACGAACCCGTTCGGCCGAACGATGGATAGTGCGATGCTCGTCAAGATTCGAGAACTGGGCAGCGAGCTCGGCCTCTTCACCGATCTCGAACTCCGGCGCGAGCCAAGCGGCTACGAAGTGCTTGTCGACGCCTCCGGGGACCGTCGCAACCTCGTCGACGTCGGCTTCGGCGTCCAGAGCGCGTTGCCGATGCTCCACGCCATCGCTTCCGCGCCAAGGGAGGCCACCCTCCTCCTGCAACAGCCCGAGGCTCATTTGCACCCACGAACGCAAGCGGCGCTGGTTCGCGCGGTAGCGTCGCGCGGCAGTCGGCTCCTGGTCGAAACGCACAGCGACCACGTACCGGACTGGTTCCGGATCGCCGCGATGTCGGGGCAGGTGGATCCGCAAGACGTGGGCATCGCCTACTTCCACCGCAGCGATGACGGCGCCTCCACGATCCTGCACGACATTCGACTGGACGATCAAGCGAATCTGGTCGACCCGCCGCGCGGTTTCCGGGAGTTCTTCGTCGACGAGACCGAGCGGCTTCTCGGCTTCCGCCGGTAGGGCTGGGCCATGTGTACTCGGGTAGTGCTGGACGCAAGTGCGTTCGACGTTGTCAATGAGGAATCGCCGGCGTCGGCCGGCGCGCAGCTCCGGCATTGGATAGGCGAGGGGCATGGGCGGGTTGCATACTCCACCTACGATCGTTGCGGGAAGCAACTCAAGTGGGACGACAAGGTCTGGGCACTCGTCCGGCGCTACAGCCAGAGCGGTCTGGCGAATCGAATAGCCGACGAAGATATTGAACGGGAAGAGGAACGGCTGCGATCCGTCGTGACGCGCTCCGGGGAGAACGACAGGCAAATGCTCGCCCTAGCGGCCGCTTCTGATGCGAGAGTGATGGTCGTCAAGGACGGGAACCTGACGGCCGACTTTGAGGACGTGGCGATCCTGCCGAAGGCGCCGGGCTACCGGCGCCGGGCGTTGCCGATCAAGCTCCCGAGCCCGGCACGCAACGACTTCCTCCACAGGCGCCGTTGCTCGCGGCGGTTGCCGTCCTCGCGTTCCTGACGCGACGGCGGAGGAGCTGACCACGCGGGGCCGCCAAGACGTAGCCAGTTCCGGCAGGATGCCGAGAGTGCAACCGAAAGCCGGGACGGCCGCTTCAAGCCGCCCCGCGCGTCTGCCTGTTCAAGACAGCTACGAGCGCTTCGTCGGCTCCGCTACCGAGTCGTCTTCGTACAGCGCCGGATCCGGGGAGACCTCCACCATCTTGCCGTTCACGACCACGAGAACACCGGTGCCGTGCCGATGCGCATCCCTGTGCGCACGTCGGACGGCTCGCTCCATTGCCACAGGCACCGCCTGCATGTCGGGATCATCAAGCTTCGACACGGGTAGTTTCTCTTTCGGCGCTCTCATCGGTTCTGTTCCTCCTCCTTGATAACGGGCACGGCCCCGCCGGCCGACCGCCCCCCATGCGGCCCCGCGACTATGGTGACCTTGGGGTTCGGTCGGCATGACAGGAATCTACAGCGGGGCGCCAAGAAGCTGTCGTCAGAAGCGGTAGCCTTGCCGGCCCCATGGCTCTGAACCCGGTCGTCTTCACGGAGAAGGTTCTCCAGAGCTTTCTCCGTTACCAGTTGCGGGCCTATCCGTTCGCGGACCCGCGCCTGCATGGGCAGATGCGTGAACTGCTGTCGCTCGACGAGGCGCGCGAGTCGCCGTTGCTGCAAGGGCCGTTCGTCAGCCTCTCGCGGCCCTTCAGCAGCGGCGCGGTTGTGGCGGACCTGGCGGTCGAAGGGCTGCTCCATCCACACCTGGAGCAGCGGATTCCGAGCACCGTCTCGCAGCTCTACCGGCACCAGGAGAAGGCGGTCCGCGCGATCGTCGGGGGTCGCTCGACGCTCGTTTCGACCGGCACCGGTTCCGGCAAGACGGAGTGCTTCCTCTACCCGATCGTCAGTCGCTGCCTGCGGCTGCGGGACGAGGGTGCGGCGGCCGGCATCAGCGCCGTGATCGTCTATCCGATGAACGCGCTGGCCGAGGATCAGTTGATGCGGCTGCGCTCGCTGCTGGCGGGCACGGGCGTTTCGTTCGGCATGTACGTCGGCAAGATGCCGGAGAGGGAAGGCGACGTGGGCGGCGTCAGGCTTCCTCCGGGGTCTTCCCGCTCGGACTACGAGGCGCAGCTCGAGGCGGTGCGAGCGGCCAAGAGCGGCGAGAGCGTGTTCCCGGCGGAAGAGGCGTGCTCGCGGGAAGCGATGCGTTCGACCGGCGGGCAACCGCGAATCCTGCTCACCAACGTGAAGCAACTGGAGCTGCTTCTCACCCGCCAGCGGGACGCCGAGCTGTTCCACGGCGCCCGGCTCGACTACCTCGTGTTCGACGAGGCTCACACCTTTACCGGAGCGATGGGCGCGGAGACCGCGTGTCTCATCCGCCGTCTGCGGGCCTTCTGCGGCCGGCAGGCCGCGGACACGGTCTGCGTCGCCACCTCGGCGACGATCGTCGACCGCGAGCGGCCGGAGGCGGCTCGCGCCTTCGCGTCGCGCTTCTTCGGCGTGCCGGAGGAGTCCGTCGAGACGGTCGCGGAGGACTACGAGGAGGAGGTCTGGAGCGAAGAGAGGTGGCTGCCAGCGGCGGCGCCACACGGAGACACTGCCCAACTCCTGGCCGACTGCGTCAAGGCCGTCGACGAGGACTCCGATGGACCCGGGCACGCCGTCCGCCGGTCCTTTCGGGCGCTCGCCGGCCGGGATCTCGACGATGAGCCCTGGCCCGAAGCGCTCTACCGAGCCCTGGCGCGGAGCGAGATCGTCTATCGCCTGAACGAAGCGCTGCACGAGCCGCGGCCGCTGCACGAACTGCCGTCGAAACTCCACGAAGCCATCGGCCGGGAGATCACGGAGGCCGAGATCCTGGCGTGGCTGACCCTGGCCGCCGCGGCGCGGCGCGATGGCCGGCCTCTACTGCGGCCGGTGGTCCACGCCTTCGTGCGCGGAATTCCCGGCGCGGTGGTGTCCTTTCCGGACGAGACGGGCGAACCTCGGCTCTGGCTGGCCGCGGAGGACGAGATCGAGCACGGCGGGACGGCGGCGGCCGAGGAGACCGAGCCGTCAGGCGAAACGCGGTCGGCACGTCTGCCAGTGCTCACCTGCACCACCTGCGGTCAGCACTACTACGAGGCCCATCTCGAGGACTTCTCATTCACCGGCAAACGCCCTGGCGGCGGCGAGCCGCATGGGGACGGTGTCGTCTGGCGAAAGCTCGACGAGGCCCGGGAGGGGAAGCGAGTGGTTCTGGTGGACCGCCTGATCGGCGGCGACGAGCACGACGCGGAGGACGAAGACGGTCCAGACCAGGGACGACCCAACGGGAACAGTGATGCCGCGAGCGTCCTCGAACGGCGAACCGCTCCGGTCCACCTCTGCCGGCATTGCGGCGCAGCGCATGAACGACCAGGCGGGGACTGCCTCGCCTGCGGCGCGCCCGGCCCGCGAATCCGCCTTCACGCAGTCAAGCAGAAGCGGGACAGGCCCGGCGTCCTGACGAGCTGCCTCTCGTGCGGCGCATTGGGCGGCCGGGGCGGAGGCGGCCACTACCGTGAACCGGCGCGGCCCGTGCGCGCCAGCAACGCCGCCGACGTGCACGTTCTGGCTCAGGACATGGTCCATCACTCGGAGCGGCCGCGGCTGCTCGTGTTCTGCGACAACCGCCAGGACGCCGCCTTTCAGGCCGGCTGGATGAAGGACCACGCGCGCCGATTCCGCCTGCGGTCGTTGATGGCGGACGGACTGGGCAGCGGGCACAGGTCGATAGGCGACCTGACCTGGTTCCTCGAAGACGCTCTGGAGAAGGACGAGTCGCTCTCGCGCGCGCTGATTCCGGAGGTCTGGGTCGTCGCCCGGCGGGAGGCAGCCGGCCGCCGCCACCGCGGCGAACGGCGGAAGTTCCTGCGCATGCAGGTGCTGCGGGAGATCTCGGAGTCCGCCCGGCAACCCCTGGGATTGGAACCTTGGGGGCGAATGAAGGTCGACTACGCCGACCTGGACGCTTCGCTGCCGTGGATCCAGGACCACGCCAACCGGCTCGGGCTGGCGCCGGAATCCATGCGCGAGGGGGTCGCCGCGGCACTCGACTACGTTCGCCGGCAGAAGGTCCTCTACGACGCGGAGTATCTGACCTTCACCCGGAACCGCCTCGCCGGCGACCTCGAGATCCAGCAGGGCTATCTTCGGCGGTCCGGCGGACCGAAGGGCGTCAAGTTGAAACGCGGCCCCGGCGACAATCCCAGCCGCGTCCTGCAGTGGCTGAGCGAGGGCGGCCAGACGACGATGAGGCAGATGGCCGCGAAGTGGGGCGCCGAGCCGGAGAAGGCGGAGGAGCTGCTGCGGAGCTTGTTTGAGATGCTGGCCGAGCGCGGCCTGCTGAAGCAGGTGCAGCTTCTGGGCGCCCGCGGCCGCGCGATGCCAAACGCCAGCGGCGTCTACCAGGTCGACGCCGACCGGATCAAGCTGTCGCCCCATCGCGGCGTCTACCGCTGCCGCAGTTGCCGAGCCCGCACCGTCCGCCGGACGCCGCACGACCGCTGCCCGGCCTGGCGGTGCAACGGCACGCTGGAATGGCTGCGCGAAGACCCGGATGACTACGACCTGCAACTCCTGGACGGCGGCTACTCCATGCTGCGGCCGGAGGAGCACACGGCGATGGTTCCGAATCGGGAGCGGGAACGGCTGGAGAACCTGTTCAAGGGTCGAAGCGACGCGGTGAACTGCTTCGTCTGCACCGCGACCCTTGAACTCGGGGTCGACATCGGCGCCCTGGATGCGGTGCTGATGCGCAACGTACCGCCCCTGCCCGCCAACTACTGGCAGCGAGCCGGCCGCGCCGGCCGACGTCATCGGATGGCCGTTGATCTCACGTACTGCCGGCCTGTGTCTCACGACCGCGCCTACTTCGCCCAGCCCGAGAAGCTGCTTGCCGGGCGGGTCGACCCGCCGGCCTTCAACCTGAGCAACGACGTGATGGTCCGCAAGCATGTGAACGCGTCCGTCCTCACCGGGTTGCAGCGGCTCAGTCGTGGAGCCGCCGCCGCACCGGGCGGACCTCCCGCGGCCGAGAAGGAGGAGATCGGAACGGCGCTCGAACGCTGCCTGCCGCGCCGCGTCTCGTCCTGGCTGTTCGAGGGCGACTCCGTGCGTACGGCGCCGTTCGACTTCGGGCCCCTCGCCGAGGTCATCCGCCGGCACCGGGGGACCCTTCTCGCCGAAGCCGAAGCGGCATTCGCCCAGGGTTGGCCAGCAGCGGACGCCGCGGCGGTTACGCCAGAGGCGCTGGGCCGCTGCGTCGACTCCTTCACTGCCGGCCTCGAGGAAGCGGAGCGGTCCCTGCGGCGCCGGCTGGAGTGGGCGCTCGAGCAGATGGAGAGGCTGCACGAGACTCGCCGCCAGCACGGCACGCTCAACCCGGAGGACGACGCTCTCTTCTACCGCTGCGACCGCCTGGTCAAGCGGCTCAAGGGACAGGCGCGCGCAACCCGCCGCCACGCCCAGGGTCATCACGACGCGAACACCTTCAACGTGTTGGCCGCGCAAGGCTTCCTCCCCGGCTACGGGCTTGAGACAGGGTCCGTCCAGGCGATGGCGGAGGTACCGGTCTGGCACTCCGGGGCGCTCGCCTTCAACCTGCCCCGGCCGACCGGAATCGCGCTGCGGGAGTACGTCCCGGGCAACCTGATCTACGCCAACGGACACCGTTTCGTGGCCAGGAGGTTCCTGCGCGGGGCAGGCGAGGATCGGGAGGAGATGCCGGCGTTCGAGGTCTCGACCGAGAACCAGGCAGTGCGGCAGTGCGACGCCGGCGCCCCCGCATCGACGATCGGCGCCGGAGCGCTTCGCACGCTCGCGGTATGTGACGTGGACCTGGCCCATCAGTCTCAGATCTCGGACGACGAGGACTACCGCTTTCAGATGGCGGTTGCGGTTCACGGCGTCGAACGCGGCGGGCACCGCGGCGGCCGCGCCTTCCGCTGGGGCGAGCAGGAGGCGTTGCTACGTCATGGGGTCGAGCTGCGCCTGGTCAATGTGGGCTCGTCGACCGCGATCGGCGACGGTTCAGGTCTGGGATACCCGGTATGTACGGTCTGCGGCCAAAGCGTCTCACCGCTGTCCTCCGAGCGCCAACAGACGGAGTTCGCCAAGGGGCACCTGGAGCGGTGCGGGCGCCCGGTGGATCGGATCGGCTTTCACGCCGACGTTACTGCCGACGTCCTCTCCCTGCCGGGCCTGCCAGAGCCCGCGACCGCCTATAGCGTGCTGGAAGCACTTCGGTTCGGCGCCGCCGGGGTGCTGGACATGCACCTGGACGACTTGCAGATCCTGGTCGTGGGCCAAGTCGACCGCCCCCAAGTGGACGCTCTGCTGTGGGACCCGATGCCGGGGGGTTCGGGTCTGCTCCATCAACTCGTCGAGCGCTTCGAAGTGGTCGCTCAGGCCGCGGAAGCCGTTGTCGACGGTTGCGCGTCCGGCTGCGGACACTCGTGCATCGACTGCCTCCAGACCTTCCGGAACGGCTACTACCACAAGCATCTCGATCGAAAGACAGCGCTGGAGTGTCTGCGCCAATGGGGGCGCGAGCTGTCCCTCTCACATCCCGTTCCCGCTGCCACGCCCGCCGGAAAGGAGGCAACCGCACAGCCGGTGAACGAGGCCGAGCGCCGCCTCAGACATCTGCTGGCGGCGGCGGGGTTCGCCGAAGGCGTTCGCGGCGAACAGATCGACCTCGGCCCGGGTCTGGGCACGACGACGCCCGACGTCATCTACCGCGGCCACAGCGGCATGCCCGATGTGTGCGTCTACCTCGACGGCCTGAGTGAGCACTTGCACGGCGACCCCCGCACGGCCGAGCAGGACCGGGAGATCCGGTACTGGCTGCGCCAACAAGGTTACGAGGTGGTCGAGATGACCGTGACGGACCTGGATGACGCCGGAGCGATGGCGCGCCATTTCGTCCGGCTCGCCATGTACCTCGGCGCCGATGAAGTTCGGAAGTCCGTCGACGCCGACGCTGCGTGGTTCGAAGCGGCGACACCGGAAGCGCCAACCGCTACGGCTGCTCCACCGGAAGAGACGCAACCAGCCCAGGCCGGTGTACTCCGATTCGTCGAGCCGACGCCAGAGAACCGCTACAAGAACTGCGTGCCGTTACTGGAAGACCTCGAAGCCGCAGCAGGCGATTTCGGTAACCCCCATGGCGCCTTGGGAGAGGTTGCGGATTCCGAGACGCGCTGGATCGAAGTTGACTCCAGGCGTCAGCTCACGCCCGACATGTTCGCGGCCAAGGTGGTCGGACGGTCGATGGAACCGCGCATTCCGGAGGGCTCCATCTGCCTCTTCCGCAAAGGCGTGGCCGGAAGCCGAACCGGACGGATCGTCCTAGTGTCATGTCACACGTCTTATGCCGTATGAATCGTAGTAGGCTCCTTGCCGTTCGACAACGGCAAGGAGTCTGGCATGAAGCGGTATGTGGTGGAGTTGGAGGCGCAGGAGCGCGAGGCGTTGGCGACGATGACGCGCAAGGGTTCGCATCGGTCGCAGAAGGTGATCAACGCCTTGATTCTGCTCAACTGCGACGAGGGCGAGTTCAACGGGCGTCGGCCGACCGGCGAGACGATCGCCGGGGTCTTGCGGATCAGTGCGCGCAGGGTGGATCGTGTGAAGAAGCGGTTTGTGGAGGACGGTCTGGAGGCGGCGCTCGGCAGTCGGCAGGGGCGTCGTCCGAAGTACCTGCGCAAGGCGGATGGCGAGTTCGAGGCGCGGCTGGTCGCGCTGAGTTGCGGCGAGCCGCCCGAAGGGCGTTCGCAGTGGTCTCTGCGTCTGTTGGCGGACCGTGCGGTGGAGCTCGGCTATATCGACAGCGTCTCGCACGAGACGGTGCGGCGGGTGCTAAAAAAAACGCTCTCAAACCGTGGCGCCGCGTCGGCTGGGTGATTCCGCCGCAATGCAACGCCGACTTCGCGGCGAACATGGAGCGGGTGCTCGACGTCTATCGGCGTCCGCACGACGCGAACTTCCCGGTGGTGTGCATGGACGAGACGCCGCGGCAGTTGATCGCCGAGACACGGGCGCCCATCCCGCAGGCCCCTGGACGGGAGGTCCGCGAAGACTACGAGTACCGACGCTGCGGCACCTGCAACGTGTTCATGGCGACCGAACCGCTGGCCGGGCGGCGTCTGACCAAGGTCACCGAGCGCAGGACCAAGACCGACTGGGCGCGTTTCCTGGAAGACATCGCCGGGCAGTATCCCGACGCCACCCGAATCACGCTGGTGATGGACAACCTCAACACCCACCGCCCCGGCGCGCTCTACGAGACCTTCGACCCGGCCCGGGCCAAGGCGCTGTGGGACCGCTTCGAGTTCGTCTATACCCCCAAGCACGGCAGTTGGCTGAACGTCGCCGAGGTCGAACTCAGCGTGATGATCCGACAGTGCCTCAACCGCCGCATCGACTCCATCGACACCCTACGCGCCGAAGTCGGCGCCTGGCAGGACGCCAGAGACCGGATCCAAGCCAAGGTCAACTGGCACTTCACCACCGACGACGCACGAGTCAAACTCAAGCGCCTCTATCCGACTTTTGACGAGTGACACGACACTAGCGCGGTTACGGGACCGCACCGACCCGGAAACTGGAGAACGCTTCACCGTGAAGCGGTACCGAAGCGAGAAGCGGTCCACGGCCGATGGACCGTGGCGGCATGTACGGATCACGCTGGAACCATTGAACCCTGACTTCGCGCCGATCGAGCTCGACGCGGAAGACGACAGAGGAACCGGAGAGGTCGACATCCTGGCCAAGTTCGTCGACGTGCTGGCTCAGGGCCGGCGTTAGTCGAAATCCCCGGAATACAGCCGCCGCTTGGCCCTAGCGACGATTCAGACGCCAGCAGCTAGAGCAGGGCCGAGCCTCTCTCCCGAGCTGGTCCTGTAGTCAAGGTAGCATCTCGCTCACGCGCTGCTACCATAACTTAACTAGTGTCTGCCAGGAAACCCGGGAATCGTTGATTCTACGGGAGTTTGCGGCCGATTCGGCGGTGGAAGATGTGGTCGATGCCGTAGGATCCGGGCCTGAATCGGGTGTTTTGGGCGGATTCCGGTCGATCTTCGGAGGATATGGCGATGCGGGAGGTGCAAAGTCGGCAGTTCAAGATCGGTCAAGTGCCGATCGGGGATATCCGGCTCGATCCGAAGTCGAGGGACGACACTCCGGCTCTTCTTAGGGGTCTGCAGTACATCTGGTGCGAGCGGGAGTTGCGGGATCGGGTGTTCGATCTTCTGGACGAGCATGTCTCGCCGGAGACCGACCGGACGGTGGGTCGTCCGGGCATGGATCTGTGGCGGATTCTGGTGTTGGGGGTGGTGAAGCAGGGGCTTCGCTGCGACTTCGACCGGCTTCACGACCTGGCCAACCATCACGCGACGTTGCGGGCGTTTCTGGGGCACGGCGAGTTCGGGGACAAGACCTACTACGAATGCCAGACGGTGGTCGACAACGTGAGCTTGTTGACGCCCGAGTTGTTGTCGGCGGTGGGCAGATTGGTGGTGGAAAGCGGCCATGCGGTCGCGCGAAAAAAGCCTGGCGAGCCGTTGCGCGGGCGGTGTGACTCCTTCGTGGTCGAGACCGACGTGCATTACCCCACGGACGTGAACCTGCTGTCGGACGCGATGCGTTGTTTGCTGCGCGAGACGGGCCGAGCGGCAGGTAGGCACGGGGTCTCCGGCTGGCGTCAGTGGCGTCATCAGTCGAGGCTGGTGCGCAGGCTGTTCAACAAGGTGCGCGGTACGAGGCGGGCGAAGCGGACTCCGGCGCGTGTGAAGGCGTACCTCTTGCAGTGCGGCCAGCTGGCGGCGCGTGCCGAGATCACTGTGGAGGCGCTGCGGTCTGCGGGCGACGGCGCGTCCTGCGAAGCGATCGAGGGCTTGATCGCTCATGCCCGGCGTCAGATGGACCAGGTCGAGCGTCGGCTGCTGTTGGGCGAGACGATTCCCCATGAGGAGAAGGTCTTCTCGATCTTCGAGCCGCACACGCGCTGGGTGTCGAAGGGCAAGGCGGGCACGCCGGTGGAACTCGGCGTTCCGGTGGCTCTGATCGAGGACCAGCATCGATTCATCCTCCATCACGAGGTGCTGTGGAGCGGCAGCGACGTGAAGGCGGCGGTGCCGATGGTTGTGGCCGCCCAGGAGCGGTTCTGCGACCTTCGAGTCTGCAGTTTCGACCGCAACTTTCACAGCCGGGACAACCGGGTCCGGCTCGACGATCTGCTCGATCTCAATGTGCTGCCGAAGAAGGGGTACATGTCGGTCGCCGACCGGGAGCGGGAGGCCTGCGAGGACTTCGCCTCGGCCCGGCGCAGGCATCCCGCGATCGAGTCCGCCATCAACGCTCTGGAGCATCGTGGGCTCGATCGCGTCCGAAGCCGCGGCGCTGAAGGCTTCGAGCGCACCGTCGCTCTCTCGGTGCTCGCCGCCAACCTGCACCGTCTCGGTCGGCTGCTGCACACGCTCGAACGAAAACGCAAACGACGACGGGCCGCCTGACCGTCACCGGAACTCCGCGCCCGGTCGAGACGGAGGCGCCGCCGTGCCCGAACGAGCGCCATTCGGCGGAAATCGCCGCCGAGAACCCGCAAGAAGCTCCGGCACCGCCGATCAAAGGCCATTGCGCCGGTCTCTTGCGCCTGCAAACAGCCTCAGACTCGCTCCGGAATCCCCCCGGAACGGGGTTTTCTGGCAGACACTAGCTAGCGCACCGGCCGGAGGATGTGGAGCCGAGTGTCCAGTGCGCAACGACGACACTAAGGAGGACAATATGCGTCATGCGTTCGTCAACGAACAGCCTGTCTACATCGCCCCGGAACGGAGCGACGCAGTTCAGTCGAAGGTCACCGTCACCGACCTGGAGGACGCCACCATCCAGGATGTCGAGGTCGCTCTTGACATAACTCAAAGCCAAGACGACCGCTTACGCGTTTCCCTGAGAAGTCCGAACGGTTCCGAAGTGCTGCTTTCGCCAGCGGGCGGGTTGCAGGACGACCTGCGCCACACCGTATTCCGGGACACAGCCCAGACACCGATATCCGCCGGCAAGGCACCGTTTCGCGGCATCTTCCGTCCCCAACAGCCGCTGGCCGCACTACATGGAGAAGCCGCACAGGGCGAGTGGACACTCATCCTTGACGGCGAACGCCATCAAGACGCTGGAGCGCTGAATCGGTGGGCACTCGGCCTAGTAACCGACAAGACCAAGCCGTCAGCCTTCCACGTGGAAGTCCGGTTCCTCGGCGGTCTCACGCCCGCTCAGCAGGAGGCATTCGCAAAGGGGATTATGTCGAATAGTGCCCAAGCGCGAGTCAGGTCGCTTTACACTGAGGCGGCAGCAGTTCCTCAATCTCGCCTTCGATGTCGGCGACTGATTGAAGGTTCTTCGTGTACTGCTCTATGGCGCGGAGTGCTTCGGCGTAGTCCACGTAGCGCGCATCTTGCATCTCGACCGGCAAGCCGCCAGTCATTCGGATGTTCTGATCCGCGTCTCCGATGGCCCTCAGCATTGACGCGGCGGCTTGTGTCAGAGACCGAGCGATCCCCTTCGCCTTGGTGCGGTAGCAGGCTGCCGAATTCTCGGCTTGCCGCCGCTTCAGCATGAGGTCGCCGAGGCGTTCACTGTCCGACATGGAGGCCATCTTAGCACTTGACAGCACGGGCACTATCCTGTAATCTTCTGGGCATGACGACGACACTGCAAGACGCCCCCGGTAAGCACTACCGGAAGGGAATGAGCCTGATCGACGCGATCCGCCTGTTCCCCGACGATGCGGCGGCGGAAGCGTGGTTCACGCGCATCCGCTGGCCCGAAGGTCCATCGTGCCCGCACTGCGGCTCCGAGAGCGTCCAAAGTGGCGCGAAGCACAAGACGATGCCGTACCGCTGCCGGACGTGCCGCAAGCGATTCAGCCTCAAGACCGGCACCGTCATGGAAGCGAGCAACCTCGGCTACCAGGTCTGGGCGATGGCGCTCTACCTGCTACTGACGGGTCTCAAGGGCGTCTCGTCCATGAAGCTGCACCGTGACCTGGACGTGACGCAGAAGACCGCGTGGCACCTCGCTCACCGTCTCCGCAAGGCGTTCGAGTCCGCAGGGCCGGCGGTCGTCTTCGAGGGGCCCGTAGAGGTCGATGAGACGTACATCGGCGGTCTGCGGAAGAACATGCACGCCAAGAAGCGGAAGACCCTTGAAGGCCGCGGCACCGTGGGCAAGACCGCCGTGGTCGGCATCAAGGACCGCGAGACGAAGCACGTTGCGGCGAAGGTCGTGCGGAACACCGATGGCGAAACGCTTCAAGGCTTCGTGCGCGAGCACGTCGAAGCTGGCGCGACGGTGTACAGCGACGATACCGGGGCGTACAGCGGTCTGACCGAGTACGAGCGCGGCACCGTCCGTCACTCGGTCGGCGAGTACGTGGACGGCCACATTCACACGAACTCGATCGAGTCGCTGTGGTCGATGCTCAAGCGCGCCCACAAGGGCGTGTACCACAAGCTCTCGCCGAAGCACCTACAGCGCTATGTCGATGAATTCGCGGGGCGGCAGAACATTCGGGAGTTCGACACCATCGACCAGATGGCGGTCGTGTCGGGCTGGCTGGTCGGCAAGCGGCTCCGCTACCGTGACCTGACGGCCCGCAACGGCCTGCCGTCCGGTGCGAGGTCGGCATGAAGGAAGGCCTGAACGACAACCTGCACACGGCCAAGCGGTCAAAGTACGACGAGTTCTACACGCAGCTTCCCGACATCGAGAAGGAGTTGCGCCACTACAGAGAGCACTTTCGCGGGAAGACCGTCTACTGCAACTGCGACGACCCCCGCGTGTCCGGCTTCTTCCACTTCTTCTCGCACAAGTTTGAGAGCTTGGGGCTGAAGAAGCTGATTGCTTCCTGCTACCAGAACCAAGAGCGCGACCTGTTCAGCCGTCACGACACCGAGCGCGGTATCTGGCTCGAATACGACGGGGCCAGTGCTGGCGGCAGGATTCCCGAACCGGACGACATTGGTGTCCATGAGTTTCGGGGCGACGGGGACTTCCGCAGCGCTGAGAGCATCGCGCTGTTGGAGCAGGCCGACATCGTGGTCACGAATCCACCGTTCTCGCTGTTCCGCGAGTACGTGGCACAGTTGATGGAGTTCGACAAGCAGTTTCTTATCGTCGGGAACAAGAACGCCGTCACGTACAAGGCCATCTTTCCGCTGCTGATGAACGACAGGTTGTGGCTAGGCATCACTCCTGACGGCCAGGACATGTTATTCGGAATCCCGGACGACTACGCCAAAACGCTCCTCTCGACTGCCAAGGAGGGGAGCGCCTACAGAATCGTCGATGGGGTCGTGAAAGGGCGGCTCGGGAACGCAGCGTGGTTCACAAACCTCGAACACGGCAAGCGCAACGAGGAGTTGATTCTCTGGAAGCGCTACTCGCCGGACGAGTACCCGCAGTACGACAACTACGACGCGATCAACGTGGACCGAGTAGCCGATATTCCAGAAGATTGGAACGGCACGATGGGTGTACCGATCACGTTTCTGGACAAGTACAACCCAAATCAGTTTGAGATCCTGGGTATAGCGAACTCCGCTAGATGGATTGGCCACGAGTGTTACACAATCATCGACGGCAGGAGGCTGTACAACCGCCTTATTATCCGCAAGAGGATGGGCGCATGAAGATCGAACCCAGGCAGGTCACTGTCCGCGAGCTTGTAGAGGACTACCGCGACAACGGCGAAGGTGGGGTTCGTGGCTACGGTGGCGATCTCGACATTCGGCCGCCGTACCAGCGCGAGTTCGTCTACAAGGACAAGCAGCGCAACGCGGTAGTGGAAACCATCAACAAGGGCTTTCCGCTGAACGTCATGTACTGGGCGGTGCGCGAAGACGGCACCTACGAGATCATCGACGGCCAGCAGCGGACAATCTCGGTCGCCCAGTACGTCACGGGCGACTACTCGGTGAACGGGCGCTTCTTCGACAACCTACAGAACGACGAGCAGAAGAAGATTCTCGACTACGAGTTGCAGGTGTACTTCTGCGAGGGAACCGACAGCGAGAAACTCGCGTGGTTCGAGATCGTCAACATCGCGGGCGAGGAGTTGACCAAGCAAGAGCTGCGAAACGCTGTCTACGCGGGTCCGTGGGTCACGGACGCCAAGCGGTACTTCAGCCGTGCCGGTGGTGCCGCCGATGGGGTTGCGGGCGACTACTTGAGAGGGTCTGCCATTCGCCAGACCTACCTCGAAACCGCTATCAAGTGGGCCAAGGACGACGATCAGACGGTCGAGGAGTACATGGCCGCACACCAGTTCGCCCAGACCGCAACCGCGCTGTGGAGCCACTTCCGTACCGTCATCGACCGAGTGAAAGCCGTCTTTACGGTCTACCGCAAGCCGATGAAGGGGGTCGATTGGGGCGGGCTGTACGAGCACCTCAAAGACGAGAGCTTGGACCCGACGGCCCTTGAATCCGATGTCGCCCGCCTGATGATGGACGACGAAGTGCAGCGGCAGCCAGGCATCTACGTCTATCTGCTCACCGGCGAGGAGAAGCACCTGAACCTTCGGGCCTTCACTCCCGCCATGAAACAAGCGGCCTTCGGACGCCAGGGCGGCAACTGCAATCTCTGCGGCGAGTCGTTCGACATCACGAACATGGAAGCTGACCACATCGACCCGTGGTCAGACGGCGGCAAGACAGTGCCCGAAAACTGTCAGGTGTTGTGCCTACCGTGCAACCGCAGGAAATCGAACAAGTGAGGGGATCCGAACGTGCCCGACAAGAAGAAGCGAAAGATCGAAATCGTCAAGGCGGAGTATCAGCCCTCGCGGTCAGAGTTGCGCGAGGAAGTCGAGCCGCCGGCGGACTTGGCCGAGTTGCCGTTGATGGAGCGGCTGGCCGAAGGTGCGCGACGATTGCTTCAGCCCGTCGAGATCCGTTACATCAACCGCCCGCGCCGGTGAGCGGCTTGGGCACTATTCGACATAATCCCCTTCGCAAAGGCCTCATCGCGTTGGTCGCAAGTAATCACCGGCGATGTACCTCCCGCGTACGTCGACGGTGAGTTGATCGACGATGTTCTTATCGAAGCCCAAGGAATACCGATCGACGGGCCAGGCGGAGTCCTCGGCCAGGCTGGTCCGCGTTTCATCCGTCCGATCTCTAGCCTCCCTGTCAAGGGAATCATGTCTTTCGACACGGCTGACCTGGACCGAATGGAATCGGATGGGACTCTGGAGGACGTAATCCTCCACGAAATGGCACATGTCCTCGGCTTCGGCACGCTGTGGGAGAGCATGGGCCTCATCGCTGATTCTGGGTCGATCAACCCAACCTTTATCGGTGCCGACGCCATGGCCGAGTACGGTAGGCTAACGAATCGGCCCGACCCAGCGCCAGTTCCCGTCGCCAATACCGGCGGGGCAGGTACTCGGGATGGCCATTGGCGCGAGGCGGTCTTCGGCGACGAACTACTCACAGGCTTCCTCAGTGGGCGGACCCGACCGTTGTCAAAAGTGTCGGTCGCAGCGTTCGAGGACATGGGCTATCAGGTGGACAGAAACGCGGCCGATCCCTACAACCTGCCAAGCGCGCGAGTTGTTGCGGAGCTGGGTCTGCTAGGCGACCGTCACGACATCGACACTTGCAGGATCGAGCGAGTACAGCCGGTGGTCCTACCCCCGACAGCTATAGCGAATCGACTGTAGGCTGACACTCAACGTGCGCTAGGAAGGAGAGCGTCGATCAAGCCGAGTATTCTCAGCTCGACGCGTCGGACGCGTTGCAGCGAGTCGACGCCACTGTAGCGGTGTGTATCACCGGCGAGGTCGTAGTACCGAACTTCGTGGACTTCACCTGCAGCAGCGACGCGAAGAACGGTCGTGCCGGCGTCCAGAGACGGCACCCCTGTTGCCACCGTTCCGGAGGAGGCAGTCGCTAGATGACGCCGCATCGCGGCACCGCCCACCGCGGCTAGGAGCGTTTCAGTCTCGATGTCCAGAATCCCCCCGTCCTCGAAGACGGCTCGACGGAGGCTAGCCAACTCCCCCGGCGAAAGCCTGTGCCAGCGCACCTGCCCGCGCCCGAGTCGCGGGCCGAAGCGCACTCGGCCGTCGTCAAAGATCGCCACGTCGGCAACGGCATCAGCCGCAACGACACGCTCACTCGTGAGCATCCACCATTCGACGAGCGGAAGAGCGTCGTCCCTAGTCACGTCGCAACTCGCCAAGAAGCCACCAGCGAGCAGAGCCAAGGTACCAGCCAGCAAGCTGCCACACGTGCGAGTAGTCGTGAGCTTGCCCCGGTTTCGTGGACACTTCATCCTTGGAGGAGGAGGTACCCACGATGCCAAGAACAAGACCTCGGTACCCGGCAGAGTACCGGCAACAGATGGTGGATCTGGTCCGGTCCGGGCGGAGCCCGGACCAACTAGCCCGCGAGTTCGAGCCCTCAGCGCAGTCGATCCGTAACTGGGTGGCCCAGGCAGACCGGGACGAGGGCCGCCGCGCTGACGGACTGACCACGGCGGAGCGCAAAGAGCTGCGGCGCCTGCGCCGCGACAATCGCCGGCTGCGCGAGGAGCGGGAGATCCTGGCAAAAGCAACGGCCTGGTTCGCCCGGGAGACGGGACCGAAGGGATCTTCAGGTTCATGAGGGCGCACCAGGCCGAGTTCCGGATCACGACAATGGCCCGTGTGCTCGGCGTCTCCACGAGCGGGTACTACGCCTGGTTGAAGCGACCGCGGTCGGCCAGGGAGAAGTCGGACACTGCTCTCGTCGAGCGGATGCGGGCGATCCATAAGCGGAGCCGGGGCACCTACGGCGCTCCCCGCATTCAGGCCGAGTTGGCCGACGACGGGGTTCTGGTAAGCCGCAAGCGGGTCGCCAGACTCATGCGAGAGTCCGGCTTGTCGGGCATCAGCCGGCGCAAGCGGCCGACGACAACCCGCCGCGCCGCTTCGGCGCGTCCGGCGCCGGACCTCGTCGACCGGAAGTTTGCGGCCGAGGTGCCGGACCGGCTATGGCTGGCCGACATCACCTACGTGCCGACGCTATCGGGCTTCCTCTACCTGGCCGTCGTCCTGGACGTATTCAGTCGGCGAATCGTCGGCTGGGCCATGGATTCGTCTCTCGCGACAGAGCTCGTGCTCGGTGCGCTGGAGATGGCCATCGACCAGCGCCGGCCGGAGGAGGTCATCCATCACTCCGATCAGGGCAGCCAGTACACTTCCCTGGCCTTCGGGAAGCGCTGCCGAGACGCAGGCATCGCGCTCTCGATGGGTTCCGTCGGAGATTGCTACGACAACGCCATGGCCGAGAGCTTCTTCGCCAGCCTCGAGTGCGAACTGCTCGACCGGACGACCTTCCGAAATCGCGCCGAAGCGAAGACCGAGCTCTTCCGTTGGATCGAGGGCTGGTACAACCCGCATCGGCGCCACTCAGGCATCGGACACCGGTCGCCCATCAACTTCGAAAGGGCCTACCGCGAAGCCGCCTGAACCCCAAACCTAAACCGTCCACGAAACCGGGGCAACTTCATCGGGCGGTCGCCACTTGAGCGATGGTACGGTACGCGACTCGTGGCGATTTGCTCGGTCTGCCGAAATCCGGCACACCGGCCGGAAGTGGTGCATTGGCTCTCCATACATGCCACTATAGTCGCATTCTGCCATGGGTTCCCGAATGCCAGTCGGCCTCGGAAGTTCTCGTATGCGTAGTCACTTGTTGCTCGTCGCGGGAGTGGCGTTGCTAGCGGTCTCTTCAGCGTGTGCCCCGAGTCCCGACTTCGGCCCTCCTCCTGCGTTTGACACGCTAGAGACGGCCCAACTGTTGGAACAAGGAGGCTTCACTGCCCAACAGGCAACTGCGCTGACCGAGGCTATGGATGCCGCCACCGCCCACTTGGCAAGCCAGCGAGACGTCGAGATGGCGAAGTACGACATCACGTCGACTGTAGACCAACGGTCATTGAATCTCCTTCTCGGCGTGGCTGCAGTACTAGTACTAGCCGTGTTCTTCGCGCTTGAGGCGTTTCTGCGACACAGAAACCGAGCAGGGTAATCGTGCCCAGTCTGGCCGAGATCAACGTCGACTACCAACAAGGTCCTCTGGTCCTCAGAACGCAGCCACTAAGCGAACCGGCATCCACCGCGCCGGTCGATTGAGAGACCACTACTCTCCGACAGATACGGCGGACAGCGTGTCACGAGCGATGACCGCGTGGGCGTAGGCGATGCAGGCTCGAATATCGGCCGCTTCCAACCCAGGGTAGTCGTTCAGGATCACTTCGGCCGTAACCCCCTGCGCGAGGAGGCCGAGGACGACTTCCACGGAGATCCGCATGTTGCGGATGATCGGCTTGCCTCCGAAGACATCCGGGCGAGCCGCAATGCGCGCGAGTAGTTCGGTGTGCGTCACGTTCGCCCTCTTCCCGAGCGATCAGGCCTCATGAGCGGCACCGAGGTCAAGCTCCTGCTTTACCTCCTCCAGAGTGTGAGTTCGCCCGGCGTCGAGGTCTTCGTATCCTTCGTCCAGAAGACGCTTGCCTTTCTCACTCAGGGCCTCGTCGTCCTGGGGCGCTTCCATCAGATGCTTGGAGAACGCTGGTACGGTCATCGCCTCGCCCCCGAAGTACGGCTCGGACGCTACCACGGCAGAACCGGCGCAACCGTATGCCGCCGCCTCCGGTTTCATGCCGGTCGCAGGCCGTCAGACCAGCGCCGGGGCTGGTAACTTGACGTCCATGCAAGCCAAGACCCGCCTCGCAATCGTCTTGCTGGTCGGCTTGGCCCTGCTCTCGACCGCCGGCAGAGCCTTCGCCCTGCAACCGAACCAACCCAACATCATCGTCATCCTGGCCGACGACCTGGGGGTCGAGACGCTGGGCGTCTACGGCGGCTCGTCGTACGAGACGCCGGAGTTGGACCGGATCGTCGCCGAGGGCATGCGCTTCGAGAACGGGCATTCGCAGCCGCTGTGTACGCCGACGCGGGTCAAGCTGATGACGGGGTTGCACAACTTCCGGAACTACCGGGAGTTCAGCTACCTCGACACGGGCGACGTGACCTTCGCCCACATGCTGGCGCAGGCGGGCTACCGGACGGTGATCTCGGGCAAGTGGCAGTTGACGAACAACCTGTTCGTGGTCCACGAGGGGACGTCGCCGCAGCAGGCGGGGTTCGACGAGCACCGGCTGTGGCAGCTCCGCCGGGAGGGTCGTGGTTCGCGCTACTGGGGGCCGGCCCTAGTGACGAACGACAAGAAGGAGACCTGGGGCGAGGACATCTTTGGACCCGATCTGATCAACGACTTCGTCCTCGAGGTTGACCCGTATGAGATGACGAACCTGGCGAACGCGCCGGGGTACGGGGAGCGGATCGAGGCGATGCTCAGCCAGTTGCGGGCGTGGATGGAGGACCAGGGCGACCGTGGGTTGCAGACGGAGGTGGAGGCGCCGCAGCATCGGTCGAGACCGCGTTAGGGGAGCCGCTAACCCGAACCGGAACCGGCGCTTCGCGCCGGATGCGGGCGAGACGCCCGCGTTCCCAGGGCCCCTACGCCGCCGTCTCCTGCTGCGCGTACTGCAACTGGTACAGCCGCCAGTACACGCCCCGGAGGTCGAGGAGTTCGTCGTGGCTGCCGTGCTCGCAGATGGCGCCGTGGTGGAAGACATAGATGCGGTCGACGTCCTTGATCGTCGACAGGCGGTGGGCGACGACGATCGAGGTCTTGCCCTCCATCAGGTGATGCAGGGCGTCCTGGATCAGGGCCTCGGTCTCGGTGTCGACGCTGGAGGTCGCTTCGTCGAGGAGCAGGAGCTGGGGTTCGCGCGCCAGCGCCCGGGCAAAGGAGAGCAACTGCCGCTGGCCGGTAGAGAAGTTGACGCCGCGCTCGCTGACCTTGTGCTGCCAGCCGTTCGGCAACTGCTCGATCAGGGCGTCGACGTGGGTGGCGCGTGCGGCTTCCTCGACCACGTCGTCGGCGACGTTCCGGCCGAGGACGACGTTGTAGCGCAGGTCGCCGTCGAACAGGAAGACATCCTGGAGCACGAAGGCCATCCGGCGGCGCAGTTCGGGCTTGGGGATTTCCCGGATGTCCCGGCCGTCGACCTTGATCGAACCCTCCTGCAACTCGTAGAGGCGCGCCAGCAGCTTGAGAGTCGTCGTCTTGCCGGAGCCGGTATGGCCGACAATCGCCACCCGCTCGCCGGCGGCGACGCGGAAGGAGACATCGCGCAGGACCGTCTCCGCGCCGTACGAGAAGGTCACGCCGTCGAACTCGACCTCGCAGCCGCCGGGCTGCGGGCCGGCAGCAGCCTCGACCGCCGACTCGATCCGGCCCGCCGGCTCCCGCGGCTCGTCGAGGAGCTGGAACACGCGTTCGGCGCTCGCCATCGAGGACTGCATCACCGAGTACTTCGCCGACAGGTCCATCAGCGGCCGGAAGAAGCGGCCCATGTAGTCGGTGAAGACGTAGATCGTGCCGAGCGTGATCTCACCGGCGCCGAGCAGCTTGGCGCCGTACCAGAAGATCAGCGCCCGGGTCAGGTTGGTCGCCAGGTCGACGGACGAGAACAGCAGGGCGTCGTAGCGGATCGAGCGCAGCCAGGAATCCCGGTGGGAGGCGTTCTCGCGCTCGAAGTCTCTCTGGTTGCGCCGTTCGCGGGCGAACAACTGGACCACCTTCATGCCGGTGATCGTTTCCTGCAGGTGGGCGTTGAGGCGCGCGATCTTGACCCGGACCTCCCGGAAGGCCTCGCGCACCTTGTAGCGGAAGATCGCCGCCGCAATCCCCAGGAAGGGCACCAGGGCGAGGGCCGCCAATGCCAAGCGGGGATCCATCGAAAACAGCATGGAGAGGATCACGACCATCACGAACACGTCCGAGACCATCGCGATCACGCCGGCCGAGAACATCTCCGCCAGGTTCTCCAGATCGTTCGTGAGCCGCGTCACCAGGCGGCCCACCGGGTAGCGGTCGAAGAAGCGCATCGGCAGACGCTGGACGTGATCGAACAGCGTCCTCCGGACGTCGCGGATCGTGCGCTGGCCGAGCGAGATCATGGTGAAGGCACGCAGCCACTCCATGATCAGCGTGAGCATCGAGATGCCGAGCACCAGGATGAACATCCAGGCCAGCGGCGGCAGGCCGAGCCGCGGCACGACGAAGGGCGCCATCCACCCCACCTCCGATGTCGCGACACCCTCGGTCAGGTAGTTGAGCGCCGCGCCCATGATCAGCGCCGGCATCAGCTCCAGCACGGCGCGCACCGGGACGAGGGAGAAGTTGAAGCCGATCCAGCCTCGATAGGGCCGCATGAAGGGCCACAGCCGCTTGATCAGCTCGGTGTCGTAGACCTTGCCGAGGTCGCGCTCGCGGCCCGGCCCGACGGCTTCGCTGCGCTCCTCGCTCACCGCGACTCTCCCCCGGGCCCAGTCCGCGGCACGCCGGCGCCGCCATCGCCCAGCGCCATCCGCGCGCCCGATGACGGGCGCTCGGACTGGTTCGCGGTTGGCGCGGGATCGCGCCAACCGGGTTCGAGCTCCGACAGCAGTTCCTGGCGCCGGTGCAGGCGGGCGTAGAAGCCGCCGCGTTCGACCAACTCCCTATGCGTCCCGCGCTCCGTGATGCGGCCGTTCTCGAGCACGACGATCTCGTCGGCGTTGCGCACCGCCGAAATGCGGTGCGCGACGATGAAGCAGGTGCGGCCCCGGCGCTTCCCCTCGATGTCGCCCAGGATCGCCTCCTCGGTGCCGTGGTCGACGCTCGACAGCGAGTCGTCGAGGATGAGGATCGACGGGCGGAGGATCATCGCCCGGGCCAGGGCCACCCGCTGGCGCTGGCCGCCCGAGAGGGTGACCCCGCGTTCGCCGACGACGGTGTCGAAGCCGTCCTCGAACTCTTCGATCTCCCGTTCGACCTGGGCCCGCGCCGCGGCCCGATGCACCTCCTCGAGGCCTGTGTCGGGAACGCCGAAGCGGATGTTCTCGGCCACCGAGACGGAGAACAGGAAGCTGTCCTGCGGAACCATGGCGATGCTCGATCGCAGCACCTGGACCGGCATCCGGTTCAGGTCCACGCCGTCGATCTCGATCGCGCCGTCGTCGACCTCCATGATCCTGGGCACCAGGCTGACCAGGGTCGTCTTGCCCGACCCCACCGGCCCCACGATGCCGACCGTGCTGCCGGCTTCGACGACGAGGTCGATCCCCCTAAGCGCCGGCAGGTAGCTGCCCGGATAGGTGAACGTCAGGTTGCGGAACTCGACCCGGCCGGCAACTTCCGAGACCCCGGCGACATCCTCCCGGTCGCGGATCGAGGGCACGATGTCCAGCACCGCCCCCAACCGCTCGAGCGCCGCCAGCCCGCGCTGGGTGATCGAGACGACGAAGCCCAGCATCATGGTCGGGAAGGTCAGCATCAAGATGTAGCCCCAGAACAGCCACAGATCCTCGATTCCGAGCAGCCCCGCCTGCACCCTCTGGCCACCCAGCCACAGCACCAGGGCGGCCGAAATGGACGGCACCAGACCGACGGAAGCGAACATCGTGGTCTGCATGACGCCGACCTTCATCATGCGCCGGAACAGCTCCTGGTTCTGGTCCTCGAAGCGGTCGCGCTCCAGGTCCGGCAAGTCGTAGGCCTTGACCACCAGGGCGCCCGAGGCGTTCTCCTGGACGACGGTCGAGACCTTGCCGAGCTGCTCCTGGCCGGCCAGGTTGGCCTGGAACATGTACCGGCTGTAGTGGCGGGTGACGAGCACGAAGATCGGGAAGGAAGCCATGGACCAGAGGGTCAGCACGGCGTCGACGCGCAGCATGACCGCCAGGCCGCCGAGAAACAGCACCGGCGTCTGGAGCAGGTTCAGAAGACCCATTCCCAGGAACATGCGGATGCTGTTGATGTCGTTCACGGCCCGCGACATCAGATCGCCGGTGCGGTGGGCAAGGTAGAACGACTGCGGCAGGCTCTGGAGGTGGGCGAAGTAGTCGTTGCGGATGCGGTACTCGATCTGGCGGCCGATGTTGAACATCACGGTCCGCGAGAACAGGCGCGACAGGGCCAGACCGCAGGCGGCCAGAACGAGGAACCACAGTCCGCGCTGAAGTCCGCGCTGAAGCAGCTCCGGAGGACCTTCTAGCGCGGCGACGATGTTCCGTACCGCCAGCGGGATGAGCTGGAAGAAGGCAACGTACAGGAGCGTGAGAACGCCACCCAGAACGTAGGCGCCGGGCGCCATGCGCATGTAGGCGAGCAACCGGGCGAGCGGCTTCTCGGTTCGTGCCTCAGCACTGTCCATGGCGGGGGACCATAGCAACGCGGCAGCCGCACAGCCGCCGCTGCGGTAGGCTGCCGCAGCTTTCACCGCTGCAAGCGGCCATGGTCGCTTTGCCATTCAGGTTCCCACGTCGTTTCGGCATCCATGGCCGTAGCACCCAATCCATGAAGCTGCACTGGTTCGTCTTCCTCGCCCTGATCGGCATGTGCCTCACCGTGGGCGCGGCCTTCGTCACCCCGCAGACCCCCTACGAGGACGTGGTGCTGGAGGACGGCACGACGGAGCGAGTGATCAAGAGCCGCGGCTTCGAACACGATCGCTTCCCGACCATGAGGCAGGGCGGTCCGGGCGCTGAGCGTCATGCGGTGACGCTTTGGATCGGCGCGGTCTTCGTGATCTTCCAGGTTCTCTTCTTCGGCGGCTGCCTGGCGATGGGAATGGAGCGGCGCCGAGCGGGCGGCGCGTCCCTGGGGCCGGCAAAGCGGCCGCTGATCGTCGGCACCCTGGTCCTGGCGGCGATCTTCACCGCCCTCGTCTTCTCGTACCAGCGCTACGCCGCCGAGGAGACCCACACGCTGTTCCTGGGCTTCCCCAGACCCTCGGCGTGGGTGTTCTTCGCGGTGTGGCCCTTCCCGGCGTTCTTCATCGTCGCCTACTACCGCCTGTTCGACCGCTGGTTCTTCACCGAAGAGGACGAACGGCGCGTGGCCGAGCTCGCCGCGGCCCAACGTCAGCGAGAGCAGGAGACCGCGGCGGCGGACAGTGCCAGTAACCCGCCGCAGTTGGGGGCCGACTGATGGAGGACAGCCGCAACGCGGTCGTCCTGACCTGCCTCGTCATCTACTTCGCGCTGTGCATCGGCGTCGGCCTCTGGGCGATGCGGCGCACGAAGTCCTCCCAGGACTTCTTCATGGCCGGCCGCGAACTCGGCATCATGGTCACGGCGTTCGCGCTCTTCTCGAGCACGCTCTCCGGTTTCGGCTTCGTCGGCGGCCCCGGTCTCGTCTACTCCCAGGGGATGACCTCGGTGTGGATGATCGTCTGCGGCACGGTGGCGATCTGTTTCACCTTCTTCCTGGTGGCGAAGCGACTGCGCATCTTCTCGGAGGTGTACCAGACGGTGTCGCTCCCGGACACGGTGGCGCTGCGCTACCAGAGCGAACTCAGCCGGTTCCTGACCGCCGTCGCGATCATTCTCGGCGTCGTGGGCTATCTGGCGGCACAGATCATGGCGATGGCGGTCGTGCTGCAGGAGATCCTCAACAACGTCGACGCCATTCCCGAGGTCAGCCTCGGCTTCGCGATGGCGATCTCGTGCGCCGTCCTCGTCTTCTACTGCGTGACCGGCGGCATCATCGCGGGCGTCTATACCGATGTCGTGCAGGGCGCCGTGATGGCGGCCGCCGGGGTGCTCGTGCTGATCGCGGCGATCCAGGCGGTCGACGGCGGCGTCGCCGGCGGTGTGACGACGATGATGAACGACGATCCGGAGGCGATCGGACCCTGGGGCACCCTGGGCATCATGGGGGCGCTGTCCTACTACCTTCTCTTCGTCGTGGGCGCGTGCGGGCAGCCGCACGTCATCACCAAGCTGATGATGAACAAGCGCATCCGCGACTTCAAACAGATCATCTGGGTCAGCATGATCGCCGGCGTCCTCGCTGCCCTGCTGTGGATCGCGATCGGCTTCGCGATGCGGGCGCTGGTCGTGGGCGGCGATCACACCGAGCTCGGGCAAGCCGACGACGCGGCCTACGCCTTCCTGCAGGCGTATGCCCACCCGGTCCTCGCCGGCATCGTCTTCGCCGGGCTCTTCGCCGCCATCATGTCGACCGCCGACGGCTTCCTCAACATCGGCGCCGCGGCGATCATCCACGACATTCCCAAGGCGCTCTTCGGCAAACCGCTCAAGAAGGAGCTCTTCTGGGCCCGCACCGCAACGCTCGGCCTGGCCGTGGGCGCGGCGCTCTTCGTGAGCCTCTCCAAGGAGGATCTGGTCGCCCTGCTCGGCACATTCGGATGGGGTACGTTCGCCGCCGCGCTGGTGCCGACGGTGGCGATCGGCTTCAACTGGAAACGCGCGACGGCTCTGGCGGCGAACGTCGCCATCATCTCCAGCCTCGCCGTGAACTTCTTCATCGAGATCGCGGGGATCCAGGTGCCCCACGGCATCCACGGCGGCGCCATCTCGCTGCTGCTGTCGCTGACCCTGTTCTTCGGCATCTCACTGCTGTCGAAACCGCGTCCGCTTCCACGCGAAGTGGACGCGATCCTCGATCTGTAGCAGCAATCCGCGAATGACCGTCTCGCCCGACTTCCAGCGCTCCGACCCCGCAACGGACCGCGGTTTCCCCGATGTCGACGCCGTCGTCGCCGCCCTGCGCGCGGAGAACTACATCGCCGAACGGGACCTGGCGACCGCCATCTACCTGTCGCTGCGCATGGGCAAGCCGATCTTCCTCGAGGGCGAACCCGGCGTCGGCAAGACGGAGGTCGCCAAGGTTCTCTCGCGCTGCCTGGGCTCCGAACTGATCCGCCTCCAGTGCTACGAGGGTCTCGACGTTTCGACCGCCGTCTACGAGTGGAACTACCGCCGGCAGTTGCTCCACCTGCGCGGCCTGGAGGCGGCCGGCGGAGGCGACGCCCGCACGGCGGTGGACGATGTGTTCTCCGCCGACTTCCTGCTCGAGCGGCCGCTGCTGCGCGCGGTCCAAACGAGCCGTAGAGGCGAGGCCCCACCGGTGCTGCTGATCGACGAACTCGACCGGGCGGACGAGGAGTTCGAGGCCTACCTGCTCGAGATCCTGGCCGACTTCCAGATCACGATTCCCGAGATCGGCACGGTCGCCGCCGAGACACCCCCGGTCGCGGTAGTCACCTCGAACCGCACCCGCGAGGTCCACGACGCGCTCAAGCGCCGCTGCCTCTACCACTGGATCGACTTCCCGGACTACGAGAAGGAAGTCCAGATCGTGCTCCGCCGCGTCCCCGAGGCGCCCGAGCACTTCGCCGCCGAGATCGTCCGCCTGGTGCAGGCCCTGCGGGACGAGGACCTGTTCAAGCAACCCGGCGTCGCCGAGACCCTGGACTGGACGAACGCCCTGATCGCCCTCGACCAGGAAACGCTCTCCGACGGCATCCTGCGCGACACCCTGGGCGTGCTGCTCAAGTACCAGGACGACCTCGACAAGATCGACGACGAGGCGGTCCGCCGGCTGCTCCGCAAGAGCCAGTCGTAGCGCGGCAGACTGGGTGCGCTGTCGCTTCCGCCCACATCCGACTACTGGGTGCGCCGGCGCCCCCGCCGGCTGCCGCCGTAGGCGGCCAGGTGAACGCGCCGGCCCCCCTGCCGGCGTCCGCCGCCCGCCCCGCGGGCGTATCCTTGGGCGGCAGCCTCCGCTAGCCCGAAGTTCTGAGCTTCAAGTCGTGAAATCGCCTGTAGTGGTGGGCGTTTTCAGTTGTTCGGCGGTGTCTTGTACTGGGTACGTCGGCTTCAGGGGCGGATGCCGAGTAGTTTGAAGGCTTCGTTCTGGAGTGGAGTGGGCCGTGCGAGGACGTCGGCGGTGGAGTCGGCCTTGCCGTGCATCCGCACGCGGTTTCGGGTCAGCGTGGCCAGGTCGGCGAGCAAGGTCTGGAAGCTGTGGACGGGGAGTCCGTCGGGGGTCCTCCGGGAGTTGGCCTTGGCCATTGCCTCGGGCGACCTGCGCGCGGGATCGACGGGCGACTCGCGTTGGTCGTCGCGGCGTTGGTCGTCGAAGAGGAGGGGCGCCAGGGTCCGGCGCATGTGCCACTCGACGTAGTAGGCGAGCATGCAGAGGAAGACATGGGCGCGCACCCTCGAGGCCAGGCGATGGTGGACGGGGCGCACTTTGAGGTCGACGCTCTTGTAGGAGCGGAAGGCGCGTTCGACGCGGCTGAGGCTCTTGTAGGCGCGGACCGCATCGGCTGCCGGCAGTTCGTCTTCGGGGACGTTGGTGCGGATGACGTAGAAGCCGTCGAGAGCGGCTTCCTCGGCGATGCGCGCCTCGTTGCGGCGGTATTGGAAGCCGTCCTCTTCGATCTCGACCTCGAAGTGCTTGCCGACCTTGTAGGCGCCCCGGGCGCGGTCCGCCCGCACGGCGATGGCGTCCTTGCCGCGCAGGGGGTTCTTCTTGCGCCGCGTCGCCGCAACGACGGCGTCGAGCTTGCGCTCGGTGGATTCGAGAAGCTCCTTTCGCTTGCGGCCGCGTTCCTCCGCCAGAAGCGGGTTCCGGCACACCACGAGGCGCTCCTTGGGGTACAGCTCCGGGACCCTGATCTCGGCCATCTTCCGCTGGTCGAAGAGCGACAGTTGCAGGTGGCCTTCCTGGGCCAGCGTCCTGATCGCCGGCGCGCGCAGGGCGCTGATCCAGGACAGGCCCGCGGGGTCGAGGTCCTCGCGGATGCGCGCGTCGGTGATCAGGCCCCGGTCTGAGACCATCACGATCCTCTCCAGCGAGAAGCGGTCGCGGAGCTTCTGCACCTGGGCGTTCAGGGTCGTCGGATCGGCCGTGTTGCCCTCGAATACCTCGACCGCGACCGGGCATCCGTCCCGGCTGCAGAGCAGGCCGAAGACGATCTGGACCTTGCCTCTCTTCTTGTCCCTGGAGTAGCCGTGCCTGGCCAGCGTGCACTTCCTGCCCTCAAAGTAGACCGAGGTCACGTCGCAGAGCACCAGCGAGCCGTCTTCCAGATGCCGCCGGGCAAGAGTCCGCTCGATGCGCGGCTGTCTTTCGAGCAGCCAGTCCATGGCGCCGTAGAGTTCGTCGGCCGAGGCCTCCTGCACGCCGAGTTCCTCGCCGAGGGTGTGGCTCATGGTCTCGCTTGCGAGTCCGCGGGCGGTGGCGAGCTTGGATCGCGGCTCGAGGATGCGGGCCGCGATCATGGCCAGCGCCAGCGCCCGTTCGCGCGAGGGCCGTCGGTCGAGGAGTCGTTCGATGCCGAGGCTTCGGGCCGCGCCGAGGACGGCGGCGACATGGCCGTGCGGTCTGGCGCGCAGGATCTCGAAGGCGGCCTCGAGCGAAGGCAGGGCGACTCCTCCCTTGAGCAGGGTTCTGAGTCCTTCGACGAGTTGGTCGGGCCACTTGGAGAGGTTGGCGAGAGTGCGTTTCTTGACCTTTCCGTCCTGTCGGTAGGACTCTCTCAGCAGGACGGCGGGTGGTGAGTTTCGGTTGGGTACCCGTTCGATGTACATGGCTTCTCATTGTAGACGAAACCATTCAGGATGTCTACATGCCACGAGATTCTTACATGGCTACAAATGGCAGAAAACATGGGCGGCCCAACACCCCAAAACCCAAGCACTGCAACGCCTCTCGACGACGAGGAGGCCCCAGGAGCCTCAGAACTTCGGACTAGCGCTCCGTCTGCCGCTCCAGAACTACACCCGAACCGACCTCCCTCGACTCTCGTTGATGGTCCCGTTCAGGCTCATTTCAGGATTGGAAAACACTGCCCGCCACCGCTACTGACGAGCGTAGGCCGCGGCCCCTCCCCGTGGTAGGGCAAGAGGGGCGGCCACCCAGGTTCTCATCATGACCCTCCCTGGACGCTCACTGCGCTCCCGGCGCCGCCGTGACGGGGCCGGCTCGGGCTGCTGAGCGTGCGGGCTACACGAAAACCGTTGTTGTTGTTGCGGTTGTCGGTGGTGTTCCTGTTGCGGTTCGCGGAGCGGAGGTTCCTCGGTTTGTTGTTCCAGGAACCGCCGCGAACGACGCGTCGGGGGGAGGGCCAGGCCACCGCGACGGGTCGAACCACCCGCCGCGGAAGATCGTTTGACGCAGACGCCAGGTGTCGGCGTGCTCGGCATGGGCGATCCAGGACTGGACTCGCCGGCGCACTTCGTCCTCGCCGACGGTTCCGTGCCGCCAGCGGTCACGCAGGCCGCGGAGCCGGTTGCGGAAGCGGCGCACGTTGTCCTCGGGCAGACGCCGTCGGCCTCCGGGCAGCAGAACGAAGCCCAGGAACTTCGCCGGCTCGGAGGTCGGCTGGACCACCGTCTTGCGCGGGTGAAGCCGCAATCGGCGCCCTTCGAGGAAGCGCACGAGCCGTCGGCGCCACTCTTCGAGCCGGTCCCGGTCGTCGTGGAACAGCACGAAGTCGTCCACGTACCGCACGTACCCCTTCGCCCGCAGGACCTCCTTGACGAAGTGGTCCATGCAGTCCAGGTACAGGTTGGAGAAGAACTGGCTGGTCAGGTTGCCGATGGGCAGGCCGCGGCGTCGCTCCAGCGGCGTGAACAGGTGGTCGCCCGGAAAGTGCTCGTAGACCGGCTCCTGCCGGTTGGAGCCGTCGATGATCCGGTCAGCCAGGTCGAGCGTGCGCTCGCAGGCGAGGCGCCGCCGCAGATCTCGCTTCAGAATCTCATGGTCGATGGCGTGGAAGTAGCGGAAGATGTCGCAGCGCAGGACGTGACGGAAGCGGTCCCGGTACGTCTCGTAGCGGGCGACCGCCCGGTGCGTGCCCTTACCGACCCGGTTGGCGTAGCTGTCGTGGATGAAGCCGCGCTCGAAGATCGGCTCGCACACGGCGCAGAAGGCGTGGTGGACCACGCGGTCGCGGAACGGCGCGGCGGAGACGATCCGGTGCTTCGGGTCGTGAATCTCGATCTTGGTGTAACGGCCGGGGCGATAGCGGCCGTCCTGAAGCTCCCGTTCGAGGCGCAGGACCTCCCTTTCCAGGTTGGCGAGGAACGCCGCCACCCCAGGTTTGCCGCGCTTCGCACGCGCAGCGCGCAGGGCGGCCGCGTGCAGCGCCTCGAAGGAGGCGATGCGGTCAAACAGGTCACGCGCCTTGGCGGGCACTATGCACCTTCCTCCATGCGCCGACCTTGCGCCCCGTCTCGTCGATGCAGCGGGCCGCGTGCTCGTAACGGCGCCGGTCCAGGATACGCAGATCCCAGGCCAGGCGGAAGAGGAAGCGGAGCTTCTCGAGACCGAGGTTGGCGCTGGCCAGATGGCCCGAGCGGCGCCGGGTGTAGGTCGCCTCGATCAACTCCTCCAGCACGTCCAGCGCGGTGCTCTGGATGCGGTCGCCGAGCAGGAACTTGCGGCTGCGCGGAAAGCGGTCCACCGCCGGCACCAGCCAGAGGATGAAGCGGTAGTGGGATTCGAGCGCCGGGCCGGTCAACCTGGCCGAACTCGACGTCGCGAGGCGGCCCTGACCGCCTACCTGATCCTGAGACAAGTCCTATCCCGCGGAACGGCTGATCAACTGCCTGCGGACGCTCAGCGCCGGACCAAGGGGGGCAAGCCCCCCTTGGAACCCCCCAAGGATGTAAAGAGGTAACGATTCATGGAGTGAGCGTCCGGGCGACTCGGAAACCGAAGCTGTAGCTGCGGAGACCGGTGGAGTCCCTGAGGCGGAGCGCGGAGCGGAGGATCCTCGGCTATTTGCTCCAGGAACCACCGCGCAAAACGCGACGGGAGCAATTCCCTGTCTGCCATGCACTCCCGTCCGACGGCGCCCCGCTGTAGCTCTCATTCCAGCAGTCCCGAACCCACTCATACACATTGCCATGCATGTCGTGAAGGCCAAACGCGTTCGGCGAGAAGGCACCCACCGGCGCCGTCTGAGAGTCGTCCCACTGGCTGCCGCAACCATCGCAGTTCGCACGCCCCGAACCGATCTGGTTGCCCCAATTGTACGCCGTGCTCGAGCCGGCGCGAGCCGCGTACTCCCACTCCGACTCGCTCAGCAAGCGGTACGAAGCACCCGTCTGCGATGAGAGCCAACGCACGTAGGTCTGAGCGTCATCCCAGGAAACACGCATCACCGGATGCCGACCCCGACCCCACCGGTCTTCCGGACGATGACCGCAACCGCCGGCCGACACGCAGGCGTCCCACTCCGCGAACGTCACCTCGTACTTCCCCACCGCGAAAGCCGCAGGAATCGTCACCTGGTGAACCGGCTTCTCGTCGTCTCCATAACAGCCCACACCCGAGACGCACCCCATCCGGAAACTACCCGCAGGGATGACCACCATCTCGGGACCCGTACCCCCCGAACTCAGCGCGTCCCGGATCGTCTCGCCCGGCTGCCTGGACCGCCGCGCGGCCGGCGTCGGCTCCGACCTGGCCGCCGCCGCGGGAGCGGAGCGCGAACGCGGCGCCGCGCGGGCGCCCGGGGCGGCGCGGTCCGCCGGAACCGGCGCCGCCTCGGCGAAGTCGTAGTCGATGCTCCAGCGGCCGAAGCCCGGTTCCTCGTCGTGGAACACCAGGAGGAACATCGTCTCGCCCACCTCCTCGCCGGGAACCACCTCGCCCACATCCTGAAAGGTCAGGAGCCCGCCCGCCCAGATCACTCCGCCCGGATAGAGCTGCGAGGTCGTCCAGTCCTAGTTGGTACAGGGCGGCCACTCCGACTCCACATCGACGCTGGCCCGCAGGTAGTCGATCGTCTTCCCGGAGTAGTTCGCCGCCTTCAGGTCCATCCGCCACACGTGCAGCGGCTGACCCTCATTGACCTTCAGCCGCTCGTACTCCTCGTCCGAGTGCCGGTCCTCGAGGATGTGGCACGTCGCCGCGTCGCGGGTCACCAGGCGGGCCGAAGTCCAGAGTTGCACGCCGTCCTTGTTGTACAGGTCCTGGGCTGCGGCCGGAACTACGGCCAGCAGCAGCGCGACAAGCGTCGCGAACGCTCTCATCAGGGGTTTCTCCTTGTTCACGCCTGTGACTGTCGCCACGGCCGGTCCGTCCCAAGTCTAGCGCGGCGCAAGTGGCCGGCGCCTGCGGCGCTGCGAGTATTCTCCGGACACGCAAAGGCGAAGTCAGCCGACACTTGGCAATGTCAGGGACGCTCCGCGGAATCCGCGCCACAAGATGATGACCGACACCGTGACGATCTCGATGGCCGAGTACCGGCGCCTCCGCGCCGTGGAAGAGGATCTGGCTGACATTCGAGCCGGGCTCGCCGTCGAGGCGAGAATCGACGCCGGCACAGAGGAGTTCGTTCCCGAGACTTTGGCTCACCGGCTGATCGACGGCGAACCGCCGCTACGTGTCTGGCGCGAGCATCGTGGCCTCTCGCAGTCCGCTCTCGCCCGAAACGATGACTGAAGCGGCGGCGGCAGCCACAGCCCAAGGCCACCTGCTCCGCAACATCGTCCTGTTCGGCCGCCTGTTGAGGGTGGGCAGCCTCGACGTGACGCCGACCCAGTTGCGTGACTGGGTGGCCGCGCTCGAACTCGTCGACCTTGCCCGCAAGCCCGACGTCAAGGCCGCCGCCCGGGCCGTCCTGGTCAGCCGGCGGCGGGACCTGCCGTGGTTCGACAAGGCCTTCGAGCTCTTCTGGCAGGCCCGCGACCCGCGGGAGCTCGAACGGCTCGAACTGGGTCTGCTGGTCCAGCGCCACACGGAGCGGACGAAGCGCGCGGCGATCCAGAAGCTGGCGCTCCAGGACAACGAAGGAAACGGCGACCGCTCAAGGGAAACCGACCGCACCGCGCGCACCGCCCTCTACAGCGCCCGCGAAGCGTTGTGGAAGAAGGACTTCGCCCAGCTCGAAGGCGACGAGCTCGACGAGATCAAGCAGTTGATGGCCTCCATGCACTGGCAACTCGAGACCCGCCGCACGCGCCGGCTCCGGCCCAGTTCCCGCGGCCACCGCCTCGACCTGCGCCGCACGCTCCGGCGCAACCTGGCCCACGGCGGCGAGCTGGTCGACCTCGTCGGCCGCGACCGCAAACACCGCCGGCGGCCCCTGGTGCTGCTCTGCGACATCTCCGGCTCCATGGAGCCCTACTCGCGGCTATTGCTCCACTTCATCTACGCCGTCTCGCACCCCAGGTCCGCCGACCCGGGCATCTCCAGGGTCGAAGCCTTCGCCTTCGGCACCCGTCTCACCCGCCTCACCCACGAACTCGCCGAACGCGACGTCGACAGGGCCCTCCAGGCCGCCGCCCAGCGGATCCAAGACTGGGGCGGCGGCACCCGCACCGGCGAGGCCCTGCGCGAGTTCAACTTCGTCTGGAGCCGGCGCCTCCTCGGCCAGGGCGCCGCCGTCCTCATCATCAGCGACGGCTGGGACCGCGGCGACATCGACCTCCTCGGCCGCGAAATGGAACGCCTCCACCGAAGCTGCCACCGCCTCATCTGGCTCAACCCGCTGCTGGGCGCCCCCCGCTACGAGCCCCTGACCCGCGGCATCCAAGCCGCCCTCCCACACATCGACGATTTCCTCCCCGTCCACAACCTGGCGAGTTTGGAGCAGCTCGGCGACCTGCTGGCGTCGCTGTAGCGCGGCGATGTCGGTGGTACCCGCCGGCTGGTCGGCGGTATGAGGGGGTCAACCCCAGGTGCCGTGCCATCCGTGCGCCCGCTGACGGGCGCACGGATTGGTTCACGGGTGGCGCGGATCGCGCCACCCGGGTTCGCGCCTGGTCGGAGGGCGGGGGCGGTTGCGCTCACTCCACTCGCTCGGGCGACGAACTGGGGCCGGATAGACTCAGCGTCCCCGGAGGCAGCCGGACCCAGGCAGCGATGACGACCACGGAACCACCGCGCTGGCACTACCGCTTCGCCAACTACCGGCGCGCTTTCCTGCTGCTCCGGGAAGCCCTGGACGAAGAGGAGCTGACCCAACTCGAGAAGGAGGGGACGATCCAGCGGTTCGAGTACACGATGGAGCTTGCCTGGAACGTCATGAAGGACTACCTGGAGGCCCAGAACGTGGTTCTTCCCGAGGTCACGCCCCGAACGGTGATCCGGGCTGCCTTCGAGGCCCAGCTCATTGTCGATTGCGAAGCCTGGATGGACGCCCTGGACGACCGCAACAAGATGTCCCACACTTACGATTTCGCCCGTTTCGAGGACGTGCTCGACAACATCCGCGACCAATACCTCGCCGCAATGGACGACCTTCACACACGGCTCTTCAACGAACTGGAAGGCCACGAGCCTGCGTCGAAGGACGCTACCGATTGAGTTCTGCGACCGAGGGTGGCCCGAACGCCGTTGACCACGGCCTCTCGCCCAGGCAGCTCGCCACAATTCGCCGAATCCTGGAACCGTGGGCGGACCGGATCACCGCGGTCGAGGTGTTCGGCTCCCGAGCCACGGGGGCCTATCGCCCGAACTCGGATCTGGACCTCCTCCTGCACGGCGACCTAGACCAGCGCGCTATCGACCGTCTCTGGACCCTGTTCCACGAGAGCAATCTGCCCTTCGCGGTCGACGTCAAGAGTTACGACCTGATCACCTACGAACCGCTACGCGAGCACATGGATCGGGTCCGAAGACCGCTCTTCGACAGCCTCAGCGACTGAGGTTCTGCTCCAGGTAGCGGACGACCATGCGTTCGATGAACGCGGCGTCGTCGATCGTGAGGGCGACGGTGGATGTGGGTTGGGCGCCGGGTTCGAAGAGGGTCATGCTGCGGTCGTCGACGGTGACGCGGCCGTGTTCGAGGCCGAAGAGGTCGGGCCAGAGGAGGTAGCCGACGGCGACGGCGTCGAAGAGGCGCGGCGTGGTCTGGCCTTTCTCCTCGTTGCGCCACAGGGAGTAGAGCGATGTGACCGCGTCGGTCAAGGGTGTTCCGCGCATGTGCAGGTGGAGGCGGCGGTCGGCGTCGAGGCGGACGTGGTCCGTCACGTCGAGCGGTATGTAGACGACGTCTGTGCCGCCAGCCTGCACGGCGGCGTCGAACCGCATCGACGACGACGCATCGGCGAGGACGTTCCACTCCCGCTGCGCTTCGCCGCCCTCGTAGCCGGACCGGATCGAGCCGTACATCGAGACGACGCGCTTCGCGTTCTTGAGGACGTTCGGGTCGAGCAGCAGCGCGTCGCCGATGTTCGTCACCGGTCCGACGGTGAGCAGGGTGATCTCGCCGGGA
The DNA here is from genome assembly GCA_965222875.1 of Candidatus Multivorans sp. Taxonomy (GTDB): domain Bacteria; phylum Acidobacteriota; class Thermoanaerobaculia; order Multivoradales; family Multivoraceae; genus Multivorans. Next base: position 105,529 of record CBDCVC010000001.1, on the reverse strand, counting down.
TTGGCGCCCAACGTCTCGACGATGAACTCGGCCGCCGGCTGGGTCTGCGGTTCCAGTTCGTCGAAGCTCCGGCCCCAGTGGAACTGCCGGTTGTACGGCGCCTGCTTGAACTCGTCGTGAGGCTCGCCGTCGCGCAGCGTAACCAACGCCGTCTCCCGGCCGACGTAGACCGGGATGTGGTCCAGGCCCGTCTCGTAGAGCATCCGCAGCGCCAGCAGCGCCCGGTCCGGTGTGCGCGCGTGGCCGACGGTGATGCCGACGAGTTCGATCTCCGGGCTCGCCAGGAGCAGCGCCATCGCGTAGGCGTCGTCGATGTCCGAACCGATGTCGCAGTCGAACAGGACCTTCGTGCGTTCGTCGGCCGCGCTGCCCTGCAGTTGTGCGACCGCCGGCAGGGCGCCGGTCGAGAGCACGGCGCCAGCCAGGCAACCCGCCCGCACAATCGCCGCCACGCGTCGCCGTTGTTGGTTCACCATCACGATCGCTCCGTTCTTCCTGGATGTCGACCCGCGGACTTCGGGTTCGAGGAAGGCTATCGCCACCGGAACCGGCGCTCCGCGCCGGATGCGGGCGAGACGCCCGGGTGCCATCCGCGCGCCCGATGACGGGCGCACGGAATGGTTCGCGGGTGGCGCGGATCGCGCCACCCGGGTTCCCAGGCCCGGACAGACGGACGTGGTGCTGCTGCACATCGCAGCCCGCCACACCAAAGAGCGTAGTATTCCTCGCCATGCGTGATTCTGTTCGCCGCTTCCTTCGCGATCCCCTGCTCGTCTTCCTGGTCATCGGCGCGGGGGTGTTCGCCCTCGACCGCATGGCCGGCGGCGTCTTCGACCCGGAGAGCCGCAACGTTCTCGTTACCCGGGACCAGGTGGTCCGGCTGGCGACCCTCTGGAGCGCCCAGATCGGGCGTCTGCCGACCGCCGCCGAGCTGGACTCCCTGGTCGAAGATCACATCCGGGAGGAGGTCCTGGTCCGTGAGGCAATGCGGATGGGCCTCGACAGCGACGACACGATCGTTCGCCGGCGCCTCGCCCAGAAGATGTCCTTCCTGATCGAGGACACGGTCGTGGTCGACGCTATATCCGAGGGCGAGCTCGCCGCCTACTTCGAGGAGAACGCGGAAAGCTACGGCGATGCGCAGCGGTTCACCCTCCGCCACGTCTACGTCAGCCCCGACCGTCGCGGCAGCGACGAGGAAGCGGCAGGGGTGGCCGCGGACATCCTCGCGCAGCTCAGGGAAGAGGGTGGGGGCGCCGAACCCGAGAACACGCTCTGGCGGCGCCTGGGCGACCCCTTCATGCTGCGCCGCGAGTACGGCCGGCGTACCGCCGCCGACCTTGCGGAGCTCTTCGGCGGCGCCTTCGTCGACGCGCTCGCAGACCTGCCGGTCGGCGAGTGGGCCGGGCCGGTGGAGTCGGCTTACGGCTACCACATTGTCCGCCTTTCTCTCCGCACAGAGGCGAAGCCGGCCGTGTTCGAGGACGTGCGCCGGCGGGTGCTCGAGGACGCCCAGCGCGACGCCCGCGACGCGGCGAACCGCGAAGCCCACGACAACCTGCGCAACCGCTACGAGATCGAGATCGAAGAGATCGACTTCGCCTCCGAACTCGAAGGAAGCGACGAAGCCGCGACCGGCGCCGAAGCCGGCGGAGACGCGCCCTGACCCGGCGCTGCCTTCACGGGCTGCCGGCGGCGGCCATTCTGGTCGGGCTCTTCGCCGCCGCCCCCGCCGGCGGCCACGAGGTCCGTCCCGGCTACCTGGAGCTGATCGAGGTCGAGACCGGCCGCTTCGAGGTCGTCTGGAAGCAGCCGCGGCGCGGCGCGCTCCTGCTGCTGCTCGACCCGATCCTCCCGGAGTACTGCACCGAAACGGCACGGCAGCCCCCCGAGAACCTGGCCGGCGCCCTGGTCGAACGCTGGACGGTCGAGTGCGAGGCCCCGGCCGCCGACCCCGAGCGCACGTTCCACGGCGACACGTTCGCCATCCAGGGGCTCGAGCGGACTCTGACCGATGTGTTGCTGCGGATCAGCTTCGAGAACGGAGACAGCCTGACCCAACTGCTGCGGCCGGAGGCGCCCTCGACCACCGTCGACCGAGAGGCGGCGGGGAACGCCGCGCCCTACTTCCGGCTCGGCGTCGAGCACCTGCTGTTCGGCTTCGACCACATCCTGTTCGTGATCGGACTGCTCTTCTACGTCCGTAGTCCCTGGCGGCTGGTGGGCGTGATCACGTCGTTCACGCTCGCTCACAGCATCACGCTGGCGCTGTCCTCCCTGGGCGTGGTGCGGCTGTCCTCGGCCCCGGTCGAGGCGGTGATCGCGCTGTCGATCCTGTTCCTGGCGGTCGAACTGCTGCGGCCCGAGGACCGGCGATCGCCGATCACGTCGAAGCGGCCGTGGCTGATCGCTTTCGCCTTCGGACTGCTCCACGGGTTCGGGTTCGCCGGCGCCCTGGCCGAGATCGGCCTGCCCCAGCGGGCGATCGCCCTGGCCCTGTTCCTGTTCAACGTCGGCGTCGAGGTGGGGCAGCTCATGGTCGTCGCCGTGGTGCTGGCGCTGGTGACGGTCGTCAACCGCATAGGGATCGTGGTGCCGGAACTCGTCCTGCGGGCGCCGATCTACGCGACGGGGACGATCGCGGCGTTCTGGTTCGTGGAGCGGGTGGCGCGCATCGTGGTCTGAGTTGGACCTTGCGAGCGTCGACAAACGCGTCTCGCAGGTTCCGCGACCAGGCGTCTCAGATCGCCGGACCACGCCCCGTGGAGCCATGGTTCCTGCGAGGGAAATCTGCGATTGGCCGAAGCGGCACCTTGCAATCAGCCGCATACCAACCTTGCAATCAGACGCACACCAACGTTACGATCAGCCGATGTCGGAGCCGGCCTTCTATCCGCGCAGTGTCGAAAGCCGCCTTGCGGAAGCGCTGGAAGATTCGCCGATCGTGCTGATCCACGGCCCGCGGCAGTGCGGCAAGACGACCCTGGCCCAGTACGCGTACGCGCCGAACTACTGGACCTGGGGCAGCGCCTCCTGGGCTTGGGGAGACACCCGTTGGGCATGGGGACGGTCCCGCCAAGACCGCGACTACACCTATATCAGCTTCGACGATGCCGTCGCCCGAGACGGTGCCCGGGCCGATCCCAACGGGTTCATCGCCGACCTGCCCGAGCGCGTCATTCTGGATGAGGTCCAGCACGTTCCGAGCCTCTTCGAAGCGCTCAAAATGGAAGTGGACCGCCGCCGTGTGCCCGGCCGTTTCATACTGACCGGTTCCACGAATGTGCTGCTCCTCCCAACCCTGTCCGAGTCCCTGGCGGGCCGCCTGCAGATCGTTCCACTGCATCCCCTGGCGCAGTACGAGTTGGCCAACCCGGCAGAACGTGGCGATTCGTACTCAAGCACTGGATTCTTGAGCGCCCTCTTCGGGGACGGATTCAACGTGCGCCGAACCGAGCGGCTCGGCAAGCGACTCATCGAACGGATCGTCGCCGGTGGATTCCCGCCGGCGTTGCTACGTCCAACCGCCGAACGCCAGGCCGAATGGCATCGCAACTACGTTGAAACGCAAATCCAGCGCGACGTCCGCGACATGACGCGCATCCGATCGTTCGACATCCTGCCCGCTCTCCTGAGTGCCACTGCTTCACAGACCGCCAGACTCTTCAACCTCACCAGTCTGGCCTCGCCCTTCAACCTGAGCCGGCCCACGATCGGCGACTACGTCGCGCTCCTGGAGAGGCTCTTCCTGCTGGAACGACTCCAGCCCTGGCACAGCAACCGCCTGAGCCGGTTGATCAAGACGCCCAAGCTGCACGTCGGCGATACCGGCCTTGCCGCCGCGCTGCTGGGCGTGGACGCCGCGGCGCTCGCCGACGACCGTTCCTTGCTCGGACGGCTTCTGGAGACCTTCGTGTTCCAGGAACTGCGGCGCCAGGCAAGTTGGCACGACGCGTCAACGAGGTTCCACCACTTCCGCGACAAGGACGGCGCGGAAGTGGACATCGTGATCGAGCGCGGCGCCCGGTTCATTGCCGGAGTGGAGGTCAAGGCCGCAGCCACCGTCACGCACGCGGACTTCAGTGGTCTCCGCAAGCTGGCCAGGGCGGCGGGCAAGCGCTTCGTCCGCGGAGTCGTGCTCTATGACGGCGAGGCAAGTACGGGTTTCGGGGATGGCATGTACGCCGTGCCGGTTCGCAGGTTGTGGGAGGCGGCGTGACGCCGCGCGGGCGCTAAGATGACCCTTCCGTCCACAGCGTAGAACAGGGAGGAGCCTGCGTATGGCGAAGGCAGACGACGGGGGCAAGAAGGCCGGCAACGGCGAACGCAAGAGCCTGCTCGACCGGGTTCTCACCGCCATCGAGGTCGTCGGCAACAAGTTGCCGGACCCGGCGATTCTGTTCCTGCTGCTCCTGTTCGTGACCTGGATCGCTTCGGCGATCATGGCGCCGATCCAGTTCACCGAGATCGACCCGAACACCGGCGAGGCGATCCGGATCCAGAACCAGCTCACCGGCGAGGCGCTGGCGACCTTCATGGCGCGGTTGGTGACGACGTTCACCGGCTTCGCGCCCCTCGGTGTCGTGCTGGTGGCTCTTCTGGGTGTCGGCGTGGCGGAGAAGACCGGTTTCATCAGCACCGGCCTGCGGCTGATCCTCGGCTTCACGCCGCGCAGCCTGCTGACGCCGATGCTGATCCTGGCCGCGATCGTCAGCCACACCGCGGCGGACGCCGGCTATGTGCTCGTCATTCCGCTCGGCGGCGTCATCTTCTACGCCGCCGGCAGGCATCCCCTGGCCGGTATCTCGGCCGCGTTCGCCGGCGTCTCGGGGGGCTTCTCCGCCAACTTCATCCCCTCGGGGATCGATCCGCTGCTTCAGGGCTTCACCCAGTCCGCGGCCCAGATCTTCGACCCGGAGCGGCTGGTCAACCCGCTCTGCAACCTGGCCTTCACGGGCCTCTCCTCGATCCTCGTGATCGGGGTCGGTTGGTACCTCACGGACCGCGTCATCGAACCGCGGCTCCGAGGCACGGAGGTCGACGGCGATCCGGAACAGATGCCCAAGGTGGAGGAGTTGAGCCGCAAGGACCGCCTCGGCTTCCTCGCCGGCATGGGCGCCCTGGTGCTCGGCCTGGTCGTCCTCCTGGTCTGGGCGTGGCCCGAAACGTCGCCGCTGCGCAGCGGAGGCGGCGAGCTGACCGCGTTCTCGGCGCCCCTGATGCAGATGCTGGTGCCCCTGATCTTCGTCTTCTTCCTGATTCCCGGCGTCGTCCACGGCTACGTCGCCGGCACGGTGAAGAGTCATCGAGACATCGTCGCCGGGATGAGCGACGCGATGGGCACGATGGCCTACTACCTGGTCATGGCGTTCTTCGCCGCCCAGTTCATCGCCGCCTTCAGCAACTCGAACGTCGGCCTGCTGATCGCGCTCGAGGGCGCCAGCTTCCTGCGTGACCTGGGCCTGCCCCCGCAGGCAACGGTGGTCGGCATCATCCTGCTGTCCGCGGTCGTCAACCTGTTCGTGGGCTCGGCCTCCGCCAAGTGGGCGGTGCTCTCGGTGATCTTCGTGCCGATGCTGATGAGCCTGGGCATCTCACCCGAACTGACCCAGGCCGCCTACCGGGTCGGCGACAGCGTGACGAACATCACGACGCCGCTGATGCCCTACTTCCCGCTGGTCGTCGTGTTCTGCCAGCGCTATGTGAAGAAAGCGGGGATCGGCACCGTACTGTCGTTGATGATCCCGTACGCGGTTACCCTGCTCATCACCTGGACGGTCTTCCTGATCGGCTACTGGCTCGTCGGCCTGCCGCTCGGCCTCCAGGCAAGCTACACCTATCCCTGATTCGGCCCGCTACGTGCGATGACGAGACCGTCCTCGATCCGCGCCGCCCCGGCGTTCGCCCTGCTCGCCGCCGCCCTGCTCGCGCCGGCGCCCCCGGCGAGCGCGCAGCCCAACCGGCCGATCTACCCGGTCTACGAGGGCTACGTCGTGAACGAGGACCAGACCGCGGTGCTGGTATTCGGCTACTACAACCACAACTCGGTCGCGGTCGAGATTCCGGCAGGCGAAGCGAACGGCTTCGACCCGGGACCCGCCGACCGGGGCCAGCCGACCGTCTTCGAACCGGGACGCCAGCGCAACGTCTGTCTCCTCGTCCTTCCGGACGACTACGAGGGCAACCTGGGCTGGACGCTGACCCGAGGTGAGAGCACGCAGACAACTACCGAACGCGGCGGGATCGATCCCCTCTACCTGATCGAGAACATCTCCATGGCCTACCACCGCGCGAAGCAGATCGACACGGCCGCCGCCGCGCGCGGGGTCTGCGTCGAACCCGGGAGGCGCGATCCGCGCCACCCGTGAATCAGTCCGTGCGCCCGTCATCGGGCGCACGGATGGCACCCCAACCGGCCACGACCGGGAGCGAACCATGAACCGCACTCTCCACGCGATGACTCCGGCGCCGATCCTGCTGTTCGCCTTCCTTGCGGCGCCAGCGGCCTCGCCGGCCGCGGCGGCCGACGACGGCACGGTCACCTTCAGTCGCGACATCGCGCCCATCCTCCAGCGCTCCTGCCAGCGCTGCCACCGGCCGGGCACCGCCTCGCCAATGTCGCTGCTCACCTACGAGCAGACCCGGCCCTGGGCGCGCTCGATCAAGCGGCGGGTGGCAAGCCGGGAGATGCCGCCGTGGCACATCGACCGCACGGTCGGTGAGTACGATCCCGACCCGAGCTTGAGCGACGAGGAGATCGCGCTCGTCGCCTCGTGGGTCGACTCCGGCGCACCGCGCGGCAACCCGGACGACCTGCCGCCGCCGATCGACTTTCCCGACGGCGACGCGTGGGAGTACGGCGAGCCCGACCTGGTGGTCGAAATGCAGGAGGACATGGTCGTTCCGCCGGAGGGCCCCGACCTGTTCGTCAATTTCCTCGCCGACAGCGGCCTCACCGAAGACCGCTACATCCGCTGGATCGAGGTCAAGCCGAGCAAGGACGGCCGGCGAAGCGTCCATCACACGATGGTCTACGCCATGCAGGACGACGCGGACTACGTGGGCCGGGACTTCTTCGAGCGCGACGACGATCCGAACCGCCGTGATGCCGAAGGCAACCCCGTGGGATCGCTGCTGATCGAGTACGCGGTCGGCAACACGGGCGACGTCTACGCCGAGAACACGGGCAAGCTGCTGATGGCCGGCGCCACCATCCGCTTCAGCGGCCACTACCACTCGGTAGGCGAAGAGATCCGCGACCGAACGCGAATCGGCTTCGGCTTCTATCCGCGGGGCGTGGCGCCGAAGCACCGGATCGTCTCGACCCGCCTGTTCGCGGGCCTGCCCGGCAACCGCGGTTGGCGCAACAACGAGCTGTCCATTCCGCCCGGGGCCGACAATGTCCGCCACGACGGCTACCGCGTGCTCGACCGCCCGATCCAGTTGATCAGCTTCCAGGCCCACATGCACTACCGCGGCAAGGCGATGGAGCTCGAAGCGATCCACACCGACGGCCGCCGCGAACTGCTCACGCGGATCCAGAACTACGACTTCAACTGGCAGATCGCCTATCCCTACAAGAACCCGCCTGTGCTTCCCTCCGGCACCGTGCTGCACGTGACCTCGTACCACGACAACTCGGAGAACAACCCCTACAACCCGGATCCCACGGCCTGGGTCGGCTGGGGCAACCGAACCATCGACGACATGGCGATCGGCTGGACGAACTTAGTCTTCCTGTCGGAGGAGGAGTACGAGGAGCACACGGCGGCGGCGGCGACTGGGGCCGGCGCCGGCGGCGACTAGCACTGCCAACACCCGCCCGTCTTGGGGCAGGAGGTCGTTGCCGAGAGGGCCGGCTAGAGCCGCCAAACCGCTCGCAGGCTCGCTGTTTGGCCCCAGCCCCCACCTCACTATGACCTTGCGCGGCGGAACTTGCTCCGCTGCGTTCTGCCGCGCCAGCTCCTAGTCGAGATCCGACGCGGACATCAGACCAGTACGCACGCCGCCGTCACGCCAGGCGAAGATCAGGCGGTCGCCGGTGCGCACAAGCTTGGGCACGCCGACGGCACTGCGGCCGACGGGCGCGGGCGCCACGGTGACCGAGGCACCCGTACCCCCGTCCCGAGTGACCCGGCGAACCCGTAGTTCAGCGCCGCTTTCCATCCGTTCGACCCAACTAACCGCGGTACTGCCATCCCCGAGAACCGCGATACCGGCCCACCCGCGAGGCGAGCCGTCATCTACACGGATCGGGTCGCCGAAGCGTTGCTCCTTCGGGCTCCAGAGAGAGGCGAGCACTTTCGACTCGCCCCCGGCGGCCGTGAACCACGCGACAGCCGGTCCCGTTTCGCCCGAAGCCAGCGCCGGGCCGTTCGTGGGACATCCCCGAATCTGCCAGCCGTCCCGGTGAACCAGCTCCGGATCGCTCCACCGTTCGTCCTTGAGGCGAGCAAACGAAATGTCCCGGAACTCGCCCTCCCGGCGGTCGCGGAAAGCCAGGAAGACGTTGCCCGGAGTCGCGGCCATGGCCGTCGTGCAGCAACTGCAGACGTCGGCGTCGACTTCCCGGTCGCTCTTCAAGGCACCGCCCAAGTCAAGACGCGCGGAACGAAGCGCCATGCGCGGTTCCACCTCGCCGTGCCCGTCGCCACCCGGTACGGGCGTGCCGGTGGCTCCCTTCGACGCCAGCTCGTCGCCGACTGTCGACAGATAGGCCACTTCGAAGCCGTCCCCGACTCCGGCGTACGCCACAAAGCCCGCATAGCCGTCCACACCTTCACCACTCGCCTGAAACACCTCTCGCCAAGTCGCGCCCCGGTCGTCCGAGAACACCAACCGGATGCCGTAGCCGTAGTCACCCTGCCGGTCCTCGTCGTGAACCAGCCAGTGCGCCGCCAGGCGGTCGCCGCCCAGCGGCACAACGGCCGGATGGTCGATCCAGTTCACGAACCAGTCCTCGCCCGCCGCCACGGTTATGGCGGGGTCCCATTCTTCGCCGTGCAACGCAGAGAAACGCAGCGCGTGGCCGCCGTCTTCCAAACGCTCAACCCAGCTAAGGACGACCGCACCATCGGGTCCCGCGTTCAGCGAATAGCTGCTGCTCCCTTCCGCCGCGGATGGGTCCAGGCGTTGGACCTGCGCGGCCACAGCCGTGGCCAGGACGCTGATACCAAGACCGATGAAGAAGGCGCGACGACTCACGTAGCGCCGGATTGTCTCAGATCGAGACAGGATTGCCTGCATCCTCCGACCCCAACGATCTGCGGCCAAGCCGACGACATCCAGCCCGGTCGGGGAGCGGAGGGGAGGGTGCAATCGCCGCCGACTCGCCGCAGCCCCAGCCGCCGCAGCCCCCTACTGCCAGGTCACCGCCATCGCGAAGAAGTGGTCGAAGACCTCGCGGTTGGGGTGGTTCGCGTCGTTGTTCTCGGGGCTGCGGATGTAGAAGTCCAGTTGCTGCGCCGCCGGGTTCACCGCCCCGGCCGAGCCTTCGGTCGGCTCTAGCTGCACCTGCAGCGTCTCGCGGTTGCGCATGCCCTGGGTGACCATGAAGTGGATCTGGTAGTCGCTGTACAACTCCTCGCCGTTCAGCGTCGCGCGGCCATAGCCCCAACCGGCGACGTAGAGCAGGCTCTTGGGCCAGTTCGAATCGCCGCAGCCGGCGTCGCCGTGTTCGAACAGGTAGGCCGCGATTCCCCCGTCCTGGCACCCCGAGAACTCGTGGAAGCGGTCGAGTTCCACCACGTAGTCGCCTTCGGAAAGCTGCAGGTCGGCGCGGAACGTGCCGGTGTTCGCGATCTCGTCGACATCCATCGTGATCTCGCCGCCCACGGGCGCCACATTGCTGGCGTCGTCGCCCATGTGATCCCAGGGCGATTCGTCGTCCAGGCTGCCAACCTGGTGGACGTTGGCGCCGGTGATCACGAACCGGCCGTCGTACAGCTCGTGCTGCTCCGGCTCGTAGAGCCCCATCCCGGTACCGGGCTGGTTCCGGGCGGTCACGGGGGCCGGCTCGGGCTCCGCCGCCTCCTCGCCCACGCGCACGGTACAGCCCGCCAGAAGAGCCGCCGCCAGAGCCAGAATTACAAGGGCAAGGACAGGTCGGGCCGAGAACCGGCCCGTCCAGCTACCTCGGTTTCCCATCCCCAGTCGCTCCATCTTGATCATTCGTCAGACCTCCCTTCAGGCACTATAGCGCCGCATCGCAGGCGGAACGGCCAGCGGCGGCCGGCACCGCAGACGGTACAATCCCGCCCGTGCTGGACATCCTCCCCGACGTCGACCGCTGGCGCACCGCCGGCCAGAAGGTTGCCGTCGCCACGGTGATTCGCACCGTCGGCTCCTCGCCCCGCCCCCTGGGATCGAAGATGGCGGTGTCGGAACAGGGCGGCATCGCCGGCTCGGTCAGCGGCGGCTGCATCGAAGGCGCCGTGTTCCAAGAGGCGCAGTCGGTGCTCCATGACGGCCGGCCGAAGCGGCTCAGCTACGGCATCTCGGACGAGCAGGCGTGGTCCGTGGGTCTCACCTGCGGCGGCGAGGTCGAGGTGCTGGTCGAACGCATCGACGCTTGAGGCGCCGGGCGCTCACAGCCTGCCGATGACTTCCCGGTTCGAGTCCCTGCGCCGGTCCCTGCTGGCGGGCGACCGGGTGGTGTCCTTCACGGGGGCCGGCCGCCTCGGCTTGGGCGACCGCCTGCTCGTGTGGCCCGACGACGGGCAGTGCGAAGGAACGCTGGGCGACGCCGACCTCGACCGGGCGGCAGCCGCCCTGGCCAACGACGATGCCCTTCCGCCCACGGGTCTGCGCGAGATCGAAGGCGCGGAGGTATTCGTCGAGACCTTCGAGCCGCTGCCGCAGTTGTTCATCGTCGGCGCGGTGCACGTCGCGATCCACCTGGTCCACTTCGCGCGCCAACTCGGGTTCCGCACCGTGGTCGTCGACGCCCGTTCCGCCTTCGCCACCGCCGAGCGCTTTGCCCACGCCGACGATCTCGTCGTCGAGTGGCCGGCCGACTACCTGGCGCGGGCGCCGCTGCACACCAACACCTTCTGCGTCTTCCTCACCCACGACGAGAAGCTCGACAACCCGGCGCTCCAAGTGGCGCTCGAAGCCGGTGTCCGCTACGTCGGCGCCCTGGGCTCGAAGCGAACCCACGGAAAGCGGGTCAGAGCCCTCACCGAGGCCGGCCTGTCGCCGGACCTGATCGATCGCATCCACGCGCCGATCGGCCTCGACCTCGGCGGCCGCAAGCCCGAGGAGATCGCTCTCGCCATCGCCGCCGAACTCGTCGCGGTAAGAAGCGGCCGGCCGGCGTCAGGCCGATGACCGGCCCGGTCTCCGGCGTGATTCTCGCCGCTGGGCTCTCCACCCGGTTCAAGGTCGGATGCGGGCAGGATGCCCGCGTTCCCAGGACGAAGGTCACCGGTGCGGCAGAGCCGAAGCAGCTCTACCGCATCGGCGGCGAGACTCTGGTGCGGCGCGTCTGCCGCGAAGCACTCGCCTCCAACCTGGCGCAGGTCATCCTGGTCACCGGTCACGCGCGGCGGCGGATCAACGCGGAAGTGGCCGACCTCGACCTGCGCGCGGTCCACAACCCGGACTACAAAGGCGGCCAGAGCGGGTCCGTACGCCGCGGCCTGGCCGCGGTCACGGCCGACGTCGATGGCGCGATGTTCCTCGCCGTGGACCAGCCGGGGCTCGACGCGGTTGTCATCGACCGCCTGCTCGGCGAGTTCCGCGGTCCCGACTCGATCGTCGTGCCGACCTTCCGCGGCCGCCGCGGCGCGCCGGTCACCTTCGGCCGGCGGTGGTTCGGGCATCTGGAGCGTCTGCGCGGCGACCAGGGGGCGCGTCCGCTCCTCGAACTGTTGGCCGAGCACATCCAGGAAGTGGAACTCGATTCACCGGCGCCGCTTGAGGATGTCGATACCGAAGCCGACACCCGTTCGTGGACCCATGAGGCGGCGCGCCGGTGAGCACGCCGCTCGACCGCCCCCTGCGGCTCATCCCCCAGGTCCGTCACTACGACTGGGGCACCCTCGACTTCATCCCCCTTCTCTACGGCCGCGAACCCACCGGCCGTCCCGAAGCCGAGCTTTGGTTCGGCGCCCATCCCGAGGCGCCGGCCGGCGTCGTCCTCGAGTCGGGCGCCGGCGGCGGCCAGGACCGCGGCAACAGTTCGGTGCCCCTTGACCGCCTCATCGCCGACCGACAGGACGAGGTTCTCGGCCCTGGCACGACCGGCGCCGCTCTGCCGTTCCTGACCAAGATCCTTTCCGCCGCCCGGCCCCTGTCGATCCAGGCCCACCCCAACCGCGAGCAGGCCGTCCGTGGATTCGCCGCCGAGACAACGGGCGCCCATCCGGTCGCCGCCGTGGACCGCAACTACCGCGACCGGAACCACAAGCCGGAGCTCCTCTACGCCCTGACGCCGTTCTCCGCCCTGTCCGGCTTCCGGCCTGCCGCTGAGGCGGCCCAGTTCCTGGCCGCCCTCGGCCTCGAACAACTCCGGCCGAACGTCCACCGGCTCGCATCCGAGGGCGCCGCCGCCTATCGACCGCTGCTCGAAGCGCTCTACCGGCACACCGGGACCGATCTCGCCTCCGCCGCCGTCGTCGACGCAGCCCGCCGCGCCTCGACCGAGGGCAACGCAGACTGCCGGGAGGCGATGCAGTGGGTCGGCCGCATCGCCGGGCACTTCCCGACCGACCCCCTGGTCGTAGCACCGCTCTTCCTGCGCCTGATTCGCCTCGATCCCGGCCAGGCCCTCTTCACCGGACCCGGCGTGTTGCACAGCTACCTGGAGGGGTCGGCAGTCGAGGCCATGGCGAGCTCCGACAACGTGCTCCGCCTCGGTCTGACCTCGAAGCGCGTCGACGCCGGAGAACTGCTCGACATCCTCGTCTACGAAGCCGCTGACGGCGCTCTGATGCAGCCCCGAGTCGACGAACAGCCCTGGGGCACACGATCCCGCTTCCAACCGCCGGTCGACGACTTCGCGCTCGACATCCTCGATATCGGCAGCCACGGGACAGCGCCGCTCCTCCCCGACCACCGCGCCCGCATCGTCCTCGCCCTCAAGGGAGAGATCGAGGTCCGCAACGCCTTCGGCACCCAGCTCCTGCACCCCGGCCAGGCCGCACTTCTGCCCGCCGCCGCCAAGACCGTCACCGCAACGGGCCCGGGAAGTCTGGCGCTCACTACATCGAACGACGGAGCCGGCTCCAGGCCTCTCAGTCGCAGGTCGAGAACGCCGTCGTGTCGGTCACCGGCATGAACAGCGTCCCGGCGTCGTTGACGTACATCTTGGACTCGCCGGACTCGATGTCCTCGATTTCGAGTTCGACGCGGACGTCCGTCAGGCCGCCGATGAAGACCCAGTAGGCGCCATCGCCGATCGCGCAGCCGTTCAGCACCTTGATCACGACCTCGACGTTGTTCTCGCTGAAGAACCAGAAGTAGCCGGTGTCGCCGGTGAGTTCCACCGCCTTTCCGTCGCCGGACTCGTTCTCGGTCTCCCAGTGGACGGCGACGCGGAAGCGATCCTCGTTCAGGCACAGGGTGGTGAGATCGGCGACGCACGCTTGCTCCGGCGGTTCACCTTGAGCTTCGGCAGGGAAGCCCGGCAGTGCAGCCAGGATGGCCACTAGCAGCATCTTCCGCACTTCGCGGACTCCCTAGCTTGCCGACGCCTTCTTCGCGTCGCGTTCCTCCCCGCGACGACGCCGCATCTGGAACGCAACCCCGACCACGATCAGCACCGCGACGCCGGCGTGGGCCGGCAGCCCCTCCAGGCCCACGGCCGCCATGATGAGCAGTGCACCGATGAACGACGACACGACGATCAGCGCCGTCTCGAAGACCTGGCGCAGGAGCCACGCTCCCAGCAACGCCGCGGCCGCGGTCACCACCCACCACAGCACCTCCACCTGGAGACCGTAGAAGCCGGAAGCCCACAGCGCGGCGCCGGCGCCCAGCATCGCGCCCGCAACGACCACAGCGACCTTGCGCACGATGAACGCGAGCAAGGCACTGACGACTCCGATGCCAACCGCCACCACCAGGCGCATGTCGCTGGGCAGGGTCACGACACCGGAGAGCATGCCGTAGCTGACGAAGAAGCCGAGCAACCCCAGCAACGCGGTGTAGAGCTGCCGGCCCAACAGCAGCAGGAGCAATCCCGCCACGACCCACAGCCAGGGCGGTCCGAGGGCCCCCTCGGCGCCGAACCGGCCGAGGCCAACTCCCTCACTCCAAAGGTCGATGTTCATTCCAACTCCGAAGCGATCCAGGCCAAGGCCGCCTCCCGTGGCTCGTCCCTGCCGGAGAGCAACCCCTCCCGCGTGAGAGGAACCAGGGACTCGGGGACGACCGCCCGGCCCTCGACCCGTTCGCCGTTCGGGCGCAGGAAGTCCGCGATCGCGTGCATCAGCAGATCGCCGTTCGGCATTCTCTCGACCACCGCCGGCAGCGCCGCCGCCGCGGTGGGCTCGCCGAACACCCTGATGCGGCCGTGGTCCTGGAGTCCGGCGGCGAAGATCTCGCTGGTGCTGGCGCTGCCGCCGTCAGTGAGTACGGCAACCGGTCCCCCGAACACTTCGAGTTTCTCGCTGCCAAGCGATACCCGGCGCGGGTACACCGGCAACCGCAGGTCCGAGCCGCGGTGCAACATGCTGCCCAGTGAGACCCGCTCATCCATCAGATAGCCCGCAATCCCGATGGCGGTGCCGGCCACACCGCCGGGATTGCCGCGCAGATCGATCAGCAGGCCATCGAACGCCGACGAGCCGGCCGCAGGGTCTCCGTAGACCGCGGTTTCGAACGCTTCGACCACGGGCACCATCCAGACGTTGAAGCGCACCGCAAGGACCCGTCCGCCGGTCGTCTCCACCTCCTCGGTCTCGAACACGTACTGCATCGGCGGCAGGTTGCCGAAGCCGATTGCGACCGCGTCCGGGTGGTGGGCGCGCTCCAACTCGAGCACGAACCGCTCGCCGGCCCCGTCCGCGAACTCCACCTCCACGAGATCGCGGGGTGATCCGAAGAGCAGGCCGTCGACGGCGCGCGCACGCACCATCTCGGCAACCGGCGGATCGAGGGACTCCAACTCGAAGCAGCGGGAAAGAACTCCGAGACCCTGGTCGCCGATCCGCACGACCTCGGCGCCGGTCGTCAGACCGTCGCGGTCGGCCGCCGAACCCGCCACGACCCGGCTGACCACCGGTACCTGGTCCAGGAAGCGGACCTCGAACCCCGGCCCCGCGTCCGATGCGGACGAACCGCCCTCGCCGGTGACGGTCTGCATCAGCGCCGGGGTGCAGGCGGCGCCGTCCCCGTTGTCGCTCGCCGCCGGCTCTCTGCCGCCGCCCGCCGACCCGGTCCCCGGCAGGACGCCGAAGTGAGACTGCCCCAGCCGCGCGAGCATCTCCTGGATCACGTCCCGCAGCTCCCGCGCGTCCGCGGCATCCCGGGCGCGCGGCCTCAGTTCGTCGCCCACGGCCCGCCAGTCGACGCCGCCCATCTTCTCGTCCCAGAAGGTGTCGGCGATCCTCCTCCAGGCGAAATCGAAGCTCTCCAGGTTCAGGGCCGCCCTCTCGGAAGCAGGCGAAGCACCTTGCCCCCCGGCGGTAGCCGCAAGAACCAGACCGCAAACCGCGACTGCCGCCGTCCGCCGCATTGCATCCGCGCTCTGCATGCTCTGAGAATGACACACGCGCACGGGCGGTTCACGGGACGGCGCGCCGGTCCCGGGCGGTGTGTCCATGACACAGGCGTGCCGGCAGTTGACGATCTTGCTACCGTCACGCCCAACTGTGCGAATTCTGTACGTTCTTCGCCACGCCAAGTCGGACTGGAGCGCAACCTACGGCGCGGACCACGATCGGCCACTGAACCCGCGCGGCATCGCGGCCGCCAAGACGATGGGCCGCCTGGTCGCCGAACGACGGGAACTGCCCGACCGGATCCTGTGTTCGTCCGCCCTGCGTACGCGGCGGACGCTCGAGCTGGCCGTGGCGGCCGGCAACTGGAACCGCACGACGATCCTGGAGCCGGCGCTGTACCTGGCGTCGCCTGGATCGGCGATTGATCTTCTGCGCGAGCAGGCTGACGACGCGAACTCCATACTCCTCGTCAGCCACCAACCCACCTGCGCCGAGCTCGTCCGCCGACTGACCGGCAACGATCCGCCCCGCTTCGTCACCGCGGCCCTGGCATGCGTCCATCTCGATGTCGACTCGTGGAGCGAGGTCGAGCCCTACCGCGGCAGGCTGGCGTGGTTTTCAACGCCGAAACGCGCAGCCGGATAGAAGGCTACGGCTCGCACGCATGGAACGCCGTCGCGTCGGTGATCGCGGGCGCCGGGTGGCCCGGCTCGTTGCGGTACTCCTTCACCGCGCCCGTCGCCGTGTCGGTCACCCGGATCGTGTAGCCGAGGTCCGTGGTCGACGCGCCGTACACCCACACGTGGCCGTTCACCGCACAGCCGTCCAGCACCTTGATCAGAATCTCCCAGTTCTCACCGCTGAAGAACGTGAACAGACCCGAGTCGTTCGTTCCCGCATGGACCACCCGACCGACGCCGCTCTCGCCCTCCGGCTTCCGCCACTCCACCGCCACCGCGTAACGCGAGTCCTGAAGGCACAGCGTCTCCGCGTCCGCCACGCAGAATCCCAGAGGCGCCGCAGCCTCGACCAGGAACACCTGCTTTGCCGTGGACGCACGCTCACCGTCGCTCACCCACAGAGTGACCTCGTAGAAGCCGGGCGCCGACCAGGCGTACTCCACACTCCGGTTCACCGAACTCTCCCCGTCCCCGAACTCCCATCGCAGCAACAGCGCTCTGCCCAGGCTCGTGTCCCTGAACCGCACGGGCTCACCGGCAATCGCCCGGCACAGGTCGGCCTCGCACTCCACGCCGCCCAACTCGAAGGACGCCATCGGAGGACCGTCGTCGTCATCGTGAATCGTCCCCACTACTTGCAGCACCGGCCCGCCGCCGGCCAACGTCGCGTTGGTCGGGTTGCGAAGCGTCAACGTGAAGGTCTCCGACTCCGGCTCGTAGACCCTGTCGTCCGTCACCGGTACCCGGATCTGGCGCACCGCCGTCGACCGGGCGGGGAACTTGACAGTGCCGCTGGTCGCCGTGTAGTCCGAACCTGCTTTCGCTCCGCTGGCGTCCGCACCGTCCGCAGTGGCGTAGTCGACCCTCACCACTGAGCTGCTCACCGCACTCAGGCGGACGTCGAAGACCACGGCGCCAGCACTCTCCGAGGCCTGAGCGGCCCCAATCGAAACCGAGGGTAGCGGCTTTGGCGGCGGCGGTGGAGGTGGTGGCGGTGGATCTGGCGGTGGTGGTGGCGGAGGTGGAGGTGGTGGCGGTGGTGGCGGCGGTGGTGGCGGCGGTGGCGGTGGCGGTGGCGGCCGGCCGCCGTCGTTGTCCTGGATCGCAAGGGTCGTCTCGCCGCTGCCGGTGACCCGCGACGGCAACGACACAAACCCCAGCACTACTGCTTCGCCGTCGTCGTCCACGGTGTCGTCGGTCGCCGCGAACAGGAACTCCTGGGTCCTCGCGCCAGGCCCGAAGGTCACGCGCGCAGGCACACCCGAGTAGTCCGCATCCGTTGCGCCGCCGTGGTGCGTGTGATCCAGGAAGACATCTAGATCCCGCTCGGGATCGCGATTCAACCGGACGGTGACGGTCACCGTGCCGCCCTCGGTCACTCCGTAGTTCGCCGAACCGAAGGACACCTCGACTTCCGGATCGTCGTCGTCGCGAATCGTTCCCGTCACCCGCAGCGTCGAACCGCCGCCGGCCAGTGACGCGTGCTGCGGATTGCTGAGCGTCAGCCGGAACGTCTCCTCCTCCTCCTCGTCGTCCGTATCGTCCATGATGTCGACGACGATCCGCTGGGAGGTGATCAATCCGACCGGGAACGTCAGCGTGCCCCTAGCCTCCGTATAGTCCGAGCCGGCTCGGGCTCTTGTGGAACCGGAACCGTCGGAGGTGGCGTAGTCCACCGTGACTTCGGACGTGCTCGCCTTGCTCAGCGACACCTCGAAGATGAGCGAGCCGCCACTCTCGGGCGCTTCCACCGCATCGACCGACAGCGTCGACGTGTCCGTCTCGACGATCGTCACCCGGACCGAAGACGCCGGCACCGAGTTGTAGTCGCTGCCGCTCACCTGGTGGCTGATCGTGACCGGAGCGTCGGCCACCGTATCCGTGTCCGTCTCCGCATCCACGAACACGGTCTTCGGGAACCTCCAGTCCCCTGTGTTGAACGTCAACTCCATCGGATCCACTGACAGGTCCCTGTTCGCCGGCACGGAGGGCGTTACCGTCACCGGGCCCGTCGGCTCAGAGTCCAGCACGACCGTGTAGGTCCCGGTCGACCCCTCGTCGACCGTCAACGCGTCGCGCGAGATCGTCACCTCGCGGCTCCCCTTCACCCTCACGCCGAACGTCTGCGTCGCCGGGGTGTTCGAGCCGGCGATGTCCATCGCCGTCACCGTGATCGTCGCGCTGCCCTGCGCCACGGGAGTCAACGTCACCTGGGAACCCGATGTTCGCACCTGCGCGATCCCCGGCGCCGAAGAGGACGCGTCGTACGTGAGCGTGTCGCTGTCGGGATCCTCGAAAGCCCCGGAAACATCCACGTCCTCTGTCCCGTCGCCAACCTGGAGGTCCGGCCCCACCAGCGAACCGACGGGCAGCGGCGCCCGGTTCGGAAGGGTCTCAAAGATCGCCGATTCCGACCAGGCGCCCCCGCCCTTGGCATTCACTCCGCGGACCTGGACGTCGTACTTCGTGTCGTCCAGCAGCCCGGTCACCGTGTAGCTCAGCGAACCCGATGTCCAGACACCCTTCTCCTCCGTCCAGCGGTTGTCCGCCTTGTCCGGCGCCTCGTTCAGGATGTAGCGCACGTCGTACCCGGTGACCTCAGAGGCGCCAATCACCGACGGCGCCGACCAGAAGACGGTCAGAGCCCTCTGGCCCGGTGTCGCGACGGGAAGGGGCGGGGCGCCGGGGGTCGAACGGTGACCGTAGATCTTGAGGCTCCAGGACTTGAGAGTCGCCGTATCCTCCGCCAAGTGGTCGGTGACGCGCAGCGTCCAGGTTCCGACGGGGTCCTCGCCAAGATGCCTCGCCGAACCGAAGCGGAAGTCCGGATCGATGCCGAACGTGTACCGGCGCCTCGAAGTACGGCGCATCGGGAACGGCAAGCGTCGAGACCGTGCTCGACGGCGAGACGAGTTCCACCTGGAGGTCCCTGATCGCCGCGCGCACCAGGGCCACGACGCCGGCAACGGTGGGCGCCGCGGCGGACGTACCTCCGAAGCCGCCGTACCGGCCGTAGTTGTACGTGGTCAGGATAGCGGGACGCCCCGAGTCCCTCGAAGGAGCGCAGACCCAGAGGTTGGCTCCCTCTTCGGAGTAGACGACTCTCCGGCCCAGGTCGTTCACGGCGCACACCGCAACGACTCCGTAGTAGTTCGTGTAGCCGTCGAAGTTCGAGTTGTCCTCCGGCGCACCGTTTCCCGCGGCCCAGACGTAGACGACACCCTTGCCGCCGTATCCGGTTTCGACTCCGGTGTCGATGGCCATCTCCCAGGCTTCTGCAACCGTCTCCAGGCCCGGACCCTCGATAGACCCCCAACTGTTGTTCGACGCCCCCGTCGTCGCCATGTTGCGGGTCATCGCATCGGCTTCGTGTTGTCCCGCGCCGCGATGACGCCGGCCACCGACGTGCCGTGGGAGTTGAACGGGTGGAGCAGGCCGTCCCCGTCCTCCGTGTAGTCGTGGCCGCGAGTCGCGTCCACGTTGTCGGTCAGGTCGGGATGTGCTTCGTGCAGTCCGCCGTCGACCACCACTACCCCGATGCCGGCGCCCATGTTGCCGCCCGTCCAGACGTCCTCGACCCGGATGTCCTCCCCCGACGTGCCGCCGAGTTGACCCCGGTTGCGCAGGTTCCAGTGGCACCCGGACAGGGGATCGGTGAACGGAGCAGTGAGGGAGGAACAATCGCTCACGACCTCGTTCATGGTGTCGTCTTCGAACATGCGAATCGCGTAGCCGCCCGTGCTTTCGCCGCCGGACCGAGTCACCTTGATGTAGTGGGTTCCCGCGTCCAGCCGATCGGCCAACGTGAAACCCATGGGACCGTCGGACCGGAAGTCCTGCTCGAAGAGGTTCGCCGTGACGGCGTCACCGTTGCTGTCGAGCAGCGCTCCGTCGATGTCCACCGTATTGCTCACGGCCCGGGCATACACATGGGTCGCCTCGGATAGCTCGATCTCGAAGTAGTCCGCGTCGGTCGACGGGTCGATTCTTCCCGTCTCGATTTCACGGAATTCCAGCGAAGCGGCGTCTGCGATCGTGCTTCCCGGCTCGGTCACCGTCTCGACGTGGAAAGAGTAAAGCCCCGTCACTTCTTCCGAGAACGCCTTGACCTTGACGTAGTAGGTGCCCGCCGCCAGCTTCCTGCGAATGAGAAACTGAGCCGACCGGCCGAGCACGATCCGTCGTCGTTCTCGGTGATCGACGTTCCACTGTTGTTGAGGAGTTCACCGACGGTGTCTGTGACCGGAGGGCCCGAACGAAGGATGACGTCGGTCTCCTCGGTGAGAGTGAACTGGAAGTAGTCCTCGTCTTCCTCCGGGTCGATCAGACCGTTCTCGAAGCTGCCGACTTCGACTTCATCCGCATCGCTGGTGGCGGTCGTGTCCGCAATCGCCCTGACGCCGACCCTGTAGGCGCCCGTCTCCGACGAAGAGGAGTGAAGCGTGACCCGCACGAAGTAGGTGCCCGCGTCAAGGGTGCGCGCGATCAAGAAGTTGAGCGGCTCTCCCACGAGGCGGCCGTCGTCGTTGTAAGCAAGGACATCACCGTGCTCGTCGTACAGAAGCCCCACCGTGTCCAGGTCGCCGCGCGTCAGGAGCAGGACGCCGGTCTCGGCCGTCAGCGTGAACTTGTAGTAGTCCACGTCCGACAATGTGTCGAACTCGCCTCCCACCGAAACGCCGAGCGGCAGGTCGGCGGCCGTCGCCCTCGTCTCCCCCGGCTCGGCCGGCGTTCCCGCCACGGTCTCGGACCACAGTCCGTCGGTGTTCGTCACGGCGCGCACCTGCACGTCGTAGCCGGCGCCGTTGGTCAGTCCCCTGAGGATGTAGCGGAGCGATCCCTCGGTCCATACGTCCTGCTCAACCTTCCAGTTCGAGTCGACCGTCTCGTCGGCGCTCGTCAGGATGTACCGCAGGTCGTAGGCAGTGATGTCCGTGACGCCCGAGGGCGCAGTCCAGAGGACGGTCAGCGCCTCGTCGCCCGGATGGACCGCCCTGATCGTCGGCGCGGCCGGAAGGACTGACGTACGGGTGAACGTCAGCGTCGCCATCTTGTTGTCGTTGAACTTGCCTGTGTTCCGAAGGCTCGTGATGACGCCCTGCGGGTCGGTCTCGAGGTTGTTCAGCGAGAACTCGGTGCCTTCCTCGGTGCCGGCATCCCAGGGATAGAGATTCACCGAGACCGACTCCTTCCAGTTGCCCGAGCTGTCGAGCATCGAGAGGCCGGAAACGCCAACGAACCAGTCCGGGCTGGGGGCGATCATCGTCACCAGAGTGACCCGGGGGTGATCTGTCGTCAGCGTAACGTCGGAGAACGTCACCGTCGCCGTCGGGCCCACGTTGCCGCTACGGTGGATTACGCTGAGTCGGTTGGCGCCTGCCGCGTTGATCTGGTTCCTCAGGGTGAACGTGTCGCCGAGCTCGGCCATCGACTCCACTCCGGCGGACGCCGTTCCACCGGCTTCAAGGAACTTCACCTGGTCATTGTGAACGCCGCCGATCAGGGGTGAGAAGTGCGCGCTCCCGGGAACTCCTCCCGACGTCACCGTGGTCGTCCACGCACCGGTGAAGCTGATCGTGTACTTCGCTTCCGAACGATTGGCCACGTCCGGGTCGTCCGGAGAGGGAGTCAGCTCCGTGTTCTGGGCCGCGGCCGAGCTGGGAGCCACGAACACGGCGCCCAGAGCGGCAAGCATCAGCGCGTGCCACAGCGGCCTCACCGACCTGTAACGGAACATCTACCTCTCAGGCAACCATCACCTGGTCGTTCGCTCTCTCCACCAATTGGGGCTGGACAGCCTCACGCCGTCCTGTCCGGCAAGAGCGTTCGCGAATTCCAGGGAAGCGAAACCGGGCTCGGTCGCAACGACAAAGCCGTTCGGAATGGCGCCGAGCGGCGAGAGCCGGTCCGTCCCGATCCCGTGGGTAGCAAAGAAAGCGTCGGTTTCAGCTTCGCCCCAATCCGGATCGAAGACCAGCAGGACGCCTCCGGGCAGCGTCATCAGGGCGCCGGACGCGGACCGGAACACCGGTTGTCCTTCGACTTCGCTCGCGCTGGCTACCCGGACGATCCTGCCCCGTGGGGTTCTCGCGACCGGAGTCCCCACGCGCGAGACGGCGCCCTCCCGCGACACAACCAGGTCCGCCTGAAGGAAGGCTCTCGAACTGCGGTCACCGTCCTTCCACGTGTAGACCTGACCTTCAGGCGGCGTGGATTGGCCGGCGCCGGTCCTCTTCTTGGGGCCTTCTTCCCGATCCTCGACTTCGACGGCCTGCGCCATGGCCTGCGACCCCGGTTGAAAGAGAGCAGCGAAGGTCAAGGCCAGCGCGACCGCCAGCGGGACTGCGGCTCTTCGGGCGGGACGACCGTGCACCGTCAAGAGATAGATCGCGTGTTGCACCTCGACGATTCTAGCGACTACGGCCCCATCGCCGTTAAGGCCTGTTCCGGTCAACCCGAGGGTTGCGAACGGGCTACGAAGTCAACCGGGCCAGCACCGGCGCGTGGTCCGAAGCGATCAGCCCCTCCTTCTTCTTGCGGTAGTCGCGGTCGGTCTCGACGTGTTCCACTCGCGCCCGAACCGCTTCGGTCGCCAGCAGGAAGTCGATCCGCAGACCGAGGTTTCGGTGAAAGGCGCCGAAGCGGTAGTCCCACCACGAGAACTTGACCGTGTCCGGATGGAGTTCCCGGAACAGGTCAACGAACCCTAGATCGAGCAGTGCCCGGTATCTCTCCCGCTCCGCCTCCGTATGGTGGATGCCGCCGGTCAGGCGCTCCTCGTCGTGGGTGTCGAGGCGGGTCGGCGCGATGTTGAAGTCGCCGCAGAGAACCGCCGGCCCATCGGCGCCGAGCGAACCGTCGAGGTAGTCGCGAAGCGAGTCGAACCACGCCAGCTTGCGGGGATAGTCCAGGTGATCGATGTCCTTGCCGTTCGGGCAGTAGACGGTCGTGAAGTCGAGCCCCGCCGTCCGCACCCGGACCAGGCGGGCGCCGGCCTCCACCTCGCCTGGCAGGCCGGACTGGACCTCTTCGATCGGATGACGCGAGAGCACGGCGACGCCGTTCCACGCCTTCTGGCCGCACACCGCGGACCGATAGCCGAGTTCCTCGAGCGCCTGCCGGGGAAAGTGATCCGCGATCGCCTTCAGTTCCTGGAGGCCGACGACGTCCGGCTGCCGCGCCTTGAGCCAATGGACGAGAAAGTCGAAGCGCGCGCCCAGGCCGTTGATGTTCCAGGTCGCGATCAGCATCAAAGCGTCCTACCGCATCGCGGCGGCTAGCTCCAGCCGCAGGTTCGGCTCTCGTTCTGCTCGCGCAGCCACTCGGCAAGGGGCGCGAAGTAGTCGAGGATCGCGGTCGCGTCCATCTCGCGGCTGCCGGTGGCCGCCTCCAGCGCATCCGGCCACGGGCGGCTCAGGCCCATCGCCATCATCTCGCTCAAACGGCGGCCTGCCTCCTCGTTGCCGTAGATCGAGCAGCGGTGCAGCGGCCCCTCGTACCCGATCGCCGCGCACAGATCGCGATGCAACTGGAACTGAAGGATGTGGGCCAGGAAGTAGCGGGTGTAGGGCGTGTTGCCCGGAACGTGGTACTTGGCGCCCGGATCGAAGTGCTCCTCGGTCCGTTCGCTCGGCGCCCCGACGCCCTGGTACTGCTCGCGCAGACGCCACCAGGCGGCGTTGTACTCCTCCGGCGGGGTCTCGCCCGAGAACACGGCCCATCGCCAGCGATCGATCAGCAGGCCGAAGGGGAGGAAGGCAACCTTGTCGAGCGCCATCTGCATCAGCAGCCCTAAGTCCGCGTCCGCCGACGGCGCCTCGTCCAGCAGTCCGATCTCGACCAGGTAGCCCGGCGTCACCGAGAGGGCGATCGTGTCGCCCAGGGCCTCGTGGAAACCGTCGTTGGCGCTGTCACGGAACAGGGGCGCCTGGTTCCGGTAGCCGAGTTGGTAGTAGTTGTGACCCAGTTCGTGGTGGATGGTCGAGAAGTCCTCGGCGTTGATGTCGATGCACATCTTGATCCGCACGTCCTCGTCCAGGTCGAGCTGCCAGGCGCTGGCGTGGCAGACGACCTCGCGGTCCCGCGGCTTGACGAACTGCGAACGCTCCCAGAACGTGTCCGGGAGCGACTCCATGCCCAGCGAGGTGAAGAAGCCCTCGGCCATCTCGACCATCTCGACTTCGGACGTCCCCCGGCTCTGGAGGATCTCGGTCAGGTCGTAGCCGGGGTCCGCCGCCGGCGGCGCCACGAGGTCGTAGACGTTCGACCAGGTCTGCGCCCACATGTTGCCCAGGACGTGCGCCGGGATCGGGCCGGCCGGATCGACGATGTCCGCTCCGTACTGATCCGAGAGCTCCGCCCGGACATGGCATTGGAGGTCGTCGTAGAGCGGCTTGACCTGGTCCCAGAGGCGGTCGACCTCGGCCGCGAAGTCGTCCGGCGGCAGGTCGTACTTCGACCGCCACATGGCGCCGGTGTCGGCGAACCCGAGGCTCTGCGCACCCTCGTTCGAGAGCTCGACGAAGCGCTGGTAGTCGGCGCGCATCGGCGGCGAAATCGTCCGCCAACCCTCCCAGGCGTCGAGCAGCGCATCGGCGTCGCGGCTGTTGTCGATCACGTCCTCCAGGTCGCCGAGGGAACGGCAGGTGTCCGTGCCGGGACCGTCCGGGCAGTGCTGCCCCGAGCCGTACGTGGCTTCCATCCCGGTCGTGAGCTCGGTCAGCTCGGTCAGCTTCGCCTCGTCGGCGGGCGCGGCAAGGGTCAGTCCGTTCCTCAGCAGACCGAGCTTGCGTGCTGTGTCTTCGGCTTCGCCCTCGGCATCGTAGGTTGCCGCTTCCTTTGCGAACTCGACCATCCGACCCAGGAAGCTGGCGCTGGCGCGGGCCGCCAACGCGTTCGTGTCGTCGTTGATGTAGGTCGCCTGCACCCACTGGGCCCGGCTCAGGTTGTAGCTGTTGCTCAGCACGGCCTCGTCCGCGGCGGTGGTGAACTCGGCCGCCGAGGGCCGGGCCTCCCCGGCGCAGCCGGCCAGGAGAAAGGCGACCGAAGCGGCGGCGGCCGGTAACGCGAGATGCGAGGTGCGAAAACGGAGCGAGGACAACAGCATGGCGTAAACCTCCACGGATTCGGCGCAGTGAGTGGCTCGGGGCGACGCTGGCAACTCTAGTGGACTGGCGAAGCGGCGTATCCTCTGCCGATGGACCCGATCGTCATCGGCACCCGGGCGACGCCGCTGGCCCGGATCCAGGCGAACCTGGTCGCCCGCCGGCTGCGGCAGCTTGGCCTGGACACGGTTGTCCAGGCCATGTCGTCGCAGGGCGACCGCAGCCTCGGCGGCAGCTTCGCCCAGTCCAAGGGGGTGTTCACCGGCGAGCTGAGCGCGGCGCTCCGCGACGGCACGGTCGACCTGGTCGTCCATTCTCTGAAGGACCTTCCGGTCGAAGACGAACCCGACCTAGTAGTCGTGGCAGTGCCAGTGCGGGAGAGGCCGTTCGATCTGCTGTTGCTCGGTCCAGGCACGGAGGCGACTGAAACGACCGAAGCCGCGGCGACGCTCGCCGAGCTCCTCGACCACGACGAAAGCGCGACCGCCGAGCGCGCGACGGCGGCCGACGACGCGTTCGCGCCGCTGCCCTCCGCGGCACGCCTGGGCACGTCGTCTCCACGCAGGCAGGCCGGGGCGCTGGCGCTCAGGCCGGACCTCATCTGCTGCGCCGTCCGCGGCTCCGTCGGCCGCCGACTGGAATGGCTCCAGGGCGGCGCGATCGATGCCCTGCTCGCCGCCGAGGCAGGAGTCCTGCGGCTGGCCCGCAGCGGCGAGCTGGACCGATCGGCCGCTGCGATCCGGGGCTTTCGCCTGGACCTCCGCTCATGGCCGTGCGCTCCTGGACAGGGCGCGCTTGCGGTGCAGGTTCTGCGCGGCGGCCGCCTCGACGGCCACCCGGCCATGGCCCGTCTCGACCATCCCCCGACCCGCGCCGCGGTCATCGCCGAGCGCTCCCTGCTGGGCCGGCTCGGCGGCGGCTGCCTGCGCCCGTTCGGCGCCTGGGCGGACGCCCGCGGAGGTACGTCCCAGCGGCCCGCGCTCAGCGCGGTCCACGCCGCGATCGCACCGGACGACTGGCGCGAGGCGGCAGCGGCCGGCGAAGCGCCCCAGATCGTCCACGCCGAAGCCGCGGTGGAGGACGACCCCGGCGGCGTCGATCTGGGCGCCCTCGCCGAGCGGATCGAGCGGAACCTGGCGGACCTGGGCCCGAGCCCGACTCGCCCGCAACCGGCCGCCAGGACTCCCGACCTGATCGTGACCACCGCCGCCGCGGGCGTCCGCCGCCTGACCCGCCTGCTCCCACCAACCATCCGAGTCGCCGCGCTACCCGCGACCGAGGTCGAGGTCTTCGAGGACGCCTGGCCGGCGGATCGCATCGACCTGGAACGCCCGCGCCGGCAGTGGCCGTGGCTGCTCGTCTCCTCTCCTGCTGCGGCGCATGTGTTGGCTGCGCGGGCCGAACGGGAGCCGATCTGGGGACGCCTGCCTTGGTGCGCTCTCGGCGAGGGCACTGCCCGCGCCCTGCTCGCCGCCGGCGTGCCACCGAACCTGGCGGCACGAGCTCTGGACGCCGGGGGCCTGGCCGACTACGCCGCGCGGGTGCTCGATCCTCGATGCCCGCTGTTCGTGCCGCACTCGGCCCGCGGCGGACGGCCCCTGGTCGATGCGCTCGAAGCCGCCGGGCGGGAGGTCATCGCCTGGGAGGCCTACACCGTCCACCCAAGAGCCGACCTCACCTGGCCGGGGGGTTGGCAAGCAGCGGGGGCGCACGTACTCTTCACCGCTCCATCGGCCGTCGACGCCTTCGTGGCCTCGGGCCTGGACTGGCCGGGAAGCTGCTGGGCGATCGGGGCGACCACGGCCGCGGCCCTTCGGAACGCTGGTGTCGGCAACGTGAAGAGCGCACAGGAACCGACCGCGGCCGGCATCGAACGCCTTTGGAATGAAGAAGTGAGCGGTGATCCGGTCGCCGGAGCATCCGGATGAGCGCCGGACGAACCAGCGAGGAACTCTGGGCGGAGGCGCAGCGGCACCTGGTCGGCGGCGTGAACAGCCCGGTACGCGCCTACCGCGCCGTCGGCGGCACGCCGCCCTTCATCGCCGAGGCCGAGGGTGCGGTGATGCGCTCCGTCGACGGCCGCAGCTACGTCGACTTCATCGGCTCGTTCGGCCCCCTGGTGCTGGGCCACAGCCATCCCGCAGTCGTCGAGGCGGTGCAGGAGGCCACCGCCCGCGGCACCTCGTTCGCCGCGCCGCACGAAGGCGAGGTCGAACTGGCGCGGACGGTCAAGGAACTTGTCCCCGTCATCGAGAAGATCCGTCTCGTCAACTCCGGCACCGAGGCGACCCAGTCGGCGATCCGGCTCGCCCGCGGCTGCACCGGCCGCGACCTGGTGCTCAAGTTCGAGGGCTGCTACCACGGCCACGTCGACGCGCTCCTGGTCGAAGCCGGAAGCGGTCTCGCCACCTTCGGGATCGCCTCGAGCGCCGGTATCCCGGCCGGGACCGCCCGCGACACGATCGTCCTTCCGCTCGACGACGAGGACGGGCTGGACGAAGCGTTCCGCCGCCACGGCGCGAAGCTGGCGGCCGCGATCATCGAACCCCTGCCAGCGAACAACGGCCTGCTGGTGCAGCGTCCGGAGTACCTTGAGCGGCTGCGCCGCCGGTGCACCGAACACGGCGCGCTGCTGATTCTCGACGAGGTGCTGAGCGGCTTCCGGGTGCCCGGCGTCACCGTCGGCGCCCAGCTCGGCATCGAACCCGATCTCTACACCCTGGGCAAGGTGATCGGCGGCGGGCTGCCGGTCGGCGCCTACGGCGGACCGGCGCACCTGATGGATCGACTCTCGCCCCTCGGCCCGGTCTACCAGGCCGGCACCCTGTCCGGGAACCCGCTGGCTGTGGCCGCGGGCCTCGCCACACTGCGTGAACTCCAGGCCAACGACGGCTGGGCCCGGATGGACGCCTTGGGAGCGCTGCTCGACCAGGAGCTCCGACCAGTCCTCGAATCGAGCGATCACCCGTACCGGCTAGTCCGTTGCGGCTCGATCTTCTGGCTCGCCTACGGCGACGGCGAACTGCCCCGCCGGGTAGACCGCTTCCACCCGAATACGGCCGAGATCTTCGGCCTCCTCCACCGCGGCCTCCTCGATCGCGGCTACATGCTGGCCCCTTCCGCGTACGAGGTCGGCTTCCTGTCCCTCGCGCACGACGAGGAAACGCTGGCCGGCTTCGCCGGCGCCGTCGGCGAGGCGCTGGCGGACATCCCCACGCCGTGACGGTCAAAGCCGACGCCGAGACCGTCGCCAGCTACTTCCGGGAGCTCCAGGACCGCATCTGCGAGGCGCTGGTCGAGATCGACGGCGGCGCCTTCGACGCCCGGGAACTCCGCAACGAACGGGGCGGCGTGGCCAGGCCGCGAGTGCTCGCAGACGGCGACGTGATCGAGAAGGCGGCGGTCAACTTCAGCCACTCCCGGGGCGACTCCCTTCCCCTCGCCGCCACCGAGCAGCGCCCGGAACTCGCGGGGCGCAGTTTCGAGGCGACGTCCGTGTCCCTGATCGTCCATCCCCGGAATCCGTACGCTCCGACCAGCCACGCGAACATCCGCTTCTTCATCGCCCATCCGCCGGCCGGCGCCGGAGACGCGGACGAGGAGGGCTGGTGGTTCGGCGGCGGTTTCGATCTGACGCCCTACTACGGATTCGAGGAGGACGCGATCCACTGGCATCGCACGGCGGCCGAAGCCTGCGCACCGTTCGGCGACGACCGCTACGACCGCTACAAGACAGCCTGCGACGACTACTTCTACCTGCCCCACCGGCAGGAGATGCGCGGCGTCGGCGGCCTCTTCTTCGACGATCTGAACCAGCTCGAGCGGCCGGCCGAACTCGACCCGTTCGGGCGCTGCTTCGCCTTCGCGCGCAGCATCGGCGACCACTTCCTGCCCGCCTACCTGCCGATCCTGGAACGCCGCAAGGACCGGCCATACGGCGAACGCGAGCGCCGTTTCCAGCTCTATCGGCGGGGGCGTTACGTGGAGTTCAACCTGGTGTACGACCGCGGCACCCGCTACGGACTGCAGGCGAGGGCACGCACCGAGTCGATCCTCGCGTCGCTGCCGCCGCTCGCGGCCTGGCGCTACGACTACGAACCCGAGCCCGGCTCCCCGGAGGCCCTTCTCGTCTCGGACTTCCTGGTCCGTCGCGACTGGATCTGACCCGCAGTTCGAAGATGACCGGCACATCCCTCTACGAACCGGAACCCCACCTGCCGAGTGACGCCGACCGCCGCGCGATCGGCGTCCTGCTGGCCAACGTCGGCACCCCCGCGGCGCCGACGGCAAAGGCCTTACGCCGCTACCTCCGGCAGTTCCTGACCGACACCCGGATCGCCGAGGCGCCACGCTGGAAGTGGCTGCCGATCCTCTACCTCTTCGTGCTGACCACGCGCCCGCAGCGGGTAGCGAAGCTCTACCAGAAGATCTGGACCGACGAGGGGTCGCCGCTGCTCGCCATCGGCAACTGCCAGGTCGAGGGCATCGCCGCGAGGCTGCGGCAAAGCCGGCGCGACGGGGAGCCGCCCTTCCATGTCGCTCTCGGGATGCGCTACGGCGAACCGTCGATCAGGAACGCGCTCGCCGAACTGCGCGGCAAGGGATGCACGCGCCTTCTGTTCTTCCCGCTGTTCCCGCAGTATTCGGCGGCCACCACCGCCTCCACGATCGACATGCTGGCACGGCAACTTCGCCGCTGGCGCTGGGTGCCCGAACTGCGCACGATCAACAGCTACTACGACGATCCAGGCTTCCTGCGCGCTCTCGCCGCCAGCATCCGCGAGACCTGGGCTGACGGCGAGCCGGACCGGCTCGTTCTCTCCTACCACGGCGTGCCCCAGCGCTACATCGACAACGGCGATCCCTACCAGTGCCAGTGCCTGGAGACGACCCGGCTCCTCGTCGAGGAACTCGGCATCGACGAGGAGCGCGTTCTCAGCACCTTCCAGTCCCAGTTCGGCCGCGAACTCTGGATCCGGCCCAAGACCGACGCCTTGATGCGCGAGTTGCCCCAAGCCGGGCTCAAGAACGTCGACGTCGCCTGCCCCGGCTTCTCCGCCGACTGCATCGAGACCCTCGAAGAGATCGAAGTCGAGAACCGCGGCTACTTCGAGGAGTCCGGCGGCGAGAGACTCCGCTACATCCCCTGCCTCAACGATCGGCCCGACCACCTCGACGCCCTGGCCGACCTGATCCTCAGGAACACCCGCGAGTGGCGCCGGGCCAATAGCTGTCCGCAGCACGTTGCCGGCAAAGGTGAGAATCGATAGACTATATACCCGATCACGAATCTCACCCATGGCTTTGATGAAGGAGTGACCGACAACCATGCCGAGACCGCAACTGATCGAATGGGCGCCGCTTGAGGCCGAAGAGGTCGAGAGACTGCCGCAGCGAGTGAAGGACCGGATGGGATCGATCGACGCCGGAGACGATTGGGTCCTGATCCACGCGTCTGGGGAGGCTGCCGGCATGGCCGATCGCTTGAACCGCCTGTGGGAAGAGCTCTCGCCAGCGCCCGAGCGCGAAGGTTGGGACCGGTTGTTGGACAGCCTGCTAGTACGGCTCTGGGGGCATGCCTACGGCGTGGAAGGGGAGTTGGCCATCGACAACCTGGAGTTGCGCCGAGGGTACGTGGCCGAAACGCCGATGGTGACCGCGGCGGAGATCCACTTGGCGTCGGGGCTGCGCTCCAGGAACACGAGCGAGCCGGCGTCGCGCTGGAAGGCGGAAGGCAAGACGTTTGCTCTTCGGATGGAAGGCCGCAACCATTACCCCGCGTTTCAGTTCGAGGACGGGTCGCCAAGGCCCGCGGTGGGAGCTGTCCTCGCCAAACTCCCGGCAACGATGACGCCGTGGCAGACGGCGCTGTGGTTCGCCTCCGCGAACGGGTGGCTCGACGGCGACCGACCCCAGGACCGGCTGGACGACGACGCTCTGGTCGTCCAGGCAGCCCGCCGGCTCGCGGAGCCGGCGTATGGATGAGAGTTTCGGGGCTGCCCTTCCGCGGCCGTCCGAAGTACTCGCCGAACCCAACGTCGTCGTAAGGGCTCCGCACGAGCTGCTGCATCGCGTCCATCCTTGGCGGTTCGCCGGAAACGACTTCAATCCGTGCCGTGGCCCTGACACGCGGTTCGCGCCGATCCAAGACGAGGAAGGGCGCTGCGTTCCTTCGCTCTACGCGGGAGGAACCGTGGAGGCGGCAATCTACGAGACGGTGTTCCACGACATTCCAGTGACATCGAGCGACAGGAAGACCGTGCCACGCGGCGCTGTCGAGAGTCGGAAGCACAGCACCCTGCAGCCGCGCCGTCCCCTACGCCTTGCGAGCCTGCGCGCGCCCGATCTCAGAAAGTGGCAGATCCGCCGAGAGAGTCTGATTGCCAGCCCGCCAAGCCACTACAAGCACACAGCGCTTTGGGCGAAGGCGATCCACGACCAGCACGACGTGGATGGCCTGATCTGGACCTCGCGCCAATACGACCCAGACGCCGCGATGCTGCTGTTCGGCGATCGCGTAGCTACGCAGGACATCCAGGTTGTCGGTGTCCGCGAGGGGACGGACGGATCGTTCATCGAGGACGTGAGGCAGGCCGGCCGGCGGAGCGGAATCGGCATCAGTCTGTAGGCCGAGCCGAACCCCTGGCGCTGCGAGCATTCAGCGCACCGCAACGCCCGGCAACGGGCGGCAATGCGAACGTGACATACCCATGACAATCCGCGCGCCGAACTGAGTCAGAATCGCGCGATGGACAACTGTTGCGTCGTGGCCGCGACCTGGCGCTATGCGAGCGCGGAAGAGATCGCGCGGTACACGGTTCCGGACACGCGCCGGGCCGCCGAGATGCGGCGGCTGAAGCAGAGGATCGGCGCTCAGGGGTTCATCTACCTCGCGACGTGCAACCGTGTCGCGTTCATCTTCTCGGCTGAACCGGGCGCCACGCTTGCGTCGTGCCGCCGCGAACTGTTGCGGCTGGTCGCCGGCGAGGGGGCTGCGCGGCGTGTGTTTAGGAGCTGGGTGGGCGAGGGCGCGGTCGAACACCTGTACCTGGTGGCGGCAGGCCTCGACTCGGCTCAGCCCGGCGAACGGGAGATCCGCGGGCAGCTTCGCGACGCGTTGGAGGAGGCGACCGCCTGCGGCGCCGTCGACTCCGAGCTGCGGCGGGTGGTCGAATCGGCGCTCCGGGCCGGCAAGCGGGTCCATCGCGAAACCGGGGTCGGCGCCGGGCGCACCTCTCTCTCCGAGATCGCGGCCGACCTGCTGAGCGAGCGAGCGGCCGAGGTCGCGGGATCGGTCGCCCTGGTCGGCGTGGCGGCGATGACGGAAACATGTACCGAGCGCCTGCACGGCCGGGGCATCCCCCTGGTTCTCGTCAACCGCACGCACGGGAAGGCCGAGGAACTCGCCGAGCGAACGGCCGCAGCGGTTTCATCCCGTTGTGCTGCCCCGGCCATCGAGACGATGAGTCTCGAGACCTTCCGCGCCAGACCGCCAGCGGTCACCGGGGTACTGTTCTCGACCGGCGCGCCGGAACCCGTGGTCGATCGCCGCTGCCTCTTCGCGCTCGCCCGCGCCGGCCGCGCACAGCTCGGCGCGGCGCCGCTGGTGGTCGACATGGCGATCCCGGCCGATGCCGCGCCCAGCGACACCGACGCAGCCGGCCTGGAGCGGATCGGCATGGATGGCATCAACGAGCGGGCCCAGCAGACGCTGCGCAACCGGCGCGAGCGCACCGCCGAGGCTCGCGTCCTGATCGACGAGGAACTCGACGCCTACCGGGAGGCCATGGCGACCCGGTCGGTCGCCGGGGCCATCCGGGCGATCGGCGCGAAGTACCAGGACTCCCTGGGCGCCAACCTCGACCGTCTGCTGCAGAGCGAGTTGAAGAGCCTCTCCGACACCGAGCGTGCAGCGCTCAAGCAGTGGACCGCGACGATGGCGAAGCGCCTGAGCCATCTGCCGGTCGTCGGACTGCGCGCAGTCGCGATCGAGATCGGCCAGGAGGGTGTCGACGCCTTCCTCGCCGCCGCCGCGCCAGAGCTGCTGGAGAGCCGTCGGGCCTCGTCGGCGTCCGGCAACGGCGACAGCGACGACGGCAACTGGACGCCGGCACGTCTCGCCAGCAGCGACGGCAGGCAGGCCGCAGGCGCTGCGGACGTCGCCAAGTGACTGCGTTCGCCGAGTCCGCGGCACGTCCGGCCGCCGCAGCGCCGAACGCCCCTGCCCAGCCGGACACCGACCTGCTCCTGCGCACTCTCCGCTTCGAGGACACGCTTCGGCGGCCGCTGTGGATCATGCGGCAGGCCGGGCGCATCCTGCCCGAGTACCGGGCCCTCAAGGAGCGCCACGGTTTCGCCGGTCTCTCCCGCGACCCCGAACTGGCGGCTCGCGTCACCATGATGCCGCTTCGCCGCTTCCCCTTCGACGCCGCCATCACCTTTGCCGACATCATGTCGCCGCTGCCCGCCCTGGGGGTCGACTTTTGCTTCGATCCCGGCCCGGTGATCGCCCAACCGATCCGCGACGCCGCCTCGGTAGCCGCCCTGCCCGACCCGGACGGCCTCGACGAAGCGGAGATAGCACCCGAGGTCACGGCGGCCCAACGGATCGTCCGCCGGGATCTCGACCGGGGCAAGGCACTGCTCGGTTTCGCCGGCGCGCCCCTGACCCTGGCCGCCTACCTGGTCGAAGGCCGCGGCGTGCGCGACTTCCCCAAGCTGCGGGCGTTCGCCTACGAGGAGCCCGCGGCTTTCGACGCCCTGCTCGACCGGCTCGGACGCCTCTGCGCCCGCTACTTGCTGGCCCAGCACCGGGCCGGCGCGGACGCGGTCCAGGTCTTCGACTCCTGGGCCGGTCTGTTCGCGCACGCCGAGTGGCGCCGCCGGGTGCGGCCGCACCTGGAACGGCTGCTCCAACGCCTCGGCGACGCCGGCGTTCCGCGCATCCTCTTCCTCCACGCCGCGCCGCAGTTGGTCAACGACTACGCCGAACTGCCCTGCGAGGCGCTCGGCGTCGACTGGCGCACCGACCTCGCGGCGCTCCGACGCCAGCGGCCCGAGCTGTGCCTGCAAGGCAACCTGGACCCGACCGTGCTGCTCGCCGGCGCCGAGGCGATCCGGCGCGAGACGCGGCGCCTGCTGTCCAGCCTGCCCGGCCGCGGCCACATCGTGAACCTGGGTCACGGCGTCCTGCCCGAGACCCCGCTCGAAGCGGTGCAGACCCTGATCGAGGCGGTCCACGCCGAGGCGGAGCGCGACGTTTGAGCGACGCGAGGGTGGGCCGCCTGATCATCGTCGGCGGCGGGCCTTCCGGGCTGGCCGCGGCCTGGAAGGCGGCCGCCGAAGCCGAGCGCGCCCGCAAAGTACTCGAGGTCGTCGTGCTGGAGGCGGACGACCGGGTCGGCGGCAAGGCGCGGACCGAGCAGGCCGATGGTCTCCTGATCGAGACCGGCCCGCAGGGTTTCCTCGACGATCAGCCCGTGCTGCGGGAGATGATCGACGCCTGCGGGCTCGGCGAGGAGATCATCTCGCCCGAGCCGGCGGCGAACCGCCGGTCCATCTACCGGGGCGGCAAGCTGCGCGAACTGTCGCGCAGCCCGGTGCCGTTCGCCCGGAGCGGCCTGCTCGGACCGCTCGGCCTGGCCCGCCTGGCTCTTGAACCGCTGGTGCCGGGCCGGCGAAGCGGCGGCCCCTCAGGGACGCGGGCGTCTCGCCCGCATCCGCCCACGGCGACCGTGCCGCCGAGCCGGCGAAGCGGCGGCAACGCCGAGGACGCCGACGAATCGCTATTCGACTTCGCCGCCCGTCGCATGGGCCGGCAGACCGCCGCGCGACTGATCTCGCCGGTGGTCCTCGGCATCTTCGCCGGCGACGCGCGGAGACTCTCGGCAGCCGCCGCCTTCCCCCGGCTCGTGGCGATGGAGCAAGCCCACGGCTCCCTGTTCAAGGCCATGCGCGCCGGCCGCAGGCGCGGCGTGCCGCCGCCCGGGCACAAGACCTTCCGCTGCGGTACTCAGGCCCTGCCGAATGCCGTCGCCGCGATGCCCGGGGTCGAGGTCCGCTGCAGCCACCCGGTCACGTCGATCGAGCGCCGCGCCGACGGCGCCGGCTTCACCGTCATTTCCACCGCCGGCGAGCTTGCCGCCGACGCCGTCGTCGTCGCCGCCGATCTACCCGCGGCCGCCGACTTGGTCCGCGGCGTCTCGGCCCCGGCCGCCGATGAACTCCGGCAGATCGACTCACCGCCGATGGCGGTCGTCCACACTGCCTTCGACGTGGCAGCCACGGCCCACCTCGAGCCGGCCTACGGCTTCCTCGTCGCCCGCGGCGAGGGCATCCGCATGCTCGGCTGCCAGTACGAGACCGCGACGTTCCGGGGCCGCAGCCCGGAAGGCCGCTTCCTCGCCCGCTCCATGTTCGGCGGCAGCGTCGATCCCGAGGCCGCCGAGCTCGATGACAGCGAACTGATCGACCTGGCCCGCAAGGAACTGCGCCGCACGGTCGGCATCGACGCCGAGCCCGTCTTCACCAGCATCGCCCGCTGGCCTCACGCCATCCCCCAATACGCCCCCGGCCATCCGCAAAGGGTAGCCAGAATCGAGGCCGCCCTGGCTGAGGTCGACGGCTTCTACCTGGCCGGCAATGCGCTGCACGGCGTCGGCCTGAGTCGCGCCATCGCCGTCGGCGCCGGATGCGGCGAGCAAGCGGCGCGGCGACTGCTCGGATAAGGCCCATCCGGGCTACACTCACCGGTCCCGGAAAACAACACACGCGGAGAAAGTCGCCATGAAGGAAGCGCTGCAGTTCTACATCAACGGTGAATGGGTCGACCCGGTCACGCCGAAGGCCATGGACGTCATCGATCCGTCGACGGAAGAGCCGATCGGCCGGATCAGTCTCGGCAGCGCGGCCGATGTCGATCGTGCCGTCGCCGCGGCGCAGGCCGCCTTCGAGTCGTTCTCGCAGACCAGCCGCGAAGAGCGGGTCGAGCTTCTCGGCCGGATCGTCGCCGGCTACAAAGCGCGCATCGGCGAGATGGCCGAGACGATCTCCGCGGAGATGGGAGCGCCGGCCTGGCTCGCCAAGGCCGCCCAGGCCCCGTCCGGCCTCGGCCACTTCGCGGGCGCGCTCGCCGTGCTCAAGAACTACGAGTTCGTCGAGACACGCGGCACGACCAACATCGTCAAGGAACCCGTCGGCGTCTGCGGCCTGATCACGCCCTGGAACTGGCCGATCAACCAGATCGCCTGCAAGGTCGCACCGGCGCTCGCCGCCGGCTGCACGATGGTCCTGAAGCCGAGTGAGGTGGCCCCGCTCAACGCCGTCCTGCTCGCCGAGATCCTGCACGACGCGGGCGTTCCGCCGGGCGTTTTCAACCTGATCAACGGCGAGGGCCCTGAGGTCGGCGCCGCGATGTCGGCCCACCCCGGGATCGACATGATGTCGTTCACCGGCTCAACCCGCGCCGGACGCGCGGTCGCCAAGGCCGCCGCCGACTCGATCAAGCGCGTCGCCCAGGAACTCGGCGGCAAGTCGCCGAACATCGTGCTCGAGGACGCGGACGTCGACCGGGCGGTCAAGGCCGGCACCCGGCAGTGCTTCCTCAACAGCGGCCAGTCCTGCAACGCGCCCACCCGCATGCTGGTGCCCGCGGCCTCCCACGCCCGCGCGCTGGCGGTCGCCAAGGCGGCCGCCGAAGCGACCGCCGTCGGCCCGCCGGGACAGGAAGGCGTCGCCATCGGCCCCGTCGTCAGCAAGGTCCAGTACGACAAGATCCAGGCCCTGATCGCCAAGGGCGTCGAAGAAGGCGCCGAGCTCGTAACCGGCGGCACGGACCGCCCCGAGGGCATGGGCAGCGGCTACTACGTCCGCCCCACCGTCTTCGGCGGCGTGAGCAACGACATGACGATCGCCCGCGAGGAGATCTTCGGCCCGGTGCTCGCCATCCTCCCCTACGAGTCCGAGGAGGAAGCGGTCCGGATCGCCAACGACACCCCCTACGGCCTGTCGAGCTACGTCCAGTCCGGCGACCTCGACCACGCCCGCAAGGTGGCCTCCCGCATCCGCGCCGGCAACGTCCACATCAACGGCGCCCCCGCCGATTTCGGCGCCCCCTTCGGCGGCTACAAGCAGTCCGGCAACGGCCGCGAGTGGGGAGACTTCGGCTTCGAGGAGTTCCTTGAGGTCAAGGCCGTGATGGGAGCGCTGCCGAAGGCGAGTTGAGGCTAGCCACCACGCACGTCGGCGAAACGGCGGTGCTGTTACCCGCCCGCACAGGCGCCGGGGGCAGAGGGGTTCCAGTGGCCGTTCGCGCTCTGTCGGATGTTCGGGGAGTGTGCGCTCTTGACGCTGGAGAAGTGTAGTCATTGCAGCCGGCCAAACCGGCCGTCCGGGTCGAGGGCCTGCTCGACCCGGCGCAACAGTTCGCCGCCGGAGCGGTAGCCGAGGATCGGCTTGGCGACGGCGCCGGCCGGGGCGCGCAGAGCGAGGGCGGTCAGCCTCGACTCGGTCAGGGCCCGGTCGAGGGCCGGCAGTTCGCTGACCCGTTCGGCGGGCCAGGCGAGGAAGGCCTGCTGGGCGCCGGCGCTGTAGACCCTGGCTATCCGGTCCGCGTCGAGGTCGGCCAGGATCTTCTCCAGACCAGCGACGCCTGCCGGGGTCAGGGGGAGCTTCAGGACGGCGGCGGCGGGAGCGGCCCATCGGAGTTCGCGGCGGGCTCGCCAGTGCTTCGCATCGGCGTCGCCTGAGAGTGTCTTCCGGCCGGATGCGGGCGAGACGCCCGCGTTCCCAGGGGTCGAGAGGGCGCTATCGAGAAGCCCGGCTGTGCGTTCGATCCGCGCATCCAACGCGAAGCTGCGTCCGCCGATGCGGATCTCCAGGTCCCAGCCGGCCAGGCCGTGGACCAGGTCGAGGCACTCGAGTTCGACCGCGCCGGCGCCGACGCGGCCGGCGGCGGCGAGCGCCTCGTCGAGGGCCATGCCGGTGACCCGCAGGGTGGCGCAGTTCTCGGGGTGCGGGAAAACCTTGAAGGTGCACTCGACCAACACGCCCATACGGCCCAGGCTGCCGACCATGAGCTTCGGCAGGTCGAAGCCTGCGGCGTTCTTGACCACCTTGGCGCCGCCGCGGATGATCTCGCCGCGGCCGTCGATGAAGATCACCGCGAGCAGGAAGTCGCGCAGGCCGCCGTAGCGCAGCCGGCCGGGGCCGTTGGCGCCCGCGGCCACGGCGCCGCCGACGGTGCTGCCGGCCTCGACCAGGAGCGGATCGAACGGCAGGTACTGGCCCTCGGCCGCGAGCCGGGCCTCGACATCGGCCAGGGGCGTGCCGGCCAGGGCGGTGATCGTGTACTCGCTGGGCAGGTACTCCGTGATGCCCTTGAGCGCCGACAGGTCGAGCAGCTCAGCACCGTCCGCCGCCCAAAGCGCAGGCTTCGTGCCGCCGCCCCGCGGCACGATCCGCTCCGCGCCGCGCACGGCCTCGGCGACCTCGGCCGGCGAAACCGGCCGACTGAGCGCGTCCGTCATTCCCGTGAGATGACCCCCGCCACCTCCAGCGGGTGAGGACCGTGGCTGAGCAGCGCCGGCGCCTCCCCGTCCGGGAACATCTTGCCCCGATTGGCAAGTTCACCGGGGTCGATCGCGGATCGGATGCGGCGCATCGCATCCAGGTCGCCGTCCTCGAACATCTCGCCGAGGTACTGCCTCTTCTCCATCCCCACGCCGTGCTCGCCCGTGATCGAGCCGCCGAAACCGATGCACAACCGCAGGATCTCGCCGGCCAGCTCTTCGGCCCGCTCCAGTTCGCCCTCGACCCGGCCTTCGAAGAGGATCAACGGATGCAGGTTGCCGTCGCCGGCGTGGAACACGTTCGCCACCCGCAGACCGTGCTGCTCGCCGAGCCGCTGGATCTCGGTCAGCGCTTCGCCCAGGCGGGACCGCGGCACGACCCCGTCA
Organism: Candidatus Multivorans sp.; assembly: GCA_965222875.1. Classification (GTDB taxonomy): domain Bacteria; phylum Acidobacteriota; class Thermoanaerobaculia; order Multivoradales; family Multivoraceae; genus Multivorans. The sequence continues at coordinate 66,125 of CBDCVC010000001.1, read as the reverse complement.
CAAACGATGTAGTCCGGGCTTAGCCGCCCCACCGCCGAGAAAGCGCTCTTGCGGCCCTTCCAGATCCGCATCCGGTCGTCCGGGTCGCTGGCGATGTGTTCGAGGTACGGCTTCGACCGCCTGACGACTTCCAGCAGCAGTTCGCTCTCGGCAGCCACCTGCTGCTTCTCGCCTTCGAGCTCGACGATCAGGAGCCCTTCGGCATCGAGCGGGTAGCCGGCGCCGACCGCGGCCTCCGCCGCTTCGATCGCGAGGTTGTCCATGATCTCCATCGCCCCGGGCAGGAGACCGGACGCGACGACCGCGGCCACCGCCTCGCCCGCCGCCGCCAGCGAGTCGTATGCCGCCAGCAGGGTGAAGAAGGTCTCCGGCTTCGGCAAGAGCCGCAGAGTGATCTTCGTTGCGATGCCGAACAACCCCTCGGAGCCCACGAACAGGCCCACCAGGTCGGGACCGACGCCCTCCAGGCTGTCGCTGCCCATCTGGACAACCTCGCCGTCGGGCAACACGACCTCGAGACCGAGCACGTGGTTGCTCGTCATGCCGTACTTCAGGCAGTGGGCGCCGCCGGAGTTGAAGGCCAGGTTGCCGCCGATCGTGCACACGGACTGGCTCGAAGGATCCGGCGCGTAATACAGGCCGTAGGGCGCCGCGGCGTCGGACACGGTGAGGTTGATGACTCCCGGCTCGACCACCGCGGTGCGCCGCACCGGATCCACTTCGAGGATGCGGTTGAGCCGGTTCATCGCGATGACGACGCCGTCCTGAATCGGCAGCGACCCGCCCGAGAGGCTGGTGCCGCTGCCGCGGGCCAGGAAGGGAACCTCCGCGGCCGCGCACAGGCGGACGACATCGACGACCTCGTCCGCGGACTCGACCAGGACGACGGCCCGCGGGCGCGCTCGGAACGCGGTCAGCGCGTCCGACTCGTAGGCGGCCATGGGGGCCGATCCGGTGAGGACGCGCTTTGGCCCCAGGCGCTGTCTGAGCGCGTCAAGGAAGTGGGCTGCGTCGTCTGGGGCCATCGATCGACTCAGCCTACAACGGGGGCGCCGGATGCGGGCGAGACGCCCGCGTTTCATCCGTGCGCCCGATGACGGGAGCACGGAATGGTTCACGGGTGGCGCGGATCGCGCCACCCGGGTTCCCAGGGGCCGCTTCAGTCGCCGAGCGGCATGACGATCCAGAGCAGGATGTAGACGATGATCCCGGGAAAGGCGATGGAGACGATGGAAAGCAGGACGTAGAGCAAGCGCACTGCGGTCGGGTTCCAGCCCAGCCAGGCTGCGAGGCCGCCGCAGACGCCGCCGATCAGGCGGTCGGACGCGGAACGATGAAGGGGTCGGGACTGGCTGGCGGCAGTGGTCACGGTCGGGTTCCTCCTCGAAATCACGAGAACAGGCGTCTGACTCGAATACGGCTGCGACCAGGTGGATGTTCCAAGTTCATAGCCGGCCGCGCATAGGATGAGCCTCAATGGCCGAGGAGCAGCAGGCGCCCGAGCGGGTAGGCACGTTCGAGAGTCTGGTCCGCGCCGTCCGCTCCTGGCGGACGCTGTCCGTCGTTCTGCTGTCGTTCTCTTCGGGGATGCCGCTGGGGCTGGTCTGGATCGCGATTCCGGACTGGATGGCCGACGCCGGCGTCGACATCCGGATCGTCGGTCTGTTCACGCTGGCGCAGGTGCCGTGGACCTTCAACGTCATCTGGGCGCCGCTGATGGACCGCTATCCGCCGCCCTTCCTCGGGCGTCGGCGGGGCTGGGCGGCGATAGCCCAGGTCGGGCTCCTCCTGGGCACCCTCGGCCTGGCCGGCGTCGGCGATCACCCGGACGCGCCATGGCTGGCGCTCGCCCTGACATTCGCGGTTGCAATGGCAGCGGCATCGCAGGACATCGCAGTCGACGCCTACGCCGTGGACGTGCTGAAGAAGGAGGAACAGGGCGCGGCTGTGGGCGCCCGCATCGCGCTCTACCGCGTAGGGATGTTCGCTGCCGGCGCCGCAGCCATCTCGCTCGCCGGCCGCTCATCGTGGATGATGGTCTGTGCAGGCCTCGCCGCGCTCTACCTGCCGATGCTCCTCGTCACCTTTTTTGCCCCTGAGCCCCGCAACCAGCCACCCGAGCCCAAGAAGCTGCGCGACGCCGTCTGGCTGCCCTTCCTTGGTTTCCTCTCCCGCCACCGCGCAGTCGAGATCCTCGTCTTCGTCGTCCTGTTCAAGCTCGCCGACAACATGGCCAGCGCTCTCCTGCGACCGTTTCTCGTCGAAATGGGCTACTCGAGCGATGACCGAGGTTTCGCGCTCGGAACGATCGGCCTCGTCGCGACGATCGGTGGAGCGATCATCGGCGGCCTCGGAACGAACGTCTTGGGCCTTGGCAGGGCGCTCTGGATTTTCGGCTCGCTTCAGATCTTCTCCAACGTCGGCTACGTCGTACTCGCCAATGTGCCCAAGAGCTCGCTCCTTCTCTACGGCGCGATGGGGTTCGAGACACTTTGTCAGGGACTCGGCACCGGAGCGTTCTCGGTCCTGCTTCTGCGCATGACCCAGAGACGCTTCTCGGCCACGCAGTACGCCCTGTTCTCGACCCTGTTCGGCTTCGGGCGCATCTTCTCCGGGCCGGTGGCTGGGATCACCGTCGATGCGATCGGCTGGTCGAACTTCTTCCTGGCCACGATGCCGCTGGGCATCCCCGGCCTCTACATGCTCTCGCGCTTTGTCAAACCCAGCGAACGCGAACCGGTCTTCGAGATACGGCGGCAAGAGTCGCTACCGCCCCGGTCTCCGCGGCGACTGGCCGCGGATGGCATGGCCTTCGGGGTCCTGGGGGCCATCGGTGCCAGCTTGCTGCTCACGAGTCTGGCGGCTCTGAAGGCGCTGCGCAGCGAGGCCACGGAGGCGTTCGACTTTGTGGCGGAGCTGCTGGCGCTAACCGCGCCAGCGAGCGCAGAAAGTTGGGTGGAACTCGCCGGTGTCCTGACGTTCGGAGTCGCGATGGGGTTGTTCGCGGCGGCCGTGCAGGCGGCGCGGCACGGGGCCGGTGCTGGCAGCGGGGCGCCACCGCTGAGCGACTGAGGGACTGTCACCGCAGCCCAGAATGCGGGCGGGACGCCCGCGTTCCCAGGTCTACCGGGCGATCTGACCCTGACGCAGCGGTCGCTGCATCGTGGTCGGCTCGTCGGGGTAGAGCTTGGCGACCTTCTCGCCGTAGCCGTTGAAGATCGGCGTCTCGAAGGGCTGGTTGTTGTGCAGCCAGTGCGAGGTCGCCTGGCTCCAGCGCGGATGCGGGATGTACGGGTTCACGTTGGAGAGGTAGCCGTACTCGTGGGGCTGGATCTGCCAGAACGTCTCCGGCTCATCGGCCACGAACTCGATCTCGACGATCGACTTGGGGTTCTTGTAGCCGTACTTCCACGGCGCCACGATCCGTAGCGGCGCGCCGTGCTGCTTGAGCAGCGGCTCGCCATAGATGCCGGTGGCGACGAAGGCGAGCTCGTTCATCGCCTCCTCGATCCGCAGCGCCTCGGCGTAGGGCCATGGGTACCACGGCGTCTCGCGAATGCCCGGCATCTGCTTGTCCTCCCGCGCGGTCACGAAGCGGACGTGCCTGGCCGAGGACTTAGGCGCAGCCTTGTCGATCAGCTTGCTGAGCGGGAAGCCGCTCCAGGGCACGTTCATCGCCCAGCGCTCGACGCAGCGGAAGTGGTAGAGGCGCTCCTCGTGCTCAAAGGCGAAGATGTCGTCCAGGTCGAGCGTCATCGGGTTGTCGCACAGGCCCTTGACCTCGACCTTCCAGGGCTCGACCGTGAACTTGCCGGCGAACTTCCACACCGGACCGCCGCGACCGGGCAGGAACTCGTAGAAGTTGTTGTGGCTGCCGGCGAACTCCGGGGGCGTCAGCTCGCCGCCGACACTCGCGGGCGGTCCCGCGAACTTCGTGTTGCGCCGGGGCTTGCCGGCCGCCTCGGCCGGATAGACGTCCGGCCTCGACAGGGCCGGCTTCAGCTTCTCCTCGAGCGGCGGGGCCGGCGGCGGCGCCGGCACCTGCTGGCGGAGACGGAACTGGGAGGCCAGGGGCGAGGCGCCGGCGATGCCGATCGTGGCCGCCGCCACGAACTTGCGGCGGTCCATGTAGACCTCCCGCGGCGTCGGCTTGCGGCTCGGCAGAGTGACGCCCGCGTCAGCAGGAAGGTAGCTGGCGGGGTCGTACTTCTTGATCCACATCGTGTCGAGCCGAACGGGCTTGGCGCCAGGTAGCTTCCGCCGTTCGGCGTTCCTCCTGTTCTCCCGCGCGCCGCCGGGCGGAGCGCTAGGTGATCGTAGCAGCCGGCCTACCAACGGAGGTTCGCCAGCAGTGCCGCCTGGTAACGGGACGGCGCGGTGTCGTTCTCCTCCAGGCGAGCGGCTTCAGCGTCGAGCACGAAGAACTCGCCGAGCCTGAGGCGCGCACCGGCCTTGTAGGCCTCGCCGTGCCGCTGTGAAAGCCCCGCGCCCAGATACGGCGTCAGACTCCCCCGGGTGCCCAAGACGGCGAACCCGTATCCGACTTCCGCCTCCGTCACGCTGCCCGGCGCCGTCGCGCGGTAGCCCGCGGGAGCCGCGTTCTGCTGCTCCCACAACCTGATGATCCCGCTCGACGCGGCGCCCAGGGTCGACCTCAGCCCGATGGACAGGCCGCGGTCGGCGCCGCCCGGCTCGAACCGGAGCGAACCGCCCACGCCCCACTCCGAGAGCTCGCTCGCTTCGTGGGCCAGCAGGGAGCGTCCCGTCAACTCGGCGGACAGGCCCCGCGCCCCGTTCTCGAAGCGAAAGCCCGCGCCCACTTCCAGGCCGCTGCCCGTCTCGGCATCACCGTCGTCGTAGCGGAGACCCAGCTCCACCTTCGGAATCAGCACGGCGCCGGAATCGAACTGGAACCGGCGCGCGCCCTCGATCATCAGCCGCAGACGGTTGACGTCGGTCCACAGCGCGGGGAGCGCTTCCGTCTCGTCCGAGGTCGTGTGGACCAGCAGCAGGTCCGCGCGGAGCGCCAGGCTGAAGCCGTTCGTCGCGGCGGACGACCGCAGTTCCCGGCGGGCCCCGAAGGCGCCCAGGTTCATCCCGATGTCCGCCTCGATGGACCCCAGGTCGCCTTCGCTCAGGGTCATCGACCCGGCGCCGCGGCCCAGAGCGCCCCACACCGACAGGCGGTCGCTCACCGCGACCCGCAGGTAGGGCAGGCCCGTGGTCAGATCGCTCGAGAGGTCGCCCTCCCGGGCGCGCAGACCACCGATGCCGTCCCTGCGATAGTCGCCGTCGCCGCGGCTGTGGGACACCGCAACGCCGAACAGCACGCGGCCGCGCTCGATGTCCGCTCCGACTGTGCCGGTGACCACCTCGCCGTTGAGGCTGAGAGTGTCCTGCCCGCCGTCGAAGCGCGTCTTGGCGCCGCTGCCCCAGACGGACCAGCGGCGAACATCGGCGTCGTCGCCTTGGGCGGCGCCGTTCGCGGCCGTCCCATTGCTGTACCCGGAGGCACGGGGGTTCGAAGAGAACTGGAACGAACTCCGCGCCAGCAGATCGCCCGTGTCCATCCGACCCGACCCGTACCTGCCCGGCTGTGCATCCAGAAGACCGCCCGACCCGGCCAGACCGACGGCGGTACCCGCCGCCTGACCGATGCCGCCAAGCCCGGTAACCGGGGCGGCGGCCGAACCGGCAGCGCCGTTCCCCTGGCCGCTACCAGTAGCGCCGTTCCCCTGGCCGCTACTGGTAGCGCCGTTCCCCTGGCCGCTACCGGTAGCGCCGTACTCCCGGCCGCTACGGGAAACCTCGACCCGGTGGCCCGCGACCACGATCTGTGAGCCCGATCCGAGCCGACCCGTGAGCCGATCCTCCACCGCGTCCACGGCGTTGCTCGCTGCCGTGCGCCCGAATCGCGCCAGCCATTCCTCGGCCGGCGCCGTGTCGTCGTCGTCTTCGATGGTTCCAACAGCCGTGGCCGCCGAACCTGCTTCGAAGGCCGCGTTCGTCGCCTCGCTCAGCGACACGCGGAAGGTCTCCGCCTCCTCCACCAGCAGATCCTCGAGCACGGTCACAGCAAGCTGCCGGCTCGTCGCTCCGGGAGCGAAAGTCAGTTCACCGCTCGCCTCGACATAGTCCAGACGCGGCTGCGCCGTTTCGGCCGAACTCGCCCAACGTACCGTCGCCGGCATCGCGCTCTCGCCGCTGAGCGTGACGGTGAACACGATCTCCCCCGCCGACTCGGCAGACGAGGCGTCGGCGATCCGGAACACCGGCGCCGCGTCGTCGTTCTCGATCACGCCCGTGGCCGAGGACGCGCTGGCGGCAAGCCTCACGTTATTCGGCCGGACCAAATTCACCGTGAACGTCTCGTTCTCCTCGTAGAGGGCATCATCGCGCACCGGGACCACGATCCTGGCGTCCCCGGCGCCGGGCTCAAGGGTCAGGACGCCGCCAGCAGCCGCGTAGTCAGCGTCGGGCGACGCGGTGCCGGCCGAGGTACTCCATTCAACCTGGCCCGGCAGCACGCTTTGACCTCGCAGAACGACTGTGAACGTCAGTTCGCCTGCGCTCTCCGGAGCCGAAGCTCCCGCGATCACTACGAGCGGAGCGGCGTCGTTGTCCCGGACCTTCACGGTCGCCGAGGCGTCGCCCACCAGAACGTAGCCGTCACCGTCGAGCAGCGTGACCGCGATCGCCCGGTCCGGCTCGTCCAGCTCGTCGTCGGCAGTCGATACGGTCACCGCCGTTTCTTCGGCGCCCGCGGCGAAAGATGCCGAAGTCGGTGGCGCACCACGGATCACCGAACCTGTCTCCGCCACCTCCAGCAACACCGTAAGCGGTTCCGCCGCCACGCCACTGCGCCTCAGAAGGAAGGTGACTTCCGCCCCCTCGTCGACAGAATTCACCCCGGCCGTGATCGTCACCTCCGACGGAGGCGGAAGCGTCGTCGCGCCGGCCACATTGGAGAGCGGACCCGGACCGGTTGAGTTCATCGCACAGACCCGGTAGTACCGGGTCGTCCCCGGCTCGAGACCGTTGTCTCGGTACGCCGTCTTGGTCGATCCCGTATCCCCCACCAGTTCCGTCCAGCCCGAACTGCCGTCAGCCGACCATTCGATCCGGTAACCCGTGACCGTCGAACTACCCGCATCGTCAGGCGGTACCCAACGAAGGCCAATCACCGCCTGCCCTTCCGCAGTCGCGACCAGATCCTCCGGAGCAGCGGGAACTGCGTCGTTGTCGTTCACGGTCACCGTAGCCGAGGACGCGGCGCCGACTGTGTAGCCTGCATCCTCTCCTGCCGTCACCGTCGCGGAAACAGAACTGGGCGCCTCGTCCACCAGGTCGTCCGCAGTGAACACCATCAGCGTTGTCTCAGCAGCGCCCACCGCGAAGGCCACCGACACCGGTGCCGTCCCACTGATCATCGAGCCCGTCTCCGCCACCTCGACCGACACCGTCAGCGCCCCCGCTGCCTCGTCGTTGCGGTTCAGAACGAACGTCACCTCCGCTCCCTCGTCGACCGGACTGGTCCCGGCCTTGATCGTCACGTTCGGAAGTGCCGGTGGTTCGGGTTCGGGATCGGGCTCGGGTTCGGGTTCGGGCGCCGTCGTCGCGCTCGACACGTTCGAAGCGGAACCCATCCCCACACGGTTCATCGCCAAGACCCGGTAGTACCGCGTCGTCCCCGCCGCGAGGCCGTCGTCCGAGTAGGTCGTCGCGTCCGAGCGCGTGTCCGCCACAAGCTCCGTCCAGTCCGAAGTGCCGTCCGCCGACCACTCGATCCGGTAGCCCGAAATCGGCGACGTGCCGCTATCGCTGGGCGTGGTCCATGTCAGATCGATCGCCGTCCGACCGGCAGCCACCGCCGTCAAGCTCGCCGGCTCGCCGGGAACGGAGTCGTTGTCCCGTACGACCACCGTCGCCGACGAGTCCGATCCGACTTCGTAGGCGACACCCTCGCCCGCAGTCACCGTTGCGAAAACGCTGCTGTCCGCCTCGTCCAGCGAATCGTCCACGGTCGGAACGGCAAGCGCCGTCGTCTCCTGTTCAGCCTCGAAGACCGCGGAGCCGGGCGCCGTGCCGCTGATCATCGAGCCCGTCTCCGTCGCGTCGATGGACACGGTGAGCGCCTCTGTAGTCGCGCCGGTCCGGGTCAGGACGAACGTCGCATCCGATCCCTCGTCGACTGGGGTCCTCCAGGCCGCAATCCTCACTTCGGGTAGAACCGGGTTTGGAGGCGCCGAGTCGTTGTCGACGATCGCCAGTTCGATACGTGGCGGAAAGCTGACATACGCCGGTGTGTCCGGGGCACGCTCCGTAACCAGCCCGAGCGTCTCCGGCGCCGGCTCTTCCAGCGTGTCATCGACAATCGCAAGGGAGACGTCCTTGACCGCCCTGTAGCTGCCTTTGGCGCCCACGAAGACCCAGTCCGAAACCTGATACGCGACGTGGACCGAGAGTGCTGTGTAGTCGTCAGGCGAGACCGCACCGTCCGTGCGGGTACTCACGAAGACGTTGAACTCCCTGGTCGGCGCGAGACTGCCGCCGGTGGTCGCCGTAACCCTTATCGTGGCGATGCCGACATCCTCCGACACTTCCGTCACCACGAGACCGGCGGCATTCACGACCGCAGTCGTCACGTCGACCTCGAGATCGTCGTTGTCGGTCACGATCGACTCGAGAGACACATCCGTGGTGAGCGTGTAGGGCGCGTCCTCACCTGCCAAGAGCGTCGCCGTGATCACGCTGTCCGGCTCATCCACGTCGTCGTCCACGGTCGAGATGTTCAGCGTCTTGAAGTCGGCGCCCGCCGGGAAGACTACCGAGGTCGGCGCTTGGCCGCTGATCATCGACCCGGTCTCGGACACTTCCACTGCCACGGTCAACGCGTCCGTCACCGGCCCGCTTCGAACCAGAGTGAAGGTAGTGACCTCGCCCTCGATCACCTCGGGAGTCCACCCCGAGAACTCCACTTCCGGAAGCCCGTCGTCGTCGTCGTCGATCGTGATCGTCTGCGCCGAACCCACGGTGGTTCCGTCGAGGCTGGCGGTGACCACGACCGTCTCCCCGTCGTCGTCCTCCGTGTCGTCAACGGCCGCGATCGTCGTCGCGACCTCGGTCTGTCCGGCATCAAGGGTCAGCGTGGTTGCGTCGATCGTGTAGTCCGTATCCAGCGTCGCCGTCCCGCCGAGGGTCAGCTCGAAGTCCTTGTCCGCCGCAAACGTCACGCCCCCGGTGCTCACTTCCACCGTCGCGACGCCTCCAGCCTCGGCGATCGATGCCGGGTCCACCGAGAGTGCGTAGGTTGGCTCATCGTTGTCGACAATTGCCAGTTCGGCCCGCTCGGGGAACGAGACATAGGCGCGTGTGTCCGGCGCCCTCTCCGTGAGCAGCCCAACTGTCTCGCGATCCTCCTCGTCCAGCGAATCGTCGACGATCGCCAGCAGGACGTCCTTGACCGCCGAGTAGTGATCCTCAGCATCCACGAAGACCCAGTCCGCGACCGCGAAGGGGACCTCCTCGGACAGCGCCCCGTAGTCGTCTGGAGAAACGGCGCTGGCGGCACGAGTGCTCACCGCGACCCTGAAGGCCTCGGTCGGCGCCAGGCTGCCGTTCGTGGTCGCAGTCAGGCGGATGGTAGCGGCGCCGACGCCTTCGGGGACCTCGGTCACCGCGACGCCGTTGGCGTCCACCACAGCAGTTGTCACCTGGACCTCCAGGTCGTCATCGTCTTGGACGACCACCATCGCCGACGACGGCGAGCCCACTTCATAGGAAGCGTCCTCCGGCGCCATCACTTTCAACCTGACGTTCCGGTCCGCTTCGTCCCGATCATCCCCTTGCGTGACGAGACCGTAACTGTGGATTCTCGATTCACGCTCGATCCGCAGCGTCACCGTCTTTGGACCACCCGAAAAGGCCAACGAACCCGTCGCCGACACCTCCGCCACTACTTCCAACCCCTCCTCTGCCGAGCCGGCGCGGCTCACAAGGAAGCGGGCCTCCCGACCTTCGGTGACGGGCGTCGACTCGGCTTCGACGGTTATCACCGACAGGCGTTCCGTCGTGGTGCTCGCGGTGTTCGAAACCGGGCCGGCACCGGCGGTATTGATCGCTGACACACGGTAGTGCCGCGTCGTCCCCGGCGCCAGGCCGCTGTCCGCCTGCGCTGTCGCGTCGGTGCCCGAGTCCTCCACCAGATCCGTCCAGTCCGAAGCGCCGTCCGCGGACCACTCGATCCGGTAGCCGGTGATCTCCGAACCGCCCGTGCCGCTCGGCGCGGTCCAGGTCAAGTCGATCGCCGTCCGCCCCCTCGCTATTGCCTCCAGATCCGTCGGCGCCCCGGGGCGTACATCGTTGTCGATGATCGCAAGCTCAACATCCCGCGGGTAGTTCACCCGAATAGCCGTCCCCGGGGATCGTTGCGTGAGCAGTCGAAGCGTCTCCGGTTCAGGCTCAGGCAGCGAATCATCGACGATCTCGAGAGCAACCTCCAAGACCGCTCGGTAGTTGTCGCCGGCCTCCAGATAGACCCAGTCCGACACCTCGTAGGGGACCATCACCGAGAATGCGTCGAAGTCCTCGGGCGAGCGCGCTGTGCCCGAGCGAGTGCTGATCGCGATGTAGAGGCTCTCGGTCGGCGCCAAACGGCCCCGCCTAGACGCCGTTACCCGGATGATTGCCGCGCCCACATCCTCAGGCACTGCCCCGACAACCGCGCCAGTGCCGTCTACGACCTCGGTCACCAGATCGACGACCACATCGTCGTCGTCCTGGACGACAACCGTGGCCGAAGGGGTCACCCCCACCACGTAGGACGCGTCGGAAGCCGCTGTCACGGTCGCCGTGATTTCGCTGTCCGGCTCCTCCCGACGGTCCGCTTGAGTCGCCACCGCGAACGCGGCCCATGTGCGTCCGGCATCGACGGCTACCGAGATCGGCGAGGTCTCCTCGAGCATCGAACCCGTCTCCGTCAACTCAACGGACACGGTCAGCGCTTCGTCCGCCGAACCCGCGCGGGTCAGCGTGAACGTCGCATCCGCACCCTCGATTATCGGGGTCGCTCCCGCCTCGATCGTCACTTCCTGTTCGAGGTCTTCAGGATCGTCGGCTCGCGCATCGCCGGCAAGAGCGAGCAGGCTGCCCAAGGCAAGAGCCGCAGAGAGCGCAACAACAGGGCGCCTGGTGGTGGTGGGCCTCTCTTCAAGCAGGGTCTCCGGCCTGGATCGAAGCGAATTGCGAGCCGCTGGCTGAACGAGGGCCGCAGCGACCCGACTTCGGGTTGCTCCATTCATGACGTGACTGGTCTCCGTGCGTTCGGCGCAGAAGCCTCACGACCACCGGGGACTTCACGTGGCTCGTCGAGTGCCCCTCTGCCTAGGGGACTTTGGTGGCAAGCCCGGGGAACTCGGCCCGGAAGCCTGCGGTTCAGGGAACAACCGGCGCACCGCCCGGATTCCCCGGTCGCCAGGTGGCGGCAGTCGCGCCGGCCCTACGCGCCGGGTCCTACCGGAGCGCCTCGATGAACTGGGCCGCCCACTCGTGGACCGAGTGACGGCGCACGACCTCACGCATCGCCTTCATGCGGCGGGTTCCCTCGGCCGGGTCGAGCGTGATCGCCCTTTCGATCGTCGCAGCCATCGCGTTCACGTCGTGTGGGTTCACCAGCAGGGCGTCCGGCAGTTCGGCGGCCGCGCCCGCGAACTCGCTCAGCACCAGCACGCCGTCGTCCTCGAGCCGCGTGGCGACGTACTCCTTGGCGACCAGGTTCATGCCGTCGCAGAGCGGGGTCACCAGCATCACGTCGGCGACCAGGTAGAAGGCGATCAGCTCCTCGAACGGCAGATTGCGCCGGAAGTACTGCACCGGCACGACGCCGAGCTCGCCGTACTCGCCGTTGATCTGGCCGACCAGTTCCTCGACGTCGCGCCGCAGGATCTGGTACTCCGAGATGCGTTCGCGGCTTGGCACAGCGACCTGAACCATCACCGCGTCGCGGATCGACCGGTTCTTGCGTCCCAGCCATTCGAGGAACGCCTTGAGCCGCAGGTCGATGCCCTTCGTGTAGTCGAGGCGGTCGACGGACAGGATGATCTTCCGCCCGCGACGAAGCTGCTGAAGTTCCTCGGCCCGTTCGCGGATCTCGGGCGACAGCGCGGCGCTCGCGTAACGGTTCGTGTCGATGGAGATCGGGAAGGCGCCGACGCGGATGTCGCGCCCCTGGTAGCGGATCGTCTCGCCGCGCGGCTCGGCCTCGATCAGCCGGTCCGCGAGCCGCGTGAAGTTGTAGGCGCCGGCCGGGGTCTGGAAACCGATCACGTCGGCGCCGAGCAGCCCATCCAGCACCCGCCGCCGCCACGGCAGACGCAGAAACAACTCGACCGGAGGGAAGGGGATGTGCAGGAAGAAGCCGGAGCTTATGTCCGGCCGCAGCTCGCGGAGCATCCGCGGCACGAGCTGCAGGTGGTAGTCCTGGATCCACACCCTGCCCCCGGGCGCGGTGCGACGCGCCGCCTCCTCGGCGAAGCGCCGGTTGACCGCCACGTAGGGGTTCCACCAGTGCCGGTGGTACTCCGGCGGCCGCACCGCGTCGTGGTAAAGCGGCCACAGGGTCGAGTTGCACATGCCCTGGTAGGAGCCCGCGACCTCGGCCTCCGACACCGGCACCGCCACGTTCAGGATGTCCTCGTGGCGGAACGGCGCCGGCGCGTCGTCGGCGCCGCCGGACCAGCCCACCCAGCAACCGCCGGCCTCCCGGACGATCGGCGACAGGGCGCTGACCAGTCCGCCGGGACTCTGCGTCCAGCGCAGCTCGCCGTCTACTTCCTCGCGGCGAACCGGCAACGTGTTCGCCACGATCACGAGCTCCGACTGCCGAGCAGCCGGTACATGTTGAGGCGCCATCGGTTTCTGTATCGTAAGGGATCTCGGAGGAGGGCCGTGTGAACCAGAGAGCGCATCCTCCGCACGCCGCCTGGAGCCTGCTCGAAGCGGGTTCCGACATCCCTCCGCCGCGGTCCTGGGCCCTGTTCCTGGATGTCGATGGCACCCTGATCGAGATCGCGGACGCACCCGACGCGGTACACGTCGACGAACGAGTGGGCGGCCTCCTCGAACGACTCCGCTGCCGGCTCGGCGGTGCGCTGGCGCTTGCCAGCGGACGCTCACTCGAGGTTCTCGACCGCTTCTTTGCGCCTCCCGAACTGCCGGCGGCGGGGCTGCACGGGCTGGAGCGCAGGTCCGCCGACGGATCCGTCAACCGGACGGACGGCGCCGCTGCGCTGGGCCCGGCCCGCCGCGAACTGGCGCGATTCGCCGCGGCGCACCCGGGTACCCTGCTCGAAGACAAGTCGGCGACCCTGGCGCTCCACTACCGGCGCGCAGCCGGCGCCGAGGGTGCGGCGCGCGAGGTGATGCAGCGTGTGCGGGCTTCGCTCGGTTCCGGCTACCGGGTCCAGGAGGGCAAGATGGTGCTCGAGTTGAAACCCCATCGCCCGAACAAGCGCACCGTGGTCGAAGACTTCATGGCCGAAGCGCCCTTCCGCGACCGGGTCCCCGTGTTCGTGGGCGACGACATCACGGATGAAGACGGCTTCGCCGCCGCGCAGAGCTATGGCGGCGCGGCGATCGTGGTGGGCCTGGAACGCGAAACCGGCCGCACCAGCAGCGCACAGTACGGCCTGAGCGGAGTGAGGGAGCTGCATCGTTGGCTGGAGGTCCTGTGCGACGGCCTGGCGGGCGAGAGATGACGATGACCGGGGCCCCCCGTCCACTCGACGGCGGCGTGATCGGCAACTGCAGCTTCGGTGCGCTGATCGATCCGCGCGGGCGCATCTGCTGGGCCTGCCTGCCGCACTTCGACGGCGACCCGGTGTTCCACTCGCTCCTGGGCGCCGCCGACGAAACCGACCCCTGGGACGGCGGCTTCTTCGATGTCGTGCTCGAAGGGTTTCAGGGCAGCGAGCAGCACTACATCGAGAACACCGCGATACTGGTCACGACGCTCCGCGACGGCAACGGCGCCGCGGTGCGGATCACCGACTTCGCGCCCCGGTTCGAGCAGTTCGGGCGCTCCTTTCGCCCCACAATGATCGTCCGCACCATCGAACGGTTACGCGGCGAGCCGCGCATCCGCATCCGCCTGCGGCCGCGATTCGACTACGGTGCCCGCCGCCCCGAACTCACCCGGGGCAGCAACCACATCCGATACGTCGGCCCGCGACTCGCCCTGCGGTTGACCACGGACGCCCCGGTTTCCTTCATCACCGACGAGATCGCCTTCGTCCTCGAACAGCCCCTCACCCTGCTGCTCGGGCCGGACGAGAGCCTGACCGAGCCCGTGGACTCCGTGGCGCGCGAGTTCCGGAGCCGAACGGAGAGCTACTGGCGCGAGTTCGTGCGCCACCTGGCGGTGCCGTTCGAATGGCAGGAGGCCGTGATCCGGGCGGCGATCACGCTGCAACTGTGCAGCTTCGAGGAGACCGGCGCGGTGCTGGCCGCGATGACCACCTCGATCCCCGAGGCGCCCGGCACCGGCCGCAACTGGGACTACCGCTTCTGCTGGCTCCGGGACTCCCACTTCGTCGTGCAGGCGCTGAACCGCCTGGGCGCGACCCGCACCATGGAGGGCTACCTCGGTTACATCACGAACCTCGCGGCAGCCGCCGAGGGCGGGGTGCTCCAACCCGTCTACGGGATCAAGTTCGAAGGGGACCTCACCGAGCGCACCGTCGACAACCTGCCTGGTTACCGTGGCATGGGACCGGTGCGGGTGGGCAACGACGCCTGGCGCCAACTCCAGAACGACAACTACGGCAGCGCGATCCTCGCCGTCACCCAGAGCTTCTTCGACCGCCGGCTTGTCGTGCCCGGCAACCGGCGGGTGTTCGGTTGGCTGGAGCAACTCGGCAGTCAGGCCGCGGCGCTGTTCGACCAGCCTGACGCCGGGCTCTGGGAGTTCCGGCAGCGGAGCGCCGTCCACACCTTCTCGAGCGTGATGTGCTGGGCCGCCTGCGACCGCCTGGCGCGCATCGCGAAGGCGCTCGGGTTGAGCGACCGTCAAACGTACTGGACGAACCAAGCCGAAGCGATCCGCAAGCACATCCTGCAGAACGCCGAGAGCGGCGGCCGGCTCGCCGCCACCCTCGACGGCGAGGGCATCGACGCCAGCCTGCTGCTGCTCCACGATCTCGGCTTCCTCGACCCCGCCGACCCCCGCTTCGCCGCCACCGTTGAGTCGCTCGAACCGCTCCGCCAAGGCAGCAGTTTCTTCCGATACCAGGAGGACGAGTTCGGCGCCCCCGCCACCTCCTTCGCCGTTTGCAGCTTCTGGTACATCGACGCGATCAACGCCCTCGGCCGCCACGAAGAGGCCCGCGACCTGTTCGAACAGATGCTAGAACGCCGAAACCCGGTAGGCCTCCTCTCCGAAGACCTCGACCCCGAAACGGGAGAACTCTGGGGCAACTTCCCCCAGACCTACTCCATGGTCGGCCTGATCAACTCGGCCCTGAGGCTGAGCCACCCCTGGAGCGAAGCGTTCTAGCGGCGAGCCCGTGCCGCCCCGCTGTTACCCTCCCACCACGGAGACCCATCATGCACCCAGACCCCCTCCTCCTCCACGAAGAGCTGATGCTCCTCGCCCTGCACGACGAGAAAGGCACGATCATCGCCGGCAACAGCCGCTTCGGCCTCGGCGGCGCCATAGCAGCCGAGCTCCTACTGCAAGAGCGGATCCGCATCGACGAATCGCGCCGGCGCAAGCTGGTCGACGTCCGCAACATCCGCCGCATCGGCGACCCAGTCGTCGACGAGTGCCTGAAGAAGATCCGGGACGCGAAGCGGCGCGCGTCGTTGCAGACGTGGATCACCCGCTTTTCCTCCCTCTCCAAACTCCAGCACCGCGTCGCCGGGCGCCTCTGCGAGCGCGGCATCCTGAAGGCGGACGAGAAACAACTGCTCGTCATCTTCAAGCGCCGCATCTATCCCGAGATCGATCCCGGCCCCGAGCAGGAAATCATCGAACGACTGCGCGTGGCGATCTTCGGCGACGACCGGGAAGTCGAGCCCCGCACCGTCGTCCTCGCCTCGCTGGCCAAGGCGGTCGGCCTGCTCAACCCGATCTTCGGCCGCAAGGAGCTGAGACCCCGCAAACAGCGCATCAAGAGCCTCGCCAAGGGGGATGTCGCCGGCCGAGCCACCGCCGAGGCCATCGCAGCCACGCAAGCGGCAGTGGCCGCGGCCGCCGCCATGCCCGCCATCATCGCCGCCTCCACCGCTTCGCACTCCGGCTGATTTCCGGCCTGGGAACCCGGTTGGCGCGATCCGCGCGACGCCGCGCAGCGGCGAGCCCGTATCCTCCCCCACCATGCCCAAGCTCTACGACGAACTCACCCCCTGGTGGCCGCTGATCTCACCGCCCGAGGAGTACGAGGAGGAAGCCGGCATCTACCGCCGCCACCTGCTCCAAGCCTGCAACGGCACCCCCCGCACCATTCTCGAACTCGGCAGCGGCGGCGGCCACAACGCCTCCCACCTCAAGGCGCACTTCGAGATGACCCTGGTCGACCTCTCACCCGGAATGCTGGCCATGAGCAAGGCGCTCAATCCCGAATGCCGGCACATCCAGGGCGACATGCGAACCGTGCGCCTCGACCAGACCTTCGACTGCGTCTTCATCCACGACGCCGTGGACTACATGACGACGCTCCCCGACCTGCGCGCCGCGATCGAGACCGCCTACATCCACTGCCGACCCGGCGGCGTCGCCCTCTTCGCACCGGACCACCTGCGCGAGAACTACCGGCCCAGCACCGACTGCGGCGGCTGCGACGGAGAAGACAAGAGCGCCCACTACCTCGAGCGTTGCTGGGACCCCGACCCAACGGACACGACGATCACGACCGACTACGCGTTCCTGCTGCGCTCCAAAGGCGGCAGCGTCGAGGTGGTGCACGACCGCCACATCACCGCCCTGTTCCCCCGTGGCGACTGGCTCAGCCTGCTCGCCGAGGTCGGCTTCGAGGCCGAAGCCGTGCCGTGCGAGCACTCGGAGATCGAGCCGGGCGAGTACGAGCTGTTTGTGTGTCGGCGGCGGTAACCGTATCCGGCACCGGGAACGCGGCGTCCTGCCCGGGCATCCTTGCGGGTTTCCCGGCCTCTCACGCAGGTGGCCGGAGCGGTTAGTGTCACGGGGCCGACATGGATCGAAGGGAGTTTCTTCGCCGTCTGGACGAAATCAAAGTCTGGAAGCGGCGCGATGAACGAGCGCCGCACAAGCCCCTGTTGCTGCTCCTCGCGCTGGGGCGCCTGCAACGCGGTGAAGGGAGACTTGCCCGCTACGACTCCGAAGTCAGTACGAAGCTCAGCGATCTTCTGCGACGTTTCGGCCGGCCTCGATCGACTCTTCACCCCGAAGAGCCGTTCAGCCGGTTGCCTGGAGACGACCTCTGGGAGGTCGTGGCCGACACCGAACTGGCTTCCATTCGAGGTAAAGGTGGAGGGATCCCCCACGGAAGACTGATCGCCCATTCAGCTTGCGGAGGGTTTCCGGATTCGGTTCAGCGATTCCTCCTCGACGACCCGGAACTGGTCGAGCAGGCCGCTCAGCGGCTCCTTGACGACCATTTCGCTCCTTCCCTACACGACTCGATCCGCAACTCTGTCGGCCTGATCGAACG
Source organism: Candidatus Multivorans sp. (assembly GCA_965222875.1). Classification (GTDB taxonomy): domain Bacteria; phylum Acidobacteriota; class Thermoanaerobaculia; order Multivoradales; family Multivoraceae; genus Multivorans. Next base: position 48,441 of record CBDCVC010000001.1, on the reverse strand, counting down.
GCCTACGCGAAGTACCTCCTCAAAGGAGCGAAGGCCTCGCGACCCGAACTTCCGCAACGCCGTCCTGACAGCGTACGAGCGGCGATGCGCCGTCTGTGACTTCGACATCAGACTTGAAGACGACCTGGTAGCTCTTGATGCGGCCCACATCCGTTGGCACGCCTACGGGGGACCTGACGATGTACGCAACGGGTTGGCGCTTTGCATCCTGCACCACCGGACCTTCGACCGCGGCGCGATCGGTCTCGAACGTGCGGTCCATGGTTTCCGGCTGCTCGTGTCGGATGCGGTGAACGGCCAGAGCCGAGCGTTTTGGCAGCTCCTGGATTGCAGCGGCCGGCCGATCCGGCACCCTCAACGCGCCGAGCAGCGCCCCGACACCGCCTTCATCGATTGGCACCGCCGGGAGGTGTTTCGGGGGTCGCCCCGAGATACGGGGGAAAGTTAGCTCCTAACCCTGGTCCGCTGGCCACTCCGTGACCTCGAACGCCGCCGGTCGCCGCGGCGCTGGCGCCGCAACCACTCCGCAGGGTCGTGGTCCCAGTCGTGGCCGGTGTCGGAGATGCCGCCGAGCGCCGCTTCGATGTCATCCCAGCGCCGTTCGTCGTCGAGTCCCCGCCTGATCAGTTGAGCGATGAAAGCGCTGCGCTGCCTGGGACCGGCGCGCCGGTCGAGCTCGGCCACGAGATCGTCGTCCAGGACGATGTGCAACCGCATCTGCCGAACCTAGCTCACACGGGGCTCGGCCGGAATGCGTTAGCCTGACCGGGCCACCGCAACTCGGTGCCGACATCGTGACCGCAAAGGACAAGCACGACGAGTCGAAGCCGTCGGCAAGGTTCGCCGTCCTGATGGGGCTCTTCTGGGTAGGTCAGGACGCCGGCCTCTTGAGCATCGAGGCGCTCCGCACATCCACCGTCTCGATGGCGTATGCGGCGGCTCTGGCGACAGCGGCGCTGGCAACCCTGAGGGCCGTCCTGAAACCGTCCGGGGTCGAGCAGAGCAACGGAGAGACGGCAACCATGACCGGCCCCGCGTGGCACGAGTCGACGGTCTTTTCCGACCCGTGGTACCAGGTCCCGGCCATCTTCTGCGTGTTCATCCTGGCCAGCCGGTTCGTTCTGGATCTAGCAGCCAATCCGCCCGAAACCGAACGGGCGGTGTGGTTCCTGGCGTCCCTGGGCATCGCGACCCTTGCCATGGCGTTCGGTCTGATCGGCGGAGGCGCCTCCAAGAAGGGCTCGAAGGGCAAGGATGAGGATGACTCGGACAAGCCCGTTCAGGCGGAGACGGCGGGCGAACCGTTATCGCCGGTCGAAGCCACTCTTCGCGATCCCTGGTTCAGCGTGCCGGCTACGGCCATCTTCTTCCTGCACTTCGCCCGGGATGGGTTGAACCAGATCGAGGAGGAGCCAGACTCGCTGATGACCACAGTGACGCTCTTCCTGCCTGCGGCGGCGTTCCTGGTGGGTCTGGTGAGCTTCGCCGTGTCGCGCGCGCGGCAGAGGCGGAGGGAGGCGGCGGTGGTGGTGGATGCTGGATCGGTCGGTGTTATGGGGGACTCCGGCGGGCCGGAGGCATAGCCTCGCCGCTTCGCGGCTCGGCCCGGATGCCGGCCGGAGGCCGGCGTACCTGTACCTTTCCGGGGTGGATTCTGGTGGGTCGTTGAGAGAGGTGGAATGGACCAGTAGCCGTCGTGGCTGCGGTAGCTGTGGGAAACCGGCTTGCCGGTTTTCCAAGGTCCGGCGGGAAACGGTCTGCCGTTTTCCGCGGGGCCGGCAGCTTCCGCAGCCGAGACCGCCGGTCGGTTTCGTCTCCGGCCTGCCGGAGTCACTGAAGGAAGGTCGGCAAGCAGCCAGGAGCGACCACCGGCGTACTGTGCTTCGAGCACCTTGCTGGGACCTGTGCCCTGGCTGCTTCGCCGCGTTGGACGCCCAGTGGAGAGTCAGTGCCTTAGAGCACCAGTACAGGTACGGGCAGGCAACGCGGCATGCCGACCAGGCAACACTACCGCAAGGGGTAAGGAGGACGAGATGACCAGGAAGTGGTTCGCCGGCGTGGACTGGGGGTCCGAGACCCACCATGTGTGCGTGCTGGATCGGGACGGCAAGGTGAGGGGGCAGCGGGCGTTCGACCACAGCGGCAAGGGACTTGCCGCCATGGCGGACTGGCTCCTTGGACATACACGACCGACGCCTCCGGGCGAGATCGGCATCGCCATCGAGGTGCCGCACGGACCGGTCGTCGAGTGCCTCCTGGAGCAAGGCTTCGCCGTGTATTCCATCAACCCCAAGCAGCTCGATCGCTTCCGGGACCGCTTCTCCGTCGCCGGCGCCAAGGATGACCGCCGCGATGCACGGGTGCTCGCCGCCGCGCTTCGCACCGACCCTGAGTGCCTGAACCGCGTGCAACCATCCGATGCCGCCACCGTCATGCTGCGCGAGGTGTCCCGCGCCCGCAAGCAGTTGGTCGACCAGAAGAACCGCCTGGAGAACCAGGTCCGCGACCAGATCTGGCGCTACTACCCGCAGTTTCTCGCCGTGGTCAAGAACGAGGTGTCGGCGCCCTTCGCACTGGCCTTGTGGCGACTGGCGCCGACCCCCGACAAGGCTCGACGGGTGCGCGAAGCCACGCTCGCCAAGCTGCTCAAGGAGCACCGCATCCGGCGCCTGACTGCCGCCCAACTGCGCGATCAACTGCGGGCCGAGCCGATCGCCGTTTCCCCGGACGCCGTAAAGGCCGCCGTCGAACACATAGGACTCCTCCGGCCGGTGCTCGACACCGTCTGCCGCCAGCTCGCCGACGCCGAAAGGCGGCTGGAGCGGATGACCCGCGCACTCGAAACCGCGGTCTCTCCGGAAGACGACGAAGACACGCCCAAGCCAAGCGACGCCGCCATCCTCAGGTCGCTGCCCGGACTCGGCATGGTCGGCCTCGCCACCCTGCTCTCCGAGGCCGATCAAAGCCTGGGCCGCAGAGACTACGAGGCACTGCGTTGCCTCTGCGGAGTGGCGCCGGTGACCGTCAAGTCCGGCAAGAAGCTCATCGTCATGCGACGACTCGCCGCCAACGAACACCTCAGCGACGCCGCCTATCACTGGGGACGAGTCGCCATCCAGCATGACCCGATCAGCCGCGCCAAGTACGACGCCATGAAAGCCCAGGGAAAAACGCACGGACGAGCCATCAGACAGCTCGTCGACCGACTCCTCGGCGTCGCCTGCGCCATGCTCCGAGACCGCACTCTCTTCGACCCCAACAAGCGATGCCATGCCCAGGTCGCATGACCTCCCTGACCCGCAGCAGCCTCCACAAAACCCACTTGCTAAAGGGTGGAGAGTCCCAGCAGGTGGCCTCGGTTTCAGTAGCAGCGTTGCCCTGCCGCACGTTCCTCCGCTGGGTGCGCCGGCCTCTGGCCGGCTTTCAGAGAAACACCGCGCGAGGCGCCAGCCTCGCTCCTTCCTCTTCGGCGCCCCGCCCCTCCCAGTGACGGAGGGAGCGCCTACTCCGCCAGCAGCGACGCCCGCACGATCTCCTGGTCGTTCCGGTGCACGATGTGGCCGTTGGCGTAGGCGGGGTGAACCCAGAGCAGCTTGCCCAGCTCACGGCGGACGCGCCTACTCCGGGTGGTCGGCTCGATCAGCTTGGCGCGGTCGATCTCGTGGTAGCCGTCGCGGCTCAGGCGGGCGATCATCAGGTCGCCGCGGTCGTTGCTGATGAAGTAGCGGTCGCCGCTCTTGACCAGGAACGCGGTGGCGATGCGGGCGTCCTCGCTGGGCTCGAAGGTCGCCCAGACCTCCTTGCCGGTGGCGCGGTCGACGGCGCGCAGCGCCCCCTGACCGCCAATGCCGTAGATCATGTCGCCGTCGAAGGCGGGGGTCGAGTTGAAGGCGTGCAGGCCGTCGACATCCTGCTTGCTGGAGCTCTTCCCCTTCCAGACGATCCTGGCTTGCGGCTTGCTCGAGCCGGAAACGCCGCCCGCCTCGGCAACTTCGATCAGGGTCGAGCCGTGCGACGCGGACGACACGAGGAGTTGGTTCCCCTGCTGGATCGGGGTCGCGATCGTCTGCCCGTACTCCACCTCATAGGGGAACTGCCAGAACACTTCGCCGCCGTCGGGGTCGAGGCCGGCGATCCCCTTGGGGTGCCAGATGATGAGGTGCCGGCGGCCGCCGAGCTCGTAGATCACGGGCGGGTTGTAGCCGGGCTCGTTAAGCGCCTCCATCGACCGCCAGAGTTCTTCGCCCGAGTCGCGGTCGAAGGCCACGACCATGGCGTCGGGCTCGCCGCCGACCAGGGTGATGATCTGACGGCCATCGGCCAGCGGCGCCCCGACGAAGCCCCACGCCTGCACGGGCGCGCCGTAGTCCAGGGCGAGATCGTGCCGCCACAGCAGGCGGCCGTCCTCCACCGCAAGGGCCGCCAGGTAGCCGGCCGACCCGAGCACGTAGACGCGGTCGCCGTCCACGGTCGGTGTGGCCCGGGGACCGTTCGAGTAGGCAGGCATGAGACCGGCGAGGTCGGTCTCCCAGGAGTGCTCCCAGAGTTGCTTCCCGGTGGTCTCCTCGAGCACGACCAGGCGCTCACGACCGCGGTTCCCCGGCAACCGTTCGAAGTCGGTCACGAAGACGCGGCCGGCCTCCACCGCTGGGCCGCCGTAGCCCGGACCGATCGGCGCCCGCCAGACGAAGCGCAGGCCGTCCTCGGGGAAGCGGTCGAGGATGCCGTCCTCGTGCCAGACGCCGCGGCGTTCGGCGCCGCGCCACTGCGGCCAGTCGTCGGCGTGGGTGACCGGCGCCGCGAGCGTGAGGGTGAACGCCGCGAGGATGGCTGTGGATTTCATCCCGCGAAGCATAGCGGCGGGCCGTACTGTCGCCCCGGCACGTCAAGTGCGGTAGTTTGTCCGCCGCTATGCGCCGCTCGCTCCTACCGCTGCCGCTGCTCGTCGCCGCAGTCTTGCCCGCGGCCTGCAACACGACGCCACACGTCAGCGCCGACCTGGTGTACCGCCACGGTGAGGACTTTCCACCCACGCGGTTGCGTCCGGGTTGGAACCGCGTGTGGGTTGGCCGCGAGTTGGAACGAGTGGACCGGCTCATTCACAGGGTCCAGGTGATCCCGGAGTTCGCTGGCGACCTGATGAACATGACCGGGCGCCAGCGGGAGCAAATGACCGCTGAGATCGCCTGCCCTCAGCTCGACCATCCGGTGTGGGATGAGCTGACTCGCGGCCAGGACATAGAGATCGATCTGGAGACCGCGGACCGCGGGCGGTTCACGACCGTCTCGTGCCGGAAGGCGTTGCACTAGTGTCGTGTCACTCGTCAAAAGTCGGATAGAGGCGCTTGAGTTTGACTCGTGCGTCGTCGGTGGTGAAGTGCCAGTTGACCTTGGCTTGGATCCGGTCTCTGGCGTCCTGCCAGGCGCCGACTTCGGCGCGTAGGGTGTCGATGGAGTCGATGCGGCGGTTGAGGCACTGTCGGATCATCACGCTGAGTTCGACCTCGGCGACGTTCAGCCAACTGCCGTGCTTGGGGGTATAGACGAACTCGAAGCGGTCCCACAGCGCCTTGGCCCGGGCCGGGTCGAAGGTCTCGTAGAGCGCGCCGGGGCGGTGGGTGTTGAGGTTGTCCATCACCAGCGTGATTCGGGTGGCGTCGGGATACTGCCCGGCGATGTCTTCCAGGAAACGCGCCCAGTCGGTCTTGGTCCTGCGCTCGGTGACCTTGGTCAGACGCCGCCCGGCCAGCGGTTCGGTCGCCATGAACACGTTGCAGGTGCCGCAGCGTCGGTACTCGTAGTCTTCGCGGACCTCCCGTCCAGGGGCCTGCGGGATGGGCGCCCGTGTCTCGGCGATCAACTGCCGCGGCGTCTCGTCCATGCACACCACCGGGAAGTTCGCGTCGTGCGGACGCCGATAGACGTCGAGCACCCGCTCCATGTTCGCCGCGAAGTCGGCGTTGCATTGCGGCGGAATCACCCAGCCGACGCGGCGCCACGGTTTGAGAGCGTTTTTTTTAGCACCCGCCGCACCGTCTCGTGCGAGACGCTGTCGATATAGCCGAGCTCCACCGCACGGTCCGCCAACAGACGCAGAGACCACTGCGAACGCCCTTCGGGCGGCTCGCCGCAACTCAGCGCGACCAGCCGCGCCTCGAACTCGCCATCCGCCTTGCGCAGGTACTTCGGACGACGCCCCTGCCGACTGCCGAGCGCCGCCTCCAGACCGTCCTCCACAAACCGCTTCTTCACACGATCCACCCTGCGCGCACTGATCCGCAAGACCCCGGCGATCGTCTCGCCGGTCGGCCGACGCCCGTTGAACTCGCCCTCGTCGCAGTTGAGCAGAATCAAGGCGTTGATCACCTTCTGCGACCGATGCGAACCCTTGCGCGTCATCGTCGCCAACGCCTCGCGCTCCTGCGCCTCCAACTCCACCACATACCGCTTCATGCCAGACTCCTTGCCGTTGTCGAACGGCAAGGAGCCTACTACGATTCATACGGCATAAGACGTGTGACATGACACTAGTCGTCGCGGGCATCGACCGCACCGCGGCGCTTCTTCGTCTCGCCGCGACGCCGTTTGTCCGCGAGTCTCTTCGCCTTGGCGCGGGCTGAGGGCCGGGTCGGTCGGCGCGGCCGCGGCTCGGGGCGCGCCTCTTCGATCATCGCCGCCAGCCGGGTGAGAGCCTCATCCCGGTTGCGGGCCTGGGTGCGGTGTGTGTCGGCGGACACGACGATCTCGCCGGCGACGGTGAGGCGCTTGCCGGCCACGCGCTCCAGGCGAAGGCGTAGCGGACCTTCGATGCCGGCCGCGTCGAGGTCGAGGCGGCACTGCGCGGCCGTCGCGACCTTGTTCACGTTCTGTCCGCCCGGTCCGGAGGAGCGGACGAACTTGAAGGTGAGCGCTGCTGCGGGGACCGCGAGGCCGCCGATGTCGATGGAGGACATGCGTCAGTCCTCGGTGTACCGGATCTCCATGCGCCGGATTATCAGGGCGGTCACCGCGAGCACGACGGCGGTCAGGGCCAGCAGGCCGAGGACGGAGACGGCCACCGGCGGCGGTTCGACGACCACGGCGAACGGGCCGTCGGAGAGGGGCACGGGCAGCAGGCCCTTCAGGTAGTGGATCACGCTGAGCTTCTTGAGCGCCGGCGGCAGCAGGAAGTGCAGCATCTCCCACAGGTAGAGGGCGCCGGCCGGGATGATCGGGTTCCGGAACACCATGCCGATCAGCGTGAACAGAGAGCCGTAGCCGATGCACGCGAGCAGGGTGACTCCGAGGTAGGCGGCGAGATGCGCGCCGCCCGGGCCGGCTGTCAGGTCCTCGACGGCGCCCGAGACACCCACCGGCAGGTAGATCAGCATGTAGCTCAGCACCGTGCTGACCATGAACAGGGCCGCCACGGCGGCTACCGCGGCGACGTACTTCGCCACCACCACCACCTCGCGGCGAAGCGGCGTCAGCAACAGGTAGTGGAGGCTGCGCTCGAGGATCTCGCCGCGGAACAGGTTGAAGAACACGTACAGGCAACCGAAGAACAGGATCGCGCCGAGGAAGACGGTCTCGAAGATGGTCTCGTACACCGTGCGATTGCCGAACCGCTCCAGCACCGTCTGCCCGCTGATGGGAATCGAGCCGACCAGCAGAACGATCCCCACCGGGACCAGCGCGGCCAGCCCCAAGATCACCGACCGGCGGGTGAGCAGCAGCCGGCGCAGTTCCAGGCGCACGAGTCCGCCGACCTGCCGGCCGAGCAGCGCCCAGTCGAAGCCTCTGGAAGCGGCGGCCTCGGGAACCACGGTCACGACGGCTCCTCCTCTTCGTTCACGAGGTAGCGGTAGAGCGCCTGCAGGTCGCTGTCGGCGGGGCCCACCGCCTCGACCTCGACACCGCCCTCGGCGACCAGGCGACCGACCAGGCGCAGAAAGCGGTCCGCATCGCGCGTGCGCAAATGGATGCCGCCGCCGTCGTCGTGAAGCTGGACCTCGGTGACGTGGTCGAGCTCGAACGCGCGCGCAGCGAGCCACTTGGGCCGGTTGCAGCGCACGAACACCTGCATCGGCCGTTCGCGGACCTCCTCGACCTCGGCACGCATCCCGGGCACTTCGCCCTCCGCCACGATGTATCCGTTCGAGATCAGGATCACGCGGTCGGAGAGCAGGTCGACCTCGTGCAGGATGTGGCTCGAGATGAGGACGTGCTGGCCCTCGCGCGCCAGTTGACGGAACAGTTCGATGGTCTCGGCGCGCACCATCGGATCGAGGCCGTTGAGGGGCTCGTCGAGCACCATGACCTGGGGCCGGTGCGCGATCGCCTGCGCCAGCTTGATCCGTTGCCGCATGCCCTTGCTGTAGCCGGCGATCCGCCGGTGCGCCGAGTCGACCAGTCCGACGCGCTCCAGCGCCCGCGAGGTGAGCCGCTCGGCGGCGCTGCGGTCCAAGCCGTGGAGCAGCAGGTAGGAGAACACGAACTGCCAGCCGGTCGCCCCGCGCGGGAAGGAGTCGTACTGGGTGCAGTAGCCGAAGTGGCGGAACAGATCCTGCGGCCGGCCGGCCGGGACGCCGAGAACGCTGATCTGCCCCCGGGTCGGCCGCAGCAGACCCGCGAGCAGGTTCATCAGGGTGCTCTTGCCGGAACCGTTCGGGCCCACGAGGCTGGTGATCCCGGGCTCGATCACCAGGTCGACCCCGTTGACGCCCAGCACGTCGCCGTAGAACTTGGAGACATCGCGCAGGACGATGTTGCGGTCGTCGCCTGGCGCGGCGTTGCGCCCCGGATGCGGGCGAGACGCCCGCGCTCCCAGGAGGGCGTTGCCGCTCACGAGACGACCTCGAAGGCGCGTACGCGCCGGTAGAGCAACGCCGCCGACGCCGCCACCAGCAGGCCCGCCGCCAGCCAGGCGGCCGCGCCCGGCATCTGCACGCTCCCTTCAGTGCCGAACACCGAGGCGGAGAGCGCGGCGGTCACGTCGAACGCCACCACCATGCTGCCCCACCACGAGTCGTAGAACTCCCTGTAGAACGAGCCGAAGGCGGCGCCGGTCAGGATGGCGCCCATGAACACGATCCGCGCCCAGGGCTTCCACTTCACCGAGGCCGCGATCGCCAGCATGGGCAGCGACATGCAGACCGTCCACACGGCCGACACGACGACCAGGGACGGCGCCACTCTCCAGTGCTCGAGCAACCACTCGCGTCCGCCGAGGGCAGCCTGGATCGTGAACAGGAGCAGCCCCGGCGCCCAGGTGATCGCGGAGACCAGCACCGCCAGGACCAGGAACTTGCCCAGCACGTAGTCGGTCCGCGTCAGCGGGCGCGAGAGGTAGAGCGGCATCGCCCGGTTGCGAAGGTCGGCCGACACCAGGGACGGCCCTACCACCAGGACGATGACGAAGGCCAGGTACAACTGGGCCCGCAGGAACAGATTCTGGAAGAACCAGGTGTTCACCTGGACGAGATCCAGCAGGTCGCTCGCGCTGATGTTGATGAGGGCCAGCGCCTCCGCGTTGTAGCGCAGGTACATGGCGACCAGCAACACGAGCGGCCAGGCGAAGCAGAAGGCGAAGAAGGCGAGAAACAGCCGCGAAGCGAAGACATCGCGCAGTCCGTAGCGGCTGATGACGAGGAACCGGCTCCGCGCGGGCATCAGCGACCCGCCGTAGCCTCTGTAGCCGTGGTCATAGACGGCCATCGTCGCCCTCCATCGCCTTCAGGAAGATGTCCTCGAGCGAAGTGCGCTTGTAGTCCAGGCGTCGAATGGTCACATCCTGCTCGATCGCCGACGCGTAGATGTGGCGCACTTCGATGCCCGGCGGCAGCACGGCCTTGATCCGGCGTCGATTGACCACCGCAACCTCGCAGCCGAGTCCTTCGATCGCGCTTCGGAAGGCGCTTCCCGCGCCTTCGCGCTCAGCACCCAGGTCGAGCTCGAGGAAACGGCGGTTGGCGCGGCGCTCCTCCGCCAGATTGCAGTACGTGGCGATGCGCCCGCGGTTGAGCACCAACACTTCCTCGCAGCACTCCTCCACGTCCCGCAGCAGGTGTGACGAGACGACAATCCGCGCCTTGCCCGAATCCCGGATCTCCCGGATCAGCCGCAGCATGCGGAGACGAGCCGGCGGATCGAGACCGTTCGTCGGTTCGTCGAGGAACAGGAGGCTCGGCCCGTGGACGATCGCCTGCGCCAGCTTGAGCAATTGCTTCATCCCCAGCGAGTAGGTCTCCACGTTGCGGTACCGGGCCTCGCCCAGGCCGGCGTAGAAGAAGACTTCGTGGGCGCGTTCCAGGGCGGCTTCCGGCGGCAACCCGGAAAGCTCCGCCATCAGCCGCACGAAGCGGACACCGGAGATGCCTGCGATGAAGGCGTCCCGCTCCGGCATGTAGCCGACCCGGCGCCGCAGATCGCGGCCCTGGGCCGAGATGTCCATACCGAACAGGCGGGCGGTGCCGGCGCTGGGCCTGTAGAAGCCGAGCAGGGTGTTGAGCAGCGTCGTCTTGCCGGCGCCGTTCGGCCCCAGGAGACCGATCGCGCGGCCCGAGAAGGCGCCGCGCAGGTCGTCCAGGACCTGGTGCCGGCCGAAGCGGACGCCCAGGCCGTCAAGGTCGATGACCGGCGGCGCGCCGGCTTCCTCCGTCAAGCGGCCGGCCTCAGTAGTAGTTGATCGACCGGCGCCAATCGGTCGGCGACAACCCGCGAGTCCGTCGCCGGCGCCGGCGCGGTCGCCGGTTCGCCAGCCTCCTCCATCAACTCCAATCCTTGCAGGAAAGCGCCGAGTCCGAGGACCTGACCCAACCCGGAGAAGGCGAGCAGGCTCGGACCGCTGGACGTCACAACGATCTCGCTGCGGCCCGCGTACACCGTGTAGAGCGACGGCCCCTGGCTGCTGAGCGACTCCTCGATCGCCTGGACAACGGCCTGCTGATCGTCGTCCACGACAGCGGTCGGCAACAGCTCGAACAGCTCGCTCGCCGTCTCGGAGAGCCGGTTGTAGACCATCGCGGAGAAGTCCATGTACCCGTTTGGTGGCAGCAGATCGATGAACTGCTGGCTGGACGTCAGCGAAGCGCCGCTGCCGCGGTACCGGATCGCGGTGTCGATCCTTGCCACGCTGGAGGCGCTCACCATGTACCCATCAAAGTACGTGTAGAAGATCTCGGGAGTTTCGAGCAGGCTCTCGAGCACATCGTCGAGGTCGTCGTCCTCCTTGCCGTCGTCGCCGGCGCCGGCGTCGTCGCCGAAGTCGAGCGCAAGACGGTAGACGGTGCGACCGTTCGACTCCTGCTCTTCGAGGGTCACGTTGGCATCTCCGGCGCCGTCCACCTCCGCCAGCAGCTCTGTCGCCTTCTCGACCAGCGTCTCGATCGAACTCTGCAGGGCTTCCGCGTTGTAGACCGACGCCACCGCCAGCCAGGCCGGCGACGGCAGCACCGGCCCGTCGATGCCGGCCGCGTACTCGCCGCCGAGATGCACCAGGAAGTCGTTGCGGAAGGAAAGGCCGAGTTCGGCCTCGATCTCGGCCAACGCCTCGTCGCCGTCCACGCCCGCTTCCTCGAGAGCGTCCACCAACTCGTCGTAGATCGTGAGCGGATCCTCAATCACGCCGGCAGTGACAAAGGAGGCGTCGGGCGAGAAGAAGTCCAGGGCCCCGTTCGCCCCCGGCTCGGCCAGCCATGAGACGACGCCGGAGCGGGCGCCGTCGAAGCTCAGGGTCGCCGTGACGTTCGCCCGGTCGCCGTCCTGGGTGCGGGAGACGACCAGATCCTGGACCTTGTCGAGCCCGGTGAACGCGAGCATGTCGGCGTCCTCGTCGGCCTCGTCGCCCTCGTCGCCATCGCCCACGCCGAAAAGGAACGCCGCCAGGTCGACCGCCGCGAGCAGCTCCGCGCCAGCCGCGTAGCGCTCGGCCAGTCGTCCGTGCAGGCGGGAGTCGACGAAGGCGTTGGCGGCGCCTTCCGCATTCGCGGCCACGGTCCTCAATGTCGCGAGCGATGTCGAGGCGGCGGCGATGTCGTCGGCGATCCACACCAGGAGTTCGCCGTCCGAGTCCGTCGCCGAATCGAGCTCGTCGAGAATGCGGATCGGATCTTCGTCGCCCCCCTCCAGGAGATCCTCGATGTGATCCTCGAGTGCTTCACGCAGGGCCGCGGCGTCGGTCACATCGGTCACGACCAGCGGCGTGAACGCCTCGTCGCCGGCGCCGCGGACAAAGGCCACGACGGTCTCGTCGCCCATCGCATCGCCGAGTTCGGCCAGGTTCCCCACCAGGTCGTCAATCGTGTCGACCACGCCCGACGCCTCGACCTCCGTCCACCACTCGGCGAGCAACTGGCTCGAGTCCATCCGCGAACGGACCAACTCGACCATGTCGCTCAGCGTCGCCAAGGCGTTCGGCATCGCCAGGTACACGGTCGTATCGCTCGGCATCAGGTCCAGCAGCCGGGTCGAGTAGCGGACCGGGGCCGCCTCCATCAACTGGTTCAGGTCGCTGCGCAGCGACTTGAACTCTTCGAGCAGCGCCAGGTAACGGTCGGCGTCCTGGCTCCACCCGATCTCTTCCTGCAGGGTCAGCGCTGCCAGGGTCGTCCGGCTTTGCAGTTGATCGCCGGCCAGCAGGCTCTGCCGCCTGCGGCCCTGCTCGACTTCGACCTCGCCCTCGATCACGGAGACCCGCGACCCCTTGACGCCGTGGGTGACGGCGAAGATCGTGCCCTTGACCGACACCAGCATCTCCTGGGTCGACACGACCAGCGACCGGTTCTCCTGCTTCGCCGCCTGGACGATCACGCTGCCCCGGTCGACCCGGACGCGGTCGCCCCGGCGCCGGGCGTCGACCCGGAAGGTGGTGAGGCCGGCGGCCTCGATGCGCGAACCGTCGGCGAGTTCCAACACCGCGCGGCTGCCGGCGCCGGTGCGAATCCGGTCGCCGCCGTCGATCGCGTCGCCGGGCTCAAGCGGCACCAGGTCCGAGCCGGCGCCGGTGCCGGCGACGAACATCCGGCCGTCGACGCTCTGGACCTGGACGATCCCGTCCTGGGGCGGCTGGAGCACCCGCTGAGAGGTCCAGACGCCTGCCGCCGCAACGGCCACGACCGCGGCTGCGGCCGCGTAGTAGCGGCCGACCCGCGCCGGCGCCGCCGGCCCGGACAGCGAGTCCGATACGGCGCGTCCCGCGCGCACGGCCTGGAGGTGCTTGCGGCAGGGAATGCACTCGCGGCTGTGATCCTCGACCAGCAGACGCTGGGCCTCGGGCAGCGTGCCCGCGACCAGAGCCGGCATCCGCGCCTGGTAGTCGGCGCAGGAAATCAGAGTGTGGGTTGTGGCGTCGGCGTCGCTCGGATCCGCGACGGCCACGGCATCCGCGGTGGCGGCGGCGAGGACGCTGCGCACCCGTTCCGCTGCCGCCGCGGCGGCAGCGGCCGGCGGCTGCTCGGCTGCGATGCCCTGAGCGGTTTCGATCAAGGTCCGATTCACCTGGTTGCGGTTGCTCACGTCTGCACCCCCGTTCCTCCCTGTCCTTCCTCTTCCTGTCGCGATTCCCGTCTGGATTCCCGTCCGGATCGCCCGTCGTCGACGTCCGCGGCATTCAGCTCGTCCGCCAGCGCCAATCTCAGACGCTTGCGCAGCCTGTGCAGCGTCACGGCCACGGTCATGCGCGAAGTGCCCATCATCGGGCCGATCTCCGAGTTCCGGTAGCCCTCGAAGTACCGGAGAACGAACATCTGCGCCGCCCGCGGGTTCACCTTCGCTAGCTCCCGCCGCAGCCGGTCGCGCAGTTCCAGGGAGGCAAAGCGCCGACCCGGGTCGCTCGCGCCGTCCCCGGCCGGTTCCACTTCCTCGATGATCTGCCGATCGAGCGCCACCAAGCGGGAACGCTTGCGGGCCCGGATCAGATCGAGCGAGGCGTTGATCGCCGCCCGCCGCAGGTAGCCGCCGGCGTTACCGGTCTCAAGCGCCGCGGGGGGCCGTTTCAGGAGCCGCAGGAAGATCGTCTGCAGGACATCCTCCGCGTCGTTCGCGTTGCCGGTGACCCGCCAGGCGGTGCGGAAGATGAGTTGGTGATGCTCTTCGAACAGCTCCTGCAGCCCCGCCCCGGTCGAGTCCGGCATCGGGGGAGGCGCTGCGGGCGGCTCTGTGGTCATCGAAACGGTGGCAGTCGTCAACGGCGTCTCCTTGGCTCCGGGCGTGCGGGATCGGTGACCGGCGCGCGGGTGGGTTCAGTGGTGAAGACGCCGCAGGAGGCGATTGTTTAGCAGACGGTAGCGCGCTCTACTCCTCTGCGGACCGCACCACCGTCGCCAGCAGCACCGTCGCCAGTGCGACGACCCCGCCGCCCAGCCAGGTGAGCAGGTGCGGCTGCTCGCCGTGGAGCCACATCGCCCAGAACGGACTGAGCGCCGGTTCCAGGAGCAGCAGGAGCGCGAGAACGGGCGCCTCCAGGATGCGGGCGGCGCGGGTCACGAAGACGTACGCGAGAGCGACCTGGAACAGTCCGAGTAACGCCACGATCGCCAGATCGCCGGGATCGACGCCACCGAGCGGCGCCATGACCGGCAGGCAGGCGAGGCACACGATCACGTTGCCGCAAGCCGCGGCCGCGATGCCGGGCGCGCGGACAACGCCACCGTCCCCTGCAGAGGACACTTCGCCGGGCGTGCCGGATGCTCCTCCCGCCGACAGCGGGCGGCCGGCGGCGCGCAGGCCGATCAGGGTGAGGCCGTACGCCAGACCGCAGAACGTGGCGAGCACGTTCCCGGTCCGGGGATCGGGCGCTGTTGCCGCCGCGTCGGCCCCGCCGAAGAAGGCCATCACCAGGCCGGCGCTGAACAGCGGCACGAACAGGAGCTGCCTCGTCCCCGGGCGCTCGCGCAGCAGGATGGGCGCCAGCAGCAGCACGAACAGCGGCGCCGTCGATTGCAGGAAGATCGTCTCGGCGGCCGTGGTCCGCTTGTTCGCGTGCACGAACAGCACGAGGGTCAGGCAGTAGCAGCAGCCGGTCCCCAGGGTCAGGAGCAGGGCGCGCCGCCGCGCCGGGTTGCGCCACCAACCGGAAGCCGGGCCGGCCCCGGCTGGTCCCGGACCGCCGGTCCAACGCCGAGCCGCGGGAATCGCGATCAGCAGCACCGCGGCCGCGACGACGGACCGCATCCCGGCCACCTGCCAGGCATCGAGTTCCGTCGCCTTGACCGCCGCCCCGCCGGTCGAGAACAGGATGCCGGCGACCACGGCCTGGAGCGCGGCGGTGGAACGGGACGTCATCTTCGCCATACGGCAACCGCCAACCCGCTGCATCAACGCAGCATCGTAGCGGTTTGACTTGTCCATATCCGATCCCATAACGTGTCCATCATGGACACGACCTCTTGGCGCATCGGTGCCGCGAAGCAGCAGTTCTCCGAAGTCGTTCGCCGGTCCCAGACCGAACCCCAGAAGATCTACAACCGAGACCAACTGGTAGCCGCGGTCGTGAATCCCGGCGTTCTCAACACGGTGGAGAAGAGGCAACGACGGTCCGCAAGAAGCCTGGCCGACCTCTTCGCCGAGTTTCGTGCCGTCTGTGCCGACGAAGACTATGAGCTTCAGGTCGGCGAGCGCCGGAATCGCGAGGGCTGGCCCGAGGACTTGGACGGCCTCGAGCACCAGGAGTCCGGCCGCTCGCGAGCAGGCGCGGAGTGATCCTGCTCGACACGAACATCGTGGCCGAGCTCAGTCGGTCGCGACCGAATCCTGTCGTCGAGCGATGGGCAGCCACGGTAAAGCCGCCCTTCGCCTTCAGCGTCGTCAGCATCGAAGAAACGCGCTACGGGCTGACATGGCGACCGACGCAACGTGTAGAGATCTGGTTCAGCGAGTTCCTGGCCGGCTTCTGCGACGTGCTCCCGGTGACCGAAACCGTCGCACGTCGCGCTGGAGACCTCCGGGGCCGCTTCCAGGCCACCGGCGAGACGCGAACTCAGGCGGACATGCTGATCGCCGCAACCGCCCTGGAACATCAACTCCCCCTGGCGACCCGGAACACGCGCGACTTCAGAGGCTGCGGGGTCGCGCTGGTGGATCCGTTCACGGCCACCTTCATTTGAGCGAACGATCCGCCCCGCAGCCGCAAGGCCTCGCACCAGAGTAGGCTGAAAGCCTGAATCTGCGGCCCAGGTGCCACCGTTCGCACGAGAAAGAACCGCTGCTCGCGCCTCCCCAGGCACGGAAGTTGCTTCGTTTCGCCGTCAAGTGAACAAACCGGCTCCGGGAGGGGCGCAGGAGGCAAGGCGGTGACACTCACTGACCACAATCGCGGATCCGCTCCGGTGCTGGCCTTGTTGCTGAGCCTTGCCGGCTCGACATTGCTGCAGGCCCAGCCGAGTCAGACCTTCATCGACACCGTCGACGTCCAGGTCGTCGAGGTCGACGTCGTCGTCACGGACGGGAAGGGCCGCCCGGTCCAGGATCTGAAGCGCGAGGACTTCGAGCTGTACGTGGACGGCCAACGGGTCGAAATCACCAACTTCTTCGAGTCGGAGATTCTCACGACGCCGCCACAGCCCACCGATCGGAGCGATGCGACGGCGGCGGCGCCCTCAGCGACCGGGTATGCGAACGATCCTGCCCCGCTCACGATCGTCCTCTACATGGACGATTCGAACCTCTTCCCTCCCTATCGCACGAGGCTGCTTAGGCGCCTGGAGAAGGCCGTCAAGTCGTGGCGGTCAATGAACGCGCGGTTCATGCTGGCGCGCTTCGTCAACCGACTGGAGGTCGTCGTTCCGCCGACCCGGGATCTCGACGCGATCCTGGAGGCGGCGGCAAACCGACCGAAGGGACTCGCCCGGGCAGTTCAGAAACAACGCTCCAGACGAATGGTGATTCAGGATCTGAACCGGAACAACCGCGGCTGCCAGAACGTCGGCCAACTCCTCGCGCTGGCGGGCATGCACGCGAACGAGCAGGGGACCCGCGCCGCCATAGCGGCGGACGGACTCGCCGACCTGACCAGCACGCTGGCCGGAATTCCCGGGAAGAAGGCGATCGTGTACGTGAGCGACGGACTGCCACAGCAACCCGGGCTCTCGGTCTTCATGTACATCGCCGAAGATCTGTGCCCGAACGACCCGAGAATCGTCAGCGAAGTGAACTCGACCGCACAACAGTACGACGAGAGCAACCGATTCCAGCGCATCTCGGCGCACGCGAACGCGAACCGCGTCACGTTCTTCATGCTCGACGCCGCCGGTATTCGGACCGGGCTCAGCCAGTCCATGGCCTTCGACGGCGGGGCCCCGTCATTCTCGAACGACCGTCTGCACTGGACGAACGTCCAGGGCGGCCTGCATCAACTCGCCTCCGAGACCGGCGGCAAGGCTCTTCTCAACTCAAACGACATGGCCGTCCTGTTCGACGACGTGACCGATCAACTCGCTTCCTCCTACTCCCTGGGTTTCGTCCCCGACGAGAAGAAGCTGGGCGAAGTACGCCGCTTGAAGGTCGAACTCGCTCCGGACGCCGCCAAGGGCCGCAGGGTGGAGTACCGCCGGTCCTACCGCGACAAGACGGCCGACGAACAACTGGCAGAACAACTGATGTCCGTGGCCTACCTTGGCAACTCCTCCAATTCGCTCGGCATCGGCGTCGGCTTGGGCGAGACGACCTTGCAAGAGAAGAAGGTGCATCGACTTCCGGTCAGCATTGTGGTCCCCGAAGAGGCGATCCTGCTGCGCCCTGGCGGCGGCGAACCGAGCGGCGTGCTCCGCCTGCTGCTGCTGGCGATGGAGGAGAAGAAGGGCGGTCGAACCCCGGTGCGTCAGATGACCGTTGAAGTCGGCGGTTCCAGTGGTGTTTCCGCAAGCGATGGTGTCTACCGCTTTGAAGTGGCGATCAGCCTGCCCGAAAACGACTACCAGGTCGTTGTCGGGGTCCGGGACGAGACGACGGGGGAGCTGTCTCTGCTGCGCGAGTCGGTTACCGTACCGCGCCCGGCCGATGCTGCGCCCCAGGCACGAGCACGATGACGAGTCGCAGGCGAACACCAACTCCCGTAGCGACGCTGATCGTCGCCATCGCCGGCGCCGGCGCTCTTACGGCCCAGCAGACCCAGCCCTTCGTCGAGAGCGTCGACGTGCAGGTGGTCGAGGTCGACGTCGTCGTCATGGACAAGAAGGGACGTCCAGTCAAGGGCCTTGCACGTGAGGACTTCGAGCTGTACGTGGACGGCCGGCCGGTCGAGATCTCGAACTTCTACGAGTCGTCGATCTACGTGGAGGAACCGACCGGGCGCCGCAACAAGGAACGCCCTGCCGTCCGCAGCGAAGCCACGCCCGGCACCGCGGACGAAGGTCCGCTCACCGTCGTCTTCTACCTGGATGACCCGAACATCCTCCCGTCTCACCGCACCCGCCTGCTGCGACGCCTGGAGGCCGCGGTCGAACCGTGGCGATCCATGGACGCGAGCTTCATGCTCGCGCGGTTCGACGACCGGCTCGACGTGCTGGTACCGACGACACGCGACCTGGGCGCGATCCTCGAAGGGGCCGCCGCGGTGCCGAAAGGGTCGCCGCGCGCGATCCAGAATGGCGAAGGCGCCCGGCGATTCGCGATCAAGAGCATGATCGACAGCTACGAGTTCTGCGAGTTGGCTCCGCACTGCACGCCCTGCGAGGACAACTGGGGCGACCTCTTGTCCCTGGCGAGAGGATACGCGGATAACCAGGCGACAAACACGGCGGTCGCAGTGGACGGCCTCGCCGACCTGGTGACCACGCTCGCCGGTGTGCCGGGCAAGAAGGCGGTCGTCTACATGACGGACGGCCTGCCGCAACGGCCGGGGATCTCCGTCCTCGACTACCTCGGCAATCAACTTTGCGCGTTCGAGCGGCCCAGCGCGCCCTCGGAGATGAGGTCGGAAATGGTGCAGTACGACGAGAGCAGCCGGTTCAACCTCGTCTCCGCTCATGCCAACGCGAACCGGGTCACGTTCTACGGCCTGGATGCAGCCGGCCTGCGCAGTTCCGTTCCCGACATCTCGCTCACCCACCCCAGTCGGGCGCCTAGTTTCCAGAACGTCAGCCTGCACGCGATGAATGCGCAGAGCGGGCTGCACCTGCTGGCCAACGAGACCGGCGGCAAGGCGCTGATCAACGCGAACGATCTGGCGATTCTGTTCGACGACATGACCGGCCAGCTCTCTGCCTCGTACTCCCTTGGTTTCGTGCCCGAGGAGCGCAAGCTGGGCCGGGTAAGACAAATCTCCGTCTTGCTCGCGCCCGGCGCCGACAAGGGGCGAAGGATTGAGTACCGGCGCACCTACCGTGACGAGTCACTGGACGAACGCCTCGCCGAACGGTTGCTCTCCGTCGCTTACCTCGGAGACGCGGAGAATCCTCTCGGAGCGAGTGTCGAGTTCGGCGGCACGACGCCACTGGAGAAGAAGGTCCACGAGCTGACCATCGGCGTCAGAGTGCCGGCGGAGGCGATCGTGACGTTGCCGGGCAAGGACGGCGAGGCACGTAACGCGACTGCACAACTCCGCCTCTGGCTGCTCGCCGTCGAAGACGAGAAGGGCGCTCGGACGAACGTTCGCCAGAAGACGATCGCCGTCGGCGGCGAAACCGGCGTCCCGGCCGTGGACGGCAACTACCGGGTCGAAGTCGTGATGAACCTGCCCGAGGGCGCGTACCAGGTCGCCGTCGGTGTCCGGGACGAGACGACGGGGGTGATGTCGCTGGTTCGCGAACCGGTCACGGTGCCTGCACCCGGAGTCGAGGAATCGACGGAAGCGATCGCCAATTGAATCGAGAGTGCCGATGACTGTTGCCAACCGGAGGATCTCGCTCCTGGCCCTGCTACTCGGATCCGTACTTGCAGCGGGGCCGACGGCGGCACAGCCGACCCAGCCCTTCGTCGATTCCGTCGATGTCCAGGTGGTCGAGGTCGATGTCGTCGTCACGGACAAGAAGGGCCGCCCGGTCAAGGATCTGAAGCGCGAGGACTTCGAGCTGTACGTGGACGGCCAGCCGGTCGAGATCTCGAACTTCTACGAGTCGGCGATCTCCGTGGAGGAACGGACCGGCCGCCGCAACGAAGAACGCCCTGCCGTCCGCAGCGAAACCACGCCCGGTACCACGGACGAAGGTCCGCTCACCGTCGTCTTCTACCTGGATGACCCGAACGTCTTCCCGTCTCACCGCACCCGCCTGCTGCGACGCCTGGAGGCTGCGGTCGAACCGTGGCGGTCCATGGACGCGAGCTTCATGCTCGCGCGGTTCGACCACCGGCTCGACGTGCTGGTACCGCCGACACGCGACCTGGACGCGATCCTGGAAGGGGCCGCGACCGTTCCAAAAGGGTCCCCGCGCGCCATCCAGAACGGCGGCGGCAGCCGCCGCTTCGCGATCAGGAGCCTGATCGACAGCCACGAGTTCTGCGAGATGGCGCCGTTCTGCCGACCTTGCGAGGACAACTGGGGCGAGCTGCTTTCGCTGGCGAGGCAGTACGCGAACAACCAGGCTACGAACACGGCGATCGCGGTCGACGGTCTGGCCGACCTGGTGACGACACTCGCCGGCGTCCCGGGCAAGAAGACGGTCGTCCACATCACGGACGGCCTGCCGCAACGTCCGGGGATCTCCGTCCTGGACTACCTCGGCAACCAGCTCTGTGCGCCACTGCGTCAAAGCGCGCCCTCGGAAACGATGTCGGAAATGGTCCAGTACGACGAAAGCAGCCGCTTCAACCGCATCTCAGCTCACGCGAACGCCAACCGCGTCACGTTCTACGGCCTGGACGCCGCGGGCGTGCGCAGCTCCGCTCCCGACATCTCGCTCGACAATCCTGGCCTGACGCCGAGTTTCCAGAACGTCAGCCTGCACGCGATGAACGCCCAGAGCGGGCTGCACATGCTGGCCAACGAGACCGGCGGCAAGGCGCTGATCAACGCGAACGACCTGGCGATTCTGTTCGACGACATGACCGAAGAACTCGGCGCCTCGTACTCGCTTGGTTTCGTTCCCGAGGAACGCAAGTTTGGCCAGGTGCGGCAGATCTCCGTTCTGCTTGCGCCCAGCGCCGCCAAGGGCCGGAGGATCGAGTACCGGCGCACCTACCGCGACAAGTCACTGGACGAACGTCTCGCCGAACGGTTGCTCTCCGTCGCTTACCTCGGAAACGCGGAGAATCCTCTCGGAGCGCGTGTCGACTTCGGCGGCACCACGCCGCTCGAGAAGAAGGTCCATGAGCTGACGGTCGGCGTTGACGTGCCCGCCGAATCCATCGTGACGCTGCCGGGCAAGGACGGCGAGGCACGTAACGCGACTGCACAACTCCGCCTCTGGCTGCTCGCCGTCGAAGACGAGAAGGGCGCTCGGACGAACGTTCGCCAGAAGACGATCGCCGTCGGCGGCGAAACCGGCGTCCCGGCCGTGGACGGCAACTACCGGGTCGAAGTCGCGATGAACCTGCCCGAGGGCGGGTACCAGGTCGCCGTCGGCGTCCGCGACGAGACGACGGGGGTCATGTCCTTGCTGCGAGCGCCAGTCTCGGTGCCGGCTCCGGAAGCGGCCGCTGAGGCGAACTGAACCGTTACTCCCGCACCCGGCTCTCGGCCCAGGGCACGACATCGACCGTGCTGCAAACACCGTCCGACAGGCAGTACGAGTAGGTACCCGGGGCCAGGTCCCTCACAACGAACTCGTCTCCATCGGTCTGAATCTGACCTCGGTCGTTTATGGCGGCGAGTGTGCGCCCGACTCTGACCGAGACACCGTCTGGAGTGACCAGCCACGCGTCCCACGAGTCCGGCACGCGGAGGTCGCCGCGATCCGGGGACATCTCCACCTCCAACGGCGCTTCATCCCGAACCTCGAACCGCCAGCCGATCATCCCGAAGCCTTCGAGCCGGACAACGACATCGACTACCTCCGCCTCCATCGGCAACCAGAGCGAAGCCACGCCTGAGCCGTCGGTGTACTCGCCCGACACTACGTTCGGTGTACCGGCCGGAAAGAGCACGAACGTCTGCGCGCCGGAGATAGGAACACCGCCCGAACGGACAACGATGGACACGGGCCGCAAGTCGTCCAAACGAAGCTCGAGATCCTCGATCCGGTCATCGCTCGCTACCTGAAGCTGCACCGCCCGCGACCGGAGTTCGCGGTCATCCACCCAGCCGTTGGCCGAGATGCTGTACACCCACTCCGGTAGACCCGTGACTTCGAACGTGCCTGAGGCATCGGTCTTTCTGCGCCAACTGCCCGGCAGCAGGTAGTCGCGCGGCTCACCCGCCACTTCCTCAAGCGCACGCACCCACACATATGCGTCTTCCACCGGTTCGAGGATCTCCGTCACGACGTTCCGCCGTACGACGCGACCGCTGACCACGCTTGCAGGCAGCTCGATCCGAACTCGAGCAACGCCATCGGAATCCGCTTCGATCTCGAAGCTGCCGGCGTCGTTGACTTCGCGGTCATCGAAACCGTCCCAACCATCCGAGTCCCAACCGCCTTCGCAGGGATCGCAGCCGGGCGCCGGAGTGACCTCGACCGGCCAGAAGCCCTCGCGCGGCAACAGGCCACTGAAGCGGCCCTCCTCCCGGCTCCGGAACGAAACTCGTTCGTGACCGTACAGGCCGCCGAACCAGACCATCGCGTTTTCGAGGGGCTGCCCTCCCCGCTCGATCCGGCCGACCAGCGGCACAGCATCGAGTTCGACATAGTAGTGGTCCTGACCGAAGAAACTGACCACCTCATAGTGCCAGCGGCTGCCGCGGTTGTCCTCGACCGCGACCTCGTAGTCGCCTTGCGGAAGACCCCGCCAGATAAAGGAACCGTCCGTGCCCTGCTCCTCGTTCTCGAACATACGACCCCGGTTCTCGACCTCACCATCAGGCCCGAGCGTCGCGGCGAACACGATCGGTCTCAGATTGCCGATCTCCACGGCGCTGGGCGCCAGGAAGGAAACGGTCAGCAGATTCGCTGCCGCCGACTCGAGCTGACCCAGGTCGATCCGGTCGTTCAGCGACTCGATGCGCACCGGCCAACTGTCTCCATCGGAGCCGGCCAACCGGAGTTCGTATGCACCGGGCGACAGCCCCTCGAATGCGAAGACGCCGCCGGCGTCGGTCCAAGCCGACCAGCCGAATGCCAGGTGCGAATCCCGCTGCCTCATCCCGAACCGGTGGCTCGAGCCGTCGGCCGAAGCCACGCTGCCCGTCACAACCGCGCCCCGGACCGGCTCGATCAGCCCCAGGTCGGTGTCGGCCGTGACGGTCACTTCAGAACGTAGAAGCGGCAGGAACAGGCCCAACCGGACGCGCAGGTCCACCGTTTCGTCCCGGGCGAAGGGACAGGCGACCAGCACCTCGCGCCGGTCCGGCTCACGGTCGACCTCGCAGGGCCCGCCGTAGATTCGTCGCTCGAGGCGCACACCGCGACTGCCGACCCGGCCGCCGATCCAGACCTGGCCGGTCCGCAGGAGGTCGACTCCCTTGTCGGTGCCGTCGATGGCGAAGCGCACGACGCCCTCGGGAACCAGTGTGAGCGACACTTCCCGGGCGTCCGGGGCGATGTAAGCAGTCGAACTCCACCAGCCGGGCGAGCGCGCGGCGGCGAACCAGCCGGAACGCGACTCGAGCGCCGGCACGGTGACCTGGAGGGTCTGCTCGTCCGAAGACGCCTCGACAACGTAGGACGCCACGGGTTCGCGGGTCGAGGCTTCGGTGAACTCGATCGTCACATCGCCGGACGGCGCTTCTTCGCGGGTCGCGATGGCGTTCAGGTGGACGGTGAGGTCCACTTCGTCGGCGGTCTGGGCCCAGGCGGTGGGTTGCAGCGGCGCGGCTACGGCCGCCACCAGAATCAGGAAGGCCAGCGACGTCATCCGCCACCAGCCGAAACGGGGGCCCAGCGTCACTGTAGCCCCGCGGCCTTCGGTTCGTCGTCCCATTCCCTCCGAGTCCCTCCCGGCCAGTCTATTGACTGGTACGAAGGTGGGCGCCACGGCGTCCATGCCCCCAACTCCGCCTACTCCTCGAGCGACCGCTTCCTGTACGCCGAGGGGCTGCAATCCATCTGTTCGTGAAAGGCCCGGCGAAACGTCCGCTCGCTGTGGAAACCGACGGCTTCCCCGATCCGGCTCACCGCGATGTTGCGCTCCCGCAGCAGCAGGCATGCGTGCTCGACCCGCCGGTGGACCAACCAGGACGTGAAGGTCATCCGCACGTGCTCCCGGAAGTACCGGGAAAAGCCCGTCGGCGACATCGCCGCGACCTTGGCGACTACGTCGACACCCAGGTCGCCGGCGAGATGGGCGTCAACATACCGCCGCACGCGGTCGAGCCGCGCGAAATGGCTGAAGGGGTCGATGGCCGGCTGCGCAGGAGAGCCGTCCCCCGCCCAAACCTCCCCGACTCCGTCGCCGGGCTGGGCGCGGACGGCGGCCTCGGGCGCCGGTTCCAGTTCCGCGAAGGCGCCGTCGTAGACCTCGATCTCTCGGGTCGGCTCGACCCGCACGCGACGGTTCCAGCCCGGCGCCCATTCCACGAAGGTGTGGAACTCGTCGTTCCCGCCGCACGGGTCGACGCCGTCGGGCAGACGGGCCACGAAGTTCGCGTCGAAACGGCGCGCCACGCAATCCGCCGGTATGCAGCCGGTGTCGACGCAGCAAATCCAGGCCGACAGACCGGCCTCCAGAATGTCTGCCGAGTGGTCGCACGTGTCCCGTCCCCAGAGCGGAAAGACCGTTTCGAGTCCCGATTCGGCAGTGACCAGCAGGCGTCGGTCGCGGCCGCGCACAGACAACAGGTCGCCAAAGGCGACACGCTGCGCGCCATCCGTCCTTAGCTCGCCGAACCCTCTGGCCAGGGCAGCGTTCCGCTCGGTCGCCGAGGATGTCCAATCCAGCGGAATGAGCCGCAGCGGCAGCTCGACCGCCTCGGCCTGCCATTGAAGCAGCGTGTGCCGAACGCCGTGCAGGATGACGCGGCCGTTCTTCTCGTTCACCAGTGCGATCAGTCCGCGGACATCGCAGGAAGGCTCGGCCCGGAGCTCCCGGAGCGCCCAAGCCGACTCCTTCCCGCCCGACCAGCAAAGCCAAGTCGGTCTGGACCGCCAGGGAAACGATCGCCCGCCCATTGAGTACGGGCATTCTAACGCTAGCCCTCTCCCGGATACGCGCGGCCCAGGCTACGACGCCGTTGACTTCCGACGCTTCTTCATGCCCGCACACGGTCCATCGCCAGACCGCCGGAAACGCTGCGGGTCCACTGCGGGCGGCGCTGTCACAACCGCGGTCCCGCTCGACGGGTGCAACGCGCAGGCTCGGCGCCGGATCCGGCCCAGAACGTCGGAATCGAGCCGTCTCGGATGGACGGCAACCCACGCCGCCCTGTGGTGCTCGACGTAGATGCGCAGGACGCCTTCGGTGAAGTTGCGCGTCTCGCGAAACGGCGGTAGGCCGCCGAAGCGGCCGACAGCGCCTGGCCCGGCATTGTAGGCCGCCAAACTGAGCCCCAGGTCGCCATCGAACCGGCGCAGGAGCGAGACCAGATAGCGTGTGCCCGCCTCCAGGTTCTCGCTCGGGTCGTAGACGTTGCTCACGCCAAAATACTGGGCCGTTGCCGGCATCAACTGCATCAGGCCACACGCGCCCCGAGGCGAGACCGCCAGGTCGTCGAAGGCGGACTCGGTCTGGACGAGTGCCGCTACGAGCAGGGGGTCGATCCCGTGGCGCCCGGCCACGGAGAGAATCTGTGAGCCGAATGGAACGCGCTGCATCCGGTCCCGAACCGCGCTGCCGTCCGCGACGCCTATGAAGAGCTCGAAGCTTGCCCGGCGCGCTCGAATCGACTCATGCAGGGGGACGCCGGCCCGGATCGACGCTGTGTCCGAGCCGGTTGGTTCAAGCCAAGCCTGGATCTCTTCAAGCAGAGCAATATCCTCGAGACGCGGCGGCGCCGGGAACGACTCGGGCTGACGACCGGGCGCCGCTTCGCGCACCGACGCGGCCAGCATGGCGCAGGCCGCCGCGATCACAGCCAGTGCTTTCTTTGAGCTGCTGCCGTTCACTCGTCATCCTCGGTCTGCACTTGGCCATCCTCCTTCAAGGTGGTGGTTGCGGTGTGGACTCCGCGAAATACTCTAGGGACAGATACGGAAGAGAACCGGCCGCCATTTAGCGGATTTCGGTCAAATTCTCCCAAGACCGGCCAGATCTGCCACATTGTCGCCCGCTCTCCGCTCGGCGGACACCGGAACGGCCGCGCCACTCCGCGCCGCGCCCCCCGCGGGGCGGGTGTCAGCGCCGCAGCGGCGCCGTCAACTCGCCGACGCGGCGTTCGAGCCTCGCCGCCAAGCCGGGTTCCGTGGCGTTCTCCTCGACCAGGCGGACCAGAGAGCTGCCGACGACGACGCCGTGGGTGACCGCAGCCACTTCCTCGACCTGCTCGGGGGTCGATATGCCGAAGCCGACGGCGACCGGTAGGCGGACCCGCCGTCGCACCCGCTTCACTTCCCGGGCCAGGGTGGGGATCAGGTCCTCGCGCTCGCCGGTGACGTCGGAGCGCGCGGTGTAGTACACGAAGCCGTTCGACGCCGCCGCGGCTCGGTCGATGCGCTCCTTCGTGCTGGTGGCGGCGATCAGATAGATCGAGTCGACGCCGCGTTCCACGAGGGCCGGCTGCAGTTCGCGCAGGCCTTCCTCGGGCGGCAGGTCGACGCAGAGCACGCCGTCGACCCCGCTGTCGGCGGCCTTGGCGGCGAAGGTCGCAACGCCGCGGGCGTGGACGGGGTTGTAGTAGGTGAACAGGACGATCGGAACGCCCAGCTCCTCCCGGTGGCGCTCGATGATCCCAAGCACCGCGCTGAGCGAGGAACCTGCGGCGAGAGCCCGGTTCGAAGCGCGCTGAATCGTGGGACCGTCGGCGATCGGATCGGAGAAGGAAACGCCGAGCTCGATCACGTCGGCGCCGCCGGCCACGAGGGCGCGCAGCAGGTCGGGCGTGGCTTCGAGGCTGGGATCGCCGGCGACGAGGAAGGGGATGAAGGCGGCGCGCTTCTGCCTGGAGCAGCGGGCAAAGGCGGCGGCGATGGCTCCGCTGCGTGAGGGGCGCTTGCGGAGGGGGGTCACTGGTCGTTTCCGTTTCCGGATGCGGGCAGGATGCCCGCGTTCCCAGGACCGGATGCGGGCGAGACGGCGGCGTCGTACTCGAGCACCGATTCCACGTCCTTGTCGCCGCGGCCGGAGAGGTTGACGAGCACGATCTGGTCCTCGCCCATCCCCGGAGCGCGACGCCTGACCTCGGCGATCGCGTGCGCCGATTCGAGCGCCGGCAGGATGCCTTCCGTCGCCGACAGGAGGTGGAACGCGTCGATCGCCTCCTGGTCGGTGGCCGACGTGAACTCGATCTGGCCATGCTCGTGCAGAAACACATGCTCGGGGCCGACCGCCGGGTAGTCGAGCCCGGCCGACACGGAGTGCGTGCCGACCACCTGGCCCTCCTCGTCCTGGAGGACCAGCGTTCGCGCGCCGTGGAGCACGCCGAGCGTGCCGCCGGAGAACCGCGCCGCGTGGTCCCCCAGTTCCGGTCCACGGCCGCCAGCCTCGACCCCGACCAGCAGCACGTCCGGCCGGTGGAAGAACGCGGAGAACAGGCCCATGGCGTTGCTGCCGCCGCCGACGCAGGCGATCGCGACATCCGGATCCGCAGTGCCCGCAAGCCGCTTCAACTGGCGCCGCGCCTCGGACCCGATCACCTTGTGGAACTGCCGCACCATCCGCGGATAGGGCGCCGGCCCGGTGACCGTGCCGAGCACGTAGTGGGTGTCGGCGAAGCTCGCCACCCAGTCGCGGAACGCCTCGTTGATCGCGTCCTTGAGCGTCCGGCTGCCGGCGTCGACCGCCGCCACTTCAGCGCCCAGGAGCTGCATCCGGTAGACGTTCAGGCGCTGCCGCCGCATGTCCTCCTCGCCCATGTAGACGACGCAGTCGAGACCGAGGAGCGCCGCCGCGGTGGCGGTCGCGACGCCGTGCTGGCCGGCGCCGGTCTCGGCGATGATCCGCGTCTTGCCCATCTCCTTCGCCAGCAGCGCCTGGCCGAGGGCGTTGTTGATCTTGTGCGCGCCGGTGTGGAGCAGGTCTTCGCGCTTCAGATAGATGCGCGCGCCGCCGAGATGCTCGGTCAGGCGCTCGGCGAAGTAGAGCGGCGTCGGGCGGCCGACATAGTGCTCCAGCAGATGCTTCAGCCGGCGCTGGAAGGCGCGCTTGCGCCGCAGCCGGTCGTAGGCGCGGCTCAGTTCCTCGAGGGGCGCCATCAGGGTCTCGGGGGCGTAGCGCCCGCCGTAGACGCCGTAGTGGCCGCCCTCGTCCGGCGCCATGGCCGCGGCGGAGAGAGGTGTTCTTACCTTCATCGTGCTGCTCCCTCTGCGAGGTTGGCGAACAGTTGCTCCAGCTTGGCGCGGTCCTTGTGTCCGGGCGAGGACTCGACACCTGAACAGGTGTCGACGGCGTAGGCGCCGGGCACGGCCGCGACGACCTCCGCAACGTTGCCGGGGCCGATGCCGCCGGCAATGAAGACCCGGCGCGCCCTGCCGCCGGCCGGCGCCAGAGCGAGATCGGCCGCCGCCGCGTAGTCCCAGCTTTCGCCGGAACCGCCGTAGAGCCGGTCGTGGGCGCGGTCGATCAGGACCGCCCAGCAGTCCTCGTCCGGAATCCGGCCCGGCGCGGCGGCCACGCCGCCGACGCGCCGCACGCGGATGGCGCGGTCCCTGAACTCGGCGACAAGTTCCGGGCCCTCGTCACCGCTGAGCTGGAGGTAGTCCAGGCCGACCTGCCGGTCGATCGCTTCGACCTGCTCGCGGGTGTGGTTGACGAAGATGCCGACGGCTTGCGCCCGGTCCCCGACGGCGCGGCGAATGCGGGCGGCCTCGTCGACGTCGATCCAGCGTGGGCTGGGACGGTAGAAATTGAGGCCGATGAAGTCGGCGCCGAGGTCGACGGCGAGCCGTGCATCGGCGGGCGTGGTGACGCCGCAGATCTTGACCTTCATGCGGTCGCTCCCGATGTTGCCGGCTCGCCCAGCAGTTCCGCCAGAGCAGCGGCCGGGTCGCCGGAGAGCACCAGGCGTTCGCCGATGAGGAACGCGTCGAAGCCGGCCTGCCGCAGCCTGGCGACATCGGCGCCCGTTTGAATCCCCGACTCGGCGACCTTGAGAGCCGACGCCGGGAGGCGGCCGACGCGGTCGGCGCTTCGTTCCAGGTCGACCTCGAACGTGCGCAGGTCGCGGTTGTTGATGCCGACGAGTTCCCAGTCTGGGGCTTCACTGCCGCGTTGCGGGCGACCCGGATGCGGGCTGGAAGCCCGCGTTCCCAGGGCCGGAAGCGGGCTGGCGGCCTGCGCTCCCAGGGTTGTTCGCCTGCCGCTTCCTTCGGAAGCGCTTGTCGCCAGCTTCTCGAAGTCCTCGTCGTCGTGGGTCTCGATCAGGGGCACGAGGCCCAAGCCCCGGGCGAGCGCCGCCAGCCGCCGCAACTCCGCGGCGTCGTAGAGGGCGGCGATCAGGAGCACTGCGGAGGCACCGGCATCGCGCGCCCACTCGAGCTGCATGTCGGAGACCACGAAGTCCTTCGCCACCGCGGGCAGGCCGGACGCGGCGGTGCATTCGGCGAGCAGCTCGTAGCTGCCGTAGAAGTGGTCCGGCTCGACCACCACCGACAGGCAGGCCGCGCCGGCAGCGGCGTAGGTCTCGGCCCGCGCGACCGGGTCGAAGCGGCCGCGGAGGTCGCCGAGCTTGGGCGATCCCATCTTGATCTCGGCGACTACGGCGCGGCCACGGCGGGTGGAGATGGCGTCGAGGAAACGGCGGCCCGGGGCGTCGGGGGCGAGGCGGGGGGAGGCGGATGCGGGCGAGACGCCCGCGCTCCCAGGGGCGGAGCCCGGGTTCACAGCGACGGCCACGCGCCGGCGGCGCTGTTCGCAGATGCGCCGCAGGATGTCTGGAACCTCGGACACGGCCTCAGTCTCCGTCGCCTCCGTCGTCCCAGCCGGCCCAGCCGACGAGCTCTTCGAGCTTCCTGGCCGCCGCTCCCGAGCGCTGAACCTCGAACGCAGCGGCGACACCGGCGGCGAGGCTGTCCGCCCTGCCGGCGACAAAGAGCGCGGCCCCGGCGTTGAGACATGTGATGTCCGCGAGGGCGCCTCCGCCGCCATCGAGCACGCCGCGCATCAGCTCGACGTTCCTCTCGGGGGCGCCGCCGACCAGGTCGTCCGGCGACGCCGCGGCGATCCCGAAGTCGCGTGGATGAACTTCGAAGGTGCGGACCTCGCCGTTACGGACCTCGGCGACCCCGGTCGTCCCGGTGGTCGTGATCTCGTCCAGACCGTCGCCGTGGACGACCAGGGCGTGCTCGCTTCCGAGTTCCCGCAGCACGTGCGCGACTTCTTCGACCAGATCGGCCGCGAAGACGCCGATCAACTGACGCTTCGACCCGGCCGGGTTCGTCAAGGGCCCCAGCACGTTGAACAGCGTGCGCACGCCGAGTTCGCGCCGCACCGGCATGACCTGGGCCATCGCCGGGTGGAGCATCGGCGCGAACAGGAAGGCGATGCCGACCTCGTCGAGGCAGCGTCCGAGCGCCTCCGTGTCGCCCGAGAGCTGCACGCCGAGAGCGTCGAGCACGTCCGCCGAACCGGAGCGGCTCGACACGGCGCGGTTGCCGTGCTTGGCCACCCGCGCGCCGCCCGCAGCCGCCACCAGGGCGGCCGCGGTCGAGATGTTGAACGTGCCGCGGCCGTCGCCGCCGGTGCCGCAGGTGTCGATCACGCCGGAACTCGTGTGCGGCACGCGCGCCGCCCGCGCCCGCATCGCCCGTGCGGCGCCGGCGATCTCACCCACCGACTCACTCTTTGCCGCCAGCGCAACCAGGAACGCGCTCTTCCACACCTCGGACAGTTCGCCGTCCATCAGCCGGCCGAACAGCTCCTCCACTGTCGTGGCGGGAAGGTCCTCGCCGGCGATCGCCGTTCGCAACAGGGTCGAAAGGTCGAGATCAGTCATAGGCCTCTCCACACAGATCGAGGAAGTTCTGAAGTAGCTGCGGTCCAGTGTGCGTGAGCACCGACTCCGGATGGAACTGGACGCCCCAGTAGGGCAGTTCCCGGTGCCGCATCGCCATGAGCGTTCCGTCTTCGCTCCAGGCCAGCGGCTGAAGCTGTGCCGGCAGGCTCTCCTCCTCGACCGCCAGCGAGTGGTAGCGCGTGGCGACGAAGGGCGACGGCAGGCCGGACAGCAGACCAACCCCCCCGTGCTCGACTTCGGAGGTCTTGCCATGCATCAGCACCGTTGCCCGGCTGACGGTGCCGCCGAATGCCGAGCCGAGCGCCTGGTGTCCCAGGCAAACGCCGAGCAGGGGCACGTCGGGTTTCGCCCGCAGGAGGTCGATGCAGACTCCCGCGTCCTCCGGCCGACCCGGCCCCGGCGACAGGACGATGCCTTCCGAGTCGCGCGCCAGCAGGTCCGGCACGCTCTCGACATCGTTGCGCACCACCTCGAGTTCGGCGCCGAGACCGCCGAACATCTGGACCAGGTTGTAGGTGAAGGAGTCGTAGTTGTCGATGACGAGGATCATGCCCGGCCCTCCAGGTCACGCGCCAGCGCCACCGCCCGCAGCAGCGCCGCGGCCTTGTCCCGGGTCTCCTGCGCCTCGCGCACCGGGTCGGAATCGGCGACGATGCCGGCCCCGGCGGTGATCGAGGCCTCGCCGTTCGCCAGGGTCAGGGTGCGGATCGTGATGCAGGTGTCCATGTCGCCGCCGAACGAGAAGTAGCCCACCGAGCCCCCGTACATCCCGCGCGCCTCCGGCTCGAGTTCGTCGATGATCTCCACCGCGCGGATCTTCGGCGCCCCGGACAGCGTGCCGGCCGGGAAGCAGGCCAGGAGAGCATCGAGGGCCGAGCCGGCGCCGTTTCCGGCCGCGGCGGACTGCTCCGCCTCGACCGAACTGACGATGTGCATCACGTCGCTGTAGTGCTCGATGACCATGAAGTCGGCCACCGAGACCCCGCCCGGCGACGCCACCCGTCCGAGGTCGTTGCGCCCCAGGTCGACCAGCATCACGTGCTCCGCGCGCTCCTTGGGGTCGGCCATCAGTTCCTCGGCCAGAGCGCGGTCCTCCGCCGCGGTCCTGCCGCGGGGGCGGGTGCCGGCGATCGGCCGCACCTCCAGGCGCCGCCCCGTGCGCCGCACCAGCATCTCCGGCGAAGCGCCGATCAACGACGCCTCGGGCGCCTCGAAGAGCACCATGTACGGCGACGGGTTGACCAGGCGCAGCGCCCGGTAGAGGGTCGCCGGCGACACGTCCAGGTCGAGAGTCCAGCGGCGCGCCAGCACAACCTGGAAGATGTCGCCGGCGGCGATGTACTCCTTCGCCGCCATCACTGCCCGGCCGTACTCTTCGTCGCTCAGCGTCGGGGCGGCGGTCTCTGCCTTGACACCCAGGTCCTCGACCCGGGCCGCCGTGGCCTCGCCGCGGCTCTCGAGGACCGCCTGCAGTTCATCGAGCCGCGCTTCGGCCTCCGGCGCCGTCGTCTCGCCCGTGATCTCGTTCGCCACCGCGACGATCCGCTGGCGGGCGTGATCGAACACGAGCACGTCGTCGAAGCGGGCCAGGGTGGCGATCGGCAGGCCGAACGGGTCGGGTGGGCGGCCGGCCGGATGGTCGACCAGACACGGCTCGACGAGCCGGATCGCGTCGAAGCCGAAGGCGCCGATCCAGCCGCCGGCAAACGGCAACGGCGGCGCCGGATCGGCGGTCACACCGTCGAGCAGGCGCCGTAGCTTCGGCAGCGGATCGCCGGGCTCGATCTGAACCTCACCGCGACGATGGAGGTCAAGGGTCTCCAGCCGGTCGACGTACACGCGGCAGACCTGCGACGGGCTCGCGCCGAGGAAGCTGTAGCGCGACACGTGCTCGCCGCCGGTGATGCTCTCGAGCAGGAAGCGCCGCGCCCCGGAGTCGCCCTCCGCATGCGCGGCCAGCTTGCTGTAGACGCCGAGCGGCGTCGACGTGTCGGCCAGGAACTCCCGCGTGTGAGCGATGGCGGATGCGGGCCGGCTCATGGCTGCGTTCCCCCGGCTTGCTGATGGCGGCGGCCCAACTCGGCGGCCACGCCGGCGATCCCGACGCCGGTCGCCTGCAGCAGCACCAGCAGGTGGTAGGTGAGATCGGCTGCCTCGGCCGCGAGATCGGCGCGCCGCTCCGCCGACTCGGGCTCCGCGTCGGCCCGGACGCCGGCGATCACGGTCTCGCCCGCCTCCTCCGCGACCTTGCGCGCGATGCGGTCGACTCCCTGGTCGAGGAGACGGGCGGTGTAGCTCTCCTCCGGCGACGCCGACGCCCGCTCGGCGAGCACACGCGCCAGCCAGCCGAGCTCGAACTCGGCGGCGTTCGGCTCGAAGCAGCTCCTCGTGTTGTTGTGGCAGGCCGGACCGGCCGGCAGCGCCCGCACCAGGAGCGCGTCCCGGTCGCAGTCCTGGAGCACTTCGACCACCGCCAGTGTGTTGCCCGAGGTCGCTCCCTTGCGCCACAACTGCTGCCGCGAGCGGCTGTAGAAGTGGGCCTCGCCGGTGGCGAGCGTGAGTTCCACCGCCTCCCGGTTGGCGTAGGCGAGCATCAGCACCGCGCCCGAGAGCACGTCCTGGACCACGACCGGCAGCAGGCCCCGGTCGTCGTAGGTGAGCGCCGCGGGGTCGATGGCTGGGGATGTCATCTGTTTGTCCTTCGTCATCGTTTGTCGGTTGATTGCTATGCCGTCTCAGCCCGGATGCCGGCGAGGGCGCCGGCGTACCCAGTGGCGTCTCCTCGATTCCTCATCACATACGGATCGGATAGCGGCGGCCGAGGTACTCCTTGACCGCGCCTACCGAGAACGCCTTTTGGTGGAAGATCGACGCGGCGAGCACGGCCGCGGCCTCGGTTTCCAGGGCCTCGGCCAGGTGCTCCAGGGTGCCGGCGCCGCCGGAGGCGATGACCGGCACCGGCGACAGCGCCGACGCCCGCCGCAGCAGTTCCAGGTCGTAGCCGCTCTTCATGCCGTCGCTGTCGATGCTGGTGAGCAGGATCTCGCCGGCGCCCCGTTCGATTCCCTTCTCGATCCACTCCAGCGCGTCGAGCCCGGTCGGCGTGCGGCCGCCGTGGGTGACGACCTCCCAGCGCGGGCCGCCCGCTCCCTCTTCACGCCGCCGCTTGACGTCGACCGAGAGCACGACGCACTGGCTCCCGAAGCGCTCGGCGAGACGCGTCAGCAGCTCGGGCTCGGCGACCGCGGCGGTGTTGATCCCCAGCTTGTCGGCGCCGGCTAGCAGCAACTTGCGGCCGTCGCCTGTGCTACGCACGCCACCGCCGACACTGAGCGGAATGAACACCTGCTCGGCGGTTCGGCGCACCCAGTCGAGGTCCGTGTCGCGGCGCTCGGGCGCGGCGGTGATGTCGAGGAACACGATCTCGTCGGCGCCCTCGGCGGCGTATCGGGCCGCGGCCTCGGTCGGGTCGCCGTGATCGGTCAGGTTCTTGAACTGGACGCCCTTGACCACCCGCCCGGCAGCCACGTCCAGACAGGGGATGATGCGGCGGGTGAGGCCGGTCGGCTCGATGGTGGCTCTCACGGCGTTCTCCCGGAAGCGGGCAGGATGCCCGCGTTCCCAGGGCGAAGCGAGGCACCGTCCGGTCCGCCTGGTGCGCCGGCGACCCCGCCGGCGTCCGCCGAACCGGCGCAGGCGGTGATTGCCTCTTCCAGGCCGAGCGAGCCGTCGTAGAGGGCGCGGCCGACGATTGCGGCTTCGAGTTCGGGCCGCCGGGCCGCGGCTTCCAGATCGGCGGCCGAGCGGACGCCGCCCGAGAGGATCGCCGGCGCGCCGGCCATGACACCAATCTCGCAGGCCAGGTCGATGTTGGGACCCTGCATCATCCCGTCGCGCGAGATGTCGGTGACCAGCACCGCCGCGATCGGCAGACCGGCGAGTTGCCCGCACAGCGTCGCCGGCGAGCGGTCGGCCGATTCGGTCCAGCCCGCCAGCCGCACTTCGCCACGGTCGATGTCGAGCGCCGCCACCATGCGCCCCGGGTAGTGGCGGCAGAGGCCGGCGAACACGTCGAAGTCGCGGACGATCAGGGAGGTCACCACCGCCCGTTCGCAGCCCGCCGCGAACGCCCACTCGACGGATTCGCGGTCGCGCAGGCCGCCGCCGAGCTGGATGCCGCCGGGCGCTGCCTGCCGCGCCAGTTCCCCGACCAGTTCGCGCTGGGGAACGCCGCCGAACGCCGCGTCCAGGTCGACGACGTGGATGCGGGACACCCCGGCCTCGCGGTAGCGGCGGAGCGCGTTGCCGGGATCGGCGTCGTAGACCGTGCGCCGCCCGTCGTCGCCGCGTTCGAGACGCACGACCTGACCGCCGCGCAGATCAATCGCCGGCAGCAGTTGCACCGTCGCCTCCTTCTGTCCCGTGAGCCAGGTCCTCGGCCCAGGTCAGGTAGTTGCGCAGCAGCCGCAGGCCGGCGGCGCCGCTCTTCTCGGGATGAAACTGGGTACCCGCGATGCGGCCGCGGCCCGTGATCGCGGGGAAACTGCGGCCGTGCCGGCAGCGGCCCAGCACGGACTCCTCCGGCACGTCCTGGGGCGCGAAGGAGTGGACGAAGTAGTAGTGGTCGTCCTCGGCTGCGCCGGCGAGCAGGGGATGGTCTGCTGTGCCGAAGACGCGGTTCCAGCCGATGTGCGGCAGGGGCACGCCGCCCGGAAGCTCGGTGACGCGGCCCGCGAGCAAGCCGAGACCGTCCGTCATCCCGAACTCCTCGCTGCTGTCGAACAGGAGCTGGTAGCCGATGCAGATGCCGAGCAGGTACGCGCCGCCTTCGAGCGCGGTCCGGATCGCCTCTTCGGCCGCGCCGCGCAGTACCTCGCGCGGCGGCCTGAAGGCGCCGACGCCCGGCAGCACCAGGCAGCGAGAGTCTCGAATCACCGCCGGGTCGCAGGTGATCTCGACCTCGGACCTCAGGTGGCGGAGCGCCCGCACCAGGTTGCCGATGTTGCCGACGCCGGCGTCGACCACCGTCGCGCTGCTCGCCGGGGCTTTGCTCGCCGCTCCGGTCATGCCGTCAGGCTGCCCTTCGTGCTCGGCGCCTCGGCATCGCCTCCCGTCCGCAGGGACACCGCGTCACGCAGCGCCAGAGCCACCGCCTTGAACGACGCCTCCGCGACATGGTGCGGATTGCGGCCGCAAAGGACATCCAGGTGCAGCGTCAGCCGTCCGCGGTCGGCGAAGGCGCCGAAAAAGTCACCCATCAGGGTGAGCGGAAACTCGGTCGTGACCCAGGCCTGCTCCAGTTCCGCGGGCAGCCGGAAGTGGAAGGAACCGCGGCCGGAGAGGTCGACGACGGCGCGCGCCAGCGCCTCGTCGAGCGGTGCGAAAGCGTGGGCGAAGCGCCGCACTCCGGCGCGCTCGCCGAGGGCCTCCCGCAGCGCGTCGCCAAGCACCAGCCCTACGTCCTCCACCGTGTGGTGGAGGTCGATGTCGGTATCGCCCCGGGCTTCCAGATCGAGCCCCAGACCGCCGTGGCGCGTCAGGGCGTCCAGCATGTGCGAGAAGAAACCGTTCGGCACATCAAGCCGGCAAGCGCCGCCGTCGAGCGACAGGTCGGCACGGACATGGGTTTCGGACGTCTTGCGATCGATGGACGCTCGTCTCATGGCATCTCTCCCACGTTCATCTCCGTCAGGAGGCGTCGCGTCGCGCGCAGCGCCGGACCACCGCCGATTCCGATCCTCAGGCAGTTGGCCAGGCCCGGATAGCGGCTCACGTCGCGCACCAGCACACCCCCGGCGGCAAGACCGTCGCGGATCCCGGCGCAGCGGGGATGGCGCGCGAGCAGGAAGTTGGCCTCCGAGTCGAGGACCTCGAAGCCGAACTCCCGCAGCATGACCATCCACTGCTCCCGGCGCGCCCGCACCAGGGCGACGCGCGGCAGAAGCCGGTCGGCGTGTTCGACGGCCACTTCGCCGATCACCGCCGCCGCTTGACCGATGTTGTAGGGCAGCTTGACCTTGATCAGCTCCGCCACCAGTTCCGAGTCCGCCAGCAGGTAGCCGAGGCGGATGCCGCCCAGGGACCAGGCCTTGGACAGGGTCCGGAACACGATCAGGTTCGAGTGGCGGCGCAGCAGCGGCCGGTAGTCGTGGCGGCAGAACTCACCGTACGCGTTGTCGAGCAGCAGCGGCGCCTCGAGCGCATCCAGAAGGCGCTCCACCGTGCCGGGATCCGCCGCCGTGCCGGTCGGGTTGTTCGGCGTACACAGGATCACCGGCCGCCTCGGGTCGCGCCCGATCTCGGCCTGGAGTTCGCCGGTCTGCAGCGCCAGGTCCGGCGCCGGTTCGAGGAACCGCGGCACGCCCGCGGCGCGCCGGACGAAGGTCTCGTAGAGACTGAAGCACGGCTCGCAGGCGAGCACCTCCTGGCCGGGGCAAACGACGCCTTCGAGCACAGTCGTCAGCAGCTCGCCGGAACCGTTTCCGACCAGCACGCCCTCCGCCGGCCAGTCGTTGAGGTCACCGAGCAGACGCCGCAGACGCTCGGCGTGGAAGTCCGGGTAGTGGGCCCAGGTGCGCTCGGCCAGACGCGCCAGCGCCTCGCGCTTGAGCGCCCGCGGCAGATCCCACGGCGCCTCGTTCTGGTCGAGCCGGTAGCGGTATGTCACCCGGTCGAGCGAGTAGGCGGACAGGCGGCGGAACTCGGGCCTGACGAAGGCGCCGGCGCCCTGGGCGGAGGCACTCATGGCTCGGCCTCCCGGCGGTTTTGCCCACCGACTCCCCCACCGAGGCGCAACTTGGCCGCCGCGGCATGGGCCGCCAGGCCCTCGGTAGCCGCCAGGGTCTCGGCGGCGCCGGCCCAGGCCCTCGAGGCCTCATCGGAGAACCGAACCGTGTGACTACGCCGCACGAAATCCTCTATCCCGAGACCGGAGGCGAAGCGCGCGGTGCCGCCCGTGGGCAGTACGTGGCTCGGTCCGGCCACGTAGTCCCCGAACACCACCGGCGACGAAGCGCCCACGAACACCGCGCCGGCATTGCGCATCTCGTCCGCGCGCGCTTCCGCGGCGGCGCCGATCAGTTGCAGATGCTCGGGCGCCAACCGTTCGGCCAGCGCGAGCGCACCGTCCAGGTCGTCCGCGACGAACGCCGCGCCGTGCGCTTCGAGCGCGGCAGCGGCGGTGTCTCGGGTCGGCAGCAGCGAGAGCTGCCGGTCCACCTCCGACGCAACCCGATCGGCAAGCGCCGCGGAGTCCGTGACCAGGACCGCGACCGCCAGGGGATCGTGCTCCGCCTGCGCCAGCAGGTCGGCCGCGACCCAGCCGGCCGGAGCGCCATCGGTCGGCACGATGACGACCTCGGACGGACCCGCGGCGCGGTCGACGCCGACGTCGCCCGCCACGTGCTGCTTCGCGGCCGCTACCCAGGCGTTCCCGGGCCCGGCGATCAGGTCGACCGCCCGGACCGACTCGGTGCCGTAGGCAAGGGCCGCGACGCCGTGCGCGCCGCCCATGCCCCAGATCTCGTCCGCTTCGACCAGGTCCAGCACGTGCCGCAGCACTGGACTTTCGAGGTAGGCCCGGGGCGGCGTGGCGACGACGAGTTCCTCGACGCCCGCCAGCCGTGCCGGCACCGCGGTCATCAGCACCGTAGAGGAATAGGGGAACCGCCCACCCGGCACGTAGATCCCGACCCGGCGGATCGGCAGCCGGCGCTCCTCGATCGACACGCCGTCCCGTTCCAGGCGCTGGACACCCGGACCGTGCGGCTGTGCCCGGTGGTAGACCTCGATCGCGGCCCGTGCGCGGTCGATGGCGGTGAGTACGTTGGGGTCGATGCGTTCAGAAGCCGGATGCGGGCTGGCGTCGTCCAGCCGCAAGGCGCCGGCCGACGGCGCGTCGAAGCCGTCGAAGCGGCGGACGGCCTCGAGAAGGGCCGCGTCGCCGCCGCTGCGGACCCGGCCTATGATCTCCGCGGCGGCATGGCCGATCTCGGCCGCGATACCGCCCCGGCCCCGCCGGTCGAGCAGTTCCAGGCGCTCCCGCCCGGCACGACTGTCCGCCGCCAGGACCTGCAACGCTCCCCCGCTACGGACCTCAGTCACCGGCGGCCCCCGATTCTTCGAGCGCGCCCAGCAGCCGGCTCAACCGGCGCCGGTGGGCGTGGAACGAAGCCCGGTTGACCACGAACGTCGGCGCCACCTGGGCCAGCACCTCGACCTCGTGCAGGTCGTGGGTTCTGAGCGTGGCGCCGGTCTGCACGATGTCGACCGCCATGTCGGTCAGGTCGAGCAACGGCCCGAGTTCGATCGAGCTGGTCAGGCTCAGCACCTCGACGTGCAGTTTGCGGGCGGCAAGAAGCCGCGCCGCCCACGCCGGATAGCGGGTCGCCGCGCGGAGCTGGCCGCTCCGCCGCGGCAGTTCCGGCGTCTCGGCAATCAACGACAGGCGGCTACGGCCGTCCTGGAGGCGCAGCGGCTGGAAAACGTCGGGCTGGGTCTCCTCCAGCACGTCTGAGCCTATGATCGCGCAGTCGACGATCCCGTGCTCGACATAGAGCGGCAGGTCCCAGTCCTTGAGCAGCAGCACCTCGACCTCGACCCCCAGCACCCCAACGCCTCCGAAGCGTTGGCGCAGGCGGGAGGAATCGAGATCGGTGAGACCCATGCCCGCGGCGGCAAGCGCGTCGCGCGCCGGTCCGAGGTTGCGTCCCTTCGGCAGGCCGAACGTGATCATGCCGGGCCCTCCGCCAGTTTGGTCAACAGGTCGAGACCGAACGAGAAGCCGACCGCCGAGCAGTCGCCGCTGAGCGACCGGAACACCCTGTCGTACCGACCGCCGACACCCAGGGCCAGGGCCGTACCCGGCGCGTAGGCCGCGAACATGAGGCCGTCGTAGTAGCCGCGCGGGCCCGCGGAAACGCCGATCCTCGGGTCGAGCGCGGCGGCGGCGAACTCGGCGAGATCGACCTCGACCTCGATGCCGAGATCGCCGTACTCAGCACAAAGCCGGTCGCGGAGCAGGAGCAGTTCAGTCACCGCAGCGGCGGCGTCCCCGAGCACGGAGAGGTCTTCCGGATAGCCGCGCTCTACGACATCGGCGAGACCGGCCCGGCGCGCGGCCTGCCGGTCGCGGCTCGCTATCCGCAAAGCGAGTTCACCGGCGGCGCCATCTCCTGCCGCGGCGAGCAGGGGCTCGTCGAGCGCACCGGCGACGCCGAGGACGACCCGGAGCGCGGCGTCATTCCTTTCGCCGGATGCGGGCGAGACCTTACCAGGGGCGTCGCCGCGGGCCTGACGCAGCAGGTCGAGGAACAGGGTCAGCGTCCGCTCGTCCGCCTCGGTGCGGTCGCCGCCCAGCAGCTCGGCGCCCAACTGCGAGTACTCGCGCATCCGGCCGGGACGTAGAGGCTGATGCCGCACCACGTCGCCGCGGTAGTAGAGACGCAGCGGCAGTTCCAGGTCGTCCAGGTGGGGGGCGAGCAACCGCGCGAGCATCGGCGTGAAGTCGCCACGCAGCACGAGCAGTTGACCGTCCCGGTCGACGAACCGGTAGAGCTGCTCCAGCCGGCGCCCCTGGAGCAGGGGCCGGTAAGGCTCGAAGTAGTCGAGGATGGGCAGCAGCACCTCGCCGAAGCCGCGCTCCTCGAGCAGCGCCGTCAGGCGCGCCTCCAGCCGGCGGCGCCGCTTCACGCTGTCGAAGAGGGCAGCCGACACTCCGGTCGGCAGGCCGGCGGAGATCTTCATCGCGGCGTCTCCAATCCCAGTGCCGCGGCGCCGACCTCGAACCGCAGCGGCTTTCCCGTCATCGCCTCGAACTGCGCCAGACCCTGGTGCAGCAACACTTCCCGGCCGTCCACGACCCGAACGCCGCGCGCTGCGAGGGACCGGCTCCAGGGCGTCGGTCCGCCGCCGTAGACCAGATCCACCGCGGCAGCCGAGGCTCGCAGCGCGTTCGGATCGCAGGGAAGCGGGTCCGCGGAATCGTGGCCGAGCGAGGTGGCGTTGACGACCACGTCGAACGCGCCGGGCGCCAGCTCGTCGAGCGGAACGAAGGCAACGCCGAGCGACTCCGCGGCTGCCTGGCCGCTGGAGACGGTGCGGTTTGTGAGCGCGATGTCCGCGCCCGCGGCCGTCAGGCCCGCCGCCGCGGCCCGGCCGGCGCCGCCGGCGCCGATGACCACGGCAGTGCGGCCCGAAAGCTCGACGCCGTGCCGGCGCAGCGGACCGACGACGCCCTCCGGGTCCGTGCTCTCTGCCCGCCATTGCCTGTCGGCGGCGGCGCCCGGGCCCGGGATCAGGGTGTTCGCACCCCCGGCTCGACCCGCCAGGTCGCCGGCCTCCGCGGCAGCGGCCAGAGCCGCGGCCTTGTGCGGCGCGGTGACGCTCAGGCCGCCGAGGGGCATGCCCGCACGCTCAAAGAAGTCGCTCCGCGCGATTTCGCTCCAGAACGTCTCGAAGGAAGGCGCGTCGAAGGCGACGTAGAGCGCGGCCTCACCGCGGTCGAGGTAGCCGGCGTTGTGGAGCCGTGGCGACAGGCTGTGCGCCGCCGGGTGCCCGACGACGCCGAACAGCCGCGACACGCGGGGCAGGTTCGGCAGGCCGTAGTCGGCCCGCAGCCGCTCGATGGACGGTTGACCGGGGGCGGCAACCAGCGCACCCGCGGCGCCGTAGACCCACGGCGCTCCGAGCCGCGGCGCCACCTGCCGGGTCCAGGCGCCGATGGCGCCCACCCCGAACGCGGCGACATCCGTCCGGCCGGTGTCGAGCAGCAGTTCGAGCGGCGCCAACTCCTCACCGGACCTCTTCGGGGCAGTAACGAGCTTGTAGAGCCGGGCCTCCGCGCCCGACATCTGTCTGAGCCGGCCTCGCAGCGCCTTGAGACTGGCGCCGCGGCCGTGCCAGGACACCAGCCGCCTGACAGGCTCGATCGAAGCGAGCAACTCGCGGCCCAGATCGCGGTCGGCCTCGAGATCGACCAGGTCGTACCCGCGGGCCGCAACCAGCCGCTCCGCCCGCCGACCCGCATCGACCGGTCCGCGGCCGCCCTCCGCCTCGCTGCGCAGGGTGTACAGCAGTTCGCCCGCGAAACGCTCCCGCAGCCAGTCGGCGTCGATCTCGCCGACCAGATCCGCACGCACCTCGAGACAGTCGGCGCGCTCCGACAGCGCGCGCAACTCGTCGCCGGACGCACTCGGCGCCTCCGTCAACGACGCCACCAAGGTCGCGCTCCGGGCGACCTCCGTAGACGTTGCGCTCCGCGCAACCTCCGTATACGTCGCGCTCCGCGCGACCTCCGCAGGGGTGGCTCGCGGCGGATTCTCGGGTGTCGAACTCAAACTGATGACCTCCTTCGATCCGGAAGGAGGTCTTCTCGCTCACCCTCGTCCCGGACCACTTACCGGGACTTGGCCCGGTTTTCAGCCCTTGCCGTAACCGTGAGCCCACCAAGCCTGCGCAACGACGCCGGTCGTCGAGACGACCGTGGGCATCGTGATCGCGCTGTCGCTGGCCTGTGAGTTCATGGCGTGGTGCGGGTTCCGGGGACCGGAATGTACCGGAACGCCGGATTAGACACCGGAAGGCCTTGGGGTGTCAAGGGATAGCGCTAGGCACTGGCCATGATCAGGGCGCCGTTCGTGCCGCCGAAGCCGAAGGAGTTGGTCAGCGCGACGTCGACCTTCGCGTCGCGGGGCTCGTGGGGCACGAAGTCCAGGTCGCACTCCTCATCGGGCTGATCGAGGTTGAGGGTTGCCGGCAGCACCTGCCGGTCGATCGCGAGCGCCAGGAGCCCGGCTTCCACGCCGCCCGCCGCTCCCAGCAGGTGGCCGGTCGAAGACTTGGTCGACGACACGGCCAACCGGTAGGCGTGGTCGCCGAAGACGCGCTTGATCGCCCGGACCTCGGCGATGTCGCCCAGCGGCGTCGAGGTGCCGTGGGCGTTGATGTAGTCGATCCGTTCCGCCGCGATCCCCGCGTCGTCGAGCGCCGCCCGCATGACGCGCGCCGCGCCGTCGCCGTCCGGCTGGGGCGCCGACAGGTGGTAAGCGTCGGCGCTCATGCCGTAACCCAGGATCTCGGCGTAGGCGTGGGCGCCGCGGGTCAGGGCCGCCTCCCGCTCCTCCAGGATCAGCACCCCTGAGCCCTCACCGAGAACGAAGCCGTCGCGGCCGACATCCCAGGGGCGGGACGCCTCGCCGGGCTCGTCGTTGCGCACCGAAAGCGCCTTCATCGCCCCGAAGCCGGCCAACGCCAAGTCGCAGGTCGTGGCCTCCGTACCGCCGGCGAAGGCCGCGTCGGCGTAACCGTGCTGAATCAGGCGGAACGCATCGCCGACGCCGTGCAGGCCGGTCGTGCAGGCGGTCGTGGGACAACTGTTCGGCCCCTTGGCGCCGTGCCGGATCGAGATCTGGCCCGACGCCATGTTCGCGATCAGGCCGGGGATGAAGAACGGCGACACCCTGCGCGGTCCCCGGTCGCGCCATATGTCGTGCATGTGCTCGATCAGCGGCAGCCCGCCCATGCCCGAGCCGACGACGGTGGCGACGCGATCGGCGTTGCCTTCATCGATCTCGAGCCCCGAGTCCTCACGGGCCAGAGCCGCCGCCGCCAGGGCGAACTGGATGAAGAGATCGACACGGCGGATGTCCTTGCGGGGCATGAACTGCTCCGCGTCGAAGTCCGGTACTTCGGCGGCGATCTTCGTCGTGTACGGGGACGCGTCAACCCGCGTCAGCGCACCAACGCCGCTCCGGCCCTCCATCAGGCCGGACCACGTGGCCTCTGTCCCTACCGCGAGCGGGGACACCAGGCCGACACCGGTGATGACGACGCGTCTGCGGTCGCTCATGAATCCGTCCAGTTGGCTGCGCCGCCGAATGCACTCCGTTGCGTTCGGCGGCGCGGCCAACTGGAGAGGTGGGAGATGGGGCCAAACACGGAGTCTGCGACGGGTTTGGCGGCGCTGTCAGCGGACCCGCTCGGGGCGGCCGGAGCCGGCTCGCTAGTTGTCGCCCCCGTGCGCCTGGATGTAGTCGGTGGCTTCCTTGACGGAGCCGATCTTCTCGGCATCCTCATCGGGGATCTCGATGCCGAACTCCTCCTCGAAGGCCATGACCAACTCGACGATGTCGAGCGAGTCCGCACCGAGGTCGTCGGTGAAACTGGCCTGCGGAGTGACTTCGTCGGCATCGACTCCGAGCTGCTCGACAATGATGCTATTGACCTTTTGGACTACGGACATTCTGGTTCCTCTTTGGGGGTGATGGCGCAGGTTTGGCGTTTTCCGGCCCGCTGACAGAGCGAGACTATGCCACCGCGAGGCCGATCCGTCCAACTGGTGTTGTCTCTCAGGTCATTCCGCCGCTGACGCTCAGGACTTCGCCGGTGACGTAGGACGCCTCGTCGCTTGCCAGATACAGCACGGCGGGCGCAATGTCATCCACCGTGCCGAGACGCATCACACCGTACTGCTCCCGAAAGCGCTCGCCGGCGCCTTCCGGCATCGCGGCGGTCATGTCCGTCTCGATGAAGCCCGGC
The DNA here is from genome assembly GCA_965222875.1 of Candidatus Multivorans sp. GTDB lineage: Bacteria > Acidobacteriota > Thermoanaerobaculia > Multivoradales > Multivoraceae > Multivorans. Next base: position 3,854 of record CBDCVC010000001.1, on the reverse strand, counting down.
GCGACAACGTTCACCGTGATCCCCCGGCTCAGCAGCTCGCGGGCGAGGGACTTGCTGAACCCGATCAGCCCGGCCTTGGAGGCGGCGTAGTTCGCCTGCCCGGCGTTGCCGAGCACGCCGGCGACCGACGACACCGAAACGACCCGCCCGAAGCGGCGACGCATCATGCCCCGCACGAGCGCCTTGGTCAGGACGAAGACGCCGGTCAGGTTCACGTCCTGCACCCGCTGCCACTGGTCCAGGGTCATCCGGGCCAACAGGTTGTCGGCCGTGATGCCGGCGTTGTTGACCAGGATGTCGACCGCCGCGAACTCCTTCGGAAGCTGCCGCACCGCGCCGGGTACCTGTTCGTGATCGGCCAGATCGAGCGCCATCGCGTGTGCCTCGCCTCCCGAGGCGGCGATCTCGGCGGCGACTTCGCCCAGCAGTTCCTCGTTCCGGGCCGCCAGCACCACGCGGGCGCCCTGCCGCGCCAGCAGCACGGCGCAGGCGCGGCCGATCCCGCGCGAGGCGCCGGTGACCAGCGCCGTCCGTCCGCTCAAATCGAAGATGCTCACGGTCGTCACTCCATGTCGCCCGGCTCGGCCACCGACCGGACCTTCAGCTTTCGATCGATCCGCCGCGCGAGGCCGGAAAGCACCTTACCCGGACCGAACTCGATCAGCCGGCCGACGCCTTCGGCCGCCATGACCGTCACCGACTCCGCCCAGCGCACGGGGCCGTCGATCTGCCGGACCAGCGCGTACCTGGCCGCGGAAGCGCTTGTCACCGGCGCCGCATCCACGTTGCAGACCACCGGCACCTGGGGGTCCGCCATCGGCGCCGCCTGAATCAACGGCGCCATCGCCTGGCGGGCCGGCGCCATCAGGGCGCAGTGGAAAGGTGCCGAAACCGGCAGCGAAATCGCCCGGCGCGCGCCCCGGCCACTCGCCAGCACCATTGCCCGCTCCACCGTTTCGCTGGCGCCGGCGATCACGATCTGCCCCGGCGCGTTCAGGTTGGCGAGTTGGCAGACACCGCCGGTGTCGCCCGCGGCCTCGGCGGCGACCTCCGCCGTGTCTTCGACGCTCAGGCCAAGCACAGCGGCCATCGCGCCCTCGCCCACCGGCACCGCCTTCTGCATGGCCTCGCCCCGGGCCCGGACCAGGCGCAGAGCGTCGCCGAGTTCGAGCGCGCCGGCCGCGACGAGGGCCGAGTACTCGCCCAGGCTGTGACCGGCGACGAAGTCCGGCGACTCCGTCTCCAGGCCCTGAGCCCGGTAGCAGCGGAGCGCCGCTACCGATGCGGCGACAATCGCGGGCTGGGTGTTGGCCGTCAGTTGAAGCTCGTCTTCAGGCCCCTCGAAGCAAAGCACAGAAAGCGCGAAACCGAGGGTGTCGTCCGCTTCCTCGAAGACCGCCCGCGCCTCCGGAAAGGCCAAAGCCAACGCCCGGCCCATGCCGACCCGCTGCGAGCCCTGGCCCGGAAAGACGTACGCCACCCCACTCATCCAACAGGACCATTCCAAAGTCCGACGCTTGGCGCCGGATGCGGGCGAGACGCCCGCGTTCCCAAGGGACGGCGGCGGGACACTAGAAGCGGACTGCGGCGGCGCCCCAGGTCAGCCCGGCGCCGAAGGCCGCCATCAGGACCAGGTCCCCGGAGTCGATCCGCCCGTCGCGGTTCAGTTCGTCGAGCGCGATCGGGATGGACGCGGCCGAGGTGTTGCCGTAACGATCGACGTTGACGTACACGCGGTCGGCGGGCACGTCGATCCGGCGGCCCACGGCGTCGATGATCCGGCGGTTCGCCTGATGGGGAATGAGCCACTTGACGTCTTGCGGCGCCTGGCCGGCGTCGGCGAGCACTTCGCCTGAGACCTCGGCCAGGGTGCGGACCGCCACCTTGAAGGTCTCGTTGCCGAGCATCCGGATGAAGGGCAGCCGCGCTTCCAACGTCTCCGGACGGTTCGGAGGATTGCGGCTGCCGCCGCCCGGCATCTCGAGCAGGTGGGCCAGCGAACCATCGCTGTGGATCGCCACGGAGAGGACGCCCGGCAACCCGTTCTCCGAACTCGGCGCCGGGGGGTCTTCGCCGCGCAGCACAACCGCACCCGCGCCGTCGCCGAACAGAACGCAGGTCGCGCGGTCCTCGTAGTCCGTGTACTTGGTCAGCGACTCGGCGCCGATCACCAGAGCCGTCGAGGCCGCGCCGCTGGCGACGTACTGGTGCCCGACCGAAAGACCGTAGATGAAGCCCGTGCAGCCCGCGTTCAGATCGAAGGATGTCGCATCCTTCGCACCGATTTCTTCCTGCACCAGGCAGGCAGTGGACGGGAAGGGCATGTCCGGCGTCACCGTCGAGATCAGGATGAGATCCACCTCTGCGGGCGCCACACCCGCCATCTCCATCGCCTCGCGTGCGGCTTGAACAGCAAAGACCGACGTGTACTCGTCGTCGGTAGCGACCCGTCGTTCGCGGATGCCGGTTCGGGCGACGATCCACTCGTTCGACGTGTCGATCATGCGCTCGAAGTCGGCGTTGGTGAGGATCTTGTCCGGCACGGCCATGCCGGTGCCGGCGATCCAGACCCGCCGTGCATGGTTGGTAGAAGCTCGCCTGAGTCCGTTTGTCATCCCGCTACCGCCTTTGGCGCCGCCTCGAAGGCAACCTCCGACAGCTTGGCGCTGACCTTGACGTGGATGCCCGCCTCGCAGAACTCCACAGCGCGCTGCACCGCGCTGCAGATCGCGTGGGCGGACGAACGACCGTGGGCGACGAAGCAACCGCCGCGCAGGCCGAGCAGCGGCGCGCCGCCGTACTCGCTGTAATCGATCCGGCTCTTGAAGCGGTCGAAGGCGGGCCGGGCCAGCAGATAGCCGAGCCGCGACCGGAGGGTGCGCCCCATCTCCTCGCGCAACTGGCCGCCCACGAACTCCGCGAGCGCCTCGGCGCTCTTCAGGATCGCGTTGCCGACGAAGCCGTCGCAGACGACGACATCGGTGGTGCCGCTGAACACGTCGCGGCCCTCGACGTTGCCGACGAAGTTGAGTCCCGTGGCGTCGAGCGACTTGAACACTTCGCGGACCAGGTCGGTGCCCTTCCCGGCCTCCTCGCCGATCGACAGCAGGCCGATCCGCGGCGAGTTCATCCGCAGCAGTTGCTGGGCCAGATAGTGGCCCATGACCGCGAACTGACGGAGTTGGTCGGGCTTCGAGTCGACATTGGCGCCCGCGTCCAGCAGGATGGTTCGACCGACGCGCCGCGGCATGGTCACCGCGAGGGCCGGTCGATCGACACCGGGCGCCACGCCGATCACCATCTTGCCGGCGACCAGGGCGGCGCCGGTGTTGCCCGCGGTCACCATGGCCTGCGCCCGGCCATCCTTGACCAGGCGGGCACAGACGCGCACCGAAGAGTCGCGCTTGCGTCGCACCGCGAGCGCGGACTCGCACATGCCAACGACCTCCTCGGCATGCACGATCTCGACCCGATCCCGGACAGCAGGCCCGGGCTCGAAGTTCTCGATCTCCTGCTCGAGGATCGGCCGGCGGCCCACGAGGAGGAGCCGCAGCTTCCGTCGACGCGCCGCCAGCAGCGCGCCCTCAACCACGGCCCGGGGTGCGTCGTCCCCGCCCATCGCGTCAACGGCGATCACGGTCGGAGTTCGCGTGGAGGTTCGGTCCGTCAATTTCAGGGCCAACTCTGTCCTTCGGAAACCACCAGTCTAGCGCTCTCCAGACTGCCGGCTACAGAACGTCGTCGATATCGACCACGTCGCGACCGCGATAGTGGCCGCAGTGACTGCAGGCGCGGTGCGGCTGCTTGGTTTCGCCGCAGTTCGGACACAACGAGCCGGCGGGCCGCTTCAGCCC